>CAVXPN010000003.1:0-814823 GCA_963763675.1 uncultured Gemmatimonadales bacterium
GCGAAGCTCCGGGGACTCCGGCGGAACGCGGCCGTGGTGTTAGGCAACGTCGGGACCGCGCAGGACGCCGACGTCCTCCGTCACGCGCTGGACGATGCGGATCCGCAGGTGCAGAAGCACGCCCAGTGGGCGCTCGACCGGATCGCAGACGGCTAGCACGCGTCGGCGTCAGATCCGCCCGGGCTGCCTCGAAACGCCTCTCGTCCCCGACCGACACGGCGGCGGGTTCGTCTCCCGCTCCAGGCCCGGGCGATGCAGCTGCAGGTCGGCCCGCGGCCGGGCATATTGCCCGGCATGGCGTCGACATCCGATTTCCCGCCGCCCCCGCAGAGTCTGCCCGCCACCGCGCCCGCCGGCAGGGAGGGGTCGCTCGTCGGCGGCGAGGCCGCCCCGCCGAGCTCGGCGGTCGACGGCCTCCATCTCCGCGCCGACAAGCTTCGGCGGCTGGCCGGCGCGGGCGTCGTCGGCATCCTCGTGGCCGACTTCCAGGGACGGGTACTCGACGCGAACGACGAGTTCCTCGACCTGCTCGGCTACACGCGCGAAGACCTCGGGGCCGGCCTACGCTGGGACCTGATCACCCCGCCCGAATGGCGCGGCGTCGACGAGCTGATCATGCGCGCGCTCGAGGCCACCGGCGAGGCCAAGCCGGTCGAGAAAGAGTACGTCCACAAGAACGGCCATCGAGTCCCGGTTCTCGTCGGCGGCGCCCTCCTCTCGCGCGAGACGACCGAGACCGTTGCGTTCGTCGTCAACCTCACGCGGCAGCGCGAGGCCGAAGCCGCGGGTGCGGCGGCGGAGGCGCGGCTCGCGGCCATCGTGACCGGCTCGGAGGACGCGATCATCAGCAAGACGCTCGACGGGGTCGTCACGAGCTGGAACGCCGCGGCCGAGCGCCTCTTCGGGTACACGGCGGCCGAGATGATCGGCCAACCGATCTTGCGCGTGATCCCGCCCGAACGGTACGGTGAGGAGGCCGACATCCTGGCGCGGGTCGCACGCGGCGAGCGGGTCCCGCCGTTTGCGTCGGTGCGCGTGCGCAAGGACGGCACGCGCTTCCCCGTCTCCCTCACCGTGTCGCCGGTGCGCGATCGACGCGACGGCGCCGGGACCGTGGTCGGCGCCGCCAAGATTCTGCGCGACGTCACGGCCCAGCAGGCGGCCGAGGCGGCCGTCGCCGAGGCGGGGCGTCAGCTCGCGGAGCACGCCGCCGAGCTCGAGGTGGCCAACGCGCTCCTCCACGAGCAAGCCGCCGAACTCGAGGCGACCACCGAGGAGCTGCAGGCCACGGCCGCGCAACTGGAGGAGCAGGTCGAGGCGGCCCAAGCGGCCCAGCGCGTGGCCGAGGCGGCGAGCGCGGCGCAGGGCCGCTTTCTGGCGACCATGAGCCACGAGATCCGCACCCCCATCAACGCCGCGCTGGGCTACGCCGAGTTGCTCGCGCTCGGTGTCGCGGGCCCCGTGACCGACCAGCAACGCGACTTCCTGGCGCGGCTGCAGGCGAGCAGCCGACACCTCCTCGGGCTCGTCAACGAGGTGCTGGATCTCGCGAAGAGCGACGCCGGCGAATTGACCGTCGCCCGGGAACCCGCGAGAACGGGGCCGGCCGTGGCGGCCGCGTTGGCCATGGCGGTGCCGCTGGCCGACGCGAAGGGGATCCGGCTCGTGGACGCGCGCGCGGACGGCGGCGCCGGCGAGGCGGGCGTCGCGTTCGAGGGCGTCCCGTACGTGGGCGACGAGGCGCGGGTTCGGCAGATCCTCGTGAACCTGCTCACCAACGCGGTCAAGTTCACGCCGCCCGGCGGGCGGGTCACGGTCACGTGCGACACGGTCGCGGTAGGCGGGCCCGCCAGCGAGGGGCCATGGGCGGCCGTGCGGGTCGAGGACACGGGCGTGGGCATCGCGCCCGACGAGCAGGCGCGCGTCTTCGCGCCGTTCCACCAGGTGGACGGCGGGCACACCCGGGCGCAGGGCGGCACGGGCCTGGGACTGACCATCAGCCGGCAGCTCGCCAGGCTCATGGGCGGCGACCTCGGCGTCGAGAGCCGGCCGGGCGCTGGCTCGACCTTCACACTCTGGCTCCCGGCCGGACCAGCGCGACCGGACGTTGTGGATGGTGCGGGGCCGGAGAGCGCGGGGGCGCGCCGCGACCTGCCCCGGCCCGCGGGGCTGGCCGCCGTCGGGACGTTCCTGCGGGAGCGCCTCGAGCGCGTGCTCGAGGACTACGTCGAACGCGTGCGCCACGACCCAACGCTCCCCCCGGACGTGCGCACCATGCTGGCTGCGGAAATCGAGGACCACGGCATTACGTTCTTCGGCGACCTGGTGCAGAGCTTGGTCGCCATCGAACAGACCGGCGGGGCGGGATCGCCGATCGTGCGCGACGGGACCGCGATCCAGCGCTTCGTCGCCGAGCTGCACGGCCGGCAGCGCGAGCGGCTGGGGTGGACCGAGGCGCAGCTCGCGCGCGACTACGCGCACAAGGCAGCCGCGCTCGAGGGGATGACGCGCCGGCGCTCCACGGCGGACGCCGACGAAACCGAGACGGCCGTGCGGGTTCTGCGGCAGCTCGTTGATCGGGCGGCCGCGTCCGCCCGGCACGCGTTCCGGCATGCCCGGCACGCCAGCCCCGGTACGCGTGCGCGCTGACCGGGTCGGCGCGGTCCCCTTCGCGACGCGGGCTGGCACGTTTCAATGCGTTAGGCCGGCTCGGGCCGGTGAATCGCATCGCCTGCCCGGCGCGAGGCAGAAGATGGCCGCGCTCCGGGCGAGGTTCGGCGGCCGCCGTCGCTAGCGCGGCGAACGCGCGCGCAGGCCGCTGACGCACGGCGCGGCCGCCGGGCCGGCGCCCACCCCACGTTAGGCTCGCGGCAGCGTCAGCGTGAAGGTGCTCCCCGCCCCCACCGCGCTCTCCACCGTGAGGTCGCCGCCCATCCCGCGGGCCAGGTCGCGGCTGATCGCGAGGCCGAGCCCCACGCCCTGCTGGCTGGCGTGGGTCAGGGCGCGGTCGACCTGGACGAACGGGTCGAACACGCGCGCGAGCTGGGCGGGCGCGATGCCCCGCCCCGTGTCTCGGACGTGCAGCTGCACCGCTTCGTGGCCCCCGTCCGCCGCCCCGCCGGGCTCGCACGCGAGCGCCACGCGGCCGCCGGGCTCGGTAAACTTGAGCGCGTTCGTGAGCAGGTTGAGCAGCACCTGCCGCACCTTCTCGGCGTCGGCGCTCACGACGAGCGGTTCCCTCCGGCCCTCGTACGCAAAGGTGAGCCCGCGGGCCGCGAGCTGCGGGGCGACGAGGGCCTCGACGTCGGCGAACAGGGCGTCGACGGCCACGTCCTGCACGTCGTAGTGCACCTGCCCGGCGGCGAGTCGCGCGTGGTTCAGCACGTCGTTGATGAGCCCGAGCAGGTGGTGCTGCGCCCGCTGCACCCGCTCCAGCGCGGTGCGCTGTGCGTCGGTGACCGGGCCGTGCACCTCCATCTCGAGCAGCTGTACGTAGCCGCCGATGGCGTTGAGCGGCGTGCGGAGCTCGTGGCTCATGGTGGCGAGGAACTCGCCCTTGGTCCGGTTCGCGGCCTCGGCCTCGCGCTGCGCGACCTCCGCCGCGCGCCGCGCGTCCACGGCGTCCCCGAGCGCCTCCTCGAGGTGGGCGTTCATCTCCTGCAGCGCCTCGGCCTGAACCTCCAGCTCGGCCTGCTGCTCCTGCAGCTGGACGCTCGATAGCTCCAGTTCGGCCTGCTGCCTCTGGAGCTGCGCGTTCGCCGCCTCGGCCGTCCGTCGGGCCTGGAGCAGCGCGTCTTCGTACTTCCGCCGCTCGCGCACCTCGAGCAGCGCGCAGTCGGTCACGGTCGCCCCGCCGCGCGCCGACCGGACCGCGGTGGCGAGCGCGCCGACTTCGCCGCCATCCTTGTGACGGAAGAGGAGGAACACCTCGTCCGCCCGCCCGCGCAGACGGAGGAGCGGGAACAGGTGTGTCTGGTAGAACATGCGCCCCGCGACGGTCAACAGCTGCTCGACGCGTCTCCCCACGAGCTCGCCCTCGGCGTAGCCCAGCATGGCCCCGAGCGCCGGGTTGGCCGCGCGCACCATTCCGTCGTCTCCGAACGAGAGCGCCCCGCACGGCAGCGCGGCGAGCAGGCCAGCCGCGTCGTCCGCGCCGACAGAGGCCTCGACGTCGGGCGCCCCCTGCTCAGGCCACATCCGCGGTTCCCAGGTACTCCCGGATGCGCGCCACGGTCTCGTCGGGCGCGCTCAGGTGTGGGCAGTGCCCCGTCGCGTCCAGGAGGCGCAGGGTGCTGCCCCGAACCGCGCCGTGGACGTAGGCCCCCACCGACTGCGGCGCGAGCAGGTCGTCGGAGCACTGCAGGATGAGCGACGGCACGCGCACCGCGTGCAAGTCGGCGCGGTTGTCGGCGAGGAACGTCACCTCGGCGAACTGTCGCGCCACGACCGGGTCCGTGGAGCAGAAGCTCGCGGTCAACTCGCCGCCCAGCGCCGGTTCGTCGGGTCGGTTCATGATCGCCGGGGCGAGCTCCTGCGCCCACCCGAGGTAGTTCTTGTCCATCATCTCGAGCAATGCGTCGACGTCCCCGCGCTCGAAGCCGCCCACGTAGTCGGGCGGTTCGTTCAGGTAGCGCGGCGAGGGGGCGACGAGGATTAGGTGCGCGAACCGCTCGGGCGTCCGGTTCGCGGCGAGCACGCCGACCATCGCGCTCACCGAATGGCCAACAAAGACCACGTCGGTCAGGTCGAGCGCGTCGAGCACGTCGAGCACGTCCTGCGCGTACCCGTCGAGGGTGGCGTAGCGGGTCGGGTCGTACGCGGTGCGGTCCGAGTGCCCCGCGCCGACGTAGTCGAAGAGGACGACCCGGTGGTCGGGCTCGAACGCCGGAGCCACGAACCGCCACATCCGCTGGTCGCAGCCGAAGCCGTGCGCGAACACCATCGGCCGAGTCCCGCGGCCGGAGACACGCACGTGGTTGCGGGTCAGGACATCCGAAGCCATGAGAGCGGGGGGACAGCGCAGGCACGGAGCGCGCCCCGAGTGGGGAACCGCCCGAGCGGGCGCCGCGCTGCGGCCCGCCCGGGAATCCTAAGCGTCGGCCGTGCGCGACGGAGGCGCGGGGGCTCGGTTACCGCGGACCCGGGACATCGCCCTCCCACGTGACCGACCAGCGGGCACGATCCAGGGCCGTTTGGGGAGCAGCCATTCGAGCGCGACCGGCGCCGGCGTCGCACGGTGCGCGCCCGCGAAGGACGATCAGCGTCTGCCCGAGCGGGTGCGTGTGCCACGCCGTGCGGGCGCGGGGCTCGGATGTTCCTAGGCGTGCTCCTCGGTATGCGGTGCCGGTCATGTGGTCGATTCGGCGACGACCTGTCACGCGAGCCCGACGGCGGTGCTGGCCGGCGGCCACCCCGCGTGGAAGGCGAGGTGCGTGATCGCCTCGACGAGCTCGTCCCGCGTGACGCCTTTCTCGAGCGCGGGCTTCGCGTGAGCGGGGAGTTCATTCGTGCCGTAGTTCGCGATCAGCGTCGCCACGGTGACCAGGCTCCGGTCGCGCTTCGAGAGACCCGGGCGCTCCCAGACGTCGCCGAGGAGCACCCGCTCCGTGAGGTCGTCGAGTGCCGGCGCGACGTCGGCGAAGGGCCCGCGGGCGGTGGGCCCGCGCGCGGGCGTCGGCTCCGCGCGTATGGCGTTGCTCATGAATGAAGAGAGCCGATCTACTTCGCGGCGCTGCACGGGCCGTGAAGCACGGCTTCATGGAGTGCATCCGCCGTCAGCCAGGCGCTCCGGAACCTCGAGCGGCAGCTCGGCGGCGTCCTCGCGCACCGGACCTCACGCAGCGTCCGGCTCACCGACGCGGGCGAGCGGTATCCGCACGACGCGGCAGCCCAACGTCACGACGTCAGCGACGCGTACGGCGCGCCCCGAGGGGCCCTGAGGCGGGCCGGGCGGCCGTCGTGACGCCGCTCGGGGGCGCGTGGCCGGTGAGGCGGGACACACTCGGCGTGCTCTGGCGCCGACCGCGTCACGCCTGCGCCTCAGCGCACCTGCCCGATGCGCAGCAGGTTGCCGTCGGGGTCGACGACGGCGAACTCCCGCATGCCCCAGGGCTTATCGGCCACGGCGTCCATGCGCGGAATCCCGGCCCGGGGGAGCGCTGCTGCCGCGAACGCGTCGTGCCACGCGTCAGCGTCCGCCACGCGGACGTAGCACCCCGCGTGCGACTCGGCGGGGCGTAGCGCGGGGTGCGCGAAGAAGTGCAGCTCGACGCTCCCGTGCGTGAGGACGGCGTACGCGTCGTCGGCCCCGAGCACCCGGCCGGAGAACCCGAGCCGCGCGTAGAAGGCGAGGGTAGCCGGGAGAGAGCGGCTCGGCAGCGTGGGGATTGCGAGATCGGGTTGCGTCATGGGAATCGCGGAGAATCGGTGGTGCGAGGCGTGGTGCTACGAACATCGCCGTGTCCGCAAGCCCCGAAGGCGTGCGTACGTTCGTGCCGATCGCGGACGAGCCGGATAACGACGTACGCGACCGCGTAGCGATCGAGCGGGGCTTTCGGGAGGCCGACCGCGTCGGCGCGTGCGCACGAGAGGCCCGGCGTCGACGGCGTCGAACCCGAGGTCGTCGGCGAGTATGTGCACGACGCGCTTGGCATCCGCGTCGTCGCCCGCGTAGCACATGAGCGCCCGCGCGTCGGCGTACACCGCGATCGCCCATGCTTCCCCAACCGGTCGTGTTGAACGCCTTCACGTACCGGAGGATCGCGGTGCCGTGGCAGAGCGCGGCCGCGACCTTGCCGCGCTCGTAGAACTCGACGAAGGTGCGCTGCAGCACCTCCTCGTCCGCGGACGTGAACATCGGCGCCTGCCCGCCGGCGACGACGATCACGTCGAAGTCGTCGACGTGCAGCGCCGACACAGGTTTCGAGTGGAAGCCGGCGGGGCGACGCGTCCGGCGCGGCGCGTCGTTAGGCACACGCGCCCGGCCGCGCGCGCCCGCTACCTTCACCGGGGTGCCCATTCCCCACCATTTCGTCAGGAGTCGTCGCGTGATCCGCCGCCCGATCGCTGGCCTCGTACTCGGCTGCGCGCTCGCCGGCGCGGCCGCGCTCGTCCCCGCCGCGCCCCTCGCCGCGCAGCGCGCCGCCCCCGGCCTCGACGCCGCGGGGATGGACACCACCGTCCGCCCGGGCGACGACTTCTACCGCTACGCCAACGGCGGGTGGGAGCGCCGCACGCCGATCCCGCCCGACCGCAGCAGCTTCGGCGCGTTCAACGTCGCGGGCGAGCGGGCCGACACGCAGCTGACCGCGATCGTCCACGAGGCGGCCGCCGCGCACGCAACGCCGGGCTCCGACCTCCGCCGCATCGGCGACTTCTACACGGGTTTCGCCGACACCGCCGCGATCGCACGACGCGGCCTCGCGCCGATCCGCCCGCTCCTCGACAGCATCGCGGCGATCGGCGACCGCCGCGCGCTCGCCCGCTTCGTCGGCGCGCACCTCCGCGCGGACGTCGACCCGATCAACCTCGGCACGCTCCACACGAGCAACCCCTTCGGCCTCTGGGTCGCGCAGGATTTCAACCGCCCGGCGCGCAACGTCGCCGCGCTCATGCAGGGCGGCCTGGAGCTTCCGGACCGCAGCTACTACCTCGACGCCGCGCCCAAGATGGTCGCGCTGCGCGACGCGTACCGCGCGCACGTGGCCCGCATGCTCGCGCTCGCCGCGGACGCCGACGCGCCCGCGCGCGCCGACGCGATCGTCGCCCTCGAAACGCGGATCGCCGGCACGCACTGGAAGGTCGAGGACAGCGAGGACCCGGCGAAGGGCAACAACCACTGGGCGCGCGCCGACTTCGCGCGGAAGGCGCCGGGGCTCGACTGGGCGGTGTTCTTCGCGGCCGCGGGCCTCGCGGGCGAGGACTCGGTCGTCGCGTGGCAGCCGAGCGCGATCACCGGGCTGTCGGCGCTCGCCGGGAGCGAGCCGCTCGCGGCGTGGAAGGCGCTGCTCGCCTACCACGCGCTCGAAGACCACGCGGCCGTGCTGCCACCCGCCTTCGACCGCGAGGCGTTCGCGTTCTTCGGCCAGACGTTAGGCGGCGCGCCCGCGCAGGTGGACCGCGACCGGCGCGCCGTCGCGGCGACGAGCGAGCTCCTGGGCTTCGCCGTGGGGCACCAGTACGTCGACCGCTACTTCCCGGCGAGCGCCAAGGCGCGCGCGCAGACGATGGTCGCCGGCATCGTCCGCGCGTTCGAACGCCGCATCGACGCGCTCGACTGGATGGCGCCGTCGACCAAGGCCGAGGCGAAGGCCAAGCTGCGCACGCTGCGCGTGAGCGTCGGCTATCCCGACCGCTGGCCGAGCGACGCGGGGCTCGTCGTCGCGCCCGACGACGCGTACGGCAACCTCGATCGCGTGGAACGCCGGACGTACGCGCGGAGCCTCGCGCGGTTGGGCCAGCCCGTCGACCGCGGCGAGTGGGTGATGACGCCGCAGATGGTCAACGCCGTGAACATGCCGGCGATGAACGTGCTCAACTTCCCGGCCGCGATCCTGCAGCCGCCGTTCTTCGACGCCGGGCGCGCGGACGCGATGAACTACGGCGGCATCGGCGCCGTGATCGGCCACGAGATCAGCCACAGCTTCGACAACCTCGGCGCCAACTTCGACGCGCACGGGCGGCTCCGGAACTGGTGGACGCCGGCCGACCTCGCGCACTTTCAGGCGTCGACGCGCGCGCTGGCCCGCCAGTACGACGCGTACCGCCCGCTCCCCGACGCGGCGATCAACGGCCAGCAGACGCTGAGCGAGGACATCGCCGACCTCGCCGGCGTGAGCGCCGCGTACGACGCCTTCCACGCCTCGCTCGGCGGCCGCCCCGCGCCGGTCGTCGGTGGGCTCACCGGCGACCAGCAGTTCTTCCTCAGCTGGGCGCAGATCTGGCGCGGCAAGTTCCGCGAGCCGGCGCTGCGCCGGCAGCTGCTGACCAACGCCCACGCGCCCGCGCCCTGGCGCGCGCTCACCGTGCGCAACCTCGACGCCTGGTACGCGCCGTTCGCCGTGCGGCCGGGCGAGACGCTCTACCTCGCGCCGGCCGACCGCGTGCGGATCTGGTGAGCGGGGCCGGGAGGCGTCCTTGTTAGGCAGACGTGGACCCCGGCTTTCGCGGGGGTCCACCCCTCCGCGGCGCTGCCGTCCGCCGTGCGCGCTCGCCGCCTAACGCTCCAGCTTTGCCCCCGCGTCGACTTTCGGCCGCTCGGGCGCGTTGGCCGCGAACCACCCCGTGAGGTACATCCACCGCGCCATGCGCGTGAGCTTGGGGTAATCGATCCGGTCCGGGCGGTCGCGCGGCGTGTGGTAGTCGTCGTGGAGGTCCGTCGTGTACATCAGCGCCGGCACGCCGCGCCGCGCGTACGGCACGTGGTCGCTGCGGAAGTACCACCCCTCCGGGTGCGTCGGGCGATCCCACACCGTGTCCAGGATGAACCGCCCGGTGAGCGCGTTCGCGCGCAGCGCCATCGCCACGAGGTCGCCCGAGTTGCGGTGCGGCGGCTGCGAGCCCAACAGCGACGCCGAGTCGGGGTTGTTGCGGCCGATCATGTCGCCGTTGATGACGGCGACGATGTGGTCGAGCGGGACCACCGGGTGCGCCGCGTGGTAGCGCGAGCCGAGCAGCCCGCGCTCCTCGGACCCGTGATTGATGAAGAGGACCGAGCGCCGCGCTGGCTGGCGCGCGAAGGCCCGCGCCGCGGCGAGGCCGGCCGCGGTGACCGAGGCGTTGTCGTCGGCGCCCGCGTGCACCGAGTCGCCCTCGAGCGTCGCGCGCACGCCGTTGGCGTCCGTGTGCGAGCTGAACAGCACGTACTCGTCGCGCAGCCGCGGGTCGGTGCCGGCGACGGCGCCGACCACGTTGACCGAGGGCGCGGTGAACCGCTCCAGCCGCACCGAGAGCTCGGCCCGCGGCTGCCGGGCGAGGGAGTCGCGCATCGCCGCGCGCACGAGGAACGCGGGCGTCGGCCCCGCGCCTAACGCGGGCGGCGGGGCCACGCGCTCCGACCCGTTGGCCGCGCGCGGCACGGCGCGGTCCACGTCGTAGGCGCCGCGCACGCGCGCGTCCGCGACCACCCGAAACGCGCTGTCGACCGGCGGGCTCGCGACGAGGAGTAGTGCCGCGGCGCCCCGCCGCGCGAACCGCGACGTGGTCGCGATCACCGCCGCGTCCGCGTAGCGCGAGGCGAACGTGTAGCTGTTGGCGCGGATCGCGGACGCGGGCGGCGCGAGCAGCGGCGTCGCCACGATGCGCCCCCGCACGTCGACCGTGGTGTCCGTCGCGTCCGGGACCCAGAGCACCGGCCCCGACGCCTCGGCGGGCACGACGAGGAGCGGGATGACGTCGCCGAACAACGTCGCCGCGCCCCCGCCGATGCTCACGCGGCTCGCGGCGGTCGAGACACGCGTGCGCGTCATGTCGAACCACTGGAAGTACGTGCCGTCGTCGCCCATCGGTCGCAGCCCGATCCGGCGGTACTGGTCGGCGACCCACATCGCCGCGCGCAGCTCGTCGAGCGTGCCCCCCTCGCGCCCGCGCATCCCGGGCGCGGCCATTTCACCCACGTCGCGCCGCAGGTCGGCCTCGCGGACCGCCGCGATCGCGGCTGGGACCTCGCCGCGCGCGGCGCTGGGCGGCGCGACGTGGGACTGCGCGCCGACTCGCGTGGCGGGCAGTCCGAGGGTGACGCCGGCGAACGCGACGCAGGCGGCGAGGGGTCGGACGGAGGCTGAACGGCGCATGGCGGACGGCGAGGGCGGGCGGAGGCGCGGGTGGGTCGCGCTATATCGCCCCGCCGCCCCACCTCGGCAAGTCGGTCGCGGTCGCGGCTGGGTACGCTAACGTACTCCCGGTGTGCGCCATCGTACTAAGTGATTGCGGGGCAACGACTTGCGGAGACGGCTCCCGGCCCGTACCGTGCGCTGCGTGCGTGTACGGCCGGCGTGCGCCGGCTCTCACGTCCCAATCACCGCGTCGCACCAGCGATAACGTCCGTGACGAACGACGAACGTGCAACACCGGTCGGGGGGGGCGCGGCGCCGTCGACCTCCGCCGAGCGCGGGCGCGGGAGCGTCCCACGCACCCCAGACGTGGCGTACGGTCCCCAGCGGCGGTCCCGGCCGGCCCCGCGATCGTTCTACGACGTCCGCCCGCGGAGCGCGAGCGAAGCACTCCCGCCGGCCGTTGCCCCGGTCCTCGCGACGCTGCGCGCGAGCGTCGTGGCCTACGTCCGCGCGCGCCGCCGCGACGACGTCCCCGTGTCGCGCGTGGTCGCCGAAGTGTGGGCACTCGTGCACGAGGCAGAGCCCGACCCGCGCGCCGTCGCCGGGCTCGCCGCGATCGTCGCGCGCGTCGTCCGCTGGACCGTCGACGCGTACGACGACGATCCCGGAATGTTTGCGGCCCAAGATATCGGCTGCTAAACTGACCTCGCGCGCAACCGCGCGCCCCGTCGGCCGTTCGGGCCGCCATTCGCTGTCGTCATCGAGCCTCGGGCCCGCGCTTCAGCGCGCCGCATCGGCTCTCCCTGCCGCCCTGGATGCAGTACTGCCCCACGCGGCCCGCCGCCCCGACGTCTCCGGGGGGGTGCCGCGACGGCGAGAGGACGTCCAGTGCCGGATACGAACGACGCGGCCCCCACGGCGGCCGTCCCCACGGCGGCCGCCCACACGGCCGAGCCTAACCGCTTGCTGCGGGCCCTCGACTCCGCGGAGTACAACGCCCTGCTTCCGCAGCTGACGCCCACGCGCCTGCGCCTGCGGCAGATCCTCGTCGAACCCGATGTCCCGATCGGCGACGTGTGGTTCGTGCGCGAGGGCGTCTGCTCGATGATCGCCACCGAGCAGGAGGGCGGCGACATCGAGGTGGGCACGATCGGGCGCGAGGGGCTGGTCGGCCTGCCCGTGCTCCTCGGCGCGGACTCGACGCCGAACCGCGTCTTCGTGCAGGTCGAGGGCGACGCCTGGCGCATGCCGGCCGACGCGTTCCGGCGCGTCGTCGACGAGCGCGCGCCGGTGCGACGGCTCTGCCTGCGCTACGCACAGTACTTCGCCGACCAGCTCGCCCAGGCGGTCGCGTGCAATCGCCTGCACACCCTCGAGGAGCGCTGCGCGCGGTGGCTGCTCATGACCCACGACCGCGTCTCGGGCGACGAGTTCGAGCTCACGCACGAGTTCCTCGGCGTCATGCTCGGCGTGCGCCGCGCGGGCGTGACCGTCGCGATGGGCGCGCTCCAGACGACGGGTATGCTGCGCTACACGCGCGGGCGCGTCACCGTGCTCGACCGCGCGCAGCTCGAAGAGGTCGCGTGCGCGTGCTACAGCATCACGCGCGCCGGCCTCGATCGCCTCTTCGGCGTCGGGCCCGCTGGCATGTAATCGGCCTCCAATCGTTGTCGGCGAATGACCGGTTGGCGACCTCTTCGACGTGTTTCGTGACGTGGACGACCGGACCCAGCGCCGAATCAGCGTTCGGATGGTCGGCGGTCGGATTCATGCGACGTGGTCGTTGGACGGAACCGCCGACGGCTGGGTCGCGGCGCGCACCCGGACCGCGGTCCCCCACGGGTCGCGAGCAACCACCGCGCCGTCCGCGTCGCGCGACGCCGTGCTCCCCAGATCCCCGAGCCGTCGCGCAACCGCCGCGACGTCCTCGGCGACAGGCAGCTCGACCGTCCATTCCAGCAGCTGCGGTTCGTCCGCCCCCGGCGGTCGCGCCGTGGGGCCCGCCCAGGTGTTGATGCCGAGGTGGTGGTGGTAGCCGCCGGCGCCGAGGAAGAGCGCGCCCGGGTAGCTCCACAGCATCCGGTCGAACCCCAGGCCGTCGGCGTAGAATCGCGCGCCGTCCGCCAGATCTCCGACGTGCAGGTGCACGTGGCCGACGACCGTCCCCGCCGGCGCGCCCCGCCACGGCACGTCGCCGCCCGCGCGCACGAGGTCAACCAGGTCCAGCGGCACCGTGTCGATCATGAGCTCCCGCCCGGTGCGCCGCCACGCCGCGCGCGGCCGGTCCGCGTACACCTCGACCCCGAGCCCGTCGGGGTCGGCGAGGTAGAGCGCCTCGCTCACGAGGTGATTGCTCGCCCCGTACCGCATGCCTAACGCGCCGAGGTGGCGGGCGAATCGGCCGAGCGCGCCCCGGTCCGGCAGGAGGAAGGCGGTGTGAAAGAGCCCGAGGCGCCGCCCGCGCGGCGCCGCGCCGGCGCCGTCGTGGAGCACGACGATCGGCGCGCCCTCGCCGGCGCCCAACGCGACGCGGCCGGCCCCCGCGTCCGCGGGTTCCAGTCCGAGCACGCCGCCGTAGAACGCGGTGGAGCGGCCCAGGTCGCTGACCCGCAGGTGGACCGGGCCGAGGCGGGCGGCGTCGGGCAGGCGGCCGTACGCGGGGGGCTGCCCGTAGCTCCCTGCGGCCGCCGGCTCGGCCGACGGGCCGCCCGACTCCTCTCCGCCCGATTGGATGCGTCGCGTGGTAGTCATCCCGGCATTCTACGCCGCGGCTCCGTCCGCGCCGACCTGCAGTGCTGCCAGCGCGCGCCGCACCGCGTCTGGCACGTCGACCGGCCGCCGCGTCCCGCGGTCCACGTACACATGTACGAAGTGCCCGAGCGCCGCCGCCTCGTCCTCCTCGCCGCGGAACACCGCCAACTCGTAGCGCACGCTCGACCGCCCGACGCGCGCCACGCGCAGCCCCACCGTCACCGGCTCCGGGAAGGCCACCGAGCGCAGGTAGCGGCACCCGGTCTCGACGACCAGCCCGATCGCCGGACTCCCCACCACGTCCAGCAGCCCGCGCTCGACCAGCCACCGGTTGACTGCGGTGTCGAAGAAGCTGTAGTACACGACGTTGTTGACGTGCCCGTACGCGTCGTTGTCCATCCAGCGCGTGTCGAGC
This sequence comes from uncultured Gemmatimonadales bacterium, assembly GCA_963763675.1. Classification (GTDB taxonomy): domain Bacteria; phylum Gemmatimonadota; class Gemmatimonadetes; order Gemmatimonadales; family Gemmatimonadaceae; genus BPUI01. The sequence continues at coordinate 13,939 of CAVXPN010000003.1, forward strand.
GCCGCGAGGTGCGCGTACCGCGCGCGCGTCTCCGCCCCGCCCCCCGCGGCCACGAGCGCTTAACGCCTCAGAGCGCCCGGCGGTAGACCGCCAGCGCGTCGTCGTACGTCACCGGCCGCGGGTTGTTCACGAGCAGTCGCTCGACCCGCATCGCGTCGCGCGCCAGCGCCGGCAGGTCGACCTCCCGGACGCCCACGTCGCGCAGCCGCCGCTCCATCGGCATGTCCGCCACCAGCGCGGCGAGCGCGTCGACGAACGCGCGCCCGCGGTCCGCGCGGTCCGGGCCGGGGGCCAGCCCCGGCGGCAGCGCGTCGGCCAGCTCCGCGTAGAGCCCGCCCGCCGCGGGGAGGTTGAACTCGAGCACGGGCAGCAGCACGAGCGCGTTGCTCAGCCCGTGCGGCACGTGAAAGCGGCCGCCTAACGGGTAGGCCAGCGCGTGCACCGCCGCCACCGGCGCGTTCGCGAAGGCCATCCCGGCGAGCGCCGCCCCGTGCAGCATCGCGCGCCTGGCGGCGAGGTCGCCGCCGTCGGCGACCGCCCGCCGCAGGTGCCCCGCGAGCAGCCCGAGCGCGCGCACCGCGAGCGTGTCGGAGAGCACGTTCTTCTTGTGCCGCGACGTGTACGCCTCGACCGCGTGCACGATCGCGTCGACGCCCGTCATCGCCGTCGCCCGCGCCGGCAGCCCGAGCGTCAGGGTCGCATCGAGCACCGCCACGTCGGGCAGCAGGAACGGCGAGACCACGCCTTGCTTCTCCTCCGAGGGCGTCGTCACGATCGCGATCGGCGTGACCTCCGAGCCCGTCCCGGCCGTCGTCGGCGCCTGCAGGAGCGGCAGCCGTGGGCCGCGCGCCCGCCCGACGCCGTACACGTCGCCCAACGTCTCGCCAGACCCGGCCAGGAGCGCGACGAGCTTCGCCACGTCCATCGAACTGCCGCCGCCGAGCCCGATGACCCCGTCGACCCGCGCGGCGCGGGCGGCGGCGAGCGCGGACTCGACGCACGCCTCCGGCGGGTCGGCCTCGACGTCGGCGAAGACCACCGCCTCGACCCCCGCCGCGCCGAACCCCGCGAGCGCCGGCGCGAGCGCGCCCCCCGCCAGCAGCCCGCGGTCGGTCACGACGAGCGCGCGCGTCACGCCGCGCGCGCGGGCGAGCGCGCCTAACGAATCGGCCGCGCCGTCCCCGCCGACGATCCGCGGCGTGGTCTCGAACGTGAAGCCTCCCGCGGCGGCCCCGCTCGCGGCGCTGCCCGCGTCGGCCATGACGTCCGGCAGGTCCGTCTGCGGCAGGTCCGTCACGCGGCCGCCTCGACGACGTCCAGGAACTCCGACAGCGCCGCCGTCACGAGCGCGGGCTGTTCCACCGAGCTGCTGTGCCCCGCCCCGGGCACGACGACGAGCCGCGCGCCGGGGATCAGCGCGGCGATCCGCTGCGCCTTGGCCGGCACCGTCGCGACGTCCTCGTCCCCGACCACGACCAGCGCCGGCGCCGTGATCCCGGGCAACTCGTCCGTCACGCCCGCGCGCTCGACGACGCCCGCGACCGCGCGGTGGATCGCCCGCCGGTTCCCCATCAGATACGCCCGCCAGCGCGCCCGCTCTCCCGCGCGCGCCCGGTCCTCCAGGAACGTCCGCCCGAACATGATCGGCATGACGCGCGCCGCCACCGGGCGCGGCCCGAGCCAGCGCACCACGCCCGCCAGCCGGCGGTACTTCGGCCGGTTCGCCTCTGGCTCGGCGTCCGCCGACGTCTCGAGCAGCGCGACCGACCGCACGAGGTCCGGCCGCCGCGCCGCGAGCCGCATCGCGACGAACCCGCCCATCGACAGCCCGACGAAGTGCACCGGGCCCAACGCCATCGCCTCGAGCAGCGCGACCGCGTCCGCGTAGCACTGCTCGATCGTCACCGCCCCGCGTCCGGGCGCCGGCTCGCTCCGCCCCTGCCCGCGGTGGTCGTACGCCACGCACCGGTGCCGCCCCCGAAGCGCCGCGACCTGCGCGTCGAACATCCGCGTGCTCCACAGCAGCCCGTGGCTGAACACGACCGGCGCGCGACCTGAGGGCGCAGCGCTCCCCTTCGGGAGCCCGGTGTCCTCGACCCAGAGCCGGGTGTCGTTGACCGCGACGAGTGGCATGCGAGCCAAGATGCCCGCGCGCGCCCCGCGCGGCCAGCGCCGGGCGCCCGGGACGTGCGGGCGCGCGCCGAACGTGGTACCGTCCGGCGTGCCCAACGCCCCGCTCCCGCGCGCGCGCCCCCACGCGTGAAACGCCCGTGAGGATCGTCGGAGGAACGCTCGCCGGCCGCGACCTGACGTCGCCCAACGACTTCCGCGTCCGCCCCACCGCCGAGCACGTGCGCGCGGCGCTGCTCGACGCGTTAGGCCCCGACCTGCGGGGCGCGCGCGTCCTCGACCTCTTCGCCGGCACCGGCGCGCTCGGCCTCGAAGCGCTCTCCCGCGGCGCCGCCCGCGCCGACTTCGTCGAGACCCGCCCGGCCAGCCTGCACGCGCTGCGCGCCAACGTCGCCGCGCTCCGGCTGCGCGAGCGCACGCGCATCTTCAAACGCGACGCGCTCCCCTTCGCGGCCGCCCTCACGCCCGGCGCGTACGACCTCTGCTTCGTCGACCCGCCCTACGCGTCGCGCATGCTCGACCGCGTGCTCGACGGCTGGCGCGCCGCCCCCTTCGCCCGCGTCCTCGCCGCCGAGCACGCGCGCACGCACGCGCTGCCCCCCGGGTCGGACGCGCTGGCGTTCGGCGACACCGTCGTGACGATCTACCGCGCCTGAGCTGAGCGTCCACCGAGCCTGAGGCGGTATCCTTCCCGTCATGCGTGCTCTCCGCCTCCTCGCCGCGGCCGCGCTCGGCGCCGCCTTTGCCCCGCCCCGCCGCGTGCCCGCCCAGACGCCGGCCGCGCCCGCCGCGTCCTCTCCGCCCGCGGCGCCCCTCCCGCCTGCCGTCGCCGCTCGCGTGCGCGCCCTCCACGCGCTGCTGGCCGAGCAGTGGGAGTACGCGCTCCGCACCGGGCCCGAGTTCGCGTCGATCCTGGGGGACAAGCGCTACAACGACCGCCTGAGCGACTACTCGCCCGCGGCCGTCGCACGCGACCTTGCCGCGACGCGCGACTTCGAGCGGCGCTTCGCCGCGATCGACGCCAGCGGCTTCCCGGAGCAGGAGCGGCTCAACCGCGACCTCATGCTCCTCAACCTCCGGACGACGCTCGGCGCCGCGCGCTTCCGCGAGTGGGAGATGCCCGTCAACCAGATGAGCGGGCTGCACATCGACCTGCCGCAGCTCGTCACGTCGCTCTCCTTCGAGAGCGTCAAGGACTACGACGACTACGTCGCGCGCCTCCGCGCCACGCCGCACGCCTTCGCGCAGATCACCGAGCAGATGCGCCGCGGCATGGCCGACGGACTGATGCCCCCCAAGATCCTGCTCGCCCAGGTCGTGGTGCAGTGCGAGCGCCTCGCCGCCCAGCAGCCCGACTCGAGCCCGTTCGCCGTCCCCCTCGGCCAGATCCCGCCGGCCCTCGCGGCCGGCGACCGCGAGCGCATCCGCGGGACGGTGCTCGGCGCGATCCGCGACAGCGTGCTCCCCGCGTACGCGCGGTTCACCGCCTTCGTGCGCGACGAGTACGCCCCGCGCGGCCGCGACAGCATCGGCACCTGGGCCCTCCCCGACGGCCGCGCGCGCTACGCCTCCGCGGTGCGCCGCCAGACGACGACCGCGCTCACCCCCGACGAGATCCATGCGTTAGGCCTGCGCGAGGTCGCCCGCATCGAGGGCGAGCAGCTCGCGATCGCGCGCCGCCTGGGCTTCGCGAGCGTGCGGGCGATGCGCGACTCGCTCCCCAAGATCCCCGCCCTGCACCCCACGTCGCGCGAGCAGATCCTCGACGAGTACCGCACCTACGTCCGGCAGATGTACGCCAAGCTGCCCCAGCTCTTCGGACGGCTGCCCAAGGCCAAGCTCGAGGTGCTCCCGGTCGAGCCCTTCCGCGAGAAGGAGTCGTCGACGGCCTACAACCAGGGCACCCCCGACGGCTCGCGCCCGGGGCACATCTTCGTCAACACGTACGACTTCGCCCACCAGCTGACCATCAACAACGAGTCCACCGCCTACCACGAGGGCGTGCCCGGGCACCACATGCAGATCTCGATCGCCCAGGAGCTGCCCTCGCTGCCACCCTTCCGCCAGCAGGCGCAGTACACCGCCTACGTCGAGGGCTGGGCGCTCTACTCGGAGCGACTGGGCAAGGAGGTCGGCTTCTACCAGGACCCCTACAACGACTACGGCCGCCTCGACGACGAGATGCTCCGCGCGATTCGACTCGTCCTCGACACCGGGATCCACGACAAGCACTGGACCCGCGAGCAGGCCGTCACGTTCTTCCGCGCGCACTCCAGCGAGAGCGAGTCGCTCGTCCAGAGCGAGACCGACCGCTACATCGCCTGGCCCGGCCAGGCGCTCGCCTACAAGGTCGGCCAGCTCACGATCCTCCGCATGCGCGACGAGGCCCGCCGCGCGTTAGGCACGCGCTTCGACCTCCGCGCCTTCCACGACGAGGTGCTCGGCGCCGGCGCGCTGCCGATGGACGTCTTCGAGGCCCGCATGCGCGCCTGGACCGCGCGCCAGGGAGCCGGCAAGGGCGAGGACCGGCGGGCGGAGTGACGGTAGCGTCCGAGCCGCGACGCGGGCCGCGGCTCGCGACCGCGCTCGCCCGGCAGTCGGCCCAGTGGGACCCGGCGCGCCTCGCCGTGGCCGCGATTTTCCTGCTCGACGGCGTGACCTGGGGCCTCTGGGTAGCGCACCTGCCGCTCATCAAGGGTGCGCTCCGCCTGAGCGACCTCGCGTTCTCCTACGCGCTCGTCGGGATCGTCGTCGGCGCGTTCGTCGCCCAGCCGCTCGCGGGCGCGCTCGCCACGCGGGTGGGCACGCGCCGGGTCATGCGCCCCGCGTCGGTGGCCGGCTGCCTCGCGTTAGGCGTGCCCGCCCTCGCGCCCACGCTCCCGCTCCTCGTCGGCGCGGGCGTGCTCCTCGGCTTCACGCGCGGCGCCACGGAGGTCCCGATGAACGGCCACGCGACGCTCGTCGAGGCCCGCGACGGCGTCCCCCGGATGTCGTCGTTCCACGGCTGCTTCAGCCTCGGCGGCTTCCTCGGCGCCGGCCTCGCCGCGCTCCTCCTGCGCGCCGGGCTCGGCGCCCGCGCGACGCTCCCCGCGGCGGGCCTCGCGTCCGCCGTCGTGGCCGCGCTCGCGAGCCGCTCGCTCCTGCGCGACGCGCCCGCCGTCACCGCCGCGCAGGCGGGGGCCGCCCCGCACGTCACCGCCGAGTCGCGGCCCTCGCTCGCCGCCGCGCTCCGCGACCCCGCCCTGCTCGCCCTCGGCGCCCTCGCCTTCTTCGGCCTCTTCGGCGAGGGCGCGATGAGCGACTGGAGCGCGCTCGCCCTCGAGCGCACCGCCCGCGCGGGCGCCGACGCCGCCGCGTTAGGCTACGCCGCGTTCTCGGTCGCGATGACCGCCGGCCGTTTCACCGGCGACGCCACCGTCGGCCGCCTCGGCCGCTCGCGCACGCTCCGCGCGAGCGGGCTCCTCGCCGCCGCGGGCCTCACCCTCGCGCTCACGGCGCCCTACGCCGCCGCCGTGTGCGGCTACGCGCTCGTCGGCCTCGGCTACGCCAACCTCGTCCCGATCCTCTTTTCCGCCGGCGGCCGCCGCTCGGGGAGCGCGGGGATCGCCGCCGTCTCGACGCTCGGCTACCTGGGCCTCGTCGTCGGCCCGCCCGTCGTCGGCGGCCTCTCCACCCTGCTCCGCTCGCTCCCGCTCGCCCTCGGCGTCGTCGCGCTGTTCGCCCTGCTCATCGCGTTAGGCGCGGGCGCGGTCGGCCGCGAGCAGGCCGCCGCGCGAACCGCCTAACGCGTCGCCCGTCGTCCCGGCACGTCGCGCCCGTCGGCCACCCCAGCGCGGTGCCGCCGCTTGAACGCCAGCGGGTTCTCCCCCGCGACGCGCCGGAACACCCGCGTGAAGTACGACACGCCCTCGAAGCCGCAGGCGAACGCCGCCTCCGACACCGACGCGTCCGCGAGCAGCCGCCGCTGCGCCTCGTGCACCCGCACGTCGTTGACGAACGCCGTGAACGTCCGACGCGTCGTCCGCTTGAAGAAGCGGCAGAACGCCGCCTCGCTCAGGTGCGCCGTCGCCGCCGCCTCGCGCACCGTGATCCGCCGCCCGTAGTGCTCCGCCACGAGCCGCGTCACGCGCGAGAGCCGCTGCCGGTCCTCGTGCGGGTCGTGCACGCCCATGAGCGCCTCGCCGCCCAACGCGGTCACCTCCTCGCTGTCGGCGAGCAGCTGGAACACGCGGAGCAGCATGAGCAGCCGCTCGAACGGCGGCAGCGCCGCGAGCCGCGCGAGCCGGCGCCCCGCCGCCGCCTTCGTGCGCCCGTGGAACGAGAGCCCGGCGCGCGCGCGCGCGAACAGCCCGGCGATCGCCGCGAACTCCGGGCGCCCGCCTAACGCGTCGCCGAGGAAGTCGGGCGCGAGCTGGACGACCACCTCGCGGTAGTCCGTCACGGCGCCGTAGTCGAAGTTGAGGTGGGGCACGTTCGGCCCGATGAAGACCAGGTCGCTCCCCTCGTAGCGCGACACGTGGCCGCCGACGTGCCGCGTCCCGCTCGTCCCCTCGATGTAGACCACCTCGTACTCCGGGTGGTAGTGCCACAGGAAGACTTCCGGCAGGTGCGGCGTCAGCACCCGGAACGAGCTCCCCGCATCGGCCTCGACGTGCTCGAGCGTGCTCCTCACGCGCTCCCCTCCGGCGCTGGAATCGAGGGCAAGATAGTGCAGAAACGGGCCGACGCCGTGCTATCACCCGCCCCGGTCCCGGCCCGACCTTGCACCGCGTCAGACCATCCCACTCACTCCCGCGAGGCACCGATGGCCACCGCTACCGCCCCCCAGACCGCATTGCCGAGCAACGCCCACACCGAGATCCCCGGCAACCCGACCACCGCGACCAGCAGCAGCGTCCGGCTGCGCGAGCACGCCGACCCGGCGTCGCTGCGCGTGCTCACGCCCCAGCAGTGGGCGTTCTGGCGCGAGAACGGCTACGTCGTCATCAAGCAGGCCGTGCCGAACGAGAACGCCGACCGCCTCGCCGCGCTTCTTTGGGAGTTCGAAGAAAAGGACCCGAACGACCGCGACACGTGGTACACGCCGCCGCGCGCCGAGATGAAGATGAAGGAACTGACCGGCACCGGCATGGTCGAGCTCTACAACCACCAGTACGAGTGGGACAACCGCTCGGCCCGGCGTCTCTACGACGCCTTTGTCGACATCTGGGGGGCGGAGCAGCTGTGGGTCACCATCGACCGCGCGAACCTCAACCTGCCGATGCGCCCGGGCGCCGAGTCCAAGGGCTTCATCCACTGGGACTACGACCCCGAGACCAAGCCGCAGAACGTACAGGGCGTGCTCGCCCTGGCCGACCAAACCGACCCCGACATGGGCGGCTTCCAGTGCGTGCCAGAGCTGTTCCGCACCTACGACACGTGGAAGCTGACGCAGCCCGCCGACCGCGACCACTTCAAGCCCGACGTGACGGGCTTCGAAGTCGTGAAGGTGCTGATGGAGAAGGGCGACCTGCTCATCTTCAACAGCAGCCAGCCGCACGGCATCCGCCCCAACCGCTCGGGCGACAAGATCCGCATGGCGCAGTACATCGCGATGATGCCCGCGCAGGAGGACAACGAGGAGCTGCGGCGCTGGCGCGTCAGCTCGTGGCGCGACCGGCGCGCGCCGGAGGGGTACGCGTTCCCCGGCGACCCGCGCAACTGGGAGCAGACGCGGTACGGCCGCGCCGAGCTGAGCGAGCTGGGCGAGAAGCTGCTCGGGCTGCGGTCGTGGAAGACGGGGGAGATCGTCGACGCCGATGCGGGGGCGCGCTGATGTGGGCGACATCCGACGGGTGTGACCGATCCGGCGGTTGCCGCAGATTGCGGCCATGTCCGCTGTCCTCTCCCTCCGCGCCGGCCCCGCCGCGCTCGCTCTCCTGCGCGAGCGCGGCCTCCGCCCCGACGACGTCGCCGTCATGCCCGCCGCGTCGGGCGGCGCCAAGTGGCTCGCCCTCGCGGGGCTGGACCGCTACCTGTTCGGCGAATTCTTCCGAGCGCCGCGCGAGCGCCCACTGCACCTGATCGGCTCGTCGATCGGCTCGTGGCGGATGGCCTGCCTCGCGCAGCGGGACCCGGTGGCCGCGCTCGACCGCGGCCACCACTACTACGTCCACGAGCAGCGCTACTCCTCGGCAAAGGCCACGCCCGCGGAGGTCTCGGGCGTGTTGGGCGCCGCGCTCGACCGACTGTTAGGCGCGACCGGTGTCGCCGAGATCCTCGCGCACCCGTGGGCGCGGCTGCACGTCCTCGCCACCCGCGCGCGCGGCCTCGCGGCCGGCGCGCGGCGCGGCGCCCTCCTCGCCGGCTTCGGCCTCGCGGCCGCGGCCAATACGCTCACCCGCCGCTCGCTCGCGCTCCAGTTCCGCCGGGCCGTCTTCCACAGCGCGGGCGACGCGACGCCCTTCGCCGGCCTGCGCGACCTGCCGACCGAGCACCACGCCCTCACCGCCGCCAACCTCCGCCCGGCGCTCGCCGCCTCGGGCTCCATCCCGCTGCTCATGGAGGGCGTCCGGATCCCCGGGCCCGGCGGCGCCCCGCTGCCGGGGACGTTCTGGGACGGCGGCATTCTCGACTACCACCCCGACCTCGACTTCGCTCCGGGCGACGACGGCCTCGTCCTCTACCCGCACTTCTACACCCACGTCGTCCCCGGCTGGTTCGACCGCCAGCTCGGCTGGCGCCACAGGACGGGCGGCGGCGCTGCCGGAGGGGGCCGTGACGGCGGGGCGAACTTCCGCCGCACCCTACTCGTCGCGCCGTCCGAGGCGTGGGTCGCCTCGCTCCCCGGCGGCAAGATCCCGGACCGGCACGACTTCTACGACCTCCCCGAGCCCGACCGCGTGCGGCGCTGGCAGCGCGTCGTCGACGCCAGCGCCGCGTTAGGCGACGAGCTGCGCGAACTCGTCGCGACGGGGCGCGTGGCCGACGCGGTGCGGCCGTGGTGACGCCCGAGGCGTCCGCCCGCGGCGGGTTCTGGCGGCAGGCGCTCGCGATTCGCGGGTCCGTCTCGCCGCGCATCCTGCCGCGCGTCCTCGCGAGCGCCGTCGCGGCCGCGCTCCTCACCGCCGCGATCGTGTACCTGCGCCGCGCGCACGGCGTGGATCTGGTCATGGCGGTCGCGCCGTACGAGTTCGCGGGCACCGCGCTCGGCCTCCTCCTCGTCCTGCGGATCAACGCCGGCAACGACCGCTGGTACGAGGCGCGGCGGCTGTGGGGCGGCATCGTCAACCAGTCGCGCAACGTCGCGATCGACGTGCTCGCCTACGGACCCGCCGAGGGCGAAGCCGATCGCGCCTGGCGCGACCGCACGCTCCGGTGGACGGCGGCCTTCCCACACGCCGTCCGGGGCAGCCTGCGCGGTGAGGGCGTGCCGGCCCAGGTCGCCGCCCTCGTCGGCGACGCCGCGGCCGCGCGCGTCGCGGCCGCCGACCACGCGCCGAGCGCCGTGGCGCTCGAGTTGGCGCGCGAGCTCCGCGCGGTCGACGGGCGCATGGACCGCTTCGCCTTCCTCCAGGTCGACCGCGAGCGCGCCGCGCTCGTCGACCACGTCGGCGGCTGCGAGCGCATTCTCAAGACGCCGCTGCCGTTCGCGGTCTCGACCAAGGTCCGGCGGTTCATCGTGCTCTACCTCCTGTCGCTCCCCTTCGGGCTGCTGCGCGCGGTCGACGCGGCGTGGCTCGTCCCGGTCCTCGTCGCGACGATCGCCTACCCGCTGTTCGCGATCGACCAGCTCGGCGCCGAGCTGCAGAACCCGTTCGCCCCGGGGAACCTCAGCCACCTTCCGCTCGACGACCTCTGCGCGACCGTCGAGCGCAACGTGCTCGGCCTGCTGGCGTCGGACGCCGCGGCGCGTTAGGCTGGCGAAGCGTTAGGCTGGCGAAGCGTTAGGCGCGCGAGGCGTCAGGCGGCGGCGCGCGCCGCCTGCCGGTCCGAGATCATCACCCACACGCTCCGCGTCCGGCGCGAGTAGAAGAGGCGCACGGTGACGTCGCGCGGCGCCTGCTTGAACGCGAAGTGGAACTCGAACGCGACGTCCAGCGACTCGCGCACCACCCCGTCCTTGAACCGCCCGTAGAACTGCTGCACCTTGGTGCACGGCGCGACTTCGGTGAAGAACTGCCGGCCGACCGCCCGCTCCTGCGGCAGCGACGCCAGCCGCGACTCGACCGCGTTGTACCGCAGGATCCGGCCCGAGGCGTCGAGCTGGATCATCCCGTAGGGCAGCGCGTCCAGCTCGTCGGACGACATCGCGTCCGCCGCCTCGAGGAGCGCGCTCGCGTGCCCGGTCTCGATGGACGGGAGCACGAACGCGGCGGCGTCCGTCGCCGCGGCGGGGTCGGGGGATTCGGCGTCCGGGTCGGCGGGGGACACGGGATGGTGCATCGTAGGGAAGGCGGCAGGCCGGCGCGCGCGCGCCCGGCCCGGGCAAGTTATCACGGCGTCGCCGCGCCCGAGGGCGGCGAGGGCGCCGGCCGCGGGGGCGCCGAGCGCGGTACCCCCGGCGGCGACCGCGTCGCGCTCGCGCGCGCCCTCTCCAAGCTCGGGGCCGGTTCGCGCCGCGACGCCGAAGGCTGGATCGCGGCGGGCCGCGTGCGCGTCAACGGTCGCGCCGCCGCCGACCCCGCCCTCCGCGTCGACCCGCGCCGCGACGCGATCACCCTCGACGGCGAGCGCGTGCGCCCCGCCGCGCGGCGCTACCTCGCGCTCCACAAGCCGCGCGGCGTCGTCGTCTCGCGCGTCGCCGAGCGCGGCGCGCCAAGCGTCTACACCCTCCTCCCCATCGAACTCGCCGAGTTCGTCGCGCCGGTCGGCCGCCTCGACCGCGCGAGCGAAGGGCTCCTCCTCTTCACCAACGACACGCGGTGGGCGGACGCCCTGCTCGCCCCGGCCTCGCACGTGCCCAAGACCTACCACGTCCAGGTCGACGTCCGCCCGGACGACGCGCTCCTCGCGCGGCTGACGGCCGGCCTCGAGACCCCCGAGGGCGACCGACTCGCCGCCGCGGAGGCCCGCGTTCTGCGCCTCGCCGAACGCAGCGGATGGCTCGAGCTCGTCCTGCACGAGGGGCGCAACCGCCACGTGCGCCGCATGCTCGCCGCGGCCGGCGTCGAGGTCCGCCGGCTCATCCGCGTCGGGATCGGCCCGCTCCCGCTCGGCGACCTGCCGCGCGGCGCCGTCCGCCCGCTCACCGGCGCGGAGCAGGGCGCCCTTGCGCGGGCCGCGGGCGTCGGGCAGCGTGCACCCCATGTCTGACCTCCGAAACAGCCGCGCCGCCGCGCCCGATGCCCTCACGCGTCGCGGATGGCTCACCGCGGCGGGCGCCGCGCTCGTCGCCGCCGCGCTGCCGCGCGCCGCGGCCGCGGTGGGCGCCGCGCCCGGCGCGCGGACGCCGCTCACGGTCTTCAAGGACCCCGCGTGCGGGTGTTGCCAGCAGTGGGTAGCGCACATGGCCGCGGCCGGCTTCGCCCCCGCGGTGCAGGACGTCGACGACCTCGACGCGGTCAAGCAGCGCTACGGCATCCCGGCCGCGCTCCGGGCCTGCCACACGGCCCTCGTCGGCGGCTACCTGGTCGAGGGCCACGTGCCGGCGGCCGACGTGCGCCGAATGCTCCGCGACCGTCCGACCGTCGGCGGGCGCCCGGCACGCGGCATCGGCGTCCCGGGCATGCCCGCGGGCTCGCCCGGCATGGAAGGCCCCCGCGCCGAACGCTTCACCGTCGTCGCCTTCGACGCCGCGGGCGCGACCGCGCCGTTCGCGTCGCACTAGCGCGCCACGACCGCCTAACGCTCGGCGCCGCGCGGAGCGCCCCGGTGACTGGGCCGACGGTCGCGCACCTCACGACCGCGATCGCCGTCGTCGGCGGCGGCATGCTCGTCGGCCACGTCCTCGCGCCCTACGGCGCGGGGGCCGGGCCCGAGCGCCGCGTGCTCTTCGCCGCCGTGCTCCTCGCGATCGGCGTATGGCGCGGCCGCGCCGAGGTCTTCGCGTGGGCCGAGTGGCACGAGCGAGTACCGCGTCCCGCCACGGCCCGGATCGCCGCGGGCGTGGGCGCCCTCGCGAGCGTGCTGCTGGCGGTGGCCGGCTACGTGGCGGTGCATGGCTGAGCCACGGTTTCGCGGCACGCGCGATTGCAGCGTCCCCGCCACATGTGGCGCGGACGCAAACACGGAGCTAAGATGTGGACCGTCAGTTGCACAACGGGGACGTCGATCACAACGACGTCCCCTCGTGGCGTTCACGCCACCGTAGGATCTGCGCAACTTTCGCCGTCCCTTGTCAGTATGAGGCAGCACCCGATGGACACCGCTTCCCGCGTCACCCGCACTCCCCGCCGCGCCATGTCGTCCGCGCCCTCGTTCCGCCGCGCCGCCGCGATCGCCGTTGCGGCACTCGCCGTCGCGTTCGCCGGCCCGCGCGTCGCGGCGGCGCAGCCCCGCGCGTCGCGTCCGACGGTGCCGGCGCCGGTCCGGGCGACGCGTGAGCCGGTCATCGCGTCCACGGCCGACACGGCGCAGGACGACGCGCGCGACTCGGCCGTCGGTTCGTCCATGACGCGAGCGTCCGCCGGCGAAGTCGCCGCCCCGGCCGCCGAGCGCCGCACGACGCACTATCGCTCGTCGCGTGACAGCGTCGCCGGCGTCCTGGCCGAACGCGCCGCGGCGCACGCCCGCGGCTTCCGTGTCGCGGTGTCGCTCGAAGATCGCGTGCTCCACGTCCTCGACGGCGACGACACGCTCCTGGTCGCGGCGATCGCGACGGGCATGGACACCACGATCACCTACGGCAAGCGCTCCTGGACCTTCCAGACGCCGCGCGGCCGCCGCACGATCCTCGGCAAGCAGGAAAAGCCGGTCTGGGTGCCGCCCGAGTGGCACTACGTCGAGACGGCCAAGAACATGGGCCTCAAGCTCGCCCACATGCCCGAGCGCGGCACGGTCCCGGTCGGCAAGGGCCGCCTCCTCACGGTGCGCGGCGGCAAGGCCGGCATCATCGAGGACGGCAAGTTCGAGGAGCTCCCGGTCGACGAGGAGATCATCTTCAACAACACGCTCTACATCCCGCCCTCGGACAGCGAGAACCGCCGGATCGACGGCGAGCTCGGCCGCTTCCGCCTCGCGCTCGGCGACGGGTACTTCTTCCACGGCACCCCGCACGAGGACACGATCGGCGACGCGGCGACCCACGGGTGCATCCGCCTGTACGACGAAGACATCGAGTGGCTGTACCAGCATGTACCGGTAGGAACGCCGGTGTACATCTTCTGAGCGGGAGCGAAACGAGATGCGGGGCGGGCCGAATGGCCCGCCCCGCTCTTTTTGTTTTCGGGGGTCCCCGGGTTGGGAAGTCGGCGCGTTGCCGTGACGGGCCGGGGATGCGAAAGCCGGGGATGCAGGGGCGCGGGGATGCGACGGCCGGGGATGCGACGGCCGCGATGATACGATCGGGAAAAGCGAGGACCGCTCCCTAAGCGCCGTTGCCCTTCCCGGCTTCATCATCGCGGTCCGAGCATCCCCGGCCGTCGCATCCCCGGTACTCGCATCCCCGGATGGAGCCTCCCCGGCCGGTCACGGCAACGCGCGCGGGACCGATCCGCCACACCCCCAACAACAAGGGCCGTCTCATCCTCCTCGCTTCTTCGCCCGCGCCGTCGGCTCCGCGGTCGCCGGATCTTCCGGCCACGAGTGCTTCGGGTACCGCCCGCGCAGCTCCCGCCGCACCTCGAAGTAGCTCGACCGCCAGAACCCGGCGAGATCGCGCGTGACCTGCACCGGCCGGTGGGCCGGCGACAACAGTTCGAGGACGACCGGGACGCGCCCTCCTCCGACCCGCGGCGTTTCCGCCAGGCCGAACAGCTCCTGCAGCCGAACGGCGAGCGTCGGCGCGGTCGGGTCGGAATAGTCGATCGGAAGGCGCGACCCGGTCGGCACCGTCAGGTGCGTCGGCGCGAGCGCGTCGAGGGCCGTGCGCTGCGCGTGCGTCAGCGCGCCCGCGAAGATCGCGGCGTAGTCGAGCGCGCGCACCTCCGCCCAACTTCGCAGGCCGCCCAGATGCGGCGCGAGCCACTCGTCCAGCGACTGCGCGAGTGCGCCGTCGCTCCAGTCCGACCACGGTCCCGCGCGCACCGCGCCGGGTTCCGCGAGCACCTCGGCGAGGTAGCGGGCGAACGCGACGCGCGACCGCAGCAGCCGCGCCGCGCCGTGTGGCGCGAGCGCATCGATTCCGCTACCGTCGGCCCCGATCCGTGCCCGAACGACGTCCGTCAGCAACTCGGCCGTGCCAGCAGGGTCCGCCGCACGCGCCGGCCGCTCGCGGAGAACGAGCGCGCCGAGCCGCTCGACCTGACGCGCGCGGACCGCGTCGGTGGCGTCGTCCCACTCGACCTCGTGCTCGCCCGCGATCTGCGCGCCGAACTGTCGTTCGATCGCGTCGAGCGTGAGCGCGGCGGCGAGCGCGATGCGGTCCTCGCGTTCTCCAGGAACGCCCACCAACTCCGCGACCGCGAGGTAGGGCGCTCCGGCGAGTGGGTCGTCGACCGGCAGGCCGGCGCCGCGTCCGTTCCGGAGGAGGAAGCGGCCCGGCGCGCCCGGCCGTCGCTGCGCCACACGGTCGGGGTACGCCGCCGCGACGAGCGCACCGACCTCCTCGCCGCCCGGCTCATCGCCCGCTCGCGCCCCGTCGGGCGCGCGGGCGCCCGCCCGCATACGGCGCAGCAGCGCCAGGGAGTCGTCGCGGACCCGGTGGACGCCCGCGCGGTCGACCGTCGCCCCGTGCAGCGTCGCCGGCACCGGTCCGGGCCGCATGAGGGCGAGCCGCAGCCCGACGTCCGCTTCCGCGGGGCGGCCGGGCTGGCCGCGCAGCACGTCGCGTTCGCCGAGCAGGGCGGCGAGCGCGCACGCCGTCCCGACCGACGCGCCGTCGGCCGTCAGGATCATGTGCGCGAGTCGCGGGTGCAGCCCGAGTTCTGCCATCCGCCGCCCGTGGGCCGTGATGCGACCGTCGGCATCGGTGCTGGTGAGCGCCTCCAACTGCGTCAGCAGCTCGCGCGCGCGGGCGTAGGCGGCCGGCGGCGGCGGGTCGAGCCAGAGCAGCGTTCCCGGATCGCGGACGCCCGCTGCGGCCAGTTCCAGTGCCAGCGGGGCCAGGTCCGCTTCGAGGATCTCGGGCGCGGCGTAGGCGAGGAGTCCCGCGTGCTCGGCCTCGGGCCACAGCCGGTAGCACACGCCCGGCGCGACGCGCCCCGCGCGGCCGCGCCGCTGCTCCGCGCCCGCGCGCGACACGCGCACGGTGTCGAGGCGCGTCATGCCGCTCCGCGGCTCGAACCGCGGCACCCGCGCGAGCCCGGCGTCGACCACCACGCGCACGCCCTCGATCGTTAGGCTCGTCTCCGCGATCGCCGTCGCGAGCACGACCTTGCGCTCCCCCGCCGGCGCGGGCGCGATCGCCGCGTCCTGCTCCCCCGGCGGGAGGAGGCCGTGGAGCGCGTGCACGCGTACGTGAGGCGCGAGCGGCGGGTGGTCGAGCGCGTCCGCCGCGCGCCGGATCTCGGCCGCGCCGGGGAGGAACACGAGCACGTCCCCGTCGTGGGCGTCGAGCGCGCGCCGCACGGTCGACGCGGCCGCCGCCTCCGCCGCCCCGAACTGCGGCGGCGGCCGCTGCGCCCGCCAGCGCACCTCCACCGGGTACGCCCGCCCCGCGCTCGTCACCACGGGCGCGGCTGTGCCTAACACATCGCCGGGCGCGCCGACCCCCGCGCGGCCGAGCAGCGCCGCCACCCGCGCCCCGTCGAGCGTCGCCGACATGACGAGCACGCGCAGGTCGTCGCGGAGCACCTGCTGCAGCTCCAGCACGAGCGCCAGCCCGAGGTCCGCCTGCAGCGACCGCTCGTGGAACTCGTCGAAGAGCACCGCGCCCACGCGCTCCAGCGCGGCGTCCTCCTGCAGCATGCGCGTCAGCACGCCCTCGGTGACGACCTCGACCCGCGTGCGCGCCGACACGCGCGTCTCCGCCCTCACCCGGAACCCCACCGTCCCGCCGACCGCCTCGCCTAACGTCGCGGCCATCCGCCGCGCCGCCGCCCGCGCCGCGAGCCGCCGCGGCTCGAGCATCACGAGCGTGCGCCCGCCCAGCCACGCGGCGCCGAGCAGCGCGAGCGGCACGCGCGTCGTCTTCCCCGCGCCGGGCGGCGCCTGCAGTACCACGCGCGGCACGCGGTCGAGCGCGGCCAGCAGTTCGGGCAGCACGTCGTCGATCGGTAGCGGCGGCTGAAAGGGCGTGGCGGTCACGCGGGCAAGCTACGAATCCGCCGCGGCCCGAAACACGCCGAGCACGACCCGCGGGCGGCGACTCCGGTGCATCTTCCCCCCATGGCGCTCCCGACATTCGCCCCCCCGCCCTACCCCGCCGAGTTCGGCGCGGACGTGCTCGGTAGCTCGATCGCCGACCTCGACGGGCTCGACGTGGAGAAAGGCGCTTACGGGATGGGCAGCACGGCGTGGCTCGCCCGCGCGCTCGTTTCGCCGCTCCGGGACCTCGGCCCGGCCGAACTGCGCCGGCTCCTGGCGCACGGGCGCGGCGCGCGCTGGGTGCTCCCGCTCGCGCTCGCGCGCCTCGAGCGCGAGCCCTTCCTCGCCGGCGACTACGGGCCGGGCGACGTGCTCGGCGCGGTGCTCGCGCTCGGGCCCGACGACGCGGCGTGGACGCCCGCGCGGCGCGCCGTGCTCGACCGCGTGCTCGCCGGCGCGCGCGCGGGCGTCGGCGTGCTCGCCGAGCCGGACCGCACGCGCGTGGCCGACGACCTCGAGGCCGCGCGCGAGCTGTACGACCCCGCCGCCGGGTAGGCCGGCCCGGCCGCGCGTTAGGCGCACGAGGGTTGCACGTGCGGCGCGCGTGCGCGTCGAAACCATCCGCATCCGCTCGCTCGGCGAGCTCATCGATCGGGTCACGCCCGACGAGCCCGACGCCGTGACCGGCCGCCGGCGCGACAGCGGCGTCTACCGCGGCGTCGGCGACTCGCGCTGGCCGATGTTGACCAGCCTCGACCGGTTAGGCGGCGTCGACCCGCCGCACACCAAGTGCGGGCTCGAGGAGCACGTGCTCCGCAACTTCATCCGCTACGCGCGGCCGTACGTGCGCACCGAGACGGCCGACCCGTGGGAGCTGCTCGCGACGGCGCAGCACCACGGCGTGCCGACGCGCCTGCTCGACTGGACGTACTCGCCGCTCGTCGCGGCGCATTTCGCCACGCTCGGCCGCCGCGGCCTCGCGGGCGACGCGTCGCGGGGCGAACGCCCCGACCGCGCCGCCGACCGCGCCGCGCAGGACCTCGGGGCGCCGCCGGACGACGCGCGCGACGATGGCGCGGACGGCGGCGTGGACGGCGCCTCGCAGGGCGAGGCGCCGTCGCGGCAGGGCACCGACCGCGCGATCTGGCGCCTCGACTGGCAGCGCGTCCACCGCGCCTTCGGCCTCCCCGAGCTGGCGCTACTCGTGGACGACCTCGTCCACCTGCGCCGCGGTTCGGACTTCACGCCGTGGACCTTGATGGCGCGCGGCGGCGAAGTCGAGCCCTTCGCCTGCCTCTTCGAGCCGCCCACGCTCGACGCGCGCATCGCCGCGCAGTCGGCGGTGTTCACGCTCACGAGCGACACCGCACACGGCTTCGACGCCTTCCTCGACGCGCACGGGCTCGGCGACGCGCTGACGCGCTATGTCATCCCAGCCGACGACGTCGAGCGCGTGCGCGACCAACTCGACCTCGCGACCGTGGACGAGCGGCGGCTCTTCCCCGACCTCGACGGCGTCGCGACGCGGATGCGCCGCTACTACTCGTAGCTGGGGGCGGCGCGGGGGCCGTGAAGGGCAACGGCGCGGGCGACGGGCGCCCGGAACGGCGCTGTTGGGGGGACGCTGTTAGAGGGACGCGGTTGGAGGAGCGCTGTTGAGACCGCGCTGTTGATGACGCGACCCGCCAGGCACGACCGGCTCGCGCGTGCAACGGCGCGGTAGCAACGGCGCCGTTTCGACAGCGCCGTTTCAGCAGCGCCGTTTCAGCAGCCCCGTCCCACCGCCCCTACCGCCCCCGCTTCCCCACCGCCCCGATCAGCAGCCCCACCGCCAACGCCCCAGCCGCAAGGACCAACGGCGCCGCGTCGGGCACCGCCGGCGGCAGCGACACCACCCCGCTGTCGTCCATCCGCGCCGGCTCGTGCACGTACCGCCCGCGCGCCGGGCGCGAGACGAAATCGAAGTTGCGCGATACCTGCTTGAGCCCGTCGCTCAGCGCCGCCCCCGACATCGGCAGCCCGTGCCCGGTGACCGCGACCGCCGGCTCGAGCGCGGCGAGCTGCTCGACCGACGCGCGCGACGCGTCCCAGTCGGGCGTGTAGTACATCGGCGGCCCGCGCAGCTCGAGGCGCTGTTCGTAGACCGCGATCGCCGATTCCTGCTTGGTCGTGACGAACGCGTCCCCCGCGACGAGCGCGCGGTCGCCCGCCCGCCACAGCGACACGTGGCCGGGCGCGTGCCCCGGCGTGTGCCGCCACTCCCACCCGGCGGCGTTAGGCACCGGCCCCGACGCGTCCCCCCCGTCGCCGGCGGCGAGCGCCCGCACGCGCCCGCCGAAGTCGAACGGCCCCGGCGGGAAGAGCGGCGAACTGAACGCCAGCGCCCCGCCGCCGACCGTCGGGTCGGGCGGCGGGTAGGCCGACCGGCCCGTCAGGTACGGCAGCTCGAGGTGGTGCGCGTACACCGGCACGTCCCATTGCTCCGCCAGGTCACGGAGCGCGCCGACGTGGTCGAAGTGGCCGTGCGTCAGCACGATCGCCGCCGGCCGCGACCCGCCGAAGCGCGCCTCCGCCGCCCGCGTGATCGCCCCGGCGAAGCCCGGCAGCCCCGCGTCGACCAGCACCCACCCGCGGTCCCCCGCGTCCGGATGCCCGAGGAACGCCACGTTCACGATCCCGCACCGCAGCCACGCGAGGCCGTCGGCGATCTCGAGCGGCGCGCCGTGGTCGTCGCCGGCCGGCCGGCCTGGAATCAGCGCGGATGGGTCGAACCCGGAGAGCTCCATGCCCGGGCCCGTCAGCGCGGCGTGATGACGGTCGTCGACGCGCCGCCGGGCCCCTGCTGCGTGCGCACGTGCAGCCACGCGTCGCGCGCCGCGTCCTTGACTTCGTGCCACGACGACGCGCTCGTCCCGCGCGCCTTGTCCCAGCCCTGCGCCAGCTCGCCCTCGACCTCGTGCCAGTCGCGCCCGGTGTGCTGCACCGCCGAGGACGCGCCGTAGCGGTACGCGGGCTCGTAGTGCTCATACGGCCGGTCGGCGTGCGCGTAGGCGCGCGTCGGGTGCAGCTGCCGCAACGTCGCGTTGTGCTCGTTCCAGAGGTCGTCCGAGTAGTACTGCGTGTCCCGCATGCTGCCCGTCGTGCCCATGTTGATGCCGGGGTTGCCGGTCAGCATGCCGCTCAGATTGCCGACGGGATTCGGATAGTCGCTCATGAGAACCTCGCGTGGGTGGGGCCGGCGAGCCGGGCAAATCGCGAGCCCGCGCGCGACGGCGCGGCGGGAAGCCTTGCGCCGCGCCCCGCGCGCGGCCACGGTTCGCCCGTGCCTCCTCTTCTGCCGCCCAACGCGCCGGGCTCGAGCGTCGCCCCGCAGCTGCGCCGTCACCTCCTCCGCCTCGTGCTCAGCGTCGTCGTCGTCGACGGCCTCTTCATTGCCCTGCAGAAGCGCCTCGGCGTCGACTACTGGCCCGAGACGCGGCGCACGCTGTTCCTCGCCGTCTGGATGGTCCTCACGCTCGCCGTCGTGCTCCCCACCCTCGCCGGCATCCGCGCGACCCGCCAGCGGGGGCGCCAGTCGCGCGCGGGCCGCCGGTCGTGAGCCGCGACTCGTGAGCCGCCAGTCGTGAGCGGCCGCGCGCGCCACCGCCGCGCCCCGCAACCGGCGCAGTCCGAGCCACGAGCGCCGGCCTAACGTCCCGTGCGCGCGCCGACGTTCGCCGCCCTCGCCGCCTTCCTGCGCGACGCGCTCGGCGCGGCCGAGTACCCGACGGACGAGCAGGGCGGCGTCTTCCGCGCGCCCGAGCGAGCCGGCGACGCCGCGACCCGCCCGCTCGCGCGCCTGGGCCTCGCGCTCGAGCCGTGGCCCGGGCTCCGCGCCTGGGCCCGCGACGAGCGCGTGGACGCGCTCTTCCTGCACCGCCCGTGGCGCCTGCGCGCCGACGCGCTTTCCTCCCGCGTCGGCGTGCTCTACGCCCACCTGCCCTTCGATGACCGCCTCACGACGAGCGACAGCGCCCCGCTCGCCGCAGCCCTCGGCTTCGCCACGCGCGAGGTGCTCGGCGTGAAGGACGGGCGCCGCATCGGCATGATCGGCGACGTCACGCCGCGCCCGGCCGGCGACCTGATCGCCCACGTCGAGGCCGTCTTCGGCGGCTCGGAGGCGGTCGCCGTCGCCGACCCGGCCCGCCCGGCCGCGCGGGTCGCCGTGGTCGGCGCGATGAACGACGCGCTCGTCCGCGAGGCCGCCGCGCGCGGGGCCGACGTCTACGTGACCGGGCAGATGCGGCAGCCCGCGCGCGCGGCGGTCGCGGAGACCCAAATCACCGTCGTCGCCGTCGGCCACGAGCGCGCCGAACGGTGGGGCCTCGGTGCGCTCGCGGCGATCCTCCGCGAGCGCTGGCCGGACGCCGCGGTCAGGATTGGCGGGCCGGAGTAGCGCCGGGGCCCTGGCATCCCGCCGTACCGGCGTCGAAGTTTCGCCGCCGGGGTAGAACGGCGCGCGGTCGCCCGTGCACCGCCGTCCGCCCCGCCGACCCGTCCACCACTCCCCAGGAGCGCCGCCTCCGATGACTACCGAAGCCACGCCCGCCGCCAGTAACCGAACAGCGTTCGCCGACTTCGACCTCGGGCCCGACCTCGACCTCGCGCCCGAGACGCCCGCCGGACGCGCCGCCATCAAGAAGCTCGGCGTTGTCGGCGCGGGCACGATGGGCTCCGGGATCGCCGCGCTCGCGGCCTCCGCCGGGCTCCCGGTCGTCCTCCTCGACGTGGCCGCCGACGGCGCGGACCGCTCGGCCATCGCCCGCGGAGCGGTCGCCCGGATGCTCAAGGCGAAGCCCGCGCCCCTCATGGACAACGAGCGCGCGAGCTACATCCAGACCGGCAACATCGACGACGACCTCGCCCTCTTCGCCGACTGCGACCTCATCATCGAGGCGATCGTCGAGCAGCCCGGCCCCAAGCAGGCCCTGTACGAGAAGCTCGAGGGCGTGCTCAAGCCCGCCGCCGTCGTCAGCAGCAACACGTCGGGCATCCCGATGCGCGTGCTCACCGAGGGCCGCTCCGAGCGCTTCAAGCGGCACTTCCTCGGCACGCACTTCTTCGCGCCCGCGCGCTACATGCACCTGCTCGAGATCATCCCGACGCCCGACACGGCGCCCGAGGTGACCGAGGCCGTCCGCGTCTTCGGCGAACGCCTCCTCGGCAAGGGCATCGTCCTCTGCAAAGACGCGCCGGGGTTCATCGCCAACCGGTTAGGCATCTACGGCTCGACCCGCACGATCCGCGCGATGGAGCAGTTCGGCCTCACGGTCGACGAGGTCGACGGCCTCACGGGCCCGCTCCTCGGCCGGCCCAACAGCGCGACCTTCCGCACCGCCGACCTCTCCGGCCTCGACGTCTTCGCGCACGTGAGCGCGGGCACCGCGCGGGCCACGGGCGAGGACTTCGACCTGCCCGCGTGGTTCCACGCGATGGTGCAGAACAAGCAGCTCGGCGACAAGACGCAGGCGGGCTTCTACAAGAAGGTCGGCAAGAACATCCAGACCTGGGACCCGCGCGCGAACGCCTACAACCCGCAGCAGCGCCTCGAAACGCCCGAGCTGAAGGCCGCGCTCAAGGCGCCGCTCGCGCAGCGCGTCGCCGGCCTCAAGGACATGCCCGGCAAGTACGGCGACTTCCTGCGCCAGGTGCTCGTCGACGGCGCGGCCTACGCGCTCGAGAAGAGCCCCGAGCTCGCCTACGACGTCCCGAGCGTCGACCGAGCGATGGAGTGGGGCTACGGCCACCAGGCGGGCCCGTTCCGCGTCATGGACATGCTCGGGCTCGATTGGCTCGGGGCCGAGTTCTCGAAGCGCGGCGTCGCCGTGCCTCAGCTCCTGCAGCAGGCGCAGGGCGCCTTCTACCGCGCGGGGCCTAACGGCGAGGAGGCGCTCGGCTTCGACGGCCGCTACGCGCCGGTCGCGCCGATCGACGGCAACGTCCGCCTCGCGCTCGTCGCCGCCAGGCCCGGCAACGTGCTGTTCGAGAACGCGGGCGCGCGGCTGCTCGACGTCGGCGACGACGTGGCCGCCTTCGAGTTCCGCTCCAAGAGCAACACGCTGGGCAGCAAGGTCCTCGACGCCCTCGCCGAGTCGCTCGCGATCGTCGAGCGCCGCGGGATGGCCGGGATGGTGATGGGCAACGACGACCCGAAGTTCTTCTCCGCGGGCGCCGACCTCTCGGAGAGCACCGGCGCCGTGATCGCGGGCCTCTGGGACGTGATCGACGCCAGCATCAAGCGCTTCCAGGACGCGGTGCAGAGCATCCGCTACGCGCCCTTCCCCGTCGTCGTCGCGCCCGCGGGCCTGACGTTGGGCGGCGGCGCGGAGTTCACGCTCCACGCCGACGCCGTGCAGGCGCACGCGGAACTCTACATGGGCCTCGTCGAGGCCGGCGTCGGCCTGCTCCCGGGCGGCGGCGGGACGAAGGAGCTGCTCTTCCGTTTCACGAAGGACCTGGAGCCGTACGCCGAGGCCGACCCGTTCGAGGCCGTCAAGCGCGCGTTCAACCTGATCGCCGTGCCGCAGCCGACCACGAGCGCGCTCGAGGCGAAGCGCAAGGGCTTCCTGCGCCCGCGCCACGACCGCATCACGATGAACCGCGACCGGCTCATCGCCGACGCGAAGCGCCGCGTGCTGGACCTCGCGCCCGACTACGTCGCGCCGATGCCGCAGACCATCCGCGCGCTCGGCCGCGAGGGGATGGGCAACCTGAGCTACGCGCTGTTCAGCTTCCTCGAGAGCGGCCAGGCGTCCCCCTACGACGTGACCGTCGGCCACAACATCGCGTACGTGCTCTGCGGCGGCGACGGTCCGCCGCGCACGGTCACCGAGCAGGACATCCTCGACCTCGAGCGCGAGGCGTTCCTCAAGTTGTTAGGCAACGAGAAGACGCAGGAGCGCATCCAGTACACCCTCAAGACCGGCAAGCCGCTGAGGAACTGAGCGATATGTCCGACGCAGTGATCATCTCGGCCGTCCGCACGGCGGTCGCCAAGGGCAAGGCCGACGGGGCGCTCGCGAAGGCGGGCGTCACGCCCGTCGACATCTCCGCCCTCGTCATGAAGGAGGCCGCCCTGCGGGGCGGCCTCGACCCGCGCCACATCGACGACGTCGTCTGGGGCTGCGCGATGCCCGAGGGCCCGCAGGGCCTCAACGTCGCGCGCAACGCGGCGCTCAAGGCCAACTTCCCCGTCGAGGCTTCCGCGGCGACGATCAACCGCTTCTGCTCGTCCGGCCTCCAGAGCGTCGCGAGCGCCGCGCAGGCCGTGATCAGCGGCATGCAGGACGTCGTCGTCGCCGGCGGCGTCGAAATGATGTCGGCCGTGCCGATGTCGGGCTTCCACACCCGGCTCGACCCGGACATCACCGAGAGCTACATCGGCATGGGCTTCACCGCGGAGCGCGTCGCCGAGCGCTTCCACGTGAACCGCGCGGACCAGGACGCGTTCGCGGCCCACAGCCAGCAAAAGGCCGCGAAGGCCGTCGCCGACGGCGTGTTCAAGGACGAGATCATCCCCGTGCCGGTCAAGCACGTCACGTGGGAGGGCACGACCAAGCACGTCACCGAGGGCGTCTTCGACCGCGACGAACTGCCGCGCGGCGACACCACGCCCGAGACGCTCGCCAAGCTGCGCCCCGCGTTCAAGCCCAACGGCGGCACGGTCACGGCCGGCAACGCGAGCCCTTACTCGGACGGGGCCGCCGCCGTCATCGTGACGAGCCGCGAGCACGCCGACGCGCACGGCATCAAGCCCGTCGCCCGGCTCCTCAGCTACGCGGTCGCCGGGATCGACCCCGACATCATGGGCGTCGGCCCGATCAACGCGATCCCGAAGGCGCTCAAGAAGGCCGGCCTCGAGCTCAAGGACGTCGACCTGATCGAGTTCAACGAGGCGTTCGCGGCGCAGGCGCTGGCCGTGGCGCGCCACCTCGGCATGGACCTCGACCGCGTCAACGTCAACGGCGGCGCGATCGCGCTCGGCCATCCGTTAGGCGCGACCGGCGCCAAGCTCACGACGCAGCTGATCCACGAGCTGCAGCGGCGCGGCGGCGGCATCGGGATGGTCACGATGTGCGTCGGCGGCGGGATGGGCGCCGCGGGCATCTTCGAGGTTTATCCGCAGTAGGAGCCGACTCACATGAGCGAGACCAGGATCCAGAAGTCCAAGGCCGCGTGGCGCGAGGACCTCCCGCCCGAGGCGTTCCACGTCCTCTTCGAGGAGGGCACCGAGCGCGCCGGCACGAGCCCGCTCAACCGCGAGAAGCGCGCGGGCACGTTCGTTTGCGCCGCGTGCCAGACCCCGCTCTTCCGCTCCGACGCCAAATACGAGAGCGGCACCGGCTGGCCGAGCTTTTTCCGGCCGATCCCGGACGCGGTGGCGATCAAGCGCGACTTCAAACTCTTCTGGCCGCGCACCGAGTACCACTGCGTGCGCTGCGGCGGTCACCAGGGTCACGTCTTCAACGACGGCCCCCAGCCCACGGGCGAGCGCTACTGCAACAACGGCGTCGCACTCCGCTTCATCCCCGACGGCGAGCCGCCACCCGAGCCGCTACCCGAGCCGCGCGGCTGAGTCGGCGGCGTCTCGTTAGGCGTCCCCCGCGGCCCGGACCCTTCACCCGGGCCGCGGGGGACGGAAACGCCTGCGGGGCCCCGATTGCTCGGGGCCCCGCAGGGTGGCGTGCCGGAGAGGATGTTTTGAAGCCCCGATGCTTGCGACATCAGTTGGGTGGCCGGCCCCCCGCCTTTCGCCGTCCCCGCACTGGGGCATGACGTTGACGAGATGTAGACGGTCCCCGGCTTCAAACGAGTCGGGTCAAAACAGGAGTCTCTCCGACCAGCCGTCGTGCTGTGTTTACACCGTGGAATATAGCGAGTTGCACGCCACGCCCGCGCAAGCACGCCGGCCGTCGTGACCGGTTCGACACCCCGCCGGCTACCAGGATTTACCCCGGCCCGAGACGGTCGATTCGCCCCGCGGCGATCGCGCGTGCGCCCAGCTGGCCGAGCGCCGCGACGACGATGTCGAGCCGCGCGAAACGCGAATCGCGCGTGTGGCCGGCCGCGTACCGCGCGTAAATCTGCTGCGCCACGACCGCGAGCTTGAACACGCCGTAGACGAAGTAGAACACTGCGTCGCTCACGTCGCGCCCCGTCGCCCGGCCGTACGCTTCGACGAGCTCCGCGCGCGACATGCTGCCGGGCGCGGCCGTGAGCCCGATGCCGAGCCCGCGCAGGACGGGCGGGTCGTCCGGCTCGAGCCAGTAAGCCAGCGACGTCCCGAGGTCCATCAGCGGCGCGCCCACGGTCGCCATCTCCCAGTCGAGGACGGCGAGCACGCGCGTGAGGTCCGCCGAGTCGAGGACGAAGTTGTCGTACTTGAAGTCGTTGTGGAGCAACGCCGCTTCGGACGCGGCGTCGGCGGGCTCGGGCGGCTGGTGCGCGGCGAGCCACGCGGCCAATGCCTCGACGGCGGGCACGTGCTCGGTACGCGCGGCGTGCCACCGCGTGGTCCACCCCGAAACCTGCCGTCCCACGTACCCGGTGGGGCGCCCGAGCTCGGCGAGTCCGGGCACGCGCCAGTCGACGGCGTGCAGCGCCGCGAGTTCGGCCACGAAGCGCTCGCCCAACGCGCGCAGCGTTTCCGGTTCGGGGACCGGATCGCCCGGTCGCCCGCGCAGGATGACGCCACGCACCCGCTCCATGAGGTAGAACGGCGCGCCGAGCACGGCGTCGTCGTCGCACGCCGCGACCGGGCGTGGCGCACGCGCGTACGCCGGCGCTCCGGCGTCGGGGCGGAGCGCCGCGAGCAGTCGGTACTCGCGCAGCACGTCGTGCGCGAAGCCGCTCCCCGCTCCGCGGCGAACGCCGAACGGCGGGCGTCGTAGCACCAGCTCCGCGACGTCCACGGCCTTCCCCGGGCCACGACCAGGGGGCGCGCCCGCGAGGCGGACGAGGTACGTGAGGTTCGAAAACCCGCCGCCGAACTGCTCGACCGAGACGTCGCCGGCCACGAGGCCGGCGCACCCCGGCACCGCCCGGGCCAGGAACCCGGCGAGGCCGACCAGGTCGAGTTCCTCGCCCGACCGGACGGCGTGAGGCTGATCAGTGGCCCTGACGTCCGGCATCTACGACGTGACCGGGCGAACGATCCGGGCTGCCGCGGGCAGACCGGGTCTCCGAGCGACTCGTCCGGGCCGCGACCGTGCCCGGCCGTCCGGAACTGCCGCGCCGTGCGGAAGACGTAGAGCGTGCATGCTGGAGAACGTGGGCTCAGCGCCGGAAGCCGGCTACGGCGCAGTGATCGATCTCGTCAATTCCCGTCGTCAACCCGCGCGCATCCCGTACCCCTTCAGGATGCGACGCGCGAGACTCGCCTTGTGGACCTCGTCCGCGCCGTCGTAGATCCGCGCGCCGCGCTCGTGGCGATACCAGTAGGCCAGCGGTGTGTCGTCCGTCACACCGAGCGCCCCGTGCACCTGGATCGCGCGGTCGAGCACTCGCTGCAACACGCCGGCGACGTAGAATTTGATCGCCGAAACGGCGTCGCGCGCCGACGCCGCGCCCTCGGCGTCGATCCGGCGCGCCGTGTCGAGCACGTACAGGCGCGCCGCGTCGATCTCCGCGCGGCTGTCGGCGACCCAGCCCTGCACGGTGTCGCTCAGCCCGAGCGGACGCCCCGGTGCCAGCTCGCGCGTCGCCGCCCGCGCGCACATCAGGTCGAACGCGCGCTCGCAGATGCCGATCCAGCGCATGCAGTGGTGGATTCGCCCGGGCCCGAGGCGCTCCTGCGCGAGCGCGAACCCGGCCCCCTCCTCGCCGAGCCGATCGGCGACCGGCACGCGCACGCCTTCGTACCGCAGCTCCGCGTGGCTCGCCCAGTCGCTCCCGGCCTCGCCCATGATCGACACGTTCCGCACGAACGTCAGTCCTGGCGCGTCCATCGGCACGACGAACATCGACGCGCGTCGGTGCGCCGGCGCGTCGGCGTCGGTCACCGCCATGACGATCGCGAACGCCGCCCCGTCCGCGCTCGACGTGAACCATTTGTGTCCCGTGATCACGTACTCGTCGCCGTCGCGCTCGGCGCGCGTGCCCATCCAGACCGGGTTGCTCCCGGGATACTCGGGCTCGGTCATCGAAAAGCAGCTGCGCACCTCGCCCGCGACGAGCGGGCGGAGCCAACGGTCCTGCTGAGCGCTGGTGCCGTGCGAGTGCAACAACTCCATGTTCCCGACGTCGGGCGCCTGGCAATTGAACACGTAGTGCCCAACCGGGCTCTCGCCCAACGCCGCGCTGACCTCCGCGTACTGGGCGAGCGTTAGGCCGAGGCCGCCGAGCGAGCGCGGCAGGAACGGCGCCCAGAGCCCACGCGCCTTGACCTCGGCGCGGAGTGTCGCGAGTTCGGGCAGGAGTTCGCGGAACTCGTGCTGCGCGAGGCGCGGCTCGAGCGGTCGCACGCGGTCGCGGAGAAAGGCGCGGACGGCGTCGAGGACCGCGGGGAGGTCGCGCGCCGGCGCGGCCTCGTCCGTGCCGGCGTCGCGGACGTCGGCGTCGGGCGCGGCGCGGTCCGCGGCGGCGAGGAGCGTGGGGGCGGTCACGTCAGCGGCGTGTGCGGGCGGGAGCAGGCGACGTATGAAGCTATCACGCGAAACCGCCCGCGGCGATCGAGATCGGCGCGGGCGGCTCGCGGAATCGTGCGGACGTTGGTCGTTCGTTCGTGCAGCTGTCGAACGAGGCGACCGGGAGCGCGCGGGGCGGCGAGCCGCCCCGCGCGCGGCGTTGCTTAGAAGCGGACGCCGAGGCCGACCGGGACCATCGTGATCTTGGTGCCCGGGGTGAAGATGTAGACGAACCGGCCCTCGGCGAAGATCTTGCCGGCGCCGAGCGCGCCGAGCTCGAGGCCCGCGCCGCCCTGGATCACGGCGGCGGTCTTGTTCACTTCGATGTTCGGCGCGACGTCGCTCTGGAGGAAGCTGCGGACGTGAGCCGCGCCGCCGCCGCCGAAGATGTACAGGCCGCCGTGGTCGGCGCCCAGCGAGTCGCGGCCGAACGGCGCGCGGATGACGCCGTCGAGCGTGCCCTGGTAGATCGCCAGGTCGGGGCTCGCGTAGTTAGCCGTGCGCGGGAACGTGCTGTATCCGTTGCCGACGTTCTTGCCGCGGAGCAGCGTGTAACCACCGTCGAGGCGCAGGCCGAGCACGCCGCTGCGCGCGTTGGCGCCGATGAACCCGAAGACCGACGGGCCGACGTTGTAGCCCGGCGAAGCCGCCGTCGTGGTGGCGACGCCGTTGCCGTACGTGCCGTCCTTGGTGTGCGACAGCGGAAGAGCGACGCCGGCGACCACGCCGAAGTAGCCGAGGCGCGGCGGCGGCGGCGGTGGCACGCGGATGACGGTATCCACGCGCGGGGGCGGCGCCGGCAGCACGCGGTCGACGAACACCGTGTCGCGGACGCGCACGGTGTCCGAACGCGTCACCGTGACGGTGTCGTGCGTGGGGGCCGCAGCCGGCTGCTGCTTGCGGGTACGACGAACGCGACGATCAGAAGTGCGGGCCTGGGCGTCCGCACGCGTCGCGGCGGTCGCCGACACGACGACGAGAGAAAGACCAGCGAACCACAGCGCTTTTTGGCGAGACACGAAGCCTCCTGGCATAACGTGAGTACTGCGACCGCATGAACCGTTCATGACCGAACGGCCCGCGAACGGGGCCAAATGTAGGGGTCCCTGAGGCACATTCCAACCCTCGTCGGACGTGCGCCGCGCAACCCTCGTACACCGCTACGAATGGACGGCGAATGCTTTTGCAGGGCGCGTGCCGCCGCGCCACCGCTGTGGCGACCACACGACATTAAATGCGACTAATCCTGCCCGGCCGCCGGGGCCCCTGCGGTCCCGAGTCGCCGCCGAATGCGACGACGCCTATACGACCCGGGCACCGGCGCGCGCGTCACCGCGCGCGACCACGAATTCCGCCACGCGTTTCCGCGCCGGCCGCCACGGGAGCCGCCGCGGGAGCCGCCGCGGCGCCGGCCGCCCGCTAGCGCGCCGCGCCGCCCAACGCCGCGTTCGCTTCCGCGAGCAGCGCGTCCGCGCGCACGCCGCGCATCGCCAGCAGCCGCGCGACCGTCTCGCCGATCTTGCTGTTGGGCGTGCTCGCCCCCGCCGTCAGCCCCACCCGCACCGGCCCGCCTGGCAGCCACCCCAGCACCTCGCGCTCGGCCGTGTGCGCCCCCGCCGGTCGGTACCGCACCGCGCCCCGCGCCGGGTCGATCGCCCCGGGGCTCTCGATGTGGAACGTCGGCACGTGCTCCGCGCACAGCGCGGCGAGCGACATCGTGTTGCTCGAGTTGTAGCCGCCGACGACCACCATCGCGTCCAGCCGCTCGCCTAACAACTCGGCCACCGCGTCCTGCCGGTCCTGCGTCGCCGAGCAAATGGTGTCGAACGAGCGGAAATTCGCCGCGCGGTACGCCCCGCCCCGCGCGCGCTCCACCGCCGCGCCGACCAGCTCCGCCACCGCGAGCGACTCGCGCGCGAGCATCGTGGTCTGGTTCGCCACGCCGATCCGCGCCAGGTCGCGGTCCGGGTCGAAGTCGGGCGACAGCGCGCGCGCGAACCGCTCCAGGAACGCCGCGCGATCCCCACGCCCCTCGACGTAGTCGCACACCACCTGCGCCTCGGCCAGGTCGCGCACCACCAGCCACCGCCCGCCCGCGTACTTCTGCACCTGGCTCGCCGTCGCGCGCGTCTCCTCGTGCGAGTACTTGCCGTGGATCAGCGCCGTGAAGCCGTCGCGCGCGTACGCGTCGACCCGCTTCCACACGTTCAACACCGACCCACACGTGGTGTCGACCACCACGCAGCCGAGCGCGCGCAGCGCCGTGAAGTCGTGGATCGTCACCCCGAACGCCGGCAGGATCACGACGTCCTCGGCGCCGACCGGCGCGTAGTCGAACGCCGGCGCGTCGGCCGCGACCGGCGCCAGCGCGAGGAACCCCACGCCCATGTCGCGCAGCCGCGCGTTCACGTGCGGGTTGTGGATGATCTCCCCGGCCAGCCACACGCGGCGCTCCGGAAACTTGGCCCGCGTCTGGTACGCGTAGTCGACCGCGCGCTCGACGCCGTAGCAGAAGCCGAACTCGCGCGCGAGCCGGACCGTCATGCCCCCGGCCTCGAGCGTGTAGTCCCGCGCCCGCAGCAGGTCGACGAGCCGCCCGTCGTAGTCGGCCGCGAGCGTCGCCTGCACTTCGGCTTTGAGGCCGAACCCCTTCCGGACGTAGACCGCGGGATCGAGAGTCGCCATGGGGGCAATATACCCCCACCGGGTGGAGGGGTTACGGCGGCTGGTGCCCCCCGTCCCCCGGCGCTACGCGAATCCGGGCGCCAGCAACGGGGCGAGCGCGTACGTGAGGATGACCTCGTACGCCTGCTGTCGATCGACCAGCCCGGCCGTGAGCACGCCCACGGCCCCGCCGCGGTGCTTGGTCCCGGTGACGCCGAGCAGCGCGTCCATCGCGTAGCCGAGCTCCTCGCCGGCCCGCAGCCGCTCGGCGACGGCGGCCGGCAACGGCATCGCGAGCGACCCGCCGAGGTGCACCCGGCCGTCCCCAGCCGGCGACCGCGGCCCACGCGCAGGTCCGCAGGCCCGCAGCGCCGCCCGGCCCGCCGTCCTCCACCACGCCGCCTTCGATGCCGACGCCGAGGTCCGCCCCGCCCGGCGCCTGCACATGCTCCTGCAGACTCGCCCGCGCAGCCCGTGCGCGCGCCACGGCACCGGCGCGCGTCTCGTCGTCTCCCCACGGCTGGTCCGGCACGCCGGACGCGACGGCCACTCCTTCGACCCGGGCCGCCGGCGCGACGCGCGCGAACACGGCGCGCGCCGCGGCCACCTTCACGGGGTTGGTCGACCCGACGGCGACCAGGCGCACGCCGGGGAGGAGGACGACGCTCAAATCGCCGAGGGGGCGAGCTTCAGGTAGCCCATCTCGACTGCGTACCGCGCCAGCTTGCGCTGTAGGATCCGCCGCCCGCGGAAGAGGCGCGACTTCACCGTGCCCTCGGGGACATGCAGCACCTCGGCGATCTCCGCGTAGCGCAGCCCCTGGACGTCGGACAAGAGCACGGCCGACCGGTACTCATCGGGGAGCGCGGCGATCGCGCGGGTGATCTCGTCGTCCAGGAACGAGTCGTAGAACCTCCCCTCGGGGTCCGCCTCGCCGACCGGCTCGTGCGCGCTCCAGCCGTCGGCGTCCTCGTGCGGCTGGACCTCGTGGGCGTCGACGCGGCGCTTGCGGCTCACGAAGACGTGGTAGAGGATGGTGAAGAGCCACGCGCGGATGTTGGTGCCGAGCCGGTACTGCTCCCACCGCTCGAAGGCGCGGAGCAGGGTGTCGGACACGAGGTCCTCGGCGTCGTCGCGCGCCCGCGAGAGTTTGAGCGCGAACGAGTAGAGCGCGTCGAGGTGCTGTAGCGCCTCGCGCTCGAACTGCGCGCGGCGCGCGGCCCGCTCGTGCGGCGAGAGTATGGGCACCACGTCGGCCACGTCGGCCGCGGCACCGGATCCGTTCGCGCCCGGCGACCCTGGCGTCGCCGCTTCGCCCTGCTCCGCGCGCCCCTGCACGCGGACGTCTTCGATCATCGTCGATCCCATCGCCACGTCCCCGCCCCCTGTTGAAGGAGCCCGCCCCGGGCCCCGCCCGCCTGCCTGCGCGGCGCCACCTGCGCGCCCGCGTCGAGCCGATTTCGTACGCTCCCCACCCCGCCCTACGTCGTGACTCCCGCCGCGGATGTAGTCCCCGCGGATGTCGCCGGCGCGGATGCCGGCCGTTCCGGTACCGCCGCCGCGACGGTCGCCGCGCGCCCCAGCGCCGCGCCGACCCGCGCCTGTGGCGGGTCGCCGGGCAACTCGCCCGCGTAGCCGCCGGGCTCGCGCATGTGCATGGCCACGAACCGCTTGAGGTCGTGCGCGATGCCCTGGAGCGCGGCCGGGTCGCGCGCCGCACGCGCGACCAGCATCGCGCCCTCCAACGTCGCGATCACAAAGCGAGCCACCCGCGCCGGATCGACCCCGTCGACGAGCTGCGGCCGCGCCTCGATCAGCAGCGAGCCGAGCTGTGCCGTCCATTGCTCGAACACGTCGGCGATCCGCGCCCGGAATCCGTCGTGCGCGTCGGCCAACTCCGCCGCGAGCGTCCCGAAGGGCGAGCCTTCGCGACAGCCGCGCGCGACCTGAACGCCGACGAGCGCGTCGATGAACAGGGCGAGCCGGACCAGCGGGTCGATCATCGGCTCGCGCAGCACCGCGAGCCCGCGCTCGGCGAAGCGCTCGAACTGGCGGTCGAGGACCGCGTAGCCGAGCGATTCCTTGGAGCGGAAGTAGTGGTAGAAGTGACTCTTTCCGCTCAGCCCCGACTCGCGAATCACGTCGTCGACTGAGGTCGCCGCAAAGCCGCGCTGCGCGACGAGGCGCGCGGCGGCATCGACGATCTGCGAACGGCGGTCCGTGACGAGGGTGTCAGGCACGGAGAAAAAGATAGGACCGGTCGGTCCTAGTGTCAACGTGGCCACACGGGCGAGCACGGCAACCCACGCCCGCCGCGGCCGGCGTCAGCGGCGCCGCCGCCCTCCGCGCCCGAAGCGCCCACCCGGTCCCGCCCCACGACCACCGTCGCGGCTACCCGCGCGGCCACCCTCACGCCCGCCGTCCCGGCTACCGGGCGCGTTCCGACGGGGCCCGCTGGCCGGCGCGCCCCGGTCGTCGTCGCTCGCGCGTGCATCCTCGTCGGGCGACCACGGCCGGTCGAGCACGTCCTGCAATTCGTCGAGTGTGTTGGCCCGGACGGCGCCGCGCGGGCCGCGGAGCACGATGAAGCGGAGCGGCCGGTCGAGGTGCGGCAGTTCGTCTTCGACGAGCGTGCGGGCGAGCTTCTCGGGCAGGCGCAGGCGGACGACGCCGACCGGCGGGCCGTCGGATGGTTCCTCGACCTCGTAGTGCAGGTCGACCTCGCGGTCCCGCACCGTCGCGAACGACGGCAGCTGCGCGAGGCGTTCGCGCTGCCGCGGCGTGAGCACGGCGTCGACCAGCGCGTCGAGGTCGAGCCGCAGCGGTCGCGCGCGGAACTCGTCGAGCGACCGCACGCCCTCGAGCTGCTCGGCGTAGCGCGCGGCCAGCTCGCGCTCGCCGAGCCGCGGGGTCGCGCCGCCCGAGCGCCGGTAGAGTTCGCGCACCTCGTCGATCGCCGGCTGGTTGCGGCGCACGGCCATGTGGCGCGCCTCGCCGCGCGCGAGCGCGTCGGCCAGCGCGCGCGTGGCCTCGGCCGCGAGGTCGTCGCCCCACGCATAGAGCACCTCGACCTCGCGCTCCAGCTCGAACCCGTAGTACTCGGCGCGGCGCGTGAGCACGAGCGACTTGCGGCGCGCGTCGTACTCGAGGCGCGGCGCGCCGAACGTGGCGTGGCGGCGCAGCAGGTCGGGGGGGAGCTGCGTCCCCTCGATCGACGCGCGCGGGATGCCGAAGCGGTCGGCGAAGTAGCGCAGCGGCCCCGCGACGGCGCCCCACGACCCGCAGACGCTCGTCTTCGACACGCGCGCGTTGTCGCCCCACGCGGTCTCCTCGTCGACCACGAGGTCGAAGGGCATGTACTCGGCGACGAGCTCGGCGAAGCGGCGGACGACGCGCTCGCCGGCCCACGGCATCTCGGGCGGCAGCGCCATGCCTAACGAGCGGTAGACGCTGGCCGTCGCCAGCGCCGCGTCCTCGACCGACTTGACGAGCACCCCGCGCCGCTCGGCCCAGCGCTCGATGCGCTCCGCGTCGAACAGGTGCCGCGGCAGCCCGTAGACCTCGCCGACGTAGCCGGCCTCGCGGAACGCCTCGCTGTAGAGGTTGTAACTCGTCAGGTGGTCGCTGCCGCGCACGACGACGCCGTCGAGGTCGCGCTCCTCGCGCGTCATCCGGTGCAGCGACTCGATGCTGCTCATCACCGCGAGGTACGGCACGAGGTCGTCGTCGGCGTTCACGATCAACTCGGCCCACGCGCGGTCCACGGGAAGCGCCTCGACCGCGCGGCCGTAGGGCGAGAGGCGGCCGTGCTCGTCGACGACGTGCCGCGCCTGCAGTCGCGCGAGCGCGCGGCGGTACGACGTGCGGTCGAGCGGCACCGGGAGCTCGAGCTCGTCGGCGCGCACGCCTAACGCGGCGCAGGTGAGCGCGACGCGCTCCGAGTCGCCGGCGAGCTGGAACTCGGGCTCGGTCGGCCGGAGCGACTTGAAGTCGATGTCGCGGTCCGAGAGGATGAACACCCGGCCGCCCTCGACGCGGCCGTGCACGCGCCCGGCCATCTGCAGGATCTCGTTGGCGCCGAGGTGCGTGCGGGTGAGCACGTTGCGGCCGCGCTCGACGACGTTGGTGAAGCGCGTGTCGTCGATGACGACCGTGTCGAGCCCGCGCACGTTGAGGGCGCTCTGCCCCGCGGCCGTCATCGCGAGCACGTAGGGGCGCTCCTCGCCGCCTTCGAGGAACGGGCGGATCACGCGGATCGGCTCGCCGCCGTGGTAGTACGCGGCGTTGATCTTGGGCGCGCGGGTGCGGACGCTCTCCGCCGCCTGCTCGACGCCGGCGCGCGTCGGGAGGAAGACGCCGACGCCGCGCCGCGCCTTCTGGACCGACTGCAGGAAGCGCTCGTCGAGGAACTCGAGCGGCTGCTTGTTGGTCACCTCCACCTTCGCCGCGCGGCGCGGGTCGAACGACGTGACTTCGAGCACGTCGGCGCTGCCGAGGTAGCGGGCGTAGAAGGCGGGGTCGACGGTCGCGGAGAGCCAGATGAAGCGGCAGCCGACGCGCTTGCCTAACGCGAGGCAGAGCTCGAGCTCCGCCGACGTCTGGTGGATCTCGTCGACGACGAGCGTGTCGTGCGGGAGGATGTCGCCGTCCTGGAACCAGCGGCGCGCGATGCCCGTCGTGACGACGATGACGTTCCACGTCGGCGTGTCGGGCGTGGCCTCGCGCTCGCGGTTGATGACGCCGACTTTGAGCGGAACGGCGCGGTCCGGACCGGCGCCCGCGCGCCCGACGATCTCCTCGGCGATGGGGCGGATGGCGAGCGTCTTTCCGGTGCCGGTCCCGGCGACGATCCCGAATCCTTCGCGCGAGCGCGCGAGTTCGCGGAGCCGCGCCCCGTGGTGCGTCTCGAGGTAGGTCTCGAGGTGGAGGCCGACGGCGAGTTCGATCGTCTCGCACGCGGCCCGGGTCGGCGCGATGACGATGACGCGGCCGGTCGGCGGCTCGGCCGCCACGAACGCATCGTGGTCGGGCGGGAGGTAGCGGTCAGTGGGGTGGCGCACCCTGGGAAGCTACGCACGGAGCGTGCGGGGGCCGCCCGGCGCTCTGGAGTCGTGGGCCGGATGACGGCGGGGCACCGACCGGCGCCCCGCCGCTCAGCGCCCGAGCAGCTTGACGCGTCGCCCGTTGCGGAAGATCTCGACGCGGTCGGCGACGCCGTCGCCGTCGAGGTCGGTCCAGGTCTGCAGCAGCGCGTTGGTGTTGGCGTCGAACCAGAGGACGCGGTACGGCGTGCCGCTGCGCTTGGGGTCGACGACGCGGGCGACGACCTCGCTCGTGCCGAGCCAACGAAGGGCGGTCGCCGACCCGCGGCCCTGCTGAACGTCGATCCCGGCGCGCATGGCCGGAAGACTACTCGGAAACGGGGCGGCGGCGAGGGCGGGGTAGTCGTCGCAGCGGCCGTCCCCGTCGAGGTCGCGGCAGACAGGCGGGCCGAAGCGCGGGTCGTCGCACCAACCGTCGCCGTCGCGGTCCAGGCAGATACCGTTGGCGCGTCCCGGCGGCGGATAGGTGCCGTTGTTGAAGTAGCGCGGATCCTGGGCGGGGGGAACGACGACCACGGCGCCGCCGCGGGTCGGGCCGGACGCGATCTCGCCGTAGGGATTCGCGTACGGACTGCTGCCGTAGGGAGTGGCGTAGCTGCCCTGCGAGCTGCGGCGGTAGCTGCCGTCGTATGCGCCACCCGGGCTCGCGCCGCCCCGAGGCACGACGGCACTCGCGTCGCCGGTGCCCGGGTCGAGGCGGTCCGCGCCGCGAAAGCGCGGGCGCCGCCCGTTCATCGCGTCGCGGTATCCGGCGGCGTACCCGGCTTCGTACTGATCCTGCGCGGTCCCCGACGTCCGGGCGGGGGCAGCGCCGGTGCGCGCGACTGCGGGAATCAGGCGCCAGGTGCCGGCCGCGTCGCGCTCTCCCACGTTCGCCCAGCGGAGGCCGCCGGGCCGGACGCTGCTGGTCTTGCGGGCGACGTAGTCGTCGCCGAAGAGGACGCGGCCATTGGCCGGGCGGTTGCGCACCGCCGCCGCGCAGTCGGTGGGCGCGGGCTGCTGGTTGGGCGGGACGCCGGCGAGCCAGACGCGGCACATGCCGGGCGCGGGCCGGTAGGGCGCGGGCACGTCGGCGTCCTTCGACGACTTCCCGCCGGGCGCGAGGCGGTTGGGGACTGGCTGGGCCTGCGCCGACGCGGCGGCCACCGCCAGCGCCGCCGCCGCCACCCCCGTCCACCGTCTGACCCACCCTGTTGCTCCCATCCGTCCTCCGGTCCGTGCAGTTGTCGCAGGCTCTGCAAGCATGGCGGATGCCGCGTCGAAGGCCCACGCGGATGCCGGGCTCAGGCGGGCAAGCTATTGCTGCGAGTCGACTTGGCCGCACGGCGGTCGCGCGGCGTGCCCCAGCGCGTGTCCGGCTGTCTGCCTGTGGCGACAGCGGACGTCCTCGTGGGGGGACGCGCGACGCGTGACGGCGTTTCCGCGAAGGACGGGCTATCTGGATGACGGACTACTACGCGCCGGGTTCGTCGCCGAAGGCGATGCCGAGCTCGCGGGCGGTCTTGACGATGTCGCCGTCGACCTCGACCCGCTTCTCGCTGCGGAGCACCTCCTCAATCGGGACGAAGACGATGTGCGGCGACTGGAGGGCGACCATGTGGCCCCACTGCTCCTCCTCGATCGCGCGCACGGCCGCCCCGCCGAAGCGGGTCGAGAGGAGGCGGTCGTAGCCCGTCGGCTGGCCGCCGCGCTGGAGGTGGCCGAGGACGAGGGAGCGGGCCTCCTTTCCGGTGCGGTTCTGGATCTCTCGGGCGAGGGGTTCGCAGAGGCCGCCGACGCGGCGGGCCTGGCCGGGCATCGATTCGCCGAGGATCGACACCGCCCCGCCGATCGGCATGGCACCCTCGGCGACGACGATGATCGAGAAGCGGCGCCCGGCGCGTTCGCGGGCGCGGACTTTCTCGCAGACCGCCTCCACGTCGTACGGGATCTCGGGGATGAGGATCACGTCGGCCGTGCCGGCGATTCCGGCGTAGAGCGCGATGAATCCGGCGTCGCGTCCCATGACCTCGACACACATGACGCGGTCGTGGCTTTCGGCCGTGGTGTGCAGCTTATCAAGCGCCTCGACGACGGTGCTCACGGCCGTGTCGAAGCCGAACGTGTTAATCGTGCACGGGACGTCGTTGTCGATCGTCTTCGGCACGCAGACGACCTTCATTCCTTTGCCCTGGAGTTGCTGGGCGATGCGGAGCGATCCGTCGCCGCCGATCGAGATGATCGCGCCGATCCCGAGGGCGCGGGCGTTGGCGACGAGTTCGTCGGAGCGGTCGACGTAGACGTGGCTGCCGTCGGGCTGCCGGACCGGGTAGTTGAACGGGCTACCCCGGTTGGTGGTGCCGAGGATGGTACCACCGAGGTGGGCGATGCCGCGGACCGATTGAGGGGTGAGCGAGACCACTTCGTCGTCGCCCAGGAGCCCGGCGAATCCGCGTTTGATGCCGAGGACGTCCCACCCACGGCGCGTCGCGGAGAGGACCGCGGCGCGGATGACGGCGTTGAGGCCCGGGGCGTCGCCGCCTCCGGTCGAAATGGCGATGCGCATGACGAGGAGCGAGGGCGCGGCGGGACGGTGCAGCGAGGTGGTGTGCGGCGACGTGGTGGCGAAACCGTGGTGCCGAGAAACAGGCCAGTCCGCAACGAAACGATACACAGTCTGGGGCCGCGAACACATATCCTGGCGGCGTGTCCCCGGTCCCCGTTACTTGTCTC
This sequence comes from uncultured Gemmatimonadales bacterium, assembly GCA_963763675.1. GTDB lineage: Bacteria > Gemmatimonadota > Gemmatimonadetes > Gemmatimonadales > Gemmatimonadaceae > BPUI01. The sequence goes on from CAVXPN010000003.1 coordinate 52,535, forward strand.
GGCTACGCTCGGACGCGCCGACGTCCGCGGCCGCTCCACGCCGGCGGTCGCCGCCCCGGGTACACGCTCGCCGAGTTGGTCGTCGTGTTGACCATCATCGCGATCGCGGTCGGCCTCGGACTGCGCGGCCTGAGGCACGCGGCGGATGTCGCGGCCGTGCACGCGGCGGCGGCGGAGGTGCGGGCGGCATTCGCGGCCGCACGAGGGTTGGCGGTGCGACGTGCCGAGCGGGCGGCCGTGCGACTCGATACCGTCGGCGGCGGGGTCGCGGTCCACCTGCGGGGGGACTCGGTGCTGCGGCGTCCGCTCGGCGCGTTGTACCGCGTCCGACTCAGCGCGACGCGGGATTCGGCGGCCTACGGCGGGACAGGGCTGGGTTACGGGAGCAGCAATCTGCGCGTGCTCGTTCGGCGCGGGGCGGCGGCCGAGACGGTCGTCGTGTCGCGGCTCGGGCGGGTGCGGTGAGCGCGTGCAGGCGACTCGTGTTCAGACCCAGCCGCGGGCGCGGTAGACCAGCCAACCGACGGTTTCGTGCACCCAGCTCCCCATGGCCTGCAGTCGGTCGTGCGACGAGTGCAGCGGGGCGGCCCCGTCCCAGGTCGCGTCGCGTCCGCGGGACGGCGTGCAGACCACGGCGAGGCCGGCGCGCTCGAAGGTGGCGCAGGCGCGGCGGGTGTGGGCGGGCGAGGTGACGAGTGCGACGCGGTGCCAGCCGTTGGCGCGGGCGAGGGCGGCCATGCGGACCGCCTCGTCGTGTGTGGTGTGGACCGAGTCGACCGTCCAGAGCCGGGTGGAGAGCCCGGCGAGCGCCGCGAGGCGTTGCTGGTCCGCCAGCGACGAAATGGCGGGTGAGCCGGGCGGGTGGATGATGCTGACGACGACGGGGCGGCCCGTACGCTGGGCGAGGGCGAACCCGTCGAGGATCCGTTCGACGCCCTGGCCGGCGACGAGACCGTTCTCGCGGAGGTCGGAGGAGAGGATGGCGACGGCATCGACCGCCGCGCCCGAGTCGGCCGAGGGGCGGTCGCGACGGACGAGTGCCGGCGCCAGCGCGCCGGCGATCGGGAGCGTCGAGATGGCGACGAGTGCCGCCGCGAGCGTCGTGGCGGCGATCCACAGCAGCCGCGTCGCCACGCGGCTGCGGGTGCCCCAGACGCCGAGTGCGGCACCGGCGAGCGCGGTGGCGAGGTAGGCTCGTGGCGGCGCGATCCCGAAGGCTTCGGGAAGGCGGAGCGCGTCGGCGCCGGCCCAGGCGAGGGCGGCGAGCGTGGCGCCACGCGCGGCGGCGCGGACGCTCGCGGGAACACGGGCGGACGCGGGCATCGGCGGACGCGCGTGCGGGTACGTCCGCTCAGACATGCGCGGCGGGCATCGCGGCCGCGCGCGCGCGGGCGATGGCCGCGAGCACGCGCGCGGGGACTTCGTCGGCGAGGACGTGCCCGGCATCGGGGACCCGGTCGAGTGAGGCGCGCGGAAGCATCGTCGTGCGGGCGAGATCCGCGGATCGGATGAGGTTGTCGCGCGACCCCACGACCACCTCGACCGGGCACGCGATTGCGCCGAGTTGGGCCGGCGTCAGTGCGGCCCACGGATCGGCGTGGAAAATCAGACGCGCGGCCTGCGCGAAGGCGGGGTCGGCCGTGGGTGCCCAGTATTCGTCGACGTCGCGGGGCGTGGGGTGGCCGAGCCGGCCGTACGCGGACCGGAGCGCGAGCGCGGTCAGGGCGCGGACGTTGGCGATGCGCGGGAGCCAGCGGTCGAGGCGTTCCGGCGTGATGCGGCGTAGCTGTTCGAGCCGGTCCATCGGGTAGAGGCCGAGCGGGGCGAGGAGGACGAGGGCGGCGACGCGGTCGCGGCCCTCGAGCGCCGTGTGCAGCGCGATCGCGCCGCCGAGCGAGTGACCCACGAGAACGACGCGCTCGAGGGCGAGGGCGTCGAGGAAGTCCAGCGTCCAGCTGGCGAGGGCGCGCGGCGTGTAGGCGGCGACGTCGAGCGGCTTGGCGGACCAGCCGTGGCCGCGGAGGTCCGGCGCGTAGGCGTCGGCGCCGGCCGCCGCGGTCGGACGCAACACGTGTCGGTAGCCGTAGGCCGACGCGCCCCAACCGTGCAGGCAGACGACCGCCGGTGTGTCGGGGCGCGAGCCGGGCGCCGCGGGTGACGATGGTGCGGCGTGCACCACGCGTACGCGTTCGCGGGTGGCCAGCTCGACGGATCGGACCGCGCACCCCGGCCATCCGTGGGGGAACGCGGCGGACTCGCCTAGCCGGCGGTCGCGGCGCGCGGGCGACGCAGTCCTGCGCGGCGGCGCGGCGTCGGGCGCGGGAGGTGACGGCACAGGGACAAGGTACGCGGACGGCGCCGAGGGCCGGGTCGGCGACCCGGCCCCGACCGCCTCGACTTGTCGCGCCACTGCGCGGGACCGCATCTTCCGCGCGTGAACGCCCCTGCCAAGCTCGCCGCGCGCCTGCCCCGCCCCGCCGCGGGCGTGCGCGCCCCCGGCCGCCGATGGTGGGTCGGCGCGTCGACTCCCGCGCCGGGTCGGGATGCGCGGTGAGTTCATCGAGGTCGGCGGCGTGCGCCTGTACGCGCACGCCGCCGGCTCGCGCGGGGGCGGCGAGCCGATCGTGCTCCTGCACGGCTTTCCGACCTCGTCGCACCTCTGGGCGCGCGTCGCGCCCTGCCTCCCCCCGGATCGGCGCATCCTCCTCGTCGACCTCCTCGGCTTCGGCCGCAGCGACCGGCCGGACGGGCAGAGCCTGTCGATCCGCGCGCACGCCGAGCGCGTGGTGGGCCTCCTCGACGCCCTCGGAATCAACTACGCCTGCGTCGTCGGTCACGAGCTCGGCGGCGCGGTCGCGCTCGCGATGGCGGTGCGGTGGCCGCAGCGCGTCGCGCGGCTCGGGCTCGTGAGCGCGGTGGCGTACGACGAGTGGCCCGCGCGCGAGCTCAAGCTGCTGCGCGCGATGCTGCCGCTGACGCGGCACCTGCCGGCGACCTTCCTCACGTCGCTGCTGCGCAAGGAGGTCGTGCGCGGGTACGTCGACCCCGAGGCGGGCGAGCGGTCGGTGACGCGCTACCTGCGGCCGTTCCGCACGGCCGTCGGGCGCGACGTGCTCGTCGAGCACCTGCTCGCGCTCGACCCGGCGGAGACGCAGGCGCTCGCGCCGCGCCTCAAGGACCTGGTGATGCCCACGGCGGTCGTCGCCGGGGCGCACGACGGGTTCGTGCCGGCCGCGACCGCCGAGCGGCTGGCCGCCGACATCCCAGGGGCGTCGATCGACGTCGTCGCCGAGGGCCGGCATTTTCTCCCGGAGGAGCAGCCGCGCGCCGTCGCCGACGTGATCACGCGGCTGCTCGCGCGCGATTGAACGGTCCCCGCGGACGTTAGGCACACTTCCCACCAGGCCCCGATGCCCGACAAGATCGAGACGTTCCGCGCGATGGTCGCGCGGCAGCCCGAGAGCCCGCTCGCGCGCTTCGGGCTGGCGAACGAGCTGCTGAAGGCCGGCGCGTGGGCGGAGGCCGCCGAGCAGCTCGAGGCGTACCTCGCGCGCTACGACGACGAGGGAAACGGGTGGGGCCGGCTGGCCGATGCGCGCGCCGCGCTCGGCGACGCGGCCGGCGCGCGCGAGGCGTTAGACAAGGGCGTCGAGGCGTCGTACCGCTTCGGGCACGCCGGCATGGCGCAGGAACTCGAGGCGCGGCGCGACGAGCTGGACGACGCGTAAGGCGCGGCCGGTTGCCGGCCGGTCAGACCTCGCGCACTTCGGCGGCCGCGGCGAGCGCGCGGCCGATGTCGCGCGACAGCGCGCGCGCCTCCTGCGTCGCGGTGCTCACCTGCGCCAGCGCGCCGACGCCTTCGTCGCGCAGCTTGAGCAGATCGAGGCGCACATTGCGGAGTGCCGCGCGCGCACTCTCGAGCTTGGCCTCGATCGCGGCGCGGCGCGTGATGAGGTCGGCGAGCGACGTGCGCTGCCGTTCGAGGAGCTGGCGCGTGCGCTCGGCCTCGGGACCGGCGGAGGCCGCGGCGGCGTTGGCGCTCAAGCTCTGGAGCCGCGCGTCGAGGGCGGCGAGCGCGGCCGGGCTCGCGTCGGACGGGAACCGTTCCAGCCGGCCGGCGAGGTCCGCGACTCGTTCGACCAGTCCGTCCACGGTCGGCATGATCTCGTCGACCGGCAGCAGCGCCCGGTCCGCGGCGGAGAGCGCGGCGAGCGTTTCGCGGACGGTGACGCGGTCCTCGACCGCGTCGCGCAGGAGTGCGAGCGAGCCGTTGGCGACCGACGCGCGCGCGGCCAGCTCGCGGAACTCGGTTTCGACGACGGTGGCGCGCGGGCGCGGCACGGCGCGCTGCACGACGTCGCGCCAGTCCCGCTTGTACACGCGGTTGGGGTCGACGCCGGCGCGGCGCAAGCGGCGCCGCGGCCCAGCGAGCGTGCCGGCCGTGAGCGCCAGGAGCAACAGCATTGGCACCAGCAGCACCGCCGCGCGGGGGTCGTGCGTCGCGCTGATCGAGAGGGCGAACCCGACGGTGATGCTCAAGAGCGCCGCGAGGCCCCCGACCGTGCGGCCGCGCACCGCACGCGCGGCGGCGACGAGGCGGCGCTCCGCCTCGTCCGGGGTCGCCGCCGGGAGCGCCGCGTCGACCCCGCCCGCCATCACGTCCCAGACGTCCAGCCCCGCCGCGCCTAACGGGCGCCAGCGGCGCCGCAAGCCGCCGAGCACGCCCCAGTAGACGAACAGCACCCACGGCGGCGCGAAGAAGTGCGTCGCGTTGACGACCGTGAGAAAGGTGAGGAGGACCAACGAACCCACGGCCTTGCGGCGGAACAGCCGGGCGCGCACGTCGAGCGGGATCTCGGGCAGCCCCGTCGGGCCTAACGCGCGGCGCTCGAGGCCGGGCTCCAGCGGCGCGGGCGCGAGTCCGCCGCGCGCCGCGTCGCGCCACGCCTCGCGGCGCTCGCGGTCGGCGTCCCGCTGGTCGCGCGCGTACTCGCGCCACTCGTCGCGCTGGCTGCGGGCGTACTCGCGCCACGCGTCGCGGGTCGCGCGGTCCGCGCCGGGCGGCGGCGCCGCGGCGGCCGGCGGCGCCGGCGCGCGCGGCGGCATCCACGGCGGGAGTGCTGGCGGCATCGCCGGGGGCATCGCGAGCCGCGGCCCGGCGTCCGTGGGAACGACGAAGGGCGGCGCCGGGCGCGGCACCGCGGCTCCGTTCCCCGCGCTCCGTAGCAGCGCGTCGCGGAACGCCGCGGCGTCCGGCCAGCGGTCCGCGGGCCGCTTGGCGAGCGCGCGTTCGACGGCCGCGGCGAGCGCCGGCGGCACCCCGGGCGCTCGCTCGCGGACCGGGCGCGGCGCCTCGCCGACGTGCTTCATCAGCATCCCCGTCGCGTTGGTCGCCTGGAAGGGCAGCGCCCCCGTCAGCAGCTGGTACCCCACGACGCCGAGTGCGTACTGGTCCGCCCGCCCGTCGACCTCGGCCTCGCCCATCGCCTGCTCGGGGCTCATGTAGGCCGGGGTGCCTAACGTGACGCCCGTCCCGGTGAGCCGCCCGTCGTCCTCCGCCGCCCGCGCGATCCCGAAGTCCGTCACCACCGCACGGCCCGTGTCGCGCTCGAGCAGGACGTTCTCGGGCTTCACGTCGCGGTGCACCACGCCGCGCGCGTGCGCGTACGCCAGCGCGTCCGCCGTCTCGGCCAACACCCGCCGCGCCTCGTCGATCCCGGGCCGCGGCGCCCGCGCGAGTCGCTCGGCCAGCGTCTCGCCGTCAACGAGCGCCATCGCCAGCCACGCGACGCCGCCGTCGTCACCCGCCGAGTAGACCGGGACGATGTGCGGGTGCGAAAGCTGCGCCGCCGTCTGCGCCTCGCGCAGGAACCGCTCGCGCACGCCCGAGCGGAACGCGAGCTCCGGCGGGAGAACCTTGAGCGCGACGACGCGCCGCAGCCGCACCTCGCGCGCCCGGTAGACCACCGCCATGGCCCCGCGGCCGATCTCGGCCTCGACGGCGTAGCGGTCGGCGAGCGCGGCGGCGACGTGGTCGCGGAGCGGGTCGGACATCAGCGAGGTGCGGCGGGTTGGGCGGACGGCGGGCGGACAGCGTGACGTACGAGCCGCCGCGACCGCGAGTGTCGCCGGCGCGGGCACGGGCGCACGTCAGGCGCCCGCGGGCGCGCCCTCCGGACGGACCGGCGCGCCGACCCGGGCGACCTCGCCCGCGGCCCCGACGATCCCATCGACCTCGCGCGCCAGCGCCAGCGCCCGCTCCGCCAATGTGGTCACCTGCGCCGGCGACGTCCCGCCGCCCGTGCGCATCCGCACGAGGTCGAGCCGCAGATTCTGCAACGCCACCTGGCAGTTCTCGAGCGCCCCGGCCGCCTGCTCGCGCCGGCGCGCAAGGTCGGTCACCCCGCGCCGCTGCCGCTTGAGGTACGCGAGCCGCTTCACGCGCTCGTCGCTCGCCGCGCGGTCCAGCGGGTTCGCCTCGCCTTCGAGGCGCGTGATCTCGGCTTCGAGCACCGCGGCCGCGCCCGGGGCCGCATCGCGATCGAGTTCCGCGATCCGGTTGGCGAGCCCGAGCACCTTCGCCGCGAGCTGCTGCGCCGCCGGCCCGGCCTCGGCCACGCGCGCGCGCTCCGGCTTCGGCATCGCCTCGAGCAGCCGCTGGATCTCGTCGCGCTCGGCGAACGCGGCGCGGACCGCAGCGGTCCCTTCGGGCGTCGCCATGGGACGGGGCAGCGGTGCCGCTGCGGGCGCGCCCTGCGACACGCCGACCAGCAGGCGGCCGGCGGGCGTCTCGACGGTCGCGCCTGCCAACAGCCGGCGGCGGCGGGCGCGCTCGCGCACGCGGTCGCGCTTCTGCGGGTCGAAGAGGGCCTGCACGTCGTCGCCCCACTCCGACGCGACGTCGGCGAACAGCCGCTCGCGCGGCTGGCGCAGCACGTCGTGCCAGCTGTAGCCGTCGCTCCAGAGTTTGGCGTAGCGGAAGGCGATGTAGACCGACCAGAGACCCAGGACGCCAAAGAAGTCCGAGTTGCCGAAGACGGAGATGACCAGCAGCACCGAGCCGATGATCGCGTACCAGCCGAGCTTGCGGCGGAACTCGGCCACGCGCGGCGATTCCCAGCGCGCGGCCTCGTCGGGCGTGGGCGCGGACGGGTCGAGGTCGCCCGTGTCGCGCGAGTCATCCCCGCGCAGCGCGGCGGCGTCCTGCGTGCGGGCGGCGCGCGTCGCGTACGCCGGGTCGAGCGGCGGCGTCGACGCCGCCGGTTGCGGGCGCAGCGGCGCGGGGGCCGGCGCCGAGCCCGGACGGATCGGCATCGGCGCGAGTGGCGCGGACCCGAGCGGCAACGGCGCCTGCGTCGTCGCGAACGACGCGGGCGCGACCGAGCCACGCCCGCGGAGCGCGGCCTCGAGCTCGCCCGCCGTCGCGAAGCGGTCATCCGGATTCTTTTCGAGCAGCCGCATCACCGCGTCGGCGAGGTCGCGCGGGACGTCGGGGCGCCGCTGCTCGACCGGGACTGGCTTCTCCGACAGGTGCTTGACGAGGAGGGCGGGCGTACTCGACGCCTGGAACGGCAGCTCGCCGGCGAGCATCTGGTAGCCGACGACGCCGAGCGCGTAGAGGTCCGAGCGGCCGTCGACCTCGCGGTCGCCCGCCGCCTGCTCGGGGCTCATGTACGCGGGCGTGCCGATCGCCATCCCGGTCGCCGTCAACCGCGCGTCGCTTCCCTCGATCACGGCGCGCGCGATGCCGAAGTCGGTGACCATCGCGCGGTCGCCGTTGCAGTCGAGCAGGATGTTGTCGGGCTTGATGTCGCGGTGCACGACGCCGCGCGTGTGCGCGTAGGCGAGCGCGTCGGCCGTCTCGGCGAGGATGCGGCGGCAGTCCGGGATCGGGAGCGGCCCGCGGTCGTGGATGCGCTTGCCGAGGTTCTCGCCGTCGATGCAGGCCATGACGAAGTAGACGATGCCGTCCGCCTCGTCGACCGAGTAGATCGGGACGATGTTGGGGTGCGACAGCTGCGCCGCAGTCTCGGCTTCGCGGAGGAAGCGCGAGCGGATCTCCGAGCGGAACGCGAGCTCCGGCGGCAGGATCTTGACGGCGACCGGGCGCTTGAGTCGGCGGTCGCGGGCGCGATAGACGATGCCCATCCCACCGCGTCCCATCTCGCGCTCCAGCTCGTAGCTCGCCGCGAGGGCGCGCTCGACGTGCGTGCGCAACTCGTCCGGCGGGACGACGGCGGCAGGATCGGTCACGGCGGCAGGGAGGCGGCGCGGGGGATAATGGGTCCTAGTGTAGCAGCCGCGGCGGGTCCGGAACAGAGCGCGCTCGGGCGCCGTTCCGGCAGCGCTGAGCGCGACGTGCGACACCCGCGCAGGCGCCACCGGCTTCCGTTCGGCCACGCTGGCGCACCCGCGGTGCGCGCATCGTGCACTACACCCGCGGCAGGAACGGAGCGTGCGACGCGGCCCGCTCCGCCGAGCGACTGCTCGGCGCCCGCCGCGCCCCGACGCTCACAGCACCGGTCACACACCGCATGGCGAACCGCCAGACCCTCCCCGTCCTGCCGCTCCGCGGGACGGTCATCTTCCCCGGCGTCACCCAGCCCATCGCGGCCGGGCGCCCGGGGACGCTGCGCGCGATCGAGGCGGCGCTCAAGGAAGAGCGCGTCGTCTTCGCCGTCGCCCAGCGCGACAACTCCGACGAGCCGTCGTCGGAGAATCTCTACACCACCGGCGTGATCGCCCGCATCGGGCAGATCCAGCGCGGGCTGGGTGGCGTGCAGCTCCTGCTCTCGGGCGAGCAGCGCGCCACGGCGCTGCAGTACACGACCACCGAGGGCTACCTGCAGGCCGTCGCCGTCGAGGCCGAGGAGATGCTGCCGCTCGACGAGAAGGACCCCGCGTTCGAGGCGCTCCACAAGGAGACCCGGGAGCGTGCGGCCGAACTCGGCGAGCGCCGCGGCCTTCCCGAGGAGGTCGTGCACCAGGTGCTCGACTCGGTCACCGAGCCCGGCAAGTTCGCCGACCTCGTGGCCGGCTACATCGAGCTGACCGTCGCCGAGAAGCAGGGCCTCCTCGAGACCTTCTCGGTCGAGGAGCGCATGCGCAAGGTGCTCGTCCTCGTGCAGCGTCAGATCGGGCTGCTCGAGGCGCAGGAGGACATCAAGAGCGCCGTCCAGGAAGAGCTGGGCGAGCGGCAGCGCGAGATGTTCCTGCGCGAGCAGATGAAGGCGATTCAGAAGGAGCTCGGCGACGACGACCAGTCGAAGGAGCTCGAGGCGCTGCGCGAGAAGCTCGGTGCGCTGCCGCTGCCCAAGGAGGCGCGCCAGGAAGTCGAGCGCGAACTCGGCCGCCTGGAGCGAGCGGGCCGCGAGTCGATGGAGGCGCAGGTCATCCGCACCTACCTCGAGTGGATGGCGGAGCTGCCGTGGGGCACGCGGAGCGACGACCAGCTCGATCTGAACCGCGCGACCGAGATCCTCGACGAGGACCACTACGGGCTGCAGGACGTGAAGGACCGGGTGCTCGAGTTTCTGGCGGTGCGCCAGCTGCGCGCGGACCAGATGGCGCGCGAGGTCGAGGAGAAGGGCGAGGTCGCCGCGTCGGAGCTGATGCCCGAGAGCGACGACGCCACGCCCACGCTCTCCGCGAGCACGGCCGACGGCGACCGCGCCGTGACCGACGCCAAGGAGGCGAAGGCCAAGGCGATGGCGCGCGGCCCGATCCTGCTCTTCACGGGGCCGCCCGGCGTCGGCAAGACCTCGATCGCCAAGTCGATCGCCAAGGCGTTAGGCCGCGAGTACGTGCGCGTGGCCCTCGGCGGCGCGCGGGACGAGGCGGACATCCGCGGGCACCGGCGCACCTACGTCGGCGCGCTCCCGGGGCGCATCATCCAGGGCATGAAGCAGGCGGGCACCAAGAACCCCGTCTTCCTGCTGGACGAGGTCGACAAGCTCGGCCACGGCTTCCAGGGCGACCCGGCCGCCGCGCTGCTCGAGGTGCTCGACCCGGCGCAGAACAACGCGTTCGTCGACCACTACATGGGCGTGCCGTTCGACCTGAGCGAGTGCCTCTTCATCGCGACCGCCAACTTTCCGCAGAACATCAGCGGGCCGCTGATGGACCGCATGGAGGTCGTCGAGTTCGCCGGCTACACCGAGCGCGAAAAGGCGGAGATCGCGAAGAAGTACCTGATCCCCCGCCAGCTCGAGGAGAGCGGGCTCGGCGACAAGCACATCGTCTTCACCGACGACGCCGTGATGCGGATCGTGAGCGAGTACACGCGCGAGGCGGGCGTCCGCCAGCTCGAGCGGCAGGTGGGCGCGGTGACCCGCAAGGTCGCGCGCCGCGTCGCCACGGGTCAGGGCAAGGACGTGCTCGACGGCGACAACACGATCGACGCCGAGGAGGTGCGCGAGCTGCTGGGCCGCCCGCGCGTCCACCCGGAGAAGCTCGGCGAGCAGAACGAGGTGGGGGTGGCCACCGGCATGTACTACACGCCGATGGGCGGCGACATCATGTTCATCGAGGCCGCCATCCGGCGCCTCTCCGCGGGCGGGCGCCGCAACGGCGACTCGGCCGACGAGGGGATGCAGGTCGCCGGCTACGGCAACGTCTCGCTGATCCTGACGGGCCAGCTGGGCGACGTGATGAAGGAGAGCGCGCGCGCCGCGCTCACCTACGCCGCGACGCACGCGGGCCGGCTGCGGATCCCCGAGGACCGGCTCGGCAACATCGAGGTGCACGTGCACGTCCCCGCGGGCGCGATCCCCAAGGACGGGCCGAGCGCGGGCACCGGGATGAGCACCGCGATCGTCAGCGCGATGAGCGGGCGCCCCGTGCGCCGCGACGTCGCGATGACCGGCGAGGCGACGCTCCGGGGCCGCGTGCTCCCGATCGGCGGCCTCAAGGAGAAGGTGTTGGGCGCGCACCGCGCGGGGATCAAGCACATCATCCTCCCCAAGGCCAACGAGGCCGACCTGGAGGACATCCCGCAGGAGGTGCGCGACGAGCTCACCTTCCACCCGGTCGAGACGCTCGACGAGGTGTTCGCGGTCGCCCTGCTGCCGGCCGAGGGGCCGGCGGCGGGCCCGGCCCGTACGACGATGATGGAGGAGATGGAGGAGGCCGCGGCGGCGCGGTAACGCCGCCATAGCGCCGCCGTAGCGCGGCCGCTCCGGCGGCCGCGTGCGTTCGGGTTGCGGCCGTTCGTGACGGTCCGGTAAACTGTTGACCTTCCCCACCCCGGGGGCGCGCCGACTCTGGTGCGTCCCCGAGTCGCGCGCACGCTCATCCCCCGCGCGCGACTCCATATCCCTTCGCCTCCCGCCCCCATGCGACCCCGCCTCCGCCTGGCGGCGGCCGGCCCGATCGTCGCGCTCGCCGTGAGCGCGGTCGTCGGCGCCCCGGCCGCGCGCGCCCAGTCCGTCGACGACGGCTTCCTCTTCCCGCGGCACCAGCTCCGCGTCGGCGTCGAGTACGGCCGCGAGCGGTGGAGCCACTACTGGGAGGGCACGCGCGAGCGCAGCAACGACAACATCGGCACGCTCACCACTCGGAGCGCCACCGCCACGGCGGCCTACGGCGCGACCGACCGGCTCAGCCTGATCGCCACGCTGCCGTACGTGTCGACGGAGGCGGGCGAGGGCGTGCTGCACGGGCTGAGCGGGGCGCAGGACCTCACGCTCGCGGCCAAGTACCGCGTGCTCAGCGCGACGGTCGCGGGCCGCGCCCGGCTCGGCGTGGTCGCGACCGCGGGCGTCGGTGTCCCGACCAGCAACTACACGGTCGACTTCATGCCGCTGTCGATCGGCAGCGGCAGCCGGCGCGCGTTAGGCCGCGCGGTGGTGCACCTGCACGACCGCACCGGCTGGTACGTCGAGGCCCAGGCCGGGCACGCGTGGCGCTCCAACGTGCGGCTCGACCGTCCGGCGTACTACACCGACGGGCGCCTCTACTCGACCAACGAGGTCGAGATGCCCGACGTGGCCGACTACGCGGCGGCCGCCGGCTACCAGCGCGGCCGCCTCTGCGTCCCCCTCGCCCTCGCCACGCAGCGCACGCTCGGCGGCGGCGACATCCGGCGGCAGGACATGCCCTTCGTCTCCAACCGCATGGACTTCACCCAGGTGCGGGCGCACGCGATGTACGACCTGCGCGTGCCGTCCAGCGTGATCCTCGACCTCGGCGTCATGAAGACCCTCTCGGGCCGCAACGTCGGCCGCTCGACCGCCCTCGCCGGAGGCTTCGCGTATGCGTTCGGGCGCCCCGGGCTCTGAGCGGCGCGCCGCCGCTACGGCCGCGCGCCGGGCCCGCACGTTAGGCGCCGCCGCCGTGTTCGCGGCGGCGGTCGCCGCGGCCGCGAGCTGCGACAAGAGCGTCCAGCCTACCGCGCCGCTGCCCGCGCTGCAGCCGGCGAACCTCGACGCGGGCGCCGGCGCGTGGCGCATGCTCGTCCTGGCGGGCCCGGACCAGGTCGCCGTGCCCGCGCCCGCCGCGGTCGGCAGCGCCGCGTACGCCGCCGAGCTGGATTCGGTGCGCGCGGCGCAGGCGGGCGTGATCGACGCGGGGCGCGCGAACGTCGCCTACTGGGCCGGCGGCGGCGTGCTCCGCTGGAACGAGATCCAGCGCGAGCTGACCGCGCGCTTCAACCTGCCGCCGGTGCCCAACGCCGACGGCTCGTACACGATCCCGAGCGCGGCCAACCCGTTCGCCGACCCGCAGTTCCCCTTCGCCAACCCGCCCTACGCGGCGCGCGCGTACAGCTACGTCGCGGTCGCGCAGTACGAGGCGCTCAAGGCCGCGTGGTACTGGAAATACCGCTACAACCGGCCGGCGCCCGCCGCGCTCGACTCGGCGATCGCCGGCGCCGCGCTCGCGGCCGGCGCGGCGCGGCCGACCGGGCTGCCCGCGTACCCGTCGGAGGCGGCCGTGCTGGCGGGCGTGTCGTCCGAGATGCTCAAGCTGCTTTTCCCGGTCGCGGCGGACGAGATCGCGCGCCGGGCGGCGGACGAGCAGGCGGCGGCCGTCGTCGCCGGCACGGCGGCGCCGAGCGACCTCGCCGCGGGCGTCGCGTTAGGGAAGCAGGTCGCGGCCGCCGTGATCGCGCGCGCCAGGGCCGACGGGATGGGCGCGGCGGTGGGCACGCCCGCCGTCTGGCAGGCGCTCGCCGACTCGACGCGCCTCCGGGGCGAGGTCGCGTGGGTCAGCCAGGACGCGCCCGCGCGCCCGCCGATGCTCCCGCTCTTCGGCCGCGTGAAGGCGTGGACGCTGTCGTCGGCGCAGCTCGACTCGCTCGCGCCCCCGCCGCCGCCCGCGACGAACTCGGCGCGGATGGCGGCCGACCTCGCCGAGGTCAAGCGCACGGTCGACGGCCTCACGCGCGAGCAGGTCGCGATCACGCAGCGGTGGAACGACGGCGCGGGCACCTACACGCCCCCGGGCCACTGGAACGACGTCGCCTCGGGTTACGTGCGCGACGCGCGGATGAGCGAGGTGCGCGCGGCGCGCGCGTTCGCGCTGCTCAACATGGCGATGCACGACGCGGCCGTCGGCTGCTGGCGCGTGAAGTATCAGTACTTCAACCCGCGCCCGGCGCAGCTCGACCCGTCGATCAAGACCGTGATCGGCCTGCCTAACTTTCCCTCCTACCCGTCCGGCCACTCGACCTTCTCCGCCGCCGCGGCCGGCGTGCTCGGCTACCTCTTCCCGGACTCGGCCGACCGCTTCGCCGCGCAGGCCGACGAGGCGGGCGTGTCTCGGCTGTACGGCGGCATCCACTACCGCAGCGACGTCGACGGCGGCAAGCTGCACGGCGGCCGGATCGGCGCCGCGGTCGTCCGCCTCGCGCGGGGGGACGGGGCGAACTGACCCGCCCCCGCGCGCGGCGCGCGGCCGCCGGTCAGCGCGCCGCGGGCTGCCGCGCGCGCCGCGCGGCCGCGCGCGCCGGGCTCGTGTTCTCCAGGATCAGCACGGTCGGCGCGTCCGGCTGCCGCCACCGCGCCGAGAGCCCGCGGCGGTCGCCCTGCCCGTTCATCGCCGCGAACGCGCCTAACACGAGGCTCTGCCGCCCGTCGCCGCGCAGGTCGCCGGCGCCCATCGTCAGCCAGCGCCCGCGGTTGGCGTCGGGGAAGGTCCGCGGCTTGAAGCGCATCCCGCCGAGCCCCTGCAGGTAGACGAACGGGAGCGGCGCGGGCGACGCGTAGTCCGGGTAGAAGGCGATCGCCGCGATGTCGATCTTGCCGTCGCCGTCGAAGTCGCGCGCGATCGCCTTGTACGCCCCCGGCATCGGGAAGAAGTACTTCTCGGCGAAATTCCCGTGGCCGTCATTGAGAAAGATGTGGACGCCGTGGTACGGCTTGGGCGGGCTCGGGTAGTCGCCGTTGTCGCCGTTGGTGTAGATGATGTCGGGCGACCCGTCGCCGTCGACGTCGGCGACCTCGATCGAGCTCGAGCCGTAGGACGGCGGGAAGCGCAGCAGCCGTTCGCGCGTAAACTCGCCGCCGCCGCGGTTGTGGTAGAGCGACACGCCCTCGTCGGCCTGCGCGTTGAGCTCGAGGATGTCCGGCCGGCCGTCGCCGTCGAAGTCGCGCACCACGGTCGTCATCGCGCCCGGCTGCGCGGCCAGCACGTGCCGGCGGCTCCCGCCGTTGGGCAGGCGTTCGTACCAGGCGAGCCGGCCCGTCAGGTTGCCGAACTCGCTGACGACCGCGTCCTCACCGCCGTCGCCCTTGAGGTCGGCGTACGACGCGAACACCGGGCGCTGCAGCGTGTCGACCTCCCACGCGATCGTGGGCGCGCCGCCGTGCGGCCACCCGGTGATCACGGCCAGTGCGCCACGCGGCACGTCCGACGGGTTGAGCTTGCCCATGAACACCGCCCGCAGCGTGTCGCCCGCCACGTGCAGGTTGGAGATCGGCGAGGAAATCGGGTACGACTCGATCTTCCGCCCCTGGCCGTCCAGCACCGAGAGCGTGCTGCCGCCGGGCATCGCGTCGCCGACGAAGATGCGATGCCGCGCCGAGTCGACCTGTACGAGCGTGATCATCGGCATGCGGACGTGGAACGGCGGGTTCACGACCCGAAAGCCCGGGAGCCCGACCGACACCGCCGGCGTCGCGGGCGCGGGCAGCACGGCGGGCGCGCCGGCGACGTAATACGCGGCCAGGCGGTCCCAGTCGGCGCGCGAGATGAGCGCCGAGTCCGGATAGACGTGCGCCGCGCGCACGATCTGGCCGCCAACGCCGCTTTCGATCGGCTCGAGGTGGGCCGGGTCGCCGACGTCCTGCAGCCCGAGACGTCGGGCCATGCGCGGCAGGATCCACGCGTCCCACGTCGCCTTGTCAAGGAGTCCCGGGTCGGGCAGCACGTGGCACCCCTGGCAGTTCCGCGCGGCGAGCTGCTGCCCGGACAGGCCCGGGTGCGAGACGGGGCCCGCCGCGCCCTGCGGGCCCGCGTCGCGGGCGGCCGACCCGCCGCACGCGAGCGCCGTGGCGGCCGCGCACGCGGCGACGAGCGCGCGCGGCACGCGGATACGCTTCCTACTGCTGCGATACATCGATGAACGCTGAAAGACGGCTACTGATGACACCCGCGGACACGATAGACGGCGGCGCGCGCCCGTGGGAGTCGCCGCCGAGCCCGCTGGCGCGGGAGTGATAGACGGGTAGCTGACTCGCCCCGGTTCCTCACGTACCTTGGCGCTGCACGTTCACCCGACCTCGCCACCGATGCGCCGCTCGCCTGCCCTACTCCGCCCCACCCTCGCCGTCGTTCTCGCCGCGGCGTTCCCCCTGCTGCTGGCCGCGTGCGGTGGGCCGTCGGACGCCGAGCGCGCCGCAAAGTTGACCTACGATGGCCGGACGCTGGAAGAGTGGTGGCAGGTCCGGCGCGGCGCGGACGCGGGCCTCGAGCGGGAGGCGGGCCTCGCGATGCGCGTACTCGGCGCGGGCGCGGTCCCGTTCCTCGCCGAGAAGGCGACGAGCCACGACCTGGGCGACATGATCGGCGGGAGCACCGGTCTCGAGGGGATGTGCCCGAACGCGCTGCCGGCGATGGAGGCGGCGCGCAAGCGGCACCCGTCGGCCGCGCTCGAAGCCGCGATCCGGCGCGTCAGGGGCGAGGCGCCGACCTACGTCCGCTTCGGCCTGTGTACGGCCGCGGGCGAGCCCGTGCAGCCCAACGCCTCGGGCGGGGTCGGGGCGCCGGCCGTCAGCGCGCCGTGACGCGCACCCAGTCGACCAACACCACCGCCTGCCCCGCGCGGATCCTCTGCACGGTCGCGTCGGGCAGCCCCGGAAAGGGCGTGCTCACCCCGTTGACGGCCTGCGGGTAGCCGCCGCCGAGGGCGAAGTTGAGGATGAGGAACTTGGGGTTGTCGAAGGCCCAGCGCCCGTACTGCTCGACCGCCGCGCGCGGCACCGTGTAGACGGCGCGGTCGTCGACGCGGAAGGTCAGCGTGTCGGGCGCCCAGTCGACCGAGTAGACGTGCCACCCGGTGACGTCCTGCCCCGCCGGGAAGCTGGTGCGCTTGACGATCGGCGTGTTGCCCGAGTAGCCAGGCCCGTGGAGCGCCGCGCTGACCCACGACGAGTCGCCGACGTTCTCCATGACGTCGATCTCTCCGGTCGCGGGCCACGCGCCCGTGCCTAACGCCCAGAACGCCGGCCAGAGCCCCGCGCCGGCCGGCAGCTTCATGCGGGCGGCGGCCGTGCCGTAGGTGAACTCGACCTTGCCCCGCGTGTCGAGGCGCCCCGAGACGAAGTCGTAGTGGTTGCCGTCGGGCGAGACGAAGCCCGGCTGCGCGCGCGGCGCGATGCGCAGCGCGCCCGCCGCCCCGGCCGCCTCGTCGCCCTGGACCACGCGCAGCGTCGCGCCGGGCGTCGCGGACCCTTCCTCGTCGACGTAGGCCTCCTGCTCGTTGTTGACGGTGGCGTTGTCGGGCCCGGTCACGCGCACCGTCCACTTGCTGCGGTCGAGGCGCGTGCCCGAGAAGTCGTCGAAGAAGATCACGCTCCCGCTCGGCGGTGCGGTGGCCGGCGGGGCGGCCGTCACGGGAGCCCCCGTCGGCGGCGCGGCGGTCGGTGCCGTACCCGACGCGCACGCGAGCGCCGCCAGCGCGCCCACGGCCCGTACGGAGCAGCCCACGCCGCGCGCCGCGGCGCGCCGCGCGTGAGGCGCGTGAGGCGTCACGCGTCCCGCCCCGCGGGCGCGCCGAGTACCGCGCCGGGCACCACGTAGGCCTCCATCGCGAAGTACTCCGCCAGCCCGAGCCGGTCGAGCGTGCGCGCCGTCTCCTTGTTGCGCTGCTCGACGCGCTGCCAGAACTCGCGCTCGTCCTGCCCCGGGAACGGGGCCGAGTCCTTTTGCGACTGGTGCTTGAAGATCGCCTGCACCTTGAGGCGCAGCTCCTCCTGCGAGAGCGGCACGAGGTACGTGGCCTCGGTCACCGGCCACTCCTGCCACGCGCCGCGGTACAGCCAGACCTCGGGGTTCTGTCGCCCCTCCGCGGCGCGCTCCGCGAGTGCGCGGTCGATCGCCTCCTTGCACATGCGGTGCGTCCCGTGCGGGTCCGAGAGGTCGCCGGCGACGAAGATGATCTCGGGGTCGAGCTCGTCGAGCAGCGCGCGCACGACCGCGACGTCGGCGGGGCCGATCGGGTCCTTCGCGACCTTCCCCGTCTGGTAGAATGGCAGGTTGAGGAAGCGCGCGTGGCGGCGCGTGAGGCCCAACACCTCGATGCCGCTCACCGCCTCGCTCTCGCGGATGATGCGCTTGACGTCCTGCACCTCGGGGATGTCGACGTCGCCCGCGCGCTTCTCGGCGAAGAACGTCGTCACCCGCGCGCACAGCGCGTCGACGGGCTCGCGAGGGATCGTGTCCTCGGCCGCCAACCGCTCCAGGAAGTCGAGGTAGCGCCGCACGTCGTGGTCGAACACGGCGATGTTGCCGCTCGTCATGTAGGCGACGGTCAGCGCGTTGTCGTTCTCGGCGAACTTGTGCAGGATGCCGCCCATCGAGATCACGTCGTCGTCCGGGTGCGGCGAGAAGCAGACCACGCGTCGTCCGCGGGGCAGCTTGCTGCGGCCGCGGATCTTGGCGCCGAGTGCGTTGAACACGTCGCCGTTGACCGCGCCCGGGCTGCCGTGGCGCGCGACGAGCGACGAGAGCGCGTGGTCGGCGTAGTCGCGCTGCGTCAGCTTCAACACCCCCCGACCCACGCGCTCGCTCAGCCAGGTCACGGCGCGCACCGTCAGCTCGGGTGTCCAGCGCACCTCGTCGAGCAGCCACGGCGTGGCGACGCGGGTGAGGTCGGCCGCGGCGGCCGCGTCGACGTAGAACGTGGTGTTGGGGTGGCGCTGGAGGAACGTGGCCGCGACCTGCACGTCGAGGTCGCCCTCGACGGCGCGCTTGACCACGGCCGCCTTGTGCTCGCCGGTGGCGAGGATCGCGATCTCGCGCGCCTCGAGGATCGTCGCGACGCCCATCGTCAGCGCCTCGCGCGGCACGTGCTCCTCGCCGTAGAAGTCGGCCGACGCGTCGAGCCGGGTGACGCGGTCGAGGTGCACGAGGCGCGTCCGGCTCGTCGCGCCCGAGCCCGGCTCGTTGAAGCCGATGTGCCCCGTCTTGCCGATGCCTAACAGCTGGAAGTCGATCCCGCCCGCGCGCTCGATCTCCAGCTCGTAGCGCAGGCACGCCTCCGCCGCCTGCTCCGCCGGCACGTCGCCGGGCGGGAGGTGCACCGCCGCCGGGTCGACGTCGACGTGCGCGAACAGGTTCTCCCACATGAACCGGTGGTAGCTGTGGAAGCTGTCCGGCGCCATCGGGTAGTACTCGTCGAGGTTGAACGTCGTCACGCCGGCGAAGCTCAGCCCTTCGTCGCGGTGCATGCGGATCAGCTCGCGGTACACACCGATCGGCGTCGAGCCCGTGGCGAGGCCGAGCACCGCGCGCTGCCCGCCGGCCTGCCGCTCGCGGATCAGCGCCGCGATGCGCCCCGCGACGACGCGCGCGATCGCGTCGTGCTCGTCGACGACCACGGTGCGGATCTTCTCGCGGGCCGTCAGCGCGGCGCTCGATCCGCCCGCCGCCGGCGTGGGGCCGCGCGCGGCGGCCGGCGCAGTCACCGGCGCGGCGGCCGCCGCGGGGCGGAAGGGGAACGTGGCGTCGAGCGGGCGCTGGGTGGGGGGCACGGCGTGCTCCGTGTTCGGGTGTCCGGCGAAGTACGGCGGAGGTCCGGCGGGAATACGGCGGGGTACCGGGGGAGCGAGGGCGACGCCCCCGGCCAAGCTACCGATCGGACCGGCCCGCGACAGCGGGTGCGCGCTGGTTGCGCCTCCCCGGGCCGCGCGCGTGATTTCCACGTTCCCCCGGTTCCTCTTCCCGCCGCAGTCATGCTTTCCGCTGTTTGGCACCGCGTCCGGCGCCGCCTCGCGCCCGCCCTCGGCCTCGCCGCCGCGCTGGGCTGCGGGGCGACGGCCTCGCCCCGCCCCGCCGCCGCGCCGCCGTCGGACGGCCGCCTGTTCACGCGCCTGCCGTCGAGCTACACCGGCGTCCGCTTCGAGAACCGCCTGACCGAAACGCAGGCGATGAACGTGTTCACGTACCGCAATTTCTACAACGGCGGCGGCGTGGCCATCGGCGACCTCACGGGCGACGGCCTCCCCGAGATGGTCCTCACCGCCAACCAGGGCGGCCCGCGGCTGTACCTCAACGAGGGCCACTTCCGCTTTCGCGACGTCACGGACGCCTCGGGCATCGAGACCAAGGCCGGCTCGTGGACCACGGGGGTCACCTTCGCCGACGTCAACGGCGACGGCAAACTCGACATCTACATCTGCAAGGCCGGACCGGGCGTCCCGGCGACCCGCGCCAACGAGCTCTGGATCAACCAGGGCACGGACCGCGACGGCGTGCCGCACTTCAAGGAGATGGCGCGGGAGTACGGCGTTGCCGACGAGGGGTGGTCGACGCAGGCCGTGTTCTTCGACTACGACCGCGACGGGCGGCTCGACCTGCTCGTGATCAACAACTCGCCCAAGCCCGTCACCGGCTTCGGCGTGCTCTACTCGCGCCAGACGCCCGACCGGTACTCGGGCGCGAAGCTCTACCACAACGACGGCGGCCGCGACCACCCGCACTTCAGCGAAGTCACGGAAAAGGCCGGCATCCTGAGCCCGCAGAACGCCTTCGGGCTCGGCGTGGCCGTCGCCGACGTCAACCGCGACGGCTGGCCCGACGTCTACGTCTCCAACGACTTCTTCGAACGCGACTACCTGTACCTCAACAACGGCGACGGCACGTTCACCGAGGCGCAGGACCGGGCGATGCCGGTCGGCAGCTACTACTCGATGGGCCTCGACGTCGCGGACGTCGACAACGACGGCTGGCCCGACGTCTACACCACCGACATGCTGCCGCAGGGCGAGCAGCGGCTCCGGACGATGGGCGCGTTCGAGGGGTGGGACGTCTACCAGGCCAAGGTGCGCAACGGCTACGGGCACCAGCTGATGCGCAACATGCTCCAGCACAACAACGGCGTCGGCCCGGCCGGCGCGGGGGCGAAGGGGCTCACCTTCAGCGACGTCGCGCAGATGGCCGGCGTCGCGCGCACCGACTGGAGCTGGAGCGCGCTCATCGCCGACTTCGACCTGGACGGGAAGAAGGACGTGTACGTGACGAACGGGCTCGCCCGCGACGTCACCGCGCAGGACTTCATCGCGTTCCAGGCGAACGAGATGGTGCGGGAGCGCGAGGCCGCGTCGGCGTCTAACGGAGCCCCGGGTGGCGGGGTCGACTACCTCAACCTCACGCGGGCGATGCCCGCCACGCCGCTCCGCCACTACGCGTTCCGGAACGTGAGCTCCGCGGCCGGCGGCATCGCGTTCACCGACGAGGCCGTGGCGTGGGGGCTGGACGCGCCAAGCTTCGCGAACGGCGCCGCGTACGCCGACCTCGACGGCGACGGCGCGCCCGACCTCGTCGTCAACAACACCAACGGCGAGGCGTTCGTCTACCGCAACAACGCGCGCACCGTCCATCCCGAAAACCACTTCCTGCAGCTGCACCTCGAGGGCGAGGGCGCCAACCGCTTCGGCGTCGGCGCGCGCGTCACGCTGCACGTCGGCGGCGCGGTCGACCCCGCGCACGCGGAAGTGCTCATGCAGGAGGCGTTTCCGACGCGCGGCTTCGAGTCGAGCGTCGACCAGACGCTCACCTTCGGCCTCGGCCCGCGCGCGCGCGTCGATTCCGTCGTCGTCGAGTGGCCCGACGGGCGCCGGTGGAGTCGGCCTAACGTCGCCGCGAACCAGCGCCTGACGGTCCGCCAGGCCGACGCGCGAGCGACCGGCCCCCTCCGACCCGCCTTCCACACGCTGTACCCCGCCCGGACGCCGTCGACCACGCTGCTCGCGGCCGTCGGCGACTCGACGACGCTCGACTTCGTGCACCGCGAAAATTCGACCGTCGACTTCGACCGGCAGCCGCTCGCGCCCAAGACGCTGACGATGGAAGGCCCCGCCGTCGCCGTCGCCGACGTCAACGGCGACGGGCTCGACGACGTCTTCCTCGGCGGCGCCGCGGGACAGCCCGGGCGACTCATGCTCCAGCGCCCGGACGGCCGCTTCGTGACCGCGGACAGCGCGGTGTTCGCGCCCGACGCCGGCTGCGACGACGTTGGCGCGGTCTTCTTCGACGCCAACGGCGACGGCAAGCCGGACCTCTACGTCGTGAGCGGCGGCAGCGGCGCCGCCGAGGGCTCGCCCGAGTACCAGGACCGCCTGTACCTCAACGACGGCCGCGGGCACTTCCGCAAGGCGCCGAACGGCAGCCTGCCCGCGGCGAGCAACAGCGGATCGCGCGTCGTCGCGGCGGATTACGACGGCAACGGGACACAGGACCTGTTCGTGGGCGGGCGCGTCGTGCCCGGACGCTACGGCGTCGCGCCGCGCAGCATGCTGCTGCAGAACGACGGCCGCGGCCACTTCACCGACGTCACCGACCGCCTCGCGCCCGAACTGGCGCACGTGGGCATGGTGACCGACGCGGTGTGGAAGGACGTCGACGGCGACGGGCGGCTCGACCTCGTGGTCGTCGGCGAGTGGATGCCGATCACCGTGTTCCACAACGAGGGCGGCGGTCGCCTCACGCGGATCGACGTGCCGGGCCTCGCGACGAGCCACGGCTGGTACAACCGCATCGTCGCCGGCGACTTCACCGGCACCGGCCGCCCCAGCTTCATCGTCGGCAACCTCGGCCTCAACACGCGGCTCCGCGCGTCGCAGCGCGAACCGGCGGAGCTGTTCGTCAAGGACTGGAACGGCAACGGGATCGTGCAGCCGCTCGTCAGCTACTACAACGGTGGCGCGCGCTGGCCGCTGCCGCTGCGCGACGAACTGCTCCGCGCGATCCCGTCACTCAAGCCTCGGTACACGAGTTACGGCACGTACGCCGCCGCGACGCTCGACAGCGTGTTCCCCCCGGCCAGGCTCGCCGGGGCGGTCGCCGAGACGGCGTACACGTTCGCCACGGCGCTCGTGCGGAACGACGGCGTCGGCCCGGACGGCAAGCCACGCTTCACGCTGGTACCGCTGCCGCCCGCGGCGCAGCTCGCGCCGGTCTACGGCATCCTCGCCGACGACGTCGACGGGGACGGCAAGTTGGACCTCGTGCTCGGCGGCAACTTCGACGGCTTCAAGCCCGAGATCGGGCGCGCCGCGTCGAGCTACGGGCTCGTCCTGCGCGGCGACGGGGCCGGGCACTTCACGCCGGTGCGCGCCGCCGAGAGCGGATTCTCGGTCCCGGGTCAGATCCGCGACGTGCGGCGCGTCCGCACGCGCGACGGGATCGTGTACCTCGTCGCACGGTGCGGCGACCGGGCGCTGCTCTTCCGTCCGCAGGCGCGGCGCCGCGGGGCACGCGCGCCGACGACGTTCGCGCAGCGGTAGACGCGACCGCCCGCGCGGAGCGGCGCGCGGCGGGCGACCGTGCGTCGCGGGACGACCGTGCGTCGCGAGACGACGTGCGGCGAGAGAGCGGCTGTGAAGAGAGCGTCGGTGACACGACGAGAGCGGGGGACGCCGTTAGGCCATCCCCCGCTCTCGTCGTCGTACCGCGTGCTGTCCTGACGATTCCTACGCGCGGGGCCGAACGATCGGCCCCGCGCGTCGCCGGGCGCTTACCAGCCCGGGTTCTGCTTGAGCTGCGGTGTGTCTCCCTTCTTGCTCAACTCGATCTGGGCCGAAGGGATCGGGAAGTACTGGTAACGCGCGGTGACCGGCTGCGCGCCCACGAAGTACGACGGGAGCCGGTTCTTCTCGACGGCCACGTAATCGTTGAGCACCGTCTGGAACGTGCCCCAGCGCTTCAGGTCGAAGAAGCGCTGCCCCTCCATCGCCAGCTCTAGCCGCCGCTCGGCTCGGACAGCGTTGCGGGCGAAGTTCTGGTCCGAGAACGACCCGGCCGGGTACTGGCCGACCTTGTAGTTGGCCCACTTGATCGATGGGTCGGTGATCGGGACGACCATGCGACTGTCGCCCTTGCACGACGGATACGTGCTGACGAGAAGCGTATTGCTCGCCGCCGCCGCACCGTCGACCGGGGAAGACGTATAGCCGCACCCCTGAACGCCCGCCGCCGCCCGCGCCCGGATCTGGTTGACGATCTGGCGCGCGTTCTCCGTCGATCCGGCCTCGACTTCCGCCTCCGCCAGCAGCAGCAGCATGTCGGCGTAGCGGAAGATGTGAATCTTGACCGCGTTGAGCTGCGTCGTCTGCCAGCCGACCGTGCTCTCGGACGTCGAGACGTTGGCCTGCTCGTGCGCGTTCTTCTTCGGGTTGTACGGGCCGTCGTAGACCGGATCGCGGATCCACGACAGGTCGTTCGCCGGGAGCCCCCAGTCCTTGTACGGCGCGCCGCGACGGCCGACGGTGAAGTCGAGGCGCGGGTCGACCGGCGTGGCCGAGCCTCCCGTCAACTCGGCGTTGTTCGAGTTCCAGGTCGACGGGCTGACCACCGCGGCCGGGAGTCCGGTCGCGCCGTCGACGGTGTAGAAGTTGACCAGGTTCTGCGACGGCTGGTGGAATCCGCAGCACCCGAAGTGGCTTCCCGAGTGGGGGAAGTTGAGGCGCTCGCCGTAATTGGAGTCGTACGCGTTCGGGTCGCCGTCGTTCACCGCCGCCTGGTAGGCGAGGATCGTCTCCTTGCCGTTCCAGTAGCTCGGGTTCGCCGTCCAGACGTGGTCGTAGCTCGTCTCGAGACCGTAGGGCCCGCCCGATTGTACCGCGCGCAGGGTGGTCAGGGCGGCCGCGTACTGGGCGGCGTACATCTGCGCGCGCCCCTTGTAGGCCATCGCCGTCCACTTCGACACGCGGCCTGCCGAGCGCGGAGACGCGGGGAGCAGCGTCATCGCCGTGTCGAGGTCCTTGATGACGTCGGCCAGGACCGCGGAGGCCGCCTCGTTGGGCTTGCGGAAGTCCGTGTCCGTCTCGCGCACGTACGGGATGTTTCCGAATACGCGGTATGCGGAGAAGTGGTAGTGCGCCCGGAGGAAGATGGCCTCGCCGGCGATGCTCGCGGCCGTCGCGGCGTCAATCGCGCCGGCCGACCCCTTCTGCACCGAGGTGAGGAGGTTCAGCGTCGCGTTCGCGCGCGAGACGCCCTCGTACGCGCCCCTCCACTTGTCGTTGACGTACCCGTCGGTGTTGCCGGTACCCCAGTTGTAGAGGTCGATGTCCTGGATCCCGGGCTGGTCACCGCTGTTCGAGCCCTTGAGGGCGTCGTCGCTCGTCGTGCTCCCCCACACCCAGTCGCTGGCCGCGTTGCCCCACGCGAGCACCGAGTTGTTCGCGTCGAGGGCGCGGTACGCGCCGGCGAGGAGGCCCTCGACGCCGGCCTTCGTGGCGAGCGACTGCGAGTTGAGCGTGCCTTGCGGCTGGGCCGCCGTGGCCAGCGTGTCGCGGCACGACGCGACGCCGACTGCCGCCGCCAGGACCGGGAGCGTCGTCCCGAGCACCGCGAGGCGCACCCGGGCGCCCACCGCCGCGCCCACGAGCGCGCGCACGCGACCGGGCCGCGAAGAGTTAGAAAGCATTGGCTGGTATCCTGTCGAGGAGAGGCGTCGCATCAGAACGTGGTGTTGATGCCGAAGCTGAAGATCCGGCTGGTCGGGTACACGCCCTGGTCGATGCCCCGGAACTGATCGCGGATGTCCTGGCCGGAGCTGCCGCTGAGGTTCGCCGGCGGCAGCGACGGGTCGAGGCCGTCGTAGCCGGTGATCGTGAACAGGTTCTCCGCCTGCACGTAGAGGCGCGAGCCCGCGGGCAGGAAGCGGAAGCGGGTGGCCGGCAGGGTGTAGCCGAGCTGGACGTTGCGCAGCCGCACGTACGACCCGTTCTCGACGTAGTAGCTGCTGATCGCGCTGCTGTACGTGTCACTCGCGTCCAGACGCGGGTACTTCGCGTTCTGGTTGGTCGGCGTCCACGAGTTGGCGAGCAGGTCGCTGCGGACGTTCGTCTGGAAGGTCTGGAAGACGTAGAAGTACTTCTGCAGGTCCATGACCTTGTTGCCGAACGTGCCGAACACCGTCGCGCCCAGGTCGAAGCGCCCGATCCGGTACGTCCCGTCGAGGCCGCCCGTGAACTTGGGGTTGGGGTTGCCGATGACCGTGCGGTCGGCCGCGTTGACGACTCCGTCGCCGTTCACGTCCTTGAACTTGATGCGCCCCGGAGCGGCGCCGTCCTGCTTCGGGCTGTTGGCGACGTCGGCCGAGTCGCGGAAGTAGCCCTGGGCCACGAGGCCGTAGAAGGCGCCGAGCGGCTGGCCGATCTCGTTGATCACCGGGCTGCCGAGGCGGAAGCCGTTGCTCGGGCCGTAGAAGAAATTGCTGACCCCGTCGATCTTCGTGATCTTGTTGCTGTAGTGGCTGCCGTTGAAGCTGACGCTCCACGACCGGCTCTGGTGCCCGACGGTGAAGTCGAACCCGGCGTTCTTGATCGAGCCGATGTTCTGGAACGGCGCGGCCGACTGGCCGGCCGTGGCCGGCAGCTGCGGGTCGAACAGCAGGTCACTCGTCTGCCGGCTGAAGTAGTCGCCGATGACGGTGATGTTGTTGTGGAACAGCCCGAGGTCGAAGCCGGTGTTGATCGACCGGTTGGTCTCCCACTTGAGGTCCGGGTTTCCGATCGACGTCAGCCGGTAGCCGGTCGTCACGGCGCTCGTCCCACCGCCCGTGTTGTAGAACGTGTCGCCGGGGCCGCCGCCGTACTGGTTGACCGTGCGCCCCGCCGGGATCTGCTGGTTGCCGGTCACGCCGAAGCCGACGCGGAGCGACAGGTCCGAGATGAGGTTGCTGTTCTCGAGGAAGCCTTCCCGCGAGACGTGCCAGGACAGGCCCGCGGACGGGAACGTCCCGTACTGGTTGGCCGTGCCGAGGTTGGACGACCCGTCGCGGCGCACGGTGGCGGTCGCCGTGTAGCGGTCGTTGAACGTGTAGTCCGCCTTCCCGAAGTACGAGAGCAGCGCCGTCCGGTAGCCGTAGCTGTTGGGCACGCCCAACGAGCCGAGCGCCGGGTTGATGTACTGCGAGCTGACGCTGTTCGAGACCAGCCCGTTGATCGCGCCCCCGAGCGTGCGGCCCTGGCTGCGGTTGACCTCCTGCCCGAGCAGCACCGACACGTTGTTCCGGTCGCCCGCCCGGCTGTAGCGGAGCGTGTTGCTCCAGGTCCAGTCGGTGAATCGGTTGTTGTTCTCCGAAAAGTTGTCGACCGAGTTCGGCTCGGAGTTCTCGGGGGTCGTGGGGCTGTACTGCTGGTACGCCGTCTCGCCCACGTTGCCGCCGAACGTCGTGCGGAAGGCCAGCCGCGGCGTGATGTCGTAGTTGCCGAAGACGTTGCCGAAGAACCGGCTCGTGACCGACTGATTGTTGCGCCCGTAGTAGGCGACCTTGAGCGGGTTCGTGTTGTTACCCAGCCCGTTGGCCTTGCCCGACGCGAAGTTGCCGCCCGCATCGTAGATCGGCACCACCGGCTGCATCAGGATGTTCTTGCCGATGATGTTGTTCTCGCCGTAGTAGTCGCCCGCGAGTCCGCCGTACGAGCCCTCGCCGATCACCGAGATGTTCTCGCCGACGGTGAGGCGGTTGCGCGTGAACGACGTGTTGGCGCGCGCCGTCCCGCGCCGGTACCGGTTGTACGCGGCGGTGCCGCCCTGGTCGAAGTAGTTGAACGAGACCGCGTACGCGGTGCCCGTGCCCGCGCCGGAGACGCCAAGGTTGACGTCGCTCACGGGCGCGGTGCCGAAGACGGCGCTCCACCAGTCCGTTCCCGCGCTGCCCGGCATCACCAGGCTGTTGGGGTACGAATACGCGTTCGCGGCCAAGGCGGTCGGTCGCCCGTACGCATCGGTCGCGGTGGCCGCGCCCGACGGGACGTACGTGTAGGTGGGGACCGAGGGGTTGTTGATGTCGCCCCAGATCGGCCCGAGCTGCGCCTGGACGGCCGCGGGCGAGGCGCCCGAGTTGAGCAGGCTGGTCTTGCGGACCTGGAAGTACTGCAGCGAGTTGGTCAGCAGGAAGTCGTCGTAGCCGCGCGTCGGCGACTGCGTGCCGGTGCGCGCCGAGAGCGTGGTGCGGGGCGCGCCCTGCGGGCCGCGCTTGACCGTCTCGATGATGATGACGCCGTTGCTCGCCCGCGACCCGTAGATCGACGCCGCCGACGCGTCCTTCAGCACCTGGATGGACGCGATGTCCTCCGGGTTGATGAAGTTGACGTACGTGTCCTGGACCGGCGTGCCGTCGACGATGTAGAGCGGGTCGTTGTTCTGGAACGAGCTGATGCCGCGGATGCGGACCGTGCTGCGCGCGCCCGGGGATCCGTTGTCGGCCACCGTCACGCCGCTGACCGTCGCGTCGAGCCGCTGGGCCACGCTCGACGAGGTCTGGCGCTCGGCCGCCTCGACGTTCACGCTGGCGACGGCGCCCGAGATCTGCGAGCGCTTCTGCGCGTCGCCGCTGTAGCCGCTCGTCACGACCACCTGCTCGAGCAGCGTCAGGCGGTTGAGCGACGCGTCGATCACCGTGCGGCCGTTGATCGGCACGGTCGACGGGCTGTACCCGACGAAGCTGAAGCGCAGCGTGCCGTTGCTCGGCGCCTGGATGATGTAGCGACCCGACGCGTTGGTCGTGACCGCGCCCGTGTCGCCCACCACGCGCACGGAGGCGCCGGTGATCGGGGTTCCGCCGGGGCTGGCGACCGTGCCGGTGATGCGGATGCGCTGCTGCGCCGACGCGGTCCCGGCCGCGAACAGCAGGAGCGGCACGGAGAGTGCCGCGGTGCGCAGGAGCTGGGGGCCGCTGCCCGGGCGGGCGAGGCGGCCTAACAACGTCATTCTCATGGGGTTCCTCCGAGGGTGGCGTCCTGCTGGCGACCGAAACGACGTGCAACGCACTTCGGGCTGCGCGCGCCGCCCGGTGGGCGCGGCAGCAGCTGACAACCGGGCATGCGTCAGCCTGTGGCCTGTAAGGGACTTGCCGGTGGGATGGGGGCGGCCCCGGAGGAAGGGCCTGGTGGGAAAACGGCCGAACACCAACGGGCGCGGGCGCGCGAAGGAGTGCGCCCGCGAGCGCGCACGGCGCGACACCGGAGGGGATCCGGGGGCGTGCCGCGTGAAGCCCCGCGGCCGGGTGGCCGCGGGCCTGACAACTAATCGAACTGCTTTGGGAAGGAACGTCCGGCCGATCGAAGCGGGCCGAACGAATCCGAACGCCGCGCGTCAGGTCTTATAACGCCCTCGGCGCAACAGATGTCAAGGCTCGTGCGTGATGCGGACGCTCCTGCTACCGCGTTTGCTGCCGCGTTTCGAGGCGTGGCCGCGCCTCAGGGATCCCACGCGACCTGCGGCGACGCGTAGTAGTTCACCCCGAGTAGGCGCCAGCGCGTCGCGTGCGCCGCGATCCGCGCGCGGAAGCCCTCCCAGTCGCGCGCCGCCGCGCCGGTCCACCCGACCTCCGCGATCGCCGGCAGGCGCGGCATCAGCATGTACTCCGCGGCCGTGATGTTCCGCACGGTTTCGGTCCAGAGCGGCGCCTCGACGCCGAGCACGTCGCCGTCGCGGACCCCGGCGAAGTGCGTCACCGGGTCCCAGTCGTACGCCGTGCGCAGCTCGACGAGGCCGGCCCACTGCAGCCCCAGTTCGGTCGTCGGCGTGTAGCGCATGTCGAGGTACGCCTTCGAGCCGGGCGACAGAATCAGCTTCGCCCCCTGCCGCGCGGCCGCCATCGCGGTGTCGCTCCGCCAGAGCTGCGCGATCGTCCCCGGGCGGAGCCGGGCGCGCCCGATCTCGTCCCAGCCGACCATCGTCTTGCCGTGGCGCGCGACGATGTCCTGCACGCGCTCGACGAACGCGGCATACTGGGCGGGCGTGAGGACCGCGACCTCGTCGCCGCCCAGGTGCAGGTACGGCCCGGGCGTCATTGCCGCGATCTCGCGGACGACGTCGTCGACGAACCGGTACGTGTCCTCCTTGTCGGAGCAGAGCGCGCTGAAGCCGACGTGGATCCCGGTGTAGAGCCCCGGGGCCGGCACGTCGAAGGTGCGCGCGTCGGGTGCGGGCCGCCCGCAGCCCAACTCCGGGTACGACGCGCTCGCCGCCTGGGTGTGCGCCGGCATGTCGATCTCGGGGACGACGGTGATGTAGCGCTCGCCCGCGTACCGCACGATCTCGGCGTAGTCGGCCTTGGTGTAGTAGCCGCCCGGCCCGCCGCCGACCTCGGTCGACCCGCCCACCGTCGTCAGCTTGGGCCAGGCGTCGATCTGGACGCGCCAGCCCTGGTCGTCGCTCAGGTGCAGGTGCAGCGTGTTCAGCTTGTAGAGCGCGAGCAGGTCGACGTACTGCTTCACCTCGGCGACCGTGAAGAAGTGCCGCGCCACGTCGAGCATTCCCCCCCGCCACGCGAAGCGCGGCCGGTCGACGATCCGCCCCGGCGCGACGCTCCACGCCACGCCCGCGAGCGCGGGCGGCCGCGCGTCGCTCTGCGCGGCCTCGATGAGCGGCGGCAGCAGCTGCCGGAGCGTCTGTACGCCGCGGAACAGGCCCGCCGGCGTCGCCGCCGCGATCCGCAGCGAGTCGGCGCTCGCGGTCAGCTCGTACCCCTCGTCGCCGAGCGCGGCGGCCGAGCCGCCGAGCCGGAGGACGATCGCACCTAACGGGGCGGCGCCGGCGCCCGCGACGACGGGGAGCGCGAACCCGGTCGCGGGCCGGAGCTGCGCCGCGAGCATCCGCCCGACGCGCTCGGCCCCGGCGTCCGCGTCGGCGGCCACGACGATCGGCGCCGCCGCCCGGAGGACGAACGGCGCGCCGGCCGCGGGGACCACCGACGCGGGCAGCGGCACGACGTGGTGGCCGGCGAGCGACGCGGCGGGCAGTGCCGCCGGGCGCGGGGCGGTCTCGGGCGCGGCGGCCGGGCGGCACGCGGCGAGCGCCGACGCGCAGGCGAGCGACAGGGCGGCGCGTCGCGCCGCGGGGGGGAGGGATTGGGGCATGCGGGCGGCGCGGGGGTGGTCGGGCGGGTCGGCCTAACGGTCGCCCACGTCCGCGGCGCCGGCCCGGCGCGCCACCGCTCAGGGCCGGATGACCGGTCCCGCGCGGAAGATGCTCAACGGGTCGAACGCCGCGGCGCCGGGCTCGGTGCCTTCCAGAAAATATTCGGTGTACTTGCGCGCGCCGGGCGTCAGCGTGTCGGCCGCCTGCGCGGTCTGCCGGTCGAGCACGAGCGAGACCACGCCCGGCGGCGGCGGCCCCCAGCTGCCCGCCGTGCGCCCCTGGTAGTACCGCGCGATCATCTGCCCCCAGACGGGGGCGGCGAGCGTGCCCCCCGCGGCGCCGGAGGTGATCGTCTGCGGCCGGTCGAAGCCGAGCCACACGCCGGCCACGAGGTCCGGCGTCATGCCGACGAACCACACGTCGACGTTGTCGCTCGTCGTGCCCGTCTTGCCGGCCACGGGCACGCGCGCCGGCACGTAGCGCCGCACGCTCGTCGCCGTGCCGCGGTCGACCACGTCGCGCAGCATGTCGCGCACGACGTAGGTCACGCGCGGGTCGATCGCCGGGGTGGGCGCGGCGGCCGGCGGCGCGTAGACCACGCGCCCCGCGCGGTCTTCGACCCGGGCGACGAAGCGCGGCGCGACGGCGAGCCCGCCGTTGTCGAACGCCGCGTACGCCGCCACGAAGTCCAGCGGCCGGAGCGCGGTCGCGCCTAACGCGTTGGCCGGGTTGGGCGCGATCGCCGCGTCGACCCCGGCGCGGCGGGCCAGCGCGATCACCGAGTCCGGCCCCGCCTGCAGCCAGAGCTGCACCGCCACGGGGTTGCGGGAGCGGGCAAGCGCCTCGCGCATCGGGATCACGCCGAGGAACTGGCCGTCCGAGTTCTCGGGGGAGTAGGCGCGGCCGTCGGGGAGCGGCACGCGGAGCGCCGTGTCGCCGACCGGCGCGTTGGGTGGCGTGCCCTGCGCGACCGCCGCCGCGTAGACGAACGGCTTGAAGCTCGACCCGGGCTGGCGCCGCGCGTTCACCGCGCGGTCGTACGGCGAATCCGCGTAGTCCCGGCCGCCGACGAGCGCGCGCACCTCCCCCGTCGCCGGGTCGAGCGCGACGATCGCGCCCTGCAAGTAGGCGGGCGGTCCGGCGGTTCCGAGCGCCGCCTTGTACTGCGCGAGCGTCGCGTGCCGCCAGCCGGGGCGCCGCTCCAGCGCGGCCGCCTGCTGCGCGAGCGCGTCGGCCGCGTCCACCTGCAGCGCGGGGTCCAGCGTCGTGAGCACCCGGTATCCGCCCTGCCCCAGCGGCACGCCCGCCCGCTCGGCCTGCGCGCGCACCACGTCGACGAAGTACTGCGACGCCGCGACCACCCCCGACCCGCCCACCGCCCGCACCGGCTCGGCCTTCGCCGCGTCTGCCTGGGCGCGCCCGATCATGCCCTGGTCGACCATGAGGTCGAGCACGGTGTTCCGCCGCTCCTGGTTGCGCGCGGCGAAGCGCGACGGGTCGTAGAGCACGGGGCTCTTGGGCATCGCGGCGAGCGAGGCCGCCTCGGCCAGCGTCAGCTGCGCCGCGGGGTGGCCGAAGTAGTAGCGCGCCGCGGCGTCCACGCCGTAGCGGCCGTGGTTGAAGTAGATCGTGTTCAGGTAGCCTTCGAGAATCTGCTCCTTGTTGTAGTGCCGCTCCATCTCGAGCGCCGCCTCCTGCTCGCGGAGCTTGCGCCCGGCGGATCGGTCGCGGCGGTCGACGGCGTCGGGGTGCATGTTGCCGACGAGCTGCTGCGTGATCGTGCTCGCCCCGCGCGCCTCGCCCAGCACGGCGTCCTTGAGTGCGCCGGCGATGCCGACCACGTCGACCCCGTTGTGCTGGTAGAACCGCTTGTCCTCGACCGCGATGAACGCCTGCCCGACGTAGCGCGGCAGCGCGCGCACGGCGACGCTCGTGCGGATCTGGCGGCCGACCTCGCCGATCACCGTGCTGCCGTCACGCGCGAGCACCACGCTCGCCTGCGGCAGCGCGACGATGCGCCACGGCTCGCCGCTGTTCTGCCCCGGTAACGCGCCGACCGGCTGGGCGACCGCGCCGCGGACGGGCACGGCGGCGAGGAAGGGCGCCGCGAGGAGCGACACGACGATCGCTCGCGCCGACTCGGCGGGACGGAGGGCGGGCAGACTCATGCGTGACGAAGAAGGCACCCGCCAAAGTTAAACGGCCCCGGACGCCCCCCGGCTCGCGCGCGCCCGGCCGGGTGTATTCTCCCGTATGCCGACCCCGTTCACTGTCGCCGTCGTCCAGTTCCAGCCCGTGAAGGGCGACTACGCCGCGAACGTCGCGCGCATCGGCGCGCTCGTCGCCGAGTGCGCCGCGCTCGACCCGCGCCCCGACGTGGTGCTCTTTCCCGAGACCGCGACGACGGGCTACTTCGTCGAGGGCGGCGTGCGCGAGCTGGCCGTGACCGCGGGGACGGCGGCGCGCGACCTCGACGCCGCCTACCGGGCCGCGTGCGCCGCGCGCGACCAAGCGGTCGCGCCCGTGGACGCGCTCGTCGGCTTCTACGAGGTGTGGCAGGACACGCTCTACAACGCGGCGGCCTACCTCACGCTCGGCGCCGGTGGGACCGACGACCCGCCGGTCGTGCGGCACGTGCACCGCAAGCTCTTCCTGCCCACCTACGGGCTGTTCGACGAGGAGCGCTTCGTCGAGCGCGGGCTCGACCTGCGCGGCTTCGACGCGCCGTGGGGTCGGGGCGCGGTGCTCGTCTGCGAGGACGCGTGGCACTCGATGACGGGAACGATCGCCGCGTTAGGCGGCGCGCAGGTCGTCTTCGTCCCCTCGGCGTCGCCCGCGCGCGGCGTGTGGCCGCGGGACGACGGCGTGCCCGGCCCGGCCACGGTCGCGCGCTGGGACCGGCTCGTGCGGGGGATCGCGGAGGAGCAGGGCGTCGTCGTCGCCTACGCGAACCTCGTCGGGAGCGAGGGCGGCAAGACGTTCGGCGGCTCGTCGCTCGTCGCGGGGCCGGCGGGCGACGTGCGCGCCCGGGCCGGCGTGTTCGACGAGGAGGTCCTCCACGTCACGCTCGACCTCGACGACCTGCGCCGCGCGCGGGCCGACTCGCCGCTCCTGAGCGACGTGCGCGTCGCGCTCCCGCACCTCCTGGGCGCGCTCGGCCGCGCCGAGCGGGGCGAGGCGCGCCCGCTCGCCTACGACGCCGCGGCGCCGGCGTCCGACGCGCCGCGGCCGCTGGCGCGGGCCGATGCGCGGGCCGCCGCGCGCGTCGGCCCGACGGCGCCGGTGCCGTTCGGCACGCCGGACGTGGGCTCGCCGGGGGCGGTGGACTCGCCGACGATCCCCGACCCGGTCGCCGACGCGCCCGCGGTCAGCCCCGCGCGGGCGGGGGTCCACCCGTCCGAGGCGACGGGGCTGGGTCCGCGTGGGGGACAGGTGGATCCCCGCCTGCGCGGGGGTGACGGCGAGAGGGCAGCGCGCCCCGCGCCGTCGCTCCTCGTCACGCGCGTCCCCCTCGCCGACAACGGCCTCCCGCCCTCGCTCGAGATCGACGCGCCGCTCGTCGAGCGGTGGCTCGTCGAGTTCGTGCGCGACGAGTTCGCCCGGCGCGGCTTCACGAAGGCCGTCGTCGGCCTGTCCGGCGGCGTCGACTCGGCGGTGACGACGTACCTCGCCGCACGCGCGTTGGGCCCGGAGAACGTGCACACGATCCGCATGCCCTACCGCACGTCGAGCCCCGAGTCGCTCGCCCACGCACGGCTCGTCGTCGACGACCTCGGGGTGCGGACCCGTACGGTCGAGATCACGGACGCCGTCGACGGCTATCTCGCGAACGAGCCGGACGCCGACGGCGCGCGCCGGGGCAACGTGATGGCCCGCACGCGCATGATCGTCCTCTTCGACCTGTCGGCGCGCTACCGCGCGCTTCCGTTAGGCACGGGCAACAAGACCGAGCGGCTGTTCGGCTACTACACGTGGCACGCCGACGACTCGCCGCCGGTCAACCCGCTCGGGGACCTCTACAAGACGCAGGTCTGGGCGCTCGCCCGCCACCTCGGCGTCCCGCGCGAGATCGTCGAGAAGCCCGCCAGCGCGGACCTCGTGCAGGGGCAGACCGACGAGGGCGACTTCGGCATCGCCTACGCGCGCGCCGACGCGCTGCTCAACTGGCTGCTCGCGGGGTACCGCCCCGCGGACCTCGTCGCGCGGGGGTTCCCCGTTGCCGAGGTCGAGCTCGTCCGCAAGCGGCTGGAGGGGACGCACTGGAAGCGGCGGCTGCCGGCCGTGGCGATGGTCAGCCCGACCGCGATCGGCGAGGCGTACCTGCGGCCAGTCGACTACTGATCGGCAGGTCGCGCCGCGGGAACATGCGTAGCGCCCCCGCTCGGTGGTTGCGCCGCGACGCGCGCCTCGTCATTCTCCCCCGTGCCGGCGCGCCGCATCGCCGGTTCCTCCCCCGCCCGCCAGCCCGCCCGTCGACGATGCGCCCCTCGTTCGTCGTTGCGGTGTCGTCCGTCCTGCTCGCGACCTCGACCGCTCACGCGGCCCGCCCGGTCACGCGCGACGACGTCCCGCGTCCCGCCTCCTCGCCTGCCCCGTCCCACTCGGGCGTGCGCGTCGACCCCCGCGGGTCGACCACGCCGTCCGCCCCGCGCCCCGCGGTGTCCAGCGCCGCCATCGCCGGCGGCCGCCGCATGTTCAACGCCGACAGCGTCGTCGTCGAGAAGTCGCTCCGCCGCCTCACGGTCTACAGCCGCGGCCTCGCCGTCCGCACGTTCGACGTCGCGCTCGGGCA
The DNA here is from genome assembly GCA_963763675.1 of uncultured Gemmatimonadales bacterium. Lineage (GTDB taxonomy): Bacteria > Gemmatimonadota > Gemmatimonadetes > Gemmatimonadales > Gemmatimonadaceae > BPUI01. The sequence goes on from CAVXPN010000003.1 coordinate 87,861, forward strand.
GAACCCGGTAGGCCCGAAGGAGCGCGCGGGCGACTACCGCACGCCGGAAGGGCTGTACACGATCGACGGGCGCAACCCGTTCAGCCGCTACCACAAGGGGCTGCACATCTCGTATCCCAACGCCAACGACCTCGCCCGCGCGCAGGCGCTCGGCGTGACGACCGGCGGCGACGTGATGATCCACGGCCTCGTCAACGGCGAGGGGTCGATGGGCAGCGACCACCGCGCCTACGACTGGACGAACGGCTGCGTGGCGGTCACGGACGAGGAGATCGACGAGCTGTGGAACGAGGTGCCGTTAGGCACGCCGGTGCGCATCAAGCCGTAGCGTCGCCGACCCGCCCGACCCGATGCGCCGACGGGCGCCCCCGTGAGGGGGCGCCCGTTCGTCGTTCATGTCACGCGCGATCGTCGGGGTGGTCGCCGCGCCCGCCGCTCAGGGCCGCCGCGGCTCGACCAACTCCGTCGACGACGCGGTGTCGGCCGCCGCGTCGGAGGCGGCCGCGGGGGGCGCGTGGTGCCACCGCGCCCACCATTGCTCCTTGAGCGCGACCAACGGCGGGTCGGGCGCGAGCGGCGGGGACGAAGCGACCGGCGCGTTGCCCGGCGGTAGCGTGACGATCGTCAGTTCGCCGTCGGTGTCGTAGCGGTCGCCCTCCGCGTTGTGCGCGTCGACGCGCAGCCCGACGCCGGTCACGTGGGCGCGGGCGGCGACCTGCCCCGCGCGCGCCAGGTCCGCGACGAGCGTGTCGCGTTCGGCGTCGATGTCTGGGGCGATGTGGTGCGTCGGGTGCAGGCCACGGTGGCTGATCCCGGCGCGCAGGTCGTAGGCCGCGTCGCCGATCCAGACGGGGCGACCGCCGATCGTGACGCCCGTGACCTGCCACAGGCGCACGTGGTGCCGGCGGCTCGCGCTGCGGCCGACCTCGCGCTCGTAGGCGACGTCCTGCGCGCGTCCGAACATGTAGAGCGGACTGACCGGCGCGGTCGAGTCGGGCCGATCGAGCAGGACGCTCTTGGCGATCGCGATCGATGAAGCGCGGGTCACCGGGTCGGCGGCGCGCCACCCCGCCCGGCGCATCGCCTCGCGCACCTCGGCGTCGCTGCCGACGAGCGCCACGTTGAGCGCGTCGGCCTTCGCGCCGCGCCGGTTCTCGGTGCGCGTGGGGAGCGCGGCGAACGCGGGCGCGGCGTCGTAGTGCGTGAAGAGCCGCGGGGCGAGGTCGTGCGTCACGCCCCTGACCGCGAGCGCCGCGGCGCCCGCGCCGACGGCCAGGACGGCGGCGAGGGCGCCGCCGACGCGCACGAGCGCGCGGCGCCGCCCTAGCTGCCGCGGCCTGTTGTCAGGCAGGATGCGGTGCCCGCCCGGTCACGCCGCGGCGCGGAGGCCGAACGCCCGCTCCGGCCGCGCGTCGTACGCGTCGACGCCATCCCCGGCGTAGGCCAGGCTCACCGCGCGGCGGGCGCCGCGCTTGAGCGAGCGGTGCACGGTGCGCGCGTAGCGCATGAAGTTGAGCCCCGCCCACGGGTGGAGCAAGAAGAACTCGCTCGGCAGCAGGTCGGCCTTGAGGCGGTTGCACGGGCCGCACGCGGCGACGACGTTGCCGGCGAGGTTCGGCCCGCCGAGCGAGCGCGGGTGGACGTGATCGAGCGTGACCGTCTCGAACGTGAGGGCGGTCGCGCAGTAGACGCAGCGCCGGCCGCAGTCCCGGAGGGTGGACGCGCGCATCGCGCGCTTCGCGTTGACCGCGAGCGCCGCGTAGTCGCGCGGGCGGTGCGCGGGCGATCGGTCGCGGAGGCGGCTACCCCGCTCCGGCGCGTGGTGCCGGCCGAAGGGGCGCGTGGCGCCGCCGGTGAGCACCATGAGCGCGGCGGCGCCCGAGGCGCGGCGGCGGGACGTGGCGGGCGCCGCGATGGCGGCGGCGCGGGCGAGCGAGCGGGCGAGCTGACGGGGCATGGCGGCTCTCGGACCTCGCACGAAACGGCGACACCCCGCCCCCGGAAGTAATCCGGAGGCGGGGTGTCGCCTGGTGAGGACTGCTACGGTTGTCGGCGCGGCGGCCGGCGTGACCCGGTTCGGGAGGACGGAGCGCATCCGGCCGGCGAGGGCGGCGGCGCGATGCGACGGCTCGTCGCCGCCCTCCGCGTGCCCACCCATCGCGTGCCAGGGGTCCGCCATCGTGCCTCCGGGGTCTGTTCGCCGAACTCCGACGTCTGACGACCGATCTTGCTTACAATCACGTGGAGTGCAGCCGCCGTGCCAAGAGTTCGCGCCACTAAGACCCTTTGACGGCCCGCCCGGACCCGTGCGCTTGACGGCCGGCGCGCGCGCGCACAGATGTTGGGCACACTCGTACGGCACTCTCACCGGAGATCGCTTCATGTCACGCGTCCACTCGCGGCTCGCACGCCTCGTCGCGGCGGCCGTCCCGCTCGCCGCCGCGTGCTCGTCCTCGGCGACCGACCCGGCCGCGCCGCAGGCGACCCCGGCACTGAGCGCGGCGGAAGTCGGCACGCTCGCCAGCTTCGTCGCGTCCCAGGCGAAGACGGCCGCGGCGACGAGCTTCACGAGTTCGTTCAACAGCGACGGGTCGTTCACGTTCTCCAGCGCGTGCCCGTTCGGCGGCACCGTCGCCGGCGTACTGGTCGCGGCGCCGTTCGCGAGCGGCGCCGCCGTGCCCACATTCGGCACGACGCTCACGCTCACGCCGCACACGTGCGGCGTCACGACGGGCGCGCGGACGATCTTCATCTCGGGCGACCCGGCCGAAGTCGTGCAGTCGTCGACGGTCATCGCTGGTACGCGGATGGTGAGTAGCACCAGTACCGTGACCGGCGGATTCAAGTGGGACGGCGGCAGCTGCCCGTTGAACTACACGACGACCTCCAAGCTCAACGGCCTGAGCGACACGGTCACGGTGGTCGGGACGGTCTGCGGCCAGCGCGTGAACGTGACGCGCGGGTTCTGACGAGGTTCGAATCACGCCTCCGCGGCGCGCTGGCGTCTCAGCTCACCAGTCCTCCCCGAACGGGTCGCCCGGCGGCGCCGTGAGCGCCGGGGTCGGCCGCGGCGCCTCCCGGCGCTCCTGCCACCGCTCGACGTCGCGCGCCATCGCAAGGCGGTGCGCGCGGGCGTCCGCGTTCCCTGCCCCGCGTGCCAGGCCGCGGCGGGCTGCCGCGCCGACGTCGGCCAGCGTGTAGTCGGCCATCGCGCGCACCTCGGGCGCCGCCGCGCTGTCGGCCGCGAGCGCGAGCAGCCGGTCGACCACCGCCCGCTCGGCCACCCGGCGTAGGGCCGCGTCGCGCGGCGTGTCGGCCGAGCGCGGCGCCGCGGCCGCGAGGAGCGCGTCGACGACGTCGCGCAGGTCGGGCTGCCGCGCGTCATGCACGTGTTGCTGGACGAGACGCGCCGCGCGGTCGCGCTGTAGCGCGCCATCGACGACCATCCCCGCGAGCGTGCGCGCGGCGCCGAGCTCGTCGAAGACCGGGCGCGTGCGCGAGGCGAAGAGTTCGACCGCGGGACTCGTCTGCTCGGCGCCGGGCGCGAGGAGGGCGAGCACCGTGTCGGGGACGGCCAGCTCCGCGGGCGCGAGCCCGCCGGCGAGGAGGGCGAGCGCGCGCCGCTGCCTAACGGCCGGAACCGGGCCCGCGGCCCGCTGCCCGTCGCCGCGCACGGCGTTGGCGTACTCGACCCCGCCCAGGGCCTTGGCGAGGCGGTTGAGGGCGAAGCGGTGCCAGAAGTACACCGGCACGAAGCGCTCCTGCGCGAGCGCGATCGGGTCGCCGGGCCGGACGACGCGCTCGGTGAAGTGGGCCATCGCGATGCGGCGGACGGCCGTCGTGCGCGTCCAGTACTCCGCTTCGTCGGCGCCGTCGTCCCACAGGTTCACGCGCGGGTCGCTCGCGAACTCGGGGCGCGCGTCGACGTCGCTCAGGTACAGGTAGCCCTTCCGCAACCCCTCGGCGACGATGGCGCGCAGCGAGTCGCCCTCCGACGCGGCGGGGAAGATGCCGTAGCCCCAGCGGATCGCCCACACGTCATAGTCGCCGGGCCCCACGGCGTAGGCCTGCGAGAAGTCGAGCGTTCCGTCGGCGCGCGGCAGCACGCGCGGCGCCGGGTAGTCCATCACCGACGCGCGGCCGTAGCTGGACGCGATGTAGTTGTGCGTCAGGCCGAGCGTGTGGCCGACCTCGTGCGCGCTCACCTGGCGGACGCGCGCGAGCACGAAGGCCGACTCCGCGGCCGCGAACGCCGCCGACCCGACGTCGGCCCCGGAGAGCGCGGCGAAGATGCCGGCGTCGGTGCGCGCGCGGTGCGAGTCCATGCGGGCCATCGCCTTGACGATCTCGCCCGTCCGCGGGTCGCCTAACGAACCGCCGATGGACCAGCCGCGTTCGTTGCGGTTCTCCCACTGGACGACGTTGTAGCGCGCGTCGGCCGGGTCGGCGCCGGCGGGAAGCCACTCGACGCGCAGGCCGCCGGCGAGCCCCGCCCGCGCGAACGCCTCCTCCCACCACTTCACGCCCTGCATCGTCGCGGTCTTGACGGGCTCGGGGATGCCCGGGTCGACGTAGTAGACGATCGGGTTCGCGATGCGGCCGTCGGGGCCGCGCTCGAGGCGGTGGCGCGCGACCCAGGTCACGCCTAACGGCCGCCCGACCGGGCGCGCGTAGTCCTGGAAGCGGACGCCGAAGTAGCCGACGCGCGGGTCGGCCTCGCGCGGCCGGTACCCCGCGGGGAGCGGCAGGAGCGAGACGTGCTCGCGAAGCGTGATCGCCGCGCCGTCGGGCGCGAGCGCCGCGACGATCGGCCCCGGGTTCCCCGACGCCGCGAAAGTGAGCGCGACGTCGACCTCGGTGTTGCGGGCGAAGTTGCGCGTCGCCGGGCGGTACACCCCCGAGCGGTCGCGGGCGAGCGCGTACGCCCCCTGCCCCGCGCGCGCGAGCGTGCGCGCCGCGCCCGTCCAGTCGCGGACGAAGAGGTCGGTCGCGTCGACCGCCAGTCGCGCCCCCGGGGCCGCGACCACGGGCAGCGCCGCGATCGTACTCGGCGGGAACGCATCGGCGACCGTGCGCTGGTGCGCGGCGTTCGTGCTGTCGCCCGAGCGGTACTTCCAGTTCTCGAGCACGACCATGACCCGCGAGCCCGCGCGCTCGAACCGCGCGACGTACCCCTCGCCGTTCGCGCCGCGGTCGAGGCCGACCGGGTTGGAGCCGAGCCCGGTGGCGAGCGAGGTGAGGAGGAGGGCGCGCGTGGTGTCGGCGGGAAGTTCGAGCACGATGCGGCCCGTGGCGGGGTCGAGCCGGATCGGGAGGAAGCCGTCGAGGCGCTCGCCGGCCGCGGCGGCCGGGGCGGGCGCGGCCGCGCCCGCACCCGCGGGCTGGGCGGCGGCGAGCGCGGGCGCGACGAGGGCGGGCGCGACGAGGGCGGGCGCGACGAGGGCGCGCACGACGAAGGGGCGGACGACGAGGGCGCCGAGGCGGGCGGCGAGGCGGCGGGAGGACATCCGCGCAATATCTTGCGGCGTCGCACGTTCCGCTCCCTCCCGACCGACTCGTCCTGTGGCTACGACCACCCGCCCGACCCGCAGCAAGGCCGCGCCAGCCGTCACTCCCGCAGGGGCGGGGGCGGCCGCGGGGATCGCGTCCGTTCCGTCCGCCACGCCGCCGCTCACCCGCGAGCAGCTGCTTGCCGGCTACCGCACGATGCTCCTGTCGCGCCGCGTGGACGACAAGGAGGTCCAGCTCAAGCGGCAGAACAAGATCTTCTTCCAGATTTCGGGGGCCGGGCACGAGGCGGTGCTGACCGCGGCGGGGTTCGTCTTCCGCGCCGGGTACGACTGGTTCTACACGTACTACCGCGACCGCGCGCTCTGCCTCGCGTTAGGCATGACCGCGCGCGACATGCTCTACTCCGCGGTGGGCGCGGCGGCGGACCCCAACTCGGGCGGGCGGCAGATGCCCTCGCACTGGGGGAGCGCGGCGCTCAACATCCCGAGCTCCTCGTCGCCGACTGGGACGCAGTTCCTGCAGGGCGTCGGCGCGGCCGAGGGCGCGATCCGCGCGAAGCTGTTGGGCATCACGGAGGGGTTCCACGACGACGAGGTCGCGTTCGTCTCGACCGGCGACGGCACGACGAGCCAGGGCGAGTTCTGGGAGTCGCTCAACACGGCGAGCAACCTCAAGCTGCCGGTGGTCTACCTCGTCGAGGACAACGGGTACGCGATCTCGGTCCCGGTCGAGGTGAACACGGCCGGCGGGTCGATTTCGGACCTCGTGGAGCGCTTCCCCGACCTGCACATCGAGCGCGTCGATGGCTGCGACTTCGTCGCGAGCTACGAGGCGTTGTCGCGCGCCGTGGCGCACGCGCGGGCGCGCCGCGGGCCGGCGCTCGTGCACGCCAAGGTCATCCGCCCGTACTCGCACTCGCTCTCCGACGACGAGACGCTGTACCGGCCGCAGGAGGAGCGCGACGAGGAGGCCCGGCGCGACCCGCTCGTGACCTTCCCGGCGTGGCTCGTCGCCAACGGCCACGCGACCGAGGAGGAGCTCGCCGGCATCGCCGCGGACGTGGACGCCGAAGTGCTCGCGGCGACGGACGACGCGCTGGAGCAGCCGCAGCCCGCGGCCGACACGGTCTACGACTTCGTCTACTCGCCGGACGTCGACCCGACGGGCGAGCAGTTCGACACCGAGGACGACCCGCAGTTCGACGCGACGGCCGGGGCCGGAAAGGGCGGCGCCGCGGGTGGCGACGTGACGATGATCGACGCGATCAACGCCGTCATGCGCGACGAGATGCGCCGCAACGGTCGCATCCTCGTCTTCGGCGAGGACGTCGCCGACGTCAGCCGCGAGGAGCACCTCGGCAAGGTCAAGGGCAAGGGCGGCGTCTTCAAGGCGACGCACGGGCTGCAGGGCGAATTCGGGTCGACGCGCGTCTTCAACAGCCCGCTCGCCGAGGCCAACATCATCGGCCGCGCGATCGGGCTCGCGCACCGCGGGTTCAAGCCCGTCGTCGAGATCCAGTTCTTCGACTACATCTGGACCGCGTACATGCAGCTCCGCAACGAGCTGGCGACGATGCGGTGGCGGTCCAACAACATGTTCGCCTCGCCGGTCGTGGTGCGCACGACGTACGGCGGCTACATCCGCGGCGCGATCTACCACTCCGAGACGGGCGCGTCGCTGTTCACGCACTGCCCGGGGCTGCGCGTGGTGTGCCCGAGCACGGCGCTCGACGCGGCCGGGCTGCTGCGCACGAGCATCCGCTGCGACGACCCGGTGATCTTCCTCGAGCACAAGCACCTGTACCGGCAGACGTACAACAAGGGCCGCTACCCGGGGCCCAACTTCATGATCCCGTTCGGCAAGGCCCGCACGGTGCGCGAGGGGACGGACGCGACGATCGTGACCTACGGCGCGACGGTGCAGCGCGCCCTCGCCGCCGCCAACCAGCTGCACGAGGAGCGCGGCGTCGACGTCGAGGTGATCGACCTGCGCACGCTCTCGCCGTGGGACCGGGAGGCGGTGTACGCGAGCGTGAAGAAGACCTCGCGCGTGGTGGTCGCCTACGAGGACTCGATCTCGTGGGGGTACGGGGCGGAGATCGCGGCGCGGATCGCCGACGACTGCTTCGCGTGGCTCGACGCGCCCGTCAAGCGCGTGGGGTCGACCGACACGTTCGTCGGGTACGCGCCGTCGCTCGAGGACGCGATCCTGCCGCAGGTCGAGACGTTCAAGCGCGCGATCGACGAGGTGCTCGCGTACTGACCGGCCGGTCGACGCCCGGCGCGCCGGCCCCCGGCATCACCGGGCGGCGGGCGCGTTAGGCGGGGCGGCGTCGACCTCGTCCAGCCGCGAGATGTCGATCGACAAGGTGCCGTCGGGGCGGGGCGGGTTGAACAGGTTGCGGAACTTCGCCCCGGCGATGATCTCGTCGGGGGTGTAGGACGTGCGCGCGTGGACGACCTGGGCGTTGGTCTCGTCGATCCCAGAGAGCAGCACGAGGAACTCGGCCTCGACCTCGTTGAGCGCCGCGCGGTCGAGCCCCGCGAGCGGGCTGTCCGCGCCGATCGGGTGCACGACCGTCCAGGCGAGCGGGAAGAACACGACCTTCTGCCGCTCGAGGGCGAGCTCGTCGAAGCGGCGCACGCGCTGCCCGCCTTGTTGGATGAAGCGCGAGAAGAGCACGCGGATCTCCAACTGCACGAGTTCGGTCCGGCGCTCGTTGACGAGGCGGAACATGAACGCCGTGCCGCCGCCGGCGTACGGCGCGAGCAGCGCGTGCTCGCTGAAGCGCACCTGCGCCGTGGGCCGCGAGAAGCGCGCGAAGACGAGTCCGGTCACGAGCGCGACCGAGAGGATGCCGACGAACGCCTCGATCGTGACGACCGTGTTGGCCGCGACCCCGACCGGGGCGACGGCGCCGTAGCCGATCGTCGCGAAGGTCTCGACGCTGAAAAAGAAGGCCCGGACGAAGCTGTTGCCGTCCATCGTGTGGCCGGCGTCGCTGAGCGCGCCCGGTCCACACAGGTAGTAGGCCGCGGCGAAAAGGACGTTGATCGCGACGTAGCTGATCGCGAAGTACGACAGGAAGCGCGGCCACGGCATGAGCAGCGCCGTGTGGTACGGGGCGAGGCGCTCCATCGGGCCGAGCCCTTCGCGCGCGACGTTGAACGAACCGTCGGAGTTGAGCAGGCGCCGGCGGCTCTCGCGCGCGACGACGCCGCCGAAGCCGAGGTCGGCGTCGAGGTTGGGAGCCCGGAGCGCGTGGGCGGGCGGCCCAGCGGGCGGGCTCGCGCCGGCGGCGGGCGGAGCGGGAGCGGCGGCGTCGACCATATGCGAGCTTAACAGCGACTCCCAGGCCCCGGGCGAAACTTCCGCCCGCGCGCCGCGGTAGGGAGCGCAACAGGAGGGGGAATCATGTTCAGCACACTGTTCGGCGCGCTGTCGACCGTCGCGGCGCTCGTCATGTTCGCGCTCACGCTCGTGGTGGTCGCCGCGGGGTACATGGTCAGCCGGCGCTTCGTGCGCGACCGACTGCGCTTCGTCGACGCGGCGCAGCGCGGGACGGCGCCGTTCATCGCCGGGGCGGGCGCGTTCCTGGTCGGCGGGCTCGCGGCGCTCGTGCTGCCATTCGTCGGCGTCGGCGCGGCGCTCAGCTTCGCGGTCGCCGTCGGGCTCGGCGTCGCAGCCGGGGCCCGCGACATCCGGCGCGGCAACCTGCCGGTGCGTTGGAGCTGACCGCGGCCGACCGCCGACCGCGGGTCGCTCGTCCGCGTCACGCGCCGTAGCGCGTCCGCAGGATCTCGCGGTGGTGCAGCTCGTGGCCGGCGATGATCCACGCGGCGGCGCGGGCGGACATCGGCGCGCCGTTGGCGACGACGCGGCGCGCCAGCTCGGCCGCGTCGAGGTGGCGGAAGAGGGCCAGCGTCGCGCGGCGCACGGCCGTCCACTCGCCGAGCAGCGAACCGAGCGAGCGGGCCTCGAAGTCGGCCGCCGCGACGTAGGCGTTCTCGTCGAAGGCCGGTAGCGCGTTGGTCTCGCCGCGGGCCGCCGCGAGCGCGCGGTAGGCGAAGATCCGCTCCGTGTCGATCGCGTGGCCGAGGAGTTCTCGGACGCTCCACTTGCCGGGGGCGTAGCGGTGGCCGGCGCGCGATTCGCCTAGCGCATCGACGACGGCGACCGTGTCGGCGAGCTGCGCGTCGAGCGTCACGAGCAGGTCGCCCGTGGGCACGAGCCGGATGTAGTTGCCGTAGTACGCCAGGTGTTCGCCGGCGTCGGCGGCAGGCGGGGTCGCGAGGAGCGGCTGGGCGGCGGTGGTCATGGCGGGTCGGCGGAGAGCGACGGGTCGTGGTCGAGGTACGCGAACCCGGCGGGCCCGCCCGCGCGGAGTACCCCGGGCGGGTCGGCCGCGACGTACCGGGCGCCGGCGTCGACGACGGGGGCGTCGGGCGCGGCGCGCGTGAGCTTGCGCGCCTCGGCCGCCGAACCGACGAACGCCAGGCGGTCGCCGCGGACGACGAGCGCGTCGGCCCAGGGACGGCGGGGGTCGCCCGTCCAGACGCGGGCGTTCACGACGGCGAGCGTGATCGGGCCGTCCGGGGTAGCCACGACGGGCGCGACGCGGGTCGCGTGCGCGTGGAGCGTCAGCCGCGGCGCTCGACGGCGTCGCGCACGTCGAGCAGGATCTCGAAGTACAGCTGCTCGCGGCGGTAGGCGAAGTCGAGCGTGGTCATCTGGTGCGTGTCGCCCGAGGCCTTGGCACGTTCGAAGGCCTCGCGGTACATCTCGTCGAGGTTGGTCAGGATCTTGTCGCGGGAGCGGGACATGCTGCGGGCAGTGGGAAGGGGTGGGGCGGCGGGGTCGCCGGCCGTGACCGCCGGCGGCGCGGCGCCGATCGCTTGCGGCGTGAGGCGCGGCGGCCCGTCGGTGGCGGCGCCCGGCGCCTCGTCCGGGTCGATCAGCCGGCGTGCGGCGCTGAGCAGGGCGCGGCGCGGATCGAACAGGGGAGGCATGGTCGGAGGCCCGCGGCGCGGGACGTTGGGCCGGTGGAGGGCGGGCCGGTGAGGCGCGAGGAGGTGTTCGCCCGCGACGAGTACCGGTGTGTCTACTGCGGCGACGAGTTCCCCGCCGAGCAGCTGAGCGTGGACCACGTGCAGCCCCGGGTCAAGGGGGGCGATCGGTCGGGCGGCAACCTAGTGACGGCGTGTGGGGCCTGCAACACGCGCAAGGGGCACCGGAGCCTGGCCGCGTTCCTCGCCGGCGAGCCCGAGGCGCGGCGGCATTTCTTCCACCTCGCCCGGCACGTCTGGCCGCGGCACCTGCGCGCCGTGCGGGAGGCGCTCGGCGAGCGGGGGTGACGGGGGAAGGAGCCTAACGCGCCCCCGCGCCGAGCCGGTGGAACACCGCGTCCTCGACCACCCGCCCGCCCTTGAGGTGCTCGACGACGATGCGCTCGAGCAGCGCGGGCGTGACGCCGGCGTACCACACGCCCTCGGGGTAGACCACCACGATCGGCCCCCCGACGCATACGCCGAGGCAGGGCGTCTCGCCGCGCTTCACGCGGTCGGGTCCGAAGAGCAGGCCCTCGCGCTGCAGCAGTCGGGCGAGCAGCGCGTAGAGCTCGCCTCCGCGGCGATCCGGGGCGCAGAAGCCGCCGGTGCAGACGACCGCGTGGTGGCGGTACGGGTCCATGCGCGGTGCGGGGTCGGCGGGCGCCGCGGTCGGTCCCGCGGTCCAGCGGACCGTCACGGGCGCGGCGGTCCCCCGCCCCGCGCGTCGCGGGCGGCCTGCGCGTCGTGCCGTTCGCGCACGAGGGCGAGGCTGGCGCGGAAGACGAGCGCGACGCCGACGAGCGAGACCGCGGGGCCGACCACGCCGTGCCCGCGGAGCGACGCGGAGGCGTACGCGCTCAACAGGAATCCCACGCCTGCCGCCCCAACCGCGCGCACCTGCGTCGCCGTCGACCGGTGCGCCACGTGCGCCCACGCCGCGTAGGCGATGAGGAGCGCGCCGCCCACGGCGACGGTCGTCTGCAGCGCCTCGTCGCGCGTCGTCGGCATCGCCGGCCACGGCACCATCCACCCGCGCGCGAGGGCGGCGGGCACGCGGAGGCCGAGGTCGGCCGCGTAGGCGAGGGCGCTTCCGGTCATGTTCGGAAGCTAACCCGCACGCGGCGGGTCGCGCCCGGCGTCGTCAGCCGTGCCGGACGGCGGCGAGCACTATTTCGATAAAGATTAGCAGCACGACGATCACCTCGAGCGCCTCGCCCCGCGCGGCCTGCGCCTCGCCGTTGAGCATCGCGTACGTCTCGCGCAGGATCGTCAGCTTGCGGTCGATGCCGGCGCGCCACGCGCGGGCGCGAAAGATTTCGAGTGCCGCCGAGTAGACGCGGGCGAGGTAGACGTCGTCGGTCACCTTGAGCGCGTTCTCCGCGCGCTCGACCAGCTCGGTCGAGTCGGCGACGCGGGCCTGCAGATCGCGCAGCACCGGCGCGTAGCCGCGGCGGAGGAGGTGGGGCACGCCGCGCCGGGCGGCCGCAATCCGGTCGTTGGTGGCCGGGAGTTCGGCGTCGAGCAGCGCGTCATAGAACCGCAGCTCGAGCAGCTGTGCGTTGGCGAACTCTAGGATGTACTGCACGTCGGCGTCGCCCGCACGCGGCTCGACGACGAGCGCGTTGTCCCACGTCAGGATGGCGAGGTCGTCGGCGTAGTAGCTGAAGCGGTGCGGCAGCAGCTCGCGCCGCGCGTCCTCGGAGAGCGGGCGCGACTCGCCGAGCAGGAGCGGCGCGGCACGCGCGGCGTCGATCGTCTCGGGCGACGCGGCGCGGCCCGCGGCGTCGCGCAGCGCGTCGATCCGGAAGACGACGTAGTCCTCGGTCTGCTCGGCGACGTTCGGCCGATCGGCCGCGGTCGCGATGCGCTCCGTGAGCAGGCGCAGGTGGTGATCGAAGACCGGCGTGAGGTCGGTCCGCACGTCGATCGCGGTGCCGAAGCGCGCGAACTCGTCCCACGTCGCGTCGCGCGGGGCGTCGAAGCGCAGCCGCAGCGAGATGACGCCGAAGTCGAAGATGCGCGCCGACACCTCGGCGTCGCGCGGGCCGATGTCGGCGATGCGCACCTGCTCGTGGCCGAGGATGACGGTGAGCGGCGGGTTGGCGATCTGGAGCGCCTGCGCCTCGCCGCGCACGGGGCGGACGCGCGCGGGCGCGCTCGCCGCGAGCAGGTCGAGCGCGCGGTCGAGGCGGAGTTCGTAGGCGACGTCGTAGAGCCGGTAGACGACCGCCGCGCCGTCGACGCGGAGCGCATCGGCGCCGGTGCGCACGGCGATGCCTAACGCGCGCGCCCGCTCACTCTCCGCGCGCTGCGGCCGCCCGCTTCCCCGCCCCCTTCACGTTGGCCGCGGTCACCTGCCGGATGAGCGCCACCTCCTCCGGGCGGTACGGCGTGCCGTTCGTCCGGAAGATGTCGTGGAACCAGACCGGCGGCTCCGACGTGTACTCGCGGGTCCACGAGTCCCACGGCATGATCGTCTGCGAGCGGCCCTGCACGAATCCCCAGTTGATCGCGCCCACGTGCTCGGCGGCCATCGCGGGGAGGATCGTCTGGAAGGTGCTGCCCACCGGGCGCGCCATGTACTCGGTGAGGATGATCGGCCGGTCGTAGCGGCGCAGCGCGGCGACCAGTTGCCGCGTGCGGTCAATCTGGTCGTAGCTGTGGAACGTGATGACGTCCGAGTTCTCGAGCTGCCAGCGCGTGATCGGCAGCATCGTCGTGGTGTCGGCGTAGTCGCCCTTCCACGGCCCGGTCGTCAGCGGCTGCGTGACGCCGGCCTCGCGCGCCCACCGGAACGCCTTCTTGAGCAGCGCGAGCGAGTAGTCGCCCTTGTTGCGCGGCTCGAAGATGAAGTAGGCGGGGCGGTTGATGTTGTCCGGCTCGTTCATCACGTCCCACGCGAGCACGCGCCGGTCCCGGCCGAAGCGTCCGACCACCGCGCTTACGTACGGGTGTAGTAGCTCGTGCTTGGTGGTGTCGGTCAGGATCGCGACGCCCGGGCTCTGTACCCACGTCGAGTTGTGCACGAACGGATACGGCTCGCGCTGCGGCCCGGTGTGCGGGAACGGGTCCCAGCACGCGTCGAACAGCACGAGCATCGGGCGGATGTGGTGCCTGTCAGCGATCGCGAGGAACTGGTCGACGCGCGAGAGGAAGCCCTGCGGGTCCTCGCGGTAGGCGAGGTCGTGCAGGAACACGCGCATCGTGTTCATGCCGAGCGACTCGGCATAGCCGAGCTCCTTGTCGATCGTCGCCGGGTCCCAGGTCGCGGCCTGCCACATCTCGAGCTCGTTGCTCGCCGTGCTCGGCAGGAAGTTGCTGCCAGCGACCCAGCCGACCGAGTCGTACCAGGCGCGCGCGTGCGCGGGCGTCCACTGCCCGCCGGCGAGCGTGCCGGCGGCCTCGCGCGCGGGCTGCTGGGCGATCAGCACCGGGGTGGGGCGGCGCCGGCCGGATGGGGCCGCGGTCTGCGCGGCCGCGCGGCCGGCGGGCATGACGCCGAGCAGGAGGGCGGCGGCGAGGCCGCGGATCGCGCGGCGGGCGGACGAGGGGCGCATCGGGGCGTGAATGGTCACGGGTAGGCGGGCACGTTAGGCGCGGGCGCGTCAGGCGGGCGGGGCGATCGCGGCGCCGTCGGACGCCTGGCACACGTACACCGCGGGCGTGAGGTTGACCTCGCGCTGGTACGCGCCGGCGACCTCGCCCGCGAACGCCTCGGCCTGGTCGCGCGCGACGAGCGCGACCCCGCAACCGCCGAACCCGGCGCCCGTCATGCGCGCGCCGAGGCAGGCGGGGTGCGCGCGGGCGAGGCGGACGATCGCGTCGAGCTCGGGGCGCGAGACCTCGAAGTCGTCGCGCAGGCTCGCGTGGCTCGCGTCCATCAGCGTGCCGACCGTGGCGACGTCTCCGCGCTCGAGCGCGGCGGCGGCGGCGAGCGTGCGCGCGTTCTCGGTGACGACGTGACGGGCACGCTTGCGGGTGACCTCGCCGAGGCCGGCGGCGCGCGCTTCGAAGTCAGCGACGCTCACGTCGCGGAGCGCGGGCACGCCGAAGTAGCGCGCCGCCGCCTCGCACTCCTGCCGCCGCTCGTTGTACGCGGAGTCGACGAGGCCGCGTCGGGTGGCCGTGTCGAGCACGACGATCGCGACCGAGTCGGGGATCGGCACCGGCCGCGTCGCGAGCGAGCGGCAGTCGATCAGCAGCGCGTGCCCCGCCCGTCCCTCCGCGGCGATCAGCTGGTCCATGATCCCCGAGTTGACGCCGACCCACGCGTTCTCGGCGCGCTGCGACAGCTTCGCCATCGCGGTCGCGTCCCAGGGCAGGCCGGACGCGCTCGCGAAGGCGCGCGCGAAGGCCAGCTCGAGCGCGGCGCTCGACGAGAGGCCGGCGCCGACGGGCACGTCGCCCGCGACGACGCCCTCGACGCCGCGCGTGAGCGTGCGCCCCGACTCGCCGAAGGCCCACGCGACGCCGCGCGCGTACTCCTCCCACCCCTGGTCGGGGCGGGCCTCGTCGACGTGCGTCACGCGCGTGAGGTCGAAGTCCGACGTCGTCCCGAAGTCGAGCGCCTCGACGGCGACGCGCGCGTCGCCGCGCACGCGGAAGGCGAGCCACGCGGCGCGGTCGATCGCCATCGGCAGCACGAACCCGTCGTTGTAGTCGGTGTGCTCGCCGATGAGGTTGACGCGGCCGGGCGCGCGCGCGACGAGGTCGGGCGGGGCGCCGTAGTGCGCGGCGTAGGCGTCGGCGATCGTCGCGCGGGTGACGCGGGGGTGGGCGGTGGGCACGGAGATGAAATCTGGGGAGTGCGAGGGGCGATCGTCCCCCGCGAGTTACCGCGCGAGCGACCGCAGCCGTTCCGCGGCCGTCTCGGCGGTGAGGTCGCGCTGCGGTTCGCCTAACAGTTCGTAGCCGACGAGGAACTTGCGCACGGTCGCCGAGCGGAGGAGCGGCGGGTAGAAGTGCAGGTGCACCGTGCACTCGGGGCGGCGCGCGCCGTCGGTGGGCGCCTGGTGCACGCCCATCGAGTACGGGAACGGCACGTCGAACACGCGGTCGTAGGCCGCCGTGAGCCGCGAGAGCACGTCGGCCAGCCCGTCGCGGGCGGGGCCGTCGAGGGCGGGGAGCGACGCGGCCGGCCGGCGCGGCAGGACGAGCGTCTCGAACGGCCAGACGGCCCAGAACGGGACGAGCGCGACCCACTCGTCGTTGGCGACGACGACGCGTTCGCCGAGCCGCTCCTCGGCGGCGAGGTAGTCGCCGAGGAGCGTGCGGCCGTGGCGCGTGTGGTACTCCGCCTGCCGCGCGAGCTCGCCGGCCGCGTAGAGCGGCAGGTGGCGCTGGGCCCAGAGCTGGCCGTGCGGGTGCGGGTTGCTCGCGCCCATCATCTCGCCGCGGTTCTCGAAGAGCTGCACGTGGCCGATGTCGGGGCGGCGGCCCAGCTCCTCGGTCTGCTCGGCCCAGACCTCGACGACGCCGCGGACGGCGGGGGTGCCTAACGTGGCGAGGGTGAGGTCGTGGCGCGGCGAGAAGCAGATCACGCGGCAGGTGCCGGTCTCGGCGCGCGCGGTCAGGAGTCCCGGGCCGCCGCCCTCGGGCGCGTCGAGCACGACCGGGCCCTCGGGCGCGTCGCCGAGCTCGGGGACGAGGGCGGCGTAGTCGTTGGTGAAGACGAAGGTGCCGTGGTAGTCGGGGTTCCGCTCGCCGTTGGCGCGCGTGTTCCCGGGGCACAGGTAGCAGGCCGGGTCGTAGCGCGGCCGGTCGGGCGCGGCGGGCGTCTCGACCTGGCCCTGCCACGGGCGCTGCGTGCGGTGGGGCGAGACGAGCACCCACTCGCCAGTCAGCGGGTTGTGGCGGCGGTGCGGGCGCTGGGCGAGGGCCTCAAGCGCCGCGTGGCGCCCGGCCTGCGGCCCGGCGTGAGGCTCGGGAAGCCCGGCCCGGTCGGCGGCGGGCACGGGAGAGGGCGCGTCGGCCATCCGCGTGGGGGAAGCAGGGGTGGAGCGCACAGAGGTCGCGCGAACCGGGACGCGTTCGGAGCCGCGTTCGAACAAGTTCGGGCGGTTCGGCCCCTAGTGAAAGCCGGCGCGCCGGGGATGTCAAGCAAGGCCGGCATGGCGACGTCGTGCCATCCGGCCCCCCGGTTGCGGGCCTTGACGGTGCCCGGTCCGCCCCGTACGGTGCCGTCGATCAAACGATTTCGAACGCGGCCGAACGCGTCCGAATGGCTCGGACCGCTTCCACGTCCGGTTTGGCTCTTTGCGTCCGTTCCGATCGCGGCTCGCCGGCCGCGTTTCCCCAGCGCTTCTGGGGGACGCGGTCCGCCGGCCGTGCCCACCCCTCGTGCCCGTTTCCGCGCGCCCCGTCCGCGTGTCCGTCAAGCGCTCGACCATCACGGACGTCGCCGCACACGCGGGCGTCTCGAAGGCTACGGTCTCGGCCGTGCTGAACGACGCGGGCTCGGTCCGCATCGCGACGCGCGAGCGCGTGCGGGCCGCGATCGAGGCGCTGGACTACCGCCCCGCGGTGAGCGCCGGGGCGGCCGCGCCGCGCGCGGGCTCGCCGCGGGGCGTCGGGCGCACGATCGGGCTGCTGATCAAGGAGTCGGAGAATCCGTACTACGTCGGCCTCGAGGCCGGCGTGCGGGTCGTGGCCGACGCGTGCGGCTACACGCTGTTCGTCACGTCGTCGGAGGGCGACTACGCCGCGGAGCGGCGCGCGGTCGAGCTGATGTTCGCGAAGGAGATCGACGGCATGATCGTGACGCCGCTCCTGGACGCCTACGCCGACCTGTCGCACTACTTCAACCTCAAGCGGCGCGACTTCCCGTTCGTGCTGCTCGAGGAGGTGCGGGGGCTGCCGGCGAGCCTCGTCGACATCGACAACGTCGCGGCCGCCCGCGCGGCCACCGAACACCTGATCGCGTTAGGCCACACGCGCCTCGTGCACTTCGCCGGCCCCGCGTACTCGGTGCACGCGCAGGAGCGCGTGCACGGCGTGCGGCGCGCGTGCGGCGGCGTGCCGCTCGTCTTCAACGACGCGCACGTGGTCCGCGCGGGCGCGCACATGGCCGACGGGTACCGGGCCGCGCTCGCCTACTTCGGGGAGCTCGCCCCCGCGGCGCGCCCGACGGGCGTGACCTGCTACAACGACCTCATCGCGATCGGCGTCTGCCGCGCGCTCGCCGAGTTGGGTCTGCGGGTGCCGGACGACGTCAGCGTCGTCGGCTTCGACGACATCCCGATTTTGGAGTACCTGCCGGTGCCGCTGACCACGGTGCGCGTGCCGCAGGCGGACATGGGCCGGCTCGCGGCGGAGCTCCTCGTGGCCCAGATCACGGGCGGTGCGCCGGCCCGCCCCGTACGGCAGTTCCTCGACGCCCCGTTGGTGGTGCGCGCCTCGACGCGCCGCCCGCCGGGCGCCGTTCCCCGATGCGTGGGCGCGGCCGCATGACCGACCGCCCGGCCCCGCCTTCCGCGTCTTTCGCACCCCCCTCCCTCGAGGACTTTCGCGTGTCACACACTTCCGGCCGCCCTCGGCGGCGCGCCCGATCGGGCAATCTTCCCAACGTCCCGGCGGCGCCGGCGATGGCCGCGCGTGCGGTCGGCCGGCTCGGCGCCCTCGCGGCGCTGGCGCTCCTCCCCGGCGCGGTACTCGTCGCGCCCGTGCACGCCGCCGCCGCGCAGCAGCCGGCGCAGGCGACCGGCCGCGTCGCGGGCGTCGTGCTCGGCGAGGGCCGTCAGCCCGTCGGCGACGTCCAGGTCGTGGTCACCACCGCGGGCGGCGCGCGCCTCGGCGCGGTGACCAACGCGCAGGGCCGGTACAACGTCGGCGGCGTGCCGGCCGGCCTCGTCTCGGTGCGCACGCAGCGGATCGGGTTCCAGCCGCGCACGCAGACCGTCACCGTCGCCGCCGGGCAGGTGAGCGCGCTCGACTTCCAGCTCGTCGCGGCCGTGACGCAACTCGCGCCCGTGCAGGTCGGCTACACCAACGAGGCGCGGAGCCGCGTCACCGGCGCGGTCGCGACGGTGACCGGGAGCGAGGTGCAGGACCAGAAGGTCGCGACCGTCGAAGAGGCGATCCGCGGCCGCGTGCCCGGCGTGCAGGTCGAGGCGGGCGGACAGCCGGGACGTCCGGCGGAAATCACGATCCGCGGCCCGTCGAGCCTGACCAACACGTCGCCGCTCTACGTCGTCGACGGGATGTACGTCGGCAACCAGAACCCGAACATCAACCCCGACGACATCGCGACGTTCAGCGTGCTGAAGGACGCCTCGGCCGCGGCGCAGTACGGCTCGCAGGCGTCGAGCGGCGTGATCGTCATCACAACCCGTCGCGGGCAGGCGGGGCAGAATCAGTTCGGGGCGAACGCCTACTACGGGTTCCAGTCGATCCCGAAGACGATCCCGATGGCGGGCGCGGCGGAGTTCCAGACGGTGTTCGACACGGCGTACGCGCGCGCGGGCATCACGCCGCCGACCGGCATCACGACGCCGTCGTCGGTGAGCACCGACTGGCAGTCGGCGGTGATGAAGACCGGCGCGATCCAGAACTACAACGCGTCGGCCTCGGGCGGCACGCCCAACGCGAGCTACCTGCTCAGCGGATCGGTGCTGAACCAGGACGGCACGATCATCAATACGAACTTCCGCCGCGCGAGTCTGCGCGTGAACTCGGACGCGACGCGCGGGCGGATCCACGTCGGCGAGAACCTCGCGGTCTCGCAGGCGCGCCAGCAGAACTTCCCGAACGGCATTTTCGGCGGCACGGAGCTGCCGCTGATCGACGTCGTGCTGCTGCCGCCGACGATCCCGGTGCGGGATCCCAACAACCCGAGCGGCTACGGCTACGGCAGCGTCGCGACGCCTAACTACGGCGTCAACCCGGTGGCCGCGGCGCAGTCGAATTACAACACCTACCGCGCCAACGCGGTGATCGGGTCCGCGTTCGCCGAGGCGAACCTGTTCGCGGGACTCAAGTACCGCCTGAACGTGGGCATCAACTATGCGGACTCGGGCAACACCGTGTGGAACAGCAGCAACCAGCTGCGCTACCTCACGCCGGTGCTCACGGGCGCGTTCCTGCGGCAGTCGTACCCGCGGTCGCAGCAGCTGCTGTACGAAAACCTGCTGACCTACGACGGCACGTTCGGCGGGACGGACCACCGCCTGACGGCCGTGGCCGGGCAGACGTCGCAGAACAACACGTACCAGCAGCTCTCGGCGTACCGCCAGGGCTTCGCCAACGAGGGGCTCCAGCAGATCTCGGCGGGGTCGAGCACGGGGAGCACCAACGACGGCTTCACGATCCCGGTGCGCGAGAACTCGCTCCTGTCGCGCGCGACCTACTCGTACCGCGACCGCTACCTCGCGACGGGCACCGTGCGGCGCGATTGCTCGTCGCTGTTCAGTCCGTCCAACCGCTGTGGCGTGTTCGGCTCGGGGTCGCTCGGCTACGTGGTGAGCGACGAGGGCTACTTCAAGGCGATCCCGCTGATCGGGGGCGCCGACCTGTTCAAGCTCCGCGTCAGCACGGGCGTCCTGGGCGGGCAGGCCCTCAACCCGTTCCAGTACATCCCGGTCGTCAACCAGAACATCAACTACTTCTTCAACGGCACGATCACGTCGGGCGCGATCCAGCAGGCGCTGATCAACGAGAACCTTCGCTGGCAGCGTAACCGCAACACCGACGTCGGCCTCGACCTGGGGCTGCTGAACAACACGCTGACGATCACGGCCGACTACTACCAGGCGACGCTCGACCAGCTGCTGGTCCAGACGTCGATCCCGCCCGACCTCGCGTCCAACTCGAACCCGACGGTCAACGCGGGGCGCGCGCGGAACGCGGGCTTCGAGCTCGGCGCCACGCACCAGCTGCGGAGCGGCGACTTCCGCCTCAACACGACGCTGTCGGTGACGACGCTGGCCAACCGCGTGCTGTCGCTCGGCAACGGCGGCCAGCCGCTCTTCGCCGGGTTCGGCGGCGTCGCGCGGACGACGGTCGGCCAGCCGATCGGCGAGTTCTACCTGCAGAAGAATTGCGGGATCTTCCAGAACACGCAGCAGATCCAGTCGCACACGACGACGGTCAACGGCAAGGCGATCGTGCTGCAGCCCGGGGCGCAGCCGGGCGACGTCTGCTACCAGGACGTGAACGGCGACGGGACGATCGACAACAACGACCGCTACAACGCCGGCACGCCGTTCCCGAAGCTGCAGACCGGCTTGTTCTTGAACTCGACGTTCCGGTCGTTCGACGTCGGCCTGAACCTGCGGGGTTCGTTCGGGAACAAGATCTACAACGTCGTGAAGTTCAACACCGAAAACACGAGTGGGCTGCAGAACATCCGGTCGGGGCTGGACTTCTGGTCGCCGAGCAACCCGAACGGCACCGTGCCGCGCGCGGTGTTCGGGACGGCCGGGGCCGCGAACTTCAACCCGCTCAACGACATGTTCCTGGAGAGCGGCAACTTCGTGCGCATCCAGAACATCGTCCTGGGGTACACGGTCCCGGGGGCGGTCACCCGCCAGCTCCGCCTGAACACGACGTCGCGCCCTCGGATCTACGTCAACGTTCAGAACGTCGCGACGTTCACGAAGTACTCGGGTTACGACCCGGAGGTCGTTGGCTTCGGCGACCCGCTCGCCCGCGGGGTGGACGACGGGTTCATCTACCCGAACCCGCGCACGGTCACGTTCGGCTTCGACCTCCGTTTCTGACGCGCTCCTGACGCGCGGTCCGGGCCCCGACATTCGGGCGCCCGGACCTCCGCCCAACCGATCCTTCCGATGCTCTCCCGTTTCCTCCCGCCGGCGTTCCGCCGGGCCGCGGTCGCCGTCGCCGGTGTCGCGGCCCTCGGCGCCGCCGGCTGCAAGAACGACGTCAACATCACCAACCCCAACACGGTCACCGTCCAGACGTACTGGAAGACGGCGAGCGACGCGCAGGCCGGCCTCACCGCGGCGTACAACACGCTCGGCTACCTCGGCACGTTCGACCGCTGGCAGGGCTTCTCGTACGACATCCGGTCGGACGAGGGGACCAGCTACAGCCCGTGGAACGACCTGCAGAACTTCTGCAAGTTCGTGTTCTCGTCGTACGACTTCGACGTGAACCGCGACACGTTCAACGACACGTACACGCTGCTCAGCCGCACCAACCAGGTGATCGCGCACGTGCCGGCGATCGACATGGACCCGGCGATGCGCGGCCAGGTGGTCGCCGAGGCGAAGTTCCTGCGCGGCGTCGGCTACTTCCACATCATCACGCTGTTCGGGCCCAACGCGCCGCTGATCACGGACACGGTCACGATCAACACGCGCGCGGCGAGCTCCGACAGCGCGACGATGTTCGCGCAAATCGAGAAGGACTTCAGCGACGCCGCCGCGGTGCTGCCCAAGCAGACCATGGTGCAGTCGGGCGGGCACGCGACGGCCGCCGCGGCGCAGGGCATGCTCGGCAAGACCCTGCTGCAGGAACGCAAGTGGTCGCAGGCGGCCGCGGCGCTGCTCCCGATCGTCAACGGCCAGCTCGGAACCTTCTCGCTCGAGTCCGGCCCCGCGGGCTACGCGCGGCTGTTCACCAACGCGGCCAACCTCGCCAGCAACGAGTCGCTGTTCGAGGTGCAGATGGGCAACCCGTCGCTCGCCTCCGCGAACGGCATCAACGGGCTGAACATCTCGAAGATGATCGGCGCCTGCGGGCCGAGCTACTGCGACGGGCGCCCGACGGTGTGGTTCTACCAGCAGTTCCTGCTCGACTCGACGAGCACCGGCCAGGTCGACCCGCGCCTCGACGTCACGCTCTTCCGCTACAAGGGTGACACGACGACCGTCTACGCGCAGACGTGGAAGCAGCGCTACGGCAGCGACACGTCCACGGTCTACTTCAAGAAGTACGGCGAGTACTACAGCGGCTCGACCGACCAGGTGTGGGACGCGCAGATCAACTTCAAGGTCCTGCGCTACGCCGACGTGCTCCTGATGTACGCCGAGGCGCAGAACGAGTTGGGCAACCCGTCGGCCGCGGCGCCTTACGTCAACCAGGTGCGCGCGCGCGTCAACCTCCGCCCGCTCGCCTCGGGGCTCTCGCAGAGCGCGATGCGCGCGGCGATCCTCAAGGAGCGCCTGCTCGAGTTCGGGCTCGAGAGTCAGCGCTGGCTCGACCTCGGCCGCCAGGGGCTCTTCGCCGACGTGCCGACGCTGGTCTCGCACGACGCCGACTTCAAGAACTTCGTCTACCCGAAGTCGGTGCTCCTGCCGATCCCGCAGAACGAGATCAACCTGAACGCGAACGTGCGACAGAATCCGGGCTGGTAACCGCCGGAGCGCGCGACGGGGCGGGCGCCGGCACTCGGCGCCCGCCCCGTCGCGCGTCCGGCCCCCCGCGCCACGACTCCGCCCATGCGTCTAACGCTCCCCGCGGCCGCGCGCGCCGCCCGCGCCGTCGCTTCGCTCTCGATCACCGCGGCCGCCGCGTGCGCCCACGCCCGCACGCCGGCCGCGGCGCCCACCGCCGCGATCGCGACCGCCGCTGCCGGCGCTTGCACCTTCACCAACCCTGTCATGCGCGGGGCCGACCCGTCGATCGTGCGCGCGGGCGGCGCCTACTACCTCGTCCAATCGGGCGGGCGGTCGATCGAGGTCCGTCGCGCGGAGCGGCTGGAAGACCTCGGCCGCGCGCGGGCGGTGACCATCTGGTCCGCGCCGGACACCGGCTGGAACCACGCCGAGGTGTGGGCGCCCGAGCTCGCGCACCTCGACGGGCGGTGGTACGTCTACTACGCCGCCGCGCACCGCGGTGGGCAGCCGTTCGTCGACCAGCGCACCGGCGTGCTGCGGAGCGCGGGGGACGACCCGTTAGGCCCGTACGAGGACGCGGGGCAGCTCTACACGGGCGACGGCCCGGCGCCCGCCGGCGGCCCGAGCGCGGCGCGGCCGAGCATCTGGGCAATCGACATGACCGTGGGGCGGATCGACGGGCGGCTGTACGCGGTGTGGTCGGGCTGGGAGCGCGCGGCGGCGACGGACAAGACGCCGCAGCTCCTCTACATCGCGCCGATGGCGAGCCCGACGCGGATCGCGGGGCCGCGGCGCGTGCTCTCCGCCGCCAACGCGGCATGGGAGCGCGGGCCCGAGCTCGACCTGCAGGAGGGGCCGGAGTTCCTCCAGCACGGCGCGGACACGTTCCTCGTCTATTCGACGCGCGACTCGTGGCTGCCGACGTACGAGCTGGGGATGCTTCGCTATAAGGGCGGCGGTGCGGACCCGACCGACTCGGCGAGTTGGACGAAGAGCGCGGGGCCGGTCTTCTCGTCCGCCAACGGCGTGATCGGCACGGGGCACAACACGTTCACGGTCTCACCCGACGGGCGGCAGGACTGGCTGGTGTACCACGCCAAGGTCGGCGGCGAGGCGGGGTGGAATCGGCAGATCCACATGCAGCCGTTCGCCTGGCGGGCGGACGGGACGCCGGATTTCGGGCGACCGGTGCCCAACGGCGCGCGGGTCGCGGTGCCGTCGGGGGAGTGCCCGGCTTGACAGCATAGGTCCGGGGCGTCCACCGATGCGATACGAGAACACGTGTCGCGTTAGCTGTTTCCCGCCGCAGACCCCCCGTCAGAACAGCGTGTAGATGAATGGCGCGAGCGCCGACCCCTGCGCGAACGCGATCACGACGCCGACGGCGAGGAGGAGCAGGACGAGGGGGAGCAGCCAGAGCTTCTTGCGCACGCGCATGAAGGCCCAGAGCTCGGCGAGGAACGAGGGGCGCGGCATCGTGGAGGGGTGGGGCGCGTCAGAACTGGCGGCGCAGGTCGCTCGCCCGCGCGCCGGGGGCGCGCGTGGCCCAGTAGGACGGCGCGCCGCGACGGCGCGCGAGCGGCCGGCGACCCAGCACGCGCATGACGAGACCGATGGGCGTGAACACGCCGAAGTAGACGACGCCGAGGAAGACCGGCGTGGTCACGCGCGAGAGGCCGCGCGCGAGCGCCATCCACGCGCGATAGACGCCCCCGAGCCGCGCGGGCGCGGCGAGCCCGACGCCGACGAGGAGCGCGCCGAGCGGCGCGCCGAGGGCGACGGCGAGCGGACGGTGCCGCCACACGCCGAGCGCGGCGAGCGCGAGGAAGGCGCCGCCGACCGTGAGGCCGAACCGACGCAGCTCGTGCGGCGAGGCGGGGGCGGCCGCTGGCCGGTCGGCCGGCGTCAGATCGGGCAGCATCAATCGAGCGCCAGGGCCGCGGGCGCGGCCGCGGCGGCGTCCCGCGCCGCCCACCCCGGCTGCGCGGCCCGCTCCAGCACGAACGGGCCGACGACGAGCACGTCGATGCGCGTGTCGCGGAAGCAGCGGAGCGCGTCGGCGGGCGTGCACACCACCGGCTCGCCGCGCACGTTGAAGCTGGTGTTCACGAGCACCGGACACCCCGTGCGCGCGGCGAAGGCGACGAGGAGCGCGTGGAACGCGGGGTTGTCCTCGGCGCGCACCGTCTGCACGCGCGCCGAGCCGTCGACGTGCGTGACGGCCGGGAGCGCGCCGGCGCGCTCGGGACGCACGGCGGCGGTCAGGAGCATGTACGGCGAGTCGCGGTCGAGCGCGAACCACTCGGCCGCGTGCTCGGCCGCGACGCTGGGGGCGAACGGGCGGAAGCTCTCGCGGAACTTGATCGCCCGGTTGAGGCGCGACTGCATGTCGGGTCGGCGCGGGTCGGCGAGGATGCTGCGGTTGCCTAACGCGCGCGGCCCGTACTCGATGCGACCCTGGCACCAGCCGACGACCGCGCCCTCCGTCAGCCGGTCCGCCGCGTACCCCGCGAGCGCCGCGCCGTCGAGGCGCTCGTACGCGGCCCCGGCCGCGTCGAGTGCCTCGACGGCCTCTGCGTCGCTGAAGGCGGGGCCGAGGAACGCGCCCTGCATCGCGTCTCGCGGCGCGCCGTCGGCGCCGCGGGCGACCGCGCGCGGGCCGCCGAGCCCGCGGTGCCAGGCGAGGGCCGCGGCACCGAGCGCGCCGCCCGCGTCGCCCGCGGCCGGCTGCACCCAGACGTCGCGGAACGGCCCCTCGCGCAGCACGCGGCCGTTGGCGACGCAGTTGAGGGCGACGCCGCCGGCCATGCACAGCCGGTCGAGCCCGGTCAGCCGGTGCGCGGTGCGCGCCATGCGCAGTACGACCTCCTCGCACACGTGCTGTACCGAGCGCGCGAGGTCGAGGTGGCGCTGGGCGAGCGGCCCCTCGGGCGCGCGCGGCGGGCCGCCGAACAGGGCGTCGAACGCGCCGCTCGTCATCGCGAGCCCGCCGACGTAGTCGAAGTAGCGCTGGTCGAGGGTGAACGAGCCGTCCTCGCGCAGCTCCATCAGCCGCGCGAAGATGAGGTCGGCGTAGCGCGGCTCGCCGTAGGGGGCGAGCCCCATCACCTTGTACTCGCCCGAGTTCACCCGGAACCCGAGGTAGTAGGTGAAGGCCGAGTACAGCAGGCCTAACGAGTCGGGGAAGCGCAGCTCCGAGAGGATCTCGAGCGAGGACCCCCGCCCCGCGCCGAGCGACGCGGTCGCCCACTCGCCCGCGCCGTCGACGGTGAGCACGGCGGCCTCGTCGAACGGCGACGGGAAGAACGCGCTCGCCGCGTGCGACTCGTGGTGCTCGGCGTACCACAGCTCGCCGTCGTACGGGGCGGCGTCCCCCGCGAGGGTGCCTAACGCGCGCCGCAGCGCGCGGTCGGTGAACAGCTTCTCCTTGACCCAGAGTGGGCCCGCCCGGAGGAAGGAGCGGAACCCGCGCGGCGCGACGGCGAGGTACGTCTCGAGCAGGCGCTCGAACTTGAGGAGGGGCTTGTCGTAGAAGGCGACGGCCGCGAGGTCGCCGACGCTCACGCCGCCCGCCGCGAGGCAGTACGCGGCCGCGCGCGCCGGGAACGACGCGTCGCCCTTGACGCGGGTGAAGCGCTCCTCCTGCGCGGCCGCGACGATCTCGCCGTCGCGCAACAGGCAGGCGGCGGCGTCGTGGTAGTAGGCCGAGAGGCCGAGGACGTGGCGCGGGGCGGGCACGCGTGAGACAGCCGTTAGGCGGACGTTGGGCGAACGTCAGGCCGGCGGGAGCCGCTGGGCGAGGTCCGCGGCCCGCGGGTCGCCCGGCGCCGCGCGGCGCAACTCGGCGATCGCCGCGCGGGCGCGGTCGTACTGCTCCAGCAGAGCGTAGGCGACGGCAAGGTTGTAGAGGCGCGTCGCGTCGCCGGGGGCGCCGCGGGCGGCGCCGGGCGCGGGGCCCGACTCGAGCAGCGGGAGGGCGCGCGCCGCGGTCGCCGTGAGGGCCGCCTTGCGGTCGTCGGGCGCGAGCTGTGCGGCGCGCGCGAGCGCCGCGGTCGCGGCGTCGCGCTCGCCCGCTCGCAGCGCGAGCAGGCCGACCAGGCGGAGGGTCTCGGGCGACTCGCGCCGGGCGAGGGCGCGGCGCGCGTCGTCGAGCGCCTCGGGGTAGCGGCGGTCCGCGGCGGCGAGCGCCGCGGCGTCGAGCCAGGGCTGCGGGGAGTACCGGAACTCCTGCGCCATGACGCGCGACACCGCGAGGGCGCGCGCCGTATCGCCGCCGCGCGCGTAATCCGTGCGGAGTTCGTCGGTCGCCTGGGACCACGGACGCGCGCCGAGCACGAGCGCCTGGGCGAGCGCCTCGACCGCGGTGCGCGGGCGGAGCGTGTCGACGGCCGCGACGGCGACCTCGCCGGCCGGGCGGAACGGCCACCCCGCGCGCAGGCGGTCGGTCCGGAGCGCGCCGACGGCCGAGTCGACCTGGGTGACCGGCACGTCACCGAAGACGCCTAACGGGTCCGACGCGGGCGCGGAGACCGCGGGCGGGCCGCCGGGGAGGCCGCGCGCGCGCAGCGCGTCGTAGAAGGCGCGCGCGATCACCGCGTACCCCGCGACGTTGGGGTGTAGGTGCTCGAGGATGAGCGAGAAGCCCGGCACGCCGCCGGGCGAGGCGCGCTCGACGGCGGCCTGCGACTCGACCACCGTCGCGCCGTACGCGGCCGCCTCCTCGCGGATGACGGCGTTGAGCGCCTCGGGGGCGCGAAAGCGCAGCTCGTCGTGCTCCTTGGCGGCCCGGTACTCGGGGCGTGCGGCCGCGGTGTCGCCGCGCGCCTCGAGCAGCCGCGCGAGGGCGTAGTGCGCGTCGGCGCGCCCCGGGTCGAGGCGGACGGCGTCGCGCCACGCGTCCAACGCGGCCGCCGTGTCGCCGCGCGCGGCCGCGGCGCCCGCGGCGTCGGCGCGGCGGCGCCACGCGACCGTGTCCGCGCCCGCCGTGAAGCCGCTGACGAAGGGCGGCTGGTCGCGCTCGTTGCTCACGAGCGTGCCGACGAAGACTGGCACCCCGGCCGCGCGGTAGCGCGCGAGCAGGGTGCGCAGGTTCGTGCGGAACTGGGCGACGCCGGCGTCGAAGCGCGCGGAGCCGAGCGCGACGTGCTGGTCGCCGGCCATGACCGCCATCACCGAACGGGGCGCGTCGGAGGCATCGGCTCGATCGTCGCCGGCCTTCGCCGCGCCTCCGAGGACGTTCTCGACGAGCTGTACGAGACGCAGGTGGCGGAGCGCGAGGTACGCGCGGACGAGCGCGGGCGAGCGGCCGAGCGGCCCCGACGAGCCCGCGCCGAACACGCCGTAGTACTCGTTGTGGCCGGTGTAGATGAGCAGCGCGTCCGGGTGTTCCGCGAGGATCGCGTCGACCTGGTCGACGAGGACGTACGAGCTGACGGCGGTGAAGGCCGTGTTGACGACCTCGACGTCTCGCCCGGGGGCGTCGCGCTGCAGCCACGCCTCGAGCATGCGCGAGGGCGCGGCGCCGTGCAGGTAGGGGAAGCCCTGCGCGGAGCTCTCGCCCTGGAAGAAGATGCGGAACGTGCCCGGGGGCTTGACCGCGCGGAAGAAGTCGGTGTGTGGCGTCGGGACGAACGCGCCGCGGAAGTACCGGCGCGCCGCGTCGGGGGTGCTGAACCGGTACTCCGGGCGCGGCGCGTAGGGCGCGAACAGCGGATAATCGCCGCCGTACCCACCCGCGCGCAGTGCCAGCTCGGCGAGCGCGAGCAGTAGCCAGGGGAGGGCGAGCGTGATGGCGACAAGGAGCGCGCGCTGGCGTGGGGCCGGCGGGGCGGCGGCGACCGCGGACATCGACGGGCGGGGAATGGCGGGCGGGGACGGCGGTAGCCGGCGACCGCCGCCAGCGACCGAAGTGGGCGACCGGCGCGAGCGGCGAAGACGCCGCTCGCGATGGAAACCAAGATAGACGGCGGGCGCGCTCGACCCCCGCGCGGTCGATTAGACTCGGCGCGTGCCCACCGCCGCGCCGCGCCCCGTCCGCCCAGCCATCGCCGGCGTGATGCTGGCCGCCGCGGGCGTGCTCGCGGGTGCGCTCGCGAGCGCTCCGGCCCACGCGCAGCGCGCGGCGGCCGACTCGTTCGCCAACCCGGTCGTGCGCTCCATCCCCGCCGGCGACCCGTGGGTCGTGCGCGACGGCGGCTGGTACTACTTCACGGCGACGATGGGCCCGGGCCGCGGCGTCTGGGTCTGGCGCGCGCGAACGCTCACCGGCCTCGACTCGGCCACGAAGGTGCAGGTCTGGACGGCGCCCGACTCGGGCCCGACCAGCCGCCAGATCTGGGCGCCCGAGCTGCACCGGCTCGGCGGGCGCTGGTACCTGTACTTCACGGCGAGCGACGGCGTCGACGCGCACCACCGGGTCTACGTGTTGGCCGCGCGGACCGGCGATCCGTTAGGCCGGTACGACCCGCCCGCGCGCGTGGACCCGACCGAGCGGTACGCGATCGACCCGAGCGTGTTGCGGACGCCCGACGGGCGGTTGTACTTCCTCTACTGCGCCAACGGGGTCTACATCGCGCCGATGGCCGACCCGACGCGCGTCGGCGGGCCCGCGGTGCAGATCGTCCGCGGTACGGAGCCTTGGGAGCACGGCTGGCGCGACGTGAACGGCCGCTGGGAGCAGGACGCGGGCTACTGGGTCGAGGCGCCCGAGCCGCTGATCCACGACGGGCGCGTCTTCCTCGTCTACTCCGCCGGGCACACGGCGACGCCCCACTACTACCTCGGGCTCCTCGCCCTCGCGTCCGGCGGCGACCCGCTCGACCCGAACGCGTGGACCAAGCGCCCCGAGCCCGTCTTCGCGCCCTACGTCGGGCCGGACGGCGCGGTGTACACGCCGGGTCACAACGGGTTCACGACGTCGCCGGACGGCACCGAGGACTGGCTCGTGTACCACGGCAAGGACGGCGGGGCCGACGCGTCGGGCGGCAACGATCACAGCCCGCGCACGGTCCGCGCGCAGCGGTTCACGTGGGGAGCGGACGGCGCGCCGCGGTTCGGACACCCGGTGCCGAGCGGGGTGTGGCTGCGCAAGCCGTCGGGCTCGGGCGCGACGGGCGGGCCCGACGTGCGTCGCGCGCCTCGCTCGGTCCGTCACGCGGGTGCACGCACCTCACCTTCCCACCTCTCCTTGTGATCCGCCGCCTTCTCGCCGCCGCCCTTCTGTCGGCCGGCGTCGCGCTCCCCCGCCCCGCGGCCGCGCAGCCGCAGGCGGCGGCCGACGCGCGCCTCGTGATCAACGCCGACCTCGGGCGCGACACGATCAGCCGGCACGTCTACGGCCAGTTCGCCGAACACCTCGGACGCGACATCTACGACGGGGTCTGGACGCGCGACGCCTCGGGGCGCGCCGGGGTCGGGCCGTGGCACCTGCGCGCGGACGTGATCCAGGCCCTTCGGCGGCTCCAGGTGCCTAACGTACGCTGGCCCGGCGGCTGCTTCGCCGACTACTACCACTGGCGTGACGGCGTCGGCGATCGGGCGCGCCGCCCGACGATGGTCAATACCGTGTGGGGCAACGCGGTCGAGGACAACAGCTTCGGCACGCACGAGTACATGGAGCTCGTGCGCCGGCTCGGCGCCGAGCCGTGGGTCGTCGGCAACGTCGGCAGCGGGACGCCGCGCGAGATGGCCGAGTGGTGGGAGTACGTCAACCACCCGGGCGGGAGCACGCTGAGCAACGAGCGCGCGGCAAACGGGCACCCCGCGCCGTTCAACGTGCGCCGCTGGGGCGTGGGCAACGAGAGCTGGGGGTGCGGCGGCGAGATGCGCCCGGAGTACTACGCCGACGAGTTCAGGCGGTACGCGACGTTCCTGCGGCCGTTCAACGACTCGACGCGCGTCTTCCGCATCGCGACCGGGCCCAACACCGACGACTACAACTGGACCGACGTCGTGATGCGCGACGCGGGGCGGATGATCGACGGGCTCGACATGCACTACTACACGGTCGCCGGCTCCTGGGAGCACAAGGGCTCGGCGACGCAGTTCGGCGAGCGCGAGTACTTCACGGCGATGCAGCGCGCGCTGCGCATGGACGAACTCGTGACGCGGCACGCGGCGATCATGGACAAGTACGACCCCGCGCGGCGCGTCGCGCTGATCGTCGGGGAGTGGGGGATGTGGCACGACGTCGAGCCGGGGACGAACCCCGGGTTCCTGTACCAGCAGAACACGCTGCGCGACGCGGTGGTCGCGGCGGCCACGCTCGACATCTTCAACCGCCACGCGGACCGCGTGCGCGGGGCGAACATCGCGCAGATGGTCAACGTGCTGCAGGCGATGGTCCTGACGCGGGGGCCGCAGATGCTCCTCACGCCGACGTACCACGTGTTCGAGATGTACACGGTGCATCACGACGCGCTGTCGGTCCCGATCGCCGTCGTGGACGCGGGACGCTACGAGTTCGGCGGGCAGGCGATCCCCGCGGTGAGCGCGTCGGCGTCGCGCGACCGGCACGGCGTGCTGCACGTGACGATGAGCAACCTCGATCCGGACCGCGCGCGCACGGTGACGGCCGAGCTGCGGGGGACGGCGACGTCCGGGTCGGCGGTGAGCGGAGTGACCGGTCGGGTGCTGACCGCGCCGGCGATCACGAGCTACAACACGTTCGAGCAGCCGGAGGTGGTGCGGCCGGTGGCCTTCGCCGGCGCGCGGGTGGCAGACGGGCGGCTCACGGTCGCGCTGCCGCCGCACTCGGTGGTCGTGCTGGAGTTGCGGTGAGGCGGCGGGCGGTGGTCGCGCGGTAGCTTCCGGCACGCCGCGTGGCGCGGCGTGCCGACCTCCTCCGCCCGCCTCGTGCTCCCCTCTCGCCTCACCGCCGCGCTGGCGCTCGCGTTCGTCGCGGGCGCGGGTCCGGCGACGCTCACCGCGCAGACGCGCCCGCCCGCCGCGGCGGCACCCGCCGACACGATCCCGCTCCCCGAGCACCCGCGCCCCGACTTCCAGCGCGCGGCGTGGGTCAACCTCAACGGCCGCTGGCAGTTCGCCTTCGACAGGGCCGACGCGGGCGGGCGCGCGGGCTGGTACCGGCCGGGCGGGCCGATGCCCGATGCGCACCGCGTGCTCGTCCCGTTCTCGTGGGCCGCGCCGGCGTCGGGGGTCGGCGCGGACAGCGCCGACATCGGCTGGTACGCGCGGAGCGTGATCGTGCCGGCGGCGTGGGCCGGGCGCCGCGTCTTCCTCGTCGTCGGCGCGTCGGACTGGCGCACGTCGGCGTGGCTGGACGGCGACTCGCTCGGCACGCACCAGGGCGGGTACACGCCGTTCTCGATGGAGCTGACGAGGCGCGCGCGTCCGGGCGTGGCGCAGCGCCTCGTGCTCCGCGTCGACGATACGCCGCACCCGTTCAAGCTCGAGGGCAAGCAGGGGTACGGCAACGTCCGCGGCCCGTGGCAGACCGTGTACCTCGAGGCCCGCGGCGACGCGCCGCTCGAGTGGGTGCACTTCACGCCGGACCTCGTGAACGGGCGCGTCGCCGTCGAGGCGCGGCTGCTCGAGCCCGCGCCGCGCGCGCTCACCTTCTCGCTCGCCTTCCGCGACACGAGCGTGCGGGCGGCGTCGCGCCCCGTCGCGCGCGGCGCGCAGACGGTGCGCTTCGACCTGCCCGTGCCGCGCGCGCGGCTCTGGTCGCCCGACGACCCGTATCTCTACGAGGTGACCGCCACGGTAGGCGCGCCCGGGGTGGCGGAGGACCGCGTCGAGACGTACTTCGGGATGCGCTCGATCTCGGTCGTGAACCTGCCCGGCACGACGATCCCGTACGTCGCGCTCAACGGCCGGCCGGTCTACCTGCAGCTCGCGCTCGACCAGGCCTACCACCCGACGGGC
This sequence comes from uncultured Gemmatimonadales bacterium, assembly GCA_963763675.1. GTDB lineage: Bacteria > Gemmatimonadota > Gemmatimonadetes > Gemmatimonadales > Gemmatimonadaceae > BPUI01. The sequence continues at coordinate 120,601 of CAVXPN010000003.1, forward strand.
TTCTACACCTTCCCGACCGACAGCGTGCTGCGCGACGAGATCCTGCGCGCGCGGCGCATCGGCCTCACGGGACTCCGCGAGCACATCAAGATCGAGGCGCCGCGTAAGCTCTACTGGGCCGACAAGTTGGGCGTGCTGATCATGGCCGACGTGCCCAACTGGTGGGGGCCGCCCGACTCGGCCGCCTTCGGCGAGCACGAGGTCGCGATGCGCGGGATGATCGCGCGCGACTACAACCACCCGAGCGTGTTCGCGTGGATCCCGTTCAACGAATCGTGGGGGCTCACGACGCAGGTCGCGGGCACGGGCGTCTACCTCCCCGAGACGCAGGCCAAGGTGGCGAGCGTGCAGCAGCTCGCGAAGCGGCTCGACCCGACGCGGCTGGTCGAGGACCAGTCGCCGTGCTGCGGCCGCTGGCACACGACCACGGACCTCAACTCGTGGCACGAGTACCTCCCGGGCTGGCAGTGGGCGTCGTACATGGACCGCGTGAGCGACAGCACCTTCCCGGGCTCTCCGTGGCACTTCGTCGGCGGGCGGCGGCAGGCCGGGCAGCCGATGATGAACTCCGAGTTCGGCAACGTGTGGGGCTACGAGGGGAGCACGGGCGACGTCGACTGGAGCTGGGACTACCACCGCGCGATCGACGCCTTCCGCCGCCACCCGAAGCTGGCGGGCTGGCTCTACACCGAGCACTCGGACGTCATCAACGAGTGGAACGGCTACTGGCGTTTCGACCGCTCCGAGAAGGAGACGGGCGTCGGCGACGTCTCGCCCGGGATGACGCTCCGCGACTTCCACGCGCCGCTCTACGTCGCCGTCGGCGATTCGGAGCTCGCGCGCACCGTGCAGCCGAACGAGCGCGTCGCGGTGCCGCTCTACGCCTCGTTCCTGACGGGGACCACGGCCTACGGCGACTCGCTCGTCCTCCGCACGGAGCTCGCGGGCTGGACGGCGCTGGGCGAGCACAAGGTCTGGCACTCGGACGTTAGGCGGGTGCCGTACCGGCCGTGGATGTCGGCGCCGCTCGCCCCCGTCGCGGTGGCGATGCCCGGCGAGCCCGCGGTCGCCGTACTCTCGACGCAGCTCGAAGACGCGGGCGGGACGGTGCTGCACCACAACTTCGCGGCCTACGTGGTCGAGGGGCCCGCCGCGGCGAGTGCGACGCTCGCCGATGGCCGGCGCGTGCGCGCGGCGAGCGTGCCCGCCGGGCAACTCGCGGGGGGCCGCTGGTCGCAGAAGCAGTGGCGCGTGCTCGACGGCCTCAAGGTGGACGGCGCGGGGAGCGGCTACTTCGAGTACCGCATCCCGTGGCCGGCGGGCCTCGCGCCGTCGGACGTCGCGGAGGCGACCTTCCTCGTCGAGGCGTCGAGCAAGCGCCTGTTAGGCAAGGACCGCGACACCACCGCCGACGGCGGCGGCGACTACATGCGCGGCGGCGGCCTGCAGGACCCGGGTAAGAACCCCAACGCCTACCCCATGACCGGCGCGGTCAGGTACCCCAGCGCTGTCGCCGTGCGCGTCAACGGCGACGTGGTCGAGCGCGTCGACCTGGACGACGACCCTGCCGACAGCCGTGGCGTGCTCAGCTGGCACGCGCAGCTGCACGACCGGCGGCTGCGCGAGGCGGGGTCGTACGGCCAGCTCGTGCGCGTCGCGCTCCCGCCCGACGCGGTGGCGCGGGCGGCGCGCGAGGGCGCGGTCGTCGTGCGGCTCGAGGTCGACGACGCGCTGCCGGGCGGGCTGGCGATCTACGGGCGGCAGTTCGGCCGCTACCCGGTCGACCCGACGGTGCTGTTCGTGCTGCGCGACGCGGGCCGCGGGTCTGATCGCCCCCCGCGCGGGCAGCGCTGAACGAGGAGCCCATACGACAGGAGCGGATACGTGGACCGTCGTGAGTTCTTGATCGCCGCCGGAACCGCCGGAACCGCCGGCGCCGCCGGCGTCGCGCTCGGCACCCGGCCGGCCGCCGCGTCCGCGCGCGGCGCCGCGCCCAGGGTCGACGGCGTGCACTTCGGCCGCGCGCCGCTGGCGCGCGCCGCGTACGCCCCGCTCCCGTTAGGCAGCGTGCGTGCGCGCGGCTGGCTCGCGGAGCAGCTGCGGCTCATGGCCGACGGACTCGCCGGCCACCTCGACGAGCGCTACCCGCTCGTCGGCCCCGACAACGCGTGGCTCGGCGGCCCGGGCGACACGTGGGAGCGCGGCCCGTACTGGCTGGACGGCCTCGTCCCGCTCGCGCACGTGTTGGGCGACGCCGGCCTCGCCGCCAAGGCGCGCCCGTGGGTCGAGCACGCGATCGGCTCGCAACGCGCCGACGGCTACTTCGGCCCGCCCGACGACGAGGGGAGGGGCAAGGACGAGAACGGCGTGCAGCGCGCCAACTCGGCCGACTGGTGGCCGCGCATGGTGATGCTCAAGGTGCTCCAGCAGCACCACGACGCGACCGGCGACGCGCGCGTGCTGCCCTTCATGGCGCGCTATTTCGCCTATCAGCGCGCCCAGCTCCCGACACGGCCGCTCAACTACTGGACGCAGTGGGCGCAGCACCGCGGCGGCGAGAACCAGGCGAGCGTCCTCTGGCTCTACGACCGGACGGGCGACGGCGCCCTGCTCGATCTCGCCCGACTGCTGCAGGCGCAGACGTCGGACTGGACGGCCGGCTTCGCGGGCGAGCAGCCGCCGTCGACGCACGGCGTGAACGTGGCGATGGGCGTCAAGCAGCCGGCCGTGGCCTACCGCCTCGACGGCGACGCGCGCCGGCTGCGCGCGGTCGAGCGCGGGCTCGACTTCCTGCGCCGCGACCACGGGCAGGTCGACCGGGATGTTCTCGTGCGACGAGCTGCTCCACGGCACGGACCCGCAGCAGGGGACGGAGCTCTGCACGGTAGTCGAATTGATGTTCTCGCTCGAGGAGCTCGCGCGCGTGACGGGCGACGTCCGCCACCTCGATCACCTCGAGCGCGTCGCGTACAACGCGCTCCCCGCGCAGATCACGCGCGATTACACGGCGCGGCAGTACTACCAGCAGCCCAACCAGGTCGCGGTCGACCGCAACGAGACGCGCTTCACGCAGCAGCACGGCGGCACGTCGCAGCTCATGGGGTTGCTGACCGGGTACCCGTGCTGCACGGTGAACATGCACCAGGGGTGGCCGAAGTTCGTGCACGGCCTGTGGCTCGCGAGCGCCGACGGCGGCCTCGCGGCGCTGGCCTACGGGCCGAGCGCGGCGCGGGTGACGTTGGGCGGGGTGGCGGTCGAGGTCGAGCAGGAGACGGCCTACCCGTTCGACGACGTGGTGTGCGTGCGGGTGCGCCCGGCGCGGCCGCTGGAGTTCCCGCTGCACCTGCGGGTGCCGGCGTGGGCGGAGGGCGCCTCGGTGCGCGTGAACGGCGCGCCGGGGCCGGACGTCGCGCCGGGCACGGTCGTGCGCCTGACGCGCACGTGGCGCGCGGGCGACGTCGTCGAACTCGCGCTGCCGGCGCGTGTGCGGGTCTCGACGTGGCACAAGGGGCTGGCGGGCGTCGAGCGCGGGCCGCTGGTCTACGCGCTCCCGGTCGGCGAGCGGTGGCAGACGACCGGGGTGGTGAACGGCGTTCCGACCGAGGAGGTGCACGCGACGACGCCGTGGAACTACGCGCTCGCGGCGGACCGGCCGATGCGGGTCGAGCGGGGGGCGATGTCGGACCGGCCGTGGACGGCCGCGGCGGCGCCGGTGCGCCTAACGGTGGCGGCGCGGCGGGTGCCGGGGTGGGCGCGCTACGATACGGTCGACGGGACGTTGCCGGCGAGTCCGGTGGCGACGCGGGAGGTGGAGGAGGTCGTCGCGCTCGTGCCGTACGGGTGCACGGTGTTGCGGGTGGCGGAGTTTCCGGTGACCGCGGGGGGGTGAAGGGCGAAAGGCGGTACGACCCGTACCGCCGTTTTGGTACTGCGCTGCTGGTACGACGCTCTTGATGTCACGCTGTTGGCGGGGCGCTGTTGATGCTGCGGGTCACGCGAAAGGCGGCAGGGCACCGGGCTCTACCGCCTCTCCTGTAACACGCCCTTCCAACAGCGCCGCATCAAAACCGCGGGACCGATCGTGCCGGGTGCGTTTCCCCCCTTACTTCTCTACCCCGAACGTGAACACCGTCCGCGACCGCAACGTCTGCCCCGGGTGCAGGATCGTGCTCGGGAAATTCGGGTGGTTGGGCGAGTCCGGGAAGTGCTGCGTCTCGAGCGCCATCGCCGACCGGTACGCGTACGTCTTCCCCGCCTTCCCGCGGATCGTGCCGTCGAGGAAGTTACCGCCGTAGAACTGGAGGCCCGGCTCGGTCGTCGCGACCTCCATCGTGCGCCCCGACGTCGGCTCGACCACGCGCGCCGCGCGCACCAGGCCCGTGCGGTCGGTCCGGTCGAGCACCCAGTTGTGGTCGTAGCCGCCCCCGAAGCGGAGCTGCTGGTTGGTCTTCTGCTGGTCGAGGCGCGCGCCGATCGCCGTCGGCGCGCGAAAGTCGAACGGCGTCCCCGCCACCGGCGCGAGCTGCCCCGTCGGGATCAGCGTGGTGTCGACCGGGGTGTAGCGCGACGCGTTGATCATGAGCACGTGGTCGTTCACCGTCGGGCTGCCCTGCCCCGCGAGATTCCAGTACGTGTGCTGCGAGATGTTGATCGGCGTGTCCTTCGTCGTCCGCGCCTCGTAGTCGATCACGAGGTGGTCGTTGGGCGTCAGCGTGTAGGTCACGCGCGTAGTGAGCGCGCCCGGGTAATTCTCCTCGCCGTCGGGGCTCGTTCGGCTGAAGCTGACGCCGACGCTGTCGCCGTGCCGGAACGGCGTGCCCGTCCAGATCTGCTTGTCGAAACCCTTCGCGCCGCCGTGGAGCGAGTTGGGCCCGTTGTTGATCGCGAGCTGGTACGACTTGCCGTCGAGCGTGAAGCGGCCGCGAGCGATGCGGTTGGCGTAGCGGCCGACGATCGCGCCGAAGTACGGCGACGTCGCGGGGTTGGTGTAGCCGCCGAGGCTGTCGTGGCCGAGCACGATGTCGCCGAGCCGGCCGTTGCGGTCGGGCGTGAGCACCTGCGTGATGATGCCGCCGTAGGTGATCGCGCGCACCTCGAGGCCGTGCCGGTTGACGAGCGTGAACGACTCGACCGCGCGGCCGTCGGCGAGCGTCCCGAACGGCGCGCGCGTGACGCTCGGGCCGGCCGCGGCCGCCCCGGCCTGTTGCGCGCCGGCGGTCGGCATCGGGGTCGCGAGCGCGGCGGCGCCGAGGCTGGCCGCGGCGAGGGCGATGGGGGCGGAACGGCGGAAACGGAGACGCATCGAAGCGGGGCGGAGGTGGGCGTTGGACCGCTCGGAAGTTACTAGCTTGCTCGGATGTCAACGACCGTCGTCATCGACCCGTCCATCGCCGCCAAGGGCTACGCCCACCCCGAGGCGCTCGTCTCGACCGCGTGGGTCGCCGAGCACCTCGACGACCCCGCCCTCCGCCTCCTCGAGAGTGACGAGGACGTGCTGCTCTACGACCTCGGCCACATCCCCGGAGCGCAGAAGCTCGACTGGCACGCGGACCTCAACGACGCGCTCGTGCGCGACTACGTGGACCGCCCCCAGTTCGAGGCCCTCGTCCGCCGCCTCGGCGTGGACACCTCACACACCCTGGTGTTCTACGGCGACAAGAACAACTGGTGGGCGACGTACGCGTTCTGGGTATTTCGGCTGTTCGGCTTCGCCAACGCGCGCGTGATGGACGGCGGGCGGACGAAGTGGGAGGCCGAGGGGCGCCCGATGACCGAGGAGCGCCCGAGCTTCCCGCCCTCGGCCTACGCCGCGCCCGAGCGCGACGACGTGGCGCTCCGCGCGTTCCGGGACGACGTGACGGCGCACATGCGCGCGGGCCGGCCGATGATCGACGTGCGTTCGGTCCCCGAGTTCACCGGCGAGCGGACGCACATGCCCGAGTACCCGCAGGAGGGCACGCTGCGCGGTGGGCACATCCCCGGCGCGCGCAACGTGCCGTGGGCGCGCGCGGCGGAGGCCGACGGCTCGTTCAAGAGCGCCGACGCCCTGCGCGCGATCTACGAGGGCGAGGCCCGCCTAACGCCGGACGCCGACGTGGTGACGTACTGCCGGATCGGCGAGCGGTCGAGTCACACGTGGTTCGTGCTCACCTATCTGCTGGGGTACGACCGCGTGCGCAACTACGACGGCTCGTGGACCGAGTGGGGGAACGCGGTGCGCGCCCCGATCGCGGTCGGCCCGTGAGTACGACCGGCCACGACGCACCGAGCGCAGACGCGTCGCCGGCGGGGCCCGGTCGCCCACCGGCGCGCGTCGCGGTCGCCTGGGCCGGCCACCACGCGTTCGACGTCGGCCGCCCCGGGGGGCCGACGGTACGCCTGGACGGCAGCGCGCGCACGGGGCCGAGCCCGGTCGACGCGCTGCTGTCGGCGCTCGCGGCGTGCACCGCGGTCGACGTCGTCGACATCCTTGCGAAGCGCCGCACCCCGCTCGAGGCGCTCGAGATCGAGGCCGTGGGCGACCGCTCCGAGGGCACGCCCGGCCGGCTCACGCGCGTCGAACTCGTCTACCGCATGCGAGGCGCCGGGGTCGAACGCGCGCACGCGGAGCGCGCGGTCGAGCTGGCCGTGACCAAGTATTGCTCTGTCCGCGACTCATTGGACCCGGCGATGCCCGTCACGTGGCGCGTGGAGCTCGACGGGGTGCCCGCCGCAGGGTGAAGGGGGGGGAACGTCCCGGAGCGGCTCACGCACGGTCGCGCGCACGGTCGCGCGCGCACGGTGGTGCGGGCCGCCCGGCCGCGGTAACTTGTGACGCTGCGCGCGATGTGCCGTGCCCCGCGGGCGCCCGCCCGACTCCGACTCAGGATTCCATCATGAAGAACGATACGCACCCCCTCTACCACCCCGTGGTCTTCAAGGACCTGTCGAACGGGCAGCTCATCGTCACGCGGTCGACGATGACCAGCGAGCAGAAGATCCGGCTCTCCGACGGGAACGAGTACCCGGTGATCCCGCTCGAAATCACGAACATGTCGCACCCGTTCTACACGGGCGAGCAGCGCCTGATCGACACGCAGGGTCGCGTCGACAAGTTCAAGAAGCGCTACAACCGCTAAGCACGTCGTTCAACGAGGGCCCGCCGCGCCGAGCGCGGCGGGCCCTCGTTGCGTTGCGGGACGCGGGCGCGTTATCGGGCGGGCACGACGTGCACGCCGCCCGACCCCGTCGACACCTTGATCGACGCGCGCCCGTCGCCGATCCGCCCGATCAGGTGGTGGGCGTTCTGCTGGGTGACCTGGAGCGGGAGGTCGGAGCGCACGTCGCCGTTCCCCGTCGTCAGGTCGAGCGACGCCCCGAACGTCGTCGGAACACGCAGCGTGACGTCGCCCGACCCCGTGCCGACCTGGGCCTGCTGCAGCTCGCCGGCGAGCCCGACGTCGGCGTCGCCGCTGCCCGTGCCGATCCGGAGCGTGCGCGCGCGGATCAAGTCGAGGTGGACGTTGCCGGAGCCCGTGCCGACGCGGACGTCCTGCCCGTCGAGCGTCCCGCCGGTGACGTTGCCCGAGCCCGTTCCGACGTCGACCCGCGCGGCGCGCACGCCGCGGACCTCGACGTCGCCGCTGCCCGTCCCGACCTTGACCTGGTCGCCGTCGGCCTCGCGGACCCGCACGTCCCCGCTCCCCGAGCCGACCGTTAGGCGGCCGCGCGTGTGCTCCGTCTGCACGTCGCCGCCGCGGGTCCCCACGGTGAGCTGCCCGTCGACGTTCTGCGCCGTGACGGCGCCCGCGCCCATCTGCACCGTGACCTTGTGCCCCGCGGGCACGCGCACGACCACGTCGGCCCACGCCTGCGTCCCGTCGCCGTCGCCGCGCACCGTGATGCGGTCGGAGGAGAACAGACCGCCGAACATGCTGCCCCCGTCGTCGCCGCCGAACGTGCCGTCGGAGCGGACCTGGAACGACGTCCTGGAGCCGCGGCGGAGCGCGGGGTAGACGAGGGCGCCCGCGGGCGCGACGATGCGGAGCGCGTCCTGGCCGCGCGCGTCGCCGCTCACGATGCGGAGGCGGCCGGCGTCGCGGCCTTGGCGCGTGACTTCGACGACGACGTCGCTCCCCGATCCGGCGACGACCTGCACCCGGCCCGCCGGATCGTAGACCGCCGCGTCGGCGCCGTGGAGGGTGAAGCGCTCGGGCGTCTGCGCCGCGAGCGGCGATCCCGCGACGGCCGACGCGGTGAGGAGCAGGGCGGCCAACGGGCCGAACGGACGGCGGGGCATAGGGCGGTGGGCGGAAAGGCGGTGAGCGGGACGGCGGTGAGCGGGCGGGACGACGCGGACGCGTGCCGACTCGCCGTGTGGGCGGCCTACGGCCGCTCGGCGCGCCGGGATTCGACACGGGGAGCGCGGGCGAGGGTTGGACCAGGGCGACGGTCGCGAGCGCGGACGCGTCGCGCCACACCGGGCGGATTACCTTGCGCCCGTGTCCGTGCTGTCCGCATCGCCCGTCGCGCCGCCGCTCCCGCCCGCCCCCGCCCCCGACGGCCGGCTCGCGCAGGAACTCCAGGGCGAGCTCGCCGTGCTCGACGCGGCGGGACTCCGGCGCACGCTCAGGCCGCGCGCTCGCGGCGACGCCGCCGCCGACGGTGGGCGGCTGCTCGACTTTGCGTCGAACGACTACTTGGGGCTCGCGGCCGACCCGCGCCCGGCGGCGGCCGCCGCCTCCCTGCTCGCGCGCGAAGGGCTCGGCGCCGGTTCGGCGCGCCTCATCGGCGGCGACCACCCCGAGCACCACGCGCTCGAGGCCGACCTCGCGGCGCTCAAGGGCGCGGAGGCGGCGCTGCTCTTCCCGAGCGGGTACGCGGCGAACACCGGTGCCCTGCCGGCGCTCGCGGGCGCGGGGGACGTGATCTACTCGGACGCGCTCAACCACGCGTCGCTCGTCGACGGGTGCCGGCTGGCGCGCGCCGGCGGCGCGGCGGTGCGCGTGGTGCCGCACGCGGATGCGAGCGCACTGGACCGGGCGTTAGGCGAGGACGCCGGGAAGTTCCGGCGCCGGTGGGTGGTGGTCGAGGGCGTGTACTCGATGGACGGCGACCTGCACCCGCTGGCCGACGCGGTCGCCGTCGCCCGGCGGCACGGCGCGTTCGTCTACCTCGACGACGCGCACGCGACGGGGGTGGTCGGGCCGGGCGGGCGCGGGAGCGCGGCGCGCGCCGGCGTCGAGGGGCGGGTCGACGTCACGGTCGGGACGTTAGGCAAGGCGTTCGGGGCCGCGGGCGCGTTCGTCGCGGGGAGCGCGGCGCTCCGCGAGTGGCTGCTCAACCGCGCGCGGAGCTTCGTCTTCACGACGGCCTCACCCCCCGCCCTGGCCGCCGCGGCACGCGCGGCCGTCGCGATCGCCGCCGCGGAGCCGTGGCGGCGCGAGCGGGCGCGCGCCGCGGGACGCCGGCTCCGCGCGCGGCTCGCCGAGGCTGGGCTCGACGCGCCCGGCGCGCCCGACGGCCACATCGTGCCGGTGATCGTCGGGGACGCGGCGCGCGCGGCGCGGGCGGGCGAGGCGCTCCGGGCGCGGGGCGTGCTCGTCGGCGCGATCCGACCGCCGACCGTGCCCGCCGGCGCGGCCCGGCTCCGGCTGAGCGCGAGCGCGGCGCACGCGGACGCGGACGTCGACGCGGCGGCCGCGGCGGTCGCCGACGTGTTGGGCCGGGTGTCAGGCCGGTGACGGGCGGCGACACACTCGCGCTCGACGCGCGGCACGTCTGGCATCCGTACACGCAGCACTGGGACGCGCCGGCGCCGGTCGAGGTCGTCGGCGCTCGCGGCGCGTGGCTGCACGCCGCCGACGGACGGCGCATCCTCGACGCGATCTCGAGCTGGTGGGTGACGCTGCATGGGCACGCGGAGCCGGCGATCGCGCGCGCGGTCGCCGAGCAGGCCGGGGCGCTCGAGCAGGTGATCTTCGCGGGGTTCACGCACGCGCCCGCGGCGCGGCTCGCGGCCGAGCTGGCGGCGGTGCTCCCGGCGGGGCTCGAGCGGGTGTTCTTCTCCGACAACGGCTCGACGGCCGTCGAGGTCGGCGTGAAGATCGCGCTCCAGGCGTGGCACAACCGCGGGCGCCCGCGGCGGCTCGTCGCGGCGTTCGACGGCGCGTACCACGGCGACACGTTCGGGGCGATGAGCGTCGGCGGGCGCGGCGTCTTTTCGGCGGCGTACGAGGGGCACCTCTTCGAGGTCGCGCGCCTCCCCGACCCGTCGCGCGACCCGGAGGCGACGCTCGCCGCGTTCGACGCGTTGTTGGGCGCGCGCGCGGGCGAACTCGCCGCCCTCGTCGTCGAGCCGCTCGTGCTCGGGGCCGCGGGGATGCGGATGTACGACGCGGCGGTGCTCCGCGCGCTAGCGGCGCGGTGCGCCGACGCGGGCGTGACGCTCATCGCGGACGAGGTCATGACCGGGTTCGGGCGCACGGGGCCGCTCTTCGCGTGCGAGGGGGCGGGGGTCGCGCCCGACGTCGTGTGCCTCTCGAAGGGACTCACGGGCGGGTTCCTGCCGATGGGCGCGACGGCCGTGCGCGCCGCGCTGTTCGACGCGTTCCTGAGCGAGGACCGCCGGCGGACGTTCTTCCACGGACACTCGTTCACGGCCAACCCGATCGCCTGCGCCGCGGCCCTCGCCAGCCTCGCGCTCCTGCGCGAGCCCTCGTGCGCGGCCGCGCGCGCGCGCGTCGAGGCCGCGCACCGACGGCACGTCGCGGTGTTAGGCGACCACCCCCGCGTCCGCGCCCCGCGCGTGCTCGGCACGGTCGCCGCGTTCGACCTCGCGCCGGACCCGACGTCCGAGCGGGCCGGCGGCGCCGTAGGAGGCGGGGCCGCGGGGTACCTGGCGCCGGTCGGGCGGCGGCTCGCGGCCTACGCGCTGTCGGAGGGCGTGCTGCTCCGTCCGTTGGGCGACGCGTGCTACGTGCTCCCGCCGTACTGCACCTCGGACGCCGAGCTCGCGCTCGCCTACGGCGTGGTCGAACGGTTCCTCGACGGCGCGCGCGCGCCCGCCGCCTCGGGCGGTGGTGTCCTGGACGATGCGTAACGTCGCGTAACGTCGCGTGTGCGGCCGGCCGCGGGCACCAGCGGCCATTTGGAAACAAGCTGGTGCTAAACGGCGCATCAGTCGCGCCTCGCCACTCTTGCTGGCGCAGTCGAACTGCTGCATTGTGGCGCGCCGACCACAGCCGCGGTGCCCGGACCCTCCCGCCGGGCGGTCGCGGGGGGCCGGCACCCACGCCCGCGCGACTGCGACGGGTCTCGTCCCACGGTCGCTCGTCCCCCCCATCCGGAACTCTCATGCGCACCCCTGTCACGTCCGCTCTCCTGGCCGCGGCGCTCGCGGCCGGCCTCGCCACCGCGCCCCGCGCGGCCTCCGCGCAGCTCTACAAACAGTGCCCGGTCGTCAACGTCAACACGGGCTGCGGCGCCCTCATCACGGTCCTCCCCGGCGGATCGTTCACGGTCGGCATCGACCCGGCCCAGGGTCCCTACGACAGCCCGGCGGCGAGCGGCGGCGACGACGCGCTCGTCGGGATCGTGAACAACTCCGGCGTCACGCTCAACTCGATCACGTTATCCAGCAAGACGGCGCCGATCTTCGGGTTCGACGGCGACGGGCTTTGCGGCATATCATCACCTGCACGTACGTCCACCCGACGGGCTACGAAGGCCCGACGTCGACCTTCAGCGGGATCAGCACCAACCAGCAGAGCGGGACGGTCAACTTCGCGGGCGGCCTCGCCGCGGGGGCCGCGACCTACTTTTCGCTCGAGGGCCCGCCGGACGCGCTGAACATCACGATGACGGCGACGCCCGAGCCGGGCACGATCGTCCTCGCCGGCGCCGGGCTGGTGGTGCTCGCCGCGCGTGCGCCGCCGCCGCGCACGCGCCTAACGGTCGCCGGCCACGGGCCGGCGCGCGTAGGTTTCGGCCGCCGGGGCTCCGCGCCCCGGCGGCCGACTCGTTCCCGCGCCCGCGACCACTGCGCTCGTGCCCGCTCCCCCGCCCCAACACTCTCACCAGCCGTTCGGACGCGCCCCGGTCCGGCTCGCGGTCACCGGCACCGACACCGGCGTCGGCAAGACGCTCGTCACCTGTGCGCTCGCGGCCGCCCTCCGCGCGGCGCGCGTTGGCGTCGCGGTCATGAAGCCGGTCGAAACCGGCGTGTCGGACGGCGACGCCGGGACGGATGCCGAGCGGTTGCGGCGCGCGGCGGCCCACAACGACGGGCTCGCGCTACCCGTCGCGGACGTCTGCCCGGCCGTCTACGCCGAGGCGCTGGCGCCGCTCATCGCCGCCGAACGCGCCGGCCGCCCCCTCGCGCTCGCCACGCTCGACGCGGCGCGTGAGCGGCTCGAGGCGCGGCTCGCGTCCGCGGCGCACGGCCCGGCGAGCGTCGGCCTCGAGTTCGGCCGCAACACGGGAGACGAGTCCGCGGCCCTGCTGGTCGAGGGCGCAGGCGGGCTCCTTGTGCCCCTGGCCCGCGACGAGCGGGGGGCAGTAGCCGACCTTGCGACCCTCGCTGCCCGTTGGGCGCTCGACCTCGTCGTCGTTGCCGCCGACCGGCTCGGGGCGCTCAACCACACCCTGCTCACCGTGCGCGAGGCGGAGCGGCGGGGGATTCGCGTGCGCCTCGTCGTGCTCAACGCACTGCGCCCCGCGCCGGCGGACGTCGCCGAAACGACCAACTTCGACGCGCTGCGTGGGCTGCTGGCGACCGTGCCCGTGCTCCCGTTCCCGTTCACCCCCGCCGGGCGGCAGAATGACCTCGCCCTGCTCGCTGCGGCGGGCGCGCCGCTCGCCCGGGCGGCATTAGGTTAGGCGTCCACCTCCGGCCCTCGCCCCCGCATGAGCACTTCCCCGGCACACCCGACCGTCACCCAGCTCACCCCGGTGATCCTCGTCGACCAGGTCGAGCCTTGCCTCGCGTTCTGGACCGAGCGACTCGGCTTCACCGTCGAGACCCAGGTGCCCGGCCCCGAGGGCGCCCTCATCTTCGCGAGCGCCCGGCAGGGCGCGGTCGAGGTGATGTACCAGACGCGGGCGAGCGTGGTCGCCGACATGCCCGAGCTCTCGGGCACGTTCGACGGCCACCCGATCACGCTCTTTCTGCACGTGGAGGACCTCGACGCGGTCGAGCGGGCGATGCAGGGCGTCCCCGTCGTGAAGGCGCGCCACACGACGTTCTACGGCTCGCAGGAGGTCTACGTGCGCGAGCCGGGCGGGAATACGGTCGGGTTCGCACAGTTCGGCTGACCGGCGATCGAGACCCCGCGTTCTCCCACGTAAGTTCTCCGCATGCTGCTGCCCTCCTGGAACGCGCTCGCCGAGCAGGCCCTGGCCGGCGACCTGATCACGCGCGACGACGCGCGCGCGGTGCTGTCCGCGCCGGACGACCACCTCTTGGACCAGCTCGCCGCGGCGTACCGCGTGCGGCGGCACTACTGGGGGAACAAGGTCCGCCTGCACTTCCTGCTCAACGCGCAGAGCGGCCTCTGCCCCGAGGACTGCGGCTACTGCTCGCAGTCGAAGGTGAGCGGAGCCGAGATCGAGAAATACCCGATGCTCGCGCGCGACCGGATCCTCGAAGCGGCCGACCGCGCCGCCGCGCTCAAGGCGGGCACGTTCTGCATGGTGATCTCGGGCCGCTCGCCCGGCGGTCGCGTGTTCGAGAAGGTGCTCGACGCCGTGCGCGAGGTGAAGGCGCGGCACGACCTCAAGATCTGCGCGTGCCTCGGGCTGCTGAGCCAGGAGCAGGTGGTCGCGCTGCGCGAGGCGGGCGTGACGCAGGTCAACCACAACCTGAACACGAGCGCGCGCTTCACCCCCGAGGTCGTCAGCACGCACACGTTCGAGGATCGCGTGGCGACGGTCGAGCAGGTGCGGGCGGCGGGGCTCAAGACGTGTTCGGGCGGGATCGTCGGGATGGGCGAGACGGACGACGACGTGATCGACCTCGCGCTCTCGCTCCGCGCGCTCGAGGTGCGCTCGGTGCCGGTGAACTTCCTGATCCCGGTGCCGGGCACGCCCTTCGAGCACGTGCGCGCGCTCGACCCGCGGCGGTGCCTGCGGATCCTGGCGCTCTACCGCTTCCTGCTGCCGTCGCAGGAAATCCGCATCGCGGGCGGGCGGGAGGTGCACCTGCGGTCGATGCAGGTGATGGGGCTCTACGCCGCGAACTCGGTGTTCATCGGCGACTACCTGACGACGCAGGGCGCCGCGGCGCGGGCCGACCTCGAGATGATCCGCGACGCGGGTTTCGTGATCGAAACGCCCGACGGCGAGCCGCTCGCGGCGGACCCGTTCGCCGGGCTCCCGGACGCGGCGGCCTACCCGCGGGCGCCGCTGCCGATGGCACGGATCGGCTGAGCGCGCCGGCGCGTTCAGGTTGCATGACCGACTATCAGGGATCCGAGCACCCGGCCGGGCACGGGGCCGGCGCGCCTAACACGACCGCCGCCGCGACCGACCCCACCCTCGGCGGCCGCCCCGGGCGCGCGCCGGTCGACCCCGAGATCGCCGACCTGCGGCGCTCCTACACGCGCGCCGCGCTCGACGAGGGCGACGTGGACGCGGACCCGACGGCGCAGTTCCGCCGCTGGTTCCGCGAGGCGCTCGACGCCAAGGCCGTCGAGCCCAACGCGATGACGCTCGCCACGGTCGCGCCAGACGGCGCGCCCGACGCGCGCGTCGTCCTGCTCAAGGGCGCGGACGCGCGGGGGTTCGTGTTCTACACGGACTACCGCGGGCGCAAGGCGCAGGAGATCGAGGCGCACCCGCGCGCCGCGCTCGTCTTCTGGTGGGCCGAACTCGAGCGGCAGGTGCGCGTGTTAGGCGTGGTCGAGCGCACGCCCCGCGACGAGAGCGCCGCCTACTTCGCGACGCGGCCGCGGGGGAGCCAGATGGGCGCGTGGACGTCGCGCCAGTCCAGCGTGCTGCCCGACCGCGGCGCGCTGGAGCGCGAGTTCGCCGAGACCGAGCGCCGGTTCGCCGACGGCGCGCCGGTGCCGCTGCCCGACCACTGGGGCGGGTACCGCGTCGTCCCGACCGAGTACGAGTTCTGGCAGGGTCGCGCGAGCCGGCTGCACGACCGGATCCGGTACCGGCGCGACGGCGAGGCGTGGGTGCGGGAGCGATTGTCGCCGTGATCGGCAACCCCGGGCCTGCAGCCCGGGAACCCGCGCCGCCGGCCCGCGTTCGGCCCGCATGACGACCACGACCGACGCTGCCCCGCTCTACCTCATCATCGGCGCCGCCGGCGGGATCGGCGCCGCGCTCGCCCGCCAGCTCGCCGCCGGGGGCGCCCGCCTCGTCCTCGCCGGCCGCGACGCGGCCAAGCTCGAGGCCCTCGCCGCGTCGTTAGGCGATGCCGCGCGCGGCGCGCACGCGCTCGACGCCTCCCGCTTTGACGTCGTCGACCCGTTCGTCGCCGACGCGGCGCGCGACCACGGTCCGATCGCGGGCCTCGTCAACTGCGCCGGCTCCCTCCTGCTCAAGCCCGCGCACCTGACGTCGCAGGCGGAGTACGAGGCGACCATCGCGGCCTCGCTCACCACCGCGTTCGCGACCGTGCGCGCCGCCGGGCGCACCCTGGCCTCGCAACCCGACGGCGGCGCCGTCGTCCTCGTCGCGAGCGCCGCCGCCCGCACCGGCCTGGCCAACCACGAGGCCATCGCCGCCGCGAAGGCGGGCGTGATCGGCCTGACACAGTCGGCCGCCGCCAGCTACGCCGCCCGCAAGCTCCGCGTCAACTGCGTCGCGCCCGGCCTCGTTCGTACCCCGCTCACCGCGCGCGTCACTTCCACCCCGGCCGGCGAGCAGGCCTCCGTCGGCATGCACGCGCTCGGCCGGCTCGGCGAGCCGGAGGACGTGGCGGGCATGATCGCCTACCTGCTCTCCCCCGCGGCGCGCTGGATCACCGGGCAGGTGATCGGCGTGGACGGCGGGCTCGGGACGGTGCGGGCGCGCTGAGCGCGGCGGCGGCGCGGGCGCTCAGCGGAGCCAGCCCTCGCGCAGCGCGACCTGCCCCGCGGTCGCCGCAGGGTCCTCCGAAATCGCCCACTGCTCGCCGGTCGTCAGCTGCAGGCCGACCGTGCGCAGCAGCTCCGCCCACGGCAGGTCGTCGGTCCCGCCGACGTAGCGGTCGAACCAGCCGTGCAGGTCCCGCCCCGCGACCTCGGTCGCCGCGCGCTCGACGTCGTCCTCGGTGTAGCCGCGCCCTTCGAGGTAGTACGTCGCGCGCGGCGCGTCCCACGCCCGCCGCTTGAGCGCGCGGAGCACGTCGTCCAGCGAGCGCGCGCCGTTGGACCCCCCGCGGATCATCAGGTCGAGCGCGAGTGCGCGCGCCTCGCCCGAAACGTAGTACGTGACGAACGTCGCCCCCGCGTCGACCTGCATCGGCGCGCGCGCGCCGTCGAAGAACGGCGCGTCGAACGACGCCGCGCGCGGCGAGCGCTCCAGCCGCGCCGGGCTGGTCGCCACGTACTGCAGCGTGCGCGCGAGCCCCGCGTAGTACGCCGCGCGCGGCACGATCCCCACCCGCACCGGCGTCAGGTCGCCGTAGTACTGCGTCCACCCCTCGGCGACCCACAGCGACGGCTCGTGCTGCGCCTCGGTGTAGTCGAAGGGGCCTAACGCCACCGGGCGCAGCCGCTTGACGTTCCAGGTGTGGAAGTACTCGTGCGCGACCGTGCCGAGGAAGCGGTCGGCCGCCGCGCTGTCGGCCAGCGGGCGCGGCGTGATGATCTCGGTCGAGGTCAGGTGCTCCATCCCGTCGCCGCCGCCGTAGCCCGCGTGCGCGAGGAAGGTGTACTGCGCGAGCGGCGGCGGCGCGACGACGCGGTTCTCGCGCGCGACGATCGCGCGCGCGCCGGCGACGAACCGGGCCCGGACGGCCGGGTCGACCGGGCCGTTGTGGTGCAGCATGACGCGGTAGCGCCGCCCGTCGACGCTGAAGCTGTCGAGCGAGACGTGCGCCGCCGGCGCGACCTCGGTCGGCGCGTCGATCATCTCGTCATAGTTGGGGAAGCGGAACGCCGTCGCGCCGTCGTCGGCGGGTAGCTCGCGCCCGGGATTGCCCTGCGGGCCGTTGATCACCGTCCACCCCGCGGGCGGCCGGATCGCGAGCGTTACGGGGTCGGGCTTGTGTCCCGCCGCGTAGACGAAGAGCCCCGCGCCGTTCCAGTTGGCGTGCGCCGTGTCGAGCACGCTGTACGTGCCCGAGAGGTCGTTGGCGAACACGCGGTAGTGGACGCGGACGGCCCGCGCGCCGCCCGTGACCACCCCCCACGTCGACCCGCCGAGCTTGGCCCAGCGGAGCGCGCGCCCGCCGTCGTCCGCCGCCGTGAACGCCTGCACGTTGCGCGCGAAGTCGACGCGCGCGTAACGACCGGGCGACCACACCGGCAGCTCCAGCCGCAGCGTGTCGGGAATCGCGCCGCGCACCTCGACGCCCACCTCGAAGAGGTGCGACGCCGGGTCCGGCATCGCGACCGTGTACGCGATCGCGTACGGCGCCGCGGTCGCGCGCAGCGGGCCGACGCCCGGCCGCGGCGCCACGGGCACCTGCGGCGACCGTTGGGCGGTAACGGGGGTGGTGGCGAGCGACGCGGAGGCGAGGGCAATGGCCCACGCGGCGGAGCGACGGGAGAACGGCAGCCGGAAACGAACGGATGCGGGCATCGAGCGGCGGTGCGAGGGAGAGGACCGGAACGACTGATAGCATACGCACGCGGGCCGCGTTCCGGCTGGCGGGCGGCGTCCGGCCGTCGCGCGTCCCGTCCCGCGTCCCGTCACGCGTCCGTGGCCCGCTCGCCCTTGCGTACCGCGTTCACCAGCCGGTGCGCGCGCCGCGTCGTCTCGGGCTCGCGCAGCCCGGTGCTCACGCGCTCGACCACGCGCACCGCCGTGTCGCGGTCCATCAGGTGCCCGGGCGAGATGTAGACCGGCTGCACCCGCGCCCGCAGCCGGACGGCGTCGCCGACCGCCTCTCGCCGGTGCACGAGCGGCGCCCGCGCCCCGCGTTCCTCGCCGAGCGGGCCGTGCGTGCCGACGAGGATCGATTTCGCGCAGCCGACGGAAGGCGTGTCGAAGACGAGCCCGCCGTGGCACGCGATCCCGAACCGCCGCGGGTGCGCGTATCCCTGCCCGTCGAAGACGAGGACGTCGGGCCTAACACCGCGCGCGCGCAGCACCTCGTACGCCGCGGCGAGCGCCGGCAGCTCGCGGAACGACAGGAAGCCCGGCACGTACGGCATCCGGATCGGCCGCACCGCCGTGGCCTCCGCGACGGTCTCCAGCGACGGCAGCGCGAGGACGACGACGCCCGCGTACGCGACGTCGCCGTCGCGCTCCATGCTCACGTCGAGCCCGGCCACCAGCCGCGGCGCGAAGCCGGGCGGCGGCTCCAGCACCACCCGCGCGCGCAGCCGCTCCTGCTCGGCGGTCGCGCCCTCGACCGTCGTCGGGAACCGGTAGTCCCCCGCGTCCGCGCCGTCCCCGCCCACCGTCGTTGCCTAACGTCCGCGCCCGGCGCCGGGTCAGCGCGTCCGGTCCAGCCCGTCGCGCGCCCCGGCCAGCTTGGGGTCGAGCCGCAGCGCGGCCTCGAACTCCGCGCGCGCCTCGGGCTTCTTCGCCTGCTGCTCATAAATAGTCCCGAGGCGCAGGTGCGCGTTGGCGAGCGGCGGGTCGCCCTGGCGCGGTGTCGTCTGCAGGTACCGCGCGAGCGCTGCCGCGCCGCGGTCGAGCTGCTGGCCCGACTCCGCCGCGAGCCGCCCGACGACGTACTGGACCACGGGCGCGTCCGGCTGCGCGCGCCGCAGCCGGTCGACCGCGGCCCACGCGTCCGGCCAGAGCTTCCGCTCCTCGTACCCGGTGGCGAGCATCACGTACGGCGCCGCGCTGTCGGGGTACTGTCGCGTGAGGGCTTCCAACTCGCGCGCCGCGCCCGGCACGTCCTTCTCGTGCAACGCGACCTGGGCGAAGGCCATCCCGCCGCGGTACGGGTTGCGCGCGCGCATCTCCGCCGCCTGCGCGCGCGCCTTGTCCACGCTGCCGCCGAGAATGCCCGGGGCGAGCAGGTAGTAGGTGATGAGGCCCACCCGCGCGTCGAGCAGGTCCGGGTCGAGCTGGACCGCGCGATCGAACTCGCCCTTCACCTTGCGGATGAGCAGCGCCTGCTTGAACGGGTTGGCGTGCTGCGCGCGCATCCCGTCCGCCTGCCCGAGCTGGAAGTGGTACGCCGCGTTCGCCTGGTCGGCGGTGACCGCGCGCTCGAACTCGTCGGCCGCCTTGTCGAAGCGCCCGTCGCCCATGAACAGGCACCCCCGCGCGAACGCGGTCAGCGGCACGTCCGTCCCCGCCGTCATCGCCTGCATGCGCGCCTTCGCCTCGGGGAACCGCGCGCCGTCCATCGTGTGCTCGCACAGCTGGCTGACGGCCACGTCCGACAGCGGTGCCGCGGCCTGCGCGGGGAGCGCGCACGGCCTCACGGCGGCCGCGCAGAGCGTCGTGCCGAGTGCGACGGCGAGCGTGACGGGCCCGCGGCGCGCGGGTCGGGCAGGAGCGGGCATCGGCGGGCTACGGCAGGCGACGGCGGGACGTGGTGAACGAACGGGCTGGTATCACGCCCACTCCGGCGGGGTGCCTTCCTCGGCTTCCTCGCGAAGCTTGCGGTAACTCTCATAACGCGCGAGGCTCACCGCCCCCCGATCGACCGCCGCGCGTACCGCGCAGTCCGGCTCCGCGTCGTGCGCGCAGTCGGCGAACCGGCACTCGTCGAGGTACGGGCGGAACTCGGGGAAGCAGGTGTCGAGACGGTCGGCCGGCAGCCCCCACAGCCCGATCTCGCGCAGCCCGGGCGTGTCGACGACGAACCCTTCCGCGACCGCGCCCCCCGGCACCGGCGCCGGCAGTGGGTGCAGGAGCGCGCCGACGGTCGTGTGCCGCCCCTTGTTGACGCTCTCGCTGATCTCGCCCACCCGCAGGTCGAGCCCCGGGTACAGCGCGTTCATCAGCGACGACTTTCCCACGCCGCTCGGCCCGCTCAGGGCGGACGTCCGCCCGGCGAGCGCGGCCCGCAGCGCCTCCAGCCCGTACGTGGAGGCCACGCTCGTCGCGTGTACGACGTATCCGGCGGCCGAGTAGTCGGCGAACCGCTCGGCGACGGCGACCGCACCGCGCGCCGGGTCGCCGCCGCCGACGAGCTCGCACTTGTTGACCACGACGCGCGCGGAGAGTCCGTTTGCTTCTGCGACTAACAGGAAGCGGTCGAGCATGCCCGGGTGCGGATCGGGGCGCGCGGCCGCGAGCACCACGACCACCTGATCCACGTTCGCCGCGATCACGCGCTCGCCGTAGCCGCCGCCCGGCGCGCGGCGCGCGAGCTTGCCGCGCCGCGGCAGGATGTCGTCGATCGCCCACGCGCCCTGCGGCCCGCCGCCGCCGCGCGCGTCGGGCGCGAGCGAGACGCGGTCGCCGACCGCGAGCTTGAGCGTGCGCTCGCCCGCGGCGACCGTGTCCCGGCGGAGTGAGCCGTCCGAGCGCCGCCCCTCGTCGCTCTTCTTGAGCCGGCCGCGGAGCGATGCCTCGCGGACCTGCGCGTCGTCGCCGAGCACGCGCCACACGCCGCCCGTCCCGGACAGGACCGTGCCCAACAACGCCCCGTCGCCGGGCCGGTCCGCGTGCTCCTGCTCCGTCATGGCTCGCCGCTCCCGCGGAGGTCCTCGTCGCGCATCACGTCCCACCACCGCCGGGTCGGCGTGCCGCCCGCGCGCTTCCGCACGAGCGTGTCGAGCGTGGCCTTGGCCGTGAGCAGCGGCACGCGGCCTAACGCCGCGAGCGCCTCGGCCTCGTCCGCGGCGCGGACGACGAAGTCGCTCTCGAGGTGCCCGTCGATCCCGGACGCGCCGACCCGCTTCCAGCGGAGGAAGAGGAAGTAGCCGCCCCAGGGCGCGCCGCGCTCGCCGGTCTCGTCGGCCGCCGGCTCGACGCTGTACGCGAAGCCGTCCGGCCCCTCGAACGCCGCCGGCCGGCCGTGCACCGCGGCGTACCCGCCGACGGTCGACTCGTCGCCCGCGGTCGGGTCGGGCGGCAGGTGCGCGCCGCCCAGGTGAGGATCGCCCACGCCCGCGTCTCCTCGCGTGTCCCCGCGCCCCGAACGCGCGACTATCGTCGGTCCGCCCCGGGGCCCGCGACGTCGGCGCCGGCGTCGCGCCGCGCCCCGCGTCCGTTCCCCGCCACGCCGTTTGACCCGTTCGACCCGTTCGCGCCCCACGTGCCGTCGGTCGGGAACGCCTCGGGGCCGGGCGCGGCCGCGGACCGCGCCCCGTTGACCGAACCGTCGTCGCCCTTCGTCCCGGGGCCGCCGGACCCGCCGAGCGCCTCTTTCAGCACGTTTCCGGTCATGAAGGCGAGGTTCGCCGGGCGCTCGGCCAGCCGCCGCATCAGGTACGGGTACCAGGAGGTGCCGAACGGAACATACACGCGCATCCGGTACCCCTCGCGCACGAGCCGCTCCTGCAGATCGCGGCGGACGCCGTAGAGCATCTGGAA
Organism: uncultured Gemmatimonadales bacterium; assembly: GCA_963763675.1. Classification (GTDB taxonomy): domain Bacteria; phylum Gemmatimonadota; class Gemmatimonadetes; order Gemmatimonadales; family Gemmatimonadaceae; genus BPUI01. The sequence goes on from CAVXPN010000003.1 coordinate 142,189, forward strand.
TTCGTAGCGTTCCGGCCCGATCCCCTCGGCCGCCGCGAAGCGCTTCGCCTCTTCGATGATCGCCTCGTCGTGGGTCGCGATCGCCGGGTAGCGCCCGTCGCGCATCAGCACCTGCATCGCGCGCACGTAGCTCGCGTCGACGTCCTTCTTCTCGGGGAAGGCGACGCTCGGCGGCTCCTTGTACGCGCCCTTGCAGATGCGCACGCGCGCCTTGGCCCGCGCGGCGTCGGCCGCGTCGGCCTCGGTGCGGTACAAGTAGCTCTGCAGCACGATGCCGACGTTGGCCGGGTAGGCCGGGTGCAGCCGGTCGTAGAACAGGCGCAGCGTGCGGTCGGTGTACGCGCTCGACTCCATGTCGAGGCGCACGAAGGTGCCGTAGTCGCGCGCGCGGCCGAGCACCGTGTGGAGCACCTCGACGCAGAGGTCCTCCGAGATGTCGAGCCCCATCGCGGTGAGCTTCAGACTCACGTTCGCGTCGAGCCCGCGCTCGCGGATGCGGTCGAGCAGGTGCACGTACTGCCGCCCCGCCTCGCGCGCCTCGCCCTCGTTGGTCACGCTCTCGCCCAGCAGGTCGAGCGAGGCCGTGATGCGCTTCGCGTTCAGCGCGGCGACCGCGTCGAGCGCGGGCTCTACCTCCTCGCCCGCGACGAATCGCGAGGCGAAGCGCTTCGCCAGCCCGTTGTGCCGGACGAAGTCGAACACCTGCCGCTGGTTCGAAAGGTAGAGGAGCGCGCTGCGGAGCATGCGACGGACTGAAGGCGGACCGGCCGGGCCGCCGGCGCCTGGGGGAGGGCGGCGGCGGCGATGCGGGGCAATATAGGCCCCGGGCATGGCCGCCCGGCGTGCGTCACCCGCGCGCCGCCGTGTCCGATCGCCGCGTTACACGGCCGTCCTACAGGCGGTGCGACGCGCGGTGTTACAGCGCCGCCGCGATGCCGCCCGCGGCCGCCGCCGCCGTCGCCTCGGTCACGTATGACGCGGCCGCGGCGCTCGCCTGCGTCGCCGTGGTCGCACCGGCGTCCGCCGTCGCGTGCCCCGTCGCCAGCGTTGCGAAGCCGAACCCGTAGCCTTCGAGCGGGTTGTGCCAGCGCACCGCGCCCGTAGCCGCGTCGAGGCACGTGATCTCGCCCCCGCTCGCCGCGAAGACGTGTGCGCCGTCGACGTGGATCGTCGTGAAGCCGGTAAAGACCGTAGTTCCGGGGAGCGCGGTGCTCCACCGGCGCATGCCGGTCGCCGCGTCGATGGCGACCACCTGGCGCTGAATGCCGACGTAGAGGAGCGTGCTGCTTTCGGTGGTCATGGAATCGCGCGTTGGAGGAAGAGTGCTCGCTGCCCAGACGTACGCGCGCGTGCCGTCGCGTGTGTCAGTCCGACCGCATCTCCCCGACCGCGATCGGCGCCGTCACGCGCACGACCGGGAAATCCGATCCCGCGCGGAGCCCCGCGTCCCAGACGTTCCACGTCACCAGCCCGTCGTCCGTTTCGGGCTCGAGGAGCGAGCCGGCGAGCAGCGCGAGCGGTTGCGTACTCGGCACGAAATACATCCCGGCACGTAGCCGCCGCGCCCCTCCAGTCTGCCACGTTCCCTCGACCCGCACCTCGTGGTGGCCCTGAAACGCGCGGCCCGCGCGGACCACGGTGTCGACCCGGAACGCGCTCGTGACCGCGAGCAGCGACCTGTCGCGCCTGTCGACCTGCACGCCATGGCGCCGGAGCAGCGCGACCGCCTCCGCCGCCCCGGGCGCGTCGGCCGGGAACGCCCACCCGCCGAGCGGGGGCGTCGTGGAGCGCGTCGCGACGAACCGATCGTAGATCGGGATCTCGACCGTGCGGATGCGCCCCGTCCGCCGCAGCCCGCGCGGCACGCCGGGCTCCGTACGCGCCGAGTCGGGCACCCGTACGAGATCCTCCGCGAGCACGGGCCCGACGCGCGGCGCCGGCGTGAGTCGGGTGCGGAGCACGACCGGCACCGGGCGCGCCGCGCCGGGCGCCGACGGCCGCGACGCGAGCGCGCGTTCCCGCGCCTCCGGCTCGGCCAACGCCGACAGGAGCTCGGCGACGAAGGCGTACGTCGACCGCACACGCCGCTCGAACGGGTCGTGCGAGAACGCCTCGCTCAACACCGACAGGCGCCCTCGCAGCCCGTAGTAGTTGGTCCCGAAGCGCGCGCGGCTCTCGTACGTGTACCACCCCTGTTTGGTCGTGTCGGCGTTCACGTCCGCCCCATACTCCTGGGCGAAGTTGCCGTAAGGAAACGTGCGGAACCCGCGCCGCGACAGGACGCGCTCGGCCACCCGCGGCAGCAGCGTGTCCTGCTCGTACGCCCCGAGTGGCGCGGCCGGGTGCAGCGACGGGCTCCACGTCAGCGCGTAGCCGTGGTACGAGCCGTCGGTCGTGTGCAGATCGACGAACACGTCCGGGTCCCACCGCGCGACGAGCGCGAGCGCCGCGCGCGTCTCGGGCGCCTCCGCCTTGACGTAGTCGCGGTTGAGGTCGAGCCCGGCCGCGTTCGCCCTCTGCCCGACGAGCGCGGGCCCGTTCTGCTCGGTGCGGTTGACCGACTGGTCGCGGAAGCGCTCGTTCCCGTCGGCGTTGTAGATCGGCACCGCGACCAGGACCAGCGAATCGAGCACGTTAGGCCCGGGGGCGAGCGCGAGGTCGCGCAGCAGCGCCTGCAACGCCTCCTTCCCCTCGACCTCGCCGGCGTGGATGTTGGCCTGCACGTAGACCACGGGCCGCCCCGACCGCCGCGCCTCCTCGGGCGTGGCCACGGCCGGGCGCGACGCGACGACGACGGGGATCGCGCGCCCCTCCCCCGTCGTCCCCATGCTGGACACGCGGAGCACGCCCGGCGCGAGCCGCGCGAGCGAGTCGACGAACGCGACCACGTCCGCGTACCGCGACGTCTCCGCGTACCCCGTCCGTTCGGCGCGCGTGCGCGGGCCCGGGGCGGCCGCGGCCGCCCCGGATGGCGCGGGCGCGCGGAGCGCCGCGGGCGTCGCGTTAGGCGCCGCCCGACCGGCGCACGCCGCGACGGCGGCGAGCGACAGCGCCGCGAACGCCGCCCTCACAGGTTCTCGAGCACGAAGCGCGTCAGCGAGCCGAACAGGTGCACCTGCGTGCGCGCGCCGCCGATGCTGTGCGTCTTGTTTGGGTAGAGCAGCATGGTGAACGCCCTGTTGGCGTTCTCCAGCGCCTGCGCCAGCACGAGCGCGTTCTGCGGATGCACGTTGTCGTCGCCGGTGCCCTGCACGAGGAGCAGCCGCGCCGCCATGTTCCCCACGTACGAGCCGACCGCGCTCAGCTGGTAACCGTTGGGGTTGTTTTGCGGCGTGCTCATGTAGCGCTCGGTGTAGATCGAGTCGTAGAAGCGCCAGTCGACCACCGGCGCGACGGCGATCCCCGCCTTGAACACCGACCCGCCGCGCGCGAGCGTCAGCGCCGACATGTACCCGCCGTAGCTCCACCCCCAGATCCCGATCCGGGACGCGTCGGCCCACGGCTGGCGCGCCACCCACTTCGCGGCGTCGATCTGGTCCTGCGATTCGAGGACGCCGAGCCGGCCCTGGGTGCTCTTGCGGAAGGCGCGCCCGCGCCACGCGGCGCCGCGGTTGTCGACGACGACCACGACGTACCCCTGCTGCGCGATCAGGCGGTGCCACATCGCGCGCGACCCGCCCCACGCGTCGTTCACCTGCGGCGCGGCAGGCCCACCGTAGACGTGCATCAGCACCGGGTGGCGCGCCGTGCTGTCGAAGCGCGCCGGCACGATGCGGTACGCGTCGAGCAGCGTCCCGTCCGGCATCGGCACGCGGAAGAATTGCGGCGCCGGGCCGCCTAACGCCACGAGTCGCGCCGCCGCGCCCGCGTTGTCCTCGAGCACGCGCGCTGGCCGGAGCGCCGCGGCCGGCGCGGCCCCGGGGACGACCGCGAGGAGCGAGGCGACCGGCGGGCGCGCCGCGGTGCTGTACGTGTCGACCGCGTACGCCCCGCCGGGCGCGAGCTCGACCGCGTGCGTGCCGTCGGCTGCGCTCAGGCGCTCGCACGCCGGCGCCGCCCCGCCCAACGCGCAGCGGTACAGGTTGCGCTGCGTGGGCGTCGGCGCCGCCGCGCTCACGTACGCGTACCCGCGCGCCGAATCGAGGCCGGCGAGCTCGAGGTAGTCCGCGCCGTCGGGCGTGACCTGGCGGAGGTAGCGCCCGCTCCGGTCGTACAGGTGGAACGCGCGCCACCCCGTGCGGTCGCTCCGCAGCAGGAAGCGCCGCCCGCCGTCGACCCACGTCACGGGGCTGCCCTCGACGTCGACGTAGGCCGAGTCGACGTCGCTCGTCACGGTCCGCACGCCGCCGGTCGTCGCGCTCGCGAGCAGCACGTCGAGCCGGTTCTGCTGCCGCGGCATGCGGAGGACGGCCACCGAGTCCACGCCCAGCCACTCCATCTGCGCCACGTACTGCCCGGTGTCCGGGCCCGCGGCGATCCAGCGCGTGACGCCGCCACCCGCGGCCGCGACCACGCCCACCTTCACCCGCGAGTTCGGCGCGCCCGCCTTCGGGTAGCGCAGCACGCTCACCGTCGGGTACTGCGCGTCGGTCTCGTCGACGATCGGGTAGGCCGGGACCGCCGCCTGGTCGAAGCGCCAGTACGCCAGGCGCCGAGAGTCCGGGCTCCAGCGGAACGCGTCGCGCAGCCCGAGCTCCTCCTCGTACACCCAGTCGGTCGTACCGTTGATGACGTCGTCGGAGCCGTCGTAGGTCAGCCGCGTCGCCCGCCCGCTCGCGAGGTCCGTCACCCACAGGTTGTTGCCGCGCACGTAGGCCACCGACCGCGAGTCGGGGGAGAACTTCGCGAACATCTGCAGGTCGGCGTCGACCGCGCCGCTCGCGAGCCCGCGCCCGATGAAGCTCGGCGCGCCCGCGGGCACGCCGGTGGTCCGCTGGCCTAACGCCTGACCGCCGACCGTGTCGGCGCGGCCCGGGGTCGTGATCCGCACGCGCACGCCCGAGCGCCCCTCCCCCGACGTCGTGCTCGGCGCGTTGGCGGCCGCCGCGGACGGCTTGCCGGGCGTCGTCACCGTCGCGATCGGCGTCACGCGCCGCGTGCCGAAGTCGACGACGTGGAACGTGCCGCGCGTGTTGGTCCGCCAGACACGCACCGAGTTGTGGAAGACGAGCGCCTTGCGCTCGTCGGGCGAGAGCTGCAGGTCCTCGACCACGATCGCCCGGCCGGCCTCGTCGCGCAGCGAACCCGCGGGCACCAGCACGCTCGCCGCGCCCGTCGCCGCGTCGACGCGCACGATGTCCGCGCCGCCGCCCGCCGCCGGCCGCACCTCCACGTACGACCGCCCGTCGCGCATCCACTGCAGCCCGGGCGCCCCCGCCGCCGCGAACTCGCCGCGCCCAAAGATGCGCTCGACCGTTAGGCGCGACGGGTCGGCCGCGGACGTGGAGGATGAAGACGGGGCGGCCGAGGACGGGGCGGCCGTCGACGTCTGCGCGCGCGCCGCGGCCGGCAGAAGGGCGGCGGAGGTGAGGAGCAGCGCGCGCGACGGGACGCGCCGCGGGTCGCGCGGCGCGGGGATGGAACGCATCGAAGCAGGGGCGAGAAGGTCCGTCCGCGGAGTCCGCCCGCGGGTGCTGCCAACCTAGCGGGCGACCGCAGCGCTAGCGCATCGTTGCGGCACCGCTAACGCACGACGAACATCCCCACCGCGCCGCCGAAGTCGTCGCGCATGGCGACGAGCCCCTCGGGTACGGCCCACTCGCCGTCGTCCACGCGCACGTTCACGCGGTGGACGCCCGGGCCCACCGTGAGCGCGACGCACCACTCGGCCGGTGCGGTCCCGGGCGTCAACGCAACCGGCGCCCAATCGGTAAAGTCGGCGATCAGCTCCACGCGACGCGCGCCGGGCACGCGCAGACGGAGCATCCGCGTTCCGTCGGGATTGTCCGTGATCTGAAAGCGGTCCACGACGACGCGCGCGCGGGCGGCCCGCTCGAGGCGCTGCAGTTCGTACGACGCGGTCAGTTCGGCGCGGAGGGCGGGGTCGCCGCCGCGCGGACGGCGCGTGACGAGGCGGAGCCCGGCCGACGCGTACCGGCCGCCGGGAAGGCCCTGCACCGCGTCGAAGGGGAAGACGCCGACGCCGGCGACGAACGCGGCCCGGCGCGCGAGCCAGTACGTGACCCACGCCTCGCCCCACGCCTGGACGCCCGGGATGTTGGCGCTCGAATGCGCGCGGTAGCCCGACGACAGCGCGAGTTCCGCCCGAGCCCGGTCATACCGGAGCGCGGCGGTGAGGTCGGCGTAGCGCATGTCGCCCACGCGCGTCGGCAGCAGCGTCACCGTGTAGAGCAGGTTCTGGTCGCGCGCCCAGACGCCCGCGTCGAGCTGCGTGATCGCGTCGGGCAGCCGCGAGTCGCGCGCGACGAACCCGCCCCCGGCGCCGAGCCACGCCCCGCCATCGAGCCCGGCGGCGTGCAGCCGACCGCCGCCGTACAGGCTCGTCGCGGTGAGGGACTGCATGTACCGGGTCGCGGAGAAGTTGCCGTACGCCTCCCCGCGGAGCCGCCAGATCTCGGGCGATAGGAGCGAGCCCGACACCCCGCTCTGGATGCTCGTGCGCCCGCTCTCGAACTGCGAGAGCGACGCGTTCGCGACGAGCATCGTGCGGGGCGTTTCCCAGCGCACGCTCGGGGTCACGCTTTCGACGCGCGACGCGCCGTAGTCGTCGTAGGTGATCGCCGCCGCGCCCGCGTCGACGCCGGCGGAGACGCTCCGCCCAATTTCTTCTCCGATTGCGCCGATCACGCGTCCCTGCGCGGCCCCGCGAACGGGGCCGAGCGTTCCGGCGGCGAGCAGGGCCGCGCCGGCCGCGCGCGCACGCGCGCGACCCGGCGCCGTCCTGCGAACCGCGCCGACAGATCGGAGCGCGACGCGCATCCCGCAAGCTATTGCGGGGCCCGCCGTGGCGTGTAGCACGCCGGACCGGGCCCCGCAGCGCCGCCGCGAGTGCGGCGACCTACCACAGCGGTCGAGTTCGCTTACGGCTTCGGCTTGGGGGGCGGGCCGTGGCGCGCGCCGTCGATCGGGGCGAGCGACGCGCTGATGCCGCTGAGCTGCAACGTCACCGCCACGCCCGGGGGCGCGCCGACGCCGATGTCGCGTTCGACGTCGCGCCGGAACGCGACGAGCTGTTCGTCCGCGAGCCCCTTCCGGGTCAGCGCGAGCACCGACTTCGCCGCGTTGTCGGCGGGGACGCCGCTCGCGATCAGGTCGGTGAGCACGGAGAGCGCGATGACGAGCGGCTGGCCGGGTCGGTCGTGCCGCAGCCGCCGGAGCGCGTCGGCGTCGACGCCGGCGCGGAGCGCCGCGGCGCCCGCCGCGAGCTCGTCGCCCATCGACTGTGGGCCGAGCGACTGCCGAGCCGTGGCGAGGTCGAGCGCGAGGCCGCGCACCGCGTGCAGGATCGCGTCCGAGGGCGCGCGTTTGCTCGCGCCCTCGAGCGCCTTGTCGACGAGCGGTTCAGCCGGAACGCCGGTCGCGAGGGCCGAATCGATCACGCGTTCGACGGCCGCACGCGTGCGCGGGTCGAGGCGGTTGTCGAGGCGCGCGCGCAGCCACTGGGGCAGCTCGGTGGTCGTCGTCGCCGCCGGCGCTTGCGCGGCGATCGGCGCGGCGGGCGCACCGACCGCGGTCGCGAGCAGCGCCGCGACGAGCGGGGGTAGAAGACGCGGGCGCATCAGGCCTCGCCTCCGCCGACCGTCACGGCCGAACTCGGCCGGCCGAAGTCATCCCCGATCGCGCGCGGGCGCGTCGGGTCGGCCATCCACTGCTTGCCGTCGATCAGGAACGCGTAGGAGTGGCGCCCGGCGGTGAGCGGGACGCGAATCTCCCAGACCGCGCTGGCCGCGCCGTGCGCACCCGCGCCGTCCACGGCGACCGGGGTGAGCTGGGTGGCGGCGTGGTCCCAATCGTTGAAGTCCCCCACCAGCGCGACCTGTTTCGCGCCCGGCGCGACGATGTAGAACCGCGTCACGAAGACCGTGTCGCGAGCCGGTGCGGTCGTGGGCGCCGTCACCGGCGCGGCGGCGACCGTCGGACCGGCCGCGCTCCGGGCGGCGGCGGTCGCCTGGTCGGCGCCGGTCGGCCGCGGGTCCTCGCGGCGGGCCGCGTCGCGACGCAGGCCGAGCACGGCGGCGACCGCGATGCCCGCGGCCGCGAGCGCGCCGATTGGGGTGACGCGGACGGCGCGCGGTCGGGTGAACCATCGCCACGCGCGCGGCAGCGGCGCGGCAGCGGTGACCGGCACGAACGGTTCCGTGGTCGACGCCAGACCGCGCGCGCCGATCCGGCGCGCCCGCGTTGGCGCGCGGCCCACGCCGCGGTCGAGCGAGCGGTCGCTCGCGCCGGAAACGACGACCAACGGGGCGGGCGCGAGGCGGATCGCGTCCATCACCGCGGTGTCGACGCCCGGGCCGAAATCCACGGGGCGGCGCAGGGCCGTCACGAGGTCGCCGAGGTCGAACGCGTCGTCTGAGAGTTGAGGTACGCCGACCACCGGACCGCCGGCGCTCGGGCCGGGCCCGAACGCGGAGTTCCGCGCGTGATCGTCGTCGCTGCCGTTACGCACTGTATGCCTCCTGCAGGAGTCCGCGCAGCCGATCACAGGCCCGCTTCACCCGCATCTTGAGCGCGGACACGCCCGCACCCGTGAGATCCGCCATCTCTTCGTAGCTGAGTCCTTCAACGTGCTTGAGCAGAAATGCTTCCCGCTGTTCCGAATCGAGTCGAGCGAGCGCCCGTTCGATCTCCTCCCGCATCGCGGCCTGTTCGGCCGGGTGCGTGTCGACCGCCACGTGCACGGCCGCCTCGTCCGACACGAACGTCCGCGAACGCCGAGTCGCCTGCGCCCCACGCGTCCGGCACCGATTCACCAGGATGCTGAACAACCACGAGCCGAACCGCTCGGGGTCGCCGCACCGTCCCAGCGCCCGGTACGCCCGCACGAAGGCGTCCTGCAACACCTCCTGCGCATCCTCCCGGTCGCCCAACATGCGTAGGGCGTACCGTGAGAGCCGCGGGCGGTAGCGCTCGACGAGGAGTGCGTACGCCTCGACGTCCCCCCCCAAGACCTGGGCGACGATCGCTGCATCGTTCATCTCCACCGCTAGTAGACCTTCATTGCGCGGACCGGGTCACCGCTGTGGGTGAGATTGTTCGAACACGTTCGGACGCGTTCGCGCGTTGCCGAAACGGCGGGCTCCGAACCGTATACCCCGCACCGCCCCGGCGGTCGCGAGTGGCGCCAACCCGGGCCGCGTGCGACCCGCCAGCCTACACCGGCGCTTCGGCGCGCGGGTGCGCCCGCGCGCCCTCGCTCGCCATCGCCGTAAGCCGCGCACCCGGCGAGAACCGCCCGGGGTGCGCACGCGCCAGGTGATCGAGTACCTGCACCACCGCGGCGGGCCCGATCGCATCGAGCGTGCGGAACGGGCCGCCTCGGAACGCCGGATACCCGATGCCGAAGACAGCGCCCACGTCGCCGTCGCGAGGCGACCGGATCACGCCATCATCTAGACAGCGTACCGCCTCGTCGAGCATTGGGTACACGGTGCGCCACACGATCTGAGCCGCGCCGTACGGCGCGTCGCCGGTCGCGCCCTCGCCGGCCACCACCTCGCCCCGCTCCCGGCCCCGCTCCGCTGCGGCTGCCGGCCGCTCGGGGCCGAGCGCGGCGCCGGTGAGCGGGCGCACCCCCACGATCGTGTACACCGACGCGTCGACCCCCGCACGGCGGCCCGACGCGTCGTACTTGTAAAAGCCCTGGCGCGCCTTGCGCCCCCCGCGCCCGCTCTCGAGCGCCCGCTGGAGTGCCGGAGCGGGCGTCAGCCGGTCGCCGAACGCGTCGGCGACGACCTGCCCCGCCTTGGCGGCGACCTCGAAGCCGACTTCGTCCATCAGCTGGAATGGGCCGACCGGGAACCCCCACCCCGCCAGGGCGGCGTCGATCCGCTCGATCGGCACGCCGGCGTCGAGCAGCCACCCGGCTTCGTTGAGGTAGGGCGCGAGGATGCGGTTCACGTAAAACCCCGGGCCGTCGCCGACGACGATCACCGTCTTGCCGAGCTTGCGGCCGTACGCCACCGCGGTCGCCACCGCGTCCGGCGCGCTTGCCTCCGCGCGTACGACTTCGAGTAGCGGCATCCTGTCGACCGGTGAGAAGAAGTGCATCCCGACAACGCGCTCGCGCCGACGCGCGCCCTCGGCGATTTCGCTCACCGGAATCGTGCTCGTATTGGTGGCGAGCACCGCGTGCGGCGCCGCCTGCTCGGCGTCCGCGATCACGCGCCGCTTGAGCGCGAGGTCCTCGAACACCGCCTCGATCACGAGGTCGGCGCGGCCGAACCCCGTGAACTCGGCCGTGCCGGTGACCAGCGCCTGCTGCGCGCGCACTTCGAGCGCCGTCGCGCGGCGCCGGACGAGTGCGCCGCGCAGGATCGTCCGCACCGCGTCGATCCCCTTGGCCACGCGCGCGAGGTCGCCGTCCTTGAGGCGCACCGGCGTGCCGCGGCGTGCCGCGAGCGCGGCGATGCCGGTGCCCATGAAGCCCGCGCCGACGACCGCCAGCTGCCGCACTGGCAGCGGCTCGCCCCCGCCGACGCCGTCGTCCTTCTTGAGGGCCGTCGTGGCGTGGAAGAGGTAGACGAGTTCGCGCGAGGCGCTCGTCACGGCCAGCTCGCCGAAGCGCCGCGCTTCCTGCTTGAGGCCCGCGTCGCGGCCGTGGGCGTAGCCGTCGTGGACGGCCTCGAGCGCGGCCAGCGGCGCCGGGTAGTGGCCGCCGGTCTTCTTGACGACCTGCTCGCGCGCGCGGCTGAAGACGATCGTCCGCCCGACGGGGTTGCCGTCGAGCAGGAGCGCGGACGCCGTCCGCGGGCGGACGACGCCCCCGCGCTTGCGGCTGCCGGCGGCGAGTTCGCGCGCGCGCTGCACGGCGACGTCGAGCAGCACCGCCGGGTGGACGAGGTCGTCGACGATGCCGAGTTTGCGAGCGCGGCGCGCGCGAACCGTCTTGCCGGTCAGGATCATGTCGAGCGCCGGCTGCAGTCCGATGCGCCGCGGGAGGCGCTGCGTGCCGCCCATCCCGGGGATCAGCCCCAGCTGCACCTCGGGTAGTGCGAACGTGGTCTTCGCGTCGTCGGTTGCGACGCGCCACGCGCACGCGAGGGCGAGTTCGAGGCCGCCGCCGAGGCAGGCGCCGTGCACCGCGGCCACGACCGGCACGCGCGAGCGCTCGAGCCGATCGGCCATGGCCTGCCCCTGCCACGAGAGCGCCTCCGCGTCGGTCGCGTCTCGGAGGGCGGCGAACTGCTCGATGTCGGCGCCCGCGACGAAGGCGTCGGGCTTGCCCGAGCGCAGGACGCAGGCGCGGATCGCCGGGTCGCGGTCGAGACGGTCGAAGAGGAGGCCGAAGGCGGCCGCGGCTGCGGGGCCGAGGACGTTGACCGGCGCGCCCGGCAGGTCGAAGGTGGCGACCGCGACGCCGGCATCGTGCAGCTCGAGGGTGAGGGCATCGTGGAGGCGGTCCGCGGCGGGCGCGGCGCCGGCGTCGCGCGGAGCGAGGGCGGCCGTCATGCGCGCTCCACGACCATGACGTGCCCCATGCCGCCCGCCGCGCACACGCTCAGCATCCCGAACTCCGCGTCGCGGCGGGCGAGCTCGCGGCAGAGCGTGGTGAGCACGCGGCCGCCGGTCGCGCCGAACGGGTGGCCTAACGCGATCGAGCCGCCCATGACGTTGATCCGGTCGCGGTCGAGCTCCCCGACCGGCCGGGCGAACCCGGCGCGCTCGGCCCACGCGTGCGACGCGAACGCCTTGAGGTTGCAGAGCACCTGCGCGGCGAACGCTTCGTGGATCTCGACGAGCGCGACGTCGCGCGCCTCGAGCCCCGCGCGCGCGAGCGCGACGGGCATGGCGAGCGCGGGGCCCTGCAGCAGCTGCTCGCCCGGGTCGAGCGCGGCGTAGGCGTAGCTCCGCACGTAGGCGAGCGGGGCGTAGCCTAACGCCTTCGCCTTGTCCTCGCGCATCAGCAGCACGGCGCTCGCGCCGTCGGTGAGCGGCGAGCTGTTACCCGCGGTCACGGTCCCGTAGGCGCGGTCGAAGACGGGCGCGAGCTTGGCGAGCTGCTGCAGCGACGTGTCGGCGCGCACGCCGTTGTCGCGGTCCAGCGCCTCGGGCTCCGCGCCGCCGCGGCCCGGGAGGAACGCGGGGGCGATCTCGGCCGTCAGGCGGCCGTCCGCGGTACCGGCCGCCGCGAGGCGGTGCGAGCGGAGCGCCCACGCATCCTGCTCCTCGCGCGCGACGCCGTTGATCTTGGCCATCTTCTCGGCGCTCTGCCCCATCGTCTCGCCGGTGCTCGGCTCCGAGATGGCGGGGGTGACGGGGACGAGGTCGCGCGGGCGGATGCCGGCGAGGGTGCGCGCGCGCGCGGGCAGCGTCTTGGCCTTGCTCGACGCGACGAGGGCGTCGCTGAACCGGCGCGAGTGCAGCACGGGGACCTGCGAGAGCGACTCCGCGCCGCCGGCGATGAGGCAGTCGAGGTGGCCGAGGACGATCTGGTCGGCGGCGTCGGTGATCGCCTGGTTCGCGGAGGCGCAGGCCCGGCTCACGGTGAAGCTCTGCACGCCGCGCGGCATCGGCGGCAGGAGCGAGATCTCGCGCGCGATGTTGGGCTCGGTCACGCTCTGGAGGACGGTCCCGTAGACGACGCCCTGCACCTCCGCCGGGTCGAGCTCGGCGCGCGCGAGGAGCTCGGCGACCACCATGCGCCCGAGGTCGGTGGACGTTAGGCGCGCGAGCGCGGACCCGGCCTTGGCGAACGGCGTGCGGAGGCCGGCGACCACCGCGACGCGGCGCCCGGGGGCGCCGTACTGGACGCGTTCGTGGCGATTCGGGTTGGACATCCCGGGACGGTAGTCGGTCGGGCGCGCGTCCGGGGCGCCCGTTAGTCGAAGATCTCGTCGACGGCGCTGTCGGGCGGGTCCCGGACGAAATCGATCCGGTGCGACGTACCCGTGCAGAACGTGGCGTCGGGACTGAACGAGCAGCGCCCGGCGTAGCGGCGGTGTAGCGGCGCGGCCCGTCGCGGCGGCGGACGAACCCGGTGTCAGCCCGCGCGCTTGCGCCGCGCGAGGACTCCCATCCCGGCCAGCCCGCCGGCGAGGAGGAGGACCGTCGCGGGCTCGGGGGTGGTGATCGCCGTGGGGGCGAACACGGCGGTGAACGCCGCCTCCTGCGTCGCGTCGGCGTAGATCGCCCCGGCGCCGAAGTCGAAGACGAGGGTGCCGCCGGCGTACGGCGCCGCGTCGTTGGTCGCGACGTAGACGACGCCGCTCGTCGACGTCACGCCGGACAGGAAGGCGACGTACTGCAGCCCGCTCGTCAGCGTCGTGTTGGCCGTGACCGTCAGCGCCTGGTAGCTCGACGAGGAGGGCGCGGTGAGCAGCGCGCTCGTAAACTGGACCGGGCCGATCGTCAGGTTGAGCGGATCCCACCCGGCGACGTAGGCGCGGAACTGCGGGGCCGACGTCGCGCCGGCCTCGTCGCGCAAGTAAAACGTGAACGACTGCAGCGCCGCACTCGGCGCGACGAATGACTGCCCGATGAGCCCGGTCGTGAACCCGTATGTCGCGTCCGCACCGAACGGGCCGACCTCGGCCCCCGATGCCGACTGGGGGATCGCGATCGTCTGGGCGTACGCGGGGATCGCGGCGGTCAGTGCGGCACCGAGCGCGGCTGCGGCGAGGAAGACGGGGCGCATGGGAGGGGAGGGGCGGCTCAGGGGACGGTGACCTGCACGGAGGCGGGACGCGACGTCGCGTTGTAGCGGTCGGAGACGCGCACGGTCACAGTATATGTCCCCGAGGTGGTGTAGCTCTTCTGACGCACGAGCGGGCGCGCCGCCGTGTACGCGGTAAGATACGTCCCGGTCGTCTGCGGCGCGCCGTCCCCCCAGTCGATCGTGAGGCGGAACGGCGCCGGGCTCGCGCTCGCGTCGCCGAACGCGATCGGCAGGTTGTACGGCTGGCCCGCGGCGGCGGTGGTCGCGGCGCCGGGCAGTGCGACCACCGGGGCGGCGTTGCCGACGTTCACGACGCGCGTGCGCGTGACCGCCCATCCGGCGCGGTCGGTGACGGTGAGCGTGACCACGTACGCGCCGACCGCCGCGTAGCGCTTGGTCACCGCGGCGCCCGCGGCCGCCGTCCCGTCGCCGAAGCTCCACGCGTACGACAACACGTCGCCCGCGTCGGGGTCGGTGGTGCCGGCGGCGTCGAAGGCGAGTGCGTCGCCCACCGCGCCGGCCGCCGGGCCGTTCTCGACCGGGGCCGGCGGGTGGTCGCCGGTCTCGATCGCGTTCTGGTACGGCGCCTGGAGCAGCGAGAGGAAGTCGTAGCCCGTCGACGCCTCGACGGCGCGCACCGTGGTGTAGTACTTGGACGGCGCATCGTTCCGCACGCCGGCAACGTTAGGCATCATCACCGCGAGCGCGGTCGTGCCGGCGAGGTCGTCCCAGCTCCGCACGTCGCCGCGCGCGAAGGCGTGCCCCGTCGCGTACGGGCCGATGAAGGCGACCTTCCACGTCGAGTCGGGGATCTGCACCTTCGTCTGCCCCGAGTCCTGCTTGAGGAAGCGCGCCGGCCCCGAGTAGCGCGGTCCGGTGATGACGTAGACCGCCCGCCCGGCGGCCGCGCTGTCCGCGAGCTGGTTCTCGAACGTCGCCCACACGCCCTGGTTGAGGTCGGCCGTCTGCGGCACGACGTTGGACAGGTAGAACGTGCGCGCGTTCTCGCCGTTGGTCACCGTGCGGTCGGCCGAGCGCGTCATGTGGCCGCGGTCGTAGCCGCCGTTGGTGTAGTCGCTCGTGTAGACCCGCTGCGCCGCGGGCAGCGTGGGCTCGGCCGTGAAGCAGTTGCAGCGGTCCTGCCCGGTCGAGCGCTGGCGCTGGTCGAGCTCGTAGCTCACCCAGTTGGGCGTGCCGCGCGCGCTGTTGTAGGACAGCGTGTAGCCGCTCCGCGCGATGAGCAGGTCGTTGGCGTTGGCCGCCGAGGCCGCCGTCGGGCGCCCGAACTCGGCGTTGTCGGCGAAGGTGCCGGCCGAGTCGGCGTACGCCGGCACTTCGATCGTGACCGGCGCGGTTGTCGCGCTGTACGCCGCCCCGCCGGCTATCGGCGTCCCGGTGACCTGGAAGCGCGGGTTACTCGACGCGCCCGCGACGCCGGTGATGATCGCCGAGTTGCCGACGGGGAGGATGGTCGCGACCGACGGATCGAGCGCGGCGAAGGTGAACGAGGCCGGGACCACGGCGCCGGTGACGTCCTTCGCCGTCGGCGTGAAGAGTTGCGTCTGGAAGCCCGCCGCCATGCTCGTCGTGGCGGTCGGCGTGCCGCTCCACGTAATGCTCGCGATCGCGCCCGAGGCCACGACGGTGACCGCGGTCGTGCCCGCGACGCCGTTGGCGCTCGTCGCGCGGATCGTCACCGGCGCGGCCGCGACGGCGACGCCGCGCACGAGGCCCGAGGCGTCGACGGTGGCGACCGTCGCGTCGGACGTGGTCCACGTGAAGGTCGTCGGCGACGCATTGCCCGCGGCGTCGGTTCCGCGCGCGGTCAGCTGCACGGTCGCGCCCGCGGCGACCGACGCGGGCGAGGGCGTGACCGCGACCGCGACGACCGGCCCGGCCGGTCCGGCGACGATCCCGCTGTTGCGCGGCGTGGGGGCGCCGACGGCGAAGTCGGCCGCGTTGTCGTTGGTATTCTGCTGGCCGTTGCTCTTGCGGAGCGCGGCCGTCGGGTTGGTGAGCGCGGCCGTCGGGCCGGACCCGAGGAAGCAGTTGGTCCCGGTGCCGTAGCCGACGAAGTCGACGACCGTCGCGCCTCCGGTCGGGCACGCGCCGCTGAGCGCCGTCGGGGTGTTGACGAGCGCGACCTTGCCCGCCGTCGCGCTCATCGGGATCACGCCGGTCGCGTCGGGGGCGGGAAGCGCGGTCGTCCCGCCGGCGCCGGGCGCCTCCTGAATCAGGTAGTACGCGCCCGGCTGGATCGACCCCGACAGCGTGGTGACCTGCCACGTCGTGCCGGTCGAGCTGGCGTACTGGACCGACCACCCGCCGACCGAGACGGCCGTCGTGCCGGCGTTGTACAGCTCGACGAAATCGTTCTTGTACGTCGACCCACTGTTGCCGCCCCCGCCGTAGACCTGGCTCACGACGAGCCCGGCGGCCGCGGTGCCCGTCGGACCACCCGAGGTGAGGGCGGGCGTCGCGGCTTGCGGCGCCGCGACGTGCTCGGCCGACGCGCACGCGGCGGCGAGGGCGAGCGACGCGGCGAGCGGCGCGGCGAGGGCGCGCAGCATGCGCGGCGCGCGTCGCGCAGTTGGCGGACGTGGCATGGGAGCGAGCGGAGTGCGGGAAGTGGGGCCGGCGCGGGCGCCAGCCCCGAACGTAGCGCCCGCGCGTCGCGCACGAAGTTTCGTTCATGCAACCGTCGCGTCACGTCCGCGTCCTTCGGCAGCGCCGCACGGCGGCGGGGTAGCTTGCGCCGGTGAGCCCGTGCGTCCCTCGCGCCCCCGCCGCGGTCCGCCGCGCCGCCGCGCTCGGCGAGCTGGCTGACGGCGTGTTCGACCTCGCCGTCGTCGGCGGCGGGATCACGGGCGCGGGCGTGGCGCGCGACGCGGCGCTCCGCGGCCTGCGAGTGGCGCTCCTCGAACGCGGCGACTGGGCGAGCGGCACGTCGAGTCGCTCGTCGCGCCTGATCCACGGCGGCGTACGCTACCTCGAGCACGGGCACCTCGGACTCGTCTTCGAGGCCAGCCGTGAGCGGCGGATCCTGCTCCGCACGGCGCCGCACCTCGTGCGCCCGCTCGCCTTCACGTGGCCCGTGTACCGAGGCGCCCGCGTACCACGCTGGAAGCTCGAAGCGGGGCTCGCCCTCTACGACGCGCTCGCGCTCTGGCGCAACGTCGGCGCGCACCGGCCGCTCTCCGCTGCGGGCGTACGCGCGGCCGAGCCGGCGCTCGCCGGCGAGGGGCTGACGGGCGGCGCCCTGTACTACGACGCCGCGACCGACGACGGCCGCCTCACGCTCGCGACCGCGCTCGCGGCGCGCGACGCGGGCGCCATCGCGCTCAACCACGCGTGCGTGACCGCGCTCGCCTTCGCGCGAGATCGCGCCGGCCCGGTCGGGCCGGAGCGCATACGTCTAACGGTACGCGACGAGATCGACGGGGGTTGGGTCGAGGTGCGCGCGCGCGCGGTGGTCAACGCGACCGGCCCGTGGAGCGACGCGGTTCGGCGCCTCCACGACCCGGGCGCGCCCGCCGCGGTGCTCGGCGTGAAGGGCGTGCACGTCGCCGTACCGGCCGAGCGCGTGGGGAACTGCGGCGCGCTTACCCTGCTCGCGCCGCGCGACGGACGCGTCACGTTCGTGCTGCCGGCGGGGCCGCGGGCGGGCGCGCTGACGATCCTCGGCACCACCGAGACTGCCACCACGGCCGGACCGGACGACGTCCGCGCGGACGAGGCGGACGTGGCGTACCTCCTCGCCGTGGCCAACCACTACTTCCCGGCGGCGCGGCTCGACCGATCGGACGTCGTGAGCGCGTGGGCGGGCGTGCGGCCGATCGCGGCGGCCGGTGGCGCGGGGGCGGGCGACACGGGTGCGGTCTCGCGCGAGCACGCGATCCAGGTCGACTCGCGGGGCATCGTGACCGTGACCGGCGGCAAGCTGACGACCTACCGCAGCATGGCCGCGGAGGTCGTCGACGCCACGGCGCGGCTGTTAGGCGCGCGCGCGCCGCGGGCGCGGACGGACCTGCTGTCGCTCGAACTCGGGCGCGACGCCGCGCGGGCGCGGGTCGCCGAACTCACGGCGTCGGACGCCGCGCTCGCGGAGCCGGTCGCGCCCGGGCTGACGCACACCGGCGCCGACTTCGTGCATGCGGTCGAGGCGGAAGACGCCGTCACCCTCGCCGACCTGCTCGTGCGGCGCGCGCCGGTCGCCTACGCGACGCGCGACGCCGGACGTGCCGCGGCGCGAGTCGTCGCGCCGCTCGTCGCCCCGGCGCTCGGGTGGGACGCGGCCGCCGTCGCGCGCGAGCTCGCCGCCTACGACCGCGACGTGGCGCGGCTGTTCGCGGTGGACGCCTGACGGACCTGACGGCGGCCGGGCCCGCGGGTTCACTTTTCATGCGAGCCGGCGTGTCCCCGACGGCCGCTCGTCGCGCCCATCCCCCCGCCCTCCCCGCGCGCATGCGCTTCCTGCGTCCCGCCGCCGCCGTCGCGGCCGCCGTCCTGACTACTCTCACCGCTCGCCCCGCCGCCGCGCGGGTCGTCCGCGTCGTCGTCGACCACCGCGACGACGTGGCGGCCGGCGCGTCGATCGGTGGCGCGCCCGCCTACGAACGCCTCACGGGGCGCGTGTTCTTCGCCTTCGACCCGCGCAATCCCCACGACCGACAGATCGTCGACCTCGCGCGCGCGCCGCGCAACGCGCGCGGGGAGGTCGAGGCGTGGGCCGAGTTCGCGATGCTCCGCCCCAAGGATCCGGCGCGCGCGAGCGGGGTCACCCTGGTCGACGTGGTGAATCGCGGCGGCGTGACCGTGGGCGTCTTCCACCTCGGCGCCCAGCGCGGCGCCTCGCCCACGGACTCCGCCGCGTACGGCGACGCGCTCCTCCTCCGGCGTGGCCTAACGGTCGTGATGCTCGGCTGGCAGTGGGACATTCTGCCCAACACGCCCGGCCTGCACTTCCATCCGCCGGTGGCGGGCAGCGCCGCCCACCCGATCACCGGGCTCGTGCGGAGCGACATCACCGTCGACGCGCCGACGCACACCATCCCGCTCGGCCACCGCGTCGCGACCTCGGAGGCGCTGGGGTACCCGGTCTCCGACCCGGACGACCCGGCGACGGTGCTCACCGTGCGGGACGGCCCGCTCGCGCCGCGGACGACGGTCCCGCGCGGCGCGTGGCGGTTCGCGCGCGAGGACAGCGGCGGCACCGTGGTCGACGACGCGCGCCACGTCTACCTCGCGGCGGGCTTCCAGCCGGGGCACGTGTACGAGGTCGTCTACCGCGCGAAGGACCCGGTCGTCGTCGGCACCGGGATGGCCGCCGTGCGCGACATGATCTCGTGGCTCAAGCACGACCCCGCGACACTCGCGCCCACGCGTTGGGGCGTCGCGTACGGCGTGTCGCAGACAGGCCGGTTCCTGCGGCACTTCCTGTACGACGGGTTCAACGTCGACGAGGCGGGGCGCCCGGCGTTCGACGGGATCTTCGCGCACACGGCGGGGGCGGGGCGCGGCAGCTTCAACCACCGCTTCGCCCAGCCCTCGCGCGACGCGCAGCCGTACTCGACGTTCTTCTACCCGACCGACGTCTTCCCCTTCACGAGCCCCGACGAGACCGATCCCGAGACGGGTCGGACCGGCGGCCTGCGCACGCACGCGCCGTCGGGCGCGGGGGCGGCGAAGGTGTTCTACGTCGACGGCGGCTACGAGTACTGGGGGCGCGGCGCGTCGCTCGCGCACACCACGGTCGACGGCCGGCGGGACGTCGGCTTCCTGCCCGGCGAGCGGCGGTACGTGCTGTCGTCGGCGCAGCACTCGGGGCCCGCGGCCTGGCCGCCCCCGCCTAACGCCCGGCTCGAGGACTCGACGGCCGCGGGCGTGACCCCCGGGGGCGCGTGGCGCGGCAACCCGATGGACCAGCGGCTCGCGCTGCGCGCGCTCCTCGTCGCGCTCGTCGACTGGGTCAGGGACGGGCGCGAGCCGCCCGCCTCGCTCTACCCGACGCGCGCCGCGGGGATGCTGGTGCCGGTCGACTCGCTCGTCCGTCCGGCGATCCCCGGCGTCCGGCTCGCCGCGGCGCCCTACCGTCCGTACCGGCTCGACTTCGGGCCGCGCTGGCCCGAGGGCATCGTCGACCGCGAGCCGCCGGCCGTGCGCGCCCCGTACGCGGTGGTCGTCCCACGCGTCGACTCGTTAGGCAACGACCGCGGCGGCGTGCGCGCGGTCGAACTCGAGGCGCCGCTCGCGACCTACCTGCCGTGGCAGCTGCGCGCGCCGTCGCTGGCCGCGAGCGATCGGCTGGTGAGCTTCCAGGGCACGTTCGTGCCGCTCGCGCGCACCGAGGCCGAGCGGGCGCGCTCGGGCGACCCGCGCCCGAGCATCGAGCGGCTCTACGGCACGCGCGACGCCTACCTCGCTCGGGTGGACGCCGCTGCGCGCGCCCTCGCGGCGCGCCGCTTTCTGCTGGACGAGGACGTCCCGCGGGCGCACGCGCGTCTCGCGAGCACGTGGGACTGGATCGCCGCCGGCGCGAACCGCGAGGAGCATTAGGGCGCGACGCGCGTCGCGCGGACCGCGCGCACGAACCCCAGCCGCGAGTAGTCGCCGCGGCTGATGCGCCCGGTCATGCTCTCGCCGCCGAGGATCGCGTCGCGGATGCGGGCGTCGGGCCAGCCGGCGTCGATGCGGCGCTCGACCTCGCCGACGGCGTCGTCGAGCCACCGCGCCTTCGCCTCGAGCGCGGCGACCGGGTCGGCGACGAGCCCGCGGTGCGCGTCGAAGAGTCGCCGCGGGCGGAGCGCGGCCGCCGCACGCAACGATCGGGCGAGGGCGCGCGGGTCCTCGCTCGGGTGCGCGATGCGCACGGCGACGCCGAGAAAGAGGTCGCCGCCGAAGAGCGTCTCGCGCTCGGGGTGCCACACGGCGTGGTGGTCGCTCGTGTGCCCCGGCGTCGGAACGAGCACGAGCGGCGCGGGGTCGAACGCCGGCGCGTCCGGCGGGAGCGGGGCCATGACGCCCCACGTGTAGCGGCGGTACGCGCCGACGCGCGGCACGGCGCCGATCGCCGCGCGCGTGGCCGCCGCCATGGCGAGCGGCACGCCCGCGCGCGAGAGCGCGGCGACGTTGCCGGCGTGGTCCTCGTGCTTGTGCGTGACGACGGCGCCGCGCAGCGCGGGGGTCGTCGCGAGCACGCGCCGCAGCGTGCGCCAGCCCAGCGGAAAGCCCGTGTCGACGAGCGTCGGCCCGTCGGCGGTGTCGACGAGGTACGCGCTCGCCGTGTAGCCGACGAGCCGACTCGCCGGCGAAGCGAGTTCGACGCGCGTGACATCGTCGTGGCGGGCGAGCGAGGCGAGCATGGCCGGGAAGTGTACGGCGCAGTAGGTTCAGCTGTTTGCCCCGCGGCACTTCTCCACCCGGCCATGATCGAAGAACTCAAGGCGAAGCTCTCGGCCGAAGTCGAGAAGCTGCAGTACGAGCTGAACGTCACGCTCCCGATCGAGATCCGCACCGCCGTCGAGCACGGCGACCTGCGCGAGAACAGCGAATACAAGGCCGCGCTGGAGCGGCAGCAGTTCGTGCAGGCGCGGCTCGGGCAGTTGCGTCAGCGGCTCAGCAAACTGTCCGCGGTGGACATGACGCAGATCCCGCCCGACAAGGTCGGCCTCGGCTCGCGCGTGGTCGTCCAGGACGAGCGGTCGGGCGCGCAGGAGACGTACAACCTCCTGCTCGGCGACTCCGCCGAGATGGAGAACGGAAACGTCAGCATGGGGTCGCCGATCGGGAAGGCGCTGCTGGGCAAGGCGGTCGGCGAGGTCGCGATCCTGAAGCTGCCGGCGAGCGTTAGGCGGCTCAAGGTGCTGGCGTTGCAGACGATCCACCAGCAGGCCTGAGCGCGGGCCCGGCGCCGGCCGCGTTCCCCGCGGTCAGCGCTTCTTCGCCAGCATCGTCCCCCGGCACGTCGGCGCGCCGCACCGGCACGGGTAGCGCCGCTTCGCGGCCGGCGTGTGCCGCTCCTCGAGCACGAACGCGTAGTCGTAGGCCAGCTCTTCGCCGGGCGCGACGTCGCGGGTCGTCGTGATCCAGATCCGCCCCGCGTCGACCACCGCGTCGCAGTTGGGCGCGCAGGAGTGGTTGATGAAGCGGGCGACGTTGCCGTCGACCGCGGCGTCGACGATCACCTCCTCGCCGTCGGGCCCGTCGATCGCGAAGAGCTGTGTGTGGTACGGCGCGCCGGGGACTTCGGGGTAGCGCCGCTCGGCTTCCGCGGGGGTGATGCGCTGGCCGGCGTACTCGACCAGCCGCGTGCCGGCCGGGATTGGGCGCGTCGCGAAGGCTCCCGTCCCGTGCGCCGGCGACGGGCCTAACGCGAACGGCGCGCCCGGCGGGACCGCGTCCGGGTCCGCGCTCACGCCCCCGGGGCGGTGCCGGCCCCCGGCGCGCCGTTGACGCGTGGGCCCTGCCCGTCCGCGCGGGCCCGCTGCGCGGCGTACGCCTGGACGACCGCGTCGACCGCCTCTTGCGGGTCGTCGGTGAGCAGCATCAGGTCGACGTCGCCCGGCGAGATCTTGCCCTCGACCAGCAGGCGCGTCTGGATCCACCGGACCAGCCCCGCCCAGTAGTGCCGCCCGAACATGATCACGGGGAACTGGTAGATCTTCCCCGTCTGGATCAGCGTCAGCGCCTCGAACAGCTCGTCGAGCGTGCCGAAGCCGCCCGGGAAGATGACGAACGCGACGCTGTACTTGATGAACATCGTCTTCCGCACGAAAAAGTAGCGGAAGTTTACTAACGTGTCGACGTACGGGTTGCTCCCCTGCTCGAAGGGCAGCTCGACGTTGCAGCCGATCGAGTGCCCGCCGGCGTTCTTGCACCCCTTGTTGGCCGCCTCCATGATCCCCGGCCCGGCTCCGGTGATCACCGCGAACCCGGCCTCGGCCAACAACCGCCCCACCTCTTCGGCCGCCTGGTACTGCGGGTCGTCGGGCGCGGTGCGGGCGGACCCGAAGACGGTGACCGCCTGCTCGACGCCCGCGAGGGCGTCGAAGCCCTCGACGAACTCGCTCTGAATGCGCATCACGCGCCATGGGTCGGTCCGGGTGAAGTCCGCGCCCGCGCGCCGGCTCGTGAGGTTGAGCAGCTTCTCGTCTTCGGTCGGCGGGAAGGTGCCCGGGTAGTCGCGAATCGACTCGTCGATCGGGCGCACGCGCGCCGCGCCCGCGCTCCGCATCGGCTGCGACCCGTCCTCGGGCGACTCGCTCGGCGGCGTGCGGCCGGCGGCCCGGTGCCCCTCCTCGGTGCGCTCGCGGACGCCCTCGAGCGCGCGGCGCCCCGCGTCGGCCAGCATGTCCGGGTCCGCGGGCTTGCCCGTCGCGGACGTGAGCGCGGAGGTCCCGGCCGAGGGGGTGGGTCGTGCGGTCGGATCGTTTGGCATGACGGGGAAAGATGACGGGCCGCACAGGCCGGTGTGACTGCGGGCCGCTGCGCGCCGGTTGCACGCGCCGCGCCGCGTGCGCTAGGCTCGGCTTCGTGCCCGTGATCATCCTCGTCGCCGACGGCGCCCGGCCCGACACGTTCGCCGCCGCGCTCGACGGCGGCACGGTGCCGACGCTCGCGCGGCTCCGCGAGGAGGGCGGGTTGGCGACGGTGACGAGCGTCTTCCCGTCGGTCACCGGGCCGGCGTACGCGCCGTTCCTCACGGGGCGTTTCCCGGGGCCGGTGGGCCTCCCCGGGCTGCGCTGGTACGACCGCGCGCGCACGCGCCGCACCTGGCCGGACGCGGCGCGCAGCTACGTGGGCTTCGAGATGCGCCACATCGACGGCGACCTCGACCCGGACGCGCCCACGCTGTTCGAGCTCGCGCCGCCGGGGGTCGCGGCGCTCAACATGATCGGCCGCGGCCTCGCGCCCGAGGACCGGCTCGCGCGCGGCCGCGCGTTCGCGGTCCGCGCGGCGCTCACGCATTTTCGCGGCGACCTCGCGGGATGGCTCCGCATCGACCGCGACGCCGGGGCCGCGGTCGCCGCGCGGGTGCGAGCGCGCTACGCCGCGGGCGCGCCGCCGCGGGTGGTCTTCTGCGCGCTGACCGGGATCGACAAGACGTCGCACGCGGGCGGCCACTCCCACTCGCTGGTCGGCGAGGGGCTGCGCGCGGTGGACGCGGTCGCGGCGGAGCTGCGCGCGGACGCCGAGCGCGGCGGGTGGTGGGACGAGACGACGATGCTGGTGGTGAGCGACCACGGGCACTCGCGGGTGCGCGCGCACGACGACCTCGCGGCGTGGCTGCGTCGGCAGGGCGTGCGCGTGCGGGCGCACCCGTTCACGCTCGGCGCGCCGGCGCGGGGAGGGGGCGACGCGGCGGTGATGGTCAGCGGCAACGCGATGGCGCACGTCTACCTCGACCTCGCCGGGCGCGAGCGGCCGTGGTGGGGGGCGCTCGCGGGGCGCTGGGAGCGGGTCGTCGGCGAGCTGCTCGGGCGGGCGTCGGTCGACCTGCTGCTGCTGCCGTTAGGCCCGGACCGGTGCGAGGTGCGCCACGCGAGCCGCGGGCGCGCGGCCGTGGTCCGCGCGCGGCGGACGGACGCGGCGCCGGGCGACGGCTCGTCGCGGGGGTACGACTACGGGTACGAGCCGGCGGACGGGGGGGACCCGCTCGCGTTAGGCGGGGCGGTCGGGGGGCTCGGCGCGGACGAGGCGTGGGACGCGTGCGCGGGGTCGGACTACCCGGACGCGCTCGTCCAGATCGCGGCGCTCGCGGGGGCGCCGCGGGCGGGCGACGTGATCGTCTCGGCGGCGCGGGACTGGGACCTCCGGGCCCGCTACGAGCCGATTCCCCACATGTCGTCGCACGGGGGGCTGCATCGGGAGCACATGCTGGTGCCGTTGCTGGGGGGGAGGCCGTTCGCTCGGCAGCCGAGGAGGACGGTGGACGTGATGCCGAGCGTGCTCGCGGTGTTGGGGGTCGAGGGGGGGGAAAGGAGCGATGGAACGTCGTTCTGGTGATTGTCCCGCCGTATCCGCGCCGCCGTACCCGGCCCGAAGAGCCTGAGCGGAAGAGGCCTGCTTACTGGGGTCAGGGCGAGAGACACGGTGGACCCGTGGCCGGTAAGGCGACGGGTCCACCGTGTCTCTCGCCCTGACCCCCCAATCAGCCCGTCTCTTCCGAATCGGCCCGGTCGCCACGGCAAGATGGATCCCGACTTCCGCGGGGATGCCGGCCGGACGGCCGCGGCGCCGCGAGTACGGCGGCGCGGGACGACTACTGCGAAATGAATTCTGCGAAACGATTACTGCGGGACGGCCGCATTACTCCACCCCGGCATCGTCTCCTCCCTCGCCGGCCCCTCGCTCGGAACCCCCGTACTCCCCCTCTGCACGATCCGCCCCGAAATCAGCCTCGCCCCCCGGTGGTACGTCAGGTACGCGTACCCCCACTGGAGCAGTACGCTGGCCCGGTTGCGGAACCCCGCGAGGTACATGATGTGGACGAAGACCCAGAGCAGCCACGCGAAGTAGCCGCCGAACTGCAGACGGGGGCCGAGGTCGGCGACGCCCTTGTGGCGGCCGATCGTCGCGAGGTTGCCCTTGTTCCAGTATTTGAACGGCGTCCTCTCCTTGCCCTCGACCGACGCGCGGAGGTTTTTCGCCGCGTGGCGCCCCATCTGGATCGCGCCCTGGGCGACGCCCGGTACCGGGTGGCCGCGGTCGACGTACGCCGCCGCGTCGCCGACGACGAAGACCTCCGGGTGCCCGGCGATCGAGAGGTCCGGCTGCACCGGCACCCTCCCCGCCTTGTCGACCGGGACGCCGAGCTGCTTGCCTAACGGCGTCGCCGCGTTGCCGGCGCCCCAGAAGACCGTGCGCGTCGGGATGCGCTCGGCGCCGATGTAGACCGCGTCGTCGGTGACGCGCGTGACGTGGGCGCCCGTGCGGACCTCCACCCCGAGCTGCTCGAGGCTCCGCTTCGCCTCGGCGGAGAGCTTCTCCGGGTACGCGGCGAGCACGCGCGGCGACCCCTCGAGGAGCAGGACCTTCGTCATCTCGGTGTCGATGCGCCGGAAGTCCTGCCGGAACGTGTCGGCGGTCGCCGGGATCATCCCCGCGAGCTCGGTCCCGGTCGGGCCGCCGCCGATGACGACGAACGTCAGCCACTCGGCGCGCGTCGCCGGGTCCGGCGCCTTCTCGGCCTCCTCGAAGGCCGACAGGAAGCGGCGGCGGATCTCGTAGGCGTCGGCGATCGTCTTCAGGCCCGGCGCGTCCTTCTCCCACTCGTCGTGGCCGAAGTACGAGTGGCGCGCGCCGGCGGCGAGCACCAGGTAGTCGTACTCGAGGGGCCGGCGCTCGTCGTCGAGGTACACCGTGCGCGCGGCGACGTCGATCTCGCGCACCTCGGCCATCAGCACTTCGGCGTTCTTCTGCTTCCGCAGGAGGTAGCGGATCGGGACGGTGATGTCCGTCGGCGCCAGGACCGCGGTCGCCACCTGGTAGAGCAGCGGCTGGAAGAGGAAGTGGTTGGTGCGGTCGACGACCGTCACGTCGACGTCGAGGTTCTTCAGGTTGTGCGCCGTGTGGTAGCCCGCGAAGCCGCCGCCGATGATCACGACGCGCGGACGCGGGCGGCGCGTCGTGTCGTGCTCGCGGAGCTGCGTCGCGATGACGTTGGCCTGGCGCGCGGCGTCCTGCGCGGCATCCTGCGCGGCGGCGCGGCTGGTGCCGTTCGAGGCGGCGGGCGTGGTCGGCTGTGACATGGGGGTCGTTAGGGGTACGCTCCCCAGGCAAGCGCGAGGATCGTGCTACGGTTCCCCGCCCGGCCGCCGCAGCGGGCGTCCGCCCGGCGATTTCGGCGCCGGTTCCGCCGGGTTCCGGGGCTGCGTCAGCGCGCCGTTCCGCCGACGGCCGCGCCGCCGGGAGCGGCCCGGCCCGTGGCGAGGCTCAGCCTCGCGCGGGCGAGCGACTGGTTCACGGACGCCTGCTCGCGCGCCGCGCGCGCCTGCGCGAGGGCGGTCTGCGCGGAGGCGACGTCGATGAAGTTCGCCATACCGACCTCGTAGCGGCCGCTCACGGCGGCGAAGGCCCGCTCCGCCGCGGCGACCTGCGCGGTCGCGGCCTGCGTCGTGAGGTCCGCGGCGCGGATGTCGGCCACCGCGCGCGCGACCTCGCCGACGATGCGGTCGCGGACGTCGGCCTCCTGCACGCGGCTCCGCTCGTCGAGCGCCTGCGCGCGCTCCTCGTCGGCCCGCGCCTGGTGGCGGTCGAAGATCGGCAGGTTGACGCCTAACGACAGCAGGCCGGCCACCTGGGAGCCGAGCTGCGAGAACGCGTTCCGCTGGCCGGGGGCGAGCAGGTTTTGCCCGTTCTGGACGGCGCGCCCGAAGATGCGCGCCTGGTCGACGAGGTCGAACTCGATCGCGACCGTCGGCAGCCGCTCGCCGTGCGCGAACCGGAGCTGCTGCTCCGCCGCCCGCGTCTGCGCGGCCGCCGCGGCGAGGTCGGGACGGGCGACGAGCGCCTCGCGCTCCAGGGCGGCGACGTCGGCGGGCGTCGAAGCGGTGGGCGTGAGGTCGTCGCCCGCGGGCGCGGCGGGCGGGAGCGAGACCGCGACCGGCCGCGCCGGGTCGAACCGTAGCCGCTGCAGCAGCGTGATCCCGTCCGCATCGCGCCGGTTGTCGGCCGCGATCACGGCCACCTCGTCGGCGCGCGTCTGCGCCTGCTGGCGGTAGAGGTCGGGCGGCGCCTTCGTCCCGACGCGGACCTGCGCCGTGAGCTGTGCCTCGCGCTGGCGCGAGAGCGCGAGCGTCTGGCGCGCGACGACGGCCAGTCGGTCGTCGAGCACCACCTGGTAGTACGCGTTCGCGACGTCGAAGGCGACCTCCTCGCGCGCGCGCCCGAGCGTGAGGCCCGCGGCCTCGCGCTGGGCGACGGCGGAGCGAAGCGCGGCGCGGTTGCGCAGGCCGTTGAACAGGGTGTACTGCGTCCCGAGCCCGACGTTGAGGCCGTAGAGGGTGGCGTTGGTCGGCGCGAGCGCGGTCGACGAGAGCAGCGGGTTGCCGGTCTCGGAGTAGGTACTCCCGATACCGGAGAGCGTGGGGAGAAACTGCCCGTAGGCGCGGAGCACCGTGGCGGCCGCGACCCGCTCGTCCTCCCCGGCGACCAGCACCGGCGTCGCGCGGGTCAGCGCGGTCGCGACGCTGGCGGCGAGCGTGAGTCGGAGCGAGTCGCCCGCGGCCGGCTGCGGGCCGCCCCGGAGCGGCCCGACCGGCTGCGCGTCGGCGCGAACGCCGAACGCGAGCGCGGCGACGCACGCCGTCACGCCGACGGAGGCGCGCGAGATCCAGCCGAACGGGCCGCGGGTCACGGCGCCGTCCCGCGCGCGGCGACCGCGGTGCTCTCCGGGGCGAGCTGCACGCGCGCGCCGTCCGCGAAGGCGGCCGCGTCGAGCGCGACGCGCTGCCCGGCCGTGACGCCGCCGGAGAAGAGCACCGTGCGCCCGTCGTTCCCCGCCACCGTCACCGGCGCGAAGCGCAGCGTCGTCACGTTGCCCGCCCCGCCCGTGCCGGCCCCGCCCCGGGACCCGTCGACGAGCGCGACGAAGCTCGCCGCGCCGCGCGGCACGAGCGCCTCGACCGGCGCCGACGGGTGCGGCACCGCGGGGAGGTCGAGCGTGACCTGGACCACCGCGCCCGGCACGATCTGTCCGGCCCGGTTCTCGACGTCGAGCTCGACGAGCATCTTGCGCGTCCGCGCGTCGAGCAGCCCGCTCGCGCGCGACACGCGCGCGGGCACGCGCACGCCCGGCCGGTCGTCCTCGGTGATCAGCGCGGGCATCCCCGCGCGCACCCCCGCCGCGTCGCCCTGGTCGAGGTACACGAAGACGCGCAGCCGGTCGGTGGTGCTGACCGTGACCACCGGGAGCGCCGCCGTCTGCGACGACGCCGCGTTCTGCAACAGCGCGCCCGCGTCGGCGTAGCGCGCGGTCACCGTGCCGTCGAACGGCGCCCGCAGCGTCTCGTACCCGCGCTCCTCGGCGAGCGCCGCCATCCGCTGCCGCGCGACCTCGGCGTCCGCCCGCGCCTGGTCGGCCTCCTGCGGCGAGACGAACTGCTGCGCGAGCAGCTGGGCCATGCGGCCGTTGGTCACCTGCTTCTGCTCGTACTCCGCGCGCGCGCCGGCCAGCGCGCGGTCGGTCTCGGGGCTCTGCACCGTCGCCAGCACCTGCCCGGCGCGCACGTGGTCGCCGCGGTCGACGGCCACGGTCCGCAGGTACCCGCTGACCTTCGCGTACAGCGTCACCTCGGCGTACGGCCGCGCCTCGCCGATCAGGGTGAGGTGCCGCACGGCGGGCGACGTCGTCACGGTGGCCGCGCGGACGACCGAGCCGCGCGAGGCGTCCTGCTCGCGCGCGGCGGCCTCCTGGTGCACGCTCGCGCTCCGGCGCTGGGCGATGAGCGCGACCGCGCCCACCGCGGCCGCGACGAGGCCCGCGCTCCCCCAGATGAGGCCGCGCGGGGCGCGGCGCTCGGGAGGCGGGGTGGGACGCTGAAGAGAACTGGGGTCGGTCATCTCGGGTCGCCGGATCACGTTAGGCGGAGGTCAGGCGGCCGCCGGCACGAGCCCGTCCGGCCCGCCCCGAGCCGGCGGCACGTCGCGCCCGTCGGCCTCGGCCAGGAACCGCGCCTCGAGCTGGTGCTTGCCCGGCATGGCCTTGCGGAGCGCCGCGTACGCCGCGGGCACGACGAGCAGCGTCACCGCGGTCGCGACGAGCAGCCCGCCGATCACCGCGCGGCCGAGCGGGGCGTTCTGCTCGCCCCCCTCGCCGGTGCCAATCGCCATCGGCAGCATCCCGAGCACCATCGCGAGCGCCGTCATCAACACTGGGCGCAGGCGCGTCCGGCCCGCCTCGACCGCGGCCTCCACGGCGTTCATCCCCAGTTCGACGCGCTGGTCGTTGGCGAAGCTGACGAGGAGGATCGAGTTGCTCACCGCGATGCCGACCGCCATGATCGCGCCCATGAGCGACACCACGTTGATCGTCGTCCCGGTGAGCGCGAGCGCCCAGAGGATGCCGACGAGCGCGCCCGGCACCGCGATCATGATGATCACCGGGTCGAGCCAGCTCTGGAACATGATGACCATCAGCAGATAGACCAGGACGATCGAGACGACGAGGCCGAGCGCGAGCGAACTGAACGCCTGGTGCATCACCTCGCCCTGCCCGCGCACGCGGATCGACACCCCGGCCGGCAGCTCGCCTAACGCCTGGATGCGGTCCTGGATCCCGGCCACCACGCTCCCCAGGTCGCGTCCCTCGACGTTGGCGTTGATGTCGAGCACGCGCTGCACCGTCGAGTGGTCGATCTCGTTGGGCACCACCTGCGTGCTCACCGCGGCGAGGTTGCCGACCGTCTGCGTCGGCGCGCGCGGCGCGTCGAGCGGCGACGGCGAGCCGCCGATGCCGCCGCCCGCCCCCTGCACCATCCCCCCGGCCCCGGCCGTGATCGGCGTCGCGAGCACGTCCGCGGTGCGCTGGAAGTTCGCGATCGGCGTCTTCACCGCGACCAGGTAGTTCACGTTGTTGGCCGGGTTGATGAAGTAGCTCGGCGACACGACGGCGCTCGACGACAGCGACGTCAGTACGCTGTTGGCCACGTCGCGCTGCGACACGCCGAGCTCGCCGGCGCGCTCGCGGTCCACGGTCACGCGGAGCGTCGGGTAGTCGAGCGACTGCTTGACGTGCACGTCGGCCGCGCCGGGCACCGTGCGCATCCCCGCGGCGAGCCGCGTCGCGATCGCGTAGCCCTGCTGCAGGTCGTTGTCCTGCACCTGCACGTCGATCGGCGCCGACAGGCCGAAGTTGAGCACCTGGCTCACGATGTCGGCCGTCTGGAAGTAGCTCGTGCTCCCCGGGAAGCTCCGCGCGAGGTCGTCGCGCACCTTCTGCACGTACTCCCCCGTCGGCCGGTGCCCGGGCTTGAGCGCGACGAGAATCTCCGCGTCCATCGCGCTCGTGTTGTCCGTCGGCACGAACGCGAGCGAGAGCGGCGACGGCAGGCCGATCATCGAGTTGACGGTGCCCAACTCCGACGCGGGGACGATCGCGCGGATGTGCTGCTCGACCTGCGCGACGAGCGAGTCGGTCTTCTCGATGCGCGTGCCCGCGGGTGCACGGAAGTGCAGCTTCATCATCCCGGCGTCGGTGCTCGGGAAGAAGTCCTGCCCGACGAGCGGCAGCAGGCAGAGGCTCGCGAGCACGAGCCCGCCGAAGGCGAGGAGCGTGACCGCGCGGTACTCGACCAGGTGCGCGACCGCGCGGGTGTACCGGTCCTGGAAGCGCCCGAACGCCCGGTCGCGCGCCACGTTGAAGTTGTGCGAGAAGCGCGAGAACCCACTCGCGTGCGCCGGGTCCACCTCGGCGTCGTGCCCCTGCCCGTGCGCCCGCTCGCCGGCCAGCAGCATGCGCGAGAGCGTCTTGACCAGCGTCCGCGACAGCAGCCACGCCGCCAGCATCGCCGTGACCACCGCGAGCGCCATCGGGACGAAGAGGAAGCGCGCGGGGCCGACGAGCAGCACGACGGGGAAGAACACGATGCAGATCGCGAGCGTCGCCATGATCACCGGCTGCGCGATCTGCTCGGCGCCGTCCAGGATGCTCACCGTGAGCGGCTTCCCCATGCCGCGGTTGCGGTGGATGTTCTCGACCGTGATCGTCGCCGTGTCGACGAGGAGCCCGATCGAGAGCGAGATCCCGCCGAGCGTCATGATGTTGAACGAGTTGCCCGTCGCCTTGAGCATCATGATCGAGCACGCGAGCGCGAGCGGGATCGAGGCGATCGCGACGACCACCGAGCGCCAGGAACCGAGGAAGAAGAGGATCATCAGGCCGACGAGCGCGGCCGAGATGAACGCCTCGCGCACGACGCCCGCGACCGCGGCCTTGACGAAGGTCGACTGGTCGAAGTCGAGGTTCAGCTCCATCCCGTTAGGCGCGATCTTGCGCAGCGTGGGGAGCAGCTCCTTCGTGCTCTCGACCACCGTGAGCGTGGACGCGTCCGCCTTCTTCAGGATCGAGAGGTAGGCGGCGCGGCGGCCGTTGACGCGGACGATGTTGGTCTGGTCCGCGTAGCCGTCCTGCACCCTGGCGACGTCGCCGACCGTGACCGGCACGCCGCCGACGACCTTGATCGGGATGTTGGCGAAGTCCGAGACGGCGGACGGACTCGAGTTGAGGGCGACGTTGTACTCCCGGTCGCCGAGCCGCGCCGTGCCCGCGGGGATGATCACGTTCGAGCTCTGGATCGCCTGCACGACGTCCGCCGGCGACAGCCCGCGCGCGCCGAGGCGCGAGGGGTCGACGTCGACGGTGATCTCGCGCGTCTTGCCGCCGTAGGGCGACGGCGTGGAGAGGCCGGGCACGGTGAACAGCCGCAGGCGCAGGAAGTTCTGCCCGTAGTCGGCGATCTTGGCCTCGTCGATCGACCGGCTCGACAGCGTCAGCTGCGCGACCGGCACGCTCGAGGCGTTGCTCTGGATGATGTAGGGCGGCGTCATCCCCGGCGGCATCGCGCGGAGCGAGGTCGACGACGCCGCGGCGATCTGGGCGATCGCGTTCCCGATGTTGGTGCCGGGCTGGAAGTAGATCTTCTCGAGCCCGATTCCGGGGATGCTCTGCGACTCGATCCGCTCGATCCCGTTGACCGTGCTCGACAGCCCGCGCTCGGAGAGCAGCACGACGCGCCGCTCCATGTCCTCGGCCGAGAGCCCGTTGTAGTTCCAGACCACCGCCACCACCGGGATGTCGATGTTGGGGAACAGGTCGACGAGCATGCTCTTCATGGCGAGCCCGCCCATGAGGAGGAGCACGGCCGCGAAGACGGCGACCGTGTACGGCTGGCGGAGCGCGAGGCGGACGAGCCACATGTCAGGTATGGTGCCCCGGGCGGTGGGATACGGAAAGAGGCGTTAGCACGGCTTTGTCTTAACATTCGGTTATGCCCCTGAATCTGCACCACCTGCGCACGTTCGCGGCGGTCGTGCGCGCGGACGGGTTCGGCGCGGCCGCGCGCGCCCTCGGCGTCAGCCAGCCCGCCGTCTCGCGCGCCGTGCGCGACCTCGAGCGCGAGGTCGGCGAGCCGCTGATCGAGCGCGGCGTGCGGGGCGTCCGTCCGACCGCGCTCGGCCGCGCCCTGTTCGACCACGCCCAGGCCGTCGCGACGGCCGAGCTCGGCGCCGAGCAGGTCCTCGCGGCGGCGCGCGGGTTGGCGAGCGGCACGCTGCACATCGGCGCGAGCACCACGATCGCGACCTACCTGTTGCCGCCGATCATCGGCGCGTTCGCCCGGGCGCACCCGGGCGTCGTGCTGCGACTCTCGTCGGTGCACACGCGCGCGCTCGTGCCACTCGTGCGCCGCTACGAGGTCGACGTCGCGCTCGCCGAGGCCGCGGTGGACGACGCGCAGCTGGCCGTCACGCGGTGGATCACGGACGCGATGGTCTGCATCGCGGCCCCGACGCACGCGCTCGCGGTGCGCGCTCCCGCCGCGGGGCCGCTCCCGGCCGCGGCCCTCGACGACCAGCTGCTGCTCCTCCGCGAACCCGAGTCGGGGACGCGCGACATCGTGCTCCGCGGTCTCAGCGCGGCCGGGGTCGTGCCGACGCGCGTCATGGCGGTCGACGGGACGGAGGTGATCAAGCAGCTGGTCGCCGAGGGGCTCGGCGTGGGCGTGGTCTCGCGCGACGCGGCGGCCGGGATGATCGCGCTCGGGCGGTTGGTCGAGGTGCCCGTGCAGGGCCTGCCGATCGCGCGGCCGTTCCACCGCCTCGCCGTGCACGGGCGCGAGCCGAGCGGGGCGGCGCGCGCGTTCCTCAAACTGTTGGCCGCGGAGGCGGCGCGGCGGGAACTGGGGCCCGCCGCGGCGATGCGTCCGCCGTCTCGGCGGGTGGCGTCGCCGTCGCGCGCGCGTGCGCGGCCGGCGCGCTCGCGTTAGGCACGGCGTTCGCGCGCACGCGCGCGCCAGGCGCGGCGGGTCGATGCTCACCCGACCGGGTCGCGGTCCACGACCACCCGGATGTTTGCGTTGCGCCGCGCGAGCCGGCGTGCGTTATTCCGCGCACTCCACCGGAGGGTGCAGGCCATGCCGCAGCCGGACGCCGCCACGACCGATCCGGGCGGCCCCGAACTCGGGTCGTTCTCGCGCCCGCCGCTGCGGACGCGCATCGGCCCGTACCGACTCGTCCGCGTGTTAGGCGAGGGCGGGATGGGGGTGGTCTACCTGGCCGAGCAGGACGAGCCCGTGCACCGCGAGGTGGCGGTCAAGGTGCTGCGGGCGGGGGCGGAAAGTGCGGACGTCGTGGCGCGCTTCGAGGGCGAGCGCCAGACGCTGGCGGTGATGGAGCACCCCCACATCACCCGCGTCTACGACGCCGGCACCACCCGCGACGGGCTCCCCTACTTCGTGATGGAGCGCGTCGACGGCGAGCCCATCACGGACTACGCCGACGAGCACCGCCTCACGGTGCGCGAGCGCGTGCAGCTCTTCACGCAGGTGTGCCAGGCGATCCAGCACGCCCACCAGAAGGGCATCATCCACCGGGACCTCAAGCCGTCCAACGTCCTCGTGGCGGACGTCGACGGGGTACCGCAGGCCAAGGTGATCGACTTCGGAATCGCCAAGGCGCTGCAGCCGACGCCGGGGCGCGGGCACCTCACGAGCACGGGGCTCGTCGTCGGCACGCCGGCGTACATGAGCCCCGAGCAGTTCGTCAGTGGCGGTGCCGGCGTGGACACGCGCAGCGACGTGTACGCGCTCGGTCTGCTGCTGTACGAATTGCTCGTCGGCGTGCTTCCCCTCGACGAAGCGGCCGATCGGTCGGCGCGGATGTGGGGCGGGCACCGCGAGGTCCCGGGTCCGGGCGCGCGCGTGGCCGCGCTGGACGCCGCGACGAGCCGGCGCGTGGCCGAGGCGCGGCGGACCGACGCGGCGGCGCTCCGCCGCGCGCTGACCGGGGAGCTCGCCTGGGTGCTGCTACACGCACTCGAGCCCGATCCGGGGCGGCGCTACCAGACCGCGCACGACCTGGCGCGCGACCTCGACCGCTTCCTCCACTACCAACCGGTCCTCGCCACCGGCGGGAGCGCGATGTATCGCGCCCGCAAGTTCGTGCGGCGCCACCGGACGGCCGTCGCCTTCTCCGGCGGCATCGCGGTGCTACTCGTCGGGTTCTCGGTGGCCATGGCGGTGGTGGCCGGGCGCCTGGCGCACGCGCGCACCGTCGCGCAGGCGCGCCAGGCGCAAGCCGAGACCCTGATCGGCTACATGCTCGGCGACTTGCGCCAGCGGCTCACCGGCACCGTCCCGCTCGCGGTACTCGATACGGTCGGGGCGAAGGCGATGCAGTACTTCGCCGCCGTGCCGGACGCGGAGCTGAGCGATGCGGAGCGGTCCCGCGAGGCGCTGATGCTGGATCAGATGGGAAACCTGCGGCTCGACCAGGGGCGCCCGGCCGAGGCGGCCGTCCTCGCGGGGCGGTCGCTCGCGATCGCCGAGCGCCTCGTCGCCCGGGACCCGACGAACACCGGGTGGCAGATCGGACTCGGGCACGCCCACTTCGCGGTCGGGCGCGCGTTTTGGGAGCGTGGGAACGTCGACTCCGCCCTCGCGCACTTCGAGCCGTTCCTCAGGATCAGCGACGCACTAATCCGCCGCTACCCGGATAGTGCCTCGTTCCGGACGGAGCGGGCGTACGCGCTCACGAACATCGGCAACGCGCGCGAGGGGCGGGGCGACCTGCGCGGGGCGATCGCCGCGTACGGCGCCGCCTACGACATCACGCGGCGGCAGGCCGAACGCGACCGGGGAAACGCGGACGCCCAGCGCGACGTGGGGCTGGTCCTTCACGGTCTCGGTCGCGCGCAGAACGCGAACGGCGACCTCCGCGGGGCGCTCGCGAGTCACCGTGAGGAGCGCGCGCGGATGGCGGCGCTCGTCGCCCACGACACGGCCAACACGGAGTCACGCCGCTATCTGGCGATGGCCTCCGTCTTCGTCGGCGCCGTGCGTCTCGACATGGGCGCCATGGACTCTGCGAGCGCCGACCTGCACCGCGGGCGCGACCTGTACGCTGGGCTGGTCGCGCGCGATACGACGAACGTCGAGTGGCGCTTCGGCCGGGCGAACGCGACGCGACGCGTCGCGCAACTACTCCTCGAGCGGGGCGACGCCCTCGGGGCGCTCCAGGAACTCGACGCGCACGCCGCCGAGCTGGCGAGTTTCGACCCCGCCGCGGCGGCCCGGGTCGCCCGCGAGCGGGCGGCGGCGCTGCCGCTGCGCGCGCGGGCGCTCGTCGCCACCGGCCGCGCGAGCGCGGCGACTGCGGCGCTCGCACCGGCCGTCGCGGCCGCCGAGTCCGCGCACGCCGGGAACCCCCGCGCCGCCGACCGGCGGGACCGCCTCGCGGAACTCCTGCTGACCGTCGGCGAGGCCCGGAATGCTTCGCGAGATTCCGCCGGTGCGCACGCGGCCTGGCGGCGGGTCGTGGCGCTGGCCGGCGACACCGACCCCCGCGCAACCCCGACGGCCGCGCTCGCCGTCCGCGCCTCCGCGCTTCTCGCGCTCGGCCGCGCGCGAGACGCCCGCCCGCTCACCCGCATACTCCTCGATCGCGGGTTCGCGCGTCCGAGCTTCGTCGCGCTGCTGCGTGTGCCGAACCCGACGTCGGCGCCGGAGCCGCACGCGCCGTAGCCGTACCACCGGGCGTCAGGGTGCGCGCCGCTCCGCGGCGTCACCTGTCGTCTTCCACCACGAAGGAGCACGCACATGGACGCGCAGACCACGGGCAGGCACATCGGCAGCAGCGACAAGAAGGTCACCGTCGGCTTCACACCGCCGAACGACTGGTCTTTCACGCCCACGGAGGTGCCGCTGTCGGCGCCGGGCAAGATCATGATCGAGCGGGCGCACGGGCAGAGCTGGACGTTCGTGTCGGCGAACGTGATCGCGGGGGGTAGCGACTTCACGGTCAACCCGCCCGGCAACAGCGGCGAGCACATCTCCATCGACGATCGACATCAACAACTGGGCAGTTACGCCTACACGGTGACCGTCTCGCTCGGCGGGACTCCGTACACCAGTCCCGCCGTCCCCGGGATCGTGGCATACCCGCCACCGGTCATCGTCAACGCCGAGTCGTCGCGGCGCGGACCCGCCTGACGGACACGGCTGGTGGCGCGGTAGATTCTCGCGCCGCCTTCCCCGCCCGCCATGCCCCCCGCCCCCCCAGCCGAGTCCGCCCCGCCCCGCTTCCGCACCACGCTCGTGCGCGTGCTGGCGGTCCAGGCCGTGGCACTCGCCCTGCTCGCGCTCGTGCAGCGCGCCTTCACGCCCTAGGTCGCGGGCGTGCACTGGGTCAACTGGGTCGTCGTCGCCGCGTACCTCGCGTACGTCGGCATCGACGGGCTGCGCCGCAGCCGCGGTGGCACCGCCAGCCTCGAGGGGTACCTCCTCGCGGGCCGCAGCCTGCCCTGGTGGGCCGTGGGCCTGTCGGTCATGGCCACGCAGCTCTCGGCGGTGACGATGATCGGCACCACCGGGCAGGGCGCGGTCGACGGGCTGCGGTTCGTGCAGTTCTACTTCGGGCTGCCGGTGGCGATGGTGATCCTCGGCGTGACGCTCGTGCCCTTCTTGCGGCGGGCCGGCGTGTACACGGCGTACGAGTACCTGGAGCGGCGCTTCGATGCTCGGACGCGCGCGCTCACGGCGGTACTCTTTCTCGTCTCACGCGGCCTGTCGTGCGGCACGATCATCGCCGCCCCCGCCGTCGTGTTCTCGGCGATCTTCGGGTGGCCGCTGCCCTGGTGTGTGGCCCTCGTGGGTGTGCCGGCGGTGCTCTACACCGTGGCCGGTGGGGTCGAGGGCGTGGCGTGGGCCGACGTCAAGCAGATGGGGCTCATCACGGTGGCGGTCACCGGGGTGGTGCTCGTGCTCCTGTACCGGATCCCGGTGCCGCCCGCGGCCGCGCTCCACGTCGCGGGGGCCGCGGGGCGGCTCCGCGCGTTCGACTTCACGCCGTCGCTGACCAACACCTACACGGTCTGGTCCGGGCTGTTAGGCGGCACGTTCCTCATGCTGTCGTACTTCGGCACGGACCAGAGCCAGGTCCAACGCTACCTCGCCGCGCGGTCCGTCGACGAGGCGCGCCGCTCGCTCCTCGTGAGCGCGTACTGGAAGATCCCGCTCCAGGCGGCGGTGCTCATGATCGGCGTGCTCGTGTTCGTCTTCTACCAGTTCGAGCGCCCGCCGCTGTACTACAACCCGGCCCACGAGCGGCAGGCGCGCTCGGCCGCGCCCGCGGCCTACGCCGCGCTCGAGGCGCGCTACGGCGCGGCGTGGGCCGCCCGGCGCGAGGCCGCCGCGGCACTCGCCCGCGCGCCTGGCGCGCCCGCGGCGGTGGCCGCCTTCCGCGCGCGTGACGCCGCGGTGAGCGCCGTGCGTGTGGACGCGCTCACACTCGCGAGTCCCGGCGCCGGCGCGCCGGCCACGGACGTCAACTACATCATCCCGCACTTCGTCACGCGCGAACTGCCCCTGGGGCTCGCCGGGCTGTTCGTCGCCGGGGTGATCGCCGCGGCGATGGCGGCCGTCGCCGCCGAACTCAACTCGCTCGCGACGACGAGCGTGATCGACCTCTACCGCCGCTGGGTGCGCGCCGACGCGACGGACGCGCACTACCTCGGTGCGTCGCGCGTCGCCACCGCGCTCTGGGGCGTCTTCGCGTGCGCCGTGGCCGTCTACGCCGCCACGCTCGGCTCGCTCATCGAGGTCGTGAACCGCTTCGGCTCGTTCTTCTACGGCTCGATCCTCGGCGTGTTCTTTCTCGCGATGCTGCCGCGCGCGCGGGCCGCGGGGGCGTTCGTCGGGCTGCTGGCGGGGATGGCCGCGGTCGCGGTCGTCAACTTCGCCCCCAACTACGGTGCGCCCCGCGTGGCGTACCTCTGGTACAACGTCGTGGGCACGGTCGTGGTGCTGGCGGTGGGTATGCTCGTCAGCCTCGCCGGGCGGACCGCGGGCGCGGACCCCGCGCCCACGCGCGCCTAACGCGGTCTGCCTAACGAAGCCCGCCGTCCGCCGCCGCCGCCGCCGTTTACCGGTCCCCCGCGCCGTTCTGCCCCTGCGTGCTCGTGTTTTCGCCCTGTGTCTGTGCCGGTGCGGATGGGCCACTCGTCCCCGCGCTGCTCTGGCTCCAGAGCGCCGCGTCCCGCACGATCCACGCGCCCACGACGTTGTTCTTGGCGAGGCGGAACTGCACGGCACTCGTGCCCGCCGGGATCGGCATCCAGTACGAGTGGAACCGCCCCGCATTGTTGGCGGCCTCGGCCTGCTGCTGCGCCGGCACCCAGTGCGTCCCGTCGAAGCTCACCTGCAGCTTGTCGCCGTACGCGGAGAAGCGCAGGCGCGCCCCGGCCGGGGCCGGGCTCGCGAACGTCACCGTCGGGTTGACCGCGTCGGCGACCCGGCCGGACGTTGCCTTGATGATCGTGAACGGCACGGCGGGGGCGATCCTGAACTCGTCCCAGTGCCAGGTGCCGCCGAGCGATGCGGGCGTGTTGGGGTCCGCGAAGAGCGCCGTGTTGTGCGCCAGGTCCGGGTTGAACGAATGGTGCCCGAACTGGACGACGCCGCGCGTGAAGGTCACCGCGGGGACCGGCGCGTCGACCCACGTGATCGTGTCCGCCGGCGCCGGTACGCCGCTCGGCGACGCGGACGGCGCCTTCCACATCCGGAACGTGACGCGGTTCTGTGACAGCTTGAGCTCGAACGTGTCGCGTCGGGTCGAGACCGGCGTCAGCCCCGAGCGCGTAAGCATCGTCTCGTAACCGTTCGCCGTGACGACCGGCAGGCGGTATTCGGTGAAATCGTCGATGAAGTACGCCTCGAACGCCGACTTCGTGTACCCGGCGAGCTCGGGGATCATGCGCACGTGGAACGCGCGGCGCGGCGGCCCCTGCATGTCGGGGAGGCTGCCGTCGAGCGGCAGCTGGAGGTTGTCCTCCCACGGCGTGACCCACAGGTCGACCCAGTCGCGCCCCGAGGTGCGTAGCGTCGCGAGCGCGAATTTGATGCTCGCCTCGCCGCTCGAGAAGTCGACCATGGCGT
The DNA here is from genome assembly GCA_963763675.1 of uncultured Gemmatimonadales bacterium. GTDB lineage: Bacteria > Gemmatimonadota > Gemmatimonadetes > Gemmatimonadales > Gemmatimonadaceae > BPUI01. The sequence goes on from CAVXPN010000003.1 coordinate 182,173, forward strand.
TAGGCGTGACGTAGATCATCCCGTAGCCGGCCGCCTTGAGGGCGGTCATCATGTGGTTGCGGCAGCGGTAGTTCTGGTCGGCGAGCGAGGCGACCGGGTGGTAGCCGTCGGCGCGCACGGCGCTCGACGGGTCGGCCTTCTGAAACGGCACGCAGGTCCCGTCGCCGTGCATGGCCGTGAACGCCGTCGACGGGGTCGGGCCGTACCACGTGCCCGGGTCGCGCGAGTGGATCGCGACGTCGAAGTCGCTCGGCGACCACGCGGCCGGCGCGACGGGGAACCACGTTTGCTGGCCTAACGGGTTGAGCGGGTTGCCGAACGCGTCGAACCCGATCGTGTTCGAGAGGTCGAACGCGCCCGGGATCGTGAACCGCTCCCAGTAGCTGCCGTTGACGTAGTTGACGGTGTCGTTGAGCGACGGCAGCACGGCGTAGTGCGCCGCGTGGCTCAGGCGCGCCGCCGCGGCGGCGGGGCTCGGCGCGCTCGGTGCGTCGGCGCAGGCCGCCGCCAGCGCGGCGGCGGCGGCGAGGGCGGCGGGTGTAAAACGGCGGGACCGGACACGGCGCATCGGGCGATCTCTCCGGGGGTGGCGCGTACGGAAATCTGGGGCGTGCGCGACCGGCCGCAGCTCAGGGTGCGGCGGCGGCGTGCACGGCGGTCGGGAGGGCGTCGGCCCGCGCCGCGAGCAGGTTCGCGACGAGCCGAGCCGCGCCCGGCACCCCCGCCGGGAGTTGGCGGAAGAGCGCGAGCGTGACGTAAACATACGTGCCGCGCCCGACCGGCGCGATCAGGAGCCCGTTAGCATTCGGGCGTTCTCCCGGGTCGTGGATCGCGACGGCCGTGCGGTAGCGCGGGTCGGCGGTCTCCGGCATGTACGTCGAGCGCTCCTGCACCCACCCCGCCCAGTCCGCCGCCCCGATCCGGTTAGGCGTGGCGAGCACGGGTGCTACGGGCGAGAGGACCTCGACCGGGGAATCCTCGATCGTCACGCGCTGCGCGGGGCGGGCGAGCGTGATCGGGTACGGCATCACGCCGGGGCGGGTCATCTCGTACTGCCCGTACTGCACGACCATCGTCCCGCCGCGGCGCACCCAGTCGAGCAGGCGCGCGTTGCTGGCCGCGAGCGCGGGGTTGCTCTCGTAGGCGCGCGGGCCGACCACGACGTGCGTGTACTTGGAGAGGTCGCCCGCGCCTAACGCGATGGAGTCGAGCACGGTCACCGGCAGCCCGAGGTCGGCGAGCGTCGGGGCGACGTTGTCGCTGACGCCCGGGACGTAGGCGACGTTCGCGCCCGCGGGCAGGGCGACGTCGACCGCCTCGAGCGCGGTCTCGGCCGGGCGGTAGAGCCGCTGCGGGCGGATGTGCTCATAGTCGACGAGCTGGTACCCGGCGGCGAAGCGCTCGCCGTTGGACTCGGCGCTCGCGCGGATCACGCTGCGGCCGGGGCGGAGCGTGCCGCGGACGCGGAAGTCGACCGCGGCGCGCGCGTCGGAGCCGACGAGGGTGACGGTGCGCGACGCCGAATCAGCGGCCAGCCCGGGGGGAAGCGCGAGCCGGACCGAGGCGGTTCTGGCGCTCGTTGACGCGGACCGCAGGTGTACCGTGACGATCCGGTCGAGCGGCACGTTGGCGCGCGCGTACTGCACCGCGCGGTCGAGCGTGACCGAGACGGCGGGGACCACGGCCGCCGGGCGGTCCACCTCGCCGCGCACCGGATCGACTGCCCGGTAGACGGGCGTGCCGCCAAGGGCGAGCAACCCGTCCGCGACCGCGACGGCGCCCGAGAGCGTCGCGAAGTGCGGCGCGTGTTCTTCTTCCGAACGCCCGTCGGGCAACACGCCGAACAGATCGTCGATGCGCGGGCGGGCGAGCCACCACGGGCCGGACGCGCCGGTCACCCGTGCCGTCCTCGTGACCGTCAACGCGCTGTCGGGGCGAAGCGAGTCGGCCTGGACGCGGAGCCGGGACGATCGCGCGCCTCGCTCGCCGTCGTCCTCGGAGAGTCCGACGCCGCGAAGCGCGACGGCGGCGCGGCCACGATTGTAGATCGTCAGCGTGACCGGGACTGTGTCGCCCGACGCGACGACCGGACGTGGTACGGTCACCTCCGCGACGAGGCCGGTCGCCGCGGCGAGCGCGTCGGTCGCGCGCCGCGCGAGCACCGCCATCGTCGCCTCGAGATCGCCACGCGCCTGCGCCGGCGTCGTCGAGGCGGCGGGGGCGTTCATCATCCGGTCGGGCTCGAACGCCGTGGCCAGGCGCGCGACCCGCGCGAGCGCCGGCGCGTCGCGCGACGGCTGCCGGAGGTCGAGCGCCGCGCGGGCGTCCGCGATCGCCGGCGCGACCGAGTCGAACGCGGCAGCGCCAGCGGGCGCCCCGCGCGCCGTCGGCACGCCCCCGCGAACGCGGGCGATCGTCGTGTCGACCCCGTCGAACAGATCCCGCTCCTGGTTCGCCGGCGTTCCCTCGTTCACCCGCGTCGCCTCGCGCCGCATGCTCACGATCGAGACGCCCTTCCGCTCGGGCGTCCCCTGCCCCTGCGATTTGTGCTGCGACCGGCTGATCGCCGCGATTTCCGCGTAGGACCGGCCTAACACGGGGTCGTACGCGCCCGCGTCGTACCGCAGCGTCGCCGTCTCCCCGCCGCGGTAGCTGGTGTTGCGGTAGAACTTCCCCACGCTCCACGCGGGCCCGAACGCCCGCGTCGGGAACCGCACCGTGTCCGCCGCCGCGTCGTACGCCTCGCGCGCCAGGATCCCACTCACCTGGTGGTGCCCGTGCCCGTCCGCGGGCGTCCCCGAGAAGATGGCGATGATGACCTGCGGTCTGAACGTCCGCACTACCCGCACCACGTCGCCCAACACCGTGTCGCGCGGCCAGTGCCGGAACGTCTCCTCCGCGGTCTTCGAGAACCCGAAGTCGTACGCCCGCGTGAAGTACTGCCGACCGCCGTCGATCCGCCGCGCCGCGAGCAGCTCCTCCGTGCGGATCGCGCCTAACGCCTCGCCCAGCTCGTTCCCGATCAGGTTCTGCCCGCCGTCGCCGCGGGTGAGCGAGAGGTACGCGGTCTCGGCGTGCCGCCCCCGCGCGAGGTAGGCGATCAGCCGCGTGTCCTCGTCGTCCGGGTGGGCCCCGATCACCAGCACCCGCGCGGTCATCGCGAGCCCGTCGACGAGCTGCGCCAGCTCCGCCGCGCCACGGGGCTGGTAGGCGGCGGAGGTCTGCGCGCGGCCGCGCGTCGCCGCGAGGGACACGGCGGCGACGGCGAACATGACGCGCGCCGCAGCGCGCGCCGGACGACGGACGGTCATGGCAGGGGGCGTGACACGGCGGGGCGGCCCCCACGGGCCGCCGGAGGAGTGAGCGGGCGACCGGTCGCCCGCGTTCCGCAGGCAAGATCCTTCGCTCCGCTCCGGATCACAACGTGGGGGCGGCCGGCGCGGCCCGATCGGTCCCGCCGCCGGCGCGTCACGCGAACTGCGCCAGCTCGCGCTCGAACGCCTCCGCGCTCGGCGGGCGCGCGGCGGGATCCTTGGCGAGCGCGCGCAGCACGAGGTCGCACAGGGCGCGCGGCAGCCCGCGCCGCAGCGCGCACGGGTCCTCGGGCGTCGCCTCGAGCACCTGCGACACCACGGTGAGCGGCGACCCGTCGGCCTCGAACGGCGTGTGCCCGGTCAGGCACTCGTAGAGCACCACCCCCGCCGCGTAGACGTCCGCCCGCTCGTCCGCCGGCGCCCCGCGCAGGACTTCGGGCGCCATGTACGCGGGCGTGCCGATCAGGGTTCCGGTCTCGGTCAACCCGCGCGGGGCCCCGGCGAAGAGCGCCGCGCCGAAGTCCATCACCTTGAGCGCGCCGGCCGCGGTGACCACGGCGTTGTGCGGCTTCACGTCGCGGTGCAGCACGCCCCCCGCGTGCGCGTGGGCCAGCGCGCGGCACAGCTGCCGCGCCGCCGAGATCGCGACCCGGAGGGGCAGCGGCCCGCGCTCGTCGATGATCTCGCGGAGGCTCCGCCCCTCGACGTACTCCATCGTCAGGAAGTAGAGCCCGTCCGACTCGCCCAGCTCGTACGTGCGGACCACGTTGGGGTGCGCGAGCTGGCGCGCGGTCGCGAGCTCGCGGCGCAGCCGGGCGAGCGCGCGCGGGTCCTGTTCCGCGACGTCAGGGCGCAGCACCTTGAGCGCCAGCGGGCCGTCGCGCCTCGGGTCGTGGGCGCGGAAAACGACGCCCGTCGCGCCCGCCCCGATCATCGCCTCGATCAGGTAACGGTTGGCGAACACCTGCCCCGGTCGAAGCGCGGCCGCCGCCTCGGCGGCGTCGACCGCGGGGGTCAGGTCGGCGAACTGGTCGTCGGACGCGTCGCCGGATGACGCGGCCACGGGTGCGGCGGGTGGCGCGGTTGGGACTGGCACCGCACCGGTCGCGGCCGACGGAGTCGAGAAGCGCACCGTCGCCTCACGACTGGTCTCCTCCCCGACGCCGGGGGCCGTGACCAACGCGCGCGCGGCGCCTGCGGGCGTTGAGCGGCGCGACCTCCCGCTCGGAAACCGGCCGCGCGACAGGCGCGCGAACTCGACCAGTACCTGTTTGGCGTGCAGGTCGTCGAGCAAGGTTTGGAACGCGGCCGCCAGCACGCCGACCTCGTCGCGCCGCCGCGTCGTCGCCCCGAACTGGGCGCCGTAATCGCCCGCCGCCGCCCGCCGCGCGACCGCGGCGAGCGTGGCCAGCGGGCGCGTCACCTGCCGCGCGATCGCGAACGAGACGAGGAGCGCCGCCAGGAGCCCCACGGCACCCGCGACGACGGTGGCGCGGCGCAGCGCCTCGAACGCGGCGTACTCGACGGCCCGCGACCGGAGCGCGACGTAGCCGCCGATCACGCGGCCGCTCGCCGCGCGCAGCGGGTGCGCGCGCGCCACGTACCGCGCCCCGTCCACGTCCACCTCGGCCGGCCGATCGCCCGCGGACGCGCCGCCCCCACCGGCGGCGCCCGCCGCGAGCGGGAGCGAGCCGAGAGCGTTCGCAAGCGCGGCGCTCGCGGGGACCGTCGCCGCCGTGATCCGCAGCGGCTCGCCGCGCGGCAGCACGTAGAAGGCGACGTCCCCGCCTGCGAGACCGGCGCTCCCGCGCGCCGCCCTCGGGTCGAGCGCCCGCGCGACCATCAGCACCCCCGCGACGGTGCCACGCGTCGCGCCCTCGATCGGCACGGCCACGACGTGCGCCAGCGCCGTGTCGCCGATCGTGCCGTACCCCGCCGCGACGCGCCCGGCGCGCGCGTCGCGTAAGAGTGGCGAATCGCCCGTGGGCTCGGGCGGTGCGTCGGGCGCGTCGCTCTTCGCGAGCCGGATCCCACGCGCGTCGATCAGCTGCACCCACGCCGCCCGCAACTGCTCGGCAGCCTCGCGCGACTGGTCGAGGGCGTCGGCCGGCGCGCCGCCCGCGAGCACGGCGCGGAACCCCGACGAGTGCGCGAACACCGACGCGCCGTCCGACAGGGCGCGGGCATCGCCGTCGAGGTACGCGGCCACCTCCGCGTCGAGGGCCGCGACACCACGGGCCGCGGCCGCGCCGGCCGCGCGCTCGGTCGAGCGCGACGTCCACGCCAGCGCGCCGCCGAGCGCGAGCGCGACGACGAGCGAGGTGCCGAGGAACATGCGCCAGACTAACGGCACGTCCGGGGGCGTGTCGCGAGCAATCCGTGCCGCACGCTAATACTCGTCGGCGGTCGTGCGCCCGTACGGCTGGCCGTACTTGTTGGCGTGGGGCTGCGGCCGGTAGCCGCGCGCGTCCAGCGCGATGGCGAGCCCCGGCGTGCCGCCGTCCCCGACGGTGATCACGCGCGCGAATGGCGCGTTCGCGCGCTCGTGCCAGGCGCGCAGCCTGTAGCGCCCGGCGGGCACGTCGGCGATCTCGAAGCGCCCCCCCGCGCCGGGGCGCGCGTAATAGCCGCTCGGGACCGCCACGACGTAGGCGCTCATGTGCGGGTGGATGTTGCAGAACACCGCGTACACGCCCGCGCGCTGGAAGGCCGCGCCCCGGCTCTCGCCGCGCGGGTAGAGACCAAGGTCGAAGCTGCCGCCCGGCGTATTCGAGAACACGTTGTGACTGAACGGGTCCTGGTTCGGCCAGGCCACACTGCCGCCGGCGGCGACCACGCGCACGTGGGGCGTGAAGGTCTTCTGCCGCATCGCGATCTCCCCGCGCGACTCCGCCGACCGATAGACGACCACGGTCGCCGGCTCCGGCGGGCGGGGCGCGGCGAGGGCGGGGCGCGCCGCCGGCGGACGCGCGGCGCTGTCGATCATCGCCAGCGCGGGCGTCGACGGCTTTGACTCCGGGGGCGGCGCCGCGCCGACGCGCAGGGTGCTGATCCGCTGCCCCAGGTCGCGCGCGACCGCGCCGAGTTCGCGCACCGCGCCCCAGAGCAGTCGCACCGAGTCGCGCGGCGCGGCGGCGACGCCCGCGCTTGGCGCGACCGGCGCGGTCGGGGCCGGTAGGGGCGCGGCCGGCGGCGCTTCGATCGGCTCGAGGTACACTACTGCCTCGCCGACGTCGGCCCCGCCGCCGAGCAGCGTGACCGTGCCGCTGACGGTGCCGCCCGCGGCTCCCGCACTCGCGCGCGCCGAGTCCGCGGGCGGCGCCCCCTCGCGCGCGACCCGCCCCGTGGCGACTATTGGTGCGCTCAGGACCACGCCGGCGATCGCGTACCGATGCCAAGTCATTCGCTCCCTCTCCGTGTCGAGCTCTCTCGTAGGTGAACACGCGGGCCGCGTCGCCGCCGGCCACGCCCCGATCGCGGCGCGCGCGCCCGGCACCACGCCGGCGCGTCGCCGCGCGCACAAGATCCTAATCGGCGCCGCGCTCGGCGGTGCAGGGCTGTGCGCGCTCGTCGCGGCGCCGGCGGCGGCGCAGCTCCCCGGGACGGGGCCCCTGCCGGCCGGCACCCCCGCCGGGCGCGACACCGCCGGCGCCCCGCGGGATACCGCGCGCGCCGTCACGCGCGACTCGCTCCTCGCCCGACTGCAGGCCATGGAGGAGGCCATTGCGCTCCTGCGGCAGCAGCTCGACGCGCAGGGCGCCTCGGCGACGCAGACCAACTCGCGCGCGCGCTTCGACCTCACGGGGCGGATCCTGCTCAACGGTTTCTCCAACTCGCGGCGCGTCAACAACGTCGACGTGCCGCAGTTCGTCCGGCCCGACACGACGGCCGGCGTGCCGGCCGGTTCTTTAGGCGGCGCGCTCCGGCAGACCACGGTCGGCGGGACGGTGTTCGTGCCGCGCGTGCTCGGCGCGCGCTTCACCGGCGACCTGAACGTCGACTTCTACGGCGGGCAGCAGTCGAGCCCGGGCGGGCGCAACTTCCCCAACCCGCGGCTCCGCAACGCGCGCGGGGTGCTCCGCTGGCGCGACGCGGAGGTCCTCGTCGGTCAGGAAGAGCCGATGGTCGCCGCCGTCGAGCCGGTGAGCGTGGCCGCGGTGGGCGTGGCGGAGTTCGGCACCGCGGGCAATCTCTGGATCTGGCTCCCCCAAGCGCGCCTCACGCTCGAGCGCGCGCTGACGCACGGCGGTCCGACCACCGGGAACGGCGCGGCCGCGCTCGGGCGCGACCCCGACGCGGGAGCGCTCCGCGTGGGGATTCAGGGCGCGGTGCTCGCGCCGAACAACGGCGACAACGTGGGCCCGTTCGACACGCAGGCCGACGCCGCCGAGCGGTCGCGGCGGCCGTCCGTCGAGGGCCGGCTCCGCGCGCGGTGGGGCGAGGAGGAGCGCGGGGGCGAGGTCGGCGTCGGCTACCACCGCGGCTGGATCGCGGACCCCACGGGCCCGCCGCGCACTCCGCTGATCTCGAGCGACGCGACGGTGGTGAACGCGCTCGTCCCGATCGGGCCGTTCGGTGGGGGGCCCGTGCGCTTCGACGTCCGGGGTGAGGCGTACCAGGGACAGGCGCTCCGCGGACTCGGCGGGGGCGGGATCGCGCAGACCTTCGCCGTCGTCGGCACGAGCACCGCGACTGGCGGTACGCCGAGCGTCGCCCTCCGCACACGCGGCGGGTGGGCGCAGGTCAACGCGCGCTACCTCGAGACGCTCACGCTCGGCGCGGGCTGCGGCGTCGACGCGCCGCGCAACGCGCCCCGGGTGGCCGGCTTCCGCCTGCGCAACAACATCTGCGAGGCGCACGCGATCGCCCGGCCCGACGGCCCGCTCCTCGTCGGCCTGACCTACCGCCGGCTGCGGACCAACTACGTGGCCGGGCCGATCGTCGACGACCACGTCAACCTCGCGTTAGGCTACCAGTTCTAGCGGCATGAGCGCCTGCGTTTAGCAACCATGGATTCCCGCTTTCGCGGGAATGACGCCGAGATCTGGTCGTCACCCCTGCGACGGCGGGGGTCCATGGATGCCAGACACGGACGCGTTTCGCGCTAGCGCGAGGTAGGCGTGTTGCTGTTCAGCCCACCGCCGCAGCGGCGATGGGCTGACTCAATCGCCTGCGGCATCGGCCTCGATCGGCCGGTCGACGACGTCGGGGTCTACCGCCCCCTCGGGCACCGCGAGCGACTCGGCCACGATCCGCGCCTGCTCCGCCTTGTGCGCCGACTCGTATCCCTCGGCTGGACTCGCCCGCTCCGGGCGTCCGATGTAGCGCAGCCGCGTCGCGCCGAGCAGGGCCGGCAGCCGCGTCGACACGAACGTCCACGCGCCCATGTTCTGGGGCTCCTCCTGCGCCCACACCAGCTCGCGCGCGCCCGCGTACCGCGCCAGCACCGCGCGCACCTGCTCGGCGGGGAACGGGTACAGCTGGTCCACGCGCACGACCGCGACGCCCGACGGCACCGGCTGCTGCGTCAGGTCGTAGAACGTCTTCGCCGTGCACAGCACCACGCGCCTAACGGCCCGCGCGTCCCTCCCGTCCAGCGCGCCGTGGTCCACCACGGGCTGCCACGCCCCCTCGCTCAGCTCGGCCAGGCGCGACGCCGCGGCCGGCAGCCGCAGCAGCGACTTCGGCTGCATGAGCACGAGCGGCCGGCGCGACACGCGGTGCGCCTGCGCGCGCAGTACGTGGAAGTACTGCGCCGGCGTCCCCGGGTACGCGACCGTCATGTTCCCCTCGGCCGCCAGCTGCAGGAATCGCTCGAGCCGCGCCGACGAGTGCTCCGGGCCGCCGCCCTCGTAGCCGTGCGGGAGGAGGAGCACGAGCCCCGAGTCCTGCCCCCACTTCGCGCGGTCGGCGACGAGGAACTGATCGATGATCGTCTGCGCCACGTTGACGAAGTCGCCGTACTGCCCCTCCCACAGCGTGAGGGCGTCGGGCGCGGCGACCGAGAACCCGTAGTCGAACGCCATCACCGCCGTCTCGGTGAGCGGCGAGTTGTAGACCTCGAACGCGGCCCGCCGCTCCCGCAGGTTGGCAAGCGGCGTGTAGGTCCGCCCGTCGCGCGGGTCGTGCAGCACCGCGTTCCGGTGCCCGAACGTCCCGCGTTCCGCGTCCTGGCCCGTGAGGCGGACGCTCACGCCCTCGGTGACCAGCGTCGCGAAGGCGAGCTGCTCCGCCTGCCCCCACTCGATCCCGCCCTTGTCGCCTAACGCCGCAGACCGCCGCTCGAGGATCTTCGCGAGCTTGGGGTGCGGCTGGAAGCCGTCCGGGTACGTCAGCAGCTCCGCCTGGAGGGCGACCAGCTGCCCAGCCGGCACGGCGGTGTCGGCGGCCAGGCCCTCCGCGGCCGCCGCGTGCGCCCCGTCGCCGTTGGCCGCCGCTCCGTGCGCCGCGGCGCCGTTCGACGAGGCCCCGTTCGACGAGTTGCCGTTCGTCGCCGGCGCGCCGGTCGGCGTCGCCTCCGCGCGCCCCGCGCCCTGCTTCATGCGGTCGTACGCCGCCTGGAAGCGCGCGCGCGTCTCCTGGTCCAGCCGCTCGACGTCGGCCGCCGCCAGCACGCCCTCGCGCGCGAGTCGCTCGCCCCACACCTGCCGCGGCGTCGGGTGCGCGCGGATCGCGTCGTAGAGCGTCGGCTGCGTGAAGGCGGGCTCGTCCGTCTCGTTGTGGCCCCAGCGCCGGTACCCGACGAGGTCGATCAGCACGTCCTTCGCGAACTGCGTCCGGTACGCCGTCGCCATCCGCACGGCGATCACGCACGCCTCGGCGTCGTCGCCGTTCACGTGCAGCACCGGGATGTCGAAGCCCTTGGCCAGGTCGCTCGCGTAGTGCGTCGAACGCGAGTCGATCGGGTCCGTCGTGAAGCCGACCTGGTTGTTGGTGATGATGTGCAGCGTGCCACCCACCCGATACCCGCGCAGCCGGTACAGGTTGAGCGTCTCCGCGACCACGCCCTCGCCGATGAACGCCGCGTCGCCGTGCACCGCGATCGGCAGCACGCGCGTCTCGTCGCGCTCCCACGGCGCGCCCTCGACGCGCTGCTTCGCCCGCGCCTCGCCGTCGATCACGGGGCCGACGAACTCGAGGTGGCTCGGGTTGGGCGCGAGCGTGACCGCGACCTCGCGCCCGCCCGCCGCGCGCCGCCCGTCGTACCCCATGTGGTACTTGACGTCGCCCGTCTCGGTGTCGTCCGCCGGGTCCGCGTGGCGCCCCTCGAACTCGGCGAACAGCGCCTCGTACGGCTTGCCTAACACGTGCACCAGCACGTTGAGCCGCCCGCGGTGGGCCATGCCGATCGTCACCTCGCGCGCGCCGCGCGCCGCGGCCTGCGCGATCGCCTCGTCCAGCATCGGGACGAGCGCGTCCGTGCCCTCGATCGAGAAGCGCTTCTTGCCCTGGAACGCGAAGCCCAGGAACCGCTCCAGCCCGTCCACCTCGGTGAGGCGCACGAGCACCGCGCGCTTCTCGTCGGCCGTGAGCGGCGTCGTCACCCGGCCCTGGCGCAGCGTCGAGCGGAACCACTCGCGCTCCGCGTCGCTCGAGAGGTGCGTGTACTCGATGCCGAGCGCGCCGGAGTAGCGGCGGCGCAGTAGCGCGACGACCTCGGCCGCCGTCGAGAAGCGCCCGTCCGTGAACCCGAGCGCCGCGGCCGGCACCGCGGCGAGGTCCGCTTCGGCGATCCCGTAGTACTCGGGCGTCAGCTCGCGCGCGCCCTGCGGCGCCCCGCCTAACGGATCGATCGCGACGGCGAGGTGCCCGTACTCGCGGATCCCGTTCACCAGCGCGGCGGCCGCGGCCGTCTTCCGCAGCAGCTCCGCGTCCGGCGCCTGCTGCTGCCCCCCGGTCGAGCCGTTCGACGCCGATCCGGCGGCCGGCTGGATGAGCCCGGCCATCGACTCGGCCATGCCGAAGAACTGACGCCACGAGGCGTCGACGGTGGCCGGGTCGCGGCGGTACGCCTCGTAGACCTCGGCGATGTACGCGTCGTTGAAGACGCTCGTGATCGCGGTCGCAGACATGCCCGCGAATCTACTCGCCCCGCGTTGCGTGAGCGCCTGCTGATCGAAGCCGCCGCGCGTCGAAAGGCGCGAGCTAGGGCTGACCCGCGCGGCGCTGCCACGGTGAACCGCGCAGCCCGAGCCTCATCGCGCTTGCGGCAGCGGCGCGAGCGTCAGCGGCAGCGTCAGGGTGAACGTCGACCCGTCTCCCGCCCGCGACTCGACGTCGATGCGCCCCCCCAGAAGCCGCGCGAGCCGCTGCGAGATGTAGAGCCCGAGCCCGGTCCCGCCGTAGCGGCGCGTCAGTCCCGTGTCGAGCTGCGCGAAGGCGTGGAAGAGTCGCGGCAGGTCCGCCGCGGCGATCCCGACCCCCGTGTCCGCCACGGTGAACGTGACCCGCGTCGGCGCCTCCCGCGGCTCCGCGGCTACCACGACGCGCACGCCGCCGCTGGCGGTGAACTTGACGGCGTTCCCGCACAGGTTCACGAGGATCTGGCGCAGCTTGTCGGGGTCCGTGACGAGGGGCGGCCGCACCGCAGGCACCACCGCCGCGAAGGCGAGCCCTTTCTGCGCCGCGAGCGGCTCGACGACGGCCGAAACCGCGCGGATTACCTCGTCGACGTCGGCCGGCGCGGGGCGCACGAGCTCGCGTCCGGCCTCGAGCGCCGAGAAGGTGAGGATCTCCTCGATCATCGCCGTGAGTTGGTGCGTCACGGCCCGCATGCGCTCCATCACGTCGGCCTGCGACGGCGTGAGTGGCCCGAGGATCTCGTCGGCGACGAGTTCGCCGTAGCCGGTGAGCGCGGTGAGCGGCGTGCGCAGTTCGTGGCTGACCGTCGCCAGGAAGCCGCTCTTCATCTCGTTGGCCGTGCGCGCCTCGTCGACCAGACGGGCCTTCCACAGGGCGAGCGCCGCGTGGTCGGCGACCACGCGCAGGCGCTCCTCGTCGCGCACGCTGAACGGCGGCTCGCCTACGGGCCGCGCGATCGCGAGCACGCCGAGCGCGGCCTCGTGTGCGGCGAGCACGGCGAGCATCCGCGGGCCGACCGCGCGCCCGTCGGCGAAGGTGCCGCAGGTTGCCGGGTCGTGCCCCTCGCCCTCGGCCGGCGCCCGCGCCTCCGCGTGCGGCGGCAGCGCCCCCGCGTCGGCGAGCACGCGCCCACTCGGCGTGCCCGCGAGCGCGAAGCGCATCCCGCGCAGGCGCGCCGAGAAGTTCTCCGCCGCGACGCAGACGCCGTAGCCCTCGGCGTCGACCTCGCACACCGTCGCGCCCGCCGCGCCGCAGAGCGTCGTCGCCGCCTCGCACAGCGTTTCGAGCAGCGCGGGCGCGTCGCGCTCCGCGGCCATCGCCCGCGCGAGTTCGCGCAGGCGCTCGTTCTCCGCGCTCCGCTCCGCGAGGGCGCGCGCCTGTCGCTCGCGCGCGCTGACTTCGCTGAAGAGCAACGCGACGCCGTCGTCCGGGACCGGGTAGCACTGCGCGTCGAACAGCGCGGCCGCGCCGCCCGGGCGGCGCACCACCGGCGCCGTGCGCGCGGCGCGCGGCACGCGGTCGGTCATCGCCGCGCGACAGGCCGCCTCGACGGGCGTGCCGACGAGCGCGGGGTACGCCTCCCACAGCGTGCGGTCGAGCACCCGCGCCCGCGCGACGCCGGCGACGCGCTCGGCCGCCGCGTTGACGTAGGTGACCCGCCAGTCCGGTCCCGCGACGATGAGGGCCTCGCCGATGCTCTCGAGCACGCGATCCTGTACGCGCTCGAGCCGCGCCTCCGCGGTGACGTCGCGCAGCGTGCAGACGAGTGCCCCGTCGGCGCCGCCGCTCGCGTGGACGGCCAGCGTGCCGTCGGTCGCGCCGTCGCGTCCGGCGTGGCGAACGCGGAGCTTGCGCGGCACGCCGTCGGCGTGCGTGGCGCGCAGGACGCCCGCCCCTGGTCCGGTCGCGAGGCCGGGCAGCACCTCCCACAGGTCGCGGCCGACGAACGTCGCCGCGGGCGACCCACCCAGGAGGTCGGCCCACGCGGCGTTGGCAAACGCGATCCGCCAATCGCGCGCGACGCACGCCACGCCGATGTCGAGCTCCGCGAGGACGTGCGACGGGTCGAACACGCTGCCCGCGGCGCCGCTGGTGTGCACGCCGCAACCTACACCGGATCGGGGCCGGATGGGGCGGCTCGGGCCGGGTTGGGGCGACGGGCCGCAGGCGAGCCGCAGGCGGGCCGCAGGAACGTGCGCCGCCCGCGCGGACTTAGCCCCGGGATGTCCCGCCGCAGCTCGACCTCAGACCCCCGTCCCGCGCGCGCCCGCCCGCCGTCCGAGCGGCCGACGAAGACGTGCGCCCGGTGCGGCCTGCCGTTCACGTGGCGGAAGAAGTGGGCGCGCGACTGGGACGAGGTGCGTTACTGCAGCGACCGCTGCCGTAAAGGGCGCGGCGCCGGGCCCGAGGGCGCCGCGCCCGTGCCCGCGCGCGGGCGTTAGGCGCGCGCCCCGAGCGCGACTCAGCCCGCGACGGGCTCGCCTTCGACCGCCGCCAGACCGGCCGCGGCGGCGCCGCCCGGCACCGTGCCGACCGCGATGTCCACCGCCAGACCCCCGTTCCGCGTGCTCGCCGCGGCCGCGAGCGGGACGTCGAGCCGCGCGCCGACGAGCCCCCCGGGCGCGAGCACGGCCATCCGCCACCCCGCGCACCGCACTTCGGCGAACTGCCCGAGTCGCGCCCACAGGTCGCGCAGCGCCTCGCGCTCGCCGAGCCGCTTACCGTAGGGCGGGTTGGTCACGAGCCACCCCGCGGGGCTGCCCTCCGCGCCGCCTCCCGGCGCCGCCGCGTTGGACAGCGCGCGCTGCTCGAACTCGACGTCGTCGGCCGTGCCGGCGCGCTCCGCGTTGGCCCGCGCGGCCGCGACCGCGCCGGCGTCGCGGTCGCTCCCGACGATCGCGTGCGGCGCGAACGACCGCACCTCGTCGTCTGCGCGCGCCCGCAACGCGCGCCACGCCGCCGGGTCGAAGTCGAGCCAGCGCTCGAACGCGAAGGCGCGATGCCGCCCCGGCGCGATCCGGCGGGCGATCAGCGCGGCCTCGATCGGGATCGTGCCCGACCCGCAGAGCGGGTCGAGCAGCGGGCCGCTGCCGTCGTAGCCGCTGGCGAGGAGGAGCGCCGCCGCGAGCGTCTCACGCAGCGGCGCCTTCGCCAGCGCCTGCCGGTAGCCGCGCCGGTGCAGCAGCTCGCCCGAGCTGTCGACCGAGATCGTGCACCGGTCGTGCAGCAGCCGCACGACGAAGAGCTGCGCCGCGTCGGGCGCGTCGTCTTCTTCACCGCCGCCCGCGCCGTCTACGACGACCGCGCCCGTCCGCCGACGGATCGCCTCGCCGACCCGCTCGGCGACCGCGTCGGAGTGGTAGAGGCGCGACTTGCGGCATGTCACCCGCAGCCGCACCGCGTCGCGCGGGCCGACGAACTGCTCCCAGGCGATCGCCTCCGCCCCGCGCTGCAGCTCGGAGAAATGCACGGCCTCGAACTCGGCGAGACGCACGAGCACGCGACTGGCGGTCCTGAGCCAGAGGTTGACGGCGTAAAGTTCGGTCGCGCTGGCCGCGAAGGCGACGCCGCCAACGTCGGCCGCGACAGGCGCCTCGACCAGCGCGCGGAGTTCGCCGGCGGCGAGCGGCTCGAGGCCGGGCGCCGTCGCGGCGTAGCACTGAAGGCGAGTGGCGAGGCGCTTGGGCATCGCGAGAACCTAACCCGCGACGACCCGCGACGACCCGCCCTCACGTCTGCCCGCGGATCGACCCGGATGGACCCATGAACGCGAACCCCCCGGCGGACCGGAGTCCGCCGGGGGGTCACGCGCGACCGACGGTCGCGTGACGCGCGGCGTGCGAGCGCGGCGCCAGACGGATTAGCGCGGCGTGCGGGGCGTGCTGCCCGCCGACGGGGCGCCGGTCGACCCGGTCGCCGCGCCCGTGGTCCCGCCGCTCATGCCGCCCGTCGGCGCCGTCCCGTTGCTGCCGGTTCCGGTGCCCGTGCCCGTCGCGCCCGAGCCGGACGAGCCGCGGTTGCGACTCCCGTGGGTGCTCGAACCGCTGGAGCCGCTCATGCCCGAGCCGCTTGTGCCGGACATCCCGCTGCCCGACGCGCTGCTCCCGCTCATGCCGCTGCCCGACGTGCCGCCGCTCATGCCACTCATGCTCCCCGCCGTGCTACCCGTGCCCGAGTTGGTCACGGTCGTCGTGCTGCTGCGGTCGATCGTCGTGTGGTGACGCCGCGTGCGCCGGGTCGAGTGGCTGCGCCGCTTCATGCTGACGCTGTCCCGGCCGGTGGCGCTCTGCGTCGCGCTCATCGTGGTCGAGCTCGACGTCGTGGTCGGCGGCTGCGCCGTCGTCGACGTCTGCGCGTGGGCCGCGAACGGAACCGCCGCGGCTATGACAAGGGTCGTAATAATCGTGCGCATGGTACCTCCTGGAATTTGGACGCGCTCACCAGCTTTCCTCGAGCGGCGAAGCCCTGACCATGCGTATTGCGTTCCACTGAAGCAGAATTGCGCCGACCTTTTCGCGCAGACGATCGTTCTCGGCCCGGATCTCGACCGAACGTGTGAGGTACGTCACGCCGGATAGTCGGGCTTGCCTAACGGCGCGAGCGGCCGAGTCGGGCGCAGCAAGCGCCAGCCCAGCAAGAGCGCGAACGCGGCGCCCCAGAGCAGCGGCTCGCGGTGGTCCTTCTTCTGACTCATCCAGAAGTGCACGACCGCGAGGGCGGCGACCGCGTACGTGAGGCGGTGCAGCGCGTTCCAGCGCGCGCCCCCGAGCCGGCGGATCCACGCGGTCGTGCTCGTCAGTGCCAGCGGCACGAGCGCGAGCCACCCGGCGAACCCGACCACGAGGTACGGCCGCTTGACGACTTCGTGCGCGAGGTCGCCGAGGTTGAGCTCTAGGTCGAGCGCCGCGTACGTCGTGAGGTGCGCGGTCGCGTATGCGAACGTCACCAGTCCGAAGACGCGCCGATACCGCGCCAGCCAGTTCCATCCCGTCAGCTGACGCACCGGCGTCACCGCGACGGTCGCGAGCAGAAAGCGGATCGCCCAACCGCCGGTCGCGTGCTCCAGCCCTTTCACTGGCTCGCGGCCCAGGGTGTGCGGCTCGCCCTGGGACGCACGCCAGAGCTGCCACGCCAGGAACAGCGCGGGGGCGAGCGCGCCGGTCCAGACGAGCCCGCGCCCCCAGTCCCGCCCGAACACGCGCGCGAGCGGCCGCCCGGCGGGCGCCAGCCAGAGGCGGACCCGTTCGCCGGCCGGGGCCGACGCGATCGTGGTCACGAGACGTCGGCCGTCAGAAGTTGCGGACCAGGTCCATCCCGCGGTAGAGCGACGCGACCTGGTCGGCGTAGCCGTTGAACGGCAAGGTCGCGCGGCGGCGGAACTCGCCGACGCGGCGCTCCTTGGCCTGCGTCCAGCGCGGGTGATCGACGGCGGGGTTGACGTTGGCGTAGAACCCGTACTCGTCGGGCGCGGCCGTATTCCACGTCGTCGGCGGTTGCGCGTCCGTCAGGCGGATTCGCGCGATCGCCTTCGCGCCCTTGAAGCCGTACTTCCACGGCACGACCAGCCGCAGCGGCGCGCCGTTCTGGTTGGGGAGCGCGCGCCCGTACATCCCCGTCGCGAGCAGCGTTAGCGGATGCATCGCCTCGTCGAGGCGCAGCGCCTCGGTGTACGGCCACGGCAGCACGCTGGTCCGCTCGCCGGGCAGCTGACTCGGGTCGAACAACGTCGTGAACTCCACCCACCGCGCCGACGGCAGCGGCTGCAGGCGGCGGAGCACGTCGCCGAGTCCGTACCCGAGCCACGGAATCACCATCGACCACGCTTCGACGCAGCGATGGCGGTAGACGTAGTCGGCGGCCGAACTCCCCTTCAGCAGGTCGTCGAGGGCGTAGGTCGCGGGCCGTTGCACGAGTCCTTCGACGGCCACCTTCCACGGCCGGGAGCGGAACGCGGTCGCGTTGGTCTTGGGGTCGTCCTTCGACGTCCCGAACTCGTAGTAGTTGTTGTAGCCGGTCGCGTCCTCGAACGCGGTCGGACGGTCGGGCGAGGGCGGGCCGCCTGCGGCGCCCCCGGCGCACGCGGCCAGTCCGGAGGCGGCCAGCCCGCCGGCCGCGACACCGAGCCCGAGGAGACCGGCGTCGCGCAGAAAGCGACGTCGGTCGAGGTACT
This sequence comes from uncultured Gemmatimonadales bacterium, assembly GCA_963763675.1. Classification (GTDB taxonomy): domain Bacteria; phylum Gemmatimonadota; class Gemmatimonadetes; order Gemmatimonadales; family Gemmatimonadaceae; genus BPUI01. The sequence goes on from CAVXPN010000003.1 coordinate 199,738, forward strand.
CCGCCTCCGGCGTGATCTCGCGGGCGGGGATCGGATCGGAGCGGCGGATGAGCATGGTTGTGGTACGCGCGACCGGCGCGACAGGTCCGGGCCGGCGTGGGCCGGCGCACGCGCGTGCCGGCCCACGCGTGCCTATCTACCGCCGTGCGTACCGCGCTTACCGCGCGTCGTCCGGGCCCGCGTACCGGTCGTTGTACTGGCGATAGCGCACCGACCGGGGGGCGTCGGGCCCAGCCGCGTCGGTCGCGTTCGCGTCGGACGTCGCCGACGACGCGGCGTCGTACGGCAGGCGGCTGACGACCTTGTTGAAGCCGATGCGCCCGCTGCCGTGGCCCGGTCCGTAGGCGTCGACGGGTCGGCCATAGTTATGTGGCACCTCCTCGTCCCCCTCGTAGCGCACGCCGGCTACGGGCGCGTCCGCGTCGACCGTCGCGCCCTCGTCGATCCGCACGCGCGCGTCGAGCTCGCGCGGGTCGATCGCGGCGTCGTCGTCGAGCGCGCTCGCGTCGTCCACGCGCGCGACGCGGCGGTCGACGGCCGGCGCGCCCGCGCTCGACTCACCCGCCGCCTCTGAACGCTCGGCCGGGTCGAGCAGCCGCCGCGGCGCAAACTCCAGCGCGTCGTCGCTCCCCCGGGGCACGCGCCACGTCGCCTCGCGCTCGGCGGCCCGCTCGCCGTAGTTCTCCTGGTAGGCCGCGTCGAACCGCTGGATGTCCGCGTCGCTCAGCGGGCCGCGTCGCGGGAGCGCGGGGAGCGCGGCTGGCGACTCGGCGACGGACGGGGCGAGCGGCGCGCCCGGCGTGACGGCGGTCTCACGCGCGGCGGGCGCCGCCGAGTTGGCGGGGTCGGCGAGGAGTGCCCGCGCGTCGAGGACCACACGACGCGTGGCGTGGTCGATCCACGCGGCGCGGATGGGCGCGAGCGTGTGCTGGTCGCCGCGGCGCAGGTCGATGTCGAGCATCACCACCTCGCCCGCCTCGGGGTCGACGAGCAGGTCGGCGACGGTGCCGACCTCGCGGCCCGTCGACGCGTACGCGGTCCAGCCGCGGATGTCCGGCTCGCCGTCGGCGACTTCGTACCGCAGCTCGCTCAGGCGGCGGAGGTCGCGCGGACGGCGCGGGTCGGGGCCGACGGTGGCCTCGTCGCGGAGCCCGCGCGGAATCGGGTTGTTGGCCATGGGTCAGGTCAGGACGAGAGAAGGCGCGGCGCGGACGAGCGCGGCCGCCGCGCCCGACGCGCCGCCGGGCGCGTCGCCGGAGCGCACGCGGATCGTGCCGCTCGAAACGAGGTACCACGCGATGAGCGCTAGGACCGCCACGGTCAGCAGGATCCAGAGCCACACGAGACTGCGGCGCTGCGGACGAACGCGGATTTCGGCCATCGGACCCTCGGGCGGTTGCTGACGGGTGGAGCGCGTGTCGCGGACGCGTCGCGTCCACGTCGCGGACCGGTCGCGCGCGTCCCGTACGACGTTCGCGCGCGGCGCGGACGGGAACGCTCGCCGTGCAATGCGAAGGCCAGGGCTGCCGGGCCCCGGCCGGGTCCGAATCCTGCCCTCCAGCCGACCATGACGACATCCGACGTCCCCGCGTCGCTCACACGCACGCGGGCGCGAGCCATTCTCGCCGATCGATTCGGCTTCGACGACTTCCAGTACCGCCAGTTCGAACCGATCCAGCACGTCCTCCGAGGCGAGGACACGATGGTCGTGATGCCGACCGGGAGCGGGAAGTCTCTCATCTACCAGTTCCCCGCGCTCGTGCTGCCGGGCCTCACGCTCGTCGTAAGCCCGCTCATCGCGCTCATGAAGGACCAGCAGGACAAGCTCCAGGCCCAGGGCGTCGACGCGCTGGCCGTGCACTCGCACCAGACCACGGCGCAGCACCGCGAGACCGAGCGCGCGATCGTCGACGGCGAGGGCGAGATCCTCTACGTCACTCCCGAGCGCTTCAAGGACCGGGACTTCTTCGAAATGCTTTTGCAGCGCAAGGTGGGCCTCTTCGTCGTCGACGAGGCCCACTGTGTCTCGCATTGGGGCCACGACTTCCGCCCCGACTACCTCGCGCTCGGTTCCGTCGTCAAGCGACTCGGCCGCCCGCCGATCCTCGCGCTGACCGCGACGGCCACCGACGAGGTGCGGGCCGACATCATCCGCCAGCTCGGCATGCGCGACCCGCACGTCACGATCACCGGCTTCGCGCGCCCCAATCTGCGCTTCGACGTGCAGCGCACGGTCAACGCGACGGCCAAGGACGAAGCGCTCCGCACGCTCCTCGACGTGACGCCGGGCGTCGGCGTGATCTACGTCGCGACGATCAAGGAGGCCGAACGCCTCCACGCGATGCTCGCGGACAAGTTCCACCGCAAGCACCAGTTCGCCCTGTACCACGGCAAGCTCTCGCCGGCCGAACGCAAGCTCGCGCAGGACCGCTTCATGGCCGACGACGTCAAGGCAATCGTCGCGACCAACGCCTTCGGGCTCGGCATCGACAAGCCCGACCTGCGCTTCGTCGTCCACTACAACTTCCCGGGCTCGGTCGAGGCGTACTATCAGGAAGCCGGGCGCGCGGGGCGCGACGGCGAGCCGTCGACCTGCACCCTGCTCTACCGCGTCGAGGACCGGCGCATCCAGAGCTACTTCCTCGGCGGCAAGTACCCCGAGGTCGAAGAGGCCGCGAAGGTCGCGATCGTCCTGCAGACGTATGACGAGCGGACGCCCGTCGCCCTCGACGAGCTGGCCGAACGGAGTGGCGTGCCGCGCCGCAAGGCCCGCATCACGCTGATGCTCCTCAAGCGGCACGGCCTCGTGCGCGAGCACCGAGACGGCGAGTGGGAGCGGTTGCCCGGCGCCGGCCCGCTCACCCAGGTCGACCTGAGCGCCGACCTCCTCGACTACGAGGAGCGGCGCGCGCGCGACCAGCAGAAGCTGCAGGCGATCGTCGATTTCGCGCAGACGGCGCATTGCCGCACGCGTTACATCCTCGAGTACTTCGGCGAGGCCGTCGACCCCGATTGGCACTGCGGTAATTGCGACGCCTGCGACGCGATGGAGGCGTGGTCGCGCCGCAAGCCGGCCGCCGCCTGACGCGCGGCCGTCCGGGGCGCCGCGGGCTGCGGCGCCTCCGCGCGACGGGCCGCGACCTGACGCGGCCCGCGGGCATCCTCGCGCTCGCGCAGCTGCGGCTCCCGGCCGTGGTGGCCGCGCCGCACGCCCTCGTCCGCGACGCGCTCGACGCTGTCTACCTCGGGAGTACGCTGCGCGCGTGGATCGCCGCGGCCGTGATTTTCGGGGTCTCGCTCGCCCTGCTCCTCGTCGTCCGCCGGCTCCTCATCGGCCGCCTCACCGCCGCCGCCGCCCGGCACGACAACGAGCGCGAGACGATCGCCCTCGGCGCACTCCGCCGGACGCGCGTCAGCTTCCTCTTCTTCGTCGCGCTGGCGATCGGGCACGCGGGCCTGCCCGACCTCCCCGACAAGTACGACCGCTACGTCGACCTCGTCGCCCGGCTCGCGCTCTACCTGCAGATGGTGAGCTGGGCCAACGGCGCCGTCTCGTACTGGCTCTACCGCGCCCGCGCCGAACGCCTCGAGCACGACAAGGCGGCGCTGACCTCGCTCAACCTGCTGGGCATCATCGCGCGCGTCGCGCTCTGGGTGATCGTCGTCCTCGCCGCCCTCGACGCGGTCGGCGTCAACGTGACCGCGCTCGTCACCGGACTCGGCGTCGCCGGCGTGGCCGTCGCGCTCGCGGTGCAGAGCACGCTCGGCGACCTCCTCGCCTCGCTCTCGATCGCGCTCGACAAGCCCTTCGTCGTGGGCGATTACATCGTCGTCGACCAGTACCAGGGGACGGTCGAGAACGTCGGGCTCAAGACGACGCGCATCCGCTCGCTGTCGGGCGAACAGATCGTGATCGCCAACGCGGAGTTGCTGAAGGCGCGCATCCGCAACTACCAGCGCCAGACCGAGCGTCGCGTCTCGTTCACCGTCGCGCTCGACCCGGGCACCCCGGCCGAAACGATCGCCCGCGTGCCGCCGATCCTCCGCGAGATCATCGCGGCCATTCCGCAGACGCGTCTCGACCGCTCGCACTTCTCGGCGATCACCGACGCCGCGCTCGTCGTCGAGACCGTCTACTTCGTGACCACCGCGGACTACACGACCTACATGGACATTCAGCAGCGGATCAACCTCGCGCTGCTGGAGCGTCTGCGCGCTGAGCAGGTCCGCCTCGCCTTTTCGGGGCGCGAGACGGTGCTCGTCACCGTGGACGGTCGCACCCCGGCGGGGGTCCCCGCTCCTCCCGCGCCGCCGGCCGCCGCACCCGACGCCGCACCCGACGCCGCACCCGACGCCGCACCCGACGCCGCGGTCGCGGCGGCCGCGGCGTGATGCGCGTCCGCCGCAGCCGAGCGAACTGGCACGGGCGCTGCCATCTTTAGACCCCCCGAGCCGGCGACGCCCGCCGCGCTCGGCTTGGCACGCCCCACGAGGAGTTACGTCATGCCGTCCGGACGCCGCCCGCCGACGCCCGCCTTCCCTGCCCCGACCGCGCGTGCGGTGCGCGCCGCGATCGCCGCCGCCAGCGCGTTCGTCGCCGTGCGTGGCGCGAGCGCGCAGGGCGGGCGCGCCCAGGTCGGGAGCACCCAGGACGGGGGAGCACAGCCGCCACGCAGCGTGAGTTCGACCGCCGGTGGACACCCCTCGCGCGCGCACACCCCCGTCACGCCGGTGCGCGGCACGTCGCGGACCGCCGCGAGTCCGGGCGCGCACCCCGGCGCGCGACCCGCCGCGAAGAGCGCGCTCGCCAAGAAGTCCGCGGCCAAAGTGGCGAGCGCGCGCAAGGGCGCGCGCCCGCCGCGCGTGACGTCGACGGTTCTCCTCGACCCCGCCGCCGACGTGCCCGGCGCCGTCCCGGGCGCGACGGCCGCAGGCGTCGCGGCGCTCGCCGCGCCTGGCCCCGACGCCTCCGCGCTGCCCGCCGCACCCGTCGCGCGGTCGGCCGGGACCACGACCGCCGCCGCGACGACGACGGCTGCCCTCGGGACGACGAAGCCCACCGCGCGCGGCACCACGGACAGCGCGAGCGGGGAGGTCGCCCCCGCCACGGCCGCGTCGGTTGCGGCGACCACCCCGCCGGCCGCGTCGCCGCTCACCGAGTCGTCGCCCGCGGGCACGGTCGCGGCCACGCCCGGGGTCACCGTCGACGCGCCGAACGTCGCGGGCGCGCCCAACTTCGCCGGCCGCCTGTCGACCACGCTCGCCCGGGAGGACGTGGTCGCGCCACTGACCGACGCCGTCTACGGCGGCAGCGGCCCCGAGGTGATGCACGTGCAGGTGCTCCTCGACGCCGCGCGCTTCAGCCCCGGGGCGGTCAGCGGGGTGTGGAACGAGAACACCGTCTTCGCGATCCGCGCCTTCCGCGTCGCCTCGCACATGTCGCGTGGCGACAGCGCCGACGCGGCGGTCGTCGCCCGCCTCGAGCGGCTGGTTGGCGCGCGAGAGCCGCTCACCGAGTACACGATCACGCCCGCGGACGTCGCCGGCCCGTACCGCCGCGTCCCCGGCTCGATGTACGAGAAGGCCAAGGTCGACTGCCTCTGCTATCAGTCGATGCTCGAGATGCTCGGCGAGCGCTTCCACGCGACCACCGACGCGATCCGCCGCCTCAACCCCGCGGTCGATGTCAACCACGCGCCGGCCGGCACGCGCCTCGTCGTGCCCAACATTCAGCGCGGCGCCGCCCCGGCGGTCGCGCGCCTCGTGGTCGACAAGCGCGAGGGCTCGATCCGCGGCGTCGACGCGGGCGGCGGGACGCGCTTCTGGCTTCCCGTCACCGTCGGGTCGCCGACGCTGCCGTCGCCGATCGGCCGGCTGCACGTCGTGAGTACGACCCCCAACCCGCGCTACCGCTACGACCCCGTGGTCCTCGGCGAGGCGCGGGGCGGACGGCCGAACGCGCTGCTCGCACCCGGGCCCAACTCGCCGGTCGGCGTGCTCTGGGCGCAGCTCTCGCGCCCGCACGTCGGGCTGCATGGCACGCCCGACCCGGAAGACGTGGGGTACACGATGTCGCACGGCTGCGTGCGGATGGCGAACTGGGACGCGCGCTGGCTCACGCCGATGCTGCGGCCCGGTCTGCCCGTCGACTTCCAGTAAGCCGCTTCAGTGACCCGCGACCTGACCAGGACTGCCCCATGAGCGAGGCCCCCCCCGCCCCGCTCCCGCCCAAGCTCGACCGTGTCCTCACCCGCTTCCGCGCGCTCGGACGCGAGGAGAAGATGCAGGCGCTCGTCGGCTACGCGAAGCAGCTCGAACCCATCCCCGCGCGATATGCGGCCGTGGACCGCGCCGCGTACACGGTGCCCGAGTGCCAGACCCGGGTCGACCTCTTCCCCGAGCGACGCGACGACGGCACGCTGCATTTCTACGCGGACGTCAACGCGCGGCAGTCGCCGACGATCGCGGCGGTGCTGGCGCTGACCTTCCAGGCGGTCAACGACCAGCCCCCCGCCGCTACACTGGCCATCCCGTCCGACTACGTTCGTCAGCTCATGGGCGGGCTCGGCCTTGCCGCGCGCGAGGTCGGACTCGGGGCGATGGTCGAACGGCTCAAACGCCACGCGCGCGAGGCCGCCTCGGGCGCGACGGCCTGACCCGGCGCCTCGGACGTCGCCTCGCGTCGATCGACCGCCCGGCCTCATTCACCTCGATACTGCCCCACGTCATGGACCCGATCACCATCACCGTCCGCGAGAACGGCCCCTTCGTCATCGCCGGCGACGACATGGCCCGCGTGCGCCTCGTCGACGCCGCGGGACAGCCCATCTCGACCGAGGGGCGCAAGGCCATCGCGCTCTGCCGGTGCGGTGCGAGCAGCAACCTGCCGTTCTGCGACGGCACGCACTCGAAGGTCGGGTTCCGCGGCGCCGAGGCGGCGCGGGTCGCGTACGACGCCGGTCAGGCCGGCGAGAAGACCGACGCGCCGGCGCCGCCCGCCGCCTAACGGCCGGCCGTGCAGCGCCTCGTCACGGCCTGGGTCTGGGTCGTCTGGGTCGCCCTCGTCCTCGTCGGCTTTCCGCTGGCGTGCGTCGTCTTCGCCTGCACCGCGCCGTTCGACCCCGGCCGCTACGCGGTCGGGCGCGTGTTCCGCTCGCTCGGCCGTATCGGCGCGCAGCTCAACCCGTGGTGGCACTTCCGCGTCGACGGCGTACGCGTGCGCGACCCGCGCCGGCCGTACGTCGCGGTCAGCAACCACGAGTCGTACGCCGACATCTTCCTGATCTGCTTCCTCCCGTGGGAGATGAAGTGGCTCGCGAAGAAGACCATCTTCAACATCCCGGTGATGGGGTGGTTGATGCGGATGGCCGGCGACGTGCCGCTCGTGCGCGGCAACCGCCAGAGCGCGGTCGGCGCGCTCGTGAAGTGCCGCGACCGACTCACCAAGCGCGTCTCGGTGATGGTCTTTCCCGAGGGGACGCGCTCGCCGACCGATGACCTGCTCCCCTTCAAGGACGGGGCGTTCCACGTCGCCGTGCAGGCGCAGGCGCCCGTGCTGCCGATCGCGATCGCGGGGACGCGCGCGGCGATGGCGAAGCACTCGTTTCTCGTCGGCCGTACGACCGCCGTGTGCCGCGTCCTCGACCCGATCGAGACGACGGGGCTGACCGCCGACGACGTGCCGGCGCTACGCGAGCGCGTGCGCGCGCTGATCGACGCCGCACGGCGCGAGCTCGCCGCGGAGTTGGGCGTCTCGCTCGGCGGTATGCCGGTGGCCACCCCAGAGGCGGCCGCCCTGGAGACCGCCACCCTGGGCGCGGGTGACTGACAGCGCGGCCGGCGCGCCACGCGGCCTCGACGCGCTCGAGGAGCGGCTGTCGCGCCCGACGGACGGCGTGCTCGGCGTGCTCGGCCGCACCGAGGGCGACCTCATCCTGCTCGGCGCCGGCGGCAAGATGGGGCCGTCGCTCGCGCGGATGGCCCGGCGCGCCTTCGACACGTTAGGCGGCGCGCACGCCGCCCGGCGCGTCGTCGCCGCGTCGCGCTTCTCGGACCCGGCCGCCCGCCGGCAGATCGAAGCGCACGGTGTCGAGACGGCCGTCGTCGACCTGCTCGACCGCGGGTCGCTGGCCGCGCTCCCCGACGCGGCGCTCGTCGTCTACATGGCCGGGCTCAAGTTCGGCGCGAGTGATGCGCCCGCGCGCATGTGGGCGACCAACACCGTCGCCCCCGCGCTCGCGGCCGAGCGCTACGCGGGGGCGCGCGTCGTCGCCTTCTCGACGGGGAACGTCTATCCGCGTACCGCCGTGCCGGCGCGCGACGAGTCCGGGCGCGGTGCCGCGGAGGATCACCCGCTGACGCCCCTCGGCGAGTACGCCAACGCCTGCGTCGGGCGCGAGCGCGTGCTGGAGTGGGCGTGCGACCGCGCGGCGAGCCCGCTCGCGCTGGTGCGCCTGAGCTACGCGGTCGACCTACGCTACGGCGTGCTCGTCGACCTCGCCCAGCGCGTCATGGCGGGCGAGCCGGTCGACGTGCGCACGGGGTGGGTCAACGTGATCTGGCAGGGCGACGCGAACGCGCAGGCGCTGCAGTGCTTCGCCGTCGCCGCGCGCCCCGCGTTCGTCGTCAACGTGACCGGCCCCGAGCCGCTCGGCGTCGCCGAGCTCGCCCGCCGCTACGGCCGCGCGTTCCGCCGCGACCCTCGCCTCGTCGGCACGACGGCGCCCGACGCGCTCCTGAGCGACACCGCGCGGGCACAGCGCCTCTTCGGCGCGCCGAGCGTCGCGACGGCTGAGCTGATCGACTGGGTACCCGAATGGCTCAAGGCGGGGGGGCCGACGCTCGGGAAGCCCACCAAGTTCGAAGTGCGCGACGGCAAGTACTGACCCGCGCGTGCTCCGCTCGCGCCGTCTACCCGTGACGGCTTCGATACATGTGGTACGGGCGTTGCCATCGCCGGATCCATGGCACACCCAGGACGAACGACGGATGAGCGCGACGTCGACGAGCGCGCCAGAGACGAACGCGGCATCGATTGGAGGCGCGAGGTCGACCGCCTCCGCCACGAGTACAACTCGGCGAACCTCGGCCGGAGCGTCCGCGATTGCGTGTGGTACGCGGGGCAAGTCGGCGTGATGGCGCTGTCCTACAAGTACCACCACCTGGGCATCTACCCCGTGCTCGGCGTGATGGCGCTGTTCGTGTGCGGCGCGACCGGGCTCGAATCGTTCAAGTGGCGCCGCGAGCTACGCACCGACAAGGCCGAAGGCCGCGCGTGACCTCGGGCTGAGGCGGGCGTGAACGTCCGCCGCCACCTGCTCGCGGGGCAGGTGATCCCCGCGCACCCGCTCGCCCTCGCCCCGTCGCGCACGCTCGACGAGCGCGCCCAGCGCGCGCTCACGCGCTATTACGTCGACGCGGGCGCGGGCGGCATCGCCGTTGGCGTTCACACGACGCAGTTCGCCATCCACGACGCCGCGGTCGGCCTCTACCGCCCGGTGCTCGAACTTGCCGCCGAAACGGCCGCGGCGTGGCTGGCCCGCGACCGCCCCGGCGCCCCGCGCGCGTTCGCGCTCGTCGCGGGCCTGCTCGGTGATACGCGCCATGCGGTGCACGAGGCCGAGGTTGCGCGCGCGGTGGGCTACCACGCGGGGCTGCTGTCGTTAGGCGGGCCGGCGGGGCCGCTCGGCGCGGCCGACGACGACGCCCTCGTGCGCCACGCGCGCGCGGTGAGCGACGTGCTGCCGCTGGTCGGCTTCTACCTCCAGCCCGCGGTCGGCGGCCGCCAGCTGGGCTACCGGTTCTGGCGCGCGCTCGCCGAAGAAGTGCCTAACCTCGTCGCGATCAAGATCGCGCCGTTCGACCGGTACCGCACGCTCGACGTGGTCCGCGCCGTGGCCGAGTCGGGGCGCGAAGACGTGGCGCTGTACACGGGCAACGACGACAACATCGTCGTCGATCTGCTGACGCCGTTTCCGGTCACCGTGGGGGGACGTCCGGTTGCGCGCCGGATCGTCGGCGGCCTGCTCGGCCAGTGGGCGGTGTGGACGCGCCGCGCGGTCGAGATGCTCGGCGAGGTGCACGCGGCGGGCGGCGGGCCCCTCGACGCGCGATGGCTCGCGCACGCCGCCGCGCTCACCGACGCCAACGGCGCGCTCTTCGATCCGCACCACGCCTACGCGGGGTGTATCCCGGGGATTCACGAAGTCCTGCGACGGCAGGGGCTGATGCGCGGCACGTGGACGCTCGATCCGCACGAGCGTCTGTCGCCCGGCCAGGCCGCCGAGATCGACCGCGTGCTGCGGCTCTACCCCGAGCTGACGGACGATGCCTTCGTCGCCGAACGTCGGGATGCGTGGCTGGCTGGTTAGACGGCCGCGGATCTACGGACGGCCTCGGGCCCGGGCGGCGAGGCGCGCGGTGTATCCGCCGCGCTCGCCCGGGTCCGAGGCCGTCCGTTGATCGACCGATCGGGGTGTTGCTGTGGACGGAACACCCGAGGCGTGCGGTCCCCCTACGGCAGTCGGCCCTTGCGTTCGGCAGTCTTGAAATCGCGCCCGCGCGGGAACGACGACGAGAGGTGGTGATCGCCGCCGCACCAGGAGCGGCGGTGGTGCAGCAAGCAGTTGAAACCGCCGCGCTCGTCGGTTCGGGCCCGGACAGGTCGCGCGTCTAGCGCATCGTTCGCTGGACGCGCCGTGGCGGCGACGGCGGTGGTGCCGGCCCGCCACGGCGTGCGCGCGTCGCGCACGACGGGCGGGCATGCGGTGCGGATCACGGATCCCCAGCGGCCTCGGTGAAGCGGAGGTTCGTGGGTTCACCGGCACCGTCGCCAAGACCGGGACGACCGTTCCCGCGCGCGCCGGCGGGGCGTTCGCCAATGGTGCCGCCGCCGGTGCATCCGCCGACTGGGCCTGCGCCGCCGCGACGTGCGCGCCGAACGCGGCCGCGGCGGCGGCGGCGAGCGCGAGGAGTGCGGTCGGACGACCGGCCCGCGGCCAGCGCATGCGGGACGGGCGGCGGGCGTGCCAGACGCGCGGGACGGACGGCGCATCCAGACGGGCCTGTGCAAGGGCCTGCGTGCGGGGAGACATGGGACGTGACATGGGGGGATCTGCTCCGCGTGGTCCTGCTGTCACCCCGGGAGACCTCGGGGGTCCGAGGGCCGCCGCGCGCGGGCGAGGGCCGCGTCGCGGTGGTGCGGCCCGCAGGGCCAGACTGGCTCGCCGGAGCCGTCGGGGCGACGGGGTCGCTCAACGAATGCGCGAGCTGACGGGCCGCCCTGTGTGTGGCGCCGTCGTCCGCATTGCCGGTTCGGGCGGGTGCCCGTACATTCGGGCATCGCGCCGTCCCGTCGCGCACCGGTAGACGCGTCGCCGCCGCGCGAATTCAGACATCGCCGCGCCGGCGCCACCGACGGTTGCACGCGGTGCAGGCGACCCCAGCGCGGCGGAGCGACATGGCCGGGCCTCCAGCGGAGCACGCCATCACCGAACTCCTCGGCCGGGTACGGGACGGCGTACCGGGCGCGCTCGACGCGCTCGTGCCCCTGGTCTACGCCGACCTGGCGCGGATCGCGCACCGGCAACTCGGGCTCGAGGCGCCCGGCCACACGCTCTCGACGACCGCACTCGTCCACGACGCGTACCTGCGCCTCGTCGACCAGACGCGAGCCCAGTGGGCGGACCGGGCGCAGTTCTTCGCCGTGGCCGCGCAGGCGATGCGGCGCGTGCTCGTGGACCACGCCCGGCGGCACCGCGCGGCGAGGCGCGGCGGTGGGCGCGCGCGGACGGTGTCGCTCGACGCCCTCGCTGCGGCCGACGCCGGCCGCCTCGTTGTCGTCGAGTGCCGGTTCATCGGCGGCCTCACGGACGCCGAGACGGCGGAGGCGCTGGGGGTCACGCCGCGCACGGTCGCGCGCGACTGGGTCAAGGCGCGCGGTTGGCTGTTCCAGGCGCTGGACGATGCCGCCGCCGCCTGAGCCGCGCGCGGCGTGTGCTCGTCGCCGGGCTCGTCGCCGGGCTCGTCGCCGGGCTCGTCGCCGGCCGCGCGGTGGGCCGAGGTCCAGCGCATGGTCGACGGCGCGCTCGACCGCCCGCCCGCGGCGCGCGACGCGTACCTGGAGGCGGCGTGCCGCGCGGACCCGGGGCTGCACGCGGACGCCGCTCGGCTGGTGGAGGCCTGCGAGCGCGCGGAGCGGGAGGGTGGGGTTCTCGCCGCCCCGGCGGTCGCGCTGGCCACTCCGCTGCTCGCCGACCTCGCCGCGGACGCGGCCGCGCGGGCCGAGGCGCAGCGGGCGGCGCTGGCCGACGCGGCGGCCGCCGCCCTGGCCGGGCGCTACGCCGTCGAGCGCGAACTCGGGCGCGGCGGCATGGCCACCGTCTACCTGGCGCGCGACCCGAAGCACGACCGACCCGTGGCCGTGAAGGTCCTCGCGGCCGAGTTGACCGCGCTGATGGGGGCCGAGCGCTTCGCGCAGGAGGTCCGCGTCACCGCGCGCCTCCAGCACCCGCACATCCTCGCGCTCCTCGACTCGGGCGTGTTCGGGCCGGAGGCGGGCGCACTCGCCGGGCGGCCCTACTACGTGATGCCGTACGTCGAGGGCCCGAGCCTCCGCACTCGGCTCGAGCGCGAGGGCGCGCTGCCGGTGGCCGACGCGGTCCGGATCGCGCAGGAGGTCGCCTCGGCGCTGGACTACGCGCACCGGCATGGGGTCGTGCACCGCGACGTGAAGCCGGAGAACGTCCTGCTGCACGAGGGCAGCGCGCTCGTGGCCGACTTCGGCATCGCTCTCGCCGTCGCACAGGCCGGCGGCGCGCGGTTGACGCAGACCGGCCTGTCGTTAGGCACGCCGGCGTACATGGCGCCCGAGCAGGCGATGGGGGAGCGGCAGATCACGGCGCGCACCGACGTCTACGCGCTCGGGGCCGTGACGTACGAGATGCTGGCCGGCGAGCCCCCGTTCCCCGGCCCGACGGCGCAGGCCGTGGTGGCGCGGGTGATGACCGAGTCGCCCCGCTCGCTCACCGCCCAACGCCCGAGCGTGCCGCCGGCCGTCGACGCCGCCGTGCGGACCGCGCTCGAAAAGCTTCCCGCGGACCGCTTCGCGAGCGCGTCCGCGTTCGCCGCCGCACTGACCGCGCCAGTTCCGTCCGCACGTGATCTCGGCCGGGCGCTGACCGCCCCGACGCGCTCCCGCCATCTGGCGCCGAGAGTCGCAGCGCTCGCGACCGCCGTCCTCGCCGTTGGGGCGGCGTTCGCGTGGGGCGCCCAGCGCGGGACCGCTCGCGCGTTGGCGGGCCGCACGCCCACCCCAGAGCACGAGGCGGTGCGCTTTTCGATCCAGATCGACTCCGGGTCCCTCGATTTCGGCAGCGGCCCAGTGATCTCGCCGGACGGGCGCACCGTCGTCTACGCGGCCCGTGGGCCGGAGGGTCCGCGGCTCTACGCGCGCCCGCTCGACCAGCTCGTGGCGCAGCCGATCCCGGGCACGGAGGATGGCATCCTGCCGTTCTTCTCCCCCGACGGCGGGTGGGTGGCGTTCTTTAGCCACGGCGCGCTCCGCAAGATCCGCTTGGACGGCGGCACCTCGCTCGTGGTGACCGCCGCGCCGTCGATGTCGACGGCGACACCGAGCCGCTGGGACTGTGGGTGGGGTACGGACGACGTGATTCTTTGTTCGGTCGCGAGCGCCGCGAGCACCATGGCCACGACGCTCATCCGCGTGTCGGCGGGTGGCGGGACACCATCGGCCGTCCGTCTCGCGGATACGACGGCCTTCCTCCTCACACCCCACCCGCTCCCGCGCCGGAACGCGGTCCTTGTCACTGTGGTCGGCGCCCGGATGGACGACGGGCGGGTCGGCGTATTGGACCTCGCCACCGGTCGCGTGCGGCGATTCGGGCCCGGGCAAGGGCCGCGCTACGTCGCGGGAGCCGTCGTCTACGCGAGCGCCAACGGCGCGCTGCTCCGGCAACCGTTCGACCTCGATCGGCTGGAACCGACCGGCCCGCCCGAACCGGTCACGAATGATCTCGACGTGTTCGACCTCGCTCTCACCGGGTTTGACGTCTCCGAGACCGGCACGCTCGTCTACCGCCCGGCAGGCTCGGGGCTGGAGAGCCTGAAACTGATCCTGACCGACCGCGCGGGACACCCACAGCGCGTCATCCCGTCGCGCGCTCCATGGGCGCCGCGCTTCTCGCCAGACGGCCGCCGTGTCGCCTATGGCGCGGTCGCGCCTGGAGAACGCGAAAGCGACCTCTGGGTCACCGAGCTCGCGGTCGGCACGACGCAGCGGCTGACCGCCGACCACCGGGACGCGAACGATCCGCAGTGGAGTCCGGACGGGCGAGCGATCGCCTACTCCGTCAATTCCTCCGTCAACGATGGCACGGGGAAGCACCTGGCCGTCCAGACGCTCGACGGCGGGGCCGAGCGGCCGCTGACGCGCCGGCCGGGCACGCAGTGGCCGAGTGACTGGGCGCCCGACGGGAGCGGGGTGGTGTTCACCGACAACCGCGACGCCCGTGGAGCGGCCGGCGAGCCGGTGAGCCTCCAGGAGATCTGGGTCCAGCCGCCGGACGGATCGCCGCCGCACCCCTATCTCGCGACAGCCGCGCACGAGCGCGCCGCGCGCGTGTCGGCCGACGGGCATTGGGCGGCGTACGTCTCAGACGAGACCGGACGCGACGAGGTCTACGTACAGTCGTACCCGACGCCGGGACACAAGGTGCTCGTGTCGGACGCGGGCGGAGACAACCCGGTGTGGCGGCGCGACGGTCGGGAGCTGTACTACTGGCAGGGGGACCAGTTGATCGCGGCGGAGCTCGGCGCCGGCGACCCGCGCACCGTGCGCGGCAGAACACCGGTGTTCCGCGCGCCGTACTCCGTAGACAACTACGACGTCGCTGCGGACGGCACCCGTTTCGTGCTCGTGACCGGCAACACCCGCGCGAATCGGCTCGTGGTCGCGCTGAACGCGCTCGGCGGCCGTTTACCAGCGCGACGCTGAAGCGCCGGCGCGACCCGCGGCAGCCGCTGCCGCGCTCGAATGCACAACCCGCTAGAAGTCGGTGATATCGCCGGGGGTGAGCGGGACGAACGCGCGCCGCTCGAAGCGGCGGCCGCGCTTCACCGTGAAGATCACGCTCCGTAGGTTCGCGAGGTCGTCGAGCGGGTTCCGTTCGAGCACCACGAAGTTCGCGAGCTTGCCCGATTCGATGCTCCCCATCGCATCCCCCTGCCCCGCGGCGCGCGCGCCGACGAGCGTCGCGGCCGCGAGGACGGCGCTCGCCGGCATTCCCGCCTCGTCGCGCAGCGTGTCCATCTCGTGGAAGAGTTCCGGCCACGGATCAGCCGCGGGCGCGATGGTGTCCGTCCCGGCTGCGATCGGCACGCCGGCGCGGAACGCCTGCCCCGTGATTGCACCGCCGACGACGTCGTCGCAGCTGCCCGGTGGCAGAGGAGATAGTCGACGCCGAGGTGTCGACGCCGAGGTCGTCGACGCCGAGGTCGTCGACCCTGCGGGTGCGATGCTGTACGTCCAGACCGTCGCGTCGAGGATCGTGCCGGAGCGCGCCATCGCCGTGAACAGAGGGCCGAGGCCCGGGTGGCGGCCGCCCCGAAACGGGTCGAGCGCCACCGGCGGCCGCGGCGTCCCCCACCGCGGAACCTGCGCCTGCGGCTCGCGGACGAGCAGGCACGCGTGCGAGAGTGCGTCGACGCCCGCCGCGACCAGCTCGGACGGCCTTGCGGGAAACAGGGTGGCGTGCGCCCAGACGAGGAGGTGTTGGCGGTGGGCCTCCGTCGTGATCCGCGCGGCGAGGGCCGGCGACAGATCGGCGTAGAGCTTGATCCCGGTCGCCGACGTTCCGCGCGCCCGCGCCACGGCCAGCGGCAGCGTCGTCGAATCCGTCACCGCCTGCATCCAGGCCACGTAGCCCGGCACGCCGCCGGCGGACACCTGGATCGTCCGCCGGTCGGTGAAGAAGGCGGGGCCCGCCATGAGCGCGGCGTAGTACACGTCCGGACCGGCGATCTCGCCGACCAGCGTCGCGCGCGTCAACTCGCCCACCGCCCGCAGGTCGTCGGCCATGTCGCGCACGGCGGTGACGCCACCGTAGAGATCCCGCCGCAGGACCGCCTCCGCCTGCCGGCGGTTGGGCGGCGTCGCGAGGTGCACGTGGGCGTCGATCAGGCCCGGGATCAGGTAGCGGCCGCGGAGGTCGACCACCGTGGCCGTGGCGACGAGCGCCGGATCCAGCTCACCGTCGGGAACCACGCGCGTGATGCCCTCGC
This sequence comes from uncultured Gemmatimonadales bacterium, assembly GCA_963763675.1. Classification (GTDB taxonomy): domain Bacteria; phylum Gemmatimonadota; class Gemmatimonadetes; order Gemmatimonadales; family Gemmatimonadaceae; genus BPUI01. Next base: position 216,037 of record CAVXPN010000003.1, read on the forward strand.
CGGCCACGACGACGTCCATGTCGGCCTGGGCCGCGCGGCCGGTGCCATCCACGAGCGTCGCGTGCCGGTACACGACGACGGTGTCCCGGCCGGGCGGCGCGAACGGCGCCGGCGCCTGGGCCCGCGTCGGCGCGGGCCACAGGCTTTCGGCAATCGTGACCGCGACGAACGCGGCCACTGACCCCACGACGGACGGGCGGCGGCGCATCGCGGCAATCTCGTCAGGAACGGGTCAGACCGCGACCCGCACGCTACGGCGCCGCCGTCGACCCGCTGACGGTAGCCGATCTAATGGCAGCCCGCGGTGCGATGCGTCCGCAGGTCCAGCGAGCAGGTGAGGCCGCCGACCTGGATCGACGCCGTCTGCGTACCGTTGAACGTCACGACCGCGCGCCGCGTGGTCGTCGTGGTCGCGCCCTGGGCGCCGGTCCACGTCGTGCGCAGGTTGTGCGTGACGGTGCCGGAGACCGGCCACGGGTTCGCGCTGCGCGGCTGGGCGTACGCGACCGACGCCGCCGTGTCGGACGCGGCCACGACGTAGCGCCGCGTGCCGTTCCGGTCGACGACCGTCGAGGTGTCGATCCGCACGCCCACGCTGGCCCAGACATGCTGCGGCGACGCGCCGCGGACGATGCGGACCGTGGCCGTATCGGAGCGGTTCGCGGTACCGGTACGCGTGGTTCCGCCGTTCGCGGTATCAGTCACCACGTGGCTGCCCGTCAGCGTCCACCGGTGGTTGACCGAATCCGTCGTCGCCTCGGCGTAGCGCAGCGCGATGCTCCCGCCGCTCCAGAACCGGTAGGAGCGCGCGACGGTAAAGTCGTTCTCCTGCGTCCTGACGCACGTGTAGAACCCGGTCGCGTCCGGGCCGGTGCACGCGGTCGACGGGGCCGCGGCCGCGAGTGTGAAACTCAGCCCCGCACTCGGCGCGAGCGCGATCGCGGCACCCGACGCGGACTCCGACGCGCCGAATGTCTCGTTGAGGCTAGCGGACGCGTCACCGGCGTCGCGGGCGACGTCGGTCGAGATCAGCATCGCGGTCGCCGCGTCGGTCGACGCAGTCACGGGGCTGGTCGGGGACTCGCTGCCGCTCTGTCCGCAGGCCGCGAGGCCGACGGCGAGGACGAACGTGGCGGCGACGCTGCGGGCGGCGCGGGTCGGCATGGGCGGGGGCGTCATCGGGGCGGTCGCGGAGTGAACAAGCGTTGGAACGGGAGGATCCAGCGCGAGAGAAGACGCCGCGCGCGTGACCACGTTAGCGCGAGATCGGATCCGCCTTCGTCAAGAGATCTTCGCGCGGCTACCTTGTCCGGAATGTCACGAGCGTTCCTGCGCGACGATGCCGAAGGCGAGATGCCGCGTCGCAACTACGCGCTGCCCGCGCGCGATGACCCCGACTTCGACCGTGCGGCGGCGCACGCCCTCCTCGACGCGGCGCGCGTGAGCGAGACGCAGCTCGCCGAGCGTGCGACGGGCTACTACTGGGGCGAGCCGCGGTTGCGGGCGTACGTCGAGGCCGCGCTGGTCGAAGCGGAGCGCAGCGGCGACGAACGCCTGGCCCAGGTCGCGCGCCGATTCCTCCGGTGAGCGTCGTCGACGCCGACGCCCGGCTCGCGGCGCGTCTCGACGCGCTCTGCGCCGACGGCTGGGCCATCTGGGAGGAGTTCGACCGCACGGTCCGCGCGCCCGGCAGCGGCGTTTTCCACCCGTTCGTCGCGGCCGACTACACGACGGTGCGACGCGCGCTACTCGCCATTCGCGCACCCGGGCAGCGCTGCCTCGAATGGGGGTCCGCGACTGGCGTGATCACCATCATGGCCGACCTGATGGGCTTCGAGGCGTGCGGCATCGAGCTCGACGCCGCGCTCGTCGGCACCGCCCGCGAGCTTGCCGCGCGCCACGATTCGACGGCGCGGTTCGCGGCAGGCAGCTTCCTCCCGACCGGCTACGTCTGGCGCGCGCGCGACGGCGACCGGCGGACGGGGACGATCGGCGATGGCCCGTCCGGCTACCTGCAGCTCGGGCGGGCGCTCGACGACTTCGACGTCGTGTTCGGCTATCCCTGGGGCGGCGAGGAGGAGCTGATGCACGACCTCATGCGCCAGTACGGGCGGCGCGGCGCGCTGTTCCTGTTGTACGACGCGAGCGCGGGGATGCGCGCGTTCCGGGACGGGCGCGAAGTTCCGCCCCCGCGGTAACGGCCGACTACGCGGCGAGGGCGGCGGCGATGAGTAGCGCGGCGGGGATGATGGCGACGCGCACGATTTCGCGGACGCGCATCGAACGGTGGAACGGGAGCGGGACGCGCATGGCAGGCGGGAGTACGGCGGGGACGGGGGCGACGCGTCGCGGAGCGGCCGCTGCGGCCGCCTGCGGCGCGGGGTCGACGCGAGGACGAACGCTCGTGCCGGAGGTTTCGGATCGCGATCGCGCGTCGGATCGCGCGTCGGATCTCGCGGCGGATCGCGCATGACCGCGAGCCCGGCCGCGGCGCAGCCGTCGGGGTTCTCGCGGTCGGAACGCGCGTGGTTGGGCGGGGCTGCGGCCGCCGCGGTACTCGCGGGCGTACTCGTCGTCGTCGGCACGCCGCCGCTGGCCCGCTTCGCCGCCGCGGCGGTCGCACTCGCGCTCCTCGCGCGCGCCGTCGGCACGGCGACCGAGCAGCTCGGCGAGCGCCTCAGTGCGGGCGCGACCGGCGTCCTGCAGGGCGCCTTCGGCAACCTGCCCGAGCTGTTCGTCTCGTTGTTCAGTCTCAAGGCCGGACTTCGGGACGTGGTGCGGGCGGCCCTCGTTGGCTCGATCCTGGCCAACGCCGTGCTCGTCCTCGGGCTCGCGTTGCTCGTCGGCGGCCTGCGCCACGGCAGGCAGCGCTTCGACTCGCAGCCGCCCCGCACGGCCGCGACCCTGATCCTGCTCGCGGTGACGGCGCTCGCGGTCCCGACGCTCGCGCACACGCTCCACACGCCGGCCCAGGCGCACGAGGCGACGCTGAGTGCGATCTGCGCGGTCGTGCTCCTCGTCGTCTTCGCCGCGAGCCTGCGCTTCACGCTCTCGGGCGACCCCGCGCTGCTTCCACCCGCGCCCGGGTCGGCCGAGGACTTCGAGGGGGTCGTCGTGGCGGCGCCGGCCGCGCACGGCTGGTCGGTCCCGCGCGCCATCGGCGTGCTCGGCGGGGCGGGGCTCGGAGCCGCGGTCGTGTCCGACTGGTTCGTCGACGCGCTCCTCCCTGCGACGCGCGGGCTCGGCCTGTCGCAGACGTTCACTGGGCTCGTCGTCGTCGCGATCGCTGGCAACGCGGTCGAGAACGCGGTCGGCGTGTCGCTCGCCGCCAAGAACAAGCCCGACTACGCGCTCTCGGTGATCCTCACCTCTGCGCTGCAGGTCGCGCTCGGGCTCACGCCGCTCCTCGTGCTCGCGTCGTTCTTCATCGGCCCCGCGCCGATGACGCTCGTGCTGCCGCCGCTGCTGCTCGCCTCGCTCGCGATCGCGTCGGTGGTCGCGGCGTTCGTCGTCTTCGACGGCGAGTCGATCTGGCTCGAGGGCGTCGCGCTGATCGCGTTGTACGTGCTGTTTGCGGCGGCCGTCTGGTGGGGCTGAACCGACACGCGCCGGCGGACGTCAGCCGGGCGGGATCACCAACCCGACTTCATCGCCCGGCGAGACGACGACCTCCTCGCTGACCGGCTGGCGCTGCCCGCCGATCGGACTTGCCAGGAATCGGAGGGCGGTCCCGGGCTGCACGAACGACTTCGGGATCGTGAACACCGCCGTGCTGTTGGCCGTCACGGTGCCGAGGCGCGTGCGCACGCCGCCGCGGTAGACGTAGACGTTCGCGTCGAGGAACGCCTGGTTCTGCACGCGCACGGTGGTCGGGCCGACGGCCTCGTCGGGCGCGGCGTTGGGGTCGGGCCTGGGGTTGCTCGCGCACCCCGCCGCTCCGGTGATAGCCGCGAGCGCGAACGCCGCGACGACGCGGCGTACGCGCGTCATCGGACTCGGGGGACCGGCGACGACGGCATGAGGACGTGGGTTCGGGGGCACGGCCATTCGGGGCTGAGAGGGAACGTGCCGCGCCGGTAGCGCATGCCCCGTTCCCGCCGCCACGGGCTCGCGCGCGGCACCTGATTTCGTGACCGTTAGGAACGAACATTCCGACTCGCCGCCGGGACCATCCGCGGGCGCGCGCCGTGCACTCGCGCCGTGCATGGCCGCCCTCCTCGCCGTGGACCTCGGCGTCCGCGCCGGCTTCGCGTGCTGGGGCGATGACGGGAGGCTGCGCTGGTATCGCTCGCAGAATTTCGGCGCGGCCCCGCGTATGCGCCGCGCGGTCCCTGCCCTCCTATCGGACCCGCCCGATCTGGCGCGGCTCGTCGTCGAAGGCGGCGGCCCGCTGGTCACGCCGTGGGCGGCGGAGGCGCACCGGCGCGCGCTCGCGGTGCAGGTCGTCGCGGCGGAGGTGTGGCGGCCCGTGTTCCTGCTCCCGCGGGAGCACGGGTCCGGGGGGCAGATGAAGGCCGTCGCCGACCGCCTCGCGCGGCGCGTGATCGCGTGGGCGGACGGGCCACGGCCGACGTCGCTGCGGCACGACGCCGCGGAGGCGATCCTCGTCGGGCTGTGGGGCGCGCTGAGCGCCGGGTGGGTGACGCGCCTGCCGCCGGACCTACTGCGCTGAGCGGGCGCCGCGGCGCCCGCTCAGCGGGGCGAAGCGGATGACCAGGCCCTCGTTAGGCCGGAGGGCGATCGTCGTCGATTCGATCCGTCGCACGGGGGCGCGGCTGTCGGCGACGACCACGGGGCCGCGGCGGCCGGCGTCCGAGAGCTCGACGTGATCCCCGGGCGACAGCACGTACGTCGCCGCGCTGTCGCCGACGTTGACGACAACGAGCATGCGGTCGGCGCTCGCGCGGTCGTCGCGGACGTAGGCGAGGACGGTGCCCTGCCGGCGCAGGAGGCGGAACGTGCCGCGCGAGAGCGCGGGGCTTCGGCGGCGAAGCGCGATGAGGTCGCGGTAGAGCGTGAGCGTCGACGCCCCGACGCCCTGCTCCGCCGCGACGTTCACCGCGCGCGCGTCGTCCGCCAGCGGCAGCCACGGCGTGCCGGTCGTGAACCCGGCGCCCGGGCCGCCGTCCCACTGCATCGGCGTGCGCTCGGGGTCGCGGCCGACGCCGATCCCGGGCTGCTGCTTCTCCGCCGGGTCCTGCACGCGGTCGGGCGGGATCGACACGTCGTGCATCCCGATCTCGTCGCCGTAGTAGATGGTCGGCGTGCCGCGGAGCGTCAGCAGGAGCACCGCGGCCGCGCGGGCGGCGGGCGCGCCGTAGCGCGTGGCGATCCGCTTGCTGTCGTGGTTGCCTAACGCCCAGTCGCGCGCCATCCACGGCGCGAGGGCGTCCTCGTAGTCGGCGATGCGCCGCGCCAGGGTGTCGGCGTTCCACGCGACGCCCATCAGGCCGTAGTTGGAGGGCAGCTGCGCGCCGCAGCCGCGCGCGCCGTAGTACGCCGTCAGCTTTGCGGGGGGCGTGAACACTTCGGGGAGGAGGATGCGTGCGCTCGGCGGGCGCGTGCGCCCGGCGTAGGCGTCCACGACGCGCCGCATCTCGCAGAGGATCGGAAAGTTCTCGGGCCGGTGCGTCGTGTAGACCGGGTCGAGCGCGTCGTAGTCGCCGTGCCCGGCGTCGGGGCGCGCCGCGACCGGGTTGTCGCGGAACAGCGAGTCCTCGACCGTGTGCGGGAACGCGTCGAGCCGGAACCCGTCGGCGCCGCGGTCGAGCCAGACGCGCATCACGCCGTACATCGCCCGGCGGACGGCGGGGTTGCGCCAGTTGAGGTCGGGCTGCGCGGCGAGGAACTGGTGGAAGTAGTACTGGCCCGTCGTCGAATCGCGCGTCCACGCGCTCCCACCAAAGACGGAGCGCCAGTTGTTCGGCGGCCCGCCGCCGGGCGCGGGGTCGCGCCAGACGTACCAGTCGCGCTTGGGCGCCGATCGCGACGCGCGCGATTCGCGGAACCAGGCGTGCTGGTCGGACGTGTGGTTGGCGACGAAGTCGAGGAGGATGTGGATTCCACGCGCGTGCGCCCCGCGCGCGAGCGCGTCAAAGTCGGCGAGCGTGCCGAAGCGCGGGTCGACGGCCGTGTAGTCGCTGACGTCGTAGCCGAAATCGCGCTGCGGCGACTGGAAGAACGGCGAGACCCAGATCGCATCGACCCCGAGCTGCTGCAGGTAGTCGAGCCGCCGCGTGATCCCTGCGAGGTCGCCTACCCCGTCGCCGTTGGTGTCCTGAAACGACCGCGGATACACCTGGTAGAACACCCCCTCGCGCCACCAGCGGTCGGCGGCCGGCGTCGCGTCGACCGCCGCGACCGTGGGGGGCGCGGCCGCGGGCGCCTGTGGGGCGGCCGTTCGCGCCGGGACGGCGAGCGCCGTTGCGGCCAACACGGCGACCAGCGTGCGCGTCGGCCCGAGCGTGGGTTGGATCGCGGTCATGGGTCGTGGCGTGGGGTGATTCCGTCGCGATTCTGCAACGCTAACACCCGGCGTCGCCCGCACGGGATCGCGGACGGAACCGCCGAGCGGCCGGCGGCATTCGCGACCCGGACCCGCGTGCCACCTCGGGCCGCGTCCAACGGTCGGACTACTACACGAAGCTTCGGGAGCACCACACAGATGGCGGAAATGAGCGGAATGGGCGGCATGTCGGGCATCAGCGGGATCGTCAGCTCGGTGACGAGCGCGCTGACCTCGCTCGACCCCAAGGCCGGCGCGAGCGCGATCGAGCAGGTGCTCGGCGCCCTCAAGAACCTGCCCGGCACCGAGGCGATCCAGGGCAGCCTGACGTCGCTGCACCAGCAGCTGACGAGCGGGTCGCCCGACGGCTCGAAGATCGGCAGCCTGATGCGCGAGCTCAGCTCGCAGACGCGCGGCGTCGCGGGGCAGGCCGGCCCGATCGGCGGCGGGCTCACGCAGCTGGCCGACCGCCTGCAGTCGGCGGCCGGTCAGGTCTCGGGCGGCGCGTCGGCCTAACGGGACGGGGGTCGGGGGCCGCGCCGCGCGGCGCGGCCCCTGGCGCGCGCGGCGCGCCGCCGCCGAGCACCCGCTCAGAGCGCGCCTGATCAGAGCGCGTCCGCGATCGCGGCCACCTCCTCGGCGTCGGCCCACGCGACGGCCAGCGTGGCCAGCTCGCCTTCCAGCACGCGGCGCTCCTGCTCCTCGTGCAGCGCCATCTCGACCGCTAGCCGCTCGACGGGCGTGAGGCCGAACGCGCCGACGCGCCGCATCTTGGCCATCACGCGCCCGCCGGGGCGCGTCGACATGCGCGACGCCTGGCGCAGCCACCCCGCCGCGTCGCCGCGGTCGTCGATCCGGCGCACCGCCTCGCGGACCGTCCCGGACGGGGCGCCCCAGATGTTGGTGCGTGCGAGGAGCGCGCCTAACGCGCGCCGCGCGCCCTCCCCGGTGAGCTCGGTCTCGCCGTCGTCGTGCGCGAGCCGGAGCGCGGCGCCCTCTCCGTCGTGCGTGAGCGCGGACTCGCGCAGGTGGCGGACGCGCACGGTCGCGGGCAGCCGACGCCCGTCGAGGTCCACGCGCGCCAGCACGCGCTCGCTCAGGACCCAGTCCTTCGCCATCTGGTACGGCACCTGCGCGCCGCCGGCGACCCAGCCGGACAGGAACACGCCGCCGAGTGACCAGAACGCGCCCACCGCCGCCGGAACGGCGACCGGCGCCACCGCGACGGCGGCCGCGGTCCCGACCCCTCCCGCGACGATCGCCCGGCGGCGCCGCCGCCCGAGCTGGTCGCCGTAGCGCCACGCGGCGAACTCCGGGCGCAGCGGGCGCCCGACGCGCACGAGGTCCGTCCCGTCGCCCAGGCGCGCCATCCCGATGTTGTCGGTCGTGATGCGCGTCCGGGCGCCGCGGAACGCGCGCTCCGCGTCCTCGATCGCCTCCCACCGCTCCTCGAGCGGTGTGAGGTTCCAGCGATCGCAGCGCCCGCACACCACCCACAGGCGGCCCCGGTGCCCGTCGAAGGCGAGGCGGCGGCCGACGGGCATCGTCTCGAGCGCGGCGTTGCGCCCGAACGGCGCGTCGCAAAACAAGCAGGTGGCGTACACCGAACCGTCCGAGGTTGGGCGTGTGCGCGACGCGCGGAGTGGCCGCGCCGTCAGCGGGACGCGTTAGCCGGCGGCCGCGACCGCGGCGTCCGGCCGCTCCGAGTCCGGCCGCGCCGTCCGCCTCCGCAGGAACACGGCCAGCGCCAACGCGGTGAACGCCGCGCCGGCGATGGCGACGCCGGTCCACCCGGCGCGAGCCCACGCCGCCGCGCCGACGGCCGAGCCGAGCGCGCCGCCGGCGAAGTAGGCGACCATGTACACGGCGTTGATGCGCCCGCGAGACGCCTCGTCGAGTGCGAAGATGCGCGCCTGATTGCTGACGTGCGCGCCCTGCACACCTAGGTCGAGCAGCAGCACGCCGCCGACGAGTCCAGCGAGCGACCGGCCGAATGCGGCGAGCGTGACCCACGCCCCCAGGGTGACGAGGAGCCCCGCGCCGACCGTCCGCCGCGGGTCGCCGCGGTCGTTGATGCGCCCGACGAACGACGCCGCGAGCGCCCCCACGATGCCCACCAGCCCGAACGCGCCCGCCTCGCCGCTGCCGTAATGCCCGGGCAGGTCCGCGAGGTGGAAGGGCAGCGTGGTCCAGAACACCGAGAAGCTCGCGAAGGCGAGCCCGCCGAACAGCGCCGATTCGCGAAGCGCCCCCCACCGCCGCGCGACCGCGGGGAGGGAGGCGAGCAGTTCGCGGTACGACAGGGCGCGCTCACCCGGGCGCGACTCGGTGCGACTCGCCGGCAGCCGCGCGCGCAGGACGACCGCGAGCCCGACCATCGCGCCCGCCGCCGCCCAGAACACCGGGCGCCACCCGAAGCGCGCGCCGAGGGCCCCGCTCGCGACACGGGCGCCGAGAATGCCGACGAGGAGTCCGCTCATGACGGTGCCGACGACGCGGCCGCGTTCGCCCGGCGCGGCGAGGTCGGCGGCGATCGGCACGATCACCTGCGGCGCGACCGAGAGCACGCCGACCGCGAGGCTCGCGGCGGCGAGCGCGCCGGCGGTCGGCGCGAGCGCGGCCGCCGCCAGGGCCGCGGCCGCGCCTAACACGAGCAGCACCAGCAGCCGGCGCCGCTCCGCGACGTCGGCCAGTGGCACCACCGCGAACAGCCCGAGCGCGTAGCCGACCTGCGTCAGGGTCGCCACCGGCGCGACCCGCGCGTCGGTCACGCCCAGGTCGCGCGCGATCCCCGCCAGCAGCGGCTGGTTGTAGTAGAGGTTCGCGACGACGAGCCCGCCGGCGACGGCGAGAAGCAGCACGGGCGCCCTGTCGGGCGCCCGTGAGTCGTCGGAGGCGATGCCGGCCGCGCTCACACGCCCGCGAGCGCGCCCTCGAAGTCGAGCACCGGCTCCATCACCGGCGCCGCGCCCGCCGTGATGCTGGCGGCGAGGGCCTGCACCTGGGGCAGCAGCTTCGTCATGTAGAAGCGCGCCGTCTTGACCTTCGCGTCGTAGAAGCCCGCCTCGCCGTTGGCGGTCGGCAGCTTCTCCAGCGCGACCCGGGCCATCTTGAGCCACATCCAGCCGGTCGCCACCGCGCCCATCATGCGGAGGAAGTCGGCGGCCGCCGCGCCCGCCTCGTCCGGGTTCTTTATCGCCGCCTGCATCACGGCGGCCGTCGTCTCCTGGAGCGTGCGCACGGCCTGGCCTAACGGCTTGGCCAGCTCGGCGGCGTGGCGGTCGCCCGCCGCGGCCTTGAGGTCGTCCTGCACGAGCTTGAGCCAGCGGCGCATCATGCGGCCGCCGCCCTCGGGCACCTTGCGGCCGATCAGGTCCATCGCCTGCACGCCGTTGGTCCCCTCGTAGATCTGCGCGATGCGCGCGTCGCGCACGAACTGCTCCATCCCCCACTCGCGGATGTAGCCGTGGCCGCCGTAGATCTGCAGCCCGAGGTTGGTCACCTCGAACCCCGTGTCGGTCAGGAAGCTCTTGATGATCGGCGTCATCAGCGCGACGAGGTCGCCGGCCTCCTGCTTCTTCTCCGGGTCGGTCGTCTTCTCCTCCACGTCGATCATCTTACCCACCCAGTAGGCCAGCGCGCGCTCGCCCTCGACGTAGGCCTTCATCGTCAGCAGCATGCGCCGCACGTCCGGGTGGACGACGATCGGGTCGGCCTCGCCGGTCGGGTTCTTGGCGCCGGTGAGCGCGCGCCCCTGCACGCGGTCCTTGGCGTAGGCGAGCGCGTTCTGGTAGCTCACCTCGGCCAGCCCGAGGCCCTGCATGCCGACGCCCAGCCGCGCGCTGTTCATCATCGTGAACATGGCGCGCATGCCCTTGTTCGTGTCGCCGACGAGGTAGCCGGTCGACTCGTCGAAGTTGATGACACAGGTCGCGTTGGCCTTGATCCCCATCTTGTGCTCGATCGACGAGCACGAGACGTGGTTGAAGTCCCCGGGCGTCCCATCCGCGTTGGGCGTGAACTTGGGCACGAGGAACATCGATATGCCGCGCGTCCCGGCTGGGGCGTCGGGCAGCTTCGCGAGGACGAGGTGGCAGATGTTCTCGGCGAGGTCGTGGTCGCCCGCCGAGATGAAGATCTTCTGGCCCGTGATCTGGTACGACCCATCGGCGTTCGGCACGGCCTTCGTGCGGATCATGCCGAGGTCGGTGCCCGCGTGCGCCTCGGTGAGGCACATCGTGCCGCCCCACGTGCCGTCGGTCATCTTGGCGAGGAACCGCGCCTTGAGCGCGTCGTCGCCCCACTTCTCGAGCGTCATCGCCGCGCCGTGGCCGAGCTCCGGGTACATGGAGAACGACAGGTTGGCCGAGCAGAGGAACTCATCGAAGACGAATCGCGCGAGCTGCGGGAGGCCCTGCCCGCCGTACGCCGGGTCGCCGGTCATCGCCGGCCAGCCACCCTGGACGAACTCCGTGTACGCCTCCTTGAAGCCCTCGGGCGTCCGCACCTGGCCGTCCTCGATCCGGCACCCCTCGGCGTCGCCAGTCTGGTTGATCGGCTGGAGCACCTCCTCGCACAGCTTACCGCCTTCTTCGAGCACGGCCATCAGGATGTCCGGCGTCGCCTCCTCGTAGCCGGGGAGCTGGCTCAGCTCCTCGACGTTGAGGACTTCGTTCAGCAGGAAGCGGACATCGTCGAGTGGGGCCTTGTAGGTCGGCATGGGGCGGGTCGTCGGGTGCGGGACGCGGCAGGTGGGCGAGGCGAACAGCGTTCGGCAAAGCTGAATCGCGTACCCGCCGTCGGCAAGAGCGGTTCCTAGCGCTCACCCGAGTCGTGACGATAAGCCAGACGATCATGAAGTGCGCGCCCGCACCAAGCCCGATCCCGGACGGCTCGACCGGAACCGGAGGCACAACGCCCACGATGGGCTTGCCGCAGTTGGTGATCACAACCTCCTTCCCGCGGTCTCGACCTCAGCCGTCTCGCGCAAGCACGTAGCATCGAACTCGGCCGCTTTCATCTCCCCCACGCGTCGTCCCGAGTCGTGGTCATCTCAACGTGGCTATTCTCCCGGTCGGTGAAACTCGGCCCTGATTCACCCCACCGCCGCCCGCGCCCGCGCGTCGAAGCCGAGCGCGGTGAGCAGCCGATCGAACGGTTCGGGCGGCAGGTGCCCGCCGCTCGCCTGGTCGTGGCCGTTGCCGAAGTCGGCGTTGAGCGCGCCGAGGTCGATCGCACCGCGGAGCAGCGTCGGGAGGTTCAGCTCCGGGCGCGCGGTGCGACACGAGAACGCGACCACGCCCGGCAGGTAGGCCGCGTTGGCGCCCATGACGGCGTGCTTGGGTAGCCGGCCGCGCCACTGCTGCGCGATGAGTGGGTGGATCTGACACCCGGACGCCACGGGCACCACCGCCCACGGACTACCGCCGGTGGCAAAGAATGGCGCTCGCTTGCGCGCCTCCGCGAGAGCCGCTCCCACCTCCTCGCGGTATGCGCGCAGGCGGCCCGCGCCCAACGCGTCGTCCTCGCTCACGGCACGCGGGCCGTCGGCCCGCATCAGCAGCTCGAGCGGCGTCGCGATGTCGAACTCCGTCGCGCGCCGCGCGGCGTTGACGAGCGCGACGGCCTCCTTGAGCCACTTGGCCGTGTACTGCTTCCGCACCGGGGCCAGCCGCTCCCACGACGCCTTCTCGCCGAGGTCGCTGATCGTGCCCACCGCGGCGACCCACAGCAGGTCGTCGAGCGGCTCGCCCGCGGCCTCGCCTAACGGCGCGAGCAGTTCCCACATCATCCACGACGAGTTGGGCACCGGCTCCCATGCGTAGCCGGACACCACGACGGCGCCGCCTCCCGGGACGCCGTCGGGCTGGTGGTGGTCGACGTAGAGCGTCGGGACGTCGGGCAACACGCCGCTGGCCTTCACGCCGAGGTCGGTGACGACGAGCGCCGCCGGGGCGAGGGCCGCGATCCGCGCGCGGGCCGCGTCGCCGAACGCGCTCTCGCCGCGGCCGGACGGTTCGACGCGGACGTCGCGGTAGCCGAGCCGGGCGAGCGCCCGCCCGGCGACCGCGCCGGCCGCAAGACCGTCGGCATCGAAGTGGCAGAAGACGACGACGCGCGCGTCGTGCGGGACGGCGTCGAGGAACTGGGCCACCGCCGCGCGTGCTGCGGGGAGCGCGACATCGACCGACTGCGGGGCGGCGGGTGACGACATACCCGCAGCGTGTGCCAGATCCCGGCCACGCCCGGCGCCTGACGCGCGTCGACGGCGGGTCGGACTGTGGCGGTCGCGCGGCGAACGCGCCCGTTGTGGCGCGCGCGCCTCACGTCCCCCGGGCCGCGCGCCGACACTCGGGCGGGACCATGCGACCTCGCCTTCGCCGCAAACCGCCCACGCCGCGCCGACCGCGCGCCCGCACCCCGGCCTACGTCCCCACCGGCGCGAAGCTCGGGCGCGCGGTGCTCGGCTACCTCGTCCTGGTCGTGCTGGTGGTGACGCTCTCGCCCCTCGAGTTCCGCGTGCCAGACGGGGTGCATCTGACGTACTGGACGCCCGACGGGCGGTGGTACGGCGCGTTCGATTGCGTCGCCAACGTCGCGCTCTTCGCGCCGCTCGGGTTCCTGTACGCGCTGACGCGCGCGGCCGTCGCGCCGGACGCGCCCCGCGCGGTCGGGCGCGCCCTGCTCGGCGGCCTGCTGTTGAGCGTCGCGATCGAGACGACGCAGCTGTTCGAACCCGCGCGGTTCTCGTCGCCGGTCGACGTGGCGAGCAACGCGACGGGCGCGCTGCTCGGCGCGTGGCTCTACGTGCGGCTCGCGCGGCGTCTCCGGGCGGACGCGCTCGTCGCCGGCGGGTTGGCGCTCGAACTGCCGGTGATGGGGCTCGTCTACGTGTCGCTGCCACTGGTCACGCTCGCGGCGCTCACGGCGGACGGCGGCCCGCGCTGGGACGCCGCGTTCCCGCCGCGGCCGGCGGCGCTCGTCGCGCTCGGGCTGTTCGGCGCGTCGCTGTTAGGCACGGTGCAGCGCCGCAGGCGCGGGGCGCCGGCCGCCGGGGTCGGTGCCGTCGCACGGCGGGCGGCGGGGGCGGCGGCGGCGGCGGCGCTGTGGTTCGGCGTCGGGGCGCTACCCGCGCTCGCGACCGCGCACCGCGCGTTCTGGGTCGGGCTCGCGGCGGCGGCGCTCGTCGCGGCGCTCGTCAGCCTTCCACTGCCCGGGACGCGCGCCGACGAGCGCCGATTCGAGGCCGAGGCGATCGCGCGCGCGGCGCCGTTCCTCGCGCTCGCGCTCGCCCTCTATCCGTTCGGCCAGGTCGCGGCGGCGGAGCCGCTCTCGCAAGCCGGGATCATCCGCGCGCTCGAGGGCTTCTGCGGCTTTGCGGTGCTCGGCTACCTGCTGGCTGAGGCGTGGGGACGGCGCGAACTGCGCTACCGCTACTCGGCGGGGCGCGTCGCGGCCGCGGCCGGCGCGGTCGCGGTCGCGCAGGCGCTGCTCGCGAACGGCGGCGCGGCGGACGGCGCGGCGGCGCTCGCGGAGATCGCCGCGCGCGTCCTCTGCGCGGGCTACGGCGGCTGGATCTACCACCTGCAGCGCGCGCACGTCCGCGCGGTGCTCGACGCGCGCCGGGTGTTCGGGGCCGCCCCGCGGCGGGCCGGCGCGGCGGCGCCACTCGCACGCGCGGCGGAGCGCGAGGTGCGGGCGCCCGCGGCGGTCGGCTGAGCCGGCAACCGGCTCGTTAGGCCGTCGGGCCGGGCGTCGCGGTGCGTCCTACGGGGCGCGCAGCACGACGACGTGGAAGTGCGGCGGGTGGTGTTCCTCGGTGGCGTCGATCGTGCCCGCCGTCTCCATGTCGAGCAGCGAGCGGCGCATCCACGTGCGGCAGGCCGCGCGCGGGGCGTGCAGGTCGACCGCCATCCCGGTCGGGTGAACCGACTTCTGGACCGAGTTCCGCAGGCGGATCGTCGTCGGGCGCATCGCGCTCGTCACCGTGAGCGGCTCGCCGCACTCGCGCGCGAAGCGGGCGGCGAAGCCGACGACGAAATCGCGCGTGGCCGGTAGGACGTACGACGAGCCGACGCCCTTGAGGCGGTAGGTGTCGGTCGACCGGGCGAGCGCGACGTACTCGCCCGCGCCGGCGCGCCGCGCGAGTTCGGCGTTCGACTGTACGAACGGGTGACCGTCGCGCACCGCGGCGTCGTACGCACGGTCGACGGCCTCGTGCGAGCCGCGGAGCGTCGCGCCGCCGGGCGCGTCGATGTCCGCCGCGGCGACCGTCGACAGGGGGTGTAAGCGGCCGCCGCGCCGCGCGCGGAGTCGCGCGTGTGCGTGGGCCTTCGCGTGAGCCCGGGCGTTCGCCGCTGCGTGCGCGTGATGCGCGGCGTGCGACTTCGCGTGGCCGCGTCGCTTTCCGCGCGCGCTCGTCGCGTTGGTGCGCTCGGTCCCGCGGGCCGTGACGTGCTCGGCCCGCGTCGGGGTCGCCTGTGCGGTGTCGGGGGTAGCGGCGGTCGCGGTGGCGAGCGCGAGCGCGGCGGCGGCGAGCGCGGCGCGGGCGGCGGTCGGCATGGGCGGGGTCCGGCGGGGGAGGTCGCGGGCGGACTGATTATCGTAGGCGAACGAAGCGCGTGGAGGAATACCCGCGTCGCGGCGCGTCGAGTCCGATCAGTGCACCGCGCTCAGAATCTGCCGCGCGAGGGCCGGGTAATCGCCGCCGAGGTGGTGGCCGCCGGGCATGGCGACCGCCCGGGCCCCGCCCTCGCGCGCCGCCGCGGGGCACGCGCTGTCGTTCTCCCCGGTGCCGTAAAGGCAGAGGATGGGCACGGCCGCGGGGAGCGCCGCGCGGAGCGCGGCGACTTCCGGGATCGTCGGCCGCTCGTTGGACGCCGAACCGCCGAGCCAATCGCTGACGTGGAACTCGAAGGCGATCGACGGCTCGAGGCCGAGGAGCGCGACGCCGGAGACGTGCGCGCGGAGGTCCGGCGGAAGGCGGCGCGCCATGAACGGCAGCACGTCGGCGCCCCGCGAGTAACCGACGAGCACGACGCGCGGACGGGCAGAGCCGCCGCCGGGCGGCGACGCCGACGCGTGGGCGACGAGGTGGGCGAGGTCGACGGCGGCGCCGTCGGGCGTGCGCGGCTTCCAGAAGTACTGCAGCGAGTTGAGTCCGACGACGGGCACGCCGGCGGCGGCCATCGTCTCGCCGACCTCGCGGTCGATGTTGGCCCACCCGCCGTCGCCCGAGAGCACGACCGCGACGAGGTCCGCCGGCCCGCCGGCGCCGGCCGCGGGCGGGATCTCGACGAGCGGCAGGTCGCCGACGTCCGCGGACCCGACGGCCGCGACCGCGCGGGGCGCGGGGCCGCTTCGGGCGGGCGCGATCCGGTCGAGCGCGCGGGTGAACGCGGGGACCCATGCCGGCGCGTCGAAGAGGTGGCCGCCCGGAACGGTCTCGAGCCGCGCGCCGGGCGTCGCCGCGACGAAGCGCTCGAGCGGCGCGAGCGGGCAGTCGTCGTCCTCCGCGGCCGGGCGCAGGACCGCGACCGGCAGTCTGAGCGTGCTGTCGGGGACGAGGGCGACGCCGCGGGTGCCTAACGATCGGCCCAACGGCCGGCCGCGTGCCGGGCCGCAGAATGGGCGCGCGGTTGTGAACCCCGCGCACAGCCCGAGGGCGACGGCGCCCGGGAACGTGCCGCGCGGCGCCTGGGCGAGCGTGGCGTAGGCGAGCGCCGCCCCCGACGAGTGCCCGACGAGCACGGGCGGCGTGTAGCGAGCGAGCGCGAGGCGGTGTTGCGTGTACTGGCTCAGGGTCTCGAAGTCGCCGGCCGGGGCGGCGCACCCGCGCCCGCCGGCGGTGCGGGCGAGGTAGGTCTTGCTGTCGACGCCGAGCACGAGCACGTCGCCGCTCCCGGCGATGAGGCGCGCGATACGGGCCGCGTTCGCGTCCCATCCCCCGTCGCCCGAGGCGAAAACGACCGTGTGCGCGGGCGCGGTGCCGGCGAGCGGCGCGGCCCCCGCGTGTAGCACGTGCACGAGGCCGAACGCGCCGAAGCGAAAGCTCTGCTCGGTGACGGCGTCAGGACCGGGCGGCGGACCGCCCCGCGGCGGCGCGGCGACGGGCAGCGCGTGCGCGGTGGCGACCGTCGGGCCGGTCGCGGCGTCGCCCGCCGCCGCGCGCGGGTCCGCGCCGCGGCCACCACACGCCGCCGCGATGGCCAGGATCCCCGCCGCGCCCAGGGCCGCGGCGCGCGCGCTCGTCGCGCGGCGGCTCACGACGCCTCGGGCGGAGGGTCGGCCTGGAACGCGCCCCGGCGGGCGCGACGGCGGCGCAGGAGCAGCACCAGCACCGCGACCAGCGCCGCGGCCGCGACCAGCGCGTACCCGTACCGGTCGTACGCGCGCACGCGCTCGAGCGCCTCGACCGCGGCGTGGCCGAATTCGTATCCGATGACCACGAAAACAGTGGCCCACGCGGCGCCGCCGGCGAGGGAGCCGACGAAGTAGAGCGACGGGCGCACGTGCGCCACGCCGCACGCGAGCGGCAGCAGCAGCCGCGCGCCGAACGCGAATCGCACGGCGAACGACGCACGCCACGGCCGCCTGCACACCGCGCGCGTGAGCGCGTCGAGCGCCGTCCCGGCCTGCGGGAATCGGCGCCGCACCCACGGGCCGCGCCACGCCCCCAAGAGGTAGAGCAGCGCCGTCGCGACCCAGCCGCCGAGCGTGACGGCGACGATGACGGGCACGAGCCGGAGCTGTCCTTGCGACACCGCGATGCCGCCGAAGATCGGGGCGAGCTCCTCGGTGAGGATCGGGGTGACCGCGAGCGTGAGGTACGCCGAAAGCTGCTCGAGCGGCGTCAGCGCGACGGGGTCCGGCGGCAACCAGAGCGGGATGCGGGGCCTCGCGGTAGAAGACGGCGCGGAATGTATGCGCCGTACGACCTCGCGCGGCGGCCCGCCGCCGCGGCGGACGCCGTTAGCCGCCGCTGCTAGCGCTCGCTGCTACCGCGCGTTGCTAGCGCGGCGGCGCGGCGCGGTCGTTCGCCGCCGCCGCGACCCGCACGAGGCTGCCCGGCGCCAACGCCTGCGCCGGCCCGCGGAGCAGCGTGTCGCCCGCGGCGACGGTCCCGCGGATCTCCTGCCGCTCCTTGGCCTGGTCGAGCAGTCCGAGGTCGACGGGCACGCGCTCCGTCCGGCCGCCGCGCAGGCGGACGACGACGGGGCGCACGCCGCGCTGGTCCACCGCGTCCTGCGGCACGACCAGGGCTTCGTGCGTGTCGGCCGACACGCGGCCCTCGGCGTAGAGGCCGCCGACGAGCGCGTTGCCCGCGTTGGGCAGCGAGGCGATGATCTGGACCTGCCGCGTCGTCGGGTCCGCGACCGGCGCGACGCGCGTGATCCGCCCCGTGAACGTGCGCCCGGGGTACCCCGTCACCGTGAAGTTGACGGCCTGGCCGAGGCGGACTTGCGAGAGCTGGTCGGCGGGCACGCTCCCCGTCAGCTGCATGCTCGACGGGTCGATGACGGTGTAGAGCGCCGTGCCGGGCGAGACGACGTCGCCGACGTTGACCGAGCGGGTCGCGACGATCCCGGTGAACGGCGCCTCCGCGTTGGCGTTGGTCAGCTGCCGCTGCGCCGTGACGAGCTGCGCCTGCGCGGCGGAGAGTTGCGCCTGCGACGCGGTCGCCTGCGCGCGGGTCGCCTCGGCGTCGCGCGGCGCGATCGCGCCCGCGGCGAGGAGGCGGTCGTTGCGCTCGGCGTTTCGCTGCGCGACGGCGTAGTTCGCGCGCGCCGCGGCGACCTGCGCGCGCGCGCTCGCCACCTGGTCGGGGAGGCCGGTGGTCTCGACGCGCGCGAGCGACTGCCCGCGGGTCACGCGCTGGCCCGCCTCGGCGTAGACGGCCGTGACGGTGCCGCCCGCCTGCGCGCGGAGCGTCGCGGCGCGCTCGGGGGTGAGCGCGCCCGAGAGCGTCGGCCCGGTCGAGACGAGGTCGCGCGCGACGACGGCGACGTTCTCCGCGCCGACGACCGTGGGCTGGTTGGCGACGGCGGCCGAGTCGGCGGTGGCCTGCGACGCGCCGCGGCGGCAGGCGGCGAGCGCCGGGAGCGCGAGCGCGGCGAGGAACAGCGCGGTCGAGGCGCGCGCGGTCGGACGAAACATCGAGATCGCGGAGGGATGCATGAAGGAGGAGGCACTCGGCGCCGGTGTTGGCGTCGGGGCGGGCGTGGCGGTGGGCGTGGTCACGGCGACGTACCCCCGCCCTGCGGCTGGCCGAGGCCGAAACCGCCGCTGTTCCCGCCGGTTCCGCCGCCAAGGCTGCCGCCGGTGGTGCCCGACCCGGTGGTCGCCCCGTTGGCGCCGCTGCCCGTGGACGTCCCGCCCGCCGAGCCGCTCGACGTCGTGGGCACGCTCTGCTGGCCGGCGCCGCCGCCCTGACGTCCGCCGAAGCCGCCGGCGCCTGCCTGCGCGCCGCCCTGCACCGTCGACGAGAGCGGCAGGTCGCGCAGCAGTTCCAGGCGGAGGCGCGCCACCTCGCGGTCGCGCGCGGCCTGCGCGGCGTTCGCCTGCGCCTGCTGGAGCTGCACGCGCGAGTCGGCGAGCTCGACCTGCGTCGACACGCCCTCGCGGAAGCGGACCTCGGCGATCTGGTAGGCGCGCGCGGCCTGCTCGGCCGTGCCCGCGGTCGAGCGCAGCTGCGCCTCGGCCTGCGCGAAGGTCGTCACGGCGAGCTGCGCGTCGAGCGCGGCGAGCTGGTCGACCTGGCGCGACGTGGCCTGGGCCTCGCGGAGGTTCGCCTCCGCGACGAGCGCGTCGCCGCCGAGCCGGCCGCCGGTAAACACCGGGACCGACACGCCTAACGCCACGGTGAAGTTGGGATAGAACTGGTTGATCGCCGTCGGGAACGAGAGCCCGTTGCCGGTCGGGTATCCGTAGCGCTGGTAGTTGGCGCTGAGCGAGAGCGCGGGCAGGCGCTCGGCGCGGGCGATGCGGAAGGCGTTCTGCAGCGCGGTGACGTTCTCGCGCGACTGGCGGGCGGTGGCGCGAGCGCGCGCCGTCGTGTCGGAGCGCGAGACGGCGCTGTCGACCGCGAGTCCGATGGTCGGGTCGTCGGCGAGCACCGTCGCCGGGTCGAAGTCGACGCGCGTCACGCGCACGGTGTCGCCGCGTACGACGCTCTGCGCCACGCTGTCGCGCGGGTCCCGCTGTACGGGCGCGGCCGGCGTCGCGGCCGCGGGTAGCGGCAGCCCGGTCGTGAGGCGGAGGGGTTCGTCGAGCGGCAGGTTGATCACCTGCCGCAGGCGCAGGTACGCCTGGTCGCGGTTGCCGCGCGCCTGGACGAGCACCGGCCGCTGGTTGTCGCGCGAGACGCGCGCGCGCAGCAGGTCGAACTCGCTAACGTTGCCGACTTCCCGGCCTAACGCCGTCTGGCGGTAGGCGCGCTCCGCCTGGACGTACGTGCTCTCCGCGATGCCGACGAGCACGTCGGCGAGCGAGGCGTCGTAGTACGCCGACGCGACGTCCAGCCGCACCTGCGTGCGCGCGCTCGTGAGCCCCACCTCCGCGGAGCGGCGGTTGGCCTCGGCCGAACGCCGCGACGCGCCGAGGCGGCCGAACGAGTAGAGCGTCTGGTTGGCGCTGACGCCGAGGACGATCGTGTTGGGGTTGGCGAAGGCGCGCGTGATGCCGCCGATCCCGCCCGCGCCGGCGGCCGCCTGGCAGGACTGCGCCGCGGCGAGCGCGGCGGCGCGGTCCGCGGCGTTCGCGTTGGCGGCGATCGGCGGCGCGCAGAGCGCGACGGGTGCGTTGGGGTCGGGCGCCGGCGCGGCGGACGCGGCCTGGTTGGCCAGCGCCTGGAATTGGCTCTGGATCTGGCGCTGGTACGACCCGGTCGCGTTGATCTGCGGGAAGTAACCGGCGCGGGCCTGGACGACGTTGCCGCGCGCGCGCGTGACGCCGGCGTCGGCGATGCGCACGCTCTCGCTCTGGCGAACGCCGAGCGCGAGGGCCTCTTCGAGCGAGAGGACGCGCGGCGGCCGGGCGGCGGTCACGGGGCGGCCGGTCGCGGTCGACGCCGTCGCCTGCGCGCGCGCCGCGGCGGCGGAAACGCCGAGCGCGGGGGCGAGGAGCAGGGCGGCGATGGCGGCGCGCGCGGGCGGTCGGGTGCGCGCGCGGCGCGGGGAGCTGGGCATGCGGTTAGGCGGCCTCGGTCGAGGACGGCGCGCGTCGGTGGGCGCGGCGCGCGGGGCGGCCGGCGCAGTCGAGCGCGCGCAGGAAGAGTCGGGCGTAGAGCGCCGGCGCGCGCTCGGCCGGCTGCGGGTAGAGCTGGGGCATCATGTCGCGGCCCATGGCGTCGCTGAACAGGGTCGCCATGAACATCGCGGCGGCCGCGAACACGTCCTCGCCGCGGCTACCGGCCGGCACGGCGGTGAGGCCCGGGCGTCCGGCGCGCAGATCGCGCGCGTCGGGCGGGCCGCCGTCCCAGGCGACGAAGCCGTGATCGCCGAGGCGGACGAGGTAGCGGTGCAGTTCGGCGTCCGCGGCGTCCCAGCCCTGGGTGGCGCACGCCGCGTCGGGGCGCTCGGCGAAGTCGTTCATCGCCTGGCGGATGAGCGCGCGCCGCGAGCGGAGCTCGACGAGGCACTCGGAGGCCCAGGCGGTGAGCTCGCGCTCGGGGTCGCGCGGGACTTCGGGGAGCTCGCGCGGGGTGCGCGCGTCCGCCGCGCCGGTCTCCCGGAGCGCGGCCTCGATGAGCGCCGACTTCGACCCGAACGTGCGGAAGAGGGTCACCTCGTTCACCCCGGCGGCGTCCGCGATGCGGCGCGTGGTCGCGCCGCGGAAGCCGTGTTCGGCGTAGACGCGCGCGGCGGCGTCGAGGATCTGATCGCGGATGCTCATGCGGGGCGCAGGATAACGCGGCCCGGCTCGGCCCGCAAGCAATTACTTGCTTACATCCGGGTCCGCCGGCGCTGGTGCGCCGCCCGGGTTGGCGTCGGGTGTGCAACACCACGGAGCGCGCGCGTCTCCTGGGGCGCTGGACCGGCGGGCACCGTCCGGGCCACTCCGCTCCACCCGCCCTCCCTATGGCCGACGTCGACCGATTGTTTCACGCCTACCACGCCGCGCTCGTGCGCTACCTGACGCGGCGGCTGGGGGACCGCGACTGGGCGGAAGAGGTCGCGCAGGAAACGTTCGTCCGCGCGCTGCGGCACACGCCGGCGCCCGAGAAGGAGCGGAGCTGGCTGTTCGCGGTCGCGACCAACCTGGTGCGCGACGAGGCGAGGCGGGACGCGCGGCAGCGGCGGCACCTGGAGCTGTTGCGCGCGGAGTCGGCGGAGGCGCAGGTCGAGTCGCCCGCGTCGACGTTCGAGCAGGCGCAGGAGCGCGCGCGCGAGGCCGCACTGGCGCGGCGCGCGGTGGACGCGTTGGCCGAACGGGATCGGCTCGCGCTGTTGATGCGGGAGGAAGGGTTGAGCTATCCGGAGATCGCCGAGGCGCTGTCGCTCAGCGTGGGCTCGGTGGGGACGACGCTGGCGCGGGCGCGCCGGCGGTTGGTGGAGCACTACGAGGCGCTCGCGGCGGCGGCGGGTCGGGGGGTGTATGCGTCCTGAGGAACCGATGTCCGAGGGCGACGTCTTTGGCGGCGCGGCCGACGACGTGTCGGAGCCCGTGCTGGACGCGGTGGGCCATCTGAGCGACGGCGGCGCGCACGCGTTCGTCGACGGCGCGCTGTCGGACGAGGAGGCCGCGCGCGTCGTGCTCCACCTCGGCGCGTGCTCACGTTGCGCGATGCTCGTCGCCGAGGCGCGCGGGCTCGCGGCCGCCGCGGCGGGGGTGGTGCGGCGGCTGGACGACGGGCCGGGGTCCGTGGCGGTGCTGGCGCCGGCGGGTGACCGGGTCGTCGCGCAGCCGGTCGTGCGGGCGCGCCGTGCGCCGCCGCGCGCCGGCCTGCGCGCGGCTGCGGCGGCGCTCGTCGCGGCCGCCCTCGGCGGGAGCGCGTACGTCGCGTCGCGTCGGACGCCGAACGCGCTGTCGGCGGCGGCTGACAGCGCGGCCCCGACCGCGCCCGCGGATTACGTCGCGGGCGTGCCAGCGGTGCGCCCGCCAGTGGTGGGGCCGCCAGCGGCGGGCGCACTGGCGCCTGCCCCGGCGATCAGGGCCGCGCGTCCGCTTGCCCGAGCGGCCCCCACGCTCGCGCCGCGCGTGTTCGCCGACGCGCGGCCGGTCGCCGGGCAGGAGAACAAGCGCGCGGCGGCGGCCGCAACGTCGGCCACGTCGTTAGGCGGCGGCGGCGACAGCACGGTCGCGTCCGCCGACGCGGCGCGCGCCGCGATTCGGCTACGCGCCGCGCCGCCGGCGCTCGACCAGGTCGAGGTGCCCAATGCAGAGACGGCTCCGTCCGCCGCGGAGGGGGTCGCGTCGCGACGGCGCCTACGGCGGAGCGCTCAGACTCCCGCCGCAGGGCCGCCCGGGTGCTTCGCCGTGACCGGCGCACCGGTGCGTTCGCCGGTCCGCCTCGCGCCGTCGGGCGCCGTCGTGTCCGGGGGAGACGCGCGTGGATCGTGGTCGTGGGCGGGCGACTCGCTGCGCGTGCGCTGGGGCGATGCCGGAGCGAACGTCGTGACGCTCGGCCGCCTGGGCGCGGGCTGGACGGGGGGCGGCGTGCGGCTCGCGCCGGCGGAGGGGCCAGGCTGCGACACGCCGTAGCGGGCGTGTGCAAGGGGTCGCGCGGGCGGCGTCTCCGGGATGTCACGCCGTCGACGACGGATCACCCTCCAGCCATCCGAAAATGCCACCGCTCGCCGCCCGCGCCGCGCTCGCGTCGCTCCTCCTCGCACCGTTAGTCACGGGGCTGTCGCTCGTCAGGAGCCTACCTGTGTCGCCGCGCTCCGTTGCGCCCGCATCGCCCGCGTACGGCGACCCGCACCAGCAGGTGACCGAGTTCGTCGGCGCGGTGCTGGACGGTCGCGGCGCGACCGTCGGGGGCGCCGAGGTGTCGGTCGCGCGCTCCGCGGCCGGACCGGCGCTCGGGCGGACGACCACGGACGCCGCGGGCGCGTTTCGCATCCGCGTGCCCGGGCTGCAGCGCGGCGATTCGGCGGTCGTCACCGTGCGCCGTACCGGCTACGCCTTGCACCGGGTGACGCTCGCCGTCGCGGGGCGGACAGTCCGGGCCGACGTCGTGCTCGACGGCGCCGCGTTGCGGCTGGAGCAAGGTGTGGTCGCGACGGCGGTCGGCGCGGCGCCGTCGCGCCGGCTGCGGCGGGCGAGCCCTGGCCGTGCGGCCCCGGCGTACGCATACGCGTCCCCGACGTTCGCTCCGTCGGACGCGGCGACCAAATCGCGCGCGATCGCGGCGACGTCTCCGTACCCGGGCGGTCCAAGGCAGCGCATCTTCGGCTCCGGGTATGACCGGGAGCAGTACGACCGCATCGACGAGAACCCGTTTGTCGCGGTGGCGGCGGCGCCGCGGTCGACGTTCTCGCTCGACGTGGACCGCGCGTCGTACGCGAACGTGCGGCGCATGCTGCGCGAGGGGCTGCGCCCGCCCGCGGACGCGGTGCGGCTCGAAGAGTTCGTGAACTATTTCCCCTACCACCTGCCCGACCCCGCCAACGGCGAGGCGCTCGACGTGACGACCGAGGTCGCGCCGGCGCCGTGGCGGCCGGGCCACCAGCTCGTGCGGGTGGCGCTGCAGGCGCGTCGCCCGGACGCGGACGCGCTGCCGCCGAGTAACCTCGTGTTCCTCGTCGACGTGTCGGGGTCGATGTTCGAGCCGGCGAAGCTGCCGCTGGTCAAGCGCGCGTTAGGCGTGCTCGTCGAGCGCCTGCGGCCCCAGGACCGCGTCGCGCTGGTCGCCTACGCGGGCAACGCGGGCCTCGTCCTGCCCGCCACGTCGGGCGCCGACAAGCCGCGCATCCTCGGCGCGATCGACCGCCTCGAAGCGGGTGGGTCGACGGCGGGCGGCGAGGGGCTGGAGCTCGCCTACCGGGTCGCGCGCGAGAACGCGCGGCCGGGCGCGAACAGCCGCGTCATCCTCGCGACCGACGGCGATTTCAACGTCGGTCCGTCGAGCGACGCCGAGATGGAGCGGCTGATCGAGGCGAAGCGCGCGGAGGGCACGTACCTGACCGTGCTCGGGTTCGGCGAGGGGAACCTCCAGGACGCGAAGATGAAGAAGCTCGCCAAGCGTGGGAACGGCAATTACGCGTACGTCGACGACGTCGCGGAGGCGGAGAAGGTGTTCGGGCAGGAGCTGGCCGGGACGCTCGTCACGGTGGCGAACGACGCGAAGCTGCAAGTCGAGTTCAATCCCGCGGCCGTGCGGTCGTACCGACTGTTGGGCTACGAGGGGCGGCTAATGCGCGACGAGGATTTCGCGGACGACGCGAAGGACGCCGGCGACGTGGGGGCGGGGCACGCGGTGACCGCGCTGTACGAGGTCGTGCCGGCCGGCGCGTCGGAGGACGACACGGCGCGCGGCGTCGCGCCGCTCCGGTACGGGCGGCGCCGGTCCGCGCCGTCCCACGCCGCGGCGGCGGGCACACGTTCCGGGGCACCGTCGGACGAACTGCTCTACGTCCAGCTTCGCTACAAGCGCCCGGGCGAGGCGACGAGTCGGCTCGTGACGCGGGTGGTCGCGGCGCCCCCGCCGGCGAGGCGCGTCGAGGCGTCCGAGGACTTCCGGTTCGCCGCGGGGGTGGCCGAGTTCGGGATGCTGCTGCGCGGGTCGGAGCACCGCGGGGTGGGAAGCGCCGCGCAGGTGCTCGGGCTCGCGCGCGGGGCGTTAGGCGACGACCCCGGCGGGCACCGGCGGGAGTTCGTCGGGCTGGTGGAGCGCTGGCGCCGGATGGCCGGGGAGGACGTGGCGCGCGTGCCGGACTGACGCGCCCGCCGCGGCGCGCGGTCGCATAACGTTCGACGATGCCCGCCCCCGCACCCTACCCGCCGCTCGCCCGCGAGCCGTGGCTGCGCCCGTGGGGCACGGGCCTCGCCCGGAGCCCGCTCGCCGCCGTCGCGCGCCTCGTCGCGGCGCACGGCGACGTCGTCCGGGTGCGGACGCTGGGGCGGACGTTCGTCGTCGTCGCGCACCCCGACGTCGCGCGCGAGGTGCTCGTGACGCAGCAGAAGCGGTTCGCGCGCGGGTACGCGCACCGCGGGCTCAAGCTCTTCCTCGGCGAGGGATTGCTGACGAGCGAGGGGGAGGTGCACCGGCGACACCGGCGGATGGCACAGCCGGCGTTCCACCGCGAGCGGGTGGCGGGCTACGCGCGGGCGATGGTCGCCGCGGCGGCGGCGTGCGACGCGCGGTGGCGCGCGCGGGCCGAGCCGGGCGCGCCGCTCGACGTCGCGGCGGAGATGATGGCGCTGACGTTAGGCATTGCGGGTGAGACGCTGTTCGGCGCGGACGTGGGCGGGAGTGCCGGCGTGGTGGCCCAGTCGCTGGCGGACGCGCTGCGGGCGGCGCCGCTCGCGTTCCTGCCGGGCGGGAAGTGGTTGCTGCGACTGCCGGTCCCGGTCGCGCGGCGATTCCGCGCGGCGCGCGGGCGACTGGACGCCGTGGTCTACGGCATGATCGCGGAGCGCCGGGCCGGCGCCGCGCGCGGCGAGCCGTCGGACCGCGGCGACCTCCTGTCGATGCTGCTCGCGGCGCGCGACGACGGGGAGGACGGGGGGGAGGCGGGCCGCGCCCCGAGCGGCGCCGCGCTCGACGACGCG
Source organism: uncultured Gemmatimonadales bacterium (assembly GCA_963763675.1). GTDB lineage: Bacteria > Gemmatimonadota > Gemmatimonadetes > Gemmatimonadales > Gemmatimonadaceae > BPUI01. Next base: position 242,255 of record CAVXPN010000003.1, read on the forward strand.
GAGCTCCGCGACGAGGCGATGACGATCTTTCTCGCCGGGCACGAGACGACGGCCTCGGCGCTCAGCTGGACGTGGTACCTGCTGGGGACGAACCCGGAGGCGCAGGCGCGGCTGCACGCGGAGCTCGACGCGGTGTTGGGCGCGGACGGCGCGCGGCGGGCGCCCTCGGTCGCGGACCTGCCCGCGCTCGCGTACGTGCGGGCGGTCGTGTCGGAGAGCATGCGCCTCTACCCGCCGGCGTACGCGATGGGGCGGATCTGCCTGGAGCGGACGACGTTAGGCGGTTACGCGATCGAGCCCGGGTGGGGGGTGATCACGTCGCCGTGGCTCGCGCACCGCGACGAGCGGTGGTGGCCCGAGGCGACGCGCTTCCGCCCGGAGCGGTGGCTGGAGTCCGCGGACGCCGCGGCCGAGGGCGCGAGCCCGCGGCCGCGCTTCGCGTACTTCCCGTTCGGCGGCGGGTCGCGGATCTGCATCGGCGAGCAGTTCGCGTGGACCGAGGCGATCCTGGTGCTCGCGACGCTCGCGAGCCGGTGGTCGGTGGCGCTCCCGCCCGGGCCGGCGCCGGAGCCGCGCGGAGCCGTGACGCTGCGGCCGGTGGGCGGGGTGCGGGCGGTGCTGACGGCGCGGTGAGCCGCGCCCTAGCCCCGACCGGCACCTCGCTCGTTATTGCGCGCATGCTTCCCGCCCTCGTCGCGCTCTTCGTCCTGTCCGGCGCCGCCGGGCTCATGTACGAGTCGATCTGGACGCGCTACCTCGGCCTCTTCGTCGGCCACAGCGCGTACGCCCAGCTGCTGGTGCTCGTGATCTTCCTCGGCGGCATGTCGCTCGGCGCGCACGTCGTCGGCCGCCGCTCGGCCCGGCTGCGCGAGCCGCTGTTGTGGTACGCGGGGGTCGAGCTCGCCGTCGGACTGATCGCGCTCGTCTTCCACGCGACGTTCGTCGGCGTCACCGAGGGCGCGTACGACCACCTCTTCCCCATCCTCGGCGCGTCGGCGGCGGGCGCGGCCGCGGTGACGGCCGCCAAGTGGACGATCGCGGCGCTGCTCATCCTGCCGCAGAGCGTGCTGCTCGGCGCGACGTTCCCGCTGATGAGTGCGGGCGCGCTGCGGCGCACGCCGAGCGACGCGGCCGGGCGCGCGCTCTCGCTGCTCTACTTCGCGAACTCGTTAGGCGCGGCCGGCGGCGTGCTCGTCGCCGGCTTCGTGCTGCTCGAGCGCGCGGGGCTGCCGGGGACGCTCGTCGCGGCGGCGGCGTGCAACGCGGTCGTGGCCGTCGGCGCGTACGGCGTGGCGCGATCGGAGGAGGACGGCGACGGGGAGGCACCCGCGCCGGCCCCAGTTGGGCGCGAGCGCCGCAGCGGCCGGCGCGGCGCCCCGGGCGCTGGCGCGGCTGCTGCTCGCGGTCGCGTTCGGCACGGCGGCGTCGTCGTTCGTCTACGAGATCGCGTGGATCCGCATGCTCTCGCTCGTCGTCGGGTCGGCCACGCACTCGTTCGAGTTGATGCTGTCGGCCTTCATCCTCGGCCTCGCGCTCGGCGCGTGGTGGGTGCGCGCGCGGGCGGACCGCTTCGCGGACCCGATCGCGGCCCTCGGGCTGACGCAGTGGGTGATGGGGTCGCTCGCGATCGCGACACTTCCGGTGTACCTGTGGAGCTTCCGCGCGATGGCGTGGCTGCTGGCGGCGCTCGACCTCACGCCGGAGGGTTATACGGCGTTCGGCGTCGCGCGCTACGCGCTGTGCCTCGCCGTGATGCTGCCCGCGACGTTCTGCGCGGGGATCACGCTCCCGCTCATCACGCGCGTGCTGATCGCGCGCGGCGCGGGCGAGGGCGCGATCGGGCGGGTGTACGCGGTGAACACGCTCGGCTCGATCGTCGGGGCGGCGCTCGCCGGGATCGTGCTGCTGCCGCTGCTCGGGCTCAAGTGGCTGCTCGTCGCCGGCGCGCTCGTCGACGTCGGGCTCGGCGTGTGGCTGCTCGTCCGCGGCCCGGCGCTCGCCGCCGTCGCAGACGCGGCGGCGGAACCGGCCCGCGCGGCGGCAGCGGAGGCCGGCGTGCTGCCCGACGACGTGCGTCCTCGGCGGCCGCGGCTCGCGGGCGCGAACGGGGCCGCGGCCGCGTACGGGCCCGTCGCCCTCGCCGGGACGGTGATCCTCGTCCTGCTCGCGGCCTCGACGCCGTTCGACCCGGCGGTGCTGACGAGCGGCGTCTACCGCTACGCGCAGGTGTCGGACCCGAGGGACTTCGTCATCCCGTTCTACGCCGACGGGCGCACCGCGACCGTGAGTGTGCGGCGGCACACCGATTCGCGGACGCTCTCGCTCGCGACCAACGGGAAGCCCGACGCCTCGCTCTCGCTCGACTGGATCCACCCGGCCCCGGGCGACACCACGCGCGCGCCCCTCCAAGGCGACCAGGTCACGCAGGTGCTCCTGCCGATCCTCGTCCTCGCGCACGCGCCGCACGCGCGGACCGGCGCCGTGATCGGCGAGGGGTCGGGGATGACGTCGCACCTGCTGCTCGGCTCGCCCGCCATCACGGCGCTCCGCACGATCGACATCGAGCCGATGATGATCCGTGGCTCGCGCCAGTTCTACCCGGCCAACCGGCGCGTCTTCGACGACCGGCGCTCGGCGTTCGTGCTGGACGACGCGAAGGCGTACTTCGCGGGCGCCGGGCGGCGGTTCGACTTCATCCTGAGCGAGCCGAGCAATCCGTGGGTGAGCGGGGTGTCGGGGCTGTTCACGGACGAGTTCTACGCGCGCGTGACCCGGTACCTGGCGCCGGGGGGCGTGTTCGGGCAGTGGCTGCACCTGTACGAGATCGACGACGGGCTGGTGACGTCGGTGCTCGCCGCGCTGCATCGCCACTTCCCCGCGTACGCGGTCTACCTCGTGTCGCCCGCGGACATCCTCGTCGTCGCGACCAACGCGCGCGCGTTGCCGACGCCGGACTGGCGGGTGGTGGAGGCACCGGCCCTCGCGGCCGACCTCCGGCGCGCGCTACCGCTCGACTCCGCGACGCTCGCCGCCGCCATCCTCGGCGACCGCGCCTCGTTCGGCCCGCTCCTCGCGCGCTACCAGCCGGTGAATTCGGACTACCACCCGGTGCTCGACCTCGGCGCGGAGCGGACGCGGTACGAGCGGCGGAGCGCGACCGGCTACCGCGGGCTTCCGTTAGGCCGGTTCGACCCGGTCGCGGGCATGCGGGGCTGGCGCGTGGGCTTCGCGACGCGCCCGGTCGCGCCGGTGGCGATGCCGCGGCACGAGGCGCTCGCGCGAGGGGCGGCGCTGCGCGCGGCGTGGGATGCGCGCGCGGCCGGCGGAGGCGACGAAGCGCCGGCGTCAGACGTCGCGTCCGCGGATGACGCGTGGGTGCGCGACGCGCTGTACCGGCGGGCGGCGTACGAGGCGGTGCTCGCCGGCGGGCGCGCGCCGGCGGACTGGCGGCGCTGGACGGCCCAGGCGCTCGAGTGCGAGGCGGACCTGCACGGCGGGACGGCGGGCGTCGCGGATTCGGCGTTCTACGCGGGGACGTTCGCGTACCTCGACGCCGCGCGGGCGCCGGCGGCGGCGCGGGCCGCGGTGCACTTCGCGCACGGGCTCGCGGCGTACGACTGGGGCGAGGCGAACGCGGCGGGGCGCGTGCTGCGCGAGGCGGTGGCTCGGAACGATCGATGGGTGGACGCGGAGCTGTTGCTCGACGGGAGCGTGGTCGCGGCGCTCCGGGCGGGGGACGTGGCGGGGGCGCGGGAGGCGCTGACGCAGTTGGATCCGCTGGTGCGGCGGCGGGCGGAGGACGTGCGGCGCGGGCTGCTCGGGGCGTGGGTCGACGCGGTGGCGGGGTCCGCGCCGGGGGGGCGGGTCGCCGTTAGCGGGCGTTGAATCGGGTGGTGGTTCGGGTTACGGTGGGGCCGGGGGCGAGGCGCTCTTGGAGGGGCGCTCTTGGAGGGGCGCTCTTGGAGGGGCGCTCGTGGACCGGCGCGTTTGATGCGGCGACGTGGGCATGCGGTCTTCGACGTCCGTTGGATGAGCGGTCTTGTAAGAGCGCCCCTCTAAGCGCGCGCCCAAGCGCGCCCCGTCAAAAGCGCCGTTCCCTCGCGTCATTCGTACCGCCGCGTCCTCGGCGTCGGCCGACGATGCCTGACCCCCTCTCCCCGCCCCCGGAGCGCCCGTGCCGAACGATCGCCCGATCTTCCGCGCCGCCCTGCGCGCGGCCGCCATCGCGGCCCCCGCCGCCGTCTCCGCGCAGACCGGCTATCGCCAGCCCCCCGCGCCGATCGCGCAGATCCTCGACGCCGAGCCGCTGCCGGCGGCGGTGCCGAGTCCCGACCGCCAGTGGCTGGTGCTGCTCAGGCGGCGCGGGCTGCCGCCGATCAGCGAGGTCGGTGCGCCGGAGCTGCGCGTGGCGGGGCTGCGGATCAATCCGCGGACGAACGGGCTGTCGCGCGAGGCGAACTACACGGGCGTGACGTTCCAGCCGATCGCAGGTGGGCCCTCGCGCGCGCTCGTGGTCCCGGACGCGCGCGGCGAGCTGCGACTCGGCGCGCCGCTCTGGGCGCCCGACGGCCGGCACGTCGCGTTCACGCTGACTCGGCCGGACGGGATCACCCTGCTCGCGGCCGAGGTTCCGACAGCGGGCGCGACCGGGCCGGTCGTCGCGCGGGCGTTGGGCGCGACGCGCCTGAACGCGGCGACGACCGGGGCGCCGTGCGCGTGGGCGACGCCCGTGCGGCTTGCGTGCCTCACGCTGCCGGCCGGGCGCGGGCCGGCGCCGGCCGCGGCGGCGGTGCCGACCGGTCCGATCACGCAGGAGTCGGAGGGGAAGGCCGCGCCCAACCCGACGTTCCAGGACCTGCTCAAGAGCCCGGCCGACGAGGCGCAATTCGATCATTACGCCACGGCCCAGGTCGCGCTGGTGGGGCTCGACGGGCGCTGGACGTCCGTCGGCGCCCCTGCCGTGCACACGCGCGTCGCCCCATCCCCCGACGGCCGCTGGCTGATGGTCGAGACCGCGCACCGGCCGTACTCGTACCTCGTGCCGTTGGGCGCCTTCCCGAGCCGCACCGAGGTGTGGGACCTCGGCGGGCGCGTCGCGCGCGTCGTCGCGGACGCGCCGCTCGACGAGCAGGCGTCGCGGCGGTTCGACGCGGTGCCCGCGGGGCCGCGGAACGTCGGCTGGCGCTCGGACGCGCCGGCGACGCTGGCCTGGATCGAGGCGCTCGACGGCGGTGATCCGGCGGCGAAGGTCGAGGTGCACGACGCGCTCCGCTCGCTGGCCGCGCCGTTCGCGGGGGCGCCGGTCGAGTACGCGCGGCTCGGGTACCGCGGGGCGGGCGTCGTGTGGGCCCGGTCCGACCTGGCCCTCGTCACCGAGAGCTGGCGCCGCACGCGGCGGGTGCGGACGTGGGCGATCGACCCGAGCGACCCCGGCAAGCCGGCGCGCCTCGTCTTCGACCGCTCGAGCGAGGACCGCTACGGCGACCCGGGGCGGTTCGAGACCGCGCCTAACGCGACCGGTCGCCCGGTGCTCCTCACCACGCGCGACGGGCGGTACGCGTTCCTCGCCGGGCCTGGCGCGTCGGCCGACGGCGATCGGCCGTTCGTCGACCGCTACGAGTTGGCGACGGGCAAGACGCTGCGCCTCTTCCACTCGACCACCCCGTACTACGAGGAGCCCGTCGTGGTGCTCGACCCCGACGCGGGCACGATGCTGACGCGGCGCGAGGGCGTGGCCGAGGTGCCCAACTACTGGCGGCGCGAGACCGTCGGGCGGACGGCGCCGGTGCAGCTGACGGCGTTCCGGGACCCGGCGCCGCAGTTCGCGGGGGTTACCTCCAAGCTCGTCACGTACAAGCGCGCGGACGGCGTCGACCTGTCGGCGACGGTGTACCTGCCCGCGGGCTACGACCAGCAGCGCGACGGACCGCTCCCGTTCTTCCTCTGGGCTTACCCGCTCGAGTACGGCTCGGCGGCCGCCGCGTCGCAGGTCATCGGGTCGCCGTACCGGTTCACGCGGCCGACCGGGGCGTCGCAGCTGTTCCTGCTCACGCAGGGCTACGGCGTGATGGACAACCCGACGATGCCGATCGTGGCGAAGGCCGGGGGCGAGCCGAACGACACCTACGTCGAGCAGCTCGTGTCGAGCGCGCGGGCGGCAGTCGACGAGCTGGTCCGGTTAGGCGTGGGCGACCGGGATCGCGTGGCCGTCGGGGGGCACTCGTACGGCGCGTTCATGACCGCCAACCTCTTGTCGCACACCAACCTGTTCCGGGCGGGGATCGCGCGGAGCGGCGCCTACAACCGAACACTCACCCCGTTCGGGTTCCAGGGCGAGGAGCGGGACTACTGGCGCGCGCAGGGGCTGTACACGGCGATGTCGCCGTTCACGTTCGCGGACTCGATGAAGACGCCGCTCCTGCTGATCCACGGCATGGCGGACGACAATACGGGCACCTTTCCGATCCAGAGCGAGCGGTACTACGCGGCGCTCAAGGGGAACGGGGCCAAGGTGCGCTACGTGCAGCTCCCCGCCGAGGCGCACGCGTACCGGGCTCGGGAGAGCGTGGGGCACACACTGGCCGAGATGGTGAGTTGGCTGGACACGTACGTGAAGCCGTCGCGGAAGGCGGCGCTGGTCCCGTAGCGGGTGTCGTCGCACCCCCGCGCGCTCGGCCGGCGCGGCCGAACGCGAACGGGGGGCACGGTCTGCACCGTACCCCCCGTTCGCGTCGTGCTTGCGCGGTCCAGCCGCGGTTACGGCGCCTTCGGCGTCCCCGCGTGGGGTCGCGCGGGCGTCGCCGACTGCGGCGCGCCGGTCGCGTTCTGCACGCCCGAGCCCGACGGGCCCGAGGTCGGCTTGCCGGGGACCGCGCCGTGCTCGCCGGCGGCCTTGCCGAACGCGCCGGCGGTGTCGCCGGCCGCGTTGGCCACGCCCGTCCCGCGCGACACGCCGACCGTGCTGTCGCCCATCGACGGGTTGGGACTCAGCGTCTGCTGCTGCGCGGGCGACGCCGCGCCCGAGTCGCCCTGGTTGGCGTAGGGCGTCTTCATCGCGCCCTTCTGGGTGTTGACGTCCCCGCCGCACGCGGCGAGGGCCGCGCCCCCGAGAGCGACCGCCCCGAGGGCCGTAGCGGTCCGGCGAAGGTTCACTCCGTGCTCCCCGCCGCCGCCGCGCCGCCCTCGAGCTTGCCCTGCAGCGCCTTCGCCTCGTCGAGGTGCCGCTGGATGTCCGGCTGGGCCTGGTGGAGCATCTGCTTGAGGCCGGCGTTCTGCGCCTGGCCTTCGGCCTTCTGCACCATCTGCAGCGTGTTGCTGTGCGCCATCACCTGTCCGTTGATGTAGGCCGTGTCGAACGCGGCCTTCGGTGCGGCTTGGAGCATGGCGACCATCTTCTTGGCGGCGTCGCCGCTCGAGTCCTTGGCGCCCGCCTCGGGGTGAAGATTCTGCGCCTTCCCGAGGGCGTTGCGCTTGGAGATCATCTGCGTGTGCGCGGCGATCATCTGCTGCGCGAACTTACGGACGTCGGGGTTGGTCGCCTTGGTGAGCGCGACCTTCGACGTCATGATCTCACCCTCGTCGGCCGCCTGCGTGAGCGTGACGATCTCGGGGTCGGTCAGATTCGCCGTGCTCGTCGGGCCCTTGACCGAATCGGCCGGGGTCGTCGCGCCGCCGGCGCCCGCCGGCGCGCCCGGCGGGGTCGCGGCGGTGCTGCCGCTGGTGAGCCCGCTGCTCGCCGTGCCCTTCGCCGAATCGGTGGTCGCCGCGGTCGCCATCGCGTTACCCGACGACGACCCGTCACCCTTGCCGCCGCACGCCCCGAGCACCGTGCTGGTGCCGAGGGCGATCACTACACCCAGTCGCGTCGCGTTCCGCATGTCGTTCCTCTCGTTGTGTTTCGAAGTGTCTGGCGGCGGTCGCCGCCCCTCATGCTCGGCGTGATAGCGGCCGAGGTTGGCGCGGCCGATCCGCCGCGCGCTGGGCCAGCCGGTGAGCGGCGCTGAACGCGCGGTCCGCCGTGAAGGCCAGCGGGTGACGGGCAAGTTCCGTGCACCGAACGGGCGCAGACAGGCGAGTGCGAGGGCGACGGCGCGGCGCGTGCAAGATGGGGTAGCACCAATCAGCTGTTTGTCGCTCGGCGCGCTGACTGCCCCGCCGACGACGCTCACTCCAACCCCACGTGATGCCGGCTGCGACGCCCCGCCCGCACCGCCCGCGCGAAATGCACGAGACGACGTTCGTCGGGGCCCTCACGCGCGCGGCGGCGCGGCGGACCGCGGCCACGGCGCTCGCGCGGGTGCGGCGTTCGTGGGCGACGACGGTGTCGACGCTGGCCGTCGCGCTCGTCGCCGCGCCGTGGGTGGTGCGGCACGGCGTCGGGCAGCTCGCCGCGGTCGAACAGACTGCACCCGGTGGCGCGGTCGCGGGCGCGTTCGACCAGGACGCCGCCGACCGGCTCGACCACACCGACGGTAGCACGATCGACCTCGGCGGGACGCCCGGGCAGGCCCGCGTGTCCGGACGTCACCTCGGCTTCGACACGCACACGTTCCCCGGCGAGCAGGCGCTGCGCACCTGGAAGGCGTCGGGCGCGCCGTACGAGTGGGTGGGCTACTACCTGCCCTCGCCCTGCCACCGCGACCGCTCGTGGAGCGGCCGGCGCACGCTCCTCGGCGCGCTCGGCTTCGGCACGGCGGTGATCTATGTGGGGCAGCAGACATGGGGGCGCACGCCGCACCCCGCGTCGCCCGGCGCGCAGGTGGCGGCCCGCCACGGTCTCTCGTGCAACGCGGACTACGTGACCAGCGCGCGCGGCGCCGCCGACGGCGACGACGCGGCGCGTGTCGCGGCCGCCGAGGGGTTCGCGCGCGGGACGATCGTCTTCCTCGACATCGAGCGCATGGAGCAGATGCCGCCCGCGATGCGCGATTACTACCGCGCGTGGACCGCGCGCGTGCTCGCCGACGGGCGATTCCGGCCCGGCGTGTACGTGCACGCGCACAACGCGCCGGTCGTCCACGACGACCTCGTCGCCGCGTACGCGGCGGCGGACGTGCACGTCGATCCGCCGGTGTGGGTGGCGAGCGGGCGCGGCTTCTCGCCCGACAAATTCCCGCGCGACGTGGGGCAGGCGTTCGCGGGGGTATGGCAGGGCGTGTTAGACGTGGTCGAGAACCACGGCGGCGTGCGGCTGCCGATCGACGTCAACGTCGCGTCGGTGCCGAGTCCGTCGGGGCAGTATTCCGAGTCGGAGCGTCCGGCCGGAGAGTAGGAGGGTGGACGGTCGGGGGACAGGATCGCGGGCGCTACGACGCCGCGAGTCCGATCCGCCGTGCGGGCGGCCGTGATCGTCCTAACGCGCGCGTCCACGCGCCGCCGACGTCGCGGTCGCGCGCTTGGGCGTCGTCGTGTTTGCGACCGTCTTCTTGGCCGCGCTCGTCTCGGCGGCGGTGTTCGCGCCCGACGTCGACCTCGACTTCGCAGCGGCGTTCTGCGCGCCCTTCCGCGCGCCGGTGTTGGGACCGCGGATGAGTGAGGCACGGCCTGCGCGTTCCGCTTCGCGGCGGCTCGCCTGAGAGTCGCCATGTTCGCGGCGTTGCACCGTTTCGCGGCCGATCAGGCGGTTGAAGTTGCTCTGCTCGCGCTCCGTGGTTTCGTCCTGGTGAACGAAAGCGAGCTGGCTGTCTTCGAAGCCCTGGAACCACTCGTCCCGCGTGATCTCTTCGAGCGCGCCGGTACACTGCCCGCCGTGGCCCGTGAAATCGAGGCGGATGATCCTGGGGTTCTCGTCCCGAGTGCCGCCGGTGTTGACGACGCGCGCCGGTTCGGCGCCGCGCTCCTCCGCCCAGCGGCGGATCTTCCCGTTGCGCGTTCGCAGGAGTGGTTCCCCGGTGTGCCGCACGCGACAGCGCGGCGCGAAAGGCACGGCGCGTGCACCGGCCGAGTGCACCGTGGCGCGCGACGACCGCGCGCCCGGCCCACGCACCGCGATCCGAGGACACGCCGTCATGGCCGACCAGACCAACGACAAGCACCACGAGCTCACCGGCCCCAACGCCGAGCGGCTCAAGGAACTCGCCGACAAGCACGGCGGGATGAGCAAGGGGATGACCTCGCCCGATTCGACCGAGGCGCCGCTGCGCGCGAGCGACGGCGAGCCCGACGAGGACGCGATCGGCGGGCGCAACAAGAACCCGTCGCTCGGCAACAGCTGACCGACCCCGCGCGCGCCCCCGCGGGCCCTCCCGCGACCACAGCGCGCGCGAACGGCCCGCCGCTGACGGTCCTCGTCGCCGACGACGAGGCTCCGATCCGGCGGGCCGTTCGGCACGCGCTCACCGAATCCGACCCGCCGATCGCGACGCGCGTCGCGGAAGCCGCGACGGGCGACGCGGCGCTCGCGCACGCCGCGGCCGAACGACCGGCGCTCGTTGTCCTCGACCTCGGGCTGCCGGACATGGACGGGCGCGACGTCCTGCGCGAGTTGCGCGCGTGGTCGCCGGTCCCGGTGCTCGTGCTGTCCGCGCGCCACGCGGACACCGAGAAGGCCGAACTGCTCGACGCCGGCGCGGACGACTACCTCACCAAACCCTTCTCGGTCGTCGAGCTGCAAGCGCGGGCGCGCGCGCTCCTGCGCCGCGCGGCCCGGAGTGCCGCCCTCGGCGGCCCGGACGGGGGCGGCGACGCCGCGGCGGCGCGTGTCACGGCCGGGGCGCTCGTCATCGATTTCGAGCGGCGCGTGGTCGAACGCGCGGGCGCGGCCGTGCACCTGACGCCGATCGAGTGGGCGCTGCTGACGACGCTGGTCACGCACGCCGACCGGCCGCTCACGCACCGCCAGCTGTTCGGGGCCGTGTGGCCGGGACGCGCCTACGGCGACGCGCAGGGCTACCTGCGCGTTCACGTCGCCCACCTCCGCCGCAAGCTCGAAGCGGACCCGGTGCGCCCCGAACACCTCCGCACCGAGTCGGGGGTCGGCTACCGGTTCGTGCCGTGAGGGCCGTCCGGTGAGGGCGGGGCGCGTCACGCCGGCGGAGCGCGCGGTCCTCTGGCTCGCGGCGACCGCTGGCGTGGCCGCGGCGATGCTGCCCGTGCGCGCGCGGCTCGACAAGGCGCACGTCGCGCTCGTCTTTCTCCTCGTCGTCCTCGGCGCGAGCGCGAGTGGCGGGCGCGCGCTCGGCCTCGGCGTCGCGGGCGCGGCGTTCCTGCTGTTCGACTGGTTCTTCCTGCCGCCGTACGGCACGCTGGTCATCGCCGACCCGCTCGATTGGCTCGTGCTGGTCGCGTTCCTCGCCACGAGCGCGGTCGCGGCGCAGTTGCTGGACCGCGCTCGACGGGAGGCGGAAGCGGCCCGCGCGCGAGCGGCGGAAGTCGACCGCCTCGCCGCCCTCGGGGCGCGTGCGCTGACGGCGGGTCGGGCGGAGGCCGCGCTCGCGGGCGTCGCCGACGCGGTGCGCTCGACGCTCGAACTCGACAGCTGCACCGCGTGGCCCGAAGCGGCGCTCGCGCCGGATGCGCCGGACGCGCTGCCGACGACCGTCGTCCTCGCCGCCGAATCGCGCGCCGTGGTCGCCGAGCGGCAGGACGGGACGGTGCACGTTGGTCGCGCGCTCCTCGCGTTCCCGGACGTCGCCGCGCGCGCCGGGTTGCACGCCGCGACGGGTGCGGTGCGCGCGGCGCTCGGCGGGCTGGACCCGGCGGAGCTACGCGCGCTCGTCGTGCCGCTCGCGGTGGGCGAGGCGGCCGCGGCGCGCGTCGTTGGCGTGCTGCGGCTCGAGCGTGCGGCGGGGTTCGTGCTCGCCGAGGCCGGGTGGCGCTACCTCGACGCGCTCGCCTACTACGCCGCGCTCGCGGCGGACCGCGTGCGGCTGGCCGGCGCCGACGAGCGTGCCGCCGTGCTCGCCGAGGCGGGGCGGATCAAGGACGCGCTGATGGCCGCCGTGTCGCACGACCTGCGGACGCCGCTGACGACGATCAAGGCGCTCGCGCATACGTTAGGCGAGACCGCGTCCGACGCCGAGTCGGCCGAGCGCGCCGCGACGATCCAGCAGGAGGCCGACCGCCTCGCGCGCATGGTCGGCGACCTGCTCGACTTCTCGCGGCTCGGCGGCGGCGCGATGCCGCTCGCCGTCGAGGTCAACGCCGTGGACGACCTGCTCGACGTCGTCCAGCAGCGCGTGACGGGCGCGCTCGGCGCGCGGGAGCTGGAGGTCACGCTCCCGCCGGGCGCGCCGCTGCTGCTCGGGCGCTTCGACCTCGCGGCGAGCGCGCGCGTCGTCGTCAACCTCGTCGAGAACGCGCACAAGTACGCGCCAGCGGGCTCCGCCGTCGAACTCGGCGTCGACGAGTCGCGCGACGCCGAGGGGCGCGCGTGGCTGCGCGTCGCCGTGCGGGACCGCGGCCCGGGGGTGCCCGCGACCGAACGTGAGCGGATCTTCGAGCCGTTCTACCGCGCGCCGGGCGCGCGGGCGGACGTGCACGGTGCCGGGCTCGGGCTCGCGATCGCGCGGCAGCTCGCGGAGGCGCAGGGCGGTGCGCTCACGTATGCGGCGCGCGAGGGCGGCGGGAGCGTGTTCACGCTGACCCTGCCGCAGGCCGCGGGCGTGTTTACGGAATCTTGAGGGCGCGCGGCCTGGAGTACGCGCGGCCTTAACGGGCCTTGACGGGCCCGGCCCTACGGTACGGTCGCGGCGAATGACGCTCGTGCGAACCGCACGACCGCGCGCCTCCTCCTGCTCAACCCGCGGCATCTGGGTGCGGTGCCCGACCGGTAGGCCTTCGAGACGGCGGCGACCTTCGCGACCAGCACCAACTGGCAGAGCTACGCGGGAGAGACGACGATGTCGTACTTCTCGCCGATCATCCAGCTCGCCTTCCACAACTTCGCCTCGGCGGCGGTGGGGATGGCGGTGGCCGTCGGGCTCGTGCGCGGTATCGCGCGGCGCGGAGAGGAGGCGAAGGGGCGCGGCGGCAACTTCTGGGCGGACCTCGTGCGAGGTCCGCCCTACGTGCTGCTGCCGGTCTGCCTCGTGCTCTCCCTCCTCGTCGTCGAGCAGGGCGTGATCGTTGCCGAGCGGCGCCGAGCAGTAGGTGGCGACCGGAGCGGACGCGGCGAGCGTGTGGATGTCGCGGTCTAACCGCTGCGACGCGGTGCTCGCGCGGCGCCTGCTGGAGATCCAGGGGGTACGTCTCGAGGCGGTCGGCGGGGCGCTCCGCGTGACGCTCCCGCGCCCGGGCGGCGGGGCGTGAGGGGTTGGTTAGGATGCGGGGGGCGCCGGCGTGCGGCGCCCGCCCGCATCCAGCCGCTCGCGCATGTCCGAACCGGATCTCCGCCGCCACAACGCTTCCCGTGAGCCCGCGCCCAACCCGCTGAGCGGGACGCCCCTCGACCGGGTCGCCCACCGCCGCACCGACGCCGCCTGGGTCGCGGCGGCGGTGGGTGCGCCCGACACGCGCGTCGTCCCCGTGTCTGGCGGACGCGTACTCGTCGTCGCCGACGCGAGCGGTGCGGCGTCCCGCGCGGTCACGCTTCCCGGTGGCGCGGTCGGGCTGGTCGACCCGGCCGCCGCGGCCGACCACGCCTCGGCGCTGCTCGGGCTGCAGGACGGGACCGCGTACTTCGCCGTCGACGTCGCGGCGGGAGGAGCCGACGCCGTGCTCGCAGCGGCGGGTCCGGGCGCGGCGTGGAGCGAGCTCCGCCCCGCGGCGCTCGCCCTGCCGGCGGGGGAAGGATCGCTGGTCGCGTACGCGCGGGCGATGCTCTGGTGGCACTCGCGGCACCGCTTCTGCGGCGTCTGCGGCGCGCCGACCGTGGTCGAGGAGGCGGGGCACGTGCGCGCGTGTCCGGCGTGCGCCGCGCGGCACTTTCCGCGCACGGACCCCGCGGTGATCGTGCTCGTGACGCACCCGGGGCCTAGCGGGGCCGCGGCCGACGAGGCGTGTTTGTTAGGCAGCGCGCCCGGGTGGCCCGAGGGGATGTACTCGACGCTGGCCGGCTTTGCCGAGCCCGGCGAGTCGCTGGAAGACACGGTGCGCCGCGAGATGTTCGAGGAGGCGGGAGTGCGCGTGGGCGACGTCCGCTACAGCTCGTCGCAGCCGTGGCCGTTCCCGCAGTCGTTGATGGTCGGGTTCACGGCGCGCGCGGAGGACCGCGCGCTGCGCGTGGACACGGCGGAGCTGCGCGACGCGCGCTGGTTCACGCGGGCCGAGCTCGAGGCGGCGATCGCGGAGCGGAGTGTGTGGGTACCGCCGCGGCTGTCGATCTCGCGGCGGCTGATCGAGGACTGGCGGGGCGCCCGCGCGGCGTGAGCCGCGCGGGCGTAGCTTCCTCGCCCCGACCCGAGCGCGAGGCGCCTGGATACACGCCGTCCTACCTGCCCTGCTGGCCGCTGGTGAGTTCATGGCCGTCGCCAACACCGATCAGGCAAAACTCGAGCTGGTGCGCGGCGACAACGTCGGCTTCTTGCTCCCGCTTCCGCTCGACTACCAGCGTCGGAGCGCGGACGGCGAGCCGCGCGACACGGTCCGGTCGCCGGACGCCGCGATCGGATCCCGCCGCGCGGCTTCGGCCTCGGCTGGGTGCGGCTCGCACCCGACTTTGCCGTCGCGGTCCTTTCCCCCGACGAAACCACGTCGGAGACGAACGCGAAACTCGACGACTACCTCGCCGCGGGCACAGCGTTGCTCTGGGTGATCGACGCCGAGAAGCGTCGGGTGGCCGTGTACGCGGCCAACGCTCCGACGCGCTGGTTCCGATCGGGCGACACCCTCGACCGTGGCGACGTCATCCCCGGGTTCACGATCGCCCTCGACGAGCTGTTCGAGGACGTGGCGCCCGGGGGCGAGGAGTAGCGTCCCGGCAGCGCGGCGTCGTTAGGCCGTCAGGTCGTCGTCGCCCAGCCGCCGGTCGCCCGCGAGGTATCCGGTCACGTAGTCGCGCACCGCGTCCGCGAGCGGCGTCACCGCCGCCTCGTAGCCCGTCTCGCGCAGCCGGCCGATGTCGGCCTGCGTGTGGTACTGGTACTTGTCTCGGATGCCGTCGGGCATGTCGATGAAGTCGACCGCCGGCTCGCGCCCCATCGCGGCGAAGAGTGCGCCGGCGAGTTCGACCCACGTGCTCGCGACGCCCGAGCCGAGGTTGTACAGACCTGACGCACCCGGATGCGCGGCGAGGTGGAGGGTCATCGCGACGCAGTCCTTCACGTACAGGAAGTCGCGCCGTTGCTCGCCGTCGCGGTAGTCCGGGCGGTGCGATCGGAAGAGTCGCACGCGCCCGGTCTCGAGCACCTGGCCGTAGGCCTTGTTGACGAGCGAGCGCATCTCGCCCTTGTGGTCCTCGCCGGGCCCGAAGACGTTGAAGAACTTGCATCCGACCATCCGCCCGAGTACGCCGCGCCGCGCGGCCCAGAGGTCGGTGAGCTGCTTGCTGTAGCCATAGCCGTTGAGCGGGCGGAAGCGCTGTAGCGCGGCGGGGGAGCCGTCGCGGTCGTCCATCCCGGCCGCGCCGTCGCCGTAGGTCGCGGCGCTCGACGCGTAGACGAAGCGCGCGCCGCGGCCGAGGGCCCATTCGGCGAGTTGCTTGGTGAACTCGAAGTTGTTGCGGGCGAGGTAGGAGGCGTCGCGCTCGGTGGTGGCGGAGCAGGCGCCCATGTGGAGGACGCAGTCGAAGCGCCCGAGCTCGTGGCGTTCGAGACGCGGGAGCAGGTCGTCGGCTTCGAGGTAGTCTTCGAAGGCGAGCGGGGCGAGGTTGCGCCACTTTCCGTCGGTGCCGAGCCGGTCGGCGATGACGATGCGCTCGACCCCGCGGCGGTTGAGCGCCCAGACGAGGGCGGCGCCGATGAAGCCTGCGCCGCCGGTGACGAGCACGCGCGAGTAGGGGAAGTGCGGGACGGCGGTCATGCGGGAGAAGGTAAGAGGGTGGGGAGTGCAGAGCGCCCCACCACGAGCGCCGTACCACGAGCGCCGTACCGAGCGCGCGCCACCAACGGCGCCCTACCGAGAGCGTCCCACCGCCAGCACCGCTTCACGCGCGTGGCGTCAGGCCCGCCGTCCCCGTGTTCCCGCCCCGCCGCCGGACTCGGCCCGCCGCCGCCGCGCGGCCCAAACCGCCGCCACTCCCGCCGCCGTCAACGCGGCGGTGTTCGGCTCGGGCACCGTCAGCAGGTCGCGCGCGTCGTACCCGCCCGCAGCGTTAGGCCGAAGCAGCACGAGCCGTCGGGCCGCCCCCGAGCCGCCCGGCCCCGCGGCGACGCGCGGCAGCGACCCGACCTCGCCGACGTCCGTGCCCGGCAGCGCCGTGAAGAAGTCGGCGCTGCGGGCCAGGCCGACCGTCGCCGTCGCGCCGGCGAGCGTGTGGCCGAGCGCGCCGTAGCTGAACGCGACGTCGCCCGCGAGGAAGTCGACGGCCCCGACGCGCGCGGCACCGGTGAAGAACGCGACCTGGAAGCTGCTTCGGCCCGCCGCCGCGTCGCGGTCGGCGGCGTCGTCGAACGTGTCCCCGTCGCCGAAACCCCGGACGTCCGTGAACGTGTACGCCTGGTAGTGGCCCGGGTCGACGTGCTCGAGGAGGGACGAGCGCCCGTCGAAGAAGAGGTCGTCGTACAGCGGCGCGACCACGGGAGCGCCGACCGCGTCGGCAAGGGCACCGACGCCGCGGTCGGCGGAGCGCGCGTAGTACGGGTCGTCGCCGCCGAACTGGAGGTACCCGTTGGAGTTGACGAAGACCGCGGACCGCGCGATGCCATAGAACGTGAACGCGTCGGCGAATGGGCGCACGACCACGCCGTCGTCGGCGTCCGAGAGGAGGGCCGTGATCGGGATCCCCGCCGCGCCGCCGCGCGCGGGGTCGATCAGCAGTTGCGCGCCCGCCCGAGCCGGCGCGGCGGCCGCGAGCGCGGCGGCGGTGAACGCGGCGAGGACGAACGCGGGAGCGGGGTGCGACGCGGCGGGGCGGCGGGTCACGGGCGTGAAGCGGAGCACGGAGGCGGGGGGCGGGAGGCGGGGGTGGGACGCGTTAGGCGAAAACGGACGCCGCGGAATGCGGGTCGGTCCGCCGGCGACGCACGCCGGCTACGGGCCGGCGCGTCCGGCCGTTGCGGACTCGCCGATATGTGCGTACGCTCGTCACACACCCGTCGTCGGCCGCCCGCGAGACCGACCCCACCTCTGCCCACGCCGTGAACAGCCGCCTCGCAGCCGCCGCGCACCTGCTCGTGCTCCTCGAACAGCACCGCGGGGTCCCCGTCGCCTCCGCCCACCTCGCCGCCAGCCTCAACACGCACGCGACGCACGTCCGGCGCCTGCTCGGCGCGCTCGCCGCGGCGGGGATCACGACCGCGCAGCTCGGCGCCGGCGGCGGCGCACTCCTCGCCCGGCGGGCCGGGCAGATCACACTACTCGACGTCTACCGCGCGGTCGACGCCGGCGAGCTGTTCGCCGCACCGGCGGCGCCGCCGGACCCTGGGTGCGCGGTCGGGCGCAACGTCGGGGCCGCGCTCGCGCCGCACTTCGACGCCGCCGCGCGCGCGGTCGAGCGCGAGCTCGCCCGCGTCACCGTCGCGGACCTGCTACGCGAAGTCGGGCGCCAGGAACTGCGCCGAGCGCGCCGCACCGGTGTGTGACGACGCAAGACGCACTCTCGCTTGCGACCTACACGCACCCCCACAGCCTGCTCCGAGGCGCCGTCGCGGCGATCCTTGAGTTTGTAGGCGATCAGATATTCCGGTGGGGTCACCCAGACGCGGCGTGTACCCACATCGATCGCGCGCCGAAGATTGCCCGCCACCGTTGGGCCGCCGTGCGCCTCCTCCGGCGGCGCACGGCGAAGTCGGGCCGGTCGCCGAGCCACCCCGGCGGGATCGGGTCGAGCGCGGGCCAGGGCAGCTCGTCGTCCGTGCCGGACGCTACTGCGCCATCACTGCCCGCGCGGCCGCGCCTGGGCCGAGGGCGGCACCATCCCCATCATGCGCATGTAGCTCGCGACCTGTGCATAGTGCTCCGCGAGGTCGGTCACGAACAGGCCGAGCGCGCGCGCGCGCAGCAGCCGCCCCGACCGCCCCGGCGCGCCGACGGTCACGGTGTCGCCGAGCTGCTCGTCCCGGAGCGCCACGAACGCGTCGCCGCAGTAGCGAAGGGACGCGCGCAGTCGCGCGACGAGCGTGTCCTTGGGCCACCCCGCCTTGACCGTGTCGGCGAGGGCGTCCTTCGCGCTCTGCATCCGCGGCGCGGCGCCGAGGCTCTGGCAGAGCACGTAGTTGGCTGACTCGAGGTGCTGCGCGATGTAGCCGACCGACTGCTGCGGCGCCGTCGGCCGGTAGCCGTACCGGGCCGCGGGGATCGAGTCGAAGGCGGCGACCAGCCGCCGGCCGAACGAATCGGCGATTGGCTGGAAGGAGCCGACGACCGGGTTCGCGGGCGGGCGCGGGGGCGCGGGCGCGTCCGACGCCTGGGCGCGGAGCGCGGGGGCGCCGACGGCGGCCGCGCCTAACGCAAGGGGGAACGCCAGCGCGGCGGTGGACAGGAGGCGGACTCGGCGCATGGGTGGTCGGGACGGAACGTGGAAGTGAACGGCCGATCAGGAAGAGAGTTACTGATCGGGGAACTTCGGCGGGATCGGTGTGCGCGGGCGTGACCGGCCGGGGATGCTCCCGCCGGTCGCGCCCCCGCACACCGATCCCGCCGATCGCCCCCCAACCCGCCCGCCTACTGATACTGCACGTACGACAACATCGGCCTCAACTGCACCAACTCCTTCGGCGTCAACAGCGCATCGCCCTTCTTCGTGTCGTTGTGAAAGAAGAGCTTGAACCCCGTGTACTGCACCGGGTGCGACACCACATAGTCCCGATACGAGTCGAACTTGAGCCACGGCGGCCCCCAGCCGTCCATGTGCATGACCACCTGGACCCGCGGCGTCGGCCGGATCCCCTCGGCGTCCGGCACCATGCGCTTCGTGAAGCGGTGGACGATCAGCACCTTCGGCGGGATCCCCTTCTGCTGCACCAGCTGGTCGAGCGTGCGGATGACGTAGTTGACGTCCGAGGCCGTCATCGTCCCGATCTTCTTGCTCGGGCGCACGCCTTCCTTGTCGTAGTGCATGTAGAACTCGGGGTCGATCCCGAGGTGCACGTCGGGGCGCGCAAGGAAGGGCAGCAGGCGCGGCAGCTCGGCCGGGAGCGTGCTGTGTCCGGCCTGGATGTCGAGAAAGAGGATCGCGTTGTGGCCCTTGGCCAGCTGGTACATGCGCTCGATCACCGTCGAGTCCTCGCGCCGGCGCCAGCCGCCGTCCTTGCCCGCGTCGCCCGAGGCGACGACCGTGACGAGGTGGAGTGCCGGCTGCACGGGCGTCTTCGGGTCGGCGGCCTTCCACCGGGCGACCTCGCGGTCGAGCATCGCGAGCATCTGGTCAGTCGGGTACTCGCCGAGCACGCCCATCTTCTTGCTGTGTGGGTTGCCGTAGAAGGCGACGATCAGCTTGTTGGGCAGGAGCGCGCCCGACGGGTTGCTGGGGCCCTTCGGCCACACCGCGAGCTGCTTGGTGCCCGTGCGGATCGTCGCGCCGAACGACTCCGCGTCCTGCTTGCTGCGGCCGCCCTGGAGCTGCGGGCCGTTGGGGCCGATCGGTACGACCGCGAGGGCGGCGGCGCTGTTCGCGCCCGCGACGGGCGCGGGCGTCGGGATGCCCTTCATCGGCAGCGTCGGTCCCGCGGCGGCTGCGCCCGAGGGCGCCCCGGCCGCGGTCGTCCGCACCGTCTGCATCGTGTTGGGGTCGCCGGTCGCGCTGTCGCGGAGCGCGGCGACCGCGGCCGGCCGGTTCGTCGAATCGGCGGCGGTGGCGTGGGTGCCCTGCGACGACGCGTCGCGCGCGCACGCCAGGGCGACGCCCGCGGAGAGGCTGGTGACGAGAGCGAGCGCGGCCGCGGTGGACGCGCGCAGACGACGGGGTGAGGCGGACGACATGAGACCGGGGGAGGGGCGACGTGGTGCGGACCGGTGAAGATAACCGGACCCGGGCGCGCGCCCCGCCATCGGTCGTGCGGAGGCTCTACGGGTTCCGCGCGCCGCCCGCGGGAAGCTGGCCCGGCGTTGCCCGGTTGTTGATGTGCGCGGCCGTGTCCCGCCCAGGCTCGTTGGCCGTCTCCGCTTTCACCTTGCTGATCGTGCTGTCGATCCCGTTCTTCGTCGTGACGCCCGCCGCGTGGAGCGAGTCGATCGTCTTGCGGCCGGCGGCGAGCGCCGAGTCCGCCTGCGGCTTGAACGAGCCGACGGGGGCCGCGCCGACCACGCTCTTGTCGGCGCTCGTCGTGTCGGCGCCGTTGCGGTCGGCGCTCTGGTTGTCACCGCGGCCGCACGCCGCGAGGGCGAGGACGAGCGCGAAGGGGGCGGCCAGGCGGCGGGGGGTAGCGGGCACGAGTGGACTCCTGCGCCGACGCGGCGCGGTGGGATGGGAGGGTTGAACCGAGTCGTCCGTGACTCGTCGGCCGGCTTGGGCAAGACGCGTGCGGGTCCGGCGATCGGTCCGGAGTCGGTTTGCGGTATGTTTGCGTGCCGGACTGTCGCACGGTGCCGCCGCGTTCGGGCGCCTGCGTCGGTCTCCCCTCGTCGTCCCCCGCCCCGCCGGTGCGTCGTCCCCTTCTCATCCCCTCCGTGCTCGCCCGGGTGCGCGGCGCGCTCGTCGCCGCCATCGCTGGCGTGCAGGCGGCCGCGTGCGCCGGCGGTCCACGCCCCGCCCCCGCGTCGTCGCCCGCCGCCGATAGCGCGGTCGCCCGTGCGCTCGGCCGCGAACGCAGCGGCGCGGTCGCCCAGGCGAACGCGGCCGCGGGCACCCTCGCCGTCCTGCCATTCGCCGTCGCGCCGGGCGACACGGCGCTCGCGCCGCTCGCGTACGCGCTCGCGGACCTGCTGACGACCGACCTCGCCCGCTCCCCGCGGCTGACGCTGGTCGAACGCGCGCGGCTCGGCGAGGTGCTCCGTGAACTCGCGCGCACGTCGACCGGGCGCGTCGACTCCGCGACCGCGCCGCGCACCGGCCGGTTCCTACAAGCCCGCCAGCTCGTCGTCGGCTCCCTCGGCCCCGGCGTCGGCGGGCGGATCGACCCCGCGGCCGGGACGGGGACGCTCCGACTCGGCGTCCGCCTGGCGGACGTGCAGAGCGGCACGGTCGCGGACGCGGTCGACGCGACCGCGCCGCTGGTCGACGTGCTCGCCGCAGAGAAGGCGCTGGCGTTCCGCATCTTCGAGGCCCTCGGCGTGGTGCTGACGCCCGCGGAGCGCGAGCTGGTCGAGCGGCGACCGACGGCCAACCTCGCGGCGCTGCTCGCATACGGGCGCGGCGTGCGCGACGAGTACCAGGGCGACTACCGCGACGCGATGGACGAGTTCCGCCGCGCCAGTCGCATCGACCCGGGCTTCGGCGCCGCGCGCAGCCGCCTCACCGAGGCCCGCACGCTCGGCGAGACCGGCACGCTCACCCCGATCCTCGTGCCGGGGCTGCGCCCCGTGGACGCGGCGGTCGCGAGTACCGTGGACCGGCTCAACCGACCGCTCGACCCGCTGTCGTCGCTCACCCGGCCGGGGACGGCCGCGGACCCGGCGTTCCCGATCACGACGACGACCGTCGTCATCGTCGTGACGCGGCCGTGAGGACGCCTGCGACCGCACCGACGACGACGCGCCGCGTCACGACGCGCGTCACGGCGCGTGTGACGACGCGCGTGCTTGCCGCGGCCGTCGGTCCCGCGCTCGGGCTCGTCGCCGGGCCGGGTGTCGCGGTCGCGCAGGACCGGCTCATCGGGCTGCGCGCCGCGGGCACGGGCGTCAACGAGGAGTACGTGTCGTTCGGCACCGGACTGTGGCAGACGCCGCTGCCGGGGCAGGACTCGGTCCGCGTCCGGTCCGCGTCACAGCTGACGGTGCCGTTCACCACGGCGATCCCGGTCGGCCGATCGATCACGGTCGATGCCACCGCGGTCTACGCGAGCGGCGGCGTGCGCTACGACCGCGTGGACGCGTCGGGCGTCATGCGCTCGGCCACGGCGGCGCTCGCCGGGGTGAGCGACGTGCGCGTGCGGCTCACGGGCCGCCTCTTCGACGAGCGGATCGTGGTCACCGCGGGCGCGAACGCCCCGACGGGGCGCACGTCACTCGACTCCGCGCAGATCGTCGCGACGCGGGTGCTGGCCGCGCCGGCCATCGGCTTCGGCGTGCCGCCGATCGGGGCGGGCCCGAGCGGGACGCTGGGGGTGCTGGCGGTGCAGAGCCTGGGCACGTGGGCGCTGGCCGCGGGCGTGAGCTACGAACACCGCGGCACGTTCGCGCCGGTGGCGGCGCTGGTCGCCGGGCTCACCTCGTTGGACTACGCACCCGGGGACGTCGTGCGGCTCTCGCTCTCGGGCGACGGGATCCTCGCGCGCGGGCGGCTGAGCGCGACTGTCTCGACCGACTTCTATCAACCCGACCGCCTGCGCGGCGGCGCGGTGATCGGGACGACGACGACCGCGCCCAACGGCACGGCCCCGGCCGCGACGGCGACGGTGGCGACCGTGCAGCTCGGGCCGATCGTCGCCGTCGACTTGCAGTACCGCGCGCCCGTGCCGGCGGTGCGCGAGTTCGTGCTCTACGGCGGCGCCGAGTACCGGGCGCCGTACGCGCGCGATGACGTGCGGCTCGGCAACACGCACACTACATACCTCAACGGCGGGTTCCGTACGGTGGTCCCGTTCGCGCCTGCGCGCGACGGCTTCGTCGGCGGCGACCTGCGCTACTCTTCGGGGATCGGCACCGGCGGCGGGCTGACGACGGCCTTCTACACGGCCGGCGCGGTCACGGCGGGGCTGTCCCAGCGCGTGCGGCGCCTGACGCTCCAGCCGTACGTCCGGGCGCAAGTCGGCCGCGTCATCGGGCGCGGCCCCGACGTCCAGCACGACGGCGCGTTCCGCGGCGCGGCCGGCGGCGTCACGCTGCTCACCCGGTTCTGACCCGTGCGCCGTCTCGCTTCGCTCCATACCCTCCTGCTCGCGGCGCCGCTCGCGCTCCTCGCGCTCGTCGCGGGGTGCGGCGCGGGCTCGACCGACAGCACCGCGCCGGCCGCCGCGCTCGCGCCCGCCCGCGTCGCGCTCGCGGCGAGCGTCGGCCCGATCGCCCAGGCGTCGGCCGGCCCGGTGACGCTCGACGTCGCGGTCTCGTACCTGCGCGCGGCCGGCGCCCCCGTCTCGTTAGGCATCCAGCACTTCACCCTCGGCGACGCCGGTACGCAGCAGCTGCCGATCACGGTCGACGTCTCGACCTGCCTCGCCGACCCCGCGCGGAGCGGTGCGGCGCTCGGCACCGGCGTCAACGGGACCTGCGAGCTGCGCCTCGACCTCGTCCTGCGGCAGGGCGACGTGGTGCTCGACCGGCAGACCATCGGCCCGGTGCTCGCGCGGCCAGGGCAGACGGCGGCGGTGGCGCAGCCCGTCGCGCTCTACAGCGTGGCGACGGTCTCGATCGTCGTGGGCGGGGCGCCGCCGCCGGCGACGGGCGTGCCCGTGCGCCTGCCCGTCGGCCAGACCCTCGCACTCGGCACGGCCGCGGCGGACGCGACGGGGAAGCCGGTCGCGTCGCCGGCGCCGCTCTGGTCGAGCGACGCGCCCGCGATAGCGACCGTCGACTCGGTCAGCGGTCTCGTCACGCCGCGCGCACCCGGGCGCGCGACGATCACGGCCACGGTCGGGGCGCACGCCGCGTCGATCCTCGTCGCCGTGGTTCCCGCGCCGGCGCCGATCACCGTCACGGTCGCGGGGGGCTTGGGAACTGGGACCGTCACCTCGCAGCCGGCCGGCATCGCCTGCCAGGTCGCGGGCGGCCAGTCGAGTGGCGCGTGCGCGTTCACCTTCCCCGGCGATTCGGCCGTCACGCTCACCGCGGTGCCCGCAACGGGCTCGTCGTTCAGCGCGTGGGGCGGCGACTGCGCGACCGCCGCCGGGTCACTGACCTGTGTGCTCACGCCGTCGGCGCCGCGGGCGGCGACGGTCACGTTCGTCGCGTTCCGAACGCTCGGCGTCACGCTCGCGGGGAGCGGCGACGGCACGGTCACCTCGCAGCCGGCCGGGATCTCGTGCACGCTCGCCGGCGCCCCTGGGGGAAGCGGCGCCGCAGGCACGACGAGTGGGAGCTGCGCGGCGCCGTACCTCGACGGCACGGCGGTCACGCTCAGCGCGGCGCCGAGTGCGACGAGCACGTTCGTCGGGTGGGGGGGCGCGTGTACGGGCGCGGCGGCCTGCACGGTCACCCTGTCGCAAGCGCAGAGCGTGACGGCGACCTTTGCACGGCGGCAGCAGTCCGTCACGCTCGCGTTGAGCGGGTCGGCCGGCGGGACGGTGTTCCAGAGCGGCGCGGCCGTCTGCGCACTCCCCGCGGGCGGCGGCTCGACCAGCTGCGTGCTCACGCTGCCCGTCGGAACGGCGGTCAGCTTCACCGCGCAGGGTGCGGCCGGGGCGCAGTTCAACGGGTGGGCGGGCCCGTGCGCCGGGACGGGGGCGTGCGCGTTCACCGTGACCGCCGACGTCATGCTCGGGGCGACGTTCGTCCCTGTGCCGGTTGCGGTGAGCGTCGCCGCCGCGCCCCAAAGCGTGGGCGCCGGCACGGTGACGAGCAGCCCCGCGGGGATCGCGTGCGCGCTGTCGAACACGTCGACCACGGGCCCGTGCGCGACCACCGTGCCGTCCGGGTCGCAGGTGGTGCTCACGGCCGCGGCTGCGGCGGGCTACCGATTCGTCGTCTGGGGCGGCGCCTGCGCGGCCGCTGGGGTCAACCCGTCGTGCTCGCTCCCCAACGTCACGACCGCGGCTGCCGCGACGGCCACCTTCGGGCCCACCGCGTACCCAATCGTGCTCGCGCCGAGCGGCGACGCGTACGGCACCGGCGCGGGGACGATCACCGGGCCGGCAGCGACCGCCGGCGCGGCGGCGCTCGCCTGCGTCTACCGGCCATCCGTCAGCTCGCAGCCGACCGGGGTGTGCGCCGCCCAGTATGCCGCGGGGACGACGGTCATGCTCACCGCGACGCCCGACCAGGGCAGCGTGATCGGCGCGTGGACCGGCGCGTGCGCGGCTACGCCGGCCTCGTCGTCGACGTGCGCGGTCCCGATGACGCAAGCTCAGAACGTCGGCGTCACGTTCAGCGGGCCGTTCCAGATCGGCGTCACGCTCGGCCCCGGCGCCAACACCGGTTACGGCACCGTGTTCGGCTCGGGCGTTGCCTGCGTGATGACCGCGGGCGCGCAGTCGGGCACGTGCGCGACCCCGTACACGGCCGGCCAGTCGGTTACATACAACGCGTCGCCGGACGGCCGGTCGTATTTCAGCGGGTGGTCGGCCAGCTTCGGCGCTTTCTGCGGCGGCGTGACGGGATTCCGGTGCACGTTTACCGCGACCTCGCCGGGCGTCGCGCGCCCGGGCTTCGAACTGGCGACGACGTTCGAACTCGACGCCGGGGACCCGCAGAGCTCGGGTACGACGTTCGGCACCGTGCTGGTGCAGACGGCCGGCGTCCCCGACCAGACCGTCACGGCGTCGCAGTTCAACGCTGCCAACCCGCGCTTCGGGTACGGGAACAGGGTGACGCTGACCGCGCAGCCGGCGACGGGTTACCACTTCGTGGGCTGGCAGGGCGACTGCAGCGCCTCCGGAGCCAACCCGGTCTGCACGCTGGCCGGGTACCGCCCGGTACGCGGGACGGGGCAGTCGAGCGCGGGGCTCGTGCAGGCGTACTTCCAGACGGGGCCCTGACGGACGGGGCGCGTCCCGCCGCCCGCGTCCCACCGTCCGCCGTCACCCCCGCGCAAGCGGGGGTCCACCCATCTGCCGCGGGGGAGGCGACCCCCTCGCGACGACGGATGAACCCCCGTCCGTGCGGCGGTGACGCACGCCTAACGATCGCTCACTGCGACCCCGTGCCCGCCGGCGCCTCGAGCATCGCGAGCCGGACCTTCGCGCGGTCGAACGTCGGGTCGACCTCGAGCGCGTTCTTGTACAGCGCGATCGCGCCGGCCTTGTCGCCGTGGTCCTGCCGCTCGAGCGCGCGGCTCATCAGCATCACGGCGCGGAACTGCTCGGGCGGCTTGGCCGACGACTGCACCGAGACGGGCCGCACGCGGAACGCGATCGGGGGCAGCTTGAGCCCGGTGTTCACCTTCTTGCCGAGTTGGTCGACGAGCGAGAGGAGCTGGTCGGCCTTGCCCGTCACCGACTCGACGTACTCGATTTGCGACGTCTCGGTGTTCACGGCGCGGAGGTCGATGCGCATGTTCTGGCGCGGGTCGATGACGAACGCGCCCATGAGCAGGTGCTGCGCGCCCAGCACGCGGCCGACGCGCACGGCCGACTCCTGGTCGACGCGCCCCGAGGTCGACAGGTTCTGCTCCTCGAGCAGCGCCTGCAGGCGGTCGCGCTCGACCACGCGCACCCCGGGATTCTGCGACAGCTCGGTGATGAGCATTTCGGCCATCCCCTTGCTCAGCGGCTGGTAGTCGGCGCCACCGACGAGGGCGCTGTTGGTGAAGTAGAGCACCGCGAGGGTCGGTCGGCTGTCGGCGGACGGTGCGGCCGGCGGGAGCGAGGCGTTCTGCTGCGCGGTCAGCGCCGTAGCGGGGGCGGCGAGGGCGCCCGCGACGAAGGCGAAGCGCGCGGCGGCGCGGCGAGCGGTTGGGAGCGGCATGGGGGTGGAATCTGGGGGAGCGCGCGGAGGTACCTTCTGTGATACAGGAAATGCCGGCGAGAGTGGCGCGCCCCCGCCCGCGCAGGCATCATCCCGCAGCGCCGTTCGACTCCCCGCGGTCCGCCCTCGCATGCCGAAGACCTGCCCCGTGTGCGGGGCGACCTACCCCGACGTCAACATCTTCTGCGCGGCCGACGGAACGACGCTGCGCGCGGCCGACGCGCAGGGGGACCTGATCGGCTCGGTGATCGCGGACCGCTACCTCATCACCGACCTGTTGGGCGAGGGCGGGATGGGGAAGGTCTACCTGGCGCGGCACGTCCGGCTGCCGCAGCAGGCGGCGATCAAGGTGCTGCGGCCGGACCAGGTGCGCGACGCCTCGGCGATCGCGCGCTTCAACCGCGAGGCGGCGGCGGCGAGCCGGATCGACCACGACCGCGTCGCGCGCGTCTATGACTTCGGCGAGACGGGCGATGGCGTGGTGTACCTGGCGATGGAGTTCGTCGCCGGCCGCACGTTGAAGGCGATCCTCGCGGCCGACGGGCCGCTGCCGCCCCGTCGGGTTGCCACGCTGACGCGCCAGATCGCCGACGGGCTCGACGCGGCGCACCGGCTCGGCATCGTGCACCGCGACCTCAAACCGGACAACGTACTCGTCGTCGAGGGCGGGGCCGACGGCCACGGCGATCGTGCGGAGCACGACGACCGCGTGAAGGTCGTGGACTTCGGGATCGCGAAGGCGCTCGGGTCGGACGACGGCGGCGCGGGGCTGACGCGCACCGGGTACGTCGTCGGCACGCCCGAGTTCATGTCACCCGAGCAGTTGCTCGGCGCGGACGTCGACGCGCGGAGCGACGTCTACGCCCTCGGGCTGGTGGCGTACGAGATGCTCACGGGCGAGCTGCCGTTCGCCCCGGCCACAGCGCCGGGCGGGCTCACGGCCCGACTGACGGAGGCGCCGCGCCTGCTCGCCGAGGCGCGCCCGAGCGTGCCGTGGTCGCCCGAGGTGCAGGCGGTGTTCACGAGCACGCTCGCGCGCGACCGGGACGCGCGCCCGGCGACGGCCGGCGCGTTCGCGCGCGCGTTAGGCGCCGCGATCGCGGCGTGGGAAGCGCCCGCGCCCGGGGAAGTCCGCGCCGAACTGCCGGCCTCGGCGACGTCGGCGATCGCGCCGCCGGTCGCGCCCCTCGACGCGCCGGTCGCCGCGCCCTCGGCGCCACGCGTGGCCGCCGCCCCGGCGCCC
Source organism: uncultured Gemmatimonadales bacterium (assembly GCA_963763675.1). GTDB lineage: Bacteria > Gemmatimonadota > Gemmatimonadetes > Gemmatimonadales > Gemmatimonadaceae > BPUI01. The sequence goes on from CAVXPN010000003.1 coordinate 270,189, forward strand.
GCGCCCGCGGCCCCCGCGGCGCCGCGCTCGCGCGCGCCCCTGGTCGGGGCGGGCGTGGGACTGGCGATCGTCGTGGGGCTGGGCGCGTTCGCCCTCGCGCGACGCCCCGCGGAGCCGAGCGGCGCATCGGCCGCGGTGCCCGCGGGCGTGTCCGCGAGCGTGCCGGCCGCAGTGCCCGCCGCCGTGCCGGCGGTGATCGTGTCCACACCCGCGGCAGCACCGGCTCCGGCCGGGTCGAATCCGGCGACGCCCGCCCCCGCGCCGCCGTCCGCGCGTGGTGGTCCGCCTAACGCGAACGCGGTCCGCCCGGCCACGGCGGCCGCCGCGTCGACTCCGAGCCCGGGCGCCGCGCCGCCCCCGGCGACGCGCGCCAACGCGCGCCACACGCTCGACAGCATCGCGGCCACGCTCGACCCGGCGACGGCCGACGCGGAGGCCGGGCGCGCCGCGGTCGGCCCGATCCGCGCCCTCCTTCCGCGCCTCACCACGCCGGACGACAGCGCGTCCGCCTATATCCGCCTCGTCGAGGCGGGCCTCCTCGCCAACGACCAGGGTCGCGCTTGCGCCGCCCTCCGCTTGGCACACGCGGTCGCGCGTGCGCAGGGGCAGCGCGAGGCGCTGAAGCAGTACGACGGGCTGCTCAACTGCCCGTAGCCCGGGACGCCGTGGGCGGCGCCGCGTCGGTTCGCGGCGCTCGCGCTTCGCCTACCGCGTCACCTGCCCCACACACGCCATGCCGCCGAGCCACCCGCGCTTGAGCACCGGCGCCCCGTTGGGGAAGGTGAACTGCACGGCCACCGGCCCCTGTCCGCTGTTCCACTGCACGCGCGCCGCGCCGCCCGCGCCGTCCCACGACGCGGCCTGGGCCGCGAGGTGGAACATGGCCCACTCGCCCCCCGCCCGCGCCACGACCGCGGTGCGCCCGAGGATGATCAGCTTCTTGTAGCCGAGCTGCAACTTCGCCTCGCGCCCCGTCGTCGACGGCCAGGAGAACTGGGCGGGCGGCGCGTCACCGCCTAACGGGGCGGCCTGCGTCCCCTGCGAGAGCGTCGCCTCCTTGCCGCCGGCGCTCTGCACGGTGAACACGACCCTGGGCTCTGGCGCCCCGCCGTAGAGCGCGTAGGAGACCTCCGCGGCGCGGTTGAAGAAGGCGAGGAACGGCGCCGAGAACCCGACCGGCGACGCGGGCTTCGGGACGAACTTGGCCTGCAACCCCTCGCCCTGCTTGTCGACCAGCCCCTCCATACGCTCCTGCTCCAGCGCCCAGAGCGCGCCCGTGCCCGGGGCGAGCAGCGCGTTCACCTCGGCCACCGTGGCGTCCGCGCCCGCGTCCGGGTTGAAGGGGAACTTGGCGAGGACCGGCGTCATCGCCGCGCAGAGCGCCTTGCCGCGCTCGTTGAGCGCCGCGGCCATCTCCGCGGCCTTCGCCGGCGAGACCACCGGGGCGGGCGCCGGCGCGGGAGCCGCACCGCCCCCGCCTCCCCCACCGCCACCGCCGGCCGCGGCGACCTTCTTCCCCGGCGGCGGGCGCGTCGCGGCGACGAGGCGGAGCGTGCCCTCCGCGCTCGTGATCGGCGCCTCGAGCAGCGCCGCGACCGCCGGCCCGACCTGCGCGGCCGCGCTGTCGACCGCGAACTTCTGCGCGACCTGCCGCGCCGCGACCTTCGCCTGCGTGGCCTGCGTCAGCGCCTGCTGACCCGCCTGCGCCGTCGCGATCGCGCCGGCGGAGTCGATCGCGGGCGGCAGATTCCCGACCTGCTCGACCGCGCCCTGCAGCGCGAGCAGCCCGTTCACGTACGGTTGATTCCCCTCCCCCACGTACTTGTCGAGCACCGTGCCGGGCGTGACCACCTGCACCGGCTGGAACGCCGCCGCGACGCCCGAGTCGACGATGGTGTTGCGCGCGGCGAGCGCGAGCGCGGCGAGCAGCGGCGACTGCGCCCCGCCTAACGCGCCGAGCTTGGCGCCGGCGTCCTTGGCCGACCCGGCGCGCGCGACCTGGATGCCGCGCACGTAGGCGCGCCAGCGCGCGACGTAGTCCGCCCGGTAGCGCGCGCGGAGCGCGGTGAGCGTCTTGTCGCGGTCCTGCGCCTGCGCCGCGCCCGCGTCGCCCACCACCCACGGCTCGCCCTGGAAGTACCGGTCCGAGCTGCGGAAGGCGTCCTGCATGTAGGCCCAGCCCTTCGCGGTGAACGAGCCCGGCACGTCGGGCGCGGTGACCAGGCCGGCGGCCTGCGGCGCGACCTCGGCCAGGCGTGCGGGCTTCGTCGCCTTGTCGGCCTCTGCCAGCATGTACTGGTAGATGCGCTCGGTCCCGGCGAAGCGGCCGAGGAAGTCGCGCGTGCGGCGGACGAGGTTGGCGTCGGCGGCGGTGGGGAACGGATTCGCGGCGGGCAGTTCGCGCGCGTAGTACTCGAACTGACGCCGGGCGAGCCCGGTCACGTCGGCGTCGGTCGGCTGCCCGCGCTGCCAACTCGCGAGCAGCACGGGCGCGAGGAATTCCGGCGTCGCGCGCTGCGGGTCGGACGTCGTCTCGAGGTAGCCCTTGAGCCCGGCGTAGACGCGGCCGTAATCGTCGCCCGGGCGCGGCGCGTCCGGGAGCGCGCGGAGCGAGTCGACGAGCGCGCCCCACGCGGCGCCGTGCAGCTCGCGTCGATAGCCCTCGTTCCAGACCCGCCGGCCGGCCTCGAGCAGTGCCGGCCCGCGCCACAGCCCGAAGCCGAACCGCGCGGGCACACCGTCCGCGTCGTACGCGCCGAGCGTGTCGAGCATCGCCCGCAGCCCGTCCAGCGTGCGGAGTGCCTCGCTCGACGGGAAGGCGATCGTGCCGGCCGGCGCGGCGACGGTCGGCAGTGCGGCGACCGCGCGCGCCGCGGCGTCCGTGCGCCCGGCGAGGTCGCGGTTGTTGGCCCACGAGCGCGCCACGCCTAACGTCAGCAGTACGAGCGCGGCGACGCCCGCGCCGAGCAGCGCGCGCCGCAGACTCGCGACGCGCACGCCGCCGCGCGCCGCCGCCGCCGCCCCGCGGTCGGCGAGGATGACGTCCGGGAACAGCCGGTCGAGGAAGGCCCACTGCGGCACGCGCCGCGTGCTCGGCGGGCCGTAGCTGCCCACCGCCGGCTCCGCGGGCGCGCCGGGGCGGATGAACGCGTGCGTCGCGCCGGCCCCCGCCATCGCGGGGCGCGCGGCCGCGGCCGACCCGCCGCCGCGCTCCGTCAGCTGCACGGGGCGGGCGCCGACGAAGTAGAAGCCGCGCAGCTGCGGCGCCGCGCCGAGCGCGGTGGGCTGGCAGATCGCGGCGAGGAAGCGGGTCGCGGCGGGCGCGAGCTTGCCCACCTCGCGGGGGAATTCGTACGCCGCGAGCCGCCGCTCGGCCACGCTCTCGCGCCCCAGCAGGTCGAGCCGCCGCCCGGCGAGCGAATCGGTGAGCTCGGCGAAGGCCGCGTCGAGTCGCGGCGCGACCCGCTCGGCGTAGCCGCCGACCGCGCCGGCTCCACCCGCGGCAGCGTCGAACGGGAGCGCCGCGCCTAACGGTGCGCGCACCTCGTCGCGGGTGAACGGCGCGGCCCACGGCTCGAACTGCGGGATCCGGTCGGCCTTGGTGAACAGCACGTACACCGGGAGCGCGAGCCCGAGCTCCCGCGCCGCCTCCGCCAGCCGCTCGCGGGCGACCTGCGCGAGCTGTTCGGCCTGCGCCTGCGCGTCGCCGGCGTAGAAGACGTCGCACGGCACGCAGAGCACCGCGGCGCGCGCCGCGGGCTCCGCGCGCCCGATCGCCGCCGCCAGCCGCGGCGCCCGAAGCGCCCGCAGGAACGCCTTCCACCGCGCCGCGTCCGCGAACACCGCCCCGCTCGGCTCCGCCACCACGGCATCGCCGGCGAGCCACACGTTGGCGGCGGCGGTCGGCGGCGGCATGTCGCCCGGCTCCAGCGCGGGCGCGTCACCAGCGAGCAGCGCGGCATCGAGCCCGGCGCGCGAGACGACGGTCGTCTTGGTGCTCCCGGTCGCGCCGACGACGAGGACGAGCGGCTTCGCGTCGAACGCGCCGCGGGGCAGGCGGGCGCGCGCGGCCGCGAGTGCGACGAGGGCGTCGTCCTTGTCCGCGCCGGTTGCGACAAGCGGGACGTCGACCGGGCGGAGGTACCAGAACAGCGCGACCGCGGCGGCGATGCCGAGCACGACGAGGCCGACGCGCAGCACGGTGCGCTCGCCGTCGGTGAGCGTCAGCGCGGAGCCGAAGAGCCACGCGGCGAGGAGGAAGACGACGAGCGCGGCCACGGCCGCGATCCAGCGTGTTTGCGGAGGGCGGGCCATGGCCAGGTATACAGGAGGGGGGCGGACGGGCGATCAGGGCAAGGGGCGGACGGGCAACGGCGGGGGGACGGCGCTGGTGGACGGGCGCCGTCCCACCCGCGTGCCCGGCAGCACCGCCACCCGCGGTGCGCCGCCGCTACGACCGAGCCGACGCGCTCGCCGTCGTACCGATCGCGCGCACCCCGCCGGCCGCCGCGCCGACCGAAAGCGCCGCCGCCCCCCAGACCACGACCAGCAGCCCCGCCGCCGCGGCGAGGCCGATCGTCAACCGGCGCACCCACGGGTCGCGCGCCACGCGCGCGTCGTCCGGCGGCCGCCACGCCGGCGCGAGGTCGCCGGCGGGGCCGCGCAGTCGCGCCACGCGCTCCGCGATGCGCGAGGCGACGGCGTGGATAGCCCCGGGATCGTGCGCGCCGTAGCGGCCGCGGAATCCCATGAGCAGACAGAGCTGGTGCAGCTCGAGCAGGTCGGCGAGCGGCGCGGAATCGGGGCGCGCGAGCAGCTGTTCGACGTGCTGGTAGAACCACTCGCCGGCCATGTGGTTGCCGAAGAGCTCTTCCTGCAGCGGCCGCCGCGCCCAGTCGGCGAGCGCCGGCTGCCGCGCGTTGAGCGCGCTCTCGTCGAGCAGCGCCACCGCGGCGAAGCCGGCGAGCCGCACGTCGGCCACGTCGTAACCGGCGGCGCGGGCGTCCTGGTCGGCGCGGCCGAGGAGCGTGAGCATCTGCGCGCGGAACGCGGCCGCGTCGGCAACCGGCTGCCGGTCCGTGCGGAGCCGGGCGATCGCCGTGAGGACTTCCTGGAACGCGGCCGCGAGGCGGCCGGCGCCGATGCCCGAGGCGGCGACGACGGGGCGAGTGGTGGCAGACGACATGGAGGGAGCGGCGCGAAGCAGGCCGGCGAGGCCGCGAGGGGCCCGCCGTGAAATGACCCGAGTGACTACCGGAACCGTCCCCCGGGTCGATCAGCCGGGCGCGAGCACGGCGAGTTCGAGCACCGCCTGCGGCAGCCCGTCGGGCACGTACGCGCCGATCTCGCGCGTGTCGGTCAGGCCCTGCCCGCACGGCCCGGCGAGGGTCAGTTCGAAGTACGTCACCCCCGGCCGCGGCGCGAGCCCCGGCGGCGGAGCGGGCGTGTGTTGCAGCGCGAGCCCCGGATACGCGCGGCGTACGAGCTCGAGGACGTACTTCGACGCGCACACCTTGGCGAGCTGCGGCACACGCACCGCGACCTCGGCCGGCGAGAGCGCCGCCGTGACGCCGAGGAACCAGCGCGCGCCGGGCACGAAGCAGCGCGGGTCGGTGATCGTCGCCGCGTACAGGACGTCCGACGTGCGGGCGAGCGGGAAGACCGCGGCCGACGCCGCGACGACCACGTCGAGGTGGCCGCGCAGGTGACGTTCGAGCGCGGCGAAGCACGCGCCGAGGTCGTCGTGCGCGTAGATCGGCAGGTCGCGCGGCTGCGTCGAGAGCGAGAACGTGCAGAGCGCGCCTGCGAGGCGCGACAGCTCGTTCCAGAGGCGCTCGGGGTGGACGTGGCGGATGGCCTGCAGGTGCCGGAGCGGCGCCTCGGCGGAGCGCACGGCGTGGAGCAGCCAGCGCGTCGCGAGCTCGTTGCCGGCGTAGGCGGACGGACCGCCGTTGGACGCCGCGGGCGCGGAGCCCGTCGACGACCCGGTCCGCGGCAGCGACGCTTCGAGCGCGGCGCCCTTCGCTTCGAGCATCCCGACGACGCCGCGCAGCATCGCGACGAGCTGCGGGCTCGCGGCGTAGCTCAGGCACGGCGGGACGAACTGCTCGTCGAGGACGAAGCGCCCCGATCCGTCGCGGCGGATGCGCGCGACCGGCAGCCGCGCCGCGTCGTCGGGGAGCGCGTCGTCGAGCGCGAGCGCGAAGTTCTTGGCGGCGAAGCGGATCTGCGCGGCGTCGCGCCCCGACGCCTCGTCCGCGACGTCGCGGGACACGGCCGTGTAGCGTGCGACCTCGGGCTCGGCGCCGTCGCGGGCGCTGAACCCCGTGACGGCCAGCTCCGCCGCGCCCAGATCGATTCCTGCGACGTTGGCGCCGTCGCGGCGCCACGCGGGCAGGACCAGGTAGACGATGTGCGCGTCGCGCGCGGGCGAGAACTTGTCGGCGAGGAGGAGCGGCGGCGGCGGCGGGTCGGCGGCGGGCAGGTCGAACGGCGTCCCGTCCGGGAGAATGCCCGCGGCGCGCGCCAGCGCGAGCATGCCGTTGGCGAGCGCTTCGGTGTCGACCGCCACGCTCGACACGCCCCACGCAAACGGGAAGAGCGCGCCGAGCGCCGTCGAGACCGCGTCCTCGAAGTGGCGCCGCTGCGCCTGAAAATGGTGGGGGGCGAGGTACATCCCCTCTTCCCAAACGACGCGGGCCGAGGCGGGCGGGGGCGGCGAGAGACGCACGTGGGCGGAGCGGGCGGGGGCGGGCGGACCGCAACGCGGCCCGGCGGATTGCGGCGTCGCGCATTGCGCGCGGTCGGCGCGGGGTGAACAATACACGCCGCCCGTGCGTCCGTCGTTTCGGTCCCCCTCCGCCCGCCATGTCCAGCCACGAGTTCGACCGTCGGTACCGCCTGCTCAAGATTGTCGCGCGGGCGGGCGGGGTGCGGACGCACAACGCGCAGGAGGTGACGACGGGGCGCGTGGTGATGGTGCACCTGCTGGACGACGCGGGCCCGGAGGCGGTCGACGCGATGGGACGGCGCCTCGCGCGGCTGTCGCACGCCGACAAGTCGCGCGTGCTCGAGACCGCGACGCTGCCGGCGGGGTACGCGGTCGTGACCGAGTTCCTCGCGGGGCTCGAGTCGTTCCCGGCGTGGCTCGCCGAGCGGGGGGCCGACGACGCGGCGGCCGCCGAGCCGGACCCGCTCGACGGCGTGGAGGACGGCGGGCCGCCCCAGGCGATCGGGTTTACGGTCGGCGCGGGCGGCGGTGGGGCGCCGCCCGGTGAGTTCACGCGGCTGTTCGTCGCGGGCGGACGCGTGGACCTCGACAGCTCCAGCCACGGCGCTGCCGCGTCCGACGCGGCCCCCGCGCCGCCCGCCGTGCCCGACGCATCGGTGGCGCCTAACGCGCCATCGCCTGCCGAAGCGGCCGCGGCGCCCGCGGCGCCTCCAGCGCCCGCCATCCCCGCGGCGCCCCCCGGGTCGTTCACGCAGCTGTTCGCGATGCCGGCGGCGATCCCATCCGCGCCGACCCCCGCTCCGCCCGCGCCGTCGCCCGCGCCGACCCCCGCGCCGGCGGCGCTGCCGACGCCCCCGGCGCCTTCGCTCGCGCCGGGCGAGTTCACGCGCATGTTTCAGCCGCCGACCCCCGCGCCGCTCGCCGGGGCCTCGTCGTCGCCGCTCGTCGTGCCGCAGTCCCCGCCCCCGCCGCAACCGCTCCCGTTGCCGGCGCGGGGATTCGACGCGAGCGCGGAACCGCTGTTCGCGCCGGCCCCGACGTCGCGCCCCGCGTCGGGGCCACTCCCGCCGGCGTTCGGCGGCGCGACGGGCGCGCTTGCCGCGCGCGCGCCGCTGCCCCGGTCGGACGCGAGTGCCGCGTCGCTGGCCGCGTTCGGCGGCGGCGCGGGCTCGCCTGGTCCGGGAGCGGGTGCGGGTGCCGGTGCGGGTGCCAGTGCGAGTCCCGGATCGGGATCGAGCGGCTCGCCCTTCGGCGGCCCGATCGCCTCGCCGTTCGGGGCGCCGCCCGTCGCGACGCCCCCGGTGCCGCCGCCATCGCCGGCCGCGCAGCCCGGGGCGTCGCCGCCACTCATGCCGCTCATGACCGCGCCGAGCTTCCGCGCGCCGAGTCCGGGCTCGCTTTTCGGCGCGGCGCCGGCCGCGGGAGCCGCCGGCGGGAGCGAGTACACGCGGCTCATCCGCCAGAGCACGCCGCCGCCGCCGCCCCCCGCCTCCCCGCCCGCCGCGCCCAAGCTCGCGCCGGCTGCGCCCCGGCCGCCCGTGCCCTTCGCCCTCGTCGTCGCGATCAACGTCGTCCTGCTGCTCGCGATCGGGCTCGTGCTCTATTTCGTCTTCCGCCCCAAGCCGCCGGCGGCCGTCCAGGGCGCGCTCCCCGCCGCCCCCGCCCTCCCCGGCGCGGCGCCCGCCGGGCCGAGCAACGCGGCGCCTAACGGCGCGCCAGGCGCCGCGCCTAACGCGGCGCCTAACACGGCGCCCAACGCTTGGCGCCCGGCGCGGCGCCAGCTACAGCACGATGACGAGCTCGAACCGGCACTCCCCGAGCTCGGCCGGGACGTAAGCGGCGAGGTTGCCCGCGCGCGCGACGGCCTCCCACGCCGGCCCCGCACGGCGCACCGCGAAGTACAGGAAGTCCAACTTCACCGGCACCGCCGCCGGCGTGTTCGCCACGTGCGCCAACTCCAGCCCCGGCAGCGCCTGGCGGATCAGCGTGTCGACCACGTCGGCCGACCCGACCTTCACGCCCTGCAGCACCCGCGCGACCACGTCGGCCTGCCGCAGCGACGGCGGCGTGCTCACCGCGAGGTACCACTGCGGCGCGGCCCGCCACTTCTCCTGGTCAACCGCGACGGCCTGGATCCCCGGGCGCACCACCCGGAGCGGTAGCGACACCGCCGTCTCGGGCGCGGCCACCTCCAGCAGCTCCAACAGCCGCGCCTCGAGCTGCCCGAAGCCCTCGCCCAGCCGCAGGTGGTCGTACACCGGGAGCGGCCGCGTCGCGGGGACGAACGTCGTCAGCGCGCCCGCGAGCCCGACCATGGCCTCCCAGAGGGCCGACGGGTGCCCCTGCCGCACCTCCGCCAGATGTCGCAACGCCGGGAGGTGCGTGTTGAGCGTGTAGAGCAGCCAGAAGCTCGCCACGTCGCTCACCGAGAAGTCGGCGAGGCCCTGGTTCCGCTGCCGCCGCCCGCCCGAGAGGCTCCCCGTCTTCGCCGCGACGCGCTCGACGAGCCGGCGCGCGATCCCGGTCAGCACCTCGCTCGCCGCCGCGTCGACCAGCGGCGGGACGAACGTCGCGTCCAACGACGTCTCGCCGGTCGGCGTGCGCACGAGCCGCGCGACCGGCAGCGTCGTGTACCCCTCGGTCGGCTCGCCCTCGAGCAGCAGGCGCAGGTTGGGGCGCGCGATCTGGATCGGCCGTTCCGCCAGCCCCGTCGTCTCGTCGCGCGTCAGACGTTCCTCGGCGCGCCAGCGCGCCGTGGCCGCCGCGCCGTTCCCGGCGGCGGCCGCGCTCACGTTGCGCGTCCCCGGCCGGTACTCGGGCACGGCGAGTTGCACCAGCAGCGTCCGCTGGTCCTGCGCCCACGCCGCGTCGAGCGGCCGCGGCGGCGGCAGCGGGTCCGAGCCCGGCGCGTCGAACAGCAGCCCGTCCGGGAATCGCCCCGCCGCCGCCGTCAGCACGAGCGTCCCGCCGGCCAGCGCCTGCCGGTCGATCGTTAGGCGCGCGAGGCCCCACGGCGCGAAGGTGAGGGCGCCGAGTTGAAATCGGAGGATCTCGTCGAGGTACCGGTCCTGGGCCTGCAGGTGCTGCGGCGTCAGGAGCGTGCCCTTCGTCCAGAGTACCGGGTCGAGGGTGGCCATGCGCTACAACGTACGGCCGCCGCGCCGCGGCGCCACGGGCGGCGGCTGCGCCGTTCGCTCGGGCGGCGCCCGCCCGCATCGGATGATCGACGGCGTGGGCCGTTCCGGTACTCGCTCCGGTCCTGGTGTGACAACCGTCCCGTCGCCGGGCGGCGGGCCGCGTGCGCCCCGCACGCGGGGCCGCGCGCGGCCCCGCGCTACTTCTTCCCGTCCAGTTCGCGACATGTCCACCGGCTACACCGGCGCGCCGTCCGGCACGGCACCGATGCACCCCACCACCGAGCCGCCGACGGCCGGCATCCCCGCGGGCAACTACACACTCGAGCGGGAGCTCGGGCGCGGCGGCATGGCCACGGTGTACGCCGCGCGCGACTCCCGCCACGACCGGCTCGTCGCCATCAAGGTGCTCGCCGGCGAGCTGGCCTCCCTGCTCGGCGCCGAGCGGTTCGTTCAGGAAGTGCGGGTGACGGCGCGGCTGCAGCACCCACACATCCTCGCGCTCCTCGACTCGGGGATCTTCGGGCCCGAGGCGGGCGCGCTCGCCGGCCGGCCGTACTACGTGATGCCCTTCGTCGAAGGCCCGAGCCTCGGCGCGCGCCTCGCGCGCGAGGGGCCGTTGCCTGTGTCGGAGACCGTGCGCCTGGTGCGAGAGGTCGGCGCGGCGCTCGCCTACGCGCACCGGCACGGCGTCGTCCACCGCGACGTGAAGCCGGAGAACATCCTGCTGCAGGAAGGCCACGCGCTCGTCGCCGACTTCGGCATCGCGCTCGCGGTGGAGCACGCCGGCGGCCAGCGGCTCACGCAGACGGGGTTCGCCGTCGGCACGCCGCCGTACATGGCGCCCGAGCAGATCATGGGCGAGCGCCAGATCACGGCGCGGAGCGACGTGTACGCGTTAGGCGCGGTGGCCTACGAGATGCTCGTCGGCGAGCCGCCGTTCACGGGGCCGACGATGCAGGCCGTGGTCGCGCGCGTGATGACCGAGGCGCCGCACCCGATCTCCGCGCGCCGGCCGAGCGTGCCGCCCGCGGTGGACGCCGTCGTCCGGCGCGCGCTCGAGAAGCTTCCCGGCGACCGGTACGCCGATACCGAGGAGTTCGCCGAGGCGATGGCCGCGGCCGCCGCCCCGCGCACGTCCGGCGAGCTGCCGGTCGCGAGCGGCGCGGTCGCCGCCGCGCTGCCGCAGCCGACTGGGACGGCGATCGGCGCAGTCGCGGCGCCGGCGCGGGCGCCCTCGCGCGTGCCCACCGCGCTCGCGGCCGCGTTGGTCGCGGCGACGCTCGGCGCGGGCGCGGCGTGGTTCTGGGGTCAGGGTCGCGCGGGCCCGGCGGCGCGACCCGTCCGCTTCGTCGTCGCCGCGGCCGGCGACGTCGCGGCCGGCGGGATGCCCGCGTTGACCCCCGACGGATCCACCGTGGTCCTCGCGGGCACGGGCGACGACGGCCCGCTGGAGATTCGTCCGCTCGGCGAACTCTGGGCGCGCCCGCTCGCCGGGACGGCCGGCGCGCGCAACCCGTTCGTCTCGCCCGACGGCCAGTGGGTCGGCTTCACGACCGCGAGCGGCGAACTACAGCGCGTGCCGCTCGACGGCGCCGCGCCCGCGCGCGTGTTCGCGACCGGCAACTCGCCGTCCACCGAGGGGGCGTGGGGGCCGGGCGGACTCGTCGTCGTCGACGGCGGGGCGTTCGGCGGGTTAGCGCGCGTCGACACCGCGGCCGGGGTCAGGCGCGCGCTCACGCGGCCCGACACCGCGCGCGGCGAGCAGGCCCACGCCGCGCCCCGCGTGCTGGCGGACGGGCGGAGCGTCGTCTTCACGGTCATCCCGCGCGCCGCGAGCAGCGCCGCGAGCGAGCTCGCCGTCGTCCGCGTCGGGGCGGCGGGAACGGACGCGGTCCAGCACACGCGCCTCGGCGTGAGCGGTCGCGCGGCGGTCGCCGTCGTCGACGGCCAGCTGCTCTACGTCGCGGCCGACGGCAGCGCGATCGTCGCCGCCCCGTTCGACGCCGACCAGGTCCGGGTCACCGGGCGGCCCACGGTCGTGCTACGCGACCCAGCGGGCAGCATCGACCGCGCGTCGCTGGCGGCGGACGGCACGCTCCTCTACACGCGCGGCGCGACGTCGCAGGCCGGGGTCGTAGTCGACGCGCACGGCGGCGTGCGCCCGCTCATCGGCGCGGCCGGCGACGTGCACGGCCAGCCCATGCACCCGCGCGTCTCGCCCGACGGCCGCCGGCTCGCGCTGCAGGTGCCGCGGGCGGGCGGGCAGTACGACCTCTGGATCTACGACCTCACGTCCGGCACCCCGACGCGGCTGACGACCGGCCTCAACGTCGACGGGCCCGAGTGGACGCCCGACGGTCGCCGGCTGGTGTTCACGGTCACCGACGGCGGGCGCGCGGCGTTCTGGTCGCAGGCCACGGACGGCGGCGGCGCGGCCAAGCCGTTAGGCGGCGCGTCGGGGTTCGACGCCACGGTCAGCCCGGACGGGCGGACGCTGGTCTTCATGCGCCAGCTCGGCGGCGTCTGGAGCATCTGGTCCGCGGCGATCGTCGGGGACACCGCGCTGACGGGGGTGCGGCCGGTGCTGACCGGGCCCTCCAACTTCTACATGCCCGCGATCTCGCCCGACGGGCGATGGCTGGCCTACGTGTCGACCGAGTCGGGACGCGACGAGGTGTACGTGCGCCCCTTCCCCGGACCGGGCGCGGCGGTGCGCGTCTCGGAGGGCGGCGGGCTGGAGCCGCTCTGGGCGCCGAGCGGGCGGCGGCTGTTCTACCGCACGGCCGGGCAGTTCGTCGCGGCGACGGTCGCGCGGCGCCTCGTCGCCGGGGCGGGCGCCGCCGCGCCGGGCTTCGTCGTGACGGGGCGCTCGCCGCTCTTCCGCGACACCTTCGACGGCGACATGCCGCACGCCAACTACGCGGTCATGTCGGACGGCCAGCACTTCGTCATGCTCGGCGGCGCGGCGCGCGCGCCCGAGGCCGTGGTCGTCGCGAACTGGTTACCCGAACTGCGAGCAGCGTTGGCCGCGCGCCGCGCCAAGGCGGGGAGCGACGCCGACGCCGGTCGGTGAACGCGCGCGAGAACCGGCCGTGCGACCACGCACAAGCGCCCGATTACGCGGCCGGCGCGGGCCGCGGCGATCAGGTCGACGATCGAATTTGGAACAAGATGGAAGCAGCCCGGCGCCCGTGTCCGTCGGGGCGCTGCTCAGCCGCTCGTACCGTCCACCGGGGGTCAACTCATGATCGAGAAGTTCTTTCTAACCGGAGTGCGCGTGCTGTGGCCAGAGGGTGCGCGCGACGCCGCTGCGGGCATGGACGGCAGCATCGTCCAGAACCCCCCGCTCGGCGCCAAACCGATGACGTTCGATGGTATGGACGGGGAGTTGTACAACTTGGCCCAGCCAAACATCACCAGCCTCGGCCTGACGAAGGGGAAGGCGATCCCGTTCAGCTGGCTGTGTTACGCCCCCGGCCACACGACCAAGAAGATGCTGTCGGCCGGGGACGTACTGACCGGGTACATGAGCGGATGCCCGATCGCCCTGTGGTCGGAGAACGGGATCCGGTACGTCGGACATGTCGGGACAATCGACTCCAGCCCGGCCGTGAACGAACTCGTCCGGCGCACGTTCGCCGACTTCATGCCGCCGGACGTGACCGGGTTCAACCCCGCGGCGGCGTGGCAGCCTAACGAGATCGCGGCCATGCTGGCCAAGATAAAGACGGCGTTCGCCGACCCGAAGATCCTGGCGCTCGTCACCACCGCCGGCGAGTTCTATTCCATCGTTTCGTTCCGCCTCACCAAGAAGGCACCGCACGACTACACGGCGAACACGTTTCTCATCGGTGGCGCGAAGCGGGTGACGCCGCTCGACTACCAGGGAATGCGGCGCTACCTCCTCCCGAACGCGCCGCTCATCGGGGCGCACGGCTAGCCCGCGTTTGGCCCGCGTGCGCGGCCGCCGCGCGTGCCGGCCGGACTATGCGGGCCGGCTCACACCGAGCCGCACGAGGGCGCGCCGCAGTGCTCGCCCCAAGCGGTACCCGAGTGTCGCGGGTCGGGCCCGCACGGGGCGCCATGCGAGGTGGCACCGTAAATCGTCGGCGAGCGCGCCGGCGTTCGGGTAGCGGTCGGCCGGCGCGGCGGCAATCGCGCGGCGGACGATCGCCTCGACATCTCCAGCGAGCGCGCGCCGCAGGCGCTCGGTCGTCGTGCTCCGGGCCCGGGCACGCGCGTCGGCCTCGGCGTCGTCGTCCGGGTCGGTCGGCGCGCCGAGCGCGCGGGCCACCGCGGCGACCGCGGGCGTGTGCCGGGGCGGCCGCCGGCCCGAGAGCAGCTCCTCGAGCACGAGCCCGAGCGCGTACACGTCGGATGCCGGCGTGACCGGCTCACCGACGAGCTGCTCGGGCGCGGCGTAGCGAGGGGTCATCAGGAACATCCCGCTTGTCGGGCCCCAGCCGACGCGGGCCGCCGGCGCGGCGGCCGCGCCGGGCGCGTCGTCGGGCGCGAGGAGTTTGGCGATCCCGAAATCGAGCAGCTTGACCGCGCCATCCGCGCGGACGAACACGTTGGCCGGCTTCAGGTCGCGGTGCACCACGTGGTGGGCGTGCGCGTACCCGACCGCGTCGCACACGGTCGTGAAGAGCGTGATCCGGGCGCGCACGTCGAGGCGCCGCGCGTCGCACGCGTCGATCAGGGGCGCGCCGTCGACGTACTCCATCGCGAAGTAGGGCGCGCCGTCCGCGGTGACCCCGGCGTCGAGCAGCCGCGCCACGTTCGGGTGGTCGAGTCGGGCGAGGACGCGGCGTTCCGCGAGCAAGCGCCGAACGGCCGACGGCGTCCCGCGCCCGTCGCGCAGGAGCTTGAGCGCGACGCGCAGCCCGACGTCGTCGCGCGCCGCGAGGTACACGGTGCCCATGCCGCCGGTGCCGATCTCGCGCTCCAGCCGGTAGGGGCCGATCACGCGGTCGGACACGCGGTCGGCCGCGCCCGCGCGGCTCGGCGCGCCGGCTTCGCGCGGCGCCGCGACGGCGGCGGCGAGGAGCGCGGGCGGCAGCGCGAGGACGGCGGGGGTCGGCCCGGTGTCGGCGGCGACGAGCGAGCCGACCTCCGCGCGCAGAGCCGGGTCGCCGGCGCAGGCGGCGTCGAGGAACGCGGCGCGGTCCGCCGCGGGGCGCGCGAGCGCGGCGTCGAACAGGGACTGCACGCGCGCCCAGCGCGCCGGGTGCATGACGACGCGTCAGACCGCGGGCGCGAGCGCGCGCGCGAGCCACGCGCGCGCCGCGCGCCAGTCGCGCTGCACGGTCGGCGCGGACACGCCTAACGCATCGGCCGTCTCCTCCGCCGTCAGGCCGCCGAACACGCGCGCCTCGACCACGCGCGCCTGCCGCTCGTCGAGCGCGGCGAGCCGCGCCAGCGCCTCGTCGAGCGCGAGCAGGTGTTCGGGGCGGACCGGGGCGGCGACCGGAACGTCTTCGATCGGCACCGCGGCGCCGCCTCCGCCCCTCTTCTCGGCCATGCGCGCGTGCGCCGCGTTGACGAGCACCTGCCGCATCGCGCGCGCGGCGATCGCGAGGAAGTGCGCGCGGTCGTTCCAGGCGCCGCCCGCGCCGCGAGCGGGGAGGAGCTTGAGGTATGTCTCATGGACGAGCGCGGTGGTGTCGAGCGTCTCGCTGTCGCTGCGGCGGCGCACGCGGTGGGCGATCTGCGCGAGCTCGTCGTAGACGCGCGCGAAGAGCCGGTCGAACGCGGCGGCGTCGCCGGCGCGGCTCGCCGCCAGCAGGAGCGTGGTATTGTCGGGGTCGTCCGCGGTCGGGGCGGGGGTGGCGCCCGCTCCGCCGGCGTCGCCGCGGGCAAAGGTCATGTCAGGTCCACGTGGCGCGACGTCGGTACGCTGCTGGCGTGGTGGGAGCGGGCCCTCGCGCTGCCGAACGGCTGGACTATGCAGCTCCGGCTGACCGCGCGCAACCGACGGGCGGTCACGGCCCGGCCTCGGCACCCGGCGGGCCCGCGTGTGATCGGCTGGCCGCCCCGATCCTGTATCCCTTCGTTATGGCCGAGGGGGCCGCCCCGCGCGGGGCGGCGTCGCAGGCCCACCCAGCCGGCCCGCTTAGCGGGGCAACGTGCGGCGCGTCTTGAACTCGCTGAAATTCTCGACGGCGTCGCAACGGTGGGTCCGCACGAGTACTCCGATTGGGGTCGGCCAGGCTCGAGCGCGCGACTGGTAGCCGTACTCGGCGACGAGGACGACCACGTCCATGGACATGACGCCCGGGCCGGCGGTCGAGCGCAACGCGGACCGAACGAGCTCCGTCTGACCCGACACCGCGGCGAACGGGGCGTCGGTCGCCGCGTCAGCCGCGCGCGTCGCCCGCGGTCATTGCTGACGTAATGCTTGTATGTCGCCCGCGGGGCGGTCCCCGCGTACGTCGCGGCGCGTCAACGCCGCTTGGTCCTTTTCCAGAATGGGCACGCGCATGCCGGATGTGTACGATTATGAAGACGACGAATTCGACGCGGGCGAGGACGCGTACGGCGACGCGGCCATGCTCGCGACGTGGGCGAACGTGCCGAGCGCGTTTGGCGCGGCCGGGGGCGGGGCAGTTCGTGGTGCCAGCACGAAGAAGACCGTAGCCAAGACCGGCGCAACGGCGGGCAACACGGCGAGTTCGCTCGGCGTCACCGTCGCGAGTGCCGCGACCGGCACCCACTCCCTCGCCGTCGCCGGAGCGATCGCGGCCGGTGCGGCCGTCAGCGCGACCGGCGTTGGCCTGGTCGTGGTCGGGGCCGCGCTGTCCCTGACGAGCATGACGACCAACGCGACGTCGATGGTGAAGTCCAGCAGCCACGTGGTCAAGCTCAAGCGAATCCAGTCGGCGCTCGGGAACTACGCTGGCTGCGAGTACATGCCCGGCGCCTACGATCCCACGATGGCCGACGACCACGCGGCGATCGGGACGATCGTGCTGCCGTACATCATCCGGCAGAAGACCGAGAAGGCGGTCAAGAAGGGCGTCGGCATCGTGCCCGGCGGTGGGCTCCTCACCAACGCCATGCGGTTCGGGCGCATCTTCAAGAAGAACCGCGGTAAGAAGCGCACCTTTTACGCCCACGTTCTGACGCGCCACCTCATCACGCACGACTGCCAGCTGGCCGGCGCCATCGTCGCGCAACTCTTTTCGGCGCCGGAGATGTTGTCGCTACGGGCGATGGATTCCGACACGGCGGGCGCGTTGATCGCTAAAAAGATGAAATCCGTCTAACCGGCCGCGATTCGCGCGAGCTCGTCGTAGACGCGCGCGGGGAGCCGGTCGAACGCTCCCGCGCCGCCGGCGCGACTCGCGGCCAGCAGGAGCCCGGTGGTGTCCGGGGTGTCGGGGTCGCCGCCCGTCGATGCGGCGTGCGGCGCCCCGGTCGGGGTGGCACGACGCACGGGCGTGATCGGATCGCTGCCCATCTGCCGTATCTGGCATTGCAGGCGGGAACTGGACTGCTCCCGCCCATACAGCAGCCAGGCGTCCGCCGCGTCATGCGCCTGACCGCCGGTCCATTCCCTCCCAAAACTCGAGCACCGTCATGGCGGAGCAGTTCATCCTCACGCAGGCGCGGTCGAAGGAAGTCCGCAACTTCCTCAAGGCGGTCTCGAAGTGCTCGATCACGCCGCTGGCGCACGCGAACGTCGGGTGGAATGCCGCCTCCCGCGCGCAGTACGACGGCATGATGGGTCTGAATGGGGCGGCCATCATCGTCGGTCGAAACGGCCTCCCGCCTCACTTCTACATCGAGATCCCGTCCAATACTGACGTCAGCGACCCGGCCACAAATAGCAACACGGATCTAATCCGGTCCCTGTCCCGGGGCCGGTCGCCGGGCGTCCTGAAGGCCCTCGACGTGAACAGTCAGCCCGAATGGGCGCAGGGTCACGTGCTCGCCGCACTCAAGAGCGAGTTGGTCAAGGGGAACGTGAGCATCTCGATCTACCACCTGGACGGCCAGGAGGTCGGCACGGCCGAGCGGGACAAAGTCGACGCCTTCCCCAAAAAGGTATAGGTACTCCCGGTTGCCGCCCCTCGGACCTCGTGCCCATGACGCGGCGTCGGTGCGGCTCAGAGCACGACCGCGCTCATCCCGAGCGTGGCGGCGCAGTCGACGAGCGCGTAGCCTGGCGGCACGCACAGCCCGCGTTCGACTCCCGGGTCGAACGCGGGCCCGCGGGCCGTTTCCGCCCGAGCCCGGCTCGGCGCCGAGCGGCCGACCTGCGCCGCCGTCACGCAGCCCAGCGTGCGCCCGGGCTCCAGAAAGCGCGCCCAGCTTTCCGGAAACCAGTACGCGTCTCGCCCTCCGGCGCGCCCCGTGACGCCGGCCCACTGGCGGCGCGTCGCCAGGTCCATCGCCGCGACCGCGGCCGCGTCGGGGAGCAGCACGCGCCCGCCAAACCACGGGCGTTCCGGCCCGGCGCCCACCGCCATGCGAGCGGCGAGCGCCTCCTGCACGTCCGCGGCCACGTCGAGTCGCGGCACCACGGCGGCGGGGTCGTTCGTACGTCGCGCGACGACGACCAGCCGGTACCGCACCTCGGCGACGACGCGCGCGATGCTCGGCGCGCCGCCACTCCACGCCGACCCCCGCGGGTCGTCCGCGGTGATCACGGCCGGCCCTTCGTAGAGCGCGACCGCCACGGCGGCCGCCGCCGCGCCGTCCCATCTCGACTCAGCCCCGCGTGCCGCGAGCCACTCGCGGGCGAGCATCGCCGCGTGCGCCGCTCGGCTATCCGCGGGCCACGCCGCCGCGGCGCCGCGCGGCGCGGCGGTCCACGGCCTCACCGACCCGGCAAGCGCGCGCCCGACCAGCGCGCGGATCAGGGTCGCCTCCTCGCGGGCGATCACGGCGACCGGGAGTTGGTTCACGACGAAGAGCCGCCCGTGCAGCGCCCGCAGCAGCTTGCTGACCCCCGCCGCAGGCGGCAGGAGCGGCGAGAGGGTGTGCCGCCCGCTTACCCCGGGCACCCACGACGGCAGGCGCCACGGCGCTCCCAGGAACTGCGGCAGGGCGCGCCCGCTGTCCGCGGCTGTGAGCCACGGGGTCGCCGCGAGGCACCGCCAACCCTGATGGGGGAGCTCGGCAAACGTCACGCACGGGTACCATGCGTGCGCCGTGCCACCCGGCCTCCGCGCCCAGCCATCGCACGGCGGGATGAGTGGATCGCCACGCCTTTCCTGTATCTCGCCGCACGCCGGAGCGACACTGCGCTCCAACCACCCCGGGTTCGCCCCCTGGAGGGGGCCGCCAATGCCGTTCGTCTCAGCCGACCTGACCGCGACCGCCTATCAGGTCATCCCGTTCAGCCAGATCGTGCCCGCGGCGATCGGCAATAGCGGCCTGCACCTGGCGATCGCGAACGCCGCGCGCGTCAATTTCGCCCGCAACGTCCTGGCGGGTCAGGTGTCCGCGATCACGTTCACCGGCAACGCACTGGGCAACGCGATTTACCTGCCGTACTTGCAAGACAAGATCACCTCGGTCGTGCTCCCTAAGGCCGGACCGCCGGACTACTTCTTCACCGACAACATGTCGGGGTGCAGCCTCTTCATCGAGGACAACGGCGCCAACCTGATCGTCGCCCACGCGAACGCGGTGCAGCACTCCCCGAACAAGCAACAGTCGGAGTCGCAGCCGCTCTACCAGAACCCGCTCGCGGCGCCCTACCTCAACGGCCTGCACGCCCAACTGCGCACCGACTACGCCGGGGCCGCCCTCGGCGGCACCCTGGTTGCCTTTCACAAGGCGGCGTACATGGCCGGCGTCGCCACCGAGGTGAGCCGCAAGCAGGGCCAGGGGCGCACCGTGCGCCTGACCGCCGGCACGACGATCATCGGATTCCGCACCGGGACGGTGCCCCACGGCTGGGAATTCTGGTGCCAGACGTGGGGAGCGCTGGAGTACGACCGCCCCTGGTACGCGATCAAGGCGATCGCGACGATGGGAAAGACGCACCGCCCCCCGGTCGCCGAGATGGGCAACTACGCCGCCCCGGTCCGGATCCTCTGACGCGGCCGCCCGGCGCGCCGACCGCCGATGATCGGAACCCGGCGGAGAGCCCCGGTGATCAGTTTCCCGCCCCCATCCGGTATCTCCTCGCACACCGGACACGCCCGCGACGCCGGTCGCCGGCCGCGCGCCCGGTCGCCCCTTCCTCCCTCCGCCGCCCGGACCCCGCGATGCCCCCAAGCACGCAGAAGAAGCTCGAACGCGTCCGCCCGCCCCGCATCCAGATCTCCTACGAGGTCGAGACCGGCGGCGCCATCGAAATGAAAGAGCTGCCCTTCCTGATGGGCGTGCTCGGCGACTTCACCGGCCAGCCGACGGAGCCGCTCGCCAAGCTCAAGGAGCGCAAGTTCGTCGAAGTCACCCCCGACAACTTCGACGACGTGCTGGCGAGCATGAAGCCGCACCTCGCCTTCGCGGTCGAGAACAAGCTGAGCGAGGACGCCGACGCCCCCAAGCTCGCCGTCGACCTCAACTTCCGCTCGATGGACGACTTCTCGCCCGACGCCGTGGCGCGCCAAGTCAAGCCGCTGCGCGAACTCCTCGACCTGCGCACCCAACTCTCCGACCTCCGCGGGTCGCTGCAGACCAACGAGCGCCTCGACGAGGTGCTCCAGAGCACCCTCGGCGACGACGCCAAGATGGACCAGCTCAAGGCGGAGCTCGGACTCGGCGGAGGCGACGGCAATGGCTGAGGCGCAGACGGCCGCCGCGGCCGGCTATACCGCCGAGGCCGGCGGCTCGCTGCTCGACCAGATCGTCAGCGACGGGCGGGTCGGGCGCGACGCCGAGAGCACGGCGCGCGGCAAGGACCTCGTGAAGCAGTTCGTCGCGCAGGTGCTCGAGGGGTCGATGACCGTGTCGCGCGATACGGAGTCGATGATCAACGCGCGCATCGCGCAGATCGACCACCTGCTCTCGATCCAGCTCAACGAGATCCTGCACCACCCCGAGTACCAGCGGCTCGAGGCCAGCTGGCGCGGCCTCAAGTACCTGATGTCGCAGAGCGAGACGGGCACCGGGCTCAAGATCAAGGTGCTCAACGTCTCCAAGAAGGAGCTGCTCAAGGACCTGCAGCGCGCGCCCGAGTTCGACCAGAGCGCGCTGT
This sequence comes from uncultured Gemmatimonadales bacterium, assembly GCA_963763675.1. Taxonomy (GTDB): domain Bacteria; phylum Gemmatimonadota; class Gemmatimonadetes; order Gemmatimonadales; family Gemmatimonadaceae; genus BPUI01. Next base: position 291,214 of record CAVXPN010000003.1, read on the forward strand.
TCAAGAAGGTCTACGAGGAGGAGTACGGCGTCTTCGGCGGCACGCCCTTCGGGTGCCTGGTCGGCGACTACCAGTTCGACAAGAGTGGCCAGGACCTGGAGCTGCTCGAGAAGGTGTCCAACGTGGCCGCCGCCGCCCACGCGCCGTTCCTCTCGGCCGCGGCGCCCGGCATGTTCAACATGGACAGCTTCACCGAGCTGGACCAGCCGCGCGACATCGCCAAGATCTTCGATAGCACCGAGTACGCGAAGTGGAAGACGTTCCGGCAGAGTGAGGACTCGCGCTACGTCGCGCTCACCGCGCCGCGCATGCTCATGCGCGAGCCGTACGGCTCGGCGACCGTGCCGATCGACGCGTTCAACTACGAGGAGCGCGTCGACGGCACCGACCACGGGGCCTACCTGTGGGGGAACTCGGCCTACGCGCTCGCGGCCAACGTCAACAAGGCGTTCGCGCTCTACGGCTGGACGGCCAGCATTCGCGGCGTCGAGAGCGGCGGGTTGGTCGAGGGGATGCCGGTGCACAACTTCCGCACCGAGGCCGGCGAGCTCGTGATGAAGACGCCGACCGAGGTGCAGGTGACCGACCGCCGCGAGAAGGAGCTCGCCGACCAGGGCTTCGCCGCCCTCGTCCACCAGAAGGGCACGGACACGGCAGCCTTCTTCTCGGTGCAGTCGTGCCAGAGGCCCAAGACCTACGACACGCCGAGCGCGACGGCGAGCGCCCGGATGAGCGCGCAGCTGCCCTACATCTTCGCGACGTCGCGCTTCGCGCACTACCTGAAAGTGATGATGCGCGACAAGATCGGCGGCTACACGTCGAAGGACCAGATCGACTCGTACCTCAACCGCTGGATCCAGAACTACGTGGCGCCCCCGGGCTCCAACCCGGCCGTGATGCAGAAGCGCCCGCTCACCGAGGCGCGCATCGACGTCGTCGAGGTCGCGGGCAAGCCCGGCGCGTACCGCGCCGTGGCGTTCCTAAAGCCGCACTACCAGCTCGACGAACTCGCCGTGTCCATGCGCCTCGTGTCGGACCTGCCGGCCTCCGCGCAGTAGCAGTGCAGTAGCACCGCAGTCCCGCACGGTCGCGCCGGCCGGCACTACCGCCGGCGACGCGCCCGGGCGCTTCCCAACCCCCACGCTCCAGGAGATCCAGCAATGCCCATCTACATGAAGGCCGGCACCGACATCAAGGGCGAGGTCACCGCGACCGGCTACATCGACGAGATCGAACTCACCTCCCTGCAAGTCGGCGTCGGCATCGGCGTCGCCAGCCCGTCCGGCGGCGGCGGCAAGCGGACGCACAGCGCGGCGTCGTTCTCGGAGGTCACGGCCTCGAAGGCGTTCGACAACGCGAGCGGCCTGATCTTCGACAAGCTCGCCGCCGGCACCGCCGTCCCGGAGGTCGTAATCACCTTCGTGCGCGCGAGCGGCAAGGACAAGGCGGGCAACGACAAGTACCTCACCATCACGCTCAGCGACGTGCTCTTCAGCGGCTGGAGCATGAGCTCGGGCGGGGAGATGCCGTCGGAGAGCGTCTCGCTGAACTACGGCAAGATCAAGATCGACTACATGAAGAGCGACAAGGACGGCGTGCTCACGCAGGGCACGATCGCCGGCTGGGACCTCGCGACGAACATCTCGGCGGCCTGACGACGCACCACCGGCCGGGCCGCGCGCTTCCCGCGCGCGGCCCGGCGTTCGGCCGTTCTCCCCCATCGTTCCCGCACGACACCCCGCCGCCCGCATGCCGTCCCCCCAGGAACTCTACCGCGCCGGCGACCTGCAGGCGGCCATTGACGCCGTCAGCCAGGAGCTCCGCGGCCGCCCGACCGACACGGCGCGGCGTACCTTCCTCTTCGAGCTCGCGAGCTTCTCGGGCAACTGGGACCGCGCGGTCAAGCAGCTCGACGTGCTGGCCGGCGGCGGGCAGATGGCCGAGGCCGGGACCATGCTCTACCGCGCCGCGATCACCAGCGAGCGCGTGCGCGAGCACATGTTCGCGACCGGCGACTTTCCCACGGCCCCGGCGCCCGCGCCCGTGGCAGGCACGCTCAACGGCGAGCCGTTCGACAGCGTCGAAGACGCCGACCCGCGCGTCGGCGCCCGCCTCGAGGTCTTCGCCGGCGGCCGATACCTCTGGCTCCCGTTCGCCCACCTCGCGTGGCTCCGCGTCGAGGCGCCGGTCCACCTGCGCGACGTGCGCTGGCCGACGGCACGCCTCGGCACCGGCCCGTCCGTGCGCGACCTCGACCTCGGCGAGGTCGTGCTGCCGGCCCTGACGCCCGGCGCGTGGCGCCAGCAGGACCCCGAGGTCCGCCTCGGCCGCGCGACCGACTGGGAAGAGCTGCCGGACGGCGAGTACGCGCCGGTCGGACAGAAAGTGCTGCGCGTGTCGGGACCGGCGTTCGGCGGCGACGAGGGCACGCTCGTGCCCCTGCTGGACGTGCGCGACCTGGTCATCACCGCACCCGACGTCGCCGCACCGGACGCCGCGCCCGCGGCCGCCTAACGCACGCCCGCGACCGCCCTGCCCCGCGTGCCCGCCCTCGCCCCAGACGTCCTCGCCGCGCTCCTCGCGCCCATCCCCGGCGACGCGCCCGCAGGCCGCGACCTGCGCTACGACCCGCGCTACGACCTCGTGCGCGAGGCGCGCCGCGAGGACGCCGACCTGCCGCAGGGCGCCTTCGTCGCCGAACGTAAGGTCGCCGACTGGCCCAAGGTCCAGCGCGAAACAGTCGCGCTCCTCACCAAGGAGTCCAAGGACCTCCAGCTCGCCGCCTGGCTCACCGAAGCCCTGCTCCGCCGCTTCGGCGCCGCCGGCCTGACCGACGGCCTCGCCGTCGTCACCGGCATCCTGCAGGGATTCTGGGACGACTGTTACCCCGAACTCGAGGACGGCGACGCCGAGTTGCGGCTCGGGCCGGTCGAGTGGATCGGGGCCAAGCTCGACGTGGCGGCGCGACAGATCGCGGTCGTCGGCGACGGCCTCACGTGGCTGGGCTGGCAGGAGGCGCAGTCCATCCCCACGGAGCAGGAAGCCAAGGGGGACGCGGAGAAGAAGAAGCTGCGCGAGGCGCGCGTCGCGGCCGGCAAGCGGCCGCTCGACGACGCGCAGCGGGCCGTCGAGCAGACGCCGAAGGCGTTCTACAAGCTGCTCGTCGGCGACACGCGCGCGGCGCTCGCCGCGGTCGAGACGCTCTCCGGCGTGTGCGACGACCGGTTCGCCGACGACCCGCCGAGCTTCGGGCCGCTCCGCACGGCGCTCGAGGCGGTGTACCAGCTGGGGTCGACGTTCCTCGCGCAGAAGCTACTCATCGATCCCGACCCGCCCGAGCCCGACCCGGTCGTTGAGGAGATGGTCGACGAGCTGCTGCAGGCGGTCCCCACGGCGGACGGTGGCACCGACGGCACGGCTGGTGGCACACTCTCGGCCGAGCCGGGAAGTCCGGGCGACGCGGCCGCGCGCGTGGTCGCGGCCGCGCGCTACCTGCGCCGGCAGGACGCCACCTCGCCCACGCCGTACCTGCTGCTGCGCGCGCTGCGCTGGGGCGAACTGCGCGCCGCGGCGGGGCGCGTCGACGTGCGCCTGCTCGAGGCGGCCCCGCCGCAGGCGCGGACGCGGCTCAAGGGTCTCCTGCTCGACGGCAACTGGACCGAGCTCCTCGAGCAGAGCGAGCACGTCATGGCCACCCCCGCCGGCCGCGGATGGCTCGACCTCCAGCGGTACGCCGTGACGGCGTGTAGCCGGCTCGGGCCCGGGTACGCCCCGGTCGCCGCGGCCATGCGCAACGAGTTGGCGGCGCTCCTCGCCGACGTCCCGCAGCTACCCGAGATGATGCTCATGGACGACACGCCCGCCGCCAACGCCGAAACACAGGACTGGCTCGCCGCCGAAGGCCTCGTCGGGGAGGGCGCGCCCGAGGACGAACCCGTCGCCGCCGATCCGCTTCCCAGCGGACACGTCGCGCTCGCCGACGCGCTCGCGGGCGAGCAGGCGGGTGATCAGCTGGCCTCCGTCGCGCGCGGGATGGCGGCGCGTGCCAACGCTCAGGTCAGCAACGGCCACGGCGCCAGCAATGGGCACGCGCGCCTCGGTCTCGGGCGCCGGCGCGCGGACGCGCGGAGCGGCGAGGCGCCGGACCCGTTCGTCCTCGCGCGCGCCGAAGCCGCACGCGGTCGCCCGGCCCGCGGCGTCGAGCTGCTCGTCGCCGCGCTCGACCGCGAGCGCTCGGCGCGCGGCCGCTTCGTGCGCGAGACGCAGATCGCCCAGGTGATGGTGGACGCGGGGCTCGCGCAGGTCGCGCAGCCGATCGTGCGCCGCCTCGTCGAGATCGTCAAGGAGCGCTCCCTCGACACGTGGGAGTCGGGCGCGCTCGTCGCGCAGCCGCTGGTCCTGATGTGTCGCGTGTTGGACGCGCTCAAGATCGAGGACGCGACCCGCGAAGAGCTGTACCTCCAGATCTGCCGCCTCGATCCGCTGCAGGCGATGGCGCTCAAGCAGGGCTGACGCGTGGCGCGCACCGAGATCGAACGTACCGTCCTGCCGTCGCTCCTCGACCGCCTAACGGACCTCGAGCCGCGCACGCCCGACGACCCGCCCGTGACGCGCGCCGAGTCGGTGCGACGTTACCGCGACGCGGTGATGCGCGACGTCGAGTGGCTGCTCAACACGCGCGCGCCGTCCGCGCCCATCCCCGCCGAACTGACCGGGGTGCGCGAGTCGTCGTACGCCTACGGGCTGCCCGACACGACGGGGCTGGCGGGCGGCACGTCTGAAGGGCGCGCGCTCCTGCTCGCCTCGGTCGAGGCGACGATCGCCGCGTTCGAGCCGCGACTCGAAGGCCTGCGCCTGGAGCTCGTCGGCGGGGACGACCTGCGCAACCCGCAGGTGCACTTCACGCTCGCGGCGCAGCTGCGGATGGACCCGAGTCCGGAGCAGGTGCTCTTTGACACGGTGCTCGATCTGGGCGGCGGCGGTTACTCGATGCGCGCGGGCGACCCCGCCGCCTTCGACAACGCACCGCGATGAGCGGCGGCGGGCGACCACCCCAGAGCACGACGGGCACGCTGCGCGCGGCCTCCGCCGACGGAGGGTCGGCGCGCGACGAGCTGTTGCTCTACTACGAGCGCGAGCTGACCTACCTCCGGCGGCTCGGCGCCGAATTCGGTGCGAAATATCCGAAAGTCGCGGCGCGCCTGCAACTCGAGGCGACCAAGAGCGAGGACCCGCACGTCGAGCGCCTGCTCGAGGGCGTGGCGTTCCTCAACGCGCGGCTGCACCGGCGGCTCGACGACGACCTGCCCGAGCTCTCCGAGGCGCTGCTCGACGTGCTCTATCCCCAGCACGTGCGCCCCGTCCCGTCGCTCTCCATCGTCCAACTCGACCTCGACCCCGAGTTAGGCTCGTTGCCCGGCGGGTTCGCGATTTCCCGCGGCGCGGAGCTCCGCTCGCGGCCGGTGCAGGGCATGCCCTGCCGCTTCCGCACCTGCTACGACACGACGCTCTGGCCGGTCACCATCGCCGCGGCCGAGTGGACGGGCGCGGACCGCGCCGGGCCCGGCGTACGACTCGCGGACGTCGTCGGTGCCATCCGGATCGAGCTGCAGGCGTTTCCGGGTCTGCGCCTGGGGCAGCTGACGCTCGACGCGCTGCGCGTGCACCTGGCGGGCGACGCCGCGGTCACCGACGTCCTCTACGAACTGCTCGCGAACAACGTCGCGCGCGTCGCGGTCCGCGACCCCGACCGGCCGTCGCGGACCGCCCAGCTCCTCCCGGCCAGCGCGATCCGCCCCGTCGGGTTCGCCGAGGACGAGGCGCTCCTACCGCTGCCGCGGCGCACCCTCTCCGCGCACCGGCTGCTGCAGGAGCTGTTCGTCCTGCCGCAGAAATTCCACTTCGTCGACATCGTGGGGCTCGGCGACGCGCTCCGCGCGCTCGATTGTGGCCCGCGCGCCGAGCTCGTCATCCTCGTCACGCCGTACGAGCGCGCCGAGCGGCGTGCGGTGCTCGAGCTCGGCCTATCCGCGGACGCGGTGCGCCTCGGCTGCACGCCGGCGGTCAACCTGTTCGCGCACACGGCCGACCCGATCCTCCTCACCGAGCGGCAGCTCGAATACCCGGTCGTACCGGACGCCCGCCGCCGGCTCGAGATCGAGACGTGGGCCGTCGACGAGGTGAAGGCGATCACGCCGGGACAGGGCGAGCCGCGGGTCATCGCCCCGCTCTACGCGCTCCGGCACGGCGTCGGCGAGCAGGAAGGCGGCACGTTCTGGCACGGCGCGCGTCGCTCGACCGGGTGGCGGACTGACCGCGGGACCGAAGTCTTCCTCTCGTTCGCCGACCTCGGCGGCCGCGTCCGCATGCCCGACGCGGAGGTCGTGTCGTGCGCCCTCACCTGCTTCAACGGCGAGCTGCCGAGCCGCCTGCCGTTCGGCGTCGACGAACGCGGGGACTTCGAGTTCGCGGCCGGCGGGCCGGTGTCCCGGGTCCGCTGCGTGGTCAAGCCGACGCGCGTGATCCAGCCGCCCCTAGGCAAGGCGCTGCTCTGGCGCCTCGTCTCGGCGCTCTCGCTCAACCACCTGTCGCTCGTCGAGGGCGGGCGCGACGCGCTCCAGGAGCTGCTGCGCCTCCACAACACCGGCGACGGGACGGCGGGCGAGCGGCAGATTCAGGGGCTGGTCGACGTGCGGAGCGCGCCGACCTACGCGCGCGTCGGGAGCGCCCACGGCGTCGCCTTCGCCCGCGGCCGGCGCGTCGAGGTGGTCTTCGACGAGGAGCAGTTCCCGGGCGGCGGGATGTTCCTGTTCGCGAGCGTACTCGAACAGTTCCTCGCGCTCTCCGCCTCGATGAACAGCTTCACGCAGCTCACCGCGACGAGCCGCCAGCGGCGGCGCACCGTGCGCGAATGGGCGCCGAGGTCCGGGTGGCGGACGCTGGTCTAGACGCCGGTCCGGCGGCCGCCGCGCCGCGACCGGCCGCACGCGACGCGCGCGCGGCGTTGCTCCGCGCGCTCGAGACCGAGCCGACGGCGTTCGCGGCGTTCCAGGCGGTCCGACTGCTGGGCCGTCTGCACCCAGGGCGGGCGGCCGTTGGCGGCTGGGCCGACCCGGCGAGCGAGATCGTGCGCTTCACGGTCCCGCCGTCGCTCGCGTTCCCACCGGCCGAGGTGCAGGCGCTTCAGGTGCCGCCCGCCGGCGGGGGGCCGTACCGGCTCGCCGTCAACTTCTTCGGCCTCACGGGGCCGCAGGGTGTGCTGCCGCACGTCTACACGCAGCACGCGGCCGAGCGGGCGCGCGCGCGCGACCCGGCGTTTCGCGACTTCCTCGACCTCATTCACCACCGCGCGCTCTCGCTCTTCTACCGCACGTGGGCCAAGCCGCGCGCGGTCCTCGGCCACGAGCACGGCGAGGACGACTGGCTCCTCGACCACCTGCTCGACATCGCGGGGTTCGGGACGAAGGGGATCCGTGGCAACCTGCCGGTCCGGGACGGAGCGCTCGGCTACTACGCCGGGCTCCTCGCCCCCGTGGCCCGATCGGCCGACGGGCTCGCGCGCATCATCGGCGACTACTTCGGCGTCGCCGCGACGGTGGAGCAGTTCGTCGGTGAGTGGCGCCGGGTCGACGGCCGCGGCCAGACCACGCTCGGCACCGACGACGAGCCCGCCCAGCTCGGACTCGGGGTGGTCGGCGACGAGGCCTGGGACCCGCAGGCCCGCGTTCGACTCCGGCTGGGCCCGCTGACGCGCGCGCAGTTCGACAGCTTCCTCCCGGGCGGCGACGCGCACGCCGCGCTGCGCGCGCTCGCCCGCGTGTACGCCGACGACCAGGTCGGGGTCGACGCGCAACTCGTGCTCGACCGCGGCGCGGTCGCGCCGTGCGTGCTCGGGTTCCCGCTCGGGGCAGGTACGGCCGCACCCGGCGTACCCGCGGGCGCCCCACTCGGGCGTGGGACGTGGCTCGTGAGCCGGCCGATGACGCGCGACCCGGATGAGACGGCGCTGATGCTGTGTTGAACGTTTTGCTGTGATAGATCGGGGCGGCGTCGTTTCCCTTTGCCTCCCCTCCCCCGCCCCGCCCCCGAGCCCCCGCATGTCGGTCACTCTCCGCGCCCTCATCGGCAAGCTGAATCCCGCGACGCGCTCGACGATCGAGGCCGCGGCAGGGCTTTGCCTCTCGCGCACGCACTACGATGTCGAGATCGAGCACTTCCTGAGCAAGGCGCTCGACGCCCAGGACGGCGACCTCGCGCAGATTCTGAAGCACTACGGCGTCAACCGGTCGCGCCTCGCCGACGACCTCGCGCGCGGCCTCGACAAGCTCAAGAGCGGGAACGCCCGCACGCCGTCGCTCTCGCCGTCGCTGGTCCGCATGCTGACCGAGGCGTGGACGCTCGGCTCGATCGAGTTCGGCGCGCCGCAGGCCCGGACGGGGCACGCGGTGCTCGCGCTGGTCAGCGACGATGAGCTGAAGCGCATGGCCGGTGACATCAGCCGCGAGTTGGAGAAGATCCCGGCCGACGCGCTCCGGAAGGACTTCGCGGCGATCACGGCGCCGTCCGCCGAAGCCGCGTCCGAGCTCAAGGCCACGGACGCTGCCGCGGGTGTCGGCCCCGCGTCGAACGGCGCGGCGGGTCCGGCCAAGGCCGGCGGCCGTACGCCCAACCTCGATTCGTACACGCTCGACCTCACCGCGCGCGCCAAGGCCGGCAAGATCGACCCCGTGCTGGGCCGCGATTTCGAAGTGCGGCAGGTGGTCGACATCCTGACGCGGCGGCGGCAGAACAACCCGATCCTCGTCGGTGAAGCCGGCGTGGGGAAGACGGCGGTGGTCGAGGGTTTCGCGCTCCGCATCTCGCAGGGCGACGTCCCGGAGCCGCTCAAGAATGTCACACTCCGCTCGCTCGACCTCGCCCTGCTGCAGGCCGGCGCGGGCGTGAAGGGCGAGTTCGAGAACCGTCTGAAGGGCCTGATCGACGAGGTGAAGAACTCGGCGACCCCGATCATCCTCTTCATCGACGAGGCGCACACGATGATCGGCGCGGGCGGCGCGGCCGGGCAGAACGACGCGGCCAACCTGCTCAAGCCCGCCCTCGCGCGCGGCGAGCTGCGCACGATCGCGGCGACGACGTGGGCCGAGTACAAGAAGTTCTTCGAGAAGGACCCCGCGCTCTCGCGCCGCTTCCAACTCGTGAAGGTCGAGGAGCCGGGCGAGGAGCAGTGCCTCGTGATGATGCGCGGCGTCGTTCCCGCGCTCGAGGCGCACCACAAGGTGCGCATCACCGACGACGGCCTCGACGCGGCGGTGCGCCTGTCGCACCGCTACCTGCCCGACCGCCAGCTGCCGGACAAGGCGGTGAGCGTGCTCGACACGGCCTGCGCGCGCCTCGCGTTAGGCCAGCAGGCCACGCCCGCCTCGCTCGAGGCGACGCGCCGCGAGCTCGACGACCTCGCGGTGCAGGAGCGCGTGCTCGGCCGCGAGTCGGCGTTGGGCACCGACCATCGCGAGCGACTGGGCGCCATCGGCGCGCGCCGCGCGGAGTTGGAGGCGCAGCTCGCCCACCTCACCGAGCGCTGGAACCAGGAGAGCGCGCTCGTCGCGGAGATCCGCGGGCTGCGGCAGCGGCTCGAGGACGGGCACGCGGGCGCGACGACCGGCGACGACCTCGCCGAGCCGCGCGCGCAACTCGCGGAGCAGCAGCGCGCGCTCGCCGCGCTCCAGGGCGAGACGCCGCTAATGCGCGTGGCGGTCGACGCGTCGATCGTCGGCGAGGTGATCTCGGGGTGGACCGGCGTCCCCGTCGGCAAGATGCTGCGCGACCAGCTGGGGATGATGCTCCAGCTGGAGCGGCACCTCGGCGAGCGGATCATCGGGCAGCAGCACGCGCTCGAGGTGATCAGCAAGCGCGTGCGCACCACGGCGGCCAAGATCGAGGACCCCAACAAACCCAAGGGCGTGTTCATGCTCGTCGGGCCGTCGGGCGTCGGCAAGACCGAGACGGCGCTCGCGCTCGGCGACCTGCTCTTCGGCGGCGAGCAGAACCTGATCACGATCAACATGAGCGAGTTCCAGGAGTCGCACACCGTCTCCACGCTCAAGGGGTCGCCGCCGGGCTACGTCGGCTACGGCGAGGGGGGCGTGCTCACGGAGGCGGTGCGGCGCCGCCCGTACTCGGTGGTGCTCCTGGACGAGGTCGAAAAGGCGCACCCGGACGTGCTGGAGCTCTTCTTCCAGGTGTTCGACAAGGGCGTGATGGACGACGGCGAGGGGCGCCAGATCGACTTCAAGAACTCGATCATCCTGCTGACGACCAACGCCGGCACGGACACGATCATGAAGCTGACGGCGGACCCCGAGACCGCGCCGACGCACGACGCGCTCGTGGGCGCGCTCAAGCCGGAGCTCGACAAGACGTTCAAGCCCGCCTTCCTCGGGCGCATGGTCATCATCCCGTACTTCCCGGTGCGCGACGAGAACCTCAAGCAGATCATCCGCCTCAAGCTGGGCAAGATCGCGCGGCGGCTGCGCGAGACGCACCGCGTGACGATGCACTACGACGAGGCGTTCGTGGACGCCGTGGCCGCGCGCTGCACCGAGGTCGAGAGCGGCGCGCGTAACGTCGACAACATCCTCTCCAACACGATGCTCCCCGAGGTCTCGCGGCTGCTGCTCGAGGCGATCGCGGGCGGCGAGCTGCCCGGCGCGGTGCGCGTCGGGGTCGACGCGGACGGCGAGCTGACGTACGCGGTCGCGCCCGCCGTCCGCGACGCCGGCTATTCGCTCACCGCGGCCGCCGAGGACGCCAGCGACGCCGGGAGTAACGCGGCGGCCGTGCCCGTCGGCGCCGGGAGCTGACCAGGGTGGCCGGCGTCCTCGCGGTTCAGCAAGCAGGCCGGCCGCTCACTGCGAGTACGCCGCTCGGGAAGGACGTCCTCGTTCCCGACCAGCTGGTCGGGTTCGAGGAGCTCTCGCACCCGTACGTCTTCACCGTCGAGTTCTCCTCCGCCGAGCCAGCGATCTCCCCGGCCGAACTGCTCGGCAAACCGATCGGGCTCGAGGTGCAGCGGCTCGAGGGCGGCACGCGCCACTTCCACGGCCTCGTGCGCCGCTTCACCAACTCCGGCGTGATCGCGGCGACCGGCCGCACGCGCTACTCGGCCGAGCTGGTGCCGTGGCTCTGGATGCTCTCGCTGTCGAACGACGCGCGCACGTTCGAGAAGAAGACCGCGCTCGAGATCGTCAACGCGGTCTTCGCGGGGGCCGGGTACAGCGACCACAAGTCGAGGGTCACGGCGGCCCCCCCCGAGCTCGCCTACGTCGTGCAGTACGGCGAGACCAACCTGGCGTTCGTCTCGCGCCTGCTCGAGGCGGCGGGTCTGTACTACACGTTCGAGTTCACGGAGGACAAGCACACCCTCGTCATCTCGGACGCGAAGGGGAGCGCGGTGCCGGCCGGTGCGCGCGCCACGGTGCCGATGGCTGCCACGCTGCGCGCCGGGCGTGCCGCCGCGCAGCCCGAGGCGGTCATGCGCGCGGCACGCGAGTACGCGGTGCACGCGCAGTCGGTCGCGCTCGCGGACTTCCACCTGCTGCGCGCGGCCGACACCGGGTCGACGCCGAGCAAGGCGCCGGGCGCGCACGGCGAGCGGTACGCCTTCCTCGGCGCGCTCTCGGGCACGCCCACGGCGGGGATCACCGCCGCGGAGGCGACGCGGCAGATGGAAGCCGAGGAGGCCGGCGGCGACGTCGTGCATGGCGCGTCCACGTGCGCGACCTTCGCGGCCGGCACGCGCGTGACGATCACGGGCGGGCCGTTCGGCAGCGGCGGGGCCGAGTTGCACATCGTGCGCGTCGAGCATGTGGTCTCGATCGGCGATTACGTCGCGGGCGGCAACAACACGTTTACGCTCGAGAACACCTTCGCGGCGATCCCCGCCGCGACGCCTTTCCGCCCGCCGCGCGAGACGCCGCGCCCGTCGGTGCAGGGCAACCAGACCGCGCTCGTCGTCGGCACGGGCGGCGCGGCGCAGATCGACGTCGACAAGGACGGGTGCGTCCTGCTCGAGTTCCCGTGGGACCGCGGGGCCGGCAAGGGCGGCAAGTCGCAGCACCGCGTGCACGTCGCCAGCCTGTGGTCGGGCGCGGGCTGGGGCGCGGTACAGCTTCCGCGCATCGGCCAGCAGGTCCTGGTGGAGTTCCTGGAGGGCGACCCCGGCCGCCCGATCGTCACGGGGCGCGTCTACTCCAACAACCACGCGCACCCGTACGCCCTCCCCGACAACAAGACGCAGAGTGGCCTGAAATCGCGTTCCGTCGGCGGCGGCGCGGACAACTTCAACGAGCTGCGCTTCGAGGACAAGCAGGGGAGCGAGCACGTGTACCTGCAGGCGGAGAAGGACATGCAGGTGCACGTGAAGCACGACGAGACGCGCGACGTGCTCCACGACCGCACCACGACGATCAAGAACAACGACGTCCGCACCGTGAGCGAGGGCAACGACACGCACACCGTGAGCAAGGGCAAGCAGACGATCGAGGTGTCGGAGGGCGACCAGGAAGTCACCGTGAAGACCGGCAAGCAGACGATCACGGTGAACGACGACCAGACCCTCACGGTCAAGACGGGCAACCGCTCGACGATCGTGGACACCGGCAACGACGAGTTGACCGTCAAGACCGGGCACGTCACGATCAAGGCGACCGCCGGCGCGATCACGATCCAGGCGAGTGCCGGCGCGATTACCATCGAGGCGCCGGCGCAGGGGATCACACTCAAGAGCGGGCCGTCGTCGATCGAGGTCAAGCCCGCGGGGATCACGGTCAAGGCGGTCCAGGTCGCGATCGAAGGGCAGGCGCAGGCGTCATTGAAGGGCGCGATGGTCAGCGTCGAGGGGCAGGCGCAGGCGGCGCTCAAGGGCGCGCTCGTGAGCGTGCAGGCGCAGGCGATCGCGCAGGTCACCGGCAGCGCGATGCTCAAGATGGGTGGCGGCATCACCATGGTCGGGTGAGGGCGCGATGACCGCCGTGACCCCGACCGCGCCCGCGCCCGCCGCCGCGGCGCCGGCGTTCTCGCCGCTCCTCGCGTGGCTCGTCGAGCGGTCGGAGGCGGACGCCGAGCCGCTCGCGGCCGCGACCGCCGCGGCCCGCGCGTCCGTGCCTAACGCACTGGCCGTGGACGACCCCGAGCCGCTCGCGATGGCGCTCGCGGGCGCCGCGGCGCCGTTCGCCGCGCTGCGGCTGGCAGGCGCGGCGCTGCCCGCGCGCGAGGGCGTGTGGTGGGCGTGGGTCGCGGTGCGCCACACGCTCCGGACGCTGGCCGACCGCGGGCCGGCCGCCCCGCCCAAGGCCGCCCACACCGCGCTCGCGGCCGTCGAGCGCTGGATCGCGGAGCCGACGGACGCGAACCGCCGCGCGGCGTGGGCGGCCGGCGAGGCGGCCGACCTCACCACGCCGGTCGGATGCCTGTGCGGCGCGGTGTTCTTCACGGGCGGCAGCATCGCCGCCGTCGAGAGCCCGATGGCCGTCCCGCCACCGCCGGGTGCGCACGTGACGATGGCGGCGAGCGCGGTGCTGATGGCCGCCGCGCAGCTCGACCCGGCGCGGCTCACGGCGCTGGTGCACGGGTCGGTCGCGCAGGCCGCGGCCGTCGCCAGACGACTCGGCGGGTGGCTCCCGGCCGCGACGCTCGCGCGGCAGCACTACGACGCGCAGCGCGAGCAGCACGCGGCCGCCCTCGACGCGGCGACGCCGAAAGCGCCGGCCGCCTAACGCACGGACCCGGCCGAACAGATGGGATTCCCAGGATCACGTGCGGGCGACATGCACGTCTGCCCGATGCTCACCCCGGGCATACCGCCCATCCCCCACGTCGGCGGCCCGATCCTCCCACCGGGGCGGCCGACGGTCCTCAAGGCGGCGATGCCGGCGGCGACGGTCACGTCGATGTGTACGTGCGTCGGGCCGCCCGACCTCATCGTCATGGGGTCGCCCATGGTGCTGATCGGCGGACTGCCTGCCGCCCGAGTGATGAGTCAGACGGCGCACGGCGGGATGGTGGTGCTCGGCGCGCCGACGGTCCTCGTCGGGCCGTAGCGGCGTCCCCGGAGTACGAGGGCGGGGGTGGCGGGACGGCGCGGCGGGCCGTAGCATTGCCCGCTCGCGCCGGGCATTCCGGGAGTGCGACCTGCGCACGCGTCCCCTGCCGCCTCCTGTGTGATCGCCAGCAGGACCGATTGTTCGACGGACCCATCGGCCGACCCGCCACCCGCGCGCGAGGCGGCCGCCCGCGCCGCGGACCCGCCGCCGGGCGCGGACACGCTGTTCGCGGAACTCTACACCGAGCTGCGGCGGCGGGCGCGCGGCGCCCGCCGCCGCAGTGCCGCAGAAACCCTGAGCACGACGGGGCTGGTCCACGAGACCTACCTCAAACTCCGCGGCCGCGACGTGTGGGCCAGCCGCGAGCACTTCCTGAACACGGCCGCGCGCGCGATGCGCCAGGTGCTCGTCAACGCCGCCGAGGCACGCGTCGCGGCCAAACGCGGCGGCGGCGCGTGGACCGTGACGCTCGACGAGGGGCTCGGCGTCGCCCCAGCGCGCGCCGAGGACATTCTGGAGCTCGACCAGGCGCTCGAGCGGTTCGCCGCAATCAGCCCGCGGCAGGCGCGGGTGGTCGAGTGCCGGTACTTCGCGGGCCTGTCCGTCGAGGAAACGGCCGCCGCGCTCGCGATCGGAACCGCCACGGTTCAGCGGGATTGGCGGTTCGCGCGCGCGTGGTTGCAGCAGGCGTTGACCGAGGGCGCCGCGCACGGCGCCGGCTCCGGCGGCCCGGTCGGCCGCTGATCGGCGCCGGATGACTCTTCGGTACAAGCTGGGGGCGACCGTACGGGCCGCCCGCCCTCGTGCGCCTACCGTGGACATGCATTCCCGCCGGCCGGTCTTCGCGACGCCGCTTTCCCCCGGTGCCGGTCCGTGCGCCGCCCCGGCCCCGGCCGACGCGAGCCCGGCTCGCGTCCCCGATGCGGACGCGCCGGATGTCGACCTCGCCGCGAGCGAGGCGCTGTTCCACGCCGCCCTCGAACTCCCGCGCGGCGAGCGCGACGCGTACCTGCGGTCCCGCTACCCCGACCAGCCCGATCTCGTCGCGTCGGTCCTCGCCCTGATCGCCGCCGACGAGGCGGTCGCGGGCGGCGACGCCCCGCTCTGGCAGTCGGGCGGGAACCTGGCCGACCTGCTCACCGCGGTCGACGATACGACGGGCGACGACGCGGACCCCGGCCGCGCCGACGGCGACGACGCGACCCCGCCGGACGCGGTGCCCCGCCTCGCGCCGGGAGACCGGGTCGGCGCGTACCGCGTGCTCCGACTGATCGGCCGCGGAGGGATGGGCGCCGTCCACCTCGCGGAGCGCGTGGACGTGGGCGGCCGGATCGCGCTCAAACTCGTGCGCCCCGCGTACGCCAACGACGACCGCGCGACCGCGCGTCTGCTGGCCGAACGCCGCGCGCTCGCGCGCGTCGACCACCCGAACGTCGCGCGACTCCTCGACGCCGGCATCGTCGAGGGCGGGCCGGCCGACGGCGTGCCGTGGTTCGCGATGGAGTACGTCGCGGGCGACCCGATCGACCAGGCGTGCGACCGCCGCCGGTTGGGCCTCCGCGAGCGCCTGGCCGTCTTCGCCGCAGTGTGCGACGCGGTCGAGGCGGTCCACCGGCACCTCGTGGTGCACCGCGACCTGAAGCCGTCCAACGTCCTCGTCACGGCCGACGGGCGGCCGGTCCTGCTGGATTTCGGGATCGCCGCTCTGCTGGACCCGAGCCCGGCACGCGACCCGGGGGACGACGCGCCGCCGAACGTGCCGCCTAACGCCACCCCCCGCGCCCCGGACGCCTTCCTCACGCCGCAGTACGCGGCTCCGGAGCAGCTGCGCGGCGACCCGTCGTCGGTGAGCGTCGACGTCTACGCGCTGGGGCTGCTGCTCTTCGAACTGCTGACCGGGCGGCGGCCGTACCACGCGCGCGGCGCCACGCGCGCGGACGCGGTGCGCGCGGTGCTCGAGGCCGCGGTGCCCCGCCCGTCCGACGTCGCCACGCTTGGCGACGACGCCTGGCAGCGCGCGGCGGCCCGCGCGACGCGCCCGGCGCCGCTCGCGCGCGCGTTCCGCGGCGACCTGGACGCGATCGTGCGGCGCGCGACCGCCCGCGAGCCCGCGGACCGCTACGCGACGGTCGGCGCGCTCGCCGCCGACGTGCGCCGCGTGCTGGCGTACCGACCGGTGGCCGCGCGCAACGCCGCCGGAGTGCGCGGGCTCGCCTACCGCACGCGGCGGATCGTCCGTCGGCACCGGGCGCTCGCCGCGACGCTCGCGGTGCTCGCGGTCGCCGGGGCCGCGACGACCGCGAGCGTGGCCCGCGCGGCCCGCGTCGCGTCGGCCGAGCGCGACCGCGCGCGCGAGGGCGCCGAACGCGCCGGCCGCGTGCGCACCGCCCTCGTCGCGCTGTTCGACGCCGCCAACCCCGACTACGCCGGCCAGGCGCCCGCGCGTTCGCCCGAGTCGCTCCTGCGCCACGGCGAGGCCATGGCCGACGCGCTCGCCGACCAGCCGGAGACGCAGGCCGACCTGCTCGTCGCGATCGGCCAGGCGTGGAACGGCGTCGGCGACCCGCACGCGGCCGCCCGCGCGTTCGCCCGCGCGGTCCGGCTACGGCAGACGCACCTGCCGGCCGACGACCCGCACGTCGCCGAGGCGCGGCGGCAACTCGCGAGCACGGTGGCGATGGCGGCGCGCCTCGACTCGATCGCCGGGGCGCGCCCGGGCCGCGCGCCCGGCGCCCACCGCTGAGCCGGACGGTGCGCCGCGCGCGCGGCCGGCGCACCGTCCTCGCGTTAGGCGCCGCGGCGTTAGGCGCCGCGGCGTTAGGCGCCGCGGCGGCCCTCGCGGGCGCCGGGCGTTCCGCGCGCGCCCAACTCCCCGCCCCGGCACGCGCGGCGCCGAGTCCGGCCTACGTGCACGCGTCGTGGACCGTGCGCGACGGCCTGCCGGTCAATGGGCTGACCGCCGTGCTCCAAAGCCGCGACGGCTACATCTGGGTGACCACGTGGGACGGGATCGTACGGTTCGACGGCGCGCGCTTCGTCGTGTTCAACACCGGGAACTCGGACGCGCTGCCGAGCAACCAGTTCCTGAGCATGGCGGAGCTGCCGGACGGCACCCTGTTCTTCGTGAGCGCGCAGGGCCATCTCGTACGCTGGCGCGCCGGGGTGTTCACGCACGTCCGCGAGGACGCCGGACTGCCCGACGCCTCGTCGCGCGTGCTCTACGTCGATCCGGCCGGCCGGCTTTACGTCGGGACCGTCCGCGGAGTCCTCATGCTCGCGGGCGAACGCTTCGTGCCCGTCGCGCCGTCCGTCCGTGAGGCGACCGACGCGATCCTTCGCGACGCCGACGGATCGCTCTGGATCGGCACCGACGGCGCGGGGCTCTTCCACGTTCGCGGTACGCGGGTCGTTCGGTACGACACCGCCGCGGGCCTCGCGTCGCCCCGCGTCCGGCACCTCGCGCAGGCACGCGACGGCACCGTGTGGGTGGGCACGCTGTACGGGCTTGGTCGTGTGCGCGGCGCGCGGGTCGAGATGGTCGGGCCGTCGGGCGGACCCTCGAGCCAGGCGGAGGTCCTCGGCATCGTCGCGCCACCCGAGAACGCCGGGGCCGCCCCCGACGCGGTCTGGACGACGATGGTGGGGGGGATCTACGCCGTGCACGACGGCCGACTACACCCGATCGTCGAGCGGGCCGTCCTGTACGGCGTGGCGCGGTTCGCCCCCAATGGCACGCTGTGGTACAGCACGGGCGACGCCGTCTACGCCGGCGGGCGGCGCGTGCTCGGGGCGCCGGCGCTCGGCGCCGACGCGCGAGAGGCATCGCCCGGAATCCGCGCACTGGCGTGGGACCGCGAGGGGAGCGTCTGGCTGGCAACGAACGCGGACGGCCTGTACCGCCTCAAGCCGTCCCCGTTCACGGTCTACAGCGTCGAAGAGGGCGTCGCCGCTCGGACCGTGCTGTCGGTGCTGGAGGACCGCTCGGGCGCGATGTGGTTCGGCCTGAACGGCGGTACCTCGCGCCTCGCGGACGGCGTGGTGAGCAGCTACACCACCGCGGGCGGTTACCCGCGCACCGTGCTGTCCTTGCTCGAAGCGCGCAACGGCGACGTGTGGCTCGGTACGCAGCGCGAAGGCGTGCGCCGCTGCCGCGTGCCGGCGATGGCGTGCGAGCAACCGCCGGCCGGACAGCCCACGGGCGAGACGACCGTCCGGGCCCTGTACGAGGACGCCGGCGGCGACCTGTGGGCTGGGACCGAGCAGGGGCTCTTCGTCCTGCACGGCCGCGCGTGGCGCCGAGTCGAGGCGGCCTCGGCGGTTGGCACCGTGCGCTTCTTCCTCCGGGCGCGCGACGGCACGCTCTGGATGGCGACCGATCGGGGCGGCCTGCTCGCCTACCGCAACGGGCGCTTCTCGTCGATCGGCGTTGCGGACGGCCTGCCGAGCGACCAGGTGCGAGGCCTGTACGAGGATCCGCGCGGGCGCATATGGGTCGGTACGGAAGGACGCGGCCTCGCGCGCCTGACGCCGGTCGTGCGCGCCGACGGGCGCGTCGCGGCCGCCGACATCCGCACCGTGCGCCAGCGCGACGGCCTGTTCGACGAAGTGATCCACGAGATCCTGCCCGACGACGCGGGCCGACTGTGGATGGGGACCAACCGCGGCATCTTCTGGGTCCGGGCCGACGAGCTCGACGCGTTCGCGGACGGCCGGGTCGCGCGCGTGCGGTCGACGAGCTACACCGAGCGCGACGGACTGCGCAACCGTGAGGCGAACGGCGGCGAGCAGCCGGCCGGCGTCCGCGCGCGCGACGGCCGGCTCTGGTTCGCGACGCAGGACGGCGCGGTCGTGGTAGACCCGACGCGCGTCGGCCGCAACTCCGTGCCGCCGCCCGTTCTGGTCGAGCAGGTCCGGACTCGCGACGCCGCCCGCGCACTCCGAGACGGCCGCGTCGCTCTCGCGGCCGACGAACGGAGCTTCGAGGTCGACTACACGGCGCTCAGCTTCGTCGCGCCCGAGAACGTCCGCTTCCGCTACCGCCTCGACGGGCTCGATGACGGCTGGGTGGACGCGGGGACGCGGCGCACGGCGTTCTACACGAACGTCCCGCCAGGGCACTACGTCTTTCGCGTCGTCGCGAGCAACAACGCGGGCGTCTGGAACGAGCGCGGCGCGTCGGTCGGAGTCGACGTCGCCCCGCGCTTCTCCGAAACGACCCTGGCACGCGTCCTCGCCGCACTCGCACTCGCGATCGGCGGCGTCGCGGGCTACCGGTGGCGCGTGCGCCGCCTGCGGCGACGCGCGCGCGAGCTGACCGGGCTGGTGGAAACGCGGACCGCACAGCTCCGCGCGCAGGAGGCCAGCCTCGCGCAGCAGAACGCGCAACTCGCCGTGCAGGCCCGGCGCCTGGCCGAGTTGGACGAGGCTAAGTCGCGGCTCTTCGCGAACCTCTCGCACGAGTTCCGCACGCCGCTCACGCTGATCGTCGCGCCACTCCGCGGATTCCTTGCCGGTCGCCACGGCCCGCTCAGCACGGACGGCCGCGAGCAGGCCGCGCTCATGCTCCGCAACGCGCAGCGGCTCCTGCGCCTCATCAATCAGGTCCTCGATCTCGCAAAGCTCGACGCCGACCAGCTGGCCCTCGCGCGCGGGTCGGGCGACCTCGTCGCGTTCGTGCGTGACACGACGCAGGCCTTCGTACCTCTCGCCGACGGGCAGGGGGTCTCACTCACCGTGGGGAGCGCGGTCGCGGGGCTGCCCTGGGCGTTCGACGCGCAGCAGTTTGAAAAGGTGCTCTTCAACCTTCTGTCCAACGCGCTGAAGTTCACCGGTCCGCACGGGACGGTGACGGTCGACCTCACGGCCGACGACGTCGGCGCGACGATCGCGGTGCGGGACTCGGGCGTGGGCATCGATCCGGCCGACCTAGCGCACGTGTTCGACCGCTTCTACCAGGTCGACGCCACGACCACTCGTCGCTACGACGGCAGCGGGATCGGTCTCGCCCTCGCGCGCGAGATCGTGCTGCTGCACGGGGGTACGATCCGGGCGGAGAGTACGCCCGGGCTGGGCAGCACGTTCACGATCTGGCTGCCCCGAGTGGCCGTGGCGTCGGGCGCGCCGACGCCGTCGAGCGACGACGTGACCCCGGGCGTTCCGGCCGGCGCGCGGGCCCTGGTGACGGTGACGCCCGGCGCCGGGCAGGATACGACCGGCGACCGCACGACGGTGCTCGTCGTCGACGACAGCCCGGACGTGCGGGCCTACGTGCGCGCCGTCCTCGCGCCCACCTACCGGGTGCAGGAGGCCGTCGACGGCGCGGCCGGGTTGGAGCGGGCGCGCGCGTTGCTGCCCGATCTGATCGTCGCCGACGTGATGATGCCCGAGGTGGACGGCCTCGCGTTGGCGCGCGCGCTCAAGCAGGACCCGATGACGGACGCGATCCCGGTCGTGCTTCTCACCGCCCGGACGACCGCGGCCGACCAGGTCGCGGGATTCGAGATCGGGGTCGATGCGTACCTCACGAAGCCGTTCGACCCGGCGGTGTTGGAGGCGTGCGTCGCGGCGCTGCTCGCGCAGCGCCGACGGTTACGCGCCCGGTTCGTCGGGCAGGGAACGACCAAAGCCGCCGAAAGCGCGCCATCCCCCGCCGTCGGCCCGGGGGTCGTGCCTGCGGACCGCGCAGACGCGGCACCGTCGCCCCCGGATCCGGTCTCACCCGCGACCGCGGCGATCGTTCAGCGCCTGCGCGAACTCGTCGTCGCGCGGCTCACCTCGGGTGATCTCGATCCGAATCGCCTGGCCGCAGCCGCCGGGCTCTCGTACCATCAGATGTACCGCGCCCTCCGCGAGGGATGCAACGTCTCGCCGAGCCGCTTCGTCCGCGGCATCCGCGCCGAATGTGCTGCGGAATTGCTGGATCAGGGCGCAGGCTCGATCACCGAGGTCGCGTACGCGGTCGGCTTCGAATCGCTATCGTACTTCAGCCGCGCATTCCGAGAGCGCTTCGGTGTCGCGCCGAGTGCGTACCAGACCGCTCGACCGCCCGACTCGTCCGTACGGGGGTCTTCCGCGGACGCCGGGAGCGGTGCAACTCTGTGATGCATAACGAGTTGAACGCCGGGTGCGAAATGCGTGCAAGCGTCCGCGAACATCGAGGAGGCGCCTCGGGCCGCAGGTGACGACTATGCCCCGCGCGCGTGACCCCAGCGCGCCTCCTTCCTCCGCGGCCCATGCTGCCCCGATCCGATCGCCGCCGTCCGCGACTCGCGGCCGCCGCTCTACTCCGGGCGCCGGCTGCGGCCATCGTCGCGGTCCTCGCGTGGACATTCGTCGCCGCCGCCGCGCCCAGCCCGTCAGCGACTGCGGCTCGCGCGATTCGTCCCGCTCGAACGGCAGAAACCGGGCCGGGCGGCGAAATCGCCCGATTCGCCGAGGTCGCGGCGGGGTACGTTCATACCTGCGCGCGGACGCGCCTCGGTACCGTCGCCTGCTGGGGAAGCGACGACCATGGCCAGACGTCGGCGCCCGACCGACTCGCAGCCGTGACGCAGGTCAGCGCCGGCGACAGCCACACCTGCGCTGTCACCTCCGCCGACTCGGCTCCTGGACGCGTGGTGTGCTGGGGCTTCGACCAGCAGGGCCAGGCGAGCCCGCCGTCCGCACTGTCGGGCGTGACGCAGGTCAGCGCGGGCACGTTCCACACGTGCGCCGTTACGGCGCGCCCGACTCCAGATGCGCCCGCTCCAGAGTCAACCACGCGCCAGGCGAACGTGACCTGTTGGGGTCGCGACGACGACGGCCAGGCGCACCCACCGTCCGGCATGGGCCCGGTGACGCAGGTGAGCGCCGGCTTCGCTCATACGTGCGCAGTCAGCGCCGAGGGCGCCGCCGTCTGCTGGGGTCGGAACGACGCCGGCCAGGCGACGCCCCCCGCCGATCTCGGCCCGGTCTCCCTCATCAGCGCGGGGCACGATCACAGCTGCGCCGTGGTGCGCGACGGGGCGAGCCCCGGGAGTGTTCGGTGTTGGGGCGACGACCGCTACGGGCAGGCCGCGCCGCCGGCGGGGTTGGTCGGCGTCACGCAGCTCAGCGCGGGCGGCAGTCACACCTGCGCGGTCACGGCGGCTGGACGAGCGGTCTGTTGGGGGCGCGACGACTACGGCCAGGCGTCGGTGCCCGCCGATCTTCGCGACGTCGCCTCGGTGACCGCGAACGGCGTGCACTCTTGCGCGCTGACGACTGCCGGCGCACTCCGGTGTTGGGGCGGCAACGGGCGCGGGCAGGCGCGGCCCGCGCCATCCCCACGCGCCGCGGACTAGGCGGCCGGCAGGGATCGCGGACCGACCGGGAGCGGCGCACCGGCGCGCCAGCCCGCGGCGGCCAACTCCGCGAGCCAGCGCACGACCTCCTCACGCGCCTCGTGCAGTGGGAAGAGAAGCAGATCGCCCGGACGCGCCCAGGCCAGCGCGACGCGTACCGCTTCGACTTCGGACGGCGCGTCCGCGATCGCGGCGTCGGGCGCGCCGGCGGCGGCGAGCGCGCCCCGCAACCGCTCGGCGACCTCGCCGGGCGCGCGCCCGCGACGCATCGACGGCAGCTCCTTGACGACCACGCGGTCGACCGCGCCCCCGCCCCACCCCGCGGCCGCGAGCGCCGCGAGGGCCGCGTCGTCCCGGTCTCCCGCCTGGCCTAACAACAGGAGTCGCCGCGCGGCCGGGAGTCCGCGCGTGGCCGCGTGCAGCGCCGCGAGCCCGTCGGGGTTGTGCGCGTAGTCGACCACCGCGGTCACCCCACCGACTTCGAACCGCTCGAGCCGCCCCGGGTTGTCGCGTGCCCCCGCCCCGAACCCCGCGAGCCCCTCGCGCACCGCCGGGACGGACGCGCCTAACGCGAAGGCGAGCGCGGCGGCGCTCGCCGCGTTGGCCAGGTTGTGCCGGGCCGCGCCGCCGGCCGCGAACGGCAGGTCGCCGACGCGCGCCAGATCGTGCCACATGGCCCCGTCGAACCACGCGAGCACCTCGTCCGCGGCGCCCCGGCCGGCGGGCGCCGCGCGTACGACGCAGGCCGGCGTGCCGCGCGCGGTCGCCGCGTCGACGTGCGCCCGCGCCGTCGCGTCGGTCGGGTCGGCGTTCGTCCACCAGCAGCGGAACGGCGCCTCGCACGACAGGGACTCGACGCGCGACAACAGCGGCCCCGGCGCGGCCGGCGCGATCAGCGTCGCCCTCGCATCGCGGAGCGCGTCCGCGACGACGAGCTTCACCGCCGCGACACCGTCGAGGTCCTCGACCCCGTGTTCGCCGAGGTGGTCGGCGGCGACGTTGGTGACGACGGCGGCCGCGGCGCGGCGGACGGCGAGTCCACGACGCAGGATGCCGCCGCGTGCCGTCTCGAGCACGGCCGCGGTGACGCGCGGGTCGCGCACGACACGCCGCGCCCCGCCCGGCCCCGCCCAGTCGCCCTCCTCCAGCAACTCGTGCGGCGCCGCCCGCGGATCGGGGGCGTCCACGCGCACGCCGTCGGTGGTGCTGAGCCCCGTCGTGTGCCCCGCGGCGCGCAGGATGGCCGCGGCCATCCGCGCGACGGTCGTCTTGCCGTTGGAGCCCGTGACGAGGCCCACGGGGACGTTGCCTAACGCATCCCACGGCACGGCGGCGAGCTCGGGCAGGGACGCGCGCGGCCACGTGCGTCCCCCGCGCCCCGCGCCGACGCTCACGCCCTCGTCGTCCACGGTCGCGACCAGCCCGCGCGCGTCCGCCGCGTCGAGGAGCGAGACGACGCGCGGGTCACGCTCGGCCGCCGCGAGGGCCTCGAGCTCCGGGCCCGGGTCGTCCGGCACGCGCCCGCGCGAGGCGGCGACGGCCCACGCGTGCTCCGCGACGGCGACCGCCGCGTCGAGCTGGTCGGCCGGCGCGGCGACGAAGAGCCCGAGGTAGCACGTGCCCGCGCGCGAACTCCCGGCCGCCCCAGCGCTCGTGCGCACCGCGATGCGAGGCCCCACCGCAGGCCAGCCCAGGCGTCGCACGAGGCGCACGACCACCCGGCCCCACAGACGCCAGTGCCGACCCACGACGTGCGCTGGCGTGCCCGCCGGGAACGTCACCTCAATGACCGCGCCGGGCCGCGGCGCGAAGACGTTCGGACCGGGTACGCGCCGCGCCTCGGGGCGTGGCGCGGCGTCGGCGGCCGGCATGGATCGAGGTGTCGCGCGACGGAGCGGCGCCGTCAGTCGTTCGGCTCCTTCGCCATCACGACCCCGCGCCCCTCGCGCACCAGCCGCGGCGCCGCGCCCGGCGACGCGGGCGGGTCGTCGCCCTCGGGCGCCGAGACCGGGAGTGGCCCCAGCGCGGGCGGCGCGGCGTCGTCCGCCGGCGTCTGGTCGTGCGGCGCCGAGCGGGGCGCCAAGGCGCCTGCCGCCACCGGCACGCCGTCCGGCGTCGCCGCCGCCACGCCCGCGCCCCGCCCGCCGAAGCTCACCACCTGCTGCCACCCGCGCTCCAACGCGTCGGCGCAGATCACCACGAGGTCGCCCTTGCCCGCCATCCGCAGCGCCGCGTCGATCGCCTCGACTTCGGAGACGATGATCTCGACCCGCTCCGCCGGGATCCCGTCCGCGATCAGCGCGTCAGCGACCAGGCGCGGTACTTCGTCCGGCGCGCGCCCCCGCGGGTTGTCGTCGCGGCGGCAGATGTAGTAATCGAAGCGTCCCGCGGCGGCCGCCCGCGCCGTCGCGCGGATGTCCTCGTCCCGGCGGTCGCCCGGCGCCGCGAGGACGCAGATCCGCCGCCCGGCCACGTCCAGCCGCCGCGCCGTCTCGACGAGCGCGGCCATCGCGTTCGCGTTGTGGGCGTAGTCGAACAGCACCCGGAACGCGTGCCCGTCGTAGACGTTGAGGCGCCCCGGCGCCTGGAAGAAGGTGCTGTCGAACGTGCGCAGCCCGTGCCGGATGTCCTCCAGCCGCACCCCCATCGCGAACGCCATCGCCGCGGCGAACATCGCGTTCTGCACGTTGAACGCCGCCCGCCCCTCGAGCGCGGCCGGGATCAGGTGCGTCCAGAGCAACGGGATATGCGCTCCATGATCGTAAATAGTGATCATCTGCCCGTTCACCCCCGTTTCGAGCGCGACCGCCCGCCCGCCGGCGCGGATGTGCGCGCCGACGAGCGCGTTCGCCGCGTCCATCGTCACGTAGCAGACGTGCGCGGCTTCGGTGTGCGCCGCCATCCGGATGGTGAGCGGGTCGTCCGCGTTCAGGACCGCCGTGTCGCTCGCCACCTCGACGACGGTGCGCTTGACGAGCGCGAGCTGCTCGAGCGTCTCGATCCCGCGCTGCCCGAGGTGGTCGGGCTGCACGTTGAGTACCGCGCCCACGTCGACCCGGCGCATCGCCATCCCCGCGCGCAGCAGCCCACCGCGCGCGGTCTCCAGCACGGCCACGTCCACGCTCGGGTCCGCGAGCACGATGCGCGCCGACGTCGGCCCGGTCATGTCCCCCTCGACCGTGCGCTGCCCGTCGATGTACACGCCGTCGGTCGTCGTCAGCCCCACCCGCCGCCCCGCGAGTTTGTGGATGTGCGCCAGCATGCGCGCCGTCGTCGTCTTGCCGTTGGTCCCGGTGATCGCCGCGATCGGGATCGTCGCCGGCTGCCCGGCCGGGAACAGCATGTCGATCACCCGCGCCGCCACGTCGCGCGGCCGCCCCGCGCTCGGCGCCATGTGCATCCGGAACCCGGGCGCGGCGTTCACCTCGCAGATCGCGCCGCCCGCGTCCTTGTACGACTGCGTAATGTCGGGCGTGAGGAAGTCGACGCCGCCCACGTCCAGCCCCACCGCCTGGATCGCGCGCACCGCCATCTCCGCGTTGTCCGGGTGCACCACGTCGGTCACGTCCTCCGCGGTTCCGCCCGTCGACAGGTTGGCCGTCCGACGCAGCAGCACCTCCTCGCCCGCGGGCGGGACGGCGTCGGGCGTCCACCCGCGCGCCGCGAGCAGGCCTAACGCCTGGTCGTCGAGCCGCAGCTGCGTCAGTACCTTCTCGTGCCCGATCCCGCGCCGCGGGTCCGCGTTGACCGCCCCGACCAGCTCGGCCACCGTGCTCGCGCCGTCGCCGACGACGTGCCCGGGCACCCGCTTGCTCACCGCGACCAGCTCGCCCGCGACGACGAGCATGCGGTGGTCGTGCCCCGCGATGAACGTTTCGACGAGCACCGCGTCCGCGTGCTCGGCCGCGAGCGCGAACGCGGCACGCACGCCGGCCGCGTCGGCCAGCCCCACGCTCACCCCGCGCCCGTGATTGCCGTTGTACGGCTTGACCACGACCGGGTACCCCACGCGGGCTGCCTCCTCCGCGGCCTCGTCGGCGTCGTAGACGAGCGCCTGCCGCGGCACCGGCAGCCCGAGGTTGGCGAGCAGCGTGTTCGTCTCCTCCTTGTCGCTCGCGATCTCGACGGCGATGTGCGGCGTGCGCCCCGTCACCGTTGCCTGAATACGCTGCTGGTGCCGCCCGTAGCCCAGCTGGACGAGTGACTGCGCGTTCAGCCGGATCCACGGGATCCCGCGCCGCTCCGCCGCGTGGACGAGCGACGCCGTGCTCGGGCCTAACGCCCGGCGCTGCGCGTAGCGGATGAAGGCGTCCCGCCGCTCCGCCCAGTCGAACGGCGCGACCGCCTCCGCCGCCTCGGCGGGCCGCTCCCCCACCGGCAGGAGCGGCACCGCGAGCGCGTGCAGCAGGTCGAGCGCGAGCGCGCCCGCCGCCAGCCCGACGTCCCGCTGCTCGTACTCGAAGACCACGTCGTACACGCCCGCCTGCCCCGCGACCGACCGCGTCTTGCCGAACGACACCTGCTCGCCCGTGACGTTCTGCAGCTCGATCGCGACGTGCTCCAGCACGTGCCCCATCCACGTCCCCTCGTCCTCGGTCAGCCGCCGGACGAACCCGCCCGGCTCCCCGTACGAGCACCCGTGTTCGGCGAGCGTCGGCAGCGCGGCCAGCAGCCCGTCGGTGAACGCGGGCCCGAGCCGCGCCGACGGCCACGCCTCGAACGCCCCGAGGTCGAGCGCGAGGCGGATCACCGGGAAGTGGGCGTAGTGGTTGGGGCCCACGTAGACGGACTGCTCGAGGACGCGCATGGCGGGGCGGCGGGCGGGGGACGGGCGGGTCGTTAGGCGAGAACTAGCACGCCGAGGCGGCCGACGCGAGGTCCACGCGCCCGCCCGCCTCGACCACCCGCACCCGCAGGGCGTCGAAGCTGACGAGCGGCCGCGCCGCGGGCCGCGACACGCGCGCCCCGCGGTGGCGCTCGCGCGGGGCGGCGGCCGCCGGGTCCTCGGCGACGTGCCGCGCCCCGCACGCGTCGATCACCGTCACCCCGCCCGCCCCGACGACCTCCGCCACGCCGCTGGGCGCGATGAACGCCGCCGTGTCCTCGTCGACGCCGAGCCCGACGCGCGTCGGCTCGAGCGCGACCGCGGTCATCAGCCGGCCCTCGCGCCGCCGCTCGCGGAAGTGCTGGTCGATGACGAGGTCCTCCGCGAGCCCGAGCCCGGTGATCAGCGTGACCATCCCGGCCCGCGGCCGCGCCCCGCCCCAGCCCCGCGCGATCATGCGCTCGCTCAGGTACGACGCCCCCGCGCTCGTCCCCGCGACCGGCAGCGCCTCCTCCGCCCACCGCCGCCGTAGCACCCGCGCCAGCGGCGTCCCGCCGAGCACCTCGGCCAGCCGCACCTGGTCCCCGCCCGTGAAGAACACCCCGTCGGCGCGCGCGAGCGCGTCGAGCGCTTCCGGCCGCTCGCTGTCCGTCCGGGTGCGCACGTCGAGCACCGATGCGTCGCCGGCGCCGTGGCGCCGGAGCACCTCGGCGTACTCCGCCCCGGTCCGCGGCAGGCGCGAGGCGACCGGGACGACGACGATCCGCGCGCCGGCGCCGCCGGCGAGCTCGACGAAACGCGCGAAGATGGCCGGGTCTGCGAGCGCGCCGCCGATCGGCACGAGCCAACCCTCGCGCCCCGTCGCGCGTCGGGAACGGTGAAGAACATCGGACGTCATGGCGCGCGAACGCTAAGTCGATCGAGGGCCGAACGGGCACCCCCGGGCCCGCGACGTTCTCACACCCGCGACGCCCGCGCGAGCGGCCGTTAGCATACGCGCGATGCTCACGCTGCTCCGCAACGCCGACGTCTACGCCCCCGCCCCGCTCGGCCGCCACCACCTGCTCGTCGCCGGCGAGCAACTCGTCTGGATGGGCGCCGACCTCGGCGCGCTCCCCGGCGAGCTCGGGGCCGACGTGGTGGAGCTGGGCGGCGCCCGCCTGATCCCGGGGCTGATCGACGGGCACGTGCACCTGACCGGCGGCGGCGGCGAGGCCGGCCCCAAGACCCGCGTCCCCCCGCTCGCTCTCTCCCGCTTCACCCGCGGCGGCGTCACCACCGCCGTCGGCCTCCTCGGCACGGACGACTACACGCGCGGACCCGTCGGCCTCGTCGCGGCCGCGCGCGGCCTCGTCGACGAGGGGCTGTCCGTCTGGTGCTGGACGGGCGGCTACCACCTGCCGCCGGCCACGATCACGGGCAGCGTGCGCGGCGACATGGTCAACGTCGACCGCGTGATCGGCGTCGGCGAGGTCGCGCTCTCCGACCACCGCTCCAGCCAGCCCACGTACGACGAACTCGTGAAGCTCGCCGGCGAGACGCACGTGGCGGGGCTGATGACCGGCAAGGCGGGCGTCGTGCACCTGCACATGGGCGACGGCCCACGCGGGCTCGCCCTCGTGCGCGAGGCGCTCGACCGCGCCGAGCTACCCGCGCGCGTCTTCAACCCGACGCACGTCAACCGCCGCCGCGACCTCTTCGACGAGGCCGTCGAGGTCGCCCGCCGCGGGTGCCACATCGACGTCACCGCCTTCCCGCCCAGCGCCAACGCCGACGAGTACTCGGCGGAGGACGCGCTCGCGCGGTACTGGGCGAGCGGCGCGCCGCGCGACCGCGTCACGGTGAGCTCGGACGGCGGGGGCAGCCTGCCGGTGTTCGACGCGCAGGGCCAGATGACGCGCATGGGCGTCGGCGACGTCGGCGCCCTGGCCGCGACACTCGGCCGGCTGCTCGCGCGCGGCGTGCCGTTAGGCGACGCCCTGCCGCCGTTCACGAGCAACGTCGCCTCGCACCTCCGTCTGCCGCGCAAGGGCGCCGTCGCCGTCGGCGGGGACGCCGACTTCGTCGTCCTCGACGCCCGCGGCGGGGTGCGGGACGTGATGGCGCGCGGCGCGTGGCACGTTCGCGGCGGCGAACTGGTACGCCGGGGGACCTTCGAATGAGGTGATCGACCCGCGCGCGGCCGCTATGTTGCCGTCGCGCGCCCCACCCAGGGCCGCGACCGCCCCGTCCCCCCTCCCCGCCCCCGCTGCCTCCCTGGCGGCCCCTCCCGGAGTCCGCGTGAACCACGCGATCGCGAACCTCTCGATCATCGACTACGTCATCATGGCGGCGTACTTCGCCGTCGTGCTCGGCATCGGCTTCGCCCTGCGGCGCACCGCCAAGACGAGTTCCGACTTCCTGATCTCCGGCCGCTCGCTGCCGCCGTGGGTCACCGGCCTCGCCTTCCTCTCCGCCAACCTCGGCGCGCAGGAAGTCATCGGCATGGGCGCCTCGGGCGCCAAGTACGGCATCGCCACCGCGCACTTCTACTGGGTCGGCGCCATCCCGGCGATGGTCTTCGTCGCCCTGTTCATGATGCCGTTCTACTACGGCTCGCGCGCCCGCTCCGTCCCCGAGTACCTCAAGCTCCGCTTCGACGAGAAGACCCGCACGCTCAACGCGGGCACCTTCGCCGTGATGACCATCCTCTCGTCGGGGATCTCGATGTACGCGATGGGCAAGCTCTTCAACCTCCTGCTCGGCTGGAGCTTCAACACGAGCGTCTGGGTATCGGCCGCGATCGTGCTCGCCTACGTCTTCGCCGGTGGCCTGACGAGCGCGATCTACAACGAGGTGCTGCAGTTCTTCATGATCGCCTTCGGCTTCGCCCCGCTGGTCTGGCTCGGGCTGCGCTCCGTCGGCGGCTGGGGCGGCCTCACGGCGCGCCTCAGCGAGCAGTCGGTCGCGCGCGGCTTCGCGCCGGGCGCGTTCACCCACGTCTGGCAGGGCATGGGGAGCGCGTCGACCAACCCGATCGGGGTCGAGGCGTTCGGCCTCGTCGCCGGCCTCGGCTTCGTGCTCTCCTTCGGCTACTGGTGCACCGACTTCCTCGTCGTGCAGCGCGCCATGGCCGCCGACTCGATGACCGCCGCCCGCCGCACGCCGCTCATCGCCGCGGTGCCGAAGATGTTCTTCCCGTTCCTCGTCATCCTCCCGGGGATGATCGCGCTCGCGTTAGGCGGGTCGCAGGGCGCGGGGACGATCCCGGCCAAGCTCACCGCCGCGGGCGCGCCGCTGATGGACAGCGCGGGCCGGGTCGTGCTCGACTACGACCTCGCCACGCCGATGCTGCTCATCAAGCTCTTCCCGGCGGGCATGCTCGGCCTCGGCCTCACGGCGCTATTGGCGTCGTTCATGAGCGGCATGGCCGGCAACGTCACGGCGTTCAACACGGTGTGGACCTACGACCTGTACCAGAGCCACATCAAGAAGGACGGCACGGACGAGCACTACCTGTGGATGGGCCGCGTCGCGACGGTCGTCGGCGTGTTGCTCTCGATCGCGGCCGCCTACGTGGCGAGCGCGTTCAACAACATCATGGACCTGCTGCAGCTGGTGTTCGCCTTCGTGAACGCGCCGCTGTTCGCCACCTTCGCGCTGGGCATGTTCTGGCGCCGCACGACGCCCAACGGCGCGTTCTGGGGTCTGCTCTCGGGCACGATCGGCGCGGCGGTCCACCACGGCCTCACCTTGCCCGCGGGGTCGACGCCCGGCCTCAAGGGCGGTTACTTCGGCGCGATCCACACCTACCCGAGCGAACTCGCGCAGACCTTCTGGACGGCGATCACGGCCTTCGTGACCTGCATCGTCGTCAGCACGGCCGTCAGCCTGGTCACGCGCCCGCGCGCCGAATCCGAGCTGACGGGCCTCGTCTACGCGCTCACCGAGCGCCCCCGCGACGGCGGGCTGACGTTCATCCAGCGCCCCGCCACGTTCGCGGGCATCGTGCTCGCGCTCACGCTCGTGCTCAACCTCGTCTTCCGTTAACGCCTCATGAGCGCAGCCGGCAGCCTCGACCTCCGCCTCCCGATCGGCGGCCTGTTCGTCATCCTCGGCGTCCTCCTGATGGGCTACGGCCTTGCCACGGCGAGCAACGTCGCGCAGTACGTGCAGGCGGGCGGACTCAACATCAACCTCTGGTGGGGGCTCGTGATGCTCGCCACCGGACTCCTGTTCCTGTTCCTCGCGCGGCGCGACAACGTCCGCGCCAAGTTGGCGGCGGCGGAGCGCGGGACGGCCGCGCCGCCGCGGCGGGACCCGGGCGCGGCGTCGCGGTAGTCACGCCGTCACCCCCGCCTTCGCGGGGGTGACGTGACGCCACCTGTCTAACGCCCCACCAGCTCCCGGTAGAAGCCCAGCGTCGCCTCCGCGATGCTCGCCCAGCTGAACTTCGCGAGCACCCGCGCCCGCGCGGCGCGTCCCATCGCCGCGCGGCGCTCCGGGTCCGCCATCAGCTCGTTGACCCCGTCCGCGAGCGCGCGCGAGAACGCGTTGGCGTCGATCGGCTCCGGCGACTCGCCCCCCGCCGCCTGGAACGGCACCAGCAGCCCGGTCTCGCCCGGCACGACGATTTCGGGGATGCCGCCCACGGCGGAGGCGACGACCGGCGTCTCGCACGCCATCGCCTCGAGGTTGATGATCCCGAACGGCTCGTACACCGACGGGCACACGAACACCGCGGCCGCGCTGTAGAGCGCGATGATGTCGGACTTCGAGAGCATCGTCGGCACCCAGACGATCTCCGCCCGCGCCTCGCGCCGCGCCGCGTCGACCAGCGCCGTCATTTCGGCCAGGATTTCGGGCGTGTCCGGCGCGCCGGCGGCGAGCACCACCTGCAGCCCGCCCGCGGGCACGTCGAGGTGCCGCAGCGCCCGCACGAGGTGCAGGATCCCCTTCTGCCGCGTGATCCGCCCGACGAACAGGACGAACGGCACGTCCGGATCGACGCCGAGCCGGCGGAGCGTGTCGGGCGCCTCGGTCGGGCGGTATTCGTCCGGGTCGATCCCGTTGTGGATCACGCGCACCCGCTCGGGCGCGACGCCGTAGAGCGACTCCACGTCGGCCTTCATCGCCTCCGAGACCGCGATCACGCCGTCCGCGTTCTGGTACGCCGTGCGCTCGACCCAGACCGTCGCGTTGTACGCGGTGCCTAACTGCTCGACCTTCCACGGCCGGTGCGGCTCGAGCGAGTGCGTCGTGAGCACGAGCCTGGCGCCCGCGAGCGGCTTCGCCACGAGGCCGGCCAGCGCGGCGTACCACGTGTGGCAGTGCACGACGTCGGGCGCGTCGGCGGCGCCGGCCATCGCCAGATCCCTGCCGAACGCGTCGAACAGGCGCGCGTGCCGCGGGTCCTGCACGGGGACGGCCACCGGCCCCACGCCGCGCACGCGCAGGTTACCGCGGTCCTCGTGCTGGTCGCCGAAGCAGTGCACGTCGACCCGGTGCGCGCCGCCGTCGGCCCGCGCGAGCTCGCGCGCGAGGTACTCGACGTGCACGCCGGCGCCGCCGTAGACGTTGGGCGGGTACTCGTTGGTGAAGAGGGCGATGCGCATCGTTGCCTAACGTCTCAGATCGCCGTGCCGTCCGGGACCTCCGCGTTCTTCACCACCACCACGACGCCGTCGCGGATGAAGAACCCGGGCCCCTCGCCCTCCTCGATCCCCTGGCTGTTGGTGAGCATGCACCGCCTCCCGATCGACGCGTTCTTGTCGATGATCGCGTTCTCGATGCGCGTGTCCTCGCCCACCCCGGGGGCCAACGGCCCGCGCACGCGGCTCGGGTCTTCCGGGCCGGACCACGGGTAGTAGTCCGCCCCCATCATCACGACGCGGTGTAGCCGCGACCGCGCGCCGACGTAGGAGCGGATCCCGATCACCGAGTCCGAGATGTCGCAGTCGATCATCACGCTCCCCTCGCCGACCAGCGTGTTCTCGAGGCGCGAGCGCGTGACCTTGGCCGGTGGCAGCATGCGCGCGTTGGTGTAGAGCGGCATGCGCGCGTCGTACAGGTTGAAGTCCGGCTTCGCGCTCCCGAGCATCAGGTTCGTCTCGAAAAAGGAGCGGACCGTCCCGATGTCATTCCAGTAGCCGGTGAACGGGTACGCCACCACGCGCATCCCCGAGCGGATCGCGCGCGGGATGACCTCCTTGCCGAAGTCGTGCTCGTCCGGCTGCTGCTCGAGCGCCTCGCGCAGCACGTCGCGCTCGAACACGTAGATGCCCATCGACGCGAGGTAGACCCGCCCGGCGGCCTGCAACTCGGGCGTCACGGGGCTCTCCTTGTCCCCGAGCTGGTCGAGCTTGGGCTTCTCGTAGAACTCGGTGATCCGCTGCTCCTCGTCGGTCTTGAGGATGCCGAACCCGGGCGCCTCCGCCGCGACGACCGGCGTCACGCCGATCGTCACGTCGGCGTTGGTCTGCTCGTGGTGGTCGATCATCTCGCGGTAGTCCATCGAGTACAGCTGGTCGCCGCTCAGGATGACCACGCGCTCGTGCGGGTAGCTGCGCATGTGCGCCTGCGACTGCCGCACCGCGTCCGCCGTCCCCTGGAACCACCGCTCCGACGACGGCGTCTGCTCGGCCGCCAGGATCGACACGAACCCGCCGCGGAAGCGGTCGAACGTGTACGTCCGCGCGATGTGCCGGTTGAGACTCGCGGAGTTGAACTGCGTGACGACGAAGATCCGGTCGAGCCCCGAGTTGATGCAGTTCGAGATCGGCACGTCGACCAGCCGGTACTTCCCGGCCAGGGGCACCGCCGGCTTCGCGCGTTGCATGGTGAGCGGGAACAGACGCGTCCCCGCGCCACCCCCGAGGATCACGGCCAGCGAGCGTTTCATCACGGGACGAGTGGACGGGAGTTGAACCGAACGGGGGTCCTGCGCGGCATCATCCGCCGCGGCGCCTTCTGCCGGTGCGCTCACCCGCGCGCCCCGCTGCTCGGCACCGGCTGCACCGAGCCTTGCACGGTCAGTGCCTCGCGGGCGTCGGCCGCGAGCATCGCGCGGGCGCTTCCCTCCCGCTCCCCGACGTCCTGCACGAGCGCGACGCACGCGGCGGCGAGCGCCAGGCACCCGCCGCCGATCAGCACGACGTAGAGCGGCGAGTTCGGGTTGTCCGCGCCGAAGGCCGCCCGGATCAGCGGACCGAAGAACAGCGCCGCGCAGATCTCGGGGAGCACGATGAAGAAGTTGAACACGCCCATGTACACGCCGAGCCGGGCCGGCGGCAGCGCCGAGGAGAGGATCGCGTACGGCATCGACAGGATCGACGCCCACGCGATCCCCACGCCGACCATCGAGAGGATCAGCAGGTAGCGGTCGTGGATCACGCCCACCGACAACAGCCCGAGCGCGCCACAGACGAGCGCCCCCGCGTGCACCGTCTTGCGACTCGTCGCCGCCGCCGCCCGCGGGAGGGCGAGCGCGACGACGAAGCACGTGATCGAGTAGAACGCGAACACCAGCCCGCCCCACTCCGCGCCCTCGGTGTAGAGCGCCGACTTGGCGTCGGTCGCGCCGAACACGTGGTGCGCCACCGCCGGCACGAAGAACAGCCACATGCAGAAGAGCCCCAGCCACGTAATGAACTGCACCACGGCGAGCTGCTTCATCGTCGCCGGCATCTCGCGCACCGCCTCGACGATCTCCGCGACGAGCGGCCCCACGCCGCGGTGCTGCTGCTTCGCCGCGCGGAACGCCGCCATGTCCTCGGGCGGCGCCTCGGGCGTCGTCACCACGGTGTAGATGACCGCAACGAGATACACGAGCGCGCCGACCTGGAACGCGAACTTGACCGACAGCGGGATCCCGCTCGCCGTGTTGCCGGTGACGCCGAAGCGGCCGAGGATGTAGGGCAGCGCGTTGGCCAGGCTCGCGCCGATGCCGATCATCAGCGACTGCATCGCGAAGCCCGCCGTCCGCTGCGTCACGTCCAGCTTGTCGGCGACGAACGCCCGGAACGGCTCCATCGAGACGTTGATCGACGCGTCGAGGATCCAAAGGAGCGAGGCCGCCATCAGCAGGCTCGTCGACGTCGGCATCACGAACAGCGCGACCGACGCGAGCACCGCGCCGGTCAGGAAGTACGGCCGCCGTCGCCCGAGACGGGTCCACGTGCGGTCGCTCAGCGCGCCGATCACGGGCTGCACGAGGAGCCCGGTGAGCGGCGCCGCGAGCCAGAGCCCCGGGATCGCGTCGGGTTTGGCGCCGAGCCGCTCGTAGACGGCCGACATGTTGGCGAGCTGCAGCCCCCACCCGAACTGGATTCCGAGGAACCCGAAACTCATGTTGAACAGCTGGGCCGCGTTCAGGCGGGGTCGGGCCACGGCGGGCACCTCTCGGGGGCTGGGAAGTTCGGGACGGGCTGCGCCGGCAAACTGTACGGCGTACCGGGCCTTGTGAAGAACGCCGCCTCAGCGCATCGGGTGGGCGGCCGCCGCGCGCGCCGCGCGCTCCTGCGCCGACAGCGCCAGCGCCACCCCGTTCGTCCACCCGAACCCGTCCTGCGTCGGGTACTCGCCGCCCCCGGCGCGCCGCGCGGCGTCCACGACGTCGTACTTCTCGGTCATCTTCCCCGTCGTCGCGTAGGTGCGCCGGTTGAGCGCGAGCCACCGCGCGCGCGCCGTGTCCGCGAGCCCCGGACGCCCGTAGCGCCTAACGCCTTCCATCGTCAGCCACTGCAGCGGCGGCCACCCGTTGGGCGCGTCCCACTGCTGCCCCGACGCGACCAGCGTCGTCACGAAACCGCCCGAGCGGAGGAAGTCGCGCCCCAGCCGGTCCGCCACCGCGCGCCCCTCGGCCGGCGTCGCCAGCCCGAAGTACAGCGGCGCCGACGCGGCGAGCGTCGGCCGGTCCGTCACCCGCTGCCCCGTCCGCCACCGCACGTCGTAGTAGAACCCGGTCGCCGGGTCGTACGCCGCGTCGTTGACCGCGCGCCGCCTCGTCGCGGCGACCTCCTCGAACTGCGCGGCCACGGCGGCGTCCCCGGGGCCGCCGCGGAAACGGCGCAGCGCGGCGATCGTGCGCTCCGCGTGGTACAACACGCTGTTGAGGTCCACCGGCGCGAGCTCGGTGACCTCGAGCGTGCGCAGGTCCGTCGGGTCGCGCATCCAACGACTCGAGTAGTCCCACCCGCTCTCAGCGCCCGCCCGCGCGTTCCGATAGAAGGCCGCCCGCTCGACGTCCGGCACGCGCGCGCCGAGCAGCGAGTCCTCCCGGAACGACTCGGGGCGCGGCCCGGGGAGGTCGTCGTAGTAGCGGTTGAGCAGGCGCCCGTCGGGCAGCCGCACGAGCCGGCGGTAGGCGCCGCCGGGCCGCACCCGGTCCGCGCCGTCCATCCAGAACGCGTGTTCCGCCTCGAGCGCGTCGAGGTAGCGGAGCGCCCGCGCGGTGTCGGTGGTCCGCGCGTACAGCCCGACCATCGCCGCGAAGAACGGCGGCTGGCTGCGCCCGAGGTAGTACGTGCGGTTCCCGTTGGGCACGCGGCCTAAAGTCCGCACCTCGAACGCGAAGTTGTCGAGCACGTCGCGCATCAGCTCCGCGCGCCCGTCCTCGGCCAGCCCGAGCATCGTGAAGTAGGAATCCCAGTAGTACACCTCGCGGAACCGGCCCCCGGGGACGACGTAGCGGTTGGGCAGGGGGATGAGCGACGAGCGGGGATCCGGTACGTCGGCCGGACGGGTGAGGGCGGGCCAGAGCGCGCGCACGTGCGCCTCCATCGCGCCCGGACGGTCGCGGCCCGCGCTGTCCGCCGCGGCGCTGTCCACCGCCGCGCCGCCGGCGGCCGCGGGCGCGGCGAACTCGCGCGCGACGAACGCCCGCAGGTCGAAGCCGGGGCGGGAGCGCTCGGCCTCGTAGCGCGCGGCGATCGCCGCGGGCGCGCTGCGGGGGCGAGCGTCGACGAAGGTCTTCGAGTCGGGGTACACTCCCGCGAGCTCGACGGCCGCGAACAGCGGGCCGAGGTCGCGGGGGGCGTCGTACGCGGCGGGCGCGTTAGGCGCCGTCGGAGCCGCGGCCGGAGAGGGCGCGCGACAGGAAGCCAGCGCGAGGGCGGCGGACGCGACAAGGCGAGAGGGGAGGCGCATACGCGGGCGTAGGATAGCCGCGGGAGCGCTGCACCGCTGCGCGGTATCCGGTTCGCCGTAGCCGTCCCGAACGGCCTATTCGGAAGAGGCCTGGTTACCGGGTGAGGGCGAGAGACACGGTGGACCCGTCGCCGCACCCGCCACGGGTCCACCGTGTCTCTCGCGCTTCCGCAGTAAACAGCCTCTGCCTTGTAGTCCTCACCCCCGCCTGACCCCAAAGCCCGCATCGACCAGCACATCCGCCCCCTCCGCCTGCCTCGCAACGATCGCATGCTCGATCGCGAGCACCCGCTCGACGAACGGCGAGTCGACATCCCTCCCCCTCGCCACCCGCCGCGCGCGAGTGTCCTCGAACGTCGCCTCCATGAACACGCGCGCGTCGAGATCCGGCAGCATCAGCACGTACGTCCCCTCGACGACGAGCACGCGAGCCGCCCCGAAGTCGAGCACGCGCGTCCCGAACGCGTTCCCCGGGTAATCGACCGTCGGCACGACGACCCCCTCGCGACCCGCGCGAAAATCCGCGACGTGCCGCGCGAGTCGCGCCAGGTCGACCTCGTGCGGCCCCACCGCCGCGATGTCCCGGACGCGGTACTCGTGGTTCGTCCGCGGCGGGCGGATGAAGTAGTCGTCCTGGAAGAGCACCACGCTCGATCCTCCGTCGCCGCCGAGCTCGCGCGCGAGCGCGGCTGCCGTGGTCGACTTCCCGCTCCCGGACTCGCCCGCGACGCCGATCACCGCGCGTCCAGCCGGGAGGAGCCCGCCCTCGCGAAGGAGGCGCGCCAACGCCCGTGCGACGCCCTCCGCTTCGGGCGGCTCGTCCGCGGCGAGGTGGAGGCTGGTCATGCGAGAAGCGCCGCCGTCCCGGGCGCGTCGGCCAGTTGCAGAAAGACGAGCCCCGTCGCCGTGTACGCCATTCGCGGCGTTCCCCCTGGCTCCCCCGTGACCCCGTGCAGGTACTCCTCGAACGCGTAGCCCGGGTGCGCCGCGAGCCGCGCGGCGACGAGCGCCCGGAGGCGCGCGAGGTCGTCCGCCCGTCCCAGCCGCGCCAGGGCGAGCGCGAGCCAGCCGAGCCAGATCGGCCAGATGCCGCCGTTGTGGTACTCGTGCGGGCGGTTGCGGAAGGCGAAGAGGTGGTAGCGCCGGAGCGCGGGCCAGTCCGCGTCGCCCTCGTCGATCACCGGGCTGAACGCCGGCGGCAGCGCGCCCGCCGCGAGGAACGCCTCGGCCGTGTACGCGACCGCCCGCTCGCCGATCGCGGGCGATGCGCCCGACACGCCGAGCAGCGCGGCGGCCGCGAGGTCGTAGACGTCGCGCGTCGCGAGAGGCGTGAACGAGGCGATCGGGTACCGACGCGCGGCGTCGCCCGCCGGCCAGAACCGCTCCGCGAGGCGCGCGCCGATTCGCGCCGCCTTCTCGCCCCACGCCGGCTCGTCGTAGGCGGCGCCTAACAGCCGCAGCCCCCACGCGCGCAGTACCTGGTCGTAGAGGATGTACCCCTCGGTCAAGTACTCGTCCGCCCAGTTGCCGCCGGCCGGGACGTACACCAGGTCGCGCCCGTTGTACTCCAGCGCGTCGAGCAGGCGCACCGCCGCGCGCACCGAGTCGCGGAACGCCCTCGCCTCGACCGCGCCCCCCCGCACCGCGAGTCCGACGCCGACGAGGTACCACGTGACCGCGTCGACGCGCGGCACCACCGCGCCGTAGCTGACCTTCGCCACCGCGCCGTCGGCGCCCACCTCGTAGTTGGACGCCAGCTGTCCCTCGGGGCCCTGCAGATCGCGGAGGCGCTCGAGCGTCCGCACCAGTCCTGCCGTCACCAGCGCGTCGCCGAGGAGCAGCCCGGCGACCCCCGCCATCACGCCGTCGCGGGCGAATACGGCGCGGTAGTTGGCCGTGTCGGCCAGCGACGCGTGAATGCCCGCCGGCGTGCTCAGCGCGCGCAGCAGCGCGACCGATCGCTCGGCGATCGCGGGGAGGTCTGAGGCGGGGGCGACGGTCACGGACGAATCTTCGACGCGGGCGGGCGGGGGCAGCTGTGCCACAACGCATGCACGCAGACCATTATACCCGCAGCACTCCGCCGCGCGCGTTCGCTCGCGCGTCCGCCGCGCCCTCCCCCGCCCGCCCGATCCCGATATGGCGACGACCACCGCCGTACTGCCCGCCGCCCCGGCCGGCGCCGCCGCGACCGCCGCGCGCGTGCTCCGCCGCCCGCAGCTGTCCGTCCCGCAGATCCTGAGCATGAACTTCGGGTTCTTCGGAATCCAGTACAGCTTCGGGCTGCAGCAGGCCAACATGAGCCCGATCTACCGCTACCTCGGCGCGGACGCGGACAACCTGCCGTACCTGTGGCTCGCCGGACCGATGACGGGCCTGCTCATCCAGCCGCTCATCGGCGCGATGAGCGACCGCACCCTGAGCCCGCGCGGCCGTCGCACGCCGTACTTCCTCGTCGGGGCCATCCTGTGCAGCCTGGCGCTGCTCGCGATGCCGTTCAGCCCCGCGCTCTGGGCCGCGGCCGGCCTGCTCTGGATCCTCGACGCGGGCAACAACGTGACGATGGAACCGTACCGGGCCTTCGTCTCCGACCGCCTCGATCCGTCGCAGCACTCGATCGGCTTCCTCACGCAGAGCGCCTTCACGGGACTCGGGCAGACGCTCTCGTACCTGACGCCGTCGCTGCTCGTGCTGATCGGCATGAACCGCGACGCGACCAACGGCCGCGGCATCCCGTACGTGACGATGATCGCGTTCCTCATCGGCGCCGTCTTCTCGATCACGTCGATTCTCTGGACGGTGCGCACCACCCCCGAGCTGCCCCTCACCCCCGAGGAGCGCGCGCACATCCTCGCGCAGCCGACCGGGCTCGGCGCGACGCTCCGCGAGGTGCGCGAGGCGATGCTCCACATGCCCTCGACGATGAAGCAGCTCGCCGTGGTCTACCTGTTCCAGTGGTACGGGCTCTTCGCGTACTGGCAGTACATCAACGACTCGGTCGGGGTGACGCTCTTCGGCACGCGCGACGCCAACTCGCCCGCCTACCACGAGGCGGTGCTCGCCACGGGACAGGCGGGGGCGTTCTACAACTTCGTGGCGTTCGTCGCGGCGCTCGCCATGGTTCCGTTCACGCGGCGCTTCGGCCCCAAGGTCGCGCACGTGCTCTGCCTCGCCCTGGCGGGGGCGGCGATGCTCTCGATCCCGTCGGTGCACGAGCGCGCGCTGCTCTTCGTTCCGATGGTCGGCATCGGGCTGGCCTGGGCGAGTATCATGGGCAACCCGTACGTGATGCTCGCCGGCGCGATCCCCCCGGAGCGCGTCGGGGTCTACATGGGCATCTTCAACATGTTCATCGTGATCCCGATGATCATCCAGATCGCCACGTTCAAACCCGTGTTCCGCGGGCTGTTAGGCGCCAACCCGGAGAACGCGATCCGGCTGGCCGGTGGGATGCTGCTGTGCGCCGCGGCGGCGACCGTGTTCGTGCGGGTGCAGGGGGGGCGGCTCGACACGGCGGGCGCCGTATGAGCGGTCGCCGGTTCGCGCGGCGGTGGCTCGCCGTGGTCCTGCCGGCCGTGCTGGCGGGCTGCCGGCGCGCCGAACCGCCGGCCGGGCCGCCGCCCGACCCCGCCGCGGCATTCCTGGGCGAGATCTTCGTCATCGCATCCAGTCAGACGATCACGCGCAGCCAGATGATGATGCGCGTCGACCGCCCGCGGACGGCGCTCGAAGTTCGCATGCTCTACGGCCCCGCGGGGCAGGTCCGGTCGACGAGGGTCGACGGCGATTCGCTCGTCATCGTGTGGGCAGGGCGCGCCGGGACCCCCGACTACCGGTTCGTCATCCGCCCGACGCGCGGCGATTCGGTCGTCGGGACGTGGGAAGGGCCCGGGGGACACGGAACACTCCGCGGGCGGCACGCGGCCGGCTGAGGGAGTGCGCCGTCGGGCCGGCCCGCGCCCGGCCTCAGCGCCGGACCAGCACCCGGTACCCATGCGCCGGCAGTTCGAGGGCGCCGCCGGCGCCTAACGTCACGCGCGTGCCGTCGAACCAGTCCGCGTAATCCCCCGGCCGCTCAAGCCCCGCGTACGTCACGCGCGCCGGCCCGTCGCCGTAGTTCACGGCGACGAGCACCGTGTTCGGGCCCCGGGTCCGCGTGAACG
Source organism: uncultured Gemmatimonadales bacterium (assembly GCA_963763675.1). Taxonomy (GTDB): domain Bacteria; phylum Gemmatimonadota; class Gemmatimonadetes; order Gemmatimonadales; family Gemmatimonadaceae; genus BPUI01. The sequence goes on from CAVXPN010000003.1 coordinate 332,747, forward strand.
CGTACACCCGGCCCGAGTCGCTCGTGGCGAGGGTCCGCTGCGCGCCGCCGGCCGCCCCGGCCTCGAGCGCCGGCTGCGTGTGCTTGAGCTCGAACACCCGTCGGAAGAACGCGGCGCGCGACGGCCCCCGCCAGTCGATCGTGTCGCGCTCGAAGAAGCGCAGCCGCTTGTTGAGCGTGACCTCCTGCCCCGAGTACAACATCGGCAGCGAGCGCGACCCGGTCGCGGCGAGCACGTAGCTGGGTGCATTGTTCGCGCCCATCAACTCGAACTCGGTGCCGTCCCACGAGTTCTTGTCGTGGTTCGTCGTGAACGTCATCACATACCCGTCGGGCGGCAGGACGCTGTCCTGGCGCGCGAAGTACGCCGCGTAGGCCGACGCAGGCTTCTTGCCCTTCGACACGTCGACCATCAGGTCCCACAGGCTCCACCCGTACGTCATGTCGAACGCGTCGTAGTACTTCGGCCCCTCCGCCTCGGCGAGCATGAAGAACGCCGGCCGGCCGCGCGCGAGCTCGTCGCGCGCGTCGCGCCAGAAGTCCTCGGGCACGCCGCCGGCCACGTCGCAGCGGAAGCCGTCGACCTTGGCCGCATCGAGCCAGTAGCGCATGTCCGCGATCATCGCGCGGCGCATGTCGCGGTTGCCATAGTCGAGCTCCGCGACGTCCGTCCAGTCGGTCTCGTGCCCCTCGTTGTCACGGGCGTTGTGGATCGAGCCGTCGGGCTTGTGCTCGTACCAGTCCGGGTGCTCGGTGATCCACGGGTGGTCGTACGCCGTGTGGTTAGGCACCCAGTCCAGCAGCACCTTCATCCCCAGGCGGTGCGCCTCGGCGACCACGCGGACCACGTCCGCCGTCGTGCCGAACTCCGGGTTCACGGCGCGGTAGTCGCGCACCGAGTAGTAGGAGCCGAGCACGCCCTTGCGGTTCTTGACGCCGATCGGCTGGATCGGCATCAGCCAGATCGCGTCGATCCCCAGCGCCCGGATCCGCGCCAGGTGCGGCAGGAGCGCGGCGAACGTCCCCTCGGGCGTGTACTGCCGGACGTTGATCTCGTAGATGGTCGCGCGGCGCGACCACGCCGGATGAGCCACCGTCGCGGCAGGCGCGGCGTGTACGGACCGCGACCGGATCGCGGCCGGTTGGGCGGCCGCACGGGCGAGCGGGAGGACGGACGCAAGGGCCGCCAGGGCCGCGGCGCGGCCGAACGTGTGCGAGGGCATGGGCGTGGTGGTCGGGGCGTGCCTAACGAACGGAGTGGCGGACGCGCGCCGGCGCCGCGCGCGCGAACGCGAGAGTCGGCGCGGCGGGCGACCGCGCGGCGGGCGACGGCGCGGCGGCCGGCCGCGCGCGGAGGAACTGCAGAGGCTCGTCGTTGCGGGCGACCACGACGAGGCGGCTCCCGCCGGCGCCGCGCAGCTCGGCCATGCGCCGCACCTGCCCGCCGAGCGCCAGCCCGCTTTCGCTCGCCTCGACCGGCGCGAACCCGCCGCCGCCCGTGTTCCGGAGCAGCGCGCCGTAGCTCGCGTCGGCGCGACCGATGATCGGCTGGAAGCCCCAGAAATTGCCGCCCAACACCAGGTCGGGCCGCCCCCCGCCGGTGAAGTCGCCGGCGAGCGACGCGTACACCGGCGCGAGCTGCGCCTCCGTCGGGAGCGGGCGCATCGTGAACGTGCCGTCCCCGTTGTTGCGAGCGACCGCGCTCGCGAACGTGTGCGCCTCGAGCACCCGCGCCGCGCGCAGGTCCGCCGCCGGGAAGATGTCGTCGATCGTGACCGCGCCGAATCCGGCGTACGACGGGAACTTCGCGCGGAGCGACGGCACGAGCCGCACGAGGTCGTCGCGCCCCTGCACCGGGTAGCTCACGCCGTGCTTGTAGAAGGTCAGCACCTGCTCGAGCGTGCCGTTGTGCCCGAAGTCGGCGACGTAGAGCCGCGCCGGCTCCGCGGCGCTCGCGCGCAGGTACGTGTTGAGCCCGAGGTTGCCTAACACGAGGTCCATGCGCCCGGAGCCCGTGAGGTCGGCGGCGCGCACGTGCGTCCACCACCCTTCGGTCCCCGCCAGGCCCGCCTCGCGCGTCCGCTCGACCAGACGGCCGCCCTCGTTGTGGAACACGCGCACGGGGGTGAACTCGCCCACGACCACGAGGTCGAGCCGGCCGTCGTGGTCGTAGTCGACCCACGCCGCCGACGTCACCATCCCCGCGTCGCCCAGCGCGGGCGCCACGCGCGCGGTGACGTCCGTGAAATGCCCGGTGCCGTCGCCCTTGAGCAAGTGGCTGCGCGGCGGCATCCCGTACTGCCGCGACACGACGCGCGCGCCGATGAAGAGGTCGACCTTCCCGTCCCCGTCGAAATCTCCGGCGACCACGCACGACGCGTTCTCGAACACGCCCGGGAACGCGTCGGCCACGCGGCGGAAGGTGCCCCGGCCGTCGTTGAGGTAGAGCCGCGGCCGAAGCGCCTCGGACTCGCCCCAGAACTCGTTGCCGGCGCTCGCCACGACGAGGTCGGGGTGGCCGTCGCCGTTCACGTCGACGAAAGTCGCGTCGACGTCCTCACTCAGGCTGTCGGCCGCGATGTCGGGCTGCACGGTGGCCTTGAACGAGCCGTCGCGCTGCTGTCGCAGGAGCCGGCCGGGCTGCCACTTCGCCCCGCCCGCGTACACGTCGTCGAGCCCGTCGCCGTCGACGTCGCCGACGGCGAGCGCCGGCCCCTCCGTCGACAGGAGGTGCGTCATCAGCGGCTCGCGGTCGAAGTCGTCGAACGCGTTCTCGGCGTGCGTGTAGTCGGCGGGGTGCTCGGCCGTCACGTCGGCGAAGAACGGCCGGGCGGGCGCGGCGCGAACGGCCGGCGCCCAACGCCCCGACGCGTCCGCCTCTCGCAGCGTCAGGCGCTGGTTGGGCGCGACGTCGTGCAGCACCTGCGAGCGCCGGCTCGGCCACACGACGGTCAGCGTGTCCACGCGCGCCGCGCGCCCGAGCCCGACGTGCAGCCGCGGGTCGACCGACGACAGGAACCCGCGCGTGGGCGACTCCTCGTACAGCTGCGTGGTCCAGGCGCCGCGCGCGTCGCGCGTCTTGACGAAAACCTTCGCGCCGATCCCGCCGGTGTTGCCGCCCTCGCCGCGCAGCGTGAGCGTCAGGAACGCGTTGCCGTTGCGCTCGCGCGCGTGGTTGCGATAGACCGCCGCGGGCGCGCCCACCGTGTTGACGACGAGGTCGAGTGCGCCGGTGTTGTTGAGATCGACGTAAACGGCGCCGTTCGAGAAACCGGGGTCGCCGAGCCCCCACTCCACGGCCTTATCCTCGAAGGCGAGCGAGTCGTGCAGCGCGCCGAGATTGCGGAAGGCGTGATTCGGCACGGGCACCTGCGGCATGTGCTGCAGCACCTCGAGGTCGGCGCGTCCGCCGTCGCGCGCCATGTGCCGCTGCACCAACTCGTTGCCGACGTAGTTGATGTAGTCGAGGTCGTTCGGCCGGCGGTAGATGCCGCTCGTCACGAACAGGTCCTTCCACCCGTCGTTGTCGAGGTCCGCCCAAAGCGGCGCCCAGCTCCAGTCCGTGGCGTAGGTGCCGGTCAGGAAGCTCACGTCGCTGAAGCGCAGCTGCCCGCCCACCACGCCGCGGTTGAGCTGGAGCGTGTTGCGCGGGTACTGCGGGTGGTAGCCCGCCCGGAGCCGCAGGTTAAACAGGTTGTACGACTCGACGCCGGCCGCCGACTTGAGCACGTCCTCGCGCTCGGGCATCATGTCGGCGACGAACACGTCGGGGCGGCCGTCGTTGTTCATGTCCGCCGCGTCGACGCCCATCGCGTAGCGGCTCGTGTGTCCGGTCGCGCGCGCGATCTGCTCGCTGAACGTGCCGTCGCAGTTGTTGTGGTAGAGGTAGTCGTTCTCCTCGAAGTCGTTCGCGACGTAGAGGTCGGGGCAGCCGTCGCCGTCCAGGTCGCTCGCGACCACGCCGAGGCCGAAGCCTTCGGGGCTGGCGTAGATGCCGGCCTTCGCGCTGACGTCCGTGAAGTGCGGGTGTCCGGGCGTGCCGTCGTTGCGCAGCAGGCGGCCGCCGGTGCGCGGGTCGCGCACGCCGCGGTGCGCCGCGAGCCCGATGCGCCGCTCGACGTTGGTCGCGTGACTCTGCAGGTAGACGTCCAGCAGCCCGTCGCCGTCGTAGTCGAAGAAGACGGCCTGCGTGCCGTAGCCGTCGTAGTCGAGCCCGTACTCGCGCGTGCGGTCGGTGAACGTGCCGTCGCCGTTGTTGACGTACACCGCGTTGTGCCCGTGCATCGTCCGGTAGTCGACGGCGCTCACGTAAAGGTCGGGGCGCCCGTCACCGTTCACGTCCACCGCGGTCACGCCGGTTTTCCAGCCCGGCGGGCCCTGAACGCCGGCCCGCGCGGTCACGTCCTCGAAGCGGTAGTTGCCGAGGTTGTGGTAGAGGCGGTTCTCGCCGGCGTTGGACGTGAAGTACAGGTCAGGGAGCCCGTCGCCGTCGTAGTCCAACACGGCCACGCCGGCGCCGTTGTAGAAGTACAGGTACGACACGATGTTGAAGCCCGTGTCGGTCGGCAGGCGGTTCTCGAACGTGATCCCGGTGGTGGCGGGGGCGAGGCGCTCGAAGAGCGGCGGGGCGCCGGCCGACTTCCCGGCGCAGGCGGCGAGGGTGCCGATCGCGAAGAGGAGGAGAACGGCGACGAGCGCCGCGCCGCGCCGCACCTGATCAGCGGCCTAACGCGACGCGGCCTGCGCGACCACCTCGCGCGGGACCGCGTCGCGCGTACGCACGTGCGCGACCACCCACGCCCCCAACCGCGCCCCCTCGACGTTCCCCTGCTCCACCGAGTGCCGGAAGTGGATCCCGCCGTACAGCCGGCTGATCCCCGCCTCGGTGGCCGCGTCGGCGAACGACGCGAAGCGGCGCACGGGCAGCCCCCACGGCATCTCGACCGAGTCCGCGAACGCGAAGCGCGCCCCGAACTCGTCGGCCAGCACCGCCGCCGCGGCGGGCGAGATCACCGAGTGCCCGCTCGTGTACTCCGGGAACGGCGGCGTCTGCAGCAGCGGCTCCCAGCCCTCGTCCATGTACTTGTTGATCACCGTCTCGGGGCGCATCACGTTACTGCGGAACTTCTCGTCCCACGAGCTGATGAACCCGTCCGCGAGCGCGACGCTCGTGCGCGCGTAGACCGCCGCCGTGCGCATCACGTCCGCGTTCGCCTTGCGCGCCGCGATCCCGGCGATGCCGATCCAGTGTCCGCCCGGCGACAGCTTCTTCGTCGCGAACATGCTGTGCCCCTGGACGTGCAGCGTGTACGGGTTGCACTCCCAGAAATTCGCGATGCCCCTCTGCTCCGGCGTGAGCGACTTGACGACGGCGTAGACCTCTCGCACGTCGCGCCCGTACGGGCTCGCCGCCGCGGTGTCGAACTTGTACGCCGGCTCGGGTTTGAACTGGCTCGCCGAGTCGAGCGTGAACGGCCGCACCTCGGCCCAGTGCGGCTCGATCGCGTCCATGTACGCCGGCGGCGTGGGCGCCCACCGCCCGGGCTCGCCGGTCACCGAGTACTTCGGCGCGCCGCGGGTCTGCAGGAAGCGGTCGCCGCCCGCCCACTTGAGCACGCGGGCGGCAACCGTGTCCCCGTACGCCATCGACCGCGCGTACTCGTCGCTCGGCATGCGCGACGCGTACTCGCCGTCCATCGCCTTACGCAGCGAGTCCATGCGCTCGCGCGAGAACGTGAGCTGCCGGCCCACGGTCATGTAGGCGTGAATCCCGGCCAGCGGATAGTAGATCGTCCCCGGGCCGGGCTTCGGCAGCGAATCGAGCCCGCGCAGCTGCCCGGCCAGCGTGCGGTACCCCGGGTAGCCCGGCCGCATCGCCTCGTAGGCCGCGACCCCCGCGTACGCGTACACGCGGCTGCCCTGCGGCGGGCTCATGATGTCGTACGTCATCGTCCCGGTCACGTCCTGCACGGCGCGGTGCATCAGGTCGGCGTCGCTCGCGGCGGGGCGGCCGAGCGCGCCAACCTGCCGACAGCCGCCGAGGAGAGCGGCGCCAAGGAGCGCGGCGCCGAGCGCGAGGCCCGGCGCGCGTCCTCGCGTCGGGCGGAGGGAAGACGACAAGGAGGGCGGGGAGAATGCGGCGGGGAACGTCATCACCGGGCGGGGCGCGGGGTGTGGGACGCGACCATCTGGGGAGGGGTGGCGCGGAAGAACAGCGGGCGGTCGTTGTTGCGCACGACCATGATCAGCGGACCCGTGCGCGTGCGCAGGCGGACGATGTCGCGCGCCTGCCCGGGGACCACGAACCCGCTCTCGGCGAGGGACGTGGGAGTGTAGCCGCCGCGGCCGTCGCCGCGGAGCAACAGTCCGTACCCCGCCGCCATGCGCCCGATCTCGGGCTTCACGCCGTCGAAGTTGCCGGCCAGGAGGAGATCGGAGCGGCCGTCGCCGTCGAAGTCACCCGCGAGCATTCCGTACACCGGAGCGATCTGCGCCTCCCGGGGCAGCGGCACGACGGTGAATCGTCCCCCGCCGTCGTTGCGCGCGATCGCCGTGGCGAACGTGTACGCGGTGTCCGCCGTCGCGCCCGCGCGCTCCTCGGGGGTGAACAGCGACTCGGTGGTCGCGTCGGCGTAGCTGTGGTAATTCGGAAAGCGCGCCCTGAGGTATGGCAGCGCCTTCAGCAGGTCGTCGCGGAGCGTGATCGGGTAGCTGGTCCCGCCGTTGAAGCACGACAGGATCTGCTGGGTGTACCCGCTCTTGGCGAAGTCCTTGACGAGCATCGTCGCCGGCTCCGCGGCCGTCGCGTGCAGCCGGGTGTTGAGGCCGAGATTGCCTAACAAAAAGCTGGTCCGCCCGCTGCCGGTCAGATCCCCGGCGAGCACGCGGTTGTACCAGCCGTTGCTCCGCTCCAGGCCCGGCGCCTTGACCTCCACCAGCCGCCCGCCGCCGGCGTTGTGGAACACCGTCACGCGCATCCACTCGCCCACCACCACGAGGTCGAGCCGCCCGTCGCCGTCCACGTCGCGCCACACGGCGTCCGTGACCATGCCGACGCGGGCGAGCCCCGGCGCGAGGCGGTCCGTCACGTCCGTGAAGTGTCCGCGTCCGTCGTTCTTGAGCAGCATCGAGCGCGGCGCGATGCCGTACTGCCACGGCACCACGCGCCCGCCGACGAACAGGTCGACGGCGCCGTCGCCGTCGTAGTCCGCCGCCGCGACGCGCGAGCCGCTGTTGGTCTCCGGGGGCAGCGCGTTGGTCGCCTTGTGAAAGCGCCCGCCGCCGTCGTTGAGGTAGAGGCGGTCCTGCAGACCCGGCGACTCGGGCGAGTACTCGCTGCCGCCGCTCACGACGTAGAGGTCGGGGCGGCCGTCGCCGTTGGCGTCGAAGAACACGGCGCCGACGTCTTCCGACTCCGCGTCGGGCTCGAACACCCCGGCGTTGCTTCGCTCGAAGCGACCGTCGGGGCGCTGCAGGAATAGCGCCCCCGGCTCGCCCTTGGCGCCGCCGAGGTACACGTCGTCGAGCCCGTCGCCGTTCACGTCGGCGACGGCGACCGCCGGCCCCTCGGTCGACAACATTTTGGGCGTCAGCCGGTCGCGGTCGAAATCGACGAAGTCGTTCTCCTTGTGCGCCCAGTCGAGCCCCACCTGCCCGGTCACGTCGGTGAACACCGGCCGCGGCGCCGCCGGCCCGAGCGCGAACCGGCCGAGCGGGGGCGCGTCGGCGCCGCGCGGCGCGGCGTCCGCCTGGCGCATCGTCACCCGCTGGTTGGTCGCCACGTGGCGCAGCACGCCCGTCGCTCCGTCCGGCCACTCCACCGCGACCGAGTCCACCGCCGCGCGCGCGCCCACGCCGAAGGTCAGCACGTAGTCGCTGCTCGACTCGAAGCCGCGGGTGGGCTCCAGCTCCTGATAGAACACCTGGTCGCCGGCCCGCACCGTCACCTTGGCGCCGACCCCGAACCGGTTGGCCCCGACGCCCTCGAGCCGCAGCTGCAGCGAGTGGTTTTCGGGGTGCAACGACCGCACGTTGTTGCGGTAGACGAACGCTTCCTGGTTGACGTTGTTCACCACCAGGTCGGGCGCGCCGTCGCCGTCCAAGTCCGCGTACGCCGCGCCGCTCGAGTAGCTGGGCGTCGCGAGCCCCCACGCGGCCGCCTCGTTCGCGAACGTCGGCACGCCGCCGGCGCGGTCGGCGCCGAGGCTGTGGAACGCGTAGTTGGGGATGCGGGTCTCGGGCATCGCCTTCACGAGTGCCATGTAGTCGACGCGCCCACCCCGCCCGTACGACTCGGCCGCCTCCTGATTGGCGATCGAATTGATGTAGTCCTGGTCCGTGACGTCGCGCGCGACGCCGTTGGTCACGAACACATCCTTATTGCCGTCGAGGTCGAGGTCGACGAGGAGCGCGCCCCAGCTCCAGTCGGTGCGCGCCACGCCCGCCAGCTGCCCTACGTCGCTGAAGTACGGCATCGGACCGGGCCGAGTACCGCCCACGACCCCACGATTCAGCTGGAGCATGTTGCGCATCAGCTGGTGGTGGTACCCGTTGCGCACCTTCGCTTGATACTCGTCCCACCCCTCGGACGCGGACGTCTGCTTGATCCGGCGCTCACCCTCGGGCAGCATGTCGGTGGTGTAGACGTCGGGCCAGCCGTCGTTGTTCACGTCGGCGATGTCCATCCCCATCGAGAAGTAGCTCGTGTAGGGCGCGGCCTTGTCGAGCACCTCGCGGAACGTGCCGTCGTGGTTGTTGAGGTAGAGGTAGTCGCGCTCGAAGAAGTCGTTGCTGACGTAGACGTCGGGCCAGCCGTCGCGGTCGACGTCGGCCACGCCCACGCCGAGGCCGAAGGCGATCTCGGGGCTGAAGATGCCGGCCTTCTCGGTCACGTCGACGAAACGGCGGGCGCCCGGCGTCGCGCCGGGCACGTTGTGATACAGCCGCGCCCCGCCTAACGAGTCGCGCACGTGGCGCGTGTTGCGCATGCCGAAGCTCGTGACCGGCCGCGGCGAGTTGCGGATCACGAGCAGGTCGAGGTAGCCGTCGCGGTCGTAATCGAAGAAGACGGCCTGCGTGCCGTAGCCGCCGTCTTCGACACCGTACTCGCGTGCCATCTCCTTGAAGTGCGGAACGCCGTTCTTGTCGGTGCCCTGATTGATGAAGAGCTGGTTCGCGCGCCGGACGGTCGAGTCGTTGCCCGCGTGGCACACGTAGATGTCGAGCTTGCCGTCGCCGTTCACGTCCGCGAGGGTGACGCCCGTCGTCCACGCGCCGTTGGTCGCGAGCCCCGACTCGTCCGTCACGTCGCGGAAGCGGAACCGGCCCTCGTTGAGGTAGAGCCGCGGGCCGCTCTCGTTCCCCGTGAACACGATGTCGGGAAGTCCCTTGCCCGTCAGGTCGCCGAGCGCGACGCCACCGCCGTTGTAGTGGTTGCGGTACGTGAAGACGTTCTGCTTTTGGGTGTCGCTGACGTGGTTGACGAACGTCACGCCCGTGTAGGCCGACGGCATCTGCGTGAACAGGTGGCCGTCCGGCTTGGGCGCGTCGGCAACGCGCGTGGTGGCCCCGTTCGCGCCGGAGCACGCGGCGACGACGGCGCCGGCGATCGCGGACCACAACAGCGCCAGCGCGCCACGCAACGAACGAGACAGCGTCAGAGGAATCGGCATGTGGTGGACAAACGAACGGAGCCCGCTCCAGTGCTGGCAGGCGGGCTCCGACGTGTGAGGGAGCCGCCCTGGGAGTTACCCCCGAGCGGCGACCACGTTCGATCAAGGCACCTGGTTACTGGCCGTACCCGGGGTTCTGCGTCAGGACGGGGTTTGCCTGGAGCTGCGTCAGCGGAATCGGGAACAGCACCGAGTAGGGCGGCGTCGGATTTGTCTGGAACCGCTTCGGCGTCAACCACGCGCCGAGACGGATCATGTCCTGGCGCCGCTTGCCCTCGGTGAGGAGCTCGAGCTGCCGTTCACGCAGCATCACCTGGTCGGTGACCGAGCCGGTGAGCGTCGGTGCGCCCGCGCGAGCGCGGAGCTGGTTGAGGATCGTCAGCGCGCCCCCCTGGTCACCGCTCTTGTACAGCGCCTCGGCCCGGTCGAGCATCACGCCGCCCAAGCGGAAGAGGACGTAGTCGTTCCCGTTGTCCTGAGCGTTGTGGCTGGGATCCAGCGAGTACTTGTACACGCGGAACCCGTCGCCCTCGCCCGCCGCGGTGAGCGACTGAATGTCGCCCAACACGAGCGGCGCGCCCGCGCGTGTGAGGACCGGAGTCGTCGGGCTGTCGAACATGTACTGCTGCCCGGTCAGCACGAGCGAGCGGCGCTGGTCCGCCGGGTCGTACTGGCTGACTCGATCGGCGAGCACCGAGAACCCATTCCAGCCGCCCGGATTCTGGAAGTGGTTGTAGTGCGCCATCTCGTTGACGTAGTGGAGTCCCAGGTTCGCCGTCTCGGAATTCCGCACGACGAAGATGTTCTCCTTCGAGCTCTGATTGCCGCCCGTGAAGTTCGCGCGCCACGTCGCGAAATCCGGGGCGAGCGTGTACTGGCCCGAGTTCATGATCCGGGTGGAGACCGCCAGGACCGAGTCGTAGCGGGTCACCGAATTGAACGCGATGCCGCCCGCGCTCGGCACGCCGGTGTAGACGTGGTAGTTCAGGTACAGATTGGTGAGGATCGCGTCGACCGCGCCCTGCGTGATGCGACCCTGCCCGCTGGCCCCGTAGGTCGCCGGCAGCGCGGGGCGGGCCGCGTACAGCTCACTCAGGATGAACCGGATCGTCGAGTCGCGCGTCGCACGCGGCACGCCCGAGACGCCCGGCTTGGTGATGATCGGCACGCCGCCGAAGGCATCTTGCAGCGTGTAGTAGAACCAGGCCCGCAGCGCGCGCGCTTCCGCGATGCCCTGCGTCGCGGACGTCGACGACGACCCGCTGAGCGCGTCGATCACCGCGTTGGCCTTGGCGATCGCGCTCGAGATGTCCGCGTACGCGCTGTTGATGGTCTGGGTCCCGGCGCCCGACGCAGGCCCGTAGGTGCGGGTCCACATCTCGCGCCACTGACCGCCGTCATCCCAGTCGCTGCCGCGGGTCGGGACGATCGTTTCGTCCGACGTGACCTGGCTCGCGTTCCAGTACCCGTCGTCCGGCTGGGACGTGCGGAGGCCGTTGTAGACGCCCGCGAGCGCGGCCTGGACCTGCGCGTCGTTCTGGAAGAATGTCGCCGGCGTGATCCGGCTCGGCGGATTCTCGGTCAGGTCCGTGCAGGACGTGACCGTGGCCGCGCCCAGCACCGCGGCGGCGACCGCGGTGCGGAGCGATTGGGTCGCCAAGTGCTTCTTCGGCATAGACGTCAAGGGACGGTTGGGGGTGAGGCTCGGCCCGCGCATCGGTTACAAGCCCAGCCGCGTGCCGAACGTGAACGTCCGGGCGCGGGGGTAGGAGAGGTAGTCGATGCCGCGCGCGGTGTACCCGTTGAGCGTCGCGTCGGTGAACACTTCGGGGTCCAGACCGCTGTACTTCGTGGCCAGGAAGAGGTTGTCGCCGGACACGTAGATCCGCGCGGTGGTCGAACGCCGGAACAGGCTCCGAAGGTTCAACGTGTATCCGAGCGTCACGTTCTGGAGCCGCAGGAAGTCACCGCTCTCGATGAATCGCGAGGAGAACGAGTTACCCGCGTACGACTGGCTCGTGCCGCTCGTGATCACCCCGAGGCCGTCGGTGAGGCCCGACGCGAGGAAGTTGCGGCCCGTGGTGGCGTTGGACTTGGAGCTGTACACCGCCGCCGTGTTGTTGAAGTCCTTGAACCCGGTGCTCGCGCGGAAGAGGAAGCTCGCGTCGAACTTGCCGATGTTCGCCTGGCCGCGGAACCCGGTCTCCAGCTTCGGGTTGGCATTGCCGAGGTACTTCTTGTCCTGGTCGATCGCGTTGGCCGCGCTGCAACTGATGAGCCCGGTCACCGCACCCTGGGCGTTGTAGTCGTTGCAGAGGTCCAGGCCGTTGTTGGCCCCGTCGGCCGTTCCGCCGGGGCGCACGAACACCGGGCCGTAGAAGGTGCCGAGCGGCTGCCCGGGTACGATCACCTGCGACTGGACCGCGGAGAAGCCCTGCCCGCTCGCGAAACCGGTGAACAACCGGGTGATGCTGTTGCCGAGCGAGAGCACCTTGTTGCGGTTCGAGCTGACGACGAGGCCGAGCGACAGCGTGCGCCCGGGGGTGTTGATCACCTGGAAGTCGGCGTTCCCCTCGAAGCCCGCGTTCTTGACGCGGCCGATGTTCTGGAGCTGCGTGGCGACGACCGCCGGCTGCGGCACGTTGATCGTCAGGAGCAGGTCGCGCGTCGTCTTGCTGTAGTACTCGAGCGAGCCGGTGACCCGGTTCTTGAAGAGCCCGTAGTCGAGGGCGACGTCGGCCTGGGCCGTCGTCTCCCACTTCAGGTTCGGGTTCGGGTTCTGGTTGGGCAGCACGCCCGTGATCAGCGTGCCGCCGAACGGGTAGCGCTGGTTGGGGTCGGCCGCGAGCGTCGCCAGGGTCTGGTACGGGCTGATGCCCTGGTTGCCCTGCGTGCCGTAGCCGCCGCGGAGGCGGAGGTCGTTGATGATCCCGGCGCGGTAGAACCACGGCTCCTCCGAGAGGCGCCACGACGCCGAGACGCTCGGGAAGACCGCGTACTTGTTGTTGGCGCCGAACACCGAGGCGCCGTCGCGACGGACGACGCCCGTCAGGAAGTAGCGGTCCTGGATGCCGTAGTTGGCGCGGGCGAAGAACGACGAGAGCTTGCGGTATTCGAGGTACGACGACGGCGGCACGCTGTTGTCCGACCCGACGCCGATGTTGTTCGCGCCGTTGGCGTCGGTGACGAAGCCGCGACGCTCGACGCTCGTGTTGGCGTTGCTGTAGTTCTGGTACTCGTAGCCGCCCACGACGTTGATCGTCTGCCGGCCGAGGAAGCCGTACTCGAACGGGCGGTCGTACGTCAGCAGCGTTTGAACCGTCGCGCCGTTGAGCGTGAGCGTGCCGATATAGGCGTCGCCGCCGACGCCGGCCGAGAGCGGGCTGTTGGTCGGGCCGTAGGTGGCGCGGTTGCCGTTGCTGCGGTCGAAGCCGACGTTCACGGTCCCGGTCAGCCCGGTCAGGAAGGCGTAGTTCGCCTGGACGTTGCCGAGCACGCGGGTCGTCGTGCCCCGGTCGTTGATCTGCTGCGTCAACGCGAACGGGTTGCGCTGCTGCTGGGAGCCCGCGGCGACCTCGGTGAACGGGCTCGCGCCGTTGGTCGTGTTCCCGTAGATCGGCAGCGTCGGGTTGAACTGGACCGCGTTGATGAAGACGCCGCCCGCGAACCCGCCGGTGCCTTCCGCCGCCAAGTAGCGGTTGGCAACTTGCGACGCCGTGAGGTTCAGGTTCAGCGTCAGCTTGCTGTCGAGCAGCTGCGAGGTGCCGTTCACGCGCCCCTGGTAGCGCGTCAGCCCGCTGCCAATGACGATGCCGGGGTTGTCGAAGTAGTTCACCGACGCCCGGTACTGCGCGGCCTGGGATCCGCCCGAGAACGACAGGTTGTGGTCCTGAATCTGCGCCGTGCGCAGGATCGAGCTCTGCCAGTCGGTGTTGGCGGTGCCGAGCGTGCTGAGCTGGCTCTGGCTGAAGACGCCGTTCGTGACGTTCTGCTGGATGAAGTTGCGGAACTGCGCGGCGCTGAGGACGTCGAGCGTCTTGGCGGCCGACGCGGCGCCGTAGTAGCCGTTGTAGACGAGCGTCGAGGTGCCCGCGACGCCCTTCTTCGTCGTGATCAGGACCACGCCGTTGGCGCCGCGCGAGCCGTAGATCGCGGTCGCCGAGGCGTCCTTGAGGATCGAGATCTCGGCGATGTCGTCCGGGTTGAGCGTGTTCAGCGGCGAGCGGGCCACCGGGGTGGACCCGCCGGTGATGCCGATGCCCCCCGGCTGGTCGGCCTGGTTCAGGATCGGCACGCCGTCGATCACGTAGAGCGGCTGGTCGCTCGCGGAGATCGACGAGCCGCCGCGGATGCGGATCTGCGCGCCCGCGCCCGGATCGCCGCCGTTGCCGGTGACCTGCACGCCGGCCGCGCGCCCCTGGATCAGCTGGTTGACGTTCGGCTGCACGCCCACGCGCGCCTCGGCCGTGTTGACCGTCGACACCGCCGAGGTCACGGCGTTGCGGCGCTGCGTGCCGTAGCCGACCGAGACGACCTCCTGCAGCGTCGCGGCGAGCTGCCGGAGCTGGATGGTCGGGACCGTGTTGCTGCCCGGATTGACCGTGACGGGCTGGAGCTTGGACGCGTACCCAATGCGCGTCACGCGCAGCGACTGCCGGCCGGTCGGCACCACGGCGAGCACGAAGCTACCGTCGTCGCGCGTCTGGGTGCCGCGCTGGGTGCCCTCGAGGCGGACGGCGACCGCGGCGAGCGGCAGCTGCGAGGTCGAGTCGATGATCTTGCCCGTGAGGGTGCCGGTCTGGGCGAGAACCGGCGCGGCCCAGAGCAGGCCGCCGACCATGGTTGCGCCGAACAAGCCACGAACTACTGCCATACGTCAGCCCTCCAGAAGGCTGCGAAGTAGAACGGCGCTCCCGCCCGGCGCGGGCGCGGAGCAGATGGTGGGGGGTGATGCGGTGAGGCGGTCGGATGCGCGACGTGGGCGCGCGATACGTAGTCGCGCGACCAGAGGTCAACACCCGATTTGTGGCGGAGAGCACGAGCAACGGCTCGGAGCTGGCGGGTCCCGACGGACCGCCGAGTCTAAACCGCTTCGAACGCGTTCGACTGCGCGGAACATGAAGCCGAGCCCAATATTGTCAAGCTCGATTCAGGCCATCGGCTGACCGAAATGGACCGGGTCTCGCACGCCGATGTCGGCCCCGGTTCAGGGCCACTGCACGAGAGACCCGAGCGGTTCGGCCGGCGTCACCGCCGGGGTAGCTTTGCCCTCGCGGCGCCGCGCGCCCGACCGGTCCTCAGCCCTGGCCCGCACGAAACTGCTGTAGCAATATTGCGGCAGGTATACATTTCTTAGTCTCGCGCCCGCGTCTCATCCCGCCCACATGCGCCACTTCCGCCGCCCACGCGTGCGCCGCCGGACTCTCACCGCCGCCCGCGCGTTCGCCGTCGGCGCGGCCATCTGGTCGGCGACGGCCGCGGGTGCGCGTCCCGCACGCGCGCAGCCGCTTCGCGCCGGTGGCGCCGCGAGCCGCACGCCCGTGCTCGCCTTTCCCGAAGCGGGGCTCGACGACAGCACGGCGTACCAGGGCTACCAGACCCGCCTTTTCCGCGACGCGGCCGACAACACGGTACAGGTCTACCTCCGCGCGCCGCTCGCGCGCGTCGTGCACGTCCTCGCGGACGGCGAGAACGAAAGCGTGGGCTTCGACGCGCGCACCCCGTCGGGGCAGCCCGTCGCCCTCCACTGGGGCGGTCCAGGCATCGACGTGGCGCGAACGGGGCCGGGGGGACGCGCGCGCGAGTTCCGCTACGCGCTCGTCGCCGACGCGCCGGCCGTTCACCTCGGGCAGTTTCTGCTCGGCTCCATGCGCGTCGAGCGCGAGTTCCAGGACCGGACGGCGTCGGCCACGGTGTTCCGCGTCCCCGAGTACGACTCCCTCTTCGACGCCCTCGCGTCGCTACCCGACGACGTCCGGCGTCGGCACCTGGCGTTGCTGCACGCACCCGACGTCGCGACCCTGCGGTCGCGGATCGAACCGCGCGTGGTGACGCCGAGCGTGACACCCGGCGCGCGCGCCGGAACGGCCGCGGCGGCCTCCGTCGTGCGCGCGTCGCTCGACGGACGCGACACGCTACGCCTCGTCGTGGCCGCCGACGCGCGCGACGTACGCATCACGCGCGACGGCGACGGGATCACGCTCGCGGCCGCGAACGGCGCGACGGTCCCGTTCACCGTTACCGTGACGACGACGGGGCGGACGCTAGCGCCGCTCTCGCGCGCGCAGATCTTCACGCCCGACTTCCTCGCCTTCGTCGACGAGCGGCGCGCCGCGGCCGCGCGGCCCGGCGCGACCGACTCGGTGCGGCTGCAGGCGCGGGTGCTCGAGCGGCAGGTCCGAGGCGTCGAGCTGCTCGCCTCGCGCGAAAAGTTCATGGCCGGTCTGCCCACCTACGGCACGTACTTCGGACGGGACCAGCTGATGACCGCGCTGATGATGCGCCCGATCTGGCGCGACGCGGCGCTCCAGGTGGTGATCGGCTCGGTCCTGCAGGCGCTCTCGCCCGACGGGGCCGTCAGCCACGAGGAGTCCGTCGGCGAACAGGCGGTCCGCGAGGCGGCCGTCCAGTACGCGCGGATGGTCCGCGCCGGCGACCTGGCCGGGGCGGCAGCGGTGCTGGGCGCCGCGGGTCGCACGCGCGAGAACTACGTCATGGTCGACACCGACTTTCAGGTGCCCGTGCTCGTCGCGCGGTGGATCACCGACCCCGCGATCCCGGCGGCGCGGAAGCGCGCGTTCCTGTTGGGCCCGTCGGACGGCCCCGGGAGCGAGCCGCGGGTCGCGCGGCTCCTGCGCGAGCTGGCGAGGGTGGCGCGGCGGACGGCCCCGTACGCCGCGGAGCCCTCGGTCGCGCACCTGGTCGACTTCCCGTCGCGCGCGCCGGGGCAGTACACCGGGCTCAGCTGGCGCGACAGCCGCGTCGGCTACGCGAACGGCAAGTACGCCTACGACGTGAACGCGGTGTGGGTGCCGCACGCCCTCGAGGCGATCGGGCGCATCCTCCGGGCGCTCTCCGCCGCCGGCGTGCCGGCCGCGCCGCTGCTCGCGGCGTCGCCGGCGCTCGCCGCGGGCACGTCGTTAGGCACGTACGCGCGCGACGCGGGCGCGCTCGGCCGCGCCGTCGGCGCGTGGCGCGGCGCCGAGCGGCACTTCGTCGTCGCGCTCGGGCCGGACGCGGTCCGCGCGGACGTGGCCGCGCGCCTCGCCGCGCTCCCCGCCGAGGAGCGGGCGTACTGGCAGGGGCTGCTCGCGCGCACGGGCGCGGACCGCGAGTCGCTGTCGTTCGTCGCGGTATCGCTGGCCGAGGACGGCGCGCCGATCGGCATCGCCAACACCGACCCGTCGACGCGGTTGTTTCTGGGCGACGCCGAGGGCGTGGTGTCGACCGGGGACGCGGCCAGCGACGCGCGGGTGCGGCGCGACGTCGGGCTGTTCGTGCGCGACTACCCGGTCGGGCTCTTCGTCGACCGCGTGGGGCCGGTCGTGGCGAACGACGCCTACGCGCCGCCGCGCGTCTGGCGGGCCTTCGCGGAGGACCCGTACCACGGGCCGCGGGTGGTCTGGGGGCGCGAGGCGAACCTCTTCGTGCTCGGCCTGGCGAACCGCGTCGCCGCCGCGCCGGCGGGTCCGCTCGCCGGGCCGATGCGAGCCGCGATGGGGCGGGTGTTAGGCGCGGTCGCGGCGTCGGGGTTCCGGTCGGAGCTGTGGAGCTACGACTTCCGCGGCGGGCGGCCGGTCGCGGTGCGGTACGGGACGGCGGGCGACATCCAGCTGTGGAGTACGAGCGACCTCGCAGTGCAGTACGCGCTGGCGCGCCTCGGGGGCGGAGCGGCCCGCGGCGGCGGGGCACGTTAGGCGGCGCGGCGCGCGCGCCCTGGCCCGCAACGTGCCTTGGGCGGCGGTCGGGCGGCCCGACTTCGAGGTCGGGTCGGCCGTGTGACCGACCCCTCTCTACCGCGAGACGCTTCCTGATGTCGACCGCTTCGCCGTCCGCCGCCCGCATCGCCGAGTCGGGCCCGCGCCCGGTGTCCGCCAACCGCCGCATTCGTACGCACCTCCGGGAACTGTGCGACGAGGTGCTCGCGTCGTTCCGCCTCGCGCGCGGGCGCGACGTGTTCAGCGAGGGGGACCGTCAGGCCGCGCGGAGCGTCCTCGCACAGCTGACGCCGGCACTGCGGCGCTAAGACCTGTTATCGCGCGCCCTCGGTCGGAGCGGTGGCGTAGCGCGCGGTAACCCACGCGCTACGTTACGCCGCGCGTACTGCGGGCGCCGATCCCGGGCTTCCAGGTGCGCGAGTGGTCGCTCACGACCCCCGGACGGCGGTTTCCCTGGGTTCGGGCATAAGCGGCAGGGTTGACCCCGGTCCCTCGCAAGAGGATCGGGGTTGCCTGCATTTTCGGACGTCCCGCGAGCTCGGCGCGCCGGTCAGAGTCGCCGATTTGCCCGGCGCGCCGCGTGCATGCGAGCACGGCGATGACTACCGCGACCGCCGACCCGCCGATCACCCCCGCGGCCGCCGACGCCGCCCGCCACGACGACAGCGCCGAGGCCGCTCGCCACGCTGGGCCCGCGCCCGTCGGCCGGTACCTGGCGCTCCTCGCCCTCGGGGCCGCGGGCGTCGTCTACGGCGACATCGGGACGAGTCCGCTCTACGCGCTCTCCGAGTGCTTTCACAGCGAGCACGGCGTGCCGGCGACCCCGCCCAACGTCCTCGGCGTGCTGTCTCTCGTGTTCTGGGCGCTGACGCTCGTGGTCTCGCTCAAGTACCTCGTTTTCATCATGCGGGCGGACAACCACGGCGAGGGCGGCATTCTCGCCCTGACGGCGCTCTCGACGCCGATCCGGCCGACGGGGCGTAGCGAGCGCGGGTGGCTCGTCGTGCTCGGGCTGTTCGGCGCCGCACTCCTCTACGGCGACGGCATCATCACGCCCGCCATCTCGGTGCTGAGCGCGGTCGAGGGGCTCAGCGTGGCGACGCCGCACGCGCAGCCGTTCGTACTGCCACTCTCGGTCGCGATCATCATCGGGCTGTTCCTCTTCCAGAGCGGCGGCACGGCGAGGGTCGGCAAGATCTTCGGCCCGATCATGGTCGTCTGGTTCGGCGTGATCGCGATCCTAGGCGTAGCGCAGATCGTCCGCGCGCCCGGTGTGCTCGCCGCGATCAACCCGGTCTACGGGCTCCGCTTCTTCGAAGGGCAGGGCCTGCGCGGATTCCTGGTCCTCGGATCGGTGGTGCTTGTGGTGACCGGCGGTGAGGCGCTCTACGCGGACATGGGCCATTTCGGGCGGCGGCCGATCCGGTACGCCTGGTTCGCGCTGGTCTACCCGGCGTTGCTGCTCAACTACTTCGGGCAGGGCGCGCTGCTGCTGCAGACGCCGAGCGCGTCGGAGCACCCGTTCTTCAACCTCGCGCCCGGGTGGGCGTTGATTCCGCTCGTGCTGCTGAGCACGGTCGCGACGGTGATCGCGTCGCAGGCGGTGATCTCGGGGGCGTTCTCGCTCACGCTGCAGGCGATCCAACTGGGCTTCTGTCCGCGGCTCCGCGTGCGGCACACCTCGGAGCACGAATTCGGGCAGGTGTACGTGCCCGCGGTCAACTGGGCGCTGCTCGCCTCGTGCGTGCTGCTCATCCTGACCTTCCGGTCGTCGACGAACCTCGCGGCCGCGTACGGAATCGCGGTCACGAGCACGATGGCGATCACGAGCGCGATCTTCTACGTCGTCGCGCGCGAGCGCTGGGGCTGGCCGCTGTGGCGCGTGGTGCCGCTCGTCGCGCTGTTCATGGCCATCGACCTGAGTTTCCTTGCGGCCAACCTCGTGAAGGTGCTCGAGGGCGGGTGGCTGCCGCTCGCGGTCGCGGCGGCGGTGTTCACGGTGCTCGCGACCTGGAAGCGCGGGCGGCGGCTGGTATTCGAGCGGACGACGGCCGTGGGCGACACGGTCGCCCACGTGGTCGAGCGCGTGCGGCGCGGCGAGGTGACGCGCGTGCCGGGGACGGCGGTGTTCCTGAGCGGGACGCCCGCGGGCGCGCCGATCTCGCTCCTGCACAACCTCAAGCACAACCGCGTCGCGCACGAGCAGACGGTGCTGGCGACCGTGCGCACGCTCCAGGTGCCTAACGTGCAGGCCGAGCAGCGCGTGCGCATCGAGGCGCTCGGGGACGGGTTCTACCGCGCGGAGGTCCGGTTCGGGTTCATGGAGGACCCGCACCTCGCGCGGGCGCTCGAGAGCGACGCGGTCCGCGAGTCGATCGCGCGGCAGGCGCCTGGGCTGGTCTACGCGGCGGGGACCGCCACGTACTTCGTCAACCGCGACCGCGTCATCCCGACCGCGCTGCCCGGGATGGCCCTCTGGCGCGAGCACCTGTTCGCGGGGCTGTCGCGCGTCGCGGCGACGGCCGCGGACTACTTCGGCCTGCCTCCCGACCGCAGCGTCGAAATCGGCAACCGGGTCGAGATCTGACGGCGGCGCCGGCGGAGGTCTGGCGGGCCTCGTTCGGCGCGGTCGCGCTGGTCAGCGTCGTGCCGCTCGCGGCGCTCGGCGCGCTCGCGCTGCACGGACGACTGGTCCGCCGGTGGGCGCCGCACGCGGCGGCCGTCGCCGCGGGCGCGCTCCTCGGCGGCGCGCTCTTTCAGCTGCTGCCAGAGGCGTACGCGCGGAACCCGCACGGTCCCGTAGTCGCCGGCACGGCCGTGGCGGGCGTGATCGCGTTCGCCCTCCTCGAGCGGCTGCTGCACGGCACGCACGACCACCACGACGAGGGGCACGCGTTCGGCGGGCGCACGCTGGTGCGGCTCGCGGTGACCGGGGACGCGGTGCACAACCTCGTCGACGGCGCGCTCATCGCGGCGACCTTCCTCGCCGACGTCCGGGCGGGGGTCCTGACGACGGCCGCCGTCGCGCTCCACGAAGTCCCGCGCGAGTTCGGGACGTTCGGGGCGATCGTGCACGGAGGGGTCACGGCGAGGCGGGCGGTCGCGTACAACGCGGCGACGGCGCTCGCGGCGGCGCTCGGCGCGGGGGTCACGCTCACGTTCGGCGAGCGGGCGGCGGAGCTGGCCCCCGCGGTCCTGCCGTTCGCGGCGGGGAATTTTCTTTATCTCGCCGGGGTGCTGCTGCGCGCGGTCGCGGCGGGACCAGGGGGGTGGATTCAGCGGACGGCGTTGGTCGGGGTCGGAGTGGTGGTGACGGGGGGGGCGGCGTTGGTGTGACGAGGGGGCTGCTGCGTCGTGTCGGCCGCGTCGCCGTACCGGTCCCGCGGCGCCGTATCCGCGTCGCCGTATCCGTCCCGCGCCGCCGTACTCGTTTCGCGGGGGCCGTACCGAAGGGCCTATTCGGAAGAGGCCTGCTTGACTGGGGCAGAGCGAGAGACACGGTGGACCCGTGGCGGGTGGGGCGACGGGACCCGATCGGGACCCGTCGCCCCACCCGCCACGGGTCCACCGTGTCTCTCGCTCGACCAACAAATCAGCAAGCCTCTTCGTTGCAGGCTGTTCCCGCCGCTGGTACGAAACGCGCACGGCGCAACAGCATGCCCGCCCGGATCGAAGACTACGCGCTGCTCGGCGATTGTGAGACCGCCGCCCTCGTCTCGCGCGACGGGTCGGTCGACTGGCTCTGCCTCCCCCGGTTCGACTCGTCCGCCTGCTTCGCCGCCCTCCTCGGCGGCCCGGAGCACGGCCGCTGGCGGGTTGCCCCCTCCGACCCCACCGCGCGCTCCACGCGGCGCTACCGGCCGGACACCCTGATCCTCGAGACCGAGTGGGAGACCGCCGACGGGGCGGTGACGGTACTCGATTTCATGCCGATTCGCGACCAAAAGCCCGACCTCGTGCGCATCGTCGTCGGCCGGCGCGGGCGGGTCACGATGCGGACCGAGTTCGTGATCCGATTCGCCTACGGCGCCGCCGTCCCGTGGGTCACCCGCCTGGGTGACGACCACGACGCGACGCGCGACGCGACCCAGGCCGGCCAGCCGACGCCCGCCACGGCGATCCGCGCGATCGCCGGGCCCGACATGGTCGTTCTCCGCACGCCGGTCGAGCTCCGCGGCGAGGACCTCACCACAGTGGGCGAATTCGAGGTCGGCGAGGGGGAGCGCGTGCCGTTCACGCTGAGCTACGCCCCCTCGCACCAGCCGCCGCCGGAGGCGACCGACCCGTTCACCGCGCTCGACACGACCGAGGCGTTCTGGCGCGAGTGGGCGGGGCGGTGCACGTACCTCGGCGAGCACCGCGACGCGGTCGTCCGCTCGCTGCTGACGCTCAAGGCCCTCACCTACGCGCCGACGGGCGGGATCGTCGCGGCGCCGACCACGTCACTCCCCGAGCAGGTCGGCGGCCCGCGGAACTGGGACTACCGCTACTGCTGGCTGCGGGACGCGACGCTCACGCTCAGCGCGCTGATGAACGCGGGCTACGACGACGAGGCGGCGGCGTGGCGTGACTGGCTGCTGCGCGCGGTCGCGGGGAGCCCCAAGCAGGTGCAGATCATGTACGGCATCCGCGGCGAGCGGCACCTGCTCGAGTGGGAGGTCGGGTGGCTGCCGGGCTACGAGGGCTCCGCGCCGGTGCGCGTGGGGAACGCGGCTCACGACCAGCTACAGCTCGACGTGTTCGGCGAGGTCGTCGACGCGCTCGCGATGTCGCGCGGGGGAGGGTTCGGCGAGAGCGTCGAGTCGTGGGCGCTGGCCCGCGCGCTCGTCAATCACCTCGATACGATCTGGGCCGAGCCGGACGAAGGGCTGTGGGAGGTGCGCGGGCCGCGCCGGCACTTCACGCATTCGAAGGTGATGGCGTGGGTGGCGTTCGACCGCATGGTACGGGGCGCCGAGCGGTACGGCCTCGAGGGCCCGGTGGACCGCTGGCGCGAGGCGCGGCGGCGCATCCACGAGGAGGTGTGCGCGCGCGCCTTCGACCCGTCGATCGGCCCGTTAGGCAGCTTCGTGCAGGCGTACGGGTCCGCGCAGCTCGACGCGAGCACGCTGATGATCCCGCTCGTCGGCTTCCTGCCGCCCGACGACCCGCGGGTGCGCGGCACGGTCGCGGCGGTCGAGGCGCGGCTCCTGGATGCACACGGCTTCGTGCGGCGCTACGACACGGGGCGGATGGACGACGGACTCCCGGGTGGCGAGGGCGCGTTCCTGGCCTGTAGCTTCTGGCTCGCGGAGAACTACGTCGTGCTCGGCCGGATGGACGACGCGCGGGCCCTGTACGCACGACTCCTCGGCCTGACCAACGACCTCGGGCTGCTGAGCGAGGAGTACGACGCAGGCGCGGGGCGGCTGGTCGGCAACTTCCCACAGGCGTTCTCGCACCTGGGGCTCGTCGGCACGGCGTTCGCGCTCGCCGGGGCGACAGAGCGCGGGGCGCCGATGACGGACAGCGGCCCCGCGCACCGGGCCGCTTCGACCGCGGCCGCCGCCGCGGGCTGACGCCCGGAGCGGCGGCCGGGGTGCGGTCAGCTCGCGGCGTGCAGGCCGCGGATCTGCTGGTACGCCGCCTGGACGGCCGTGGACTGCCGCTGCACGACGGTCATCGCCGCCGCCGGGAGCGGCGAGCTCACGGCATCCCCGTACGCCTTGACCGCATTCTCGTCGCCGCGCTGGCACTCCGCGAGAATCGCCGCGTCGTCGCGCCCCGTCACGACGCTCTTGAGGTTGATCCAGCCGCGGTGCGCGGCGGCAGATACCGAGCCGCCCTTGTGCGCGTCGGCGCCCACCTGGGTCGCGACGTTCCGCAGCTCGTCGGCGAACTGCGCGCGCTGCGTCGCAAACTGGTGGAAGACCTGCTTGAGCTGCGCGTCCTTGACGTCCTCGGCGGCCGCCTTGTAGCCATCGGCGCCGTCCTGGGCGGTCTCGATCAGGTAGTTGATCGCATCGGGGGCGGACATGGGATCGGCCATGAGAGTGTCTCGCGTTGAGTCGGGTGGGGTCGGCAGGGCGCAGAGGGCGCGGGGCGACCTGGTCGGTGCGGGTAGCAGGTTCGGGACCGCGGGCGCGGCAAGAGCAGCGCTGGGCCGTTCCGTACGGAGCGTTCCGCGCTCGTGACGCGCGTCAGTACCGCAGGTTGAGCCGAACGCCCGCCACGGTCGCCGGCCCGCGGTCCCGGTTGTAGCCCGGACTGCCCACGCGCTGCACGTCGGGGCTGACTTCGACGAACGGGCCGATCTGGGCGCGGTAGTAGGCCTCGGCGATCGTCTCGGGGCCGTAGTGCAGGCGGCCGTCGCCGAGGAGGAACCCGGCGCCGCCCGCCGCGAGGTACGCGCGGTGCTCGTCCGAAAGTCCGTGGCGGACGATCCCCAGGCCGACCCGGTCGTCGCCGCGGCGCCAGCGCGCGCCCGTCAGCTGCAAGCCGCCGCTCAGGTGGTGCTCGACCTCGGTGAAGGCGAAGCTCTCGACGTCGCCGTCGCAGCCGCCGAGGCGGAAGAACAGGCCGGATTCGCCCGCGTCGGCGAGCGGCAGCTCGGCATTGACCCCGTACCCGCGCTTGCGGCGGCCGGGCGCGTCGGTGGCGACGACGTCTGGCGCCTGCCCGGTCGCCGCGCCGCGGTCGAGCGCCTCGCGGTAGAGGCCCATGCGCGCGTGGTTGAGGTACCCGAGCACGCGCACCGTCGGCGTACGGTCGCCGAGGCCGAGCGCCGTGGGCACGACGGTGAGCTCGGCCTGGGTGCCCTGGGCGCGGCCGAGGTTCGCGTCGAAGACGTTGCCGTTGGCGCGTCGCGGCATCTGGAAGCTCGCCGCGCGGAGGATCGCGCCCGGGCGGACGTAGGCAAGCGACACGCCATTGGTGTAGCCGCGCGTGTCGGCGGCGAAGTCCCAGGCCGTGTTCTGGAACAGCCCCCAGTTCATGAACTGGAGTCGCGTGCTGTTGGCGTAGCGGTTGAGGTCGAACAGGTCCGAGACGGCGAGCTTGCCGGCGACGACTTCGAGGCGGCGGGCGGACAGGACCTGCGGCACCTGGTCCTGCCCCCGCGCGAGGGTGTCTCGCGTCCGGGTGCCGCGGGCGGCGCCGCGCGGGCCTAACGGAACCACGTAGCGCAGGTACGCGCGCGCGACGTACGGCCCCGAGCCGAGGTCGGTGGTGCCCTGGCGGATCACGTCCCCGTTGGGGATGCCGGCCAGGCCGGTCGCCCGGTTCACGCCCAACCCGCGGATCATCTCGACGTCGAGGTAGCCCGACAGCCGCGGCGACGCGGCGAGTCCGGCGTAGAGGCCGTACGCGTGGCTGGTCTTCGTCTCGGCGTTCGGGCCAAAGCTGTTGGCGGCGGCGTACGGGCTCGGGACGTGGAAGAGGTGCTGCGTGATGACGTTGACCTGCGTGCCGAGCAGGTACGGTGTCCAGCGGGCGGAGCCGCGGTCCGCGTCCTCGGGCGGCCGACCGCGCCGCGCCGTGTCGGGCGGCGGCGCGGTTTGCGCGCGCGCGGACCGGGCGAGCGGTCCCGCGAACGCGACGGGCGTCAGAACGAGGGCCGCGAGGCCGGCGCGAACACGAGGGCGCGTCATCGCGCGGCATCCTAGCCGGACCCGAGCGTCGGGCAAGCCGGACGGGCGAACGACCCAGAAATGCCCGCGTCGCTTTGTGTGATCTTTGCCGCGTCGATCCTGGCGGACCCGGCTCGCGCGTGGCGCCGTACCGGCGCGCCCGGCATACTGCGCGAGCCGCCTACCCGACACCGATGCCCGCCGCGCCGCCCGCCCCCCCAGCCGACCGCTCGAACGCCGAGCTCCTCTACCTCGTCCACCGTGACCCGGAGGAGCTGGCGAGCGCGTGCCACGTGATGCGACCGGCGGACATCGCGGAGTCGCTGACGCGCCTGCCGCCAGACGCGGGCGCCCATGTGCTCGCGGCGCTGCCGTTCGACCTCGCCGTCCAGACCTTCGACGAGCCCGAGCTCGCGCGGGCGCGGGCCGAACTCGTGCGGCGCATGGACACGGACTCGGCCGCCGCGCTCGTCGACGCGATGAGCGCGGACCAGCAGGCGGATCTCTTCCGCGAGCTCCGCGAGGTCGACCGCGCGCGACTGCTGCCGCGCGTCGACGCCCCGACGCGCGCGACGCTCGAGCTGCTGCTGCAATACAAGCCCGACACCGCGGGCGGGATCATGACCACCGAGTTCGTCGCCCTCCCGTCGTCGGCGACCGCGGGCTCGGCGTTGGACGAGATCGCGCGCGGCGCGCACAGCAAGGAGACGATCTACGTCGCCTACGTGACCGACGCCGCCCCCGGGGAGGACCCTGCGCACGGGCGGCTGCTGCGCGCGGTCTCGCTCCGCGACCTGCTCGTCGCGCCCCGCGACCAGCCGGTCGCCGAGGTCGGAGTGCCGCGGCCGCCGGTCACGGTGCCGCCCGACGCGCCGCGCGCGCTCGTGGCCGAAACGGTCAGCAAGTACAACCTGCTCGCCGTGCCGGTGGTCGACGACGCGCGGCGCGTGTTGGGCATCGTCACGGTCGACGACGTGATCGACGCGATCGTGCGCGCGCAGACCGCGACCGTGCAGAAGCTCGGCGGGTCGGAGGCGCTCGACGTGCCGTACAACCGCATCGGGTTCTGGCAGATGGTGCGCAAGCGCGCCGGGTGGCTGTGCGCGTTGTTCCTGTCCGAGATGCTCACCGCGACGGCGATGCAGCGCTTCGAGGGGACGATCGAGAAGGCCGTGGTGCTGTCGATGTTCATCCCGCTCGTCATGTCGAGCGGCGGGAACTCGGGGTCGCAGGCGACGTCGCTCATCATCCGGGCACTCGCGCTCCGCGAGCTGGAGCTGACGGACTGGTGGCGCACCGCGCGGCGCGAGCTGCCGACGGGCCTCGTATTAGGCTCCATCCTCGGGGTGATCGGCTTCGTGCGGATCGAGCTGTGGCAGCACCTCGGGCTCTACAACTACGGCGCGCACCACTGGCTCGTCGCCCTCACGGTCGGCACCGCGCTCGTCGGCATCGTGGCGTTCGGGTCGCTGGCCGGGAGCATGCTGCCGTTCATCCTCAAGCGACTCGGCTTCGACCCGGCGAGCGCGTCGGCGCCGTTCGTCGCGACGCTGGTCGACGTCACCGGGCTGATCATTTACTTCTCGGTCGCGGTGGTCATCCTGCGCGGCACGCTACTGTAGGACGCGGCCGGGGAGGCCGCGGGCGGCGCGCCGCCGCGCCGCGGCGATGGTACGCGCCGTGCCCGGGGGCCGGGACACCCTGCAACGAGGAGCGCGACGCGATGGCGGACACGACGGCGATTCAGGAACAGACAGACGTGGTCCGCAGCGGCCGCGCGCACGTCGGTACGGTCGACGACGCGCGCGTGCGGCTCTCGCACCCGGCCGAGCAGGTGCGGCGGACGTGGCAGGCCGCCTGACGCGATGACCGCGGTGGCTGCCGCCTCCGTGTCCGTCAGCGACGCGCCGGCCGCCCACGTGGCGGCCGCGCCGACCGCGCAAGTACCCGGCGACTCGCTGACCGGGCGCTGGGTGCTCGACCGCGCGGCGAGCGGGGACGTCCGTCGCGCGATCGACACAGTGACCGGGCGGATGAACTTCTTCATCCGCCCGATCGCGCGCTCGCGCCTGCGGAGCGCGAACGAGATGCACGATCGCCTGACCGTCACGATCACATCGTCGGAGATCAGCACGCAGGTCGACCAGATGGCCCCGATCACGAGCCCCGCCGGCGGCGCGGAGGTGACGTGGCGCCGGGAGAACGGCGACCAGTTCCAGCTGCACGCAGTGCTCGCGGGGCAGCGGCTCGTGCAGACGTTCGTCGGGCGCGACGGCAGCCGCCGCGAGAACGTCTTCACGCCCGGCGAGGACGGCCGGTCGTTGAACATCGCGGTGACGGTGTCGCACGCGCGGCTGCCAATGCCGTTGCGCTACCGCCTCGTCTACCGCCGCGACTGAGGCGCCGGCGCCGTTACGGCGAGCCCCGCGGGGTCCCGAGTCCCGAGGTGGGCGCGGCCGCCTGAACGGGGGCGTCCGCGTCGCGCGCGAGCGCGTAGTAGTCGGGGTCGATCTGGAGCGCCCACCGCGGCCCGGCAGCCGTCACCTCGCGCGCCGCGCGTGCAGGCGAGGCCGGCATCGCAGCGGAGGCCGGCAGCGCCACGCGGCCCCACGCCGCCGTCGGCCGGAGCGGGAGCGTCGCGCCGCCCGGGAGCCGGACGCGCACCGGCATCGCGAACCCCGGAGTCACGCCCGCCCAACGGAAGGCGAGCGAATCGCCCGACGTGTGCCGGTATTCGAGCGTCGGAATCGCCGTAGTCGTCAGATACTGCGCGAACACCGGCGCGAGGTCGAGGCCGAGCTGCGCGCTCATGTACGCCTCGACCTGCGCGCCGGTGACCACCTGGTGCCGGAAGTGCTGCTGCAGGCCGCGGAGCGTCGCGCGCCAGCGCTCGTCGTCGCCGACGAGCTGGCGAATCGTGTGCAGCATGTTGGCGCCCTTGAAGTACATGTCGCCCGAGCCCTCGGCGTTCACGCCGTACGGGGCCACGATCGGACGGTCGTTGCGCACCCGCGCGCGCGTACCGATCACGTACCGCGCCCCCGCCGCCTTGCCGTCGCGGCACTCCACGTAGAGCGCCTCGGCGTAGCTCGTGAAGCCCTCGTGCACCCACATGTCGGCGATGTCGCGCGTGGTGATGCTGTTGCCCCACCACTCGTGCCCGCTCTCGTGCACGATGATGAAGTCCCACGTTAGGCCGAGCCCGGTGCCCGACAGGTCGCGGCCGAGGTAGCCGTTGCGGTAGTGGTTGCCGTAGGCGACGGCGCTCTGGTGCTCCATGCCGAGGTGCGGGGTCTCGACCAGCTTGTAGCCGTCGGCGTACCACGGGTACGGGCCGAACCAGTGCTCGAAGCAGGCGAGCATCGGCCTGACCTGGGCGAACTGGACGCGCGCCGTATCCGCGTGGTAGGCGAGCGGCCAGAAGTCGAGCGTGAGCCGCCCGCCCTCGCCGTCGTAGGCATCGGAGATATGGGCGTAGCGTCCGGCGTTCGCGGTGACGTCGTAGTTGTTGATCGGGCTCGTCACGGCCCACGTGTAGGTCGTCGTCCCGTCACCGTTAGGCACGGCCGAACGCAGGCGGCCGTTGGAGACGTCCTGCATCGAGTCGGGGACCGTGATCGCGACCGTCTGTCCCTCGTCGGGCTCGTCGGCCTGGGTGTCCTTGACGGGCCACCACGCGCTCGCGCCGGTCCCCTGCACCGCCGTGGCGAGCCAGGGGTGGCCGAGCGAGTCGGCGGTCCACACGACCCCGCCGTCCCACGGCGCGTGGCGCGCGACGAGCGGGCGGCCGTGGTAGTACGCGGCCAGCGCGCGGCGCGCACCGAGTGGCTGCGCGGCGGCCGGGGTGACGAAATACGCGTTGCCGTCGCGGCGCAGGGCGAGGCGCGCGCCCGGGACGGCGACGACGCTGTCGAGGACGAGCGGGGCCTGGAGGTCGACCTGCAACTCGCCGCGTCCCGTCCGCAGCCCGGCGCCGGTGCGCGGCGGGGCGACGACGCGGTACGTGATGAGGCTCCGCCCGCTGATCGTGCTGTCCGAGGGGGAGAAGCGGACCGCGAGGTCGTAGCGGCGCACGTCCCACCACGCGCGCGCCGGCCCCATCGAGCCGCGCAGCGTATCGGCGTGGGTGTAGCGCGTGGTGTCGGGGGCGGCCGGCGGTTGGGCGTGCGCGGCGGCGGCAGCGAGCAGGAGCGGAATGAGAACGCGGGCCATGCGGGAAGGATACGGACGACGCAGGGTCGACGCCGCGGCCACCGAACGAGGATCGGGGTGGGCCTACCGCCCCGCCCTGTCGGCCCCGCGCACCCTCGCCTCCGCCTCGCGCCAGTCGACGGTCGGCGCGACGTCCGCGTCGGCGAGCGCGAGCATCTGCGCCGCCCGCTCGACGACTTCGGTGCCTAACGCGGCGGGTAGCGCCCGGCCGAGGGCGAGCTCGGCGCGGCGGCACAGGCGCTCCTCGCGGGCGAGTGCCCAGTCGCGCGACCATGCCAACCGCTCGGCCATCGCGTGCACGCGCGCGTGCACGCCCTCGTGGACGATCGACGAGGCGACGAGCCCGGGGCCGATGTCGCGGCGTCCGAGGAAGGTCAGTTCCGTCACCACGGCGCGGTCGGCCGGGAAGAAGGCCCCGCGGCACGCGAAGCGCACGACGCGGATCTCGCGTACGTCCTGCCGCAGGTGGACCAGGCGCCAGGGCTGGTATCGCTCGATCAGCGCGAGCGCCTCGTCCAGTCGCTCCAGGACCGTCGCGGTCTCGATGTCGGGACGCGTATTCTCGACGGCGACGCGGAGGCCGCGGACGTCCAACAGCTCGCGCCGCGAGGGGCCTAGGCCGAGGCGATCGGCCGCGGTGCGCCAGAGGTCGCCGAACGCCATCGCGTCACGCGCTCGCGAGGGCGAGCGCCTCCACGAGGCCGCCGGCGTCGACGTCGGCGACGGTGCGCGCGGCAGCCGCGATCGCCGCGGGCTCCGCGTTGCCCATCGCCACCCCAAGTCCCACGGCGCGCAGCGCGGCCACGTCGTTCGCGCCGTCGCCGACCATCATCACGCGGGCCATCGGTACGCCGTAGGCGTCGGCGACCGCGCGCACGGCGCTCGCCTTGTCGATGCCGTCCGCGGTAATGTTGAGGAACATCGAGTCCGCCATCGCCGGCGACGCCGCCGGGCCGATCACGAGCCCCGGGAGCGCCTCGGCGACGATGGCGTTGGTCTCCTCGATTGGGACTACCCACTGCGCCCGGACCGGCGGTCCGCCCAGCGCGGCGCCGAGGGCGTCGAGCGGGTGCGGGGCGTAGGCGATCCCGAGCAGCTCGGCGTGGCGCGGGCCGCGGTCGCCCGGCACGCCGGGCGCGTCGTCCGTCACGTACGCGTCGTCGCGGTAGAGTTCGAGCACGCGTCCCGAGCCCGCGGCGCGGGCCGCGCGCGTGCGCTCGACGAGGAACTCGACCGCGCCCGCGGGCAGCGGGATCGAGCGCGACGTCCCCGCCGGCAGCCGCACGACGCTCGCGCCGTTCTGGAAGATGTGCCAGCCATCGGGGTCGAGGCGTTCGGCGAATGCCCGCGCCTTGCCGAGCGCGGCGCGCCCCGAACAGATCGCGAGGCGTACTCCCCGCGCGCGCAGGCGCGCCGCCGCCGGCCAGACCGGGGGCGGGACGACGCCGGAGCTGTCCACGAGAGTGCCGTCGACGTCGATGCAGACGAGTGCGATGTCGCTCATGGCCGGGAGTCTAGCGCGGCGGCCATGCCGGCGAGGAGGCGTTCGCGCGGGTCGGCGCCGGGGGCTGGCGACACTGCGGCGCGGTCTGCCCTGCGGGGATCGCTCGGACGGGCGTTGAGTGCGGCGCGCATGGGCCGTCGAGGATGCGGCTTGACCGTGCCCGCGCGCGAGGGTACGCTGAGCGTGCCGCTGGTACGTGCTCGTACCGCGACGAAAGCGCCGGGTGCCGCTGTGCCGCGCCCCGCCCCACCCGGCCCCGACCTCCGGACCGTCGACGTGACTGCAACCGCCGAAGTGCCCGAGCACATCGACGTGCTGGTCATCGGGGCCGGCCTCTCGGGCATCGGGGCGGCGTACCACCTCCAGGCCCGCTGCCCAACGCGCCGCTACGTGGTCCTCGAGGGGCGGGCCGCGATGGGCGGCACGTGGGATCTGTTTCGCTACCCGGGGGTCCGGTCCGACTCGGACATGCACACCCTCGGCTACGGCTTCCGCCCCTGGCAGGACCCGAAGGCGATCGCCGACGGGCCGGCGATCAAGCAGTACATCGAGGAGACCGCGGCCGCGTACGGCATCGACCGCAAGATCCGCTT
Organism: uncultured Gemmatimonadales bacterium; assembly: GCA_963763675.1. Classification (GTDB taxonomy): domain Bacteria; phylum Gemmatimonadota; class Gemmatimonadetes; order Gemmatimonadales; family Gemmatimonadaceae; genus BPUI01. The sequence goes on from CAVXPN010000003.1 coordinate 364,270, forward strand.
CGAGCACCGGGTGACTCGGGCGGAATGGTCGACCGAGGACGCGCGTTGGATCGTCGACGCGGACGTCGGTCCCGAGCGGAAGCCGGCCCGCTTGACGTGTGACTTCCTCTACGGTTGCACCGGGTACTACAACTACGAGCAGGGCTACTCGCCGACGTGGCCCGGCATGGAGCGGTTCGCCGGCCGAGTCGTGCACCCGCAGCAGTGGCCCGACGACCTCGATTATGCCGGCAAGCGCGTGGTCGTCATCGGCAGCGGCGCGACGGCGGTCACGCTCGTCCCGGCGATGGCCGGGCAGGCCGCGCACGTGACGATGCTCCAGCGCTCGCCGAGTTACATCGTCGCGCGGCCGACGGAGGACGGGATCGCGAACTGGCTGCACGCCCGCATGCCCGCGAAGGCGGCGCACGCGATCACGCGCTGGAAGAACGTGCTCTACGGCCAGTTCTTCTACCGCCTCGCCCGGCGCCGGCCGGCGCTCGTCAAGAAGGTGATTGCGTCCGGCGTGCGGCAGGCGTTAGGCCCGGACTACGACGTGGGCGCGCACTTCACGCCGCGCTACGACCCGTGGGACGAGCGCGTGTGCGTGGCTCCCGACGCGGACCTCTTCGCCGCGCTCCGGTCCGGACGCGCGGCGGTGGTCACGGACCACATCGAAACGTTCGACGAGGCGGGCGTGACGTTGCGGTCGGGCGCGCGGCTCGACGCGGACGTCGTCGTCACGGCGACGGGGCTGGACCTCAAGCTCTTCCACGGCATGTCGCTCGTCGTCGACGGCGCACCCGTCGACTTCTCGAAGACGACGGCCTACAAGGGGATGATGTACAGCGGCGTGCCGAACCTCGCGTCGGCGTTCGGCTACACCAACGCATCGTGGACGCTCAAGTGCGACCTCGTGGCCGAGTACGTGTGCCGGCTGCTGAACCACATGGAGCGGCGCGGTTATGTCGAGTGTGTGCCGCGCATGCGGCCGGACGAGACGAGTCGCGAGCCGGTGCTCGACTTCACGTCCGGGTACGTGCAGCGCGCGCTCGAGTCGCTGCCGCAGCAGGGCGCGCGCGCGCCCTGGCGGCTGCACCAGAGCTACGCGCGCGACCTGGTCGCGTTCCGGTTCGGCTCGGTCGAGGACGGGGCGATGGCGTTCCGGCCGGCGCCGGGCCGGGCGGCCCGCGGGTAGTGCGTCTGCGTGCGGGCGTCAGCCCGGCCCCGCTGCCGCGAGCCCATGCCGTACGGTAAGCAGTGCTCGCACCCGTAGGGCTCCCTGCAAATCCCGTCCGTACCTCGTCGACTACCGCCCGGGCGCCTCTCCCGGCCTCGGCCTGCCGGCGCTCCACACGATGCCGCAGACGAGCGACGACGTCGCGCGCATGGAACGCGTGTTAGGCCCCGCGTCGGCGCTCTACGGCCTCAACTACACGGGCGGCGTCCTGCAGATCATCACCCGCAGCCCGTTCGAGAACCAGGGGATCCAGGTGCTCGCCCAGGGCGGCTCGCGCGACTTCGCGAAGGCGCAGATCCGCCTCGCGGGCGCGATCGGCGACAAGTTCGCGGCGAAGATTTCGGGCAGCCTCCTCTCGCTCACCGACTGGCCGATCTCAGACGACGACCCGTACCGCCAGCAGGAGCTCGCCGCGCGCGCCGACTACATCAAGGCGACCGGCGACACGACGAGCTTCACCGGGCGCAACATCGGCATTCGTCCGAGCACGGCGCGGCGCGCGACGGTCGACGGCCGCATCGACGTGCGCCCCGTCGAGGGCCTCAACATCGCGACCAGCGCCGGCGACTTCAAAGGCAGCTGGCTCGAGCTGACCGGGCTCGGCGACTCGTACAACAATGGCTTCGGGTACGGCCACGTGCAGTCGCGTGTCACGTACGGCAACCTGTGCGCGCAGGTCTACACCAACTTCAATCGCGGCAACGACACGTACCGGATCCCGCTCGGCACGCTCACCCAGGACCTGTCGCGGCAGAGCGGCGCGCAGGCGCAGTTCGCGCCGACGTACGGGCCGCTCAGCCTCGTCCTCGGCGGCGACTTCTACGCGCGCTACGAGCCGCAGGACCGCTTCGTGATCGGGGGCGCGTACGCGCAGGGGACGTACGCGGTGTCGCCCAAGCTCGACCTCGTCGCATCGGGCCGCATCGACCACCACACGTTCATCGACAAGGCGATGTTCTCGCCGCGCGCGGCGATCGTCTTCAAGCCCGGCTCCGACGCGCGCATCATGGACCGCGCGCAACGGCTGCTGCCCGTCCGCTACTGGCGGATCGTCGGCGCGCTCGAGGCGCGCGAGATCACCCGGCTCGGCGGCGCCGCCATGCTGGCCAACCGGCGCGCCGTGCGCCACGCGCGCCCGCCCGCGCCGCCGGCGTCCGACGCCTAACACTCGCCCCAACCGAACCTTCGATGGCCAGCTGGCAGGCGTACCTCGCGTCTTGGGCCGTGCGCGCGCAGTTCAAGGGGCTCCCAATGCGCCCGCGGCGGATGACGACCGTCGAGGACGTCCGCGCCCGGATGGACGGCGGCCCGCGCGCGAAGGTGCGCGGCGTCCGCGTCGAGCCGGGCGCGGTGGGCGGCGTCGCGGGCGAATGGATCGCGCCCGCGGGCGACTCCGGCGACGTCGTCGGGGACCGGCGCGGCCCCGTGCTGCTCTACCTGCACGGCGGCGGATACATGGCGTGTTCGGCGGCGACGCACCGGCCCGTCACGGCCGCACTCGAACGCCGGTTAGGCGCCGCGGACGCGCGCGCCCGCACCTTCGCACCCGACTACCGCCTCGCGCCGGAGCACCCCTACCCCGCGGCGCTCGACGACGCGCTCGCCGTCGTCCGCGGGCTGTACGCGTCGGGCGTCTCGCCCGTCCGCCTCGTCCTCGCCGGCGACTCGGCCGGGGGCGGACTCGCGCTCTCGACGCTCGTCGCCCTGCGTGACGCGGGCGACCCGCTGCCGGCCGCGGCCGCGCTCTTTTCGCCCTGGACCGACCTCGCCGTCACCGGCGCGTCGGTCGACGAGAACGACCGGCGGTGCGCGATGTTCACCGCCTCGGGGCTGCGCCGCGGCCCGGCCGCCTACCTCGGCGAGGCGGACCCGCGCACGCCGACGGCGTCACCGCTCTACGCCGACTTCACGGGCCTGCCACCGCTCCTGATGCACGCGTCGCGCGCCGAGGTGCTGCGCGACGACGCGGTGCGCACCGCCGAACGCGCGCGCGCCGCGGGGGTCGACGTCGACCTCGCGCTCTACGACCGGGTGCCGCACGTCTGGCAGTTCTGGGACGGTGTCGTCCCCGAGGCGACGGCGTCGCTCGACGCGGCGGCCGCATTCCTCCTGCGCCACGCGGGGCGCCGCCCCCCGCGCGAGATCGACTCCACCGCCGGAGCCCCCGCGTGAGCGCCAGCCGCGTACTCCGCACGCCCGACGCTCGCGTCGAGGGGCTCGCGGGGTACCCGTTCGCGCCGCACTACGCCGAGGTCGACGGCGACACGTTAGGCGCGGCACTCGGCCCGCTGCGCGTGCACGACCTCGACGAGCGCCCCGTCGGGTGGGGCGCGGCCGCCGGCGAGACCGTGCTCATGCTGCACGGCGAGCCGACGTGGTCGTCCCTGTCCGGAAAGGTCGTCCCGCGAGGTCGTCCCGCGCGTGGTCGCCGCGCGCGACCGCGCCGACGCGCCCGACCTCGTCGACCGGGCGTCGACGGACGTGCGCCCCGCGAATACGGTGTCATGGTAGCCCGCCGCTCTCCACCCATCCCGCCCCTGCCCCGCCCATGACCGCGACCGCCGCCGACCGCCCCTGGCTCGCCCAGTACCCCGCCGACGTCCCGCACAGCCTGGCGCCCTACCCCGAGCATCCGCTGCACGACTACGTGCGGACCGCGGCGGAGCGCTACGGCGACCGCGCGCTGTTCGTCTTCTACGGCGCGACGGTGTCGTTTCGCGAGCTGGACGCGCAGGTCGACCGCTTCGCCGCCGCGCTGCAGGCGTTCGGCGTGGCCAAGGGCGACCGCGTCGCGGTGATGCTGCCGAACTGTCCGCAGTTCGCCGTCGCGTTCTACGGCGCGCTCCGGGCCGGCGCCACGGTGCTCGGCCTCAACCCGCTCTACACCCCCCGCGAGCTCGGCCACGTCCTGCGCGACGCGGGCGCGGAGACGTTCGTCGTACTCGCGCCGATGTGGCGCGTCTTCGACGCCGTCGCGGGCGAGACGCCCGTCCGGCGTGTCATCGTCACCGGGCTCGACGACGCGATGCCCACGCCGGTCGCCGCGGGTTACCTGGCGAAGGCGCGGGCGGAAGGCACGTACGCGGAGGTGCCCGAGCGCCAAGGGCTGCACCGCTACGCGGCGCTGATGGCCGACGAGCGCGGCGCGCCGACCCCCGTCGCCGTCGACGCGCGGCGCGACATCGCGGTCCTGCAGTACACCGGCGGCACGACGGGCACGAGCAAGGGCGCGATGCTCACGCATTTCAACGTGGTGGCCAACGCGCTGCAGTCGCGCGCCTTCTGCCCGCAGCTGGTCGAGGGCGAGGAGACCGGGCTCGCGCTCATCCCGTTCTTCCATATCTACGGCCTGACGTGCGCGCTCAACATGAGCATCGTCGCCGGCGGTTCGACGCTGCTGCTGCTCCCGCGTTTCGACGCGAGGGAGGCGCTGGAGCTGATGGCGCGCGGCGGCGCGACGTCCTTCCCGGGCGTTCCGGCGATGTTCGTCGGGTTCAACGCCGCGCTCGCGGCCGACGCCGAACGCGCCGCGGCGCTCGCGCCCGCGTTCGCGCGCCTCAAGCTCGTCAACTCGGGGTCGGCGCCGCTGCCGATCGAGGTCGGCCGGGAGTTCACCGCGCGCACGGGCGTGGCGATCGTCGAGGGCTACGGGTTGAGCGAGGCGTCACCGACGACGCACACGCAGCCGCCCGGGCGCCCGCCGCGCGAGGGCACGATCGGCGTGCCCGTCTGCGACGTCGAGTGCCTGATCGTCGACGACGACGGCGGCCCGGTCGAGCCGGGCGCGCCGGGAGAGTTGTGCCTGCGCGGGCCTAACGTCATGACGGGCTACTACAACCGCGCCGACGAGACCGCGACGGCGCTGCGGGACCACGGCGACGGCGGGCCGCCGTGGCTGCACACGGGCGACGTCGCAGTGATGGAGCCGGACGGCTACTTCCGCATCGTCGACCGCAAGAAGGACATGATTCTCGTCGGCGGCTACAACGTCTACCCGCGCGAGATCGAGGAGGTGCTGCACGAGCACCCCGCGGTCCAGGAGGCGGCGGCGTACGCGGCGCAGGACCCGTACATGGGCGAGGTCGTGCGGGCCGCGGTGGTGTTGCGCCCCGGCGCCTCCGCGGGCGCGGACGAGCTGATCGCCCACTGCCGCGCCAACCTCGCGCCGTTCAAGGTGCCGCGCACGCTCGAGCTGCGCGACGCGCTCCCGCGCTCGACCGTGGGCAAGGTGCTGCGCCGCGTGCTGCGCGACGAGGCCGCGGCGCGGGCCGCGGCCGCCGGGCCGCTCGCGCCGGGCGCCTAGCACGACGTCTCACGGGGCGGGCGGGCGAGGCGCCCGCCCGCCCCGGGGTCACGCGTCCAGCGCGCCCAGGTCCAGCACGAAGCGGTACTTCACGTCGCTGCGCAGCATGCGCTCGTACGCCTCGTTCACGTAATCCGGCCGGACGACCTCGACGTCCGCGCCGAACCCGTGCTCGGCGCAGAAGTCGAGCATCTCCTGCGTCTCGCGGACGCCGCCGATCAGCGAGCCCGCGAGCCGCCGCCGCCCGGTGATGAACGGCCACACCGCCCCGATCGCGTGCGGCTCGGGCGAACCGCCTAACAGGACCAGCGTGCCGTCGCGGCGGAGCGCGTTCAACTCGGGGTCGAGCGCGTGCGGGGCCGAGACCGTGTCGAGGATGAGGTCGAGCGAGTTGCGCACGCCGCGCATCTCGTCCTCGTTCCGCGACACCACCACGTTGGTCGCGCCGAGCCGCCGCGCGTCGTCGGCCTTGCCCGGGGACGTCGTGAAGAGCGTCACCTCGGCGCCCATCGCGCGCGCGATCTTGACACCCATGTGGCCCAGCCCCCCGAGCCCGACGACGCCGACGCGCTTGCCCGGTCCGGCGCCGAACTCGCGCAGGGGCGAGTAGGTCGTGATCCCGGCGCAGAGGAGGGGCGCGGCCGACGCGGGGTCGAGCCCGTCGGGCACGCGCAGCACGAACCGGTCGTCGACGACGATCGTGTTCGAGTAGCCGCCCTGCGTCGGACGCCCGGTCTCCTTCTCGACGCCGCCGTACGTGCCCGTGAAGCCCACGTCGCAGAACTGCTCGAGGCCCTCGCGGCAATTCCCGCACTCGCGGCAGCTGTCGACCATGCAGCCGACGCCGACGAGCTGTCCCTCGCGGAACGCCTGCACCTCGCCGCCGACGGCCGAAACGCGCCCGATGATTTCGTGGCCGGGCACCTGGGGGTACTTGATCGGCCCCCACTCCCCGCGGACCGTGTGGAGATCGGAGTGGCAGATGCCGCAGAAGAGGATGTCGATCCGTACGTCTCGCGGCCCCGGATCCCGGCGCTCGAAGTTCCAGGGGCCGAGCGGAGCGGTCGGGTCGAAGGCGGCGATGCCGTGGGCTGCAATCATGAGTCAGTCAATCGAGAGAAACGCCGGCCGGAAGCCCCGGCCGCGCCGCGCGCCTTCCGCGCACGATTGGTGCTACGGCCGCCCGGACGTCCCGACCCCCCGCGTCCACCCCCGAACTCCACCCCCCGATGCGCCTCGGCGTCGACCTCGGCGGCACCAAGATCGAAGCGCTCGCGCTGGCTGACGACGGGCGCGAGGTGGTGCGTCGCCGCGTCGCGACCCCGCGCGACTACGACGGGACGCTGGCCGCCGTCGCCGCGCTCGTCGCCGGCGTCGCGCGCGACGCGGGCGCGGCGGAGGGCGCACCGGTCGGGGTCGGGATCCCCGGCGCCGTCGTGCCCGCGACGGCGCGGGTCAAGAACGCCAACTCGACGTGGCTCAACGGCCGCCCGTTAGGCCTTGACCTCGAGGCGCGGACGGGGCGGGCGATACGCCTTACCAACGACGCCAACTGCTTCGCCCTCTCCGAGGCCGCCGACGGCGCTGGCGCCGGCGCGAGCGTCGTCTTCGGGGTGATCCTCGGGACGGGAGTGGGCGGCGGCGTGGTGGTGAACGGAGCGCCGCTCACGGGCCCGAACTCGCTCGCCGGGGAGTGGGGGCACACGCCGCTCCCGTGGGCCCGCGACGACGAGCGCCCGGGGCCGCCCTGCTACTGCGGCCGTTCCGGGTGCGTCGAGCAGTTCCTCTCGGGGCCGGGGTTCGCGCGCGACCACGAGGCGCACACGGGCGAGGCGCGTACGACGTACGAGGTCGTCGAGGCCGCGGCCGTGGGCGACGCGGGCGCGGCGGCCTCGCTAGCGCGCTACCACGACCGCCTCGCCCGCGCGCTCGCCGTCGTGGTCGACGTGCTCGACCCGGACGTCATCGTGCTCGGCGGGGGCATGTCCAACGTGCCCGGCGTTCCGGAGGCGGCCGAGGCGGCGCTCGGCGCGTACATCTTCTCGGCGACCGGGGCGGGCGAGCGGCCCGCGGCGGCGACGCGGGTGCGGCGCGCGGTGCACGGAGATTCGAGCGGGGTGCGCGGGGCGGCGTGGTTGTGGCCGCGGGGGTGACGAAAAGGCGGGAGACCGCACGGCGGTCTTCGTCAGACGCTGTTGGAGTGGCGCTGGTATAACGGCGCTGTCGAACCCGCGTTGTTGAAACGGCGGGTCGCGGGGCGAGCGCCTTCGCGCCATGCTGGCAGCGCCGTCCCAAGCGCCCCACCAGGCCTCGCGTCACCACGTTTCCTACGCCGCCAGCCGCAACCCCGGTCCCCGCTCGGCGCCGCCCATCTGCTCCGCGACGAGCGCGGCGTAGCTCGCGCATTCGCCCAACAGTTGCTCGTGCGGCCCGTCGCCCACCACGCGCCCGCGCTCGATCACGAGGATGCGGTCCGCGTCGCGCACGGTGTTCAGCCGATGCGCGACGACGATCGTCGTCCGCCCGCGGCGCAGCGCGCGCAGCGCGTCCTGCACGGCGCGCTCGCTCTCGGCGTCGAGCGCCGCGGTGGCCTCGTCCAACAGCAGCACGGCCGGATCGACGAGGAACGCGCGCGCGATCGCGACGCGCTGGCGCTGACCGCCCGAAAGCCCGCGGCCGCCCTCGCCGAGGTGGTGCTCGTAGCCGCCGGGGAGCGCCTCGATGAACCCGTGCGCGTTGGCGGCGCGGGCCGCCGCTTCAACCTCGGCGCGCGTCGCGTTCGGGCGGCCATAGGCGATGTTCGCCGCGACCGACCCCGCGAACAGCACCACCTCCTGCGGCACGACGCCGAGCTGCCGGCGCACGGTCGCCACCTGCAGCCCGCGTAGGTCGTGGCCGTCGAGCAGGACGCGGCCCGCGGTCGGCTCGTGCACGCGCTGCACGAGGCGCAACACGGTCGATTTGCCGCCGCCCGACGGGCCGACGAGGGCGACCGTCTCGCCGGGCGCGACGTCGATGCGGAGCCCGTCCAGTGCGGGCCGGCCGCCGTCGTAGGAGAAGCGTACGGCCTCGAACGTGACCCGGCCGCGGAGCGTCGGCGCGGGCACCGCGTCCGGCAGGTCCGGCGATTCCTCCTCCGCGTCGAGCACCGCGAACACGGCCTCGAGCGCGACGAGCGCCTTGCGCACGGCGGGGTACGTGTCGACGAGCACCGCCACCGGCGCGAACACGCCGCCGACGTAGCCCCAGAGCGCGACGAGCGCGCCTAACGACAGCGCGCCGCGCAGGACGAGCCACCCGCCGTACCCGAGGATGGCGAGCCGCGCGAGCAGCTCGGCAGATCCCGCGGCGGCCGTCACGCGCGCGTCCGCGTGCACGCCGCGCCGGATGCTCGCGAACACCCACCGCGTCTGCCGCAGGAACCGGTGCTCCTCGGCGCGCTCGTTGGCGAAGGCGCGCACCGTGCCCATGCCGTGCAGCACCTCGCCGTACCACGACCAGAGCCGCGTCCAGAACTTGTGGTGCAGCGCGTCGCGCGCCGCCTGGCGCGGCGCGGCGGCGGCGGCGAGCGCCGCGGGAATCGGGACCAGGCAGAGGACGACCGCCGCGATCGCCGGCTGCAGGTGCCACATGCCGTACGCCGCGACGGAGACGTAGAGGAGCGTCGGCGCGAGCCGGAAGGCGACGTCGGTGAACGCGACGGCCGTCTGCGGCGCGCTCGTCTCGATCGCGTAGCGGAGGCCGCCGGTGCCGAGCGTGGCCTGCGTGTCGGGCGAGAGGACGCTGAACTTGGCCGCCACGCGCCGACGCAGCTGGTACTCGACGCCGAGTCGCACCTGCCACGTCGCGACCGTCACGCGCGCGCCGCCGATCGTGCGACACGCGATCGCGACCGCGACCGCCGCCACGGTCGCGGCGAGCCCGCGCACCGCGTCGGCACTCGCAGCCGATGTTGTTGTGGACGACGGCCCGCCGCCGCGCCCCGCGGCAGCGGCCAGGAAGTCGACGAGCGAGCGGAAGGCGAGCGGCTCGCAGGCCGCCGCGAGCGCGACGCCGAGCGCGCCGGCGAGCGTCAGCGCGGCGCGGCGCCCGTTAGGCCGGACGAAGAGCGGGATCGCGCGGCGGACCAGCGTGCGCGCGGCGGGGGAGAGGAGCACGGGGCGGGAGGCGGGCGGCGGCTGTGGCGGCGGCGCCTCGGGACGTCGTGCCCGTGGCGCCCGCGCAACACGTACGGCCCCGGACGCCCGAGCGACGCCGCGGTCACGCGGCGTCCCGCGCCCTGCCACCGCCCGTCAGAACATGTCGCGCGCCCGCTCGAGGCGGACGACGTACTGCCGCTCCGCGCCCGCGGTGTAGCGGCCGGCGTAGCGCAGGTCCATGACGATCCGGTCGCGCCGCCAATCGCCCTTGAGCGGCGGCGCGGGGCGCCCGCGGCGCGACGGGTCGGGCTGCAGCGTGAGGCGGCCGCCGCGGACGGTCCAGGCGCCGGCCGCGTCGGCGTCGGCCCACTCGTCGCCTAACGGAATGCGGTGGCCGGCGACGACGTTCGCGTACTGGTACCGCACCGCCACGGTGAACCGCCCCGACGGCCGGAGATTGAGGTACATCCGCCCCACGCGCCCGACGAGTTCGTAGCCGATCGCACCGACGAGCCGCTCGGAGGCGGGCAGCGCGTGGCCGTTCACGCGGTCGAGGACGTACACGCCGGCCGCGCGGACGTCGTCCGGCGCGGGGAGGCCGGCGAGGGTGCGTGGCGCGACGGCGGGGGCCGGCGCGGGCAGGCGCGCGGCGCCGAGCGCCCAGGCGGCGGACAGCAGGAAGGGGGCGATCACGGAAGGCGGGTCGGGCCCGGTGAAGCGTCGGATTCGGGCGGGCCTCGGGGCCCGGACTCGGCAGAGGGACGGCCGCTCGACGCCCAAGTCACGCCGCGATCTGCCGCCCGGACGAGCTGCAGGGCTTCGGCTCGGGCGTCACGCATCGGTGTGACGGGTCGCCCCCTCCCCCGTCCATCGCGCGATGTCCCCTGTTGCGCCGACGCCACGCGTCGAGCGCCTGCCACACCCGCTTCGCAGTTCCCGCCTTCAGCCCCGTTCTCTGCATGAGAGTTTCCCGCACGCGCTGCGGTCCACGCTTCGCAAGCCCGATCCTCGCCGGGCCGCTGCCGCTCCTCGCGAGCGCGCTCGGCAGCATCGCCCCGCTCACGGCAGCCGCCGCGCAGGCCGGTGCCACGGTGCTTCCTCCCCCGCCGGCTGTCACGTTGACGCCGGGCGTCGCCGCGCCCGCGATCGCGCCGGCCGTTGCGCCCGCGGTGTCGATGCTCGACCGCGCCTCCGCGGCGCGGGCCCCCCGCGCGTCCGCGCCCGGTGCGGCCCGTACCTGGGCCGACCGGATCATCCTCTCCGGGGAGTACGCGCACCTCGGGGCCGGGCCGCTGCACCGCAACGCGGGGCTCAGCAAGGACGCGTCGGTCGGGTATGACCTGCACGCCGCGGCGCCGCGCGTCAGCTCGGGCCCGCGCCTCGAACTCGGGTGGCTGCGCGCCGCGCGACCGGCCGCCACGGCGCAGGGCGCGACCGCGGGACTGTCGTACGGCATCGCCGTCCCCCATACGGACGAACGGTTGACGCTGCGCCCTGGGCTCGCCGTGCTCGGAGGTTGGAGCGAGTCGCAGGGCGGCGACTGGTACTACGACTGGCGCGGGCTCGCGGGAACGTCCTTCGCGGGCCAGACCGGTACGGTCGAGCGTCCGCACCCCGTCCGCAGCTCCGCGTTCGGCGTCGGCGCCGCGCTCGGGGCGGCGTTCCGCCTCGGAGCGGGGACGTCGGTGACCGGTTCGGTGCGGCCCTGGCACTTCTCCGGAACGGCGGCCGCGCCGCTCGCGCGCGTGACGACGCTCGCCGGCGTGGGCCTGAGCGTGCGTCCGGGCGCGTGGCGCCATGCCGGCCACGCGGCGAGCTCCGACGCGGCGTCGGTGAACGCCGAGGTGAGCCCGTGAGCCGCGCGTCGCGCGCGGCGGCGTTCGCGCCGCGGGTCGCGTTAGGTGTCGCGGCGCTCGCGGGGGCGGCGGGGTGCAACGAAAACTTCACGACCGGCTCCGACCGGCCGATGACGCTGTCGGTCGCGAACTGGTCCGACACGCTCGTGCTGGGCGACCAACGCGCGGTGCGCGTGCGCGTCCTCGACGACCAGCAGCGCGAGGTGCTCGACGCACGCGTGCGCTGGGACGTCGGCACGGCCGCGGTACTCGGCAGCCGCCTGAACGGGGCCGGCGCATCGCAAGCCCGGATCGATGGCGTGGGCTCGCGGGACAGCGTGCAGCTGAGCGCGGCGCAGGCGGGAAAGACGGGGGTCACGCTCTCGCTCACCGACCCGCGGTTCGGGCCGGTGACGCAGCCGCTCACGGCGACCGTGGTCGTCGCGGCGGTGCGCGTCGGGAGCGCGCACGACACCACGATCACGACGCTCGGCGACACGGCCGCGGTGCGCGGCGTCGCGTACGCGCGCGCCGGTTCCGGCGCGGCGGCGTCGCTCGCGCCGGTGGCCGGCCAGGGCGTCACGTGGACGCGCCGCGGCTCGGGCGCGGTGGCGCTCGTCGGCTCGGGCGCGCCCGGCGACTCGGTGCGGGCCGTCGCGGTCGCGCCGGGTACCGACACGCTCATTGCCACGCACCCCTTCTGCCTCGCGGGTGCGCGGTGCGCGGACACGACGGTGCTGCACGTCGCGCCGGCCCTCCGGTCGATGGGGCTGGCCGCCGTCGCGTTCCGCGCGTGGGCGTTCGGCGACAGCGTCGTCCCACAAGTGCTCGTGCAGGACTCGCGCGGCAGCGCGGTCGCCGGCGTGCGGCTGACGGTCGCGCCGGTGACGGCCGCCGACAGCGCGATCGTCGGCGTCAACACGGCCGCGGGCGTGCCCGCGTTCGACCGCGGTGTGTCCTCGCTGTCGGCTTCGCGTCCCGGGACGCCGCGGACGGCGCGCGCGGCGGCGCACGCCACGCCGGGCGGCACGGCGGCGCGGCCGTACCTGCTCGTCGTGCCGACGCGCGCGGCGGTGGTGGCTAGCGCACCCCAGCCCGTCTCGCTCCCGCCGCTCGTCGCGCAGGCCAACGGTACGGCGCGTGTCGCTGTGCGCGCGACCCTGGCCGACGGCACGCCGGTCGGGTCGGACACGATGACGGTGGTCGTGCGGCAGGTCGCGAACGTCGTCCACGTCGCGCCCTCGTACGCCGACCTCACGCCGGGCGACTCGATCCCGGTGCACGTGGAGGCGCGCGACGCCCGCGGGCACCTCATCCAGGATGCGACCTTCCAGCCGCAGATCGACGGCGCCGTCTACCGGGGCGGCCGCATCGTCGTCTCGACGACGGCGACGGCCGGCACGGGACTCCTGCAGGCCCTCGTCACGGGCGTGGCGTCGCCCGGCAACAACCCGGGAGCGCCGATCGCCACGCCGCCGCCTGACAGCGCGCGCGTGGTCGTGCGCGTGCCGCCGCCGATCGTCGCGGGCGACACCACGGCCGCCGCGGCCAACAGCCTGGGATTCACCGTCCGCGACCGCGACGGCAACCCGCTAGGCAACACGTGGGTACGCTTCCACGTCCCGGCCGGCGCGTTCCAGGGGCCGGATTCGGTGCAGAGCGACGCGAACGGCGTGGTCGCGCTCCGCTGGACGCCGCCGACGCAGCCGGGATCGTACACCGCCACCGCCGTGCTCCTCGGCGCGCCCGCGTCCGCGGACTCCGCGGGCATCATCGTACTGCGCCGGACGGTCGTCGTCGCGTCGGGCACCGCCGCGGCACTCGCCCTCGCCGCGACGCCGCCCGCCGCGTCCCTCCTCGGCGCGCCCCTCTCGCCGGCGCCCGTGGTACAGATCGCCGACGCGTACGGCAACCCGATCCGACAGGCGGGGGTCGTCGTGACCGCCGCGCTGCCGCCGGGCGCCGCCGGCGCGTTCGCATGGGGCGGCACGCTCTCGGCCCTCACCGACGCCGACGGGCGCGCGCGCTTCACGGGGCTCACAGGCACCGGCGCGCCGGGCGATTACGCGCTGCGGTTCGCGGCCGCGATCAACGGTACTTCCCTGCCCGCGATCGTCACGGGCGCGATCCACTTCACGGCCGGTGCGGCGCAGAACGGCCAGAGCACGGTCACGATTTCGGCGCCGAGCGTGGCGAGCGGGACGACGGCCCTCGTCGTCGTCACCCCGCGCGACGCGTCGGGCAGCCTCGTCGGCCCGGGCCAGGTGGTGACGGTCACCGTCCCGGCCACCGCGCCTAACGGACAGGCGACGGCCAACGCGACCTCGGTCACGGACCGCGGCGACGGCACGTACGCGGCGACCCTCACCGGCGTGCGCGCCGGCGCGGCGTTGCCCGTCGGCGTGAGCGTCGGCGGCGTCTTCCTCGTCGGACCCTCGCTCGCCGTGACGGCGGGCGCGCCGGCGGCGCTCCACCTCTCGCCGGCGACGCAGTCCCTCGCCGCCTTCGGGCCGGGCGCGCCGTACGCCGCCAGCGCGACCGACGCCGCAGGCAACACGGCGTCGATCGCGGGCCTCGCCTGGACGTCCAGCGCGTCTTCCGTGGCCACGGTCGCCGCGAACGGGACACCGACCGCGGCCGCCAACGGCGCGACGACGGTCACCGCGACGCTCGGCGGGCTGAGTGCGACGGCATCGCTCACCGTCCAGCAGGTCGCCGCGGGCCTCAGCAAGTACGCGGGCGACGGGCAGAGCGCGGCCGTCGCGGCGCCGCTCGCGGCGGCCGCGGTGGTGCGCGTGGTCGACGCCAACCAGTTCCCCGTCGTCGGCGCGTCCGTGCAGTTCGCGGTCGCGGGCGGCGGCGGCACGGTCGGGAGCGCCGCGACGCAGTCGGTCACGACGGTCGCCAACGGCCTCGCAACGGCCGGCAACTGGGTGTTAGGCCACGTCGTCGGCGCGAACGCGCTCTCGGCGAGTGCGACCGGCGCGGGCGCGGTGACGTTCACGGCCGCGGCCAACGCCGGCGCCGCGGCGGCGCTCGCCATCGTCACGCAGCCGCCAGCCGCGGCCGCGATGAATGCGATCCTGAGTCCGGCGCCGGTCGTACAGCTCGTCGACGCCTACGGCAACGCCGTCCAGACCGCCGGCGTGACCGTCACGGCGTCGCTGCCGGCCTCGGGCGGGTCGGGCTTCGCGTGGGGTGGCACACTCACGGCCGCCACGGCGAGCACGGGGCGCGCGACGTTCTCCGCGATCAGTGGAAGCGGCGCGGTCGGCAACCAGCCGCTCCAGTTCGCCGCCACCGTCGGCGGCGTCACGCTCGCCCCCGCGGTGAGCAACGCGGTGCACTTCGCGGCGGGCGGCGTCGCGGCGCCGCAGAGCACGGTCGCCGTCACCGCTGCCTCGGTCGCGAGCGGCGCGCGCGATACGGTGATCGTCACCCCGCGCGACGCCTTCGGCAACCTCGTTGGCTCCGGCCAGACGGTCATCGTCACAGTCCCGGCTTCTGCCCCGTCAGGGCAGGCGACGGCGACGGTGTCGGCGGTCGTCGACCGCGGCGACGGGACGTACGCGGCTACGCTCACGGGCATCCGTGCGGGCACCGCGTTCGCGGTCGGCGCGACGGTCAACGGCGTCGTCGTCGCCGGCCCGTCCGTCTCGGTCACGGCCGGCCCGACGACGGTCTTCCAGATCACGCCCGGGACGACCACGCTGACGGCCTTCGGGGCGGGTGCGGCGTTCGCGGCCACGGCCGCCGACGCGAACGGCAACCCGACGTCGACGGCGGGAATCGTGTGGAGCTCGAGCGCGACCAACGTCGCGGCGATCGCGGCAAGCGGGACTCCGACAGCCGCGGCGAACGGCGCGACGACCATCACCGCCACGCTGGGCGGCATGAGCGCGAGCGCGAACCTGACCGTGCAGCAGGCGGTGGCGACCCTCGGCAAGCAGGCCGGCGACGGCCAGGCCGCGACCATCCAGACGCCGGTCGCGACGGCGCTCGCGGTCCACGCGACCGACGCGCACGGCTTCGACGTAGTCGGCGCGACGATCCAGTTCGTCGTCGCGACGGGCGGCGGCACGGTGAACGGCGGTGCCACGCAGTCTGTGACCACGGGCGCCGGCGGCATCGCCACGGCTGGTACGTGGGTGCTTGGCGGGACGGTGGGCGCCGGTAGCAACACCGTCTCGGCGAGTACGACGGGGGCGTCGCCGGTGACGTTCGCTGGCACGGGCGGCCCGGCCCTCTCCCTTTCGGTGACGGCGAGCGAGCGGTTGGTGAGAGGGACGCAGCAGTTCGCCGTAGCGGTCGGCCCGGCGGGTCCGTACACGTGGTCGGTAGGTGGCGTGACCGGCGGCAACTCGGCCCTTGGTACGGTCACCACGGCCGGCGCGTTCACGGCGCCCGCGTCGGTACCGTCGGGCGGCGTCGTGCAGGTGTGCGCCAGCGTCGGCACGTACGCGACGCAGCGCGCGTGCGCGGCGGTCACGGTCGTCACGACGTACTCTCCGGGCGGCGACGTGATCGTGATGAACGACAACGTCCCGCTCAGCAGCAACCAGGCGACCGGCGCGGGCCTCGACGGCACGCACGCGCCCGACGAGCAGTTCGTCCGCAACCTGGTCGGCTATACCGCGACCGGCGGGCGCGCCTCACAGACCCACGTCATGGTCTACCAGGGTCACGGCGCGTTCAACCTCGTGTCCAATCCGACCTTCGACATCGGGTCGGTCACGGGCAGCGGGCTCGACACCTTGCGAGTGCGTCTGACGCAGCTCGGGTACACGATGGACGTGGACGTCGGTGCCACGCTCTCGATCGCGTCGAACGTGAAGGTGCTGCTCCTCTACCTTCCGACCGTCGCGTTCTCGAGCGCCGAGGTCAACGCGATCAAGCAGTTCGCGGCCGAGGGCGGGCGAATGGTCTTCGTCGGCAACCAGACCGCGTTCTACGGCACCGCGGGCGTCTCGGTGGAGAACACGCTCATGTCGCAGCTCGGGTCGGCCCTCGTGAACACGTCGGCCGTGCTCTTCAACGGCGGCGGTTACGGCACGCTGTCGAGCAGCACGCACCAGCTCGTCGGCGGGCTCTCCAGCGGCGTGTGGTTCAACGGGTGCTCGTACATGACGCCCGGGCCTAACGACCTCGCGCTGATGAGCGACGGCGCCGGTCACACGGTCATGGCGGTCACGAAGATCGACGTGACGCCGCTGCCGTAAAGCCGCGAGCAGCGGTCCGACGCGCGAACGGGGCGGGAACCACTCGGTTCCCGCCCCGTTCGCGCCTCACGCCGCGGTGGGCACGCGGGCCCGCATCACGTCCCGCCGTACCACTCGTACCCCTGGTCGGTCCAGTACCCGCCCGTCCGGTCCGTGCGGAAGACGACGTCGGTGAGGTACTTCGTGTTTTTGTAGCCGAGCTTGACGGGCGAGTGGACGCGCGCGGGCGCGCCGTGCGCGGCGTCGAGTGGCTGGCCTTCGATGGCGTAGGCGACGATCGTCTGCGGGTGCGTCGCGCTCTCGACGTCCCAGCACTCGTGGTAGCCGCGGCCGGCGCGCAGGTCGGCCAGGGTCGGCGTGCCGTCCGGCGGTCCGTCGTCCCCGCCGTCGTCGGTCGAGTCGGCCGCGGCGGACGCCGCGTCCTTCGCGTTGACGCCGGCGCCCGCGTTCGCGCTGGTGTCGCCCGTCGCGCCGGCCTGCGGCGAGACCGCGCCCGTGGTGGCGGTCTTGGTCGCGGGGTCGCGCTTCGCGTCGTCCGCGGGCTCGTCGCTCTGCTCGACGTCGAACGAGCGGAAGTCGACGTAGGGCGCCGCCGGGTCCGCGCCCGCGAGGTGCGCGAGGTCGGCGACGCGCACGCCGGTCCACCGCGCCACCGCGTTCCACCCCTCGACGCAGTAGTGGTCGACGCGCTGCGTCACGCTCGGCAGCCGCTGCAGGTCGGCGAGCGAGAGGGTCAGTGGCCGCGCGACGCGCCCGGTCACACGGAGCGCCCACGGCCCGAGCGACGCCGCGTCCCACATCGGCACGGCCGGCGCCACGTGATAGGTCGGGAAGCCCGCGCCCGCGTCGCGCGCGTTGGCGAGCGCGTGGTCCATCGCGGTGTGGCGGAAAAGCCAGCGCTCGACCGTCTCGTTGCGACGCTGTTGCGAGCGGATGAGCGACTGCGCCGCGTCGGGCCCGTGCGACCCGCATGCCGCGAGCAGCGACGCGCCGTACGCGGCCGCGAGCGCGGAGCCGCTGGTCCCGGCGAGGGTGGCGAAGAAGGCGCGCCGGTCCAGCTCCGGCATCCCAGGGCCGCCAACCCGCACGCTGCCACGGGCGACCGCGCGGTCGACCAGGTCGAGCAGCACGAGTCGCGTCGGCCGGGCGAAGAACGGCCCGCTCACCGCGCCCCCCCCTGCTTCACGCCCAGCTCGGCCAGGTGCCGCTCGCGCCAGTCGCGGTAGCGCGGCAGCAGGTGGTAGAACGGCCGCGCGTTGCGCTCCTCGGGCGAGAGCGACTCGTCGTAGCCGCCGGTGGTCATCGAGCGGATCGCGTACGGGTCGACCGCGAACACCATGAAGACGTGCGCCGCCGCGAGTGCGATGACGACCAGCATGAAGAAGAAGTGCCACCACCGCGCCCACACGTAGCCGCCGAAGAGCGCCGTCAGCCAGCCTAACGACACCGGCTTCCAGATCGCGAACCCGCTCAGCACGATCAGCCCCGTCAGCACGGGGAGCGCGAAGTAGGCGCTCTTCTGGAGCGCGTTGTGCTTGCCCTGAAGCGGGTGGTCGCGGCGGACGAACGCGTAGAACCGGACCATCTGCCACGCGTCGCGCGCGTCGCCGCGCATCGGCACGAGGTCGCGCCACTCGCCGTGCAGGTAGACGAAGCCGAGGTAGACGAGGCCGTTGACGAGCAGCACCCACATCATCGCGAAGTGCCACCACCGTCCGCCCGCGAGCCACCCGCCGAACGTCGACCAGTGCGGCGCCGGGTGCCCCTCGAACGGCCAGAGCGGGAAGGCCGCCTCGCCCTTGCGGTGGAAGCTCGGGTAGGCGTTGAAGATCTGGAGCCCCGACCCAACCATGACGACGATCGCGACGGCCGCGATCCAGTGCGTGATACGCACCACCGGGTGGTTCCGCGCGTGGCCGCGCGCGCGGGCCGGCAGGACGTGTGCGGCGCGGGCAGCGGGCGGCGACTCGGGCATCGTGCCGTCGAGAGCGGTCGACATCGGACTGGGGCGGGAGGAGGCGCGGGCGCCACGCGGGAGGACGCGATAACATGCCGCCGAGCGAGCACAGCGGCTAGGCTCCTACACGTAGCCGCGCCGCCGCGGCGGAGTTCCCGCGGCGCCGCACTTCCATCCGTTAGCGAGCAGACCGACCGTGACCGACGCCGCGGCGCTCGACGCCGAGTCCGTGCGCCTCGACGAGGACGCGCGGCGCACGAAGAACTGGAAGCGCTGGGGGCCGTACCTCGCCGACCGGCAGTGGGGCACGGTCCGCGAGGACTACTCCGCGGACGGCGACGCCTGGGGCTATCTGACGCACGACGACGCGCGCAGCCGCGCCTACCGCTGGGGCGAGGACGGCCTGCTCGGCGTGTGCGACCGCGAGGGGCGGCTCTGCTTCGCCCTCGCCTTGTGGAACGGCGCGGACCCGATCCTCAAGGAGCGCCTCTTCGGCCTGAGCGGCCCCGAGGGCAACCACGGCGAGGACGTGAAGGAGGCGTACTTCTACCTCGACGCGACGCCCACGTCGTCGTACCTGAAGGCGCTCTACAAGTACCCGCAGCGCGCCTTCCCGTACGCCGCGCTCGTCGAGGAGAACGCGCGCCGCTCGCGCCAGGAGCGCGAGTACGAGTTGGCGGACACGGGAATCTTCGCCGACGATCGGTACTTCGACGTTACCGTCGAGTACGCGAAGTCTGGCCCTGACGACGTGCTCGTGCGCATCACGGTCGCCAACCGCGGCCCCGACGCGGCGGCGCTCGACGTACTGCCGACGCTCTGGTTCCGCAACACGTGGGCGTGGGGGCGCGAGGGCGCGTCGTACACGGGCACGCCCGACGCCCCGCGCCCGCGCCTCGCGCGCGCCGCCGCGGACCGCGTCGCCGCGACGCATCCCACGCTCGGCCGCTTCGTCCTCGCCGCCGGCCCGGGGCCGGACGGCACGCCGCCCGAGCTGCTGTTCACCGAGAACGCGACCAACGCCGGGCGGCTGTTCGGGGCGCCTAACGCTGAGCGGCACGTGAAGGACGCGTTCCACGCGTACGTCGTCGGCGGCGACGCGAGCGCGGTGAGCCCGGACCTCGCGGGCACGAAGGCGGCGGCGCGCTACCGCCTGCGCGTGCCGGCGGGCGGGTCGGCCGAGCTGCGCCTGCGGCTCGCGGCCGACGCGGACGGCGACGGCGGCGATCCGTTAGGCGCGGACGCGCTCGGCGGGGCGTTCGACGCGACCTTCGCCCGGCGCGCGGCGGAGGCCGACGCGTTCTACGCCGGCGTCCTGCCGCCCGCGCTCGGGGACGAGGAGCGCCGGGTCGCGCGGCAGGCGTACGCGGGGCTGCTCTGGAGTCGGCAGTGCTACCTCTACGCCGTCGCCGAGTGGCTGGACGGCGACCCCGGCGCGCCGCCGCCCCCGCCCGAGCGCCGCTCGGGGCGCAACGCCGAGTGGCGGCAGCTGTTCAACAGCGACGTGCTGTCGATGCCCGACGCGTGGGAGTACCCGTGGTACGCCGCGTGGGACCTCGCGTTTCACATGCTGCCGATGGCGCGCGTCGACCCCGCGTTCGCGAAGGAGCAGCTCGTCCTGCTGCTGCGCGAGTGGTACATGCATCCCAACGGCCAGGTCCCGGCCTACGAGTGGAACTTCAGCGACGTGAACCCGCCGGTGCACGCGTGGGCCGCGTGGCGCGTCTACAAGATGACCGGCGGGCGCGGGGAGCGGGACCGCGTCTTTCTGGCCCGGGTGTTCCAGAAGCTGCTCCTCAACTTCACCTGGTGGGTCAACCGCAAGGACCCGGACGGGCGCAACCTGTTCGCCGGCGGCTTCCTCGGCCTCGACAACATCGGCGTGTTCGACCGGTCCAAGCCGCTGCCCACCGGCGGGCACCTGGAGCAGGCGGACGGCACGGCGTGGATGGCGTTCTACTGCACGACGATGCTCGCGATGGCGCTCGAGCTCGCGGCGGGCGACCCGGCCTACGAGGACGTCGCGTCCAAGTTCTTCGAGCACTTCGTCGCGATTTCGGACTCGATCAACACGTTAGGCGGCACGGGGCTCTGGGACGAGGCGGACGGCTTCTACTACGACCAGCTCACGGCGGGGGGCGAGTCGCTGCCGATCCGCGTGCGCTCGCTCGTCGGCGTCGTGCCGCTCTTTGCCTGCGAGGTGCTCGAGCAGGACGTGCTGGACCGGCTCCCGGGGTTCTCCAAGCGGATGCAGTGGTTCCTCGACCACCGGCCGGACCTCGCGCGCTACGCGTCGTACATGACCGCGTCGGGCGCGGGGCACGCGCACCGCCTGCTCGCCCTCCCGTCGCGCGAGCGGCTCGCGCGCGTGCTCGCGTCGCTGCTCGACGAGGGCGAGTTCCTCTCGCCGTATGGCGTGCGGTCGCTCTCACGCGCGCACGCCGAGCGGCCGTACGTGCTGCGCGTCGGCGGCGAGGAGTTCAGCGTCAGCTACGACCCGGGCGAGAGCACGACGGGGCTCTTCGGCGGCAACTCGAACTGGCGCGGGCCGGTGTGGTTCCCGCTCAACTGGCTGCTGGTCGAGGCGCTCGAGCGCTACGGGCATTTCTACGGCGACGCGCTCCGCGTCGAGTACCCGACCGGCTCGGGGCGCGAGCTCACGCTCGCGGAGGTCGCCCGCGAACTCTCCGCCCGGCTCGCCGCGCTCTTCCTGCCTAACGCCGCGGGCGCGCGCCCGTGCCACGGCGGCGACCCCGCGTTCGCCCGGGACCCGCACTGGCGCGACCTCGTGCTCTTTTACGAGCACTTCCACGGCGACACCGGCCGCGGGCTCGGCGCGAGCCACCAGACCGGCTGGACCGCGCTCGTCGCGCAGTGCCTCGAGAACGTCGCCGCGGAGCGCGCCGCATCGCCGGAATCACCGCAGGCCCCCGCGTGACCATCGCCCAGGCCGCAGATCCCACGCGCGTCGTCATCCTCGGCGGCGGCTTCGGCGGGGTCGCCGCCGCACAGGCGCTCGAGCGCGCGCTGCCCGCCGGCGCGCCGGTGCAGATCACGCTCGTCAACCGGGAGAATTTCACCCTCTTCACGCCGATGCTGCACGAGGTGGCGGCCGGCGACCTCGACGCGGCGACGGTCGTGAACCCGATCCGCAAGCTCGTCCGGCGCTCGAACCTGTTCACGGGCACGGTCGACGCGATCGACCTCGACGCGCGCACGGTGACCCTCACCCACGGCGGCGCGGGGCGCGGCACAGCCGGGCACCAGCACGTGCTGCACTTCGATCACCTCGTGCTCGCGCTCGGCTCGATCACCAACTTCCTCGGCGTCCCCGGCGCGGCGGAACGCTCGGTCACGATGCGATCGTTAGGCGACGCCGTCGAGCTGCGCACCCGACTGCTGCGCTACCTCGAGGAGGCCGACTTCGAGTGCAACGCGGAGCAGCGCGACCCGCTCCTCGGCGTGGTCGTCGCGGGCGGCGGGTTCGCCGGCGTCGAGACCGTGGCCGCGGTCCACGACTTCCTCACGGCCGCGCTCCGCTACTACCCGACCGTGCGCCCCGAGCACCTGCGCGTCTCGGTGGTGCACCCCGGGCCCTACCTGCTCCCCGAACTCGGCGAGCGGCTCGGCCGCTACGCCGGCGCCAAGCTCGCCGAGCGCGGGGTCGAGGTGATCCTCGGCGGGCGCGTCGCGGCGGTGGAGCCGGGCGCAGTCGTGCTCCGCGACGGGCGGCGACTCGCGGCGCGCACGCTCGTGTGGACGGCCGGGAACGCGGCGCACCCGGTGCTCGACGCGCTCCCCGTCGCGAAGGTCCGCGGGCGAGTGGTCGCGGACGCGTGCCTGCGCGTCCCGGGGCGTCCGGGGGTGTGGGCGTTGGGCGACTGCGCGCACGTCCCCGTGGGCGGAACGCCCGCCGGCGGCGACGCCGACGCGGCGCACCCGCCGACCGCGCAGCACGCGCTCCGCATGGGGGCCGTGTTGGGCGCGAACATCGCGCGCGAGCTCCGCGGCGAGGCGCCCCGGCCGTTCACGTTCGAGACCATCGGCCAGCTCGCCGCGATCGGGCGGCGCGTGGGGGTCGCGAGCGTGAAGGGGCGCATGTTCTCGGGCTTCCCCGCGTGGGTGCTCTGGCGCGCGGTCTACCTGTCCAAGTTGCCGCGCTTCGAGAAGAAGCTGCGGGCCGCGCTCGACTGGTCGCTCGACCTCGTCTTCTCGAAGGACCTGGTGCAGTTGCCCACCGAGCCCGCGCCCGCCGTCTCGGGCCAGCCCTCGCCGGGTCCGCACCCCGGGGTCATCGCGCCCGCCGTCGCGGTGCCGACGCCGCAGTAGCGCAGGCGGGTGATGCCTCACTCCACCGTCAGCGCGAGGCCCTCCTGCCACCGCTCGTAGTGTCCGGCAGGAACGCGGTCACGGCCCGTTCTCCTCTCCGCGCCCGCGCGATCCCGCGAGCGCGCGGCGGATGGCCCGTGCGAACGCGACGTGCGCCGGGCACCCGCGCTCGCACGCGTCGAGGTGCTCATCGACCTCCCGGCGCGGTACGGCGGGGAGCCGCGCATCGACGTAGTCCCACAGCCGACGCATCGCGGCGTCGCAATCGATCTCCGGCGCGACGGCGCGCGCGAACAGCTCCACCGGCAACAGCCGCGGCGCGCACCGCGGCGTGCACGGGCTCGGGAGCGTGCGCACGCCGGCGACGGACACGGCGAGCGGGGCGAAGGACACGCGGGCCTCGCGGGCAGAAGGGACGGCCGGCAGCGCGTCGCGCGGCGCCCGCCATCCTCGACGTAGCCCGGGCTCGAGAAAGAGTTCCCGCCGAGGACGCTCTTGCGACGTCACCCAGCGGAACAGCACCCGGTCGCGGCCGACCGCGCCGCGCTACAGCCGGTTGAAGCCGGCCAGCGCCGCGACCTTGTACGCCTCGGCCAGCGTCGGGTAGTTGAAGACCGTGTCGCGGAAGTACTCGATCGTCCCGCCTAACGCGAGCACGGCCTGGCCGATGTGCACCAGCTCGGTGGCGCCGTCGCCGATCACGTGCACGCCGAGCAGCCGGAGCGTGGCCGGGTCGAAGAGGAGCTTGAGCATCCCCGTCTCGTCGCCGAGGATCTGGCCCTTGGCCAGCTCCTCGTACTTGGCGACGCCGACCTCGTACGGGACGCGGGCTTCGGTGAGCTGCTCCTCCGTCCGCCCCACCATCGACATCTCGGGCACCGAGTAGATCCCGTACGGCAGCAGCTCCGGCGCGGGCGCCGTCACCGGCGCCCCGAACATGTGGGCGCCCGCGAGCCGGCCCTGCTCGTTGGACGACGACGCGAGCGCCGGGAACCCGATGACGTCGCCCGCCGCGTAGATGTGCGGCACCGCGGTGCGGCCCCACGCGTCCACCGCCAGCTTGCCGCGCGCGTCGGGGCACAGCCCGGCGGCGCCGAGGTTGAGCAGGTCGGTGTTCGCCTGGCGCCCGACGGTGTAGAGGAGCGCGTCGCTGTTCACGCGCTTCCCGCTTTCGAGCTGCGCGACCACGCGGCCGCGGTCGTCGATCTGCACGCCGGCGACCGTCTCGCCCAGGCGGAACGTCGCGCCGCGCCGCCGCATGTGGTACAGCAGCCCGTCGATCAGCTCGCGGTCGACGAAGTCGAGCAGGGTCGGGCGCTGGTCGATGATCGTGACCTTGATGTCGAGCGCGGTGAACATCGACGCGTACTCGAGCCCGACGACGCCCGCGCCCACGACGATCAACTCGCGCGGCAGCTCGGTCACGTGTGGCAGCTGGTCGGCGTCGAAGATCCGCTCGCCGTCGAGCGGGATCCCCGCGCTGCGCGCCGCGCGCGTGCCGCACGCGACCAGCATGTGCGCCGCGCGGACGGGACTGGCCGCCCCCTCCGACGAGAGCACCTCGAGCGTGTGCGGGTCGATGAAGCGCGCCGTGCCCGCGAGCGTGGTCACGCCGTTGCGACGCAGCTGGTTGCGCACCACCTCCGTCTGTCGGCTGACAACCGCGTTGACGCGGTGGGCGAGGTCCTTCGCCATGATGCGGCTGTTGACGACGTAGTCCTTGCCGTAAAACGTCCGCTGTCGGAAGCCGCTCAGGTACAGGATGGCTTCGCGCATCGTCTTGCTCGGGATGGTGCCCGTGTGGATGCACACGCCGCCGACCATCTCCTGTCGGTCGATGATCGCGACCCGGCGCCCGAGTTTCGCCGCGGCGATCGCGCCTTTCTGCCCCGCGGGGCCGCTCCCGATCACGACCAGATCGTAGTCGTACGTCTCCATCGCCTCTCCACACGGGGTGCTCGACGATCCGGGCTCGGCCGCGGCGGAAGGTAGGGGCCGGGGTCGCCGCGGGACAGACCACGGCTCCGAATGGCGCCGAGCGGGCGCGCCGCGGCACGAGGGGACTGCCACAGAATTCGTGAGACGTACCGCCCGCGAAGGCCGGTCCCCTCGTGCCAGTCTCGGTCACGCTTTCAGCACGACCTTCTCGCAGTTGTCCTTCTTGTGCACGAACAGGTCGAAGCCCTTCGGCGCGTCGGCGAGCGGGAGGGTGTGACTGATGACCATCGTCGGGTCGATCTCCCCGCGCTCGATGCGGCCCAGGAGCGGCTTCATGTACCGCTGGACGTGCGTCTGTCCGCTCCTGATCGTGAGCGCGCGGTTCATCACCGAGCCCATGGGGAACTTGTCGACGAACGGTCGACCACCTCGCCCATGACCTCGTGGCCGAGGATGTCGCCCTTCTCGATCGTCGGCATGAAGCCGTTGAAGGGGTGGAGGTCCGACCCGCAGATCGCGGTGCTCGTGATCTTCACGATGCAATCGCGCTGATTCGGGATCTGGGGCTCGGGGACGTCGCGGACTTCCGCGTGCTGCGAGCCGATCCAACAGTTCGCTTTCATGCGTCCTCCGGTCGACGCCGCCCCGCGGCGTCCGTCGGGCCGCGGCGCCCCGCCGTGCGCGGCGGGCGCGCGCGAGCCGTGTGACCGTTAGGCGGGGCGCGCCTCGCCCCGTGCGGTGCTCGAGCTGCGGTCGCGGTCGCTCTACGTCGTGGCCGCCGCGTCGGCGGACCGCTCGACGACGATCGCCGCCTCGTGGTCCTGCCGCGCGGGCTGGGGCGTCTCGGGCGGCTGGGCGAGGTGCAGCCCACCGGCGAGCGACGCGTCCGACCGCACAACCTCCCCGATCTCCATCACCTGCTTGAAGCGGCGCAGGTCGCCCTCGACCCGCTGGCTTGGCTCCTCGCCGAAAAGCTTGGCGACGAGCCGGCCTAACGTTCCCGCGGGCGGATCGTAGCGCATCTCGACGTGGATCTCGGTGCCGCGACCGCCGGGGGCGCGGACGAAGCGCACGGCCCCGGCGTTGGACACGTCGGCGCCCTCGACCGACCGCCACGCGATCCGTTCGTTCGGCCGGTCCTCGGTGGTCTCCGCGTCCCACTCCACGCACCTCGCGCGGCTCGTGACCGAGCAGTCCGACGCCCTGCAGCGGGCGACCGAACGCCTCCGACTCTCAGAGCGCATGACGTCGCTCGGAACCCTCGCGGCCGGACTCGGGCACGACCTCGGGAACTTGCTACTCCCGCTCGAGGCGCGACTCCGGGCACTCGAGCAGGCCGACCTTCGACCCGAGCTGCGCGACCACGTCGAAGGGATCGCGAGCTGCGTCCCGTACCTCGAGCGCGTGTCGGGCGGGCTCCGGCTGCTCGCCGTCAATCCCGCGGACGCCACGTTCGCGGAGCCGACGGAGCTCGGCGCCTGGTGGCGCGATGTTTCCGCCGTGCTCAAACACGTGCTACCGCACGGAGTCACCTTCGAGGCAAGCGTCCCGGCGGCCGAGACGTGGGTCGCGATGGCGCGGGTCGGCCTAACGCAGGCCGTCGTCAACTTGGTGCAGAACGCCGCGGACGCGCTCCGGCCCCAGGGCTCCGGCCGCGTGGTCGTCGAAATCGAGGCCGGGTCCGAGCCGGCGACGGTCGTCGTTCGCGTGAGCGACGACGGCCCGGGGATCACGGCGGCGGTCGCGCGGCGCTCGACCGAGCCATACTTCACCACCACGCCGCGCGGCGGCGACGGCCGCCGCCGCGCTCTCGGCCTCGCGGATGACCGCGATGTCAGGCGCGGCCTGCAGCAACAGCCGAACGCCCTCGCGGACGAGCGTGTGGTCGTCCACGAGCAAGGTGCGGATCGTGTTGCCGCGGGTCGCGACGGCGTGGCGTACGGACGAGTCCGTGCGGACGCGCGCGAGGTGATCGGGCGAGTCGGCGGCGGTCGGGGCCGTTGCGGAGGTCACGAGATGTCTGGTTTAGCGTGCGCGCCGCGGTAGGTGCCGCCCGAGCCGCAGAATCGGGCGGGTCCGCGGCGGACCGGTCGTCGGTCATCCCCGCGGCCGCGCTGCGGCTTCTCGGCGTCGCGCGCGGCCACCAGCCGACACCCGATCACCCGACCCCGAGCGCGGCGCTCGGGCCGACCAAGCTGCAGGAAGTCGTCCACCGGCGGGCCGACGCGGCGAGCACCGCGCGGAGTACGGCGGGCACAAGCGGAGGACGGGCGGCGGGGCGCAGTCGACGCGCCCCGCCCCCGCTCCGGTGCGTCCGGCCCGTGCGTCGCCGCTACGCGCGCACCAGCTTCTTGTACTGCACCCGGTGCGGCTGGTCCGCGTCCGGCCCCTTTCGGCGCTTGAGATCCTCGATGTACGACCCGTAGTTCCCCTCGTGCCAGACCACCTCGCTGTCGCCCTCGAACGCGAGGATGTGCGTCGCCACGCGGTCCAGGAACCACCGGTCGTGCGAGATCACCACCGCACACCCCGAGAAGTCGAGGAGCGCCTCCTCGAGCGCGCGCAGCGTGTCGACGTCGAGGTCGTTCGTCGGCTCGTCCAGCAGGAGCAGGTTAGAGCCGGTCATGAGCGTCTTGGCGAGGTGGAGCCGGTTGCGCTCGCCGCCCGACATGTCGCCGACCTTCTTCTGCTGGTCGGTCCCCTTGAAGTTGAACGACGACAGGTAGGCCCGCGTGTTCATCTCCCGCTTGCCGACCATCACCGTCTCCTGCCCGCCCGAGATCTCCTGCCACACCGTGTTCTTGGACTCGAGCGTGCGGTTCTGATCGACGTAGCCTAACACGACCGTGTCGCCGAGCTTGACCTGGCCCTCGTCGGGCGTCTCCTGGCCGGCGATCATCTTGAAGAACGTCGTCTTGCCCGCGCCGTTGGGCCCGATGATGCCGACGATGCCCGCGCGCGGGAGCTGGAACGTGAGCCCGTCGATGAGAAGCTTCTCGCCGAAGCCCTTCCGCAGGTCGCGCGTGACGACCACGTCGTTGCCCAGGCGCGGCGCGGGCGGGATGACGATCTCGTTGTTGGCGACCTTCTCCTGCTGCGCCTCGCTCGCCAGCTGCTCGTAGGCCTGCAGGCGCGCCTTGCTCTTACTCTGCCGCGCGCGGGGGGACATTCGGACCCACTCCAGCTCGCGCTCGAGCGTGCGCTGCCGCGCGGAGGCGTGCTTCTCCTCCTTCGCCAGCCGGTCCTTCTTCTGCTCGAGCCACCCCGAGTAGTTGCCCTCGTACGGCACGCCGCGGCCGCGGTCGAGTTCGAGGATCCACTTGGCGACATTGTCGAGGAAGTACCGGTCGTGCGTGATCGCGACGACCGTCCCCGGGAACGACTCGAGGTGCTGCTCCAGCCACGCCACGCTCTCGGCGTCGAGGTGGTTGGTCGGCTCGTCCAGGAGGAGCATGTCGGGCTCGTCGAGCAGCACCTTGCAGAGCGCCACGCGCCGGCGCTCGCCGCCCGAGAGCGTGGTCACGTCGGCGTCGCCCGGCGGGAGCCGCAGCGCGTCCATCGCGACCTCGATCTTGTTGTCGAGGTTCCAGAGGTCGTGCGCGTCGATGTACTCCTGCACGCGCGCCTGCTCCTCCATCAGCTTGTCGAAGTCCGCCCCTTCCTCGGCGAACGCCAGGCTGATCTCGTTGTAGCGATCGAGCATGCGGCGCTGCTCCCTGAGCGCCTCCTCGACGTTGCCGCGGACGTCCTTGGTGGGGTCCAGCTGCGGCTCCTGCGGCAGGTAGCCCACGCGGGTGCCCTTGTGGGCCCAGGCCTCGCCCTGGAAGTCGCCGTCGACGCCGGCCATGATCCGCAGCAGCGAGCTCTTGCCCGCGCCGTTAGGCCCGAGGACGCCGATCTTCGCGCCCGGGTAGAACGACAGCCAGATGTCGTCGAGGATGATGCGCGAGGGCGGGATCACCTTGCGCAGGCCCTTCATGACGTAGATGAACTGCGGTGCCAAGTGTATGTCTCCGTGCGAGTTAGCCGGTGGATTCGGCGGAGGAATCTAGCGCTTCGGCCGTGGCCCCCGCTTTCGGGGGGTGCCGGCCGAGGTCGGTCCCGTCGACCCGGTATCTTCCTCGCGTGGACCTCGCCGCCCAACTCTCCGCGCACCCCGCCGCCGCGCTCGGCACCCTCTTCGGCGCGGGCGTGCTGACGTCGCTCACGCCCTGCATCTACCCGATGATCCCGATCACGGCGGCGATCGTCGGCGGCCAGACGGTCACGGGCACCGGCGTCGCGGCGCCGCGCACCGGGCGCGGGCGCGTCGCCCTGCTGACCCTCGCGTACGTGCTCGGGCTCGCGCTCGTGTACTCCGGGCTCGGGCTGTTCGCCGGGCTCACCGGCACGCTCTTCGGGAGCGTCAGCACCAACCCGTGGCTCTTCTTCGCCATGGGCAACCTGCTGCTGCTGTCCGCGCTCTCGATGCTCGACGTCCTGCCCGTGCGCCTGCCGTCGGCGCTCATCCAGCGGGCGGCGACCGCGGGCACCGCCGGGCGCGCGACCGGCGCCCTCGCCATGGGCGCGATGTCGGGGCTCGTCGCCGCGCCCTGCTCGGCGCCGGTGATGGCCGCCGTGCTCACCTGGGTCAGCTCCACGCATTCGGCCGGGCTCGGGTTCGCCTACCTCTTCGCCTTCTCGTTAGGCATGTGCGCCCTGCTCGCGGCCGTCGGCCTGTCGAGCGGCGCGCTCGCGCGGCTCCCGCGCGCGGGGGCGTGGATGGTCTGGGTGAAGCGCGCCTTCGCCCTGCTCATGCTGGGCGCCGCGGAGTACTACTTCGTCCAGATGGGCACGGTTTGGCTCTGACGTCCAACTTCCGCCACAGGACCCGCTCCATGTTCCGTTTCCCGTCCCGCGCCGCACGACTCCTGGCCGCCGGCGTCGTCGCGATCGCGGCCGCCCGGCACCCCGCCCGCGCGCAGGAGCTCGGGCTTCCGATCGGCACCCGCGCCCCCGCCGCGGCGGTCGAGACGCTCGACGGCAAGTCCGCCGACCTCGGCGCCGTCGCGACCCGCGGGCCGGCGCTGCTCGAGTTCTGGGCGACGTGGTGCCCCAACTGCAAGGCGCTCGAACCGCAGATGAAGCAGCTCGCCGCCCGCTACGCGGGCCGACTGCGGCTCGTGGGCGTGGCCGTCTCGGTCAACCAGTCGCCCGAGCGCGTCCGCGCGTACGCGGCCAAGTACCAGCTGCCACTCGAGCTCTACTACGACCGCGCGGGGAAGGCGACGGCGGCGTACGACGTTCCGGCGACGTCCTACGTGGTCCTCGTCGACCGCACGGGTAAGGTCGTGTACACCGGCCAGGGCGGGGATCAGAAGCTCGACGCCGCGGTCCAGCAGGCGCTGCGGTAGAGCGACACGAGCTTGCGTCGGGCACAGATGGCCCCCCCACCGCTGTTAGCGAGCACGCCGCGGGGCTGACGACCATTTCTCGCCGTCATCCCCGCGAGGTGCCGGCCGGGGGCGGTGGGAACCCACGGCTGCCGAACGCAAGCGCGATCTGCTCTAACGCGCCCGCGACTGCTCGAGCGCGGTCCGGATCTCCGCCGCCGCCGCGGCCGCCCGCCGCGCGGCACCGATCGCGTCGCGCCACAGCTGCGCATCCGGCACCGATCCCGCCGAACGCTCGGGGACGCACTCGGCGTCGCGCGACGGCAGCGAGTCGGTCGTGACCACGGGAGAGCGCACGGATGCGGGGTTCGCGGGGTGCTGCATACGGCCTGGGGTGCGGCGCGGGCCGGCGACTCGACGATCTCGCCGGGAAGGAGACGGCGGACGGAAGCGCAACGCACATGCCACGTCGAACGACTGACCTCTGGACGACCCGGTCCTAATCCGCGTTACGCGTTGCCCCGCTGGTGCATGAACGATCCGTCAGGGATATAGGGTACCCCGCGCGCCTCTCCCTTCGCCGCAGCGGTGCCGCTCCTACGCCGCTGAAGCGTCCGCGAGACCCGCGACCAGCGCATCGAGGTGCGCGTCGGTCGTCCGCGGGTTCATCACGGTCACGCGCAGCACGCGGCGCCCGTCGAGCACGGTCGTCGTGATCCAGCCGGCGCCGGACGCGTTGTAGCGCGCGCGAAGCGCCCCCTGCGCTGCGTCCAGTCGCTCGCCCGGATCGTCACCCAACCCGAACGACCGGGCCGAGCGCCGGAAGCAGAGAATGTTCGACTCGGGGGCGTGCAGCACCTCGAACGCGGGATGCGCGTCGAGCCGCGCATGTAGCCGCGCCGCCAGCGCGCAGAGCCGGTCGTAGACGAGCCCGAGCCCGTCGGCGCCATAACGCTGCAACGCCACCCACAGCTTGAGCGCGTCCGCGCGCCGCGAGCACTGAAAGCTCCGCACGCCCTGGTCCCACCCCCGCCCGATCGGTCCGGCCGCCGCCCCGGGCGCGTCGAACTCCTCGGCGTCCTGCTCGGTCGGCGCCGCGGGCGAGTGGAAGAGGTACGGCGCCGCCTGCGCGAACGCGCCTTCCAGCCACCGCTCATCCCGTACGAGGACCACGCCCGCCGCCAGGGGCAGCAGGAGCATCTTGTGCGGATCCCAGGCGAGCGAGTGCGCCCGCGCGAGCCCGTCGAGTCGCTGCCGGTGTGACGCGGAGAGCAGGGCCGACCCGCCGTGCGCGCCGTCGACGTGGAACCAGTGGTCGTACGCTGCGCACGCGTCCGCCGCCGCGTCGAGGTCGTCGAAGCTCCCCGTCGCCGTCGACCCCGCCGTCGCGACGACCGCCATGACCCGGCGCCCCGAGGCGTCGAGATCGCCGAGCGTCCGCGCCAGCGCCGCCACGTCCATGCGGAAGTCGCCGCCGACGGGGTCGCGCGACGGCACGGTGATCACGTTCCGCAGGCCGAGGCCCATCTCGCCCGCGGCCCGGCTCACGGCGTAGTGCGCGTGCTCGCCGCAGACGACCGCGGGCGGGTCGGCCCCGAGGCCGTTGGTCCACACGTCCGGCACGGCGCGACTGCGCGCGGCGAGGAGGGCCGCGAACGTCGCCTCCGTCCCTCCGGAGGTGAAGGTCCCGCCCGCGCCCGGTCCGAACCCGGCCAGCTCGGCCATCCAGCGGATCACCTGCAGCTCGACCGCGGTGCCGGTCGGCGACATCTCCTGCACGGCCGTCGACTGGTTGAGCGCGGCGATGACGGTCTCGGTCCAGACGGCGGCCGGGAGCGGCGGCGCGACCTGGTGCCCCATCGCCATCGGGTGACAGAGGCGGTTGGCGTCGGTGACGACCTCGCGCGCGAGCCGGTCGGCGACCACGGCCAGCGGACGCCTGCCCTGGGGCAGCGGCTCGTCGAAGCGCCGGGCGATCGTCGCCGGAGCGAGGTCGCTCGCCACCGGGCCCTGCCCAGCCCCGGCGGCGGCGAAATACCCGGCCGCGAGCGCGGTGAACGGGGCGGCGGCCTCCGCGCGGGCGTCGTCGAGGATGGCCGCGAGGAGTTCGTCGCCCGGCAACTGGGCGTGCGCGGCCGGGGATTCCGTGGCCGTGGGTGAGGGCGCGGATGCAACCGAAGTCATGCGACAACGTAGTAAGTTTGCCCTGCCCGTCTGCACGTACCTGGCGTGGCACCCCTCCTCATACTCCTCTGTTTCGTGACGCGTTCTCCCCGACCGCGCACCGCGCGCGCGGTCATGGTCGCCGCGCTGGCCGCGGCCGCCCTGGCGCGCGACGCACGCCCCGCGCGCGCCCAAGCGGCGCCGAAGCCTGCCGCAGCCGCGACCGCGGCCCCGGGCATCCACTTCGAGCGCTACGAGCTGCCCAACGGTCTCACCGTCGTCCTCGCCCCCGACCACTCGTCGCAGGTCGCCGCGGCCGACGTCTGGTACAACGTCGGCGCCCGTAACGAGCGCCCCGGCCGCACCGGCTTCGCGCACCTGTTCGAACACATGATGTTCCAGGGCTCGGCGCACGTGAAGAAGGGCGAGCACATCCAGCTCGTCGAGCGCGCCGGCGGGCAGATGAACGGGTCGACGACGATCGACCGGACCAACTACTTCGAGGCGCTGCCGAGCAACCGGCTCAACCTCGGGCTGTGGCTCGAGGCCGACCGCATGCGCTCGCTCGCGATCACGACCGAGAACCTCGCCAACCAGAAGGAGGCGGTGAAGGAGGAGAAGCGGCTGCGCGGCGACAACCAGCCCTACGTCGGCAGCTTCCTGACCGCGCTCGCCGGCGCGTACGACAGCACCCGCTGTTTCGCCTACGCGCATACCGTGATCGGGTCGATGGACGACCTGAACGCGGCCACCGTCGACGACGTGCGGCAGTTCTTTCACACCTACTACGCGCCCAACAACGCGACCCTCGTCGTCACCGGCGACTTCGACCCGGCCGAGGTGAAGCGGCTCGTCGCTGCCTACTACGGCGACATCCCGCGCGTCCAGGCACCGCCGCCGGTGCAGTGCGACCAGGCGATGAACACGGGCCTGCAGCGCCGCGCGGTGACCGACGCGAAGGCGTCACTCCCGGCCGTGCTCGCGCTGTGGCGCGTCCCGCCCTACAAGAGCGAGGACCTCCCCGCCCTGACATTTCTGGCGACCATCCTCGGCGGCGGCGAGAGCTCGCGCCTCAACGTCGCGGTCGCGCGCGGCGCGCGGGCCGCGGTCGTCACGCAGGCCTTCACCAACCCCACGGGCCCGACGCGCGGGCCCGGACTCTTCGGCGCGCTCGGCATCGCCAACCAGGGCGTCTCGCCCGACTCGCTCGAGCGGCTGATGCTGGCCGAGGTCGCGCGAATCGGCCAGTCGGGCGTGACCGAAGCCGAGCTGGCGAAGGCCAAGAACGCCTTCTTGGCCGAACGCATCGACGCGCGGCAGACCGCGTTGGGGCGCGCCGAGGCGATCGAGACCGCCGCCACCTTCCTCGGCGACCCCGCCGCGGTGAACACCGACCTCGCGCGCTACCAGGCCGTGACCGCGGCCGACGTGCAGCGCGTCGCCCAACGCTACCTCGTGCCCGCCAACAGCGTGATCACGCTCATCGCGCCGCCGGCCGCGCCCGGGGCGGCGGCACCCGCGACGGCCGCACCCGCGACCTCGGGGGCGTCCAAGTGACGCGCCCGCGCATTCGCCCGGTCGTTAGACCGCTCGCGCGCGCCGCCGCGCTCGCAGCCCTGGGAGCGGCGGTTCCGCTGCGCGCGCAGTTTCCGTCGTCGCCCCCCGCGCCGGCGCCCGTCAAGCCGGCCGCGTTCCCGCCGTTCCAGGAGGCGACGCTCGCCAACGGGCTCCGCCTCGTGCTCGTCGAGAACCACCGCGACCCGGTCGTCGCGTTCCGCCTCGCCATGCCGGCCGGCAGCGCGTTCGCGCCGGCGGGCAAGGAGGGGCTGAGCACGCTCGCCGCGACGCTGCTCACCCGCGGCGCCGGGACACGGACCGCGGAGCAGGTAGCGGCCGCGATCGAGGGCGCGGGCGGCTCGCTCGCCGCCGGGAGCGGACCCGACTTCGTCACCCTCTACGGCTCCGCACTGTCGGCGAACGCGGCGCTCGCGATGGAGCTCGCCGGCGACGCGGTCGCGCGGCCGACGTTCGCCGACCGCGAGCTGGAACTCGCGCGGCAGCAGCAGCTGTCGGCCCTGCAGCTCGAGCAGTCGCAGCCCGCGTCGATCGCGAGCCGCGCGTTCAACTCGGCGCTCTACGGGCCGACCGCCTACGGGCGGGCGCCGACGGCGGCGTCCGTGCGCGCCATCACGCGCGACGACCTCGTCGCGTACGAGCAGGCGCGACTCCGGCCGCAGGGCGCGTTGCTCGTCGTCGCCGGCGACATCACGCTCCCGCAACTGCGCGCGCTGGCCCAGCGGAGCTTCGGCGGCTGGACCGGCGCACCCGCGGCCGCGCCGGCGATGGCCGCGCCGCCGGCGCGCACGCGGAGCGAGATCCTGCTCGTCAACCGCCCGGGCTCGGTGCAGTCCAACATCCTCGTCGGCAATCTGACGGCGGGTCCGGCCGACCCGACGCGCTACGCGGCGACGGTCGCCAACAAGGTGTTGGGCGAGGGCGCCGACGCGCGCCTCTTCGAGATCCTCCGCGAGAAGAAGGGCTGGACCTACGGCGCGTACTCCGCGCTGTCACGCCCGCGCGGGACCGGCGCGTTCAGCGCGACGGCCGAGGTCCGCACCGAGGTGACGGACAGCGCCCTCGTCGAGATGCTCGCGCAGCTCAAGCGCCTCGACGCCGAGCCGGTATCGGCCGCCGAACTCGCGAACGCCAAGAACGCGCTCGTCGGGTCGTTCCCGCTCACCGTCGAGACCGCGCCGCAGATCGCCGAGCAGGTCTCGACGGTAAAGCTGTTAGGCCTTCCGGCGGACTACCTGCAGACGTACCGGACGCGGCTCGCGGCCGTGAGCGCGCCCGCGCTCGAGGAGGCGGCCCGGACGTACGTCCGGCCGGAGCAGGCGCTGATCGTCGTAGTCGGTGACGGGGCGAAGCTCTACGACCGCCTGGCCAAGATCGGCCCCGTGCGCGTCGTCGACCCACAGGGGAACGCGGTGTCGGCCGCGAGCCTTACCGCCCCGGCGACCGCGGTGGCGCTCCCGCTCGACCTGACGCGCGTCATCGCGCGCCGCGACAGCTTCGTGGTGCGCGCGGGCGGCAACCCGATCGGCTACCGCGTCTCCGGGGCCGAGCGGGCCGGCGACGGGTGGCGGTTCACCGGCGGCGCCGTGATCGCGGGCGGCGCGGTCCGACAGGTCGACACGGTCCTCACCGACATCCGGCTCGCGCCGCGGTCCGTCGGGCAGACTACGACGCAGGCGGGGCAGAGCGGCGTCACGCGCGTCGCGTA
Organism: uncultured Gemmatimonadales bacterium; assembly: GCA_963763675.1. Taxonomy (GTDB): domain Bacteria; phylum Gemmatimonadota; class Gemmatimonadetes; order Gemmatimonadales; family Gemmatimonadaceae; genus BPUI01. Next base: position 400,027 of record CAVXPN010000003.1, read on the forward strand.
CGCGGCGGGGCGCGCGACCGGGACCGCCGCGCGGCCGACGCCGACCGGACTGCAGTCCGCGCCGGTGGACGCGGCGGCCCCGGCCGGCGCCGTCGACGAGGCCGAGTTGGGCGCGGTCGTCGTCGCGCTGCCCTGGGCCGCGGGCAAGTCGCAGACGGTCAGCGTCCTGGTCGCCGGGCAGAACGCGGTGGTGCCGATCACGCTGACCGCGTCCGGACCCGAGACCGTGACCGTGCCGGCGGGCACCTTCCAGACGTTCCGCGTGGACCAGACAGGCGGGCAGGCGCCGGTCAGCTATTTCGTCACCACGGCCGCGCCGTACCGCCTCGTGCGCTCCGTGATCGCGGGCGGGCAGGTCGAGCTCGTCCTGGCGAAGTAGTGATGGGATGACGCGCGGGTAACCACGCAGTATCGAACGACGAGGGCCGGGGCGCGATCGTGCGCTCCGGCCCTCGTCGTTCGATACCGCGTTCCTCGGCGATCGGCTCGGATCGCTAGCGCGGCGTGAGCGTGTCGGTCCGTTCGTCGAGCGCGTCGTCGTAGCCGTCGGCCTCGCGGAGCGACGCGAGCAGCGCGTCCCCGGCCCCGACCGCGGCGAAGCGCGACGGCCGGTACGAGGCGTCCAGGCGCCCGAGGCTGACGTGGATCGCGCGGCTGGCGTCGTCGGGCCAGTCGGTCATGCTCAGGCCGGCGATCGTCTGCCGGATCGCGCGGCCGTGCTCGAGTAGGAGGCGCCCCGCCGTGCCGGCAATCGCCGCCGCGGAAATCGCGACGTCGCGGGTCGTCATGCGCCCGGTCGTCCGGTCGCGCCAGGCGACGTCGCCCACCGCGCCGCGGTCGGCCCAAACGCCCAAGCGGCGGATCGCGTCCGGTGGGAGATCGCCCGCCCGACGTCCCTCGCAGGCGGCCGCGATCGCGACGGCCAGGTGGTCGGCTTCGGCCGCCCCATAGAGCGTGACGATCTCACGCGCCCCGCGGCCGAAGTCGGCGTCGTACACGGTCGGGTCCGGCGCGGAGCGCACGTGCGCGATCGGGACGCCGGACGCGCCGGTCGGATCGACGCTGCCGTCGAATTCGGCGAGCAACACGAGAATGTCCACGTCGGGACTCCGCCGAGCGCCGCTCGGCAGCTGAGCGCGGCGGATGGCCGCGCGGTGGGAAGCGTGGAACGGGGAGCGTGGAGCGCGTGCAGCCCGGAGTCGCTCCCGTGGAGGAGACCCGGGGTGTCGGGCACTGGTCACGCGGCTGGTTGCGGCGCGCGCCGCCCCGCAGTTGGGGGCACGACTCATCATCGCGCGTCCGCGTCACGACGCCGTGACGGCAGGGTCACCGGGGTGTCGCGGACCCCAGTCGCGGGCGTGGGGTCGTTAACGACGGCCCGCGGCGGCCGTCTATCGTGTGAGTCCCGCGCCCCGTACGTTCGCGCGGCCCCGTTTTGGTCCCGATCCGCCTTGCGTATGGCACCCGCCACTGCTGTGGGCCCCACCGCCCGCGCACACCCGCCGATGACCACTTCACGCTCTGTACGCCGCACGACGCGTCTCGTGCTCGCGGCCGCGGTCACCCTCCCGCTCGTCGCCGGCGCGTGCGCGTCGGGCGCGCCGCGCGGCTACGAGGCGGGCCGCGCGCCCGCGCCCGCGCCACTCCCGGACTGGGCCACGCAGTACACGACCGAGGGACGCGACCTCACCGCCGATCAGCAGGTGCGGCAGGCGCTCTCACGGCTGACGTTCGGCGCACGCCCCGGCGACTACGAGCGCGTACGGGCGATGGGCGTCGACCGCTGGATCGACGCGCAGCTCTACCCCGAGCGACTGCCCGACAGCGTGGGCCAGTCGATCGCCCAACGGTGGCCGGCGCTCGGGGAGACCGGGGCGCAGCTCGTCGTCGAAAACCCGCCGCCGGCGCAGCTGCTGCGACAGGCGGCGCTCCGGGGCGGCATCACGGCGCAGGACAGCGCGCAGGCACGCGAGCGCGCGCGGCGGTCGTACCAGTTCGTCGGTCAGCTGCAGACCGCGCGGACCGCGCGCGCGATCGCGGGGGAGCGGCAGCTTCAGGAAGTCATGGTCGACTTCTGGGAAAACCACTTCAACGTGTACGACCGCAAGGACCGGCTGCGCTACGAGCTGCCGGCGTACGACGCCACGATCCGCGCGCACGCCATGGGCCGCTTCCGCGACCTCCTGGGCGCGGTGGCGCACAGCCCGGCGATGCTGCAGTACCTCGACAATTTCCAGAGCCGCGCGGACAGCACGCGCGCGACCCTGGCCGGGGCCGGTCGCGGCTACGGGCGCGCGCGCCGGGTCGGGAATCGTTTCGTGTTCGCCGGGCCCAACCGCCCGGCGGCGGCCGCGGCGCCCAAGCGCGGGCTCAACGAGAACTACGGCCGCGAGTTGCTCGAGCTGCACACGCTGGGCGTCGACGGCGGCTACACGCAGCAGGACGTGATCGCGGTGGCGCGCGCGCTCACCGGGTGGACGATCGCGGGGCCGGCTCAGGGCGGCGGCTTCGTCTTCCGCCCGGAGTGGCACGACGCGGACGAGAAGGTCATCCTCGGCCAGGACTTCCCCGCCGGGCACGGCGAGGAGGAGGGCGAGCGCGTGCTCGACCTGCTCGCGCGGCACCCGAGTACGGCGCGCTTCATCGCGCGCAAGCTCTGCGTGCGCTTCGTGAGCGACACGCCGAGCGCCGCGCTCGTACGGCGGGCGGCGGACGCGTTCAGGCGCAGCGACGGCGACGTGCGCGCGACGCTGGCCGTCGTGCTGCACAGCCCGGAGTTCTTCAGCCGCGCGGCCTACCGTGCGAAGGTGAAGACGCCGTTCGAGCTGGTCGCGAGCGCCGCCCGCGCGTTAGGCGCCGAGCCGGATACGACGCCGCGCACGGCGCAACTGGTCGCGCGGCTGGGGCAGCCGCTGTTCGGGCACCAGGCGCCCGACGGGTGGCCGGAGACCGGGACGGCGTGGCTCAACACCGGGTCGATCCTCAACCGCATCAACTTCGGCGAGGCGGTGGCGGCCGACCGCCTGCCCGGCGCGCGGATCGAGGCGTGGCCGCAGTACGGCGCGCTTCGGGCCGAGCCGCGGTCGGCGCAGATCGACGGCGTCGTGGCCGCCTTCCTCGGCGGCGAGGCCTCGCCCGACACGCGCGCCGTGCTCGGCCGCGGGGAGAACCCGCTCGCGGCCAAGGCCGCGCAGGTTGCCCAGGCCGCGCCCTCCGACAGCACGACCGTGACCGGCGGGATGGCCGCGGGCGCGCCGCCCGAGCTTGCGGCGCGCGCGCCGCGCGCGGCCGACCCGCTCGCCCAACTCGTCGGGCTCGCGCTCGGCGCCCCCGAATTCCAGCGCCGTTAGGCGCCCCGCGTTCTCACCGGAGCCGACCATGCAACGCCGCACCTTCCTCAAGTCGGGCGCGCTCGCGCTCGTGACGATGGGCCTCTCGCCCAGCTTCCTGCGCCGGAGCGCGTTCGCGCAGGAGCTCACCCGCGGCGCCGCCACGCGCGGCGCGAACGGCGGCAAGGTGCTCGTCTGCCTGTTCCAGCGCGGCGCGGCCGACGCGCTCAACGTGGTCGTGCCGTTCGGCGACCGCAGCTACTACGCGCTGCGCCCCAGCATCGCCGTCCCCGAGCCCGGCCGCCCCAACGGGGCGATCGACCTCGACGGGCACTTCGGGCTACACCCGGCGCTCGCGCCGCTCAAGCCGCTCTGGGACCGCGGGCTGCTCGCCCCGATCCACGCGGTCGGCAGCCCGAGCGCGACGCGCTCGCACTTCGACGCGCAGGACTTCATGGAAACCGGTACGCCGGACGTGAAGGGGACGCGCGACGGCTGGCTCAACCGCTACCTGGCGCTGCGCGGCACGTGCGAGGGCGCCTGCGCGCCGCACGACGCGCCGCACGGGCCTAACGCGGCGGCCGCCGGCCTCGTCGACGCGCACGGCCACCCCGTGAAGGACTCGCCCTTCCGCGCCGTCGCGATGACGCAGCAGACCCCCCGCGCGATGGACGGACCCGCGCCGACGGTCGCGATGAACTCGATCGACGAGTTCTCGATCCGGGCCGCCGGCGGGGACGCGGAGCGGCGGCTCGAGGCGCTCTACGCGACCGGCTCGGCGGACCTCATCCACGCGTCCGGGACGGAGATGTTCGAGGCGGTGAAGGTGTTGCGCGCGGCGGACCCGCGGAAGTATGCGGCCGAGAACGGGGCGGCCTACCCCGCGTCGCAGTTCGGTCAGCGGCTCAAGCAGATCGCGCAGCTGATCAAGGCGAACGTCGGTCTCGAGATCGCGTTCGCCGACATCGGCGGCTGGGACACGCACGTCAACCAGGGCGGCGCGACGGGGCAGCTCGCCAACCGCCTCGGCGACTTCGGGTCGAGCGTGGCGGCGTTCGTGACGGACCTTGGCGACCGGATGGAGGACGTGGTCGTGCTGACGATGAGCGAGTTCGGGCGGACGGCGCGCCAGAACGGCACGGGCGGGACCGACCACGGACACGCCGGGAGCATGTTCGCGATCGGCGGCGGCGTGCAGGGGCACAAGGTGCACGGCCGGTGGCCGGGGCTCGCGCCGGAGCAGCTGAACGAGGGGCGGGACCTGGCGCTCACGACCGACTTCCGCGCGGTGTTCGGCGAGATCGCCGAGCGGCACCTCGGGGCGGTGCGGACGGACCAGCTCTTCCCAGGATACGCGGGCGGGACGCGCGACTGGATCCGGGTGCTCGGTTAGGCGTTGCCCCGGGCGGGGGCGACCGCGGCCGGGCCGCGCCGCCCCCACCGGCGCCACGCGAGCGCGCCGAGTCCGGCGACCGCGCCTAACGGGACCAGCACTCCGGACGCCGCGATCAGGCCGGCGACCAACGCGACGAAATTGTGCCACGCGTCGCGGAACGCGCCCGCGATCGGGCTGCCCGGCGAGGACGCGCCTACGATCGGCGCGCGCGCGTGCACGGTGACCGTGAGCGTGCTCGTCGCGGCGTGCGCGCGAAGGTACCGCAGGCGGCCCTCCGCGCGGTCGATCTCGCCGCGGACCCGCGCCAGTTCGCGCTCGACGGAGACAAGGTCGGCGAGGCGGTTGCTCTGCCGGTCGGCGAGGGCGAGCAGCCGCGATTCGAGCCGCCGCCCGTTGGCGAGCTGCGCGCTCACGTCGACGAACTCCTCACCGACGTCCTGCGCTTCGACCGACACGGTCTCGACGCGACCGAGCGGCCGCAGCCCCGCGACGAGCGCGTCGAAGCGGGCGGCGGGCACCTTCACCTCGAGCATCGCCGAGTGGACGGTGTCGCGGCCGGCGGCGACCGATGCGTTCGCGATGTAGCCGCCGAGTCGCTCGGCGATCTGGCGCACGCGGGCGACGGCGGTTTCGACCGAATCGACTTCGACGCTGGCCCGGCCGGTGCGGATGAGCATCGCAGCTGCGGCCGGCGCGGCGGGTACCGAGTCAGAGGGATCGCCACCGGCCGCGGCGGGCGAGTGCGCTGGTTCGCCGGTCGAGACGGCGTCGAGCGTGGTGGGGGCCGGGGCGTCGCTCCCCCCGGAGTCGGCCGCGGCCGACGCGTAGGCGACGGCCCGTGCCGGAACGATGCGCGCTGCGCTCGCGATGGCGGCGCGCGCCCTCGCCTCCGAAGGCGCCGCCGTGCCGAACGCACCGGGCGGCACCGCCGAGTCCGCGGAGACGGTGCGGGTCGAATCGCAGCCGGCGAACGCGGCGGCCGCCGCGAGCGCGAGACCGCGCGCGAGCGCCGCGCGGAGCTGAGCCGTGGTCGTGGGGCGAAAACGGGGACGCATGCGGGCGTGGCGCAGGAGAGGCGAGCGGACCGACGGAGCGAGGAGGAGACGACGGCCGGACGCGCGCTTGCACACGCGCCGACGCGGAGGCCCGATCGCCGCCCGTTCAGCGTGTTCAGCGCCCGTTCAGCGCTCGTTCAGCGTCGTCAGCGTCGCTCAGCGGTCGCTCAGCGGTCGCTCAGCGGTCGCTCAGCGGTCGCTCAGCACTCCGCCGCGCCGGACGGCCCGACGACCCGCGCGGTTACGCTCAGCTGGCCGACGTGCCGCGTGGTGTGCTCGGCCGCGTGCACGAGCAGCCCGAGCACCGTCGACGGCAGCGCCGCCCGCCCGACCGCCCGCGGGTCTAACACGGTGCGCGGATCCGTCGCGCGCAGCTGGTCGAGCGCGCGGTCGACCGCGCGGCCGAACCCAGCCGCGAGCGCCGGCGCGGTCGCCGACGGGTCCGGCGCTTCCTCGCCCGCGAGCGCCGCGAGTTGTATGTCGCTCAGGGCCTCGCCGCGGGCGTACGTCGTTAGGCGGTCGAGGACCCCCGCGAGGTGCCGCAGGTGGAAGCCGCACGACGCGACGCCGGCCGGGCGGTCCCACAGCCGCGCGGCCGGAAGCGTCGCGGCAATGGCGTCCACCTCTTCGCGCGCCTGCAGGAGCGCCTGCGCGACCGGCTGGAGCAGCGGTGGAACGTCCGGGAGCGGACCGCGGAGCCACACTTCTGGCCGCGCGTTCACGGGTGGCGGCACCGCGCCGGAATGACGGGATCGACAGACATGGGGGTGCGCCAATGATGAGGCCGCGGGAAAACTGCGGGAATGCGGTTCGCAGCAGTTGCGCTGCGTCCGCGTGCGGGTAGGGTTCTACGGGTCGGTTCGCATGGTACTCGTTCGCCCACGCCCCCACGCTACTTCATGCCACAACCTCGCCGGCAGGGCATCACCGACGCGCTCCGCCAACGGCTGCTGGGCGCGCTCGCGTCCGGCGCGCTGCGAGACGGCGCCCGGTTGCCCTCCACGCGCGAGCTCGCACGCGACCTCAAGGCCGACCCCCGCGTGGTCGCCGAGGCCTACCGGGCGCTCGCGGGCGAGGGATTGGTCGAGCTGCGGCCGCGGTCGGGCGTGTTCCTGTCCACGCGCTCGACGGGAGCGGGCGCGGCCTCGACCCCGCAGGGCGCGAGCCCGCAGTGGCTGGCCGAGGTGGTGGCCGACGGCATCCGGCGTGGCGTGCCCGCGCCGACGCTGGCCGACGTACTCGCGACCGCGACCCGGTCGCGCTCGCTCAGCGCCGCGGTGATCGCGGCCACGTCGGACCAGTCCGCGGGGCTCGCCCGGGAGCTGCGCGACGACTTCGGCGTGCAGGCCACGGGCATCCTCGTCGATGAACTCGCGGCGATCGAGAAGGCGAACGAGGAGGATTCGTTACCGCGCGGGATCCTGCGCGCGCACCTGCTCGTCGGCACCGAGGCGAGTCAGCCCCACGTCAGCAACCTCGCCGAGCGGATGGGCGTACCGCACGTGGTGATCGACATGCGCCCGGACCTGCTCAGCCCGGACTGGCGGTTGCTGCTGACGCGCGTCGCCTACGCGGTGATCGCGGACGCGCGCTTCGCGCCGCTCGTGCACGCGTTCCTTGAGGGGACCGAGGGCGCGCGCAACCTGCGGGTGTTGGTCGCGGGGCGCGACGACCTGACGATCATCCCGCCCGACGCGCCGACCTACATCACCGAGGCCGCGCGCGAGCGCATCGGGCGCCACCGGCTGCCCGGGCGCCTCGTCACGCCCGCGCGCACGCTCTCGGACGCGTCGACGCGCGCGATCGCGCTCGCGGTGGTGCAGGCGCAGCTCGCGCCCGCGCGCGGCCGCGGGGCGCGCCGCGCCGCGGCCGGCGCCCAGCGTTAGGCGGCGCCGGTCCCGCCGTGCCGCCGCCGCGCTTCGCGCTGCGCGGCGTCTCGTGCTCGCGCGGGGGGGCGGCCGTCCTCCGCGACGTCACGCTCGCCATCCCCGCCGGCGCGGTGACCGCGCTCGTCGGGCCGTCGGGCGCGGGGAAGACGTCGCTCCTCCGCCTGCTCAACCGGCTCGACGACCCGACGGCCGGCGAGGTCTCCCACGACGGGCGGCCGCTCACGGGCTACCCGGTCCGCGCCCTCCGTCGGCGCGTGGGGTTCGTCTTCCAGGCGCCGACGATGTTCGCGGGCACCGTGGCGGACAACCTGCGCGCCGCGATCGCGTTGGGCGCGGCCGGGACGCGGAGCGCCGCCGGCGCCGCCCCGGACGCGGCGCTGGACGCGACCGTCGGCGCGGCCCTGGACGCGGCCGAGCTGCCGAGGGACTACGCCGCGCGCGACGCGTCGCAGCTGTCGGGGGGCGAGAAACAGCGCGTCGCGCTCGCGCGCGCCCTCGCGGCCGGCCCGGCCGTACTCCTGCTGGACGAGCCTACGGCCGCGCTCGACCCCGAGACCGGCGCGCGCCTCGTGCGCACGGTGGCGCGGCTCCCCGCCGAGCGGGGCGTCGACGTCGTGATGGTCACGCACCGGTTGGGCGAGGCGCGCGACGCGAGCACGATGCTCGTCGCGCTCGAGGGGGGGCGCGTGTTGGCGAGCGGCCCGTCGGCGGAGCTGTTCGCGGGCGCGGAGCACCCGCGGGTGCGCGCGTACCTCGCGAGCGCCTGACGCGGTGGCCGCCGCGGCCGCGGTGCCCGTCGCCGACGTCACCTGGCCCGACCTCGCGCTCGCCGCGGGGCTCGTGCTCGTCGCGATCGGCGTCGCGCGCTGGGAGCGGCTCGGCCTCGCCCGGCGCTTTCTCGTCGGCGCGGCGCGGGCGACGGTCCAACTGGTCGCGGTCGGGTACGTGCTCACCGCGCTGTTCGCCGCCGACCGGTGGTGGCTCGTCCTGCTCACGCTCACCGCGATGCTCGTCGCCGCGACGCAGACGGCGGCCGCGCGGCCGGGCCGCGGCCGGAAGGCGCCGGCCAAGGCGCCGCCCGCGGGCCCCCGCTCTGGTCCGCGCGCCCTTGGCGCGCTCTGGCAAGCGAGTGGGCTCGCGCTCCTCGTCGGCGCCGGGGTCACGCTCGCCTACGTCGACGCCGTCGTGCTGCGCGTCCACCCGTGGTACGACGCGCGGCACCTCGTCCCACTCTTCGGGATGATCCTCGGCAACGCTATGAACGGCGCCGCGCTCGCGGCCGAGCGCCTGGCGAGCGAGCTGGAGCTCCGCCGCGGGGAGGTCGAGGCGTGGCTCGCCCTCGGCGCGTCGCCGGCCCAGGCGACGGCGGAAGCGTCGCGCCAGGCGATGACGGCGGCGCTGCTGCCGGCCGCGAACGCACTCGCCGTGGTCGGAATCGTGCAACTACCGGGCATGATGACCGGGCAGATCCTCGCGGGGCAGTCGCCGCTCTTGGCGGTGCGCTACCAACTGGTGGTGGTGTTCATGCTGGCCGGCGCGACGGCGGCGACGGCGTGGATCGTCGTCCGCCGCTACCGGCGCGCGTTCTTTACCGCGGCAGAGCAGCTGGTCGAGCGGGGGAGCGCGTGACGGCCCCGCGCGCGGCGCCGATCCCCGCGTTCGTCAACCCGGGCGGCGGGAGCGCGGACGCCGCGCGCGCGGCGATCGGGGCCGACGCGCGCTTCGCGCTCCGCGAGGTCGAGCCGCGGGCGTTAGGCGAGGCGATGCGGGCCGCGGCCGGTGACGGGCACCGGCGCGTCCTGGTCTCGGGCGGGGACGGCACGGTCGCGGTCGCGGCCGCGGCGGCCGCCGAGACCCGGCAGGAGCTCGCCGTGTTGCCGGGCGGCACGCTCAACCACTTCGCGACGGACCTGGGCCTACCGACAGCGGAGGCGGCGGCGTGCCTCGATCTCGCCGCGGACCGCGGGAGCGTGCGCCCCGCGGACCTCGCCTACGTGAACGACCACGCGATCCTCAACACCAGCGCGGTCGGCGCGTACGTCACGTTCGTGCGCACGCGCGAGCGCCTCGAGCGCTGGTCGGGCTACCGCCTCGCGAGTTTGCTCGCGGCGGGGCGCACGTGGAGCGGGTTGCGCGGGTTCACGGTCGGGATCCGCGAGGGCGAGCGCGCGGGCGACCCGGCCCACGTCTACGCCGAGAGCCCGCTCGTCTTCCTCGGCGTCGGCGAGCGCGACTTCACGCGCGCGGGCGGCGGGTCGCGCGTGCCCGGCGGGCGTCGCGCGCTGCACGTAGTCGTGGTCCGCGCCGCGTCGCGCAGCCGCGTGCTCGCGCTCGCGGCGCGCGCGGCGGTCGAGGGACTCGAGAGCGTCGCGGCGGAGAGCGACGCCGTCGACGTCACGCTGGTCGACGCGTGCGAGATCCGCCTCCCGCGGCCGCGCGGCCGGGTCGCGATCGACGGCGAGTTGGTGCAGCTGACGGCGCCGCTGCGCTACCGGATCGCGCGCGACGCGTTCCTCGCCGTGGGCCCGCCGTAGAGCGCCTGGACGGAGCCGTTAGGCGCCGGCCGTCAGAAGTGGAAGATCCGCCCCAGCAGCCGCCCGATCGCCGAGCCGGCCTTCTTCGCGCCCTCGATCACCGGCGGGCCCCCGGTCGAGTCGGCCGCGGGCTCGTCGACCTTGGGCTCGGGCGGCGTCGCGTGCTCCGGGCAGATCTCGGTCGGCTCGGTGCCGGCCTTGAACCACTCGTCGCGCACCGTGGGACAGTATGTATTGGCGAGCAGGCCGTTGTCGGCGTCGATGCGACGCCGCACGAGACCCGCCGGCGGGGCCCAGTCGCCGGCGTGCTCGCGCCAGCCGGTCCGGTAGAACTCGGCCCACGCGGGCGCGGCCATCCGCCCGCCGGTCGCGCCCTGGCCTAACGGCCGCGGGTCGTCCGCGCCGAACCAGAACCCCGCGACCAGCGACGGTGTGTAGCCCACGAACCAGACGTCTGCCCCGTCGTTGGTCGTCCCGGTCTTGCCCGCGACCGGATCGCGCACGCCCGCGTCGACGATCGCGCGCCCCGTGCCCTCCTGCACGACCGAGCGTAGCATCGAGGTGAGCAGGAACGCGTCGCGCGGGTCGATCACGGCCGTGCGCCGCACGTCGCCCGTCCAGAGCACGCCGCCGTCCGCGCCGGCGATCCGCGCGACGAGGCGCGGCGCCACGCGGTAGCCGCCGTTGGCAAAGGGCGCGTACGCCGTGACGAGCTCCATCGGCGTGACCTCGGCGGCGCCCAGCACCACGGCCGGCACGTCCGGGAGGGGGCTCACGATGCCGGCCGCGTGCGCGGTCTGGATGATGCGCGGCTCGCCGAGCCGCTGCGCGACGCGCACGGTCGCGCCGTTGGCCGAGTGCGCGAGCGCCTCGCGGAGGGTCGTCTCGCCGAGGTAGTGGCCCTCGGAGTTGTTCGGCCGCCAGACCTGGCCGTGGCCCAGGTCCACCTCGATCGGCTCGTCGACGACGCGCGACGCGGTGGTGAAGCCGCCGGCGAGCGCGGTCGCGTATACGAACGGCTTGAACGCCGACCCGGGCTGCCGGTGCGCGCTCGTCGCGCGGTTGAAGCTGCCGCGCGCGTAGGCGTCGCCCGCCTCGGTCCCGCCGACGAGCGCGCGCACGGCGCCCGTGCGCGGGTCGATCGCCACCATCGCGCCCTCGACGCCCTCGCCGATGGTGGCGGCCTGGCGCCGCACGGCGCGCTCGGCGGCGGCCTGCGCGACCGCGTCGAGCGTGGTGGTGACGGTGACGTCGTTCGACTCGATTCCGTTGGCCTCCTCGATCGAGTCGACGGCCTGGCGCACGGCGTCGAGCGCGTAGGAGTTCCCCTGCCCCTCGGGCGTCCAGCCGTCGCGCGTGACGCGCACGGGCTCGGCGCTCGCGCGTTGCGCGGCGGTTTCGCTCACGTAGCCGTCGCGCGCCATGCGCGAGAGCACGAGGTCGCGCCGCCGGCGCGCGCGCGCCGGAAAGCGGCGCGGCGTGTACGCGCTCGGGCCCTTGGGGAGCGCGGCGAGCGTGGCCGCCTGCGCGAGCGTCAGCTGCCCCACGCTCCGCCCGAACAGGTCGCGGCTCGCCGCCTCCACACCGTAGACGCCGTTGCCGAGGTAGATGACGTTGAGGTAGAGCTCGAGGATCTGGTCCTTGCTGAGCGTACTCTCCAGGAGCCGTGAGAGGCGAAGCTCGAGCAGCTTGCGGCGCACCGAGCGCTCGCCCTGGCGCTCGACCGCGAACGTGTTGCGCACGACCTGCATCGTGATCGTGCTGAAGCCCTCGCGCACGCCGCCCGCGCGCAGGTTGGCGGCGAGCGCGCGGACGCCGCCGCGCCAGTCGACGCCGCGGTGTTCGTAGAAGCGGCGGTCCTCGATCGCGATGAACGCGTCGCGCAGGGCGAGCGGCACGGCCGACAGCGGCACGTTGACGCGCCGGACCAGGCGCACGTGGCCCATGAGCTGTCCCGATCGGTCGAGGATCCGTCCGCCCTCGCTCGGTCGGAAGGCACGGATCTCGGCCGTCGTCGGGCACCGCTCGAATCCGCACGTGAGGACCCACGCGTCGCCGACCCACAGGGCGGCGACGGCGGCGATCAGGAGGGCGAGGAGCACGACGTGCCGCCACGACCAGCGGCCGACGCCGGCGCGCGGGTCGGGCCAGAGGCGCGCGCGCAGGTGCTCCCAACGCCCGCGCCACCAGGGCAAGGGCGGCTGGGCGGGCGGTGGCGGCGGGGCGACGCGGGGTACGGCGGGGCGCGGCGGGGCGGAAACGGCCATGGCGGTGAACTCCGACGCACGCGGTACGCCACGGCGCCCGGATGGTTTCGTCGCGCCAGGCGCGACCCCGGGGCGCTACACTTGTGTGCGTTCGACACGCCGCCCGGCCCGGGCGGCGTCTTCCGTTCACGCCCGATTTCGCCCGCGCAGCACCCGATGCCCCCCCGCCCCGCCCTCCCGCCGCGCGCCGCCGGCCGCGCGGCGTCCGCCGTCCTCGTCCTCGTGGCCGGCTGCTCGCAGCGCTCGGCCGACGCCACCCCGAGCGCGACCGCGGCGGCGACCGCCGCCGAGACGTCCCCCGCGACCGCGACCGCCGCGACGAGCGGCGCCGCGAACCCGCAGGGCCGGATTCCGGTCCTCGAGTACCACGTGATCGGCTCGCCCAAGAACACGCTGTACTCGCGCACGCTCGACAGCTTCAAGAACGACCTCGAGACCGCGTACCGCCTCGGCTACCGCCCGGTCACGGTCGCGCAGATGCTCGACAAGGATTTCCGCGACGTGCCGGCTGGGATGTCGCCGGTGGTGCTCGTGTTCGACGACGCGTCGCCCTCGCAGTTCCGCTACGTCGACCGCGGCGGCAAGCTCGACATCGACCCGACGAGCGCGACCGGCGTGCTCGTCGATTTCAACCGGCGGCACCCGGACTGGAAGCTCCGCGGGACGTACTGCCTGCTGAACGGCGGGGCGGCCGGGCACAACTTCTTCGGCGACGCCCCGCCCAAGGACCCGACCAAGTTCGATGGGCAGCGCCGCGAGTGGCGTTTCCAGAAGGTGCAGTGGCTCGCCAAGAACGGCTTCGAGCTCTGCGACCACACGGTGTGGCACGCGATGCTCAACAAATACTCCGACGCCGTCGTGCAGGAGCAGATCGCGCGCAACCTGATGGGGATCGACTCCGCGGTGCCCGGCTACCGCGTGCGGACGATGGCGCTGCCGTACGGGTTGTGGCCGAAAAACCGGCCACTGGCCTGGCAGGGCTCGTGGACGGACCCGAAGACCGGCCAGGCACACCCGTACCACTTTCAGGCGGTCCTGGAGGTGGCGGGCGGACCCGCGCGCTCGCCCTTCGACCCCGCGTTCAACCCGCACAGCATCAACCGGATCGAGGCGGTCGGGAACGACATTCCGACGCAGTTGGAGCGGCTGGCGAAGACGAACGGGCGGTTCGTGAAGTGAGGGCGGCCTAACCGACGACCGCGCGTGGTGGCGCCGACGCGCGTTCCGCGGTTCGCGCCTACGGCGTGCCTACAGCTTCCACGCGCGGAGCGTCGTGAGGGCGCCTTCGAGCGCGGCGCGCTGCTCGGGTCGGTCGGTGCGCGCGAGCAGGTCCTCGTACGCCGCGACGGCGAGGACGAGGGCTTCGTCGTCGTGCTCCGCGCCGGCGACGCTCGCGGCGGCGTCGGCGAAGAGCGCGCGGGCGAGGTCGTCGCCCGGGAAGCGCACGGTCACCTGCTGCCAGCGCAGCATGCGCTGCCGCGGGTCGGCCTCGGTGAGCGCCCAGAGGTGCCAGGCGCCGCGGTTGGCCGGGTCCGCCGCGAGCGCGCGCGCGGCGAGGTCGCCGACGACGTCGGGCCCGCGCCCGTGGAGCCAATAGGCGTTGCCGAGCACGACGAGGGCGCGGGCGTCGTCGGGGCGGAGGGCGACGACGCGTTCGTAGAGCGGGCCCGCGATCTCGGGGACTTGCTCGTACGGGCGCGCGGCGGCGACGACCGCGTCGGCGAGCGTCACGGGCGCACCACCGACCGCACCACCGACCGCGCCGACGAGCACGGCGGCGGCGCGCGCCGTCGGGGTCGCAGGGGTCGCCGCGGTGCTCGTCGGCCAATCCGCTGCGGCTGCATCGAGGGCGCGCGCGATCCCGCGGTGGAGCGCGGCGACGTTCCCGTCGGCCTCGTATCGCGCCGCGACGTCCGCGACGGCGGCGGCGAGCGCGGCCGCGACGTCGTTGGGCGCGTGCGCGGCGGTACCGGGGTGCGGGGCGATCGGAGAGGAAGCCATGGCGTGAAAGTTAGAACACTCCGGGCCGCGGACGGTCGGCGGCCCGTCGGCGGGCGTCGTGCGCGGGCGTAGGGTGCGGGCGTAGGGTGCGGCGTGGCACGTTGTGAACGCGGGCGTGTACGACGTGGTGTACGACATGTGGACGCGTGCGGGTTGCGCGACTGTGCGCAAGGCGTCACTTTTCCGGCGCTCGCGTTGAGATCCGGCCGTGGGGCGGCGCGAACGTGGTAGACGAGCCGCCTGCGTGGGCCACCGGTGGCCGATGCCGCCCCGAGCGCCGCCCTTTTCCGCTGCGCGCCGCGCCTCCGGAGCCGTTGCTCGGCCGGAGCGCTGCGACGTCCGACCGTTCGTCCGCCGGCACGAGTCGAGAAATTCTGTTGGACGCGCGCGTTCGCGACGCGCCGCATCCGTGTAGGGCCGCGGCGTCTCCACACGCCTCGCCGCCTGTATCGCGTGGCCACGCCGGCCGCGCCGCGCCGTCGTCGGCATCCACGCCGACGCGCGCCCGACTGCTCGCCCCGCGGCCCGACCGGCTCGGTGCGTTTTGCCCCCTCACATGATTGCTGCATGACCGAACCTCGTCGTCCGTCGCGGCGGCGCACGCCAGCCGTGGCCGACCCGTCGTCCGCGCAGGGCGTGGACGTGAACCCGTACCGCGAAGACGACGCGGGCGCGGTCGCCACGACCGCCCCAGCGCCGCGCCCCGCGCCCGAGCCCGCAGACCTGCCCGCTGCGGCCTCTGCGGCGCAGCCCGGGCCGCATGGTGCGTCGGATTCGGCGGCGGCGGACTCGCCGGCCGACGAGGCGCCGCGGCGTCCGCGCGTCGCGCGACCCGCGCGTCGGCCCCGCGCGGCGCGGGCCGACGCCGAGCCGACGGGCAGCGCTGACGGCGACACCAGTACCGCCGAGGCCGCAGCGCCGGCGTCCGCCGCGACGCTCCCTCCACCGCCCGCGCCACCCGCACCTCGCGAAGCCGAGAGTGTGCCGCGTCCGAGCGCCGCGGCGAGCGCCGAGAGTGCCGACGCGACCGCCGCGCCGCTCGACCAGCAGGCGCGCGAGCCGCAGCAGCAACGGGACGCCCAGCCGCGAGACCCGCAGCCGCGTGAGTCGCAGCCGCGTGAGTCGCAGGGCCAGGACCGCCCGCACAACCGCCACGAGGGTCGGCGCGAGCGCTTCGAGCGCCACCCGCGGCACGAGCGGTTCGACCGCCAGCAGGGGCAACAAGGGCAACCGGGGCCGCAGGACCGGTCGCACGACCGTCCGACCAACAACCGCCCGGCGTACGACCGCCAAGGCCAGGCCGACCGCGCCAACGGCGCGCACGACGGCCAGGGCGCGGCGGCGGCGGGCGGCCCGCCGGGTAACCAGCAGCAGGGCGCGGGGCAACGTCGCGAGTTCTTCGAAGGCGGCGGCGGCGGGCGACGCCAGCGGCATCGGCAGCGCGGCCGCTTCCGGGACGGCAACGGCCAGCAGCCGGGCGCCGTCCCGACCGACCTCCCGCCGCGCGACCAGCGCCCGCCCGTCCCCGCGCTCATCGCCGACACCGAGGTCACCGGCTGGCTCGACCTCGCGCGCGACGGGAGCGGCTTCGTCCGCCAGGCCGCCAACAGCTACCTCGTCGGGCCTAACGACCCGTTCATCCCGGTGGGCATGGCGCGGCAGAACAACCTCCGCGCGGGCGACGGCATCGTCGTCGGCGCGGGGCGCGACTTCCGCCAGCGCCCGGTCGCGGTCGAGATCCGCAGCGTCAACGGCTCACCGCCGCAGCCGGGCGTCAAGCGCCCGGACTTCCAGGCGCTCCTCGCCACCTACCCCGACCGCAAGCTCAAGCTCGAAACGGGCAAGCCGGCCGGGAAGGGCGGCCCCGAACTCACCCGCCGGATCATCGACCTGATCGCGCCGATCGGCTTCGGCCAGCGCGCGCTCATCGTCGCCCCGGCGCGTTCGGGCAAGACGATCCTGCTGCAGAACATCGTCGAGGGCGTCGCGCTCAACCACCCGGACGCGGAACTCATCCTGCTGCTCGTCGACGAGCGGCCGGAGGAGGTCAGCGAGATGGTCGCCTGCGGCTACGGCGAGGTCGTGGCGAGTTCGTTCGACATGCCGGCCGACCGGCACCGCGACGTGGTGACGATGGTCATGCACCGCGCCCAGCGCCTCGTCGAGGCGGGCAAGGACGTCGTGATCGTGCTCGACTCGATCACGCGCATGGCGCGCGCGTTCAACGCGACCAAGGGAGTCGGGCGCACACTCTCGGGCGGCCTCGACGCCCAGGCGATGGCGACGCCCAAGGCGTTCTTCGGCTCGGCGCGCTCGGTGGCGTCGACGCACGGGGGCGGTTCGATCACGATCATCGGCACGGCGCTCGTCGAGACGGGCTCGCGCATGGACGACGTGATTTTCGAGGAGTTCAAGGGCACGGGCAACTGCGAGATCAAGCTCGACCGCAACCTCGCGGAACAGCGGATCTTCCCGGCGATCGACGTGCCGGCGAGCGGGACACGGCGCGAGGACAAGCTCTTCCGCCCCGAACAGCTCGACGCGGTCTACCTGCTGCGGCGCGGGCTGCAATCGCTGCCGCCGTCGGCCGCGATGAACTGGCTCACCAAGCGCATCGCGAGCACGCCGAACAACGACGTGCTGCTGGCGACGTTGAAGGACACCTGACGCGCGGCGCGATCGTCCGCGCCGCACGAGCATGGACCCCCGCGGAAGCGGGGGGTCCATGCTCGTGCGGGCCGACGCCCGGCGTTACCGCCCCCCGTCCCACCGGAGCGGCAGCTGCACCAGCTGCCGGACCGTCCGCCCGGCCCGCTCGGCCGGGATGAAGCGCGCGTCGACCGCCGCCAGGCGCGCGGCGTCGCCGAACCGGGGGTTGGACGCGGCGACGAGACCCACGGTGCCTAACTCGACCGCGCCGGTCGTGTCGACGACGAACTCGACCGTCGCCTCGCCCGAGGTGTGCGTGTTGCGGAGCGAGTCCGGGTACGTCACGGCCAGCGTCGCGGTCGAGTCCAGGCGCGCCGGACGATCCACCTGCTCGGCCGTGTACACGGTCGCCGCCTCGACGAGGCGCTCGAGGTCCGCGGCCGTATACGTGCGCCCCGAGTTGCGCGGCCGCGGCTCGGGCAGACGGGACCAGAGCGCGATGACGCCGCACGCCTCTTCGCCGCGCGTGCCGCGCAGCTCCACCGGAACGGTCGCGACGCCGCTGTAGATCTCGATCCCGGCCAGCGACGTCGGGTCGAACGCGTCTACGTCGAGGTAGCCCGACATCGCCGGCGACCCGTCGAGCCAGACGAGCGGGTCACACGTCCCGCCGCGCAGACGCAGGCGGTTGAGCGGGCCGGACGACAGCACGCTCATCCCAGGCACCATGCGCAGCATGTCCGAGACGAGCATCGGGTGTCGACTATCGATGTCCGCCGCCGTAATGAACCGGCCGAAGCCTAGGTCGCGCCGCCGGTTGAAGGCCGCGAGCGGGCCCGTGTAGTTCGCGTGGCGCCGCGCGTTCACGACGACGGCGGCGAGCTTCTGCGCGACCGGAACGAGCGTCACGTCGAGCCTCGGGAGCGCGGACGTGAGGGTGTCGATCGTGAGCGGGGCGAAGCCGATGCGGTGCACGGTGATGGTGACGCGCCCGGCCGGGACGCCGGGCACGCGGAAGTGCCCGTCCTCGTCGGTGTTGGTGCCCCGGCCGACCCCGGTCGCGGGTCCGCCGGCCACGGCCACCGGGGTGACGACGACCTTGGCGCCGACGACGACCGTGCGCCCCGCCCCCCGCACGGTGCCCGCGACGATCTGCGGGCCGGCCCCCGGCACCGCGCCGCCGGCCTGCGCGTCCGGCGCGCTGGGCGCGGCGGGTTGCTGCGCGCGTACCGGCCTCGCGGACGCGAGCGCGAGCGCGGCGCCCAACGCGGCAAGCACCGCATTGCCGACGACGGCGCGGAGCGCGGGGCGAGCCGCGACGGAGCGAACGGATGCCTTGCTCACGGTTTTTTCCTCTCGGTCTCGCATCGGCCTCACCTCGGTCCCGCGCCGAAGCCCGCACGAACGCCGCGCCGACCACGGCGTCAACGTCCCGTGGTCAATGCCACATGTTTGCGTTCGGGTAACATATCCGCAAGACGCGCCGGTTCCCCGACGGGGGCCGGCGTGCATAACGTTCGCGCCCGGCCGGCCGATTCGCTCAGCGGCCGGATTCCCGTTGACTCTGATCTTACCGCTCGTGCCTCGTTCCGTCGACGTCCGGCCGCTCCCGCGTCCCGCCGCCTCCGCGCTGCCGTTCGATCCCGACGAACCGGACACGCCCGGCGTCGGGACGACGGTCGAGACGGACGCCGGGGACGAGGACGACTCGAGCGCGGGCGACGCCCTCGAGTCGGTCGGGACGTTGCCGGCGGAGGAGCTGGACGCCGAGGAAGGACTCGAGACGGGGCTCACGATGTGGGCCGTGATCTTTGCGGGCGGGATCGGGTCGCGCTTCTGGCCGCTCAGCTCCCCCGAGCGCCCCAAGCAGCTGCTCGCTCTCGTCGGCGAGCGGCCGTTGATCACCGAAACCGTGGCGCGCCTCGCCCCGACGGTACCCGCCAGTCAGGTCCTGGTCGTCACGAGCGCGGACATCGCCGACGCGCTCCGCGCGGCGGTCCCCGACGTGCCCGAGGCCAACTTCCTCATCGAGCCACGTCCGTCGGGCACCGCGGCGGCGCTCGCCTGGGGCGCGCACGAGGTGTCGAGGCGGGCGGGGCCGCGGACGACGTTCGTCGCGATGCACGCGGACCTCGCCGTCGCGTACCCGTCGGCGCTCCGCCACATCCTCGCGCGCGCGGCCCGCGTCACCGCCGCGGGTCCGCCGATCGTGGTCCTCGGCGCCGAGCCGACACGGCCCGAGACGGGGTTCGGCTACGCGCTACCGGCTGCGTCGCTCGACCCCGACGACTCGAGCCCCGACGCTCCGCGCCGCGTGGCGCGCTTCGTCGAGAAGCCCGGCCCGCTCCTCGCCGAGGAGTTGATCGCGCACGGCGCGCTCTGGCACACGGGGATCGTCGTCGCGCGCGCCGGCGCCGTGCTCGAAACCGTCGCCGAGCGCACGCCCGAGCTGCAGCCGGGGCTCGCGGCCCTGGAAGCAGGCAAGATGGACCGCTTCGCCGGGATGGTGCAGAGCGTGTCCCTCGAGCGCGGCGTGTTGGAGCGCGTGCCGGACCTCGTCGTGCTCCCGGCCGCGTGCGGGTGGGACGACGTGGGCACGTGGGCCGCGCTCAGGCGCATCCGCGAGCTGGACGACACCGGCAACGGCGTGTGGGGGCGGGCGCACCTCGTCGACTCGTCAGGGAGCGTCGTGCACGCGGAGGGCGGGACGGTGGTCGTCTACGGGATGTCGGGAGTGCTGGTCGTGGCGCGTCCGGGGCTCACGTTCGTGACGACGCTGGACCGGGCGGCCGAGCTGCGCGCGCTCTTGGACCAGCTCCCCGACGACGTCAGGCGCCCCGGAACGTCGGGGTCCGCTTCTCCTTGAAGGCGGCCATCGCCTCGCGCACGTCGGCGGTGGCGAAGGCGGTCTTGATGTGCGCCAGCTCGTCTCGCAGCTGGGCGTCGAGCGTGCGGTCGTAGCTCGCGGCGAGCAGTCGCTTGGTGAGGGCGAGGGCCACGGGCGGCCCGGCCGCGAGGCGGCGGGCGTAGGCGGCCACCGCGTCCGCGAACCCGTCGCGCGGCAGCACGACGCTCGCCAACCCGATGCGCTCGGCCTCGGCCGAGTCCACGTCGCGCCCGGTCAGGGCGATGTCCATCGCGCGCGCGAGCCCGACGAGGCGCGGCAGGAAGTAGGTCACGCCCGCGTCGGGGCTGAGTCCGCGTCGCACGTAGCCGGCGGTCATCGGCGCGCCGTCGGCGACGAGGCGCACGTCGCACGCGAGGGCGAGCCCGAAACCGGCGCCGGCGGCGGGGCCGTTGACGGCGGCGATGACGGGCTTCTCGCAGGCGACCACGGCTTGCACCCACCGTCCGACCCAGGCGTACGCGTCAAGGCGCTCCGCGCGCGTGCCGCCCCCCGAGAGGACACCCGCGCCGGCGGGCTCGGCGAGGTCGAGACCGGCGCAGAAGCCGCGCCCCGCGCCGGTGAGCACGACCGCGCGCACGGCGTCGTCAACCGCGGCCTCGTCGAGCGCGGCCGGGAGTTCCTCGGCGAGTGCGGGGTTGACGGCGTTGAGGCGCTCAGGGCGGTTGAGCGTGAGCGTGCGCACGCCCTCGGGCGTGGTCTCGGCGAGGAGCGTGGTGAACGGCATCGCGGCTGGTCGCGGTGGCGCGACGAAACGAGGGCGTTGGGAAGAACCGTGACGGTTCGGCGACGTCCCGGCGTACCTTGCGCGGCGCGCGCCGATATGTTGCGAGGGTCATACTATCTCGGCGACCGCCCAGCGCGGGCGCCGTTCGGACTCCCCTGCCGCGCCCCCCCGCCCGTGTCGATCTCGAGCAGTGCGCCAGCCCCCGCCGCCGCCGGCGAAACGCCCGAGGGCACCCCGGCCCCGACGGATCCGGTCGAAGAGTTCTACCGCCGCGCAGACGCGCTGTATCGGTGCGCGGCCGAGTGCTGCCGGCAGCACGAGCGCGTGGCGGACCTCGACCGGCGCGGTTCGACCGCGGCCGAACAGCGGGCCGCCCGCGCGCTCGCCGCGCTGTGCAACGACGCGCTCGACGAGTTGACCGGGTCGTACGAGCGCGGCGCCGCCAAGGCCCCACGTGTCGCCGCGCGCGGGGCGGGCACCGGGGACGCCGGGTGGCACGCCGCCAACGGGCTCTGGCTCGCGTCGCGCGAGCTGACGCGCCGCCGCCGCACGAGCGCGCGCGCGGGGCGCGGCATCGGCGAGCGCGGCGACCGGTCGAGCGCCCGGCTCGCGGAACTTGCGCTCGACTATGACCTCGAGGCGTCGGCGCTGCTCCTGCTCAAGCAGGCGACCGACGCCTATCGGCGCGCGCGACCCGACGCGGCCTAACGCGCGGCGCCCCCACGAGGCCCGGTAATGCCCGCGACGCTCGACCGCCCGACCGACGGCCCCGCGGGCGACGGAGCTGCGGGCAAGGGAACCGCGGGTCGCGCCGCGACCGGCGACGTGCCGCGCGAGTACGCCCCGCTCGCGACGCCCCGGGCCCGCGCGGCGATCGCCGCGATCGAAGAGCGACTCGCGCCCGCGGCCGCCGGGCGCGAGTCGCTCCCGGCGTACGCGCCGTTCACCGGCGAGCGGCTGGGCGCCGTGCCGCGCGCGAGCGACGCCGACGTCCGCGACGCGGTGGCTCGCGCGCGGCGCGCGCAGCGGGCGTGGGCCGCGCGTCCGGCCGCCGAGCGCGCCGCGGTGCTCCTCCGCTTCCACGACCTGCTGCTCGCGGAGCGCGAGGTCGGCCTCGACCTCGCGCAGCTCGAGACGGGCAAGGCGCGGCGCGACGCATTTCAGGAGGTGCTCGACGTCGCCAACGTCGCGCGCTACTACGGCGTGCGCGCGCCCGGTCTCCTCGCCCCGCGCCGTCGCCGCGGGGCGTACCCCGGCCTCACGCGCACGTGGGAGCTGCACCACCCGGTCGGCGTCGTCGGCGTGATCGCGCCGTGGAACTACCCGCTCAACCTGCCGGTCACCGACTCGCTCCCCGCGCTGGCCGCGGGCAATGCGGTGGTGCTCAAGCCGGACCACGCGACCTCGTTCACGGCGCTGTGGGCGGCGGAGCTGCTCTACCGGGCGGGCCTGCCGCGCGACGTGATGCCGGTCCTCACCGGCGAGGGCCCCGTCGTCGGGCCGGCGCTCATCGACGTCGTCGATTACGTGATGTATACGGGGAGCACGCGCACGGGTCGCGTGGTCGCGCAGCAGGCCGCCGCGCGCCTCGTCAACGCGTCGTGCGAGCTGGGCGGCAAGAACCCGATGCTCGTCCTCGCCGACGCGGACCTGAGCGCGGCCGCCGAAGGGCTCGCGCGCGGGGCGTTCGTCGGCGCGGGGCAGGTCTGCATCTCGGTCGAGCGGTGCTACGTACTGCGCCCGGTCTACGACGCGTTCTCGCGCCTAGCCGTCGAGCGCACCCGCCGCCTCACGCTCGGCGCGTCGTTAGGCTGGGACGTCGACGTGGGCTCGCTTTCGGGCCCGCGCCAGCTCGCGACGGTCGCGGGGCACGTCGAGGACGCGCGCGCGAAGGGCGCCACCGTCCTCGCGGGCGGCCGCGCACGGCCGGATCTGGGACCCTACTGCTACGAACCAACGATCGTCGAGGGCGCCGCGCCGGGGATGCTGCTCTACGCGGAGGAGACGTTCGGGCCGGTGGTCGCGCTGTACGCGGTGGACTCGGAGGACGAGGCCGTGGAGCGCGCGAACGACACCGCATACGGGCTCAACGCGAGCATCTGGTCGCGCGACGCGCGGCGCGCCGTGCGACTCGCGGCGCGGGTGCGGTCGGGGAGCGTCAACGTGAACGAGGTCTACGCGGCGACCTGGGCGTCGGTCGACGCGCCGATCGGTGGGATGGGAGTGTCCGGCCTCGGCGGGCGGCGGCACGGGGCCGAAGGGCTGCTCAAGTACACCGAGACGCAGACGATCGCGGCGCAGCGCGGGAGCCCGATCTCGGGGCCGGCGGACGCGAATCCGGAACGCACGGCGGGGACGGTCGTGCGCATGCTCGGCGTGCTCAGGCGGGTACCGGGGTTGCGCTAGAGCCGTTCGCTTCTGGGTATAGGACGGGTGGACCCCGGCTTGCGCGTGGGTGACGGCATCAGGGCAGCGCCGCGCGACAGGCTTCCGCCGTCACCGCCGCAAGGTGTTGGTCGACGACGTTGGGAGTCCGCTCCGACCCGACGACGACGTCAGACGGGATCACGAGTTGGTGGAGCCCTACCCTCCCCCGCTCCCACCCCGAGCCGCCACTCCGCCCAGCGGACCGCCGGCTGGGGCGCGCGTGTGTAGCTGACTTCGACGCGGTCGATCACCGCCGGCTCCGCGAACCGCAGCGCCAACAACTCGCGGAGCTCGCCTGGCGTGAGCGTCGGGTAGAAGCTGAGCGTAGCGTGCGGCGTGAACGTGAAGCGCGCGCGCGCGGTCGGAATCCGGTGCCGCGCGAGTGCCTCGACGATGCGGTCGTGGAAGGCGCGCAGCGGGCCGTGCGGCGAGAGCGGGAGGGCGACGACGTTCGTGCCTGGAAATCGCTCCGGCCGGCCGAACGGCAGGACCAGCGGCCCCGCGGCGGCGACCACGGGCGCCAGCGCCTCGCGGACGAGGCCCGGATCGACGCCCGGATCGATCGGCCCCGCCCCCGACGAGCCGATGAGCGTCACGTGCGGCACCGACTCGCCGGCCACCTTCGTGTCGTAGCGCCGCTGGACCGCCGCGATCCGATCGCTGGACGCGCCGCCGACCGGGGCGATCACGAACACGCCATTGGCCCCGGGCACCGTTACCTACCGGGCCCGGGGCTGTCGCGGCGGGCGAACGGCCGCGCGACCAGCGCTAGACTCAGCCGCGCTCGCGGCCGCCGCGGCGCGGCGGTCCGAAGCGCTCGGTGCGGTCGTCGTCTCCGCCGCGCCCACCGCGGGGCGGGCCGGACGACGGTCCGTCGCGGCGCGGGCCACGGTCGCCACGGTCGGGCCGCTCGAACCGACCGCCAGCCCCGCCGCTCCCACTCCCACCGAAGCGGCCGCCGCGCTCGTCGCGCGGACGTTCGTCACGCGGACGCTCGTCGCGGCCGAACTCCGGACGGCCGAACTCCTCGCGCGGTTCCGGGCGCGGCGGGCGCGGGTAGCCGCGGTCCTCACGCGGCGGGCCGGCGTCGCGCGGGGCCGGACGGTCGCCGCGCTCGAAGTAGCGGCCGCCGCGCGTCTCCTCGCGGGGCGCACGGTCGCGGTCGAACGAGGGACGGCCGAAGCCGCCGCGCCCGGCCCCACCGCGCTCGCCACCGCGGTACCCGCCGCGTTCACCGCCACGGTCGGGCGACGGACGGTCGAACGAGCGGTCGTAGCTCCGCGTCTCATTCCGAGGCGGGTAGCTGGTGGTGCCGTCGTCGTGGCGGACGACCGGGCGCTCGCCGCGGATCGTCGTCTCGCGCAGCGCGGCGATCACCGCGTCGGCGTCGCCCGACGGCACCTCGACGATCGAAAACTTGTCGGCGATGTTGATCGCCCCGATCCGCGCCGCGTCGATCCCGGCTTCGTTCGCGATCGCGCCGACGAGGTCGCCCGGGCGCACGCCCGACTGGCGGCCGACGCCGACGTAGAGCTTCGCGTTCCCCGCGCTCCCCCCACGCGTGGGCTCGCGCCGCGGGCGCTCCGGGCGCGACTCGTCGCGTCCGCCCTCCCGCACGCCTTCCCTGCCGCCCTCGCGCGCGCGACCGAACTCGCCGCGCGGGCGCTCGGGGCGTGCGTACTCGCCGCGCGATCCTTCGCCACGCGATCCTTCGCCGCGCGATCCCTCGCCGCGGCCGCCCTCGCCGCGCTCGAAGCGCGGGCGCTCGGGGCGGGTCTCGCGCGAGCGCTCGCCGCGCTCGTGAAACGATGGGATCTCGACCTCGTCCGCAGCGTCCGGCGCGTTACCCGCGGACTCGTGCGCGAGACGCACGGCCGCGGCCGCAACGTCGGCCAGGTCGAACTCCCCAGCGAGCATCTCGGCCACCGACCGGTACGGCGCGAGTGCGTCGTCGCCGTCATCCGCGGAGTGGCCCTCGCCCGAGACCGGGCGCTCGGCCTGCGCGGCCGTCAATACGTCACGGAGCTGGGTCGCGGTGCGCTCGAAGCGGCGCGCCTTGATCTCGGTCGCGGTCGGGACCGGCGCGATGTCGAGGCGCTGCTTGGTAACGCGTTCGATGTTGCGCAGCAGCCCGCGCTCGCGCGGCTCGGCGATCGTGATCGCGGCGCCCTCGCGCCCGGCGCGTCCGGTGCGCCCGATGCGGTGCACGTAGGCGTCCGGCGCGCTCGGCACGTCGTAGTTGACGACGTGGGAGACCTGCTCGACGTCGAGCCCGCGCGCGGCAACGTCGGTCGCGACGAGGAGTTCGAGCTGGCCGCCGCGGAAGCGGCGCATCACGCGGTCGCGCGCCTCCTGCCCCATGCCGCCGTGCAGCGCCTCGGCGCCGAAACCGCGCGCGGCCAGCGTCTCGGTGAGCGAGTCGGCCTCGGTGCGCGTGCGGCAGAAGATGATCGCGCTCGTCGGCTGCTCGAGGTCGAGGACGCGGCTTAGCGCCGCCGTCTTGTGCGCGCGCGGGACGAGGTAGACGGTCTGGCGCACCTTGGGCATCTCGCCCGCGGCGAGCGCCTGCCGCGCGACCTCGACGCGGGCCGGCTGGCGCAGGTAGTTCTCGCCGGCGCGCGCGACCCGCGGTGCCATCGTCGCGGAGAACATGGCCGTCTGACGCCCTTCGGTCGGCGTCGCGGCGACGATCGCCGTGAGGTCCTCTTCGAAGCCCATGTCGAGCATCTCGTCGGCCTCGTCGAGGACGAGGACGGCGACGCGGCTCAGGTTGAGCGCCTTGCGGTTGATGTGGTCGAGCGCGCGTCCCGGCGTGCCGACGACGACGTCGACGCCGCGCTCGAGGGCGCGGAGCTGCTGCGCCATCGCGGCGCCGCCGTAGACGGCGAGCACCCGCGTGCGGTAGCCGCGGCCGTACTTGTGCACGGCCTCGGCGACCTGCATGCACAGCTCGCGCGTCGGCACGAGGATCAGCGCCCGGGGCGTGTCGCTGCGCGGCACGGCGGCGAGGCGCTGGAGCAGCGGCAGCGCGAACGCCGCCGTCTTGCCGGTCCCAGTCGCGGCCAGGCCCATCACGTCGCGTCCCGCGAGCAGGACGGGGATCGCCTCGCGCTGGATCGGCGTGGGCTCCTCGTAGCCGAGCGCGGCGATGGCGTCGCAGAGCTGCGGCTCGAGGCCGAGCGCGGCGAATGCGGCGCCGGGCACTTCGGGGATCTCTTCGGCGGCGGCGGCCAACGCCTCGGACGAGGCCTCAGGCGAGGCGTGGGAGGAGGTATCGGCATCGGCCTCGGAGGCCGGCGCGGTGTTGGGGTCGAGCGAGCCCTCGGACGGGGCGGAATCTTGGACGGACATAGATCGAGCAGGAATGCGGCGGGCCGGGACGGTGTGCTCATCCGGCGGTGTCCGACGCCCATCCCCGCGAGACCAGCCGGCGGGCAATCGAGGCGTGTGCGGACGGCAGACGCGTTATGGCCCCGACTTTTGCGGTCGCCGGGGCCTCAGACACACGAGCGTATCGCGTTCGCGCCGCCCGCAGGTGTGCAGGTTGACGGAACGCCGTCGTCACAATATGGCCCCGACCGGGGTACGACCGCCACCTCGGCCCGCAACGCCGCCCCATCCACGCCCCATGTTCTTCTCGCCTTTCCGCGGCAGGACGCGCCGCGCCGCACCTGGACTGCTCGGCGTCGTCCTCGCCGCCGCGACGATCTCGGGGCCGGCGACCGCGCAGCCGCATCGCCTAATTCCGATCCCCGCCCCCGTGCTGACGTCGGACCCCGCGGACACGGCCCCGCTGCCGTTCACGCGCGTGTATCAGAGCACGACGAGCGCCTACGGCGAGCCCCTCGAGGTCGTCGTGCGCTCCGACGCCGAGTGGCGTCGCGCCTGGCTCGGCGCACACCCCAACCGTGCCGCCGGGCCGCCGCCTGCGCCGGCGGTCGACTTCTCGCGCGACCTCGTCGTGATCGTGACCGCGGGCGAGCAACGCACCGGCGGGGTCACGGTCGGCGTGGAATCGGTCCGTCCGCGGGCGGACGGCGGCGTCGATGTGGCCTACACCGTCTCGCGCCCGGGCGCCGGGTGCATGAGCACGCAGCAGGTGACCGCGCCGGTGGACGTGGTGCGACTCGCGCGGCTCGCGGGGGAGGTGCGGTTCATCCGCCGCGAGCGCGCCGCGCCGTGTTGAGCGGGCTTCGGCGGCCGGTCGGCGGGTACCGCATCACGTGCTGAAACGCGGACGGCCGGGGCATGCGCCCCGGCCGTCCGCGTTCCGTTAGGCCGACCGCGTCAGGCGCGTCAGACGGCCTGCTTGCGGCGGCGCAGGCCGACGCCGAGCACGGTCACGATGCCCACGCCCGCCAGGGCGAAGGTCGTCGGCTCGGGGACCGGGGCGACGTCCTGGACGACGAGGTCCGTGAACTGGTGTGACAGACCCGAGCGCTGGGTCAGCGACCAGTTGGCGATGTTGCCGTACGACGCGAGGCTGCCCTGGAACCACTGGATCCCGTAGATCCCGGTGGCGTCGGTCAGGTCGCCGACGTGCCCGCTCAGGAAGTTGATGCTGACGTTACTGTTGTTGTTCTGCCCGGTGAAGTCGATCGTGCGGAGCAGCGGGACGACGTCGCCGTTGACCGTCGGCGCGACGCGGACGAACGCGTACGCGTCGCCGTCTGGGACGCCGCTCAGGTACGCGTTCAGCGACTTGTAGTACTGAAAGTAGATGTTCATCGACGCCGGGCCGCCGAGGGCGGGCGTGATCGACGACGCGGCGAACAGGCTCGCGACGTCCATCGAGTACAGGCGGAAGGCCTGGTTATCGACGCCGTTGCCGGTCGAGTACAGCTCGAGGCGGTCGGTCGTGCCGTTGGCCCAGATCGCCGCGGCGTGCGACGAGAGGTTCGTCGGCAGGTTCTTCGATCCGAGGTCGCTCGGGCTCGTGCCCCAGCTGGCGATCTGCTGCGAGCTGAAACCCGTCGGTCCGCTCGGATTGGAGGGAGTGCCCGTCGACGACGACTGCGTGTAGAGGTCGTACAGCTGGTAGCTGGAATTCACGCCGGCGAAAAGCGGGTTGCCGAACGTGGCCTGGTAGCCAGGCTCCGTTGTCGTGGCCGAGCGGTACTGGGCGAAGTCCAGGGTCTGCGTCTGATACTGCTGCGCGCGCGCGGGGGCGACGGCCGCGGCAGTGGCCACGGTCAGCGCGGCAGCGGCGAGCGAAAGGCGGCGGAACGACATGGGCGGCGGGAAAGGCGTGTGGAGTGGAGTAGGTCGGGACCGGCGGGCGATCAGCAGCCGCCGTTACGCACGAGCGCGATCGCGCTCGCCGCGTTCACCCGACCGCCGCCGTAGATGTTCGACGGGCCGATGTTATCGGTGGACTTGGTCACGCACGAGATCACCCGGGCGCGGCGGGCCGTGCTGCGCGCGCCGCCGACCTCGGCGGTCACGAGCGCCATGAGCCCGGAGACGTGCGGCGTCGCCATGCTCGTGCCCTGGTACGAGACGTACGTCGAGCTGTTGTTGCAGCTGACGGCCGAGCCGCCGGGCGCGCCGTTCACGTTCTGGAAGCCGGTCTGGCCGGAGCCGTTGGCGCACACCGAGTAGATGCCGTCGAGGTCGACGCCCTGGATGACGCCGTTCACGATGCGGTACGGCATGTTGAGCGACGCGCTCAGGTTGCCGCCCGGCGCGAAGACCGTGACGATCGGCCCGTAGTTGGAGAAGTACGAGCGCGAGTCGGCGTTGCGCCACACCGCGTTCGGGTCCATCGGGTTGTAGTTAGGCGGGCCGCCGTTGACGAGCGGGTACTTGCTGAGCGGGCCCGTCGCGCCAACGCTGATCACGCCGTTGTTGAAGCCCGGCACCGTGACGATGCCCGCGTTCGGCTGGTAGATGTTGTCGTTGCCGGCGGCCGCGACGACGACGACACCGTTCGCGTTGGCGTAGTCGATGGCGGCCTGGTACGTCGGGTCGGGCGAGGTCGCGCTGGTGCGGTAGCGGAAGCCGCCCAGGCTCATGCTGATCACGTCGGCGTTGTGCTGCGTGCACCACACGATCGCGTTCGACACGCGCGAGGCCGGCGTGCCGCCCGTGGCCGCGAACACCTTGGCGATCATCAGGCCCGCCTTGGGCGCGACGCCGACCATGACGACGCCGCGGGCTGCGACCGTGCCCGCCACGTGCGAGCCGTGGCCGGCGGAGTCGAGCGACGGGCTCGAGTACCCCTTGCTGGCGTCGCCGTCGACGCCGCTGTTCGGCACGAAGCTGGTGCTGTCGACGACCTGCCCCTGGAGCTCCTGGTGGCCACCGTCGATGCCGGTGTCGACGATGCAGACGCGGCTGCCGCTGCCCTGCGCCGAGTTGGCGTTCGCCCACGCGGTCGCCACCTGCATGCGGCCGAGGTCCCACTGCACGCCGCTCACGAGCCACGGCGCGTTGGCGCCCTGCGGCGCGGCCACGGCGGTCGACGGGTTGACCGACGACGCCAACGTGTTCGGCGTGATGTCGTCGGGGCGGACCGCGTCGAGCACGATGTCGGGGTTCTCCGACACGCTGACGACGCCCGGGAGAGCCGAAAGCGCGGCCGGGTTGCGGACGTTCGATACGATCAGAGCGCGTGCGACGCCGACGGCGTCGGTCACCGTCCCGCCGGACGCGACGAGCGCCGTGGCCGGGATGTCCATCGCGGCGCCGGCGGCGAAGACCACCGAGTACCGGGCGGGGACCGACGAGGCCGACCCAGGGAGACGGAGCGCGCTCGGCGCGGCGGTCGGGGCGGTCGCGACCTTGTCGGCGCACGCCGCCGCGAGCGACAACGAGGCGACCGCAGCGGCGGTCCGAGCAGCGAGGACAGTGCGTGGCATGGGGCGGGGCAGGTGCGCACGGAGAGCGGCGTCCCGGGGGGGGTGTGGACGTCGCGGAAAAGCGCCCAGCGCGGGCGCAGGAACTCGGGAGGGTACGGCCGATCGCCTCGGAACCTTACACATGGGCCGGGGCGGAGAACGGCGCGACCCGCCGGACACCAATTTATGACAAAGCGGCAACGAGCGGGCGGGGGTACCGTACTACTCGCTCAGAGGCGGCGCAAGTGTAGCGTACCCGCTCCTGCAGTGACCTCGCGGCACGGTCGCGCGTATTGGCCGTCTCCTCGCCAGGTTGGCGGCTGACGACGCGGTCGAGCACGATGAATTGTGGCCCGAACTACGCGAAGCGGAGGCCTAGCCGAGCTGGACCACGCGTCTCGCGTCGTCGCCCGCGGCCGGATTTCACCCCTCCACGCGGCAGATCCGGCGCTCGCGTGCTTCGTGAACTCCCCCGCCTCGACGTTCCCGGCCGAATCGACGACGGCGGCGTCGGGCGCTCGAACCGGAACGAGACGATTTGCGTCACGGTCTCGACGGCGTTCGCGGACGCCTCCGGCGTTCGGCGGGTTCTGTGTCTCGACCTCGACGCCGGAGTCGAAGGCGCGCCGGTCGACAGCGGTCCGCCGGGCGACTCGATCTGGCGGTAGCGCGGCCGGAGCGCGCGTTACGAAGCCGCGCCGCGCGCGGGCCCGTGCGCGAGGGCCCGCATGCGCAGCTCGTCCCACCGGTCCGCCGCGAACCAATGACAGGCGGACGCCGCCGACTGGGGAGACCGCGGCCCCGTGCGCCCGCGCGTCGAGCGCCGCCGAGCCCTCGCGCGCGAACTCGCGCACGAGTGCGTCGAGCCCGGCAGCGGCCTGCTCGCCGGCGCGACGGACGACCCCGGGCGACGCGTCATCGCGGTCGAACTCTCCCGCCAGCAACAAGTAGCCGAACCGCGCGCCACCGTCGGGGGCGAGCGCGGCGAGCGTGGCCGGGTCGTGGGTGAGGAACGCCGTCGGGAGCGCACGCAGATAGTCGTGGACCGCGCCCGTGTACTCGCCGTCGGCGATCAGCGCGCACCACAGCGTTACGAGCCGATACCCCGCGCGCGCGGCCGTCTGGACCACGCCGACGGGATCGCCGACGCTGCACCACGAGAGCACGAGCGTTGGAACTCCCGCGCGCGCCGCGACGTGGATCGCGCGGCGCGGATGCCGCGCCCCGTCCGCGCCCGCGCCGGCGACGAGGGCGAGCCGGTCGCCCGGTGGCTCCGGGATATACGGAGGGTTGCACGCGACCACGTCGGCGCGGACCCGACGGAGCCAGCGCGACAGACCGCGGCTGAACAGCCCGGAGCGGACGACCGCGCTCCGCGAACGCAGCCCGAGGATGGCGAGGTTGGCGCGGGCGCGCCGGACGGCCACGGGGTCGAGCTCCGCTGCGGCGCCGTGCAAGCCCGGGTCGGCCGCCAACGCGTCGGCGAGGACGACGGCGCCGCCGGCCGTCAGTTCCGCCACGCACCGCGCCCGCCCCTGGCCGCCCGCCATCCGTCGCGCGAGCGCGGCGCACGTGGCCAGCGCGCACAGCACGGTGTCCTCGGGCGCGAAGAAATCGCCGAAGGCAAACGGCGGCGTCATCCGCGCGAGCCAGCCCGCCGAGTCGGCCAGCGACGGGAGTTCGAACGCGAGGGGCGCGGGCCGGACGAGGTCGCCGTACGGCATCGGTGTGGGAACAGATCTGCGCACGCCACAACCTTAAACGGGGCTCGGCGACGTCGCGCGCCGGTAGGTTGGGGCGAAGGTGTCCGGGTGTACCTCTTGCAAACGAGGCGGTCGCCGGGCTGCCCGGGACGTGGTGAGCCCGCAGGTCGGGCGCACGTGATGGGTGTGAGGAGGGGAGTGGGGGAGCAGCCGCGCCCGTAGTCGCGCGCGATGGTCCGTCCGGCGTCCCGATCGGCTCAACCGTAAGAACCTTTCAGGGTGTTGTGATGACATCAGGGGAACTGTCCGCGTTCGATCCGTCGAATTTTTCGGCAGGGACGCCGACCGTATCGTCTCCCGCGCCGACGACGGACGCGGAGGTCCCGCGGGCGCGGGCCGCAGGCGCGGCCGACGCGGGTGCGCCGCGTCGGGCCGTGCAATCCGGCATCGAGCGCCGCCGCGCGCTGACGGCTGACGCGAATGTGCCCGAGTCGGCCGCCCACGTCGAGCTGCCGCTCGTGCGCGCCGCGGCGCCGTCCGCGCTCGGGGAGATCCTCGGCACCGCAGTCGGCGGCACGCGCGCCGCGACGATCGCGGACCTCGAGCGCCCGGTCGGCACGGCCGGCGGGGGGATCCTCCGCGACTACGTCGTCGCCGATCGCGTGAGGCCCGAGGCTGCGAGTCACGACGCGTTTCGGCTCGCGACCGCGGCGGTGGACGCGGCCAGGGCCGACGCTCCGCGCCCGCGCCTCGCCGGCGCGCTACACGCCGGCCCGACCGCGGACGTCGCGCCGACGTTCGCCAACGTCGTCGCGGGGCTGCTGTTCGGGGGCCCCCTCGACGAGACGCTCGCGGACCAGCCGGCCCTGGAGGGCGAAGTTCTCGACCAGGCCCGCCGACTCGCCGCGCGCGCGTACCCGGCCGATCGGGTGAGCGACCGTTCGACCGATCGCTGGGTGGACCACGCCGCGCGCGACGAACTGCACCGCGCACTGCTCGCCTGCTACCAGCCGCACGTCCGACTGCCGCACCACGGCATGAGCGAGAACCAGTTGCACCCGTTCGCGCTCCGCCTGCTACACGTCCTCGAAGCTTCGTGGGAACGCGACCTGCTCGCCCGGGCGCGGCGGTCGGCGCAGCGCGCCGTCGGCGATTCCCTGACCGAGGACGACCTCCCGGCCGATCCGAAGGCGTTCTGCGAGTGGTTCAAGCGGGCCGCGTTTACCCACCCGCTCTACGAACACCCGCTGTACGGCTTCCTCGCGGGCGAGGCCACGCGCGAGCAGCTCGAGCGCTTCCTACGGCTGGAATCGGCGGGCGAGGCAGCGTTCGACGATCTCGTCGCGCTCGGGCAGGTCGGCACGCGCGGCGAGGTCAAGATCGAGATGGGCCGCAACTACTGGGACGAGCTCGGGAACGGCAAGAGCCACGCGGTCCACACGCACCTCTTCCACCGCATGACCGAGACGCTCGACCTCACGGCCCCCGAGGCGCACGAACTGCCCTGGCAGGTACTCGGCGGCGTGAACGTGATGCTGTGGAGCTGCATCCCGCGTCGGAACGCCTTTCGCGCCCAGGGCACGCTCGGCGCGGTCGAACTCCTCGCGCCGCAGCGGTGCACGCGGCTGACGGCCGGCGCGGCGCGCGTCGGCATCCCGAAAAAGGCGATGATCTACTACGCCGCGCACGCGATCGTCGACGTCGGGCACGCCGAGGGGTGGCTGGAGCACGTCGTACGGCCGCAGGTGACCGAGACGCCGGCGGCGCGGGTGGGGATCGCCGAGGGATTGATGGCGCGCGCGGACGCGAGCCTGGACTACTTCGACTACGCCTCCGGGCTGTTGCGGAACTGACCCGGCGGACCAGCGCGGGGGTGACGATGCTTCTTGGCCGTCGTTCCCGCGAGGTGCGCGTCGATGGCGGTAGGAATCCAGCGCTGCTAGACGCGCGCGCTCGGCTCGCTACGAGTCGCGGCGAATGCGCAGCACGGTGTCGCCCTTGCGTACGGCGCTCGGGCACGCGCCGGGGTCGCTTGGGGACTCGTCGCGCACAGTCGACCAGCCGAGCGGAACCGGTTGGTCGGCGCAGATATCCAGGCGCGTGTCGTACGCCGCGTTGGCGTAATTCACGATGACCGCGACCGTTGCCGCGCTGTCGCTGCCCACGC
The DNA here is from genome assembly GCA_963763675.1 of uncultured Gemmatimonadales bacterium. Lineage (GTDB taxonomy): Bacteria > Gemmatimonadota > Gemmatimonadetes > Gemmatimonadales > Gemmatimonadaceae > BPUI01. The sequence goes on from CAVXPN010000003.1 coordinate 433,915, forward strand.
GCGGGCAGTCGCCGGACCCGCCCTCGTACGAGACCGCGATATACCCGCGCGGGAACGACGAGGTGCGGCAGACGCGGCGGACGTCGAGCTGGCCGCGGTCGCCGGCGATCGGGGTGGCGCGGTCGCGCGGGCGGCCGAGCAGGGTGGTGTCGCGCCCTGCGACGCCGCGACTGGCCCCGATCGCGTCGGCGGTGGTGGGGAGTCCGGGCGCTGCGGTCCCCCGCGGACGCAGCGACGGCGCGAACGAGTAACACGCGCTCGCTGTGAGGGCGGCGACCAGCGTTCCAACGATGAGTCGAGGCATCGGGCGAGAGGGTTGAGACGTGGCCATGCCGTCGCCGAGGGACCCACCGCAGCAACCGGGCCGGCGTTCAGCGGTGGCGGGACAGGTTGTAGCCGAGCGTGGCGCCCACGCTCGGGAGTAGGAAAGCGGCGACCGCGCTCACGCGGCACTTGAGCCGGCAGGGCGGTAGCGGCGCGTCGTCGGGCGTGCGGTTGAGGCGTGCGACGAGGGCCGTGCCGAACATCCCGACGGTGGCGCCGCCGAGTGCCGCGAGATAGTAGCCGCGTCCGGGTCCGCGGGCCCCGATGAGGGCCGGGCCAGCCGCGGTTGCCACGGCGACGCCGACGTACGCGCCCTTGTTGGCCGCCCCCGACGCGTCGCCTTCTGTTCCGCCGAATCGGCGGACGATGAAGCGCGTCGCGAGTCCCCCACCGACGTAGCCGATGGGGGCGAGGGCGAGGCCGCTGGCGATCTGCGCGGTCGCGCGGCCGACGCTCTGCGACGGCAGGTCGGGGGCGGTGCTCTGCGCGTTCGCGCGTTTGGACCCAGCGGCCGTCGAGAGCGTGAGGAGCGCGGCGACCAGGGCGCGTCGGGGAGCGGGCGGCGGAACGGTCACGGGTCGAGGTACGGGATCACTCGGGGTAAGGAATCGGCCGCGGCGGCTCACGCAGATCGGCGCGTCCACGGGAGGCGGAGTATAGGGCGCGCTGCCGAGTGAGTCTGCCGGTAGCCGCCGCCCGCATCGGCCGATCCGGCGCGGCGGCACCAGAATCGGCAGGGTGCGGCCGCGCGTCTCGCGCAAACGCTGCGCGTGTGGCAGACCGGCCGGGCACCGCGTTGGCATTACACGGGGGGCAGAAGCGCCGGGTGCCCGACCGTCCCGGCCCCACGTCTTGCCCTTCCATTGATGCCCGCCACCTTCCCGGTCCAGACCCTGTTCGGCCTTCCGTTTACTGCGGCGAGCCAGCCCATTCCCGAGGCGATCGCGCGCACGCTCGCGCACCGGCTGACCGCGGCCGCCAACACGCTGACGCAAGAGACGCCGGCCGCGCGCGCGGCGGCCGTCCGGCGCGAGGCCGTCGACTACTTCGCGGCGCGTCGCGGCGGCACGCTGCAGATCGCGGGCGCGCTGCGCGCCCGCTGCGACGAGGCCGCGCGCGCGATCCTCCAGCGCACGCTGCACGCGCCGCCGACGCCGACCTTCGGCGCGGAGTTACTCGTCGCCTAACCGTTTCGGCTGGACCGCCGGGCCCGACGGGCCGCTAGTCGAGCCCATCGAACAGATCCGGCGCCGGCACGCGCGGGGGCCGGTCGCCCCATGCGTGCCGGAACGCCTCGGTGTCGAACACGGCCCGCCCAGCCCCCGACGCGTTCGGCCGGTCGTACCAGAGCGGGCGGATGCTGCCCTGCTGCGTCCGATGCGCGGCGAGCGCGGCCTCCTTCTGGCGCGCGTGGGCGCGCACGTCGACCACGTAATCGACGCCGCCTAACGTGGCCAGGCGATCGGGGCGCCACTCGGTCCACGGCTCCGGGGGAGCGGGCCAGACCACGCGGCGCACGCGATGGGCGGGGCCGAGTTCGGGCGACCAGCGCGGGTCCGCGGCCGCGGGCACCGCGTCGGCGGCGAAGCGACTGATCGCGATGTGGTCCGGGTGCCCCGTGACCCCATTCGGGTCGAAGGTCGCGACCACCCGCGGCCGCTCGGCGCGGATCAGCCGGACGAGGGTCGCGCGGACCTCGCCGGGGTCGGCGGCGGCGAGCTGCTTGTCCTGGTAGTCGAGGACGGCGACGACGTCGAGGCCGACCACGGCGCACGCGGCGCGCAGCTCCTGCTCGCGCACGGCGCCGACCGTCTCGCGCGTGGCGAGCGGCGGCTGGCCCGCGGGCGCGAGCGCGCCGGCCTGGCCGCGCGTGGCGCAGACGAGCCCCGCGGGCCGGCCCGCCGCGGCGAGCTTGGCGGCCGCGCCGGCGATGAAGAAGCTCTCGTCGTCGGGGTGTGCGAGGAGAAGCAGCAGGTCGTGGGGCACGGGCGGGCGGGCGTTAGGCCCAGAGGATCGGGACGGAGTATTCGCGGAAGGCGGGGTCGTGCGTGACCACGGTCAGGCGCTCGTGCGCCGCCTGCGCGACCAGCATCCGATCGAACGGGTCGCGATGGTGCGTCGGCGGCGGAAGCTTCGCGACCGCGTTCGCGTGGTCCAGCGTGATCGCGAGTAGCCCGAAACGGTTCACGTCCATCGCCTCGCTGAACGACTCGCGCGCGTGCAGTTTGCCCGACGTCGACTTGATCGCCATCTCCCACGCCGTCACCACACTGACGTAGACCTCGTCGGCTTCGGCGATCCGCCGGGCGACGGCCGGCGCGAGCCGACCCGACTCCTCCTGCCACCAGAGGAACACGTGCGTGTCGAGGAGTAGGCGACGCGGCGAGGCGCTCGTGGATTCGGTGCTCACTCCGCTTCCCCGTGCTCGCCGCGGCGCCACGGCTCCCACTCTTCGGGGAAGATCTTCGGATCCTCGAGCGCGTCCTGGATGTCTGGCGGTAACGGGTCATCGAAGTCCGGCGCGATCCAAATCTTACCCTTCCACATCCCCGGCTTCCGCAGCGGCGGCTTCTCGTCAAAAACCGGCAGCGGAACGAGTCGTGCCATCGGCGTTCCCGCTTTCGCGATCACGATCTCCTCGCCACGCGACGCGCGCTCGACGAGGTCGGAGAGGTGGGTCTTCGCGTCGTAGAGGTTGAGCGTCGTCGGCTCGCTGACGCGCGGCGAACGCGGCGACGGCGTTTTCGGCGTGTACTCGTGCTTCGCCTTGGGCTTCGACATCGCGACTCCTCCTGATGAAGGTCAGTCCTGCGACGCCGAGGATACCGCGCGGTCGCGAGTTAGTCAAGCTGACCAACCCGGCGCGACGCGAGGCCACGGGGCGACCTGCTCGATGAGGCGCGCGGCGGCCAGCAGGTGGCCCTCGCCGCCCGGCGCGGCGACCAGCTGCGCCGCGAGCGGGAGCCCCGCCGCGTCGCGCCCCATCGGCACGCTCGCCGCCGGGAAGCCGGCCACGTTCCACGCGCCGGTGAACGGCGCGAAGTCTACCGCCGCCTTGACCGTCGCGAGCCAGCCGCGCCCGGACCACCCGTCGGCCGGCAGCGGCGCGTGGGCGAGCGCCGGCGTGACGAGCAGGTCGTAGTCGGCGAAGAACGCGAGCTGGAGCGCCCGCCACGCGTCGCGGTCGGCCTGCCGCACCAGGCCTAACGCGCGCAGCCGGCGCCCCGCGGCCGCGTGCCGGCGCGTCCGCGGCTCGAGCCGGCCCACGTCCCCCCCGCGGCCGCGAGCGCGGCCGCGTCGTCCGCCGTGCCGGCCATCCAGCTCGCGAGGATGCGCGGCAGGAAGCGGATCGGCGCGGGCGGCGCGCCCGCCCGCACGCGGTGCCCGGCGTCGGCCAGCACGCCCGCCGCCTGCTCCGCGGCGCGGGTCCACGCCGGGTCGACGCGCACGCCCGGCGCGGGCGGCCCGAGGGCGACCGCGACGCGCAGCGGCACCGCCCCGGACGCGCCCGGCGCCGGGAGCTCGGGCCACGCCGCCCCGGTCCCGGCGAGCACGCCCAACACCAGCGCCGCGTCGTCGACCGTCGTCGTGAGCGGGCCGTTCTCCGACCAGCCGAACCACGAGTGCGCGCCGACCTCCGAGGGCACGACGCCGCGCCCGGGCTTGAGCCCGAACAGGCCGCAGCACGCGGCCGGGATGCGGATCGACCCCAGCCCGTCGTTGCCTAACGCGACCGGGACCATGCCGGCGGCGACCGCGGCCGCGCTGCCGCCGCTCGACCCGCCGGGCGTCCGCGTCGGGTCCCACGGGTTCCGCGCGGTGCCGCGCGGCCCGTCGGTGAACGGCCAGATGCAGAGCTCGGGCACGCGCGTCAGCCCGACGACCACCGCCCCGGCCGCGCGCAGCCGCGCCACCGTCGGGTGGTCGCGCTCGGCGGGGCGCTCGGCCCCGGCGCGCGTGCCGCCGCCGGTCACCTCGCCCGCCACCGCGAGGTTGTCCTTGACCGCGATCGGCACGCCCGCCAGCGGCAGCGACGCGAGGTCGGCGCGCGCGACCAGCGCCTCCGCCGCGGCCAGCGCCGACGCGCCGAGCACGCGCTCGAACGCGCCGATCGCCGGATCGACGGCGGCGATGCGGGCGAGCGCTTCGCCCGCGACCTCGCGCGGGTCCAGGGTGCCCGCGCGCACGCCGGTGGCGATCTCGGACGCCGTGGCCGGGTCGGTCGGCGGGGGCGTCACGATGCGCGCACCCTCAGCACCGCGGCCAGCCACGCGGCCGCGTCGTCGATCACCGAGGCGGGGAGGTAGTGGCCGGCGTCGTACCAGCGCAGCTCCTTCGGCTCACTCGCGGCGTCGAACAGTCGTTGCGCCTGCTCGGGGCGCACGGTGGAGTCGCGGCGGCCGTGGACCATCAGCAGCGGGCGCCCGGCGAGCCGGCGGACGGCGCGGAGCGGGTCCGCGACGGCGCGCACGAGGCGGTCGAAGGGCGTGCCCGCCGGCAGGTCGCCGCCCGCGGCGAGGACGAGTGCGCGCACGACCGGCGTGTCCGCGGCGACCTGCACGCCGAGGAAGGATCCCATCGAGTAGCCGGTGAGGGCGAGGCGCTGCGCGTCGACTTCGGGGCGCGCGCCGAGGTAGCCCAGGGCGAGCCGGGCGTCGGCGAGCGCACGGCGCCAGGCCTGGGTGAGGGCGAGCGGGTTGCGGACCGAGCGGAAGTCGACGTCGCCGCGGCGCTCGCCGTGGAGCGGCAGGTCGATGGCGAGCGAGGCGATGCCTTGCTGCAGCAGCCCGCGCCCGACGAGGTCGGCCATGTCTTCCTTGCGCGAGGAGTATCCGTGGAGGAGGACGGCGGCGGGCCCGGGCGCCGTGCCCGGTGGCAGCAGGAGCAACGCCGGGACGCGCTCCGCGTCGCCGTCGCGGCCGAAGCGGAGCGCGACGCGCCGCCCGCCGCCGGGGAGCGGGCGGTCGTCGAGCAGGTCGTGCGTTAGGCGCGTGGGCATGGCCGCGCGGTGGAGCAAGAAGTCTGCGCGGCCCGCCCGGTCGGCCCGCCGCGGTTCGGTCGGCGACGGTTCAGCCGGCCGGGTTCAGGCGGCCGGAGCGCCGGCCCCGTCCGGGTGCGGCACCGCGGCCGGCGGCAGCCCGTCGGCGTCGGGGGCGTCCGGAGACGCCGTGTCCGGCGCGCCGGGCGACCGCCCGGTCGTCGCCCGCCGGATCGCGGCGAGCGCGAACTTCGGCACCCGGTCCATCGTCACGAGCCCATTCGCCTCCTGATAGGTGTCGGAGAACTGCGTGTAGCAGAAGCCCGCGAACAAGCCGATACCGTTGACCGCGGCGAGCAGGCGCGTGTAGCGCGTCGCGAACTCCTCGCGGCTGCGGCTCCGCGAGTAGCCCCACGTCGCCTCCTCGTCCGGCGCGAGGGCAATGCCACCGAATTCGGAGAGCACGACCGGCAACTTGGTCTGCCGCTCGAGCCCCTCGAGCACGAGCACGCGTCCGCCCGGGCGCTCGCGCTCGAAGATTTCTGGCAGCTCGACGTCGGGGCGGTACCGGCGGCGGATGCGCTCGGGGTCGGCGTCGTAGTCGTGGATGCCGACGAGGTCCGTCGCGACGCTCTCCCACCCGTCGTTGCCGACGACCGGGCGCGAGTGGTCGATCGTCCGCGTCAGGTGGTAGAGCGCGGACACCCAGTGCCGCTGCGCCGGCGTCGTCGGCAGGTCCGGCACGCCCCAACTCTCGTTGAAGGGGACCCACGCGACGATGCAGGGGTGGCTCGCGTCGCGCGTCAGCACCTCCATCCACTGCTTCGTCAGCCGCTCCACCGAGCGCCGCGTAAACCGATACGCGCTCGGCATTTCCTCCCAGACCAGGAGCCCCAGGCGGTCCGCCCAGTATAGGTAACGCGGGTCCTCGATCTTCTGGTGCTTCCGCACGCCGTTGAAGCCCATTGCCTTGGCCAGCAGCACGTCGTGGCGCAGCGCCGCGTCGCTCGGCGCCGTCAGGCCCGTGGGCTGCCAGTAGCCCTGGTCGAGCGCGAGCCGCAGGTGATACGGGCGGCCGTTGAACATGAAGCGGTCGCCCAACACGCCGGCCTGCCGCAGCGCGCAGTAGCTCGTCAGCCGGTCCAGCACCGTGCCGTCGGGCGCGAGGAGCGTGATCTCGGCGTCGATCAGCGTCGGGTGCTCGGGGCGCCAGAGGAGGCCGTTGCGGTAGTCGTCGATGCCCGGGTCGGAGAGCGCGATGCGGCGGTGGATCTCGCCGGCGGTGACCAGGTAGGTGTCGTCGGCGAGCGTCTCGCCCCGGGCGGTCAGGCGCACGGCCACGCGCAGCCCCTCGCCCGCGCGCGGTCCCTCGATGCGCGCCGCGATGCCGACCTCCCACCGTTCGAGGTTGGCCGACCAGCGTAACGCCTCGACGCGGGTCGCGCCGACGCGCTCCAGCCAGACCGTCTGCCAGATCCCCGTCGTGCGCGGGTACCAGATCGAGTGCGGCTGAAGGACCCAGTCCTGCTTCCCGCGCGGCTTCGCGAGGTCCTGCGGGTCGTCGTCGGCCCGCACGATCACTTCCTGGGGCCCCGTGGCGCGTAGCGCGTCGGTGATGTCGGCCGAGAAGGGCGTGTAGCCGCCCTCGTGTCGCGCGACCTCGACGCCGTTGACCCAGATGATCGCCTCGTAGTCGACGGCGCCGAAGTGGAGGACGATGCGCTCGCGCGGGCTAGGGCCGGCGCCGTTGGACGCCGAGCCGGCCGGCCGGTCGGCCGGAACGTCGAACTCGCGCCGGTACCAGCAGCGGCGATAGAACCCGGGGTCGTCGATCCCGCTCGCCTCGGTCTCGGGGGAGAAGGGGACGACGATCGTGCGGTCCCACGCCACCTCCTCCGGCCGGCGCCACGCCCCGGCGCGGTCGAGCGCGAACGCCCACGCGCCGTTGAGCGACAGCCACTGGTCGCGCACGAGCTGCGGGCGCGGGTAGTCGTGCGCGGCGGGATCGGGCGTGAGCACGCCGGCGGGCGGCGGGCCGTCGGCGAAGTCGAGCAGGGCGGGCGGAAGGACGTCGGACATGACGAGGGAGATAGGGGCAGCGTGGTCCACCGCGCGGCAGACCGCGAGGAGTGACCGCGCCAACGCGGACCGGGTCCGCGGCGTAACACGCGCGTGAGACGCGCATGACGCGCGGGCCGGTGCGACCCCCGAAGCGCCGCCGCGTTCCCGCGGGTTCCCGCCGATCTCGCCCGGCGCGCGCCGGCGCGCGCTGGCGCATCGCCCAATATCTCCTCCCCATCTCCTCCGAGCCGCGCCCCGCGGCGCCCCGCATGCCTCCGTCCCGATCTACCCGCCTGACCCAGGCGGGCGCGCTGCTCGCCGCCGGGCTTTCTGCCGCGGCCTGTCAGTGGCAGTCCCCCGAGACAGCGCCCACGCCCGCGCGCGGCGGGCCGGCGGGCGGCCCGACCGTCGCGGCGGCGTCGCCCAACACGCCGGGCACGACCGCGCCGGGCACGCCAGGTGCCGGCGGCATGCCGCCCAACATCGCCGCCGCGATGGCCGCGATGGGCGGCGGTAGCCCGGGCGACCCGAGCCCGCGCCCTTACGCCTTCGTCGTCGCGCCCGGCGCGCAGACGCAGCGCGGCCTCCTCACGACGCACCTCACGCGCGGGCGCCTCTACTTCGAGATCCCGCGCGTGCAGCTGGGGCGCGACATGCTCGTGGTGCGTACGCTGCGCGGCACGCAGGCGCCGGCGGGCGGCATCACCGGGACGACGCTCGCCGGCAACCGGCTGGTCCGCTGGGAGCGCCGCGAGAACCGCGTGCTGCTGCGCGGCGTCGAGTACCGGAACGTCGTGAGCGACACCAGCAACCCCGTCGCGCGCGCGGTCGACATCGTCACCTACTCGCCGATCCTCGCGGCGTTCAACGTCGAGGCGTACGGGCCGGACTCCAGCGCCGTGATCGACGTCTCGCGTCTCTACACGGGCGGCGTGCCGGACCTGATTCCGTACAACGTCCCGTTCCAGCAGCGCCCCACGGCCGACCCCTCGCGCTCGTTCATCGAGTCGGTCGCGTCCTACCCGGCCAACGTCGAGATCGAGGCGTCGACGACCTATTTCACCAGCCCGGCCGGCGGCGGAGGGAATCCGGTGCTCGCGCAGTTCTTCGGGCCGCCGCCGCAGGGGACGGAGCTGTACCACTACTCGCTCGTCCGGCTGCCGGACGTGCCGATGAAGGCGCGGCTCTACGACGAGCGCGTGGGCTACTTCAACACGCAGCAGGCGGACTTCGGCTCGCGCGACCAGCGCGTCAAGCGCGTGACCTTCGTGAACCGCTGGCGCCTCGAGTGCTCGGAGCGGCGCGACGGGAGTCTCTGCTACCCGAAGAAGCCGATCACCTACTACGTCGACCCGGCGACGCCCACCTACCTCGTGCCCTACATCAAGCGCGGCATCGAGGAGTGGCAGAGCGCGTTCGAGGCGGCGGGCTTCAAGGAGGCGATCGTCGCGCGCGAGGTGCCGCGCGACTCGACGCGCATCATCCGCGGCGAGAACGCCAACGTGTCGATGGTGCGCTGGGTCCCCTCGGCCACCGAGAACGCGGTCGGCCCGAGCACCGTCGACCCGCGCAGCGGCGAGATCCTCGACGCCGACGTGCAGATGTTCCACAACATCATGAACCTGCAGCGCGCGTGGTACTTCACGCAGGTCGGCGACCTCGACCCGCGCGCGCAGAAGCTCCCCTTCCCCGACTCGCTGATGGGGCGCCTCGTGCAGTTCGTCGTCGCGCACGAGGTGGGGCACACGATGGGGCTGCGGCACAACATGAAGGCCTCGTCGATGTACCCGATGGACTCGATCCGCTCGGCGACGTGGGTGCACCGCATGGGGCACAGCCCGAGCATCATGGACTACGCGCGCTTCAACTACGTCGCGCAGCCCGAAGACCACATCGCGCTCGAGGACCTGATCCCGCGCGTCGGGCCGTACGACAAGTACGCGATCATGTGGGCCTACACGCCGATCCCCGGCGCGGCCACGCCCGAGGCCGAGAAGCCCACGACCGACCGCTGGTCGCGCATGCAGGACTCGATCCCGTGGTACCGCTACGGCGGCGACGAGGGCATCCAGGGCCCGGACCCGGGCGAGGCCAACGAGGCCGTGGGCGACCAGGACGCGATCCGCGCGACGGCGTTAGGCCTGCAGAACATCCGCCGCGTCGCGAAGCTGCTGGAGCCGGCGGCCGAGTCGCGGAAGTACGAGTCGTACGACGACCTGGAGGAGCTGTACAACAGCCTCGTCGGGCAGTGGGCGCTCGAGGTCGGCCACGTCGCGCGCATCCCGGGCGGCGAGATCAAGCAGGAGAAGTACGTCGGGCAGCCCGGCCCGATCTACACGCCCGTGCCGAAGGCGCGCCAGCAGGCGGCGGTCGCGTTCCTCAGCGCCAACGCGTTCGTCACGCCGCAGTACCTGCTGGACCTGGGCGTGCTGCGGAAGATCGAGCCCGCGGGGTCGATCGACCGCCTCGGCGCGGCGCAGCGGCGCGTGCTGAGCACCCTGCTCGACAACCGTCGCCTGGAGCGTATGGTCGAGATGGAAGGCACGGCGCACGACCGCGCGACCGTCTACACCGCGGGCGAGATGCTCGGTGACGTCCGGCACGGCGTCTGGGGCGAGGTCTACCGCGGCGCCCCGATCGACGCGTACCGCCGCCGCCTGCAGCTCGGTTACCTCGAGGTGATCGGCGACAAGATCAACCCGTCGCCGACCGGCGGCGCGCCGGCCGGCCTCCCGCCGGAGCTGCTGCCGTTCTTCCGCACGCCGCCCGCGCCGGACGCGCGCGCGCTGCTCAGGGGCGAGCTGGTCGACCTCGACCACGAGCTCGCGGCCGCGGTGCCGCGCACGCGCGACCGCACGACGCGGCTGCACCTGCAGGGCGCGCGCGACCAGATCGAGCGCATCCTGCACCCCGAAGGCACGGCGCGTCGCGTGGGGGGCTGAGGGTCGGCGTCGGGACGGGTGGGCCCCCGCTTTCGCGGGGGCGCACCCCACTGTACGCACGGCCGTTGCACTGGGCTCGGCCCCATGCCTGCCCCGTCCTCCCGCGGCTCGGCGCTTCGCGCGCTCCGCCACCGTGACTTCGCGCTCTTTTTCGGCGGCAATCTGCTGTCGAACTGCGGGACGTGGTTCCAGAACATCGCGCTCTCGCTGCTCGTCTACCGCCTCACGCATTCGAACTTCTGGGTGGGGGCGGTGAACTTCGCGCAGTTCGCGGGCGTCCTGCTGGTGGCGCCTTGGGCGGGCGCGGCGGCGGACCGGGTCGACCGGCGCCGCCTCATCCTCGCGACGCAGCTCGTCGCGGCGGCGGCGAGCGGGGTGCTCGCCCTCGCGGTCGCGCGCGGGCACGGCTCGCTCGCCGTCGTCCTCGGCCTCGCGCTGGTACTGGGCCTCACGACCGCGTTCGCCACCCCGGCGCTGCAGGCCGTCGTCCCGGCGCTGGTGCCGCGCGAGGACCTCGGCGCGGCGGTGGCGATGAACTCGGTCACGTTCAACCTCGCGCGGGCGGTCGGCCCCGTGGCTGGCGCCGCGGTCGTCGCGGGCGCGGGCGTGGCGGCGGCGATCGGGATCAACGCGCTGTCGTACCTCGCGCTCGCGGCGGCGGTGGTGGTCCTCCGCGCCCGCACGCCCGCCCCGCCGTCGCGCGGGCCGCGCCCCACGTTAGGCGAGAGCGTGCGGCGCGTGCGGCAGGACCCGACGCTCGTGCTGCTGCTCGCGACGGTCGCGGCCGTGTCGGTCGCGCTCGACCCGGTGAGCACGCTCGCGCCGGCGTTCGCGACGCGGGTGTTCGGGCGGGCGGACACGTTCGTGGGCGTGCTGATCGGCGCCTTCGGCGTGGGGGCGGTGGTCGCGTCGCTGCTGCCCACGGGGAACACCGCGGGCGACACTGGCGGCGACGCCGCGAGCAAGGGCGGGCGCGCGCCGCGGCCGTCGCCGACGATCCCGTTCGCGCTCGCGCTCTTCGGCGCGGGGCTGATCGCGTTCGCGCTCGCCCCGGGGATCGGCGTCGCGCTCGTGGCGCTGCCGGTCGCGGGGTTCGGCTACCTGCTGGCGCAGACGCGGGCGACGACCGAGCTGCAGCTCGGCGTCGCGGACGAGGAGCGGGGCCGCGTGATGGCGCTCTGGAGCGTCGCGTTCCTCGGCACGCGGCCGATCGCGAGCCTCGCCGACGGCGCGCTCGCCAACGCCGTCGGGCCGCGGGTGGCGGCGCTGGTCTTCGCCCTGCCGGCCCTGGTCGCCGCCGCCGCGGTCGCGCGGGCGCGGAAGCGTTAGGCGATCACGCGCGCGAACACGTCCGCATCGACGTTCCCGCCGCAGAGGACGACCGCGACCCGCCGCCCGCGCACGAGGTCCGGTGCGCGTTCCGCCTCCTGCAGTAGTGCCGCGAGCGCGGCCGCGCCGGCGCCTTCGGCCGCGTTGTGCGTGTCGACGAAGTACGCCCGCATCGCCCGCGCGACCTCGTCGTCGGTGACCTCGACGACACGTGCCAGCCCCGCCCCGCCGCCCTCGCCGCGGAGCATCGCGAGCGCGTCGGCGACCGGGGTGCGGCACGCCATCCCGTCGGCCAGGACCGTCGTCACCGCGTGCGATTCGAGCCGCCCGCTCGCGAGCGAGCGCGCGTAGGCCGGCGCGTGCGCGCTCACGACGCCGACCACGTCGGCCGTGGCGCCCAGCGCTTCCCTGGCTGCCAGCACGCCGCAGGCGCCCGAGCCGAGGCCGATCGGCACGTACACCGTGTCGAGCGGCGCGCCGGCGGCCGCGGTCTCGCGGAACAGCTCGAGCGCGTACGTGCCCACCCCGGCGACGAGGTCCGGGTGGAAGCTCGGCAGGCGGTACCAGCCGCGGTCGCGCGCGATCGCGTCGGCCGCCTCGATCGCGGCCTGGAAGTCGTCGCCCGCCTCGACCAGTTCGACGCCTAACGCGCGCATCGCGGCGTTCTTCTCGAGCCCGTTCCCGCGCGGCACGACGACCAGGGCGGGGATACCGTGGCGCGCCGCGGCGAAGCCGACGCTCTGCCCGTGGTTGCCGCGCGTCGCGGTCACGACGCCCGGCACGCGCGGCGACTCGGCCGCGAGGCGGGCGAGGTGCACGAGGCCGCCGCGGATCTTGAACGCGCCGACCGGCGTGTGGTTCTCGTGCTTGACCCACGTCTCGACGCCCGTGCGCGCTTCGAGCAGCGGCCAGCGGTACTGCGGCGTCGGCGGCATCGCGGCGTACACGACGGCGGCCGCGGCCTCGAGGTCGTGGAGTGACGGAAGTGTTGCGAGGGAAAGCGTGCTCGGCATGCGCGCAACCTAGTCCGCCGTGCTACGTTCGCCGCATGCGTCGAATTCCGCCCGCGCGCGCCGCGATCGTCGCCGCCGCTGCCTCCTCCGTCCTCGGCTGCGGGGGCGCGCAGCGGCCCGCGCTGCCCGCGGCGCCGCAGGCCGCCGCCGCCGTCCCGCTCGACACCGGCGGGGTGCGCCTGCCGACCGGCCGCCGACTCGACCCCGCGGGGCGGCAGGTCGAGGTGCTCCCGATGCCGTTCACCCTTCTGCCGTCCCCAGAAGGCGACGCGCTCGTGCTCCTCGGCTCCGGCTGGTCGCGCGAGGGTGTGCAGGTGGTCGACCGGGCGAGCGGGCGCGTGCGGCAGACGCTGGACCAGCCGAGTGCGTTCGTCGGGCTCGCGTGGGCGCCGAGCGCCGGGGCGCGGGGCGGGCGGGCGCTGTACGCATCGGGCGGCAACGGCGACGTCGTGTACCGCTACGTCTGGGCGGGCGGGCGGCTCGCGCTGTTCGACTCGCTCGTCCTCGCGCCGCGCCGCGCGCCCGCGCCCAAGCCGCCGCCCGCGACGCGTCGGCGCCGCGGGGCGGCAGCCGCGACCACCGCGGCGCCCAGGCTGCCCGACGGAACGCGCTACCCGGCGGGGCTCGCCGTTTCGCCCGACGGCCACCGCTTGTACGTCGCGGAGAACCTGGGCGACGCGCTCGCCGTGGTCGACGTCGGGACGGGGCGCGTCGTCCAGCGCCTCGCGACCGAGCGCTACCCGTACGCGGTCGCGGTCGCGCCCAACGGCCGCGTCTACGTGAGCGCGTGGGGCGGGCAGACGGTCAGCGTGTTCGACCCGACGCCGTCGGCAACCGCCCCGCTCGCGCGGGTGCGCGACGTCGGCGGGATCCGCCACCCGGGCGCGCTCCTGCTCGACCGCGCGGGGGCGCGGCTCTTCGTCGCGTCGCCGAGCACCGATCGCGTGGTCGTGGTGGACGCGCGATCGCTCCAGCCGCTCGCGACGCTGGCCGACCCGGTGCCCGCGCGCGCGGGCGGCGCCGCGGTGCGCGAGGGGAGCACGCCCGCCTCGCTCGCCCTGTCGCCCGACGAGTCGCGGCTGTACGTGGCGGAGAGCGACAACAACGGCGTGGCCGTCTTCGCGTTAGGCGGCGGCGCCGCGGCCCCGGTCGGGCGCGCCCCGACTGGATGGTACCCGACCGCCGTGGCCGTGCTCGGCGACACGCTGTACGTGGCCGACGGCAAGGGGCGCGGGACCGCGCCCAACCCCGACGGGCCGCAGCCGCGGCAGTCGCTCGAGAAGCAGGGCTCGCGCGGGGCGACCACGACGCTGAGTCAGATCGCCGGCACGCTGACCGCGCTGCCGCTCGCGGACCTCGCCGACCCGGCACGGCTGGCCGCACTCGACGCGCGGGTCGCGCGCGTGAACGGCTGGGGCGCGGCGCCCGCGCCGGCGGCCGACCTGCCGCCGTTCGAGCACGTCGTCTACGTGATCAAGGAGAACCGCACCTACGACCAGATCCTGGGCGACCTGCCGCAGGCGGACGGCGACGCGGCGCTCACCTTCTTCCCGCGCGCCAACACGCCTAACCACCACGCGCTGGCCGAGCGGTTCGGGATCTACGACCGCTTCTTCGTCAACGCGGAGGTGAGCGGCGACGGGCACAACTGGTCGATGGGCGCGTACGCGACGGACTACGTGCAGAAGACCGTGCCGAGCAACTACTCCGGGCGCGGGCGCAGCTACGACTTCGAGGGGACCAACCGCGGGTTCGGGGTGAAGGACATCCCGCGCGACGACGTGGCCGAGCCGGCGAGCGGGTACCTGTGGGACCTCGCGCAGGCGGCGGGCGCCTCGTTCCGCAACTACGGCGAGTTCGTCGCGTCGACGGGCGCGGTGGGTGAGGACGCGCAGCCGCTCCTGAACCGGGCGGTGCGCGGGCGCGGCGCGCTGTCGCGCGGCACCAAGGCGTGGCTCGCGACGCACACCGACACGCTCTCGCCGGGCTTCAACATGGGGATCGCGGACCAGTTGCGCGCCGACCGCTGGATCGAGGAGCTGCGGCAGTTCTCGCAGTCGGGCACGATGCCCGCGCTCGAAATCGTCCGGCTGTCGAACGACCACACGGCCGGCGCGCGGCGCGGCAGCCACACGCCGCGCGCGTACCTCGCGGACAACGACCTCGCGTTAGGCCGCATGGTCGAGGCGCTGACGAAGTCGCCGTTCTGGCGCACGACGCTGATGGTCGTGCTCGAGGACGACGCGCAGAACGGCCCCGACCACGTCGACTCGCACCGGGCGCCGTTCCTCGCGATCTCCGCGTGGAGCCGGCCGGGCGCGGTGCACCGCCGCGTCAACACGACCGACGTGCTCGCGACGATCGAGCGCGCGCTCAAGTTCGGGTCGCTCTCGCAGTTCGACTACTACGGGCGGCCGCTCACCGGCGTGTGGGCCAGCACGCCCGACCTCCGGCCGTACGCGCCGCTCACGCCGAGCGTGTCGCTGGACGAGGTGAACACCGCGGCCAACACGACGCCGGCGGACGCGCGGGCGAGCGCGCGGCTCGCGTTCGACGCCGAGGACAAGGCGGACGAGGACACGTTCAACCGGATCCTGTGGCACACGGTCAAGGGACCGACCGTGCCGTACCCTGCGGCGCTCGCGCGCGCGCGGCGGCCGTCGGGGCAGGCCCTCGCCCTCGGCGCGGCGGGGGTGCGCTGAACGGCGCGACGGGTCGAGCAGGCGGGCTCGGCCGTCTGCGCCGCACGCCGATTGCAGGGGGGCACCGGCGTGGCACGAACGTCGCCGTGTACGGCCCGGTCGTCCCCCCTTCACCCAGGAGTTCTGCATGACCGCACCGTCCTTCGTCACCCGCGTCCTCGCCGCCGCCCTCGTCGCCGGCACCGCGGCCCCCGCGTTCGCGCAGACGGCGCAGCCCGCGCCCAAGCACCACAGCAAGATCAAGGGCGCCCTTGTCGGCGGCGCGGTCGGCGCGGCCGTCGGCCACCCCAAGCTCGGCGCCGCCGCGGGCGTGCTGCATCAGCACAACAAGAACAAGAAGGCGGCGCCGTGATCGCCGGCGCGGCGCGCGGCGGGATCGCCGCCGCCGTGCCGCTCGGGGCCGCGCTGGTCGCCGCCGCCTGCGCATCCAACTCGCAGCGCGTGTACGCTGCCCCGACGGGCGCGTCGGGTCTGGTTAGCACGTTCATCGATACGGTGCGCGGGTCCCCGCTGCACACGCGGCGGATCATGCTCGCCAACGCCTCGACACAATCGCTGGTCGCGTACGAGGTCGAGCTGTACGATTGCCGCCGCGTCCAGCTCCCGTGTGGGTCGCCGGCGCCGATCCGGGTGCTCGTGCCGCCCGGCGAGCGGCGCGAGCTGTTGCGCATCGAGAGTACGGACACGCGCTACGCCCCGTACTACCGCTACCGGTACCGCTGGCGCTACGCGCGCAACCGTCAGGAGGTCGACTCCCTGATCGCCCACGCACCGTCGCCGTGACGGCCGTGATCGGCGCAACCGGTGCCGTGGAACTCGCCGCGGTGCGCCGCGCGATCGACGAGGTCGACGCGCGCCTGCTCGAGCTCGTCGCCGAACGTGCACGACTCGCCGTGGCGGCCGGCCGTACCAAGGCCGCGCTGGGACTCCCCGTGGTCGACGACGCGCAGGAGGTCGCGGTGTTCGAGCGGGCGGACGCGCGCGCGCGTGCCCTCGGGCTCGACCCGGCGCGCGCGCGTGCCGCGTTCGAGGCGCTGATCGCGCTCGCGCGCGCCGCACAGCATCCGCACGACGGCGACGTCGATCGTCGCTAAGTTCTGCCCGGGTGTCTTCTGGCCGCTGGCTCCTCGTCGCGCTCTCGTTCGCGGCCGCCCTCGCGGCGTCGGGCTACGTCGTGTGGTCGAGTTGGCCGGCCGAGGGCGGGCGCGTGGCGCTGCCGCTGCTCGCGCACGCGTTCGGCGCCGGCGCGTTCCTGCTCGAGCTGCTCTCGCGCGCCCTGAAGATCCAGCTCTCCGCACGCGCGCTCCGCATCCCGCTCGGCTTCGGCACCGCGTTGCGCACGTGCCTCGGCGGCGACTTCGGCGCGGCGGTGACCCCGGCGCGCTCGGGCGCGGAGCCGGCGCGCTACCTCGTCCTGACCGAGGCGCGCGTTGCCCCGGCCGGCCGGCTGCTGATTCTGTTCACCGAGCTGTTCCTCGAGATGCTCTCGCTCGCGTTCGTGGCGCTCGCGCTGGCCGTCGCGTTCCGAGGTACCGGCGGCGCGCTGGCGGGACTCGAAGGGCTGGTCGGCGGGTACGCGGTGTTCGTGCTCGGCGCGGGCGGGGTCGGGCTAGTCCTCGCGCGACGGAACGCCGGCGGGCCCCCGCCGCGGTGGGCGGGGTGGATCGGCGCGGGACGATGGCGCGCCGTGCAGCGCTCGGTGCGCCAGCTGCGATCGAGCGTCGACGCGGTGCGTGCGGCGCGACTCGGGACGATGGCGCTCGCGCTGCTCGCCTCGGTCATGCACGTCTTCGCGCGCGTGCTCGTGCTCCCCGGACTCGTGTACGGGACCGTCCTCGCGACTGGCCTCGACGTCCCGTTCTCGCGCGCGGCGCTCGCACCGCTCGTGCTCTGGCCACTGGCGCTGTCATACGGGGCGGCGGTCGCGCCCGCGCCCGGCGGCGGCGGGGTCGTCGAGGCCGCGTTCGCGGCGACGCTCGCGGGTGCGATCCCGGCGGCAATTTTCGGCGCGTCGCTGATCTGGTGGCGCGTTTACACCTTCTACGCCTACGTCCTGCTCGGCGGGCTCGCGACGGGGAGGACCGCGGTTCGCGCCCTCCGCCGGCGCGGCAAACGTCGTCCGGCGACCCCCGAGCCGGGGCGGGCGGAGGGCGTGGCCGGAACCGTCCGGCCGTGACCGACGTTACAAAACTCGGCTCGCCAATTGCGTAGCCCAACCGCTACAGTGAGAGGTACCCGACGTTCCCGCGTCGGGCCGGCACGACCCGATGCCCCGGCCCGTTGGCTCCCCTGGCGGTCCGGGGTGTCGGCTGCTCAGGAGTGACCCGGTGAGGTGCGGTCGGGCGTGCGGCAGGCGACGCACGTGACCGGGCGCCGGAACTCGTGCACCATGCGCATCAGCCACGAGCCGTGCAGATGACGCTCGCAGAGAATACGGCGGCACTGCTCGCACGTCCCGCCGGTCATCAGGTCGAACGCCGAGCCGCACGCGTCGCAGTCGAGGCGTAGGTCCGTCTGGCGCAGGACGCGGATCTTGTCCATGCGTCGTGCTACCCGCGCTTCGCCGCCTGTTCCTGCGCCGCCTCGATGTGCGACATCACCGTCTCGGGCTTGACGTCCTGCGCGAGTTCGTCGAGCTCCGGGTCGCGCGCCTCGGCGACGCCCATCTGCTGCGCCATCGCGCGCACCATGCGGATCAGCTCGGTGACCTCGTGCTCGGAGAGGAGCGAGACCTGGAGGTCGAGGTCCGCGCGCTTGTCGGAGAGCGCCTGCATCCGGTTCTGCGAGATGAGGACGAACGTGCTGAGGAAGATCGCCTCGACGCTCGCCTCCATCGCGAGCACGGTGAATCCCTTGTCGAAGCTCTTCAGTCGTCCGAGTCCGGGGATGAGGCCGAGGTTGGTCGCGATCCACGCGCCGTAGAGGAGGAGGTGGATGTAGACGAACGTCATGCTCCCGGTGAAGCGCGTGATCGCGTCGGCGACGCGGTCCTGGCGGCTGCGTCGTGCGTCTTCCTGCTTTCGCCGTTCGAGCAGGGCGATGATGTTGCGCTCGACGACACGGGCGAAGGGGCCCGGGTCGGGGCGCGGCGCGCGGCGGCGTTCGGCGGACAGGGTCGACATGGCGGTGCGAAGTGAGCGAGCGGGTGGCGGAAGCTAACGGTGGGGTTCGCAGGCTCCGCTCCATCATCGGCGGTTCGGCCGGGAATCTGGTCGAGTGGTACGACTGGTACGCGTACTCGGCGGGCTCGCTCTACTTCGCGCCGGCGATCTTCCCACCGGGTGACCGCGGCGCGCAACTGCTCAGTGCGGCGGCCGTGTTCGCCGTCGGCTTCTTCATGCGCCCGGTGGGCGGATGGCTGTTGGGCCGGTACGCGGACCGCCGCGGCCGACGCGCCGCGCTGACGCGTTCGGTCCTGCTGATGGGCGTGGGCTCGCTCGTGGCGGCGCTGACGCCGACGTACGCGCGCGCGGGACTCGCCGCGCCCGCGCTACTGGTCCTCGCGCGGCTGCTGCAGGGACTGAGCGTCGGCGGCGAGTACGGCGCGAGCGCGACCTACCTCACCGAGATGGCCGGCGAGCGGCGGCGCGGCTTCTGGTCGAGCTTCCAGTACGTGACGCTGATCGCGGGACAGCTGCTCGCGCTCGGCGTGCTGCTGGTGCTGCAGCGCCTGCTCACGCCGGCCGAACTCGCCGCGTGGGGCTGGCGCGTGCCGTTCGCGCTCGGCGCGGCGGCCGCGCTCGCGGTCCGCCTCCTGCGCGGCCGTCTGGACGAGACGCCAGCGTTCGCGGCGGCGGCCGCGCGGGCCGAGCCTAACGGCTCGCGCGCGGGGGACGGCGCGACGCTCCGCGCGCTCGCGGCGCACCCGCGCGCGGTCGCGGCGGTGGTCGGCCTCACGGCCGGGGGCACGGTCGCGTTCTACACGTTCACGGCCTACGCGCAGCGCTTCCTGGTGAACAGCGCCGGTTGGACGCCCGCGGCGGCCACCCGGGTGAGCGCGGCCTCGCTCGCGGTGTTCGCGCTCGCGCAGCCGGCCGTCGGGCTGCTGTCGGACCGCGTGGGGCGGCGGCCGGTGCTGATCGCGTTCGGCGTGCTCGGCGCGCTGCTGGCCGTGCCGACGCTCGACGCGTTAGGCACGCGGGGCGTGGGCGAGGGCCGCGCGTTCGCGCTGCTGGTCGGCGCGCTGCTCGTCGTGAGTGGGTACACCGCGGTCAACGCGGTGGTCAAGGCGGAGCTGTTCCCGGTCGCGGTGCGGGCGTTGGGCGTGGGATTTCCGTATGCGGTCGCGGTGTCGGTGTTCGGCGGGACGGCGGAGTACCTCGCGCTCTGGGCGCGGCAGGCGGGGAGAGAGCGGTGGTACTTCTGGTACGTGGCGGTGTGCGTGGCGGGGTCGTTGGTGGTCTATGTGCGGATGCCGGAGACTCGCGGGGGGAGTGGCGACGTGGGCCGGCGTACCGGGGCGTGACCGGCCGAACGGGACGGACCGATCCGGCGCCGCCGTTCCTAAGCCGCGGCCAGTACGCCTAACGCCGAAATCATCCCGAACGCCTCGGCGATCAGCTCGTACGACCGCCGACGCGCGACGACGTCGTGCGTGATCGTGACAACCATCAGCTCGTCCGCCGCGTAGGTGCGCGCGACATCTTCCAGGCCGGCGCGGACCGTCGCCGGGCTGCCGACGACGGTGCGCCGTCCGACGGGCAGCGCGCCGCGCGCGCGTTCGGCGGCGAAGAAGCGCTCGGCGCGTTCGACCGTCGGGACGGCGACCACCTCGCCGCGGCGCAGGAGGGTGAACATCATCCGGCCGCTGAGCGCGAGGCGCTCGGCCTCGGCGTCCGTGTCCGCGCAGATCGTCCAGACGCACGCCGCGACGCGCGGACGCGCGCGGCCGGGCGCCGGGGTGAACTCCTCGCGGTACCTCTGCGCGAGGTCGGCGCCCTGCGGGTTGATGAAGTCCGCGAACGCGTACGGCAGGCCCAGCTCGGCGGCCCAGATGCCGCTCTGGGGCGAGGAGCCGAGCAGCCAGGGCGTGGGGACCTCGGGGCGGCCGGGGAGCGTGTCGGCGAGGTGCGAGAAACCGTGCGCGGGCGGCAGCGTGCCGTCGAGGTAACCGAGGAGTTCGAGCAGTTGCTGCGGGAAGTCGTCGGGCGCGCTCGTGCGGCGGTCGCGCTGGAGGGCGAACGCGGTCCCCGGGTCGGTCCCGGCGGCACGGCCGAGCCCCAGGTCGATCCGCCCCGGATACAGTCCGGCGAGCGTCGAGAACGTCTCGGCGACCTTGAGCGGGCTGTAGTGCGGGAGCATGACTCCGCCGCTCCCCACGCGGATGCGCTCAGTCGCGGCGCCGATCGCGGCGATCAGCACCTCGGGACTCGCGCCCGCGAGTCCGGGCGTGCCGTGGTGCTCGGCGACCCAGAAGCGGTCGTAGCCGAGCGACTCGGCGTGTCGCGCGAGCGCGACCGAGGCGCGGAGCGCGTCGGCGGCCGTCGTGCCTTCTGGGATCGGCGACTGGTCGAGCACGCTCAGGCGGAACGGGGCGGAGGGCATCGCGGGCGGTTCGGGTTCGGGGGTGCGGACTCGGAGGTATACGCCCGCCGGGCGCGTCTGTGCCCCGCGCGTGCTCGGCGGGTGCCCGGCCCGTGCCCGGCGACGGCGCTACAACAACTGCGCAGGCGGGGTTTCGGGCGGGGGTAAGTTCAGAGGCTCGGGGCGCGGCCGAGCGCTCCGAGCGTCCCTCGTCGCCACACCGTGCCGCCGTCCGCGTCTCTGAATCCGTTCCGCACGCTCGTCCGTCACCGCAATTTCCGCCTGTTCTGGGCGGGGCAGACGCTGTCGCTCGTCGGCACCTGGATGCAGATCATGGCCCAGGGCTGGCTCGCGCTACAACTAACGAACAACGCCTTCCTCGTCGGGTTGGTGGCGTCAGCGGGGGCGTTCCCGGTCCTGCTGCTGTCGTTCCCGGCGGGCGTGCTCGTCGACCGGATCGACCGGCTGCGGCTCGTGACCGCGATGCAGGCGCTGCTCCTCGTCGAGGCCACCGCGCTCTGGGCGCTGACGGCGACGGGGCGCGTGACGGTCGGCTGGTTGCTGGTGCTCGCGTGCTTCGGCGGCACGTGCACGGCATTCGAGGTGCCGGCGCGGCAGTCGCTGATCATCGACCTCGTGGGGCGCGACGACCTGCCCGAGGCGATCGCGCTCAACTCGAGCGGGTTCAACCTCGCGCGCATCGTCGGTCCCGCGTTGGGCGCGGCGGCGATCGCGGCGTTCGGGCTCGCGTGGTGCTTCGCGCTCAACGCCGTCTCGTACCTCGCCGTGCTCGGCGGGCTGCTGCTCGTCCGGCTGCCGCGCGCGCCTCGCGCGGCGGCCGCGCGCGGCGCCCCCGCCGGCTCGGCCTGGGCGGGGCTGGCCGAGGGGTTCGGCTACCTGTGGCGGGACCCCGCGGTGCGCGCGATCCTCGGCCTCACGCTCGTGTTCTCGATCTGCGGGACGCCGGCGCTGACGCTGCTGCCGGTGTTCGCGCGCGACGTGCTCGGGCTCGGGGCCGCGGGGTACGGCGCGCTGCTCGCGGCGGTCGGGGTGGGCGGGCTCGTGGGCGCGCTCGCGATCGCCGCGGCGGGGCGGCGGGTGCGGGCGGCCCGGTGGCTGATGTGGGCGACGCTCGCGCACCCCGCGCTGCTCGTGGCGTTCGCGTTCGTGCGGCGGCCGGCCGCGGCCGAACTGGTGCTGCTCGGGGCCGGGCTCGCGATGATCGTCTCGGGGGCGTTAGGCAACGCGGTACTGCAGGCGATGGTCCCGGACCGGCTGCGCGGGCGCCTGATGGCGGCGTGGTCGTTCCTCGTCGTCGGGATGGCGCAGGGCGTGGGCGCGCTCGGCGGCGGGGCGATCGCGCGCGCGTTCGGGGTGGACCGCGCGGTCGCGGCGGGCGGGCTCGCGATGCTCGCGTATGCGGGGTGGGTGTACGCGCGGACGCCCGAGCTGGCGCGGGTGGGCGAGGCGCCCGCCGCGGAGCGGCTGGCGGAGCGGGCGCCGATCGCGCGCGCCGCGTGACGCCCGCGCGACGTTTGCCTCGCGGTTAGCGCGAACCGCCGGCGGGAGTGGGGCGCGCCGCGGCGGCGCCCGCGAAGATCGCCTTGGGGATGAGCACGTGCGCGCCGACATTGCCGTCGACCAGCTGCGTGACCTCGACGTCGCACGCGACGCTCGCCAGCATGTAGGCGTCGTCGCGCGTGAGGCCCTTCTCGCGGACGAGGAAGTCGATCGCTTCGCGGACCGCGGTCTTGGTCGCGGTGACGAGGCTCGTGTCGGCGCCCATCGTGATCCAGTGCGTCGGCGTCTCGCCGCGCGGCCAGGTGAGGTGGCGGTCCTTGCGCAGGACGAGGCGGAACGTGCCGACGAGTGAGGTCTCGAGCGCGGTGATGTCGACCTCGCCGTTCCCCTGCCCCGCGTGGCCGTCGCCCACCTCCAGCAGCGCGCCGGGCGCGTGCACGGGGATCGAGAGCACCGTGCCGGCGACGAAGTACTTGTTGTCGAGGTTCCCGGCGTGGATGCCCGGCGGCGCCGAATTGATGCGGCCGGCGGCGGGCGGCGGGGCGTCGCCGATCGAGCCGAAGAACGGGCGCATCGGCACGTCGATCCCGGGGGCGAAGTGCGCGACGCCGGCCCGCGCGTCCAGCGGGATGATCCGCATGCGCGCATAGCCGAAGTCCTCGGGGAGGAAGCCGCTCTTCGCGCCGAACGCGTTGTAAGCGTAAGGGATGGCGAGGTCGACCCGCTCGATGTGGACTTCGAGCACGTCGCCCGGCTCGGCGCCCTCGACCGCGATCGGGCCGGTGAGGATGTGGCCACCGGGGCCGTGGTCCTTCACGGTGGTGGTGATCGCGCGGAGTGCGGGCTCGACGTCGGCGGGCGCGACGCCGGCGCGTTCGAGGCGCTCGGGGGTCGAGGTGATGAGCGTGCCGACGACGACCGTGTCGCCCGAGCGGACGCGGAGGACGGGCTTGGCGGCCGCGTCGTAGTAGCCCCACGCGACCGTGGTCGGCGAGGGCATGAGGCGGTACGTGCGGGGGCGGACGGTGTCGGCGGGCGCGCGACCCTGCCCGGGGCCCTGCGCCGCGGCGGGCGCGAGCGCGGCGAGCTGGAACGCGGCGGGCAGGCTGGCCGCGAGGGCGCAGCGACGGCGGGTGGCGGGCGACGACATCAGGCGGGGAGCACGAGGAGCGCGCGATCGGCGGTCTCGCATCCTACGCCGTTCGTGCGGAGGCGCAATCGCGCCGCTCGCGTGGCGAGCCCCCGGCAGCGCAACGGCGGGCGCGTCCGTACACAGGGACGTAGCTTGCCCGATCGCGCCGCCCGCCGTGCGCCCGTCCGTCCCCTCGCCCGTTTCCATGCCTCGCCGCCTCCTGCGCGCGTCCGCCGTCGGTCTGTCCGGCGCCGGCCTTCTTGCCGCCCTCGCGGTCGCGTCGACGACACCTGCGCGCGCCGCCGCCCAGCGCACCGTCCAACCCGCCCCCCGCGCCCTCGCCGACAGCGACTACGCCCGGGCCGCGCGTTTTCTGCCGTCGAACGTCCTCGCCCTCGTCCCGCGGCCGACGCGGCCGACGTGGCTCCCCGACGGGCGCGTGGTCTACGCGCCGGGCGCGCCCGCGACCGGCGCCGCCACGGGCGAGGCCGCGACCGGGTACTACGTCGTCGACCCGGCGCACCCCGCGCCGGTGGCGGTGCGCGACACCGCCGTGCTGCGCGGGTTCCAGCGGACGCTCGCCGCGTCGCCCGCGCGGCGCGACATGGCCACCTCGCCCGACGGGCGCCGGGTGGTCTTCGTCCGCGGCTACAACCTGTGGGTGCGCGACGCGGCGGGCGGCAACGAGCAGCAGCTGACCACGGACGGCGTCAAGGATTACGGCTACGCGACCGACAACGCGGGCTGGGTGCGGAGCGACCAGCCCGTCGTGTTGTGGTCGCCGGACTCGAAGAAGATCGCGACCTTCCAGCAGGACGACCGGGCGGTCGGCGACTTCTACCTCGTGCGCACGACGACGGGGGACCGCGTCGGCCACCCCCGGCTCGAGGCGTGGAAGTACCCGTTCGTCGGCGACACGGCGATCAGCACGATCCGGCGCGTGATCATCGACCTCTCGGGCGCGGCGCCGCGCGTCGTGTCGCTGCAGCTGCCGGCCGACCCGCACCGCTCCACGCTCTGCGACCACGTCGTCTGCGGCGGACGCTGGGTCGACGTCGAGTGGAGCCCGGACGCATCGCGGCTGGCGTTCGTGTCGAGCTCGCGCGACCACAAGCGGGCGACGCTCCGGGTGGCGGACGCCGCGACCGGCGCCGTGCGCGACGTGTTCACCGAGGCGACGCCGACGTGGTTCGAGTCGGGCTACGACGTGGTCACCGACCGGCCCAACTGGCGCGTGTTGTGGGGGACCAACGAGGTGCTGTGGTTCTCGGAGCGCGACGACTGGGGGAACCTCTACCTGTACGACCTCGCGACCGGTCGCGTCAAGCGGCCGGTCACGACGGGCCCGGGCGACGTCGCGCAGGTGCTCGCCGTCGATGAGCGCGCGCGCTCGGTGCTCTTCAGCGCGGTCGGGCGCGAGACGGGGCGCGACCCGTACTTCCGCCACGTGTACCGCGCGTCGCTCGACCGGCCGGGCGCGCGGCTCCTCACCCCCGAGGACGCCGACCACGACGTGGCGCTCTCGCCCAACCGCGAGTCGTTCGTCGACAGCTACTCACGGCCCGACGTGCCGGCGACGGTCGTGCTGCGGGACGCGGCGGCGGGGCGCGTGCTCGCGACGCTCGCGCACGGCGACGTCTCGCGCCTCGTCGCGATGGGGTGGACGCCGCCGGTCCCGTTCACCGTCAAGGCGCGCGACGGGCGGACAGACCTCTACGGCCTGCTCTTCCGGCCGACGGCGTTCGACTCGACGCGGCGCTACCCGGTGATCGTGAACGTCTACCCGGGCCCGCAGGTCGGCTCGGTCGGCGGGCGCGGCTTCTCGCCGGTCCGCGGCGACGCGCGCGCGATGGCGGAGCTGGGCTTCGTCGTCGTCCAGCTCGACGCGTTAGGCACGCCGCTCCGCTCGAAGACGTTCCACGCCGCGTACGCGGCGGACATGGGCGACAACGGGATCCCCGACCAGGTCGCCGCGGTGCGCCAACTCGCCGCCCGGCACGCGTGGGTCGACTCGACGCGCGTCGGCGTCTGGGGGCACTCGGGCGGCGGCTACGCGACGGCGTCGGCGATGCTGCGCTTCCCGGACTTCTTCAAGGCGGGCGTGAGCGAGGCCGGCAACCACGACAACCGGCTCTACGAGGACGACTGGGGCGAGAAGTGGACGGGTCTCGTCGTGCGGAACCCGGACGGGTCGACGAACTACGACGCGCAGGCGAACCAGCTGCGGGCGGGGGCGCTCAAGGGGCACCTGCTCGTCGCGTACGGGACGGCGGACGACAACGTGCCGCCGGACAACTCGCTCGCGCTGGTCGACGCGCTGATCGCGGCCAACCGGGACGTCGACGTGCTGCCGCTGCCGAACCGGCGGCACGGGTTTGGGGGCGACCCGTACATGATCCGGCGGCGGTGGGATTATCTCGTGCGCTGGGTCATGGGGGCTGAACCGCCCAAGGAGTATGATTTGCGGGCCACGGGGGGCGCCGGAGTCGCGCGTCGCGGGGGGGCGTGACGGGCCGGGGACGCGACGGCCGGTCACGCGCCCGCGCGACGCCCCCGCCTAACTCCCCCGATCAACCCGCCGTTATTCCGCCGTCCAGCACCATGGCGTGCCCCACCATGAACGCCGCGGCGTCCGAGCACAGATAAACCACGGCCGCGGCGATCTCCTCCACGGTCCCGAGCCGCCGCAGCGGCACCCCGGACGCCAGCCGCGCCTCGAGCGCCGGATCACCCTGCGTGATCCGGTCGACCATCGGCGTGGCCGTGAACCCCGGGCAGAGCGCGTTGACGCGCACCCCGCGCTGCGCGTATTCCAGCGCCGCCGCGCGCGTGAGTCCGACGACGCCGTGCTTGCTCGCCCCGTACGCCGCATGCTTGGCGAAGCCGTTGAGCCCCGCGACCGAGGCCACGTTGACGAGCGACGCCGTGCGCCCGGGCTCGCGCGCGACCGTGTCGAGCATGAGCGGAATCTCGTGGCGCATCGAGCGCCAGACGCCGGTGAGATTCACGTCCACGGTGCGCACCCAGTCCTCCTCCGGGTAGTCGGCCGCGCGCGCCTCGACGCCGCCGACGCCGGCCGAGTTGAGGGCGAAGTCGAGGCGCCCGAACCCGGCGGCCAGGTCCGAGGCGTCGGCCGCGAGGGCGACCAGCGCGGCGACCTGCTCGTCGCGCCGCACGTCACAGCGGAGCGCCCGCACCCGCGCCGCGTCCACGCCCGCCGCGGCGAGCGCGGCGCGCGTCCCGTCCAGCCCGGCCTCGCTCACGTCGCCCAACACCAACCGGGCCCCGCGGCGGGCGAGCGCGATCGCGGCGGCGCGGCCGATCCCCGAGCCGCCCCCTGTGACGAGGGCGACGCGCCCCTCGAACTCGGCGGACGCAGGAGGCGCTGCGGGCGTGACGTTAGGCATCGGGGGTGGGCGCGGCTGTGAGAGGAAGGGCCGGTCGCGGGGCGCGCGCAGGGCCGGGCCGGACACGCCAAGCTACGGGACCGCCGACGGCGCGACCACGGCGACGGAGCACGACGAGAAACACGGCCCGCCCGTGAACAACGGCCTCGGCATTGCGGTGCCCGCAACCGTCGGCGCGGACGACGGCGCTTCCCACGGTGCGGTCGTCCCGCCAGACCCCCTAACATCCACACGAGAGACCATCAATGCTTCGCACGGCCAACGCGGTTTGGAACGGGACGGGACGGGACGGCACCGGGCACCTCACGTCGCCGAGCGGCGTGCTCGACAGCACGCCGTACTCGTTCAAGACGCGCTTCGAGAGCGAGGACGGGCGCGCGGGGACCAACCCCGAGGAGCTCATCGCCGCGGCGCACGCGGGGTGCTTCTCGATGGCGCTCGCCTTCCAGCTGCAGCAGGCCGGCTTCACGGCCGAGGAGCTGCGCACGAAGGCGAATCTGACGTTGGAGCCGCAGGGCGGCGGGTTCGCGATCACGGCGATCCGCCTGGAGCTGCAGGCGCGCGTCCCCAACCTCGACGACACGAAGTTTCAGGAGCTCGCCAACGAGGCCAAGGCGAACTGCCCGGTGTCGAAGGTGCTAAACGCGCAGATCACGCTCGACGCGCGGCTGGAGCAGGGCGCGGCGGCTTAGCAGGTCCAGACCCGCGCGCCTAACGGGCGCACGCGGCCCGGCCTCACCCCGTGTTCCGCAACCCCTGCGCGACCCCGCTCAGCGTGACGGCGAGCGCGTCGTCCACCTGCGCTCGCCCGTCAGCGCCCTCAGGCGTCTGGCGCTGCCGCTCGAGCAGCGCCACCTGCAGCAGCGACAGCGTGTCGACGTACGGGTTGCGGAGCGCGATCGCGCTCCGCAGCACCGGCGCGTCCTGCAGGAGCGCCTGCGACCCGCGCGCCCGCAGCACCCACTCCACCGTCCGCGCGAACTCGGCGCCCAGCGCCTCGAAGAGCCGGGCGTCCTCCGCGGTCCCCAGCCGGTCCACGTAGAGGCGCGCGACTTCGAGGTCGGCCTTCGCGCAGACCATCTCGATCTTCGCCAGCAAGTCGTCGAAGAACGGCCACGCCGCCGCCATCGCGCGCAGCGTGTCCAGCCCGCCCGCCGACTCGCCGACGGCGGCGAGCGCCGTGCCGACCCCGTACCAGCCGGGGAGCATCAACCGCGTCTGCGTCCAGCCGAACTGCCACGGAATCGCGCGGATCCCCTCCACCGTGGCGCGGGCACCGGGCCGGTACGCCGGGCGCGAGCCGAAGCGCGCCGCGGCGAGCGCGGCGACCGGCGTCGCGCGCAGAAACATCCCGAACAGCGCGTCGCGGTGCGCGGGGGCGTGCACCAGGTCGCGGTACGCGTCGAGCGAGCGCGCCGCGAGCGCGGCCATCGTCGCCCGGTAGTGCTCGATCGCGGCCGGGTCGACGCCGTCGCGCCAGTCTGTGAACTCCTGCAATAGCGCCCCCGAGAGCGTCACCTCGAGCGTGCGTTCGGCGACGGGGGCGAGCCCGAACTGTTGCGAGATGATCTCGCCCTGCTCGGTGATCTTGAGGCGGCCGCCCGCGGTCTGCGGCGGCAGCGCGGCGAGCGCGCGCCACACGGGCGATCCCCCGCCCCGCCCCACGCTGCCTCCGCGTCCGTGGAAGAGCTGCAACGTCACACCGGCGGCGCGGCACGCGGCCGCGAGCGCCTCCTGCCCCTCGTAGAGCGCCCACGATGAGGCGAGCATGCCCGCGTCCTTGCCCGAATCGCTGTATCCGATCATCACCTCCTGCCGCCGGCCGCGCGCCTCGAGCTGGCGCGCGTACACGGGGTCGGCGAACAGCGCGCGCATCACGTCGGGCGCGCGCTCCAGGTCGCCTAACGTTTCGAACAGCGGTACCACGTCGAGCCGCGAGCGCGGCGGGTCGGCCGCGAGGTCGACGAGCCCCGCCTCGCGCGCGAGGACGAGCACGCGCAACAGGTCCTCGGGCTCGGTGGTCATCGAGACGATGTACGTGCTCGCCGCGGCGGCGCCGGCCTCGTCCTGCACCGTGCGCACGGCGCGCGCGGTGCCGAGCACGCGCGCGGTCGCGTCGTCGCACGCGAGGTCGGCCGCGACGAGCGGGCGCCGGCCCATCAGTTCACGCCGGAGCGCGTCGCCGTCGAAGGGCGGGAGGCCGAGCCGGGCGGCGACGTCGTCGAGCGCGGCGCGGTGCGCGTCAGCGTGGTCGCGCACGTCGAGCCGGAAGCCGTGCAGCCCGTGCGCGCGCACGAGCGCGAGCAGCGGGTCGAGCGCGGTGCGGCACGCCGCGCGTGCACCGGCGGCGACGAGCGCCTCGCGCACGAGTGCGAGGTCGTGCTCGAACGCACCGGCGTCGCGGTACGCGGCCGGCTCGTGCACCGGGCGCCCCGCGTCGCGCGAAGCGACCAGGCGCCGCGCGGCCTCCACGCGCGCGGTCATCATCGACAGCTTGAGCCGCACGGGCTCGTCGGCGTTGCGGCGCGCGTTGGCCCGCCAGACCTCGGGCAACGCCTCGCGGTCCGCGTCGAGCGAGGCGACCAGGGCGGGGGGCGCGGGCGCGAGGCCGCTCGAGAGCGACAGCCGTTCGACGAGCGCGGCCAGGGCCGCGGCGTAGCGGCCGAGGATGACGTGACTCGCGCGCCGCGCGGCGGCGACGGTGGTCTCGGGGGTGACGTACGGGTTGCCGTCGCGGTCGCCGCCGACCCAGTTGCCGAGCCGGAGCGGCGTGGTGAGGCGGAGCGCGTCGAGCGTGGCCTCGGTCACGCCGCCGTCGGGCGCGTCGCCGAACTCCGCGGCGTAGGCGCGCACGAGGGCGTCGTGTGCGTGCGCGCCCGCGTCCAACAGGCGCGTTTCGAGGTACCAGAGCACCGTACTCACCTCGTCCATCACGGTCGGCCTGTCGTGGCGCACCTCGGCCGTGAGCCACAGCAGCTCGACCTCGCCGTCGATCGCGTCGTCGAGCGCGCGCCGCTCGTCGCCGGCGCTCGGCTCGCGGCGGAGCAGGAGATCGGCCACGCGCGCCTGGAGCGCGAGGAGGGTGCGTCGGGTCGACTCGGTCGGGTGCGCGGTGAGCACGGGGCGGACATTCAGGCGTCCGACGGCGTCGGCCACCGCGGCCGCCGAATGCCCCGCCTCGTGCAGCTGGCGCATCGTCCAGCGCGCAGACGCGGGCTGGGGCGCGGGCTCGTGCGCCGCCGCGGGCCCGCCGCCGGGCCGCGCCTGGTACGCCGAGCGGCGCCGGACGCGGTGCACCTGCTCGGCGGTGTTGATGAGCAGGAAGAAGAGGGTGAAGGCGCGCGCCGCGACGCCGGCCGCCTCGGGGGCGAGCGCTTCGACGCGCTCGAGCAGCGCGGGGAGGTCCGCGGCACCGGGTTCGCGGTGGCGGCGGGCGCGGCACGCAACCCGCAATTCCTCCACGGTCGCGAACGGCGCCTCGCCTTCCAGGCGCCGGATGACGCGGCCGAGCGCCGCGGCGAGCCGGCGCACGTCGTCGTGGAGCGCCAGGTCCTCGGCCCGCGGGGGCTCGGGCACGAAGCGGGGGGCCGGCGCCGTGGCCGGCGCTGGCGGCGCTGGGGAGGTGGCGGCCGGGAACGTGGCGGCGGGCTGGACGTTAGGCGCGGACATGGCGGGGCGGAGGCGGCGGGCGTAACACTTGCCCCGTGGCGCACGTACTACGCCAGGGCCGCGGCCCTGGCAGTGGGTGCTGCGGGACATCACAGATGTGGGGAGCGATGCGGGGACACACGGCCGGGTTCTCACGGCGCGTGCTCGGCGCGGTCGCGTGCGTCGCCCTGTGGGCGGCCGCGGCGCGCGCCCAGAGCGGCGGTGGGGCGGGGGGCGGGGCAGGCGGCGGGGGAGCGGGCGGCGGCGCTGGGGGTGGCACCGGAGGTGGCACCTCTGGAGGCGGCACCACGGGCGGCGCGGGGACGCGCGGCACCGGTGGTACGGCCGGCACGAGCACCGGGTCCGGCACCGGCGGCGCCGGGGCGGGCACGCGCCCGGGGATCACGCCGGCGACCGGCGGCCTCGGCCTGCCGGCGGCCACCGCGGTCCCGGCCGTCGACACCGCCGCCGTCGCGCTCGACCCGGTCCCGCTGCGGATCAGCGCCACGCTCACGCGCGCCGACGCCGTCGCGCGCGCCATCGAGTTGAGCCCCGCGACCGCGCGCGCCGGGGCCGTCACCCGCCTCGCCCGCGCCGCCGAACGCGTCGCCTACAGCGAGTACCTGCCGTCGCTGACGATCAACTCGAGCGTCCTGCGCAACGGCGCGCCCGCGCTCGTCGGGCCGTCGCTCACCAACACCATCGGCCCGACGGGTATCGGCGGCAGTGGCGGGACGACGGGCAGCGACAGCTCGGGCACGTCGGCCGGCGGGTTCGGGGGGACGTACGGCGGCGGCACGTCGGCGAGCGCGTCGTCGACGTCGGGCCTCGCCCGCGGCCCCTCGGCGTCGCGCGCCGCGGTGGGCGGCACGCCCGTCGGCGGTCCGCCCGTCACGCAGACGGGCGGCTCGGGTGGCACGAACGGTGGACAGACCGGCGCCACGGCCGGCTCGGCCACATCCACGGGGACGACCGCGTACACGACCTTTGTCGCCGGCTACGACGTGTTCACCGCCGGGCGTCGCGCCGCCGACAACCGTCGTGCGCGCGCCGAGACGCGCGCGGCGGAGGCGATGTCGGTGTCGATGCGCTTCCGCGTCGTCGAGCAGGTCGAGACGGTGTTCTACGACGTCCGGCGCGCGGAGGACCTCGAAGAGGTCGCGCGGGCCCAGGTGCGACGCGCGAGCGAGGACGCGCGCCAGGCCGGACGCCGCCGTCAGGTGGGCACCGCGACGCCCGCGGACGTGCTGCAGTTCCAACTACTGCTCAACAACGCACGCGTCCTGCTGGCCCAGGCGTCGGTCCAGCGTCGCGCCGCCGCCTACGCGCTCGGCCGCCTCACCGGGGTGCCCGGCGCGGTCGAGGCGCGGCTCGACACGGCGATCGTGCCGCGGCCGCTTCGGCTGTCCGACTCGGCGATCGTGCTGCTCGCCTTGCGGGCGGCGCCGACGCTGGTGGCCGCGCGCGACTCGGTGCGCGCGGCGGACGCGGGCGTCGGCGCCGCACGCGCGCAGTACCTCCCCACGATCCGCCTCGGCACGAGCTACACCGTCGCCCCCGGCACGCTTCCGGTCGCCGGCGCGCGCTCGGGCTGGGCGGTCGCCCTCACGACGAGCTACCCGATCTTCAACGGGTCCGTGCGCGAGTACGGCGTCGCGCGCGCCGAGGCCGCGCAGCAACTGGCCCAGGTGACCGCGTCGGACGCGGAGCGCGAGGCGCGCTCGGAGGTCGAGCGGCGCCTCGGAGACATCGCGCTGGCGGCCCAGCAGGTGCGGCTCTCGCAGAGCGCGGTGCAGGTCGCGCGCGAGAGCTACCGCGTACAGAACGTCCGCTACGGCGCGGGCGTGGCGACCGTGCTGGACCTGAGCAACGCGGAGCAGCAGCTGACGCAGGCGGAGCAGCAGCTGGTGAACGCGACGTACGACTACGCGCTCGCGCGCGCGAGCCTCAACACGTTCGTGGGGCAGGAGTTGTAGGCCATGTGGATCGTTAGACTCTCGCTCCGGCGGCCGTTCACGACGGCCTGCCTCGCGATCATGATGGTGCTGCTCGGCGCGTACGCCGCGTTCTCGATGCAGACCGACATCTTCCCCGCGATCAACCTGCCGGTGGTCTCGGCCGTGTGGGTCTACAACGGCCTGCCCGCCAAGGAGATGGAGGGGCGCGTGATGACCGTCGCCGAGCGCTCGTACAGCATCGGCGTCACGGACATCGAGCACCAGGAGAGCGAGGCGCTCGACGGCCTGTGCGTGGTGCGCGTCTACCTGCAGCCGGGCACGAGCGTCGAGAACGCCGTCGCGCAGATCACGGCGTCGTCGCAGTCCGCCGTGCGCCTGATGCCGCCCGGGATCACGCCGCCCTACATCCTCCGCTTCAACGCCACCGACGTGCCGGTGATGCAGATCGGCATCGCGGGCGACGTGGGCGAGCAGGAGCTGAACGACGCCGGCAACCAGTTCGTGCGGCCGCAGCTGGTCACGGCGCCGGGGACCAACATCCCGCCCGTGTTCGGCGGCGCGCCCAAGCAGGTCAACGTCGACATCGACCTCGGCCGGCTCTACGCGCTCGGCCTAACACCCGGCGACGTGTCGTCGGCGATCAACACGCAGAACGTCATCCTGCCCACGGGCACGGCGCGCCTCGGGACGCGCGAGTACCGCGTGCGCCTCGACGCGAGCCCGACCGTCGCCGACCGGCTGAACGACCTGCCGATCAAGCAGGTGAACGGGCAGATGGTCTACATCCGCGACGTCGCGCAGGTGCGCCTCGGCGCGGGCGTCCAGACCAACATCGTGCGCGTCAACGGACGGCGAGGCGCGTACCTCGAGGTGCTCAAGACGGGCAAGGCCTCGACGCTCGCCGTCGTCAAGCAGGTGCGCGCGCTGCTGCAGCGCGCGCAGGCGTCGGTGCCGTCGGCGGTGCAGCTGTCGGTGATCTCGGACCAGTCGACGTACGTGCGCGGCGCGATCTCGGGGGTGATCCGGGAGGGCGTCATCGCGGCCTGCCTCACGGCGGCGATGATCCTGATCTTCCTCGGCAGCTGGCGCTCGACGCTGATCGTCGTCACGTCGATCCCGCTGTCGATCCTGACGTCGGTCGTCTGCCTGTGGGCGCTCGGGCAGTCGCTCAACATCATGACGTTGGGCGGGCTGGCGCTCGCGATCGGCATCCTCGTCGACGACGCGACCGTCGAGATCGAGAACATGCACCGCAACATGGCGCAGGGTAAGGAGCTGCTCCAGTCGATCCTCGACGGCGCGGCGCAGATCGCGGTGCCGGCGTTCGTGTCGTCGCTGTCGATCTCGATCGTGTTCGTCCCGATCTTCTTCCTGAGCGGCCCGGCGGCGGCGCTGTTCCGCCCGCTCGCGATGGCGGTGATCTTCGCGGTGCTCGCGTCGTACGTCCTGTCGCGCACGCTGGTGCCGACGATGGCGCGCTACCTCCTCAAGAAGGAGGTCGACCTGCACCACGGGAGCGAGCAGGAGCAGGAGGAGAAGAAGAAGAAGGCGGGGTGGACGTGGAAGCTCAACGCGCGCGTCGACCACCAGTTCGAGAAGCTCCGCAACGGCTACCACCGGCTGCTCGCGATGGCCGTCGCCGCGCCGGTCTGGACGCTGGTCATCGCGGGCGTCTTCGCGGGCGCGAGCGGCTTCCTGCTGCCGCACATCGGCGAGGACTTCTTCCCCTCGATCGACGCGGGGCAGATCCGGATGCACCTGCGCGCGCGCCCGGGGACGCGCATCGAGGAGACGGAGCTCATCTTCGGCGCGGTCGAGCGCGCGATCCGGCGCGTTATTCCGCCGAGTGAGGTCAAGCTCATGCTCGACGACGTGGGGCTCGCGGGCGGCGGCGTCACGCTCGCGACCGGCGACCAGGCGACGATCGGCGGCTTCGACGGCGAGATCCTCGTCTCGCTCGAGGAGAAGCGGAAGGGCACGGTCGCCGGCTACCAGGCGCAGCTGCGCGACACGCTGCGGGCGGAGTTCCCCGATGTCGAGGTCTACTTCCAGCCGGCGGACATCGTGACCCGCATCCTGAACCTCGGGCTGCCGTCGCCGATCGACGTGCAGATCACGGGGCGGGACTCGAAGGAGAACTACGCCATCGCCCAGCGGATCGCCGAGCGGGCGCGGCTGGTGCCGGGCGCGACGGACACGCGCGTGCAGCAGGTGACGACGGCGCCGGAGTTCTTCTTCTCGATCGACAAGCTGCGCGCCGAGCAGGCGGGGGTGAGCACGCGCGACGTGGCGGGGTCGATGCTGATCGCGCTGTCGGGATCGTTCCAGGCCGCGCCCAACTTCTGGCTGGACCCGACCAACGGCGTGCAGTACCAGGTGGCCGTGCAGGTGCCGCCGTACCAGCTCTCGTCGCTCGACGCGCTGGCGCGCACGCCGGTCGCGCCGCCGGGCGGCGCGCCGCAGCCGCAGCTGCTCGCCAACCTCGTGACCGAGTCGCGCGACCTGACGCCGGCGATCGTCACGCACTACAACGTGCAGCCGTCGTTCGACGTCTACGCGAGCGCGACGGGGCGCGACCTCGGCAGCGTGGCGTCCGCGATCGAGAAGATCGCCGAGCGCGAGAAGCTGCCGAAGGGCTCGGAGCTGCACGTGCGCGGCCAGGTGGACAGCATGCGCACGTCGTTCAAGGGGCTCGTGCTCGGGATTCTCGCGGCGCTGCTGCTCGTCTACGTACTGCTGGTCGTGAACTTCCAGTCGTGGATCACGCCGCTGCTGGTGGTGCTGGCGCTGCCCGGCGCGTTCGCGGGGACGATGTGGGGGCTCTTCACGTCGCACACGACGTGGAACGTGCCGTCGCTGATGGGCACGATCATGGCGTTAGGCGTGGCGACGTCCAACTCGGTGCTGCTGCTGACGTTCGCGGAGGACGAGCGGGCGGAGGGCAAGGACGCGCACGACGCGGCGCTGAGCGCGGGCGTGACCCGCCTGCGGCCGGTGATCATGACGGCGCTCGCGATGATCCTCGGCATGCTCCCGATGGCGCTCGCCGTCGGCGAGGGCGGCGAGCAGAACGCCCCGCTCGGACGCGCGGTGATCGGCGGGCTGCTGGTGGCGAGCTGCTACACGCTGTTCGTGCTGCCGACGCTGTACGCGCTGCTGCGCAAGAAGGCCCCCGATCCGGACGAGGAACTTCCGGAGGCCGAGCTGACCGGGCGCGAGAAGCAGGCGGCCGATCTGAAGCGCGCCGGCGGGCAGCCTAACGGCGCCGGCGCGCACGGCGAGGGGAAAAACGGCGACGGGCCGAACGGCGACCGCGGGCGCAACGGCGACCGCCGCGTCGGCACCGGGAACGGCAATGGCAACGGGAACGGTTCCGACCCGGATCACGACGGCGCTGACGACGGCGCTCACGGCGACGACGGGCGCGCGCCGTGGAACGCCCCGGAGCGCGACCGCCGGGCGGGCGACCGCCGGCGGCCGGTGACCACTGCATAGACGTCATTCCATGTCCAACCCTCCGACCACGCGCCCGGCGCCGGGCACCCCGCCGGGCGAGCCCGACGACTCGCCGGTGCACGTCCACGTCGACGGTCCGATGCACGTCGTCGTCGACGTTACCCTCCCCGCCGCGCCGCCGCCGCCGCGAACGGACCCGCCGCCGCGGCCGCCGCCGCCCGACCGACCCCCGGATCGTCCGGCGAACGGCGCCGGCCCGGGCGGCGGCAAGCCGGGCGACGACAAGACGTCCAAGGACAAAAAGGACGGCGACCAGCACGGCGACCACCCGAAGCCGATCCGCCGGCGCAGCCTCGTCATCGGCGCGCTCGTCGTGCTCGCGCTCCTCGTCGGCTTCCTGCTCATCGGGATCCTGCCGCGCCGCTCGCGCGACCAGGACCTCAACCGGAAGGCCGAGCAGACCGCCCGTAACGACAGCGTCCCGGCCGTGACGGTCATCAAGGCCGGCACGGGGGACTCGACGGCCGAGTTCACCCTGCCCGGCAACGTGCAGGCGCAGCGCGAGGCGGCGGTCTACGCGCGGGCGACGGGTTACGTGCGGCGCTTCCTCGTCGACATCGGACAGCGCGTGCGCGCCGGGCAGGTGCTCGCGATCCTCGACGCGCCCGACGTCGAGGAGCAGCTCCGCGAGGCGCGCGCGAACGCCGCGCAGGCGGCCGCGTCGCTCCGCCTGGCGAGCGTCGAGCTCGCGCGCTTCCGCATCCTGTACCGCGACAGCACCGTCACGCGCGAGGAGCTCGACCAGCGCCAGGCCAACTACGACGCGGCCAACGCGGGCGTCGCGGCCGCGCAGGCCAACGTGCGGCGCCTGGGCCAGCTGGTCGGCTACGCGTCGGTGACGGCGCCGTTCGCCGGCATCGTCACCGCGCGCAACGTCGACGAGGGCGTGCTGGTCGGGTCGGGCGGTTCGTCGCTCTCGACCAGCCCGGCCGGGCTCGGGGGCAACACGATCCTCGCCTCGGGCGCGGGACAGGCGACGGCCTCGGGCGGGACGGGCTCGACGTTAGGCGGCAGCGGCAGCGGCGCGGGCGCGCTCGGCGGCGGGTCGTCGGGCGGCGCCGGCGCGTCGTCCGGCGGCGTCGCGGGGAACGGAAGCCTGTTCCGCGTCGCGCAGGCGGACACGGTCCGCCTCTACGTCGGCGTGCCGCAGAGCTACGCGGGCGACGTGCGCACCGGACTCTCGGCGACGGTGCGCGTGCCCGACATGCCGCAGCGCCAATTCCAGGGCCGCGTCGTCCGCACGGCCGGCGCGCTCGACGCGTCCACGCGCACGCTCCTGACCGAGGTCGACGTGCCCAACCTCGACCGCAAGCTTCTCCCCGGGATGTACGCGATGGTCAGCTTCAAACTCACTCGCGCGACGCCGCCGG
Source organism: uncultured Gemmatimonadales bacterium (assembly GCA_963763675.1). Taxonomy (GTDB): domain Bacteria; phylum Gemmatimonadota; class Gemmatimonadetes; order Gemmatimonadales; family Gemmatimonadaceae; genus BPUI01. Next base: position 471,339 of record CAVXPN010000003.1, read on the forward strand.
TGAGCGTGCCGGCCGGCGCGCTGCTGGTCCGGCAGCAGGGGCCGGAGGCGGCGGTGGTCGGCGCCGACTCGGTGCTCCACATGCGCCAGCTCACGATCGGGCGCGACTTCGGGTCGGCGCTCGAGGTGCTTACCGGGCTGAAGCCGGGCGAATCGATCGTGATCAACCCGACCGACGAGCTGCGCGACGGACAGCGGGTGAAGCCGCGACCGCAGGCCGACGCGGGGGCGCCCGGAGGCAACTCGCCGGGCGGGCGGCCGGCGAACCCGCCGCCGGTCAAGGCGGAGGACAAGTCCGGGGACGGCGGCGGGAAGGGTCAGCAGGGTGGGCAGAAGCCGCAGGCGCGGCAGAAGCCCCAGGGCGGGCACGCCGCGGGCGGGCAGGGCGGTCAGCAAGGCGGGAGCACCGGCGGCGGGCAGCAAAGTGGCGGCCCGGGAGGCGGCCCGGGAGGCAGTCAGCAGCCGCCGGTTGTCCGGCTGGGCGCGCCAGGGCAGCCGAGCGGCGCGGGACGGCCGCACTAACGACGCGGACGGAAGGGCGGGGGTCGGGCGCTGTTGGCGGGGCGATGTTGAAACGGCACGCAGCGCCCCTCCAACAGCGCCCCTCCAACAGCGCCTCTCCAACAGCGCAGTCCCCCGCGTCCGCCGCCCTACCGCCGCCGTCGACCTCCCCCCCGCGCGGCCCCCCCGGCCTCAGAGCGCCCCCACCCCCGCCTCCGCGACGTCGTGGTCCTGCTTCCCGGACCCGCCGCTGACGCCGATCGCGCCCACCACCTGCCCGCCCTGCCGCAGCGGGATCCCGCCGGCGAAGATCATCACGCGCCCCCCATTCGAGGCGTGGATGCCGTAGAAATCCTCGCCGGGCTGCGCGAGCTTCGCGAGCGCCTTCGTCTCGACGTCGAACGCGCGAGACGTCCACGCCTTGTCGATCGAGATGTTGACGCTGCCCATCCACGCGCCGTCCATGCGCACGTGCGCGACCAAATTTCCGCCGGCGTCGACGACGGCGATGTTCATGGGCTGGCCGATGTCGGCGGCCTTCTGCTCTGCGGCGGCGATGACGCGGCGCGCGTCGGCGAGCGTGATCATGGGCTGGGTGTGGTGACGGGAGTCGAACGTGCGGGCGCCGGGATGGCGGCCGGGCGAGGCTGCGCGTCGGGTGCAAGGACGGCGCCGCTCACCCGGATCGCCGCCCCGAGCGAGTCGTAGCGCGCCCGGTCGTCCTTCGTGAGCCACGCCGACGGCGCGGGCGCGCGCCAGCGCCGCGCGTCCGCGGCCGGTGACAGCGCGCCGAGCATCGGCACCGCGAGCGCGTCGCCCACGCCTAACGGGTCGAGCCCGAGCAGCACCTCCGCCGTACGCAGCATCGAGAGCTGGTCGTAGCGGTCCGGGACCACCGCCCCGCGCCGCACGAACGGCCCCGCCGCGAGCGCCACGGTCCGCGTCGCGTCGACGTGGTCCGGGCCGTTCTGCGCGTCGTCCTCCTCGACCAGGACGAGGCTCTCGCCCCAGACCGGGCTCGCCGCGATCGTCTCGACGAGGCGGGCGAGCGCGGCGTCGTTCTGCGCGACCAGCTGCCGCGGCGAGAGCTGCCCGCGCGTGACGCCGGCCGTGTGGTCGTTGGGCAGCCAGAGGTACGTGAACGCCGGCACGCGACCCGCCGCCGCGTCCGCGTCGAACTCCGCCTTCCAGTCCGCGACCCGCCGCAGGTCGGAGTAGCCGAGGTCCCACGTCGGGTACGCGAAGCCGTAGTGGCTCAGGAACTCGGCGACGTCGAGCCGGAGCGCCGGGTCGGCCGCGAGCGCCCGCGCGAGCGCGTCGCCGCCGACGAGCGCGCGCGAGAGCCCGCGCGCGAAGCCCGTGTCCGCCAGGAGCGCGAGCGCGCCCGCGCGCGTCCGCCCGCGCGCCGCGGCCGGCGCGAGCACCGCGTGCAGCGCCGCGCCGCGGTCGCGCGCCGTCGTCAGGCGCCCGCTCTGCGCGACCACCGCGCGCGCGAGCGCGCTCCCCTCGCCATAGCGCGACACCACGAGGCGCCAGAAGGCCGTGCTCGCGTAGTACGGCTCGCCGTAGACGCGGTAGTCGACGCCGCGCGCGTCGAGCGCGTCCCACAGGTACGCCGGCGAGAACACGGCCGGCGCCGTGCCGAACGGGTAGCCGGCGAACCGCCCGCTGTAAGAGGCGTTCCCGAGCCACTCGAGCAGCGGACTCGCGTAGCCGCTGGTCGCGTAGCTGTGGCCCAGGACGGATATTTCGCCGTCGGCAAAGAAGTGGTCCAGGTCGACGAAGTCGCGGGCCAGCGCGTGCGCGGCGGGCGTGACGTCCGCGCCGAAGAGCGTGAGCGTCGAGTCGCCGTCGCCGCGCCCGAGGTCGCCCAGCACCTGGTCGTACGACCGGTTCTCGCGCACGACGTAGAAGACGTGCCGGATCGGGAGCGCGACCCCCGCGGCCGGCGCGGCGAGCGGCGAGCCGGCGCGCACGCGCCGCGTCCACGCGCGGAGTCCGGTGTCGACCGCCGCGCGCGGCAGCACGCCTAACGACCCGCGCAGCTCCGTCAGCACGTACCCCGGCCCGCCCGGCGTGAGCGAGTCCGGCTGCGGACCGTCGGGGTTGGGGCGGCGCGGCCGCACGCCCTTCGCGCTCAGCACGTAGAGCGAGTCGCCGGCCGCCACGACGCGCGTCGGGTACCAGCCGGCGGGCAGGTAGCCTAACGGCGCCGGGTCTCCGGCCGCGACGCGCGCCGTGTCGTACACGGCGACCGCGTTGGCCGTGGCGAGCGTGACGTAGAGCCGCGCGCCGACCACCGCACACGAGGTGGGCGCGCCCCCGGCCCGGAGCACCGCCCCGGCCCGCGGGCGCTCGGCGCCAGCCGCGGCGGGGTCGCGGAAGCGGACCGGGATCGTCCCGACCACGGAGTCGCGCGCGAGGTCGACCACCGACAGGTCGTCCGACCCCGAGTTCACGACCAGCAGCCGCGCCCCGGGCCCCTCCCCCCAACGGCACGTCCCCGCCGGACTCCGACCCACCGCCAGCGTGCGAAAGGCGGCGAGCTGATGCGTTCGCCCGCGTCGCGCGAACACGCGGAGCGACTGCTCGCCCGTGCCGACCACGTAGACGCGGTCGCCCACGCTCTCGACCGCGGTGGGGTAGTGGCCCGCCGGCAGCTCCTGCTCCACCCGGCCGCTCGCCGTGTTGAGCACCGCGAGCCGCCCCGCACCCGCGGCCCCGGTCGAGTCGGCGGCGACGAGGTACGCCACCGCCAACCGCCCCGGGCCGAACACCCGCGCGTCGAGCGGCGCGAGCCCGGCCGCATAGCCGCCGACCGCGAGCTTGCGCGCCGCGAACGCCGTGTCGACCCGCCACACCGCGCGGTCGTCGCCCCCACTCACGTAGAGCGCGCCGTCGCCGCCCGCGGAGCGCTCGGCGACGCGCGCCGCGGGGTAGAGTGCACCCACCGGCAGCGTCCGCACCCGCGCCACCGCCGGGACGCCGGGGCGCGGGTCGATCACCGTCAGCGGCTGCGGCTCGCCCGGGTAGTAGCCGGTGTTGAGCACGACCACCCGCCCGGCGAACGCGACCGCTTCGAACGGCAGGCGTCCCGTTTCGACCTGCGCGCCCGCGGGCGCGATCGCCCACCCGGTCGGCAGCTCCGCGAGCCCGACGCGCGCGTCGGCGTCCGCCGCGCCGCGCCGTCGCAGCCGCTCGGCGTAGCGCACGGCCGCGTCGTACGAGAGACGCCGCCCCGTGCTCGCCCAGAGCTGGCGCGACAGGTCGTCCATGTCCCCGGGCGCGTCGAAGTCGTCGAGGTCGCGCGCCGGCGCGGCGGCCGTGCGGCGCCGAGACACGCCCGCCTTCGTGCCGGGCTTCGCGCGCGACCTGCGCGCGCTACGGCTTGGCGTGGTCGTCTGGGCGCGCGCCGGCGTCGTCGTTCCGCCGGCCGCGAGCAACGGGAGCAGCAACACGAGAAGAGATCGGCTTCGCATCGCGGCAAGTTGTCGCGCGCCGCGAGCGCACGCGAACTGCCCGCGTGCCACCGACGCGCGCCGGACGGGTACGAGTCGTGCTCGGACGCCGTCGTCCGCTCACCCTCGCCCGCCGTCATGTCCAGCTCCCGCCCCCCTCGGGCGTCATCCCGGGCGCCGCGCGCCGCCCGCCGCGCGCTCGTCGCGGCCGCCGTCCTCGCCGCGGCCGCCCGCCCCGGCGCCGCGACCGCGCAGCCCACCGCGCCGCGGCGCCCGCCGCTCACCGCCGCGCAGCTGCGCGGCGTGCCCGACACGTCGATCTTCGCGCCTCTCACCGAGGAGCCCGCGCCGACCAGTACGCGCACGGCCTCGGGCGCGCCGGGCACGCGGTACTGGCAGAACCGCGCCGACTACGACATCCGCGCGACGCTCGACACCTCCGCCAAGCAGCTCAACGGCGAGCTGCGGCTGCGCTACACCAACCGCTCCCCCGACACGCTCCGCTTCGTCTGGATGCAGGTCGAGCAGAACGCCTTCCGCGACAGCTCGCTCAACAGCTACGTCTACTCGCAGAACTCGCGCTTCGGGGCGCGCGGGTTCGAGGGCGGCGACGTCATCACCCGCTTCGACCAGGTCGGCGCCGGCACCGCGCGCCACGCGCTCCGGACCCGCGTCGAGGGGACGGTCATGAAGGTCGACCTCGCCGAGCCGCTGGCGCCGGGGCGCACGACCACTTTCGACGTCGCGTGGCAGTTCCGCGTCCCCGAGCACGGCGCCGACCGCATGGGGCGCGAGGGGCCGCTCTACGAGATCGCCCAGTGGTACCCGCGCCTCTGCGTCTACGACGACGTCCGCGGCTGGAACACCGAGCCGTACCTCGGCCAGGGGGAGTTCTACCTCGAGTACGGCGACTTCAACTACGCCGTCACGCTGCCGGCGGGCTACATCGTCGCCGGGACGGGCACCCTGCAGAACCCGCGCGAGGTGCTCACCCCGACCGAGATCCAGCGCCTCGCGCAGGCCGCGACCTCGACGACGCCGGTGGCGATCGTGACCGAGGCCGAGTTGCAGAGCGGTGCGGCGCGTCCGCGGCGCACCGGGACGCTCACGTGGCGCTTCGCCGCGCGCAACCTGCGCGACGTCGCGTGGACGGCGACCCCCGAGTACCTGTGGGACGCCTCGTCCTACCGCGGGGTCCTCACCCAGGCCTACTACCGGCCGAGCGCGGCGGCGATCTGGAAGGACGCGGCGGACCAGGCACGCACGTCGATCCAGGAGTATTCGGAGCGCTGGTTTCCGTACCCCTACCCCCAGATGAGCGCGGTCGAGGGCCCGGTCAGCGGGATGGAGTACCCGATGCTCGTCATGGAGGCGCGCTCGAGCGACAAGTACGACCTGTACAACGTGGTGACGCACGAGATCGGGCATAACTGGTTCCCGATGATCGTCGGCTCCAACGAGCGGGTCCACATGTGGCAGGACGAGGGCTTCAACACCTTCATCAACCTGTTCTCCGAGGCGCGCCGCTACCCCGAGCGTGGCGACCAATTGCGTCGCGCCGCCGAGGAGCGCCAGTACGTGCAGGCCGCGATGACGGCCGGCTACGACCGCCCCGTCGAGGTGCCGCCCGACCGCATCGACCCGCGGCTGCTCGCACTCTCGGCCTACACCAAGCCGTCCGTGGCGCTGCAGACCCTGCGGCAGGAAGTGCTCGGCCCGGCGGCGTTCGACGACGCCTTCCGCACGTACATCCAGCGGTGGGCGTACAAGCACCCGACCCCGGCAGACTTCTTCCGGACGATGGAAGACGTGAGCGGGCGGCGCCTCGACTGGTTCTGGCGGGAGTGGTTCATCGAGGACCCGGCGTTCGACCAGGCGATCGACACCGTAACGGTCGCGCAGCGCGGCGATACCTCGGCCGTACGGGTCGTGTACGCCAACCGCGCGCGGGGCGTTCTTCCCATTCGCGCGCGCTTCACGTTCGAGGACGGCTCGACGCAGGCGGTCGACTACCCGGCCGAGGTGTGGACGATGAACACCACCCGCTACGTCCGCGAGTACGCGTTCGTGGGCCGACGGCTGGCGCGCATCGAGCTCGACCCGGACCGCCGGCTCGTCGACGTCGATCGGTCCAACAACGTGTGGCAGGCCGGCGGCGCGGCCGCGCCGCGCGCGGCGGCCGCGGCCGACGGCGCGACGCCCGGAGCCGGCGCGTCCGCCGACCCGTCCCACTGACCGTGGGCGCCGAAACGGTCGACGGGCATACATTGCACTAGTCGAACGCGCGCACCAGTTCGACGACGTTCGACGCGGGTGCCTGGCCGCGTCGGGCGTGGTGCGTTCTCAGGAATCCCCGCCGTCCGCCGCCGCCAGCGCCGCGACCAGTCTCCCGGTTGGTTCCCGGCCACGTCCTCTCGCGCCCTTACCCCGAGCGCACCCGACGCCCATGCCCCGCCCCCGTCCGACGATCGCCGACGTCGCCGAAGCCGCCGCCGTGAGTAAGGCGACGGTGTCGGCCGTGCTGAACGACAGCGGCCCCGTGGCCCCCGACACGCGGGCGCGCGTGCTCCGTGCGGTCGAGACGCTGAACTTCCGCGCCGCGCGCGGCAACGCGCGCGCCGGCGCCGGGCGCAGCCTCGGCGTGCTCGTCAAGGAGCTCGACAACCCGTACTTCGCGGGCGTGATCGCCGGCGCGCGCGCGCACGCGGAGGCGCACGGCTACGCGCTGCTGGTGGCGAGCTCCGAGCGCGAGGCGCTCGCAGAGCGGCGCGCGATCGGCCTGCTCACCGCGGCCGACATCTCGGGACTCATCGTCACCCCGGTGCTCGACGAGGACTCGGACCTGTCGCACCTGTTCGACCTGCGCCGGCGCAACATCCCGTTCGTGCTGTTAGGCGGGATCCGCGGCGTGCCGGCGAGCCTCGTCGGCGTCGACAACCAGGCGGCGTCGCGGAGCGCGGCCGAGCACCTGATCGGCCTCGGGCACGAGCGCATCGTGCACTTCACCGGGCCGCCGAGCAGCACCCAGGCGGGCGAGCGGGCGTCGGGCGTGCAGAGTGCGTGCGCCGCCGCGGGCCTCCGCTTCACGGCCGACGACGTGATCCCCGCCGGCGCGCACCTGGACGATGGCTACCGCGCGGCGCTCGCCTACTTCGGCGACCGCGGGCGCGGGGCGCAGGCGCCGACGGCGGTGACATGCTTCAACGACCTGATCGCGATCGGCGTCTGCCGCGCCCTCTCCGAACTGGGGCTGCGCGTGCCCGACGACGTGAGCGTGGTCGGCTACGACGACATCCCCCTGCTCGCGTACCTGCAGGTGCCGCTGACCACGGTGCGCGTCCCGACGGTCGAGATGGGGCGCGTCGCCGCGGAGTTGCTGCTGCGGCACGTCGAGGAGGGGAGCGCCGCGGCCACCGAGCGGGTGACGCTCGACGCCGACCTCGTCGTGCGGCGGTCGACGACGGCCCCGCGCGCCGACGCGGTCGCCGCCTGATCGGGCCGGCCGCACGCGACTCCGGTAGCCTAACGCTCGTGCGTTCGGGGTACGCGTGGGGGCGCGCGTCCGCGTGGTTCGTCGCGCCCGTCGCGGCGTCGTTGGCCGCCTGCGCGCCCGCGCCCGCTCCGGAGGCGCCCCGCCCCGTCCCCGAGCCGACGCGCGCCGAGCCGAGCGTCGAGGTGCGCCGGGTGGAGGTGCGCGCGGCGCGGGTGACGCCGGTCGACTCGCTCACGCCCGCACTCCCGGTCGCGGTCGGCCTCGACTCCGCCCTGCCCGCGCGGCTCGACTCGGTCGTCGAGGCGGGGCTCGCCGCCGGCGCGGCGCCCGGCGCGGTGCTCGCCGTCGGGCGCTACGGACGAATCGTCCACCTCAAGGGATACGGCGCGATCGACCGCCCGCGCCTCGCGGCCTCAGGCGCCCGCGCCGAGGGGCGCAGCGGCGAGGGTGCGAGCGCCGAGCGGCGCGCGCCGGACGCCCGCACGCTCTACGACCTCGCGTCGCTGACCAAGGTGGTCGCGACGACCACCGCGGCGATGCTCCTCGAGGAGGAGGGCCGCCTCGAAGTCGACCACACGGTGCACTCGTACCTGCCCGAGTTCGACGCGCCCGACAAGGCGGCGATCACGGTGCGAATGCTGCTCACGCACACGGGCGGGCTGGAGCCCGGCGCGCCGCTCGACGAGCCCGCGTACGGCGCGCTCCGCGGCCGGGCCGCTTACCTGCGGGCGATCAACGCGCGCCCGCTCAAGTCGCCGCCGGGCGCGCGCACCACCTACAGCGACTGGGACATGGTGCTGCTGCAGGCCGTGGTGGAGCGGATCACCGGCCGCACGCTCGACGCCTTCGTCGCCGAGCGCGTGTTCCGCCCGCTCGGCATGCGCGACGCGCGCTTCAACCCCGACACCTCGGACGCCGCACTCCGCGCGCGGACCGCGCCGACCGCCGTCGACAGCGCGCGCGGCGGCCTCCTGCGCGGGACGGTGCACGACGGCAACGCCTGGGCGTTAGGCGGCGTCTCCGGCCACGCGGGCCTCTTCGCCACGGCGCGCGACCTCGCGATCTTCGCGCAGATGCTGCTCAACGGCGGCACCTACAACCGCCGCGAGGTCCTGTGGGCCGGCACCATCGCCCGCTGGACCGCGCGGCAGTCCCCCGACGCGTCGCGCGCGTTGGGCTGGGAAACGCCGTCCCCCGGCTCCAGCGCGGGGCGCTACATGGCCCCGCGCGCTTTCGGGCACACCGGCTTCACGGGCACGTCGCTGTGGGTCGACCCCGAGCGCGGCCTCTTCGTCGTCCTGCTGATGAACCGCCTCCGCGGCCCGAGCGGCGAGGGCGGAACGCGGTACGCCAGGCTGCGCAGGGAGGTGGCCGACGCCGTTGGTCAGGCCGTGCGCGACATGCCCGTGGTCGACTGGGACGCGAGGCGGTAGGGAGAAGCACGCGCGCAGGATGCGCCGTCGTGGGTAACGGGTGGACACCCAGGGCAGGTCGCGAGCACGCCGCGGGGTGACGACGCCGAAGACCTCCTCAGGCCTAACGCCCGCCGTGCCCGGTCCCGCGCGGCGCCCCCCCGGCTCACGCCCGGTACCAGTGCTCCTCCCCCGGAAACTTCCCCGCCCTGACCTCCTCCGCGTACTCGCGAAACGCCGCCTCGATCACGCGCCCCACCTCCGCGTACCGCTTCACGAACTTCGGCCGGATCTCCCCGACGAAGCTGCCTAACAGATCGTGCGCGATCAGCAGCTGCCCGTCCACGTGCGGCCCCGCCCCGATCCCGTACGCCGGCACCGTCAGGGCCGCCCGCACCTCGGCCGCCGCCTCGGGCGGCATCGCCTCAAGCAGCACCGCGAACGCCCCCGCGTCCTCGAGCGCCCGCGCGTCGTCGACCAGCGCCGCCACCCCGTCGCGCGTCCGCCCCTGCACGCGGTAGCCCCCCAACTGCGCCGCGTTCTGCGGCGTCAGCCCCACGTGCCCCATCGTCGCGATCCCCGCGTCCACCATCGCGCGCACGCGCCGCGCGACCCTCCGCCCCCCCTCGCACTTCACCGCGTCGCACCCCACCCGGACGAACGCCCCCGCGTTTCGCACTGCGCTCGCGTCCGACGGCTGGTACGAGAGGAACGGCAGGTCCCCGACGACGAACGCCCGCTTCGCCCCGCGGCACACCGCGCCCGCGAAGACCAGCATCTCCGTCATCCCGATCGCCGTCGTGCTCGGCAGGCCGAGCATCGTGTTCGCGGCGGAGTCGCCGACGAGGATCATGTCAGCGCCCGCTCGGTCCGCGTAGACCGCGGTGGGATAGTCGTAGGACGTCACGAACACCGCGGGCTCGCCCCGGGCCTTGAGCGCCGCGAGCGTCGCGGTGGTCACCTTCGCGGTCACCGCGCCCACGCGTGCTCCGTCTCCAGGGTTTCGCCGTCCGCGGGCGGATCGCCGCCGACCTCGCCCAACGCTTCGTGCAGGATTGCCCCCACCTGCCCGCCCTCGACGAGGAACGCGTCGTGTCCGACGAGCGAGCGGACCTCCTCGTAGCGCGCGCCCGCCTCCCGCGCCCACGCGCGCACCAGCGCCGCGTCGTAGAGCACGTCGCCCGGCACGCCGACGGCGACCAGCCGCCCGGCGAAGCCGCGGAGCGCCGGCCCGACCCCCCCCCGCCCCCGCCCGACGTCGTGTGCGTCCATCGCGCCGAGCAGCGTGCGATACGCCGACGGGTCGAAGCGCGCGACGAGGCGCGCGCCGTGCCGCTCCAAGTAGCCCGCGACCGCCGGCCGCCCCTCCACGTCGCGGTCGCGCCCGAAGCGCGCCTCGAACTCCGCGCTCGTTCGGTAGCTCAGCATCGCGACCTGTCGCGCGAGGGCGAGTCCCTCCGCCTCGCGCCCCGGCCCGGCGAGGTCGAGCGCGGCGCGCTGCAGGTGGTTCCAGGCGACGGCCCACGGCGGGTGGGCCGCCGGGGCGGCGAGCGCGACCACCGCGCGCGCCGAGCGCGGGTACTCCGCCGCCCACTCGAGCGCGACCATTCCGCCTAACGAACCGCCCGCGACGAGCGCGATCGCGCCGTCGTCGGGCGATCCGCGTTCGGCCGACGTCTCGCCCAACGAGACGCCGAGCGCCGCGACGGCCCGCGCGGCGAGGCGGGCCTGGTCGCGCGTCGTGATCGGCGGCGCGCCCGTCGCCGGGTCGGGCGCCACCCCGTTCCACTCGACCCCGCCCCAGGTCGTGCCGTAGCACGACCCGAGAAGGTTGGGGCAGAGCACCGCCCACCGCCGCGTGTCGACCGCTCCCCCCGGACCGATCACGTCGCGCCACCAGCCGGTCGCCGGACCCGCGGCGTCCGCGCTGCCGGTGAGCGCGTGGAAGACGAGCACGAGGTTCCGGCCGTCGGGCGCGAGCGCGCCGTCCAGGTGGTACGCCTGCACCACGTCGCGCAGCACCGCCCCGCATTCGAGGGCGAAGCGCGCCACCGCGAGCCGGCTCGGCGCGCGCCCCGCGACGCTCGCCGTGCCGCCGCCCGCGCTTGCCCCGGGTCCGTTCACGCGACCGCCGCCGCGCCCACCTCGGCGCCGGTGTCGGCGCCCTTCTCACCGCCGTCGTCCGTCTCGCCCGCGACGGCAGGGTCGACGCCCACGGCGCGGTCCGCCCGCGTGAGTGCCTGGTCCAGGTCCGCGATCAGGTCGTCGACGTCCTCGATCCCGATCGAGAGCCGGATCAGGTCCGGCGTCGCGCCCGCCGCCGCGCGCTGCTCGGGCTCGAGCTGTTCGTGCGTCGTCGACCACGGGTGGATCACGAGACTCTTCGCGTCGCCGACGTTGGCGAGCAGCGAGAACAGCTCGAGCCCGCCGATGGTCTCGCGCGCCACGCGTTCGGCGTCGTCCGCGCTCCGCGCGCGCACCCCGAACGTCAGCACGCCGCCGAACCCGCCGTCGAGATAGCGCGCCGCCTCGGCGTGGTTCGGGTGCGACGCGAGCCCCGGGTAGCGCACCCACGTCACCGCCGGATGCTGCTCGAGGAAGCGCGCCACGGCGAGCGCGTTCTCCGAGTGCCGCTGCATGCGGAGGTGCAGGGTCTCGAGCCCCTGCAGCAGCAGGAACGCGTTGAATGGCGAGAGCGCGGGCCCCATGTCGCGCAGCAGCAGGAGCCGCAGCCGGAGCGCGAACGCGGCGTTGACGGGGCCCTTGCCGAGGTCGACGGCGGAGAACGCCTGCGAGAAGACGAGGCCGTGGTACGCCGCTTCGGGCTCCTGGTACAGCGCGCGGAAGCGCGGGCTCGCGCCCCAGTCGAACGTGCCGGCGTCGACCACCACGCCGCCGATCGCGGTGCCGTGGCCGCCCATCCACTTCGTCGCCGAGTTGAGCACGACGTCGGCCCCGTGCTCGATCGGACGGCAGAGGACGGGTGTGGCGAAGGTGTTGTCGACGACGAGGGGAACGCCGTGCGCGTGCGCGACGTCGGCCAGCGCGCGCAGGTCCGGGACGTCGAGGCGCGGGTTCCCCACCGTCTCGACGTAGACCGCGCGCGTCGTCTCGTCGATCGCGCGTCCGAACGCCTCGGGCCCCTCGGCGAGGTCGACGAAGCGCGTCGTGATCCCCAACCGGGGCAGCGTGTGCGCCAGCAGCGCGTGCGTGCCGCCGTAGAGCGACGTCGCGGCGACGATCGTGTCGCCCGCCTGCGCGAGGTTGAGCAGCGCGAGCGTCTGCGCCGCCTGCCCGCTCGCCGTCGCGACCGCGGCGACCCCGCCCTCGAGCGCAGCCACGCGCCGCTCGAAGACGTCGGTCGTCGGGTTCATGATCCGCGTGTAGATGTTGCCGAACGCCTTGAGCCCGAACAGCGCCGCCGCGTGGTCGGGGCTGTCGAACACGTAGGACGTCGTCGCATAGATCGGCACGGCGCGCGCGTTGGTCGCCGGGTCGGCGGTCTCCTGCGCGGCGTGGACGGCGCGGGTGCCGATGCCTAACGGACGCCCGGCGGCGCCGGCGGCGGGGGTGCTCATCGTCTCTTCCCTGTGGCGTGTGGTCGCTGCCGCCGGTCGGCGAGACGGAGGTCGGGGGCGCGGCCGCGCGCGGGAAGTCCCGCGCGGCGGCCCGCGCACACACGACAAAGCCCGGGCAGAAGGAACGCCGCCCGGGCTCTCGCGTTTTAGCTCTTTGTTTTACGTGGCGGCAAGAGGCGGCAAATCACCACGGGACCTCGATTGTGGCCGAAACCGTAGCAGGATCGCCGCACGCGGTCAAGGGCCCGTGCCTCCAGCTGCCCCGCACCGCCTCGGGCCGCGAACTTGCCGAACACGCCGCGACGTGGCGGACCGGACCACACCGCGGCATCACACGCGATCACGACGAGGGCAGGCGGACGGGGATGCAGATGGGTGACGCGCCGGGTGAGGCTGAGCCGGACACGCAGCACGCGACCACGCTCGCGGAGGCGTACGCCGACGCGCTCTTCGCGGGGCCCGGCGAGATGCGCGTGCGCTGCCGCGCGCTCGACTGGGCCAGCACCGCGCTCGGGCCGGCGGCCGCCTGGCCCGCAGCGCTCCGCACCGCCGTCCGCCTGACACTCGACGCGCCGGTCGCCACGTCCCTCTGGGTCGGCGAGTCGTACACGCTCATCTACAACGACGCCTACCGCCCGATCCTCGGCGCCAAGCACCCGGCGGCCCTCGGCCGCTCGGGCGCCGCGGTGTGGGACGAACTGTGGCCGGCGCTCGAGCCGCAGTTCGCCCAGGTGCGCGCGGGCGGAGCGCCCGTCTTCGCCGACGACGCGCTGCTCGTCGTGGAGCGCCTCGACGGCGGGCGCGCGGAGGACGCGTGGTTCACCTACGCCCTGAGCGCGCTCCGCGACGAGACGGCGGACGGCGGCCCCGGTCCCTGCCTCGCCGTCTACAACGTCGCCGTCGAGCTGACGGCGCGCGTGCAGGCCACGCAGGCCGCGGCCGTCGAACGCGCGCGCCTCGCCGCGCTCTTCCACGACGCGCCGTCCTTCGTCGCGGTGCTCCGCGGCGAGGACAACGTCTTCGAGCTGGTGAACCCGGCGTACGAGCAGATCATCGGCCGCGGACGCGACGTCGTCGGCCGGCCGCTCTTCGACGCGCTGCCCGAGGCGCGCGGCCAGGAGTTCGACAAATACGTCGCGCGCGTCCGCCGCACCGGCGAGCCGCTCGTCTTCCTCGAGCTTCCGGTACTCCTCGACCGCACCCCGGGCGCGCCGCGCGAAGAGCGCTTCATCGACATCACCTACCTGCCGCTCGTCGAGCCGGACGGCAGCCACGACGCCGTGATCGCCCACGGCACCGACGTCACCGACCAGGTGCTCGCGCGTCGCGCGGTCGAGAAGCTCAACCTGCAACTCCAGGAGCAGCAGGTCGAGTTGGAGCTGACCAACCACCAGCTGCAGGAGAACGCCGCGGAGCTCGAAGCGCAGGCCGAGGAGCTGCAGGCCACGGCCACCCTGCTCGAAGACCGGACCGAGGCGGCCGAGGCGGCGGAACGGACGACGGCGCGCATTCTGAGCGCCGCGGGCGAGGGCATCCTCGGCCTATCCGCCGACGGCAGGACGACCTTCGTCAACCCGGCCGCCGCCCGCCTGCTCGGCTACGCCGAGGGCGAGATGCTGGGCCGCCCGCAGCACGACGTCATCCACCACCACCGCCCCGACCGCACGCCCTACCCCATCGGCGAGTGCCCGATCTACGCGGCGCTGCGCACGGGCGTCGCGTGCCGGGTCGACACCGAGGTGTTCTGGCGAAAGGACGGTACGGCGCTGCCGGTCGAGTACACGGCCACACCCGCGCTCGAACACGGACGCGTCGTCGGCGCGGTCCTCTCGTTCCAGGACGTCACCGAACGCCGCGCGTCGGAGGCCGATCGCGACCGCCTGCTCGCGGCCGCGGAGGCGGCGCGCCGCGCGGCGGAGGCGGCCAACCAGGCGAAGAGCGAGTTCCTCGCGACGATGAGCCACGAGCTGCGCACGCCGCTCAACGCGATCGGCGGCTACACGCAGCTCCTGGAGTTAGGCGTCGCCGGTCCCACGACGCCCGAGCAGCGCGAGTACCTCACGCGCCTCGCCGCGAGCGGCCAGCACCTGCTGGGCCTCGTCAACGACGTGCTCGACCTCGCGAAGGTCGACGCGGGCGAACTGCGCGTCGCGCGCGACGCGGCCACCACCGAGACGGCGGTGACGGCCGCCCTGGACCTCGTGCGCCCCCAGGGCGCCGCGCGCGGCGTGCGACTCGTCGACGGCAACCCCGACGTCTCGACACCCTACGTCGGCGACGAACACCGCGTGCGCCAGATCCTCGTCAACCTGCTGTCCAACGCGGTCAAGTTCACTCCCGCGGGCGGCACCGTGACGGTGACCTGCGGGCGCGCGACCGAGGCCCCACCCGCCGCGCGGGCCCATGACACCGGCACGTGGTCGTACGTACGCGTCGTGGACACCGGCGTCGGCATCCCGCCCGCCGAGCAGGCGGCCGTCTTCGAGCCGTTCCATCAAGTGCAGCGCGGGCACACGCGGACGCGCGACGGTGCCGGGCTCGGGCTCGCGATCAGCCAGCGTCTCGCGCGGCTCATGGGCGGCGACCTCACACTCGAGAGCACGCCCGGCCAGGGCTCGAGTTTCACGCTCTGGCTGCAGGCCACGGCGGACGCGCGCGACGGCGGCGCGCCGACCCGCGCCGACCGCGCCGCGCACGCGGTCGCGGGCGACGCGCGCGGCCTCGGCGAGATCGGGCGGACGCTCCGGCGCCAACTCGACGACATGGTCGACGCGTACGTCGAGCGGCTCCGCTCGGCGGCGGACGCCCCGATCGCGGCGGCGATGCGCCGGAGCGAACTGGAAGATCACCTCGTCGCGGTGCTGGCCGATCTCGCCCAGGCGCTGATCATGGTCAGCGAGGCGGGGAGCGCCGAGACCGGGCTGCTGAGCGACAGCATCGCGATCAGCCAGACCGTCGCCGAACGGCACGGCGCCCGGCGCTTCACCCAGGGGTGGGACCTGGGGGCGGTGCGGCGGGACTACACGGTGATGGGTGAGGTGGTCGCGCGCGCGGTGCGGGCCGACGCGCGCGCGCGCGGCGCGGACGCAGGGGCCGCGCTCGACATCGTGGCCGGCTTCATCGCGCAGTCCGAGGCGCGCGCCGTGGCGGCGTGGCGCGTCGCACGCGACGCCGCGTCGCTCGCGTCCACGGCCTGACTCGGCGACGGCCGGCCGAGCGGGAGGGCCGGCCGCTGCAGCGCGTCAGGACCCGATCGCCGGGCCGCGCACGGCGGCCGCGATCGGCGGCGCGGCCGCGGGCGACGGCCGCGCGTGTTGCGCCCGCGCCGGCGCGACGCGCCCAGCCTCCGCACCGCCTCGCGCCGAGCGCCGCTCCTGCCACTGGACGACGGCGCGGTACAACATCGGGAGCACGAACAGCGTCAGCGCGGTGGACGTGATCAGCCCGCCGATGACGACCGTCGCGAGCGGCCGCTGCACCTCGCTCCCCGGCGTGCTCGACAGCGCCATCGGCACGAAGCCGAGGCTCGCGACCAGGGCCGTCATGAGCACCGGGCGCACGCGGTCGCTCGCCCCCTCGCGTACCGCGCGGTCGACGTCGAGCCCCGGGCGGCCGTCGTGGCCGGCGCGGAGCGCGTTGACGTGGGTGACGAGCACGAGCCCGTTCAGCACCGCGATGCCGAACAGGGCGATGAACCCCACGCTCGCCGAGAGCGACAGGTTGAGGTGCCGCAGCCAGAGCGCCGCGACGCCGCCGACGAGCGCGAAGGGCACGTTGGTCAGCACGAGCGCGGTCTGCAGCGCCGAGCGGAGCGAGGCGTAGAGCAGGACGACGATCAGGCCTAACGCGAGCGGCACCACGACCTTGAGGCGCCCCATCGCGCGCTGCTGGTTTTCGTACTGCCCACCCCACTCGAGGAAGGTGCCGGAGGGGATCGGCACCTCCCGCGCGACCCGCGCGCGCACGTCCGAGACGAAGCCGCCGAGGTCGCGCCCGCGCACGTTGCTCAGCACGAGCGTGCGCCGCTGCGCGTCCTCGTGGCTGATCTGCTCGGGGCCGGTCTCCGCGACCACGTCCGCGACGGCGGAGAGCGGGACCACCGCTCCCGTCGCCGGGGCCCGGATCGCGAGGGCGGCGAGGGCGGTCGGGTCGGTCTGCCGCAGCCCCGGATACCGCACCGCCACGCCGATGCGCCGCGGGCCGTCGACCATCTCGGTGGCGACCTCGCCGCCTAACGCCATGTTAACGGCGTCGCGCACGTCGGCCACGCTCATCCCGTAGCGCGCGAGGTCGGGGCGCCGGACGGCGAGCCGCAGCCGCCCCGTCCCCTCGCTCACCTCGACCGACACGTCGGCCGCGCCGGGCACGCCGGCGAGGACGCCGCGGATCTTGCCGGCGATCTGCTGGTTCTTCTCCAGGCTGGGGCCGACGACCTTCACGCCGAGGTCGGTCTTGATCCCGCTCTCCGCCTCGTCGAGGCGCATCGCCATCGGCTGCGTGAAGCTCACCCAGAGTCCGGGCACGCTCTTGAGCGCGGAGTCGAACGCGGCGACCAGCCCCTCGGGGTCCTTGGCCGTCTTCCACTGGCCGCGGTCCTTGAGGATCACGTACTCGTCGCCCTCGTACAGCCCCATCGCCTCGGTCGCGAGGTCGGGGCGGCCCTCCTTGGTCACGACGGTGACCACCTCGGGGAACCGCTTCACGATCCGCTCCGCCTCCATCGACAGCTTCGTCGCGTCGGCGAGCGACACGCTCGGCAGGCGCCGCGTTTCGATGAGGATCGCGCCCTCGTCGAGCTTGGGCATGAACTCGGTGCCGATCTTGGTCATCGACCACACCGCCGCGACGGCGACGGCCGCCGCCGCGATCGCGACCAGCCGGCCGTGGCGGATCGTCCAGTCGAGCGCGCCGGCGTAGCGGGCGCGAAGGCGCGCCTCGAGGCCGGCCGCGCCGCCCGTCGGCGCGCCATCAGTCGTCCCGCCCCCCGCCGCGCCGCCGGGCGCCTTGAGCAGCGCCGCCGACACCGTCGGCACGTACGTCAGCGCGAGCAGCAGCGACCCGAGCACCGCGCACACCACCGTGAACGCCATCGGCTTGAACATCCGCCCCTCCATCCCCTCCAGCGTGAAGATGGGGAGGTAGACGGCCACGATGATCGCGATCCCGAACAGCACCGGCCGCCCGACCTCGACCGCGGCGTCGCGGAAGAGCGCCGTCCGCGCCTCGTCGTCGCCCTCGGCCGGCGGATTCTTTTCCATCCGGTGCACGAAGTTCTCGACCATCACGATCGCGCCGTCGACGATCAGCCCGAAGTCGAGCGCGCCTAACGACATCAGGTTGGCCGAGTAGCCGTACAGGTACATCCCGCCGAAGGCGACCAGCATCGAGAGCGGGATCACGCTCGCCACGATGAGCGACGCGCGCACGTTGCGCAGGAAGAGGAACAGCACCACGACGACGAGCAGGCCGCCTTCGACGAGGTTCTTCGTGATCGTGTGCGTCGTGCGCCCGACCAGCTCGGTCTGGTCGTAGAAGGGCGTGATCCGGACGTGCCGCGGGATCGAGCCCCGGATCTCCTGCATCCGCGCCTTGACGGCGTCGATCACGCGCCGGCTGTCCGCGCCCTGCAGCTTGAGCACCATCCCCGAGACCACCTCGCCCCGGCCGTCCTGCGTGACCGCGCCGTAGCGCGGCATCCCGCCGTCCCGGACCGTCGCGACGTCGGCGATCGTGACCGGCACCCCACCCGGCAGCCGCCCGTCGGCGCCGGCCACGACCACCGACCCGATCTGGTCGATCGACTGCAGCCGCCCGAGCCCGCGCACCGTGTAGCGCGTCCCCGCGTGCTCCACGTACGGGCCGCCGAACGACAGGTTGTTGGCCGCGAGCGCGCGGTCGACGTCGCCCAACGTCAGCCCGCGCGCGGCCAGCCGCGCCGGGTCGACCTCGACGTGCACCTGCTCGATCAGCCCGCCCCACGAGTTCACGTCGCTGACGCCGGGCACGGTGCGCAGGCGCGGGCGGATCGTGTAGTCGTGCAGCGCCTTGAGCTCGGTCAGCGACATCGAGTCGCTCGTCACCGTGTACTGGTACAGCTCGCCCATCGGCGTCGAGAGCGGGCCCATCGTCGGTTCGACGCCCGCGGGCAGCGCCCCGCGCGCCTCGCCGAGCCGCTGCTGCACCAGCGTGCGCGCGAAGTACACGTCCGTGCCGTCCGGGAACGGCACCGTGATGATCGAGAGCCCCGCCTTGCTCGTCGACCGCACGCCGGTCACGCCCGGCAAGCCCATCAGCGCCGATTCGAGCGGATACGTCACCAACTGCTCGACCTCGTCGGGCGCGAGCCCGGGCGCGGTCGCGACCACGTCGACCCGCACGCCCGTGAGGTCCGGGAACGCGTCGAACGGCAGCCGCAACAGCGCGAACACGCCGAACGCGACGATCGCCAGCACCCCGCCGACGACGGCGATCCGGTGCTTGAGCACGTACTCGAGCAGCCGCCGCATCAGTCCCCTCCCCCCCGCCGCCGTTGCGCTGGTCGCGCCGCCGCTGGATCTCCGCCTTCGCGATCCCCGCGCCCTCGGTCACCACCGCCGTCCCCGGCGTGAGCCCCGCCAACACCTCGGCCAGCCCCTGCGCCCGCCGCCCGGCGCGGACCGGCACCGCCTGGATCAACGTGCCCGTCCCGACCGGCCGCGCGGTCACGACCACCGTGTCGCCCTGGAACTCCTGCACCGCCGCGTCCCGCACCGCGAGCGTCGGCGGGCCGGGCGGCCCGAGCAGCTCCGCCGCGGCGGTCATCTCGGCCTTGAGCGCACCATCGGCGTTGGGCACCGACGCGATCACCTCCGCCGTGCGCGACGTCGAGTCGAGCGCGGGCGCGACGCGCGCCACGCGCGCCTCGAACGCCCGCCCCGGGTAGGCCGGCACGGTGAACCGGACGACCGCGCCCGGCCGCGCCGCGCCTAACGCCTGCTCGGGCAGCCGCAGCACGAGCGCGAGCGTCCCGGCGCGCGTCACCGTCGCCAGCGGCGCACCCACGTTCACCACGGCGCCGGGCTGCGCGTCCCGCGTCACCACCACACCGTCGAACGGCGCCCGCACCAGCACCTCGTGCGCGTCGACGCCGGCGGGAACGGGCCCGCTCCCCAGCAGGTGCTCGACGTACTCGGTCGCGTACGACAGCTCCGCGTCGGCGCGGCGCTGCGCGCCCAGGGCGTCGGCCTGCGCCGTCCGGGCGCGCTCGACGTCGGCGAGCGCCCCGGCCCTGGCCGCGTAGAGCCGCTCCGCGCGCGCCGTCGCCACCCGCGTGGCGTCGAGGTCGGTCCCGGCCTGCGCGCGCGTCGCCCGCGCCAGCGCGAGCTTGTTGCGCGCGTCGAGCATCTCGTCGCTGTGCAGGATGACCAGCACCTGGTCGCGCCGCACGCGGTCGCCCGGCAGCGCCAGCACGCGCACGACCCGCCCCTGCACGATGCTGCCCAACTCCTGCGTCGCCGTCGGGTCGAGCGCGAGGCGCGCGGGCGTGGCCCACGCCGAGCGCCACGGGACGCGCCGCGCCGTGTCCGTCACGAAACCCGCCACGCGCGCCGCCTCCGCGGTGAGGAGCGCGGTGTCGGGCACCGCCGCCGCGCCCGGCGCCGCCGCCCGCCCCGCGCCCGGCGCGGCGGACGTGCCCGTGCCGCCCGGCTCCTTCTGCGCGGCGCCCTGCGACGCCGAACCCGCGTTCCCCTTCGAGCAGGCCGCGGCCGCACAGCACGCGACCGCAACCCACACGGTCGCGAGCCACGGCACCCCCCGCTCTCCGGTCATCGCCCCCCTCATCGCGTCCACCCGGTCGAATCGCCCGCCGTCGCAGCCGTCAAAGCCGGCGCGATGCGGCCGGTCGAGCGGTCCAGCTCGACGCGCGCCAGCCGCAGGTCGGCCGCCCAGCGCAGCGCCGCGGCCCGCACGTCCCCGCGCGCCCGCACCGCGTCCAGCAGCTCGAGCAGCGTCGCCGCCCCCTCCTGGTACGCGACGGCCGTCACCGCCGCCACGTCGCGCCCGCGCGCGTCGAGCGTCGCCGCGACCCGCGTCGCCGACGGCCCGTCCCGCACCAGCGCCTCGTACGCACGCACCGCGCCGACGACGTCCGCGCTCACCTGCGCCTCCTGCGCGCGCAGGTCGTTCGCCGCCGCGACGCGGTCGCCCTCGGCGCGCGCCCGCGCGCCCTCGTTGCGGTCGAAGACCGGGAGCGAGACGAACACCCCTGCCACGCCGCTGTTGTATCCGCCCGTGCGCTTGTAGCCCGCAGTCGCGCCGACGCCCGGCAGCGCGCCGAGCCGCTCGGCGCGCGCCCGGCGCTCGGCCTCGTCGAGGCGGGCGCGCGCGCCGACGACCTCGGGTCGCGTGCGCACGGCGAGCGCGACCAACGACGCCTGCTCCAACGCCGGATCTGACGTCGTAACGCCCGCGCCCACGTCGAGTTCGTCCGTCGGCCACGGCACCGAATCCACCGGCAGCGCGAGCGCGCGCGCCAGTTCGGCCCGCCCGCGCTCGGCGTCGGCCCGCGCGGACGCCGTCGCCAGCCGCGCCCGGTCCGCCTCCAGCCGCGTCCGCAGCGCCGCGCCTTCCGCGATCGCGCCCTCGCGCGCCCGCCGCGTCTGGATCGCGACGAGGCTGTCCACCGCCCGCTGCTGCGTGGCCGCGACGTCCAGCAGCCCGACCGCGAGCGCCGCCCGCCAGTACGCGCGCGCGACGTCGAAGACCACCGCGCGCCCCGCCGCCGCCGAGTCCGCCGCCGCGCGCGCGCCCACCGACCCGACGAGCCCGCGCAGCGCGTAGCGCCGCCCGTACGCGTCCGCGCCTAACGTCACCGTGCCGAACACGTCCGCCGGCAGCGGCGCACCGATGTTCTCACGCCGGTACTCCGCGATCGGATTGAAAAACGCGGCCTCCTGACGGGCCGCACCGACCGCGGAGCGCGCCCGCCCGCCGGCGGCGCGCAGCACGGGGCTGTTCCGAGCGGCGGCGAGCGCGTCCGCGAGTGTGAACGAGGGCGCGGTGGGGGGCGTCGGGGCGCGCTGCGCGGGCGCGCCGCGCGCGAGCAGGACCAGCGCGGCGAGGAACGCAAGGGAAACCGCGGGCCGACGACGCGAGCGGGAATTCGGCATCGGCGTGCAAGCCTAGCGCGTCTCGATGAACGGTGGATGAACGAGGATGACCACAGATGAACGAGCCGGCGGCTCGATCGCTCGCCGCCGCGCCCCCGCTCACGCCGGGAACATCACGCGTGCGATCGTTCCGCCACCCGGCGCGTCGGCGAGCGCCAGCGTCGCCCCGTGCGCCTCCGCGATCACCCGCGCGATCGCGAGCCCGAGCCCACTCCCGTCGGGCCGCCGCTCGCGCGCCGCCGCCCCGCGGAAGAATCGCTCGGTCAGGCGCCCTCGCTCCCCCGCGGCGATCCCGATCCCGGTGTCCGCGACCGCGAGCACCGCACGACGGTCCTCGCGCGTCACGCGCACGTCGACCGTCCCGCCGGCCGGCGTGTAGCGCACCGCGTTGTCGACGAGCACGCCGACCAGCCGCTCGACGAGCGCGGCGTCGGCCTCGACCGGGGCCTCGTCGACGGCGCTCTGCGTCAGTCGCACCCCCGCCTGCCGCGCCGGCGCACGCCACCCGGCGAGCGCGTCGCCGACCACGTCGTCGAGGTAGATCCGCTCGCGCCGCGGCAGACCGTTAGGCCCCGCGCCCGGGCCGCCCGCCGCGTCGGCGCGCGCCAGCGCCAACAGCTCGTCGACCAGCCGCCCCGTGCGATGCAGGTCGCGGTGCGCCTGCCGGAGCGCCGCCACGTGCGCCTCGCCCGGCGCCTCGTCGAGCAGCGCCAGCTCCACCCCGCTCAGCATGCGTGCGACCGGCGTGCGCAGCTCGTGCGCGGCGTCGGCCAGGAACGTCCGCTGTTGGCCCAGCGCCGCGTCGAGCCGGTCGAGCAGCGCGTTGAACTGCGTGCCGAGTCGCCCGAGCTCGTCGTGGTCGTTCCGAACGGGAAGGCGGGTCGGCGCGCCCGGCGCGACGCGCGCCGTCGCGGCGGCCATCTCTGCTACGGGGCGCAGGGCGCGCCCGGCCAGCCCCCATCCCGCGACGCCAGCCAGCACCGCCCCGAGCGGGATCGCGACCAGCAGGATCGCGTCGACCTGCGCGATCGGCCCCGCCAGCGGCGCCGTGCTCGCCTCGATGCGCACGCGCCAGCCTGGCGCCCGCCGCGCGTCGAGCGGCTCGTCGTGGCGTCGCGTCGGGCCGCGCAGCACGCCCGCCGCGTGGGGCGCCGACGCCACCGCCCGCCCACTCGGGTCGAGAAAGACGAGGCTCCGGTCGGCGAACGCGACCTCCGCCGCGATCTCGGCGACCGTCGCCCGCGTCGAGCCGTACTCGCCCGCCTCGAGCTGGAAAAAGCCGCGCGCGAGCGCCGCGCTCGCCCCGAGGGAGCGGTCGAGTTCGCCCGACAGCGCGCGCGCGAATAGCACGCGGAACGCGAGCGCCGCGACGACGAGCACCGTCGCGACCGAACCGGCGTACCACAGGCTGACGCGCCCGCGGATCGATACCGCGCGCCACGCGTCCGTCACGGCAGCCCGACGGCCGGCGCCGGCAGCTCCAGCCGGTAGCCGACCCCGCGCACCGTCGTCACGAGCGGCGCCGCGCCCGCTGCCGTCTCGAGCTTGCGGCGCAGCCGGCCGACGTACACGTCGAGCACGTTGCTGAACGGGTCGTAGTTGTCGTCCCACGCGTGCGCGCTGATCTGCTCGCGCGTCACCACGCGCCCGGCCTGGCGCATGAGGTACTCCAGCACCGCGTACTCCTTACCCGTGAGCGCGACGTCGCGCGCGGCGCCCGGCGGCCCGCGCCGCGCGCGCCGGGTCCCGGTGTCGAGCGCGAGGTCCCCGACGACGAGCACCGGCGGCACGGCGTCGGCGGGGCGCCGGAGCAGCGCCCGTACCCGGGCCGCCAGTTCGGCCAGTGCGTACGGCTTGACGAGGTAGTCGTCGGCGCCGAGTTCGAGCCCGGCGACCCGGTCCTCGACCGCGTCGCGTGCGGTCGCCATCAGGATGCGCGTGTGGTAGCCGCGGGCGCGCATCCGGCGGCAGACCTCGGTGCCGTCGAGGTCCGGGAGGCGCAGATCGAGCACGACGGCGTCGTAGGGCGCGCTCGCGACCTGACGCAAGGCCGCGCCCCCGTCGGCGACCACGTCCACGGCAAAGTGCACGCGGCGCAGGTAGGCGGCCGCCGACGCGGCAAGTTCGGGGTCGTCCTCGACCAGCAGGAGGCGCATGGCAGCATCAACACGACACCGCGGAACAGGTTCCGGTACCCGTCGGGGCACAAAGAAGCCCTGGTGGAGCCCCCGTTCATGCTGGGTTCATCCGGGTCGGCTACCCTGACCCCGGTGTCCACCCTCCCTCCGCCCGAGGAGCACGCGTTCGTGCTCCAGATCGTGCAGCCCGGGCTGCTGGGCCTCATGGACGGCTCGGTCTCGACGCTCGCGCCCATCTTCGCGGCCGCCCGCCTCACGGGGCGCGCCCACGACGCCTTCTTCGTCGGCCTCGCCGCCTCGCTCGGCGCGGCGATCTCGATGGGCCTCGCCGAGGCGCTCTCCGACGACGGCAAGGTCTCGGGCCGCGGCAGCCCGCTCACCCGCGGCGGCGTCACCGGCGCGGGCACGCTCCTCGGCGGCATGGGCCACACCGTCCCCTTCCTCATCGCCGACCTGCGCACGGCGCTCTGGACGGCCTACGGCGTGGTCGTCCTCGAGCTCATCGCGATCGCCTACATCCGCTACCACTTCATGGAGAGCCCGCTCGGCCGCACGGTCGTCCAGGTCATCGTCGGCGGCGGCATCGTCCTCGCCGTCGGCATCTGGCTCGGCACCCTCGGGGCGTCGGGCGCGTGACCGCGGGGGCCCCGCGCTCGCCGCCTACGCCGCGCCGGACCGCGCGTCCCGGACCGCGTACTGGTCGGCACCGAGGAAGTGCAGCGAGACGTACGGCTCATCCCCCACCACCCAACTGTCGTGCGGCAATGGCGGCACGTAGAACAGGTCGCCGGCCCGCATCACCACCACATCGCCGCCGTCGAGCGCCGCCGTCGCCGCCCCCGAGATCACCAGGCCGACGTGCTCGACCGAGCACCGGGTCTGGCCGACGCCAGGACCGACGTGCTCACTCCACCGCCAGCCGGGCTCGTAGGTGGCCCGACCAATCGTTAGGCCACCGAGGCGGACCACCTCGAAGCGGCCCTTCATCATCTCGCGGGCTTCGTCGGGCTGCTCGAAGCGCTTCAGGACGACCGCGAGCGTCTCGGGGGACATGGCGAGGAGTGTTGGAAGCGGGGTAGCAGGCGGTCGGCGTAGCCGTAACTCGCCGCAACATACGACGCACTCGCACCAGCGCCCTAAATCCCGCGCGCCGGCGCTCGGGCGCGTAAGGGTAGGCCCGCACTCGCGAGTTTCTCAACCAGACACCTGCGTGCCCGGTCAGTCCTGCCCGGCCCGCTCACCCTCCCGTGTACATGCTGCAGAGTTTGCTCTTCGCGAGCGCCGCGGTCGCCGTGTCGCACGCGCCGCCGACGGCCCGCGCCGATACGGCGCTGGCCGATTCCACCGCGCGGGCGCGCGCGCCGCTCGCCGTCGCCGCCGCGCCCGCCGCCGACGCCACGCCGGGCCCCACGCCCGCCGACACCGGCGCGCCGCGGCGCCCGCGCGCGATCGAGTACAGCGACGCCTACGCGCGCCGCCTCGCGATTCACCGCGTCGGCAGCTACGCCATGCTGCCGCTGTTCGCGGGCGAGTACTACCTCGGCAACCGCCTGCTCAGCCCCGACCGGCAGCCGGGCTGGGTCAACGGCGCCCACGTCGGCACCGCCTTCGGCCTCGGCGCGCTCTTCACGGTGAACACCGTGACCGGCCTTTGGAACCTCTACGACGCCCGCCACGATCCATCGGACCGCACGCGCCGCTATCTGCACAGCGCCCTCCTGCTCGCCTCGGACGCCGGCTTCGCCTACACCGGCGCGATCGGCGGCGCCGCGCACGACTCGCAGGTCGGCCGCACGCGCCACAAGAACGCCGCCCTCGTCTCGATGGGCCTGAGCACGGTGGGCACGGCGATGATGTGGCTCTGGAAGAAGTGAGGACGCGCGCGTGCTGCTCCTGACGCTCCTCAAACCCGATGCCCCACTCCCGCCAGCCGTCGACGCGCTCGTTCGCTGGGTCGCGCCCTGGCAGTCGGCCTACAGCGACTCCAAGGTCATCTCGACCGCGGTGGTGACGGTCCACCTCGTCGCCCTGCTCTTCGGCGGCGGGCTCGCCGTGGCGGCCGACCGTGCGACGCTCCGCGCGCTCGCCGTGCGCGCCCGGGTTCCCGACGCGCCCGTCGAGCACCACCTGCTGGCCGAACTTGGCGCGGTGCACCGCCCCGTGCTCATCGCCATGGCGCTCCTCTTCGTGAGTGGAGTACTGCTCTCCGCCGCCGACGTGAAGACGTACTGGGGGTCGTGGGTGTTCTGGCTCAAGCTCGCACTTGTCGCACTCCTCGTCGTCAACGGCGCGGTGCTCGAGCGCGCCGAGTCGGGGCTCCGCGCGGGCCGCGACCCCGACGCGCGCTGGCGCCGCCTGCGCGCCGCCACCTGGGCGAGTCTCGCCCTCTGGACCGCGACCACCGTCGTCGGCGTCGCGCTGACCAACGCCGCCTAACTGCCGCCCCGATGCACGACGACCACGCGCACGACGACCACGCGCACGACCGCCCCACGCCCGCCCCCGCCGCCTGCGGCTGCGGTGCGCCCGTCCCCGGCCGCCGCCGGTTCCTCCAGGACGCGCTGTTCGGCGCCGCCGCGCTCGTCGCGCTGGGCGCGTCACGCGAGGCCGCCGCTGCGCTGCCCACCCGGCTCGTCCGCGCCGCCGCAGTTGCCGGCGACGTGCGCCGCTACCCGGTGCCGACCACCGACGGCGCGACGATCGACCGCGACGCCGAGGTGATCCTCGTGCGCTGGCAGAACGCGGTTTACGCTTTCGCGCTTTCCTGCCCCCACCAGAACGTCGCGCTGCACTGGCTGGACGCGGACCACCGGTTCCAGTGCCCCAAGCACAAGTCCAAGTACCAGCCCGACGGCACCTTCATCGAGGGCCGCGCGACGCGCAACATGGACCGCCTCACGATCACGCGCGAGGGGGACCAGGTCGCCGTCGACGTCAACGCGCTGCACAAGAGCGACGCCGACGGCGCGGCCTGGGCCGCGGCCGTGGTGCGCCTGACCTAACGCCCCGCGGCCGAGCCGCGCCCTTCCCCCGCCCAGACTAGCCGACCCCCGATGCCACAGTCCAGCCCCGCGGCCGCGCCCTGCCAGGCGGCCTGCCCACTCGCCACCGCGGCAACGATCGACCGCCGCGTCTTCCTCTCGCACGCCGCGTTCGCCGCGGCGGCCGCCGCGCTCGCGGCGTGCGGCGGGGGGGGTAGCGGCGGCAGCGACGGCCCGACCGCGCCGGCCGTGATCAACTCGACCGTGTCCGTCGCGAGCTACCCCGCGCTGGCCGCCGTCGGCGGCGTCGCCACGGTCACGCTCAACGGGAGCCGCGTCGCGATCGTTCGCACCGGCGCGTCGAGCTTCATCACGCTCTCGCTGTCGTGCCCGCACCAGGGGACCACACTCGACGTGACGAGCTCGGGCTTCCACTGCCCCAACCACGGCGCGACGTTCAACAGCACCGGCGTCTGGGTGGGCGGCCAGCGGGCGTCCAACATGTCGGCCTACGCGACGAGCTACGACGCCGCGACCGGCACCCTGACGATCGCCTGAACGACCGGCGCCCCCGGCGAGCCCCCCCAAAGGGGCTCGCCGGGGGCGCCGGTCACGCGTGCAGACGTTAGGCGTGCGGCAGCAGCGCCGGCGTGCCCTGCGTGTACGGCACGTTCGCGTCGAAGCGGCCCGGCGTGTCGATGTAGCGCTCCATCGACTTGCCCTCGACGTCCGTCTTGAGCCGGCCCACGGTCTCCGACGTGAAGTAGCCGAGCAGCGCCAGCTCCTTCATCATGCGGAAGTAGTGCGGCGGCGCGTCGGCCGCCATCGCCCCGCTCGCCGCGTCGCCGGTCCCGACGTTCTCCTGCCGCTGGTCGACGAGGTTCTGGTCGGCCGAGTCGCCCTGGGCCTTCTTCCCCGCCGCGGCGGCGGCCGGTCCCGTCTGCGCGGAACTGCCCTCGGGCGGCGCGCCGGGGCCGGTCGCGACCATGTGGCTGTGCTTGGCCGCCTCCGCCTGCGCCTTGCCGAGGGCGTCCATGTACGTCTTCTGCTCGCGGTCGAGCTGCGTGAGCACGGCGAGGCGCTGCGCGGGCGTGGCCTGCATGAACGTCACGTTGGCCACCTTCCGCGTCGCGTCGTCGATCTTACGTAGGCCGTCGCGGAACACCTGCTGCTTGGGCGCGCGGTACGTGTCGGTGACCATGAGGGCCATGAACGGGCCGGTCCCCGCCGCCTTGGCGCCGGGGCTCTTGGCCGTCGTCGGCAGGATCGTGTCGGCGACCTCGTCGAGCATCGCGACCTCGTCCGCGCTGAAGGCGCCCACCGGCTGGTACTTGCCGTCGGCCACCGCGGCCGGGCGGTCGCCGCGCTCGCACGCGGCGAGCAGCGAGGTGCCGCCGACCAGCGCGGCACCGCCGAGCAGCGCGCTGACCCGCTGGATCGCCTCGCGGCGCGAGATGGCGGACGGCGACGCGGGCTGTTGCATGTCGTTAGGCATGGGCCTCCGGTCAGAGCTCACGGGTGTTGAGCGCCTTCACGGCGAAGTCGGCCGCGCGGGCCGTGAGCGCCATGTAGGTCAGCGACGGGTTGACGCACGCGGCGCTCGTCATGCACGCGCCGTCGGTGACGAACACGTTGGGCGCGTCCCACACCTGGTTGTGCTTGTTGACGACCGAGTTCTTCGGGCTCGTGCCCATGCGGGCCGAACCCATCTCGTGGATGCCCATCCCGGGCGCGTAATCGCCGTTGTACACGTTCACGTCCTTCGCGCCCGCCGCCTCGAGCATCTCGGCCATGTCCGGGCCCATGTCCTTGCGCATCCGCAGCTCGTTTTCGCGGATCTGGCAGTCGAGGGCGACCACCGGCAGGCCCCACTTGTCCGTTTTGGTCTTGTCGAGCGTGACCGTGTTGCGGTGGTCGGGCAGCATCTCGCCGAACGCCGTCGCGCCCATGCGCCACGCGCCGGGCTCCGCCGCCATGTCCTTGAACTCGCCGCCGATGCCGAGCTCCGCGACCGCACGCGACCAGCCGTCGCGGCTCGCGCTGCCCTGGTAGCCGAAGCCGCGCAGGTAGTCGCGCTTGTCGCCGGCGACGTTGCGGTAGCGCGGGATGTAGAACCCGCACGGCCGGCGCCCGTAGGTCGTCCGGTCGTCGTACCCCTCCATCCGCCCCGACGCGCCGATGCGGAAGTGGTGGTCCATCAGGTTGTGCCCCAACTCCCCCGAGCTGCTCCCCAATCCGTCGGGCCAGACGTCGGTCGCGGAGCGCAGCAGCAGCCACGTCGTGTTGATCGTCGACGCGCAGAGGAAGACGACCTTGGCCTTGTAGTCCGTCGTCTGGTTGGTGACGGCGTCCAGCACGCGCACGCCCGTCGCGCGCTTGCGGTCCTTGTCGTACAGGACCTCGGTCGCGATCGCGAACGGCTTGAGCGTGAGACGGTTGGTCGCCGCAGCCGCGGGCAGCGTCGACGCCTGCGTGCTGAAGTAGCCGCCGTACGGACAACCCAGCCAGCACGCGTCGCGGTACTGGCAGGGGTAGCGGTTGGGCAGCTTGAGCGTGGCGTTGGCCGTCCGCGAGTGGATGATCCGGCGCGCCCCGCCGAACTTGGCCTTCACCTTCTCCGCCGCGGCCTCTTCGACGTAGTTGAGCGGGATCGGCGGCTGGAACTGCCCGTCGGGGAGCTGCGCGAGCCCGTCGCGCGAGCCCGCAATCCCGGAGTACCGCTCGACGTAGCTGTACCACGGGTCGATGTCCGCGTAGCGGATCGGCCAGTCGGTGCCCACGCCCTGCTTCGCGTTCGCCTCGAAATCGAGGTCGCCGTGACGGTAGCTCTGGCGCCCCCACATCAGCGAGCGGCCGCCCACGTGGTAGCCGCGGTACCAGTCGAAGCGCTTGGTCTCGGTGTAGGGCGAATCCTTGTCGCTCGCCCACCAGTCGAGGTTCTTCTCGTTCAGCGGGTAGTCCCGCTTGAGCACCGGGTAGGCGTCCTCCATCGCGATGGTCCGGCCGCCGCGGTGGGCAAACTGCCACGGCGCCTTGGTCGCGCTGACGTAATCCTTGATGTGCTCGATGTTCTTCCCACGCTCGAGCATCAGTACTTTGAGTCCCTTCTCGGTCAGCTCCTTGGCGGCCCAACCGCCCGAGATGCCCGACCCGACGACGATCGCGTCGTATTCCAGGGGCTCCTGGCCCGGCGCCTTGACGACTGGATCCACCTGTCCCTTCCTCTCCGCACGGAGTGACGGCCGAATCGGGCGCGCGCGGCGTTCGCCGGGGCGCCCGACCCTCACACCATAACGCCGTGCGCGGCCGTTCGCCGCTCCCTATGCCTCAGCTCTTGAGGAAATCGAGCAGGACGGTGTTGACCTCGTCGGCGTGCGTCACGTTCAGCCCGTGCGGGCCCCCGCCGATCACCTCCAGTCGGCTCCCCTTCACCAGCTCGGCCGCGCGCCGCCCGGAGGCGTCGATCGGCACGATCCCGTCGCTGTCGCCGTGCACGACGAGCGTCGGCACCGTGAACTTCGCGAGGTCCGCCCGGAAATCCGTCTCGCCGAACGCCACCACCGAGCGCTGCGTGCCGAGCGGCGACGCGCGCCAGGCGAGCGCCTTCGAGAAGTTGATCACCTCGTCGCTCGCCTTCGGCGCAAACAGCCCGCCCTTGTAGAACGCCGGCATGAAGTCACCGAGGAACGTGACGCGGTCCTTCGTCACGCCCGCGACCATCGCCTCGACCGCGGCGGGCTTCATCGCGCCCGACGGGTTGTCGTCGGTCTCGAGCAGGTACGGCGTGACCGCGGACATCAGCACCGCCTTCGCGACGCGCCCCTCGCCGTAGCGCCCGATGTAGCGCGCCACCTCGCCGCCGCCCATCGAGAAGCCGACGAGCACCGCGTTCCGCAGGTCCAGCTCGTTCAGCACGTCGTTGAGGTCCGACGCGAACGTGTCGTAGTCGTAGCCGCCCGTGGCCTTCCCCGACTCGCCGAAGCCTCGGCGGTCGTACGCGACGACCCGGTAGCCGGCCGCCGTCAGCGCGTTGGCCTGCGACTCCCAGCTGCGGAGCGAGAGCGGCCACCCGTGGATGAGCACGACGGCCTGGCCCGAGCCGCCGCTGTCTTCGAAGTACAGGTCCGTCGACGGGCTGGCGGTGGTCTTGAGGTACGGCATGGGACCGGAGGGGCGAGGGTGAAGTGCGTGGTACCGCGTGATGCAGATGAGCCGCGAAGGGTCTTCGCGCCGCCCGCGTCGCACGCCACCGGCCCCAAGCATGCGCCGCGCCACCGGACGCGCGCGCCGCGGGATCGGCGCTGAGACCACCCGCGTCCAGGCGCCCGGCCCCCGCGGTGCTCGCGGTCTCGCGGCTGTACTTTGCGCGCATGGCCCCCCTGTCCCCGTACCGCTCGCTGCCGGCGCCCCGCCGCGCCGCGCTCCTGGCCCACGCGATCACCGCCGGCGGTCGACCCGCCCGCGCCTTCTGGGCGGCCCGCCTCGTCGCCCGCGGCGGCGGCTTCCGCGCCGTCACGGTGCAGGCGTGGCCCGCCGACCGCCTCGCCCGCGAGGTCGTCCGCCTCAACGCCGAAACGCCGCAGGACGAACTCGACCTCCTCCACCTGCTCTACGTCGAGGTCGAACCCGCGATCCAGATCACCTTCCTCGACGCGGCTGGCGTCCCGCACGCCAACGGGGTCATGGGCGAGGACCTCGCCCCGCCCTACGCCGACGAGGAGGCCGTGCGCCGCGCGGCGGCGGCGGTGCGCGCCGCCCACGGCGACGAGGGAGCGCGCTACCTGCGCACGCTCGCGCGTTACAGCCGCGAGGGCTGGCCCGGGATCGACGCGGCGATCCCCGACCCGGCCACTGCCTAACCCTCCGTCGCACGCGGCCACGCGCCGGCCGACGAGGCGCCGGCCCACGCCCGCGCGAGCGCCCCCGCGCCCGCCGGCCGCCGCCTCGGGTCGCGGGCGAGCGCGCCCGCCAGCACCCGCTCGGCCGCCGCGCCGAGCTCGGGCCGGTACACGCCCGCGGGCGTCGGCACCGCGCCGGCCACGATGCGCGCCCGAAGCGCGTCCTCGTTTTCGCCCCGCGCCAGCTCGTGCGGCAGGCGCCCGGTCGCAAGCTCGTAGAGCACCACGCCGAGCGCGTACACGTCGGCCGCCGGCTCGATCGCGCGCGCCGGGTCGGCCAGCTGTTCGGGCGCGGCATAGCCGAGCGTGCCGACGGTGTCCTCCACCCAGCCCGCGCCCAGCGAGCCGGCGGAGCCGACGCGCGCGGCCACGCCGAAGTCGGCGAGGCACGCCGCCCCGGGCCGCGCGAGCGCGCCCGCACGCAGCAGCACGTTCGACGGCTTCACGTCGCGGTGGACGAGCCCCGCGGCGTGCGCCGCGTCGAGCGCCGCCCCGAGCGCGGCGCCTAACGCGGCCACCGTGCGCCCCGGGAGCAGCCGCCCCACGCCGGGCGGCCACTCCCCCGGAACCGCGGCGAGTGCCGCGGCGAGCGAGCCGCCGGGCGCGTCTTCGAGCAGGAGCGCGGGAGCCGCGCGGTCGACCGCGTAGCACCCGACGACCCCCGGCACCCCGGCGAGCGCCGTGAGGCATTCCCCCTCCCACCGCAGCCGTTCGGCTGCCCCCGCTTCGGCATGCGCCGGGTCGCGCAGGCGCTTGCGCACCGCCGGCCGGCCGTCGGGCAGTCGGACCCGGTCGTGCGCGTAGAGGCCACGCGCGTGCGCTCGAGCGTCCACTGCCGCGCCCGACCGCGCGCCTGTCCTGGGCCGCCCGCTACTCCTGCGAAACCAGGAACTTGAGCCGCGTCGACTCCGCCAGCACGAACTCGTCGCCGTCCTCCAGCCGCCGGTCCTGGCCGCGCGTGACCGGATCGCCGTTGAGCGTCGTGCCGTTGAGGCTCGCGTCCAGGAGGTAGTGCCGCCCGTTCCGCTTCATGATCGTGCAGTGGTGGCGTGAGATCGCCTTCGCCGCATCCGAGAGGACGAGGTCGTTGTGCGCCGACGGCTCGTCGCTCTGCGCGGCCCCGATCCGGAACACCGTCCCGTCGACCGGCACGAGGCGCCCGCGCCCGACCCCGTCGACGACCTGCACGTGCGCCTTGCGCGCGGCGCGCTCCTGCTGGGCGCGGTCGCGCGCGTTGCGGAGCGCCTGCCACGCGAGGTACCCCGCCCCGCCGCCGCCTAACAACAGCCCGCCGCCCAACAGCAGGTAGAGCTTCTTCGCCTCCTCCGCCTTGCGCCGCGCCCCGAGCGCGGCCTGCAGCGACCGCGCCTGCGGGTCGTCCGGGTGTTCGGCGAGCACCGCGTTCACCTGCGACTCGGCCACCTTCGTGTCGCCCCCGTCGGCGGCCGCCTGCGCGCCGCGCAGCTGCGTGCGCACCTGCGCCTTGCTCGCCGAGTCGACGGCCTGCGTTTTGGCCGACTGCTCGCGGCTGCGGGCGAGGGCGAGGTCCTGCTGCGCGCGCTGGTGCCCTTGCGCCGCCTCGGGGTCGGCCGGGTCGATGGCGCGGACCAGCGCCCACGCGTTGAGCCGGTCCTGCGCGTTCTGCGCCGTGGTGTCGCGCGTCATCTCGCGCGCCCGGGCCTCGCGCAGGTAGCGTTCGCGGTCCGCCGCCTGCGCGGCCCTCGCGGCCTCCTCCGGGTTCTGCCCCGGCTGCGCCGCGGCCGCGGGCAGCTGCGGCATTGCCGGCGGCTGCGGCACCGACGGCGCCGCCGGCACGTCGGGTTTCTTGTGGTGCCCGAAGGGCCAGAACTGCGCGCCCGCCGCGCGCGGCGCGGCGAGGGCCGCCAGCAGCAGCAGCGCGACCGCGACGACGGCCGCGCGGACGCGGTTCCCCCCCGCCCGGCCGCTCATACCGCCGCGACCTCCGGCCTCGACGCCTCCGGGCTCGACGCCTCCGGGCTGGACTCGCGCGGGTTCGACTCGCCCGCCTCCGCGGCGGCGTCTAACGGCTCGCCCCCGTCCGCCGGAGCCGCGCCCGCGGCCGCCGCGCGCGCCGCCTTCTCGGCGTCGATCCGCGCATTCTCCGCGCGGATCTGTTCGACCTCCACCTCGACCTCGTCCGGCGGCCCGGCGAGCACCAGGATCTCGTCGCCCTCGCGCACGACGTACACGAGCGACCCCGCGGTCACGTCGCCGGCGAGCACCGAGCGCGAGAGGTCGCTCACGACGAGCCGCTCGACGGTGCGTTCCACCGGCCTCGCGCCGTAGCTCGGGTCGTAGGCCAGCTCCGCGAGCCGCGCTACCGCATCCGCGTCCGCCTGCAGCCCGGCTCCGTACTCCTCCGAGAGCCGCGAGCCGACGCCCGCGAGCTGCTTGCGCACGATGCGCGAGAGCACGTCGGTGCCTAACGCCGAGAAGGGGACCACGGCCCCGATGCGGTTGAACAGCTCCGGGCGTAGCGACGCCTGCACGACCTTGAGAATGATCTCGCGCTGCACCGCCGGGTCGTTCGGCGCCGCCTGCGTCGCCTCGCGCACGCCGAGGTTGCTGGTGAGGATGATCAGCGTGTTGGTGAAGTCGCAGAGCCGCCCCTGCGCGTCCGTGAGGCGCCCCTCGTCGAGCACGCCCAGCAGGATGTCGATCACCTCGGGGTGCGCCTTCTCGACCTCGTCGAAGAGCACGACCGAATTGGGGTTCCGCCGCACCTGCTCGGTGAGGAAGCCCCCCTTCTCCGAGCCGACGAGCCCCGGGCGCGACCCGATGAGCCCCGACACGGCGTGCGACTCCTTGTACTCCGCCATGTCGATGCGCACCAGCGCGCGCTCGTCGTCGAACAGCGCCTCGGCCAGCGCCTTCGCGAGCTCGGTCTTGCCCGTCCCCGTGGGCCCGACGAAGAGGAACGACGCCGGCTTGCGCACCCGCCGCAGGTCGGCGCGCATGCGCCGCGCCGCGTCCGACGCCATCGCCACCGCCTCCTCCTGCCCGAACACCCGCTCACCCAGCCGCTCGTCGAGCGCGAGCAGCCGCTCGCGCTCGCCCTCGAGGAGTCGCGAGACGGGCACGCGCGCGCGCCGCCCGACGACCGCCGCCACGTCGGCCGCGGTGACCGCGGTCGGCTCGGCGTCGGCGTGAGGCGCCGCGTCCGCCGCGACCGCCTCGCGCGCGAGCACCACGCGCGCCGCCGCCTCGTCCAGCACGTCGAACGCCTTGTCCGGGAACGCGCGGTCCCGCAGGTGCCGTCGCGCGAGCTTGACGATCGCGTCGAGCGCCTCGGGCGTGAAGCGCACCCCGTGGTGCTGCTCGAAGCGCCCGCGCGCGCCCTCGAGCATCCGCCGCACGGCCGCGTCGTCGGGCTCGTCGACGGTGACCGGCTCGAAGCGGCGCGCGAGCGCGCCGTCGCGCGCGATCCGCTCGCGGTACTCGTCGTGCGTGGTCGCGCCGATGCAGCGCAGCTCGCCCCGGGCGAGCGCGGGCTTGAGCATGTTGGCCGCGTCCATCCCGCCCTCGCTCCCCCCCGCGCCGACGAGCGTGTGCACCTCGTCGAGAAACAGGACGACGTCCTTGGACGCGCGCACCTCGTCGACCACGCCCTTGAGCCGCTCCTCGAACTCGCCGCGGTACTTGGCGCCGGCGACGAGCGCGGTCAGGTCGAGCGCGAGCAGGCGCGCGTTCTTGAGCGGCGTCGGCACGCGGCCGTCGGCGATGCGCTGCGCGAGGCCCTCGACCACCGCGGTCTTGCCCACGCCCGGGTCGCCGACCAGCACGGGGTTGTTCTTCGTGCGGCGCAGCAGCGTTTGGATCACCTGCAGCGTCTCGTCCTCGCGCCCGACCACCGGCGGCAGCTCGCCCGCGCGGGCGAGCGCGGTGAGGTCGCGCGCGTAGGTCGCGAGCGGCCCCCCCGCGGCCGCCGGCGCCGCGCCCGGCGCTCCGCCGGAGGTTCCGTTAGGCACACCGTTAGGCGATCCGCTCCGCGCGGCCCCGGGCGCCGACGGCGCGCCGTCCCCCGCCCCGCCCGGCGCGGCGCCGAGCGGGAGGCCCGCCGCGGACGCGGCCTGGCCGTCCGCCTCGTCGAGCGCCGCGCGGATCCGGTCCGCCGTGAACCCCGCGTCCCGCAGCGCGTGCCCGAGCACGACCTCCCCCCCGGTGCCGCGCGCGGCGGCCATCAGCACCACCCCCGGCCCGACCTCGCGGTGGCCGCGCTGGTCCGACAGCCGCTCGGCCGCGTCGAGCAGGTCGCGCAGCGAACGCCCGGCGAGCGGCTGCCGCCCGGGCTCGAGCCGAGCGCCCGGCGGGTCGGCCACGCGCCCCACCGCGTCGAAGGCGAGCGCGACGCGCAGCCCCAGCGGGCCCAGCGCACGCTCCAGCGCCCCGCCGTCGTCGAGCAGGGCGAGCAACAGGTGCTTGGGCTGGATGTAGCCCGAGCCGCGGCGCTCGGCGCGGCGACGCGCGTCCTCGAGGGCGGCGGCGAGGTCGGGGGAGAGGCGTTCGAGCTGCATGGTGGAACGGGGGGACGAGCGCTCGCCGGAGCACCCGGCGCGCTGCTCTGAAAACTACGTGCCGCGGTCGTGGGCGCCTTACTGGCCCGCGCGGCGGGCGCCCGCGGGACGCAGCCCCGCTAGTCGGCGCCGATGCCCGCCGCACCCGGCGACACGATCGCCCTCCCGTGGCCGGCCTGCGAGACGGGGAGCGTCGTCGACGACCCCTCGGCGGCCTGCCGCGCGTGCGGGCGGCCGTTCGTCGTCCTGACCGCTCACCGCCCGCACGCGCGGCGGCGGCTACCGCTGCCCGCATCGCGGCCGCGCGCTCGACGACCGCACGCCGCTCCACACGCCCGTACGCGGTCCGCCGGGACCGTTAGGCCGACCTCCCGTCACCCCCCGCCCCCGTATCAGGTCGACGGCCGCCGGAGCGGGATGCGCTTGATCACCGGCACGCCCGGCGGCGGCGTAGGGGCGGCCGCGCCGCCGTCCGCGTCCGGCTCGCGCGCGTCGCGAGACGGCGCGGCGACGGGCGTGGCCGGCCCGGGCGCCCCAGCGCCCGCCGTACCGCCGAACCGCGGCGACCCGGCGACCGGAGTCGCCGCGAGCGGGCCGCCCCCGCCGCTCGCGGCCGCGCCGGCCCCGAGCGCGTTGGTCGGCGGCACGAACGCCGGTGCCGCGCTCGGCGCCGCGCTCGCGACGGCCACCACCGGCACGTCCGCGATCACCCCGCGCCCGCGCTGGTACAGCGCCGCGCGCCGCAGCCGATGTCCCTGCTGGTGCACCGTCACGCGCAGCGCCGTGATCGTCCCGACGTCGCCCGGGCCGTCGAACGTGACCTCGAAATTTCGCTGCCCTGGTACCTCGCAGCGCGGCTCGAACGAGATCGGCCGCCCGCCGCCCGCGCCCGGGTTGACCCAGACGTCGACCGCGAACGCGTCCCCGAGCCGCCACGGCGACTCGCCCTGCGAGTCGCCGACCAGCAGCACGCGGTATTCCTGCCGCGCCGGCAGCTGCAGCGGCGAGAAGTCGAACGTGAGCATGTCGCCGTCGCGCCGCGGGTGCGCGGGCGTGGCGACGGCCGTGTAGAACCCCTCGCCGCCGCGCTCGAGGATGAAGCGCAGCGCGTCGACCGCGCGGTTGAGCCGGAAGTCGACGTACTTCCCCTCGACCGCCGCGCCGAGCTCGCGCACCCGGCGCACCGTGTCCTCGGCCCGCGCCAGCGCGCGCGCGAGGTCGCCTCGGTCGACCTCCTCCGCGGCCGCCCCGCGGCGCCGCGCGAGCGCCTGGCGCTCTTCGTCGAGGAGCACTTCGTAGCCCGCGTCCGCACTCGAGACCGCGTGCAGGAACAGCCGCGTCGCGGCGCTCAGGTCGAGCGCGAGGGCGATTCGCCGGCCCATCCGCTCGACGTCGGCGAACACCGGTGCCGGAGCACGGCTCGCGTCGACGAGCGCGTACGCGCAGTCGTCTAACGCCAGTACCGCCCGCTCGACGAACGCGAGCGTGTCCAGGTCGCCCCGCACGTCGACGCCGCGCTCCGCCAGCCGCTCGGCGTACGCCGCCACCGCGCGGTGCAACTCGCCGTAGCGTTCGGCCAGGTCCGCGACGCCGTCGCGCAGCCGCGTCCACCCGGCGTAGAGGCGCGAGTGGGCGAGCACCGCGGCGCACGCCGGGATATACGAGCCGTCGCGGTCGAAGCCTAACGTGGCGCTCACCCGCCGCACGCGCCCCACCGCCAGCGCGTGCGGCGCCTGCTCCGGCGCGAGCCCCACGACGAGCCGGTAGCGGGCGCGGCGCAGCGCGGCCTGGTGCGGGTTGACGGGGTCGAGGCCCGCGCTGCCCGGGTCCTCCTCGCGGCCGGCGAGTCGCACCACGTGCACCTCGGCCTCGTTTACGCCGGCGAGCCCCGAGCGCGGGACCGCGGTCCTCACCGCGTCCGCCTCGCCCACGTCGACGATCTCGCCGGCGGGCGTCACACCACGCGCGGCGAGCAGGGAGAGCCGCACGGTCTCGCCGTCGTCGGCGACCTCGAGTCGCGGGTCGTAGCGCGCCGGGTCGGTCGTGCGCGGGTCGATCCGCAAGCCGCCGCCGACCAGGCCGGCGCTCGGCAAGCCGTACCGCACGGCCCAGCGCGCCGCGGCTTCGATGAACTCGTCCTGGCGCTCGAAGTGCTGCGGCGTGAGCAGCATCCCCGTGAGCCAGTGCACGGACTTGAGCGCGCCGGTGTCGACGGCGTGCGCGCCATTCCCCGCGGCGTGGTCCGCGGCGACGCCGCTCGCGGTGTAGTCCTGCGCGCCGTACCGGGAGGCGGCGTAAGCGGAATCGTCGGCCATGCTAGAACCTACCTGAGAAACACTACCTGAGAACGTCGCCCAGCGGCCCGAGTCTGGTCGTCAGCCCGAGCGCGGCCGGCGCACCCCCGTCCGCGCCGCGCGCCCCGAACGAGAACCCGCCGCTCGCGCCGAACACGTCCGACGCGCCGCCCAGGCGCGCGGCGGCGTTCGGGTCCCCGACGATCCAGCGCTCGACCACGCCCGCCGCGAGCCCCGCCGGTACGACCAGGGCGTAGAGCGCCCGGCGCTCGGCGATGAGTACGGGCGCGGCGTGCGCACGATACGCCGCCAGCGAGACGGGGCCGATCGTCAGCGCCAGCCGCGCGACCTCGCTGCGTCCGATCCCGAGGAGCGCGTCGACGCCGAGCCGCGCGCCGCGCGTGCCCAGCGTGAGACGCTCGACGTACGGCGCCGGGAGGAACGCGCGCTCGAGCAACACCCCGGCAAGCCGCAGCCCGAACACGAGCCGCAGCGCGAGGGCCACGCCGGCCTCGCGCCCCGCCGTGCGGTGCAGCACGGGCAGCAACCGCGCGAGGGCGGGCCAGCGCGCGCGGTCCCACGGCGACGGGTCGATCTGGAACACCTGCTCGATCCACCGGCGCGCCGAGACCGGGTCGTCCGGGCGGAGCGCGAAGAACTCGCCGCCCCCGCGCAGATGGTGCCGCAGCTTGTGCACCGGATCGTCGAGCAGCGCCATCAGCGGGTCGACGCCGAACGCCGAATCGTCGACGTCGCGGAGCGCGTACGGCAGCGCCTCGAGCGCGCCGACCCCGGCCACGCCCAACGCCACCCGCGTGTGCGGGCCGATCGGATCGCCGGGCGCGGGACGCTGCCACACGACCGCCTGCGGCGCCCACCCCGCGCCCGCGCTCTCGAGCGTCACCCGCGCGTCGTCGAACCCGAGCGCGCGCAGCGAGCGGAGCGCCGTGTCGATCGTGTGGCGCGCGCCCCGGCGCGGACGCACGAAGTCGGGCATCGCCGGTCCCGCGGCGGCGCCCCCCGGCCCCGCCGGCTCGGCCGCCGGTGGCGCGCCGATCGTCGGCGTGGCCGTCACGGTGCCCCCCGCGGGCTGCCGCGCCGCTCGCGGTCGACCGGGTGGACGTCGACGCGGATCACCGTGCCGAGCGGCGCGCGGGCCGCGAGGTGCCGCTCGAGCGCGTCGGCGAGCGCCGGGAGTTCTGCCGCGGGGTCGGCGAAGTCGGCCGCGCGCACCCGCGCCGTCACGCGCTCCACGCGCTGCGGCGCGCCCGCGTCGCCGACCTCGACGACCGCGCGCACGTCCGCCCCGGCGATCCGCGGCTCGAACGCCCGCGCGACCACGTCCACGTCCGCCGCCGTCACGACGCGCTCGCGCGTGCGCAGTAGCTCGGCGAAGCGCACCTTGGCCGGCGCGTACGCGGGCGGCGCGCTCCCGCCCCGGGACACCACGAGACTCGTCGCCCCGAACCCGACGCGCCCCGCGCTCCCGCCGCGCGCGGCGACGTCCCCCGGTTGCAGCCCGTTCGCGCGCGCGCCGTCCGTGTAGAGCAGGCGGAGCATTGCGTACCGGTCAAAGCGCCCCGTCGGCCCGCGCGCGGGGCGGAGCTCGACGTCGGCCCCGCGCGCCCGGTAGCGCCCGCGCCCGAGCCCGGCCGCGGGGTCGCTCTCGTCGACGTACGGCTCCCCCTGCTCGCCCGTGATGCCTAACACCGAGACGAGGTGCCGGCTCCGCGCGCCCTCGGGCCGGAACGACACGACCGCGCCGAGCTCGCCGACGTCCACGCCCTCCGCGTACGCCTCGAGGTTGCTGGCCGACGCGGCGTGCGCGACGACGCGGTGCAGCGCCCCGCCGACCCCGCGGGTGCCCGCCGGCAGCGCCACCTGTAGCCAGGCGAGCGGCCGCTGGTAGCGGGCCACGAACTCGAACGGCACCACGTCGCGCAGCACGGCGCCGAGCGCGCGGGGCGGGAGCGTGCGCACGCGGCATTCCGGCGGCACCTCGGGGAAGCGCCAGCAGAGCGTCCCGTAAGCCCCCACGGGCGCGGGCGACATCGCCCCGGCCACGTCGTCGGTGCCCCGCGCCGCGGCGGCCGCGGCCCCGCCTTGCCACTCGAGCAGCCGCGCCCCGCCCGCCCCCGCGCGGCCGCGGAGCACGAGCGCCTCGCGCGCGACGCCGCCGGCGCCCCCGCCGTCGGCGAGTAGCTGCCACGCGCTCCGCGCGAGCGCGCGCGCGACCGGGTGGTCGGCCGTCTGGACGTCGAGGAAGAGACCAAGTCCACTGAGGTGGACCTCGGGCGCGTCATCCACGTCGAAGGCGAGGAAGAGCGTGGGGGCGAGGGCGGCGTCACCGGGCGCGACGGGGGCCACGGCGGACGGCAGCGGCATCGGCGCCGCCGGCGCGTCCGGCACGTCGGGGAGCGACGCGCCCGGGACGACCTGCAGCTGCCCGCCCTCCGCCACCGCCGCGAACACGAGCCGCGCCGGCCCGACGCGGATCGGCACGTCGAGCGCGAAGCCCAGGTGTTCGCCGCGGTTGTTGATGCCGACGAGCGGGGAGTCGGGCGTGACGAGTTCCGGAGCGGCGGCCCCCGTGAAGCCGACCACGGTCTGCGCCGGACGCGCCGCGCGGGGCGGCATGCCGAGTCCGTGCACGAGGTCGTCGAACACCGCCTCGGGGAAGACCTGCTCGGCCTCGTCGTAGACGCGCGCGAGTTGGACCGCGGTGGCGTGGAAGAGCGTCGCGAGCACCGGATCCTGCCCCGGCGGCTGCCCGTACCGCTCGAAGAGGGCGCGTTCGAACTCGCGGCGGAGCTCGGTCGCGAGCTCCGCCGCGGACCGGGCTACCGTGCCGAGGACGGGGCGTAGGGGAGGGGACGACGACACGACGCGTGTGCTGGACCGAACGGGTGAGCGCGCCCGGTGCACGTGTCGTGCGCGGGCAGGATAGCCTGCCTCACACGTGAGCCTCTGGCGAGCGCTCCGACAAGTGCCCCAGCCGTCGCGCTCCGGCCAGCGCGTACGAGCGTCAGGGCGGGTCGGGGCCCGTTACAGGATCATGCGGGTGGCGAGGAACGTCAGGTACTTCGGGTCCTCGGCCGCGAAGATCTCGCGGCCCGCCCCCATGTAGGCGCGCGCGAGTTCGTCGGCCGCGGCGTCCAACTGCGTCTGCTCGAGATACACCTCCCCGAGCCGGAGGTGGACGAACAGGTTGCCGAGGCCGCCGGGGCACGTCGTCGCGGACTCGAGCGCCTTGCACGCCGACGTGAGGTGGCGGCTCCGGAAGTAGGCGTCGCCGATGGACGTGAGCAGCCACGTCGCCGCCTCCCGGTCGTTCTTCGGCGACGGCAGCAGCTGCCAGCCCTTGTTGTACTCCGCGGCCGCCGCGACGTACTCGCCGCGCGCGGCGAGCGCGTCACCAGCGCGCGCGTGGACGGTCACCCGTTGGTGCAGGTCTGGTGCGAGTGCGGATGTCATCGGATGCGGAC
This sequence comes from uncultured Gemmatimonadales bacterium, assembly GCA_963763675.1. Classification (GTDB taxonomy): domain Bacteria; phylum Gemmatimonadota; class Gemmatimonadetes; order Gemmatimonadales; family Gemmatimonadaceae; genus BPUI01. The sequence goes on from CAVXPN010000003.1 coordinate 513,260, forward strand.
GCGTGCCGTCGAATCAAAGCCCCGCCCGCAACCTGGTGGGGAGCCGGCCGTTCCCCGAGCGACCCGCGTCGCGGAGGTTATCGCACAAGCTGCGTTCGGCGACTCACCCCGTGCGGGCGCTGCCTGTCGGAGTACCGCAGCCGGTTGTAGGAGAGCCCCGTCTTCGCGTCCGCGTACTGCCCCGGGCGCGGCGCACGGTCGAGCGCTCCGACACCGTCACGCTCTGTCATGGAAGGCGTCCCGCGCGTGCGGGTCCGCCCGTCACGGCGACGGCGCTTCGTTGCGGGCGTCGAACTTGGCACCGTCCAGCCGTGCGCCGCGCCACGACACGCCACCGAGCCGCGCCCCGCGGAAGTCTGCGTGCTCGAAGTTGCCGCCGGAGCAATCGGCGCCCGTCAGGTCGGCGCCCTTGAACGATGCCCGGCGCGCGTCGACGCCGTCGAGCCGCGCGCCGCGGAGCGTGCTGCCGTGGAGTAGGCTGCCGCGCAGCGCGCCGCCGGAGAGGAGCACGCCGTCCAGGAGCGTCTCGCGGCACGAGCTCACGTTGATGCTGCCGCCGCGCAGGTCGGCCGCCGTAAAGTCCGCCGCGCTGAGCACGCAGTCGAAAAACGCCGCCTCGCGCAGCCGGGCGCCGGCGAAGTTCGCCCCCTCGAAGTCGCAGTCCTTCAGCGCGGCGCGGGCGAGCCCCGCGCCGCGGAGCACGACGTACGCCGCGCGCAGGCGCTCCGCGACGAGCCCGGGGAGGTCGGCGTTCGCGAGGTCGAGGCCGGCCAGGTCGGCGTCGTCGGCGGCGCCGCGCGGCCCGCGCAGCCGCGCCAGCGCCGCATCGCGGGCCGCGTCGGTTCGTTCGGTCATCAGTGCGTCGGCAGGGGACGCGGAAGAGGTCTGGGGCGCCTAACGAGACAGGTGTGCCGGCGCCGTCACGCGTCCCAGTTCCAGGACCTCCGCGCGCGCGCCCACGCCGGCGACGGCGTGAAGTCGACGCCGCGGCCGCTCTTGAGGAACACGGGCGCGGCCAGTGCCTCGGCGGGCGCGAGGTGCTCCATCGCGCGCGTCCACCGCGCCCGGAGCGACGCCGGGTCCTCGCCCCAGAGGTCCTCGGCGAGGTCGATGCACACGCCGCCCCAGTCGAGCTCCCGTACGACGCCCGGCGTCGACGCCAGCAGCGCGCGGCCGAACAGGGCGAGCACGTCGCCGCCGAAGTACGTCCGCATGCCGAGGCCGAGCGGGCCGTTGAGCCGGAACCGCAGCGAGGTCGGCTGCGCACAGAACGACATCCACAGCTGCACGCGGTCCTCCTCCGTCACCCACGGCGTCACCTTGGCCCCAAACGCGTGCACCACGCCGAACCGCGCCTCGACCGCCGCCGCGAGCCGGTCGGCAAGGGCGAGCAGGTCGGGCCACCGCGCCGCCGGGAACCCCTTCCCGGATGCGACCGAAATCGACGGGAAACGGCCGAACTCGAGCTGAGCAGTGTACGGCACGGCCGTGTCGCGGTGCAGGTACACGACGCCGATTGAGTCGGCGCTCGTCGGCGTGCGCGCGAGCACCTCCACGCGGTCGTACGAGCTGCGCCCGGTCTCGCTGAGGCCGTACGCGGTGGGGACGAACAGCGGCGCCGACTCGAACGCGTCGAGGAGTGCGCGGAGCGCGTCCGCGCCCCCGAACGGCAGCTGCGGGTACAGCTCGAGTTGGACACGCGACGGACCAGACATAGGCGGCGCTGAACGAGAGTTAGTCGACGGGGTCCCACTCCCCGCCGCCTGGCAGGTCGGAGTCGGCGATCCAGTGGTGCGTCACTGTCCCGCTCTCATCGGTGAAGTATACATCGCTTCCGCGCGCGAGCGGTCCGGTCGGCCGCGGCTCCGGCGCCATTCCCGACTCCGGGGACAGGTTGGGTTCGTTCGAAGACATAGTCACGACGTGCCGCCCGTCTGGGTCCTCGAGGAGGGTGCGTTGGGCGCGCATCTGCGCATCGTTGTCCTGCACCTTGTCGGCCCCGCTGAGGTCCTTGTGGTCGTGCACGAGGTCGATCTCACCGTTTTCGTTGCGTCCGATACTGTCGGGGCGCGTGTTGACTGGGTCTCCGGTTTTGGGATCGGTCACGGTCTGCTGCACGACCTGTCCCGCGTTGTTGTCCGTCAGGTCGCGGCCGAGGCGCGCAGCAAGTCCCTCGCGCGCGGCATCCTGCTGCTCGGTACCACGTGCGTTATTTGCCCGCAGCTGGTCATTGCTCGCCTGCCACTCGTCACGCGACAGGGGCTCGTCGCCGAGGTTCGCGCGCTTTTGAAGGTGGCGCTCGTAGCGGACGTCGTCGGCGGTCTTCCCAGCGGGTGGGTTGTCGATGTCACCGCGGAAGCGCGCGCGCTGCGCCGCGGTCAGGTTATCCGAGCCGATCGCGTCGCCCGGCGCGAGCGGCTCGGGCTCAAACTGCCTTGGCCGCGAATCACCACCGCCTCTTGGAGGTGCGCCCCCGCCGGTGTCACCACCGCCAGTTCCTCCGATTCCGCCGTCGCCGTCTGCGCCGCCAGCTCCGACCGGCTGCGACACGGGCTCCGCCGGTGCTGGCACGGGCTCGGCCGACGTTGCCCCGCCCCGCGGCCCGACGTAGTTCACGTCGACGTTGCCGAGGTTGCTCCCCAGCTTGTTCGGGTCGACGCGCACGCGGTAGTTCAGCGGGTTCGCCAGGTCGCGCGGCGCCGCGCCCGTCGCCCCCTCGCCCTGCCACCAGTCGCGCGCGCCCTTCATGGCCGCGCCGATCTCCGGCTCGAAGTACTTCCCGAGCCCCGCCGTCGCCGCCCCGAACGCGGTGCTCGCCAGGAACCCGCCCCAGCTCCACTGCTTCGGGTCCGCCCCGTTCATCGCCCAGTCCGCCGTGTAGCTGATCGCCCCCGACGCGCCCCCGGCCGCCATGAACGCCCCCACGCCCGCGGCGGCCGGCAGCGCCACGAACGGCAGCGCCGCCAGCCCGCCCACCACCGCCCCCTTGAGCGTCGCCTTCAGCAGGCAGCTCGGGCACCCGAAGCCGTGGTTCAGCCCCTCGTTCAGGAACCCGAACACGGCCCCCGCGGCCACGCCCGCGAGCAGGATCGCGCCCACGCCCAGCGCCGCCGGCGCGAGCGCCACGACTGCGACCGCCACCACCACCGACACGGCGATCGCGGCGATGGTCCCCCAGCTCGGCCACAGGCCTAACGGGTCCGCGTCCCACGTCGGCCCGTTGTGCGCGTACCGGTACGCGTGCAACCCGCCCAGCAGCCCCGCCGGGTCGGGCGTCAGGTAGCGCCCGAGCCCCGGGTCGTAGTACCGTAGCCGGTTGTAGCACAAGCCGGTCTCCGCGTCCGCGTACTGCCCCGGCCGCCGGAGCGGCTGCGCGACCGCCTCGGCCGTCAGGCGCGCGGCGCCGAACGGCGCGTACGCGGCCTCCCAGACGACCCGCCCCGCCGCGTCGGCCAGCCGCACCGGCGCGCCGAGGTGGTCGCACTCGTACAGGTACGTCGTCGTCGCGGACACCGCGTTAGGCGCGTCGCGGTCCGGCCGCGTCAGCCGCAGCAGCAGCGGCGTCGCGGTCCCGGGCCAGTACGCGTAGTCGCGCGCCTCCGCCTCCCGCCACGCCGCCCCCTCCCCCGCGAGCCCGCCGAGTAGGGCGTCCGCGATCGCCGCCCCGCGCGCGAGCGCGGCGTCGATCGTCCACCCGCCCGCGTCGTCCCGCGCGTGCCACGCCGCCTGCTCGGTGACCTCCCGCATGACCTGCTCGCCCGCCCACACGAACCGCGTCCGCCGCGCCACGACCCGCTCACCCGGCGCGCGCCCCGGCCGCTCGACGGCCAGCTTCCACACGCGCCGCCCGAGCGCGTCGTAAGCAAACGCTAGCGCGCGCGCCGCGCCGTCCGCCCCACGCCCCCACGCGCGCACCAGCTGCCCCCGGGCGTCGTACGCGTACCGCCAGGCGCCCTCGGGCCCGGTCCCATGGTCGTCCGCGCGCTCGACCGCACGGCCCGCCGCGTCGTAGGCGAGCCGCACGCCGCCCTGCCGCGTCAGCCGGTCGCCGCCGTCGACCTCGCACGCCCAGGCCGCGAGGTCGTCGGCGTTCGGTCCGGCCGCCGGCGCGACCCGCACCCGATTCCCGGCCGCGTCGTACGCGTAGCGCGCCGACTCCGCCGCGCTCGGCCCGTCGCACGCGACCACCTGGCCCTCGGCGTCGTACGCGTAGGCCCACGCCCCGAGCCGCGCGTCCTCCACCGCCGCTGGGCGGTCCTCGGCGTCGTAGCGCGTCGCCACGTCTGCGACCAGCCCGCCGTCCGGCGCGTGCGTCACCACCCGCACCGGGTGGCCGACCGCGTCCTGCACGCACGTGACCGCGACGCCGTCCGGCGTCCGGAGCGTCCAGCCGCCGTCCGCCGCGGCGTAGGTGAGCGCGTACCGCCGCCCATCCCAGTCGGTCACCGCCGCGAGCCGGCCGTCCGCGTCCCGCGCGTAAGCGAGCGACTCGCCCGTCGGGGCCGTGACGCCCACGAGGGCGCCCTGTGCGTCGTACGCGTACGCGACCACCGTGCGCAGCGGCGCCGCGCCCGCCACGAGGCCCGACGCGCCCGCGTGAGGTGACGCCTCGGTCGCGGTCGCAGCGCCCGTCGCGAGCCCGACCGGCCCCACCGTGGCCGTCTCGCGCACGACGCGGCCCGCGGCGTCGTAGGCGAACTGCGCGGCCGTCGGCACCGCCAGCGTCGCGGCGCCGATCGCGCGACCCCGCGCCTCGCTGCGCGCCTCGGTGATGCGCCCCGCGTCGTCGCGCGCGAGCGCGACGTCGACGCCCTCGACGCCCGCGCCTCCGTCCCCCGCGAGGCCCAGCAGCCGCCCCGCGTCGTCGGAGCGCACGCGCAGCACCCGGCCGTCCGCGCCGGTGATCGCGGCCAGGCGCCCGACGTCGTCGTAGGCGTACCGCTCGACCGCGCCGTCCGGTCGCGTCATCGCGACCGGGCGCCGCCACCGCGCGTACCGGAAGCGCGTCGTCCGCCCGAGGGCGTCGGTGATCGCCGTCAGGTCGCCGTCCGCGTCGTAAGCGTAGCGCGTGGCGCGGCCCAGGCGGTCGACCACCGCGGCCGGCCGCGCGCCGCCGGGGTCGAGCACGCCCTCGTCGCCCTCGTGCAGGTACGCCTTCGTCGCCGCGGTCCCGTCCGCGTAGGTCGTCCGCGTCACCCGCCCGGTCGCGTCGTGCTCGAACGCGTAGAGCGAGCGCTCGGCGCCCGGCGCCCCGCGCAGGACGCGCGCGACCCGGCCGTCCGCGCCGTACGCGTACGTGAGGCGGCCGCCCGACGGCAATGTTAGGCGCCGCGGCTGCCCGTCGCCGCCGCTCTCCGTCGTCCAGCGCCGGCCTAACGGACTCGTCACCGACCCGACGAAGCCCCGCGCGTCGAACCCTAGTCGCATCGGCGGCACCCCCGGGCGCGCGTCGCCGCCGACCGCCGCGATCAGCACGTCGCCCGCGGCCGGGTCGGCCGGGTCGCGCCACGCGCGCTGGCCTAACGCGTCGGCCTCGCGCCCGACGCTCGCGATCAGCGCGTCGCCGAAGTTGCGCCGCCGGAACGCCGCCAGGTGCGCGTCGCGCATCTGGAAGCGCTCGCCCACCCCGCGCCGCGCCCGGGCGGCCCCGCGCGCGGCGGCCCCCGGCGTTAGGCGCCACCCGGCGCCGACCACGCCGCCCGGCACCGCGGCGAGCCCGTCCGCCTCCCACGCGGGCACCACGAGCGACCGGCAGGGGCCGAAGAACTCGGCGACCTCGCCCCCAGTGCACGCGCCGAGGAAGACCTCGACGAGCCGCGGGTCGTAGAACCGGAACGCCATCGGCGCGTCCGCCCCGGGGTCGCCCGCGGGCGCGGCCGGCGGCGCGACCGTGAGCCACCCCCGCCAGTGCCGCACCTGCGCGGCGAAGGGCGCGTCCGCGATCGCGAACCACCCCCAGGGCGTGTCGCCGAGCCCGCCGTCGGCCGCCGGCGCCAGGAGCCACACGAGCACCGCGCGATCGACGCGCACGAGGTACGGCGCGCGGTCCTGGAACGCGAGCGCGTCCGCGCCCTGGTAGAGGCACGCGCCGCCGTCCGGGACGCGCGCCAGCACCCGCGCGGGCACGCCCGGCGCACCGCACGCGTCGACCAGCGCGGTCAGCACCCCGTCGTCGGCCAGGCGCTCGAGCGCGCCGCGCTCAAGCGCGCCGCGGGTCACGTGGGAACTGGACACGGCGCGCCGCTCAGCCGGCGGGGCGATTACGCGCCACGACTCGCGGAAGCCGCAGTCACGGCCGCACGAACGGCGCGGCGTTGCTCCGCGCGGTGCTCATCGCGCCCGCCGGACTCCCGCCGCCGTCTCCGATGAACACGTCGCCCGAGCCCTGGTTGATCACGCCGTGGTGACACGTGGTGTCCGTGAGGCGCGCCGCCGGACTCCCTTCGATGGACACGGTCGGCGACGCCGACCCGACGTGGCTCGACCCGTCGGCGCACTGGCACGCGTCGTTGAGCCGGGCGGCGGGTTTCCCGTTGATGAACACCGTCGCCGCCCCGGCGACGATCTTTCCCCCAGCCGAGTGCGGGCACGTGTGCTGGTCACCGAAGCGGGCGGCAGGCGGCATGATCGGGTGATACCTGGGGGTATGTCGCGGACCGGCTGCGACGCGGGGAACGCCCCCAACGCCCGCCAACCCGCGCGAGCCCAGCACGGACGTTCACCCGCGCAGAGGTTTGCGAGATGCCGGTGCCGGCGGGCGCTCGGCCGGCCGGACCCGGCATCTCGCAAACTGCGCGGCTGTCGCGACGAGCGCAAACGCCGGCGGCCTGCTACCCGACCTAACTGCACGGTGCGTGCGCCGCGTCCGCTCACCCACGTTGGTCAGCGGCGGCGTCCGTGGGTGCGGCGTTCCGGCGCCGCCGGCGCGATCTGCCGCGGACTCCGGTCGCACTGCTCCTCGACCCCGACCGACGGACCGTATGCAGCTGGCCCAACGGCAACAGCGGGCCCCTATGGCGTGTAGCTGTTGTTGACGAATCCGGTCGCCCGTTGTGCTGCCTCGATCGCGTGCGCTACGTCGTCAAGCCCTTCGAGGCCGTACGCTCCCGCAAGAAGCCAGCGAGCGAGTCCTCGCGCCAGGTCGCCGCAGCGCATGCTGACCCGGTAGAGCGCGCGTGCGACGTCGATCGACGGACTGACCGCGTCGATGACTCGGATGAGATCGGAGTCGTCGGCGACGGCGGACAGCACCCGATCGATCTCGCCGTCGAGCCCTCCAGCTGCGCCCGCGCGTTCCGGTCTTCGTGCGAGTTCTTCGGTCTGAGCGTTCGTCACAGCATGCGATGTTATTCCTTGTCGGCTGGGTATCCACGCGTTGAGCGTGAGCTCCCCGACTGCTGTGTATGAAGCCGCGCACTTGAACGACGGCGCTTCCGACGTCGACGAAGGGGTCCACCGGACGTCCGGTAAACTGAAGCGACGGCCACGCCGCCGGCGTCGCCCGCGATCCCTGCCGCGTGGCCCAGCGCCGGATGTCGTCCGCGGTGAGCACCTCCGCGAGGGTCCCGAGGGCGCGCACGAGCGCCCAGGCGCCCACGTGCGACTTGCGGGGCGCGGCCGCGAACTCTGCGAGCCGGTCCGGCGTCAGGCGCCACGGCCGCAGCCAGACGTCGCCCGACTGGCGCCGCGCCCACCCGACGACGCCTAACGCCGGGCCCGCATCCGCGGCGCGAGGCGCCCCGCCCTGGCCGGCGGTCACGGCACGCGCCGGCCCGCGGCCGAGTCGCGCCCGAGCGAGTCGCGGACGGTCTGCTCCCGCGCGATCCGCCGGTCGATCGGGGTGTCGGGCCCGAACACGCGTTCCCGGACGGCTTCTGGCCGCTCGGCCGGGAAATGGACGCCGCGGGCGACCAGCAGCTGGCGCACCCGCTCCCGATTCCCGGCCTGCGCCGGGTCGCCACTGACGCGACCTGTTGCGTTATCCTCGCGTGCGTTCGCGATCGTGCCGCCGCCGTGGGCGGGAACGCTCGGGTCCGCCCCACGCTCGAGACGCAGGGCCACGACGTCCCATGCGTCCGTTCGGGCCGCGAGCAGCGCCGGCGTAATGTGAGCGTTCGAGAGCGCGTTCGGATCAGCACCGCACTGCAGCAGGAGGTGCACATTCCGAGCGGGACCGTTCATCACGTCGGTGTATAACAACCGATCGCCTACGGAGTTGCGGGCGTTCGGGTTGCCCTTTGCGTCGAGCAACACGCCGAGCACTTCTGGGTCGTCGGCTCCGGCCGCCACGCTGAGCGGGTCAAGCCCGGGCGGGCCCGGGTCGTTCGGGTTGACGCCGCGCGCGAGCAGGGCTCGGACACCGGCTGCGCGGCGGGCACGCGCCGCCCAGACGCGGGGCGTCATGCCGTCGCGCCCCGCGGCATTCGGATCCGCCCCCGCCTGCACGATGGTCGCGACGCGGTCAGCCTCGCCGCTGGCCGCCGCCGCAGCCAGCGCGCGCGTCCGCGCGTCCGCGCGTCCGCGAACCAGTACGTGAGTCCCTTGCCGTTCACCGTGTCCTCCTTTCGATAAGTCCGGTACACGCCGGCTGGCTGGCGAGGGTTGACGCCGCGAGGAGGCCCGGGCCGCGCAGCAGCGCCGCGACGACGACGAGTGTCGCGAGGCGGCGCCCCTCCGCCCATGACCGTCGAGCACCCGAGGACCCTTGTGCCCCCGTAGTTCGCGTCCGGGAGCCACCACCCCCCCCGCCGTCTGGAACTCGCCGTTCCCGCGTGTCGGATGTTTCATGGACTGCGAATGGCGATCGCGTCCGTGCGCCACTCCGGGGCTGGACTGCCACGCGCGAGCATCGACGGGAGCGTCACGTTCGCCGCGAGCGGCGTGCCGTCCCCTCTCACGTTCCGCCACGTTTCGTGACGTTCGTCTCGGCCATGCCCCCGCCCGCCTCGTGAACGCGCCCGTGCACCGCGTCCCGCACCGCGCGCGGCCCCGCGTCGCCGCTACCCACTACGGCCGTATGGGGCGGAACGGGACCGCCGGCGCCGCGCCTCGGGCCGGGACGGTATCGGCAACCGCGGCGTCGATCTGCGGCCCGCGCTCTGTGAATGCGACCAGGCTCTCGGCGAACTCCGCCTCGGCCCCCGCGCGTGGGCGCTGCGCCGCGAGCCACGCCCGAATGGCCCGCCCGCCTGGCGGTTCGCCGCCGGCACCGATGAAGAACGAGAGCGCCCGCGCGCACGCGATCATTTTGGTCTGCGTCGCCGCCCAGTCGTCGACCGGCACGCGCGCGCGCATCAGCGCGCCCGCGACCGCCGGCTGCTGGCGCATGGCGGCGGCCAGCAGGCGTGCGGGATCGGGCTCGCCGGCCCGAAGGGCTTCGCGCGACGCCCACGGCTTGAACTCGGGATGGCGCTCCGGGTCGAGGGCGAGCTGGGCGGCCCGTGCCTCGCGTTTGGGGATAGTGCCCGCAATCGCGTGCAGCCCCGCGAGGTATGCGGCGAAGCGCTCGGGCGTGACCCGCCAGGGGCGCAGCCGCACGTCGCCCACCGCGCGGCGGAGTCGGTCGAGCGCCCCCGCGTCGTACAACCGCAGACTCTCGGGCGAGTCCTCCACTGCGAGCGTGTCCGCCAGCCCGTGCGCCGGTCCCGCGGCGCCCCGTGCCGGAGACACGGCGGCCATCGCACACGCGGCGCCCACGAGTCCGAACGAACGACCGACGCCACGCCGGTCGCGCGCGCGAGGTCGGGCCGGGCTCACGCGAGCGCCAGGCCGAGGAACGCCGGGCTGACGTGCGCCCGCGCCTCGACGATCGTCTCGAGGCTGGCGACGAAGTCAGCGGCGGCCGCGTCGCCCGCGCCGACCGCCGCGGCCCACCGCCCGACGTCCTCCGCGGTGAGCACCTCGGCCAAGGTCCCGAAGGCGCGCACGAGCGCCCAGGCGCCCGCGTGCAGCTTGAGGTGCGCGGCCGCGAACTCCTGGAGAGGCATGCGCGACTGGACCGCGGCCGCGAGGGCCGGGCGCTCGGCCACGCGCGCGGCCAGAGCGCCCGCCGGGTCGACCGCAGCGCCCTCGACGAGGCCGAACTCGGCGGCATACGCCCACGGCCGCAGCCGCGCGTCGCGGTCCGGGTCGAGCACGGCCGCCGGGTCGTCGGCGGCGACCGAGGGGTCGCCGTCCACGACGGCGCGGACGGCGGCCGCGTACGCCACGAGCCGCTCCGGCGTCAGGCGGTACGGCCGCAGCCAGACGTCGCCCGACTCGCGGCGCGCCCAGTCCACCACGCGCAGGGGTGCACCCGACTGAGACGAAGCGCCCGCACTCGGCGCCGGTTCGGGCGCCGGCGGCACCGACCCACCACCCATGGTCGTCGGGGGCAGCAGTGAACTCACGGCTGCCCCCGCCCGGCGGCCGAGTCGCGGGCCGCCGCCTCGCGCGCGAGCGAGTCGCGCGCGATGTCCCGCACGAGCGAGTCGCGGTGGGCCCGCGCGCGCACGGCGGCGCGGTCGATGGCGTTGTCCGGGCCGAAGGCACGGCGGCGCACGACGGCCGGCGGGTCGGCCGGGAAATGCACGCCGCGCGCGACGAGGAGCCGTCGCACGCGCGCGCGGCTGCCGGCCTGCGCGGGGTCGCCGCTCACCTGACCGGTCTCTTCGTCCTCGAGGGTGTTCGCGATCGTGCCCCCGGTCTCGTCCGGGATGTCCGGATCGGCCCCGTGCTCGAGCAGGAGTGCGACCGTGTCCCACTGATCAGTGCCCGCGGCCAGGAGTGCCGGCGTCTCGTGCCCGTGCCCGACCGCGTTCACATCGGCGCCCCGCTCGATCAGCAGTCGCACATTGCCCAGTCGACTGCTCATCACTGCCGAACGCAGAAGGGGATCGCCCGCCACGTCCCGCGCGTTCACGTCGCCTCTCGCATCGAGCAGAGCGCGCAGCATCGCCGGGTCCTCCGACCCTGCCGCGACGTGAAGCGCGTCCCAGCGTGCGCCGTGGCGGTTCGGGTCTGCGCCGCGTGCGAGCAGGGCGCGGACCCCCTGCACGTTGTGAGCGCGCAGGGCCCAGACGAGCGGCGTCATGCCGTCGCGCCCCGCCGCGTTCGGGTCCGCACCGGACTGAATCAGGGTCGCGACGCGCTCCGCGTCGCCACGCCCGGCCGCCGCGGCCAACTCGCGCGCGCGGGGGTCCGCAAACCAAGCGTCGATCGAAGTGGCACTCACTGTCTGCTCCCTCGTACACGCGGGCTGCGCGAGGATAGCCGCCGCGAGGAAGGCAGGGCCGCGGAGCACGATCGCCACCACGGCGTGGGCGGCTCGGCGACGCGCGGAGGAGCAACGAGGTCGGACGGATGGCATCTCGGGGCGGCTGCGGCGGTGGTCACTGGCTGCCCGCCGCGCGGAACGGCAGCGACGGCGCGTTCGCACTCAACGCGCGGGAGTCGGCGGCCTTCTCGCGCTCGAAACTGGCGACCACCACAGCACTCTTGTGCCGGTCGAGGTACTTGCGCGGGTTGTACCACGCGTCGCCCGGCAGGTCGGCCGCCGGCAGGACGCGGTTGCGCCCGAGCGCGCGCGGGGCGTAGACCTCACCGCCGAACGGCGACTGGCCCACCGAGAGAGCAGCGATGGATCCCGCCACCCCGTGCGGCACGTGGTTCTGGAACGCCCCCAGGACCTCGCCGCTCACGTCGTACGCGCTTATCCGGTTCGCCCCGTCCGCTCGCGACGCCCCCGCGCGCGCCAGCGTCGCCTCGCTCACGCCCGCGGCGTTGAACGTCTCGCCCCGAACGTGGTACTTGGCGCTGACCGCGCTCGCGAGCCCGCCCCCTAACGAGTGCCCCGCCGTTTCGAAGCCACCGGGCCCGAGGGATCGTTGCATTTTCTTGCCGATCTCGAGCGCGTTCACATAGTACTGGGCCGGGAGCCCTGCACCTTGAGCCACGTCCTGCATCAGGTCGTCCTTAGACGTCGTTCCGCGAAAGACGACGATCGGCTTCGCGTCCGGGTCCAGCTGTGACCGATAGACGGCGGCGCGAAAGTCCGAGTTAGGCGGCTCGACGTCCGTCGCGCTCAGCCCCACTGACTGCAAGTCATCGTCGCTCGTCAGCTGTTCGTACCCCAGGGGCGGATCGGGTTTGACGGGGCTGTTCGCTGCGTCGGCATAGTCGTACACGTGCGCTGACAGCTTCATGCGGTCGACCGCGCGCGTGTCGTCCTCGAAGCGCGCGGCGGTCGCGAGCAGCTCGTTCCTGGCCGCCCCCGGCGGCAGCATCCCGGCCCGCTCGCGCGCGCCCCGCACCAGCGCCGCGCGCTGCGCCATGCGCGCCCGCTTCGCCGCGAGCGTCTGCGGCTCGGGGTCGGCGGCCGGCGCCGAGGTGAGGGCGGCGCGCGACCCGAGCGGCGCGCCGCGGTCGAGCGGCGTCTGCACCCGGGTCGCGTCCGCCACTGACGCGCGTTGATGCGCCCGCGCCTGCAGCTCCTTCAGCTTGGGCGTCTTTGGGTCCGCCGTGCGTCGCTCGGGCGCGGCCTGCGGGACCGGCCGCGGGCTCCAGTCGCTCTTGTACGGGGCGGGGCGCTGCGGCTTGCGGGGCTCGGTGGGGTCGGGCATGCGATCCGCTACGAGTTGATGTTGACCTTGCCGCCCTTGATCGTGTGCACCCCCGGCGCCGTCGCGTCGAGCGTGCCCCGCGACGAGAGCTTGACGTTCGCCGCGGCCAGCGTGCTGTCCCCCTTCACGTTCCGCAGGGCCGCGCCCTTGATCCCCTCCGTCACGCCGCCGTGGACGGTGTCGTGCACGTCGCCCGTGATCTCGCGCAGCACCGAGCCGTGCACCGTGTCGTGCACGTCGCCCTTCACCTCGCGCACGTCGTTCGTGGAGATCTCGGTGGTCATCGACTTCGCCACGATCCGCACCTCGCCGTTGGGCGCCTCGATCGCGATGTTGCCCTCGGCGTGGATCGTAACCCGGTCGCCGTGGCACCGCACCATCGCCGCCCCGCTCGGCGTGTGCAGCTCCACGTGGTCCGACGCCCCGCCCTGCCCGGTGTTGATCGAGAACCCGCTCCCCGACCGGCTCACCATCTGGATCCGGTCCTTCGTGTGCCCGCCCGCGTCGGTCTGGTCGTACACGGCGCCGATCACGAGCGGGTGCTCGTCGTCGTTCTTCACCGGCGCCACCGCGACCATGTTCCCCTTAAGCGGGACGTGCCCGGCCCCGTGCCCCTTGCCGCCGCCGTGCCCGGCCACGCGCAGCCAGTGCGACGCGTCCTGCCCCCGCTGGTAGGCGTACTGCACCCGCACGCGCCCGAGCTTCTGTGGGTCGTCGTCGTCGAACACGGTCGCGATCGTGACGCCGTCCGACGTCGTCCCCGCGCCGTGCTCCGCCCCGGCCGCGTCGGCCCCGCCGAGGGCGACGACCGCGCGGGCGAGCGCGTCCTGCACGGCCTTCGGCGACGGGTGGTAGCCCTTCCACGGCGTCGCCGTGAACGTGTTCTCGTAATTGCCCTCTTTGTAGTGGTGGGTGACGCTGGTCAGGCCGTACACCCCGTCGCGCTCGTCCGACCCCACCGCGCCCCACGTGCCGCCGGCGCCGTTCCCCGCGCCGCCGCTCCCGCCACTCGACACGACAATCCGGTCCCCCGCGCGCAGCTTCGGCTCGGTGCTCGTCCCGCTGGCGTGGATCGCGCCGCCGAGCCTCGCCTCGCTCGCGCGCTCCAGCCGAGTGCGGAACTCGTCCAGGTTGCGCGCCTGCGTACCCCCGAGCCCGCCGACGTTGACGTTCCCCGGGTCGCCGCCGCCGGCGTCCTTGGGCGCCGCCGCCTTGAGCGCGTCGACCAACGCCTGGGCTCCACCCATCCACTCGGGGTCCTTCCGCACGCCGTTGAACGTGTGCGTGTGCTTGGTCTTGGGATCGGTGAAGTGGGCCGAGACGCCGTGGTTGGTCGGTCGCACGGTGACGCCGAGCTTCGTGAGGTTGCGCCCCCACAGGAGCACATGGTGGGCGTCGGCGAAGCCCTCCGCGATCTCGGCGGGCTCGGACGTCGACTCCCCGGGGTGTCGCCCCCACGTCGCCCGGAACTGCAGCCCCTCGACCGCGGCCCGACTGGCGATGAACGCGTAGTCGCTCTCGCCGCGCTGGATGTAGTCGCGCGGCTGACCCGCGGGCACCTGGCCGGTCACACCGACGTCGAACACCTTGGCGAGGCCCGCGATTGTCTGCTTCGCGAAGTACCGCTGCTCGGCGTGGGCGGCCAGCTCGTAGCTCTTGCTGAACGCCCGGACCGTGAAGCGCGCCGTCCCATTCGGCCCGTAGTCGACGGTCACCTCGCGCACCCGCCCGTCGAAGGCGAGGAACTCGGTCGCCGGGGCGTCCGCCGCCCCGGGCGCGCCGGCCGCCAGGCCGCCCGCGGCCGACGCCGCGCCCGCCGCCGGCCCGCCGAAGAGCTGCTTCGCCCCGTAGTCGACCACGGCGCCGGCCTGCGCGTTGGCCACGTTCCCGAGCGCGCCGAGGGCCGCGTTCGTGTTGTTCCGGCCCGACTCGCTGCGGTGGGCGAGCGCCGAGGCGGCCGTGTCCTGCGCGACGCCCGCGGCGGTCGCCTGCAAGCCCTGTTCGAGCCCGGCGCCGGTGAAGAAGTCGGGCGCGTCGCGCGACGCCTTGTTCGCCTCGGTCGCGGCCTTCTGCGCCGCGTCGGCCGACGGGCCGCCGTTGGCGGACCCAACGCCGGCCGCGCCCAACAGGGAGCTGACGCCGCCGCCGAGCTGCGGCGCGAGCGCCTTACCCGCGTCGGTGAGGACGGCGTTGGTCGTGATGCGCCCGGAGCCGTGGCGGTTGGTCAGCGCCGTCTTGATCGCGGCACCGGCGGCCGCCTTCGCGGTCAGCACGGCCGTGCTGACGAGCTGGCCGCCGAAGAGGGTGCCCGCCACCCCGCCCGCGGGCGAGCCGTTCTGCCCCCCCGCGGCCGGGTCGTCGGTCTGGGCGAGGATGACCTGCAGCGTCGCCTCGACCAGCGCGGCCGACTTGACGTTCGCCGTGTCCCGCTCCGTCGCCCGCGGGTCGCGGTCGAAGACGAGGGTGCACTCGGTGTGCTCCCCCACGGCCTGCCGGATCTCGAGCGACTCGACCGAGCGCCCTCGAAACGTGTACTCGCCGAGCCGGACCTGCACCGTGACGTGTGGCACTCTGTGTCTCCGCGTGGACGCCGCGTGTGGGCCGGGGCCGAAGGGGGCTAGACGGCGAGGTCCGCGTGTCGCACCACGTCGTCGCCGTCGATCTCGAGCGCGATCCGGAACGCGCGTTCCCCGTACCCCGCCGGTACACTATGCACGTACGCGACCCGCGCCCAGCCCACCCCGAGGCCGGCCAGCGCGCGGTTGAGCGCGTCCGCGATCCCCTGCTGGTCATGCAACTCGATGTTCGCGCCCGCGAACTCGTCCGCGAGCCCGAACCACGGGGCGTGCGGGAACGCGTTGGGCCGCGTCGCCGCCATCGCCCGGAACAGGCGCACGAGTTCGGCCACCGGCTCGCCGCGCGCGAGCCGGCCGTCGGCGCCCACGCGCAGCGGGATCGCGATTGTCTCGGGAGGCAGCATGGTCGCTACGCGCGGCGGGCGGACGCGCCGCGCGCCCGGCGGCGGGGGTCGTTCCCCGCCGCCGGGCGCGCGCCGGATCCCCTACTTGGTCAGCTTGTGCTTGCTGACGTTCGGCTCGTCCATCGCGGCCACGACTTCCAAGTACACGATGTTGTTGTAGCCGGAGAAGCTCTGCGTCGCGACGCCCGTCGCGGTGTTGCTCGAGTCGCCGCCCGGGAGCAGCGTCGACTGCCCCTGCGCCGGGTTGATCGTCTGGAACACCGAAATCCACCCGTTGAACTCCACGTTCGACAGCACCTTGTCGCCGTCCTCGTGGTAGTACGTGATGCTCACCTTCTCCGGGTTGTCCTTCGGGTCCGTCGCCTTCTTCCAGAGCTGGATCATCTGGTCCTGCGAGAGCCGCGCCGTGTCGTGCGCGTCCACCCACATGTAAGCGCGCGCCTGCAGCGAGTCGCCGATGCGGCGGCCGGCCTGGTTCGCGTTCCGCGCGAGCGAGTACTTCGCCTCGATCGGGTAGAACTTGACGCCACCAATGTCGACCATCACGCGCTTGTACGTCTGAGCCATGCTGCTACCCTCTCGGGTGAAGGGTGAAGTCGTGCAGGCGGCCCCCGCGCTCCCCACGCGCCTGTAGGTCACCGCCCGCCGCGAGACAGAGCATTTGTCTGGCCAGCGTCGCCAGCCCGTGCTCCGGTAATTCACCCCCGAATCACCACGCGCGCGCGGGCCGCGACCTGTCGCGCCACCCGCGCGATCCCGGCCGCAGCGGCGGCAACCGCGCCCCGCACTCGCGCGACCGCGGACGGTGGCGCGGGCCCGGCCCCCGCCAGCATCGGCCGCGCCCGCGTCGCGCCCGGCGTGCCGTCCGGCGGGCCGTCCCCCGCCGCGCCCACCGTTAGGCGGCCTGCTCGTTTCCCTTCCGGAAGTCCGGCGTGTCGATCTTCAGGTTGAACGACTCCGCTGGGCCCACGGGCAGGATCTCGAGCGAGATGTCGAGCTGCCCCATCGCGAACTTGTCCTCGTCCATGTCCAGGTCGAGGTCGTAGTTGTAAATCGTCCCCTTCTTCTTCTCGTTGTCGAGGAACTCCTCGATCGGGTTGCGCACCTGGTCCTTGACGAGGTCCCGGGTGAGTCGCTGCTCCGCCACGCGCCGCAGGTAGACCGCGATCCGCCGCTCGATGTAGCGCAGCACGCGGTAGCTCGTGAAGAACTTCAACACGCCGTTCGGGTCCTCCGCCTGCGAGCGGCTCCCGACGAAGACGAGGTCGTTGTCCTCGTTGCGGATGATGTTCACCACCTGCCGGTCCATCGTCAGGTGCTCCATCTGCGAGATCCGCGGCTCGATGCGCGCCTTCTCGGTCCCGCGCACCTTGCCGAAGATCATCCCCACCGGCCCCTGCGCGATCCCGGCCCCGATCGTCCGGTCCGTGCGCGCGAGCGCCCCGGCAAACATCAGCGACCCCGGCGCGTAGAGGTCCGCGTCGTCCGCCGCGCTGTCCGCGTCCGGCTCCTCGAACCAGTGCCGGTCCCGCAGCTTCGCGTACCCCGCGACCACCACGTCGCTGGCCGCCTTGTCCTCGGGGCGCTTGAGGAACTCGTACGCCCCGCCGTCCGTCCGGAATTGGTCGCTCAGTGCGCGGAAACTCGGCTCGTCCCGCAGGTCGCCGACCAGCAGCATCCCCCACTGGTTGGCCATGTCCTCGAAACGCTTGCGCACCCCGTCCGGCACGTAGCCCGGGATCACCAGGTTGCAGATGAACTGCCGGAAGTTGAACGTGTCGTTCCGGCTCTGCACGAACTCGTCGATCGCGACCACCGTCGAGCTCTCGGTGTCCTTGCGGATCGCCCGCGTGTCGGCGTTGAAGATGTAGAACTCGACCGGCGGGCGCTGCAGCGTGTCGCGCACCTCCGCGTTCTCGAAGAAGAGCTGGACCTGGCGGTAGCTCTTCTCCACCGGCCGCAGCTGCCGGTAGAGCTCCGCCATCACCTGGTCGCGCACCCCCTCCGCCTGCTCGATCGAGGCGTCGAGCGCGGCGAGCGCCTGCTCGTACGTCTGGGTTTCGTTGAGGATCTTCGAGAAGCTCGCGACGCGGTCGAGGAACTGCCCCGCGCTCTCCTTCGTGAAGATCTGGTCGAGCGAGGTGCGCGCCGGCGCCGGGTGGATGACGTTGAAGATTTCCTCGATCGCCTTCCCGGCCTTCTTGGTCCCGATGATCTCCTGCGCGCTCTTCACGGCGGTCGCCGCCTTCTGTCCGGTGGCCATCGTCAGCGCGCCTCCGCCTCGCCCGAGGGTGCGACCGAGCCCTCAGCCACACCGGCGAGCCGGCGCAGCGTCGACTCGAACTCCCGCACCGCGTCGAGCAACTCGGCGCGCTGCTCGGGGTTGTCCCACGCCCGCTTGACCGGCAGCGACGCGAAGCGCTCGCGCATTCGGTGCAACAGGTCGATGCGCGCCTGCAGGTCGGCGACGTCGTTGCGCTTCCCCGGTTGCCGGGCGCGGATCTGCTTGGGGTCGAAGTCCTTGAGCGATTTGAACTCCAACTCGGCGACGAACTCGGTGCCTTCCTCGCCCGCGGCGGTGCGGAAGTCGAGCGAAGGCGCGAACTGCTCGAACGCCTCCTTGAGCGAGCTCACGCGCGTCGGCGCCTCGTCCTCGTCGGCCTCCTGGCCCACGCGGTCGAAGGTCATCGGCAGCACGGTAAGCGTCGTGTCGGTCGGCACCTCGCGGGGGGCCGGCCGTACGCCGGCACGGGTCACGCGGACGACGGGCATGGCGAACGTTCTCCTCAGAAGGGAATGCGGGCCGCCGAGACGCGGCGGCCGTCCAACGGGGCAATCGACGTCAGGGGATGTGTCGACGTCAGGGCCGCCGCGGCGCGGCGGGTTGGGCGGCACCGGTCCTAGATGCGGGCCGCGTGCCGTGGTGGCGAACGCGCTGCGCGGTGACGTCCTCGGGCCGCCGCGGCGGGGCCTCGCGCACGTCCGGCGCGAGCCCGTCACCCGCCGCACCGAGCGCCGCGGCCGCGCCGCCGGCCGGCTGGGGCACCGGCCGCAGCGGCAGCTGACGCAGCGTCGTGTCCGTCGGCCCCACCCCGCCGGCGCCCGCGAGAGCGCGGGCCGGCGTCGCGCCGACGGCCGGCGCGCCCGCGGGCGCCCACGGCACGGGCTGCCAGAGCGCGCGCGGCAGCGCCCACACAATCGCCACGAGCAGCGCCACAAACAAGCTCACGAGCCCGCGCCGCTCGAAGAACATCCCCTCGCCGGCCGCCGCGCGGAGCCACGCCGGCGCCGCGGGCCCGCGCCCGTCCGCGCGGAACGCGGTGCCCCGAAACACTGGCGTGCCGACGAGCGGCGCGGGCCACATCCCCACGAACGCCGCACGCGCGCTCCCCGGGGACGGCCCACCCGCCAGCCCGCCGTCCGCGCCCCCACCCTGCGCCACGACGAGCCGCCACTCGGGGCGCGCGAGCGACGCGCGCTCCGCGCCGGTCACGGCGAAGAGCACGTCGCGCGTCGGCGCGAGCGCGGCGTCCACGCGCGTCAGCGCCTGCCGTAGCGCGACCGCGTCGCGCGCCGTCCGAAACGCGCGCCCGCCGTCGCCGGCGAGCGCCTGCAGCTCATTCATGTCGGGCTCCTGCCCGACTCCGACGAGGTACAGGTCCACGCCGAGCCGCCGCGCGGTTCCCGCTGCGGCGCTCCGCCCGTCGGGGCCGCGCAGGAGGCCCGGGTCGTCGTCCCGCCGCGGCCGCCCCGACGCGTCGGCCACGTCGTTCACGCCGTCGGTGATCACGACGAGGGCCGCGCGCGTCCCCTCGCCCGCCTCGCGCGCCGCGGCTGCGACCCGCTCCGCGCCCGCGGCCACGGCCGAGTAGAGCCCGGTGTTCCCCGCGGCCGGCGGCAACAGGTCGACGCCGCCGGCCGCGGTTTCGGGCGCGGTGAACGCGACGCGCTGGATCCCGGCGACGACGTTGCGACTGGCGAACGCGCCGAGCCCGGCCTGGACGTCGCCCGGTCCGGCGCCCGCGCCGAGGTCGCGGAGGAAGGCGCGCACCGCGGCGCGGGCCACCTGCATGCCGTCGCCGCGCATCGACCCGCTGACGTCGATCAGGGTGAGGACGACGCGCCGCGCCCCGCCCGCCCGCGCGATCTGCACGCGCACGGGTTCGAGCGTGTAGGGGCCGAGCCGCCCCGACCAGCCGGCGGCCCGCGCGAGGGCAGCCGCCGTGTCCGGCGCATCGGCCGCGTCGGCCCCGCCGGTCGCGAACGCGTCGCGCACCGCCGCGCTCGGCGGCAGCGTCACGCGCACGTTGACGCACGGCAGCGGGCGCTCGGCGATGCACCGCACGAGCGTCACGCGATCGAAATCGCGCGCTGCATCGCCCCCGGTCTGCGCCGACGCTTGGGCCGGTATCTGCGCCGGTGTCTGGGCCTGCGCCGCGCGCTGCGCCGCCGCGCCCACGGCCCCGGCGGCGAGCACGGACGCGACCAGGCGACGGAAGCGGTACCGCGCGCCGCCCGCGGCCACGCGGTCGTCCTGGCGCACGGGGCGCGGCGCGACGCCCGCGGCGGAGGCCTGCGTGACGACGCGGTTCGCCACGGCGACCAGCGGCCCGTCCTCGCCGGCGGCCCCGGCGAGCGCGACCGCGCGCCCCTCGCCCAGGTTCCACTCGCGGAGCGAGAGGACGCCGGGCCCCCGCGCCCCGACCGCTTCGAGCGAGAGGACGCCGATCGCCTCCCGCATCGCCGCCCACGCCGCCGCCGCGCCCACCCCCGCCCCGGCGAGCGCCGCGCCGAGTGCGCCGTACAACTCGACGGGCCCGGGAAGCGCGGGCACGAGCCCGCCGACCAACCCGGCCAGCGACGCCCATCCCGCCGCGCGGAGCGCGCCGAAAAGCCGCCCGCCGCTCGCGCTCCAGCGGGACGTCCCGAGCGACCCGCCCGCGGCGACGCACGCGCCGAGGAGCGCCCACGAGGCGGCGCGCCACACGACGGCCGCCGCGGGCGACGGCATACCCGCCGCGTCGCCGTCGCCCCGGTCGAGCACGAGCGCACCAACCGCGGCCCAGACAATCGACGCCGCGATGCCACCCGCCGCCCCGGCCGCGGCGCCGCCGGCCGCCGACCCGCCGTCACGGCGTGCGTGCCCCACGCCGACCACGCCGCCGACCAGCAGGCCAAACAGCGCGGCCGCGACGCCGTCCAGACCGGCGTGCGTGACCAACGCGCCGCCGCCGTCCGCCGAACCGTCCGAGAACGCGCCCGCGAGCGTCCATGCCGCCCACGCGCCGGCGGCGCCAAGTGCCGACCCGGCGTAGACGGCCCGCGGGATGAAGCGTTGGGGGGGCGCTTCGGGAGGCGGGGGCGGCGCGGTGAGCGTCACCGGCGCGCGCCGGCGCTGCATGCGCAGCTCGATCGGCCGGTCCGGGGTCACGCCGAGCGCAGTCGGCGAACGCGCGCCGTCGACCTCCCGCCCGGCCCAGCGGACGGTCAGCCCATCGGTGGGACCGCCGCGCAGCACGAGGCCGGCCCGTTCCAGCTCGGCGAGCACGTGCTCGAGCTGCGGGCGTAACGCGCGGTCATCGTCCAGCGTGAAGCGGCGCTGGTGTGGACGCGCATCACTCGTGACGAACTCGATGACGTAAACGGGCATGGCGGGCAAGAAAGCGGGGGCGAACGTTCCCCGCCCCTTCACGCGGCGTGCCGCCCGGACGAGCTTGCATATATCGTCTCCTCGCACTCCGCGTCGCGGCGCGCCCGGTACAAGATTTCCTCTAGTGGGCGCTCCGGTCCGCAGGTGCTGGGTGCGCCCCGGTGTGCACGTCTGTGCGCCCCGGTGTGCACGTCTGTGCGCCCCGCGGCCGCCCTCCCACCGCTGCCCCGCCGGGCGACTGACGCCCAGCCCGCTTCTGTTCGCCACTGTCGTGTCTAGCGCCCTCTTCCAGCAAATCGTCGATGCCACCCGCGGGGAGTACGTCCCCCACGGCACGCTCGGGGAGTCCGACGTCCTCGGCAGCGCGTTCCTCGCCCAGGAGGTCGCGACCGGCCGCTCGGTGCTCCTGATCGTGCCGCCGAGCGCCGAGTCGCTCGACGTCGTCGGCGCGCTGAGCGACAGCGTGCCCGCCGACGCCGGCGGGTGCGCGGCGTGCGGCTTCCGCGTGAATGCCTGGGTCGACGCGTGCCCGCGGTGCGAGCACGTCATGCTCCCGCCGGCGGATTCCGCGGTCGACGCCGCGTCGCTCCGCGAACAGCTCCGCGGCACCATCGACGTTGTCGGGAGTGTGCCGCACGTGCGCGGCGGGACGATGTACTTCGGCCACGAAACCGACGACACCCGACTGACCGCGTTCGTGATTCGGCCCCAGCCGGACGGGCAGCTCGCGTTGGACGTGATTTGGGACGCGGCCGACGCCGGCGCGCCGGCCGCGCCCGAGCCGGCGTACGCGGCGAGCACGCCGGCGGGGGCCGGCGGCTACGCCGAGCCGGTCACGGCGTCTCCCGCCGACCCCGACGGCGACGACACGGCGGCGGCGCCGGCCGCGCTCGTTGCGGCAGACGACACCCCACGCCCTCGCCGCGCGCTTCCGATCGCGCTCGGCGTCGGCGCGCTCGCGCTGGTTGGCGCGGCCGCGTTTGCGTTCACGCGCGGCAGCTCGCGCGCGCGTACCGCGCCGGTCACCGGCGACACGGCCAAGTCGCCCTACACGCTGATTGCTCCGAGCGGCAATCAGGGCGTGACCGGGGTGGGGCCGTCGACGACGGGCACCCCGAACGGCTCCAACATCGCCGCTACCGCCGGTACCGGCGGTACCGCGGTCGCGGTGATCAACCGCGATAGTGTGCTGCGCGATAGCGCCCTGCGCGACTTCCGCCGCCGTCGCCGCGACAGCCTCCGCGTCCTCCGCGCGCAGCTGGCGACGGGACCGCAGATCACGATCGACGGCGACCTGCCGACCGGGTGGTCGCTGTCGGTGAACGGCGCGGGCGCGACGACCAACCGGTCCATCCACCTCACCGCCGGCCAGCCGACGGTGATCCGCATCCAGGCGCCGGGTTATTGTCCCGATACCCTGCTCATAACACCCAGCGGGCGGGACGACAAGCACTGGGCGCCGACCCTCCAGGGGAAGCCGCTGCGCGGCGAGTGCTGAGCGTTTCCCCGCCGACCGCGCCGTCGTTCCGCCTCCAGCCCTTCCTGCTCGTGTCCTCACACCCCGCCCACCGCTCGATCCCGTCCACCCGCCCGGCGCTCCTCGTCGCCGCCTTGGCCGCCGTCGCAGCCGCCGCGTGCGGCGGCGGGCACCAGAGCGCCGCCCACACGACGCCGACCCCCACCGCCGCCGGTACCCGGGCCGCGCCGGGCGACACGCTCCTGATCGTCGAGTACATCGTCGCGCCCGCGCGCCGCGAACAGTTCGAACGCTTCTTCACCGACGCGTACTTCCCGGCGATGCGGCAGATGGCCAAGTCCGACACCGGCGTCGCACGCGTCCTCCACCAGTCGCGCCTGATCACCCCGACGCGGCAGAGCGGGGACGGCACGCTCTCGTACCTGCTCGTGCTCGACCCCGTCGTCGCGGGTGAGTCGTACGACATCGCGGCCCTGCTGCGGCGCGTGTACTCGCCGGCGGAAAGCAGCCGGCTCTACCGCCAGCTGACCGAGAGCTGGGCGCGGCCGTTCGTCGTGCGCCCGTACGTGCAGCCGCGCTACCCGGACGCGGCGCCCTGAGCCAACCGCCGGCCGAGCCACTGGGCCACTCGCGGGGCGGACCGCCGGTCGGCTGGCCCCGCCTCGCGCCCGTCGCGCCGCACGCCGGCGCGACGGTCGCACTCGCAGGCTCGCCGTTCTGGATCGGCGCCGCGCAGGGCGCAGCGCTCCCCCTGTTCCTCCCCGGCGTCGCCGCGCGCCACGTCGCTCTCACCGAGCGCGCGGATGGCTACTACCTCCTCCCGCAGCGCGGCGTCGTCCCGGCGCCCACCGTCAACGGCGAGCCGGTGGACGTGCCTCGCCGCCTCGCGGGCGGCGACGTGGTCGGCATCCTCCCGGGGATCGCCTACCGCCTGGAACTCGCCCCCGCGCCGGCCCCGGTCCGCCAGATCGCCGTCGACGCCGCGCCCCCGGTCCCCGGAACCCTCCGATTCGCGGAGCCGCGTGTGGGGGCGTTTGGGTTCGTGCGGCGGGTGTGGCGGCGGTGGCGCGACCGCGCGGGCCGCGGCCGCTCACGACGCGCTCGCGGCGGCGCGCGCTGGCTCGGCTGGGCAGTTGGCGCGGTCGCGGCGGCCCTCGTCGTCACCGCCGGGATGCTCGTCTGGCGCGCCGTCGCGCCCGGCAGCCCGGACGTGCCGCCCCCGCTTACCGAGGCCGACGCCCGGGCGTACGACGTGGTCGCGGCCCAGGCGGAGGACCACATCGAGCGTGGCAGCGCGCTGTTGGAGATCGGCGTGCCCGACGCCGCGTTGCGGGAGTTCGGCGCGGCGGTGACCACACTCGAGGCCACGCCGCTCCGCACCAACCCGTGGGTGCGCCCGCGCATCGACGCGCTCGAGGCCGGAATC
Source organism: uncultured Gemmatimonadales bacterium (assembly GCA_963763675.1). Lineage (GTDB taxonomy): Bacteria > Gemmatimonadota > Gemmatimonadetes > Gemmatimonadales > Gemmatimonadaceae > BPUI01. Next base: position 537,392 of record CAVXPN010000003.1, read on the forward strand.
GCCGCCATCTACCGCGAGCGGCGCGTCGCGGTGCCCACGCGATTCTCGGCGCGCACGGCTGCGCCCCTCGTCCGTCCCGGCGCCGCCGCCCCGCTCGCGCGCGAGGCGCGGCTCTCGGTCGGCGAGTTCGCGACGCAACTCGAGCAGGTGCGCGCCGCGTTCGCCGCGCGCTTCGGGCACGAGCTCGTCGTCACGGGGCGCGACCACGCCGAGCACGTGGCGCTCTACGGGCCCGGTGGGGCGGCCGACTTGCGCGTGCGCGACCTGCCGCCCGACCAGGTGCAGTACGTCGTCACGTCGCTGCGCGGCGCCGGGATCCGCGTGAAGGATTTCTCGACGGACGCGGTGCTCCGCGCTCAGGTGGCGTCTGCGATGGCGGCGGGGCTCGTCGACCGGGCAAGCACCGGGCTGCACCTGCACGCCGACCGCTTCGTCGACCGGCGCGACCGCTGGACGGTGCAGTAAGATCTCGCGCGTCGAAGGCGCGCGGCTCCCGCACGGGCCCCGAGTGTGGGCGACTGGTTGTGACGTGATGGTGACCGCAGTCCGCAGCGGGGCGGACCGGGCGGCGGTACTTTCTGCGGCGTTCGGGCGAACACGGTTCGCGTTCCTCCGACCCCGCCGCACTGCCCCCTCCCGCCCGCGCCCGCCAATGCGTTCCACCGCCTGGCCGATCGCCGCCGCCCTCGGCCTCGCCGCCGCCTCGCTCGACGCCCAGGTCACCACCACCGCCACCCTCGCCGGGCGCGTCGGCGGTCCCGCCGGACAGGCCCCCCCGGGCGCGCAGGTCGTCGCCGTCCACCGCCCCTCCGGCACCACGTACCGCGCAACCGTCCGCCCGGACGGCCGCTACGTCATTTCGGGCATGCGCGTCGGCGGCCCGTACTCGGTGACCGCCCGCGCGCTCGGCTACGCGCCGCAATCGCGCGACGGCCTGTCGCTGCAGTTAGGCACCCAGGCCGACTTCTCGGTCACGCTCGTCCCGGTCGCGACGCAGCTCGCCACCGTCGAAGTCCAGGCGGCGCCGACCGGCACGCTCAGCGCGGCGCGCACCGGGGCGGCGACGAGCATCGACCGCGGGGCGATCCAGACCCTGCCCACGATCAGCCGCACGATCGGCGACTTCGTACGCCTCACGCCGCAGGCCAACGTGACGCCGGGCCCCGGCGGCTCGCTGTCCTTCGCCGGGCAGGACACGCGCTTCAACAACATCCTCGTCGACGGCGCATCGTTCAACAACTCGTTCGGGCTGCAGGGGCAGCCCGGCGGGCGCACGGGCGTGTCGCCGATCCCGATCGACGCGATCGACCAGATCCAGGTCAACATCGCGCCGTACGACGTGCGCCAGGGCAACTTCACCGGCGCCAGCGTCAACACCGTCACCCGCTCGGGGACCAACAACTTCGAGGGCTCGGCGTACTTCTTCCGGAACGACCAGAGCTACGTCGGGAACGTCGCCAACGGCCTCGCCTACAACCCGGGCACCTTCAAGTTCGGCCAGTTCGGCGCGCGGCTCGGCGGCCCGATCGTGCGCGACCGCCTGTTCTTCTTCGCCAACTACGAGACCGACCGGCGGACGGCGCCGGGGACCACCTTCCTGCCCAACACCGGGGGGCAGCCGGTCGGCGGCAACACGACGCGGGTGCAGCAGAGCGACGTGACGCAACTGCAGCAATTCCTATTGAACAACTTCAAGTACGACACCGGCCCCGTCACCGGCTACAACTTCGCGACGCCGTCGGACCGCGTGCTCGCCAAAGTCGACTTCAACGCGAACGACCAGAACAAGCTCTCCTTCCGCTACACGTTCCTCAACTCGTCGGCCGACTTCCCCGCCTCCAACTCCAACTCGTTGGGCTTCGGCGGTCGCCAGGGGACGATCAACGCGCTGACGTTCGCCAACTCGGGCTACTCCATTATGGAGAACATCCGGTCCTACGTCGGCGAGTGGAACTCGCAGCTGGGCGGCGGGCGCTACGCCAACAACCTGATCGCGGGCTACACCAAGAACGACGAGAGCCGCGGCTACAAGGGCACCATCTTCCCGACGGTCGACATCCTCGACCCGACGACGACGACGACGTACCTCAACTTCGGCTTCGAGCCGTTCACGCCCGACAACCAGCTCCGCTACAACACGCTGCAGTTCCAGAACAACTTCTCGGTCTTCACCGACAAGCACGACCTGACCTTCGGCGCCGCGTACGAGCGCTTCCGCTCGGAGAACGTCTTCTTCCCGGGCTCACAGAGCGTCTACGTCTACAACTCGCTGCAGGACTTCTACAACGACGCGCAGGGGTACATCGCCAACCCCAACCGGACGACCGCGACCGTCACCCCGCGCATCTTCCAGCTGCGCTACAACAACATCCCCGGGCAGACCGAGCCGCTGCAGCCGCTCAAGGTCAACAGCTACTCGGCCTACGCGCAGGACGTGTGGCGCGCCGCCCGCGGCCTGCAGCTGACGTTAGGCGTCCGCGCGGACGTGCCCGTCTTCAGCCCGACGGGATTCACCAATCCCCTGGCCAACGGGCTCACCTTCCGCGACGAGAACGGCAACGCCGTCCAATACCAGACGCAGAAGCTCCCCGACGCCAACCCGCTCTTCTCACCGCGGCTCGGCTTCAACTACGAACTCAACGCCGAGCGCGCCACCCAACTCCGCGGCGGGACGGGGATCTTCAGCGGGCGCCCGGCCTACGTCTGGATCTCGAACCAGATCGGGCAGAACGGCATCCAGACGGGCCTCATCGACGCACGCGGGACGGCGGCCGCCGCCTACGGCTTCAACCCCAACCCGACCGCCTACGCGCCCGCGAGCGTGACCGGCGCGCCGGCCGCGAGCTACGAGCTCGACTTCACCGACAAGAACTTCCGCTTCCCGCAGCAGTGGCGCAGCAACTTCGCCGTCGACCAGCGCCTGCCGTTCGGGCTCGTCGGCACCGCCGAGTTGCTCTACGGGCGTGACGTCAACGGCGTGTACTACATCAACGCCAACCTCCCCGCGCCACAGTCCCACTTCGGCGGCGCCGACCAGCGCCCGCGCTGGGTCTCGACGACGGCCGGGGTGAACGCCACCCGCATCAACCAGAACATCACCGCGGCCTACGTCCTCAAGAACCAGAACGTCGGCTACAACTACAACGCCGCCGCCACGCTCGAGAAGAGCTTCCGCGGCGGCCTGTACGTCAAGGCGGGCTACGACTACGGCGCGGCGAAGAACACGGTCGACGCGGGCTCGATCGCGTCCGGTTCCTTCAGCGGCAACCCGATCTCGGGCAACCCCAACAACGCGCCGGTCAGCAACTCGAGCTACTTCCCGGGCTCGCGCTTCTTCGCCGCGCTCAGCTTCCGCCGCGACTATTTCTCGTTCGGCGCGACGTCGGTCTCGGTCTTCCTCGAGAACATCACGAGCGGCGTGGCGAGCTACACGGTCGCCGGGGACCTCAACGGCGACGGCGCGAGCGGCAACGACCTGGTCTACATCCCGCGCGACAAGAGCGAGACGGAGTTCGTCAACGTCGCGGCGACCAAGACGACCCCCGCGTTCACGGCGCAGCAGCAGGCCGACGCGTGGGACGCCTACATCAACCAAGACGGCTACCTCAGCAAGCACCGCGGGCAGTACGCGCGGCGCAACGCGGTCCTGCTGCCGCGCGTCTTCCGCGCCGACGCAAGCCTCGCCCAGGAGCTCTTCCGACCCGCGTTCGGCAAGCGCAACAGCGTCCAGGTGCGCCTCGACGCGTTCAACATCGGCAACTACATCAACAGCCGCTACGGCGTGGGACGCCGCTACGTCACGCTCCAGCCGCTGGCGTACACCGGCAACGTCGACCCGGCGACCGGCGCGCCGCTCTACCGCCTCGCGCTCATCAACAACCAGCCGATCACGACGAGCACCCAGAGCAGCGCCGGGATCAACGACGTGTACCGCTTCCAGCTCGGCCTGCGCTACAGCTTCCAGTGACGGGCTTGCGGTAACGGCCTAACGCGGGGCCTCGGCGTCCGGCGCGTCCCCCGCGTCGCCGGGCGCCCGGCCCCGCACCGCCTCGCGGAGCGCCTCCAGAAAGGCCGCGACCACGGGGGACCGGTCGGCCCCGCGCGCGTCGGTCGCGCGCCCGTCGGCCGTCCGCCAGACGGCCCACGTGCCCATGTCCACCTCCACCCCCGCGAGCGGCCGGTACAGCACCCCCGGCCGCCGCAGGGTCTCGAACGACCGCGGCACGAACGTCGCCCCCACGCCCGCGCCGACCAGCCCGACGAGGGTTTGGAGCTGACCGGCCTCCTGCACCACCGACGGCGCGAAGCCCGCCGCCTCGCACGCCGCGACCATGCGGTCGTGCAGCCCCCGCCCGCTGGGCCGCCGCAGCATGAGCAGCGGCTCCCCGGCGAGCTCCGCGAGCGGCACGCGCGCCCGGCGCGCCAGCCGGTGCTCGCGCGGCAGCGCGACCACCGCGGGGTCGTCGAGCACCCGCTCGACGCCGAGCCACTCCGCCGCGTCGAGCGGGACCGTGTGCAGGACGCCGACGTCGATCCGCCCCTCGCGGAGCGCCTCTGCCTGCTGCCGCGAACTCAGCTCGGACAGCTCCAGCCCGACGTCCGGCCGGCGCGCGCGGAAGACGCCGAGCACGTCGGCCAGCACGCCGCTGTACGTCGCCGCCTCGACGAAGCCCACGGTGAGGCGCCCCACCTCGCCACGCGCCGCCCGGCGCGCGACCTCGCCCGCCCGCTCCGCCTGCGCGAGCGTCCGCCGCGCCTCGCCGAGGAACGCGGCACCCGCGTGCGTCAGCGCCACGCGCCCCTTCACGCGCGAGAAGAGCTCGGCGCCGAGCTCGCGCTCGAGGTCGCGGATCTGCCGGCTGAGCGGCGGCTGCGCGATGCGCAGCCGCAGGGCCGCGCGGCCGAAGTGCAATTCGTCCGCGACAGCCACGAAATAGCGCAGGTGGCGCAGCTCCACGCGTCAGACCTCCCGGGTATCGGGTCGCACGGAAGATGTATTGGACGCGGGCCCCCGGCGACCGTAAGTCTCGTGTCGAAGACCACGACGTCGTCACGAGTCGTCACGACACCCCGCACCAGACGCCGCACGATCGCCACCAGGAGGTCGCCATGAGCAGCACCGAGTCCGCCCCAGTCTACCACCCGCCCGGCACCGTCCGCCTCGCCACGCCGGCCGAGTTGGCCGCCGCGGCGCGCCCCGCGCCGGGAGCGATGAACGGCGCGACCGCGCCTAACACTGACGTCTCCCCGGCCGACGCCGCGGACCCCGCCCTCCCGATCGCGCCGGCACTCGCGGCCGCGGAGTGGGCGCACGCCCTCGGCTCGCCCGAGGCCGTCCCCGCCTTGCTCGAGGGCCACGTGCAGGCCGCGGCCGCGCTGCCGCCCGAAGCGGCGTCGGACCACCTGCGCGCGGCCGTCGCCCTCGCCAACCACCTGCTGCCCGACGACAGCCCGCGCAAGATCACGTGGGGCGCGGTCGACGCGCTCCGCAGCGCGCTCGTCGTCTACCACGACGCCGTCGCCTCGACCTTCGGCCCCCTCGGCGTCCGCCGCCACCCCTGGCGCGCGATGGCGGCGACCACCGAAGTCCTCGGCTCCCTGCTCCCCCCGCGCGAGCGGGACGCGCGGGCCCGCTAGTGCCCCGTTAGTCCCCGGCGGGCTCCGGCGTGAGCCCGCCCACCCCGATCGGGCGCGGCGCGGGAGCGCCCCGCGCCGCGGCCCCGCCCCGGGCGCGGAAGCGCGCGCCGAGCCGCGTCCGCCACCCGTCGAAGATCTCGTAGATCGTCGGGATCACGAATAGGGTCAGCACGGTACTCGTGATCGTCCCGCCGATCACCGCGCGGCCTAACGGCGCGCGGAAGTCCGCGCCCTCGCCCAGCCCGAGCGCGACCGGAATCATGCCCGCGATGAGCGCCAGCGTGGTCATCAGGATCGGCCGCAGCCGCGTCCGCCCGGCCTCGATCAGCGCCTCGCGGATCGGCAGGCCCCGCTGCTCGCGCCCCCACTTCGCGAAGTCGATCAGCAGGATCGCGTTCTTCGCGACGATCCCCATCAGCAGGATCACACCGATCAGCGACATGATGTTGAGCGTGTCGTGCGTCGCGATCAGCGCGAGCACCACCCCGATCAGCGAGAGCGGCAGCGACACCAGGATCGCCAGCGGGTCGAGGAACGACCCGAACTGCACGACGAGAATCAGATACATCAGCATCACCGCGACGCCGAGCGCCGTGCCGATGCTGCCGAACACCTCCGCCTGGTCCTTGCCCTGCCCGCCCTGCACGATCTGGTAGCCCGGCGGGAACGGCACCTGGCGGCGCTGCGTGGCGACGATGCTGTTGATGACCGTGGTAAGCGACGAGCCCTGGACGTTGGCGCCCACGGTCACGACGCGCTTGCGGTCGAGGTGCTCGATCTGCGCCGGACCGGTCGTCGGCGTGATCGTCGCGACCTGTCCGAGCGGCACGACCGAGCCGCCGTTCGGGCCGCCGGCGAGCACGAGCGGGATCTGCGCGAGGTCCGCGGCGTTCTCGCGCGCGGCGGCCGGCAGCCGCACGCGCACGTAGTCGGTCTGCCCCGACGGGTCGACCCAGTTGCCCGCGTCCACGCCCGCGAACGCCGGCCGCAACGACTGCGCGATCTGCGCGACCGACAGCCCGAGCGACCCGGCGAGGCCGCGGTTGACGTCGACGCGCAGCTCGGGCTTGTCTCCCTTGCTCGACAGCCCGACGTCGACCGCGCCCGGCGTGGCCTTCGCGATCGCGAGCACCCGGTTCGCGAGCGACGCCAGCGTGGTCGCGTCGTTCCCCTGGAGCTGCAGCTGGACCTGCTTCTGCCCGCCGCCCGGGCCGCCCGACTCCAGCAGGTACGCCGTGACGCCGCCCATGCGCCGCAACTCGCCGCGCAGCTCGCCGGCGATCGCCTGCTGCGAGCGCGAGCGGTCGGCCTTGGGCACGAGCCGCACGTACACGCTGGCCGCGTCGACCGCCCCGGTCCCCGACGAACTCCCGACGGTCGTGTAGGTATACGCCACTTCCTTGTGCGCCCGGATCGCCCGCGCGACGTTCTCCGAGGCGAACCGCGTGTACTCGAGCGACGAGCCCGGGGGCGCCTCGATGCTCACCGTGATCTCCGACCGGTCGCTGTCGGCGACGAAGCTCGTCCCGCCGAACGCGCCCTGGAGCACCACCGCGCCGACGAGCGAGAGCACCGCGACCGCGACCATCGACTTCGGGTGGTCGAGCGCCCACGAGACGCCGCGCGTGTAGCGCTCCGCCTGCCGGTCGAACCAGCTGTTGAAGCGCACGAGCACGCGGCTGATCGCGCTCCGGTGCTCGTGCGACTCGATCTCGGGGTCCGGCCAGTAGGCCGACAGCATGGGGTCAAGCGAGAAGCTGACGAAGAGCGAGACCAGCACCGCGAAGGCGATCGTCAGGGCGAACGGCTTGAACCACTGCCCCGCGAGCCCGCTCATGAAGGCGACAGGCGCGAACACCGCGACGATCGAGAACGTGGTCGCCGCGACCGCGAGCCCGATCTCGTCCGTGCCCTCGTGCGCCGCCTCGAAGTGGTCCTTCCCCATCTCGACGTGGCGCACGATGTTTTCGCGTACCACGATCGCGTCGTCGATCAGGATGCCGATCGCGAGCGAGAGCCCCAGCAGGCTCATCGTGTTGAGCGTGAAGCCCATCGCCCAGAGCGGCACGAACGACGCGAGCGCGCTCACCGGCAGCGCCAGCCCGGTGATCACGGTCGAGCGCCACGAGTTGAGGAAGACGAAGACGACCAGCACCGTGAGCGCGGCGCCCTCGATCAGCGCGCTCTGCACGTCGTTGACCGAGTTGCGGACGCGCACGCCCGCGTCGCGCACGATCTCGAGCTTCGCCCCGGGCGGGAGCGCCTTCTGCAACTCCACGACGCGCGCGCGCACGCGGTCGCTCACCGCGGTCGTGCTGTAGCCCTTGCTCTTCACCACGTCGAGCCCGATCGCTTCGCGCCCGTTGAAGAACGCCGACGAGCGGCGCTCCGCGTTGCCGGCCGCCGCGCTCGCGACCGCCGAGAGCGGGATCGGCACGCCGTTGCGCGTCGCGACCGTGAGGCGGAGGAAGTCCTGCGGATTCTCCAGACGCCCGGTCAGGCGGATCGTGCGTTCGGTCGTCGCGTTGGTCACCTGTCCGACGGGCGCGGCGAGGTTCTGCGCGCGCAGCGCCGCGACGACCTGGTCGACGCCCACGCCCGCCGCGGCGAGCTTGGTCGGGTCGAGCGTGACGTTGAGCGTCGCCGAGTCGGCGCCCGAGATGTTCACCTGCGCCACGCCGCCGACGCCCCGCAGGTCCGCCCCGATCGTTTGGTCGGCGATCGTCGTCAGCTGCGCCGGCGTCAGCGTCGGCGACGTGAGCGCGAGCGAGACGATCGGCAGCTGGTTGGGGTCGAAGCGCTGGATGATCGGCTCGAGGATCTCCTGCGGCAGCTGCCCGCGCACCGCCGAGATCGCGTCGCGCACGTCCTGCGTCGCCTGATCGACCGGCTTGTTGAAGTTGAACTGGACGATGATCTGCGCGAACCCGTCCGTACTCGTGCTCTTCAGCTGGTCGAGCCCCGCGACGCTCGAGAACTGGTCTTCGAGTCGGTCGACGACCTCGCGCTCGACCTGCTCGGGCGAGGCGCCCGGGTAGGCGACGCCGACGAAGACGATCGGCGCGTTGATGTCAGGGAACTCGTCGGTGTCGAGGCGCCAGAGCGCGACGATGCCGAACACCACGAGCGCGAGCATCGTGACGATCGTGACGATCGGCCGCTTGATGGCAAAGTCCGAAATGAACATGAGCGAGGATCCGTGCGGCCGTCTGCGGGCCCGTGTGCAGGGCCGATGTGGGGCCCCGTGGCGGAGGCCGGCGCGTCGACGCGCGCGGCCAGCCGCGGGCCCGTACGGGCCCGTGGCGTTCGTGCGTACCCCGGAATCTTACGCGAGAACCGCCCGCGGCCGCTCGCGCGACCCCGGACGTGCCAACGCGTTACAACGCGCGCTCACGGCACGCGGTTGCAACGCCCCGTCGCCATGCGCGTCCGGCGATCGCCTACAGCGCCCCGAGGATCCGGCCGAGGATGCCGCCCGCGGCGGGGCTCGCCTGCGCCGACTCGCGCGCGTGCTGCTCGAGAACGTCCGTGATCCCGTTTCCGCCTGAGGCGCCGCCCGTCGCCCCATGCTGGCCGAGCGCGCCGAGCACCATCGGCGCGAGCATTTCGAGCAGCTGCGTCGTCTGCCCGCCGCTCAGCCCCGAGGCTTCCTGCACGCCCTGCTGCACCGTGCTCTGGTGCTGCCCGAGCAGTCCGCCCAGCATCCCGCCGATGCCCCCGCCCCCGCCGACGCCGCCCAGAAGCCCGCCGAGCATTCCGCCCAGTCCGCCGCCACCGGAGCCACCGGAGCCGCCGAGCATGCTCGTGATCGCGCTCGCGCCGCCGGACTGACGCGCATTCCCCGCCATCCCGCCGAGGATCGCCGGAATCGCCGCCTCGATCGCGTTCTGCGTCGTCGCCGGGTCGGCGCCGATCTGATTGGCGATCTGCTCGGTGCCGCCGGCGGCACCGAGTTGTTGCTGAACGAGGTCGAGTAGGCTCATGGAGCGGATCAGGTGAGAGGGGACGGCACCAGGGATGGCGCCCGCCCGCTCCCCCGGAAGAATCGCGCCCGCTCCCGTTCAGCCCGGTGTCAGCGATCCACGTACGCGTCGGCCTCGATCTCGACCAGCATGGCCGGGTCGACCAGACCCGTCACCTCGTACATCGCCGTCGCCGGGCGCACCGCCCCGAAGACTTCGGCGTGCGCGCGCCCTACCGCCTCCCATTGCGAGATGTCGGTCACGAACATGCGGGTCCGCACCACGTCGCCCGGCGCGGCGCCGGCGGCCTCCAGCGCGCGGACGATGTTGGCGAGCGCCTGCCGCGCCTGCGCGTACGCGTCGCCCACGCCGACGAGGGCGCCGTCTGGCCCGGTCGCCGTCGTCCCGGACACGTACACGAACGGGCCGACGCGCACGGCGCGGCTGTAACCGACCCGCGTCTCCCACGGCGTTCCGCTCTGGACCAGCCGGCGCTCCAGCCCCCCGCCGCTCACGGGCGCGACCCGCCGAGGACCGGCCGGCCCGTGGACGTGCGCACGTTCATCCACCCGCGCAGCAAGAAGAACAGCGTGAGCGTGACGTCGAGGAAGCGCGACTCGGTCACTGGCTGGCCGTGCGACCAGAGCGGGTGCGCACCGACGTACGCGCCGAGCGCCATCATGACGACACCGATCGCAAAGACGATCGTGTTGCGGGGTCCGACCGGATGAGGCACGGCGTGATCGCGAGACGAGGGGCGAGCGAAACTCCAGCGTCCCGGGAATGAAACGCCGCCTACACCCCGCGCGACAAGCTGGGCAGCTCGTGGAGGACGCGCGCCGAGGCGTCCGCGTTCAGCGGCCGCGCGAACAGGAAGCCTTGCGCCTGGGCGCACCCCATCTCGGCGAGCACGTCGCGCTGCTCCGCGTGCTCGACCCCTTCGGCGACGATGCGCAGGCCGAGCGAGTGGCCGAGCGCGACGACGGTCCGCGCGGTCGCGCGGTCGCCGCCGTCCTGGGCGCCCCCGTCGACGAGCGCCTTGTCGATCTTGAGCACGTTGATCGGAAATCGCTGGACGTAGGCGAGCGACGAATACCCGGTGCCGAAGTCGTCGATCGCGAGCTGGACGCCCGTAGCCTTGAGCGCCTCGATCCGGCACAACGTCTCGTCCGTCCGCTGCATGAGCACGCTCTCCGTCATCTCGAGCGTGAGCGCGGCGGTGGGGAGTCCGGCCCGGGCGAGTGCGGCCTCGACGTCGGAGGCGAGCCCCGCGGACTTCGCGAGCTGGCGGGCGCTCACGTTCACCGCCATGCGCAGCGGGTCGCCGGTCAGGGCGCGCCACTCGGCCGCGCGCGTACGCCACGCCGACGCTGCCACCCGCCGGCAGCGCGGCGAACTCGTCGCTGCCGAGCCGCGCGACCGTGTCGCAGCCGCGCGTCGTGCGCAGCAGCCGCGCTACCACCTCGCGCAACAGTGCGTCCCCCTGTGCGTGGCCTAACGAGTCGTTGACGGTCTTGAAGTCGTCGAGGTCGAGGAAGATCACCGCCATCTCGCACGCCGCGGGGTCGAGGCGCCCGCCCGCGCGCCAGGCGAGCGCGTGGCCGAGCCGGTCGAGAAACAGCGCGCGATCGGCGAGGCCGGTGAGCGGGTCGTAGAGCGCTTGGGCGCAGGTTCTCGATCGAACCGTCCGCGCGCTCGAACGCATCGTCGTGGCGGCGCAGGACCTCGCCGGCGAGGACGCGTCGGTGGTCCTCGCGCCAGCGCGCGGGGGCGTCGGGAAATACGTCGTGGTGCGACCGCCCGACGAGCGCCTCGGGCGAGAAGCCGCGCTCGTCGAGAGCGTAGTCGGCACACCAGCGCCGGCTCGCGACCAGGTAGCGCATGTCGCGGTCGAACATGGCGACCGCGGCCGGGGCGTGGTCGACGAACTGGCGGAGCACCGCTTCGCGCTCGCCCAGCGCGTCCTGCGCCCGGCGGCGCGTGGTGACGTCGCGCACCGCGACCGCAGCGGCCGGATGGGAACGGACATCGACGAGGGCGGCGGGGTGGGACGCATCGGCACCAGGGGTGTCGACGGTCGGACTGGCCGCTGCTCGTTTGAGTGACCGACCATTTCGCCCGAACGCTCGGGCTCTCGCCGCGTCCGAATGCGCGAGACGCGGACGGCGGGGGATTCCCCACGGTCCGCGTCCGGGCGGAGGCTCGTTCGCGACTACGGCTCCTATCGTGTCAGCGCTGCGAAGAGGCACCGGTCGGAATCGAACCGACGAATGGAGGTTTTGCAGACCTCTGCCTTACCACTTGGCTACGGTGCCGAACGCCCGCTCCACCTCCAGGCGGGAGCCGCAAGATTGCCCCGCCCCACGACGGCGGCAACCCCCGCGCGGCCGCGTCAGCCGGACGACGACTCGCCGCCCTCGCGCACGACGCGCGCGAACACGTCCTCGTAGTACCGCACCGTCGCGGCCTCAGTAGGGGCGGCCGCCGGCGCGATCGCGGAGAACTCGGCGCACACCGCGTTCGCGCCCTCGTCCGTCCGCGCCCAGCGCTCGAACGCGCGGGAGCAAGCCCCAGCGTTCTCGATGAAGAGCCGGGTGAGCGCGTCGGCGCGATCGCGGACGAGCGCGTCCCCGGCGCGCGAATCCGCGTCCGCACGCGCCGTGACCTCGTCGACCAGCTCCCGGACGAGGGAGACGTTACGACACGCCAGCAGTAGCTGCGCGAGTGCCGCCGGAGGCGTCACGGCGCCGTCCAAGCAGCGGGCGAGCGCGTGTCGCGCCGCGGACGGCTCGAGTTCGGCGGTGAGGCGGTCGACGAGCTCCGCCTCGATGCCCTCCCGCCCCGGCCGGTCGCGGTGCAACTCGCGCCGCGCGGCGTGTCCGGCCTCGAAGCCCGTCATGGGTGCGCCACGCGCGCATAGCGCGTGCCGCACCCATGACGGATCCCGCTGACCAGCGGCCGCCGGCAGAACCCGGCTCGCGCCATGCATTTCGCACCGGCAGTCCTGCCTCCATGCCCCCTTCCGACCCCCCGCTTCCGCCGCCCGCCTCGGAGCCGTTCGACGTCGACGTCGCGCTCGAGCGGGTCGGCGCGGCGGTGGCGCCGTACGCGGCGGCGGCGATGTTCGCACTGCGCGACGGCGACCAGGCGCACCCCGCGTACGGGACGCTCTTTCAGCAACTCGTCGCGTGCATCCTGTCGATTCGCACGTACGACGAGGTGTCGCTGCCCGTCGCTCGGCGGTTGTTCGCGCGCGCGGCGACGCCCGCGGCGATGGCGGCGTTACCGGAGGACGAACTTGCGGCGATCATCGCGGAATCATCGTTCGCGCCGGCCAAGGCGAGGCAGATCCGTGAGATTGCGCAGCGCACGGTCGACGAGTTCGGCGGGACCTTGCCGGCGGACGACGCGGTGCTGCAGTCGTTCGCGGGGGTCGGGCCGAAGTGCGCGCACCTCGCGCTCGGCGTCGCAACGGGGGCGGCCTACATCTCGGTCGACGTACACGTGCACCGGGTGACCAACCGGTGGGGTTACGTCCGTGCCGCGACCCCCGAAAAGACGCTCGCCGCGCTCGAGCAGGTGCTGCCGCCGCGGTGGTGGGTCGAGATCAACCGACTGCTGGTGCCGTTCGGCAAACACGTCTGCACCGGCGTCCGACCGCGGTGCTCGGCGTGCCCCGTGGTCGCGATGTGCGCGCGGGTGGGCGTGACCGCGCACCGGTGACGCGGGGCCCCGTCGAGCACGGGTAGCGTGCGACACGCACGAACGCCGCCGGCCCGCTTGCGCGGGGCCGGCGGCGTTCGTCAGCCTGGGTCGCGACCGGACCGGAGACGCGTTAGGCCGCCGTCGCGAACCCCTGCGCCGCGCCCATGAAGTCGCGGAAGAGGTGGCGCGTGAACGGATCGTGGACCTCGAACACCTCGGGGTGCCACTGGACCCCGACCATGAAGGCGTCGCGATCCGCCTCGACGGCCTCGACGACTCCGTCGGGGGCATACGCGGAGACGACGAGGCCCTCGCCCACGCGGTTCACCGACTGATGGTGCATGCTGTTGACCGGCACGGCCGGGCGCGGCATCGCGGCGTGCAGCCGCGTGCCGCCCGTGAGCTCGACCTCGTGCGCGTGGTGCGTGCGGGCGAAGCCCTTCGTCGGGTAGCAGTCGTGCATCAACGTGTCGCCGCCCTTGGGGTCCTTCCACTGGGTCGGGATGTCCTGCCAGAGCGACCCGCCGCGGGCGACGTTGATGACCTGGGCGCCGCGGCAGAGGCCGAGCACGGGCATGCCGTCCTCCCACGCCCAGCGGACCAGTTGGAGCTCGACGCAATCGCGCGCCGGGTCGAGACGGCCGGTCTCGGGGAGGACGTCCTCGCCGTAAGTGTCGGGGTCCATGTCGACCCCGCCCGGGATGAGGATCCCGTCGAGATTTTCGTAGATCGCGCGCAACGTGTCGACGTCGTCGTGCAACAGCGGGATCATCCACGGCGCCGCGCCCAGCTCGACGACGGCGCGGAAGTACCGCTGGTTCATCACCCAGCTCTCCGGCAGCCCTTCGGGGATGCCGGCGATGGCGTGCAGCGTCTGCGTCGTGACGCCGATGACCGGGCGCGCCTTGGCGCGGCACACGGGGCGGCTCGGAGCGGACGAGTTGTTCATATGGGCCTCTCGGCGCGGCACCCGGGTCCGTGAGGTCGCGGGCGCGCGCTCTAAATGGACAGCGACGTTTGGATCGATATGGTCGAGCTGTGAAGCACGCGGCGGGGCGGACGAACACGCCCGCCCCGCCGCGCAGTGCTCGAATTATACCCGATTAGGGCAAGGTGGGTGCCGGTCGGCCGAGGTCCTGGTCGCCGATTCGGATGCCCGGGAGCGGCTCGCCCCGGCGGTCGAGGTGCCCCTCGTGGTGCGTGCGGCGGTCGAGGCGGCGGTCGGTCGCGGTCGCGCGGCGCTCGACGAACGTCGCGCGGCGGTCGACGACCGGAACGGTGGGCTGCAACGCGGTGCGCGGGATCGGGGTGATGCCCTCGGCCGTTTCGGCGACGATCTGGTCGACGACGGCGTGGAGGCTGTTGGTCCGCTCGAAGACAGCGAGCTGGCGGTCCGCGCTCGAGCCCTCGTCGAGGATGCGGTACGCGTACTCGACTTCCTTACGAGTGCCGAGCTCGTCTACGACGTCGCCGAGGAACCACTCGATGAACTCGCGGATGAGCTCGGGGGCGGGCTTCTCCTCGCGCTTGCCGAAGTCGATCATCTTGCCGCCGAGTCCGAAGCGCATCGCACGCCACTTGTTCTCGTCGATGAGTCGGGAGGAATAATCGCGGAACGTGTAGTTGTCGCGCCGCATCTTCCACAGCTTGAAGACCATCGCCTGGATGATCGCCGCGACGCACACCGCCTCGTCGACGCGCGTGCACGCGTCGCAGAGGCGGAACTCGAGCGTCGGGTACTTGTAGTGCGGCCGCGCGTCCCACCAGATCTTGGACCCGTCCGGGATCGAGCCCACCTCGATGAGTGCGTCGATGTACTCCTGGTACTCGCTCCACCCCGAGAGACGCGTCGGAATTCCGGTGCGCGGGAAGCCGCGGAAGACGGTCGAGCGGTAGCTCTTGAGGCCCGTGTTGCGGCCGATCCAGAACGGCGAGCTGGTCGTGAGGGCGAGCAGGTGCGGCAGGAAGTAGCGCGCGACGTTGAGCGCGTCGATCGCGAACTCCTTGTCCTCGATCCCGACGTGCACGTGCATGCCGAAGATGAGCAGCCGCTGGGCGAGATCGCCCATGTCGCGCCGCACGCCCTCGTAGCGCTCCAACTGCGTGATGTCCTGCTCCCACCAGGTCGAGAACGGGTGGCTGCCGGCCGAGGCGATCGTGAGTCCACCCTCGGCGACGAGGCCCATGACCGCGCCGCGCAGGCGGACGAGCTCCTCGCGGATCTCGGCGGGCGTGTTACACGGCTTGGTCCCGACCTCGACGATGCTCTGGTGCAGCTCGGGCTTCATCTCGACGTCGCCCGGGAGACTGTGCTCCATGATGTGCCCGATGTAGCTGCGCAGCGCACGGGTCTTCGGGTCGATGATCTGGTACTCTTCTTCGACTCCGAGGGTGAGGGAGGGTGGCTTCATGCGTTCCTCGGCGGGGCGGGACGGCGCGGGCGGGGCTACGGGGCGTAGCTCCGGTGGTTACTACTCTCGCTCGTTACCTAAAGCATGCCAGCCCTCGGCGACAGTCCGCGGCCCGAACCGCACCGCGGTCAGCGCGGAACGACGATGAAGTTGGGGACCTGCGATCCGCCCCCGGCCGTCACATTGAGCAGCGCGGCGGTGGAAAGTCGGCTGAGGAGCCCCTCCATCACCTGACCGTCGGTGACGTAGGGCGCGGTGTCGATCATGCGGTCGATGAGGTGGACGGCGCCGTCGACCACGCTCGGGTACGCCTCGAAGGGGATCGGGACGCGCTCCTGCACGACGTAGGGCTCGGCGAGGGCGCGCTGGAGCGCGGCGTCCCATTCGCCCTGATCGACGGTCCAGCCGAGGACGATGCCGGTGCCGCCATACTCGTCGTTGGGCTTGAGGACGAAATGCTCGCGGTGGGCGGCGAGGTACGGCAGGAGGTCGACGTCCTGGCCGCGGTGTAGGGTGCGGCGCTCCTCGACGACGCGGGTCCAGGGGACGCCGTCGGCGATGGCCGCGTGCGCGTCGGCGTCGAACAGGTGGGCGTTGCGTTCGTCCGTGAGCACGGCGAGCGACGCCTTCTTGTGCAGGATCTTGCCGTCGGGCGGGTTGACCATGCAGACGGCGCCGGTCCGCCAGGCGCGCAGGACGTCGCACTCGACGCCGGCGCGCTCGACGAGTTCGGTGAGGAGGACGCGCTTGTAGATCACGTCGACGGGGGCGCCGTCGAGGACGAGCGCGCCATTCTGCAGCGTCGCGGCACGCGGGTCGGCGATGACGCACTCCATGCCCTGCGCGCGGAAGAACGTCTGGAACATGACGAACTCGCGCCGGGTCGGGACGTCGTCCCAGTCGAGAATCGCGACCCGGGGGGCGACACCGCGCGTCGGGCGGCCCCGGCCCTCGGCCCAGCGGCGCCACGCGCCGACGACCGCCTCGACGACGCCGTAGTGGGCGAGGACGGGCATCGCGTGCCAGCGCCGCAGGAACGCGCGCATGGCCGGCAACTCGAGGAAGGTGTCGACGAGCGTGTCGTTGAAGCCCGCGCCGGCGGGCGTCTCGCCGTTGACCTCGGTCAGCGCGAAGCTGCCGCCGTCGCCCTCGGTATCGACGATGAAGGCGTCGAGGCGCGCGGTCGGGCTGGAGACCGCCGCGCGCGGGCCGGTGGCGAGCAGCGACTCCTCCCACTCCTCGAGGCGGAACTGCGCGCGCACGCCCGGGTCGGCGAGCGCGGCCCGGTGCGCGGCGTTGAACGCGCGCATCAGGCCGGCGATGCGCTGCCCGAGCCGCGCGTACTGGGTCGGCGTGAAGAAGCGCGGCCGAACGACGGTGCAGAGCGCGCGCTCGCCGAAGATGAGGCCGCGGAGGCCGAGCGCGGTCTCGAGCGCGCCGTGCGTGTCGGCGGCGAGCTGCGCGCCGGAGGTGCCGTCGAGCAGCGCGTGGTAGTCGCGGATCGCGGCCGACGGAGCCGCCGTCACACCGCCCGTCACACCGCGGCCCCCCCGAACACCGACCCCCACGCCGGCTCGACGACGCGGTGGCCGCCGTCGCGGACCTGCGTGGCCATGCGCACCGCCATGTCGGCCATGTGCTCGACCACCCACTCGAAGTACGTCGGGGTGAGCGAGTAGATGTCCATGTCGGGCGCCGGGTTCATGAAGTCGATCGCGTACGGCACGCCGTCCCGGATGGCGAACTCCATCGAGTTCATGTCGTAGCCCAGCGCGTGACAGAGCGCGCGGGCGTCGCGGACGATCTTCGACCCGAGCTCGGGGGTGAGGTGCGCGTGGTCGACGATGTACTTGCGCTGCTTGGGGTCGTACTTCATCGGCAGCACCTCGTCGCGCCCGATGACGAGGCAGCGCACGAAGTGCTCGAAGTCGATGAACTCCTGCACGATCATCGTGAGGAGGCCGGACGTGTTGTAGTGGTGCAGGAGCTCCTGCGGCGTCTTGCAGACGTAGACCTCCTTCCAGCCGCCGCCGTGCGCGTCCTTGAGGATGCAGGGCATCCCGATGTAGTCGACGATGCCTTGCCAGTCGAGCGGGTACTCGAGGTTGCGGAGCGACTCCTCGGGGACGATGCCGGGGACGTACTCGCGGTTGGGCAGCACGACGGTCTTGGGCGACGCCACGCCCAGGCGGTCGGCGAGCGACGCGCCGAAGAACTTGTCGTCGGCGCTCCACATGAACGGGTTGTTGACGACCGCCGCGCCGCGGAGCGCGGCCTGCTTGAGGTACGTGCGGTAGGTCGGCACCTCGTGCGAGATGCGGTCGATGAGCAGGTCGTACGCGGGCGGGTCGTCGAAGCGCGGCGCGCCGATCCGGGCATACTCGGCAACCACGCCGGCATCGCGGCGCTCGACGGCCTTCATGAACTCGGGCGGGAACGACCACTCGCGGCCGACGAAGAGCCCGACGCGCGCGTCGCGCGTGGCGACGTGCACGGCCGCGGCGCGTGCGGCCGGCGCGGGGCTGGCGACCGGCGCGGTGGCGACCGCGCTCGGCGCCTCGGGGGCGCGCATCTCGGGGACGCCGTTGGTCGCCGCGCCGGCCTCGTGGCCGGTGCCGTCCACGACCGGCGCGCCGGGGGCGTGGTCGGGGACCTCGGGGGCATAGACGTCGGGCGCCTCGAACGACGGCGCGGGGCCGGTGCTGAGCGCGTGCGGCGACGCACCCCCGCCCGCGGGCGCGCCGATCGGGACGGCGATCGGCGCGGCGATGGGCGTCTCGCCGCCGGGCTGGCGCGGGTCGCCCGCTGGCGTGAGCGGGCCCGTCGACTCGGCGTCGGACACGGACGAGGCGGGCGCGGACGAGGCGGAGACGGCCGCGGCGGCTGACGCCTTGCCGGCCTTCTTGATGCGAGGCTGCTTCTTCTTGTCGCTCATCGGTCGAGAAGGGGTGAGGGGGTCAGCGTGGGTCGAGCATGGATCGCACGTGCGTCGGACCTGCGTCGGGCGTGCGTCAGTCGTGGCCGCCGACGTAGAGTCGGAGCATGCGTTCCCACCAGGGCCAGTCGTGCGCGAAGCCGCGCCACTCGCGGAGCGCGTTGCCGATGCCGCGCGACCAGAGGATGCCGGAGAACGCGCGGTTGTTGTCGAGCGCCGGGTCGTCGAGCCCGATCGCCATGATGAGGTCCTGCCGGCGGTGCAGCGCGAGCTTGTCGTCGCTCATCGGCGCGGCGGCGAGCGCCATCGGGTTGACCTGGTCGACCGTGCCGTCGCGCTGCCCACGCGTCAGGCGGAGGATGTCGTAGCTGCCGCTCATCCCGATGAGGCGCCGGACGACGTCGGGGTGACGCATCGCGAACACCGCGGCGTCGTAGGCGCCGAGCGAGGCGCCGGCGGCGATGACGAAGTCGTTGGGGTTGCGCGAGTAGCTGAACGGGACGACTTCGTGGTAGACGTAGTTGTCGTACTGGAGATGGCGCCACGCGCGGGCGCCGACGTGCAGGTCGGGGCGGTACCAGCTCTCGTCGTGCACGTGGTGGAGGCAGTACATCTGCACCCACCCGTTGCGCAGGTAGTCGCCGAGGACGTGCTGCATGCGCCGGTCGGGCCACTCCCGGTAGGTGCCCATCGACGTCGGGAACACGAAGAGCTTGGCGCCGGCGTGGCCGTAGACGAGGAGGTCCATCGGCTTGCCGTCGAGCGCGGGGCTGTTCCAGCGGTGGTGTTCGGTGTGCATGGGTGCGTGGCGTGGGACCGCGTGGCGTTAGGCCCGGAGCAGGAACGGGAGCGCCTTCTTGAGGCGGCGCCCCCAGGCGGCCTCGTTGTGCGCGCCGCCGGGGGCGATCACCGTCTTGAGGGTGTCGCCCTCGGCGTAGCCCTTGCGCTCGAGCAGGGCACGCAGCAGGCGGACGTTCTGCACGGTGCGCACGCCCTCGGCGGTGCCGACGTCGAGCCAGACGCGCCCGGCGGGCGCCGCGGCGGCGTCGATGTAGGGCAGGATCGCGCGGTTGCCGAACCAGAGCGCGGGGCTCATGATGCCGCACATGCTGAACGCGTGCGGCTCGCGGAAGAACGCGTAGGCGCTCACGAGGCCGCCCATCGACGAGCCGAGGACGCCGGTCGCGGCCGGCTCGGGGCGCGTGCGGAACTGCGCGTCGACGACGGGCTTGAGCGTATGCAGGAGGAAGTCGACGTAGCGGTCGGCGGTCCCGCCGCCGCCGACGCGCTCGTCGAAGAAAGGCGAGTACTCGTCGATGCGCGAGCCGCCGGTGTTGGCGGCGCCGACGACGATCGCCTCGTAGCCGAGGCGCGCGGCGGTCTGCATGGCCAGGTCGACGCGCCACGCGCCGGCGAAGCTGAGCGCCGGGTCGAAGAGGTTCTGGCCGTCGTGCATGTACAGCACCGGGTAGCGCGCGTCGGGCGGCCCGAGCCCGTACGAGGGCGGGAGGTAGACGTAGACGTCCCGGTGGTTGTGCAGCTCGGGCGAGAAGACTTCGCGCAGCACGGCGATGGCGCCCGGCGCGTCGGGCCGGCGCGCGAACTGACTGCGCCGGCGCTGCGGGTCGCGGGGCGCTTCGGGTACCGCTCGGTGGCTCACGGACGGTGTCAGGCCGCGTAGAGCCGCAGGTCGGTGCCGATCGCGTCGGCCATGTCCCAGAGCGTCTGCTTGTCCGGGTGGCGCACGGTCACGTAGCCGTCCGAGATGAGCGTCAGCACCCAGTCGCGGCGGGACGCGCCGACGGGCAGGAGGTCGACGCCGACGATGGCGGGGCCGAAGCGCCGGCGCAGCTCGTCGAGGCCGACGATCGCGGCGATGCGGCCCTGCCCCTCGGCGCGCTTGAACACGTTGGCGACGTAGTACGCCCGCGACGGAATCTGCGAGAACGTCCCCTCCAGCTCCGCCTCGGCGTAGCCGGCGAAGAGGTCGATGTCGGAATTGTAGTTCATCAGGTCGACCGTGCGGGCGCCCGCCGGGCGCGCCGCGATCTCGCCGAAGACGACCTCGCCGTCCGCCTTGCGGTACCACTCCATGTGCGTGAAGCCGGTGTCGAACTTGAGCGCCGTGAGCACGTCGTGGCCCTGCTGCACGCCGTCCTTCACCCACGGGGTGTCGATGTCGCGCAGCGAGAGCGTTTGCGGCGAGATCCACTCGTACGTCCGGGCGACGAGCGGGCGCGGGCGGTAGTAGCCGACGTGCTCGTAGAGGATGTTGCCGCCGGCGCAGACGGTGTCGTAGGTGAACTCCTCGGCGTCGATGAACTCCTCGACGTTGACGGTCGAGACGTGGCCGAGGCGCTTGATCGCGGCCTCGGTCTCGGCGGCGCTGTCGACGCGGAAGGTGTCCATCGAGCCCGCGCCGTCGATCGGCTTGATGATCGCCGGGTAGCCAAACGCCTCGACGGCCGCGCGTACCTCGTCGGCGGTGGTCGCGCGGCGGTGGAACGGCACGCGGACGCCGGCGGCGGCGACGGCCTGCTTCATCAGGTCCTTGTCGCGAAAGAGGCGCGCCTGCTCGACGCCCATGCCGGGCACGCCTAACGCCTCGCGCAGGCGCGCGGCGAGGAGGACGCCCGGCTCCCAGAGGCAGACGACGCGGTCGAAGGTGACGCGCCCGGTCGCCGCGCGCTGCACGGTGGCGACCGCGCCGGCCTCGTCGCGGATGTCGGCCTGCACGTAGCCCGCGAGGTGACGGCGCGTCATGTCGGGGAGCTGCGATTCGGCGACGTCGCTCAGGCCGAAGACGCGCGCCCCCCGTTCGGCGAGCCCGCGGACGAAGAGCGGCATCTCGTCGGGGTAGCCGGGGGCGAGGAAGAGGACGTTCATGCGAGGCGCGGGGTGGGAGGGGGTGGTCGTGTGCGGGGGAGTCGGGGCCCCGCGCGGCGCGGCGCCTTACGCCAGTTCGACGCGGACGGTCGAGATGATCTCCTGCAGCGCGCGCTCGACGGCGGCGGTCTCGGGGTGGCGGACCACGATCCAGCCGTCGCCCTCGTAGCTGGGGCGCGCGCCGAAGCCGACGTGCGGCAGCTGGGTGTCGGTGACGAGGGCGCGGGTCTCGTCGCTCAGGCGGTCGAGGCCGTGGGTCGCGCGGATCACGCCGCCGGCGCGGCCCTGCGCGCGGAGGAACGCGACCCCCGCGGCGTACTTGCGCGTCGGCGGGTCGAACGTGCCCTCGACCATGGTCTGCGCCCACGCATGGACGAAATCGGTGTCGGTGGAGCGCGAGACGAGGGTCGTGATCTGTGCGCCCGGCGGCCGGGCGGCGACCTCGCTGACCGCCACGGAGCCGTCGCGGCGGCGGAACCACTCCATGTGCGTCAGGCCCGTGGTCATGCCCAGCGCGGCGAGCGCCTCGGTGCCGACGCGCTTGATGTCGTCGTACCGCGGATCATCCACCTCGCGCGGGAGCACGACGCACCACTGGATCCACGGGTGGCGCACAACGTCGAGGGGCGTGGGCAGGTAATGCGTGAGCGAATGCCACACGGGCGACCCGTCGATCGACATGGTCTCGAGCGAGTACTCGTCGCCGACGATGAACTCTTCGAGCAACACGGGGTCGCCGGGCGCCGGCGCCGCCGCGGCGAGAGCGTCGGCGAGCTCGGCGTCGCTCGCCGCCCGGAACGTCGCGACGGAGCCCGCGCCGGCCGGCGGTTTCACGACGACGGGGTAGCCGACGTGGTCGGCGAAGGCCTTGGCTTCGGTGAAGGTTTCGGCGAGCGCGTGGCGCGCGCAGGGAACGCCGGCGGCGCGCAGGACGTCCTTCATGCGCGCCTTGTCGCGGAAGTTGCGCGCGGTCTCGAGCGGGACGCCCGGCACGCCGAGTTGCTCGCGCAGCTCGGCCAGGGGCTCCTGCAGCTGCTCGTACGCGCCGAACAGGCGATCGGGCTCGCCGATGCGGGCGGCGATCGCCCGCACCGCGCCCGCGAGTTGGCCGAGGTCGAGCACGTCGTCGACGCGCCAGTGCTGGGCCGTCGCGCGGCGCACGTCGTCGGGCGCGTTGTCGAGGGGGTCCTGCGAGATCACGCCGAGCCGCACGCCGGGGAGGGAGGCGGTGGCCGTCACCATGCGGGCGGCGGTGGGCGTGAGGTAGGGCGCGGCGAAGATGACCGTTGGCATTGGAGCTCTAGTGCTCCGCACCGGCCGTGCCGTTCGTGACATCGGCCGCTTGGCCGTGGTCGAGGTCGCGCCAGCCGCGGACGGAGAAGCCCAGCCGCCAGGCGACGGGGGCGAGTTGCGCGCGGGCCGCGGACGGGAGGGCGAGCGCGTGGCGGTACAGGGCCGACTGCGCGTCGAACGGCGGCCCGGCCCCGGCCGACTCGGCGAGGTCGGCGAGCCCCAGCACGCGCGCGACGGCCGGCGCGGTCGTGTTCGGACCCAGTGGTCCGAGCGAGGTGTCACGCGCGGAGCGGAAGACGCTCGCGAGCGCGTCGACGGCGCGGACCAGGGCGTCGGCGGCGAGCGTGCGGAGTTGCGCCTCGCCCGAGGCCAGGCGTTCGCGGTCCTCGGGCTCGAGAAGGCGTTGGACGACCGCCCGGCGGAGCGCGAGTTCGACGTACGCGCGGGCCGGCTCGGGGAGGTCGCCGAGTTTGAGGGCGGCGCCGAGCGCGTCGGCGAACGCGGGGCGCTCGCCCGGCGCACCGGGGACGGGGCGGACGAGGATCGTGACGCCCCGGGGGTCGACGTCGGCTCGCCGCGGCGGCCGCCCGGGGACGACGCTCACCGTCGGGACGTCGACGACCACGGCGTAGGTCGCGCCCGTCCCGAGCCGGCGGTCGCCGACGCGCACCGTGATCGCGCCCGCCGGACCCGCGGCACCGTCGCCGTCGGGCGCGCCGACGTCCGCACGCCAGGCTGGGGGGGTACCGTCCGCGGTACCGTTCGGGGCACCGACCGCGGCGGTGGCCGCGACGCCCGCGGCGACGCGGACGGCGAGCGGCGGGTCAGCCGGGGCGAGCCGCTGGAGGATCGCGCGGGCGGAGGCGGACGCGACATGGGCGCCGACGACGCTGCTGAGGGCGCGGCGCAGCCGGTCGGAGACGGCCGCCGCGTGCGGACCGGCGAGCGCGGCGGCTCGGGCGGCGTGGGCGAGGATCTGCTGCGCGGACGCGGCCGCGAGGTCGTCCGACCCGATGCCGTCGGCGTCGGCCATCGCGAGCGCCTCGCGCGACATCTCGAGGAGTTCGCGCGCCCAGACCGGGTCGGCGGTCGCCGGCACGTATCCGCCGCCGAGCGCGAGGGAGTCGCCCGGCCCGCGCGCCGTTCCGTCATCGTCGCCGTGACGGTCGTTGTACGCGTTGCGAACGGCTTCGGCGCCGCCGGGCAGGTGACCGAACACCGAAGCCCCCTCGCCCGCGAAGCGCGCGTCGAGGGCCGCGCGCAGATCGGCGAGCGCGGCGACGAGCGGCGCGCGCCAGCGCTGCCGCGCGTGGGGATCGCGGCGGCATTCGCACTCGGATTCCCAGCGGGCGAGCCCGTGGGCGCAACTCCAGGAGGTCCGGTCGAGGACGCGCACATCGTCGGTAGCCGGCTCCGCGGCGAGGACGGCGGCGAAGTTGAGCACCAGCGTACCCGCGCGGTGCACGCCGCCCGCGCCGCTCGCCGGGTGCTCGAGCGCGTCGAACATGGCGGCGAGGGCCATGTCGCCGAACCGGTGGTGCAGGCCGAAGGTCTCCGCGGTCGCGGCGACGGCAACCAGTGGCGCGCGCGGCGCAGCGGCGGCATCACTCGTCGCGGCCGGCGGCCGCAGGCGGTCGCGGAGGCGGGCGGCCCACGCGACGCCGTCGCGGACGAGCGGGCCGAAGGCGACGTCGTGGGCGATCCCCGCGTCGAAGGTGCAGACCGCGATCTCGCGCCCGGCGGCGGTCACGTACCGGCCCGGACGCCCGGCGGACGGCGCGGCGTCGACCTGGTGCGGCGCGACGATCGTGAACTGCACGCCCTCCGCCGCGAGGACGTCGAGTGTCTCGTCGTCGACCGCGCACTCGGGAAGCCACATGCCGGCGGCGGGGCGGCCGAAGTGCCGGGCGAAGTCGGCGAGCCCCCACCGGACCTCGGTGATCTTGTCGCGCCGGCTCAGGAGCGGCAGGATCACGTGGTGGTAGGGGTGCGCGATCGCGTTGCCGTGCCCCGTGCGGCGCTGGCTGTCGCGGTCGGCGCCGAGGACGGCCGCGTAGGTGGCGGGCGCCGACCGGGCGAGCCAGGCGAGGAGCGTGGGGGCGACGTCGAAGCTGGCGCGGGCGAGCGTGTCGACGACGCGGCGGACGCGCTCGTCGGCGTCGGTGACGCGCGCCGCGACGAGCGGCCGGTAGCAGGTGCGTTCGGCGCGCACGAGGGCGTCGTGGTCGGGCGCGCAGTCGGGCTCGCGAGGGACGTACCCCAGCCACGGGTCTTCGCGGGGCGGCTGGTGCAGATGGAGGTGGATGACGGCGGCCGGACTCACGCGGCCGCGCCCCCGAGCGGCGAGGTGGCGTCCGCGTTCGGCGTGGGGAGCACGACGCCGGCCTTCGCCGCTCGGCGCGCGAGGGTCTCGGGATCGCGGAGCGCGCGGAGGAACGCGTCGGCCTCGCGATTCTGGAGGTAGCGGCCGCGTTCCCAGCCCTCGACGATGCCCTTGGGGACGCCGTAGAGGAGGTCGCCGAGTTGGGCCGGGGTGAGGCCGATGTCCTCGCGCAGGCGGCGGATGTCGCGCGGCGCGAGCAGGGTGTGCGTCGCGCGGAGGGAGGCGACTGCGTCGCGTTCGGCGGCCTCGCGCTGCTCGACGGTGCGCTGTTCGTCGCCGCACGCGGCGCAGCGGTAGAGGGCGCGCGCGACCTCCGCCTGCATGCCGCTCAGGCGGAGGCTGACGCGCTCGGTGGTACGCTGGTAGCGGCCGCCGCAGAAGCGGTGGAGGTGGCCGTCGAGCAGGTGGTCACCGGTCGCGCGCCGCTCGGTGGGGCGGTCCGCCGGCCGGGGGTCGAGGTCGGGCATCCGGACAACCTAAACACGCCGGACGCTGGCCCGGACGCCCGCGAGCCGGAGCGCCGACCCCGATTAGGCCG
Source organism: uncultured Gemmatimonadales bacterium (assembly GCA_963763675.1). Classification (GTDB taxonomy): domain Bacteria; phylum Gemmatimonadota; class Gemmatimonadetes; order Gemmatimonadales; family Gemmatimonadaceae; genus BPUI01. The sequence continues at coordinate 563,142 of CAVXPN010000003.1, forward strand.
CGCGGCGGACCGGGGCCGGGGCGGCGTTACGCGTCGCGTGCCGCGCGCGGGCGACGACGGTCGCGAGGGCGCGTACGACGTGCTCGTTCCCCTCGCGGAGGAGCGCGGCGAGGATGTGCTTGCAGACCTGGTCGCGCCACACGTGGTCGCCGCAGTCGCAGCGCGGGTGCGCGGCGGTGACGAGGTCGACCCAGTGGTCGCCCGCGCCGCCGCTCACCCGGTAGCGACCCTCGCCGACGCGTTCGGCGACGAGGGCGAGGCCGCGTTCGAGCCGGTCGAGATCGACCGCGTCGGGATCGTCGACGGCCACGAGTGGCGCCGAGCGAGCGCGGCCGATCTCGCGGGTCTGGTCGGCCGTGGGGAAACCGTCGTGTGGGGGCGTACTCGTCATCCGTCCGTCGAATCGCATCGTCGTCGTCCTCGCGTCATCGTCAATCCTCGCAACAACTTACACGATTAGTACCCGGGGGCGTGCGGCGGGTTCTCCGGCGACGCGTGGCGCTGGCCCGTGGTTCGCAGGGCGGTCGGGCATGCGGAACACGTCCGATCACGCCACCTCGCCCGCGCCCGCCGCGCGGGACACGTCGACCACGCCGCCGGGCGCGGCTTCGGCCGAGGAGGGCCCGGGCATGCCGGCCGCGCCGGCCGCCGACACCTCGCCGCGCGCGACGGCGCGCACGCCGGACGAGTACGACGAGATGCCCGGCAGCCACCGCCGGCCGTCGGACGGCGCGGCGTTGGACGTCGGCGGCTGACGGGCGGCGGGCGCGTGCGTGATCCGGTGGGTGGTCTGTCGCGGCGGAGCGGGCTGACCGGCGCCGCGGTCGCGGCCGTCGGGGCGCTGCTCGCATGCGGCGGCAGCGGCGGATCGGCGCAGGACGGGGCGACCGAGGCGGCGGGGACGACGCCCGCGCCGAGCGTCGCGAGCGTGCGCGCCCCCGCGGCCGCGCGCCCTGCGGCGGGGGCGTGTCCACACGACGGGCGGTGGCGCCTCTGCAGCGTGGTCGACCGCCTGGACAAGGCGGGGCTCGTGCCGCGGGTCGATTCGAGCGCGCCGCCCGAGCGCCTGCCCTTCCTGCACGCCCCGGGGCGCGTCATCCGGCTCGGTGTCGGCGAGCTACACACGTTCGTCTACGACGACACGGCGGCGCTCGCGCGCGACGTGGCCGCGCTCGACACGACGCGGGCGGCGCCGCGGGGGCAGACGTACGCCTGGGCCGCGACGCCGACCTTCGTCCGGTCGGCCAACCTCGTCGCCGTGCTCCTCACGCCCAACGACCGGCAGATCGAGCGCATTCAGTTGGCGCTCGACGCCGGCCCGCCGCAGCCGGGGCGGTCGCCCTAACGGCGCCCGCCGGCATACGCGGGCGACGCGCGACGAAGAAGGCGTGACGCGAAATGCAGGAAACGCGTCACGTTCTGCACGGAATCGAGCGCTTCGTCGTCCGACGTGCGTCGATCGGTGCGATGTGCTCGCGTCAGAGTGCACATTCTGCACGACGGCGGGTAGCTTGAGCGTGCCAACATCGCGCGGGCCCAGTCGGGCCGCGCGTTCTCATTTTCGCCGCCCACTTCCATGACGACTTCTTCCAACTCGCCGCGCCACGCCGCGTTGCGCGACATGGCCACCGCGCACGCCGTGACGCGCCCGCTGACCGGCTCGGCGTCCGCCGCCGACGGCAGCACCGGCAACGGTGCGAACGGCCACGGCGCGACCAACGGCAGCGCCGCGCCCGGCCGCACGTCCGAGTACTTCGGCGTCAACACGTTCGGCGCGCGCGAGATGCGCGACCGGCTGTCGAAGAAGGTGTTCCACAAGCTCCAGAGCGCGATCCGCCTCGGGAAGAAGCTCGACGCGGACATCGCCCCCGCCCTCGCGGAAGCCATCAAGGAGTGGGCGGTCGAGAAGGGGGTGACGCACTTCACGCACTGGTTCCAGCCGCAGACGGGGCTCACGGCCGAGAAGCACGACGCGTTTCTCTCGTTCGACGAGGAGAACCAGCCGATCGAGAGCTTCAGCGCCGCACAGCTGATTCAGAGCGAGCCGGACGCGTCGAGCTTCCCGTCGGGCGGGCTGCGGGCGACGTGGGAGGCCCGCGGCTACACCGCGTGGAACCCGGGCAGCCCGGTGTTCGTGGTCGAGGGGCCGGGGACCCGGACGCTGTGCATCCCGTCGGTCTTCATCGGCTACAACGGCGAGGCGCTCGACGAGATGACGCCGCTGCTCCGCTCGTCGGACGTGCTCTCGGAGCGCGCCGCGGCGCTGCTCGCCCTACTCGGCGACGAGGGCGTGCAGCGCGTCTTCACGACGTTAGGCCCGGAGCAGGAGTATTTCCTCGTCGACCGGCAGCAGTTCGCGCTGCGCCCCGACCTCGTGATGGCGGGCCGCACGCTGCTCGGCGCGCCGCCGCCGCGCGGGCAGCAGCTCGAAGACCACTACTTCGGCGGCATCCCCGACCGCGCGCAGGCGTGCATCGCCGAAGTCGAGCAGGAGCTCTACAAGCTCGGCGTGCCGATCGTGACGCGGCACAACGAGGTCGCGCCGAGCCAGTTCGAGATGGCGCCGCGGTACGAGGAGACGGACATCGCGGTCGACCACAACCAGCTGGCGATGTCGACGCTGCGACGCGTGGCCATCCGCCACGGGCTGCAGGCGGTGCTGCACGAGAAGCCGTTCGCGGGCATCAACGGCAGCGGCAAGCACTGCAACTGGTCGATGTCGGTCGCCGCCGACCACTCGGAGTTGGACGGGATCAACCTGCTCAAGCCGGGCAAGACGCCGCATCAGAACATCCGCTTCCTGCTGTTCCTGGCGGCGGTGCTGCAGGCGGTGCACAAGCACCAGGGCCTGCTGCGCGCGGGCATCGGCACCGCGGGCAACGAGCACCGACTCGGCGCCAACGAGGCGCCGCCCGCGATCATCTCGGTGTTCATGGGCGCGACGCTGACGCGCCTGATCGACGACATCGCCTCGGGGGCCGACGGCGCCGACAAGCCGGCGCACGTCCCGCTCGACCTCGGCGTGGCCAAGTTGCCCGATATCGAGAAGGACAACACGGACCGCAACCGCACGTCGCCGTTCGCGTTCACGGGGATGAAGTTCGAGTTCCGCGCGGTCGGCTCGTCGCAGAGCATCGCGTTCCCGGTGATGCTGCTGAACGCGGCGGTGGCCGAGGCGGTGAGCGACCTGACGACGAAGCTGCGGGCGCAGCTGGCGCAGACCAAGGACGTCGACGCGGCGGTGGTGGCCGTGGTGCGCGACAGCTTCAAGGCGTCGAGCCCGGTGCGCTTCGAGGGGAACGGCTACTCGGACGAGTGGGTGACGGAAGCCGAGGGACGCGGGCTGCTCAACCTGCGCCGGACGCCCGAGGCGCTCGAGCAGCTGATCACGCCCGAGGCGAAGGCGCTCTTCGCGGACACCGGGATCCTGAGCCCCGAGGAGCTGGAGAGCCGCTACCACGTGCGCGTCGAGCGCTACGTGAAGGACATGCTCATCGAGCTGCACACGATCGGCGAGCTGGTCGACACGCTGGTGCTGCCCGCGGGCTACGGCTACGCGAACGCGCTCGCGCGCGGCGCGGCGCACGCCAAGCAGGCGGGGATCGCGAAGGCGCCGCAGGCCGCGGCGGCGGAGCGGGTGGGCGGGATGATCGAGGCGCTGGAGCAGGCGCGCGCGACGTTGGGCGATGTGCTCGGGCGCGCGGAGAGCGGGCACGGCGACGAGGCCGCGACGGCGCGCCTGCTGACCGGCGAGGGCGCGGACGCGATGGCTGCGGTGCGCGCGGCGGCGGACGCGTTGGAGCTGACGGTGCCGGACGAGCAGTGGCCGCTGCCGAAGTACCGGGAGATGCTGTTCCCGGTGTGATGGGGGGGCGCGGGCCGGCGGTCTCGAGCCGCCGGCCCGCGCATCCCCGGCCGGTCACGGGCCGGCGCGGCGAGCTCGCCTTACGCCGCTCTACGCCGCCTTACGCCACCTCAGTACCGGGTCAGGTACCGCCCCAACTCCCACTCGGTGACTTGCGTGCTGTACTCCCGCCACTCCGCGCGCTTGGCGGCGAGGTAGTGCTGGGTGACGTGGGCGCCTAACGCGGCGCGGACGACCTCGTCGCGCTCCAGCTCGTCGCAGGCCTCGCCGAGGTCGTGCGGCAGGTCGTCGATGCGCAGCCGGCGGCGCTCGCGGTAGCTCATCCCGTCGACCTCCTGGGCGACCGGCTCGCGCCACTCGGCGCCGGTGGCGACGCCGTCGAGGCCGGCGGCGATCATCACGGCGAGGGCGAGGTACGGGTTGGCCGCGGGGTCCGGGGTGCGCACTTCGAGCCGCGTGGCCGCGCCGCGGCGCTCGGGGACGCGCACGAGTGGCGTGCGGCTCCGGAGGCTCCACGCCACGTGGACCGGCGCCTCGAAGCCCGGGACGAGGCGCTTGTACGAGTTCACGAGCGGGTTGGTGACGGCGCTCATCCCGCGCGCGTGGCGAAGCAGGCCGCCGACGTAGTGGAGCGCCGTGCGCGAGAGCCCCCACTCGGCGCCGGGGTCGTCGAACGCGTTGCCGTGCGAACCGTGCGGCGTTCCCTCCGACGCGCCCGCGAGCGGCGCGGCGTGACGGCGCGCGGACCCGTTCGCGTCCGTGCGGAAGAGGGCCTGGTGCGTGTGCATGCCGCTCCCATTCTGCCCGAAGACGGGCTTGGGCATGAACGAGGCGACGAGGCCGAACCGGCGGGCGACGTGCTTGACGACGAAGCGCAGCGTGACGACGTGGTCGGCGGCGGCAAGCGCGTCGGCGTCGCCGAGGTCGATCTCGTGCTGGCCGTGCGCGCCCTCGTGGTGCGCGCCGACGACCGGGACGGCGAGGCGTTCGAGGAGGTCGACCATCGCGCGACGGGCCTCCTCGCCGCGGTCGACCGGCGCGAGGTCGAAGTAGCCACCCACGTCGTGCGTCGCCGTGCTCGCGGCCCCGTCGGGGGTCGCGCGGAAGAGGAAGAACTCGACTTCGGCGTTGGCGCGCACCGCATAGCCGCGCTCGGCGGCGTCGGCGAGCTGGCGGCGGAGGACCGCACGCGGGTCGCCGGCGAAGGCCGCGCCGTTGGTGGTCGTCACGTCGCAGATCACGCGCGCGACGCGCGACTCATCGCCGGACGCGCCGTCCGCGAACCCCGCGTCGGCCGGCGCGCCGCCCCATGGGAGCACCTGGTACGTGGCGAGGTCGGGGCGGAGGAGCATGTCGCTCTCCTCCGGCCGCTCGAATCCTTCGATCGCGGCGCCGTCGAAGAGCACCTCGCCCGCGAGCGCCTCGGCGAAGCGCGACGCGGGCACCTCGACGTTCTTGTTCACGCCGAGGATGTCGGTGAACTGCAGGCGCAGAAATCGGACGTGCTCGTCGCGGGCGCGCGCGAGCAGCTCGGCGGCGTCCGCGGGCGGCGCGGCGGCCGCGGTCGGCGTAGGGGGCGCGGCGGGCGGGCGGGGCATCCGCGCAAGGTACGGCGCGCCGGCGCGGCGGGCATACCCCGACGTCGGACGGGGCGCGCGTCCTACGTCGGCCTGGGGCGTGTAGCTTTCGCGGCATGTCGACGTCCCTGCAACCCTCCGCGGGCGCCCCGGGCGTCACGGTACGCCCGCGTTACTGCGCGTCCTGCGGCGCCGCGCTCTCCGCCGGCGCCAACTTCTGCCACCGGTGCGGCACGGCGGTCGCGGCCGCGCCCGCGGGGCAGGCCCCGGCGGTCGCGGCGCCCGGGCGCGGGGTGAAGGACGTGGCGCCGTGGGCGGTCGCGTTCGTCGCGCTGCTCGCGCTCGTCGCGATGGGCGCGGGGCGCAACCTCGGCGCGGCCCGCGGGGCGGGGCTCGACGCCCCGCAGAACGCGCTGCCGCAGGCATCGCTCGGCGAGGGCGGCGCGGCGGGACCCGCGCAGGACGCACGCGGCGGCGGCGACCCGCCGGTGGCGCCGTTCGCGGGCGGGGCGGCGGGCGGCGGCACCGGACGGCCGCCCGACCTGTCGCAGATGTCGCCGCGCGACATTGCCGACCGGCTCTTCGACCGCGTGATGCGCCTGTCCGGGCAGGGGAAGATCGACAGCGCGCAGTTCTTCGCCACGATGGCCCTCCAGAACTACGCGCGCATGCCGCAGCAGGGCGTGCCACTCGACGCGGACCTGCGCTACGACATGGGGCGGATCGCCGAGGTGGCGGGGAAAGGCGAGATCGCCGCGGCCGAGGCGGATACGATCCTGCGCGCCAACCCGAAGCACCTGCTCGGGCTGGTGCTCGCGATCAAGGGGGCGGCACTGACCGGCGACCGCGCGCGCCTGAGCGACGCGCAGCGCCGCCTCGTCGCCGCCGTGCCGACCGAACGTCCGAAGAATCTCGAGGAGTACCAGCGGCACGGAAACGACATCGACGCCGCGCTGAAGCTCGCCGCGGCGTCGTCGGCTGCGGGTCCCGCGGCGGGTACGGCTCCGGGCGCCGCCGGGGTCGCGCCGCGCTAGCCGACGCCACCCCGGGGCGCGCCGCCCAGCGCCGTCGTGCGCTCGCGTTCTGACGCGCCGGCCCGCGCGCCGCTGACGTCGGCGCCCACGTCGCTCGGCGGCGCGTCGCTCGGCGTACTCGCGCTCGACGCGCGCGGACGCGTCGTCGCGGCGGATGGGGCCGCACTCGCCGTCCTCGGTCCGGGGACGCCGCCGCTCGAACGCGGCGTCGAGCTCGCGGCCGCGCTGCACGCGGCCGGTGAGGGGACCGCCGCGCTCGCGGTCGCGAACGCGCTCGCGGACCGCGGGGGGGAGGTCACGTTCACCGTGCACGACGCGAGCGGCGCCGCACGCGCGCGGTGGCGGCTGCTGCCGCTGCCCGCGGCGCCGAGTTGCGCGGCGGAGGCTGCGGCCTGGATCGTCACGATGGCGCGCGAGCCGGCGGGGCGCCGCGAAGGCGAGCGCGCGGGCGCAACGGGCGGCCGCGAAGCGGAGGCGCTGGCCGCGGTGGCGCGGGAGCTGGCGCGCGCGGGCGACGACGGGAGCGCGGCGTTCGCCGAGCTCGCGCGCGGCGCGCGGGCGCTGTTTGAGGCGGCAGGGGCGTGCGTGGTGGCCTTCGACAAGGGCGCCGGCGGGGCGACCAGTACACTGCGCGTCGCCGCGGCCGCCGGCATACTCGAGCCGCTCGCCGGGCACGTCACGCGCCCGATGCGGGAACCGTCGCTCTTCGGGGACGTCGCGCGCGGGCGGGACGTGGTGGTCGTCAACGATGCGGCGACCGACGCCCGCGTGGACCCGCGCTACGGCGGTCCGTTCATGATGCGGCAGGTGCTCGCCGCGCCGTTGCTCGTCGACGACGCGGTGGCTGCCGTGCTGTGCGTGGTGAACGTGCCGAGCGGCGCGTTCGGCGCTTCAGACGTCGACCTGGCGCGCCGGCTCGCCGACCACGGCGCGCTGGCGCTGCGGAACGTCCGTCTGCTCGCCGCCCGCGCGCTGGCGCAAGCGCGGGCGGAGGCGGCCGCGGCGATCGCGAGGGCGGCGCTCGACGCCGACGGTGCCGCGGCGGGGGCGGCCGCGATCCTCGCCGAGCTCGACCGCGTGGCGCCCACGAACGCGAAGCTGCTGAGCGTCGCCGACCGCGAGCGCGGGACGCTGCGGTGCGTGGCCGCCGTCGGCGCCGCCGCGGGTCGGGCGGGCGACGACTGGGCATTCGCCGAAGCCCTGCGGCACGACGAACTGGCGCGCGGCGAGATCGTCGACGTGCCCGACGTGCGCGCCGCTCTCGCGGCGGCCGGGCGCCCCGCCGACGCGGCGCCCGAAGGGGGAGCCGTACTCGTGCCGATCATGACGCGTGGGATGCTGGTCGGCGACGTGTGCGTGCCGTACGCGTTCGCGGCGCCGGTGGGCGCCGACGCGCTCGAGACGCTCCGCATGTTGGCGCCGTCGGTGGGCGTGGCGATGGACGTGCTCGTTCGCGAGGACCGCGAGCGCGCGCGCGGCGACGAGGAGCGCCGCCGGGACGACCAGCTGCGGCAGGCCGAGAAGCTCGCCGCCCTCGGCGAACTCGTCGCGGGCGTCGCGCACGAGATGAACAACCCGCTCACGGGCATCTCGGCGTTCGCGGAGCTACTCCTCGAGGAGCCCGAGGGCGCCACCTTCGCCGGCGAGAACCGGGAGGCGGTGCGGTTCATCAAGCGCGAGGCCGACCGCGCGACGGCCGTCGTACGCGACCTGCTGACCTTCGCGCGCGAGTCGGCGCCGGCGTGGGGGCCGGTGGCGCTCGACGCGCTCCTCGATCGCACGGTGCGCGTGCGGGCATACGCCGCGCGCACGGCGGGCGTCGATCTGCGGCTGGACGTCGACCCCGGCCTGCCGCCCGTACGGGGTGACGAGCGCAAGCTCCAGCAGGTCTTCATCAACCTGATCGCGAACGCGGAGCACGCGGTGCGGACGTCGCCCCCGGGGGCGCGGCGGGTGACGGTGCACGCGCGGCGCGCGGGGTCGGGTCGCGTCGTCGTGCGCGTGAGTGACACCGGGCCGGGCGTTCCGACCGAGGTGCTCGGACGGGTGTTCGAGCCGTTCTTCACGACCAAGCCGCCCGGCGAGGGCACGGGACTCGGACTCAGCGTGAGCTACGGCATCGTGCAGGCCCACGGGGGCGAGCTGCGGGCGCACAACCTGCCCGAAGGCGGCGCGGCGTTCGACGTCGCGTTCCCCGTCGACCCGGCGGCGCGATGACCGACGCGACGCGCGGAGGAATTCGGCAGGGCGAGGTTCAGCGAGCTGCAGTCGAGACCGTGCTCGTCGTCGATGACGAGGAGACGATCCGGCTCGCCATCACTCGGTTCCTGGAGCGGCGCGGGTACGCGGTCATGCCGGCGCCCGACGCGTCGGCCGCCCTACGCGCACTCGAGGCGTCACCGCCCGGACACTTCGCACTGATGCTGTGCGACGTGCGCATGCCCGGCCTGAGCGGCGTGGACCTCGTACCGCGCGCGCGCGCGATCGACCCGACGCTCGCGGTCGTCATGCTGAGCGCGGTGGACAACGCGGCCAGCGCGCGCGCGGCGTTCACGGCGGGCGCGTCCGACTACCTCGTCAAGCCGGTCGAGCTCGCTGTCCTGCAGGCGTCGGTCGAGGACGCGCTGCACCGGCGCACGCTCGACGCGGCGCGGCGGGCGGCCGAAGACGCACTTCGCGACGAGATTGCCGCGCGGGAGGTCGAGGTCGCCGGCATGCGGGACGCGGCCGCGGCGTCGACGCGCCGGACGACGCTTGCCGTGGCGGAGGCGCTCGTGGCCGCACTCGAGGCCAAGGACCCGTTCGCGGCGGGGCGGGCGACGCGGGTCGCCGCGTTGGCCGCCTCGGTCGCCGCCGAACTCGGCTTCGACGAAGACCTGGTCGAGTCGGTGCGCCTGGCCGCGCGCCTCCGCGACGTCGGGATGCTCGGCGTGCGCGAGGCGGTGCTCGACAAGCCCGGCCCGCTGACGCCCGAGGAGCGCGAACACGTGCGCGAGCACGTGCGGCTCGGGCTCGAGATCCTCGACCCGTTAGGCGCGGTCCCCGGGATGGCGGACGTGATGGCGGCCGTCGCCGACCACCACGAGCGCTGGGACGGGGGCGGCTACCCGCGCGGGCTCGCGGGCGCGGCGATCGCGCCGGGCGGGCGCGTGCTCGCCGCGTCCGACGCCTGGGACGCGGTGACCTCGGCGCGGTCGTACCAGGGCGCGATGGCGGCGGACGACGCGCTCGCGTACCTCGGAACGCTGGTCGGCGGGCTGCTGGACCCGGCGGTGTACGAGGCGCTCGCGACGGTCGTGCGACGCGGGCAGGCGCTCAGCTTCCTCGAATAGCGGGTCAGCGCCGCCAGTGGCGCGCGCTCGTCCACCGGCGCGGGTCGAAGAGCGCCGGATCGAGCGCGACGTCGGCGCGCACGCCCTCGTACTCCTCGAGCAGCGTCCGCGTCCCGCCGGTGTAGCCCTCGACGCGCGTGGCCACCCAGCCCCCGCCGGCGCGCTGATACCCGCCGAAGCGGAAGTCGGAGGTGCGCGCCGTGTCGCCGTAGACGGGCTGGAGGAGCCGGACGAAGACGAGCCGTTCCTGATCCACCCAGTACTGCGGCGAGTGCAAGTCGCCCGGCGCGCCGCCGACGACCCAGACGGGGCGCCCTTCCCACGCGTCGGCGCGCACCGGGCCGGCCGGGAAGCCGAGTCCGCGGAGGGCGGCGCTGGTGCGCGCGGTGGGCTGCGCGTACACGTCGAAGCCCAGGACCAACAGCGGGTTGAATCCCGGGACGGCCGCGATCACGCGGCCGTCCCGGACGCTGAACTGGCTGTCGGCCGCGAACAGCGTCCCGGTGCGGAGCGTGGAATCGCGGTCGATGCGCAGCCGGCCAGGGAGCGCGAGCGCCTCGTACCACGTCTGGTGCCGCTCGCGGCCGTCGGGGCTCACGAGGGTGGTGCGCTGGGTGAAGGTCAGCGTACGGTACCACTGCCCGGCGTAGCGGGTGCGCATGCCGTCGAGCAGTGCGCCCGCGGTCGCGAACGTCCGAGTCGGTGCGGGCGTGGGATTCGGGGCGGCCGCGCCACCCGCGCCGCCGCACGCCGCGAGCGCGGCCGCGGCAAGGGCGAACGTCGCCAGCGCGGGCGCCTTTCGCGCGGGCGCGGTGCGCGCGCGGGCGGGACAGTCGAGGGCCGTCGGCATGGGGGCAAGTTAGCGATCGGCCGCGCCGCGGGACCACGTAGACGGAACGCGGCGGTCGTCCGTAGTTTGGCGCAGCGCCGCGCACTGTTCGCGGGGCCTTCCCTCCTCCGCCGTCCCGCCGCCGTCCGATGTCCCAGTCGCCGCCCGTGTACGCCGTGCCCCGCCCCACCAAGTACTGCCACGCGTGCGGGTCGGTGATCGACGCCGCCGCGGTCGTGTGCCCGTTCTGCGGCGTCTCGCAATCGGGGGCGCTGGCTGGTGCGGCGTACGGGATGGAGTTGGCGGGCGGCGCGTCGGACAAACGGCTGCTGATCGGCGTCCTGCTCTGCGTGTTCGGCGGGGTCCTCGGGCTACACCGCTTCTACGCGGGCAAGGTCGGGACGGGCGTCCTGCAGCTGCTGACGGGTGGTGGGCTCGGGATTTGGTGGCTGGTCGATCTCGTCATGCTCGCGACCGGCAACTTCCGCGACAAGGACGGGCGCCGGATCGCGGAGTGGACGTGAGCCGGGCGCGCCGCCTAACGGTCGGCGTTAAGCGGCCGGCCGGATCTCCCGCAGGCGCCGCAGCGGCGCGACCAGCCCCGCCGTCGCCGCCACCACGAGAAGCGTGAGCGTCCCGCCGAGCACCACGCTCGGCGCCGCGCCGAAGAGCTTGGCCGTGACACCACTCTCGAACTCGCCGATCTCGTTGGACGAGCCGATGAAGATCTGGTTCACGCTCGAGACGCGGCCGAGCAGGCGGTCGGGAACCGTCAGCTGCAGCAGCAGCGAGCGGATGTTCACGCTCACCATGTCGACCGATCCGCTGAAGGCGAGGAGCGCGACGGAGAGCGGGTAGCTGGTCGACAGGCCGAAGCCGATCATGGACAGGCCGAAGAGCGCGACGACGGCGAGCAGCACCACCCCCGGCTGCCGGACGGGTGGGCGGTGGGCCAGCGCGAAGGCGACGACCACCGCGCCCGCGGCGGGCGCGGCGCGCAGAACGCCGAGTCCCTCGGGGCCGACGTGCAGGATCGTGTCGGCGAAGACGGGCAGCAGCGCGGTCGCCCCCCCGAACAGCACCGAGAACAGGTCGAGCGCCATCGCACCGACGAGCACCGGCTGCGTGCGCAGGTAGCGAATTCCCTCCAGCAGGCTCTCGAGGACGGGCTCGCCCTTGGGCGTGCGCGGCGCGGGCGCGTGGCGGACGCCGACGAACGCGACGAGCGCGACGAGCACGAAGGCGACCGCGACCGCGTAGGCGACGCGCGGCCCGGCGAAGCCGTAGATGAGACCGCCGACGGCGGGGCCGCCCACGGCGGCGCCCTGCCAGGTCACGCTCCGCCACGTGACCGCGTTGGACAGGGCGGCGCGGGGCACGATCTCGGAGGCGAGTGCCTGCCGCGCCGGCTGAAGGAAGCTGCGCGCGACCCCGCTCACGAAGATCACCCCGTAGATCGCCCGGACGAGTGCCCCGGGCGGCGGCGGCCGGAGCGAGAGTGCGAGGAGCGCGATCGAGCCTACGACCAGGACCGCGGTCGAGGCGACCACGAGCCCGCGGCGGTCGTGGCGGTCGGCGACGTGGCCGGCCCAGAGGGCGACGGCGATGAAGGGCAGCGCCTCGGCGAGTCCGAGCAGGCCGAGGGAGAGCGGGTCGCGTGTGAGCGCGTAGACCTGCCACGCGACGACGACCGTCTGGATCTGCGTGGCGAGCGTGAGGGCGAGCGTCGCGGCGGTGTAGCGTCGGAAGGCCGGGACTCGCAGGGCCGCGTACGGGTCGTGACGCTCGGGGGTCGGCGCGCCTCCGTCGGGCGCAGCCGTCAGAGCGCGCCGGGGCGCGAGGGTCGGCGCCGGGCGTCGGGGCCGATCATCTCGTCGGCCGCGTCGCGATAGACGGCATCGATCGCGTTGTCGTCGGGCGCGCCGATGAGCGAGGCGGGCGTTCGACCTGCGAGGCGCATCCCGAGCGCCCAGAGGGCGCTCATTCCCGCGATGCTCCCCGACACGCCGATCACCAGGCTCATGAGATCGAGCAGGACGTGCCCGCCGAGCGGCATACCCTGAAGCCGCGCGATGAGTCGGAAGCCGCCGATGTAGGCCAGCTTGCCCCACACCGCGAACGCGAGCACGGACACGCCGGCCTCGACAGCGCGGCGCTGCCAGGGCGCGATCGCAGGACGCGGAAGGCTCGGCACGGACGGAGCGAGCGGTGGGTGGAACGAGGCGTCGCCGATCATGGACTCAGGCGTGGGGGCGGCCGGCGCGCCGGCAGTTCTGCTTGTGCACGGTAGTAGCTGGAAGGCTCCGGTTCAACCCTAGTCGGCCACGACCGGTCCTTGTCGAACCGGTTCGGGAATCGGGCCCTATCGTGCTCACGCGATCGTGGGGCGGAAGTCGGGCGCGCGTCGGGCACGGGTGGCCTGCTCGAAGGCGTACGCGTAGCGAATGAGCTGCGGCTCGGTCCACGCGCCCGCGAAGAACGACAGCCCGACTGGGAGCCCGTGCACAAACCCCGCGGGCACGGTCACGTGTGGATACCCCGCCACCGCGGACGGGGACGAGTAGCCGCCGCCGAAGTGGTCGCCCGTGACGAGGTCGATCGTCCACGCCGGTCCGTTGGTCGGCGCGACGATCGCGTCGAGGCGCCCGGCCGCGAGCGCCGCGTCGATGCCCTCGGCCCCCGCGAGCCGGCGGGCGTCGGTGGCCGCGTTGCGGTACGCCGCGTCGGTGAGCGGTCCGCGCGCCTCGCTCTGCTGGAAGATTTCCTGCCCGAACCACGGCATCTCGCGGTCGGCGTGGCGCGTGTTGAAGGCAATGAGTTCGGCGAGGGTGCGCGGCGTCGGCTCGCCGAGCGCGTTGCGCACGTCGCCCGTGCGCAGGCGCTCGGCGAGGTACGCGTTCAGGTCGGCCTTGAATTCGTACTGCAGCACGACGTTCTCGAGCCCGTCGAATCGGCCGAGCGTCGGGATCGCGACGGGGTCGACGAGCACGGCGCCGGCGCCGCGGAGGGCGGAGAGCGCGTCGGCCATCACGCGGTCGACGTCGGCCTGGAAGCCGAAGCTCGAACGGAGGACGCCGATCCGCGCACCCCGGAGCGCGCCGCCCTCGAGGCCCTGGGTGTAGTCCGGCGCGACGTGCGCCTGCGCGGCGGCGGTCGCCGAGTCGCGGGGGTCCGCGCCGCCGGACGCGAGGACGGTGAGCAGGAGCGCCGCGTCGCGGACCGTCCGCGCCATCGGGCCGGCCGTGTCCTGTGAGTGCGAGATCGGGACGACGCCGCCGCGGCTCACGAGTCCGACGGTGGGCTTGATGCCCACGACGCCGTTCGTCGCGGAGGGGCAGACGATCGAGCCGTCGGTCTCGGTGCCGACGGCGAGCGCGGCGAGGTTCGCGGCCGCGGCCACGCCAGAGCCCGAGCTCGAGCCGCACGGGGTGCGGTCGAGGCTGTACGGGTTGCGAGTCTGCCCGCCGCGGCCGCTCCAGCCGCTGGACGAATGCGTGGAGCGGAAGTTGGCCCACTCGCTCAGGTTGGTCTTGCCGAGCAGGACGGCGCCCGCGGCGCGCAGGCGCGCGGCGAGGAAGGCGTCGCGCGGCGCCGGCGGGCCGGCGAGCGCGAGCGACCCCGCGGTGGTCTGCATGCGATCGCCGGTGTCGATGTTGTCCTTGAGTAGGACCGGGATGCCGTGCAGGGGCCCGCGGACGCGCCCGGCCCTGCGTTCGTCGTCGAGGCGGCGGGCGTCTGCCAGGGCGTCGGGGTTGACCTCGAGCACGGCGGCCGTGCCGGGGCGGCCGCCTCCGGGGCGGTCGACGTGCTCGATGCGCTCGAGGTAGGCGGCGGTGAGCGCGTGAGCCGAGGTGCGCCCGCCGGCCATGGCCTGCTGCAGGTCGGCGACGGTGGCCTCGTCGAAGGGGAACGCGGGCGGGCGAGGGGCCGACGTCGTGGAAGCACCGGGCGACGGGGCCGGGTGCGCGAGCGCGGCCGCCCGTGTGGCGGCGCCGAGCGAGGCGGCGGCGGTGGCGCCGAGGAAGGAGCGACGGTGCATGGCTGAAGCAGGTGGCGGGCCGAGGAGCGCCGGAAGTAGAACGGGCGGGACGCGCGCGCGCCACGCCGCGGGGGTTCGCACGCCGGGTAGCGTGGATGGCGCGGTCCGTGCCGTATCGGCCTGCTTCCCTCTGACTCTGGAGCTTGTATGAAGCGTCTACTCACGGCCGCGATTGCCGCGGTCGCCCTCGCCGTCGTTCCCGCCCGCCACGCGGCCGCGCAATCGGTCGGTCAGGACGTGAAGGACGCGGGCAAGGACGTCGGCCACGCCGGGGCGACGGTCGGCAAGGGGACGGCGAAGCTCGCGAAGAAGGGCGCGAAGGGCGTGGCCAAGGGCGCCACGGCGGCCAAGAACGGCGTCGTCGCCGGCGCGGACGCGACGGCGGACGCGGGGAAGGCGACGGGCAAGTATCTGAAGGC
This sequence comes from uncultured Gemmatimonadales bacterium, assembly GCA_963763675.1. Taxonomy (GTDB): domain Bacteria; phylum Gemmatimonadota; class Gemmatimonadetes; order Gemmatimonadales; family Gemmatimonadaceae; genus BPUI01. The sequence continues at coordinate 578,237 of CAVXPN010000003.1, forward strand.
GCGCGTCACGCCGCCGCACCACAAGGCCAAGCGCGACTCGACGGGCCGTTAGTCGGACCCGTCCCCGGCTTCCCGCGCGAGCTTACCGCCTGGGCGTCGCCCGCCAGGGCGCGCCTCCGCCCGGCGGCGAGCGGTACACCAGTCCTTCGAGTCCGCCCGCGCCCTGGAGCTGCCACGCCTCCTCGCGCGGGTGAGGGTCGACGTTGAGGATCGTGCCGTCGCTGCACGCGACTTCGACCGCCCCGCCCTCGCCGACGTCGAGCGCCTCGACCCGGCGCCCGACGAGGGTGAGGAGCGGGGCGAGCTGTTCGGGCTCGGCGGGGTCGACGCGGCGCGCGTCGCCGTCCGCCTGGCGGACGGTGAACGGCACGCCGATGCGCAACTCGAGCGCGTCGTGGAGCGAGTAGGTGAGCAGGCGCACGGCGCGCAGCTCGACGAGGAGCTGGGTCACGCGGTGCTCGTCGAGGAGGAGGACGTGGCCGCCGGGGCGTCGGTCGAGCGTCGCAGACATGTCCGCAAGTTAGGCCGTCGGCCGCGGGGCGTCAGCCGCGCCGGGTGTCAGCCGCGCCGGTAGGTGAGAAAGAACGTCACCATCCAGCGGGCGAGCGGGACGGCGGGGGCCGGCGTCGGGGCGAGGAGCCACGCGCGCCGCCCGCCCGGCCACGCATGCGCGTTGCCGTGCACGAGGAGCTGCGCCGCCGCGAGCGGCGCGCCTGACGGCGTGTCGGGGCAGCCGGAAGCCGCCGCAGTGGCGACGCGCGGGCCGGGGCGCCGATCGATCGGGCCCGCGCACCCGTCCCGCCGCGCCCAGAACGCGAGCGCCGCTTGCATCGACTCCGCCGGCCGCACGCGGGCGCCGGACTCGCGGTTCTCGACGAGGTCGTCCCGCAGGTCGACGTCCTCGCCCCCGCGCACGAGCCACACGGGCGTGGGGAGCGCGGCGGCGCAGGGGGCGTCGGGCATCGTGCCCTCGACGCTGGCCACGGCGGCGACCAGCGCGGGGCGCTCGCAGGCGATGCGGAGCGCGAGGGTCCCGCCGATCGAGAAGCCGGTGGCGTAGACGCGCGTGCGGTCGACCGAGCCGTCCGCGGCGAGCGTGCGCACGACGGCCGCCGCGAAGGCGAGGTCGTCGACCCGGTCCGTGGTCGCGGGGGCGCAACACTCGCCGACGTTCCAGGTGCGCGTGAGCCCGGCGAGCAGGCCGCCGACGATCGGGACGCGCGCAAGCGCCGGGAGGCGCGGCACCCCGTCGGGGTAGGCGACGAGCACGCGCGCGCGGTCGGCCGCGTCGTCGAGCCGCGACTCGTACTCGAGGACGCGCGCGTTGGCCTCGTGGCCGTGGAAGGCGAGCACGAGGGGGAGCGGCTGCTCGGGGTCCCAGCGCTCGGGGTGGTGCAGGCGGTAGGTGCGCGCGCGGCCGCCGACGACGAGGGTGCGGACCTCGGTGCGCGCGTGGCCGACGACGAGCCCGGGCACGGCCACGCGCAATGCGAGGGCGACGGCCGCGAGCGCGACGGCGGCCCAGGCGGCGGCGCGGGCGCGGCGGATCCAGAGGTCGCGTCGCCGCCGTCCGCCGCGCCGCCGGTCGGCGCCGCGGCGAGGGCGGGTCGGCGCGTCGGGCGGGATGGGCGCGAGGGGCGTGCTGGCGGCGGGCGGGCCGGTTGGCATGCGGCCCGCCCGTGCAAGGGCGGTGCGCGCGCGTCGCGCCCACGCCGCGCCGCGCGTAGCCCGTCGGCTACGCCGGCCGACGTTAGGCGTCTGGGGGCGGAACCTGACTAAACGTTCCGGGGTCGGAACGCGTCGAACCTGGACGGCCGCGCGGCGCCCCGCGCCGCGGCCCGGCTCGCCTAACGTCCGCGCGGCGACGCGCCACCCGCACTCCGTACCGTCATGACCCGATCGATCACCTTCGCCCTCGCGGCCGCGGCACTCGCGGCGACGTTCGCCGCGGCGCCGCGCGCCGCACGCGCCCAGGCCGCCAACCCGTTCTCGTTCGGCGTGGCGGGCGGGCTCGCCGTCCCGACGAGCAGCCTCAGCTCCAACCTGAACGCCGGCTACACGGTCGCGGGCTTCGTGGACTTCCACCCCGTTCCCGGGCCCCTCACGGTGCGCCTCGAGGGCGGCTACGACCGGTTCCAGACGAAGGACTCGCAGACGTACGCGACCGTGAACGGCGTCGACTACGGGCAGGACGGCAACACGCACTTCATCCGCGGCAACGCGAACCTGCTGCTCCGGCTCCCCACGACCGGGGGCGTGCGCCCGTACCTGACCGGCGGCGTCGGCATCTACGGCATCGGCGGCGGCTACACGTACACGGGCGATGGCGGCACGGCGACGTTCAACGACCAGACGCTGACGAAGTTCGGCATCAACGGCGGGATCGGGATCGAGGTCCCACTGACCGGAATTACCGTCTTCGGCGAGGTGCGCGCGCACGGTGTGCAGACGGACGGGACGCCGGTCACGTACATCCCGATCACGGTCGGCATCCGCTTCTAAAGCGGGCGCCGAGCCTGGCGCGGGTTCCGCGTCAGGCCAGGCGGGCGGGGAGCGTGAGCGTGAACGCCGCCCCGCCCTGTGGCGCCGGCCCCACGCTCAGGTCGCCGCCGAGCGCCCGGGCGACGCGCCGGGCGGCGGCGAGGCCGACGCCGGCGCCGGCGATGTCGCGCGCGCCGTCCAGCCGCACCGCCTCGGCGAACACGCGCTCCCGGTCGGCCACGGCCACCCCCGGGCCGCTGTCGCGCACGGCGAGCCAGCACCCGCCACCGGCGCGCGGGCCGGCGGCGACCTCGACGAAGCCGCCGGGCGGCGTGTACTTGCACGCGTTGGAGAGCAGGTTGCCGAGCACCTGGTGCACGCGCGCGGGGTCGGTCTCGACGACGAGCGTCGCCCCGCCGCCCGCGGCCGCCCGATCGGCCGCGCCGTCGTCCACGGTGCACGTCAGCGCGAGTCCGGCGGTGGCGGCGAGCGCCGCGTGCTCCGCGGCCGCCTCGCGCGCGAGCGCGTCGACGGCGACGCGCCGCGGGTGGACGGGGAGGCGCCCGGCGTCTGCCATCGCGACGGCGAGCAGGTCGTCGACGCCCCCGAGGGTGGCCGTGATCAGGCGGTAGCTGCGCGCGAGCGAGTCGGCCTGACGCTCGGTGACGGGGCCGAGCATCCCGTCGGCGACCAGCTCGACGTGGCCGCGCGCGGCGGCGAGTGGGTTGCGCAGGTCGTGCGTCACGCCGCGCAGGACGTCCTCGCGTTCGGCGTGCGCGGCCGCGAGGGCGCCGCGCTGCGACTCGGCCAGCGCGGCGAGGCGCGCGGTGCGGAGGCCCGCCCGCGCGAGCATCAGGACGCCGAGGACCGCCAAGCCGACGAGCACGCCGTCGGTGGCCAGTTCCGCCTGGCGCGCCCGGGTGATCCCCGCCGCCTGGTGCTCGGTGTAGCGGGAGAGGGCGTCGTCGAGCCGCTCCGCGGCGTCGAGCGCGGCCAACCCGCGCGCGTCCTCGTGCGCCGCGTGCCACCCGGTGACCGCGGCGCGCAGGTCGGCCGCCTCCGCGCGGACCTGCGGGTCGGCCAGCGGGGCGACGAGCGAGTCGAGCGCGGCCAGGTCGGCCGCGACGGTCGCGTGCGCGGCGCGCCCGCGCGCGTCGGCGAGCGGGCCGACGAGCCGCGCGCCCGTCGCCTTCTCGTACAGTTCGACGCCGACGCCGGCCTCGAGGTCGTTGACGGCGACGCGCGCCGGGCTGACGTGTTCCGCCAGCAGGCGCCGCGTCGCGGACGAGCGCGCCGACATGCCTAACGGCACGACGGCGAGCGCGGCGAGGAGGACGATCACGGTCGCGAACGGGACCCAGAGCGCGCCGTCGGGGCGCGGGACCTGGCGCGTCGAACCGTGCATGGGGCGGGGGCGGGGGGAGCGTGCGGGCGCGCGCGCGGGGCGCGGCGCGTGGCCGGTACGGACGCGGTACGTAGCCGATACGTAGCCGGCAAGCTGCACTCGGGCACGCTACACTCGGGAGACGCGGGCGGGGGCTCGGCCGTTTACGCCCGCCGTGGGTCGGTCCGGGCGGAGGCGCCGTTGACACGCGCGGACCCGCGGGGTTGGATGCAGGCCATGACCACACCCCCGACCGCCCGTGCGTCGCTCGCCGGCAAGACGCTGTTCATCACCGGCGGCAGCCGCGGGATCGGGCTCGCGATCGCGCTGCGGGCGGCGCGCGACGGCGCGAGCGTGGTGATCGCGGCGAAGACCGACGCGCCGCACCCCAAGCTGCCGGGGACCGTGCACAGCGCGGCGGCGGAGGTCGAGGCGGCCGGCGGGCGGGCGATCGGGGTGGTCTGCGACATCCGCGCGGAGGAGCAGGTGCAGGCCGCGGTCGACCGCGCGGTCGCCGAGTTCGGGGGGATCGACGTGCTGGTGAACAACGCGAGCGCGATCAGCCTCACGCCGACGCCAGCGACCCCGATCAAGCGCTACGACCTGATGCAGGCGGTGAACGCGCGCGGGACCTTCCTCTGCACGCAGCTCGCGCTGCCGCACCTCGCGCGCGCGGCCAACCCGCACGTGCTCACGCTCTCGCCGCCGCTGGACCTGAGCCCGAGGTGGTTCGCGGGGCACGTGGCCTACACGATCGCGAAGTACGGGATGAGCATGTGCACGTTAGGCATGGCGGAGGAGTTCCGGGCGCAGGGGGTCGCCGTCAACTCGCTCTGGCCGCTCACGGCCATCGACACGGCGGCGGTGCGCAACGTGCTCGGGGGGGAGAAGATGGCCAGCATGAGCCGCGCGCCGGAGATCGTCGCGGACGCGGCGCACGCGATTCTGACGCGGCCGGCGCGGGAGTGCACCGGGAACTTCTTCATCGACGAAGAGGTGCTGCGCGCGGAAGGCGTGGAGGACTTCGCGCGGTACGCGCCACACGCGCCGGGGGGGGAGTTGGTGGCGGATTTCTTCGTGCCGGAGGAGGTGTTCGAGCGGTCGGCGACGAGGGTGGTCAGGGCGTTGTAGGGCGCGGTAGTCGTCGCGCTGCGAGTGGTCGCCCGGCGGAGTCGGGGGTGACGACTCGTAGCGGGACGGCTCCGGCGTTTACTCGTACCTCAACGCCTGAATCGGATCCAACGACGCCGCCCTCCTCGCCGGCCAGGTGCCGAAGATGACTCCGACCACCGCCGAGAACGCGAACGCCATGACCACCGACGACGGCGCGACCGCGGTACTCCAGCCGAGGAAGCTGTGGAGCCCGATCGCGGTCCCCCAGCCGATCGCGACGCCGATCAGGCCGCCGAGCGAGCAGAGGACCACGGCCTCGGTGAGGAACTGCAGGAGGATCGTCGCGCGCGAGGCGCCGAGCGCCTTGCGGACGCCCACCTCGCGCGTGCGCTCGGTGACCGAGACGAGCATGATGTTCATGATGCCGATCCCGCCGACGAGGAGCGACACCGTCGCGACGCCGGCGAGCAGGTAGGTGAAGACCTGCGTGGTCTCGCCTAACGTGCTGAGGAAGTCGGCCTGGTTGCGGATCTGGAAGTCGTCCGGGCGGCCGACGGGCGTGCGGTGCGCGCGGCGCATGATCCGCTGCACCTCCGCCATCGTCTCGGGGATCTGCGCCTCGTTCGGCGCGAGCACCGAGATCGTGCGCAGGTTCTCGGTGCCGAAGAGGCCGAAGCGCGCGGTCGAGAGCGGGACGATGATCTCGTCGTCGGGGTCGTTGAAGCCGGTGGCGCCGCCCTTCGGCGCGAACACGCCGACGACGGTGAAGGACTGCGCGCCGATGCGGATGTTCTGGCCGACGAGCGCGTTGGGGTCGGCGACGCCGAGGTTGCCGGCGGTGGTCGCGCCGACGACGGCGACGCGCTTGCGGCCGGCGTCGTCGGAGGCGGTCAGCGTGCGGCCGGCGGCGAGGGTGTAGCGGCGCACGTCGGCGTAGTTGGGGGTCGTGCCGATGACCTGCGTGCTCGCGTTGGTCGTGCCGAACTGCACCTGCAGCTGCTTGGTCATCTCGGGCTCGACGGCGGCGATGACTTGGGCGCGCTGCTGCAGGAAGTCGGCGTCCTGCACCTTGAGCGGGGCGCGGTCGGTCGACGAGGCGACGCCGCCGGTGAAGACCTGCCCGGGGATCACGGTGAGGAGCGTCGTGCCGAGCGAGGTGATGCGGCTCTTGACGGCGTCCTGCGCGCCGCGGCCTAACGCGAGCATCGCGATGACCGCGCCGACGCCGATGATGATGCCGAGCATCGTGAGGAGCGAGCGCAGCTTGTTGACGCGGAGCGCCTCGAGCGAGACGCGGAGCACCTCGCCGAACTGCATGCCGCCGCGCTTGGCCGCGCGCGGCTCGGGCCGGGCCAGGGCTACAGCCATCTCAGGACCTCCGCAGAAGACATACGCCCGGCGCCCGCCGGGAGAACGATCGGGCGGGCATCAGCCCGGCGGGCGACCGCCGCCGCCGCCGCCCCCCCGCCTCCACCGCCGGCACCACCGCCAGCCCGCGCGCCGGCCGCACCGCCACTGCCGCCCGTGCCGCCGCCGATCCCGGGCAGGGCGGTGCGGCTCCGGATCTGGTTCTGGAACTGGGCGCGCTGCTGCTGGAGCACGGCCGCCGAGACGAGCGCGACCTGGTCGCCCTCGTTGAGGCCGTTCGTGATCTCGACGACGTCGTAGTTGGACAGGCCGACGGTCACGACGCGCGGCGCGAAGCTCGGCTGCTGGGCGGTGCCGCCCTTGAGGAAGACCACGGCGTGCGCGCCGGGCACGAGGGCACCGCCGCTCTGGGAAGCACCCTGGCCGCCACCCTGCGCGCCACCTCCGCCACCCTGCCCACCGCCCCCCCCGCCGCCCGAACCGCCGGCGCCTCCGGCGCCGCCGCGGCGACCGCCCCCGGCGCCGCCAGCGCCGCCCGCCCCGCCGCTGGTGGCCCCACCGCTGGCGGCCCCACCGCGCGCCCGACCACCCGCGCCGCCGACGGCCACGCGCCCCGGCGTGTCGGCGGCGGCAGCGCCCGAGCGCGCGCCCCGCTGCGCCTGCAGCATCTGCCGCACCGAGTCCGCGTTGAGTCCGAGCGCCGTCGCCGCCGTCCCGGCGTCCCGCCCGCTCCGCACCGCGTCGACCGGCACCGCGAGCACGTTGTCCCGCTCCGCGACGAGCACCGAGACGTCGGTGTTCATCCCGGGCATGAGCGCGCGGTCCGGGTTGTCGATGCGGATGAGCACCGGGAAGAACGTCACGCTCTGCTGCACGGTCGCCTGCGGCTCGACCTTCTCGACCCGGCCGTGGAACGTGCGCCCGGGGTACGCGTCGACCGTCACGCGCGCCTCCTGCCCGGCGCGCACCTTCCCGATGTCGCTCTCGTTCACGAGCGTGCTGTCGTAGACGGCGCCGAGGTCGGCCAGCTGCATCAGGATCGTACCGCCCGAGGGCGAGTTGATCGACGAGGCGATCACCTGGCCTAACGACACCGGCCGCGTGATGACGGTGCCGGCCGCCGGCGCGCGGATGACGACGTTCTCGATCGCGATGCGGGCGTTGCTCAGCTGCGACTGCGCCGCGACGAGCCCGCTCTGCGCGTTGGCGTACGCGAGGCGCGTGGTCTCGACCTCGGGGGCCGTGATCACGCCCTGCTGCAGCAGCGCCGCGTCGCGCTGGTACTGCGTGCGCGTGATCTGCACCTGCGCCTGCGAGGCCGTCACCGCGGCCCGCGCCTGGTCGTAGCTCGCCTGCGGGATGCGCGGGTCGATGCGCACGAGGACGTCGTTGGCCTTGACCTGCGAGCCGGTCTGCACCGGCAGCGCGACGATCTGCCCCGACGTCTGCGAGCGCACGTCAACCGCGTTGATCGGCGTCACCGTCGCGGTGGCCTCGACGTCGACGACGATGCTCTGGCGCGCGGTCGGCGCCGTCTGGATCGCAGTCGCGGCGTCGGCCTGCTTCTTGGCGCAGCCGGCGAGCGGCCCGGCGGCCGCGAGCGCGAGGGCGGCCGGGGCGAGGCGCGCGCGCCTCGCCGGGAGGGTGGGGGTTCGTGGCATGATCGCTCGCATAGTCAGTCGCATCGTTAGTCGGCCCCGCCCACGAGCGCCTCGAGCTGCGCGCGCGCCGTGCGGGCGGAGAAGCGCGCCTGCACCAGCCCCAGGCGCGCCTGCGTGAGTTGCGTCTGCGCGGTGAGGATGTCGAGCGAGGTCGCCACGCCGAGCTGGTAGCGCTGGCGCTGGACCCGCACATTCTCCTCCGCGGCCGCAATCGCCTCGCCCTGCGTGGCGACCTGCTGCCCCGCGGTCCGGAGCGTGGCGAGCGCCTGCACCAGCGTCTGCTGCGCGGCCAGCTGCTGGTCGCGGACCGACGCCTCGCTGTTGGCGAGCGCGACCTCGGAGTTGGCGACGTTCGTCGCCGTGTTCAACTGGTCGAACACGGGCAGCGTGACCGCGAGCCGCAGCTGCCCACTCGGCACGTAGCTCACCCCGAACGGGTCGAGCGTGCTGGAGGCGCCCGTGAGGTTGCGGCCGTAGCTGAGCGAGAGGGTGGGGAAGTATGCCGCGCGCGCCGACCGCGCCTGGTTGCGCGCCTGCTGCACCTGCGCCTCCGCCTCGCGCACCACCGGCGCGCGCTGCGCGAGGCGCGCGTACTGCGCGCTGTCGACGCTGAGCGCGGTGTCGGGTGGCAGGCCGTCGGGCGTGGCGCTCACCGGCGCGTCGGACCCGATGACGCGCGTGAGGGCCGCGTCCGCGTTCGCGCGGTCGTTGCGCGCCTGGATCGAGGCGAGCTGCGCCTGCGCGACGGCGATCGCCGCCTGCAGCGAGTCGCTCCGCGTGGCGGTCTGGGCGCGCAGCTTGGCCGCGGCGAGGGCGAGCTGCGCCTGCGCCTGCGCGAGCTGATCGCGCGCGGCGGCCTCGGTCTCGCGCGCGGCGAGCGCGGCGAAGTACTGCTGCTTGACCGAGAGCCCGAGCGACGCGCCCGTGGCCTGCGTGGCCGCACCCGCGGCCGCCTCCTGCGCGCGCGCGGCGCGCACGTCGTAGACGCGGCGGAAGCCGTCGAAGAGTGTGAGCGAGGCGGTGACGCCCGTCGTCGTCTGGTACGCGCCCGTGACGATCTCGCCGGTCTGCTGGTTGACCCGCTGCGTCACGTTGATCTGCCGCGTCAGACCGCCGGAGATCTGCACGCTCGGGAGGAACTGCGCGTACGCGCCGCGAAGCGCGATCGTCCCCGCCCGGACGAGGCCGCGCGCCTGGATCGCGCCGGGCGCGCCGCGCTGGGCCACGCGGATCGCGTCGCCAAGGGAGATCGGGCGCCCCGCGACACTATCGGAGGCGAGCGTGCCGGGCGCGGCGGCGATGCCGGCCGCGACGGGGGCCGGGGGGACAGGAAGCTGGGCGAAGGCCATTACCGGGGGCGAAAGCGACGGCGGCCGGACAGTCACGCGGACCGCCCGGCCTACCCTGCGTCAACGCACAGCCGGTGCCGAGTGTTTAGCCGCGGTGTAGCACGGTTGATGCCCGACCTCCGCGACCGGTCACCGCCGATCCGGTCACGGGTACGCGCTTACCGCTAGAGGTGCCCGGTCACGGACCGCCGAAGCGTCCGCCGCCCGCGCCGCGCCCCGACGGCTCCGAGCGCGACGCCCCACCGAAGCGGGCCTCAGCGAATGCCGATCGCCGCATGTCGTCCTCGATCTTGACCGCGCGTGCGGCCTGCTCGGGGGTGAGTGCGGCGAGCGCGTCCTCGCGCGCGCGGGCCTCCGCGTCGCGCTGGGCGCGGATGACGGCGGCGCGCGAGCGGTTACGCTCGCGCATCGCGACCTTGTCGCTGTCGCTCATCGTCGCCCAGGCGTTGGGGTCCGTGGGGAGCTTCAGTGATGCGGCGCGCGCGCTCAGCGTGTCGACGGCGACGTCGCGGCGGGTCTTGGCGGCGCTGACCTTCGCGACCTGGTCGGCGCTCAACCCGAGGTCGGCGCGCTTTTCCATAATCACGTCGACCGTGTTGATCGTGTTGGGGTCGCGCGTCGGGCGCGACGCGCTGTCCGGCGCGCCGCTGCTGCTGGACGGCCGGCGCCCGCCGCGACCGCCGCCGTACTGCGCGCCGGCGGGCAGGGCCCAGGTGACGGCGACGAGCGCCGCGACGACGGCGGCGAGGTGCGAGGGGCGGGAGGACATGGACGGGGGGAAGGAAGTGGTGCACGCGATGCGGGGCGTGCGGGAAGCTACCCCGCACGCCCCGCCGTGGTGCCGGACGCCGCCGCGCGGCGGCGGGATCAGGCGCCGATCAGGAGCAACTCAGACGCCCGCGCGGCAGGGGCAGGGTACACGACTTCGTCGTGTCGTTCTGGACGATGGTCACGTGCGCGGTGGCCGAACCATCGTAGGTAATGACCTCGCGTCGGACCGTCGTCGTCGGGGTCCCGCCGGCGATGCTCACCGAGGCGCTCGACGCGCGGATGACCGTCCCGGCGGTCGGATACACGCCGCTGGCCGTACGGACTGGGACGACGAGCCCGGTCGTCGTGTCGCCCATGACCCGTGTCGCGGTGAACGTCGAGCTGTCGGACAGCTTGCCCGAGGTCGACTCCTGACCCGCCGACGTACCGTTGACGGTGCGCGAGGCGCTGCCCGCGGCGAGCCCGGTGACCGAGCGGTCGCTGACCGTGCTGACCGTGCTGGTCGCGCTCGCGACCGAGACGTGCGCGCTGTCGCGCCCATACCCGCGGCCGAAGCCGTGGTGGTCGCGCGGCGTCAGGGTCGTCGTGCCACTGACCTCGACGTGGGTGACCGCACTGTTGGTCGTCGTGTCGAACGCCTGCTGCGCGTCGCCCGTGGCGGTCGTGTACTTGGCCGTGCGGGTGACGGCGAGGCCGTTGGCGGTGACCGGCGCGCAGGTGATGACGCCCGTAACCGACGAGAACGTGCAGGTGCCGACGGGCAGGTTGCCGCCGAACGGCACGCCGAACAGGCCGCGGCCGAATCCGGGGCCGAAGCCGCCGTCGCCCATGAAGCCGCCGCCGAGGCCGCCGGCCATCAGGTCGCCGAAGCCGGGCGCGAAGCCGTCCGGGCCGCCGCCGTGCCCGTCAGGCCCGCCGTGCCCGCCAGGGCCGAACGTGCCGGTGGTCGAGTCGCTGCTGCCGGTCGGGCTGCCCGTGCTTCCGCTGCTCGCGTTGTAGCTGCTGCTGAGGTAGTTGTAGCCTGGCGTCGCGGTCGAGAACGCGGTCGACAGGATGTTGGCGGAAATGGACGCGTTGCGCGACAGCCCGGTCGAGGTGTCGCTGCACGCCGCGGCCAGGACGCCGCCGATTGCGGCGGCGCCGAGCGCGAGCGTGCTAGTCGTCAGCTTCATACGAGTGGACATGCGGGCGTGGCTCTGACGAAGGGTGGGGACGATGCCGCGTCGGATCGCGACGGGCGGACGGTGACGTCGGGCGGCCGCACCGGACGGGGCCGCGGGGGCCGCGCGGGTGCCGCTGCGTCCAACACACGCACGCGGCGCGTCCCCCCTATTCGCGTCGTTCTCGCGCGACGCGTCGCGTCGCGACGCCGCGGGCCCGGCGCATCGAGGACGGTACATCAACCGCCGTCGTCGCCGCCCGGGAGCCACGGGCCGAGTCGGGCCCGCAGGAGTCGGAGCGCGCGCCCCATCTGCGCTTCCACGGTTTTGGGCGAGATGCCGAGCGTCGCGGCGATCTCGGCGTAACGCATGCCCTGGGCGCGGCTCAACAGGAAGACCTTGCGGCATCCGGGCGGGAGCGCGGCGACGCCGGCCGAGATCGCCGCGGCGAGTTCGCTCTCGACCGCCTCGGCGGCGGGGCCGGCGGCCGTCGACGCCTCGTCCACGGCGAGGAGTGGCGCGGCGCGCGCGGCCACGCGCGCGTGGCGCACGCGGTTGAGCGCGCGGTTGCGCACCGCGCGGATCAGGTAGGGCCCGGGCTCGTCGCCGGTGTCGAGCGTGGTCCGACGGCGCCAGAGTTCGAGCAGCACGTCCTGCGCGATCTCTTCGGCCGCGCCGATGTCGCGGAGCATCCGATCCGCGACGCCGACGAGGGGCGCGTACCAGCGGCGGAAGAGGGCGTCGAAGGCGGCCGCGGGCGCGGCGTCCGCGTCGGCGCCCGTGCGCAGCGCCGCGAGCAGCGCGCGGTCGTCCGGCGCGCGCGCGTCGGCGGGCGGGTCGTCCTCGTCGGGCGGCAACGCGGGTGCGGTCAACAGCGCGGGGGAGCGGGAGAGCGTCGGGGGAGACGAGCGCGCGGACGGACGGTCGCCCGCCGACGGCTACCGGCCGGGGCGGCGTAGGGGTAGCGTTGGGTTCCTGTGTCTACAAGGGCATGACAGACCCCGTCTCGCCAACCTCGCGCCAACGGCCGGATTGGGCGGCGCTCGCCCGGCTCGCGTCCGGCGAGCCGCCGGCCGATGCCGCGGCGCACGCCGGCGACGGGGCGGCGCGGGCCTGGCTCGACGCGCACGCCGGCGACGCCGCGCTGGTCCGGGCCGTCGGCGCGATGCGGCCCGAGACGTTCGCCGCGTCGGCGCCCGCGGTCGACGTCGAGGCGGCGCTCGCCCGCGTACGACACGCGGCGGGCCTCGCGGGCGTTGCCTCGCCGACGCTGACGCTCGAGCGCGGCGGAGCGGCGACGACGGCGCGGGCGACGCCGGTGCGCCGGCCGCCAGTCGGACGCACGCCGATCGGCCGGATACCGGTGTGGCGCCGGGCAGGCGCACTGCTCGCCGCCTCGGTCGCGGTCGCGGCGGGCGTGGTCGTGGCGCGCGGGGCTGCGCGACCCCCCGCGACCGAGCCGGCGCTGGCGCAAGCGACGACCGCCCCGGCGCGCCACGCCACGGGCGTCGGCGAGCGGCAGGCGTTCCGCCTCGCCGACGGGACGCAGGTCGTCCTCGGTCCGGCAAGCACGCTCGACGTGCCGGCCGGCTACGCGGTGACCGCGCGGCGCGTGCGCCTGAGCGGTGAGGCCTACTTCCGCGCCGTCCACGACCCGCGCCGGCCGTTCGAGGTCGCGGCAGGTGACGCCGTCGTGCAGGACGTCGGCACCGCGTTCGTCGTGCGCGGCGCGCCGCAGCGGGCCGTCGATGTCGCCGTGACGGACGGATCGGTCCGACTGCGCGCGGCCGGCCGGCCGGGCGCGGCCGCCGACACGAGCGCCGACGCGAGCGCCGACGCGGCGGGCGACCGCGCTCGCCCAGCCACGGGCGTGCTGCTCCGCGCGGGCGACCGCGGCCGCGTCCTCGCCTCGGTGGGCGCGGCGACGGCGACGGTGTCGGTCGTCGCGCGCGGGACCGACGTCGCGGCCGACACGGCGTGGACGAGCGGGCGGCTCGTCTTCCGCGACACGCCGCTCGGGGACGTCGCGGGCGCGCTCCGCCGCTGGTACGGCGTCACCCTGCGCTTCGCCGACCCCGCGCTCGCGGATCGCCACCTGACGGCGACGTTCGCCGGCGACTCGGCCGACGAGGTCCTGCGGGTGATCGGCCTCGCGACGGGCGCGCGGCTGGAGCGGCACGGCGACACGGTCGTCGTCCGGGGCGCCGCGGCGGGCGCCGCAGCGGGAGCCGCACCGGCACCCTGAGCCGTCCCCCGCCGCGCGTCGTGTTCCGCCAGCTGTTGCGCCACGCGTCAGGGCCGCGCGCGGAGCTCCCGAGCCCGGGGGCTTCGCGTACGCGCGTGCGCCGTGGTCGCGGCGCCTCCGCGGCCGTGCTCGCGGCCATCGCCGGCGGTGTCGCGGCCGGCGACGCGGGGCGCCCGGCGCGCGCTGGCGCACAGCAGATCACCGGCGACGCGTGCCGCGCGTCGGTCCCCCTCCGCGACGCGCTCGAGCGCGTCGCGGCCGCGGGGCACGTTCGCCTGTCCTACAGCCGCGAGCTGATCGACGTCGATCGCCCGGTGTGCGGTCCGTCGCCGGCCGACCTCGCCGGCGCGTCCCGCGCGGCCGACGGCGGCCCCGGTGCGGCGCCTGACGTCGCGCCGAGCGCCCCGCCGGGCGGCCGCGCGCCCGTGCTGGCGGCGCTCGACGCGCTGCTGCGCGGCACCGGCGTCGAGGCGCTCGCCGTCGGCGGGGGGCAGGTCGTGCTCGCGCCCGCGGGTCGCGGCGGGGGCGACGCGCTGGGGATCGCGGCGCGGCCGGCCGTGCTCGAGCGCGTCGTCGTGACGGGCAACCCGGCCGGCGCCCCAGCGCGCGCGCTGCCCGTCGCGCTCTCGGTGCTCGACGGCGCGGCCGTCGGCATGCGCGCCCAGACGTCGCTCGCGACGGCGCTCGACGGCGCGGTGCCCGGGCTGTGGTTGTGGACGCAGCCGACGACCACGCTCCTGACGCGCTACGCCGGCCTGCGCGGGGCCAGCTCGTTCGGGCTGACCACGCCCAAGCTCTACCTCGACGGCGTCGAGGTCGCGAATCCGCTGTTCGTCACCGCGCTCTCCGCCGACCAGGTCGAGCGCGTCGAGGTGATCCGCGGGCCGCAGGGGGCCGCGCTCTACGGGGCCGATGCGATCAGCGGCGTGATCAACATCGTGACGCGCCACGACGGCGCGGACGGCGGGCGCGCGTTCACCGTGCGGAGCGGAGTCGGCGGCGCCGGCACCACGTCGCTCGTGCCGCGCCCGGCGCTCGCGCAGGACTACGGTGTGACGTTCCGCGCCGGCGGCGGGCCGCAGACCGCGGGCGTCTCGGTGACCGCGGCGACGCTCGGTCCGGTGGTCCCCGGAAGCACGGCCCACCAGATCAGCGCGATCGCCGACGCGCGCCGCGTGGCGCGGGCCGGCGTGTTCACGTTCACCGCGCGCTTCGCGGACGCGGTCGCGCCTCCGACGTACGTCCTGCCCGGGGCGGCGGCTACGACGGCCCCGCCCGGGACCGGGGCCGTCGCGGCGGTCGCGTCGCCTAACACAGGGTCTAACGCGGCGCTCCAGGCCGCGACGACCCCGTCCGCGCCCGCCGCCGGCGTCGCCGGGTCGAAGCAGCACATCTCGGAGCTGACGCTCGCGGCCAACGCGGTGCGCACCACGGGAGGACGGTGGACGCACACCTTCACCGCCGGGCTCGACGCCTACCGGCTCTCGGGCGTCGCCAGCAACACGCTCTCGCCGATCCCGTCGCCGCTCGACTCGGCCCAGGGCGCGGCGCAGGGGAGCGCGGCCCGCGCGACGCTCCGCGCGAGCAGCACGGCCACCTACGACGCGGCGCGCGACCTCGCCGTGACCGTGACGGGGATCGCCGATTACGGACTGCTCCGCGAGGCGACCCAGCTCGACGCGCCGGCCTCGGTGGGCGTGGGCGGGGCGGGCGGGGTGGGGTTGGGCGACGGGTACCGCCGGGGCGGCGGGTCGTGGGTGTCCGGCTACTCGCCGACCGCCACGCCGGCGACGACGCTCGGCACGCTCGGCGCGGTGGCGCAGACGACGCTCGCGTGGCACGACGCGTACTACCTCACCGCCGGTCTGCGCGCCGAGCGCAACGACGGCTTCACGGCGGCGAGCCGGGCGGCACTGCTGCCGTCGATCGGGCTGTCGACCGTGCGGACCGTGGGCGGCGCGACCCTCAAGGTGCGCACCGCCTACGGGAGCGGGCTGCGGCCGGCGCCGAGCGCGGCGCGGGTCGACGCGTGGCACGCCTTCGGCGGCGCCGCGCTGCCCTCGCTCGCGCCTGAGGCGCAGACGGGCGTCGAAGGCGGGGTC
Source organism: uncultured Gemmatimonadales bacterium (assembly GCA_963763675.1). Lineage (GTDB taxonomy): Bacteria > Gemmatimonadota > Gemmatimonadetes > Gemmatimonadales > Gemmatimonadaceae > BPUI01. Next base: position 593,871 of record CAVXPN010000003.1, read on the forward strand.
GATGTCTTCTTCGGCCCCGCGCCGGGGAGCACCGCGTCGGGGATCGCGGCCGGGGCGGGTGCGCCCACGGTCGCCCTGCACCTCACGGCGTTCGACCAGCAAGCGACGGGGCTGATCCAGCAGGTCGCCGGATCGGCGGACGCGCCGCCGGGCCAGCACCACCCTCCGACGACGGGCGCCGGCGCGCCGATCGCCGCAGTCGCCGCGGCGTCTGCGGGCTACGAGTCGGCCGACGCGCGCCGCGACGTGCGGGCCGGGTACGTGTTGCAGGACGTCGGCGCGATCAGCAACCGCGGCGTCGAGGGCGAGGCCGAGCTGCGGGCGGCGTCGACGCGGGGCGGCGTGCTCAGCCTCGGCGGCACGTTCACGTACGTCGACAGCCACGTGCGGCGCACCGTCGCGGACTACAGCGGCGACCTGCGCCCGGGCGACCGCGTACTCGAGGTCCCGCGGTGGACGTTAGGCGCCAACGCGACCTGGCGGCTCGCCGGGTGGGCCACGACGCTCGGCGCCGCGCGCGCGTTCGACTGGGTCAACTACGACCGCCTCGCGCTGGCGGCCGCGGTGCGCGCGCAGGGGTTGACCGCGATCACCGGCGGGCAGGGACTGCGCGCGTTCTGGCGCACGTACCCGGGGGCGACGCGGTTGCGCGCCGAAGTGAGCCACGACTTCGTGCGCGGGGTGTCCGGGGTGGTGACCGGGGAGAACCTGCTCGATCAGCAGACGGGCGAACCGGACAACGTGACCGTGGTCGCGGGGCGGACGCTCACCGCGGGGGTCAGGGCGCGGTTCTGACGGGGGACGGCCACGGCGCTCGTGGTGGAGCGCTGTGGTGGGGCGCTCGTGGTGGGGCGCTCTTGGACGGGCGCCGCTGCCTGGCCTTCACCGCCCCAGCGGCGGCCCGCCGGGCCCCATTCCGCCCCGCCCCGGTCCGAACCGCGCGCGAAACCGCTCGTGCTCCGCGTGCGCCGAGTCGAAGCGCGCCCGCTGCTCCGGGGTGAGCACGGCGCGCACGTCGGCGCGCGTCGAGTCGAGGATGACGCGGAGCGACCGACCGGGACCGCGCCAGAACCCGTCGATCTCGCCGCGGCGCGCCTCGAGCACACTGTCGATGCGGCCGCGCTGGGCCGCGCTCAGCCCGTACTGCGCGATCGGGCCGCCGTCGAGCAGCATTCCTCGCGCGCCGCGCCCGCGTGCGCGCCCGGGGTCGCCGAAGCGTGCGACGCCCCAACCTGTCCCGGCGCCGGCCAGGAACACGAGGAGAAGTGCGAGCGCCGCCAGTCGCCCGGTCCGGGACGCGGGTTCGACGCGGCTCGCGCCGCCGTATGCGGGGTCGGTCACGGCGCGCCCCCGAGCCCGATCGCGCGGCCGAGGGCGTCGGCGGACGGCGCGCTCGCCTGGTCGGGCCACTGCGCGCTCGGGTCGTGCAGGTTGAGCGCCTGCACCGCGGTCGCGTCGCTCAGTTGCTCGCCGACGCGGTCGCCCGCGCCGGGCGCCCGCCGCGCGATCCCGACGGCGAGCAGCCCGGCCGCCGCCGCCGCGAGCATCGCCGGCCGGAGCGCGCGCGCGAGGAGCGGCGTCAGCTCCCGGACGGTCGGGCGGCCGCTCGGCGCCCCCCGGGCCGGCCGCAGGATGAGGCGCGGTCGCGATCCGGCGGCCGGCGCGGCGGCCGCGCGGCGTGCGAGTTCCGGCGCGGCCGCGGCCTCGACGCGGCGCGCGAGCGCGTCGTACGCCGCGGGCGTGAGGCGCCACGTCGCGAGGGCCGGGTGCGCCGGCTCGGCTGCCCACTGCGCGGGCGTCGGCTCTTGTGTGTCGTCGTCGGTCATCACTCAGCTCCGCGCCGCCACTCGGCGCTCAACCGCTCGCGGAGTGCGCGCCGCGCCCAGAACAGGTGCGCCCGCACGGTCCCCTCGGCGATTCCCAGATGGTCTCCGATCTCGCGGTGGGTCCACCCCTCCACGTCGTGCAGCAGCACCACCGACCGGCGCGTGTCGGTCAGCGCGGCGAGCGCGGCGCCGAGGTGGGCGCGCGCGTCCGCCCGCTCGGCGGCGTCGAGCGCGCCCGGCCCCGGCCCCGTCGCCAACGCCCCGGCGAGCCCCGCGGCCCGGTCGTCGTCGTCGAGCGACTCCGCCCGCCGCACCCGGGCGCGGCGGCGGAGGTCGATCGCGCGGTTGCGCACGATGACGAGCAGCCAGGCGCGGAACTTCTCCGCCGGCCGGCACTCCTCGATGCGCGTCAGCGCGGTCACGAACGCGTCCTGAGCACAGTCCTCGGCGTCCGCGGGATCGCCGAGGACCGAGAGCGCGGCGCCCCGCGCGGCCGCGAGGTGCCGGCGCACGAGCGCGCCGAACGCCTCGCGGTCGCCCGACGCGGCGCGCTCGACGAGCGCCGCGTCGGCGGGCCCGGCGTCGGGCGGGGCCACCGCCGGCGGGGCCACCGCCTAACGTGGGGCGCGGCGCACGTCCGGCCGGCGGTCCGCCGCGGTCGGGCGCCCCGTCAGTTGCGGGCGCGCCCGCCGGGGCCCATGCCGCCCCCGTCGCGCATGCGCTGCTGGCGCATCTGGTCCATGCGCGCCAGGTTGGCGTCGAACGTCTTCTGCTGATCGCCCGTGAGCACGGCGCGGATCGCGGTGTTGCGGTCGGTCATCTCGCGCTGCATCTGCTGGTAGCGGACCGCGCGGCTCGCGCTGTCGGGGCGCGGGGCGTCCTGGCCGGCGGCCGCGCCCGGGCCGCCCTGGGTCATTTCGCGCCGGGCGCGCATGCGCTCGCCGTAGGCGCGGTTGATCGAGTCGACGCGCACGCGCTGCGCGTCGGTGAGCGTGATGCCTTCCATCAGCATCCGTGCGCCCATGCCGCCGGGGCCGCGCATGCCGGGTCCACCGGCGGGGGGCTGGCCCATGCCGTTATCGGGCGCGGGCGCCTGGGCGAGGAGCGCGGCCGGGGCGGCGGTGATCATCGCGGCGAACAGGGCGGCGTAAACACCGCGGCGGGACGAACGGGTGGTCGAAGTCATGTGCGGTCTCTCGGGGGGTGCTAGAGGAAAGGTACGCACCGCAACGGAGCTGCCGGTCGGCGCGACGGCCGCCGGCGGTGTGCCCGTGGGTGCGACGGACACATCTGCCGTTAAACACGTGGCGGGGGGCGGGAGCGTTTACGACGCCTTTACGGCGCTGTTGGTGGGGCGCTCTTGGTAGGGCGCTGTTAATGGGGCGCGCTTGGTGGGGCGGCCCGCTCGGCCCGGTCTTCGCGCCCGATCCGGAGCGCCGGTCCAGGAGCGCCTCCCCAAACGCGCCGTAAACGCCGTATCCGCCCCGCGCGTGTGCCCCCAAACACCACGCATCCGCGCCCGCATGCCCCTGCCCGCCCGCCGCGCCGCCCGCCCCTGGCTCGCGGCCCTCTGCTTCGTCGCCGCCCCGGCCGCGGCGGCGCCCGCCGCGGCCGGGGCCCAGGTCGGCACGACGACCGACGTCCTCACCGGCACGGTCCGCGACCCGGCGGGCAAGCCGGTCGCCGCGGCGACGGTCACCGTCACCTCGGTCGAGACCCAGGTCTCGCGCACGCGGCAGACGGACGCCAAGGGCCGCTACGTCATCGTCTTCCCCGAGGGCGGCGGGCGCTACCAGCTGTCCGTGCGCAGCATCGGGCTCGCGCCGCGCACGCTCCTCGTCCAGCGGCAGGTCGACGAGGACCAGCTCGTCGCCAACGTCACGTTAGGCGCGCCCGGCGCGGCGGGCGCGCCGACGCTCGAGCGCGTCGTCGTGCGCGGGCAGCGCGCGCCGCGCGGCGGCAACGACCGCCCGTCGCCGGGTTCGACCGAACGGGTGCTCACGCCCGACCAGGTGCTCCGCCTCCCGATCGAGGACCAGAGCGACCTGACCGCCCTCGCCGCGCTCGTGCCCGGCGTGGTCAGCATCTCCGGCACCGACTCGACGGCCAACAGCTTTTCGGTCGCGGGGCAGCGCACCGACCAGAACAACGTCACGCTCGACGGGCTCACCTTCGGGTCCAGCTCGATCCCGCAGGACGCGGTGCGCAACACGCGCGTGATCACCAGCACCTTCGACGTCGCGCGGGGGCAGTTCTCGGGCGGGCAGATCGCGAGCACGACGCGCTCGGGGACCAACCTGCTGCAGGGCAGCTTCACCGACCAGTACCGCAATCCGGGGCTCGCGTGGGCGCCGCCGAGCGCGGGGGTGTTCGGGCAGAGCTACCTGCAGAACAGCCTCTCGGGCGGGGTGGGCGGCCCGATCATCAAGGACCGGCTGTTCGTCTTCGGGGCCTTCCAGTTGCGCGAGCGCTCGGACCCGATCCAGTCGCTCACCACGGCCAACGCCGCCACGCTCCAGCGGCTCGGCGTCTCGCCCGACTCGGCGGCGCGGTTCCTCGCGGGGCTGTCGCAGTACGGCGTGAGCCCGTCGCTCTCCAACATCCCGGGGCGGCGCACGACGGACGGCGACCAGCTCTTCGCGCGCGTGGACGCGGTACTGACGCAGGGCGAGACGCTCACGCTCCGCCTCGACGCGCGCCGCACCAGCGCCGACGCGACGCGCATCGCCGCGTTAGGCCTGCCCTCGGCCGGCGGCACGCAGAGCCAGACCGGCGGCGGCGTCTTCGGCTCGCTCACCTCGCAGCTGACGGCGACCGACGGGCCGTTCGCGGGCGCGCTCATCAACGAGGTGCGCGGATACCGCTCGCTCGGCCGCCAGGGAACGGACCCGTACCTCGACGCGCCCGCGGGGCGCGTGCAGGTCCTCTCCGCCCTGCCCGCTGCGGGCGGTGCGGGCGCCGGCGTGGGCGCGACGGTGCTCCAGTTCGGCGGCAACGCGTCGCTGCCCCAGGCGAGCAACACGACCGCGTTCGAGGGCACCGAGGAGCTGTCGTTCATCCCCGCTGGCCGGCCGCACCGCTTCAAGTTGGGCGCGCTCCTCAACCTGAGCCACCTCGACCAGACCACGGCGACCAACAGCTACGGCACGTACTCGTTCGCCTCGCTCGCCGACTACCTCGCCGACCGGCCGTCGCAGTTCACGCGCACGCTCACGCCCAGTGAACGACTCGGCGGGTCGGTGAACGCCGCGCTCTACGCGGGTGACACGTGGCGCGCCGGACCGGGCCTGCAGCTGACATACGGGCTGCGGCTCGAGCACTCGACCTACACGCACGCCCCCGCGGCCAACGCCGCCCTCGACTCGGCGTTCGGCGTCGCGACCGGCCGCTTCCCGTCGGAGACGCACCTGAGCCCGCGCGCCGGCTTCACGTGGTCGCCGACGCGCGCCCCGGCGCCGAACGCGACGTCGGCGGATACGGCAGCGACCACGCGCGGGGGCGGGGCGGGCGACGGGGGCAATCAGGGCGGCGGCTCGCGCGGCGGGGGCGGGGGCGGGCGCGGCGGCGGGGGCTTCGGCGGCGGGGCGTACGCGGGCGGGTTCGGGAACGGACGCAACGGCGGCCCGACGACCGTCATCCGCGGTGGCGTGGGCGAGTTCCGCGGACTCGCGCCGGCCAGCCTGTTCGCGGCCGCGCAGGGCGCGCCGGGCTTCCTCGCCACACAGTCGCAGCTCGTCTGCACCGGGGCGGCCGTCCCGACGCCCGACTACGGCGACTGGACGAGCGACCCGGGCGCGATCCCGTCGTCGTGCGTCGACGTGCCGACCGACGGGGTCGGCCTCGGGCCGAGCACCGGCGCGGGCGCGCGGCCCAACGCCGTCGTGATCGGGCAGGACTTCCGCGCGCCGCGCTCGTGGCGCGCGTCGCTGGGCGTCCAGCGCCGCATCGGCGAGCGCACCGCGCTCTCCCTCGACGGCAACTACGCCCTCGGCGTCGCGCAGTACGGCTTCCGTGACCTCAATCTCAACACCGCGGCGCCGCAGTTCACGCTCGCGAACGAGGGGAACCGCCCGGTCTACGTGCCGGCGTCGACGATCGTCCCGACGACCGGCGCGCTCTCGCTCTTCACCTCGCGCGTCGACCCGTCGTTCGGCCGCGTGCTCGTCGCCGAGAGCGGCCTGCAGTCGAGGACCGCGCAGGCCACGCTCGGCGTGAACACGAGCACCGCGCGCGGGCTCCTGCTCAGCGCCAGCTACACGTTCACCCACTCGCGCGACCAGTCGTCGTTCCCGGGAGCGTTAGGCGGCGCGGGGGTCGCCGGCACGACGCCGGGGAATCCCAACCTGACCCAGTGGGCGACGAGCGACCTGCAGCGCAAGCACCAGCTGATCACGACCGTGACGTACCCGATCACCCCGACCGTCGAACTGACCGCGATCGGCCGCCTGTCGTCGGGCGCGCCGTTCACGCCGCTCGTCGGCAACGACATCAACGGCGACGGCGCGCGCGACGACCAGGCGTTCGTCTTCGACCCCGCCGCGACCGCGGACACCGCGGTGGCCAACGGCATGCGGCGCGTGATCGCCGCCGCGCCCGAGGGCGTCCGCCACTGCCTCACGTCGCAGTTCGGGCTCGTCGCGTCTCGCAATAGCTGCACGGGCCCGTGGACGCCGTCGCTCGACTTCCAGGTGAACGTGCGGCCGACCTCGTTCGGCCTCGACCGGCGGCTCTCGCTCTCGCTCTCGACCACCAACTTCCTCGCCGGACTCGACCAGCTCGTGCACGGCGGCAACAACGTGCAGGGCTGGGGCAACCCGGCGCGCCCGGACGCGACGCTACTCACCGTCCGCGGCTTCGACCCGTCCGCCAACCAGTTCCGCTACGCCGTGAACGAGCGCTTCGGCCAGACCAACGCGGGGGCGAACGCGTTCCGCGTGCCGTTCTCGTTAGGCTTGCAGGCCCGCCTCGCGATCGGCCCCGACCCCGCGCGCGACCGGCTGCGGCAGGTGTTCGGCGACCCGCGCGCGTCCGGCCCGAACGCGGCGGCCGCGTTCAACGACCGCTTCGCGCGGCTCGTCCCCGACCCGCTCGACACGATCCTCGCGCTGCGCGACACGCTCGCGCTCACGCCGGCGCAGGTGACGACCCTGACGACGCTGCGCGACACGCTCCGCGCCCGCAACGCGCCGCTCGCCGACTCGCTCCGCGCGCGCCTCGCCGGAGCGCAGAGCGCGCCCGACCCGCGCCAGGCGTTCGCGACGGTCGCGCCGCTGCTGCAGCGCGCGCGGGCCAACGCCGCGGCGGCGCTCGAACAGGCGCGGGGGGTCCTGACGCCCGAGCAGTGGGCGCGGGTCCCGGAGAGTGTCAAGCACCCGCCGCAGCAGCGGCGCGGGGGGTTAGGCGGGCAGGGGCCGGGCGCGGGGCGGCCGTAGCTCGCCGCAAGGGCATGCGGCGCTGCTGAGAGCGCGCTGTTGGAACGGCGCTGTTCAGGCGGCGCTGTTGATACTGCGCCCCCGCCAGATGAGCCCGTGCGTCGTTCCAACAGCGCGACTTCAACAGCGGTCCACCAACAGCGCGGCCTCAACAGCGCCCTTCCACCGCCCTACCAAACGCGCCGTTCCCCGCCGTCACCCCCCCGGCACCAACACCCACGCCTCGCCGTCCAGCACCACGTCCCCGCCCTGATTCCGGCACACCGTCGACAGCCGCACCCGCCGCCGCGACGCGTGCACCTCCAGCACCTCGAGCCGCACCGTCACCGTGTCCCCCGGCCGCACGGGCCGCTTGAACGCGAGCGTCTGCGAGAGGTAAACGCTCCCCGGGCCGGGCAACACGCCCGCGATCGCCGCCGACACGAATCCCGCGCTCAGCATCCCGTGCGCGATCCGCCCGCCGAAGCGCGTCCCCGCCGCGTACGCGTCATCGAAGTGCACGGGGTTGTAGTCCCCCGTCGCCGCCGCGAAGTGCGTGAGGTCCGCGTCGGTGACCGCACGCGCCACCTCGGCCACGTCGCCAACCGCGGGCAGCGCCTCCCCGCCGCGCGCCTCCGTCATCGCAACACGTGTACGCGCCCGCCCCCGGCCGCGACCGTCGCGAGCCACGCCTCGTCACCCCCGCGCATCGCCGCGAACGGGCCTGCCCCGCGCGCCTCGCCCGCGGCCAGCACGCGCGTCGCCCCCCCAGCCGCGAGGAGCGCGTCCGTCCGCGCGCGGAGTCGCGGCGCGCTCCACGCGGGCGCCCCGAACTCGACCGCGACGTCCCACGGCGCAAGCTGCGCGAGCCAGTCGCGCAGGGCGGCCGCCCGTTCGCGGTCCGGCCCGACCGCGCGCGGCACGCGCAGCAGCACCGCGCCGAGCCGGTCCGCATCGTCGAGCAGCGTGATCGCGGCGAGGAAGCGCGCCCAGAGCGCCTCGCGCACCGCGTCAGGCACGAGCTCGCCCGCGACCCGCTCCGCCCCCGCGAGCCCCGCGGGCAGGAGGTCGCGCACGGCGCGCGGCAGCCGGTGCGGACGCACGCCGCCGCCCAACATCGCCGCGTGGGCGTGGACGTCGAAGCGGAGCCCCGCGGGGGCGCGCGCCGCCCAGAGGGCGGCCATCGGGGGCGCGAACACCCGCCGCCGCGTCGACTCCGCGACCGCGAGCGGAAAGCGTTCCGCGAAGCGCCGCAGCCGCTCGGCGTCGCCGAGGGTCGCGTCGTCCCCCGCGGACGCACGCTCCCACGCCGCGGACCCCTCGTAGACGAGCGCGTCGCCGATGCGACGCGCCGCGGCCGCGCGTCCTAACGCGTCCGGCTCGCCGGACGGGACGGGCGTGGCGAGCGCCACGCGCGCGCCCGCCGGCCCGCGCGGCGCGCGCGCCGCCGCCTCGATCATGCGACGCACGCGCGCCGGCGCGTCGCGCACCATCGGCGCGATCAGCGGCGCCTCGGGAAGGTTGCGCCAGTAGCGCTTGGGCATCTCCGCACGCATCGCCTGGAGCTTGACGCGCGCGGGGTTGAAGATGTGCGCGTAGTACGTGCCCCAGAGCCGCTCGAGCGCGTCGGCCGAAGGCGCGTCTCGGCGCGGCACGCCGGGGCCGACCGCGAGCGCTCGTCCGTCCCAGCGCACCGACGCGCGCGGCGTGAGCACCGCCCAGCGCATGTTCGCGAACCGCCGCACGAAGAGCCCTGCCGCGCGCTCGACCACGTCGTGCTCGGGCTCGAACCAGGCGACGTACTCGTCGACCCCGTCGGCCGCGCGCACGAGCCGGAAGCGGACGAACGCGTGCAGCTTGTGCACCTCGCGCCGCACGGCCTTGGCCATCGCCGTCAGGCGGAGCACGTCCGGGTCGACCGCCACGGCCAGCAGGTGCGGCTCGCCGCCGCGCGTCAGCCGCCACAGCACGCGGTAGAGCGCGGCCCACCGCTCCGGGTCGCGGTGACAGGCGACGAGCGCGGCGAGCCCGAGGAAGCGCCGCGGCACGACCGCCGGCGCGGCGTGGGGCGCGGCGTTAGGCTCCATGTTAGGCACCGGGCCGGGCCCCGCGCCGAAGTCGAGCCCGTGCTGCGTGTCGCCGGCCGGGCGCCAGTCGGCGTGCTCGGGCGCGACGCCCGCGGCGAGCGCGGCCCGCGCCACCGCCCGCCACCCATCGAGCGTCCCGTCGAACGCGAGCGACCCCGCCGCCAAGGGCTCGGCCCTCACAGCTCGCCGAAGAGCACCGACCGCGCCGACGCCCCCGCGAGCGCGCGCTCGGGCGCCAGCGTCGCGGCGCCCGCGAACAGGTCGGTCTGTACCGCCGCGACCCGCGGCCGCGCCGCGAGCAGCCGCTCGCGCAGATCCGCCGCGTCGAGCAGCCGCGGCGCGTGGTCGGCCGTGACGACGAACGGCAGCGCGCGCTTCACCGCCACCTTGAGCGCGACGAGGTCGGCCAGCCGCAGCCGACGCCACCGCCGCGCTGCGAGGATCCGCGCGACGCTCCGCGCCCCGACGCCCGGGATGCGGAGCAGCACGGCCTTGGGCGCGCGGTTCACGTCGACCGGAAAGTCCCCCCGGTTCCGCAGCGCCCACGCCAGCTTGGGGTCGAGCGCGAGGTCGAGGTTGGGCGCCGCGGCCGTCGTCAGCTCCGCCGCCCGAAAGCCGTAGAACCGCACGAGCCAGTCCGCCTGGTACAGCCGGTGCTCGCGCACGAGCGGCGGCGACTGACTCGGCAGCGCGGTCGGCGCGTCCGGAATCGGCGAGAACGCCGAGTAGTAGACGCGCCGCAGGCGGTGCGCCGCGTAGAGCGTGGAGGCGGTGGCGAGGATCGTCGCGTCGGTCGACGGCGTCGCGCCGACGATCAGCTGCGTGCTCTGCCCGGCGGGCGCGAACAGCGCCGGCGCCGCGTTAGGCGCCGCCCCGGGCGCGCCCGGCCGCCGCGCGGCCGCCCGCCGGAGCGCCACGAGCTCCGGCCCGCGCGGCGCCTTCATCGCGCCACCTCCGGCGGCCCGCGGCCCCGCGTCGCGCGGGCTCGCGTCGCGCGGGCTCGCGTGTCGCGCCTCGTCGATGCGCCCGCGGATCGCCGTCATGGCGCCGCGGATCACCGCGTGGTCCTTCTCCGGCGCCAGCGCGCGCAGGTCCCCCGCCGTCGGCAGCTCGGCGTTGATGCTCAGCCGGTCGGCCCACCGCCCCGCCTCGGCGATCAGATCGGGGCTCGCGTGCGGGATCGTCTTGAGGTGGATGTAGCCCTGGAAGTCGTGCCCGACCCGCAGCGTGCGCGCGACCTCGACCAGCTGCTCCATCGTGTGGTCCGGCGACCGCGCGATTCCCGACGAGAGGAACAGCCCCTCGACGTAGTTCCGCCGGTAGAAGTCGAGCGTCAGCCGCACCACCTCCGCCGGCGTGAACCGCGCCCGCTCGACCCCGCTCGACCGGCGGTTGACGCAGTAGAGGCAGTCGTAGACGCAGTAGTTGGTCAGCAGGATCTTGAGCAGCGACACGCAGCGCCCGTCGGGCGTGTAGCTGTGGCAGATCCCCATCCCCTCGGTCGAGCCCACGCCGCCGGTGCCCGCGCCCGCGCGGCGCCCCTTGCTCCCGCTCGACGCGCACGAGGCGTCGTACTTGGCCGCGTCGGCCAGCACCGCGAGCTTCGCTTCGAGCTCCACCCCGCCCTCCCGTCGTCGTCGGTCTGCCGCCTAACACCCGAAGAATGTCCGAAAGGTACACGGCGCGGGCGCGTTGGACAGGTCCGTACGCCGCCACCGCCCGCCCGGCCCCCACCCCCACCCGCTAGTTTACCGCCGCTCTCCCGTCCGACCTTCCCAGCCTCCATCCGCGCTTTTCGATGCACGTCCAGTACGTCGCCGTGTGCGACCACGTTCTCGTCGGGGCCGACGGCAAGCCGTCGCTCATCGGCGTCTTCAGTGACATCCAGGCCGTCCAGGTCCCGGTCACCCTGCCCCGCCTCTCGTTCGCCGCCCGCCTGCTGCTGACCGGCGACGAAACCGGCCGCACGTACAAGGCCGAAGTGGTGATCAAGGACCCCAAGGGCCAGGAACTCGCCCGCCCCGGCGGCGAAATCAACGTCCCGCAGGTCCCCGCCGGCATCGACTCGATCGCCATCGACCTGCCGATGATCTTCGACATGTTCGGGCTCCCCGAGTTCGGCCGCTACACCTTCATGCTCGAGATCGACGGCGAGCCCAAGGCGGGCGTCCAGATCGCCGTGCGCGAGGGCGCGCCGGGCCCGATGGCCTAACGTCCCGGGCGGCGCGGCGGGGACGGCGGGCGGCGACTCACTCCTCGATCCGCCGCCTCGCCTCCGCCCGCAGCCGCGCCACCTCGCGCTCCGCGGCCGCCTCGATCGCGGCCGCGACCTCGCGCCCCGGTCGACCCACGACCACCTGCGGCCGGAGCGCCCGCCGTTCGGCGTCGGGCACCAGCCGCTCGACCCGGCTCCACGCGCGCGAGTCCACCTGGCGGAGCGCCTCCAGCGCCTCCCCGCGCTCGCGGAACCGCCGCAGCCCGCGCAACACCGCGCTCACGCGCGGCGTCCAGCCGTCGTCCCTGACGTTCCGCGGCGGCTCGCGGCGCGCGTCGTCGCCGAGCACGAGCTCGCCCCACGGCCGCACGGCGTAGCGAAGCGACCCGTCGACGGGCGGCTCGAAGCGGAACGCCGGCCCCTCCTGGTCGGCGAGCAGCACGGTCTCGTCCTCGTCGTCGTCCTCGTCGCCGCCCAGCGTGCCGTACGACGACACTGGCGGGTCCGCGACGAACACCGTCGCCCCCGCCGCGAGCGCCACGTCCCGCGCGACGGACAGCTCCGCCGCCGGGATGCGCCCCGCGTCGCGGATGAGCGATGGCCCGGCCGCGGGCCCCTCGGCCCGCCCCGCCGGACCGTAGCGCACCCCGCCCCGCCGGTCCACGAGGTAGGCCAGCTCCCGCACGTCGTCCGGCGGCTCGCCCGCGAGGCGCCGTGCCCCGGTCGCCGGGTCGCGGACCGCAAAGACCGGCCGCCCCGAGCGGCGCGCCACCGCGCGCGCGACCATCAACTCCGCGGTCGGGACCACCGCGGGCGGGAGCGTCGCGGACGCCTCGTCCGAGTCCGTGTCTGCCATGCCGGAATGTACCCGGGGCGTGCCAGGGGCAGCGATTGGACCGCGGTCTGCGTTTAGGAGGCTGACTTCCGTCCATTCAGTGAGCCATGCCCCGTACTCATCGCGCCGGTCTCCGGACCGCCGCCGTCTTTGCCACGCCCGCCGCCCTCGTCGCCTCCCTCGTCGCGGCTGCGGCCGTCGCGGCCGCGCCCGCGATCGCCGCGGGCCAGGTCGGTAGCACCACCGACATCGTCACCGGCCGCGTCGTCGGCGCGGGCAACCAGCCCGTCAGCGGCGCCCAGGTCACCGTCACCTCGCTCGAGACCGGGATCACGCGCAGCCGCATGACGAACGAGAAGGGGAGCTACACGGTCCTCTTCCCGGACGGCGGCGGGCGGTACCGCATCACGGTGCGCGCCATCGGGCAGCAGCCCCGCACGATCAACGTGCAGCGCGAGGGCGACGAGGATCGCCTCGTCGCCAACGTCTCGCTCGCCCAGACGACGACCACCCTCGCGGCCGTCCGCGTGACCGCCCGCGCGCCCGCCAACCCCGGGCGCGGCCAGGAGCCCGGCAACTCCGAGCGCACGGTGAGCGGCGAGCAGGCCCTCCGCCTGCCCGTCGATGCCACCGACCCCAACGCGCTCGCGGCGATCACGCCCGGCGTGATCTCGCAGGGCGGCAACGACACCACGCAGGCCGGCTTCAACGTCGCCGGACAGCGCGCCTCGCAGAACAACGTCACGCTCGACGGCGTCACCTTCGGCGGCGCCAGCTTCCCGCAGGAGGCGGTGCGCGCGACCCGCGTCATCACCAACACCTTCGACGTCGCGCGCGGGCAGTTCTCCGGCGGGCAGGTCGCGAGCACCACGCGCTCGGGGACCAACAACCTCTACGTCGGCGGCACGTACACGCTGCGCGCGCCGCAGCTGCAGGTCACGCCCGACTTCAGCGGCAACTACGGCAGCGGCTACACGTCCAACCAGCTCTCCGCCGGCGTCGGCGGCGCGTTCAAGCCCGACAAGGCGTTCTACTTCGTCGCGCTGCAGGGCTCGCGGCGTACGGACCCGCTGACCTCGCTGTTAGGCGCGGACCCGCGCGCCCTCGCCGGCCTCGGCGCGAGCGGCGACTCCGCCGCGCGCTTCCTCGGCGCCCTCGGCGCGCGCGGCATCCCGGTCACCCAGTCCGGCATCCCGGGCACGCGCGTCAACGACCAGGTCACCGGCATCACCCGCCTCGACTTCAACCTCTCCGAATCGCAGACGCTCACCCTGCGCGGCGACGTCCGCTACCAGGGGCAGGACGCGACGCGCGTCTCGCCCTTCGCGGTGCCGACCAACGGCGGGCAGAGCAACCAGCACGGCGGCGGCGTCTTCGCCTCGCTCTCCTCGCGCTTCCCCAACGAGGTCCTCGGCGGCGCGCTGCTCAACGAGGGGCGCGTCTACGTCAACCGCGCGACCAACGACGCCCAGCCCTACGTCGACATCCCGGGCGGCCGCGTGCGCGTGACGAGCACGCTCGCCGACGGCACCACCGGCATCTCGTCGTTCGGCTTCGGCGCCAACGCCGGGCTGCCCAACGAGGGGCAGACCAACTACGTCGAGGCCACCGACGAGCTGTCGCTCCTCACCGGCAACGGGCAGCACCGCATCAAGCTCGGCGGGCTGCTCAACGCGAGCCGCTTCGCCCAGCAGAACTCGATCAACCCGTACGGCACGTACACGTACAACACGCTCGCCGACTTCCTCGCCAACACGCCCGCGCTCTACCAGCGCACCCTGGCGGTGCCGGACGTGCACGGCGGCGCGCTCAACCTGAACGGCTACCTCGGCGACACCTGGCGCCAGAGCCGCAACTTCCAGCTGACCTACGGCGTGCGGGCCGAGGGGACGACGTACGCGGGCGCGCCGGGCGCCAACCCCGCGGTCGCTTCGGCCTTCGGGCTCCGCACCGACGTCTTCCCGAGCGAGTTCCGCGTCAGCCCGCGCGTCGGCTTCACCTACACGTTCTTCCCCGACAGCGCCAAGCAGGCCGCCGAGCAGGCGCGCCTGGCGCAGCGCGGCACGCCGCAGCTCTTCCGCGGCGGGCCGACGCTCTTCGTCCGCGGCGGGATCGGCGAGTTCCGCGGCCGCGCGCCGACCCAGCTCTTCTCCGCCGCGCAGCAGGGGACGGGGCTCGCGGGCGGCCAGACGCAGATCACCTGCCTCAACCCGGTGGGGCCGGACTACGCGTCGATCCTCGCCCAGGGCGTGTCGGCGATCCCGGCCACCTGCCAGACGCAGCCGGGCGCGCCGGCGGTGACCAACTTCGGGAGCGGCGCCGTCCCGACCGTCACCGCGTTCGCGCCCGACTTCCGCTCGCCGCGCTCGGTGCGCGCGTCGTTAGGCATCACGCGCCGCTTCTGGCAGTCGTGGACCGCGGGCCTCGACGGCAGCTACGCGTGGGGCGTCGCGCAGTACGGCGTGTCGGACGCCAACCTCCGGACCGCGCCGGCGTTCACGCTCCCGCTCGAAGGCAACCGGCCGGTCTACGTCTCGCCGGCCGCGATCTCTCCGCTCACGGGCGCGACCACGCTCGCGGCGAGCCGCGCCAACCCCGCGTTCGGGCAGGTGTTCGACGTGAGCTCCGGGCTCCGCTCGCGCAACGCGCAGGTCACCGCCTCGCTCAACGGCTTCACGAGCAAGGGCGCGATCTTCAACCTGTCCTGGACGGTCGCGCGCAACCGCGACCAGAGCTCGTACACCTTCGGGCCGCCCGCCTTCGGCTACCAGCAGACGCCGACCGCGGGCAACCCCAACGTGCTGGGCTTCGCGTCGGCCGACCAGGACATCCGCCACAACATCATCGGGACGGCCACGTTCCCGCTCAACGCCTCGCTCGAGGTGACGGGCATCGGCCGACTCACGAGCGGCGCGCCCTACACCCCGACGGTCAACGGCGACGTCAACGGCGACGGCGCGCGCAACGACGCGGCCTTCGTCTTCAACCCGGCCGCCGCGGGCCTCGACCCCACGCTCGCGTCGGCGATGCAGCGCCTGCTCGCGAGCGCGCCGAGCTCCGCGCGCGCGTGCCTCGAGACGCAGCTGGGCACCGTCGCCGGCCGCAACAGCTGCCGCGGGCCGTGGGTCCCCGGCCTCGACGTGCAGTTCAACTACAAGCCCGACCGCCTCGGCCTGCAACGCCGCCTCACGGTCTCGGCCACCCTGCTCAACACCCTCGCCGGCTTCGACCAGCTCTTCCACGGGTCGGGCAACCTGCGGGGCTGGGGCCAGCAGGTGCGGCCCGACCAGACGCTGCTCGCCGTCACCGGCTTCAACCCGGCGACGCAGACGTACGCGTACACCGTCAACCAGCGCTTCGGGAACACGGTCGGGCAGGCGTCGGTCTTCCGCCAGACGTTCCAGGTCGGGCTCCAGGCCCGCTACGTCTACGGCGCCAACCCGTTCGGCGGGTTCGGCTTCGGCGGGGGCGGTGGGGGGGGCGGCGGTGGAGGCGGGGGCGGGTTCCTCGGCGGCCTGATCGGCGGCCCCGGCGGCGCGCAGGGCGGCGCAAACGCGGCCGCGACGACGATCCCGGCGAGCCTCAACCCGGCGGCCAAGCTCATCGAGCTGCGCGACTCGCTCGGCCTCGACTCGGTGCAGGTGCAGAAGCTCGGCGTCGTGCGCGACACGCTCGCGGCGCAGTACGCCCGCTACCGCGCCGACCTGCAGGCCAAGGTCCGCAAGCTCGGCAACAACCCGGACCCCGCGGTCGTCTTCTCGGCCATCCGCCCCGACCTGCCGCGCGGCGGGCAGCTGGTCAACGACGCGGTGACGGCGTCGCAGGCGATCCTGACGCCGGCGCAGTGGGCGAAGGTCGGCGACGACGTGAAGAACCCGATCCGGCGCGCGTTCGGCGGCGGCGGGCCGGGGGGCGGCGGGCGGCCGTAGCAGGGCGGGCACCGAAGCACACCTCGGCCCCCGACACTTTCGCCGGGACTACGTTGGCGGCCGTCGCACCGACCCGGGTCCGCTCACGCGCGCCCGGCGAGCGCGGCCGACGCGACCCGCGCCGTCGCCGCGAGTACGGCCGCGCCGACAAACACGCTCTCATCGGCCGCGTAGAATTGCGGTGAGTGCGCGGCCACCACGCGGCTGCCGGCTTCCCGCGCGCCGACGCGCAGGAAGCAGCCCGGGATGCGCTCCATGTAGTGCGCGAAGTCCTCGCCGGCCATGTTGAGAAAGCCGAGCGGCACCACGGCGTCGTCGCCGAGCGTCGCGCGGGCGGCCTGGCGCGCCCATGCCGTGGGCCCCGGCGGGTTGACGATCGGCGGCACACCCGGCTCGAACGTCACGCGCGCCTCGAGGCGGTAGGTCGCGGCCACCCCTGCGGCGATCCGCCGCACCTCGTCGACCAGCAGCGCGCGCGCGGGCGCGTCGACCGCGCGCACCGTGCCTAACAGTTCCGCGCGCTCCGGAATCACGTTCGCGGCGGTGCCCGCGTGGAGCGCGCCCACCGTGACCACGCCCGCACTCGCCGGGTTCAGCCGCCGCGACACGATCGTCTGCAACGCCCCCACGAGCGCCGCCGCCCCGACCACCGGGTCGGCCGACTCGTGCGGCCGCGCCGCGTGCGCGCCCGCGCCGAGGAGTTCGATCGCGAACTGGTCGGCCGAGGCGGCGAGCGGGCCGTCGTCCGCGACCACCTGGCCCACCGCGAACCGCCGGTCGACGTGCGCACCGAAGATCGCGGCCACCCCGTCGAGCGCGCCGGACGCCAGTACCGCCGCCGCACCCCGCCCGGTCTCCTCGGCCGGCTGCAGCACGACGAGCACGTCGCCCGCGGCGGGGTCGGCGGCGAGCAGGCAGGCGGCGCCGACGGCCCACGTCGCGTGCACGTCGTGGCCGCACGCGTGCATGACCCCGGGCACCACCGACGCATACTCCAGCCCCGTCGCTTCCTGAATCGGCAGCGCGTCGATGTCGCCGCGAATCGCGACCACCGGGGCCGACGGGTCGCGCCCGCGCAGCCGCGCGACCACGCCCGTGCCGGCCACGCGGGTGACCGACACCACCCCCGCGGGCGCGAGCGAGGCGAGGGCGTCCGTGAGGCGTTCCGCGGTCCGCTCCTCCCGGAACGCCAGCTCCGGGTAGCGATGCACGTCACGCCGCAGCGCGGTCAGCTCGGCCCGCAGCGTGTCGGGAAACTGGGTGCTCCAGGGCCCGCCGTTCACACGCCTCTCATGCGACGCTCACGCCGGCGTCACGCGGCGGCCGCGGTCGCCGTATGCGGCGTGAACACCTCGTGCCGGACCGTCAGGTGGTCGATGCGGTCGACGTCCACCTCCACGCCGATGCCCGGCACGTCGTGCGGCACGTGCACCAGCCCCTCGGCGTCCATCGTCCACTCGGGCGTGACGACGTCGCGCTCCCAGTAGCGCGCGCTCGGGCTCAGGTCGCTCGGGAGCGAGAAGTTGGGCAGCGAGGCGAGCGCCACGTTGTACGCGCGGCCGACGCCGGTCTCGAGCATGCCGCCGCACCACACCGGGATCCCGTGCTGCTGGGCGAGGTCGTGGATCGCGAGCGCCTGCGAGTACCCGCCCACGCGCCCCGGCTTGATGTTGATGATCCGCCCCGCGCCGAGCGCGATCATGTCCTCCGCGCGGTCGACGTCGGTGATGCTCTCGTCGAGGCAGAGCGGCGTTTGCAGCTGACGCTGGAGCGCCGCGTGGCGCAGCAGGTCGTCGCGCCCGAGCGGCTGCTCGATCATGATCAGCCCGAAGCGGTCGAGTGCCTGGAGGTGCGCGGCGTCCGCCGGGGTGTAGGACGAGTTGGCGTCGGCCATGAGCGCGACGTCGGGGCCTAACGCCTCGCGCACCGCGGCCACGTAGTCGACGTCCGCCCCGGGCCCGATCTTGAGCTTGATCTTGCGGAACCCCGCCGCGCGCGCCCGCTCGGCGCGCGCGACGAGGTCGGCCGGCGTGGCCTGCATGCCGAGCGAGATCCCGGTGACGATCGCGTCGCGCGTGCCCGCGCGCCCGCCGGCCAGCCGGCGCGCGAGCGACACGCCCTCGCGTAGGGCGGCGAGCGCCCAGCAGCCCATCTCGACCGCGGCCTTGGCCATGTTGTGCCCGCACACGTGGCGCGACAGCGCGGCGTGCACCGCGGCCGGGTCGTCGATCGGCGTATCGAACGCGCGCGGCAGCACGAACTCGCGGAGCGCGACCCAGGCGGTGTCGATGGTTTCCGAGCTGTAGTTCGGCTGCTCGAACGCCACGCACTCGGCCCACGTGCTCAGGCCGTCGGTGTCGTGCAGTTCGAGGAGGCAGATGCGGCGCTCGGTGACGGTGCCCGACGAGATGCGGAACGGCTCCTTGAGCGGGAGTCGGATCTCGCGCAGCGCGACGCGGTCGAGGCGGATCATGGGGCGGGGTCGAGGGGTGGGGTAGCGCGCGCGAGTTCGTAATAGGGCAACGCGTCGTCGGGCGCGCGGCGGAACGCCGTTACCCGGTACCCGCGCCGCCAGTGGTCGAGGAACGCGTCGCGCACCGTCGTGCGCCACGCGGCGCGCCGCTCGGCCGGGAGGGCATGAAAGTCCCGCGGCACCTCGATCCGCGCCGTCGACCCGTCCGACATCGCGGGCGCGCCCGCCACGCCGTCGACCGGAGTGCCGCTGTCCGACCCGAGGTCCCAGCGCGCGATCAGCCGGTCGGTGGGCACGCCGCCGTGGAGCGGGCTGCCCGTGTCGTCGCCGTACATGTTGGGCACGTAGTCGACGACGCGCGCGCCGAGGCGGGCGAGGTTGAGGTGCGCGTTGCGGGCGACGAGCGGGTCGAACGTCCAGTACATCGCCTCGGCGCCGGCGGCGCGCGCGAGCTCGCGCTGGTAGTGCTTGAGGCGCTCCCCGATGCGGGCGCCGCGCGCCCCGTCGCGGACGGCGAGCATGTCGGACCAGTGGACGGGGCGGCCGTCCATGACGCCGGCCATGCCGAAGACGAAGCCGAGCATGGCGCCGTCGCGGGCGAAGGCGCCGGCGACCACGCCGCCGAGCTTTTGCGAGACCATGAGGATGGTCGCGGGCACGTACTCGCGGAAGTCGGCGCCCCACGTCTCGCGCTCGACCGCGACGCACTCCTGGTATTCGGCGAGCGTCTCGACGCGGCGTACGACGACGCCGTCGGGGGCGGCGGCCGCCCGCGCGGGGGGCGCGAGGGAGGCGGTCTCACTGGTCATCGGGCGCCGGTCATACGGGAATGGCGGGGGCGAAAGCCGGGCCGCGGGACGCGATCGGACGCGACGGCTTGCGAGCGCGAGCGTTCGGCGGCATGTTCGGTACACAGCACTGTATACAATTTTGCATCGCAAGGAAATCCCCGACCCACGGCGACCCGGATCGGGGCGGTCCTCCCTCCTGCCACTCCCTCCCGATGCCCGTGTCCCCGACCTCCGCGCGGCGGCGCACCGCGGCGATGGCCCTCGCCGCGGTCGCGGCCGGCGCCCTGCGCCCCCACCACGCCATCGCGCAGGAACAGCCCGCGCGCGCGGCCGACGCCCAGGCGACCGTCGTTGGGACCGTCGTGCGCGCGGGCACCCTCACGCCCGTCGAGGGCGCCCAGGTGCTGATCGAGGGCACCACGGTCGGCGCGGCCACCGACGCCGCGGGCCGCTTCCGCCTCCGCGGCGTGCCGGCCGACGCCGCGGGCCAGGTCACGCTCCGCGTCCGTCGACTCGGCTTCCAGGCGTTCACCCAGCGCGTACGCGTCGGCGCGCGCGACCTCCGCCTCGTGCTCACCGAGGCCACCGTCAACCTCGACGCCGTGGTCGTCACCGGCACCGCCGGCGGCGAACAGCAGCGCGCGGTCGGCAACGCCGTGTCGCGCATCGACGCGGCCGCCGAGGTCGGGCGCACCGGCGTCACGACCGTCGGCCAGCTGCTCAACGCGCGCGCCCCGGGCGTGATCGTCACCACCGGCACGGGGCGCACCGGGGCGGGGCCCGACATCTTCATCCGCGGCCGCTCGACCATCTCCCTCCGCCAGCAGCCGCTGCTCTACGTCGACGGCGTGCGCGTGGACAACGACGAGGGCACCGGCACGCGGGCGCAGGGCGGCTCGGTCGCCTCGCGCTTCAACGACATCGCGCCCGAGGACATCGCCTCCATCGAGATCATCAAGGGCCCCGCGGCCGCGACGATCTACGGGACCGAGGCCGCCAACGGCGTCATCCAGATCATCACCAAGCACGGCCAGGCCGGCGAGCGCCCGCAGTGGAACGGCGTCCTGCGCCAGGGGACGCTGGCGTTCCAGGACCCCGGCGGGCGCATCGCGACCAACTACGCCAAGGACGCCACCGGCGCGATCGTCTCGTGGAACGGCGTGCAGCAGGAGGCCGCGCGCGGCACCCCGGTCTTCACCGACGGCCGGCTGCAGACATACCAGCTCAACCTCTCGGGCGGCTCGCCCGTCGTGCGCTACTACGCCTCGGGCGGCTACGACCAGAACTCCGGCATCGAGCCCACCAACGGCGAGCGCCGCTTCAACGGGCGCCTGAACCTGTCCGTGGTGCCGAGCAGCAAGCTCGACGTCGCCGCCAACCTCGGCGTGATCTCGGGGCACACGCTGCTCGGGTCGGACTACGGGGCCAGCGCGCTCTTCTCGACCCTCTACGGCTCGCCGCTCGCCGTGTCCGGGCCGACGCGCGGCTTCTACTCGGCCACCCCGCAGGCGATCTGGGACGTCTACTCCAACACGCAGGACGTCAACCGCTACACCACCAGCGTCACGCTCAACAATCACCCGACGGGCTGGTTCACGCAGAACGTCACCACCGGCCTCGACCTGACCAACGAGGACAATCAGGGGCTGCAGCGCTTCGCCGCGGGGGGCGACACCGCGTTCTTCCGGGGGGCGGCCGGGCTCGGGTCGATCCAGCAGGACCTGCGTACCGTCAGCTACATCACCGCCAGCTACAACGCGAGCGCGCGCGCCGCGCTCACGCCGGCCTTGACCGCGACCTCGTCGGCCGGCGCGCAGTACTACCGGCGCCGCGTCAACCTGTCGCAGGTCAACGGCAACCAGTTCCCCGCGCCCGGCGTGAGTACGGCCGCGGCCGCGGCGATCACCACCGGCAGCCAGGACTACCTGATCAACAAGACCCTGGGCTTCTACGTCCAGGAGCAGGTCGGCCTGCACGACCGCGCCTTCCTGACCGCCGCGGTGCGCGTCGACAACAACAGCGCGTTCGGCAAGAACTTCGGCTACGCGGCCTACCCCAAGGTCTCCGCCACGTGGGTGCTGAGCGAAGAGGCGTGGTACCGCAACGCGGTGGTCAGCTCGGCGGTCAACCAGCTCAAGCTCCGCGGCGCGTTCGGGGCGTCGGGGCAGCAGCCGAGCGACTCGGCCGCGCTGCGCACCTACCAGCCGGTCACCAGTACGCAGGACCGCCCGGGCGTGACACCGCAGTTCTTCGGCAACCCCAACCTCAAGCCCGAGCGCGGGCAGGAGCTCGAGCTCGGCTTCGAGGCGGGGCTGTTCCGGCGGCTGAGCCTCGATTTCACGTACTTCGACAAGAGGGTGCGGGACGCGATTCTCGCGCGGCCTAACGCGCCGTCGGGCGGCTTCCCCGGGTCGCAGTTCGTCAACATCGGGCAGATCAGCAACCACGGCGTCGAGCTGCAGGCGCGCTACGACGCGCTGCAGCGCTCCAACTTCGGGGTCGAGCTCACGGGGAACGTCGGCACGGCGCGCGACCGGATCGACGACCTCGGCGGCATCCCGTTCGTCGCGCTCCCGGGACTGCCGCAGCGCGACGTGCAGGGGTTCCCGATCGCCGCGTTCTTCGCCAAGAAGGTCGTGGGCGCGACGGTCGACGCGACGACGGGCGCGACGTCCAACCTGCAGTGCGACAACGGCGCGGGCGGCGCGGTCGCCTGCGCGCAGGCGCCGGTGGTCTACCTCGGCACCTCGACGCCCAAGGTGGTCGGCGCGTTCGGGGCCACGGCGACGGTGCAGAAGCGCCTCCGACTGTACGGGCTCGTCGACTTCAAGGCCGGCAACAAGCTCCTCAACGCCGACGAGCTGATCCGGTGCTCGATCTTCCGGGCGTGCCTGGCGAACGTCAGCCCGCAGCAGTTCTCGCCCACGTACCTCGCGGACGTGCAGAACGGCTCGGGGCTCGTGTACGCCAACTCGTTCATCCAGAGCGCGTCGTTCGCGCGGCTGCGCGAGGTGTCGGCCGCCTACGACCTCCCCTCGCGCTTCGCGGCGCCGCTGCGGGCCCAGTCGGCCACGTTCACGCTCGCCGGGCGCAACCTGCACCTGTGGACCAGCTACAAGGGGCTCGACCCCGAGAGTCGCGCCGGCGTGATCGGGTCGCAGAACGCGCTCGCCCAGGCGGTCACCCCGACGCTCGCGCAGTTCCTCGCCTCGATTTCCCTCCGTTACTGACCGCGACGCCCGCGAGACTCCCCATGTCCCGAATCCGCTTCCGCGGCGCCGCCGCGCTCGCCCTCGCCTTCGCGCCGGCCGTCACGGCCCTCGGCGCCTGCCGCGACCTCACCTCGCTCGACCAGACGGCCCCGAGCCGCATCGTCGACGACCAACTCTTCATCCCCGCCAACGCGCAGCTGCTCTTGAACAGCGCGACCGGCGACTACGAGTGCGCGCTCGCCAACTACGTCGTCGCCACCGGGCTCGTCGGCGACGAGTTGGACGACGCCCAGCTGTTGGCAGTCGGGTGGGACTACGACCGGCGTACGATCAGCTCGCCGCTCACCGCGTACGCGACCAACGCCTGCGGGTCGGTTCAGGTGCCCGGCCTCTACACGCCGATTTCGGTGGCGCGCTACGACGCCGACCGGCTCGCCAAGGCGGCCCAGGGGTGGACCGACGCGCAGGTGCCCGGCCGCCAGAGCCTCCTCGCCCAATCCTACGCGTTCGCCGGCTACAGCCTCGTGCTGTTAGGCGAGGGGATGTGCACCGCCGCCATCGACCTCGGACCCGAGCTCTCGCGCGCGCAGCTCGACTCGATCGCGGAGGACCGGTTCAGCTCGGCCATCACCGCGGCCGCCGCGGCCAACGATACGGTGACGCTCAACATGGCCCGCGTCGGGCGCGCGCGCGCCCGGCTCGACCAGAGCAAGATGGCGCTCGCGCTCGCCGACGCGGCGCTCGTCCCGGACGGCTTCGTCAAGAACGCCACGTACTCCGCGGTCAACGCGCGCCGCGAGAACCTCGTGTACACGCAGACGTACCGCGGCAACTTCTCGAGCGTGGACTCGACCTTCCGGAACGTGACCTACAACGGCGCGCCCGACCCGCGCGTGACCGTGATCAACGCGAACACCAAGGGGGCGGACCAGGCGACGCCGATCTTCCGCCCCGCCAAGTACCCGACGATCGCGACGCCCATCCCGATCGCGTCGTGGCGCGAGGCCCGGCTGATCCAGGCCGAGGCGAGCCTGGCGGCCGGGGACGTCACGACCGCGACCGCGATGATCAACAAGCTGCACGCGGCCGCCGGGATCGCCCCGTACGCCGGCGGCACCGCCGCGCAGGTCCAGGCGCAGGTGCAGGAGGAGCGGCGCCGCGAGCTGTTCCTCGAAGGGCAGCGCCTGAACGACCTGATCCGTTTCAAGGTCCCGCTCGTGCCCGCGCCGGGAACGCCGTACCCAAAGGGCGGGTCGTACGGCACGCAGCTGTGCTTCCCGCTGCCGGACATCGAGCGCAACAACAACCCCAACCTCGTGGGCAAGTAGCCGTGCGCGCGACCCGAGACCTCCTCCGTTGGGTCGCCGCCGCGGCGTTCGCGGCCGCGCTCGCCGCCGTCGCGGTCCGACCGTTAGGCGCCCAGGCGTCGCGGCCGCCCGCGGCGGCTGGGCGCGAGCCCTACCCCGGCCTCGACGCCTACGTCGACTCCGCGCTCAAGACGTGGCAGGTCCCCGGGCTCGCGCTCGCCGTCGTGCGCCACGACTCGGTGATCTACGCGCGGGGCTACGGCGTCCGCGAGGCGGGCAAGCCCGACCCGGTGGACGCGCGCACCCTGTTCGCCATCGGATCGTCGTCCAAGGCGTTCACCGCCGCGGCGGTCGCCATGCTCGTCGACGAGAAGAAGGTGGACCTCGACGCGCCCGCGGCGCGGTACCTCCCGACCTTCCAGCTGTTCGACCCGTACGCGTCGCGCGAGCTGACCGTTCGCGACCTGCTGAGCCACCGCAGCGGCCTCGCCCGCGGCGAACTGGTGTGGTACGGCTCGGGCTACGACCGCGACGAGATCCTGCGTCACGTGCGCTTCTTGCAGCCGACCTGGAGCTTTCGCTCGCAGTTCGGCTACCAGAACATCATGTACATCGCCGCGGGACAGGTGGTCGCCCACGTCGACAGCACCACGTGGGACGAATTCATCGCGAAGCGGATCTTCGCGCCGCTCGGCATGACGGCGTCGAGTACGACCCAGCGCGCCCTTGCCGGGCAACACGACCTCGCCTCGCCGCACGCGCTCGTCGACGACACGCTGCGCGTCGTCCGCATCTGGCGGAATATCGACAACGCCGGCCCGGCGGGGTCGATCAACTCCACCGCGCTCGACATGGCGCAGTGGGTCCGCCTGCAGCTCGGTCACGGCGCCTACGCCGGCCGCCGCCTCGTCAGCGACAAGCTGATGGACGAGATGCACACGCCCCAGATCGCGATCCCGCTCGACACGGCCGCCCGCCGGCTCAACCCCTCCACCCACTTCTCGAACTACGGGATGGGGTGGTTCCTCGAGGACTACCGCGGGCGCGAGGTCTGGCAGCACGGCGGCAACGTGGATGGCTTCACCGCGCTGGTCGCGATGCTCCCCGAGGAGCAGCTGGGGCTGGTGTTCCTCACCAACATGAACGGCACCGGCCTGCCGATGGCGCTCATGCACAAGATCTTCGACCTGCACCTCGGCCCGCTCGCAGGCGGCGCCCCCGCGCGGGACTGGAGCGCGGCCATGTACGCGCGCACCGCAGAGCAGCGCGCGAAAGCCAAGGCCGCGGAGCTGAAGCTGGAGGCGAAGCGCGTCCCGAACACGCGTCCGTCGCTCCCGCTGGCCGCGTACACCGGCACCTACCTCGACAGCCTCTACGGCGCCGTGAACGTCCGCGAGGCCGGCGGAACGCTGCTGCTCGACTACGGCCCGAACTGGCACGGCGAGCTGCGGCACTGGCATTATGACATCTTCCGCACGCGCTTCGACACACCGGTGCTCCCTCCGTTCTTCGTCGAGTTCCACCCGACGCCCGCCGGGACCGTGGGCGAGGTGCAGCTCGAACTCGTCGGCGTGCCGGTGACATTCCGCCGCCGTCCGCTCCCACCACCGCGCGCCGACTCGGCGGCCGCGGTGAGCGGCGGAGAGCGCTGACATGGCGATCCGTAGCGCCGTCGCGCTCGCCGTCGCCGGCGCGCTTGCGGGCGTCACGCCGGCCCTGGCGCAGCGTTCGCCGGCTGGTGGCGCCGGCGCCGGGCCGCCGGCCGCGGCCGCCCCCGACGTCGCCGCGCTCGACGCCTACTTCGCCCGCGCTGCCCGCGACTGGCACGTGCCGGGACTCGCCGTCGCCGTCGTCGCGGGCGATTCGATCGTGCTCGCGAAGGGGTACGGCGTGCGCGAGTCGGGCAAGCCGGCCCCGGTCGACGCCCACACGCGCTTCGCCATCGGTTCCACCACCAAGGCGATGACCGTCGCGGCGTTAGGCATGCTCGTCGACGAGGGGAAGGTCCGCTGGGACGACCCCGTCATCAAGTACCTGCCGGCGTTCCGCCTCGCCGACCCGTACGTGACCCGCGCGCTCACCGTGCGCGACCTGCTCACGCACCGCTCGGGGCTCGGCAACGCGGACCTGCTCTGGACCGACGGCGACTACTCGCACGACGAGATCGTGCGGCGCATGGCCACGCTCCGGCCGGCCTACCCGTTCCGCGCGGGGTTCGTCTACCAGAACATCATGTACGCGGTCGCGGGGGACGTCGTCGCCGCGGCCTCGGGCATGCCGTGGGAGACGTTCCTGCGCGCGCGCATCTGGTCGCCCCTCGGCATGAACGAGACCGAGCCGACGCTCGCCGCGATCGCCAACGGCGCGGACGTCGCGACGCCGCACGCGGAGGTCCACGACAGCGCCAACGGCGGCTCCGTCCGCGTGGTGCCCAACCGCGCGGTGGACGCGGTCAAGGCGGCCGGGTCGGTCTGGTCCAGCGTGACCGACATGGCGCGCTGGACGCGGTTCCTGCTCGACAGCGGGCGCGTGGGCGGCCGGACGTTGCTGCAGCCCTCGACCTTCCGCGAGATCTTCACGCCGCAGACGATCGCGCCGCCCGCGACGTACCCCGCGACGGCGCTGGCCCGCCCGCACTTCTTCACCTACGGCTTCGGGTGGTTCCTGGAGGACTACCGCGGCGAGCCCGTGGCGATGCACACGGGCAGCATCGACGGGATGAGTGCGCTCATCGGACTGCTCCCCGAACGCCGGGTGGGCGTGTACGTGCTCGCGAACCTCGACCACGCGGAGCTGCGGCACGCGCTCATGTACCGCGTGTTCGACGCGTACATCGGCGCGCCGACCGGTGACGGCGGCGTCGCGGCGCGCGACTGGAGCGCGGAGCTCCGCGCCTCCTTCGGGAAGCAGGAGGCGGACGCGCGCGCCGCCGCGCGGCGGGCGGAACAGCGCCGCGCGACCGGCACGCACCCGTCGCTCGCGCTCGACCGCTATGCTGGGTCGTACGCGGACTCGACGTTCGGCACCGTGGTCGTGACTGCGACGGGCGGCGCGCTGCAGCTGACGTACGGCAGCCGGCGCGCGGGCGACCTCGAGCCGTGGCAGTACGACACGTTCCGCGCGCGGTGGGCCAACCCGCTTCAGGATCCGTCGCTCGTCGTGTTCCAGCCCGACGGCGCCGGCGGCGTCGCATCGGTGCGGGTGTTCGGCGTTTCGTTCGGTCGCGTCACTCCCACCCCGCGAGCGGAGTAGTTCGCATGTCGAGTCGATCCGGATCGTACGTGCCGCGCCCGTCGCCGCGAGGGCGCGCCCGGGGGGCTGCCCTCGCGCTCGTCGCCCTGTCCGTTGTCGCGGTGCGGCCGGCCGGGGCCCAGTCGGCCGCCGACGCCGGGTTCACGCTCGCGCAGGTCAAGAGTTACCCGTTCCCGACCGAGCTCACGGCCGCGGCGACCGGCGCGCGGCTGGCCTGGGCGATCGACGCGCGAGGGCAGCGCAACGTGTGGGTCGCCGCGGGGCCGGACTTCGTGCCGCGGCAGGTCACGCACTACACCGCCGACGACGGGCAGGAGCTGACGAGCGTGTCGCTCTCGCCCGACGGCGGATACGTGGTCTACGTGCGCGGCGGCGAGCACGGCGCGAACTGGCTCGACGTGCCGCCCAACCCGGCGTCGAGCCCCGTCGCGCCCACGCTGCAGCTCTGGTCGGTCCCGTTCGCGGGCGGCGCGCCGAAGGTGCTCGCCGACGGCGGAGACACCCCCGCGATCTCGCCGCGCGGCGACCGCGTCGCGTTCCTCAAGGACCGCCAAGTGTGGACGGCACCGCTGGACGGCTCGGCGCCGGCCAAGCGGCTGCTCGTCTCGCGCGGCGACGCGAGCGACCTGCGGTGGTCGCCCGACGGCGCGCGGCTGGCGTTCGTCTCGGGGCGCGGCGACCACGCCTTCGTCGGCGTGTTCACCAGCGACTCGGCGCCGGTGCGGTGGCTCGCGCCGTCGACCGCGCGCGACGGGTCGCCGCGCTGGTCGCTCGACGGGCGCCGCGTCGCCTTCGTGCGCCGCCCGCCGTCGAGCGGCCCCGGGGATTCGCTTCTCGTTAGGCACGTCGTCCCGTGGTCGATCTGGACCGCGGACGCGACGAGCGGGGAAGGACAGCCGCTCTGGCGGGCGCCGGAAACGTTGCGCGGATCGATCCCGACCACCGACGGCGGGCCGAACCTGGAGTGGGCCGCGAACGGCCGCGTCGTCTTCCTCGCCAACCTCGACGGGTGGCCGCACCTCTACTCGGTGCGCGACGACGCGCGGGCGGGTAGCGAGCCGCCGCTGCTGCTCACGCCCGGTCCCTTCATGGCCGAGCACGTGCGGCTGAGCCCCGACCGGCGGATGCTGCTGTTCTCGGCGAACGCAGGGGCGACCGCGGGCGACGTCGACCGGCGGCACGTCGTGCGCGTGCCGGTGGACCGCGCTGCGCCCGAGGTGGTCACGCCGGGCGCTGGGCTCGAGTGGACGCCGGTGATGACCGGCGACGGGCGGACGCTCGCCTTCCTCGGGGCCACCGCGCAGCGCCCGCCACTGCCGGCGGTGATGCCGGCGGCGGGCGCGCCCGCGCCGGCCCGGACGTTAGGCGCGACGGAGGTCCCGGCCGACTTCCCGACGGCGAGGCTCGTGGTCCCGCAGCAAGTCGTCTACCGCGCGCCAGACGGCGTCGAGGTCCACGCGCAGTTGTTCGAGCGCGCCGGGCGCGCCGCGGGGGGCGCGCGCCGGCCGGCCGTGGTCTTCGTCCACGGCGGCCCGCCGCGCCAGATGTTGCTGGGCTGGAACTATTCCGACTATTACAGCAACGACTACGCCCTCAACCAGTACCTCGCGGCCGCGGGCTACGTGGTGCTGAGCGTGAACTACCGGCTCGGCATCGGCTACGGGCTCGACTTCCACCGGCCGCCGAACGCGGGCGCGCAGGGGGCGGCGGAGTACCAGGACGTGAAGGCGGGGGCCGAGTACCTGCGCGCGCTGCCGCAGGTCGACCCCGCGCGCGTCGGCATCTACGGCGGATCGTATGGGGGATTCCTGACCGCCATGGCGCTGGCCCGCAATTCCGACCTGTTCGCGGCCGGCGTCGACATCCACGGCGTGCACGACTGGACGTCCGACCGGGTGCTCGGTACGGCCGGCGGCGCGCGCGACCGCTACGAGCAGGCGCCGGACCGCGAGCGCGCCCTCGACCTCGCCTGGCAGTCGTCGCCGCTGTCGTCGATGGCGACGTGGCGGTCGCCCGTGCTGCTCATCCACGGCGACGACGACCGCAACGTGCGCTTCGCGCAGACGGTGGACCTGGCGCGCCGGCTGGGCGCGGCGCACGTCGCGTTCGAAGAACTCGTGCTGCCCGACGAGACGCATCATTTGTTGCGGCACGCGAACAAGGTCACCGCGGACTCGGCGACGGCGGCGTTCTTCGACCGGACGATCGGGCGCGAGCGGACGACGCGGGCCGCGGCGCGGTAGCAGACGTCCGGCCCGCGGGGCGGGCGTCGTGTGACACCCGCCCCGTCGGTCGGATGCCGCGTTCGCGCTGGAGCGCGCCGTCGCACAGACCGCCGAAGGCCGCCTCCGCCGGCTCGGGCGCGGCCGGCGGCCTGGGGTCGAGCGGCGCGCCGGTGTGCGCCCGCCGATACGCTGCGTGCGCTCGGCGTGCGTGGCGGTCGCGTCGACCCGGCCGTGTGCGCAGTCGAATAGGCGTTTGGTAGCGAAGCAGTCTTCGAGGACCGTAGGTCTGACACTCGGGTTCGGAACCCTCGCCGTCCCCTGGGTGCGCCGCGCGGTGTGAGTCGGGACGGTGATCGGGCGTCCCGCTGCCGAACGAGTCGTGGCACCTGCCAAAGCGGCCCGGGGCGTCGTCGGCGCGTCCGGCTCCGCGTCGGCCGCTTTGCAGGTGAATGGTGGCGTTAGGCGTCGCCTGCGAACGTGGTCGTGTTCGGCCCAGACGTCGCTGCGGTGTACCCGACGGCCGGGGCGGTCAACTCGGCCCTGCGGGCGTTGGCAGAGGTGGCGCGGCGGCAGGCGAGGCGGGCGGCAGCGTGGCGACGTCTAACGAGGCGCTCGCACGAGTACCGGGGCGGCTCCCCGACCGCGCTCGTTAGGCGACGACGCACTCGTCTCGGATGTAAGACTACGGCGGAGCGGACACGGGTGACCGGGTGACGGGACGCGCGCTCGCTCTGCCCGCTTCGGTGTCGAGTGACGTCGTGTGACGCCGAGCGCGTCGCCGGGGAGCGCCGCGACCGGTGGGCGTCATCGCGATCCCTCGGGTGCCACGGTGATGCGAGCGCGTGCGGAGCAGTCGCCCGTCCGCGCTCGACACGCGATATTCTGCCGCAGCGCGACCGCGCGCCCGACGGACGTCGCGCCTGATCGCGCCGGTCGAACCGTTCCTCTCTGAACCGCGGAGCTCACTGATGGGTCACGACGAAGATCACGGCAAGGGTCCGGCTACCGGGGCAGAGATCTCGCGCCGGGCGTTTGGCAAGCTGGCCGGTGCGGCCGCGCTGCTGTCGGCCGCGCCGCTCGCGGCCGCGTCGGCCGCAGCGGCAACCGCCGAGGACAGCGCCGCCGCCACGCGAACCGCAGCAGCGCACGTTCCCGCGCGGCTTTCTCTGGGGCGCCGCCTCGGCCGCCTACCAGGTCGAAGGCGCCGTCGCCGAGGACGGCCGTGCTCCGTCAGTTTGGGATACCTTCGCGCACACGCCCGGGAAGACGGTGGCCGGCGCGACCGGCGACGTCGCCGACGACGAGTACCATCGCTACAAGCAAGACGTGCAACTCATGAAGGCACTCGGCGTCAAGGCGTATCGCTTCTCGATCGCCTGGCCGCGCGTGTTTCCGCAGGGCGGCGGCGCGCCCAACCCGAAGGGCCTCGACTACTACAACCGCCTCGTCGACGAGCTGCTGGCCAACGGCATCCAGCCGTTCGCCACGCTCTATCACTGGGACCTTCCGCAGGCGCTGCAGGACAACGGCGGCGGGTGGGAGTCGCGCAACACGTCCGAAGCGTTCGGACGGTACGCCGGCTACGTCGCACAGCATCTGTCGGATCGCGTCAAGCACTTCTTCACGATCAACGAGTTCGGGGCGTTCGTCGAGCTGGGATACCGCGTGGGCATTCACGCTCCCGGCCTCAAGCTCCCGCCCGGCCGATTCAATCAGACGCGCCACCACGCCGTGTTGGGTCACGGGCTCGCCGTTCAGGCCATCCGCGCCAACGCGAAGGCGGGCACCCGCGTCGGACTCGCGGAAAACATGGCGATCTGCGTGCCGGTCATCGAGGACTCGGCCAACATCACCGCCGCCGAGCGCGCGGCCCGGGAGCTCAACGCGCCCTACATGACGGTGATTCAGGAGGGGAAGTACACGGACGCCTACCTGGCCGCGGCCGGCGCGGACGCACCGAAATTCTCGGCCGCGGATCTCAAGACGATCTCCTCGCCGCTCGATTTCGTGGGCATCAACGTCTACCAGCCGACCTGGATCCGCGCGGACGGCTCGGCGCTCGGGTTCGCCGCCGTGCCCAATCCTGCGTCCTACCCGCACATGTTGTCGCCGTGGCTCAATATCGGGCCGGAAGCGTTGTACTGGGGCCCGCATCATCTCTCGAAGCTCTGGAACGCGAAGGAGATCTACATCACCGAGAACGGCTGCTCGTCGTCGGACGTACCGGCGGCAGACGGCGTGGTCTACGACACGGACCGCGTGATGTTTCTGCGGAATTACCTGTCGCAGTTGCAGCGCGCCGCCGCCGACGGCGTGCCGGTCAAGGGGTACTTCCTCTGGAGCCTGATGGACAACTTCGAGTGGGCCGACGGATACACCAACCGCTTCGGCCTCCACTACGTGGATTACGCGACTCAGCGGCGAACGCCGAAGCTGAGCGCCGCCTTCTATCGCGCGGTCATTGCCCGGAACGCCGTGGCATAGTGGCGAAGGGCAGCGCGGGCGGCATGATCGGCCACGACGGCGGCGGGGGGTGGTCACGGTCTACCGGAACGGCGCGCTCGTCGGCCCTGGGCGAGTCATGGGTGGTCATCACGTTCGGGCGTGATGACCGTCTGGACGCGCGTCAGCGGCGCCGGAGGGCGCGCGTGAGCGCCCGGTCGAGGGCGTTGGCGAACGCCTGCTTGTCCCGCGGGCCGTAGGCGCCGTGCCCGCCGGTCTCCACGCCGGCTCCGCGGAGCCCGTCCATGAAGTTCCGCACCGACAGCCGCTCGCCGACGCTCTCGCTCGTGTACTCCTCGCCCCGGGGGTCGATCACGGCCACGCCGTTAGGCACAAGCAGCGCCGCGAGCGGGATGTCCGCCGTGACGGCGACGTCGCCCGCCGCCGCGTGCTCGACGATGTAGCGGTCGGCCGCGTCGGGGCCGCCCTCGACCCGGACGGCCGTGGCATGGGCGTGGCCGGGCGGCAGGAGCAGGCGCTGGTTCGCGACGAGGACGACGTCGATCCGCAACCGATCGGCGGCGCGGAGGCAGATGTCCTTCACGTCTCGCGGCGCGGCGTCGGCATCGAGCCAGAGTTTCATCACCGTGGAAGAGGAAGTGACCGAGGGGAGCGGCCCGGGTGAGCCGGCCCGGCAGACAGTGTATGCGCGCCCATCGGCGCTATCGTACCCCGGCGCCCACGCGCGGACCCGGGGCCACACCGGACCATGGGCAGTCGCGCACCTCACCCCCAGCCCCGACCGATGGCCGACGCGCCCAACCTGCTGACCGCGACGGCCGAGTGGCCCGAGGACGCGGCGTACGCGTGGTGGCTGAGCACGCACCCGGGCGGCTACGTGCTGGCCGTCAGCCCCAAGAGCCCGCCGCTGCTGCACCGGGCGCGGTGCCCGGAGGTGGACCGGGACCGACACGGCAAGCGGCTGCGCGCCGCGGGGCGACGGCAGATCTGTGCGGAGGCCCCGGGAGCGCTGCGGGCGTGGGTGATACGCGAGTACCCGGGCGCCGGCCCCGTGCTCGCGCGCTGCCCGAAGTGCGGCCCGTAGCGGCCCGGAGCGGCTCCGCGTTGACGAGCGCGGCCGAAAGCCGCTACGGTCGTACACGAGGCGTTAGGCGCGCGCCTGCCCGCGCTCCTCGGGGTGCCGGCCGCGCAGGTCCCGGCCCAGCGCGCGGGCTTCGTCGTGTACGTCCCGGAGCTCTGGCGCACGCTCGGGCCGCGCGACCCGCGCATGCTCGCGCCCTCGGAGTCGCTCAAGGCCCCCACGCGACCTCGCCGCCGACAGCGCGGTCACGCGCCAGGAGTACGACCAGAAGCAGGCAGCCTACGCCGCGGCGCAGGCGGGGACCGGCGCGGCCGAGGCGAACGTGCGGCGGCTGACGGAGATGCAGCAGTTCACGCGCGTGACGGCCCCGTTCACGGGGGTCGTCACCGCGCGCAACGTCGACATCGGCTCGCTCATCACGGCCACGGGGGCGACGAGCGCGCCGGTGGCCGGCGGGGGCGGGGACGCGGCGGGCGGGGCGTCGGGGAGCCTCGTCCGGATCGCGCGGACGGACACGGTGCGCACGTACGTCCCGGTACCCGAGCAGCAGGCGACGGCGATCGCGGGGGCACGCCGGCGCTCGTCATCCCGGCGAGCGCGCTCGTCGTGCGCCAGGGCGGCCCGCAGGTGATGGTCGTCGACGCGCCGGCGGGGGGCGCGCTGCCGGGGGGTGCCGACGGCGGGACCGCGGTCGTCCACCTGCGCCCGGTACAGGTCGGGCGGGACTACGGGGCGACGCTCGAAGTCCTGGACGGCGTCCCCGACGGCGCCACCGTCGTCACGAACCCGAGCGCCGAGTTGGGCGACGGGTCGCGCGTCCGGCTCGCGGCCGCGGCCGCGGCGGGGCGTTAGGCGGCCCGGATTCGGATCGATGGCGTTGAAGAACGTCCCGCGCCAGCAGGTCGTCGACGGCGTCCTCGCCGAGGCCAGGCCGCGCGGTGTGCTCGGGCGGACGTCTCAAAACCCACGCGCAACATCGACGTCTCATGTCTCGCGTGCGGTGCCAGAACACGAGACGGACGTCGCGGCGTGACGTCCGGGGGCGCGACCGTCGGGACCGGGCCCTCTGCGGAAGGCCCGTCAGCGAGCGTCTCCCGGCGGCGCCGTCCTCGGCGCGGCCGTCCAGACTTGCGAGAGCACCCGCCGGAAGTTGCCGCCGAGGATTCCCTCGATCTCGGCGTCGCTGTACCTGCGGCGGATCAACCCCTCGGTGAGGTCGAACATCCGGGTGGGGTGGTTCAGCCCTTCAACGTCGATCTTCTCGCGGAACCCGTAGCTCCCCTTGTAGCTCGCGCGCAGCTGCTTGTTGAGCGCCGGCGGCATCGCGTCGTAGCCGTAGAGGTCGATGTCGCTCCCGACGCCGAGGTGCTCGGGGCCGATGAGCTTCGCCACGTGGTCGAAGTGGTCGAGCACGTTCTCGATCGTTGTCGGCTCGTGGTCGCTGACGAACATGCGGACGCCGGTGATCCCCATGACGCTCCCCGCCCTGCCGACGGCGCGGATCGCCTCGTCGCTCTTGTCGCGCGGGTGCCCCCCGGCGAGCACGCGGCAGTTGGAATGCGTGATGAGCACCGGACGTTTGGCGACCTCGAACGCGTCGAGCGTGGTGCGGTCGCCGCAGTGCGACACGTCGACGGCCATGCCCACCTGATTCATGCGCTCGACGATCGCGACGCCGAAGTCGCTCAGCCCTTCGTCGCGCCGCTCGGTGGAGCCGTTGCCGATGAGGTTGCGACTGTTGTAGGTGAGTTGCGCGACGCGCTGGCCGAGTCCGTGGAAGTAGTCGACGTCGTCGGGGCGCCGGAAGTGGTCGGCGTCCTGCAGACCGAGGATGATGCCGATCTTCCCCGACCCCTTCACGCGCGCGAAGTCGGCCGCGCTATCGACGCGCATCAGGCGTTCGTCGCACCCGGCGATGAACCCGTTCCACCCGGCGAAGAACTTCAGCACCGTCTCGTACGCGTCGGGCCCACCGATGCCGATGGCGGGGTGGAAGACATTGATCCCCGAGTCGCGGAACGGCTGGAACTCGGCGGCCGTGAAGCTCTTCGGGTTCGCCTCCCAGTGCGCCTGCTTCGGGAAGTCGAGCGTGAGCGGCCCGAGCATGTCGATGACGAGCGCGCGCTGGACGAGGGCGACGGCGCGGGCCGAGTACTCGCGCGTCGACTCGGCGAACAGCCGGTACCGGCCGCGGTTGAACATCGGGGCGGCGAGCGTCGCGACCGAGACGCCGGCGACTGCGGCGCCGGCGGCCTTCACGAAGGTGCGGCGGGACAGCGGATCCGGGGTGGGCATGGGTGCGGAGGCGGGGTGTACGGTGCCGCGTAGACAATACTGTATACAATTAAGCGCCGCCGTACCTCCACCCACGCCCCGCGCCCGTGAGATTCCGCCGCCACCCGACCGCCGTCGTCGCCCTCATGCTCGGCACCGCCGCCGCGCACCCCTGCGCGGCGCAGCAAGCAGGCGGGGCGCTCGACCGGGCACGCTTCACGGCGACCGTCGACTCGATCGTCGCGGCGGCGCTGAAGCCGGGCGCGTCGGCGGGGGCCGCGGTCGCGGTCGTCCGCGGCGCCGACACCCTCGCGCTGCGCGGGTACGGCTACGCAGACGTCGAGTTCGACGTTCCCATGCCCACGCGCGCGATCTTCGAGATCGGCTCGGTGACGAAGCAGTTCACGGCGGCGGCGGTGCTGCAACTCGTCGAGCAGGGCAAGGTCTCGCTCGACGACGACCTGACGAAGTACCTCCCCACCTACCCGACGCGTGGGCGCCACGTCACCGTTAGGCGCCTGCTCGACCACACGTCCGGCATCCACAACTACACCGACATCCCGGCGTTCCTCACGATCCAGGCGCGCAAGCTCCCCAAGGACTCGCTCGTCGCCCTGTTCGCCGCCGAGCCGTTCGACTTCGAGCCGGGCGCGGCCATGTCGTACACCAACTCCGGGTACTTCCTGCTCGGCCTCATCGTCGAGCGCGCGAGCGGGCTGTCGTACGCCGAGTACGTGCAGCGGAACCTGTTCCAGCGCGCGGGAATGGCGGACTCGCGCTACTGCGGCGAGCGCGCCGTGTTCAAGCGCCGGGCGCACGGGTACCAACCCGACTCGGGCAGGCTCATGCGCGCCGAGTACATGGACCACACGTACCCGTACGCCGCCGGTTCGCTGTGCTCGACCGTCAACGACCTCGTGGCCTGGAACGCCGCGCTCCACGGCGGGCGCATCCTCGGCCCACGCGCCTACGCCGAGATGGTGACGCCCGGCACGCTGGCCGACGGCACGCCGCTCCGGTACGCCAAGGCGCTCGCGGTGGACAGCACGCTCGGGCGTCGGCGCCTGCACCACTCGGGGGGGATCTACGGGTTCGTGTCAGAGCTCGCCTATTTCCCGGACGACCGCACGTCGATCGTGGTGCTGCTCAACACCTCGGGGTCCGCATCCCCGACGGCGATGGCGCAGGGCATCGCCGAGGCGCTCTACGGGCGCCCGCCGGCGCGGGCGGCCCGCTTCGCCGGCGACCTCGCCCAGTTCGCCGGCGAGTACGGCGCGCGGCCGGGCACGCCGCCGACGCGCATCGCCGTCGTCGACGGCGCGCTCGCGCTGCAGCCGGCGTCGGGCGCGGCGACGCCGCTCCGGTACCTGGGCGGCTACCCGGGCGGCGACACGTTCGAGGCCGGCAACGGGCGCTACACCTTCCTCCGCGACGGCGGCCGCGTGACGCGGCTCCGGGCGGACAACGTGTCCCGCGTGGTGGTGCTCACCCGGCGCTGACCCGCGGAGCCGACGACACACGGCCCGCCCGCCGGCCGCCTGCCTACCTCGCCCCTACCACGCCCCGCGCTCGCCTAACGTCCCGATCACCTTCGCCAGTCGCTCGGCCGCGTTGCGCCAGTTGGTCTCGACCGCCCGCTGCGCGCCCTCGGGGTCGCCCGCCTCGATGCAGCGGATGGCCGCCGCGTGCTCCTCGACCGAGGTCGCGATCTCGTCGAGGAGGGCGTTGGTGTAGAGCCGCGCGTACCGCTCGGCCTGCGGCTTGATCGCGTCGTGCAGCGCGAGTAGCCGCACGCCGGCCCCGCCCTCGACGTACGCGCGGTGGAAGGCGGCGTCGAGGTCGAAGATGCGCAGCGGGTCCGGCTTCGGCGCGGCGGCCTCCTGCGCGAGCTGCCGGTTGAGCTGCCGCAACTGTCGCACGAGCGGCGTGCGCGCCGGCGGCGCGAGTTCCGCGCTCAGGCGCGCCGCCAGCGATTCGATCTGCCCGACGACGTAGAACAGCTCGCGACCGTCCTCCTGCGTGAGCGGGGCGACGACGAGGCGCTGCTCCTTCGCGCGGTCGACCGCCATCACGTAGCCCTCCTGCCGCAGGCGATGGAGGGCGCTGCGCGCGGGGGTCCGGCTCACCTGCAGGCGCTCCGCGATCTCGCTCTCGACGATGCGGCTGCCCGGAGCGAGCCGCCCGTGCACGATCAGCTCGCGCAGCTGGTCGTACGCGCGTCCGATGCTGGCGCCGCGTCCGCCCGCGCCGTCGCTCCCCGGTGACACACCGGCCAGGAGGCCGGCCGCCTTCGCCGAACGCCGTTGCGTCGGCGTCGGGGCGGTTCGTCCGGTGCGTTGGCTTGTGGGCACGGCGGCGGCGGCGCGAAGAAGAAACGGAAGCGGCGCGCAGGCCGCTCAGCGGCGAACGGGTGAGCCGCGGGAAGGTAACGCGACGCGATTTTTACACCCGCGACGGCACCGCGCGGCGCGCCCGCCAGACGTAGAACACCGGCACGCCGACGAGCGCCATGCCGAGCCCGACCGCGGCGCGCGCGGGCTGGGTGACGATCGTGTTCACCACGATCGCCGCGGCCGACAACACGAAGAGGATCGGCGTGATGGGGTAGCCGGGTGTCCGGAACGGTCGCGGCCGGTCCGGCTCGCGCCGCCGGTAAACAAAAATCGCGAGCGCACCGAGCGCGTAGAAGATCCAGCCGACGAAGACCACGTACGTGAGGAGCTGTTCGAACGTTCCCGACACCGCGAGCACGACGGCCCACGCCGAGCTCGCGACGATGGCGAACGCGGGCGTGCCGAAGCGCGGGTGCACGTCGCCGAGCCGGGCGAAGAACACGCCGTCGCGGCCCATCGCGTAGTACATGCGCGGCGCGGTGAGCGTGATGCCGTTGGCCGCCGAGAACATCGAGACGAGGATCACCGCGGCGATCACCTTCCCCGCGGTCGCACCTAACACCGCGGTCACCGCGTCGGCCGCGACGCGGTCGCTCCGCGCCGCCGCGCCGGCGCCGAGCGCGGCCACGTAGGCGACGTTGGCGAGCACGTAGATCCCGATCACGAGCGCGGTGCCGGCGACGATGCCGCGCGGGAAAACGCGCTGCGGGTCGACCGTCTCGCCCGCGGAAAAGGTGACGTACTGCCACCCCTCGTACGCCCACAGCACGCCGATCACCGCCGCGCCCACGCCCGAGAGCAGCGGCGCGTCGAACGCCGCGGGCCAGGCCGGCGGCGCGGCGGCGCCCGGCGCGCCCCCGCCCCTGCCTAACGCGAGGAGGACCGCGCTGACGAGTACGATCGCGCCCGCCTTGACGACCGTGCTCACGTTCTGCACGTCCGCGCCCTGCCGCGCGCCGCGCACGTTGACGAGCATGACCGCGACGATCATGAGCACCGCGACGGCCTTCGCCGCGGCCGGCGCGAGCGGGACGAACTGCTGCGCGTACGACGCGAACGCGACGGCGAGCGTGGCCACCGACCCGCTCGCGATCACGAAGAACGCGGTCCAGCCGTAGAGGAACGCGGGGAGCGGGCCGAAGGCGTCGCGCACGTACGCGTAGAGCCCGCCCGCCTCGGGCCGCGACGCGCCGAGCTCGCCGTAGGTGAGCGCGCCGAGCAGCGAGAGCACGCCGGCGAAGACCCACACGACGAGCGCGACGCCCACGGAGCCGCCGGTCTGCCGCAGCACCGTCGCGGGCACGATGAAGATGCCCGACCCGATCACCGTGCCGACCGCGAGCAGGACGAGGTCGCGCAGGCCTAACGTGCGGCGGAGTCCGCCCGGCGAGGTCACTGGTGCCCCGGGCCCCAGAGGATGCGGCCCGCCGTCGCGCCGGTGTGCCGCCCGTGGTCGACCGTGACCACGCCGTTCACCAGCACCCAGTCGATCCCCGTCGCGAACTCGGCCGGGTGCTCGTACGTGGCGTTGTCCTTGATCGTGTCGTAGTCGAAGATCGTGACGTCGGCCCAGTTGCCGACCGCGATCGTGCCGCGGTTGGCGAGGTGCATGCGCGTCGCCGGCCAGCCGCTCATCTTGCGGATCGCGTCGGGCAGCGTGATCACGTGGCGTTCGCGCACGTAGTGCGCGATCACGCGCGGGAAGTTGCCGAACGCGCGCGGGTGACCGTGCGCGGCCTCGCCCGGCACCGGCGCTTTCAGGATGCCGCTCGCGTCGCTCCCGAAGCTCGTCCACGGGAAGCGGAGCGCCGTCTCGACGTCGGCCTCGCTCATCAGGTGGTAGAGCGCGCCGGTGCGTTCCGGCGCCGCCGCGACGATGTCCCACGCCGCGTCGGCGGGGTCCTTGCCCGTCTCGCGGGCGATCTGCGCGATCGACTGCCCCTCGTACTTCGCGTTCGCGGGGCCGCCCGCGCCCGCGAGCACGATGTTATCCCAGCCGCCCGCGGCCTCGACGATGTTCCACCACCCGGGCGACCCGGTGACGAGCTCGCGCTTGAGCCGCGCGCGCACGTCGGCGCGCCCGAGGCGCGCGCGGAGCGAGTCCGGGCCGCCCTCCGACGCCCAACTCGGGACGGTGGCGGCGAGCGTGGTGCCGCCCGCCGTGTAGAGGTACATGTTGGCCGTCACGTCCTGGCCCCGCGCGCGCGCCGCCTCGATCGCCTGCCCGATCGAGTCCATCAGCACGCCCCACCCGGGCTTGTACGCGACCTTCACGTGGAAGATCTCGACGGGCAACCCGGCGCGCGCGCCGATCGTGATCGCCTCGTTCACCGACTGCACGACGTCGCGCCCCTCGCCCCGCACGTGGCTCCCGTACACGCCGCCGTAGCGCGCCGCGGCCTTCGCGACCTCGGCGATCTCGTCGGTGGTGCTGTAGCTGGCGGGCGGGTAGATGAGGGCCGTGGTGAGCCCGAGCGCGCCGTTGCGCATCGCCGTGTCGACGATCGCGCGCATGCGCGCCAGCTCCTCGGCGTTAGGCACCCGCGCCGACTGGCCGACGACGGCCACGCGCGCCTGCGTCTCGCTGTACGACGTGCCGAAGTTCATGCTGATCCCGCCCCGCTCGAGCCCGGCGAGGTACTCGGCGAGCTGCGCCGCCGGGACCGGCGTCCCCGCCTCCCCGGCGATCCCGGTCGTCACGCCCTCGCGCAACTTGTTCTCGGCGTGCCCGTTCTTCGCCAGCACGTCACCCGACTGGTCGAGCATGTCGATCCAGCCCGGGCTCACGTACCTGCCCGTCGCGTCGATCTCGGTGCGCCCGCGCGCGTCGATCTTCCCGATCCGGACGAAGTGCCCGCCCCGGATCGCCACGTCGGCGCGGATCCACGGGTTGCCGCGGCCGTCGAACACGCGGCCGTTGCGGATGACGACGTCGTAGGTCGTGTCGACCGACTGCGCGCGGGCCCGCATCGGCGCGGCCGCGGCGACGGCGGCGCAGACGGCCCATGCGACGATCCGCGCGGTCACAGCCGCCACCCCAGCAGGTTCCATTGGTTGAGCGACCAGGCGAAGAGGAGCGCGACGGCGACCGTCGCGCTGTAGCGCAGGCGCGCCCCGCGCGTGCCGGCGTGGTCCCGCCACTGCACGACCGACACGCCGGCCGCGCCTAACGCGAGCACGGCGCCGGCCACGGGCAGCGCGAGCGCCACCTTGAGCCCCGTGAGCGGCCCCTCGAGGAGCCCGCCCGACCCGCCGAGGATCGCGG
Source organism: uncultured Gemmatimonadales bacterium (assembly GCA_963763675.1). Lineage (GTDB taxonomy): Bacteria > Gemmatimonadota > Gemmatimonadetes > Gemmatimonadales > Gemmatimonadaceae > BPUI01. The sequence continues at coordinate 634,910 of CAVXPN010000003.1, forward strand.
CGACGGCGACGAGAAAGCCGACGTTGCACACGGCGAGCGCGACGAGCAGCCAGCGCCCGGGGAGCGCGTCGCCGCGGAGCCGGTCGCCGGCCCGCCCGCGCGCGGTCCTCCGCACCGCCGCGACCACGGTGCCGACGAACACGGCGACGCCGAGGCCGAGGATCACCCAGTGCAGGCGGGCCGACGCCCACCACGCGCACGCGCTCCATCACCATCATCGGGACGTTCCCCATGAAGCCGTACTCCGCGGGCCCGGTGCCGGGCGCCTGGAAGCTGACGAGGTTGTCGCCCAGTTCCTCGCGGTAGAGCAGCGGGCCGACGGGGACGAGCCGTGCATCGCCTAACGGCGAGTGGAGCAGGACCCGCCCGCTGTCGGCCGCGCTCACCCGGATGTCGCCGCCGAGGCCGAGGGCCTTCTGGAACGTCGTGTAGGAGCGACGGTTGAAGGCGTACTCGCCGGAGACGCGGGCGGCCTGCTGCGCGGCGTCGGCGGGCAGCGCGACGACCGACGGCGGGTCGGGGTAGTAGTGATCGAGGAACTGCGTGAGGAACGGTCCGAAGCTCAGCGCGCCGCCGGTGTTCGTGTTGTACGAGACGAACACGCCGACGCGCTCCGCCGGGATGAGCGACAGGTCGGTGTGGAACCACTGCGTATCGCCGCCGTGCCCGATGAGGCGCAGCCCGTGGCTCGACTGCTCGTAGAAGCCGAGGGCGAAGCCGGGCAGGCGCGGGTCGTGGCCGAACGCGCGCGCGTGCATGCGCGCCGCCGTCGACTCCGCGAGGATGCGCCCGCCGGGGTACGCGCCGTCGGCGAGGTGCGCGAGCATGAACTTCGCCATGTCGGTCGCGCTCGACGAGATCGAGCCCGCGGGCGATTCTCCGGTGATGTACTCGAACTTCTTGGGCGCGAACCCGCCGCCGCCCCACGCGTACCCCTGCGACATGTCGGCGCGCAGGGGCGCCGGCAGCGGCTGTCGCGTGCTCGTCTGGGTCATGCCGAGCGGCAGCAGGATGTGCTGCTCGACGTAGTCGTCCCAGGGCTGGCCCGAGACGCGCTGGACGACGTAGCCGGCGAGTGCCGTGGCGTAGTTGGAGTACGACGAGTGGACGCCGGGCGGGCGCACGCGGGCGGGCATGTGCGTGGCGAGGAAGCGGCCTAACGGCACCACCCGCGTCGGGTCGTCGGTGATCAGGTCGCGCCCGTCCTCCTCGAACCCCGCCGTGTGCGTCATGATGTGGCGGAGCGTGATCGGCTGCGGGTAGGTCGCCGGGACCTTGAAGTCGAGGTAGCGGTTGACGTCCGCGTCGAGGTCGAGCTTCCCCTGCTCGACGAGCTGCATCACGGACGTCCAGGTGAACAGCTTGCTGGTCGAGCCGATGCGGAAGAGCGTGCGGGCCGCGTCGACGGGCGCGCGGGTGCCCACGTCCGCGTAGCCGTAGCCCTTGGCGAAGAAGAGCGCGCCGTCCTTGACCACCGCGACCGTGGCCCCGGCGACGTGGTGTTCGCGGAGGTTGGCCGTCATCACGCCGTCGAGGAACCCTTCGAGTTCGGCGCGGTCGCGGAGGCCGCGCGCGACGGCCGGGGCCGCGGGCGCCGGCGCGAGCCCTTCGGTCAGCGGCGCGCGGGGGCGCGGCGTGGCGGGCTGGATGGCGCTCGGCTGGATCGCGTCGGCTGGAGCGCGGTCGGCTGCGCGCCGGCCGTGGCCCGGGCCGCGGCGCCCGCGGCGGTGAGCAGCAGCGCGGCCAGGCAGCGTGCCGCCAGGTATCGTGCGGCGAGCGGGCGTCGCGACGGTCGACGTGGCATGGGCGGGGCGGTGGGGGACGGACCGGATGGGCGAGCCCGGCGGCGGATGGCGCAGCGGAGTATGTCGACAATACTGTATACAAGCAACGTCGGTCCGCCTTCCCTCTCACTCCGCGTGGCCATGCTCCGTCATCCGCTCCCCACCCGCGCCGCCGCCGCGCGCGCGTTCGCCCGCGGGGCGTTCCGCCTCGGGATCGTCGCCCGGATCGCGCTCGGGGCGGGCCTCGCCGGGGCGGCGGGTCGCGCCGGCGCCCAACTCCCGGCGCCCGCGGCCGCGCTGGACAGCGGGTACGTCCGCTACACGGCGATGATCCCGATGCGCGACGGCGTCCGGCTCAACACCGAGATCTTCGTCCCGAAACGCGCGGACGGGCCGCTGCCGATCCTGCTCAACCGCACGCCCTACGGCGTGGGGCCCGAGGTGGTCCGCGCGGTCGCGCCCGGCGGGTCGCTGCACGAACTGGCGGCCGACGGCTATGTGATCGCCGCCCAGGACCTGCGCGGGCGCTTCCGGAGTGAGGGGCAGTTCGTCATGCAGCGCGCGCCTCGCGACCGGAACGTCCGCGGCGCGATCGACGAGGCCACCGACGCCTACGACACCGTCGACTGGCTCGTGAAGCACGTGCCCAACACCAACGGCCGCGTCGGGATCTTCGGCGTATCGTACGGCGGGTGGACGGCCGCGATGGCGCTGCTCGACCCGCACCCGGCGCTCAAGGCCGCGAGCCCCCAGGCGAGTCCCGCCGACATGTGGCTCGGCGACGACTTCCACCACAACGGTGCCTTCCGGCTCAGCTACGGCTTCGAGTACGCGGCGATGATGGAGACGTCCAAGGAGAACGCGCAGTTCGCCTTCGACGCGTACGACACGTACGACTGGTACCTGCGGCTCGGGCCGCTGTCGGCCGTGAACGCGCGCTACCTCCACGGCAAGCTGCCGACGTGGAACGACTTCGTCGCGCATCCGGACTACGACGCGTTCTGGTCGCGCCAGACGATCGTGCCCTACCTGACGAAGCCGCTCACGGTGCCGACGCTCAGCGTCGCGGGGTGGTGGGACCAGGAGGACTTCTACGGCCCGCTCGCCATCTACCAGGCGCTCGAGCGGCACGACCCACAGCACAACAACCACCTCGTCGTCGGCCCGTGGAACCACGGCGGGTGGGCGCGCTCCGACGGCCGGTCGCTCGGCCGGATCGACTTCGGCTCGGCGACGGCGGTCTACTACCGCCAGCACGTGCTCGCGCCGTTCTTCCGCTGCCAGCTCCACCAGCGCTGCGACGCGCCGACGCCCAAGGTGACGACGTTCGAGGCGGGGGCGAACGCGTGGCGCACCTACGCGGCGTGGCCGCCCGTGGCCGGGGTGGCGCGCCGCGCGCTGTACTTCGGGCCGAACGGCACGCTGTCGTGGGACGCGCCGAACGCCGCGCCTAACGTCACGCCAAGATGGAGCGCTCGACTACGACGAGTACGTCGCCGACCCCGCGAAGCCGGTGCCGTACCGGCCGCGGCCGGTCGAGGCTACCTACGACCCGCGCGGCTCGGGGTGGTACACCTGGCAGGTCGAGGACCAGCGTTTCGCCGCCTCGCGCCCCGACGTGCTCACCTGGACCACGGAGCCGCTCACCGACGACGTGACGATCGCCGGCGACGTGATCGCCAACCTCGTCGCGTCGACCAGCGGCACCGACGCGGACTGGGTCGTCAAGCTGGTCGACGTCTACCCCGACACCAACGCGGCCGACCCGAAGATGAGCGGCTACGAGCTGATGGTATCGGGCGAGGTGTTCCGCGCGCGGTACCGCAACTCGTTCGCCCACCCCGAGCCGCTCGTGCCCGGGGCGCCGACGGCGTACCGCATCGGGCTCCACGGGCAGGACTACCGGTTCCGCCGCGGGCACCGGATGATGGTGCAGGTGCAGAGCTCGTGGTTTCCGATCATCGACCGCAACCCGCAGACGTTCGTCCCCAACATCTTCGAGGCGCGGGCCGCGGACTTCCGAGCAGCCACGCAGCGCGTGTACCGCTCGGCGGCGTTCGCGTCCAACGTGTCGCTGCCCGTCAGGGTCGGCGGCGACACCTCGATCGCGGTGCCGCCCAACGACTACTCGGCGCCGCCCGACGCGCCCTACACGGCCGAAGCCGTGACCGTCCGCTCGCCCGAGGGACACACGCTCGCCGGGACGCTCACGCTGCCCAGGGGCGCGAGCCGCGCGCACCCGGTCGGCGCCGTCGTCACGATCACCGGGTCCGGGCCGCAGGACCGCGACGAGTACCTCGGGCTGCCGGGTTTCCGGCCGTTCCGCCAACTCGCCGACTCGTTAGGCAGGCGCGGGATCGCGGTGCTGCGGATGGACGACCGCGGGGTGGGCGCGTCGACCGGCACGTTCCGGGGCACGACCGACCCCGAGTTCACCGAGGACATCCGCGCCGGGCTGGCGTACCTGCGTACGCGGCCCGAGGTCGACGCGCGCCGCCTCGCGGTGATGGGCCACAGCGAGGGCGCCCTGATCGCGCCCATGGTGGCCGCCAAGGAGCCCGCGCTCCGCGCGATCGTGCTCCTCGCCGGCGTGGCGCGGCCGGCGCGCGGGGCGCTGCAGTTCCAGATGGAGAACATCGTCCGGCACGACACGTCGCTCACGCCGGTCCGGCGCGACTCCGCGCTCGCGGCCGTCCCGGAGCGGATCGACGCGATGATGGCGGCCGACCCCTGGATGCGGTTCCTGCTCCAGTACGATCCCGCGGCCACAGCGCGCCACGTGAAGACGCCGGTGTTGATCCTCACCGGCGAGAACGACCAGCAGGCCGACCCGAAGCAGGTGCCGGAGCAGGCGGCCGCGTTCCGCGCGGCGGGCAACCCGGACGTGACCGCGCGCGTCGTGCCGGGGGTGAATCACCTGTTCGTGGCCGACGCGAACGGGTTTCCGGGTAACTACACGAAGCTCCCCGCGCCGGTGATGATGCGGCCGGACGTGGTCGGCACGGTGGTCGATTGGCTCGCGCGGCGGCTGCGCTGAGTGCGTCCGCACCTCTCACCAGATGACCCGATGCCCGTCCGCTCTCGCGTGGGACCCCGCGTCGTCCCCCCTCTCGCCGCGGCGCTCCTCGTCTGCTCGGCCGCGACGACGTTAGGCGCGCAGACGCGCCCCTCGCCGCCGCTCGCCCCGAGCGCGACGGCGGCGGGGCCGCGGCCGGTGCCCGGGCCGGTGTACGAGATACCCGACTACACGAGGGCCGTCGCGCGTGGCACCCGCACGCGCGACGGCCGCCCCGGCGCGAGCTACTGGGTGCAGCAGGCGCGGTACGCGATCGAGGCGCGCCTCACGCCGGCGACGGACCGCGTCTCGGGCCGCGAGACCGTCGTCTACCAGAACAACTCGCCCGACACGCTGCGTCGGATCGCGGTCTACCTGCGGCAGAACGTCTTCGCCCCCGGCAATCCGCACCAGCAGTCCGCGCCGGTGACGGGCGGCGTCGCGCTCGGGCGCGTGGTGGTGGACGGGCGCGCCATCCCGGCGGCGTCGAGCGGCGTCACCGTGGTGCCGATCACCGACGTCGACCGCCGGCGCGCCGCGGGCTCGGCGGGCTACACGGTCGACGGCACGGTCATGTGGATCCCGCTCGCCCGACCGCTGCTGCCGCACGACAGCACGCGGCTGGAACTCGCGTGGTCGTACACGCCACCGCCGTCGCCCGCGGACGGCCGCGAAGGGCGCGAGGGGCACCGCCTGTACTTCATGGGCTTGTGGTATCCGCAGGTGGCCGTCTACGACGACGTCCACGGCTGGGTGGCCGACCCGTACTTGCTGCAGGCCGAGTTCTACATGGATCCCGCGGACTACGACGTGCGGGTCACCGTGCCCCGCGGGTGGACGGTCGGCGCGACGGGTCACCTCGTGAACGCGGTCGAGATCCTGTCGCCCGCGGCGCGGGCGCGGCTGGCAACGGCGCGGCAGAGCGGCGCGGTCACACGCATCGCGGAGCCGGGCGCGGCGGGCACGTTCGCGGGCGCGGGGACGGAGGCGACGTGGCACTTCGTCGCGCCCAACATTCGCGACTTCGCGTGGGGGACGAGCGACCAGTACGTGTGGGACGCGACGCGCGCCCTCGTCGGCGGCGCGACGGCCGGCTCCGACGTCGGCGCCGCGCGCGATACGGTGGACATCTACAGCTTCTACCGCCGGCACGCGCCGGCGGCGGCGTGGGCGATAGGCGGCGCGCGCCTCACGCGCGACGCGATCGAGGGGCTCTCGGCGTACCTGTGGCCCTACCCGTGGCCGACGATGACGTCGATGGAGGGCGTGCTGGACAGCGGCGGCATGGAGTACCCGATGCTGACCCTCATGCAGCCGTGGGCCGACACGCTCTCGCTCGCCGGCGACCTGATGCACGAGACCGGGCACATGTGGTTCCCGATGCAGGTCGGCTCGAGCGAGACGCGCTACCCGTGGATGGACGAGGGGTTCACGCAATTCGACGTCGCGCAGGCCATGCGCGCGCGCTACGGCGAGCCGCGGGCCGGCGGGCGCCCCGGCGATTCGGAGTCGGGGCAGCGGGCGTTGTATCTGGCGGCGGCGCGCGCCGGCCACGACATGACGCTCATGTGGCCCGGCGATCTGTACCCGCCGGACCTCTACTTCGTGATGTACTACGACAAGACCGCGCAGGCGCTCGTCGCGCTCCGCGGCGTGCTCGGCGAGGCCACCTTCCACCGCGCGCTCCGCGAGTACGGCCGCCGCTGGACGGGCCGGCACCCGTACCCGTACGACTTCTTCAACACCGTCGCGGACGTGGCGGGGCAGGACCTGGGGTGGTTCTGGATGACGTGGTTCTACGAGCCGTGGTCGCTCGACCAGGCGGTGGCGTCGGTGGAGACGCGGGGCGACTCGACGGCGATCACGATCGAGGACCGCGGGCTCGCGCCGATGCCCGTCGTGCTCGCGGTGACGCGCGCGGACGGCGCAGTGCAGCGGGTGACCGTGCCGGTGGACGCCTGGCTCGCGGGCGCGCGACGGCAGGTCGTGCGCGTCCTCGCGAGGCCGGCCGTCGTTCGGGTCGTCATCGACCCGGACGGCTTCTTCCCCGACGTCGATCGGACGAACCAGGTGTGGCCGGCGGCGGGCGCTCACTGACCGAACCCTCCCCTGCGCGCAGGATCCCGCGTCCGCTAGATACCCGTCCGCGAACTCACATCCACACAACGCGGGTGCGCATGCCGCTCGGCCGCGTACCGCATCCCTCATCGACCATCCGGGCCCGCAGCCCCCGGACGCATGACCGCCTTGCTGAGTCCCACCGAGCGCGCCGCCGAGTCGACGTCGATCCCGGTTCCGGCCACACTCGAGTGGCGCGACGACACGCTGTACCTGCTGGATCAGACCCGGCTGCCCCTCGAGATCGTCGTGGAGCGGCAGGCGAGCGTCGAGCAGGTGTGGGCCTCGATCCGCGCGCTCAAGGTGCGCGGCGCCCCGGCGATCGGCGTGGCCGGCGCGTACGGACTGTGCGTCGCGATGCAGCCCCACCGCGCCGCCGCCGTCGACGCCTTCCGCGCGCACCTCGCCGCGCAGGCCGCGTCCCTCGCGTCCGCCCGGCCCACGGCGGTCAACCTGCGGTGGGCGCTCGGGCGTCTGGAATCCCGCGTCGCCCGCGACGAGGAGGCGCGCGACGCCGCCGCCCTGTACGACACGCTGGTCGACGAGGCCCGGCGCATCCACGCCGAGGACCGGGCGTTGTGCGACGGGATCGGCCAGCACGGCGCGGCACTCATCCGCCCGGGCTCGGGCGTCCTGACCCACTGCAACGCCGGCGCGCTCGCCACCACGGGCATCGGCACCGCCACCGCGCCGATGTACCTCGCGCACCGTCGCGGCACACCGTTTCGCGTGTACGCCGACGAGACGCGGCCGCTGCTCCAGGGCGCGCGCCTAACCGCGTTCGAGCTGCAGCGCGCCGGCCTCGACGTCACCCTGCTCACCGACAGCATGGCGGCCGCCACGATGCAGCGCGGGCTCGTCGACCTGGTGCTCGTCGGCACGGATCGCGTGGCCGCCAACGGCGACGTCGCCAACAAGATCGGCACGCTCGGCGTCGCCATCATCGCGCGCCACTTCGGCATCCCGCTCTACGTCGCGTGCCCGTCGTCCACCCTCGACTTCGCCACCCCGACCGGCGAGGACATCGTGATCGAGGAACGCGCGGACGACGAGGTGACGAGCTTCGGCGCGCGACGCACGGCGCCCGAGGGCATCGCGGTGCGGAATCCCGCGTTCGACGTCACGCCGCACGCGCTGGTCACGGGATTCATCACCGAGCGCGGGCTCGTCGGCCCGCCGTTCGGGGACACCCTCCCGTCTCTCTTCCGCTGACTTCCCAGTCGTATGCAGAACCGCTGGTCTGACGCCGCGGCCCGCCACTTCGTCGAGGAGTACGGCCGTCAGGGTCACAACGCAGATGTCGCGCTGCGGGTGTACACCTCGCGCCTGCTCGGTGTCGAGCCGGCGCTCGTGCTGCACGGCGGCGGGAACACGTCGGTGAAGACGCGCGCGCACGACGTCGCGGGCGACGAGGTCGCGGTGTTGTGCGTGAAGGGTTCCGGCTGGGACCTCGCCGCGATCGAGCCGGCGGGGCTGCCGGCCGCGCGGCTCGAGCCGTTGCGCCGGCTGCGCGTGCTGGACCGCCTCGGCGACGAGGCCATGGTCAACGCCGTGCGCGGCACCCTGCTCGACGCCGCGGCGCCCACGCCGTCGGTGGAGGCGCTGCTGCACGCGTTCCTCCCGCACGCCTTCGTCGACCACACGCACGCCAACGCGGTGCTCGCGCTGTCGGATCAGCCCGACGGGATCGCGATCTGCCGCGACACGTTCGGCGACGCGCTGGCGGTCGTCGACTACGTGATGCCGGGGTTCGAACTGGCCAAGGTCGTGGCGCGCGCGTTCGACGCGCAGCCACACGTCGAGGGCGTCGTGCTCCACAAGCACGGTATCGTCACCATGGGCGGAAGTGCCGAGCAGGCGTACGAGCGGATGATCCGCATGGTCACGCTGGCCGAGGCGCGGCTCGCGCGCGCCCGGGCGGTCGCCGTGCCGGCCGCGCTGTCGCGGCCCGCGGCGCCGGCCCCGGCCCCGGCGACCGACGTCCTGCCCGTGCTGCGCGGCGCGTGCGCGACGCCGTTACGCGAGGGCCGCTTCCGTCGCCTCGTGGCGAGTCTGCGCGACGGGCCGGAGGCCCTCGCGTTCTGCGACCGGGCCGACCTCGCGGCGGCGGCCTGGCGCGGGGTCGTCACGCCGGACCACGCCATCCGCATCAAGAACCGTCCGCTCGTCCTCCCCGCGCCCGAGGCCGGGCGACTCGACGCGTATGGCGAGGAGGTACGCCGGCGCGTGGCCCAGTACGCGGACGAGTACCGCGCGTACTTCGAGCGCCACGACGGCGCCGCGGGAGGCGGGCGCACGATGCTCGATCCGATGCCCCGCGTACTGCTCGTCCCCGGCGTGGGGGTGGTCGCGTTAGGCAAATCCAAGGCCGACGCCGAGGTCGCCGCCGACCTCGCCGAGGCCACGATCGCGACGGTGTGCGCGGCGGAGGCGGTGGGCCGCTTCGAGCCGCTCCCCGAGGCCGACCTCTTCGCGATGGAGTACTGGTCGCTCGAGCAGGCGAAGCTGGGCAAATCGGTGGAGCCGGCGCTCGCGCGGCAGGTCGCGCTAGTCACCGGCGGCGCGGGCGCCATCGGCGCGGCCACCGCACGCCTTTTCGCGCGTCAGGGAGCCGCCGTGGTGGTGGTGGACGTTGACGGCGAGGCGGCGGAGCGCGTCGCGCAGTCCTGCGGTCGCCTCGCGCTCGGCGTCGCGTGCGACGTCACCGATCCACCCGCCGTGGGCGCGGCTTTCGACGCGGCGTGCCGACAGTTCGGCGGCGTCGACATCGTCATGTCCAACGCCGGCGCGGCGTGGGAGGGTGCGATCGCGACGCTCCCGGACGACGTGCTGCGGCGCAGCTTCGAGCTCAACTTCTTCGCGCACCAGCACGTCGCGCAGCACGCCGTGCGGGTGATGAGGGCGCAAGGTACCGGCGGCGCACTGCTCTTCAACGTGTCCAAGCAGGCGATCAATCCCGGTCCGGGCTTCGGCGCCTACGGCGCGCCGAAGGCCGCGACGTTCCTGCTGGCGCGGCAGTACGCGCTGGAGCACGGGGCCGACGGCATTCGCGTCAACGTCGTGAACGCCGATCGCGTGCGCAGCGGGCTCCTGACCGACGCGATGATCGCCGCGCGCGCGTCGGCGCGCGGGGTCGACGAGGCGGCCTACCTCCGCGGCAATCTGCTCCAGCAGGAAGTCACGGCCGAGGACGTCGCCGAGGCGTTCCTGCATCAGGCGCTGGCGATGAAGACGACGGGCGGCGTGACCACCGTGGACGGCGGGAACATCGCGGCGGCGTTGCGGTAGCGGGGCGGTCGGCGACGGGTCACCCATGCCGTTGCACGAGGCGCCCCGTTCCCGCCTCACGCCGGCGGCTTGGCCGCGAGGTAGAGCCACCGCATCAGCCGCCGCTCGGCGGAGAGTGCGTGCACGCAGGCGAGGAACGCCTGCAGCCCGTCGAAGGTAGCCTCGCCTTCGCCCGCGATGAGCGCCTCCCGGTGCCGCTCGCGCGCCGCGCGCCAGCGCGCTGAGACCTCCGCGGCGTTCGCCGTCGCATCCTCGACGCGCTCGACGGTGAATCCTGCCTCGCCGAGCAGCCGCTCGTTCAGCCCCGGCGGCACGAACACGTACTGCCCGATCGAGCTGCGCGCGGCGAGCTCCGCGTCCGACACCTCGCCCGTGACCACCATCGCGTCGGTGAACAACACGCGCCCGCCGGGGCGGACCACGCGGTGCCACTCGCGGAGCACGGCGCCCCGGTTCGCCAGGTGGCACATCGCGTCGTTCGCGATCACGGCGTCGAAGGTGCTATCGGCGAACGGCAGCGAGCCGCGCGCGTCGACCGCGCGGAACTCGGCCCGCCCCTCGACGCCCTGCGCGCGCGCGAGCGCCTCCGCGTTCGCCACGCCGTGCGCGTTCACGTCCACGCCCGTGACACGGGCCCCCGTGGTGCGCGCGAGATAGACGGCCGGCCCGCCCGACCCGCTCCCCACCTCGAGGACGTGGGCGCCCGGCGGCAGCGCGAGCAGCGCGATGCTCGCGCGCCATTCGTCGGCCGTGAGCCAACTGCTCTGGCCGAGGTCCTCGCCGTAGGTCTCGGCCCGAACCGCCGCCTCCGCGGCCGCGGCGAAGTTGCGGTAGGACGTGTCGTAGAGCGCGACGTGACGGGACATCAGGGACCTCCTCGGGATGGGCCGCGCACCGGAGTGGTGGCACGAGCAGCCTACACCTCGGCCGTCACACGCGCGCGGATCGGCGCACGCACGGTTCGGCGGCCGGTCCGGCCACGCGTCCGGTTGTCACGGCGGAATTGCCGGTCTGCGACGGAGGTCCGAGCCCACGCGGGGCCGCGCGCCTCGGCGCGCGCCGGACCGCCCCGGCGCTCAAAACCGCGTGCCTAACGACACGTCCACCCGCCCCCCCGTCTGCGCCCCAATCCCCCGCGCGCCCTCCACCCGCAGCAGTCCGTCCAACACCGTCACGCCCGCCCCCGCCCCGCGCAGCGTCTGCCCGCGCGCGAACGCTCGGTCCGCCGCCCGCCCCGCGTCGAAGAACACCACCGGCCGCAGCAGCGTCCCGCCGCCGAAGCCCAACTCGGTGCGGGCGAGCCAGAACTCGCGCCCGACGTAGCCGTCGCCGGTCGCGCGCGGGAAGTTGCCGCGCACCGTCTGCAGCCCGCCCAGGTAGAAGAGGCGCTGCACCGGCGCCCGCCCGCCGACGAGCGACCCGGCCGACCCCGTCACGGTGAGCGCGACCGGCCCGAGCGGGCGCGACGCGGAGAGCTCGCCTAACGCGCGCCCGTACGGCGCCGTGCGCGGCGCGCCGGGCCCGAGGCCGTCGCCCGCCGCAGCGTCCGCGGCGTAGCGCGCCACGGCGCCCTCGCCGCGCGCGCGAACGACGACGCGCAGCCCCGCCGGGTCGGCGCCGAACGTGCGCGCGAGGTCGCCAGCCGCGCCGACCGTCGCGACGCGATCCGCCCCGATGTTGGGCGCATAGCGGGGCCCGATCGCGCCCCGGTGGAGCTCCTCGCGCGCCCCGCGCTGCTCCTCGGCGAACACGCGCCAGCCGAGCGCGGCCCCGCGCACCAGGGCGAACGGCCCGCCGCCGCCGACCGCGTCCGGGTCGACGAGCGCGTCGCCCGCCCGCGTCCCGCTCACCGCCGCGCCCCAGCTCCGGTAGTAGAACCCCTCGTCTCGCCCGTAGAGCGCGGCCGCGAGCGACGCGCCCAGGCCCAGCGGGTTGCCCCAGTCGTCGTTGGCGACCGCGAGCCGCTGGTACGCCGCGACACGCAGCGTCGACGGCGCGCCGGCTCCGCGCGTGCGCGTCGCGGCGACCTCCACGTTAGGCACGAGGTCCGCCACGCCGAGGCGGAGCGTCGCGTCCGCGGCGTACCCCGCCGGGAGCGCCGCCGTCGCCGCGACGCCGACCGACAGCCCCTCGACCCGGTTGAAGCGCACCAGGTCGAGCCCGGTGCGCACGCGCGGCGCGCCGGGCGGCCAGTTCCCCGGCACCACGCCGTCGAGCGAGGCGAGCAGCGCGGCGCGGTCGGCCGCCGACGCCGGCGTGTCGTCCGGGTCGTAGGGCGACTTGGGGAGGTCGGGCGAACTCGCCAGCATCGACGGGTCGCATGGGCGCCGCACGTGGACGACGGGCGCGGCCGAGTCGGCACGGCGCGTGGTCGCGTCGTAGAAGCGCGCCCCGGCCTCGCACTGCTCCTCGCGCCGCGCGAGCGAGGCCGCGCGGCGCCGCGAACGATCGCGCTCGGCGCGCAGCCGGCGCGCGCCGGCGGTGTCCCCGGCCGCGGCGAGCGAGTCCGCGCGGTACGCGAGGTTCGCCTCGGCGCTCGACCACGTGCGCAGCAGCGAGTCCACGCGCGCCCGCGACGCCGGGGTGCCGAACGCGCGCTCGCGACGCGGGCCCGGCGGGCCGCGGCGGTCGCGCCCGGAGCTGGATTCGAACGTGACGGTCGTCCCGGACGCCATGCTGTCCGACGCGCTCGGCGCCGGGTCGAACGCGGGGTCGAGGGCGAGCGCGGAGTCGAGCGCGTTGCGGAGCACGGCCGGCGCCGCGGGGTGCGGGGCGGGGGTGCTACCCGCGGGCGCGGCCACGACGTTAGGCGTTCCTGCGGCGAATACACTAGGCGCGGCGGCGGCGGCCCCCTCGGGCGCGACGCTGGACCGCGTCGTACCGGTACCGCTCGTCCAGCGTCACCGGCAGCCGCACCAGACCGCTCGTCGCCTCGCCCTCGGCGACGCTCCGGCGCGGCAGCCACACGCGCCCCTCGTACAGCCCGTACTCCACCGTCACGGCGGAGATCGTCGCCCGCACCGGGCCGGTCGCGAACGTGAACCAGCGCGGCGGCCGGTCCTCGCGCGCCTCCGCCTCGACCCGCGCGCGCGCCTGCCGCCGGTCGGCCGCGCCAGCCGCGATCGTGTCGCGCGCCGCCGCCTGCCGGAGCGAATCCAGCCGCCGCCGCACGTCCGCGTCGGCCGCCGCCCACACGTCGAACCCGACGCTCATCCGGTAGACCGCCCGGACGACGTGCCCCGTCGCGGTGTCGAACCAGAACGACCCGACGAACACGCGCGGACTCGGCCGGCGCGGCGTGACGCGCAGCTCGCGAATCTCGATCGACCGTCCGCCGGGCAGCCGGATCGACGACGACTCGCCGAGCGCGTACCGGTAGTACGCCTCCGACCCGCGCGCGAGCGGGTGGATGAACGACGCCGGGTTCACGTCGGACTTCGCCACGCCGAACGACGGCCCCGGGAACCACAGCGTCTCGCGCCCCGGGAAGTACGGGATCGGCGTCGCGTCGACCATGTCCGCCGTCGTGTTTTGCTCGCGCGCGACGGGCAGCACCGCGCGACTCCCGGTCTGCTCGACCGTGACGCCCGCCGCGCGCGACCACGTCACCCGCGCCGCCGCCTCCGTGCGCAGCAGCAGCCGCTCGCGCGCGAACGCGCTCACGCCGAGCCCGACCGACAGCCGCTGGTACGTGTGCGCGTCGTACGAGGTGAGCGCGACGTCCTGCGCGAGGCGCGCCGTGCGCGCCCGAGCGAGGAGGGCCAGCGCGCCGGCGTCGCCCGCGACCGGCTGCGCGGCCGCGGGCGGAACCGCGGGGGATGCGACCACTGCGGGAGAACCGGCCGCGGGCTGGGCGATCTGGAGCACGCCGGCGGCGGCGAGGGCGAGCGAGGACATGCGATGGGACGAGGGCGGGGGACGCGGGCCTGCGGACGCGGGCCTGCTCTCGCCGCGCTCGCCCCCTGTTACGCCGCGACCCCGGACGCGGTTTCCGAGGCGCCGTCGCGCGCGTCGGCGTCGCCCGCCCGATCGCCCGCGGCCCGCGGTGCGAACGGCACGGCGCGCGAGCGCACCGCGAGCGCGATCCGTAGCGCGCCCGCGACGATCGTCGCCGCGCCGATCTCCCACCCGACGCGCACGACGCCGAGCGCCACGGCACCGAGCAGGACGACGGCGAGGAGGAGTTGCACCGCGCCCGCGCCGGCGAGCAGCGCCGGGGCCGGCAGCTTGCGTCGCTGCCGCGTCGCGAGCGCGAACTCGGGCCCGCCGGTGGCCAACGCCCACGCGGCGATCAGGGCGAGCAGCGCGGCCATCGACGCGTCGCGCCAGACGAGGGCGACCACGGCGAGCGCGGTGCCGCCGACGCCGGCCACGAGCACGAGGTCGCGCGGCCCGGCCACGTCGCGCGCCCGCGAGCGGTAACGCGCCGCCGTGAGGAGGGTCAGGACGCCGTCCACGAGCCCGTACGCGGCGAACAGCCCGACGAACGCGCCGACGGTCAGGTCCGGCCAGGTGAGCGTGAGGATTCCAAAGAGGACGGCCGACGCGCCGCGCGCGCCGAGCGCCCACCAGTTGCGTACGATCCGATCAGCCATGCTCCAGACTCGCGAAGTCGCGCCAACGGCCTTGCCGCCGACGGGTGATCAGGGCAGGATTCCGGCCACGCCGGATCTCGGTACCCCAGCCATTTTTACCCCCGCGCCTCGTTTGCGATCGCCCGACAAACCGCGCGGCCCACCGCTGGCCGTGGTCACCGGCCCGACCGCCGGGATCGGCCGCGCGTTCGCGGAGCGGCTCGCGGCGGACGGGCACGACCTGCTCCTCGTCTCGCGCGACGCCGCGCGTCTGGGCGCCGTCGCCGACGAGCTGGCCGCGCGCTACGGCGTGCGCGCGGACGTGCACCCGGCCGACCTCGCCGACGTCGCGGCCGTGCGCGCGCTCGCCGCGCAGCTCGCCGCACGTCCACGCGTGGCCGTGCTGGTCAACAACGCCGGCTTCGGCACGCACGCCCGCGTCGTGGGCGGCGACCCCGAGGTCGAGGCCGACATGCTCGCCGTCCACTGCGCCGCGCCGCTCCGGCTCATGCAGGCCGTGCTCCCCGGCATGATCGCGCGACGCAGCGGCGCGGTCGTCAACGTCGCCTCGGTCGCCGCCTTCCTTCCCAACGGCGCGTACGCGACCTACAGCGCGACCAAGGCGTTCGTCCAGCTGCTGAGCGAGGGCGTCGCCGCCGAAGTCGCCGCCTCGGGCGTGCGCGTGCAGGCCCTCTGCCCGGGCTTCACGCGCACCGAGTTCCACGCCCGCATGGTGGCGCGCGGGTCCGACCCCGCCGAGACGGCGCGCGTCCCCGCCGCGTTCTGGATGAGCGCCGAGGCCGTGGTCGCCGCCTCGCTCCGCGCCCTCGCCCGCGGCGGGCCCGTCACCGTCGTCCCCGGCCTCGGCTACCGCGCACTCGTCGCCTTGGCGCGCCGCGCGCCGCTCCGCCTGTTAGGCTGGGGGGCGAGGCGGGACGCAACGCCACGCGACCGCTGAGCAGAGCCGCCGACCAACAGCCGCCGACCGTCCGCCCGGAGTGTTCGTGCCCGTCCCCCGCCCCGCCGCCCTGTGCGCGGCCCTCGCCCTCGCGTCGACCGTCGGCGCCGCGACCGTCCGTGCGCAGCCCGCGCCGGTCGACTCCCTGCGCCTCGAACGCCTGAAGACCGAGGCCGCGCGGCTCGTCGACTCGCTGCGCACCACCTCGCAGCAGATGGTCGACCAGGTCTTCTCGTACGGCGAGCTCGGGTTCCAGGAAGTCGAAACGTCGCGCTACCTCACGGGCGTGCTCCGCCGCCAGGGCTTCGCCGTCGAGACCGGAACGAGCGGCATCCCCACCGCCTGGGTCGCGCGCTGGGGCTCGGGCAAGCCCGTCATCGCGCTCGGCTCCGACATCGACGGCATCCCCAAGGCGTCGCAGACGCCCGGCGTCGCCTACCGCAAGCCGATCGTCGACGGCGCGCCCGGGCACGGCGAGGGACACAACAGCGGCGTCCCGCTCAACATCACCGCCGCGATCGCCCTCAAGCAGCTCATGCAGCGCGAGCACCTGCCGGGCACGCTCGTCCTCTGGCCAGGCACGGCCGAGGAGTTGGTCGCAGGAAAGGCCTATTTCGTCCGCGACGGCGTCTTCCGCGACGTCGACGCCGTGCTCTTCACCCACGTCGCCTCCGAGTTCACCACGAGCTGGGGCGGCACGTCGAGCAACGGGCTGGTCTCGCTCGAGTTCACCTTCCGCGGGAACGCCGCCCACGCCGCCGCCGCCCCATGGCGCGGCCGCTCTGCGCTCGACGCGGTCGAGCTGATGGACGTCGGCTGGAACTTCCGCCGCGAGCACCTGCGCACCCAGCAGCGCTCCCACTACGTGATCACCGACGGCGGCGACCAGCCCAACGTCGTGCCGAGCGTGGCGAGCGTGTGGTACTACCTGCGCGAGACCGACTACCCGCACATCATGGGGCTCTGGGCCGTCGCCGACTCGATCGCGCGCGGCGCCGCGCTGATGACCGGGACCTCGCTCGACACCGTGCGTGTGTTGGGCGCGGCGTGGCCGCAGCACTTCAACCGCCCGATCGCCGAGGCGATGTACGCCAACATCCGCCGCGTCGGGATGCCCACATGGGACGCGGCCGACCAGGCGCTCGCCCGCGGCATCCAGCGCGAGACGAACGCGGCCGACTACACGCCGCGCGGGCTCGACACCGCCGTCGCCAAGCTCGAACCCGACGTGCCCGAATCGCAGAAGCGCGGCGGCGGCTCGGACGACATCGGCGACGTGAGCTGGGCCGTGCCGACGATCACGCTCCGGTACCCGTCCAACGTCCCCGACCTCCCCGGCCACCACTGGGCCAACGCGGTGAGCATGGCCACGCCGATCGCGCACAAGGGCGTCACGGCCGGCGCCAAGGCGCAGGCGATGACCGCGCTCGACCTCCTGCTCCGCCCCGCGCTCGTCGCCGACGCGTGGCGCTACTACCGCGAGGTGCAGACGAAGGACGTCAAGTACACGCCGCTGCTCCGCCCGCACGACCGGCCCGTGACCACGCTCAACGCCGCCACGATGGCCGCCTACCGCGACCGGATGCGCCCGTTCTACTACGACCCGACCCGCTTCCACACGTACCTGGAGCAGCTCGGCGTGTCCTACCCCACCGTTCGTTAGGCGCCCGCCGATGCGACTCGTCCAGTTCGCCCGCTTCGGCGACCCCGCCGCGGTCCTCGACGTCGTCGAGGCCCCCGACCCGGGGCCGCCCGCCGCCGGGGAGGTCGCGGTCGACTTCGTCGCCTCGCCGCTCAACCCGAGCGACCTGCTCACCGTTCGCGGCGAGTACGGCATCCGCCCGGACCTCCCGGCCACGCCGGGCTACGAAGGCGTCGCGCGAGTCGTCGCGTTAGGCGAGGGCGTCTCACACCTCAAGCCCGGCGACCTCGTCCTGTTCTCGGGGGCGCGCGGCACGTGGCGCTCCCGCGCGAACCTCGCGGCGAGCCGCCTCTTCGCGCTCCCGCCCGCCGACCCGCTGCAGCTGGCGATGATGGCGGCCAACCCGACCACCGCGCTCCTCATGCTCGAGCAGTTCGTCGCGCTCGCGCCCGGCGACTGGGTGGTCCAGAACGCGGCCAACTCGGGCGTGGGCGCGGCCGTGATCGCCGTCGCCCGCGCCCGCGGGCTGCGCAGCGTGAACGTGGTGCGCCGCGACGGCCTCGAGGCGCAGCTCACCGAGGCGGGCGCGGACCTGGTGCTCGTCGACGGGCCCGACCTCGCGAAGCGCGTGCGCGACGCCATCGCCTCCGCCGGAGCCGCCGCGCCCCGCCTCGCGCTCGACGCCGTCGGCGGCGCGGCGACCGGCCGCCTCGCGCGCGCCGTGGCCGAGGGCGGGACGGTGGTGAACTACGGCGCGCTCTCCGGCGAACCGTGCGCGGTCGAGGCGCGCGACACGATCTTCCGCGACGTCACGCTCCGCGGCTTCTGGCTCACGCGCTGGTTCGGCGCGGCCGCGCCCGCGGAGCTCGCGCGCGCCCTCGGCGCGGTGGCCCGCTACATCGCCGACGGCACGATCCGCGTGCCCGTCGAGGCCACGTACCCGCTCGCGCGCGTGCGCGACGCCGCGGCCCACGCCGCACGCGAGGGGCGCGGTGGCAAGGTCCTCCTCGCCGAACCCTCGACCCAGGAAGCCGCCCGGTGAACATCCCGCTCCGCCGCCCGCGCCGCGCCCTCGCCGCCGCGCGGGCCGCCTGCCTGACGTTCGGCCTGACGTTCGCCGGCCCGGCCCTCCGCGCGCAGGTCAACCCCGGCGCGGTCTCGGCGCCCCCGGCCCCGCGCGCGGTCGCCGCCCGGCAGGGCGACGTCGTCCTCCGCGACTTCCGCTTCGACTCGGGCGGCACCCTCCCCGAGCTCCGCCTCCACTACCGCACGCTCGGCCGGCCGCGCCGCGACGCGGCCGGCGTCGTCCGCAACGCGGTCCTCATCCTCCACGGCACCGGCGGCGCGGGCACGCAGTTCCTCGGCGCCAACTTCGCCGGCGAACTGTTCGGCCCGGGGCAGCCGCTCGACACGGCGCGCTATTTCGTCGTCCTTCCCGACGACATCGGCCACGGCCAGTCGAGCAAGCCGAGCGACGGCCTGCGCGCGCGCTTCCCGCACTACACCTACGCCGACATGGTCCGCGCCGAGCAGCGGCTGCTCGAGGACGGGCTCGGCGTTAGGCACCTGCGGCTGATCCTCGGGACGTCGATGGGCTGCATGCACGCGTGGGTCTGGGGTACGACGCGCCCGGGCTACGCCGACGCGCTCGCGCCGTTCGCCTGCCTGCCGACGCAGATCGCCGGACGCAACCGCATGTTCCGCCGCATGGCCATGGACGACATCCGCCTCGACCGCGCGTGGCAGGGCGGCGAGTACACGGCCGAGCCGCCGGGCCTCACGGCCGCGCTCCAGGTGCTCTTCATCATGGGGAGCGCGCCGCTCGTGCAGCAGGCGCAGGCCCCGACGCAGCGCGCGGCCGACAGCGTCATCACCGGCTTCCTCGCCTCGCGCCGCGCGGCGACCGACGCCAACGACTTCCTCTACCAGTTCGACTCGTCGCGCGACTACGACCCCTCGGCGCTGCTCGACCGCGTGCGCGTGCCGGTGCTCGCGATCAACTCGGCCGACGACGAGATCAACCCGCCCGACCTGGGGATCATGGAGCGGCTGATCCCGCGCGTGCCGACCGCGCGGTACGTCCTGATCCCCGCCGGGCCTAACACGCGCGGCCACGGGACGCACACGCAGGCCGCCGTGTGGAAGGGCGAGCTCGCGCGGTTCCTCGACGCGCTCCCGCCGGCGCCGGACGCGCGGTGACGGCGAGCGCCGGGAGCGGGCGTGCTAACGGCGAGCCCGCCCCCGCCCTCGACGCGGTGATCGCCGTCGACTGGAGCGGAGCGCTCATCGGATCCGAACGCAAGCTCTGGCTCTGTCAGGTCGAGGGCGGCGCCGTCGTACGCCTGGAGGCGGGCCGGACGCGCGACGCCCTCGTCGACGACGTCATCGCGACGGCGCGGCGCGTGCCGCGTCTCGCCGCAGGGTTCGATTTCGCGTTTTCGCTCCCCGCGTGGTTCTTCGCCGACCGCGCACTGCCCGACGCGCACGCGCTCTGGGCACTCGCCGAGCGGGAGGGCGAGGCGTGGGTGCGCGGGCCGGTCGCGCCGTTCTGGGGGCGGGGAGGAACGAAGCGCCCCGACCTCCCCGCCCACGTCCGCCGCACCGAGCAGGACGCGGGCGAGCATGCCGCGCGCCGCCCGTCCTCGGTCTTCAAGCTCGTCGGCGCGGACCAGGTCGGGGCCGGGTCCGTCCGCGGCATGCCCGCCCTGGCTCGGCTCGCCGACGCCGGCTTCGCCATATGGCCCTTCGACGACCCGCGCCCGGGGCAGGCCGTGGCCGTCGAGATCTGGCCGCGCCTGCTGTACGTCGCACCCGTCGTGAAATCGTCGGCGGGCCGGCGCGCGGAATACCTCGATCGTCACGCGACCGCGGTCGCCGACGAGTTCCGGCGCGTGGCGGCCGCGAGCGACGACGCGTTCGACGCCCTCGCCGCCGCCCTCGCGATGTGGGACGGCCGCGCGGGGCTCGCCGCCTTGCCCCCCGCGCGCGACACCGCCGAGCGCCTCGAGGGACGAATCTGGGACGCGGCGCCGCGGTAGACGGGCCGTAGGGCTCCGGTAGGGCCGGCCGCGCGCACTACCTTGCCGCCCATGTCCGACCTGCCGCCCCCGCTGCCCGCCACGTACCGCGGCGACCTCCCGGTCGCCGAGTTCCAGCGCTACGGTCGCGAACTCGTCGACTGGATCGCGGCCTACCTCGCCGACCCCGAGCGCTACCCCGTGCTCGCGCAGGTCCGCCCGGGCGAGGTCGCCGCCGCGCTCCCCGCCGCCCCGCCCGCCGCCGCCGAGTCCCTCGCCGACATCCTCGCCGACGCGGAACGCGTGCTCGTCCCCGGCCTCACGCACTGGAACCACCCGGGCTTCTTCGCCTACTTCGCCAACTCGAGCGCGATCTCGGGCATCCTCGGCGAGCTCCTGACCGCCGCGCTCAACGTGAACGCGATGCTGTGGGCCTCCGCCCCCGCCGCGACCGAGCTCGAGCGCGTCGCCGTCGACTGGCTCCGGCAGCTGTTAGGCATGGGCGAGGGCTGGTTCGGCCTGATCAACGACACGGCGTCGATCTCGACGATGGTCGCCCTCGCCGCCGCGCGCGAGGCGGACCCGGCCCTCGCCGTGCGCGAGCGCGGGATGGCCGGCCGCGGCGACCTCCCCACCCTGCGGGTCTACTGCTCCGAGCACGCGCACTCCTCGGTCGACAAGGCGGCGATCGCGTTAGGCTTCGGCCACGCCAACGTCGTCAAGGTCCCGGCCGACGCCGAGTTCCGCATGCGCCCCGACGCGCTCGCGGCGCTCATGGACGCGGACCGCGCCGCCGGCATGCGCCCCGTCGCCGTGGTCGCCACGACGGGGACCACCGGCACGACGAGCATCGACCCCGTGCGCGCGATCGCCCCCGTCGCCGCCGCGCGGGGCGCCTGGCTCCACGTCGACGGCGCCTACGGCGGCCCCGCGGCCGTCGTCCCCGAGCTGCGCGGCGTCCTCGACGGCGTCGAGCTCGCCGACTCGGTCGTCGTGAACCCACACAAGTGGCTGTTCACGCCGATGGACTGCTCGGTGCTCTACACGCGCCGCCCCGACGTGCTGCGCCGCGCCTTCTCGCTCGTCCCCGAGTACCTCGTGACCCGCCCCGCGGGCGGCGACGAGTCCGCCCGCGTCGACCTGATGGACTACGGGGTACAGTTAGGCCGCCGCTTCCGCGCGCTCAAGCTCTGGATGGTCCTCCGCGCCTTCGGCGCCGAGGGGCTCGCCGAGCGCATCCGCTACCACGTGCAGCTCGCGCAGACCTTCGCGGCGTGGGTCGACGCGGACCCCGCCTGGGAGGTCGCCGCCCCGCACCCCCTCTCCCTCGTCTGCTTCCGCTGCGCGCCCGCGGCGCTCGACGAGCCCGCGCGCGACGCCCTCAACGCGCGCGTCCTGCAGGAGGTGAACGCGACCGGCGAGGTCTTCCTGTCGCACACCAAGCTGCACGGCCGCTACGTGCTGCGCCTCGCCGTCGGAAACATCCGCACCGAGGAGCGCCACGTCGCGCGCGCCTGGGACCTCCTCCGCGCGGCCGCAGCCCGCGCCGGCACGGCCGCCGCTGACGCCGCCCGCCCCGCGTCCGGCTAGCTTCGCGGCATGGTCCGCCCCAGCCCCGCCCTCGCCCTCGCCGTCCTCGTCGCCCTCGGCGCCGTCGCCAGCGGCGCGGCGATCGCGATCCGCTCGGGGAGCTACGCGCCGGAGCGCACCGCCACCGGCCGCGTCACCATCCCCCCGGGCTCCCCCCTCGCCCCCGCCGGCACCTACGTCGCGGTCTACTGCGGCTCGTACGGCAACGTCGCGACGCAGCAGGGCTACGCCTACACGGTCTCGCTCCCGGGCGGCCGCACGCTCGCCCTCACGGACTCCGTCCACCGCGACGTCGGCCCCCAGGACCCCTCCCGCGTCGCCCTCGTCGCCGCCGGCCCGGACGGCCACTACGCCTGGGGCCCCCGCCGCGGCGGCTCGGTCGTGTTAGGCGCCGACCTGCTGACCGCCGACGTCGACGCGCGTCTGGTCGGGCCACGCGGCGATACCCTCCCCCTCCGCGCCCACTTCGCCTGCCTGCCGCGCGTGAAGCCCAAGAGCGGACCGGAACAGCGTTAGGCTGTCCGGCGGAGCGGAACGGCCGCGTGCGCCGAATCGGCTCTGTGCGCCGAGCCGTGACCGACCGGGGATGCTCCGACCGCGGATGCTCCGACCGGCGATGCGACCGCCGGGGATGCTCCGACCGAGATGATACGACCGGGACGAGCAACAGCCACCGCTTACGAGCAGTTTGTCGTGGCCCTCCCCGGCTTTATCATCGCGGTCCGAGCATCCCCGGCCCCAGCATCCCCGCGCGGTAGCATCCCCGGCCCGAGCATCCCCGGCCCGTCACGCCCCCGCGCGCAGCCCCCATCCGCCACCCGCGGCCCTACCGCCCCCCGACCTCATCCAGCCGCCCACTCACCACCGTCCTAACCCCCGCCGCCTCCCACCCCGCGACCAGCCCCTCCACCCGCTCCAGCCCGAGCCCCCACACCGCATCCCGCACCACCACCACCCGGTGCCCCCGCGCAACCAGCCCGTCCACCGCCTGCCGCACGCACACGTCCGCCGCGACCCCGCACACGACGAACGTCACCCCCCAGCCTAACCCCGCCACGAGCGCCTCGACGAACGCCCCCGCCCCCGCGTTCCCGTCGAACACCGAGAACTCCCGCTTCTGCACGAACACCGCCCGGCCGCCGACCGCAGCCCGCGCCGCCGCCCGCGCGTCCTCCTCGCTCGCGTCGCGCCCCAACACCACCGTCGCCGCCGGGTCCGGCGCCACCCCCGCCACCAACTCGGCCCCCGCCCGCTCCGCCGGGTCCGCCGACAACCCCATGCAGTGCGGCGGGTACGTCCCCCGCGTCACGTCCGGCGCCACCGCGTCGATCTCGCGGTCGTCCGCCGAGTGCCAGTCCCCCGTGTAGACCAGCGCGTCCGCTCGCCCGCGTAGCCACACCACCGTCCGCTCGATCGCCGGCAGCGCCTCGACCGCCCCCCGGTCCGCCGAGTCGAACAGGTCGTGCACGTACAGCCGCCCCCCCGCCGACGGGGGGTCCATGAAGTCGCGCTGCACGTCCACGACCCACCCCACGATCGGCCCCGCCTCGCTCACGCGCCCCCCCGACCGGCGCCGGCCCCGCCGTCGAGCGGCACCACCGCGATCGTGCACCGCGATACGCACACCAGCCGATCCGCCTCGTCCACGATCCGCACGTCCCACACCTGCGTCGTCCGCCCGACGTGCGCGGGCGTCGCCGTCGCCGTGACCACGCCGTCGCGCTTGCCCCGCACGTGGTTGGCGTTGATCTCGAGCCCCACCGCCCCCTCGCGCTCGCGGTCGACGTTCAGCCATGCCGCGACGCTCGCCACCGACTCGGCCAACGCCACGCTCGCCCCGCCGTGCAGCAACCCGAACGGCTGGTGCACCCGCGGC
This sequence comes from uncultured Gemmatimonadales bacterium, assembly GCA_963763675.1. Taxonomy (GTDB): domain Bacteria; phylum Gemmatimonadota; class Gemmatimonadetes; order Gemmatimonadales; family Gemmatimonadaceae; genus BPUI01. The sequence goes on from CAVXPN010000003.1 coordinate 658,812, forward strand.
TCGACCGGCATCCGCGCGATGACCCGCTCGCGAGTCAGCTCGACGAACGTGATCCCGAGTGTCGCGCCGAGCGTCGGGCGCGAGAGCCGCGCGACGAGCTCCGGCGGAAGCGTCGCAGCGATCTCGGGCGCAACGTCAGCCACCCCGCGTCACCACCGCCGGAGTCCCGGTCGACGCCCCCAGCGCGACGACCCGCGCGTGCCACGACTCCGCCAGCGGCCGCTCGAAGCGCAGGCGCCAGTCGTCCGCCGTCGTCACCGAGGTGTCGAAGACGGTCGTCTCGGGTCCGACCGCCCCAGTCGCCGCCGACGCGCGCAGCGCCGCGCGGTCGCCCCCGGCCACGCGCCCGTCCGCGTCGCGCCAGTACACCCGCCCCGCCCCCAACAGCGACGTCCCGAGCGCCGGCTCGAGCGCCCGCAACGACCGAAACAGCCCGTCGATCGAACACCCCGACGCGCCGGCCGTCGACTGGTCGACCCCGACGGCCAGGAAGCGCCCGTCCCGCCACGCGCGCCCCGCGCGCAACGGCGCCCCGTGCGCCGCCCACTCCGCGAGGAACGCGTCGACGGCCGCGAGCAGTTCGGCCTCGCCGGACGCGTCCAGCGGCGCCGCGGCCGCGAACACCCAGAGCCGGGCGTCGCCCGGCAGCGCATCGAACGGAACGGAAGGCATCGAGATCTCGGAACGAATGACCCAATCGGGCGGACCGCCCGGGTACCGGCGGCGGTGAAGGACACTTCGCCGCGGCGCTCGGTGTGCTATAACACCGGCATCCCCGCAATTTAGCGCGTCCGCCCCGCCGCTCCGTCGGCGCCGCGACCGCGCCCGCCCAGCTGACCGCCCGTGACCGACCCGACCCCGCCCGCCGTCGTCACTCCCCAGTACACCGGCCCCGAACGGCGCGGCCCCGACCGGCTGCCCGTCTTTCTCGAGCCGACCGGCCGCCGTTGGGAACGCGTGCGGACCGCGGTGCGCTCCCTCGCGATCGCGACCAGCCTCCTCGCGCTCGTCGTCATCGTCGTCGCCCTCGTCGGCCCCAACCTCGCCGGCCTCGGCGGCGTGCTCCTCCCGGACTACCAGGTCCTCGGACGCCCGCCCCGCCTCCTCCTCACTAAGAACGCCCGCGAACGCGAACGCCAGCGCGTCCGCCTCTACGGCGCGATCGGCCGCAACCGCGTCCAGCCCGGCGACCGCCCCGCCTACCTCCCGATCAATCCGAAAGCCAAGCGCCCGGGCCGCGTTCCCCTCGCCGACGAGCGCACCGACCCGATCGTCGCCGGCTTCTACGTCGCCTGGGACACCGCGTCCCACGTGTCGCTCGCGCGCTACGTCAGCCACCTCGACTGGGTCGTCGGCGAGTTCGCCTTCGTCGACCCCACCGGCGACTCGCTCCGGATCAACGTCGACAAGCGCGTCTTCAGCATCGCGGACACCGTGGCGCCGGCCGACCGGCCCCGCATCTTCCTCATGGTGTCCAACGTGGTCCAGGCGCAGGGCGAGTTCGCCGCCGGCGCCCGCCCCCTCGTCCGCCTGACCTCCACCGCGGCCGCGCGTGCGCGCGCCATCGTCCAGATCACCGCGGCCGTCAAGCAGTACGGCTTCGCCGGCGTCACCCTCGACTTCGAGAACTTCCCGGCCACGGCCGACCCCGGGCTCCTCGCGTTCGCCCGCGAGCTGCGCGCGGCGCTCGTGCCGCTCGACGCGGTCCTCACGCAGACCATTGCGACCGACGAGATCGAGGCCGACCGCGCCGCGCGCTACGCCGCGTTCAACGACTACGTGTTCCTCATGCTCTACGACGAGCACTACGCCGAGAGCGGCGCGGGGCCCGTCGCCAGCCAGGCGTGGTTCGAGCGGCACGCGCGCGACTACCTCAAGTACGTGCCCGCCAAGAAGGCGATCATCGCGTTAGGCGCCTACGGCTACGACTGGAACGACGGCGAGACCAAGGTCTCCAACGTCACCTTCCAGGACGTCGTCGAGCTGTCCCGCGTCAACGGCGCGCCGCTCCAGTGGGACCCCCGCTCGCTCAACCCGTACCTCACCTGGACCGACCCCGACTCGACCGACCACGTCGTCTGGTACCTCGACGGCGCGAGCGCCTTCAACCAGGCCCTCGCCGCCCAGCGCATGGGCACCGCGGGCCTCGCCGTCTGGCGCCTCGGCTCCGAGGACCCGTCCATGTGGCGCGTCATCGACCGCGCCGGCGTGCACCCCGACCCGCAGCGCCTCGCGACCATCGACTCGCTCTACGACGTCAACTTCCTCGGCCGCGGCGAGGTCCTCAAAATCATCGCCACCCCCGCCACCGGCGCGCGCACGGTGCAGGTCGACTCGGCCAGCGGCATGGTGGTCGGGCAGACGACGACCACGCTGCCGTCCCCCTACGTCGTGCAGCGCGCAGGCGCGCACGCCGGCGCCCCGCCCGGCCAGGGCGGGCGCAAGATCGCCCTCACCTTCGACGACGGGCCCGACGGGCAGTGGACGCCGCCCATCCTCGACACGCTCCGCAGGTACCGGGCGCCCGCCACCTTCTTCGTCATCGGGGAGAACGCTCAGCGTCACCTTGGCCTCACGCGCCGTATCTACGCCGAAGGACACGAAATCGGCAATCACACGTACACGCACCCCAACCTCGCGCTCGAGCCGAGCTGGATGGCGCGCGTCGAGATCGACCTGACCAACCGCGTCATCGAGGCCGCGCTCGACCGGCGCACCGCGCTCTTCCGCCCGCCCTTCTTCGGGGACGCCGAGCCCACCACGGCCGACGAGCTCGGGCCGGTGAGCGTGGCCAGCCGCCTCGGCTTCATCACCGCCGGGTTGCACCTCGACGGCGAGGACTGGGACCTCGCCCACGTGCACACGCCGCAGCAGATCGTGCAGAACGTGCTCGACGCGCGCGAGGCGCGCCCGCTCGACGGCAACGTCGTCCTCCTGCACGACGGCGGCGGCAACCGCAGCCTCACCCTCGCGGCGTTGGGCCCGCTCGTCGACTCGCTCCGCGCCCGCGGCGACACGCTCGTCCTCTTCTCCGAGCTCACCGGCGTCTCGCGCGACGCGGCGATGCCCACGCTCCCGCGCGGCAGCGTCGCCATCCGCTGGGCCGAGCTCGCGGGCTTCGGCCTGCTCGGCGTCGGCGAGTGGCTCCTCTTCTGGGTGCTCACCGTCGCCGTGATCCTCGGCCTCGCTCGGCTCGCCGTCATCATGACGCTCGCCGCCGTCCACCGCGTGTGGTCCAACCGACAGCGCGACCGCGTCGCCGCCCTCGCGCGCGACGGCGCCGCGCCCTACGCGCCGAGCGTGAGCGTCATCGTCCCCGCGTACAACGAGGAGAAGGTGATCGTTAAGACGATCACCTCGCTCCTCACCCAGCGCTACCCGGGCGAGCTCGAGATCGTCGTCGTCGACGACGGCTCCCCAGACAGCACCTACGAGATCGCCGAACACGCGTACGCCGGCCACCCGCAGGTCGCCGTCTACACCAAGCCCAACGGCGGCAAGGCGAGCGCGCTCGACTTCGGCATCGCGCGCGCCCGCGGCGAGATCGTCATCGGCCTCGACGCCGACACGGTCTTCCTCCCCAACACCACGGCCGAGCTCGTGGCGCCCCTGGCCGACCCCCGGGTGGGCGCGGTCGCAGGCAACGCCAAAGTCGGCAACCGCGTCAACATCGTCACGCAGTGGCAGGCCGTCGAGTACGTCACCAGCCAGAACCTCGACCGGCGCGCGTTCTCGCTCCTCGACTGCATCACCGTGGTGCCGGGCGCGGTCGGCGCGTGGCGCCGCGCCCTCGTGCTCGAGGTCGGCGGCTTCAGCGACGACACGCTCGCCGAGGACCAGGACCTCACGCTCGAGATCCGCCGCCGCGGCCACTCGGTCGCCTACGCCGACCGCGCGATCGCCTACACCGAGGCGCCCGACACGCTCCGCGGGCTCGCCAAGCAGCGCTTCCGCTGGAGCTTCGGCACCCTGCAGTGCATGTGGAAGCACCGCGACGCCTTCCTCCGCCCGCGCTACGGCACGTTAGGCATGGTCGCGATGCCCAACGTCTGGCTCTTCCAACTCGTCTTCGCCGCGATCGGCCCCGTCGCCGACCTGACGTTCGTCCTGAGCCTCTTTTCGGTGTGGCTCAACAAGATCCAGCACGGCGCCACGTACGCGCTCGTCAACCTGCGGCAGATCCTCGCCTACTACGCCATCTTCCTCGTCGTCGACTGGCTCGCCGCCGTGCTCGCGTTCTTCATGGAGCCCGACGAGGACCGGCGGCTCACGTGGCTCATCTTCCTGCAACGCTTCGCCTACCGCCAGGTGATGTACTGGGTCGTCGTGCGCTCCTTCGCCGCCGCGCTCCGCGGGCGCGTGGTCGGCTGGGGCAAGCTCGACCGGACGGGCACCGTCGCCGTCCCCCAACCCCCCGCGGTGGCGGCTAGCTTGGGCGCATGACGGCGCCGTCAGCCCCCCCGCCCGCCGAGCGGCGGCGCCCGCCCGGCGGCGCCCACGCCGGGTCCGGCGCGGACGCCACCGCCCCCGCCGCGCGGGCGACCGACGTCCGCTCGCTCGTCACCCCAGCGGCCGAGGCGGCGGTCGCCGAGCGCGCCCGCTGGATCGGCCCGACGATCGCCGTCGTGCTGTTCGCCGTCGCCCTCGTCGTCCTCCAGCACGAACTCGCGGCCTACCGCTTCCGCGACGTCCTCAACGCGTTCCACGCGATCCCGGGCTCGCGCGTGCTCGCCGCCCTCGCGTTCACCGCGCTGTCCTACGCGGTGCTCCCCGGCTACGACGCGCTCGCCCTGGCCTACGTGCGCCGGCGCGTGCCGCTTCCGCGCGTCGCGTTCGCGTCGTTCCTGTCCTACGCCCTCTCGCACACGCTCGGCTTCCCGGTGCTGACCGGCGGCGCCGTCCGCGTGCGCTTCTGGAGCGCGTGGGGCCTGTCGACGGGCGAGATCGCCCAGGCCGTCAGCTTCGCCGGCTTCGCCTTCACGCTCGGCATGGTGCTGATGGCCGGCGTGGTATTCGTCGCCGCACCGACCGAAATGACGGGGCTGCTCCACCTGCCCTTCACCTCGCTCCGTCCGATTGGGGCGGCGATGCTCGCCCTCGTCGGCGCGTATCTCGCGTGGAGCATCGCCGCGGCCGCGCGCGGCGGCCCGGCCCCCACGGCGCTCGGCCGCCGCGCGGGCGACGCGCTCGACCCGCTGGCCGTCGACGCCAACGGCGACGCCGCCACCCTGACGGACGTCGGCCCCGCACTCGTCGCCTCGCCGACCGCCGGCGCCGGCCTCACGTCCGTCTTCCCCGTTCGCTCGACCGGCGCCGACCGCGCGGCCGACGCCTCAGTCCTCTCCGACACCACCCCCCTGGCGCTCGACGCGGTCGCGCCCGACCGCGACGCCGTGCGCGCGGCCGGAGCCGGCACGCACGCGGCGGGCGCGCGCGAGGCCCACGGCCGCGCGACCGCCGCCGGCCGCGTGCGCATCGGCGGCTGGGCCTTCCCCGTCCCGGCGCCGCGCCTCGCGATCTCCCAACTCGTCCTCGCCGCCGTCGACTGGACCGTCGCGGGCGCGGTGCTCTGGGCGCTGCTGCCACACGGCACCGACCCATTCGCGGTGCCGTTCCTCCCGTTCCTCGGCGCGTTCCTGCTCGCCCAGTTCGCCGGCGTCCTGAGCCACGTCCCGGGCGGCCTCGGCGTCTTCGAGACGCTGCTCATCCTGCTCCTGGGTCGCTACGTCCCGGGCTCGATCGTGCTCGGCGCCGTGTTCGCCTACCGCGCCGTCTATTACCTGCTCCCCTTCGCCACCGCCGTCGCCGCCTTCGGCCTCTACGAGACGCGCTACACGCAGCAGCGCGTCGCGGCCGCCGCCGTGCGCGGGGCGCAGAGCGGCGCCCGCGTGGTCGGGCGCGTGGGCCCGGCGGTCGTGCCGGCCGCGCTCAGCTTCGCGACCTTCGCCGCCGGCGCGGTGCTCCTCGTCTCGGGCTCGACGCCGTCGCACCGCACCCGCGTCGCCGTGCTCCACACCGAGCTGCCGCTCGGCGTCATCGAGATCTCGCACCTCGCGGCCTCGCTGGCCGGCGCGGCGCTCCTCGTCGTCGCCTGGGCCGTGCGCCGCCGCCTCGACGCCGCGTGGGGCCTCGCCGCCGGGCTGTTAGGCGTGGGCATCGTCGGCTCGCTGCTCAAGGGCCTCGACTACGAGGAGGCGGTCGTCCTCGCCCTCGTCCTGGCCGCCCTCCTGCCCAGCCGCAAGGCCTTCTACCGCAAGGCCGCGCTGATGAGCGAGACATTCACCCCGGGGTGGACCGTCGCCGTCGCGCTCGTGCTCGGGATCTCCGTCTGGCTCGGCTTCTTCTCGTACAAGCACGTCGAGTACAGCAACGACCTCTGGTGGCGCTTCACCGCGCGCGGGGACGCACCGCGCTTCCTCCGCGCCACCGTCGGCGCCGCGGGCGGGCTGCTGCTCTTCGGACTCGCGCGCCTCCTCCGCCACGCGCCGGCCGACCCCGACCCGCCGACCCCGGCCGACCTCGCGCGCGCCGCGACCGTCATCGCCGCCGCGCCCAACACCGAGGCCAACCTCGCCCTGCTCGGCGACAAGTCGCTGCTCTTCTCCGAGAGCGGCCGGTCGTTCGTCATGTACGGCGTCGCCGGGCGCAGCTGGGTCGCGTTAGGCGATCCCGTCGGCCCCGCCGACGAGCACACCGAGCTCGCGTGGAAGTTCAAGGAGGCCGCCGACGAGCACGGCGGCTGGCCCGTCTACTACCAGGTCAGCGTCGACCACCTGCCGCTCTACATCGACCTCGGCCTCACCCTCCTCAAACTCGGCGAGGAGGCCCACATCCCCCTCGGCCGCTTCTCGCTCGACGGCGGCGCGCGCAAGAGCATGCGCCGCATCGTCAACGCCGTCGACAAGACCGGCGCGCGCTTCGAGGTCGTCGGCCCCGAGCAGGTCCCCGCCCTCCTCCCCGAGCTCCGCCGCGTCAGCGACGCGTGGCTCGCCAGCAAGCGCGTCCGAGAGAAGGGCTTCTCGCTAGGCTACTTCGACGAGGACTACCTGCGCCACTTCCCCCTGGCCCTCGTCCGCGCCCCGCGCCGCGACGGCGGCGACCGCGCCGACGACGAGGTCGTCGCCTTCGCCAACCTCTGGGCCGGCGCCGACAAGCGCGAGCTGTCGATGGACCTCATGCGCTACGCCCCCGAAGCCCCCGAGAGCGTCATGGAGTACCTCTTCCTCCAGCTCATGCTCTGGGGCAAGGCGCAGGGCTACGAAGACTTCAACCTCGGCATGGCCCCGCTCTCCGGCTTCGAAAGCCGCTCGCTCGCCCCACTCTGGATCCGCGCCGGCGCCCTCGTCTACCAGCACGGCGAGAACTTCTACAACTTCCAGGGCCTGCGGCGCTACAAGGAGAAATTCGACCCCGTGTGGGTGCCCCGCTACCTCGCCTCCCCGGGCGGCCTCGCGCTGCCGCGCATCCTCGCCAACGTGACCGCGCTCATCTCCGGCGGGATCAAGGGCGTGGTGGCCCGCTGATGGGCCGCCGCGCCGCCCCCCATGCGACCCTCCGCGCCCCGCTCGTGGCCTGCGCCGCGTGCGCGTGGCTGGCGACCGCCCTGCCTGCCCAGCAGCCCGCCGCCGCCCCCGACGTGCACGACCTGCCGTTGATCGAGGTGGCCGCCGCGGCACCCGCGGCCCCCACGCCCGGCGCGCGCAGCGCCCTCGCCATCCTCATCACCGGCGACGGCGACTGGGCCGCGATCGACAAGGGCATCGCCGGCGCCGTCGCCGCCGGGGGCGTGCCCGTCGTCGGCCTCAAGGTCCGCGCCTACCTCGAACACGGCCGGCGCAACCCCGACGTCCTGACGCACGACGTCGAACGCATCGCCCGCGCCTACATGGCCCGCTGGAACCGCGACCGCGTCGTCCTCCTCGGCTTCTCGCGCGGCGCCGAGTTCGCGCCCTTCGTCGTCAACCGCCTCGCGCCGGACGTGCGCGCCCACCTCGCCCTCGTCGGCATGTACGGCCCCGAACAGAACGCGAGCTTCGAGTTCCACTTCTTCGACCTGTTCTCGAACCAGCACCGCGCGACCGACGTGCCCGTCGCCCCAGAGTTCGCGCGCATGCTCACCGAGCGCCCCGCCGTCCGCACCTTCTGCGTCTACGGCACCGACGAGACGGAGTCCGCCTGCGCCGCCGCGGCCGACACGCCCGCCCTGCACAAGGTCCCGCGCGGCGGCGCGCACCACTTCGACAAGAACTACCCCGGGCTCGGCCGCCTCGCCCTCGACGAGCTCGCGCGCGCCGAGGCCGCAGGATGAGCGACGCCGGCCCCGCCCACGCCGCCCCCGTCGCCGACGAGGGCGCGCAGGGCCCGTGCCCCCTCGCGGTCACCCTCGCCCGCCGCCTCCGCGACGCGCGCGACGAGCTCACCGGCCGCTGGCTCGAGCGCATCTCGCAGCGCGTCGCCCTCGACCCCAACCGCGTCTTCCCCAGCGACGAACTCCTCGACCACGTCCCGCTCCTGCTCGCCGGCGTCGCCGACTTCATCGAGTACCCCGGCGCCGCCGTCCAGGCCGACTCCTCGGTCATGGCCAAGGCCATGGAGCTCGGCGCGATGCGCCACGCCCAGGGCTTCGACGCGTACGAGGTCCTCAAGGAGTACGAGATCCTCGGCGGCATCCTCTACGCCTTCCTCACCACCATCGTCGACGACATCCCCGAGGACTGCTCGCGCGCCGAGCTCTTCGTCTGCGCCCACCGCGTCTTCACCGCGGTCACCCTCATCCAGCACGCCACCACCGTCCAGTTCCTGCAGCGCACCACCGAGCGCCTCCACGAACGCGACGAGCGCCTGCGCGCCTTCAACCGCACGCTCGCCCACGAGTTCCGCAACCGCATCGGCGCGGCCTCGGGCGCCGCGCAGCTGTTAGGCATGATCGAACTCCCCGAGGTCGACCGCCGCGCGATGGCCGACGTCGTCGTGCGCAACGTCGACGGCATGCGCGCCACGCTCGAGAACCTCCTCGAGCTCTCCCGCATGGGCCAGGCCGACTCGCGGCAGCAGCGCCACGTCCTGCTCCCGCGCGCCGCCGCCGAGGCCGCGCGCTCGCTCCGCGACTTCGCCACCGCGCACCGCGTCGAGGTCCGCCTCGAGGCCCTCCCCCCGGTCGAGGTCAACGCCGCCGCCGTCGAGCTCTGCCTCACCAACCTCATTTCCAACGCGGTCAAGTACGCCGACCCGTCCAAACCCGCTCGTTGGGTCGCCGTCGACGGCGAGCTCGCCTCCGACGCCGAGGACGGCCGCGAGGTCATCGTCCGCGTGCGCGACAACGGACTCGGCGTCCCCGAGCCGCAGCGCGAGGGCCTGTTCCGCCGCTTCTTCCGCGCCCACGAGCACTCCGCCTCCCACGTCGAGGGCACGGGCCTCGGCCTCAGCATCGTCCGCGAAACCGTGCGTGCGTTAGGCGGCCGCGTCTGGGCCGAGTTCCCCGACGTCGGCACCGTCTTCGCCTTCGCCCTCCCCGCCCGCCGCGGCGGCGACCGCGACGCCGAGGACCGCGCGGCCGAGGACCGCGCCAGCGACGAAGGAGCGGCGCCCGCGTGATCCGCTGGACCTGCACCCCCTTCGCCGGCCTCACCGTCAGCGACCTCTACGCCGCCCTCCAACTCCGCTCCCTGGTCTTCGTCGTCGAGCAGACCTGCCCCTTCCTCGACGCCGACGGCAGCGACGACCAGGCCCACCACCTGCTCGGCTGGCGCGAACGACGCGGAGACGCCACGCCCCGACTCGCCGCCTACGCCCGCCTCTTCCCCCCCGGCGTGAAGTATCCCGAGGCGTCGATCGGCCGCGTCGTCACCCACCCCGACGCCCGCCGCACCGGCACCGGCCGCGCCCTCATGGCCGAAGCGATCGCACGGTTAGGCACCCTCGCCCCTGCCGCCCCAATCCGCATCGGCGCCCAGAAGTACCTCGAACACTTCTACAGCACCTTCGGCTTTACCCGCGCCAGCGACGACTACCTCGAAGACGGCATCGTCCACCTCGAAATGCTCCGCCCCCACCTGCTTTAACCGCGCCGTTCCAAACGCGCGCCCCACCAACCGCGCCCCCTCAACAGCGCTCCACCAGGCCCGTCCCCTACCGCCCCTCATCCCCAAACACGAGATCATCGACCCCCCCATCCCCCGGCCTCGCCCCCTCGTCCGCCTTTCCCCCCCGCCCCACTATCCGCGCCAACACCGGCGGCGCCAGGAACGTCGTCCCCAACACCATCATCGCCACCGCACTGAACAGCGCCGGCGACAACACCCGACTCGCCAACCCCGCCTGCGCGAAGATCAACCCCACCTCGCCCCGCGGAATCATCGCCGCCCCAATCAGCGCCTTCCGCCCCCGGAACCATACGGGCGCGAACCCGGCCGCGAACTTTCCCACCACCCCCGCGGCGATCAGCGCCCCCCCCACCGCGAGCGTCCGCGGCTCCGCCAGCGTCCGCACGTCCACCGACGCACCCACCGACGCAAAGAAGACCGGCACGATCAGGTGCCCAACCGTCGTGATCGCCTGCCCGACCTCCTCGCGCTGTGGCGTCTCGTGCAGCACCAGCCCCGCCGCGAACGCCCCGATGATCGTCGCCGACCCGGCACCCTCGGCCAGCCACGCCATCGCGAACGCCAGCGCCAGCCCGAGCGCCACCAGCGTCCCCGGCGCCCGCACGCGCGCGATGAGCCCGAACAGCGGCGGAACCAGCAGCCGCCCGAGCGCGAGCGCCAGCACGATGAACCCCGCCGCCACCGCGGTCGTCCGCGCCACGCCGCCCGCGCTCACCCCCGCGCCCGCCGCCGCCGCCCCCACCACCGCCAGGATCACCAGCCCGACCACGTCGTCGAGCACCGCCGCGCCCAGTACCACCTGCCCCTCCGGCGTGTCCAGCTGCCCGAGGTCGCTCAGCACCCGCGCCGAGATCCCGATCGACGTCGCCGACAGCGACGCCGCCGCTACCGTCGCCGCGAGCGGCGTGAGCCCGAGCGCGACCGCCGCCGCGTAACCGAGCAGGCAGGGCAGCGCCACGCCGACCAACGCCACCGTCGTCGCCGCCCCCCCCACGCGCGCCAGCGCCCGCACGTCCGTCTCGAGCCCGATCTCGAAGAGCAGCACCAGCACGCCGATCTCCGAGAGCGCGTGCAGCACCGGGTCCCCCGGGTCCAGCACGCGCAGCAGCGACCCGCCGAGCAGCACCCCGGCGACGAGCTCGCCCAGCACCGCGGGCTGTCCGAAGCGCTGGGCGAGGGCCCCGAGCAGTTTGGTCGCGACCAGGAGCGCGACGAGCGTACCGAGCAGGTGGTGCATGACGGCGAAGCCTAACCCCGCCGGGGCCCGCCACCCACCACGGCCCGAGCTGCCCCGTCGTCCCCCCGCCGTCACCCCCGCGGACGCGGGGGTCCACGGTCGCCCTAAGCCACCTCAGCGCGTCCGCGTCACCACCGGCGCGCCGCCCGCGGTCCGGCTCGCGCCCCTTCGCCTTTCGCCGTTCGGGCCGCCGTGGGCGCCGTCGTTAGGCGCGCCGTTGGACCGCCCCTCCGACCCCGCGCCGTCCAGCACCCCCGCGCGGCTCACCAGCTGCGCCGCGAGCACCGTCTGGATCACGCTCGCGATGCTGTTCGTCGCCGAGTCCGGCGCGCTCCGCCCGTCGCTCGAGATCGTCACCAACTTCGCCTCGGCGAGCGCCCGCGCGATCGCCGGGGCCACCTGCGGCACCAGCTCGATCTGCCGGTAGCGGAAGTACGCCTCGCCGCCCGCCTGGATCGCCTCGTTCACCTTCTGGATACTTTCGGCCTGCGCGGACGCCACCGTCGTGATGCGGATCGCCTCCGCCTGCGCGGCGGCCTGCGCCTCGATCCGCACCCGCTCCGCGTCCGCCCGCGCCTGCGCGATCTGCGTCGCGTCCAGCTCCGCCGTGCGCTGCACCGCGAGCGCGTCCTGCTTCTTCGCCTCGGCCTGCGCGATGAGCGCCGCGTTCGCCGCGCGCGTCTGCTCCAGCTCGCGCTGCTTGTCGCTGATCGCGCGGTCCGCGTCGAGCTGCGCCTCGCGCGCGCGCCGCGTCTGGTTGGCCGCGACGATTTCCGCGTTCGCCTGCGCCTCCGCCGCGCTCTGCCGCCGCCGCGCGTCCGCGACCTCGCTCTGCACCACCTTGATGTTGAGCGAGTTGAAGATCAGCCCCAGGTCCGTCAGCTCGCGCGAGCACGCCTTGCGGATGATCACCGCCAGCGGATCGTCGTCGTCCTCGACCGCCGCGACCGCGCTCGCCGCCGAGGGAACGACCTCGACCCCGCCAACTGGCACCAGCGTCCCGCCCGCGCCCGCGGTGAGCACCTGCGGCCCGCCCCCGGCCGGCAGCATCCGCACCGGTGCCGTCTTGGCGGAGAACAGCTGGTCGTGCGTGAGCAGGTTGATCGCCCGACGCCCCGACGACGACAGCAGGTCGGTGAGCGTCGACACCTGATCGCCCTCGCCCTTCGAGCAGAACCGATTGGCTGCCGTCTTGATCAGCGCGTCGGTGTCGCCCACGCTCACGATCGCGCTCGCGAGCACGCGCACCTTGATCGGACGCGGCGTACCCGTGTCGTCGACGTCGGCCGTCTGGTCGGTGATGTCGAGGTCGACGTTGATGACCTTGGAGCTGATCGTCGTGCCCGTCGTGAGCAGCGGGATCTCCTTGCTCTTGCCCGGGCCGCGGTAGATCACCGTGCCCCCGGCCAGCCAACTGACGAGCCGGATCTCGCCCGCCTCGACGTTCCGCAGGAACGACGCGACCACGATCGGGATCAGGAGGAAAACCGCCGCGAGGACGACCACGACGACGACTGCGGAGGACAGCATGGGAGTGTACGGAGAGAGGAGGACGTACGTAGGGTGACGTCGGTAGCGTAACGTTAGGCGGGCCCGGCGACCGACACCGTGCAGCGGTGCCGCTCGGCGTCGACCGCCTCGATGCGCAGCCGATCGCCGGCCCGCACGCGCCGCGACTGATCCTCGGGCCGCAGCCGCCCCAGCAGCTGCACGATCTGCCCGTCCACTTCGAGCGCGACCAGCCCCTCGCCGCGCGCGTCGAACCCGCTCGCGGCCTGCGCGTGGTCGTAGAGGGCCATGTCCAACGTCTGCGCCGGGTTCGACGCGAACCGCTCGGCCCAGCGCCACACCGGCGCCACCGCCCCGCGCTCGAGCAGCACGCCGCCCGCGAGCGCGGCCACGGCAAGTAGTACCCCGCCGTGCAGAATCGGGCGCAACAGGAGCCCCGCCGCGCCCGACCCGAGCAGTACCGCCAGAAACACCCGCGGCGACGCCAGCGCCACGACGAGGTCGCGCGCGGCGGCCGCACCCGCCGCCCCCGCCGCGCCGTGCGCGGCCTGGTGCGCGGCTTGCCCGTGCCCGCCGGTCCCGCGCCCAGCCCCGCCACGGGCGGCCCCGCCGCGCGCGGCGGGGCCGTGCCCCACATGCCCGTGCCCGGCGTGCCCACCGCCGTGGCGCCCGAGCCCACCGAGCGCCATGACGAGGAGCCCGGCCACGCCGAGCGCGAACGCGATCAGGTAGACGTCCATCGTCGGCTACGGCTTCTGCCCGGGCATCTGGATCATCGGAATCGCGCTCCCCGAGACCGTCGGCATCTGACCGTTCCACTTGTTCGCCATCTGATACTGCACCAACGTCGGCGTAACGCTCCGCGCCAGCAGCTCGTTCGCCCGCGCCTGCGCCTCGGCCTCCGCCGTGATCGCCTTCGCGCGCCCGGCCGCCTTGATCGAGTCGCCCTGCGCCTGGAACGTGTTCTTCTGCAACTCGTTCTGCGCCGTCAGCGCCTGCTGCTGCATCACGTTCTTCTGGTTGATGGCCTGCATGACCGCGTCCGGCGCGCGCAGCTCGTTCAGCGTGAACTGCTTCACCACGATCCCGTACGGCGAGAGCCGGTCCGAGACGAGCCGCTGCGCGCGGGCGACCGCCTCCGCCTTCTTCGGCCCGATGATGTCGGCGATCTGCTCGCCGCCGATCACCTCCTGCAGCGCCTGCCGGATCGTCTGCCGCACGTATCCGTGCTGGATCGTGCTGATGTCCGTGCGGAACGTCTGGTATAGTTGCGGCACCTTCGTCGGGTCGAGCTCGAACGACATCGACACGTCGACCGACAGCGGCTGCCCCTCCTGCGAGTTCACGTTGATTTCCTCGTTCTGCGGCGATCCTTCCGTCGTTCCGCGGGTGAGGACGAGCGTCTGCATGTACGTCGGGTACTCCTCGACCGCCGTCAGCAGCGGGTTCCGCAGATGCAACCCCGGCCCCCACGGCACGTTGTCGACGCCGCCCCCCGCGCGGTGGATCACGATCCCCACGTGCCCCGGGTTCACGTAGCTGATCATCGTCGGAACGGTCAGCACCAACAGCAGGAGCACGCCCGCCGCGCCGAGCGCACGGCGAACGGCTTGGCTCACCTCCGCGCGCGGGCGCCCGGGCGGTAGGCCGCTCGCGCCGCGCCCCCCGCGGTCGTCATACAGGTCCTGCCGCTGACCCGCCGCGTCGCGCAACGCGTCCGCGAGTCCGCCGCGACGCCCGTTGGGCCGCGCACCAGGCGTGGGGAAGGGAGGCGTACCCGTGGCGAATGGGACCGCCTCGGTCGGGGTCGGGGCGATCGGAGCGTGGTCGTCGAGCGGACGACCGATATCGGACGTCGACATCGCAAATCCTCGGAAGCGCGGACCCCTGAAGGGCCCGCAAGCGACGGGGGTGCCCGGCGCCGCCGCGATTCCGCGGCGAACCAAGCACCCCCATCATGTGTGTGACCATCGTACCCGGCAATACGGATACGGCCTCCGAGAAGTTGCGAGCTGGATCGGCGATCCGCCGTCCGCGCCCCCGCGGTTAGTGGTTCGCGCCCGCCGCTTCGGGCGGTGCACCCTCCCCGACGCCCGCGGGCGACCTGCCCGCCAGGAACTGCGCCGTGACTTCCGCCACGCGCTTCCCCTGGAACCGCGCCGCGGCGATGGCGGTGTCGTCGGGCTTGACCGCCCCATTCTGACTCACGAAGCTCGTGCCGTACGGGTTCCCCGCCGCAAACTGGATCGGGTCCGCGTACCCCGGCGCGACCGTGATGCTGCTCCAGTGATAGAACGTGTTGTAGAGCGCCAGAATCGTCGACTCCTGCCCGCCATGCAGGGTGGCCGCGCTCGTGAACCCCGACGTGATCTTGTTGACGAGCTTCCCGGCCCCCCAGAGCGGCCCCGTCGTGTCGAGGAACTGCTTGAGCTGCGCCGCCGGCAGCCCGTAACGCGTCGGCGCCCCGAATATCAGCGCGTCGCTCCCCTCCAGGTCGGCCAGAGTGGCCTCCGGCACGTCCTGCGTCTCCAGCCGGTGCGCCGCCCACCCCTTGTTGCTCGCGATCGCCTCCTCCGGCGCGAGCTCGCGCACCTTCAGCACCCGCACCTCCGCCCCCGCCGACCTGGCCCCCTCCGCAATCGCGTTCGCCAGCGCGTAAGTCGTGCCCGTGGCACTGTAATAAATGACGGCGACTTTGACGGCCATGAACGCTCCTCATTGGTAAGACGGTCGGGGCGACGGCCGGATGCCCCGCCCGGTGGCCTAACGTTTATCTCAGCACCGAGACGCCGCCCTGCCCGCCCCACCGCACGCCACGCGCCACCCCGCCCTTCCCGCCCCGCCCGCGCCCCCAGCACGGCGCTGAGTTCCGCCGCATGCGGCGGACGCCCGACCCCGTTGGCCCCACCCGACCCGCGTCGTCTCGCACGACCCGAACGGCGGGACCCGGAACGCGTGAATCGAAACGCGGGACCCGTCGCCCCACCCGCCGCGCGTCCGCCGTGTCTCTCGCCCTAATCCAATCAACCAACCTCTCCCGTGTTAGAGGTGGTACTCCAACCCGTCATCGTCGTCGAGGACCACCGCCCCCTTCCCCAACCGCCTCACCAACCGCGTCGCGACCAGTTGCTCCTCTCGCGACAGCCCGACCATCGCCCCCGCCACCGCCGCCGCGTGCGCCGGGAACGCCGACCGCACGAACGCCTCCCCCTCCGCCGTGAGCGCCGCGTACCGCGCCCGCCGGTCGTTCGGGCACGCCTCGCGGCGCACCCACCCGCGCCGCACTAGTCGGTCGACGAGGTACGTCACCCCCCCGCTCGACACCAGCAACGACCGCTGCACCTCGCCGAGGAGCATCCGCCCCTTGTGATGCAGCGCCTCCAGCACCCCGAACTCCGCGAGCGTCAACCCGTGCCGCGCGACGTCCGCCGCCGCGCGATCCGCGATCGCCGCCCGCGCGCGCGACAGCACCACCCACAACTTGAGCGCGTCGCGCTCCGCCGGCGGCACGTCCGGCTCGGCCGGCCGGCGCACCGCGTCCTGATCGGCAGGGTCGGAGCAGGACGTCGCGCCACGGGCGAGCGGCGCGGAACGAAGCGCGGGTGAGAACGGCATCGGAGGCGGGGAGGGCGGCGGGTCGACTCACCTACAACCTAGCCCCGAGCGCCAGCGACCTACGGCGAAGGGCACCCCGCTTCAGCGCTCCGCCCCGCCCCGCCCGCACGTAGCGCACGCGCCGCTTCGTCCTCCACGAACATGCCCGCGACCCCGCCCGCCGCACCTTCATGCGCTACTTCGCCGGGACCGGACTCGGCGCGACACTCTTCCCCGGCGTGCTCTGGGCCAAGGTGGCCGCGGGCGCCGACCTCACCCCGGCGACCGTCGCCGCCGCCGAAGAGGTGGCCGGCCTCCATTTCGAGCCGCCCGAGCGCGAGTTGCTCCTCGACGGACTCAAGCGCCAGGAGCAGCAGATCGAGGCGCTGCACGCGCTACCGCTCGACAACGCGGTCGCACTGGCTGTCGGCTTCGACCCTCTCGGCGCCCTCGAGCCCGACGCACGCGCCGCACTCCGCACGCACCGCGCCGCGATATCCGCCCGGGCACCCGGCCGGACCACCGACACACCGTCGCACGTCACCGCCGTCCCCCGCGACGCCGACCTGGCGTTCCAGCCCGTCACCGTCCTCGCCGAACTCCTCCGGACGCGGCGCGTGACCTCCGCCCAACTCACCCGGCTCTACCTCGACCGGATCAAGCACTTACGACCCGGTCCTCAAGAGCGTCATCACGTTCACCGAGGACCGCGCGCTCCGCCACGCGGCCGCCGCCGACGACGAGATCGCGCGGCCGCTACCGCGGACCGCTGCACGGCATCCCGTGGGGGGCCAAGGACCTGCTCGCGGCGCGCGGCTACGCGACCACCTGGGGCGCCGGCCCCTACCGCGACCAGGTGATCGACGCCGACGCCGAAGTCGTCCGCCGCCTCGACGCAGCCGGCGCCGTGCTCGTCGCCAAGCTCACGTCAGGCGAGCTCGCCCAGGGCGACGTCTGGTTCGGCCGCGGCCCGACCGACGCGGCCGGCGAGGAGGCCACGACGCGCGCCGGCCAGCGCACCCGCAACCCCTGGAGCCCCGAGCAGGGCTCGAGCGGCTCGAGCGCCGGGCCCGCGAGCGCGGTCGCCGCGGGCCTCGTCGCCTTCGCGATCGGCAGCGAAACATTAGGCAGCATCGCCTCGCCCAGCACGCGCTGCGGGGTGACCGATCTGCGCCCCACGTTCGGCCGCGTCCCGCGGACCGGCGCGATGGCCCTGTCGTGGAGTATGGACAAGCTCGGCCCCATCGCCCGCTCCGCCGCGGACTGCGCTCTCGTCCTCGACGCCATCCGCGGGCCCGACGGCCGCGACGCGGCCTGCGCGGACCTGCCCTTCGCCTGGCGCCCCGACCGGCCGTTAGGCGATATCCGCGTCGGCTACGCGCGCGACGCGTTCGAACTCCCGGCGGCCGACCCCAAGGACCCCAGGCGCGCCCTCCACCCGACCAAGCCGTTCGACGACGCCGCGCTCGCCGTACTGCGCGACACGCTCGGCGTCCGTCCCGCCCCGGTCACGTTCCCCGACGCGCCCTGCGACGCAATGCGCCTCGTCCTCGTCGCCGAGGGCGCGGCCGCGTTCGACGAGCTCACCCGCACCCGCCGCGACCGCGAGCTCGTCCAGCAGGGCCGCGACGACTGGCCGAACGCCTTCCGCACGGCGCGCTTCATCCCGGCCGTCGACTACATCAACGCCAACCGCCACCGCACGCTGGCCGTCCGCCGGTGGGAAGCGTTGTTCGCCGGGCCTAACGCCGTCGACGTCATCGTCACGCCGACCTTCGCCGCCGGGCTCAACCAGCTCGTCGCGACCAACCTCACCGGCCACCCGGCGGTCATCCTTCCGCACGGCTTCCGGGACGACGGCACCCCGGTCTCGCTCACCTTCCTGGGCCGCCTCTACGGGGAGGCCGATCTGCTGCGCGTCGCCGCCGCGTACCAGGGCGCCACCGCGTTCAACACCCGTCACCCGCCGGCGTTCGTCTGACCGCGGCGTCGTACGGGTCCTAAATTACCGCCGCGTTCGCCGGTCCCCCCCTTCCATCCCACCCCCGATGCGCCTCCACCCCGCCCTCCTCGCGCTCGCCGTCAGCCTCGCCGCCGCGGGCTCGTCCGCGGCCGCCCAGACCGCCGCCCCGGCCGCGAAGTCCGCCACGAAGCCGGCGGCCGCCGCCAAGCCCGCCGCGGCGGCGGGCGCCGCGGCGGCCGCCAAGACCGACCTCGTCGACATCAACACCGCGACGAGCGCCGACCTCAAGGCCGTCCCGGGCATCGGCGACGCCTACGCCGCCAAGATCATCGCCGGGCGTCCCTACCACTCCAAGGACGAGCTGACGCGCAAGAAGGTCCTGCCCGCCGCCGTCTACGCCAAGGTCAAGGACCGCCTCATCGCCCGGCAGCACTGAGCACGAGCTCGGCCGGCGCGGCGCCCTCCGGCGCCGCGCCGACCAGCGCGTCCACCGCGTCCGCCGACAGCGGACGCGCGAAGTGAAATCCCTGCGCGAGCGGGCAGCCCAACGCCTGCAGCACCGCACGCTGCTCCGCCGTCTCGACCCCCTCCGCGACGCACCGCAGTTCCAAGGCGTCGCCCAACGCGACGATCGTCCGCGCCAGCGCGGCGTCGCTCCCGCCGCGCGCGATCCCGTCGACGAAGCTCTTGTGGATCTTGAGCGTGTCCACCGGGAACTCCCGCAGGTAACCGAGGGCCGAGTAGCCCACCCCGAAGTCGTCGACCGCGATCCGCACGCCGAGCGCGCGCAGCTCCTGGAGTCGGACGCGCACCTCGTCGGGGCGGGCCATCACGGTGCGTTCCGCCAGCTCCAGCGTCAGCGTCCCCCGCGCGAGTCCCGACGCGTGCAACGCCCCGGCCACGTCCGCCACGAACGCGGGGTCCTGCAGCTGCCGACTCGAGACGTTGACCGCCATCCCGAGGAGCGCGCCCTCGGCCACGCCGGCCTCACACTGCGCCGCCTGCCAGCGCGCGCCCTGGCGGCACGCCTCGCCCATCACCCAGCGGCCTAACGGCACCACCAGCCCGGTCTCCTCGGCGACGTCGAGGAACGCCGCCGGCGTCAGCAGACCGTGCGCCGGGTGCCGCCAGCGCACGAGCGCCTCGACCCCCGTCGGCCGCCCGGTGTCCACGTCCACCACCGGCTGGTACAGGAGGCGCAGTCCCGAGGCCCGTCCGATCCGCACGCCACCCGAGGCCCCGCCCTCCGGCCCGCCATCCCGCAGCCCGTCGTCGAGCGCCGCGCGCAGCTCGCCCTCGAGCGTCAGCCGCGCGACCGCGGCCGCGTGCATCGACGGGTCGAACACCGCGTACCGCCCCTTACCCCGCCCCTTGGCGCGGTACATCGCCACGTCGGCGTCGCGCAGCAACGCGTCCACATCCGCGACCTCCCCGCCCGCCACCTCCGCGAGCGCCGCGCGCCGCGCCACGCCCACGCTCGCGCCCACGAACGCGTGCCCGACCGTCGCACCCTCTAGCGGCACCGGCGCGCCGAGCGCCGCGATGATCCGCTCCGCCACGATCGTGGCGTCGCCGTCGTCCCGGACGCGCTCGAGCAGCACCGCGAACTCGTCGCCGCCGAGCCGCGCGACCGTGTCGCTCCCACGCGTCGCGTTCCGCAGCCGCGACCCGACCTCGACCAGCAGCCGGTCGCCCGCGGCATGGCCTAACGAGTCGTTCACCGTCTTGAACCCGTCCAGGTCCAGCACGAGCACCGCCACGCGCCCGGGGTTCCCCGCCGCCACCGCGGCCGCGAGCGCGCGGCCCACCCGGTCCCGGAACTGCGCGCGGTTGGCGAGCCCGGTTAGCGCGTCGTGGTAGGCCTGGTGGGTCAGCTCCGCCCGCAGCGTCGCGAGCGCCGCGGCCGCCTCGTTCATCGTCTCGCCCAACAGCGCGAACTCGCCCGGCATGTGCGCCGCCGAGGTGCGCACGCCGAAGTCGCCGCGCCGGATCGCGCCCGCGTGCGCCACGAGCGCGTCGAGCGGCGCGGCCATCGCCCGCCCGGTCCCGAGCCCGAACAGCCCCGCGAACGCGAGCGCCAGCGCGCCTAACGCCGCGACGCTCGCCGTGCTCTGCGCGGTCCCCGCGCTCACCGCCGCCTGCGCGTGCGCCACGCGCGCCGCCGTCCCGGCCCGGAACCCGGCCAGCGCGTGGTCCAGCCCGACCAGGTCCGAAGCGGCCGCGTCGAGGACGTCGAGCGCGCGGTGCCGGTGGCCGAGCGCCTGCTCCACGCGCGCCACGCCGATCCGGACTTCGACCGCGCCCTGCAAGCGACCGATCTGCTCGAGCTCCGCCCGCTGCGCCGGCGAGATGCGCGAGAAACGCATCGCGCTCACGCGCAGGCTGTCGAACTCCGCCCCCCGCGCCTCATAGCGAGCCCGCGCGGCCTCGGACCCGCCGTTCGCGTACTGCATCCCGGCGGCGAGCTCCCCCGTCATCGCCGTCACCACGCGCTGCGCCTGCTCGTACTCGGCGCGCGACAACGCGAGCACGGCCCGCCCCTCGCGATCGGCCTCGTGCAGCGCCAGCAGCGCCCGCACCGTCACGAGGCCGAACACGAGCACGACCACGCCGAACCCCACCGCGAGCCGAGCGCGGATACTCCGCAAGCGCATGCCGCCGAGACCGCGCCAACTCCGGCCACGCTCCGGCGCGGTCAAACGCGGCGCGTCCGTCCGTGCGGCATCGCGCTCGTCCGCGACGCGGCGGTCCTCGGGCGCGATCACGGCTCGACGACCCGCGCCAGCGTCACCGCCTTGCGCACGACGTTGTGCCGCGCGTCGAACGCGATCTCCCCCGTGATGCCGTCAAACGCCGGACGTGACGAGCCAGTCGCCGCCAGGTACTCCTGGATCGCCCGGCGCCCGCCACCGACGGCCCGCGCGGCACGCCCTAGGAGTAGCGCACCGTCGTACGCGAGCGCCGCCTGGTGCGTCGGCGGCGCGCCGTACTGTGCCGCGTAGTTGGCGACGAACTGCCGCCCGAGGGCGTTCGCGGGATGCCGCGCCACGAAGAACGCGGTGTAGTACGCGTCTCGGAGGTCCTCCCGCTCGCCGGGATTCCGCACGTCCGAGAGCGCGTCGCCGCCGATCACCGGGACATCGAGCTTCCGACGACGTGCCGCCCGCACGAACGGCAGCGCGTCAGCCGTGCTCCCCGCCACGACGAGCACGTCCGCCCGCTCCCGCCTCGCGTACTCGGTGTACGGCTCGGCCCATTCCGTCGACTGCGGCACCTCGGGTTCGCGCAGTACCACCACACCGCCGCGCGCCACGAACGCGTCCGCGAACGCGCGAGACCACCCCCGCCCGAACACGTTGGTTTCGTACACGATCGCCGCGCGCCGAACTCCGAGTGAGTCGAAGGCGTACACCGCGGCCGCATAGCTCGCCGCCGCGTCGTCCGGGCAGACCCGGAACAGCCACGGACTGCGGCCACCGAGCACCGAACTCGTCGCCGTCGGCGATACCGCGACCAACCCGCGGGCGCCATCGTGTTCGACGTCGCCGTACACGGGCACCGCGTCGAGCGCGCTCTGGCTGTCGGTCGGCCCCACGACCCCAACTACGCTCGGGTCGTCGCGAAATCCGGCCGCTACCGACACCGCCGCGCGGACATCCGGCCGCGGCACGCGGACGATGAAATGCGCGCCGCCCGTCCGGTCGGCCTCGACGTTCAGATCGCGCACGGCGAGCGTGACCCCGCGCAGTACCGGGTCCTCGCCGGTCAGACCCGTGACCGCGGCAATGCTCTGCGCCACCCCGATCGCCAGCACCGGCGCCGCCGACCCGCGATCGCGGCCCGTCGTGTGGACGACGTCGCGCGGACCGCAGGCGGCGATGGCCCACGCGAATGCGCCACGACGACGGTACGCGCCCGGCGTACGACCCAGCCAACGACAACGATTCCGAGCCACAGGGAACGAAGCGTGGGCCACGACCAGAGGGACGGGCAGCAGGACCGCAGCGGCGTCCGATGCGCCGCGGGGGCGCTCGGCGCTGCCTGGCGACGGCCGCGTGAGAGGTGTCCCGAAGACGAACCATGCCGACCAGCGCAATCCTTCGTCGGACGGCCGGGCGTCCGCCGATTGCTCCGAACTAGCGCCCGAGTTCGAACCGAAGCGCGTCCTCCAGCGTGGGGTGCCGAAACGCGAACCCCGCCTCGAGCAGCGCTCGCGGTACCACGCGCTGACTCACGAGCACGGTTTCGTCCGCCTGCTCGCGCCCGAGTGCCAGGCGGAGGGCGAACGCGGGCGTAGGCACGACCGCGGGCCGATGCAGCACGTGCCCCAGAACACGGGCAAAGTCAGCGGTCCGCACAGGCTCCGGGAGCACGACGTTCACCGGCCCATCCAGCGCCGCGTTCCCGAGCATCGCGTGCAACGCGCCGACCACGTCGTCCAGCCCGACCACGCTCCACCACTGCCTCCCGCCCCCGATCGGGCCGCCGAGCCCGAGTTCGAACGGGGGCAGCAGGGGCTTGAGCGCCCCACCCGCTGGCGACAGGACGATCCCGAGCCTGGGATGGACGACCCGGATCCCGGCCGCACGCGCGGCGTCGGCGGCCCCTTCCCAGGCCACGCAGACGTCGGCGAGAAACCCGCGCCCGCGGCCGGCTCCCTCGTCGAGGATCTCGTCGCCGCGGTCGCCGTAGTAGCCGACCGCGCTCGTCGATACGAGCACGCGCGGTCTGCGCTCCAGTTGCGCGATCGTCGAGGCGATCAACTGCGTGCCCTCGACCCGGCTGTCCATGATCGCGCGACGGTGCGCGGGAGTCCACCGCTCGCCGACGTTGGCGCCAGCGAGGTGCACCACCGCATCCACCCCCTCCAGGGCGCGCGGGTCCAGCCGCCCGGCGGCCGGATCCCACTGCACGTCCCGGAGTTGTCGACTGTCACCCGACGTCGCCCGCGTCCGCCCGATGCGGACGACCGTGTGTCCGCCGGTCGTGAGGAAGTGGGTCAGGGCTCGCCCGATCATCCCGGACGCGCCCGTCACCGCGACCGTCATCGGCGGCAGTGCGGCCGCGGAATGTCGTTCGAGGTCGGCTCGGGTCACGGCGTGTCGGTACTGGAAAACCCGGTCCACCTCCGCCCGGGCGAACGCGCCACCGCCAAGCGCGCCGAGCGCCCCGAGTGGCAGCGCATAGTCGATCGCGTCGGTCAGGGTGCTCTCCCCCGCTCCCGGCCCCGGCGTGAAGCGATGCAGGTGCGACCACCGCGCGAAAGGCCCGGACAGCTGCACGTCTCGAAATTGCTGCCCCGCGACGTAGTCGCGGTGTTCGATGCGCCAGCGGACCGGCACGCCGACCCGCGACCCGGCGGCACCCACGTACGCAGTTCGACCCGCGCGCCGTTCGTGATCCGCCCGTCGGCGTGCACCACCTCCACGCGCTGCCAGGGCGGCGAGAGACGCTCGAACGCGCCCGGGCGTTCGTGCCACGCGAACAACTCGGTACTGGAGACGGGAATCGTGAGCGAGCGGGAGTAGTGCATCGAGGCTGACGGTGGCCGGCGGGCGCATCCCGCACGAATCCGTCGCAAACGCCTGAGCGTCCCATCTCGTGCCGACCGCGCAGCCGTTTACGCCACGACCCGCCGCGCGACCATTTCTGCTACTCTCCGAGCTGTCCGCCGCCGTTGTCGAGCAGCCGCCACAAGTACCACGCCGCGACGGTCCGCCACGGCGCCCACGCTTCGCCGTAGCGCGCGACATCCGCGGGCGTCGGCAACGTGGGCAGCCCGTACGCGAGCTGCAATCCCTTCTGGATCCCGAGGTCCAGTTCGGGTAACACGTCCGGGCGGCCGAGCCGAAACATCAGGAAAATCTGCGCGGTCCACCGCCCGACGCCCTTGACCCGCGTGAGCGCGACCACGGCCGCCGCGTCGTCGAGTGCCTCGACGTCCGCGAGCGGCACGTCACCCGATTCGACGCGGGCGGCCAGATCACGCAGGTACGCGATCTTTTGACGCGACAACCCGGCCCCGCGCAGCGATCCGTCTTCCGTCGCGAGCAATTGCGCGGGCTCGGGCGCACGACCGCCGTAGATCTCGTGGAACCGGCCGTGGATCGTGCCGGCCGCCTTGCCCGAGAGCTGCTGGTACACGATCGCCCGGGCTACCGCTTCGAAGTGCGTCCCCTCCGCCCGCGGCGAGAAGCGGCACGGGCCGACGCGAGCGATCACCGCCGCGAAGCGGGGATCCACGCGCCGGAGGTGGGCGACGCCGCGCCGGTAGTCGGGCACGCGGCACTCCGCGCGTCAGCTGTGGCCGTGGTCCGTCTTGGCGCGGTTGCCGCCAGCGTGCCCCGTGTTCTTGACCGTGGTCTCGCCCGAGCGGTCGGCCGCGGTATGCCCTTGAATGTGCGCGCCGTCGTGCCCGTGCCGCTCGACGTCCCGGTCGCGCCGGTTCTGCTCCGAGTCGTTTTCCGCGTCGTCGTGCTGCGTCCGATTCTCGAACAGCCGGTGGCGCCCGTCGTTCTCGAACGAAGGGTCGGCGATCATCCGCTCGTGCTGCTCGGCGTCGTGGCCCGCCCGCTTCCCGTCGCGGTTCGGGTCGTTGGCCTCACGCTGCGATCGCGACTCGAGCTGTCGCCCCTCATTGTTGATGCCGTGCTTGATCGCGTCGCGCGTCTTCGGCCCGTGGTCGGTCTCCGCCTGCGGCTGCGCGCCCTTCTGCTCGCCGCGGCTGTCGTCGCTGTGCTTGGGCTTGCCCATCGTGCGTGTCTCCTCTGAGTCGGGGACACGCCGGCTGGGCAACGCCTGTGCCGCGCGGGGCCGGGCCGCCCGCGCGCACGTGGACCTACCGGCGGTAGACCGCCGGCCGAACGTGCGAGCGGTCGTGCGAAGTCGCACCAGACTCTGCGTATGGCCCACAAACAGGAATCCGCCCGGCGCAAGGAGCGCCCACAGCCGCGACAGGAGCGCCCGTTACGTGTCCGCGGCGACATAGCGGGCCGCGACGTCGTCACACACCGCGTCAGGCGGCGCGCGCGACCTCGTCCACCTCGCGGGGCGCCAGCACCCGGTCGATGTCGAGCAGCAAGCGCACGCGCGGGCCGCTCGTCGCCATGCCCAGAAGGAACTCCGTCCGTACCGCCGCGCCGATACCCGGCGCGTCCTCGACCGTCGTGACGTCGATCGCCACCACGTCGCTCACGCAGTCCACGACCACGCCCATCGCGACCCGCGCGTCGCCGCACTCTGCATCGTCCGGCGCCACCTCGAGCACCACCATACACCGTAACGCGGCGGCACGCGCCGCCCGCGCCGCGTCCCCGCCCCCGTCCACGTCCGCCGGCACCATCCCGAAACGCTCGCGCAGGTCGACGACCGGAATGACCGTGCCGCGACGGTTGATCACGCCCCGGATGAACGCCGGCGTCCGCGGGACGCGGCGCGATGGCCTGGAGTCCGATGATCTCCTGCACCCGCAGAATGGCGACCCCGTACTCCTCGTCGCCGAGGAAGAACGTCAGGTACTTGCCGCCCCGGGCGGTGGCGGGCGCGTCGGGCGCGTCGAGCGGGCGGGCGTTGAACATTGAGGGCGGGCAGGGGAGGGGGCGAGCGCGCAGGCGAGCGTAGGGCGCCCGGCGGACGCGCCAGCGGGGGCCGTGGCCGCGAGCAACGAGCGACGCGTGCCGACGTCACGACGTGGCGCGGACACGTCACCGGTCGAGCCCGTGACCCCCGACCCGCACCCTTCGTCGAATGGCGCGGCCCGCCCGCGCCGACGCCACGGTTCACGCGGGCCCCGACCCTCGCACCCCGGCCGCCGCGCCGCATGGACGACCTCCTCCGCGACTTCCTGACCGAAAGCGTCGAAAACCTGCAGCGCCTCGACTGCGACGTTGTCGCACTCGAGCGCGCGCCGGGCGACCGCGAGATCCTCCGCAGCATCTTCCGCACGATCCACACGCTCAAGGGCACGTGCGGCTTCCTCGGCCTGCCACGCCTCGAGCACGTCGCGCACGCGGCCGAGAACGTGCTCATGCTGCTGCGCGAGGGCACGCTCGTCGCCGACGCCGCCGTGATCGGCGACGTCCTCGCCGCCACCGACGTCATCCGCGCCATCCTCGACGGCCTCGAGCGCACCGGCGAAGAGCCAGCCGGCGACGATTCGCCCCTGGTCGCGACGCTCGACGCGTGGACCCAGGGGTCGACCGCGGACGCGCACACCGCCGCGGTGCCCGCACCCGTTGCCGCGCCCGCACCCGCGCCCGTTGCCGCGCCCGTTGCCGCGCCCGTTGCCGCCGCGGCGGTCAACCCGTTGCCCGCCGACCCGTCGCCCGCGGAACCCGCGGCCGCGGACCCGTCGCCGGCCGACCCTACGCCGCCGTCGGCGCTCGCCCCCGAAACGAGCCTTCGCGTCAACGTCGCCCTCCTCGACGACCTGATGAACATGGTCGGCGAATTGGTGCTGACCCGCAACCAGCTCATCCAAGTCGCCGCACCGCGCGTGCGCGACGCGGCCGGCGACAGCTCGGCCGACGCGACGCTCGTCGCGCCCGTCCAGCAGCTCGACCGCGTGACCACGGCCTTGCAGGAGACCGTGATGAAAACGCGCATGCAGCCGGTCGGCGCGGCGTGGACCAAGCTCCCGCGGCTCGTGCGAGACCTCGCATCGGCCACCGGCAAGGCCCTCGACCTCGAACTGAACGGCGCGTCGACCGAGCTGGATCGCCAGCTGCTGCAGGCGCTGCAGGACCCGCTGACGCACATGGTCCGCAACGCCGCCGACCACGGCGTCGAGTCGCCCGACGCGCGCCGCGCCGCGGGCAAACCAGAGCGCGGCCGCATCGCACTCACGGCCTACCACGAGGGCGGGCACGTCGTGATCGAGGTTGCCGACGACGGCGCCGGCATCGACCCCGCGCGCGTCCGCCGGAAGGCCGTCGAGCGCGGACTCGTCGCCGCAGACGCGGCCGCGACCCTGAGCGACGCCCAGGTCCTTCGGTACGTCTTCGAACCCGGGTTCTCGACGGCGGCGGCGATCACCAGCGTCTCGGGTCGCGGCGTCGGAATGGACGTCGTCAAGAGCAACGTCGAACGCATCGGCGGCACGGTCGACCTCGCGTCCCGCCTCGGACGCGGGTGCACCGTCCGCGTGCGCATCCCGCTCACGCTCGCCATCGTCCCCGGCCTGCTCGTCAGCGCCAGCGGCCACGGATTCGCCATCCCGCAAGTCGCGATCGTCGAACTCGTCCGCCTCCCCGCGCCCGGCGACGTCCGCCACGACGCCGCGGAGGGCGGCGACGCGCGCGCGACGAGCGTCGTGACCGTCGAGCACGTCGGCGACACGCGCCTCCTGCGCCTTCGCGACGCGCTGCTCCCGCTGACCGACCTCGCGGAGCTGCTCGCGCTCCCGGCCGGCGACCGACGCACCGACGCCGGGCGTACGGTCGTCGTCTGCCAGCACGGCGGCGAACACTTCGGCCTCGTCGTCGACGAGGTCCACGACACGCAGGAAATCGTCGTCAAGCCGATCGGACGCCTCATGAAGCACCTCGGCGTCTACGCCGGATGCACCATCCTCGGCGACGGGCGCGTCATCATGATCCTCGACATCGGCGGCGTCGCCGAGCGCGGCGAAGTGCGCGCCGCCGAGCGGACAGCCGCCCGGGCGAACGCCGCCGCGGCCGCCGCGAGCTCGGGCGGCGACGAGGCGCAGACGACCGCCCTCCTCGTGTTCGACGCGTCCAGCGCCGACGCCGCCGGAACCGGCGACCCCTGGGCTGATGCTGCGGAGAGCGGATCCCACCCCGCCCCCCGTCGCGCCGCACCGCGCGCCGTCCCCCTCGCGATGGTCTCGCGCCTCGAAGAGGTGCCCGCGTCCGACTTCGAGTTTGCCGACGGGCGGTGGGTCGTGCAGTACAGGGGCACGCTCCTCGCCGTCGTACCGGCCGCCCCCGGGATGGACGTGCCGGCGCGCGACCCGCGCCCGATCATCGTCTTCCGCGACGGCGATCGCGCGATGGGGCTCGCCGTCGACACGATCCGTGACATCGTCGATACGCGACTCATGCTCGACCGGCGATCGGCCGACCCATGCCTCATGGGCGTCGCGGTCGTCGGCGGCCAGGCGACCGAGGTGCTCGACGTCCACCACTTCCTCCGGCAGGCGCGCGAGGACTGGTTCGACGCCCGCCCCGCCGCGGCCGGCGCCACCCGAGACGCGACCGCCGACGGCGGACCGCTGCTGGGCGGGCGCGTGCTGCTCGTCGACGACTCCAGCTTCTTCCGCGGACTCGTCGCGCCGGTGGTGCGCTCCGTCGGTCATCACGTTACGACCAGCGGCGACGGCGCGGAGGCGATCGCGCGCCTAACGCGCGGCGAACGATTCGACCTCATCCTCAGCGACATCGACATGCCCGAAGTCGACGGCTTCGAGCTGGCACGGCGTATCCGCGCCAACCGCGAGTGGCGCGACATCCCGCTCGTCGCCCTGACCGGCCGCGGCACCGCTGCGGACGCCGCGCACGGGCGCGCCTGCGGATTCGACGCGTTCCTCACCAAGTTCGACCGCGAGGCGGTCCTCGGCGCGGTCACGACCCACCTGCGCCC
This sequence comes from uncultured Gemmatimonadales bacterium, assembly GCA_963763675.1. GTDB lineage: Bacteria > Gemmatimonadota > Gemmatimonadetes > Gemmatimonadales > Gemmatimonadaceae > BPUI01. The sequence continues at coordinate 687,817 of CAVXPN010000003.1, forward strand.
GGCCGGCCACGCGCCGAACGCCTCCGTCCCCGAGACAGAACTGGAGGCCGTCGCGTGACGCCCGCTAAGACGCACGACCACGTCACCTTCCGCGTGGCCCACCAGTGGGTCGGGCTCCCGGTGCACGCGGTTCAGGAGGTACTCGTCGCCCAGCGCCTCGCGCCAGTGCCGCTCGCGCCCGGCGCCGTCGCCGGGTTCCTCAACCTGCGCGGCCAGATCGTGACGGCGGTCGACCTCCGAGTCGCACTCGTCGGCGCGCCGGTCCTCCAGGCCAACGTCTCCGACGACGCCGAGCACTTCGACGTCGTCGTCCGCGACGACGGCGAGCTGTTCGCCCTCCTCGTCGACGAGGTCGGCGACGTGCTCCCGTTCGCGTCCGGCGACGTCGGCGCACCCCCGCCCGGCCTCCGCGGGCCGTGGCGCGGCACCTGTACGGGTGCCGTCCGCCGCGACGACGACGTCCTCCTCATGCTCGACCTCCCCCGCCTGCTCAGCGCCTGCTCCGCGCCGGCGACCGACGCCAGCGCCTAACGCCCTCCGACACCCACGCCCGCACCCCCCATGCCCACCCGCCCCAGCCCCAAGTCGCCGATCGCCCGCCGCGCCGCCCTCGACGTCCTCGATGTCCCCACCGCGGACAGCGCGAGCCGCTCGCGCGCGGGGGCCGGGCCGCAGGCCGCCGGACGCCGCGCAGCCGATCAGGAAGCCGCCGCCGCCATGCACGACCTGCGCGAGGCGCGAGAGAACACCTCGGCCGTACTCCAGGTCGTGGCCGCGACGACGACCGGCACGACCGTGAACGAGGTCGCGATCGCCGCACTCCAAGCGGTGCGGGACGCATTCGGCTGGGCGTACGGCTCGTACTGGACCATCAACCCCGAGTCGCGGTCGCTCCGCTTCGCCGCTGAGGCAGGATCGGTCAACCCCGAGTTCCGGCAGACTACGCTGGCCGCCGAGTTCCAGGAGGGGGTCGGACTCTCGGGCCGTGCCTGGCGCACGCGCGACCTCGTCTTCGTCGAGGACCTCGGCCAGGTCCCCGATTGCGTGCGCGCGCCGGTGGCGCAGCGCGCCGGCGTCAAGAGCGGCGTCTGCTTCCCGATCAGCGTCCGCGGCCAGGTCGTCGGCACGATGGACTTCTTCGCCCTCGAGACACTCGCCCTTACGCCCACACGCCTCGACGTGCTCCGGAACGTCGGGCGCGTGGTCAGCGGCGCGTTCGAGCGCGTGCACGCCTCCGTCATCCAGGTGGAAGCCGCAGCGGATGCGGCCGCGGTGAGCAAGGTCATGCGTGGTCTGGTCGGGCTGACCTCGGTCGACGAAGTCGCGCGCCAGGCGCTCGACGCGGTGCGCGCCGAATTCGGCTGGGCGTACGGATCGTACTGGGCCGTCGATTCCGAGCAGAACGCTTTGCGGTTCGCCGTCGAGAGCGGCACCGTCAATCCGGAGTTCCGCCGGGTCACGCTCGACACGACGTTCCGCATCGGTGCCGGGCTTTCGGGCCGTGCTTGGCGCACGCGCGACCTCGTCTTCGTCGAGGACCTCGGCCAAGTCGGCGACTGCCCCCGCGCGCCGGTGGCGCAGCGCGCCGGCGTCAAGAGCGGCGTCTGCTTCCCGATCAGCGTCCGCGGCCAGGTCGTCGGCACGATGGACTTCTTCGCCCTCGAGACGCTCACGCTGTCGCGCGGGCGACTCGACGCGCTCCGTGACATCGGGCACATCGTCAGCTCGGCCTGCGACGCGTGCGACCGCATGCAGCTCGCCGCGGAATTCGAGCGCGGCGTGAAGAGCGTCGTCCAGGCGGTCGCCGACTCCGCGGCCGAGCTCGACGCGAGCGCCTCCAACATGTCCGAGCGCGCGGAGCAGACGACCCGCCAGTCGCAGACCGTCGCGGCCGCCGCCGCCCAGGCGACCCGCAACGTCGAGACCGTCGCGGCCAGCGCCGAGGAGCTCACGGCCAGCATCCGCGAAATCGCTGGCCGCGTGCAGGACGCGTCCGCCATCGCGCAGCAGGCCGTCCGGCAGGCGTCCGTGACGAACGAAACGATGCACAAGCTCGGCCGCTCGAGCCAGGAGATCGGTCAGGTGGTCAAGGTGATCACGAGCATCGCGCAGCAGACCAACCTGCTCGCCCTGAACGCGACCATCGAGGCCGCGCGCGCCGGCGAGGCGGGCAAGGGATTCGCCGTCGTCGCCAACGAGGTCAAGGAACTCGCGCGCCAGACTGCCCGCGCGACCGAGGAGATCGGCACCAAGATCGCCGGCGTGCAGCAGGACACGGTCACCGCGGTGACCGCAATTCAGCAGATCGCGACGATCATCGACCAGATCAACGACATCTCGACGACCATCGCCGGCGCGGTCGAGGAGCAGAACGCCGCGACCGGCGAGATCGCGCGCAACGTCAGCGAGACCGCCGCCGGCACGGGCGAGGTGAGCGTGAACATCGCCGGCGTCACCGCAGCCGCGCAGGAGTCGGGGCAGACGGCCGGCCGCATCAAACAGGCGAGCGGCGGGTTGTCGCAGGAATCGTCGCGGCTGAGCAGCGCCGTCGACGCGTTCCTCGCGCGGATGCGCGCGGCCTAACGCGGCCGCCCGCGTCCCCGCTGCCGAGTTCGATGCCTTCGTCCCCGGGCGCCGCCGAAGACGCGGCGCCCGCCGTCCCCCGGTCGTTCGGGCCGCCGAGCGGCGGCCCCGCGCGGGTTCGTGTGCTGCTCGTCGACGACTCCATCGTCGCGCGCGGGTGGCTGTCGCGCGTGCTCAGCGCCGACCCAGAACTCCACGTCGTCGGGGCGGCGAGCAACGGCCGCCGCGCCCTCGACGTCCTCCGCGAGCACCCGGCCGACGTCGTCGTGCTCGACGTCGAAATGCCGGAGATGGACGGCCTCACGGCCCTGCCGCTCCTCCTGCGACAACAGCCCGCCGTGCGCGTGCTCATGCTGAGCGCGCATACCGGGCGCGGCGCCGCGGTCACGATGCGCGCGCTCGCCCTCGGCGCCGCCGACTTCGTGTGCAAGCCGGCCGCGGGCACGCCGCCCGAGACGCACGCGGCTGAACTCACGCGCAAGATCGTCGCGCTCGGGCGCGGCGCGCAACGCGCCGCGGCCCGAGTCGCCGAACAAGGCAACGGTCATCCGGTCGCGCGCGCGGCGTCGCGCGCGGCGACGTCGCCCGCCGTGGGGCGGCCGGGTGTCCATACGCCGAATGCCGCGCGCGGCGCGGTACGCCCAGCGATACCAACGTCCGGTCCAACCGTCCCGCGTCCGATGCAGGTGCTGGTCGTCGCGGCCAGCACCGGCGGGCCGGTGGCCCTGACCGACTTTCTCAGGGCCCTGGCGGCGCCGCTGGCCGTCCCGATCCTGATCACGCAACACATGCCGCCCGAGTTCACGCGCCTCCTCGCCGAGCGGCTCGCCGTCGCGGGCGGACGCCCGTGCGCCGAGGCCCGCGACGGCGAGCTCCTACGCGCCGGCCGGGCGTACGTCGCACCCGGTGACCACCACATGCGCGTCGAGCGCCGGGGCACCGACGTCCACGTCCGCCTCACGCAGGAGCCGCCCGCGCACCACTGCCGCCCGGCCGCCGACGTGATGTTCGCGTCCGCCTCTGCCGCCTACGGGGCCGGAACACTCGGCGTGGTCCTGACGGGTATGGGATGCGACGGGCGAGACGGGTCCGCCGCGATCGTGCGCGTCGGCGGCCACGTCCTGGCCCAGGACGAGGCGAGTAGCGTCGTGTGGGGGATGCCCGGCGCCGTCGCGAACGCCGGGCTCGCCGCGGCCGTCCTCCCGATCCCGCAGCTCGCCGCGCACGCCGTCGCGTGCTGCGCCCCGCGCCACGCCGGCACCACACCCGCCGCCTTCGCCCGCCAGTGAGCGCCGCCCCCCCAGCCCGCCCCGCGCCGGACGCGGCGATCGCGCCCGCCGACTATGAATTCCTCGTCGACCTGCTGGCCCGCAACAGCGGCCTCGCGTTAGGCACCGACAAGCACTACCTCCTGCGCACTCGGCTCGCCCCGATCGCCGAGGGGCTGGGGTGCGGCACGGTCCGCGGGCTCGTCGCCGCCCTCCGCGTCGAACACGCGGCCGGTCGCGCGCCGCGCCCAGCGACCCGGGCCGTCTGCGACGCGATGACGACCAACGAGACGCTCTTCTTCCGCGATCAGCACCCGTTCGACGCGTTGCGCGACGTGCTCCTGCCGGCGGCCGCGGCGCGGCACCTCGGTACTTCCCCCCCCCGACCGATCCGCGTCTGGTGCGCCGCCGCCTCCACGGGCCAGGAGCCGTACTCGGTCGCCATGTGCGCCGCGGCCGCGGCGCCGAACCTCCGCGGGGCACCGGTCGAGATCCTCGCGACCGACTACAGCGCCACCGCACTCCGCCGCGCGCGCGAAGGAGTCTACAGCGAGTTCGAGGTCCGCCGCGGCCTCCCGCCAGCGACGGCGGCGCGCTTCTTCGCCCCGACGCCCGGCAGCGGTTTCCGCGTCACCGAGGCCCTGCGGCGCATGGTCCGATTCGAGGAGCGCAACCTGCTCGAATCGTTCGCCGCCCTCGGCTCGTTCGACGTCATCCTGTGCCGCAACGTGCTGATCTACTTCGACGCGGCTACGAAGCGAGGCATCCTCGACCGCCTCGCCGACGCGCTCGCCCCCGGCGGCGTGCTCCTCCTCGGCGGCACCGAGATGCCCCTCGGCGTCAGCACCCGCCTCGCCCGCGTGCCCGGCGCGCCCACGCCGGCGTACACCCGCGCCGAAGCCACCGGCAACATGCCTGGCGCGACCCCCGCGGGCGCGCCGACCGCCCGACGTTAGGCAGCCATTCGGCAGCGATCCCGTCGGCCGCGGAGCCGAGCGCCTCACCCGGCTCCGAGAGCGCGATGACCTCGGCGGTGTCGTTGATCAGCCCGACCCGTCCGTCGCCGAGGATCGCCCCTCCGGCAATGCCCTCGGCCCGCCCGCGGACTCGTTCGACGTTCCGGCGGGCTACGTCGATGCCCGCGCCGCGTCCGGACGACTCAGTCACGGCGTTGATATCGCCGCCATCTGTGAAGAAAAAGACCGATCACGAGCTCTCTCACCATGTCACGCGCCAGTCGAGCCGGTCGGTGCGCACGCGGAGGAACTGGTCGCCGTCGATTGCCTGACGTCGTTCGTCTTCCCGGCGGTCATCGACCACCGCTCTCACGGTCGGCGGCCCGGCGGACGCTGACTCGCCGACGGGTACCGCAGCGCGTGGCGCGGGCGCGACGGCCGCCCGCGCGACGGCGGGATCGTACGCCGTGATCGCCCTCACGAGTTCAGGCAGTCCCGGCGGCACCGCGACGAGGGCGCCGGGGCCGCCGGCGCGCCGCGTCGACGTCGTCGAGCAACAGCGTCACGGTGTCGACCGCCCGCAGCGCGAGCACGGCGCTTCGGACGGCGCGGCCCCGTCGCGCACGCGAGCGAGCAGCGACTCAGCGGCGTGCGCGAACCCGGACACGCTGGTCACGCCAAGGAATGCGCTCGTCCCCTCGATCGTGTGGAACGCGCGAAGGACCGTGTTCTGCGCCTCCACATCGTCGGGCGCCTGCCGAAGCGCGACGAGCGCGACCTCACGTCTATCCAGGCACTCGCGACGTTCGCCGAGGAGGTCGGCGAGCCGGTCGAGGCCCGCGCCCTCGGGTAGGACCTCAGGCCCGGTCTCGGGCTCGCCCGCGGGCACGGCGGGCGCGAATTCCGGCGACGGAACCGCCGTTGTAGCCATCGGCGCGCGCGCTGTCGGCCGCGCTGGGCCCACGTCGAGCGCCCGTTCGAGCCGGCGCCCCACCTCGCGCACGGCCGCCGCCGGATCCGCAGCCGTTCCGTCAGTGAGCGACGTGAGCGCGCGCATCGCTGCCGCGACGAGTGGCTGCGCGGCGATCGCGACGCGGTTCTCGAACACCAGCAGGGCCAGTTGCCCGCGCACCCGCGCGAGTTCGTCGCGGTCGTCGGGCTCGAGCTACAACAGATAAAGGGCGACGTCGTCGAGGGTAGGCTCGGGCATACGCAGGGTCGGGGTCAGCGGGCGGCCGCGGCGGAGAAGGACGACGCCGACCGGCTCTGCAACGCTTGCTCGAATGCCGCGAACTCGATCGTGAGAGCCGCGTGCAGGTCGGCCACGTCGTCGGCCGTCGCGCGCCCGGTCCAGAGAAAGTCGACGAGTTGGACCGTCCGGACCGCCCCGACGTTGAGCGCGGCGCCCCGCGTGCGCAGGACTAACGCGGCGAGTTCCTCGCGCTCCTTGTCAGTCGGCGCGGCACCCGCGTCGCGCAGCCGCCCGAGAACCCCGATCGTCTCGGCAAGGTGGTCGCGCGCGAGCGTGAGCAGCGGATGAAACGTCCGGCTATCGACTCGCAGCCGCTTCACCATGTCACGCCAGTTCTCCCACCTCGCGGGGGCGCGTTTGAGGGCACGCTCGATCCGCCCGGCGAACACGTCGACGTTGATCGGCTTCTTGACGAAATCGACCGCGCCGAGTCCGAGCGCGCGCTCGACCGTTTTGGCGTCCGAGGTCGCAGTACAGAACATCACCGGGATGTCCTGCAGGTGCGGCTTTACGAGGAGTCCTTCGACGAGGTCGAGCCCGTGCCCGTCAGGAAGGAGCAGGTCCGTGATGATCAGGTCAACCGGCTGACGCCCCAGGTACTCCAGCGCGCTCGCGCCGTCGTGCACCACGGTGTGCGCGCGACGCAGCCGCTTGAGCAGCGCCGTCATGATATGACACGTGACGAGGTCGTCTTCGATGAGCAGGATCACGTCGACGAGTGTCGGCGGGCGGCGCGTGGCGGTTGAGTCGCGTCGCGCACGGCCGCGTGCGCTAAGACGGGATTCGAATCGTGAACGTGCTGCCCGTGCCCGGCACACTCTCGACGGTGATCGCCCCGCCCATACGTGCCGCAAGTTCGCCGGCGAGCGCGAGGCCGAGCCCCGCGCCACCCTCGGCGTCCCCGGTCGCCCAGGGCTGAAACAGGGTGCGCCGCCGATCCGGCGTGATGCCGCGACCGGTGTCCGACACCGCGATGACCAGAGCGCTCATGCCTCCCTCGTCCACCGACGCCGCGACGTGGACGGCGCCGCCGCGCGCGGCGCGCACGGCGTTGGCGCCGAGGTTCAGGAGCACGCGGCGGAGCGCGCCGGCGTCCGCGTGGACGGATGGCGGCACGGCCGCGTCGACCGCGTATTCCAGGCGAACTCCGTGCCTCCGAGCGCTGGGCGCGAGCGTACGGACGGCGCCACCAACGACCGCGCGCACGTCGCACGGGCCGGCGCGTACGGCCGCGTGGGGCGCGGTGACCCCGAGCCGGGCGAGGTCGAGCGCGTCCTCAGCGAAGGCCGCGAGCGCGGCTGCCGCCTCGCGCAGCGCGTCCAGGTGGGCGCGCTGCTCGTCATTGAGTGGCGTCGCGGCCAGTAGGTCCGCGCACCCGAGGATGCCGCCCAGCGGCGTGCGAAGTTCGTGCGCGACCGCGGCGAGGGGCGGGATGGACGGCGGGCCGTCCGGACGCGCGGTACGCACCCGTGCCGCGCGTCTAACGCGCGACCAGGAAGACCTCGTTCGCCAGGGCCTGGCGGCGGTCCGCATTGCGCGTCGTGGCGCCGGGGTCGAACGTGCGCGGGTCCGGGGCGAACGACGAGCCAGGCACCACCACGGCGGGGTCGAACAACTTCGCGATCAGGAGCAGACGCCCCTGCATCTCGGTGAGCACGCTGGCGGCGTAGGCCAGCTGTTGCGCGGTGATGTCCTGAAACTGGAGCGCACCCATCATGCCGAAGATCTCGCCACGCAGAGCGTCGCGGAGCACAGCCGCTCGCGGCTTATCGCCGGCGTGGTCCGCGGCCTCGAGGGCGTCGACGGTCGTGCCGGCGCGGTCGAGCGCGTCGAGCATGTCGCTCGCGGCTACCTCGGTTGCCGACGTGACCTCGCGGAGCTTGTCACTGGTCTGCCGTAGCTTGCCGACCGTCGCCGTTTCGAGGGCATCCAGCGCCGCGCGGCCGTCGCGCAGGTTGCCGAGGACGGCTTCGATCTCTTCGTTGGCCCGCCCCAGGATCGCCGGCAGCGCCGCGAGGCCCGACAGCGGGGCGTCGGACGCGTCGCGCGTCGGGTCCGCGTCCGTCATCGCACGGATCTCGCCATCGACGAGGCGCAGCGCCGTCTCGGTGTCATAGTACAGCTCCTGACGCGCGGCCACGGCCGTCACGCCGCGACGCCGCCGGAGACCGACACGAGCGCGTCGATCTTTTCCTTCAGGATCTGCGGCGTGAACGGCTTCACGATGTAGTTGTTCACGCCCGCTTGCATCGCCTCGATAATGTCCTCGCGCACGCTTCGCGCGGTCACCATCAGGATCGGCACCTGCTCGCCGCGATCGCGGAGCGCTTTGGCGAGCTCGGTGCCGGTCATGTTGGGCATGTTCCAGTCGGTGATCACGAATCCGACGGACGAATCGAAGCGGTCGAGCGCGGCACGCCCGTCTTCCGCCTCGACCGTGTCCGTGAAGCCGATACGCTGGAGCGAGTTCACGACAATGCGGCGCATCGTCGACGAGTCGTCCACGACGAGGATCTTCATGTCGATCGCTTGGGTCAGACGTCGCCGGTCGAAAGCAGCCGCTTCGCGACCGAATCGACGACGTGGGTAGAGTTGTACGCGCCTTCGAGCACCTTCTTGCGCAGACCGGCGACGCGTTCGGGGGTGAGCGAACCGTTCGCGGCCTTCGCCGCAGGCGCCTCGCCGCCAGACAAGGCGCGGCCGGCGTCGGAGATGGCGACCGAGTCCTGGCGCGCCGCGCCGGAGGGGGCGGCCGCGGGTGCCGCGTCGCTACCCCCCTTGGCGGGCGAGCCCGCGGTCGGGGCAGTCACGCGTTGCGGGCCGTACGAGTTCGTGATCGATCGAATATTCATGGTGTGCCTCCTGTACGTGCCAGTATCGGCCACGCCGGCTCGAAGTTGAGCGCTAGAACCGAACGTCCAGCCGCGGCGGCGGGTCGCCCGCGATGAGCCTCGGCCCGACGGCGGCGGCGAACTCGCGAACCGCCGCCACCTCGCGCAGCGCGCGGAGGTGGCCGGCGAGTGCCTGATCGATCGTGTCCTGGTGTCGGAGCTCGTGCAGGGCGTCGTTGAGCGCGTCGTCGAACGCGAGCGGGCCGGGCGTCCCCCCCCCTGCGCACGAAGCTCGGAAAAGTGCTCGGCCGCGTCGCCCCGGGCCGCCGCGAGTGCGGCGCGGCGTGCGTCGTCGCCGCCGACCACCGCGGTCGCTTCCTCGGCCAGCACGGCGGCGTACTGCGCGTACACCGCGAGTCGTGCCTCCAGCCGAGCGGCGCGGGCTGCAGCGGGGTCGAGGGCACTCGGCGGCGGCGCGTGACCAACCTGCCACCCGCCGGACACCGGAGGCGCGAGCGGCCCGTCCACGACGCGGTGGACGTCGCCCACGGCGGAAAGGTCAGCGGCGCTCACGCGAGCGGTCGTCGGTGGTCACGTTCCAGGACGCGCACCGACGACCGTGGGTCACACGCGTAGGCTCGGTGCGCACTCAGCGGACGAGCGTCAGTCTCGCCTCGGCCGCGACCGCGTCGTGGGACGACCGTTCGTCGCTTTCGACGCGGTCGTGCAGTAGCTGCGCGTGGCGGAGCGCCCGGTCCACCGGTCGCAGCGCGGCAGCGATGTCGCCCGGAGTCGCGCCGCCGCGGCGCGCGACCTGCCGCGCGAGGGCAAGCGCGGCGAGTCGATTTCCGAGGGCCGCGGTCACTCGCCCGCGTTCGGCGACCGCCACGGCGAATTCCTCCTCGGCGCCGCGGCCGGCGGCGTCCAGCGCCTCTGTCAACAGATCGCCGAAGCGCTCGAGCAGGACGACAACCGTCGCGGCGTCGCGCGCGAGGTCGGCGCCGGCGGCGCCGTGGCTTACGCCGAGACTCACGCCGACTGGGGGCGCGGCGTGCCGGCCTGGCCCGCTGCCAACTGCGCCGTGGCGCCAGCGAACCCGTCGCGCAGCCCCGTCACGACGTCGAGCACCGACGCGAGCTTCGCGGGGTCCTGCGCGCGGTTGGCCGCGAACAGCTCGCGCAGGGAGTACGCGTACAGCGCATCGAGTTGCCGGCTGATGTCGCCGCCGGCCTCGAAGTCCAGCGACCCGCGGAGTTCGGCAATCATATCCGCGGCGGCGCAGATGTGCGAGGTACGAGTCGGAATGTCGCCCGCGGCGAGCGCGGCCTGGGCACGCCGGACGGTCAGCGCGCACTTGTCGAACAGCATGACGATGAGCTGACCCGGGGAGGCGCTCGCCAGCTCGGCGTCACGGTAGCGCGACGCCTGCGCGGCCTGAAGGCGCACCGGGGCCGGCGACGTCGCGGCGGGGCGCGCCGAGAAGCGCTGGGGCGCGGCGGTGGCGTAGGCGTGTGCGGGATAGCTCATGAGGGCGGCCGGGCTGCGCGGGCGGGAGAGGCGGGGTGCTGCACAGGCGCGACTGTGGCGCCGGCGCATCGGTGTAGCCTGTGGTATCGGCAGGGTGCCCGTGTGGCTACACCACGGCTCGGACGAGTCGGCGTCGACCCGTCAACCGAGTCGGTTCAGAAGCTTCGGCGACGCGCGAACGTCCGTCGCCTGTCCGCGCGGTCCGTACCCGCGCGGGTCCGACGGCCGGCCTCCAGGGGGGGTGACGCCGCCGAGGCCGGGGTCCGCCGTGCGTCCGCCGGTGCCGACTGCAGCCGCCCCATCCGCCCCGCCCCCGGCTCCGCCAGGGGTTAGGCCGACGGAGGCGAGTTGGCGGCCGTACGCCAGGCGCCACGCGTCGAGCTGGGCCGTGAGGTTCTGGATCGCGCTCTGCGCGCGGTCTGCGTCCGACGTCAACGACTCGAGCCGACGCTGGACGTCGGCCTGCTGATCCGGCGATCCCTGCTCGCTTACGCGTGCGAGGTGCGGACGGAGGACGCGCGCGCCGGCCTCCAGTTCGTCGAACCCGCGTGCCACGACGTCACCCGCCGCGACCGCGCGGTCGGCGTCGCCGGTGGCTACGGTCTGCGACTGGTCGTCGACCGTACGCGCGTACCGACGGTACGCGGCGCGCTGTGCTTCGAGCGCGTCGATCGCGGCACGTTGCGCGAGCGGATCGAGGGCGGGTTTGACGGAAGGGAGCATGGCTCGGAAAGTGGGAGCGCGCGTGGCGCCGGCGTCAGCTGCTGCTCTTCGTCAGGGACGCGAACTGCGAGGACAGGGCGGTACCGGTGGATTGCAGTTGACTGAGGGACGCTTCGAACTTGGAGTACTGAGCGAGCAGGGCGAGTCGCTTCTTGTCCATCCGGGCGTTCAGGTTGTCGATTCGCGACTGCAGGCCGCCGCTCTGGGCGTCGATCGCGCTCTCGCGCTGGCTGATGGTGCCGATGTACGGCGCGGCCGCGTTGTCGACGTACGAGGAGAACGCGCCCATGCGGTCGGTGAAGAGCGCGCTCATGTCCGCGAGCCGGCTCCCGAACGCGGACTGGAACGCCGTGGCGTCGAGCTTGAGCGTGCCGTCCTTCTGTAGCGACACGCCCGCCGAGGCGAGTGTCGACAGGTCGGGCGCGACGCCGTTGGCCGCGGCGCCGCCTGCGAGCATCATGCCCGATAGCTGCGTGTGCGCGTCGCGCAGCGTCGGATCGTTGTGCAGGGGCGGCCAGGTCCCGTCCGCCTGGATGGTGTTCTGCTGCTGGATGAACTTCTGGATCTTGTTGTAGCCGTCGACGAACGCCTGGACCGAGGCCTGGGCCTTGTCGGGCTGTCGCGTGAGCGCGATCGAGCTCTGGCCGACGGCGCTGAGCGAGAGCGTGACGCCGGTGATCGCGTCCGACACCGTGTTCGACGTGCGGGTGACGGAGACGCCGTCGACCGTTAGGCGAGCGTCCTGCGCGGTCACGGTGGGCGTCCCGAGCCCGAGCATCCCGGTCAGCGATGGCGACGTGCCGGACGCGTCGGCGACGGTAAAGCCGCCCGCGCTTCCGGTCTTGAGCGCCCCGAGAACGAGGTGCGCGTCGCTGCCGTCTGGATTGCCGCTGACGATCGACGCCTGCACGCCGGTCTGGCCCTGCAGGGCGTTGATGTTGGAGCGAATGGCGGCGAGCGAATCGGTGCTCGCCACGGTCACGGTCACGTTCTGCCCGCCGCCGGTCGTGAACGTGAGCCCGCCGGTAACGCCGAGGGCCGTCGAGGCGCTCGCCAGGCCGACGCTGCCGATCGTCTTCTGCGCCTGGGCGAGCTGCTGCACGCTCACGGCGTAGGTGCCCGCACTCGCCGTGTTGGCGGCCGTCGCCGCGAGGACGTTGAGGCCGGAGCCGTCACTGGCCGTGCCCGAGGCGGAGACGGCGTAGACGTTGAAGCCTGCGCCGTACTCGAGCGCGTTGCTCGCGACCTGGAGGTCGTTGAGGTTCTGCGAGAGGGTGTCGAGCGCCGTCTTACGCGCGGTGTTGCCGTCGATCTGCTTCTGCCACGCGGTCGCGGGCGCCTTCCCCGCCGTCACGACGGAGTCGACGAGCGACTGCCAATCGATGCCGCTCGCGAGCCCGGTGAACGACGCGGCACTCCCGCCGGGCACGGACGTGGTGCTGGGGCTCGACGTACCGGAGACGGAGGTGGTCATGGAACGCGGGAGAAAAGGTGCGCGACGGCGCGCGCCGGGTGTCGCAGGAGGCGACCCCCGGCGCGCGGGGCGTCAGGCGGCGGCAGGGCCGCTGGGCGATCGCTCGCCGTCCGGGGTCACGCGACCGACGTCGGGTTCGTCTCCGGCGTCGGGCGCCGTCCGACTACTGCAGGAGCTTTAGGATGCTCTGGGTGCCCTGGTTGGCCTGCGAGAGCATGCTCTGGGCGGCTTGCTGCAGGATGTTGTTCTTGGTGAACATCGTCATTTCCTGCGCCATGTCGGTGTCACGGATCGTCGACTCGGCGGCCTGCGTGTTCTGCAGAGCGGTGGCCACGTTGGTCGAGGCGAAGTCGAGGCGGCTTTCCGCGGAACCGATGTTGCCGAGCGCGGTGCTGACGACGTTGGTCGCCGCGTCGATGGCCGTCAGGGCGGACGCGGCGCCGGTCTGCGTGGTCAGGTCGAGGCCCGAGAGGCCGAGGCCCTTGGAGCTGACGTTGACCGCGGCGACTTGGATCTGGTCGTTACCACCGAACGCGTAGCTGCCGCTCGAGCTGACCTGGAACGAGCCGGTCTTCTGGAAGGCCAACTCCTTCGCGGCGGACGGGATGACGGTGTTGGTCGACACGTCGAAGCCGGCCGCGAGCGCGATCGAGACCTTTCCGTCGCCGGAGGTGACCGTCGTCGCGGCCGCGATCGTGTTGCCCGTCGCAGGAGCCGTGACCGTGGCGGTGGTCGAGTTGCCGGTGCCGGTGAGGGCCGCGCCGGTCGAGTCGACGTACTGGAACGTGATCGTACCGTTGGTCGCAGGCGTGGTGGTACCGCCGGACGTGGAGGTCGCGGTGCCGGCCGCGTAGCTGATCTTGACGCCGGCGGCGCCGGCCGGGAGACCACTCACGCCGCTGGGCAGCGAGACCGCGCCGGCGAGCGTGCCGCCCGTCTTGAAGGCCGCGTCGGTCGCCGAGGACGTCAGATCGGCGCCCGATCCGAACGAGCCGTCGAGCAGGTTGGTGCCCTGGTAGTTGGTCGTCGCCGCGATCCGATCGATTTCGCCGCTGAGCTGCGTGAACTCCTTCTGCAGCTGCCCGGCCTGGTTGCCGATGTTGGCCGAGTTCGCCTGCGTCGCGAGCTCCTTCATCCGGTCGAGGATCGACGAGACGGTCTGCGTCGCGCCGTCCATCACCTGCAGCATCGACGAGGCCTGGGCGACGTTCTTCTGCGCCTGCCCGAGCCCCTTACCGTCGAGGCGGAGCTTGTTGGCGATCGCGAGGCCGGCCGCGTCGTCGCCCGCGCGATTGATCCGGAAGCCCGAAGACAGGCGCTGGATCGACTGCTGCGTGTTCTTTTCGTTCACGCTCATGTAGTTGAGCGCGAACGTGGCCGAGGTGTTGGTCTGGATCTTCATGGCGGGTCACTCCCTGACGTGGTGGACGGAGCGTCCGTGCTCCGGGTGGCGCGGGGCCGCGGCGGCCCTGCGACGAGAGGTGTCGGCGGCGGGCGCGGGAACTTGAGCGCGCGCCTAACCGACGGCGAGCGGGACGCGGACGCGCTGGTGTCCGTCGTTGAGCACGACCTGGCGCGCGGTGCGCGACGGCGTGTGGAGGGCGACGGGCGCCTGGAGGTTGGCGGTCGCGGCGCCGCGCGTCTCGCCGAGGGTGACGACGACGAACGCAGCGAATTCGTCCGCCGGCGCGTGGCACCCGGCGAGCGCTTCGAGGTCGGCGGCGGGGACGTCGAGCTCGTGGTGGGCGAAGAAGTGGCCGGGGTCGGCCAGCAGAAACACGAGCGCGGAGTTCTCGACCGACTGTAGCCAGTAGAGACCCGGGCGACCGGCCGGGATGAGGACGAAGTCGCGGAAGTCGTTGAACCCGTAGAGCCCCGCGGGGAAGCGATAGTGCGCGTCGCGCGGCGCGAGCACGGGGCCGAGCAGGTCGGAGGCGACGGTGCTGGCGGGTTCGGCGCCGGGGGCGATCATCGTCATGGTCAGTGGAGGTACTCCGTTAGGCTGAGGCCCATCACCTTGGACGAGGCCAGCATCGCGGACTGGTAAGCCGTCTGGCGGGCGAGGGTCTCGGTGATCGCCTGCTCGGCGTCGATCTCGCTCAGGTCGGACTTGTGCTGGGTGAGCGAGGTCTGCAACGCGTTGAGTCCGGTGCCGACGAGGTCGGCCTGGTTCTGGCGGGCGCCGAGTTCGCCGACGCGGACCTGGGTGCGGTTCGAGGCATCGTCGATCGCGCTCAGCGCGGCGCCGATTTGCGTGGTCGGGTCGGGCGCAGTGAGCGCCTGCTGGAGCTGCCGCAGCGCGGGCAGTACGCCGCGAGTCGGGTCGGGGACGCCGTTGGTGTAAGCGAGGAAGACCGACGTGCCGTCGTGAGTGCCGTCGAGCGTCTGGCCGCCGCCGCCGACGTCGACCGCGCGGACGCCGGTCGGGAAGCGTGGGACCGGCGTGCCGCCGCCCGCCGGCGTATCGCTCGGGACGAAGCTCGTGCTGGTGGCGTCAAACGGCTGGCGGCCGTCGTTGCTCGTGCCGCCGAAGACGTACTCGTCGCCGTTCTTGGTGTTGCCCAGGGCGATCGCCTGGCTAAGGAGTTGCTGCACCTCGGCGGCCGCGGCGGCGCGCGAGTTGGGCGTCGCGGTCGAGGTGTTGGCCGCGATGCCGAGCTCCTTGGCACGGTCGAGCAGGTCATTGACCTGCTGCAGGGCGCCGTCCTCGACGTTGAGCGATGCCGTCACGCCCTGGACGTTGCGCGTGTACTGGGCGACCCCGCGTAGGGCGGCGCTGTCGCGGACGATGGCGCTTGCGGCGGTGGGGTCGTCGCTCATCTTGGCGACTTTGAGGCCCGAGGTGGCGCGTTGCTGCGCGTCGGCGAGCTTGGACTGGCTGTCGAGCAGGCGGGCGATGATGGCCCGCGTCTGACCCGCGGTGGTAACGCGCATGGAGGCGTGGGCAGTCGGCGTGAGATACGGCGCGAGCAGGACGCGTGGGCGGCGGCGCGGTCACGGCGGGCGTGCGGCCCGGCGTCGTGCGGTGTGGCGGGGCCGGCAATACCTTCCGCCCATGGCCACCATCTTGTGGGTCGACGACGACGCGGCCGTCGGCCTGATTCTGGACGACACGCTGCGGCGCGCCGGGCACAAGCCCGTGGGCGCGCGTCACGTGGGCGAGGCGTTGCACGTGCTCGAACGGTCGGCGGTCGACCTCGTGATCTCGGACTATCGAATGCCCGGGATCACGGGGCTCGAGTTCCTCACGATGTTGCAGCGCGAGGGGCACGACGTGCCGGTGATCATGCTCACGGGGCACGCGTCGATCGAGCACGCCGTGATGGCGATCAAGGCCGGCGCGGTGGACTACATCACCAAGCCGGTTAGGCCGCAGCAGCTGGAGCTGGCGGTGGACCAGGCGCTGGAGTACGTGCGGCTGCGGCGGGAGAACGAGGCGCTGCGCCGGGAGGTGAGCGCGATCCGGAGCGAGCGGCAGATCGTGGGGGATTCCCCGTCGATGCGGCGGCTGATGCAGACGGTCAAGACGGCGGCGCCGACGCGGGCGACGGTGTTGCTGCAGGGCGAGAGCGGGACGGGGAAGGAACTGTTCGCGCGGGCGGTGCACGACCAGAGCGAGCGGCGGGAGCGGCCGTTCATCCAGCTCAACTGCGCGGCGCTGCCGGAGGGGCTGATCGAAAGCGCGCTGTTCGGGCACGAGAAGGGCGCGTTCACGGGGGCGATCCGGCGGGTCGAGGGGGCGTTCGAGCGCGCGCACCGCGGGACGCTGCTGTTGGACGAAGTGAGCGAAATGCGGCTCGATCTGCAGGCGAAGTTGCTCCGCGTGCTGCAGGAGCAGGAGTTCGAGCGCGTGGGCGGGACGCAGCCGGTGAAGGTCGACGTGCGGATCATCGCGACGACCAACCGCGACCTCGCCGCGGAGGCGGCAGCCGGGACGTTTCGTCAGGACCTGTACTACCGGCTGAGCGTGATCCCTCTCTCGATTCCGCCCCTCCGAGAGCGGCCGGACGACGTGCCGGCGCTCGCGACGCGGTTCGCGGTGCGGACGGCGGAGGAGGTCGGGAAGCGGTTCGACGGGATCGCGCCGGAGACGATGGCGGCGCTGCAGCGGTACGCGTGGCCGGGCAACGTGCGCGAGCTGCAACACGTGATCGAGCGGGCGGTGATCCTGTCGCCCGAAACGACGCTGCTGCCGCACGCGCTCGAGCCGGCGCGGTTCGGGCTGACCGGGGCGGGGATCGGGGCGGGAGGGCGCATGGCGGCGCTGACCGCGCTCGCGGCGTCTAACGGCGCGCTCAACGGCGGGCTTGACGGGACCTCGAGCGGAGTCGCCGACGGGGGGGCGGACGACCCGATGCGCGTCGTGCTCCACTCGCTGGACGTGACGCGGGCCGAGGCGGTGTTGATCGACCGGGCGCTCGTCGTCGCGAAAGGGAACCGGACGCGGGCGGCGGAGCTGCTCGGGCTGTCGGTGCGCACGCTGCGGAACAAGCTGAACGGGCCGGCGGCCGGGTAGGGCGGCGGGCCGGAGTCAGGAGGCCGTTAGGCTCTCGTCGGGCTCGCCCGCCAGCGCGGTGAGGAGCATGTGCGGGGCGGTGAGCGCGGCGAGGCCGGCGAAGAGGACGCGCACGGCCGCGGGGGCGAGTGCCGCCGCGCGGTCCGCGCCCGCGGGCGCCGAGGCGAGCGCCGCCCATACCGCAACGCCTAACGCCAGCGTGACCGCCGTGGCGGGCAGCGCCTCGCGCGCGAAGCGGGCCCAAGCCCGCGCGGGGCGCGCGGGGTCGAGCGCGGCGGCGAGGGCGAGGGCGTGCCGCGTCGAGTGCAGGAGGCAGAAGTAGACGAGGAAGCCGAGGAATGGCGGGAGCGCCCACGCCAGGGCGGGGACGGCGAGGCATTCGAGCGCGTCGGCGCGGTGGGCCGCGGCCGGCGGCGCGCCGCGCGCCCGGCGTGCGGCCGCGAGGTGGGCGACTGCGAGGGCGGCGCACGCGGGCAGGACAGCCCAACGAGCGGACACCGCCGCCGCGGTCACGAGCGCGTTGAGTTGGGCGGGCGTGGCGCCCGCAGCGACCCAGCCGAACGCCTGCCGGACGGCGGCGGGGTGCGCCGCTGCGGGCACAACGATCGGCGCGGCGCCGCGCGCCAGCAGCGCGGCCCATCCGAACCCGAGCGGCTCGCGCGCTCGGTCGACGTCGCCGAGGCCGAAGTGGACGGCGGACGCGACCAGGAAGACGGCAAGTGTCGCGGCCGGGGCGAGCGCCCACCCGGCGACAACGGCCGCGGCGAGCAGCACGTATGCGGCGTGGAACGGGGCCCACCAGCGCGCGCCCAAGCGCGGCGCGAGCCAGCGGCGGCCGACGAGCGGGTCGAGGGCGCCGTGCGGGACGCCGAACACGGCGACGGCGACCACAAGGGCGAATACCTGCGCGCCGATGGGCAGCGTCGCGGCGCCGGGCGCGAGGTGCGAAACGACGATGGCTCCGAAGACGATGACCCAGAGGACGATCGAAGCCCGGCGCGTGTGTTCGGCGCGCCATGTGGGCAGCCACGGAGCGGCGGCCTCCCGCACGCTGCTCGCGGTCACAACCGTCACGTGGTTGCCCGGTGCTGCCGCGGCCTACCGGCGGGTGCCGGCGAACTCGGTGCGCTCGCGCGCGCGCTCGCGCTCGGCGCCCACGGGCCGCGACGACCCGTCCGGCGGGAGTGACGCGATCGGCTCGACGACCGGCCGGTAGTGCGCCGCGTGCGGCTCGAGCTGCGCACTCCCGGCGAGCGTGAAGAAGCCGTAGCCCACCTTGGCCACGAGGTCGAACGCCAGGTAGAGGAACGCCGCCGTCGGCGCCTCGTACAGCCGGAACCCGCTCGGCGCGCCCAGCCAGATCAGCGGGTACGCCACCCAGAGCAGCGAGAGCACGGCCGCGTTGCGCGTGTACACCGCGCCCACCCTCGGCGAGCGCTGGCTCCGGGCCTCGCGGCGGAGCGGGCCCCAGACCAGGGCGTAGACCGCGACCTGGAAGGCGCAGCTGACGACGTACCACGCGACCTTGGCCCCCTGCACGTGCGAGAGCGTGGCCCCGAGCCCGGTGAGCATGATGGCGACGTCGGCCAGGAGCAGGCCGACGACGAGGGCGTTCCGGCGGCGGAGCTCGCCGAGCGCGGTGGTGGCCAGGCCGAGCAGGAGGAGCGGGGTGGTGATGGACCAGTCGAGGAAGCGCGCGACGTAGAGGTGGCGCGCCTCGGCGGGGACCTCGACCCGGGTCTGGTCCAGGGCCATCGCGAGGTAGCAGAGGGCGGCCGTGAAGCAGACGAAGAGGTGGTAGACGTAGTGCGGCTCCGAGTCGCGCGGCTTGCCGCGGGAGCGCAGGAGCATCGCGAACGCGCCGAGCGCGAGCGCGACCATGCCCACCCAGTACCACTGCCGTTCGCTGCCGTACGGATCCATCGACCTGCTCCCGTGCTGGAGTGACTAACGAAGGGCCGATCTGCACCGGCGCGTGTGGTCGCGCGGCGTGCCGGGGACGCGCGTGCGCTCCGTCCGGGCCGGCTTCACGGCGCGAACCGCTCGCCCTGGTTGAAGGTTCCGACGGCCCGGTCCTGGACGGAGCGGGCCCAGCCCGGCAGGTCGTCGCTCACTTCGTGTCCCGCGCGCCGGGACGCGCCGTCCGCCGACGGCGCGGGGAGCGTACGTTCGCCGAGACCGCCGAGGTCCGCGGCGAGGCCGGGCGCGAAGTCGTGGAACTTGGCGATGAGCCAGGCGCTCGCCGGGGTGACGAGCTCGGCATCGCCGTGCGCGGCGGCGTCGAGGATCCGGCGCGCGATGAGATCGGTCGAGATGCTCGCGAGCGGCGCCGAGCTATTGGTAGCAAACCAGCGGTATTCGGCCTCCTGATCGCCCTTGAACACCGCGTGCACGGTACTGCCCGTGCGGATCTCGCCCGGGCACACCGTGGTGACGGAGACGCCGTCCTTGGCGAGCGAGCTGCGCAGTCCCTCGGACAGGCCGACGAGGGCGAACTTGCTCGCCGAGTAGGGGAGGAGATGCGGGATCGAGATTTTCCCGCCGATCGAGGCGATGTTGACGACTCGCCCGGCGCGGCGCGCGCGCATGCCGGGCGTGACGGCGAGGACCGTGTGGAGCGCGCCGTAGAAGTTGGTCGCCATCGCCTCGTCGAAGTCGGCGCGTACCATCTGCTCGGACGGGCCGACTTCGATCGTGCCGGCGTTGTTGACGAGCAGGTCGATCGGGCCGAGGCGTCGCTCGACGTCGGCGACCAGCGCCTGCACGTCCGCCTGGATCGTGATGTCGCACGGGAGCGCGAGGACGTCTGTGGCGCGGCCGCCGCGGTCGGCGGCGCGGCCGACGAGGTCGGCGAGTGCGCGGCTCAGGGCGACCTCGTCGCGCGCGCAGATCGCGACGCGCGCGCCGGCGTCGACGAGTTGTCGGGCGAGCTCGAGCCCCAGCCCGCGCGAGCCGCCAGTGACGAGGGCGACCCTGCCGCGGAAGTCGACGCGGCGCGCGCGACGGGCGAGCGTTCGGACGGTCCAGGCGGCCGCGCCGGCGGCGGCCAGCCAGAGCGCGGCGTTGGAAGATCGTTGGGCGGTGGGCATCGGCGGCGGGGCTCGGGTTAGGCCGCGTGCCCTTCGCCCGTTTCGTACCACCCGGTCCCGCGCGGGCCAAGTCGGCGACGGACCCGGACCCGCGCCGCGGGGCTCAGCCTTCGTACGGCTCCATGTGCACGAGCACCCCGTCGACGCCGGGAACGTCGCGCCGGATCGCGCCCTTTACCTTACCGCCCAACACGTGCGCCTCGTCGAGCGGCGTCTTGGGCGCGGCCTGGACGTGGATGTCGACGTGGTAGACCGTGCCGGCGCGGCGCACGTTGAGCTTCTCGACGTCGAGCACGCCGTGGACGCCGCGGGCGGCCCGCTCGACGGCGCCGACCACGCCGCCGTCGGGCATGCGGTCCATGAGGTCGTGGAGCGCGGGCCGCAGCAGCTGGACGCCGTTGTACGCGATCACGCCCGAGGCGAGGAGCGCGGCCCAGTCGTCGGCCGCGGCCCATGCGGGATGCCCCTGGACGCGGTGACCGACGACGGCGATCGCGATGCCGACGAACGCGGCCGCCGAGGTCACCGCATCGCTCAAGTGGTGCCCCGCGTCGGCGCGCACCGCGGCGCTGCCGGTCGCCTCGACGACCGCCCCGGCGCGCCGCATGAGCCACCACTTGAGCGCGAACGCAACGACAATCACGGAGAGCGTCCAGGCCTCGGGCACGAGGTGCGGCGTGCGGATCTCGCGCACGGCCTCGATCGCGATGCCCACGGCCGCGACGACGAGCAGCCCGCTCACCACCGCCGCGGCGAGCGACTCGGCCTTCCCGTGGCCGTACGGGTGGTCGTTGTCGGCCGGGCGCGCGGCCACGGCCAACCCGCCCCACACGACGGCGGAGGCGAGGATGTCGGCGCCGCTCTCGACCGCGTCGGCGACGAGCGCGTACGTGTGGCCGAAGACGCCCGCCGCGAGCTTGACGGCGGCCAGCGCCGCGTTGACGACCAGCCCGAGCTGTGCCACCCGGATCGCACGCCGGTGGCCGCTCGTCACGCGCGCGGCGATCGCTTCGGGAACGGACACGGGGGGCGAGGCATGCGGAGGGCCGGCGTGGGGCGGGGGTCGCCCGCGCGAAAGATGCACGGCGCGCGCGCGGAACGAAGCGCGACGGGCCACCGCGCGGTGGTCTGCGCGGCGGCCCGTCCTCCGTCGACGCGCGCCCGGCGTCATGCCGGGCGTGCGATGCTCCCGCTACTCACGAGCTGCTACCAGATGCTCGCGCGCTGCTCGGCGGGGCGGACCATCGGATCGCCCGTCTTGCAGCCCCAGGCGGCCTTGAACTCGGGCATGTTGGAGAGCGGCCCGTTGACGCGGTACATGCCGGGCGAGTGCGGGTCGGTCGCCGCGAGGACGCGCGCCTGCTCGGGTCGCGAGACTTCACGCCACACCTGCGCCCAGCCGAGGAAGAAGCGCTGCTCGGGGGTGAAGCCGTCGATCTTGGCGCGCGACTTCCCGGCGTAGTCCTTCTCCATCGCCGCGTACGCGATGGTGAGGCCGCCGAGGTCGGCGATGTTCTCGCCTTGCGTGAGCTGGCCGTTGAGGTGCGTCGACGAGTCGACGACCGTGTAGGCGGAGAACTGGTCGACCACGCGCTGCGCCTGCGCCTTGAACTTGGCCGCGTCCGCGGCGGTCCACCAGTCGCGTAGGTTCCCCTGGGCGTCGTACTGGCGGCCCTGGTCGTCGAAGCCGTGCGACATCTCGTGGCCGATCACCGCGCCCATCGCGCCGTAGTTCACGGCGTCGTCGGCGCGCGGGTTGTAGAACGGGAACTGGAGGATGCCGGCCGGAAAGACGATCTCGTTGACGGCCGGGTTGTAGTACGCGTTGACCGTCGGCGGCGTCATGCCCCACTCGGTGCGGTCGACCGGCTTGCCGAGCTTGTTCCAGTTGCGCTGCTGGTTGAACAGCGAGGCGCGCCGCGTGTTGTCGTAGTACGAGACGTCGCCGACCTGGAGCTTGGAGTAATCGCGCCAGGTGTCGGGGTAGCCGATCTTCTTGGTGAACGCGGCGAGCTTGGCGAGCGCCTGCTGCTTTGTGCTGTCGCTCATCCAGTCGAGCGACTGGATGCGGTCGTGGAGGGCGGCCTGCAGGTTCTCGACCATCCGCAGCGCGCGCGCCTTGTCCTCGGCCGTGAACGTGCGCTTGACGTACTCCTGGCCGACGAGTTCGCCTAACGCGCCGTTGGTCGCCGCGACGCAGCGTTTCCAGCGCGGCTGCTGCGCGGTGACGCCGGAGAGGTTGCGGCTGAAGGCGAACTGCTCGTTGACGAACGCCGCGGGGAGCGCGCTCGCGGCGCGCGACAGGGCGTGCCAGCGCAGGTAGGCCTTCCACGTCGCGAGCGGCTGCGTGCCGTAGAGCGTGTCGAGCGTGGCGAGGAACGCGGGCTGCGCGACGTTGACCGTGGTCGCGGCGGTGACCGTGCCGCCGCCGGCGTCCTGGAAGTAGCGCACCCAGTCGAAGCCGGGCGTCGCCTGCTGCAGTTCGGCGACGGTCATCTTGTGGTACGTCGCGTTCGGGTCGCGCATGGCGACGCGCGGCATCTGCGCCTGGGCGAGGCGCGTCTCGAGCGCGACCACGCGGGCGGCGTCGGAGTCGGCCGCGGCGGGGCTCTCGCCGGCGAGCACGAACATCCGCGCGACGTGCGGCGCGTAGGCGTCGCGGACGGCCTTGAAGCGCGGCGCGTCGCTCAGGTAGTAGTCGCGGTCGGGGAGCGAGGTCCCGCCCTGGCCGACGTTCACGATCACCGTCTTGCTGTCCTTGCGGTCCTGCCCGGTCCCGGCGCCGAAGGGCGCGAGTCCCGCCTCGTGCTCGAGCGCGCCGAGGTCGCGCTTCATCTGGTCGACGCTCGCGATCGCGTCGATGCGGCGCAGGATCGGCTGCACGGGCGCCAACCCGGCGCGCTCGATACCGGTCGAGTCCATGCACGAGCGGAAGTACGCGCCGATCTTCTGGTCGTTGCTGCCGACGGGGGCCGCGGTGTTGGCCGCGGACGCCTCGATCACCTGGCGGAGGACGAGCTCGTTCTGATCGCCGAGCTCGTTGAAGCTGCCCCAGCGCGAGTAGGCCGCGGGGATCGTCGTGCGCTTCAGCCACCCGCCGTCGGCGAACTGGAAGAAGTTGGTGCAGGCCGCGCAGGTCGTGTCGAAGTTGGACGGGTCGAGCGCGCGCGGGAGCGCGGCGCGCGCGGCGGTCGCGGTCTGCCGGGCGGGCGTCTGCGCGGCCGCGGCCTGCAGCACACCGAGCGACGCGGCGAGGACGGCACCGAGCGAGCCAACTCGTCGTGCAGTAGAAAGGCGCATGAAGTCGGGGGAGGGAACGGGCATCGGCCCGCCGCGACCAGGCGGAGGCTGGTCGCGGCAGGGCGGGGTGACCGTGATACGCACGGTGCGCGTCGAATGTTCATCCCTTGTTGGCCCAAACTCGGCCAGTTCGGGCGGCAGCTTGTGCCGAGTGGGCCGATTCGGCCGAGGGAGATCGGCGCGGCGCGCTCCGGCGACAATCGCGGTAACTGTAACATAGACATGGCTTTAGCCTCAGCGGACCGCCCGCGGTTCGATCGGCCTCCGAGTTGCCCTAGCAACGGGCACCTCCCTCCCCTGCCCCGCCCTCCCATGCTCTTCGGCCTCATCGACCGCGTGGTCAGTTCGTCGTCGCTGCGCGGCGCGCTCGACGCGAGCGCCGCCCGTACGCGCGCCGTCGCGGACCGCGTGGCCAAGGCGTCGCTCAACAACGCCGACGGTTTCGCCATGCCGGCCACGACGGCCGAGAGCGCGAGTGGCGCGAAGGCCGGCCCGCCGCCCGACCTCGAGGGCGACATGGTGAGCTTGGGCGACGAACAGCTCCGCTACGAAGCGACGGCCAAGCTCCTCCAGGGGGCGTACGCGAAGCTGCGCTCGGCGATGAAGACGTGAGCGGGCCGCGCTGATGCCGACCCCGACCCGCATCGGACTGCTGCCCGCCTACGTGCCGCAGTCGCCCGTCCGGCCGATGTTCCGCGCGCTCGCCATTTCGGCGAGCGGCCTCTCGGCGCAGCGCGCCCGCATCGAGACCGTCGCCAGCAACCTGGCGAACGCCGAGGTGACGCGCGGCCCCGACGGCCAGCCGTACCGCCGCAAGGTGACCGTAATGCAGCCGGCGACGGCCGACACGCAGCTCTTCGGCGCGATCGGTCCCACCGGGATGAGTGGCACGACGGCCACGCCCGACGCCCCATTCGGGAGCACCGCGTTCCAGGTGCCGGCACTCGCTGCCGCGCGCAGCAACTCGGCGTTCGGCACGGCGATGACGGGCGACCAGACGCGCACCGTGCAGGTGCCGCTGCTCGCCGCAGCGGGTGGCGTGTTGGGCGACGATGGCCTGCACGGCGTGCGCGTCGCGGGCATCGAGGATGACCGCACCGAAGGCCCACTCGTCTACGATCCGGGTCACCCCGACGCGGACGCCAACGGCTACGTGCGCTACCCCAACGTGCGCACGAGCGATGAGATGATCGACCTGCTCGACGCGCGCCGCGTGTACGAGGCCAACGCGACGGTGTTCCAGTCGGCGAAGGCGATGCTGAAAAAAGCGATCGAGATCTGATCGCGCCCTGACCGACTGACCCGAGCCGATCCCCGCGACCATGGCCATCTCTGGCGTCAACAACCCGCTCACCAACGGCCTCGGCGCCATCGGCCGCCCGCTCTCGCCCACGCCGGGCGGCGGTGCGGCGGGAGGCGCCGGACTCGGCACGCGGCCGGGCGCGCTGAATCCGGGCGCGGCCCGCCCCGGGACGTCGGTCCCGATCCCGATCACGCGCCCGCCCGCGCCGCTCGGCGGCGCGCAGCCCGCGCTCCCGAGCGAGGCGCCGGCCGGCACCGACCCCGAGCTCTGGAGCGTGCTGACGAGCGAGGAGCGGACGTTCTTCGCGAAGAGTTCGACGTCGGGGCCGCTGACGTATGGGCGCGCGGCCGCGGGCGTGCAGGCGCTGCAGAGCAACACGGCGGCGGCGACGAACGCGTTTGGCGCCGCCTCGCGCGGCGGCCGCCTCGACGTGCGGGCCTGATCGCGATGCCCGACGCGATCGCCGCGATCTCGAGCCGTCTCCGCTTCGGCGGGAGCGCCGGCATCTCCGGCGGCCTCGGCACCGACGGGCCGTCGACGATCCGCGTACCGCTCGGCGGGTCGACCGTGGGCGAGACCTCGTTCGGCGATACGCTCAAGCAGTTCGTGTCGGGCGTCTCGGACGCGCAGGACGCCGCGGGCGAGCTCAAGGACCGCTTCCTCCGCGGCGAGCCGGTCGAGTTGCACCAAGTCATGGCCGCCGGCGAAGAGGCGAGTCTGTCGCTGGAGATGATGGTCGAGCTCCGCAACAAGGTGCTCGACGCGTACAAGACGTTGGTCTCGATGCAGAGCTGAGCGGCTGGCCGGCGTCATCCCGCCAGCAGGCCGGGCGGGTCCGGCGTCCAAGTTTGATCTACGAGTTTGATCTAAATCGGCGCGGCAGGTGTATCATGCGTGGTCCGGGACCAACGTCCCGGTCGGCGGGGCACCAATGCGGCGCCCTCGTCCGCGTTCCTTCACCCGCACCGCATGACAGCTCCACCCGCGCGCCGGCACCAGGCCGCGCGCCCCCACCCGGCCGACCGCGCTCCGAAGAGCCCGACGCGCGCCGCCGCGGCCGACGCGCTGTACGCGCCGCCGCCACCGCCGCACCACCCGCACGGCCACGGCCCGCTGACGCACGACGCGCCGTCGCACGCCACCGCGCTCCACGAAGCGCCGAAGCGCGCCCGACGCTCCCGCCGCCGCTCGCCGTACGCGGCCGCCGAGCAGGAACGCTCGGTGTCGCTGCCGACCGACCGCGAGGCGTACGGCGAAACGCGCCGCTGGCTCCTCGCCCAACACGGCCCCGTGTGCGCCTACTGCGCGCGCAAGGTGCCCGAAGGCGAGATCACCCTCGACCACGTGACGCCCCGCCGCGGGCGCACGGCGTACGACCGGCGCGACAACCTCGTGCTCGCGTGCCGGCGCTGCAACGGCCTCAAAGCCGACAAGCCGATTCTGGCGTACCTCATGGCGCACCGCCCGCGCGCGGCGTCGCTGCTCTACTACGGGCGGCACCTGAGCCCGATGCTCGTCGACCTCGCGCGCAACATGGCCGATCCCGAGGATCTGGCCCGCGTGACGCGACTCGCCGACCCGGACTACCCGTACCGCGACTGACGACCGTCGCGCGGCACATCGAGCACGAGGTGCTCGGCAAGTTCTTCCGCGCGGCCATTCGCACAGCCAGGCCGGCCACCGACGTGGCCGGCCTAACTCATTATCGGGCAACGCGTTAGCGAATACGCGCGGGTGGAACGGTGGGTGCCTTGCCGACGTGTGTGCTCGCCGCCCTTCCCGCCCCTCTCGCGCCCCTCCAGCCCGCCGTCGACCGGCTGGGCGGACCCCGCCGCGCGCTGATCCTCCTCGTGGGCCTACTCACCGCGGCGCTCGTGTTCGGCGTCTCGCGTTGGGCGACGGCGCCGACGTTCGTCCCGGTGTTCGCCAACGTCCCGGTCGAGCAGTCGGGGAAGATGACCGACAAGCTCACCGAGGCCGGGATCGAGTACCACCTCGACAAGGGCGGCACCGAGATCGCCGTCAAGACCGAGGACCTCGCGCGCGCGCGCGTCACGCTCGCCCGCGACGGCGGGCTGCCCAACGCCGGGCGCCCCGGGCTGGAGCTGTTCGACCAGCCGTCGTGGGGAATGACCGACTTCACGCAGCGCATCAACTACCGCCGCGCGCTCGAGGGCGAGTTGGAGCGGACGATCAGCAAGATGCGCGGCGTCGAGGCGGCGCAGGTCCACGTCGCGATGCCCGAGACGCAGCTCTTCCGCCGCGGCGACCGGCCGCTGGAGGCGAGCGTCGTGTTGAAGCTGACCAACGGCGAGCGCCCGGCCGCCGACGTCGTGGAAGGGATGACGCACCTCGTCGCCGCGAGCGTCGACGGCCTGGCGAGCGACCACGTGACGATCGTCGACGACGCCGGCCGGATGCTCACGATGGACGGGGACGCGGGCTCGATGGCCGGGCTCACCAGCCGGCAGCTCGCCGTGCAGCGCGAGGTCGAGGGCTACCTGGAGAAGAAAGCGCAGGAGATCGTCGCCCAGGTCGTGGGCGCGAAAAACGCGCGCGTCCAGGTGAGCGCGCTCGTCAACTTCGACAAGGTCGAGCGCACGGTCGAGGCGGTTGACCCCGAAAAGCAGGCGGTCGCGACCGAGCAGAAGGCCGAGATCACGCCGGGCGCACAGGGCGGCGCCGCGAGCACCAACGTCGCGACCAGCTACGAGACGACGAAGAGCACCGAGACCTTCTCGGGCGCGATCGGCAACGTGCGCCGTCTGTCGGTCGCGGTCCTCGTCAACGACAAGCTGTCGAGCGGCCCCAAGGCGGCGCCTTCGCCGCGCAGCCCGGTCGAACTCGCGCGCATCGACACGCTCGTGCGGAACGCCGTTGGGCTCGACTCCGCGCGCGGCGACAAGTTGAGCGTGGTGAACGTGGCGTTCGACGGCGGGACGGCGCCGGCGGCCGAGCCGGCGCCCGACGTGTGGCAGAAGCTATCGGGCGCGCAGAAGCCCCTCGCCACCGGCCTCGCCCTCGCCGCGCTGCTCGTCGTCGCGGTCGTGACGATGCGCGCGCTCAAGCCGGGCGCGGCCGCCGCGCCGGCATCCGAGGCCGCCGCGGCACTCGCGGCCGGCACCGCCGCGGACGCCGACAGCGAGGAGATCGCCGCGGTCGGCACGCCGGCGCTCCCCGCCGGCAGTGACGGTCCCACGCCCCCGACGAGCGACCCGGGCGGGGTGTTCGTCCTCGGCCCGGACGGCCAGACGATGGTCCTGCGCGAGATCGCCAACCCCGTGCGCGACCAGGTGGTCGCGACGATCCAGCAGCGCCCCGAAGCGGCCGTGCGCGTGGTCCGCTCCTGGCTGCGCGACGACTGACGACCCCCGAGGGCCCGCCACCCGCCGATGACAATCACCCTGCCCGCCGACCGCCCCATGACCGGGCGCAAGAAGCTCGCGATCGTCTTCATGACCGTGGGACCCGAGGTCACGGCCGAGCTGAGCGCGAGCCTCACGCCGGACGAGCTCGAGCAGATCAGCCTTGAGATCGCCCAGACGGACCGCGTCACCCCCGCGGCGGCCGAGGCCGTGCTCGCCGAGTGGCTGGAGGCGACGTTAGGCGTAGCGTCGCTGACGACGGGCGGGATCGAGTTCGCGCGCGACGTGCTCGAGCGGGCGTACGGGAAGGCGAAGGCCGACCAGATCCTCAAGCGCATCCACCACCAGCTGGCGGACACGGTCGGGATGCCCAGGCTGCGCAAGATCGACCCGCAGCAGCTCGCGACGACGCTGCGCGGGGAACACCCGCAGACGGCGGCGCTGGTGCTGGCGCACCTCGAGCCCGCGCACACGGCCGCTATCCTGCGCGAGTTCCAGTCGGCCTTCGCCGGCGAGGTCATGTACCGGATGGCCAAGATGGAGAAAGTCGCGCCCGAGATGCTGCAGCTGATCGAGCGCGCGCTGTCGACCGACGCGGACCTCACGTTCACGGCCGGGATGGCCGCGGCGGGCGGCCCCGCGGCGGTGGCGAGCGTGCTCAACCTCGTCTCGGGCGCTCTGGAGAAGGAGCTAGTCGAAGGATTCGCCGCGCGCGACGCCGCGCTCGCCGACCAGATCAAGAACCTGATGTTCGTCTTCGAGGACCTCGTCGCGCTCGACGACAAATCGCTGCAGCGGCTCCTGCGCGAGGTCGACGCGAAGCAGCTCGCGCTCGCGCTCAAGGCCGCGAGCGACGAGCTCAAGGCGAAGATTCTCGGCTCGATGTCGCAGCGAGCGGTGGCGGCGCTCAAGGAAGAAATGGAGTTCATGGGCCCCGTGCGCATGCGCGACGTCGAGACGGCGCAGACGACGATCGTCGGCCACGTGCGCAAGCTGGAGGAGACGGGCGAGATCGTGCTGAGTGCGGGCGGCGACGATGTCCTCGTCTGACGCGTTCGACGCGTTCGATGCCGCGGCGCCGTGGCTGCCGACCGCGTGGCCGGCGTGGTCGGAGAGCGCGGCGGACTACCCCGTCGCGGCGGCCGACGACGGATTCGTCGCCGGCTGGTCCGCCGACGCGGCACCGCCCGCGCGCCTAACGGCGATGCCCCGCGCGGCGCGGCCGTCGGACGCCGCCGACGCGGCGGACGGCGCCACGCCCGCGGACGTGCTCGGCGCGCTGCTCCCCGACCTGACCGGCCTGATCGCGCGCGCGGGCTGGGACACGGACGACAAGGCGTGGGCGGACCTGGTCGCGGCCGCGGCGGACGAACGCGAGGCGCAGGTGCGCAGCGAGCTGGCGGAGGGCCACGCGGGCGACGTCGCCGACCGCGAAACGGCGCACGCGGCCGCGCTCGAAGCCGCGTGGGACGATGGCCACGCGGCTGGGCGCGAGGCGGGCGGCGCCGACGCGCGCGCGGAACTCGCGACCGCGGCCGGCGTCCTCGACGGGGCCGTCGAGCAAGTCCGCGCGCACGAGGCGCGGTGGATGGGCGACCTCCGCGCCCACGTCGCGGCGCTCGCCGTCGCGGTCGCGCGGCACGTGATCGAGCGCGAGGTCGCCGCGGACGCGTCCCTGGTCCTCACGCTCGCCGGCGGGGCCGTCGCAGAATTCCCCGCCGACGAACCGCTAGTCGTCCGCGTCCACCCCGACGATCTCGCGGCGCTCAAGCCGGCGTGGGACGCGGGCGTGAGGGCGGGCGCCGTACGTTGGGCGCCGGACGCGCGCGTCGCGCGGGGCGGCGTTCTGGCCGAGGGGCGCGAGCGAATCGTCGACGGGCGCGTCGACGCCGCGCTGGAACGCGTGTACCGCGCGCTGGCGGGGCACGCCGCGTGAGCGCCGTCCCGGAGGCGCGGACGGCGGGCGCGGACCCGGAGGGCGGGTGGGCGGGCGCGCTCGCAGCCGTGCCGCGCTTCGCCACTTACGGCAAGGTCACCCGCGTGGTCGGCCTCGTGATCGAGGCGTCGGGGCTCGACGTCGGCCTGGGCGAGCTGTGCCGCGTCACGTCGCTCACCGGCGACCGCTCGGTGCTCGCGGAGGTGGTCGGCTTCCACCAGGGCGGCGTGTTGCTGATGCCGTTAGGCGAGATGGACGGGCTGCACCCGGGGAGCGCCGTGCGCGCGCTCGGCCGCTCGTTCGGCGTCGACGTTGGCCCGGGCGTCCTCGGCCGCGTCCTCAACGGCCTCGGCCACCCAATCGACGGGCTCGGCAAGCTGGACGCGGACGTGCGCGTGCCGCTCTCCGCCGAGCCGCCCAACCCGCTCGCCCGCGAGGTCGTGGGCGCGCCGTTGGAGACGGGCGTGCGCGCCATCGACGGGTGCCTCACGTTCGGCCGGGGGCAGCGCGTCGGCATCTTTGCGGGCTCCGGTGTGGGTAAGAGCACGCTGCTGGGCATGATCGCGCGGCAGGCCCGCGCCGACGTCAACGTCATCGCGCTGCTCGGCGAGCGCGGGCGCGAGGTACGCGAGTTCATCGAGCAATCGTTAGGCCCCGAGGGGCTCGCGCGCTCGGTGGTCGTCGTCGCCACGGGCGACCAGGCGGCGCTCGTGCGCGCGCGGGGCGCGCTCGTCGCCACGGCCATCGCCGAGTACTTCCGCGACCAAGGCAAGCACGTGCTGCTGATGGTCGACTCGGTGACGCGCGTGGCGATGGCATGGCGCGAGATCGGCCTCGCCGTCGGCGAGCCGCCGACGACGAAGGGTTACCCGCCGAGCGTATTCGCCGCGCTGCCGCGCCTGCTCGAGCGCGCCGGGAATGGCGAGCGCGGCGGGATCACGGGGATCTACACCGTGCTGGTCGACGGCGACGATTTCAACGAGCCCGTGGCCGACGCCGCGCGCTCGATCCTCGACGGGCACGTCGTGCTGACGCGGAAGCTCGCCGCGGCGGGCCACTTCCCGGCGATCGACGTGCTCGATTCCAAGAGCCGCGTGCGGGACCAGATCATCCCGCCCGACCAGCGCGCCGCGGCCAACCTGCTGCTCAAAACCGAAGCCGCATACCGAGAGAAGGAAGACCTGATCCTCGTCGGCGCGTACCAGAAGGGCAGCGACCCGCTCGTCGACGCGGCAGTCGCATTACGCGAACAATCGCTCGACTTCCTCCAGCAGCGCCCGGACGAGAGCTCGCCGCTCGCGCTGACGCGCAGTGCCCTCCGGCACCTCATGGTGCAGATCGATGCCAGCCGCCGCGCCGCGTGAACGCGCGATCGGTGGCTACCGCGACGCGGGATCCCGCGAAACGCGGTGTCGTGACGGGCGGCGCGCGCCGTCCGTCCTGATCGCATGTTCCGCTTCTCCCTCCAGCGCGTGCTCGACTTGCGCGAGCGCCAGCAGCGCGACGCCGCGGCGGCCCTCGCGACCGCGCACGACGCGGCCGACGCGGCGCGCCGCGCGGAGGACGCCATCCTGACCACGCGTCGTGAACTGGCAGTCGAGCTCGCGATGCCGGCCACGGCGGTCGGCGCGCTGCGCACGACGGCGTTCCTGCTCGCTCGGATCGACGAGCAGGCGGCGGCGGCGGGCGCGACCACGGCCGCTGCGAGAAACGTCGTGAGCACCCGCGAGCAGGCCCTGCACGCGGCCTACCGAGACCGGCGGACGATCGACCTCCTCCGCGAGCGGCACCACACCGCCTGGCACGACGCCGTGGTGTCCGCCGATCGGCAGCAGATGGACGAAATCGCGCTGACTCGCTTCACGCGCCGCGCCGTCCGCCCGGCTGGCGCCTGACCTCGGGGCGCGCATCGGCGCGCCCGCGGCACCTTCTCTCCTCCCGCGCTCTCTCCCCCGCGCATGCTCCGTCTCGTCATGCCCCTTCTCGTCGGCTTCCTCACCGGGCTGAGTGGGGCCACGGTCGTCGTCGTGCAGCGCGCGAAGCACGCGGCCGCGCCGGTCGCGGTGGCGGGCGCGCCAGCGCGTGCGCCTAACATTGCGGGTGCGAATCCTGCTGCGGTCCCGGCCGCGACGTCTGGAGCCCCCTCCACCGAGGGCGTGCAGCCCGCGGCCGCTGAGGAAGGAACGCACGCCGAAGCACCTGCCGCGGGCGTGGGTGATGGGACGCACGCCGCCGAGCCGCGCGCGACTGAGCCACGCGTCCACACCGCGGCCGACGCCGAGGGCCACGCGCCCCAGCGTTCGGCCGCCCACGCCGCCGCCGAAACGGCTGCAAAGCGCGTGGCCACCAGTCGCCCCGGCCGCGAACCGTCGGCGGGGCACGCCGCGGTGGCCGCGGCGCCCGCCGAACCGCGGCTGGCCGCGGCGGATGCGCCGCCGGCCGGCCCGCCCGAGCGCCGACTCGCCAAGTATTTCGGCGCCATGCCGCCCAAGGACGCGGCGAAGATCCTGGAGCAGATGGACGACCACGACATCCAGACAATCCTCGGCTACGTCGGCGACCGCCAGGCCGCCGCGATCCTCGGCAACCTGCCGGCCCAGCGCGCAGCGGCGGTGGGACGCGCGACGCTGCGGCTGCCGACGAAGGGCCGGTGATGCGCGCGGCCGGCACGGCGCCAACGTTAGGCACACTGTTCGCGGCCGCGGAGGCGAACGCGTCGCCGGCCGCCGCGGCGCCCGGGGCCCGCTCGGACGCCGCCCAGCCCACCGACGCGCGGGCCGTGGCGTTCGCGGCGATGCTCGCCACGCGGCTGGGCGCTCCGGCGGCCGGCCGGCCTCGCGCGGGCGCGACCGGTCTGCACGCAGCCGCCGGCGAACCCGCGGCAGCGGACGATGCGGAGGCGACCGTCCCCAACGCGCCAGGCGCAAGCGCCGACATCCCGGCGCTGCCGGTGCCCGGCGCCGCTGCTGCCTTTACGCCCGGGCCGGTGCCTGGCGCTCTCGTCGCGACCGGTCCGGGCGAGGGTGTCACACGCTCCGAAACCCGTACGACGGGGGCGCCCGCCGCGATCGGTGTCCGGCGGGTATCGCGGGACCCCGACTCGCTCGCGCCGGCGCTGCGCGATCGGCTCGGGCGCGTGGTCACCCGCATGCAGCGCGAGTACGGCTACAACGTCCAGATCGCCGAGGCCGGTCGGACGCAGGCCCGGCAAGATTTCCTGTTCGGGCAGGGGCGGACGCGCTCGGGCCCGGTCGTCACGTGGACGCGGAGCTCCAACCACACGCGCGGCCGCGCGGTCGACGTGACGATCGACGGCGGGTACGACGACCCCGCGGCGTTCGCCCGTCTCCGACAGGTCGCGCAGGCGGAGGGCCTGCACACGTTAGGCTCGCGCGACCCCGGGCACCTCGAGCTTCCGCACGACATGCCCGGCGAGCTGCATGCCACCGCTCTCGACGGCGAGTCGGCGCCGCGGATCACGGTCGAGTCGTTCGGTATCCGGACGGAGCACGAGGGCGCCGCTGGCGCGCCGCCTGCCGGGAACCAGGCGGTGCTGGCGCAGATCGCGCCGGTGGCCGTGGTCGCCCCGGTGGCGGGCGTCGCGCGCGTCGCGGGGGTGGCCCCGGTTGCCGCCGTTGCGACCGCCGCGGTACCCCTGAACGGCGCGCTGGCGGCCGTGGGACCGTCGCCGGCGTCGTCGGCGCCCGCCCGCGCGCCGCGCGCTTCGGGCGACGACGACCGGGCGCGGACGCGCGATGGCGCGCATGCGTCGGCGTCGATCGGCACGTCCGACGATACAGCAGATTCGCTCGAATTGTCCGACGTGCACGCCGGCCCGCGTGGGGCCGCGTCGCGCCCGCGGCGCGGGTCGCCGGACGCCGACCGCGTCGCGGCCGTCGCGTCCTCGGAAGCCGGGGCAGACGCACGCCGCGGCCCCGACGGCTCGGAGGCTGAGGCGCCGGGCGGCGCGCCGGCGATCGGCGCCATTGCCGGGGGCGCCGCGCCGGCCGCGTCCGACGCCGGCGTGGTCGCGCCGCCCGTTCCGGTCGCGTCCAACGCCGGGGCGGACCGCGCACGCCCGGCGGCCCCAACGTTAGGCGCGGTCGCCGCCGAGCGGATCGCCCGCGTGCTCGACGCGCAGCAGGCCGGGGCGCCGCGCACCGTTGCGCATCTCACGCTTCGCGTCGAGCGCGCCGGGGGCGGCGAGGACCGCATCCGGCTGGACCTGCGCGGGCGCGCGGTGGACGCGCGGATCGACGTCGCCGACCTGGGCGCGGCGGACCAACTCGCCGCGCGCGCGCCGGAGCTGCGCGCCGCGCTCGCCCGGCACGGCCTCACCACCGACGACGTGCGCGTCCACGCGGCCGGATCCGCCACGCCCGCCACGCCCGGGGTCGGCGGAGCCGACCCCGCTTCCGCCGTCGACGGCGACGCCGGGCCGACCGGCCTCGGCGCGACCGCGGGCAGCGGATTCGGGGCCGCCGCGCAGCACTCGCCCGGGAACGGGCGCGAGGCCTTCGGCGAGTCCGGGGGGCGGAACGACGGGCGCTTGGGAGACCGCCCCGCGGACGACCCGCCGCCCGAGCGCGCGCGGCGCGATGACGCCGATCGCCGCCCGGACGATTCCCGATCGGGCGACTCCCGGTCGGGAGACCCTCGCTCCGGCGACCAGCGCCAGGGGCGGCGTCCGCGGCCCGACGCGGACCTCGAACTCCCGGGCGGCGGCCGCCGCGCCCGCGCCTAACACGCTGCCGCCGACGCGGAGACCCTGACACGGTGAACCGCGGCGTCGGCCGAACGTACTCTCCAAGCGCGCGGACACGGCGCGCTCTCTCCGCTCCCCACACCGCAAGGCCATGTCGATCATCTCCCGCATCGCGTCCGCCGTCGCCCCGTCCGCCCCGTCGGCTCCCGCGGCCCCGACGACGCCCAACTCGGGCACGCCGGCCACCCCCGCCACGCCCGGCGGCGCGATGGGCAAGGACCAGTTCCTCCAGTTGCTCGTCGCGCAGATGAGGAATCAGGACCCGACGAGCCCGATGGACGGCACCCAGATGGCCGCCCAGCTCGCGCAATTCTCGACCGTCGAGCAGCTGCAGAACGCGAACGCGACGCTCACGCAGATCGCGGGCGGGCTCAAGGTTGCCAACGCGCCGGCGAGCGCGTCACCCACGACGGGCGCCTAACGCGCCCGCCCGACACCGCCTTCCCCCGCCCCCCGCCCGATGCTGCGCTCCCTCTTCGACGGCGTCTCCGGTTTGCGCAACCAGCAAACCCGCATGGACGTTATCGGCAACAACATCGCAAACGTTAACACCGTCGCGTTCAAGACCGGACGCGTGACGTTCAAGGAGGGCTTCGCGCAGCTCCTCCAGGGCGCGAGCCGGCCGCCGGGCGACCAGGGCGGGACCAACCCGATCCAGATCGGCCTCGGCAGTCAGGTGGGCTCGATCGACCAGCTCTACACGCAGGGCAACCTCGAGACGACCGGCAACGCCACGGACCTCGCAATCCAGGGCGACTCGATGTTCGTCGTGCGCAAGGGCGCGCAGAGCTCGTACACGCGCTCGGGCAACTTCCAGGTCGACAGCACGGGCAAACTCGTGTCGCCGACTAACGGCTTCGTCGTGCAGGGCGAGATGTACCAGAACGGCATCCCGCAGGACGGCGTGCAGGACATCACGATCCCGTTCGGGCAGAAGGTCGCGCCCAAGGCGACCGACAAGATGGCGCTCTCGGGGAACCTCAACGCGGCGGCGCCGACCGTCCCGCCGGGCTTCGACATCGCCGACCCCGCGAGCCGCGCGGCGAACCCGACCTCGTGGACCGAGACGTCGCTCACGACCTACGACTCGCTCGGCACGCAGCACGACCTCAAGGTCCAGATGTGGAAGACGGGCGCGAACGAGTGGGCGTGGCGCCTCGATCCGACCACCGCGGCGGTCAGCACCCCCGCGACGATCGGCGTCGCCGACGCGGCCGGCGCGCACCACTTCTCGATCCCTGCAGCCAGCAGCACGAGTACGATCAACATGGCGGGGATAACCACGGCCAGCGGGCTCCAGATCGACCCCAAGAACATCTCGTACGACTCGTCGACGCACGACTACAAGATCGACCCGTCGATCAATTTGACCGGCAACGAACTCGCGACCGTCAGCTACTCGATCACGCCGAATCCCCCGAGTGGGTCGACGGCGACGGACCCGTCGACGTGGCACGGGCAGAACGGCGGCGTGATGGTGTTCGACCAGGAGGGGAACCTCGACCCGACGCGCTCGGACTCGCCGTCGCTGGTGTTCTCGGTGCCGGGCGCCAACGACGTCACGATCAAGCTGAACCTCGGGAGTGGCGCGAGCGGCCTCACGCAGTCGTCGACGAGCTCCACGGCGGTGCTGCGCGACCAGGACGGCTACACCGCGGGCACGCTGCAGAACTACTCGATCGACCGCTCGGGGACGATCAACGGCGCCTACTCGAACGGTACGACGCAGCCGTTAGGCCGCATCGTCCTGGCCGACTTCAACAACCCGGCCGGACTCCTGAAGACGGGCGACAACATGTACCAGGAGTCGGCCAACTCGGGCGGCGCGGTGCTCGGCTACGCGCTCGAGGGGAGCCAGTCGCAGATCACGGCCGGCGCGCTCGAGATGTCGAACGTCGACCTCGCCCAGGAATTCACCAACATGATCATCGCCCAGCGCGGCTTCCAGGCCAACGGCAAGGTCATTACGACGAGCGACCAGATGCTGCAGGAGCTGATGCAGGTCAAGCAGTAACGCGGCCGGCGGGTCTTCAGGGCGGCAGAACCGGCCACGCGCCGGGCGGCAGACGTTGCCGCCCGGCGCGTTCGTTCGTCGAGGATCGTGGCCGATGCGGCCACGTAAGACGCACGCGTGCAATGCGTTACGCGCTACGAGCCGCCGGCATCCGGCCTGCCTGTCGACGGCATGTCCGCCCCCTCCTTTCCTGCCGCCCCGCCCGTGTCTGCCGAAGCGACCCCTCCCGCCGAACCGGCCGCCGATGCCGCGCCGGCCGCCGCCGCGCCGAAGCCCCTGCCCGTGATCCTCGCCATCGTCGCCGGGCTCGCCCTGGGCGGCGGGGCCGGTGCGTTCGGCGTCGGGCCGGCGCTCGCGAGCGGCATCGCCCCGTCGGCCGCGGTGGCGCACGTCAAGCACCACGCCAAAGGCGACGCTGACGCGAACGCCGGCGACGCCGACGGGGGCGACGATGCCGCGGACGACGAGGGTGACGCTGGGGCCGAGCCGAAGGGCGGCAAGGAGGGTAAGGAGGGTGCGGCGTCGGTC
Organism: uncultured Gemmatimonadales bacterium; assembly: GCA_963763675.1. Classification (GTDB taxonomy): domain Bacteria; phylum Gemmatimonadota; class Gemmatimonadetes; order Gemmatimonadales; family Gemmatimonadaceae; genus BPUI01. The sequence goes on from CAVXPN010000003.1 coordinate 725,247, forward strand.
TACACGATCGACAACCTCGTGCTCAACCCCGCGGGCTCGGGCGGAACGCGCTTCCTGCTGCTCTCCATCGCCTTCCAGATGAAGGACGCCGCGGCGCTCGAGGCGATCAAGTCGCGCGACGCGGAGCTGCGTGACGCCGTCCTCGCGACGTTGGGCGGCAAGACCGTCGAGCAGCTGTCGGAAATGGCCTCGCGCGACTCGCTCAAGACCGAGCTGCGCGCGGCGACTGCCAAGGCGCTCCACACGCGCGGCGTGCGGCGCGTGTACTTCCCGCAGTTCGTGATCCAGTAAGCCGCCGAGCGCCGTGGACTCGCTCTCGCAGAACGACATCGACCGGCTGCTCGGCGCGACCGCGGCGCCCGCCGTGCCGGCCCTCGGCGGCGGCGGCGCCGGGCTCGACCCCGACGCCGACGTCCAGGCCTACGACTTCCGCCGCCCGCACCGGGTGAGCAAGGAGCGGCTCCGCACGCTCGAGGCGATGTACGAGCGGATGGTGAAGGCGCTCGAGGGCTGGCTCATCTCGCGCGTCCGCGGACACGTGGAGTTGCGCCTCCAGACGGTCGAGCAGTTCAGCTTCGGCGAGTTCACGCAGTCGCTGCCGACGCCGAGTGCGACGTACATCTTCGACGTGCGCGGGGCGGGCGGCGCACAGGGCGTGGTCGACATCGGCGGCGACCTCGCCTACTTCCTGGTCGACCGCCTGTTCGGCGGCGCGGGGCAGGGAGGCGCGCTGCCGCGGGCGCTCTCGCCCGTCGAGCGGCTCGCCCTCCGCACGGTCGCCGAGCGCGCGTGCCAGCTGCTGGAGGAGATCTGGCGCGACCACGTCCCGCTGTCGTTGGGCGTGACCGGCTTCGAGTCGAGCCCAGAGATCCTGCAAATCGCCAACCGCGAGGACCCGGTGCTGGTCGCGACCGTCGAGGTGAACCTCGGCCACGCGAGCTCGCTGCTCCTCGTCTGCCTTCCGTTCGGGGTACTGGAGAAGTTCTTCCAGGGCGGCGGGCAGCGGCGCGTGGGCGGTGCGGCGCGTGACGACCGCGAGCGCGACGAGGCGCGGGTGCGCGCCGAGCGCGCGCTCCGCGCGACGCCGGTCCCCGTCGCGGCGCGGCTGCCCGCGTTCCGGCTCTCGCTCCGCGAGCTCGGCGCGCTGGTGCCCGGACAGGTGCTCGCCACGGGCGTGTCGCGCGACGCCGAGCTCGAGATCCTGGTCTCGGGCCGCCTGCGCTACACCGGGTCGGCCGGCCGCATCGGGCGCCGCCTCGCGGTGCGCCTCCACGACCACGCCGTGCCCGCCGACGGCGCCGGGGCCGACCCCGAGCCCGCCCCCGACGCGTAACGCGCGCCGCTCCCCGCCCTCACGCCCCCACGCTCCCCACCCCCCGGATGAACCCCGCAGAAATCGACGCGCTCGTCGCGAGCGTGCAGGCCGCCAAGGCGGGCGGCCAGCCGGTCGCCGCCCCCGAGCCCGCCGGCCGGCCGGCCAGTTTCGGCGCCGGCCCCGCGCTCGACGCCGGCCAGGCCGGCACCGAGATCCCGTTAGGCATGTTGTTCGACCTGTCGCTGCCCGTGTCGATCGAGCTCGGGCGGACGACGATGACCGTGCAGGAGATCCTGCGCCTCGGGCGCGGCGCGGTGATCCAACTCGACCGGCTCGCCGGCGAGCCGATCGACATCTACGTCGGCGAGCGCAAGTTCGCCGAGGGCGAGGTTGTCGTGCTCGGCGAGCACTTCGGCGTCCGCATCGTGCGCGTGTTTGCCGGCGCGGCCGCGCCGGCGCTGGCGGCGTGACGGGCCGCGCGATGGACCGCGTGATGGACCGCCTGGTGGGGCGGGGGCCGTGACGTTCGGCGCGGTCCTAGGCGTACTGGTCGCGCTCGGCGCGGTGCTCGCGTTGCTCTTCGCGACGCTGCACGTGCTGCGGCGCTTCGCGCCGGCGGCGGCGGGCGGGCGCCAGCGACTCCCGCTCGAGGTCGTGCAGCGGCTGCCGTTGGGCCCCAAGCAGGGCGTGGCGGTCGTGCGCGTCGGGGCGCGGGTGCTCGTCGTCGGCACGGGCGAGGGCGGCGTGCAGCCGCTGGCGGAGCTGGACGGCGCGGACCTGGCCGGCGTGCTCGCGCCCCCGGCCACGGCGGCGTCGCCGGCCTCCGCGGCAGCGCCCGCGCTCGCCGCGGCGGGCGCCCGCTTCGGCGAGGTGTTGCGGGCCGCGCTGACGCAGGCGACGCGCGGGGCGGGCGCTGCGGCCGTCGCCGCGCTGCTGCTCGCGGCGTCCGCGCGAGCCGGCCGCGCGCAGGGCGCCCGCGCGCCTGCGGCGGCCCGACCCGCGGGGACGGCGCAGGCGGGACTCCCCGCGACGACGCAGAACGCGCTCGTGCAGGCCGCGCAGCTGGCGACCCAGCGGCAGGCGGTGCTGCAGCAGGTCCAGCGCGCCGCGCCGGCGCGGCTCGGCCTTGGTCAGCCCTCGGCGAGCATGCCCACGCCGGGTACGCCCGCCTCGCCGAGCCCGGTGCCCCCAACGCTACCCCCGCCCGCGAAGGGATTTGCGGCGCGGCCCCCGTCCGGTACCGCGCCGCCGCCGCCGACGAGCGTCGTCACGGTCGACACGATGGTCGCGAAGCTCGCCCCGACGATGGACGTGCGGGTCGGCGGCGGGGCGGGCGCGGCGCAGGGCCTCCGGCTGAGCGGGACCGTGGGCGTCGTCGTCATGCTCGGGCTGCTCACGCTGCTGCCCTCGCTCGTGCTGATGATGACCGGCTTCACCCGGATCCTCGTCGTGCTCCAGTTCCTCAAACAGGCGTTAGGCACGCAGACCGCGCCGCCCAACCAGCTCGTCGCCGGGCTCGCGCTGCTGCTGACCGGGTTCGTCATGGCGCCGACGATCGGCGAGGTCAACCGCACGGCGCTGCAGCCGTGGCTCGGCGGGCAGATCCAGCAGGTCGAGATGCTTGAGCGCGGGGCGAAGCCGTTGCGGACCTTCATGCTGCGGCAGACGCGCGAGCGCGACCTCGAGACCTTCCTCGAGCTGGCGCGCGAGAAGGGGGACACGACCGGCGCGTCCCCGCGCACGCCGGACGACGTGGCGCTCGTGGTGCTCACCTCCGCCTTCGTGACGAGCGAGCTGCGCACGGCCTTCCAACTCGGGTTCGCGCTCTTCCTGCCATTCATCGTTATCGACGTGGTCGTGAGCGCGGTGCTGACGAGCATGGGCATGATGATGCTTCCGCCCGCGATGGTGTCGCTGCCCTTCAAGCTGCTGCTTTTCGTGCTGGTCGACGGCTGGACCCTCGTGGTACAATCACTCGTACAAAGTTTCCATTAAGGACGTACCTCCTCGGGGCCGGGACGAAGTAAGGGGGAACGCCGCGCGAGGCGTTTGCGTGTACGTAGGAAACACCCGTTACGACTCTTCTTCGCATCTCATGGCTTCCGATCGCTCCTCGTTCCGCCCGGCCCCGCAAGGGCCGGCCCTCCGTCGCGCGCGCGGGGCCGTCGCGCTCGGTGCGTTCTCCACGGCCGTCGCGGCGGCCGCGTGCAGCAGCGACGCGGTCACCACCGGCACCGTCGCGGCCAAGCCGCTGTCGCCCTCGGCCTCGGCGTACGTGGACACGGCGCTTTCGTGGGAGAGCCAGGTCTTCTACTTCAAATCCAAAGTCAACTTCCCGGCGCAGCAGTCGTCGGTCCGCGACAGCGCGACTCGCACGCACTCGCAGGGCCCGGGCAATGACACGCTGTACTACGGCGTGATGGACTACAGCATCGACCCGTTCCTCCGGAACGCCGGCGACGAGCACAGCGCCTACTTCCGGCCGAGCGAGGCGCCGGGCACCGACGCGCCGGCCAGCGACCCGCGGTTCCAGGTCTCCGGCCTCATGCTCCCGGCCTCGGCGGGCGTGCACACGGGCACCTCGGTCGCCTACGTGTGGTTCCCGACATACGACGGGGCCAACGACAACGGCCGCGCGGACTCGACTCAGACCGTGATCCGCACGCTCGACCAGAACTCGCCGTGCGGCTGGGTGCTCGACCTGCGTTTCAACCCGGGCGGCCAGCCGACGGCGATGATGGCCGGCCTCAACCCGCTGATCGGCGACACGCCGGTCTCGAGCACGCAGCACGGCTTCGGCGGGTTCGTCGATTTCGAGAATTCGACCGCGTACCTGTACACGATCGGCGGCCACGCCGGCGAGTACGACCCGTCGAACGGGCAGTTCTACGAGCAGGTCCGGGCGACCAATCCGTACACGCTCAAGCGCCCCAACTCGCCGGTCGCGATCCTCACCGGTCCGCTCACGGCGAGCGCGGGCGAGTGGATCACGCTCGGCTTCAAGGGCGGGCCGGTCCCGTACCGCACGTTCGGCGAGCCGACGTACGGCGTCACCACCGTGCCGTACGGCTACAGCTTTGCCGACAATGGCTTCCTCAACATCACCGCCGGGATCATGGAAGACCGCCTCGGTAACCTGTACGGCGGCAAACTGACGCCCGACCAGACCGTGATCGGCCCGTCGTACCGCACGCTGCTGCCGACGCAGGCCGGTACGACCCCCGACGTCGTCGTGCAGGCCGCGACCGCGTGGCTCGAGAGCCAGACGTCGTGCGGCGGCACGGCGACCGCGTCGGCTGGCCCGTCGTTCTCGCGCGACGCGTTGGGCGTGGCGCCGGCACCGCTCAAGCCGTGGACCAGCGCCGGCCGACTCAGCCGGCACTGGCTGACGCAGGTGCCGCAGCACCTGGCGCGTCGGGCGCCGCTGCCGCTGCACAAGTGACCGGGCCCGGGCGGTAGAAGCTGCCGCCCGGCACGGGCCGCCACGCGGGAGCGATCCCGCGGGCGGCCCGTTTCGCGTTGTGGGACAACGACTTACACCCGCGCGCCCGACATCGGGCCGCGGCACCGCGCGTGCCCTGCGCGGTAGGGTGTTCTTCCCGCTCGCCCGTCTGCCGCGCCGCCCCCGCCCGCCGTGTCCCACCAGCTCGTCGTCGACCTCGCCCGCAACGCGATCCTGCTCGCGCTCATGGTCGCGGGCCCCATGCTGATCGTCGCCCTCGGCGTCGGCCTCGTCGTCAGCGTCGTCCAGGCCGTGACGCAGATCCAGGAGCAGACGCTCGCCTTCGTGCCCAAGCTCGTCGCGGTCGCGGCGACGTTCCTGATCGCGCTGCCCTGGGCGATACAGTTGATGGTGAAGTACACGACCGAGCTGTTCCGCGCGCTGCCCTCGTTCGTGCGTTAGGCACCGAGCGCCGCGTGCCCGTCGACCTCTTCGCGCCCGGGGTGCCGCAGGCGCTCGTCCTGCTCGCCGTGCGGCTGACCGGCCTGCTTCTCGTCGCCCCGGTCTTCTCGGCCAAGGTCGTGCCGGTGCGCGCGCGGACCGGGCTGCTGCTCGTCCTCACGCTGCTGCTCGCGCCGGTGGCCGTCCGCGCGCTCGGGCGCGGGGCGGGGACCGTCGCCGTCTCGCCCGATTCGTTCGCGGCCGAACTGCTCGTGGGTTTCGCCCTGGGCTTCGGCGCGGCGGTGCTCGTCGGCGCCGTCGAGACCGCGGGGGACCTGATGACGACCACGATCGGACTCTCGGGCGCGTCGCTGCTCGACCCGATGAACGGCGGCTCGTCGCCGGTGCTCGCGCAATTCTCGCAGCTGTTCGCCGTGACGGTGCTGCTCTCGCTCGACGGCCACCTCGTGATGCTCGACGCGGTCGCGGAGAGCCTGCGCGCGCTACCCGTGGGAGGCGCGCTCGACGTGCGCGCGGGACTCGCGGCGCTCGTCGCGTCCGGGGCGACGCTCTTCCTGCTCGGGCTGCGGTTCGCCGCGCCGGCGATCGCGGCCGCGATGATCGGGAACACCGCGCTCGCCGTGCTCACGCGCGTCGCGCCCACGCTCAACGTGATGACCGTCGCGTTCCCGCTGCAGGCGGCGCTCGGACTGACGGCTGTCACGGCGGCGCTCGCGATGACCGGCACGTGGCTCGTCGGGTGGAGCGGGCACTACGGCGACGCGCTCGCGCGCGTCTTCGCCGCGATGGCGCACTAGGCCGGCGCCCAGCCTAACGCTCCGGACCGCGCGTGGCCGAGACCGAGCAGGAGAAGACCGAGGCCCCGAGCCAGCGTCGGCGGGACGACGCCGCCGAGGAGGGGCGCGTCGCGCGCAGCCCGGAGCTGAACGCGGCCGTCCTCCTGCTAGCCTCGGGGCTGGCCTTCACGGCCGCGGGCCCGTCGCTGGCGCAGTCGCTGCGCGACGTGCTCGGCGCTGGGCTCGGCTTCGGCGGTGCGGGGCAGTTGACAGCCGCGGGCGCGACGGAGCTGATCCGGCAACTGGGCTGGCGGGCGATGGGCGGGGCGGCCGGCTTCCTCGCCGCGCTCGCGCTCGCCGCGCTCGCCGTGGGCGCGGCGCAGGCGCGCGGCACGTTCACGTGGCAGCCGCTCACGCCCAAGTTCTCGCGCCTCAACCCGGCGCAGAACGCCAAGCGCGTCGTCGGCACGCAGGGACTCGTCGAGCTCGGGAAGTCGCTGCTCAAGCTCGTCGTCGTCGGCTGGGCGGTGCGCGGGGTGCTGGAGTCCGCGTGGCCCGACGTCGTCGCGTTAGGCCAAGAGTCGCCCCGCGCCCTGCTCGAGGTCGCGCGCGAGCACGGCGTCAAGCTGCTCGTGCATGCGGGGACGGCGTACCTCGCGCTCGCCGCGGCCGACTACGGTTGGCAGCTCTGGCAGCACGAGCAGTCGCTCCGCATGACCAAGGAGGAGGTCAAGCAGGAGTCGAAGCAGCAGGACGGCGACCCGATGGTGAAGCAGCGCATGCGCGCGATCGCCCGGCAGCGCGCGCGGCGGCAGATGATGAAGGACGTGCCCAAGGCCGACGTCGTCGTCGTCAACCCCGTGCACATCGCCGTCGCGCTACGCTACGACCCGACCGTCGCCCCGGCCCCGTACGTCCTCGCCGTGGGCCGCCGCAAGGTCGCCGAGCGGATCAAGGAGATCGCCTTCGCCTCGGGCGTGCCCGTGGTCGAGAACATCCCGCTCGCCCGCGCGCTCGTCGCGAGCGTGCAGCTCGGCAGCATCGTGCCCGCCGAGCTGTACGTCGCGGTGGCCGAGGTGCTCGCCTTCGTGCTGCGCCGCCGCGGAGCCGGCGCGGCACGCGCCTAACGTCACGCCGGTCCCCCTTCCGTGAGCACCGCACTCCTCCCCACCGCCGGATCGGCCGCGAACGACGCGGGCAAGCGGCGCGCCGAAGCCGGCATGGCCCTCGCCGTGCTGCTCGTCGTCTCGCTGCTCGTCGTGCCGCTGCCCGGCGTGCTGCTCGACCTCGCGCTCGCCCTCTCCATCGGGCTCTCGCTCATCGTGCTGCTCGTCGCGCTCTACACGCACGACCCGCTCGAGTTCAGCTCCTTCCCGGCGCTGCTGCTCGTGATGACCCTGTTCCGCCTCGCGCTCAACATTTCGAGCACGCGGCTGATCCTGAGCAAGGGCGAGGCGGGCAAGGTCATCCAGGCGTTCGGCCAATTCGTGATCGGGGGCAACTACGTCGTCGGGCTGGTCATCTTTCTCATCCTGATCGGGATCAACTTCGTCGTTATCACAAAGGGCGCGGGGCGCGTGGCTGAGGTCGCCGCCCGCTTCACCCTGGACGCGATGCCCGGCAAGCAGATGGCGATCGACGCCGACCTCGGCGCCGGCCTGATCGACGAGAAGGAGGCGCGCAAGCGGCGCTCCGAGATCTCGCGCCTCGCCGACTTCCACGGCGCGATGGACGGCTCGTCGAAGTTCGTGAAGGGCGACGCGGTCGCCGCGCTGCTGATCACCGTGATCAACATCATCGGCGGCATCTTCATCGGCGTCGTGCAGCGCGGGATGCCGATCGGCAAGGCGGCCGCGACGTACACGATCCTCACCGTCGGCGACGGCCTCGTGTCGCAGGTCCCCGCGCTCATCACGAGCACGGCGGCGGGGCTCATGGTCACGTCGGCCGGGCAGGAGGAGCGCATCGGCGCGGTGATCACGAGCCAGCTGGGCGCGCACCCGCGGGCGATGTACCTCGCGGCGGGCGTGTTGGGCGCGTTCGCGCTCGCGCCCGGGCTGCCGGCGGTGCCGTTCCTCGCGCTCGCGGGCGGCGTCGGTGCGCTCGGGCGGGTGGCGGACAACGCGCAGAAGCGGCGGCTCGCGGTCGTCGAAACCATCGAGTCCGCGCCGGTCGAGGCGCCCCCGCCCGCGCCGGACCCCATGCGCGACCTCCTGCAACTCGACCCGATCGAGCTCGAGGTCGGGTACGCGCTGATCCCGCTAGTCGACGAGAAGCAGGGGGGCGACCTCCTCGAGCGCATCTCGCTCCTGCGCAAGCAGAGCGCGCTGGAGCTGGGCATCCTGATCCCGCCGATCCGCATCCGCGACGACATCCGCCTGCCGAGCAACGAGTACCTCGTGAAGCTGCGCGGGAGCGAATGCGCGCGCGCCGAGGTGCTGCCGCGCTTCCTGATGGCGCTCGACACGGGCGGCGTGGTGCAGGCGGTCGACGGCATGGACACGGTCGACCCGAGCTTCGGCATGCCGGCCAAGTGGATTCCCGCGGCGCGGCGCGCCGACGCGGAGGCCAACGGCTACGTCGTCGTCGAGCCGACGACGGTCGTCGCGACGCACCTGATCGAGGTGCTGAAGGCCAACGCGGCCGAACTGTTGGGCCGGCAGGACGTGCAGGAGATGGTCGAGACCCTCAAGAAGTCGCACCCCGCCCTCGTCGAGGAAGTGGTGCCCAATAAGATTTCGCTCGGCACGCTGCACCGCGTTTTGCAGCGGCTCCTCCGCGAGCGGATCCCGATCCGCGACCTCGTCACGATTCTCGAGGCGCTCGGCGACGCGGCGGACACGACGAAGGATCCCGAGCACCTGACCGAGCACGCGCGCCGCGCCCTGGCCAACGTGATCGCGCGGCTGTTCGCGGACCCCACCGGCGCGGTACGCGGGATCACGTTAGGCCCGAAGCTGGAGCAGGCGCTGGCCGCGCTCTTCTCGCCGCGCGCGGGGCAGCAGCAGCAGGCGATGGCCCTGCTCACGCCCGACGGCCTGGCGGGGATGCTCCGCGACCTGAACGCGCTCGCCGCCGCGGGCTCGATCGACGGCCGGCCGCTGCCGCTCATCGTGCCGCCGTCGCTGCGCGTCGGCGTGCGGCGGCTGGTCGAGCCCGTGCTGCCCGCGCTCCCGGTGGTGTCGCTCGCCGAGCTGCCGGCGCACGTGACGCTGCAGGGCGAGGGGGTTTGGGAGATGGACGCGTAAGGGTCCGTAGGACCGCACACCGGCGCGTGGGGACGCGTCGCGAGGCGGAGGCGGGGCGATCCGGCCGCTAGGATTTTGCCCGCCCCCGCCTGATTCGTCCTGTGACCGATCTCACCGTGGCCATCCGCCTCCGTCGCGCGCGCCCCGCATCCGGCCCGCGACCCTCCTCCCGCCCGCCGCCTTCGTGAGCTACTCCCCCGCCCCGCCCCGCCCCGCGGGGCCGCCCCGTCCGGCCGGCACCGGGGCGCGTGGGGACGAGGCGCCGCTGCCCCGAGTGCTCGTCGTCGCGAGCGGGGCGTGCCGATGCGGGACGACGCTCGCCGCGGCGATCCTCGCGGCGTCCGCGTCGGCGCTCGGGCGCGAGATCGTGGTCGCGGACGCGACCGGCGCCGCCGCGCTCCGCCCGCTGTTAGGCGACCCGGCGCACGACGCGCCCGCCGTGTACGAGGCGCCGGCCCCGGCGCTCGTGACCGTCTTCGAGGCGGCGCCGGCGGGTGCGGGCGTCCTCGTCGACGCCGGCGCGCGGCTCGGGACCGTGTTAGGCGCGCTCGCCGCCGCGCTCGCCGCTGACCTCGCGCCGGGGCTGCTCGTCGTGACTGGGACCGCGCCCACGCAGCTCGCCGCGGCCTACGCGCTCATCAAGATCGCCGCGGAGCGCGGGCTCGCCGCCGCCACCGAAGTCGTCGTCGTCGGCGGCACGCCGGCGGAGGCGGACGCCGCGTTCTCCCTGCTCACGTCGGGGGTGCGGCGCTTCCTCGACCGGCCACTCGCGCTCGCGGCGCACGTCCCCGAGGACCCCTCGCTCGCCGTCGCGCTCGCGGCGGGCATGTCCGTGCACGACGCCGCGGCGGGCTCTCCCGCCGCGGCGGCTCTCGTCCCACTCGCCGAGCGCTGGGCGCGGCCGGAGGTCGCGCCCGGCGCGCCCGCCGCGCCGCGCCCCACGCCCCCCCGCCGCCCCGCGGTCCCCGCCCTCACGGGGCCGCTCGCCTTCGCCGCCGCACCCGCGCGATGACTCTTGCTGCTTCCACGTCCCGCGCCCGCTCCATTGGGTCGGCCGGCCACGCCCCCGATCCCGACGCGCCCAACTGGTGGGTGCGCATGGCGGCCGGCGACATCGCCGCCCGCAACCACCTCATCACCGAGCACCTCGGGCTCGTGCACCACGTCGCGAGGCAGATGTCACGCACGCTCGCCGTGAAGGCCGACTTCGACGAACTCGTGAGCGCCGGCACGATGGGGCTCATGGCCGCGCTCGAGGCGTTCGACCACAGCCGCGGGCTCGCCTTCAGCACGTTCGCGGCGCCGCGCATCCGCGGCTCGATCCTCGACGACCTGCGGCGCCAGGACCACGTGCCGCGCTCGGTGCGCCGCAAGACGCGCGAGATCCACGCCGCGCGCGAAACGCTCATGCGCGTGCTCGGCCGCACCCCCGAGGACAACGAGGTCGCCGAGCACCTCGGCGTCGACCTCGCGACCCTGTGGAAATGGAAGGGCGACATCGAGAGCGCGCACCAGGTCCCGCTCGAGCGCGGCCCGGGCGAGCGCGACGGCGCCGCGGCCGCGCCCGCCGACGTCCTCGCGCACGAGGAGCAGAAGGGCGGCGTCGAGGACCGGATCAACCACGAGCAGGAGGTCGCGATCCTCAAGCAGGCCATCCTGCAGCTCAAGGAGCAGGAGCGGGTCGTGCTCTCGCTCTACTACTTCGAAGAGCTCAAGCTCCACGAGATCGCGACCGTGCTCGAACTCACCGAGAGCCGGGTGTCGCAGATCCGGAGCAAGGCGCTGGGCAAGCTGCGCGGCCAGCTCGGGCCGCTGCGCGGCGCGCGCGTGGCCTAACGACCGCCACGCCGCGGGCGACGACCCGCGGCGCGGAAAGAACGCCGGGACGAGCCGTCGACCCCGGCAGCTCCGGCCGGACCGGCAGATTATGCCGCAGACGCGAGGGCGGTTGGCCAGCACCGCGGCGCACGTAACGTGCGATCTGGCAACGCGTTAGGTGCACGTCGCGGGGTGGCGGTCGAGGGCGCGTGGCTTGCTTTCCGAGGTGGCATGCCCCGTCCGACAGGCCTCACCAGCGCCTCCGGCGCGCTCCGCTACTGGGAGCGCCGCCAGGAACTCGTCGCCAACAACCTCGCCAACGTCTCGACCGACGGCTTCAAGGGCGACCGCGGGTTCGCGCGGCTCGTCGGCGCGGGCACCCCGGGGGAGAGCGTCGCCGCCCAGAGCGCCGTCGACTTCGGCGCGGGCAGCCTGCGCGAGACGCACAACCCGCTGGACGTCGCGCTGCAGTCGGCCGGCTTCTTCGTCGTCCAGCCCGCGGGGACGTCGGGCGCCGCGGCGGAGCGCTGGACGCGCGCGGGGTCGTTCCAGCTCGACGCCGACCGGCGGCTGACGACGACCGACGGGAGCCTCGTGTTAGGCGCATCGGGGCCGATCACCGTGCCGCCGAACACCACCGTCACCGTCTCGCCCGACGGGATCGTGCGCGCCGCGGGCGGCAAGGGCGGCTCGGACGAGGGGCGTGAGGTCGGACAGCTGCGCGTCGAGCGCGCGCCGCTCGGGGCGTCGGTCGCCCACGACGGCGCGACCCGCTTCGTCCCCGACTCCGGCCGCCAGCCGGCCGCGCGCGGCGACGCGCGCGTGCGCCAGGGGTTCGTCGAGGAGAGCAACGTCACCCCGATCGGCGCGATGGTCGACATGATCGCCGTGCAGCGCGCGTACGCCTCGGTGCAGAAGGCTGTGACCACGATGGACGCCGTCCGCGGCATCGCCGCCAGCGAACTCGGCAAGCCCGTTTAAGGAGACCCATGGATCCGGCACTCCGCGCCGCCGCGAGCGGCATGATGGCGCAACAGACCCGCAACGAGGTCATCGCCAACAACCTCGCGAACGTCAACACGACCGGCTTCAAACGCAGCCGCGCGCAGTTCGAGGACCTGCTCTACCAGAACGTCCAGAACGCGGCGGTCATCGGCGGCGCGGAGAGCCAGACCACGCCGGCGATCCAAGTCGGCCGCGGCACGCGGCTCACGGCCGTCACCCGCCTGCACTCGCAGGGCACCCTCGAACAGACGGACCGCCCGCTCGACGTCGCGATTGAGGGCGAGGGGTTCTTCCAGGTGCAGACCGGGCAGGGACAGCTCGCCTACACGCGCGACGGATCGTTCCAGATCAGCGACCAGGGCGTGCTCGTGACGAGCGAGGGTTACACGGTGCAGCCCTCGATCCGGATCCCGTCCGACGCGAGCAACGTGACGATCTCGCGCACGGGCGTGGTGACGGCGACGCGCGGCAACGACGCGAGCAAGCCGCAGGAAATCGGGCGGCTGGAACTGGCGCGCTTCGTCAACCCGGCGGGCCTGATGACCCAGGGGCAGAACCTCTATACGGCCACCGCCGCGAGCGGCGAGGCTCAGACGGGCTTCCCGCAGGACGACGGCATGGGCACGCTCGTGCAGGGCTCGCTCGAGGGCAGCAACGTCGAGATCGTGCAGGAGATGGTCGACATGATCACCGCGATGCGCGCGTACGAGATCAACTCCAAGGCGATCAAGAACAGCGAAGACATGTCCGAGATCGCCGACAACCTGGTCAAGTGATGCGCGGCGCCCCCCTCTTCCGTCCCACGGACGCGCGCGCCCGTCGCGGCTACCGCGGCCCCCGGCGTACCGCCGCCCGTTGGGCGCCCGTCCCTCTGCTGCTGGCGGGTCTCGCGACCGCGCGCGACGCGCTCGGCCAACCGCGCGCCGCGCGCGCGCTCGCCCGCGGCGAAGCGCTGGCCTCCGCCGACATTGCCGCGCCGGCGGGCGACACGACGGCCCCGCGACTCGTCGGCTGGACCACGCGCCGCGTCATCGCCGCGGGCGAGGCGCTCCGCGCACCCGCGGTCGCGCCGCCGGCGGCGGTGCGCGCCGGCGACCGCGTCGCGGTCGTCTACCAGCAGGGCGGGATCGCGCTCAGGCTCGCGGGCACCGCGGCCGCCGACGCCGCGTTAGGCGGCCGGGTCCCGGTGCGCGTCGACGTCCGCCGCCGCTTCGAGGGCACCGTGACCGCGCCCGGCGTGGTGACGCTCCCGTGAGACCCACCGCCCGCGTCACGGCCGTCCTCATCGTCCTGACGCTCGAACCCGGGATCGCGCGGGCCCAGGCCGCCTCCCAGGCCCCCGCCAAGGCCCCCGCCGGCAAGGGCGCGGCCAGCGCGGCGGCCCCGGCTGCCTCGCCGGCCGAGCCGACCTTCTCGCCCGCGCCGGCCCCGTTCCGGCCTTCGCTCCGCGGCTGGACGGCCGACCGCCGCGACTTCGCCGTGGGTGACATCCTCACCGTGCTCGTCGACGACTACACGATCTCGACCGCGATCAAGGACGACATCGACTCGCAGCGCCGCACGCGCGACCTGGGCCTCAACATCAGCAAGCCCGGCGGTCTATCCACGGCGGCCGCGATCGGCTCCACCAACAACGCCGACGCCGAGAACCGCGGCGAGGCGCGGCGCGAGAATCGCTTCCAGAGCGAGATGAGCGTGCGCGTCGTCGCCATTTCGCCGAACGGCACTCTCCAGGTGAAGGGGCAGCGTCTCATCGACGTCGACAAGGGGCAGCAGAACGTGATTCTGGGCGGGTTCGTCCGCCCGCAGGACGTGAGCGCGGCCAACACCGTCGAGAGCACCCGCCTCGCCGACGTGCAGCTCGCGTATCAGTCGCCCGGCCCGCTCGGGAAGCCGAAGCAGGGCATTCTCACCCGCGTCATCAGCATCTTCTGGCCCTGACCGCGCCGATGCTTCGCGCCCTCGCCCGCCGCCTCCGCGCCCTCCGCGCGTCGGCCCGCCGCACGACGCCGGCCGCCCCGCGCCCGGACTACGCCGCTCTCGGACGCGCCCTCGCCGCCGAGGACGCGCGCCGACTCGCCGCCCGCCGCGCCACCGACGACGCCGCGCGCGCCGCCCTGCTCCGCCTCGCGCCGGAGCGCGCCCAGGCCCGCGCGGACAGCGCGCGGGCGGGCGCCGGCTCCGACGCGGCGCGCCCGGACACGCCCGCGGACCGCCCGCGCGACCGCCCGGTCGGGTTCCGAATTCCCGGCGTCGCGGACCGCGAGCGCCTCACCCCGCCGATCGGCGTCGAGCTCGTGCGAGACGCGAACGGCCGCACGCGCCGGTACACGCTCGCCCTCGCGTGGGCGGTCTCGGCGCTCGGCGCCGCGCTCGGCGCGTCGTTCGGCGCCCACACGGCGGCCGCGCAGGAGGCCACGGGCGTGCGCATCCGCGACCTCACGCAGACCGAAGGTGCGGCGCCGATTCGACTGATGGGGTACGGGCTCGCGGTCGGCCTCGACGGGTCCGGCGACCGCGCCGCCGGCAACGGCGGCATGACCGTGCAGAGCGTGGTCAACCTGCTGCGCAACTTCAACGTCGAGGTGCCCGCGGGGCTCGTCCGCACGCGCAACGCGGCCGCGGTGCTCGTGACGGCCGAGGTGTCGCCGTACCTGCGTGCGGGCGGCCGCTTCGAGGTACAGGTCGCCTCGTTAGGCGACGCGCGCTCGCTGCGCGGCGGAATGCTCTACATGACGCCGCTCCTCGCCGAGGCCGGCGGCCGCCCGGTCGGCGCCGCGCAGGGCGCGCTGATGGTGTCCGACGGGGTGGACCCGCGCAACCGCTTCGGCCCGCCCGCCGTCGAAACGACCGTGCGCCTGCCCGGCGGCGGCCAGCTGGAGGCGGATCTGCCGCGCCCCACCCTCGCGCAGAGCAACCGCCTCCTGCTCCGCGAACCCGACATCGGTACGGCGACGAAGATCGCGGCCGCGGTCAACGCCGCGTTAGGCCCGTCGGCCGCGACGGTCG
The DNA here is from genome assembly GCA_963763675.1 of uncultured Gemmatimonadales bacterium. Lineage (GTDB taxonomy): Bacteria > Gemmatimonadota > Gemmatimonadetes > Gemmatimonadales > Gemmatimonadaceae > BPUI01. Next base: position 740,322 of record CAVXPN010000003.1, read on the forward strand.
AAGACCCGGGCTCGGTCGCACTCAACATCCCGGCCGCCGGCCGCGCGGCCGCGCTCGCGCGCCTGGGCGACCTGCGCGTCAGCCCGGACCGGGCCGCCCGCGTCGTCATCGACGCGCGCGACGGCACCGTCGTGGCCGGCGGCGACGTCCCGATCGGCGCGGCCGTCGTGAGCCACGGCGCGATCACGCTATCGATCGCCGCGGGCGGTGCCTCCGGTGCGCCGGGAGCCGCGTCGGGCGACGTGCGCGTCGCGCCGGGCACTTCGGTCCAGCAGGTCGCCGCCGCGCTCCACGCCGTCCAGACGCCCGCGGGCGACATCGCGGCCATCTTCGCCGCACTCCGCGAGGTCGGCGCGCTCGCCGCCGAGGTGGTCGTACGATGATCGTCGGCGACGGCACGTCGGCCCCGCCCGCCCGAGGATCCGTCGGCGGGGCCGCCGCTGCGGGCCCGGCGGGCGCGACGCCGGCCGCGCAGCGCGAAAAGCTCCGCAAGGCCGCGCGCCAGCTCGAAGGCGTCTTCACCGAGCAACTCTTCAAAGCCATGCGCGCCACGGTTCCCCAGGATCAGGGCGTCATTGGCGGCGGGAGCGCGCAGGACATGTTCACCGGCCTCTTGGACGAACACCTCGCGAGCGACCCGCGCACCGCGAGCACGCACGGCATCGGCGAGGCGATCTACCAACATCTGATGCGAAGCCGCGGCGCGCCGCCCGCCGCGCCCGGTGCGGCGCCCGGTGCGGCGCCCGAGGCGGGCGCCGTGACGCCGCCGGGCTCCGGGGCGTCGTTGCGCCAATCGTCATAACGGTCATCCACCGCCGGTCATGGTCACGCTGCCTCCGCCCGCCGCCTCTATGGCCGCCCCCACACCCGCCGCGCCAGGCGTCGTCTCCGCCCTCCTCGAAGCCCTGCGCACGGAGCAGCGCCTCGTCGACGACCTCGCGGCCACCATGCGCCGCCAGCGCGCCGCGGTGGGCGGCGACGACCTCGAGACCGTCGACGACACCGTCTTCGCGACGCACCGCCTGCTCGCGACGCTCGGCCAGGCACGGCTCCGCCGCCGCCAGCTCGGGCGTCTGGTGGCGGGGAGCGACGACGTGCCCGTCCGGCGCCTGCGCGAGCGCGCAGCCGAGGTCGCCGCCGCCGACCCCGCGGCCGACGTCCTCTGCGGCGCATGCGACGCGCTCCTCGCCGGGGCCACCGCCCTCGCGCGAGAGGTCGACATCAACCGCCGCGTGCTGCGCGACGCCCTCGCCGGCGGCGACGCGCACGCGCGCGCGTTGCGCGGCCTGCCGGCCGCGGGCGCCGCGGCCGGCGGCGCGCGGACGCTCGTCGACCGCCGCGCGTGACCGCGCCCGCCCTCGCCTAACGACGGAACTCGCCCATGTCGCTCACCTCGGTCCTCGGCACCGCGCGCTCGGCGCTCGCCGCCCAGCAGGTCGTCATGGACACCGCGGGTCACAACATCGCCAACGCGCAGACGGCCGGCTACACGCGGCAGCGCGTGGAGCTCGCCGCGTCCCCCCCCAACCGCCTCACCTACGGCACCGTCGGCTCGGGCGTACAGGTCGCGGACGTCACCAGCGCCCGCGACCAGCTGCTCGACACCTCCGTGCGCCAGGAGGCCGGCGGCGAGAGCGCGGCCACGCAGCGTCAGTCGCTCCTCGGGTCGGTCGAAGGCGTGCTCGGCGAGCCCTCCGACACCGGACTCGCCGCGTCGATGGACGCGTTCTGGTCGGGGTGGTCCGACCTCGCCGCCTCGCCGACGAGCGGCGCGGCCAAGGCCGTCGTCGTCCAGCGCGGCGCCGCCGCGGCCACGCTCCTCAACCAGTTCGACGCCCGCCTCACGGACCAGCGCGCGCAGACGACCGGCGCCCTCGACAACACGCTCACCCAGGCCAACGGGATCGCGACGCAGATCGCGCAGCTCAACGGCCGGATCGTCTCGGACGAGGTGGGCGGCCATCAGTCCAATGACCTGCGCGACCAGCGCGACTCGCTCGTCGACCAGCTCGCGACGATGGGCAACGTACAGGCCCTGCCTAAGCCCGACGGGTCGGTGCAAGTGACGTTCGGCACGTACACCCTCGTCGAAGGCACGCGCGCCCGTCAGCTGCAACGCACCACGGACGCGGACGGCACGGTGGCCCTCGCCTTCACCGACCAGCCGAGCCACGCGCTCCAGGCCGCGGGCGGGTCGACGCAGGCGATGACCGACTTCCTCAACGGCGGCGCGCGCGCCGTCCAGGACCGGCTCGACTCGCTCGCCAACACGCTCGCCCAAGCCGTGAATCAGGTCGTCGGGCAGGCGCCGAGCGCCGCGAACGGGGGCGGCCAGTCGTTCTTCGTCAGCAAGCTGGACGGCACGTTCGCCGCGAGCGCCGACCCGTTCGCCTCGCCTGCGGCGTCGGGCACGGTCACGGCCCGCACGATCGCGGTCAACTCGGCGTTCACGACCGATGCGACCGGCGTGCCGACGTCGTCGAGCGCCGCGCAGCCCGGGGGCAACGACATCGCGCTCGCGCTCGCGGGGCTGCGCACGTCGCCGACCTCGACGCTCGGCGGCGTGACGGTGAGTTTCCGCGTGCCGGACCGCACGCGGCCGTCGACGACCACAGCGGGCGTCACGACGCCGGCTCTCGCCGCGTCGACCGGCGCGACCACGTTCGCCGACTTCTACAACGCGACCGTCAGCGGCCTCGGCGTGCAGGTGAAGGCGGCCGCGGACGACGCCCAGGTGCACACGGCACTCGCCGACCAGGCCCGCACGCGCCGTGACAGCGTGACCGGCGTGAACGTCGACGAGGAGCTCACCAACCTGATGCAGGCGCAGCAGGCCTACTCCGCGGCCGCGAAGATCATCACGACGGCCGACGACATGATGAAGACACTCGTGGAGATGTTCTGATGCTGATCCTCGGTCGGAAGACCGGCGACACGGTGGTCATCGACGGCGGGATCACGGTCACGGTCCTCGTCTGCGAGAAGGGCGGCGTGCGCCTCGGCTTCACCGCGCCCGACGACGTCACGATCCTCCGCGGCGAGATCGTGCGCCAGGTGGCGGACCAGAACCGGCGGGCCGCGGCCGCGCCGGCCGACGTCGCGCGCGCGCTCGCCGCCCTGCTCCCGGCGCCCGCCGTAGCGTCCGCCGCCGCGCCCGCGCCGCGCGCCGCCTGACGCGGGACAGCGGTCCGCCTACCGGGCTGCCGCGCCGAAGCAGGGGAGGAGCAGCGCCCCGTCCGCGGACGCGCGGACGCCCGACCCGGCGGTGAGCCACGCGGCCGCGTCGAGCGCGGGCCCGGGCGCGGGCGGTTCGACCCACAGCCGGAGCTCGCCGCCGTCCGCGCGGGCCCACAGCACGGCCGGCGCGTCGCCCGCCGCGAGCAGCACGAGCAGGGCGTGCAGGAGGCCCGCGCGCGAGACCAGCGCGGGCGGCAACGCCTCTTCGTAGGCGGTCGAGATGACGCGCTCGCGCCCGTCGCCCGCGAGCGCGTGGAGCGCGATGGCGTCCGCGCACGCGTCGGGCACGAGGACGGGTTCGGGCGCGACCGCGTCGCCGAACGGGTCGGCCGTGACCAACCGGAATTGCTGCACCAGTGTCTCCAGCCGCTCCGATTCGCCGCCGAGCACGGTGGCGGCGAGCGCGCCGCTGCCGTGCTCGAGCAGGCCCCCGACGGCGACGACGGTCCCGACGCGGTTGCTGAGCGCGTGCACGAGGCCGCGCAGCACCGCGTCGCGCGCGGCCGTCCACGTCCGGTGCGCCCCCAACGCGGCGCCCGCGCGGTGCGGGGCCGAAGCGTCCCCTGCCGCGTCCGTGCTACGCATGCGGTCCAGCGCGGCGCACCTGTGGCCGATACTCCACACTGTTAGGCCCCCGCCCGTCCCCCCGCCGTCCGCACGTCCCCCGCACCGCCGCCCCCCGCCCCGTGTTCGTCGCCATCGGACTGCTGATCGTGTTTGGAAGCGTCATCGGCGGGTTCATCATGAACCACGGCCAGGTCGGCGTTCTCATCCAGGTCAACGAGTTTATCGTCATCGGCGGTGCCGCGCTCGGCGCCTTCGTGATCGCGAACGGCTTCGGCGCGCTCAAGGGCGCGCTGACCGCGACGCTCGGCCTGTTCAAGCCCAACCCGTACGCCAAGGCCGGCTACTCCGAGCTGCTGCAGGTCCTGTACGAGACGTTCCAGAAGGCGCGCAAGGACGGCCTCGTCGGGCTCGAGTCGCACATCGAGGACCCCGAGAAGAGCGACATCTTTTCCAAGTTCCCGGGCTTCGCGCACCACCACCACGCGCTGTCGATGCTCGCGGACACGCTGAAGGTGCTGCTGTCGGGGGCGGTCGAGGACCACAACCTCGCGGAGATCCTCGACCTCGACCTCGACCAGCAGCTCGAGGCGAGCATGCACATCCCGCACGCGATCAACGGCGTGTCCGACGCGATGCCCGGGTTCGGGATCGTCGCCGCCGTGCTCGGGATCATCGTGACGATGGGCGCCATCGGCGGCGCGGCGAGCGAGATCGGCGAGCACGTCGCCGCGGCGCTCGTCGGGACGTTCGTCGGCATCCTCGTGTCGTACGGCGTGCTCGGGCCGCTCGCCAAGGCGATCGAGGGGCGCGTCAAGGCGGAGCACTCTTACATGTGCTGCATCCGCACGGCGCTGCTCTCGTTCGCCCGCGGCGACGCGCCGATGACCGCCGTCGAGTTCGCGCGCCGCAACATCGACCCGCACGAGCGCCCGAGCTTCACCGAGCTCGAAGAGATGACGCGCAAGAAGGCTGCCTAACGCATGGCCGGCGACAAGGCGAAGAAGATCGTCATCGTCCGGAAGAAGAAGGTCGGCGGCGGCGGGCACCACGGCGGGTCGTGGAAGGTGGCGTACGCCGACTTCGTGACCGCGATGATGGCCTTCTTCATGGTGATGTGGATCCTCGGGATGGACGACAAGGTGAAGCAGGCCGTCGAGGGCTACTTCTCCAATCCGGTCGGCTACAAGAAGGGATTCGGCGCGGGGGCGAGCCCGATCTCGAGCGGCGCGAGCCCGGCGAAGGCGGCGACGCAGACGGTCAAGATCCTCATGCGCGGGGCCGAGTCGCAGGCCATGACCAAGGCCGCCGCGCAGATCAAGCAGATCATCACCGGCGACCAGAGCCTGAAGCAGCTACACGCGAAGGTCGACGTGAGCGTGACCGCCGACGGGTTGCGCATCGAACTGGTCGAGAGTGGGGACGGCGAGACGTACTTCCCCGTGGGCTCGACGTCGATGCGGCCCGCCGCGGTCATCGCGCTCCAGCTGATCGCGCCGGCGGTCACGGCGCTCGGGAATCCGGTGGTGATCGAGGGACACACCGACGCGGCCACGTACGCGGGCGCGACGTACAGCAATTGGGACCTCTCCGCGGAGCGGGCGAACGCGGCGCGCCGCGTGCTCGAGGCCTCGGGGCTGCCGGCGGAGCGGGTGGACGAGGTCCGCGGGCTGGCGGACCGGCGGCCGCGCGTTCCGAACGACCCGTTCGCGGCGGCCAACCGCCGGATCTCGGTGCTGCTGCCGTACCGGAGTCAGGCCCCGGCGTCGTCCGACGGGCCGGGCGGTACCGCGGCCGAGCTGGCGTCCGCCGCGATCACGGCCGCCGCCCGGTAGGGTCTCGCGGCGCCTCGCGGCGCCTCGTTCGAGGCCGCGCGGCGCCGCGTTAGGCCGGTCGGCCCGGCCCCGCGGGCTAGTCCTGCGACGGGGGCAGGTCGGTGCGGTCCTCCGGGGCCGCGTCGAGCGCCTGGGCGATCTGGCGCACGCTGTCGGCGTGGGCCTTGAGGAAGGCGGCCAGGCGGGCGCGCACGCCGGCCGGCATGCGCCGGGTGCCGAGGCGGTAAGCCTCGAGCGTGGCGCGCGGCACGCCGAGTACGTCGGCCATGCGGGTGATGGTGAGGCGCGGCACGTCGAGGGCGGCGTGGACCTGGACGTCGCGCGGCTCGGAACGGCGTCGCATCGGCGGCACGGGCTCGGCGTACGCGGGGCGGGCCACCGGGACGTCGATCCGCGCGGGCGCGGGCGCGTGCGACGTGTTGGCGGCGTGGTGGGTGGGGAGGTACGCGAAGGCGGTCACGCGGGCACCGCGGCTGCGGGACGGACGGTCGGGGCGGCGGACATCGGCGGGGCTCTGGGCGTGGCGTTAGGCGGTGGCGGCCGGCGCGACGCTCGTCGTCGTCGTCGGCGGGATGCCCTTCCCCAAAGCAGCCGACGGGCCGCGGATACCCCCGTCAATCTCGGTCCGTTCTCGCGCTGCTAAGTGCTTGTGGGTCAGCGTGTTGCACCTATTCGTTCGGCCCGCCGTCGACGACCGACTCGGCCGGTCCGCGGCGCCCGGTGTTGCGGCGCCGCTACGCATTCGGCAACACCGACGCTACCGCGCGCAACGCCCCGCCGCGGACGCGAAACGGACGGCGGGGGTCCGCCGTCCGTTGGTCCTACCGCGCGTGTTAGGCGATTCGTCAGTAGGCCTGCAGCGACCGGAACAGGGCCGCGGCGTCGAAGCGCGACGGGTCGCTCTCGTAGTAGCGGTTGAGCAGGAAGCGGCCCGTGGTCGGGAAGTACGGCGGCGAGGTGACGAGCATGCACTGGTCGACCTCGCGGTTCTCGGCGAAGCCGCTTCCGTTGCCGTTCCAGGTCGCGGAGATCGTCTGCTCGATCACGCCGCCGACCTGGGCGATGCAGCCCCCCGAGGTCGGCTGCCCCATGCAGTTGCCTGCGGGGATGCTCAGGCCGCCGAGCGGGTTGTTGACGCCCACCGTGCCCGTGAGCGACATGACCACGCCGTTGAGGCGGAAGTGCGGACCCGTGCCCGACAGGAAGCGCACGGTATCCGCCCCCGGCGATGGGGGGCTGTTGAGGATGCGCTGGGGGCGGTGCAGCGCGTTGTCCTCGACCATGACGTTGGCGACGGCGATGACGCCCAGAATGTTGGAGTTGTCGGCGTCGCACGCCACGCCCGGCGTGTTGGGCGGTCGGACGTAGACGAGGTCGTCGAGGAAGGTGAGCGTGCCCGAGCCGTAGAGCGTGACGCGCGACCGCAGCAGGCCGGACACGTAGGCGTCGCCGTTGACGTAGACGATCCCGCGCCACCCCGGGTTGGTCTTGTTGAGCGGAAACAGCCACGCGGCCTGGCCGGCGCGCGGGCTCGAGGCGAGCGCCGCGCTGACCGCGCCGGGGTACTTCACCCAGGCGCCCCACCGACCGTTGGGCGAGAACGTCGTGTCCTCGCCGCCCTTCTGGTTGCTGGTCGCGGCCCACGTGCCGCCCATCCCGTTGCTGGCGCCCGGCACGCGATCGACCGCGACCAACTGCGGCGCGCCCGCCGGGTAGCAGCGCGCGCCGGTGCTCTGCATGACCCGGTCGTGCTCCGCAGCGGTCGGCCACGCGTACTGACCCATCTGCGTGTCGGTATAGCCGTAGTTGATCGTGGCCGTGTCGGTCGGCATCGTCGGCGCCGTGAACAGGGCGCGGAACCACCGCGTCTTGTGCGCGACCACGGGGTAGAACTTTCCGCCGTGGAAGTCGCCGCAGGTGCTGTCGACCCATGACAGGGTGTTCTGCCAGCCGCTGCCGCTCCTGAGGCCCGCCGACGGCTGCGCGTAGCCCCAGCTCGGGAGTTTGAGGCGTGTGCGCGCGACCGTGTCGCTCGCCGACGTTGCGGCGGTGGTCTGGTAGACGCGGACGAACCCCTCGTTGGTCCCGGTCGAGTCGCCGCTGGCATCGAGGTCCGCGGCGACGAACTCGACGCGCATCGTGGTGTTGGGCGCCGGCGTGAACGCGAGGTTGGCGCCCGCGGCGTAGCCCGGCATGAAGGTGAGCCGCGCGACGGTGGGCATGGGGATCGGCGCCTGGTTGGGCTTCACCGCCGCGGGCCCCTTGACGTACGTGGGCGCGGGACTGCCGTACGCCTGGATCGCGCCGACCGCGCCGACGGTGTCGTAGTACGTCGGCGAGCCGTACGACGCCCAGGTCTGATTGCTCCACGCGAGGCCGCGGATGAACTCGCCCGTCCCGTAGTAGAGCCCGTTAGGCCACGTGTTGGTGAACATCGCGAAGCGCGCGAAGTTTTCCGCGGCGAGCTCGAGCCGGCGGACGTAGCGCGTGTTGCCGCCGTCGTCGGCGCGGGCGACGACGGTGACGAACTGGCCGTACTGCCCCGTCGTGATGCCCGACTTGCCGACGTAGAGCGTCACGCCGGCGCGGGGGAGCGGGACGCCGTTGGCGTCGAGCACGGGCGTGCGGGCGACCGTGACGTAGCCGCTGTCGGGGAGCACGAGGGTGCTGTCGCGCTGCACGCGGCTGCGCCCGATCGCGAGCCCGGCCTCGGCCGCGTAGCGGTAGTCGCGCTCGCGCTCGTAGTAGCGGCCGACGAGCGTGGTCGTGCGGGTGAGCGCGACCGCCGAGGCGGCGACGGCGCCGAGGGCGACGGTGGCGAAGAGGACGAGCATGAGCGCGCCGCCCCGCCGGTCGCGGCGGGGCGGGCGGCTGGTCGGCGCGGGGCGCGGCGGGTGCGGGGGCATGGCGGGCGGGTGGTGGCCTGGCGGGGCGTGTGCCTAACGGCTAGCGGGGTCGGCGGCGGGGGTCAGGGGACGACCGTGAGCGCGACCGGCGCGCTCGGCGTCGACGGCCCGACCTGGGGCTGGCAGTCCTGCGCGACGACCGCGTAGACGAAGTTGTTTGTGCTGGCGGCGGTCTGCGGCGCGACGGGCGTGCGCTTCACGTCGTAGTCGACGTAGGTGTACGTCTGCCCCGCGTGCCCCGTCGCGGGCACGTCGGCGATCGGGTCGTAGAAGGCGGCGCCGTTGATCGAGCGGTAGATGAGGTACCGGTCGATGTCGCGCTCGCCCGCGCCGTCGTCGGTGCCCGCCGACCAGGTGAGCGTGACGTAGCTCGGCAGCCCTGCGGCGAGCGTGGGCGTGACCGCCGTGAGCGGGACCGGGTCGGGCGCGGTCCCGCACGAGTTGCGGCGGAGCGCGGAGACGTTGATCATCGTGGTACTCGCGCGCGCCGCGCGCTGCCCGATCGCGCCGCCGCGGCGCGGGTCGGCGTATTGCGCGACGGGCGTGATGATCACGGTGCGGACGCGGTCGACCTGCGAGGCGATCTGCCCGGTCTCGCCCGTGTCGGCCGCGGAGCCGTGCAGCGCCGCGACGTGCCGGAGCGGGAAGGCACTCGGCGGGACGGTGTCGATCGTTCCGCTCGCGTTCGCGACCCACAGGTACTTGAAGAACACGTCGCCGGGCCTGAGCAGGATGCCGGTCGTGACGACGACCGGCGCGAGGCGGTTGACCTGGCGGAAGAGGACGTACTCGTTGGCGCGCGGGCTCGACGAGTCGGGGCTCACCCAGTACGAGATCGTCTCGGCCCAGGCGGGAGCGCCGCTGGACGAGATGGTGAACGGGACCTGCGGGTAGGTGCCTAACGCGCGCGGGAGCGTGATCGCGGGCGGCTGCAGCGCGACGGACGACGCGCTGTCGACGCTCCGGTCGTAGGTGACCGCCCAGATGTCGGTCGAGTCCGTGGCGTTGACGAGGTCGGCGTTGAAGGTGATCGCGTACGGGTCGGCGGCGACGAGCATCGGCTGGGTCGCGAGCGTGCCGGTGCCGACCATGCGCAGCTCGCGCTCGAGCGTGGTGAGGGCGAAGCGCGCGTTCTGCGCCGCGTCGCCGCGGGCGGCCGCGGCCGCGACGACGCGCGGCTGGCCGACGACGAACGGCAGCGCGGCGCCGATGAGGATCACGGTGAGCGCGGCGGCGAGCAGCAGCTCGAGGATGGTGAAGCCGGGGCGTCGGGCGGGCGGGGTCGCCATCGTCAGAAGGCCGCGATCGCGGTGGTCTTGTTCACCGAGGCGGCGAGCGCGGGGTGCGTCACCGTGACGGTGATCGTCTTGTAGTCGACCTGAGCCGTGCGCGTCTGGGTGACGACGGTGCGGCGGGCGTACCCTGAGTACCCGGGCGTGGTGTTGGGCACCGTCGCCTCGGTGCCGGCGAGGGCGTCAATCGCGGCGTAGCTGGTCGCGGCCTTGGCGGCTTCCAGACGCTCGACGGCGAGGTCGCTCGCGGCCGCGCGGAGGGCGACGCCGTTGGACGCGCGCACGAAGTTGCGGGTGAAGCCCGCGAAGGCGAGCAGCACGCCGCCGAGCAGCGCGATGGACACGACGACCTCGACGAGCGTAAAGCCGGGACGGCGGTGTCCGGGGGGCACGCGCCGCCGGGGCGCGAGGAGCTGACGTCGGGCGCGGGTCACAGGCTCCTCCGCTTCCAGGGGCCGCCCGCGGTGGGGAGGGCCCACCAGGTCACGCGGCCCGTCGCGCGGGCGACGGTGATCGCGCGCCACTCGCTGATCCCGCGGCGGAAGACGCGCACGTAGATCTCGACGTTGTCGCTGGCCGCGCCGTCGCGCCGGAAGACGACGCTGGCGAGGCCGTCCGTCTGCGAGATGGCGGTGCTGAAATTCGCGAGCGAGGCACCGACGGTGCCGTTGACGCCCGACGGCGGGGTCCCGAAGGCCGCGGCCTGCGTGTCGACCGGCCGCCACGTGACGCGCTCGGAGTCGGCGACGCCAGCGTCGTAGCGCAGGTTGCCGTTGCGGTCCTCGAGCGTGCGGAGGCGGTTGCGGGCGGTGTCGACGCCGACGACGACGGTCGACTGCTGGGTGATCGCGAGGCGCTGCGCGGTCTGCAGGGTGCCGGCGATGACGCGTGCGGCCGCGTCGGCGTCGTACGACGCCCGGTTGAGGCGCGGCGTGACCGCGGCGACGACGACGGCGATGACGACGAGCGTGACGAGCAGCTCGACGATCGTGTAGCCCGCCCGCGCGCGACGGCGCGGGGGGCGTAGGAAAGCAGCCACGGGGGCGGGGGCGACGGGTCCAAGACGTCGGACGCGTTGCCTGCCCCGGCGTCACATGCGGCCGGTTCCCGCGGCCGCTCGCCGCGCCTTCACTCGCGCAGGAACGCGCCCAGCGGCGCGAGAGCCTCGACGTGTTCGGCGAGCACGTTGAGCGCGGCGGCGGTCGGGACGGCGAGGAAGACGCCGGCCACGCCCCAGAGCGCGTACCCCGTGAGCACGGCGCAGAGGATCGCGAACGGGTTGAGGCGCAGGCGCCGACCGTAGGCGATCGGGCTGACGAAGCTGTTCTGGAGCGTGCTCACGAGCAGGTAGGTCGCGGGCGCCGCGAGCGCCGCCGCGATCGAGTCGGTCGAGGCGAGCCCGATCACGGTGAGTCCGGCGATCATGATCGCCGCGCCGAGGTACGGCAGCGTTTCGAAGACCATGGTCGCGAGCCCCCACACGATCGGACTCGGGACGTGGAGGGCCCAAAGTGCGAGGGCGACGACGATGCCCTGGCCGGCGCTGATGAGGAGCAGCGTGCCCAGGTAGCGGGCGACGTGGGCTTCGGACTCGCGGACGACTTCGACGGCTGTGCGCTTGGCGGCGGGGTCGCGCAGGCCGCCGACGATCCGGCGGAGGAAGCGGTCGTCGCCGGCGAGGAGGAAGTAGATGAGGAGCAGTACTTCGGCGGTCGTGGCGAGCAGGCTGGCCGTGGTGCCGAAGAGCTTCTGGATCGCGACGCCGAGGGTGCTCGGCGAGACGTCGGGGATCGCGGCCGGCGCGCCGCCCGAGGTGCCGGCGGCCGCGGCGCTGGCCGCCGGCGCGCGGCGGCCAGCGCCGCGGGTGCGCGCGCCGGCGCTGGGGCCCTCCATGGCCTGCGTGACGCGTTGCAGGGGACGCCGCAGCTCGTCGAGGCGCGTGCGCGCCTTGGTGAACAGCTGCGGGGCGTCGTCGAACAGGTCGCGCGCCGGCTGCTCGAGGGACGTGGCCGCCGCGCCTAACGCGCCGAGGATGGCGAGGAGGACGAGGGCGGCGCCCGCGGGGACCGGGAGTCGCGCGCGGTCGCGCAGCCAGCGAACGGCGGGGCGCAGGACGGCCGCGAAGGTCGCCGCCACGGCGAGCGGCACGAAGATGTCGCGGCCGGCCCAGAGTCCGCCGGCGAGCGCGACGCCGGCGATGATTCCGAGACTGAGCGTGCGGGTGCGGTCCTGGGACCAGGTTCCGCCCAGGACGTGCGGCGGCGACGGGAGTTGGTTGCCGTTCGGCGGGTCGTCGTGCATGTGCGTGCGGGTGGGCAACGCCCGTACCGCGCCTCGCGGCCGACCGGCTCGCGAGCGCGGCGGAGCGCGTGCGCTACGCCGCGCTCGCGAGCCGGTCGCGCGCCCAGCCGAGGGCTTCGGTGTAGCCGCTGCTCACGGCGGCGGCGGGGACGCCGATGGCGGCGGACGCGTCGCCGACCGCTTCCCAATCGCCGCGTTCCTGGGCTTCGATCAGGGACAGGGTGGGCGCGTACGGGCCGGAGCGCTGGAGGAGGGCGGACTTCACGTCCGGCGCGATGGCCATGCGCGACAGCACGCCTTCCATGGGCATCCGGAGGAGGACGTCGAGGAGCGAGAAGAGGCCGGTGAGGAAGAGCGGGCCGGTCGCGACCATGCTGGCGCGGAGCCCGCGCGTTTGCGCCGAGCGTTCGCCGACGATCTCCGCGAGTCGGGCGCGGGCGAGGGCGGCGAGGACGAGTTCGCGCGAGATGCCGCTTCGCGCGGCCATGCTCGACACGAAGAGCAGTGTCAGCCAGCGGTGGAGCGGCTTGCGGCCGACCATGCGGAGCGCGAAGCCGATGGACGAGACCTCGCGCCCCGAGAAGGCGGCCGAGTTGGCGATGCGGAGCAGCTTGTAGGACAGCGACGGGTCGCCCTTGAACGCCTGCTCGACGTCCGCGTCGGTGGCGGTGGGATCCTCGAGCATGTTCATGAGCCGGACGAGCGTGGAGTGCTCGACGCCGAGTTCGCGGTGGGAGACGATCTGCGGGCGGCTGTAGAAGTAGCCCTGGAAGAGCGTGTAGCCGTGGCGGCGGCAGACGTCGCGGACTTCGGCCGTCTCGACGCGTTCGGCGAGGAGGCGGACGCCGTAGGGGCGGAGCTCGTCGGCGGTCAGCTTGAGGTCGGCCTCGCTCCGCCCGAGGACGTCGATCTTGACGACGCTCGCGAGCTGGAGGAGCGGCTCGTAGCCGGGTTTGTTGACGAAGTCGTCGAGGGCGAGCTTGTAGCCCTGCGAGACGAGGCGTTCGCAGGCGCGGACCACTTCGTCGTCGGGCTCAACGGACTCGAGCAGCTCGATCATCACGGTGCTCGGCTCGAACAGCTCGTAGAGGCGGCCGAGGAGGAAGTCGCGCGTGAGGTTGACGAAGGCCAGCGTGCCGCCGGTGAGCGGGGCGAGGCCGATCGTCATGAGCGTGTGGAGCACCGTGTCGGTGCACATCTGGTCGGACGACACGCCGTCGGCCCGGGTCGTCGCGGCGTCGCTGCGGTACAGCAGCTCGTAGGCGAAGAGTCGGTCGTCGTCGCCGAAGATCGGTTGGCGCGCGACGAAGACGTCGTGGATGCCGCCCGTGCCGCTGCTGGCCGCGCTGGGATCGTAGGCCGCCGCGGTGGTGGGTGCGGCGGGCGTGAAGACGGCGGTCGGCGAGGGCGCGGCGGCCGGGCGGCGGAACAGGCTGCGCATGTGCGCGGGGGCGGCGGCTGGAGGGGTGGGCTGCGGCAGAGGGACGAGCGAGGTCGGGCGACGGCACGGCCGCGCGGCGGCATGGACGCGCGGTCGGCCGGCCCCGCGGTGGGCCGGGATCGGTGGTGGCGGCGGGGTTAGGTTGCGGGGGTGCCGGCCGACGTTCTGCTCGAGTTGCGCGACCTTCGCAAGCGGTACGACGGCCACCTCGCGGTTCGGGGGGTGTCGTTTTCGGTGTCGGCGGGCGAGATCGTCGGCCTCGTCGGGCCCAACGGCGCGGGGAAGACGACGACGCTGCGGTGCGCGGCGGGGATCCTGTCGCCGAGTGCGGGGGGCGTGCGGGTGGCGGGGGTGGACGTGGCGCGCGACCCGGTCGCGGCGAAGCGCGCGCTCGCGTTCGTGCCGGACGAGCCGCACCTGTTCGATTACCTGACGGTGGACGAGCACCTGCGGTTCGTGGCGCGGCTGTACGGGGTGCGGGACGCGGAGGCGCGGGCGCCGGCGCTGCTGGCGGAGTTGGAGCTCGGGGACAAGCGGCGTGCGCTGCCGGGCGAGCTGTCGCGCGGGATGCGGCAGAAGCTGGCGATCGCGTGCGGACTGTTGCACGACCCGCGGCTGCTGCTGCTCGACGAGCCGCTGACGGGGCTCGATCCGTTAGGCATGCGGCGGATGAAGGCGACGATCGCGGCGCGGGCGGCGGCGGGGGCGGCGGTGGTGCTGTCGTCGCACCTGCTGCATCTGGTCGAGGAGCTGTGCACGCGCGTGGTGGTGCTGCGCGGCGGGGCGGTGGCGGCGCAGGGCGCGCTCGCCGACATCGTCGCGGCACGCCCCGAACTGGCCGGGCGGTCGCTCGAGGACGTGTTCGAGGCGCTGACGACTGGGGAGGCTCCGGCGCGCGGGCCGGCCGCGGGCGGCGCGGCCGGGGTGGTGTGAGCGCGGCGGAGGGCCGTGGGGCGGGGCGCCCTGGGGTGGGGGGCGGGTCGCCGTTGGAGGGGTCGGCGTTGGCGGCGGTGGCGTACGTGACGGCGGCGTCGCTCAAGAACCGCGTGGTGGTGCAGGTGCGGCGGCTGCGGTCGCCGAGGGCGCTCGTGGCGGCGGTGGCGGGGGCGGCCTACATCTGGTGGTTCCTGTTCCGGCCGGCGGCGCGGCCGGGGACGGGGGTGTTGCTGGCGGACGTGGCGGGGTCGCCCTGGGCGCTGCGCGTGGCGTCGCTGGTGCTTCTGGGTTTGCCGGCATACTGGTGGCTCTCGCAGGGCGGAAAGCCCGCGGCGGCGGCGCTCGCGTTCACGCCGGCGGAGGAGCACCTGTTGTTTCCGGCCCCGGTGTCGCGGCGCGGGCTGGTGCATTGGAAGCTGTGGCGCGCGCAGCTGGCGGTGCTGTTCAACACGGTGCTGTTCACCGTGTTGTTGCGCGGCGGGGCCGGGCAGGCCGCGGCGTGGGAGCGCGCGGTCGCGGTGTGGTTGCTGCTCTCGACGTTACAGCTGCACCGGCTGGCGGCGGCGCTGGTCGCCGGGCGGACGGACGAGGAGTCGGACGCGGCGGCGCAAGGAGGGCGCACCGGGCGCTGGGTGGCGGCGGCCGTGTTTATGGCGTTGGGGGGGGCGGTCGCGTTGGTGGTGGCGCCGCAGGCGCGGGCGCTCGCGGCGGCGTGGGACGTGGGGCCCACGGTGTTCGGGGCGGCGCTGGGCAGGCTGCTGGACGCGGCGCCGGCGCGTTGGGCGCTGTGGCCGACGCGCGCGCTCCTCGCGCCGGTGTTCTCGCTCGGGGGCCGCGGCGGGCTGCCGGTCGGCGCGGGCGTCGGCGGCTCGCTGGGGTGGGCGGCGGCGGTCGGGCCGGCGGTGCTGTTGCTCGTCGGGCATTACGCGTGGGTGCTGCGTGTGGACGCGCGCGTCACGGAGCTGGCGCTGGAAGCGGGCGCGGCGCGGCGGCGCGCGCGGGCGCGCGGCGGGGCGCGGGCCCCGGGCGCGGCGGCGCGGCGGACCCTGGGCCTCTCGCCGAGTGGGGCGCCGGCCGTGGCGATCGTGTGGAAGAACTGGCTGGCCTTCGCGCGGGCGACGGCGCTGGTGCGGCTGCTTTCGGTGCTTGGCGCGATCGCGGCGGGGACGCTGGTCGTCGCGTCCCGGAGTCCGCAGTTCGCCGAATTGGCGACGCTGGTCGCGGCGACGTGGGGCGGGTTACTGATCGTCGCGGGGCCGCTCTGGGTGCGCTACGACCTGCGCCATGACCTGCCGCATCTGCCGTTCCTCAAGGCGGTGCCGCTGCCGGGGCGGACGCTGGTGGCGGCGGAGATCACCGCGTCGGCGCTGGCGCTCACGGCGGTGCAGTGGGTGTCGCTCGTCTTTCTGCTGGCGGCCGCCGCCGGGGGGCGCGACGGATTTGGGCTGACGGCGGCGGACCGGCTCGCCTACGCCGCGGAGTTGGCGTTGGCGTTGCCGGGGCTGAATGCCGCGACGTTAACGGTCCAGAACGGGGTGGCGCTGTTGTTCCCGGCGTGGGTGCGGCCGCCCGCGGGGGCGACGCGGGGGATCGAGGCGACGGGGCAGAACCTCGTTGGGTCGGCGCTGACGCTCGCGGCGTCGGCGGTGCTGCTGGCGGTGCCGGCCGCGGCGGCGTTGGGCGCGTTGTGGGCGCTGGGCCGCGGACGGGGCGCGCGATTCGGGCCGTGGGTCGGGCTGCCTGCGGCGGTGCTCTTCACCCTCGGCGCGCTGGCGGTGCTGTGGCCGGTGGTGGGGTGGTTGGGGCGGGTGTTCGAGGGGACGGACCCGGTGGAGACGACGGCCTAACGCGCGCCGTCGCCCCGCGCCGTCGCCCCGCGCCGGTGGACCCGCGCCCGAGGACGTGGCCCGGAAGACCCGGGCCTGTCGGCCCGGGCGACGCGCCCGGCTTACTCGGAGAGCTTGCGCTCGACCTTGCCGACGGCGTCCTGGACCTTGCCCTTGAGCTGGTCAAGCTTGCCCTCGCCCTGGAGCGAGCTGTCGCCGGTCAGGCCGCCGGCGGCGTCCTTGACCTTGCCCTTGAGGTCGTTGCCCTTGCCGGACAGCGAGTCGTTTACGCCCTGGTCGTGCGTGCGTTCGTCGGCCATTGGAGTCTCCGTGGAAGGGAAGCTGCGCGTCGCCGGCACTCGGCTCCCCCCGCGGAGGCGGCGCAGAGCGCGCGGGAGGCGCGCCTGTTAAGGCAAACTCGGGGCCGCCAGCGCGATGTTGGTGACGGTAGTGTTGCGCGTGCGTGCACGTGCCCGCGGTTCGGCTGGCGTGGTATCTTGCCGGGACGGCTTTCCCCTGCGCCCGATCGCATGCCCCAAGAACGCGACGACCAATTCGAGCACGACCCGGACGAGCACGAGGAGCCGGCCGACCACGCGCGCGCCGAGGACGAGGCGGACGGCGACGCCGACGCGGAGTCGGAGGACGACGACGAGGACTCGTACGAGGACGAGGACGAGGACGAGGACGACGAGAGTGACGATGACGAGCCGCAGCGTCCCGCGGTGTTCATCACGACGGCGCAGCCCGTGGACGTATCGGTGACGCGGATCGAGGACGAGCGCGCGCCGGACGGCGCGGCGCTCGGCGCGTTCATCGACGGGCGGCTGGTCGCGCGGTCGGCCATGCCGACGGAGGCGATCGACCGGCTGCTGGCACTCGGGCTGTTCGACACGCCGGTGCCGCTGGGGTTGTTCGCGTACGAGGAGGAGCCGGGGCTGCAGTGCCGGCTGTTCGCGCTGGTGCCGAGTGGGATGTTGGAGCAGGCCGCGCACGCGGACGAACCGTGGAAGGCGAGCGTGCCGAGTTACGAGGACCGGCTGGCGCGCGGCGGGGACGACGAGGAGGACGGCGAGGACGGTCCGTCGCTGGAGACGATCCTGCTGGGGCACATCGTGCGCTTCGCAGGGGACCGGAAGCACCCGGACGACCTCGCCGCGGAGGCCGTCGACATCCTGCACAAGATTCTGACGGGCGGGCCGCTGGCGGACGCGAACAGCAAGGCGATCGACGACCTGTTGGACAGCTTGTAAGTCGAGGGCGAGCGTTCCAGGCAGTCGCTCACTGCCCGGACTGGTGGCCCCCCACCGCCGTTCGCAATCACGTCGCGGGGGTGACGGCGAAGCAGAAGGGCCCCCGCGCTGGCGGGAGCCCTCGTTCGTGCTCGTCTGTGTCGGCGCCGCGTGGAGCCGTTAGGCGGCGAGCTGGTTGGTGTGGGTGGGGCGCCAGCCGCGGGAGCGGCGTCCGGTCTTGATGAGCTCGAACTTGGCCGGCGGGAAGCCGTGCACGCCGATTTCCAGCGTGTCGCCGACGTGCGCGTCGGACTGTTCGGCGATGGCGTCGAGCGCCTCGCGGAACGATTCGCTCGTCACCGCGCCTGCTTCGCGCACGGCGCCCTGGTTGGCGAGTTGGAACTGGAAGCGGGGCATGGTCGTCTCCTGGGTGAAAAGGCCGGGGACTGGCGACGCGAGCGCACCGAACAGCACGAACCGTTGTGCGCGGGTCCAATGCGAAGCTCGTGCCGAGTGGCCGCCGGCTGCGTTAGAGTACCCCGCGGTGCGTGCGGCGTTCGGGCCGGGTGCGCTGCGGTTTTCTCGACGCTCCTCCTGCCTGCGACCTCACTGCGCATGACCGACTTTCGTCCGCCCGCGCCGGCTCGGGGCCCGTCGCCCCACGCCACTCCGATCGCGTCGCATGGTGCGTCGACGGGCGGCAGTGTCGACACGTGGTGTCTCGACCTGCACTTCCTGGGGCAGCCGCACGCGGTCGCGGCGTACCTGCTGGCCGACGGCGGCGAGTTGCTGTTGATCGAGACGGGTCCGGGGTCAACGATCGCGGCGCTCGAGGCGGGAGTGCGGGAAGCGGGGTTCGAGCTGGAGCAGTTGACGGGCGTGGTGGTGACGCACATTCACCTGGACCACGCGGGCGGGGCCGGGGCGGTGCTGGCGCGGGCGCCGCGGGCACGGTTCTACGTGCACCCGCGCGGGGCGCCGCACATGATCGATCCGTCGAAGCTCGTGGCGAGTGCGACGCGTATCTACGGCGCGGACATGGACCGGCTGTGGGGGGCGTTCGCGCCGGTGCCGGCGGAGCGGCTGACGGTCCTCGCGGACGGGGACGTAGTGCGGTGCGGGGGGCGCGCGCTCACGGCGCTCTACACGCCGGGGCACGCGGTGCACCACGTGGCGCTGCACGAGGCGGCGCGGGGCGACGTGTACGCGGGCGACGTGGCGGGGGTGCGGCTGGCGCCGGTGCCGTTGGTGCGGCCGCCGACGCCGCCGCCGGACATCGACCTGCCGGCGTGGCGGGCGAGTCTGGCGCGGATCCGGGCGCTCGGGCCGCGGCGGCTGCTGCTGACGCACTTCGGGGCATTCGACGACGTGGCATGGCACCTGGACGACTGCCTGTCGCGGCTGTACGCGTGGGCGGGGTACGTCGAAGGGCGGTTGGACGCGGCGGGCGGCGTGGGGGCGGCGACGCCGGCGCTGGTGGCCGAGGTCGGGGCGGCGCTGGCGGGGATGGCGCGGCGGGAGTATGAGGCGGCGGGCGCGGACGCGGCGACGGCGGCGAGCGCGGAGGCGGCGATGCCGATGGACACCGCGCTACCCGGGCTCGTGCGGTGGCTACAGGTGCGCGACCGGGCGCCGGGGGAGCGGGGGCCGCGGGGCGGGCCGCCGGCGTGAGTGTCCCAGAGACGGCGCCGGCCGCGGTCCCGGCGCTGGCCGCGGTCCGGGCGCGGCGGTACGTGCAGCCGCTGCGCGAGGGCGGCTCGCTGCCGGCGGTGGTCGAGGGAGACGACGGCGAGTTGTGGGTGACGAAATTTCGCGGCGCGGGGCAGGGCGCGCGGGTGCTGATCGCGGAGCTGGTCGTCGGGCTGCTGGCGCAGACGTTAGGCCTGCCGGTGCCGGCGCTCGCGCTGGTCGACCTGTCGGAGGCGTTCGGGCGGATGGAGCGCGACGCGGAGATTCAGGACCTGTTGCGGCGGAGCGCGGGGGTGAACGTGGGGCTGCGCTACCTGGACGGGGCGTTCAACTTCGACCCGCTGGCGGCGGGGGACCTGATCGACCCGGAGTTCGCGGCGCGCGTGGTGTGGCTGGATGCGTACACGACGAACCCGGACCGGTCGGCGCGGAACCCGAACCTGATGGTGTGGGAGCGGCGGCCGTGGCTGATCGACCACGGGGCCGCGCTCTACGCGCAGCACGACTGGCGGGGCGTGGACGAGGCGCGGGCGCGCGCGGCGTTTCCGCTCGTGCGGCAGCACGTGCTGCTCGGCCGGAGCGGGGACCTGCGGGCGGCCGACGCGGCGCTGGCGCCGCTGGTGACGGCGGAGGTGTTAGGCGCGGTGCTGGCGCGGGTGCCGGACGCGCTGTTCGAGGACGCGTCGGGTCCGGTGGGGGCGGGGGAGTTCGCGGACGCGGCGGCGGCGCGGGCGCGCTACGGGTGGTACCTGGGGGAGCGGCTGCGGGGTCGGGCGGCGTGGCTGGACGCGGCGGTGGCGGCGCGCGAGGGTGCGCGGGCGGCGGCGCCCGAGCGGCTCGCGGCGCGTCGTTAGGCGGACGCCCGTGCTGGTCGCGTACGACTACGCGGTGCTGCGCGCGGTGCCGCACCCGCACCTCGGGGCGGGCGTGCGCTCGGTGCCGGTGGGCGTGGTCGTGCACGCGCGGACGGCGGGGTTCCTCGCGCTCGCGGCGGCGGACGACGAGGGGTGGCTCGCGGCGCGGGTGTCGGGGGTGGACGTCGGGCTGCTCGCGCGGTACCTGCGGGCGTGCCGCGCGGTGTGCGGCGGGGAGGCGCGCGGGGCGGACGGGTGGGTGCACGCGGTGGCGCTCGCGCCTCCGTCGGAGCGGTTCCACTGGATCACGGCGCCGCGGTCGGACGTGCTGCAGTGCGCGCCGGTGCACGGGGGGCTGTGCGAGGACCCGGCGGCGGCGCTGGCGCGGTTGTACGCGGCGTATGTGGAAATCGACGTGGACGCGGCGCGGGAACCGGGGGGCGGCTGACCGGACCGTTGAGCCGACCGCGTGGGGCCGCGGCGGGCGGGCGCGGGCGGATCGTTAGGCCGTCTCTAGCCGGCCGTCAGGCGGCGGGGTCGCGTTCGACGACGACGGTGTAGCGCGCGGAGAGGGCGGCGAGGCCGCCGATGGCGGCCCAGAAGGGGAGGAAGGCGGCGCCGGCGAGGCCGACGGCCAGCGGAACGTCAAGGACGACGCGGTCGGCGGCGTTGCGGATGACGATCCGGCGCACGTTGCCGGCGCGGACGAGGCCGCGCACGGTGTCGAGGAGCTTGTGGCCGGCGACGGAGATCTCCTCGGCGGCGGGGCGCGGGTCGGTCATGGCGGTCGGGTGCGAGGGCGAGTTTCCGTACGGGCGGTGCGGGGCGAAGTTCCGGCGCCGTCCCCCCTTCCCTCCCCCGCCGTCGATCGGGGCCGGGCGCCGATGTTCGGCGCGCCGCGGACCACGGCGCCCCTGCCTATCGGTCGGGCATCGGTGCGGGGATCATCCCTCGTCGTCGACGAAGACGTCCGCGTCGTCGGGGTGGCGGCGGAGCCAGGCGGTGACGTAGGGGCAGGTCGGGATCAGGCCGACGCCTTCCGTGCGCGCGTAGGCGACGGCGGCGCGGACGAGTGCGTCGCCGACGCCCCCGCCGCGGGCCTCGGGCGGGACGACGGTGTGCTCGAGGTCGAGCACCCCGTCGCCGACGGGCTCGTAGATGAGGACGGCCTCGCCGCCGTCGACCTGGGCGACGAAGCGGTGGTCGGCGGGGCGGTGGTCGACGCGGACGGCGGAGGCGCTCATGCCAGGCGGTGACGCACGGAGTGGGCCCGGTCGCGTGGCGGCGTGGGGCTTGCCCACGGGCCCGGACATGGTCGGAAAACGCGCAGCACACGAGGACAGTCCGGACGAGCGGCTGGCGGAGCGGATCGTGCGGCGACTGGTGGCCGAGGGCATGGTGGCGGCGGCGGACGCGGGCGCGCTGCGCGGGGCGGTCGCGGCGGGGCAGGTCAACAAGGCGGCGTGGCGCGAGCTGGCGGAGGGTGACGCCGGGGTGCGTGGCGGCGAGGCGCTGTCGTTCGACGCCGTGTTAGGCGGGGAGGAGCGCGCGTGACGGGCGGCCCCGCGCCGCGCTTCGGCCGGTTGCGATTGACGGCGTTCCGCGGGGCGACCGGGGTGACGGCGGTCGCGTTCGACCCGGACAAGCCGCTCACGTTGCTCTACGGCGGGAACGGCGCCGGGAAGTCGACGGTCGTGGACGCGATCGACGCGGTGTGTAACGGCCGGGCGGGGTCGCTCGCGGAGCGCAGCTCGACGAGCGTGCGCGAGCACCTGCCGTCGGCGGGGCGAGACGCGGCGGACCTGCTGGTCGAGCTCACGGCGGGGGCGGCGACGTGGCGCGCGACGCTGGCGGGGGGCGCGATCGCGACCGACCCGCCGTACGACGGGCCGCCGGTGCACGTTCTGCGGCGCGGATTGCTGCTGGACCTGGTGAACGCGGCGCCGGCGGCGCGCTACGCCGTGGTGCAGGGCTTCGTGGACGTGGGCGGGGTCGAGCGCGCGGAGCGGGCGTTAGGCGAGGCGGCGAAGGAGGCGGCGGACGCGGTGAAGCTGACGGCCGGCGCGCTGGCGCAGGCGCGCGCGTCGCTCGACGACCTGTGGGCGCGGGAGGGGCGGCCGGGCGAGCCCCCAGGTCCCGGCCTGGGGCAGGCCGCTGGCGACCCGGAGGCATGGGCCGAGGCGCAGGCCGCGACCGACCTGACCGACCTCGCGGCGCGGGCGGAGCGCGCGCAGGCGCTGGCCGGGGCGGCGGAGCGGCTGGATACCGCGGAGCAGCGCTACGCCGCGGCGCACGCCGACGTCGAGGTGCGCCGCCGGGGGCGTGAGGACGCGGAGCGCGTGGTAGCCGCGATCGGCGCGGGGGCGTACGGCGCGGGGTTGGCCGCGCTGCTCGGGGACGTCGCGCGGCTGCTCGACACGCCGGCGGGGGTGGGCCGCGCCGGGGCGGTCGCGGAGTGCCCGGTATGCGAGCGGCCGACGGAAGTGGCCGCCCTCCGCGCGCGCGTGGCCGAGCGGCTGGCGGCGTCCGAGGCGCTCACCGCCGCGCTCGGCCGGGCGGGCG
This sequence comes from uncultured Gemmatimonadales bacterium, assembly GCA_963763675.1. Taxonomy (GTDB): domain Bacteria; phylum Gemmatimonadota; class Gemmatimonadetes; order Gemmatimonadales; family Gemmatimonadaceae; genus BPUI01. The sequence goes on from CAVXPN010000003.1 coordinate 762,997, forward strand.
AGGCCGCGCGCGCATCGGAGGCGGCTGAGCGTGCAGACCGGGTCGCGGGTGACGGGCGGGTCGGGGCGGCGCGGGCGCTGGCCGCGCTCATGGACCCGGCGCGGCTGGACGACGGCGTGCTGCGGGGGCACGTGCTGGCCGTGCGCGCGCTGCCCGCCGAGGCCGAGGTTACGGCCGGCGCGCTGGAGGACGTGGCCGCGCTCGCGGGGGCGGCGGTCGGGGTGCGGGCCCGCGCGGGGGCGGTCGCGAACCGGCTGCAGCAGCAGATCGGCAAGGCCGACGCGGTGCGCGCGGCGCTCTCGCAGGTGCACGCGAAGACGGACGAGCTGGTCGACGCGCGGCGGCTGCACGAGCGCCTCACCGCGCTGCAGGCGGCGGTGCGGGAGGAGCGGCTCGCGTTCGTGCAGGAGACGCTCGACGCGGTGGCGGAGGAGAGCAACCGTCTGTACGAGCGGGTCCACCCCGGCGAGGGGCTGCGGCTGCGGCGGCTATGGCTGGACCCGAAGCGGCGCGGGTCGCTGCTGCAGGAGGCGGAGTTCGCTGGGGGGGCGGGGGCTCCGCCGCAGGCCTACTTCAGCGAGTCGCACCTCGACACGCTCGGGTTCTGCTTCTGGCTGGCGATCACCAAGCGGGCGGCCGCGGCCGGGGGCGCGCCGCCGGTAGTGGTCCTCGACGACGCGTTCGCCTCGACCGACGCGGAACACGGGTCGCGGATCCTCGCGTTGCTGGCCGAGGAGGCGGGGGGGCTCACGCAGCTGGTGGTGGCGACGCACCAGCGGGATTGGCTGGAGGCGGCGCGCGGCGGGGCGGTGGACGCCGCGCTGGTCGACGTGGTGGAGCTCGGAGCGTGGACGCCGGGTCGCGGGATCGCGGCGCTCGCGAGTCGGTAGGCGGGTGGGGTGCCTAACACCGCGCCCCCGGCGGGCCTGGGGCTCGCCGGGGGCGCGGGCAGGTCGTGGGGTTAGGACCGACTGGCTACAGATCAGTACCCGGTGGTGCAGCCGCCGGATCCGACGTTGAGCCAGTTCTGCTGGACCAGGAAGTAGGTGGTGCTGGTGCTGCCGCTGTACGACTGGTTGTAGACCCCGCCGTTGCCGGTGGTCTTGGTGGTGCCGAACGTCCACGCGCACTTGTCGCCGTTCTCGTTGCCGCGGCTGTCGTACCAGGCGTTCCCCATGTCGTCCGTGGTGGTCTCCTCGATCTCGTGGGCGAGGGTGTTGACCTCGGAGTTGGCGGCGACGTCGGCGTTGGGCGAGGCCTTGCTGGCGGTGCAGCCCGACGGGTACTGCTGGTTGTAGGGCATCGCGGCGTAGAACACGTTGCCCGCGCCGGTCGAGCCGTGCGTGTGGTAGGCGCAGTACTGCGAGCCGAAGCCGCCGCCGAGGTTCACGCCGCTGCCGGTGAAGATGGCGTAGAGCGTGTTCGGGTCGTACGCGAGGGCGCCGCTGGTGATCCCGTACTGGATGAGGGCGACCATGTCGGCGTCGGTCGGGCTGGCAGACGGCGCCGGGGCGGCGGAGCCCGTCGTGTTCCAGTACCCCGTGTAGTTGACGGTCGGGACGATCTTGGCCCCCGACCCCTGCTGGCCCCAGTACGTGCCGTTGATGTTGAAGTAGGGCTTCGCGGCCGCGGCGTCGCGCAGCGCGCTGAGGTTGCGCAAGAAGGTCCCGAGGAGCGAGCCGTCGCCCGCGTTGCCCGCCTTGCTGGCGCCCGCGGGCAGGCCGGCGTAGCCGCTCGAGTTGACGCCCTGACCGGCCGGCAGGTTCCAGTAGATCGCGACGACGTTCGTGCCGTTCTGCAGTACCGTACCGCCGTGGTAGCTGATGCCCGTGCCGCCGCCCGTCCGCGAGGCGTAGCGCGAGCCGCCGGTGGCGGCGTCGTCGTTCGCGAAGTACTCGCGCGTGTGGAACTCGTGCCGCGGGTTGTTGAACTCGGTGCTGCGCGCGAACGACGGGCCAGACGCGCTCGGGGCGGTTACGGACGCCGAGTCGGCGCAGGCGGCGAGCGACGCGAGGACGGCCGTGGCGGCGAGGGCGGCGGCGGAGCGGACGGTCATTGCGGACGTGGCTGAAGGGGACACGAGCGACCGCGACGCGCGGGGGAAGGCACGTCGTGCTGGCGGGCAGCGATTGCAATTACGAGTCGGGGCCTCACGGCTGTCGCGAGGGCTCGCGCAAAGAAGTTGCTAAGGCGTGGGGGCGCGGGGAGGGCGTCGCGTGACTCGCGTGCTTTCGGGATCGTCCGGGCGGCCGCGCGCGCTCGTCGGCGTCGGGGGCCGAATGGCTGGCGGGTGGGCGGCGGGTTCTGGGGGCGGTCGGGCGCGCGCCTGGAGGGGCGCTGTTGGGGCGGGCGCGCTCAGGGGCGGTGACTAGTGCGGGGTGGCGCCGTGGGCGGGGCGCGAGTCGGCGTCGGCGACCACGTAGGCCCACACGGCGAACGTCGCGACGCAGCGAGCGACGTCGGCGGGGTCGAGCTTGTCGGGGGTGTCGCCGGCGGTGTGGTGGTACCAGAAGTAGCGCGTGCCGTCGACGTCCAGGGCGGCGCCGGGGACGCCGGCCGCCAGCAGCGGGCCGATGTCGGCCTCGCCCTCGCCGGGGGCGGCGGCGGACGCGCCTAACGCGCGGAGCAGGCGGCCGATCGGGGCGACCTGGGCGACGGCCGCCGGGGTACCGACGAGGCGCATGCCGAGCGGGCGGAAGACGCCGTTGTCGCTCTCCATCGCGAACACGTGACGGGCCAGCTCGCCGCGGTGGGCGTCGAGGTAGGCGCGGCCGCCGCGGGTGCCGTTCTCCTCGTTGGTCCAGCCGACGAGGCGGATGGTCCGGCGCGGGGTGAGGCCCAGGCGCTTGAGGAGGCGGACGGCTTCCCACGCGGCGACGAAGCCGCCGAGGTCGTCCATCGCGCCCTGGCCGACGTCCCAGGAGTCGATGTGGCCGCCGAGCACGACGACCTCTTCGGGTCGCTCGCGGCCGACCAGTTCGGCCACGACGTTGCGCGACGCGGCGTCGGGGAGGGTGTGGGCGCCGAGCTGCAGCGTGAGGGTGGGCGGCAGGCCGCGGGCCTGGAGCCGCGAGATGAGTTCGGCGTCCTCGACGGTGACGGCGGCGGCGGGGATGCGCGGGGCGGCCGTGTCGTAGCGGAGCGCGCCCGTGTGGGGCGAGTCGATCGAGTTGGGCGTGACCGAGCGGACGAGGGCGGCGACCGCGCCGACTCGGGCGGCGGCGCTGGGGCCGAGGCCGCGGTAGCGGACGGTCTGGTCGTAGGTGGTGAAAGGGACGTCGAAGAGGACGATCTTGCCGCGCGCGTCGGCGGCGCGGCGGGCGAGGTCGTCGAAGCTCGTGACGGCGAGGACCGGGGCGGTGACGCCGGCGGCGGGGGTGCCGACGGAGCCGCCTAGCGCGAGGAGGTGGAGCGCCTTGCGGCGGGTGACGGCGCCGGCCGAGTCGCGGACGAGGAGTTCGGCGCGCTCGTCGCCGCGGACCCAGTGCGGGACGAGGACGGGTTCGCCGCGGACGTTGGCGAGGCCGTCGGCGCGCAGCATGGCGAGCATGCGGTCGATGGCGCGCTCGAGGGCGTCGGAGCCGGAGAGGCGGGGGCCGTAGGCGTCGGTAAGTTGGGCGATGCGGCGCCACGCGGTGCTGTCGGCGAGCGCGGCGGCGGTGATGCGGTCGGCGGCCGGCTGGTAGCGCGCGTAGTCCGCGGACGGCGCGGCCTGGGCGGCTTGCGCGGCGGCGCGGCGGGGGCCCGCCGCGGCGGCCGCGATGGCGAGAGCGGCGGCGGCGGTGGCGCGGAGCGTTAGGCGATGTCGGCGCATCGGGGGCGGTAGGCGGGGCGGGTGTGGAGGCGCAACCTACTCGTGCCCGACCAACGCCGCGCCGCGCCGGACGTCGGCGCGCTCGAACGCGTCGCCCCAGTAGGCCAGCTCGTCGAGGAGCGGCGCGTACGCGTCGCGGGCGCCGTCGGGCGCGGGCGGGTAGTCCCACACGCCGCACGTGAGGTGGCGGTAGTCGTCCCAGCCCGGGTGGTTGAGGATCGGGTACCAGCAGAGCCCTTCGACGGGCACGCCGGCGGTGAGCACGCGGTGGACCTCGCCGGCGACGTAGCGGAGCCACGCCGGGCGCTCGTCGCCCTCGCACCCGGTTTCGGCGACGAAGATCGGGCGGCCGTACCGGCCGTGCACCTCGGCGAGGATGTCGCCGAACGGCCGGTAAAGCGGGTCGCCGCGCCGGATGACGCGCCCCGCGGGGGCGCGCGGCACGTGCACCCACTGGTTGCGCGGGTAGAAGTTGACGCCGACGACGTCGAGGTACTCGGGGCGACCCCCGAAGGCGGGGTCGCGGCGGCCGGCGATCGTGTCCCACATCTCGAACATGCCGCGGCGGCCGGTCTCCGCGGGGCGTATGTGGTGCGGGCGCCGCGGGTCGGCGACGATGTGGATGACGGGGTCGACGTGGAAGAGGCGCGCGGCGGGGTCGACGTCGCGCACCGCCGCGCAGGCCGCGATCGCCGCGCGCGCGAGCTGGCGTTTGAGTTCGGCGCCGCGGCCGCGCTGGAACGGGTTGAGGTACCCCACGTCGCCGCCGCCCCAGGCGACGAACGACGGCTCGTTGACGGGCGCGACCCAGAGGGGGGCGTCGGTCTCGTCGCGGTGGAGGCGCGCGAAGGCGCGCGCGAGGGCGGCGAAGCGGTCGACGAAGGCGGGCGCGAAGATGTCGAGGTCGTCGGGCCAGCCGTAGTGGAAGAGGTCCCAGACGACGTGGACGCCGGCGTCGCGCGCGATGCGCAGGCGGGGCAGCTCGCGCGACCAGTCGAAGGCGCCGGGGGCACGCTCGACGAGATGCCAGCGCAGGCCCTCGCGCGCGGTGCGGATGCCGGCGGCAAGGCAGCGCGCGTAGTCGGCGGCGGCGCAGGCCTCGTGTCCGCTCGCGGCGACCATGTCGAGGCGGCGGCCGACGGCGCGGCCAGCCCGCGGGCGGAGGCGCTGCGTGGAGCACTCGAACCCGGCAAGGAGCGGGCTCGGGAACAGGGGGGCCGCGGCGCTCGTGGCGGTCACAGATGCGATCGGGGCGAGCTCAGGGCGTTGCGGCCTGGCGACCCGTCGCGGCGCTCGGTGATGGCCGGCGGGCGCGGACCCGGCCGGGGGCGAGGAGGGGGGCGAGGACGCGCGGGTCGCCGTCGGTGCCCGCGGGCCACGCGACGCCGAGGAGTGCGGCGAGGAAGGGGGCGACGTGGACGTTGTCGACGGGCGGGATCGTTCCGCGGGCGCGCACGTGCGGGCCGGCGGCGAGGAAGACGGCGCGCATCGCGCGGTCGGCCGCGGGGTCCCAGCCGTGGGCGCCGCCGTGCGGCGGTGTGTCGGGGACGTCGGCGTAGACGAGCCAGCCCGAGTCGGCGACGACGAACACGTCGCCCGCGCGCGGCTGGTCGCGGACGGCCCAGCGCGCGGGGGCGTCGCCGCGCGTGTAGGCGCGGGCGTGGGCGACCGCGGTGACCGGCCCGCCGAGGGTCGGACGAGCGAGGCATCCGCGCAGGGCAGCCGCGGCCGCGGGGACGCGGGCGGGGTCGTCGAACCAGAGGGCGAGCACGGGTCCCGAGTCGCCGACGCGGGCGCCGGCCCACGCGGCGCGCCCGGGGCAGTGCGAGAGGTGGACGACGCGCGCGGGGGCGGCGGCGTCCATGCCGTGGTCGCTGACGACGACGAGGTCGACCGCGGCGCCGCCGGGGAGCGCGTCGAGGCGGTCGAGCAGGCGGCCTAACGTCCGGTCGGCCTCGACGATCGCGCTGTCGGTCGCGGGGGCATCGGGGCCCGCGGCGTGTCCGGAGTCGTCGGCGACGCTGATGTAGAGGGCGACGAAGCGCGGGCGGAGCGCCGGGGGGAGCGCGAGCCACGCGGCGACGGTGTCGACGCGGGCCGCGTCGCTCATGCCGGGGTCGTAGGGCAGCGAGTGGGCGGGGCGGACGCCGCCGACGGGCGCCTCGGAGCCGGGCCAGAAGACCGTGCCGGTGCGAATGCCGGCGCGTTCGGCGAGGGCCCAGACGGGCGTGCCGCCGTACCACGAGGCGTCGCGCACCGCGGCGGTGTCGCGGATGCGGTACTCGGCGGGCAGCCCGGCGGCGGCGCGCGCAGGGTCGTAGAAGCTGTTGGCGACGATCCCGTGGTGTCCCGGGCGGAGTCCGGTGACGAGGGTCCAGTGGTTGGGGAACGTCTTGCTCGGGAAGCTCGGGACGAGGGCGCGGGCGCGCACGCCGGCCGCCTCGAGCCGAGCGAAGGCGGGGAGCGGGAGCGGGCGGTCGAGGTAGTCGGCGCGGAGCCCGTCGAAGGAGACGAGGACGACGCTCGCGGGCGGGGGCGCGGCGGCCGAACGGGGCGCGGGGGCGCGGCAGGCGACCGCCGTCGCGACCGCCGTCGCGACCGCGGTCGCAGCAGCGACGCCAGCGGCGCGGACTCGAACCAAGTTCATGGGTGGATGATACCCGGCCCGGGAACGGGGCTCCGCCGCAGGCGGGTAGTTTGCGCGATGCGCTGGCCCCTTCCCGACCTCGTGCGCACCGAGCTGGCCGCGGCCGCGCTGCAGACCGCGATCACGGCGGGGCTCGCCGCGCTCTGCGGGTTCCTGTACCGGCGGCACCGCAAGCCGTACTTCGGGTGGTTCGCGGCGGCGTGGGCGCTCTACGTGGTGCGACTGCTGGCGATCGAGTCGTTCCTCGTCGGCGGCGAGCGCGAGTGGCTGTACGTCCACCAGGTGGTCACGGGACTCACGGCGCTCACGCTGTTGTGGGCGGCGCTGGTGTTCTCGCGACAGCTGGCGTGGCGGTGGCGGTACGCGTGGATCGCCGCGTTCCCGACCGCGTGGTCGCTGGTCGCGATCTACCGGCTGGACAACTTCGCGCTCGCGGCCGCGCCGATGGTGGCGTTCCTCGCGGTGGCGACGGCGTGGGCCGGGTCGGCGTTCTGGCGCTACCACCGGCAGGTGGGCTCGGCGGGGGCACTGCTGCTCGGGGTCGCGTTCGGGCTGTGGGCGCTCCACCACCTCGACTACCCGTTCCTGCGCGCGCGGGGGGCGTGGAGTCCGTGGGGGTACTACCTCGATGTCGCGTTCGAACTGTTGGTGGGCGCGGGGATCATGCTGCTGGTGATGGACGACCTCCGCCGCGGGCTGGGCGCGCTGTCGGCGCTGTCGGGAGACCTGCAGCGCGCGCCGCAGCTCGGGGACCCACTCGCGGCGCTGCTGGCGCGGCCGCTCTCGCTGCCGGCGGTGCGGGGGACGGCGTTCTACGCGGTCCGCGGCGCGGGGGAGGCGGCGACCGACGGACGCGCGGCCGACGGGTGGGTATGCGTGGCGGGGGCGGGGACCTGCGCGGCGTGGAGCGGGGCGGCGCCGGAGGGGGCGCTGGCCGCGTTGTTGGGCCGGCTGCGGGCGACGGGGCGGCCGGAGGTGGCGCAGGGGATCGCGGGGCACGCCTCGGTGGCGGCGCTGCCGGTGCCGGCGGAGGGCGCGCCCGAGGGGGCGCCCTCCGCGGCGCTCGTGCTCGCGGGCGAGGCGCGGGACCCGTTCACGGCGCTCGACGAGGGCTTCCTCCGCGCGTTAGGCCAGCAGGTCGGCGCGGCGCTGCACTCGGCCGCGCTCTACCACGCGCTCGCGGCGCGCACGGCGGAGTTGGAGCGGCTGTCGGCGCGGATGCTGCGCGCGCACGAGGCCGAGCGGCGGCGGCTGTCGCGCGAGCTGCACGACGAGACGGCGCAGGTGTTCACGGCGGTGAAGATGCAGCTCGGCGTGCTGCGCGACGGGGCCGCGGCGCATAGCACGGCGGCGAGCGGCGCCGCGGCGGACGGGGCCGGCGAGGGGCAGCGGGCGCGGTTCGACCGCGTGCTGGGGCTGATCGACACGGGAATCCGGAGCATCCGCGCGGTGACCAACGCGCTGCGGCCGTCGCTGCTCGACGACCTGGGGCTGCTGCCCGCGCTGCGCGCGCTCGCGGCGGACTTCGAGGAGCGGACGGGAATCGCGGTCGCGCTCGCGGTGCCGGAGGGGCTGCCGGCGCTGCCGGAGGACGCGGACCTGGCGCTGTTCCGCGCCGTGCAGGAGGCGTTGTCGAACGTGGCGCGGCACGCGGCGGGCGCGACGCGGGTGGCGGTGACGTTGTCGGCGGCGGGCGACGGGGTCGCGCTCGCGGTGCGCGACGACGGCGCGGGCCTGGGCGCCCCGGCCGACCTCGCGCGCTACGAGCGCGAGGGGCACATGGGGCTCGTCGGCATGCGGGAGCGGATCGCCGCGCTGGGCGGGACGGTGGCGGTGCGCGACGCCGCCGGCGGCGGGGCGGAGGTGCGCGTGCGGGTGCCCCGGCGGGGCTAACGGCACGGGCGCAACACCCGGCGCGGGGGCGGGCGGCGGGACGCGCACGATTTCGGGCCACTCGGCGACGAAACGATGCAGACGCCCCGGACGGCGGGCGGTACTGTCGGCGGCGTGCGCCCGAAGCGGCGCCGCGCCCTCGTTTCCTCGTCTCCCCAAGTCCCTCCCACGCATGCCCACGCCCTGCCTCCCGCTCGCGGTCGCGCTCTGCGCCGCACTCCCCCCGGCCGACCCCGCGTCGCCCCCCGCCGGCGCGCGCATCCAGGCGTCCATGCCGGACTCCCGCGCCCAGTACCAGGCCTTCGAGGTCGCGACGCCACTCGCCGGCAACCAGGCCTTCGAGGGCGCGTTCGGATTCGACTTCGACGTCGGCCGGTCGCCCCTCCTGGTCCGCGGGCTCGGCGCGTTCGACGACGGGCAGGACGGATTGAACGCGGCGATCGGCGTCCGGCTCTACGAGCGAACGTCGGCCTCGTTGTTGGCGTCGACCGTGTTCGCGACCGGGACCGGCGCGCGGCTGAGTCGCGGCTACCGGATCGCGGACCTCGCCACGGCGCTCCTACTCCCGGCCGGGTTCCGGGGGAGCATCGTCGCCTCGGGCTACGGCGACGCACGCGAGCGGCGCTACGACAACGGGACCGCGGCGTTCCCGGGCAGCATCGCGGCAGGCGGGTTCGTCGCGTTCGTCGGCGGCGGCCGGTCCGGCTTCGACGCGGCCGCGTTCCCGACGACGGTCGACGTGGGGCCGGCCGTGCGCTACGCGGGGCCGAATTTCGTATTCACCGCCCTGCCGGCCGCGGTCGGGGAGGACGTCCCGACGTCGACGGTCCCCGAGCCGGCGACGTGGGCGCTCGTCGGCGCGGGGCTGGTACTGCTCGGCGCGGCCAGCGCGCGGCGGCGGGCCGCGACGTCGGCCTAACACAGCCTCCGTCGGCGCGGTGCCCGTCAGCGCACGGTGCCGGCCCGGACGCTGTCGAAGAAGATGCGCCCGGCGAGCGTGGCCGGCACCACCGCGCCGCCGTGGTCGAGCGTCGCCCCGACGTCGACCGCGGCGACGTTGTGCGCGCCCGCGGCCTGCATGTGCGTCGTCGCCGTGGGCGCGTTGGACGGGTCGACGTCGCGGTCCGCGCCGCCGAAGTAGAGCCGCGTCGGCGCGCGCGGCGCCCAGTCGATCTCGTCGTTGTCCCGCAGCGCCTGCCAGAACGGGTGGTTGGCGTCGGCCGACAGTGCGGAGAGGAGCGCCGGCTGGAACTCGCCGCGCGGCTGCGCGGGCAGCGCGGCGAGTTGCGCGCTCGTCACGGTGCCGGTGATGAGCGCGGCCGCGGTCGCGTCGGCCGGGGGCGCGAAGACGCCGCTCAGCTGCGCTGTGAGCCCGTACGTGCGGGTCATCGACGCGCCCAGGAGCGCGGCGTAGACCACGCTCGACGAGTAGGTCGGGTTGCTGGCCAGGAGGGCGGCCGCGGTGCCGCTGAGGTTGTACGGCCCGGACATCGGCGCCGACGCGCGGACGGTGAACTCGGCGGCGTAGTCGCGCTCCAGCGCGCGCTGGAGCGCGGCCGCCGCGTGCCCGCCCTGCGAGTAGCCCGTGACGAAGACCTGCGTGCGGTCGAGCGGCGTGCCGGCCGCGGCGGCCGTCGGCACGGCGGCGCGTAGCAGGTCCACCGCGGCGCCCGCCTCGGTCACGGCGTGGAGGTACGGGTGATACGGCGCCGAACTCCCGCCGTAGCCGACATAGTCGGGGAGCACCACCGCGAAACCGTCGGCGGCGTAGGCGGCGCCGATCAGCTGGCCCTCGCCGCCGGTGGCGAGGCGCGACGGGACGGCGTTGCGGTCGGTGACGGTGCCGTGCTGGTAGACGAGCACCGGGAGCGCGGCGCCGGCGGGCGGGTTGACGGGCAGGTAGAGCGCGCCGGTAGCGGTCACGAGCGCGCCGTCGACGCCGGGCGTCTGGTAGGTGATGGCGTAGGGCCGCGCGTCGTAGCGGGCCGTGAACGCGCCGCCGGCGCCCTCGGTCACGAGCAGCGCCGCGATCGCGAGGCGCGGGAGCGCGGGCGCGGCGACGACGCTCGCCACGCTGCCCCGGCCGGCGAGCGTCGGCGACGGGTCCGGCGGACGCGTGAACGAGAAGGCCGCGCCGCCGGTGGTGGGGGGAGTCGGGGCAGTCGCGTCGCTGCTACCGCACGCGGCGGCGATGGCGAGGAGCGACAGGGTGGCGCACGCGGGGGCGCGGCGGCGGGCAGCCCGGAGATTCCGCATGGTCGGGGTGCGAGGTTGGGAGTCGTCGGTGAGTATACCGTCGCGCCCGGGAGCGTGAAGCGGGACACCTCGCGGCGCCGAACGGCCCCGGACCAGCCGGGCGCGTGCTTTCCGGCCGCCCCGCTCTGCGCGTAGCTTGCCGGCATGACGACCCCCGCCGTCGCTCCCCGCCCGCTCCTCACCGTCGCGCAGTACCGCGCGCAGTACCGCGCGCGCGAGCGTCCCGTGGGCGTCGGCCACGAGTACGGCGTCGTCCAGCAGTCGCGTCGTCGGGTCGAGTGGTACACGCGCGCGGCCGACGGCTCGTGGCAGGTGGCGGACCTCGTCGGCGACGGCGCGGCGACGTTTCCCTGCCCGCCGGGCGCGGACGGCGCGCCGGTGCGCATGACGTTCGAGGAGATCTGCGCAGGCGTCGCACCGCCCCCGCCCCGCCCGCCGCGCCACAACCGAGCGGGCGAGTGAGCGCGCTGCCCGCGCCGATTCGCGTGCTCGTGTGCGACGACCACGCGGTCGTGCGCGAGGGCATCCGCCACGTGCTCGCCGGCGAGCCGGGGTTCGAGGTGGTGGCCGAGGCGGCGAACGGGGAGCAGGCGCTCGCGCTGGCGGCGGAGTACCGGCCGGACGTGGTCGTGCTGGACGTGACGATGCCGGGGGAGAGCGGGCTACGGGTCGCGCCCAAGCTCCGCGCGGCCGTCCCGGAGTCGCGGGTGTTGATCCTCTCGATGCACGACAACGCGGAGTACGTGCGCGAGGGCGTCCGGGCCGGGGCGAGCGGCTACCTGCTCAAGGATTCGGCGGCCGCGGAGCTGCGCCTCGCGGTGCGCGCCGTCCACGCGGGCGGCACGTACTTCAGCACGCCCGCGGCGTTGGGCCTGTCGGGCGTGAGCGTCGCGCGCCCTGACCGCGCGGACGCGACGACGGATTTCGCGGCGGACGCGCGGCGCGCGGCCGAGCCGGGGCCGGCGGCGGGCGGACCCGCGGACGCGCCGCTCAACGCGTCGACCAACGCGTCGACCAACGCGTCACCGCCGCTCGACGTGCTGACGGCGCGCGAGCGCGAGGTGTTGGAGGGGATCGCCCGCGGTGCGACCAACAAGGAGATCGCGGCCGAACTCGGCATCAGCCACCGCACGGTCGAGACGCACCGCGAGAGCCTGATGCGGAAGCTCGGCATTCGCACGGTCGCCGGGCTGACGCGCTACGTGCTGGACGCCGGCGGTCCCGTCCGCCGCGACGGCCGCGACGGCTGACCCGTTCCGGGGTACGAGCCCGCGCGATCGCGACGGGTCGCGCCCCGCTCGCCCCGTCCGCGCCCCTCCGACGTTCTCGCCTTGGCCAACCGCCTTCCCCCCGCCGTGTCGCGCCTCGCCGCGTACCTCCTCCTCTCGTGGGGCGTGCTGATCGCGCTCGCCGCGAGCGCGGGCCCGGTGGCGGGCACGCTGGCCGCCGGGGCGGCGGCGTACACCACGGCGCCGCTCCTGGCCTTCCTCGCGCGGCGCGGGTCGTGGCGGCGCTATCCGACCGCGGCGTTCCGGCTGTTCGTCGTGCGACCGGCGCTCTACGCGCAGCTCCTGCTGCCGATCGTCGCCGTCGTGGCCCTCGTCGCCCTCCTCGTCGGGGCGGCGTTCGGGAACGCGCTCGCCGCCGGACGCTGGGCGGCGCTCGCGGCGCTCGTCGTGGGCTCGGTCATCCTGTTCGTCGGTTGGGTGGGGTCGCGGCGACTGGTCGTGCGCGAGGTCGAGGCCCGTGTGCCGGGGTTACCGGCGGCGTTCGACGGACTGCGGGTGGCGCAGCTCTCCGACCTGCACGTGGGGCCGCAGACGTCGCGCCGTTTCCTCGCGCGGGCGGCACAGGCGGCGGCCGCGCTCCGGCCGGACCTGGTGGTCCTGACCGGCGACCTGGTCGACGACCGGGCGGAAGACGTCGCGGGCTTCGCGGCCTGGGTGGGAGAGCTCCAGGGGGTCGCGCAGCCGCCGCTCGGCACGGTGCTGATCCCGGGCAACCACGACGTGTACGCGGGGTGGGCGGCGGTGGCCGCAGGGCTCAGGAAGCTCACGACGGCGCGGGTACTCGTGAACGACGTGCACGTGCTGCGGCGGGGGGGCTCGTCGCTCGCGCTGTTGGGGACGGGCGACCCGGCGGCGGGAGGGGCGGCGGGGGCCCGCGGGCGGGTGGTGCTCGACGCGGGCGGAGGGGAGTCGGCCGCGGTGGACCTCGGGCGGGCGTTCGCGCGGGTGCCGGCGGGGGTGCCGGTGCTGGCGTTCGCGCACAACCCGGCGCTGTGGCCGGCGCTCGCGGAGAGGGGGGCGGCGCTCACGTTGAGTGGGCACACGCACTGGGGGCAGTTCGCGCTGCCGCGCCGGGGGTGGAGCCTGGCGTCGCCGTTCCTCGAGCACGCGATGGGGGGGTACCAGAAGGGGGAGGCGCTGCTGTACGTGCACCCGGGGACGGGGTTTTGGGGGGTGCCGTTTAGGATCGGGGCGTATCCGGAGGTGGCGGTGGTGACGTTGCGGGGGGGGCCGGCGGCGGGGTTGGAGGTAGGGGAGGCGAGGGTGGTCGAGCGGAAGGTGGCGTAACGCCGCGAATTATCCGTATCGCCGTACCCGCTTCGCCGTACCCGTCGCGCCGGGTACTGCGCCCGCGTTTTGCACGATTATCTCTTCCTATCTCTTCTATCCTCCCCAGCTCGATATGTCGTCTGAATCCGGCGCGCTCGATGCGCTCAATTCGCTGCTCACCGGTTCGCGCGACGGCGCGCAGAACTTCCGCGATGCGTCCGACGCGGTCCAGCGCTCCGACATCAGGACCTCCCTCGGCGAGTTCGCCGACGAGACCGCGGAGCATGCGGTGTCGTTCGAGGCGGAGGTCCGGCGGTTGGGTGGGGATCCGGATGACGGGGGGAAGCTCGGGGCGAAGGCGAGGCGGGTGCTGCAGAACATCAAGACCGTGGTGAGCGGGCACGACGACAGCGCCACACTGAGTGAGGTCGAGAAGGGGCTCGATCAGGCCGAGCAGAACTACGCCCTCGCTCTGCGCGAGCCCCTCGATCCGACCGCGCGCGCGCTCGTCGAGCGCAACTGGGCGGACATTCAGCGGCACCACAACCAAGTGGCGGCGTGGCTCCGGCAGGACCCGGGGCAGGCGCAGGCAAAGCGTTGAACCGCGCCTGAGCCGGACGGGGGAGCGCATGTACGTCCGCGGGCGGCCGCAATCGAGCCGCGAAGAGGTCGCGAACAGCATCACGCACGGGCTCGGGTTGGCCGGGGCGGCGACGGTTGGGCCGTTGGTCGTGGCGGACGCCGTGCGCCGCGGCGGCGACGTGTGGCGGGTCGGGGGCGCGGCCGTGTTCGCGGCCACGCTCGTGCTCATGTACCTGACATCGACCGTCTACCACGCCTGGCCCTCGGCGGGGCGCGATGCGGCGAGCGAGGCGCGCCGCGCGCGGCGCAAGGAGCGGCTTCGCACGCTCGACCACGCGGCGATCTACCTGTTGATCGCCGGGTCGTACACGCCCTTTCTGGTGGGCGCGCTGCGGGGGGCGTGGGGCTGGGGGCTGCTGGGGGCGGAGTGGGCGCTCGCGGCGGTGGGGATCGCGGCCAAGGTCCGCTGGGGCTTCCGCTGGCCGCGGCTCTCGACGTGGATGTACGTCCTGATGGGGTGGCTCGCGCTCGTCGCCATCGGGCCGCTCGTCGAGCGGATGTCGCCGGTGGGGCTGGCGTGGCTCGTCGGCGGTGGAGTGTGCTACACGGCGGGGGTCGCGTTCTACGCGACCGACTGGCGGGTGCGCTACGGGCACGCGGTGTGGCACCTGTTCGTCGCGGGCGGCAGCGCGTGCCACGCCTGGGCGGTGCTGCACTTCGCCGGCGGGTGACCGGGCCGACGGCGCAACGCCCGACCGCGCACCGGGTATCACCTCGTAGCTCAGTGCGCCGTCGCCGCGTCCACGCGGCGTAAGCAGCGGCGGCGGGCCGCGCGTGGTATGGAACGCGCAACGCCGCCTCCGCGCTCGTCAGCACGCGCGCTCTTCCGACCCATGGCCCGTCCAGCCGTCCCGATGTCACGTCAGAACCGTACAGGCATTTCAGGGCGCCGCACCGCGACGACCCTGCTCCTCACGGCCGCCGGCACGGCCGTCCTCGGCGCCGCCGTCTCGGGCTGCCGGCCGGCCGACGGGCAGACGACCGTGATGCCGTCCGTGCGCGTCTCCGAAGCGACCCCGCGCGCCGACAGCGGCGTGGTGGCCGTCGCCCGCCAGGTCACGCCGGCCGTCGTCTTCATCGAGGTCCAGATCCCTCGCCGCGTCGCCAGCCGCGAGCAGGGGAACAACGGGCTGCCGCCGGGCTTCCAGCTCCCGCCAGGCTTCGACGGGCCGGGTTCGCCGTTCGCCCACCCGCAACAGCGCGGGCCGGCCCACGCGTCGGGCTCGGGGTTCATCATCTCGCCTGACGGCTACGTGATGACGAACAACCACGTCGTCGCCGACGCCGAGCGCATCGACGTGTCGCTCACCGACGGACGCATCTTCACGGCGCGCGTGGTCGGCCGCGACCCGAACACCGACGTCGCGCTCCTCAAGATCGATGCGCAAAACCTGCCGACCGTGACCCTCGGCGACGATCGCCAGGTCCAGGTCGGTCAGCCGGTCGTTGCGATCGGCAACCCGCTCGGCCTTCGTTCGACGGTCACCACGGGCATCATCTCCGCCAAGGAGCGCGGCGGCGACCTGACCAGCCTGTTCGAAGGGCAGCGGGCCGCGGTCGCCGACTTCCTGCAGACCGACGCAGTCATCAACCCGGGCAACTCGGGCGGTCCACTGGTCGACCTCGCGGGACGCGTGATCGGCATCAACTCGGCGATCGAGAGCCCCACGGGCGTCTACGCCGGCTATGGGTTCGCGGTGCCGGTCGGGATCGCCCGCACGGCGATGGACCAGTTTCTCAAGTACGGCCGCGTGCGCCGCGCCATCCTCGGCGTGACGATCCAGGACGTCAAGCCGGCCGACGCGCGGGCCGCGGGGCTCACGCAGATCCGGGGCGTGCTGGTCGGCTCGGTCGAACCGGGCAGCGGGGCCGCGGGCGCGGGGCTGCAGCCGGGCGACATCATCACCGCGGTCGACGGCCAGCCGGTCGCGACGGTGGCCAACCTGCAGCGCAGCATCTATGGGCGCGCCCCGGGCAGCACGGTCGCGCTCACGACGCAGCGCTACGGCTCGCAGCGCGCCGCGACGGTCACGCTCAACGAGGCGCCGGCTGAACGCGTCGCCGCCTCGACGCCGGCCGCCTCGCCCGAGCGCGGCAGCGCCGCGCCGAAGCTCGGCGTACAGCTCGCGCCCGTGACGCCCGAAGTCGCGCAGCAGTACCGCGTGTCCGGCCAGGGGCTCGCGGTGGTCGACGTCGATCCGAGCGGCCCGTCCGCCGGACTGCTCGTCCAGGGCGACGTGATCCGCGCGGTGCTCAGCTCCGCCGGCCAGCGGCCGGTACGTACGACGGCCGAACTGCAGAACACGATCAACACGACGTCCAACGGCGTGGTCTCGCTCCTCGTCGCGTTCCGCGACCAGCAGCGCGTCGTGAATATCCAGCTCGCGACGCGGTAGGGGCGCGCGTACCGGGGTGCGGTCCGCCGCAGTCCCCGGAGCGTCGGTGTCAGGCGAAATAGCGCGCGGCGGGGCGGGCCCAACGACTGGGCCCGCCCCGCCGTCGTATGCAGCACTTCCACCACGCAACGCGTGTGCGTGCTACATGCTGATGACTCGGTGGCCACACAACTAGTGGCATCATCGTTGCGACATGCGTTTGCTACCGACTCCCCGGTCAGTAACGGACTGGGCCGGTAGTAACCCACGAATTCTCTCAACTGCACTCTTCGCATGCGTTCGATGAACCTCGTCCGTCTCGCGCCGGCCCTCGCCGCGGCCGCGCTCGTCTTGCCGGCGGCTGCGCGCGCGCAGAACGCCGCGATCGTCAACAACCCGGCCAACCTTGAGTTCGGTGCCGACGCCGGGGCTAATTTCGGCCTCGGCAAGTATTCGTATACCAACGTCTTCATCCCGGGCGAGCGCTTCCGCGTCGGCTTCTTCGGCCTAACCAGCAACCGCCGGATCGAGGTCGAGCCGGCCGTCGGGTTGAACTACTCGAAGCAGAAGGACGCGGCCTCGCTGTCGCGCTACAACCTCGAGCTCGGGGTGCTATACCACTTCAGCGCGCCGACGTACGTGAGCGGCGCGACGGGCGCGACTGTCGCCTACGTCCGGCCGTTCATCAACTACACCGGCACGCACACCGGGAGCGTGGACAACGTTCCTAGCACCAGCGCGCACCAGACCACGCTCGGCGGCGGCCTCGGGCTCAAGCTCCCGGTGCGCCCGAACATCGCGCTCCGCGGCGAGGCGAATTTGGGGTACGACTTCACGTCCAAGGCGGCGCGCGTCGGGCTGCTCGCGGGCGGGTCGTTCTTCGCCTTCCGCTAGGCGGCGCTAGGCGCGCAGGTTCGTCAGGCGGCCCTGACCTCCGGGCCGCCTGACGCAGTCCGGGGGGCGTTCGTTTCAGCGAACGCCCCTTCGCTTTTCGCGACCACCACAGTCGCGACCGCGTTGCCGATCAGGTTCACCACCGCGCGCGCCTCGCTCATGAAGCGGTCGACGCCTAACACGAGTGCCAGTCCCTCGACGGGCACGGCGCGCGTCGCGGCGAGGGTGCTCGCGAGGACGACGAAGCCGCTCCCGGTCACGCCCGCCGCCCCCTTGCTCGTCAGCATCAACACGCCGAGCACTTCGAGCTGGCGCGCGAGCGGAAGGTCGACGCGGAAGGCCTGCGCGATGAAGAGCACGGTCATCGACAGGTAGATGCTCGTGCCGTCGAGGTTGAACGAGTAGCCGGCGGGCACGACGAGGCCGACGACCTGCGGCGCGCAGCCGAACTGCTCGAGCTTGGCGATGAGGCGCGGCAGCGCGGCCTCGCTCGACGAGGTGCCGACGACGAGGGCGATCTCGCCGCGGATGTGCCGGAGGAGCGCCGTGATGCGGAAGCCCCACCGCCGCGCGACGAGTCCGAGCACGCCGAAGACGAAAATCGCCATCGTGAGATAGACGTCGAGCATGAGGCGGCCGAGCGGGATCAGCGCGCTCGCGCCGGCGGAGCCGACGGTGTAGGCCATCGCGGCGAACGCGCCGACGGGGGCGACAGTCATCACGATCGCGACGACGCGGAAGACGAGCTCCTGCACGCGCGCGAGCCCGGCGGCGAGCGGGCGGCCGCGCTCGCCCATGCCGGCGAGGGCGACGCCGGCGAGCACGGCGACGACGACGATCTGGATCACGTCGCCGCGCGCGAACGGGTCGACGGCGCTCGACGGGATGGCGTGGACGAGCAGGTCGACGACGCCGCCCTCGCGCGCGGCGCGGGCGTACTGACTGATGTCGCCGCGCGCCATGTGCGCGACGTCGATCCCCGCACCAGGCTTCGTCACGTTGACGACCAGAAGGCCGAGGGCGAGCGCGAACGTGGTGACGACCTCGAAGTAGAGGATCGCCTTCGCGCCGACGCGCCCGGCCGTGCGGAGGTCGCGCATCCCCGCAATCCCCGAGACGATGGTGCAGAACACGACGGGTCCGACGACGAGCTTGACGAGGGCGACGAACCCGTCGGCGAGGGGCTTCATCGCCACGCCTGCGAGTGGCGCGAGGGTGCCGAGCAGGGCGCCGGCCGCGATGGCGATGAGGACGCGGACCGTGGGGTTACGCGGCAGCATGGGCGGCCGGAACGGCGGCGGTCGACGGCTGTGAGCGGGTACGGGCCATCCGGGTCGCGAACCGGTACGTGGCGACGATGAGCGCGGCGGCGATCAGCGCGCCGATCAACGCGCCGACGCGGTCGGTGCCGTTGGCGGCCGCGCGGGCAGCGCGCAGTTCGGCGAGGAGGCTCCCGGCGGGAACGGCGACGAACCACGGCAGTACGGCGCGACCGAACGCCCAAACGACGGCTGCCACTATTGCAACACTCACGACCGCGCCGAGCGCCAGCGTCCATCCGCCGAGTGTCGCGTCGGCGGCGGCCCATGCGGCGACGACCGTCAGGGCAGTGACAGCGGCGAGGACGAGCCAGCGGACGCGGGCGGTGTGCGCGCCGGCGACGACGGCGAGGGCCGGGAGGGCGGCGAGCGGTGCGTTCAGGAGTCCGCCGAGCAGAGCGACGGTCGGACCGGCCCAGGGGAGCAGGACGTCGAGGGTGGTCGACGGCGCGTTGGGGATTCCGGCCGCGGTGCGGGCGAAGTCGCCGAGCCCGGCGAGCGCCGGGAGGGCGGTCCCGAGGGCGAGACCGAGCAGGACGCCGTCGCGAACCGGGTGGCCGGCGGATCCGGCGTCGGGCGTCGGGAGGATCGGGACGCTCGCGCGGCGGCGGAGCGAGTCGGCGAGCAGCCAGAGCGCGACGGTCAGGGCTGCCGCGAGGACGGCGCCGAGCACCGTGTTCAGCACCTGAGTCGTGACGAAGTTGGCCCAGGGGACCGTCGTATCCCAGTCCGCGAGGCGGTCGGGGAGTCGGAGGGCGGCGCGCGCGAGGGTGAGCGCGGCGACCGCCGCCCCGATGATGACGAGCGCGCGCCGGCCGACGGCGGCCGGCAGGAGTGGCCGGCCGGTCCGGGCGCCGCGGATGGTGAGGCTGAAGAGCAGGCCGACGAGGGCGAGTCCGGCGAGGCCGCCGATCAGGCCCTGGGTGGACGCGCGACGCTGGTCGGCGAGGAGCCAGCGCTCTGGCAGGCGCAGGTCGCGGGCGACGCGGACGGGCTCGTTGCCGGCGAGGGTCACGTCGACGCGCGCGGTCGCGCCGCCCGGGAGGATGACGGCCGGATCGATGTAGTCGACGTCGGTGTCGAGTCGGTGCGGGCGGGCGGTCTGCCGGAACTCGGCCTCGCGCAGGCGGGCCGGGTCGTAGCCGCGGGTGCGGACCGCCGCGGCGGCGAGGGCGCGTGCGGAGTCGGCCGTGGGGGCGGCGCCCGGGGCGTCGTCGGCGACGAGGTGCGAGACCACGCGAACCCGGCCGTCCGGCGCGACGGCGACCTCCCACTGCTCGCGGCGGACGTCGCGTCCGGCGAGTCGGCGCACGTAGCGGGCCTGCCAGAGCGTTGGTGCCAGGTAGGTGGCGCCCAGCTGTTGCGCGAGCGGGATCACGGCGGCGCGACCGAGCGACTCGCGGAAGAACCGGAGGGCGCGGTCGTTGGTGGCGCCGACGACGATGAGCGTGCGGTCCCAGCGGGCAGGGTCGACGCCGCGGGCGCGCAGGGCGCTGTCCGCGGCGAACGCGACGCGGGCGCGGGATGCCGTGAAGGGCGGGCCGAGGGGGGCGGAGGAGGGGGCGAAGAGCGCGACGACCGCGGCGAGTGCGATGACGACGGCGGCGGCGGTGCGGGTGCGCGGGCCGACGCGCGCGTCGACGGGGACGATCGAAGTCGGGCCCGTCGCCGTTCCACCGCCCACGTGCTCGCGAAGATCGGCGGGGGTCCGTCCGTCGTGCTCCGTCGCCCCCGCGGAGGCGGGAGTCCACCTGTCCTCGCCGCGGACGACACGCGCTGGCGCGAGGGACGAATCGATCCCCGCTTCCGCGGGGATGACGGTTGCGTCGCCCGCCACCGCCAACGCGGCCGTCACGTCCGCGAAGCGCGGTGGGGCTGCCGGCGTCAACCCCGCGGCGAGCGCACGACGCCGCTGCCACCAGTTGGCCGCGACGACGAGCGCCGGGATGGCGAACGCGATCAGCACCGCGGCTCCGGTCGCGCGGTACGCCGCCCCGCGCCCGTGCAGCGCGAACAGCCCGAACCAGGTGAGGTCGTACAGCGTGTGCGCGATCATCGTCGTCGGCAGCCCGACGCGGAGCGCGAGCACCGCCCACAGCACGGCTTCGAGAAACAGCTCGACGCCCCGCGAGTAGGCCGGCCACGACGGGTAGTTGGCGTGGCCGAAGCCGAACGTGAGCGCGGTGAGGATCACGCCCGCGCCGAGAACCACCGCGCGGCGGCCAGGGTCCGCGGCGTAGCGTCGCTGCGCCCAGAACGCGAGCAGGGCAAGCGGCACGCCGCGGAAGATCGCCTCCTCCCACGTGCCCGCGAACATCGCGGTGCCCGCGGCGCTGACCCACGGCGCGGGCGTGGCGATCTGGTTGGGGTCGTCGAGCGTTCCCGTCGGCACCCACCAGCCGAACGCGCCGCGCATCGTCACGTAGAACACCGTCACGTACGCGAACCCGAAGGCCGCGAGGGCGTACCCGCCGAGCACTCGGCGCGCGATCGCGGGGGCGCCGGCGAAGCGCGGATAGGCGAACCAGTCGTAGTGCGCTGGGAACGCGCGGCGCGCGCAGACTTCGGCGGCGGCCACGGCGACGGTGACCCAGAGCCCCGCGAGCGCGCCCGTCGCCAGCGCGCCGATCGCGCGCGTGACGACGAAGGTCAGCGGTGCCGTGGCGGTGTCGTAGCCGAACCAGGCGATCGGGAGCTCGTTGACCCCCGCGGCGGCCATGAGCAGGCCGACGGTTCCGCCGATCATCGCCGCAGGGCGCCAGCGAACGAGGCCGGCACGGCCGTAGTGCACGAGGGCGCCGATCGCGGCGAGGGCGAATGCGGCGAGCGGCAGGAGGGGGAACGTGGCGAGCGTGTCGTTGGACGCGCGCATCTCGCCGTAGCGCCGCGCCCAGGCGTCGGGCAGGTCGGCGTAGACGTGGACGGTGAGCGGTTCGGCGCCGCCGGGGGTCGGGGCGGCGAGGAGCGGCTGGGCCGCGACGCCCGCGAACGTATGCGCGCCGCCCCGGATGACCTCGGGCGTCGCGGCCCCCGTGACGGTGACGTCCGCTCGGAGCGGCGCGGCGCCGATGCGGCGGCCGACGCGCTCGTAGCGGTAGGTGCGGTCGACGCGTCCGCTCCGGGGCTGCGTGACGACCGAGCGGCCGACGAGGCGCCACTGCGCCGGCTGCTGCGAGCCCCAGCGCGCGAGCGCCTCGTCGGCCGCTCGGCGGCCGGCGGTGTCGGTCACGGTCGGCCGCGCCTCGTCCTCGGGGATGCGGCGTGCGAGGCCGACCGTGCGTCCGTCGGGGGCGAACGCGACGTTGGTCTCGCGCACGTCGCCGGGGCGGTAGAGGCGCACGACCCAGCGATACAGGGGCAGGTCGCGGCTCCGGGCGAGCGCGCGTACCGAGTCGGGGCCGCCCGCGGCGAAGTCGACGTAGGTCGTGAGCGAGTCCTCGCCCTCGAACAGGGCGGCCGCGTCCGTGCCGGTCGCGGGCGCGAAGCCGCTGGCCGCCGCGAGCGAGCGGGCGCGCGCGACCGCGCCGGCCCGGTCGAGCGAGAGCCCGGCGTCGACCATCGGGTAGGCGCGGGCGAACAGGCCGACGGTCACGGCGACGCAGAGCAGCGCGCCGAGGAGCACGGCGAGGGGGCGGATCGAGCGCATCGCGGAACGTTAGTCCGCCGCCTGCGGTCCCGCGCGGCCTTCAGATTGCCGATGCGACGGCCATGCTTCTACTCGAGGTCGCGACCCGGGCCATGCAGACGGCGACCCAGGCGGCCGCCCAGACGATCGCCGACACCGGCGACGTCGTGCTCGACCCGCGGCTCACCGCGACCGAACACACCTTCCAGGCGGCGTTCGGTTGGTTGCGGCTGGGCGTCGAGACGATCGGCGCGCTCGTCATCACGGCGGGCGTGGTCGTCGGGCTCGTGCAGTTCGTGAAGGCGTCGTTCGCGCGGCAGCCGGACGGGTACAACGACGTGCGCCTGCGGCTCGCGCGCTTCCTCGCCGTCGCGCTCGAGTTCCAGCTCGGCGCCGACCTGCTGTCGACGGCGATCGCGCCGAGCTGGACGACGATCCGCAACCTCGCGGCGATCGCGGTGATCCGGACGGGGCTCAACTACTTCCTCGGGCGCGAGATGCGGGACGAGGCGTCGCGCCTCACCGCGGCCGGCGCCCCGCCGGTCGAGGCCGCGCGCCGCGCGACCGGGGCTTCGGCGCCCGGAGCGGCGACCGGCGCCTCGGTCGGTGGCTAACGACACCACCACGACGCCCGTCCGCGACGCGCCACACGAGGCGCGGCGCCGGCTCGGCGTACGAGGCGAGTTGGCGCTCGCCGCGCTGCCGACGCTGACCGTGCTGCTGGTGTTGGGCTTCGTCGAGGCGCTCGCGCGGCAGCGGCTGCTGTTCGCGTCGCTCGCGTCGAGCGCGTTCCTCATCTACCTCGACCCCGGGCACCCGTCCAACCGCGTGCGCACGGTGCTGCTCGCGCAGGTCGCGGCGGCGGTGTTCGGGTGGGCGCTCGTGGCGCTGCTCGGGCCGGGGTACGCGGCGGGGGCGACGGCGATGGTGGCGACGATCGTCACGATGATCGCGCTGGACGCCGTCCACCCGCCCGCCGTGAGCACGGCACTCTCCTTCGCGCTCGGGAACGGGCACACGCGCGCCGTGGTACTCTTCGGCCTCGCGCTCGGCGCGACCGCGGTGCTGGTCCTGTTGCAACAGGCCGCGACGCGCCTCCTCAAACGCCTGTCATGACCCATTCATGACCACTCCTGCCGTCCCGGCGGTTCCGCCAGTCATCAACCTCGAGCGCGCCTTCGACCGCGTCACCGAGCACTGGTCGCCGCGGGTGATCGCCGAGTTGAACGGGCAGTATGTGAAGCTCGCGAAGGTGCGGGGCGAGTTCGTCTGGCACGACCACGCCGCGGAGGACGAGCTCTTCCTCGTCGTGCGCGGGTCGCTGGAGATCCAGTTCGAGGGCGGCGCCGTGACGTTAGGCCCGGGGGAGTGCTGCGTGGTGCCGCGCGGGGTGCGCCACAACCCCGTGGCCGCGGAGGAGTGCTGGCTGCTGCTCTTCGAGCCGGCCGCGACGGCGCACACGGGCGGGGTCGTCACCGACCGCACGCGCAGCGTCGCGGAGCAGTTGGGCGGGTAGGCACCGGGAGCGAAAGCGTCCGCGCGAGGCAGCCGTGGACCCCCGCGAACGCGGGGGTCCATCGATGCCTTACCGAAGCGCCAGACGCCTACCGCACGCCGCGGCTCCCGCCGATCACGGGGGGGGCGACGTCGTTCAGGTACGCCCACGTCTGCCCGCGCACCGCCATCGAGATGCGCGCATGCCCGCAGCCCTCCTCGGCGGCGAGCTCGCCGACGGTGGCCTTGCCGGTGCGCACGAGGCGGCGGAAGCGGATCACCTGCCGCTCGGTGAGGAGGGCCGCCGGGTGGTTGGTGCCCCAGACGCGCATCCCGCCGCGCCCGCTCGGCGCGGCGACCGGGACGCGCTTCGCCGCGGCTTTGGACGAGACCTTCGCCGCGGGACGTTTCGCCGCGAGGCCCTTCGCGGCCGGGCGCGTGGCGGTCGGACGCCCGACGACGGCGCGTTTTGCAGCTCCCGCCTTCGCGACCGCCTTCGCGGCCGCCTTCTTCACGGCCGGGCCCTTCACGACCGGACGCTTCGCCGCGCGTTTCGCGGTGGCCTTGGCGGCGACCTTCGCCGCGCGCCCGCGGACGGCGCTCACGTCGCCCCCGCTTCGTCGCCGA
Source organism: uncultured Gemmatimonadales bacterium (assembly GCA_963763675.1). Taxonomy (GTDB): domain Bacteria; phylum Gemmatimonadota; class Gemmatimonadetes; order Gemmatimonadales; family Gemmatimonadaceae; genus BPUI01. The sequence goes on from CAVXPN010000003.1 coordinate 787,141, forward strand.
TACGGCGCATTTCGTCGGCCGTCAGCTGCAGCGACGCGGCGGCGACGTTCTCCTCCAGATGGGCCACCTGCGACGTGCCCGGGATCGGCAGCATCGCCGGCGAGCGCGCGAGCAGCCACGCGAGGGCCACCTGCCCCGGCGAGACGCCGTGGCGCTCGGCCGCCTGCGCCAGCGCACCGCCGGACCCGGTCAGCCGGCCCGCGACCAGCGGCGACCACGGGATGAACGCGATTCCCTCGCGCTCGCAATAGTCGAGCAGCGGCTCCGCGGAGCGTTCCGCGATGTTGTAGCGGTTCTGCACCGAAACGATCGGCACGACCTTGCGCGCCGCCTCGACGTCGTCGACCGAGACCTCGCTCAGGCCGACGTGCCGCACCTTGCCCGCGTGGACGGCGTCGGCGAGCACGCCGAACTGCTCGTCCGCCGGGACCTTGGGGTCGATGCGGTGCAGCTGCCAGAGGTCGATGCGTTCGACCTTGAGCCGCTGCAGGCTGCCGTCGAGCTGCGCGCGCAGGTACTCGGGGCGGCCGTTCGGCTCCCACCGGTCGGGGCCCGGGCGGACGAGGCCCGCCTTGGTCGCGATCACCAGCCCGTCGGCGTAGGGGTGCAGCGCCTCGGCGATGAGCGACTCGCTCACGTTGGGCCCGTATGAGTCGGCGGTGTCGATGAAGGTGACGCCGAGTTCGACGGCGCGGCGCAGGACGCGCACCGATTCGTCGTGGTCGCGCGGCGGCCCCCAGATGCCCTTGCCCGTGATGCGCATGGCGCCGAACCCGAGGCGGTGGACGGGCAGGTCGCCGCCGAGGACGAAGGTGCCGCTCGCGGCGGCGTTGGTCGTAGTGGTCATGGCGCTTCGACAGCGGCAACCCTTACGCCGCGCTTACCGGATGTCGTCGAACGCGTCGCGCGCGACCGGCGCCGGCGGGGCCCGCAACCGGGCGGACGACCCCGCGCCGGCGCTCGGCCATCGACCTGTGACTCCTAACTGCAGCAGCGACCCGACGCCCCACGCGGCCGAGCCGATGACGAGGCTCCAGAACCCGCACCCGAAGATGGCCAGCAGGACGAAGATCGCGGGCAGCATGCGGTCCGACCGGGCCACCGCGTCGGTGAGCGCCCGGGTCTGGGCGTCGCGGGCGGCGACGCCGCCGGGTGTCATGTGGGCGAGGATCGTATCGGCGGCCGTTCCCCGTTGCGGGTGGCGGGCGTTCTCGATCATCTGCCGCCGCACGGTCTCGCTGAAGTTGCGCGGGAAGAACGCGGCCGCGACCGCGACGAGCGCGACGAGGGCCACGCCGGTCCCGATGACTCCGCCCAGCCAGCCGGCGACGCGCGTGTAGGGTCGGCGGCGCTGCGCCTGGACGAGCGCCGCGACGCCCATTCCGACAAAAGCGGCGACCGCGATGCCGAGCGAGAACGTCAGCACGAGCAGCAGCAGCGCGAGTCCGCCGACGACGGCCGCCGCGCGCGTCGCGCCGGAGGCGGCGGGCGCGCCGGCCGGAACGCCGAACCCGATGGCCGGGCGGTCGGGTGGGAGCCCGTACTCGGCGAGCGCGCGGTCGAACGGGTCGGGCGCGGTCACTGCGCCGCGTCTAACTGCTGGATCGTCGCCGTGCTCGCCGGCCGCTCGCGCTGTAGCCGCGCGGCGACGCGCTCGGCGTCGGCGAGTACGCGCAGCACGTTGCCGCCCGCGAGCTTGGCGAGGTCCGCCTCGCTCCACCCCCGCCGCGCGAGTTCGGCGAAGAGGGTCGGGTACTTGGAGACGTCTTCGAGTCCGGTGGGCAGGTCGTCGGGCGTGGTGCCGTCGAAGTCGCCGCCGATGCCGACGTGGTCGGCGCCCGCGACGCGCCGCACGTGCTCGACGTGGTCGGCCACCTGCGCGACGGTCGCGTGCACGACGGGGTGCGCGGCGTCCCACGCGGCGAGGCCGGCGCGCACGGCGTCGGTCGCGCCCGCACTGGTCGCGCCGGCACTGGTCGCGCCCGCACTGGTCGCGCCCGCGAGTGCACGGAGTCGCGCGCGCTCGGTCGCGCGGGCGGCGTCGCGGTCCTTGGCGGCCTGCGAGACGAAGCTGTTGACGAAGGTCACCATCACCACGCCGCCGTTGGCGGGCAGCCGGGCGAGGATCGAGTCGGGGACGTTGCGCCGGTGGTCGCAGAGCGCGCGCGCCGAGGAATGCGAGAAGATGACGGGCGCGGCGCTGACGCGGAGCGCGGCGCTCATCGTGCCGTCGCTCACGTGCGAGAGGTCGACGAGCATGCCGAGCCGGTTCATCTCGCGCACGACCTCCTCGCCGAAGCGCGTCAGGCCGCCGTGCCGGGGCGCGTCGAGGGCGGCGTCGGCCCAGTCGAGCGTGACGTTGTGCGTGAGCGTCATGTACCGGACGCCGAGGTCGTAGTACGCGCGGAGCGCGCCTAACGAGTTCTCGATCGCGTGCCCGCCCTCCATGCCGAGGAACGAGGCGACGCGGCCGGCGGCGAAGGCCGGCGCGACGTCGGCGGCGCGCGACGCGGGGGCGAGCCGGTCCGGGTAGCGCGCGATCACCCGCCGCGCGACGTCGATCTGCTCGAGCTGGACGCGGGCGTAGCCGGGCGTGCCGGTGACCCGGCCGTTGGGCGCGTAGGCGGGGTCGTCGGGCTCGCCCGGGATGTAGACGCTCCAGAACTGGGCGCCGAGGTGGCCGGCGCGCATGCGGGCGAGGTCGGTCGCGCCGGGGGTGTGGGCGCGCAGGTCGTAGGCGACGATGTCCATGGGGCGCGCGTTGTGCTCGCGGATGGCCCAGGGGAGGTCGTTGTGGCCGTCGACCAGAGGGTGGGCGCGGAGGACGCGCTCGGCGGTCGCCATGGCGGTGGCGGAGTCGGGCTGGGCCGCGGCGCGGGAGGAGGGGAGGACGGCGAGGAGCGCGGCGGCGAGGAGGGGGCGCATGGCCCAAGATAGGAAGACGGACGAGGAAGGGCGCTGTTGGAACGGCGCTGCTGGGGCGGCGCTGTTGAAGGGGCGCTGTCGAGGGGGCGACCCGCCCGACATGAATGCAGCGCCGTTCCAACAGCGCCGCCCCAACAGCGCTCCTTCACCAGCGCCCCCTCAACAGCGCCGTTCACTCGCCCTTTCCGTCAGCGGCCCCCCCCGCCCGCCTGCCTTCACCGCCCCTCCCCTGCCATCTTCCCGCCCATGCCGTCCACCTCTCAGCTCCCGGCCGATCTCGCGGCCGACGACGTCGTCGCGCGCTGTCTGCGGGGCGAGATCCCGCCACCGGTGGCGGTGTCGCTGCTCGCCCTCGGGGAGGGCGGCGCGGCGGGGGCGGTGGCGGCGGTGGGGCGGGCGCGGCGGGCGGGGGGGGCGGACGCGGTGCAGCAGGGGCGACTGGACGCGCTGGTGGGGCTCGTGCCCGCGTTCACGGCGGGGGCGGCGCGGGTGGCGGAGCTGGCGCGCGGGCCGACGGCCGGCGATCCGGAGGACGTGCGGCGGCTCTTCGACGACGCCGTGGCGGCGAGCGAGGAGGCGAGCGTCGCGCTCTACTCGTTAGGCGACCCCGGGCTCCTGGCGCGGGCGACGCGCGAGGTCGTCGCCTGGCTCGACGCGGCGGGGCTCGTACCCGCGGCGGATGGCGGGCGGGTGCTCGAGCTCGGGTGCGGGATCGGGCGCTTCGAGCAGGCGCTCGCGCCGCGCGTGGGGCTCGCCGTCGGGCTCGACGTCTCGCCCGGGATGCTCGCCGCCGCGGCGCGGCGCGCGGCGGCGCTGCCCGAGACGGCGCGCGCCGCGGCCGCCTTCGTGCGCACCGGCGGGCGCGACCTTGCGATGTTCCGCGACGCGGCGTTCGACCTCGTGCTGGCCGTCGACGCGTTCCCCTACGTCTTCGCCGGCGGGCCCGCGCTGGCCGACGCGACGGTCGCCGAAATGGCGCGCGTGGTGCGGCCGGGCGGGGACGTGGTGATCGTGAACTTCTCCTACCGCGGCGACCTCGCGGCCGACCGTCGCGACGCGGCGGCGCTCGCCGCGCGGCACGGGCTCGAGCTGGTCGTCGCGGGGGAGCAGCCGTTCGCGCACTGGGACGGCGCGGTGTTCCACCTGCGCCGCCGGTCCGAGCGCCGTGCCGCGCGGCGCCCCGCGGCGTTCGAAGCGGAGACGCTGGCGAGCGCCGACGCGCTGACGCGGCTCGCGCCGGAGTGGCGGGCGCTGCACGACCGGTGTCCGTGGACGACGCCCTTTCAGAGCCCGGAGTGGCTGCTCGCCTGGTGGCGGCACCTGGGCGGCGAGGCGGAGGGGAATGCGGTGCGCGCGATCGCGGTGCGCGACGCGGCGACGGGCGCGCTCGCCGCGCTGCTGCCGGGCTTCACCTACGCCGACCCGGAGCGCGGCGGCGCGCGCACGTTCGCGCTGCTGGGCGCGGGGGTCACGGATTACGGCGACGCGCCGGCCGAGCCCGCGGCGGGGGCGGCCGCGCTCGGGGCCGCGGCCCGCCACCTCGCGGCCGACGCGGCCGCGGGCGCCTGGGACGCGGCGGCGTTCGACGAGCTGCGCGACGAGTCGCCGCTGGCCGGCGCGCTGTTGGGCGCCGCGTGGCCGGCCGGGTTCGCGGCCGCGCGCGCGCCGCAGAGCGTGGCCCCGGCGCGCCCGCTCCCCGGCGCGTGGGAGGGCGGCTGGGACGCGTTCGCCGCGACGTTAGGCAGTCGGTTCCGCCGCAAGCTCGCCCTCGGCGCCAACCGGCTGCGCCGCGCGGGGCAGGTCGAGCTGGTCACGGCCGACGCGCGCACGCTCCCGGCCGCGCTCGACGCGCTCTTCGCGCTGCACGGGGCGCGGTGGCGCTCGCGCGGCGAGTCGGGCGTGCTGGCGGACGACCGGCTGGCCGAGTTCCACGCGGAGGCGGCGGCGGGGTTCCTCGCGCGGGGGTGGCTGCGGCTCCGCGTGCTGCGCATCGGCGGCGGGCCGGCCGCGGTGCTCTACACGCTCGTCCACCGCGGCACGGCGTACTGCTACCTGAGCGGGCTCGACCCCGCGTTCCAGTACTACAGCCCGGGCGTGGCGATCGTGCGCGCGGCGGTCGAGGCGGCGATCGCGGAGGGGTGCCGCACGCTCGACTTCCTGCGCGGCGGCGAGCGGTACAAGTACGACTGGGGGGTGGAGGACCAGACGACGTGGCGCGTGACGGTCGGGTCGGCGCCGGCGGGCGCGGCGTGACCGGGGACGCGCCCGCGGTCCAGCCCCCTGCGACCCAGCCGACCCAGCCGACCCAGCCGAGCGCGCTGGCCGCGGCGCGGCGGCGCGCGGTCGCCTGGACCGCGGGGGGCGGCGCCGCCGTGGCGGCGTGGGCGACGCTCGGCGGGGCGCGCGTGGACTCGTTCGCGTTCTTCGGGATGGCACTCGTGCTGCTGTGGACGGCCGACGCGCTCCTGCGGTGGCGGCGGGCGCGCGCCGCGCCGGCCGGCGCCGGGGCGGCGTTGGGCACGCCCGCGGGCGAGGCCGCGGCCGGCGCCGCCGCGGAGAAGGCGCGCGCCGAGGCGCGGGCCGCGGCGCGCCACGCGGCGGCCGTCGCGGCGCGCCCGCCGCGCTTCTCCTACGGGCTGATGGCCCTCGTCGCCGTCGCCTCCGCCTCGCAGTTGGGCGTGATCGACGCGTCGGTCGAGGCCGCGGGGCTCGTCAAGCCGGCCGTGCGCGCGGGCGAGTGGTGGCGGCTGCTCACGGCGACCTACCTGCACGGCGGGCTGCTCCACTTCTGGTTCAACTTCGGCGCGCTCCGCGCGCTCGCGCCGCTCGTCGAGGTGTACGCGCCGCGGACGCGGCTGCCGCTCGTCTACCTCGCCGCGGGGCTCGCGGGCAACTACCTGAGCCTCGTGCTCGTGCCTAACGGCACGTCGGTCGGCGCCTCGGGCGCGATCCTCGGGCTCGCGGGCTTCCTCGTCGCGCTCGGCGTGCGCCAGCCGGACGTGCTCCCGCCGTTCCTCCGCCGCGGCCTGCTCTCGACGCTCGGGCTGACGGCGGTGCTCGGGATCTTCGGCTTCGCGCTGATCGACAACTCGGGGCACGTGGGCGGGACGGCGATGGGAGCGCTGCTCGGCTTCGCCACGATCCCGCGCCCCGGCCGACGGCTGCCGCCCGCGGTCGACCGCCTGCTCGACGCGCTCGGCTGGCTCGCGGCCGCGGTGCTCGTCGCGGGGGCGCTCTACACGCTGGTCCGCGTGGTCCCGCTCCACTTCGGCCCGACGGGGCTGGCGCCGCACAGCGGGCTGCTCACGCCGTAGATGTGGCGTAGGGGCGGCCGCGCGGGCGCGCCGCGCGCCGGAACCCGCCAGCTTTGCGGGTGTCGAACTCCTCTGTGATGCCGCTCCCCCGCCCCGTACGCGCGGCCGCCGTGCTGGGCCTCGCGGCCCTGGCGGCGGGCGCGGCCGCCTGCGACCGCCTCCGCGCCGCGATGGGCGACGCGCCCGCGCTGCACGGCGCCGCGTACGCCACCCCGGAACCGATCCCGCCGCTCCGACTGCCGCGCGCCGGTGGCGCGCCCGGCGACACGTTCGACCTCGCGCGGGAGGGGGCGGGCGCGCGGCGCGCGGCGCTCGTCTTCTTCGGCTATACGCACTGCCCCGACGTCTGCCCGACGACGCTCGCCGACTGGGCGCGGGCCAAGCGCGCGCTGGCGGCCGCGGACCCGGCGGACACCGCGCGCGTGCGCTTCGTTTTCGTCACGGTCGACCCCGAGCGCGATTCGTCCGCGGCGGTCGCGCGCTACGTCGCGCAGTTCGACCCGGGCTTCGTCGGGCTCGCGGGGTCGCGGGCCGCCGTGGACGCGGCGCAGGCAGCGTGGCACGTCTCGTCGTACCGCGACGCGGCGCCCGGCGGGGCGCCTAACGAACCGCCTAACGATCAGAGCGGCGGGGATTACACCGTCTCGCACCCCGCGCAGGTCTTCCTCACCGGGCCCGACGGGCGGCTGCGCACGATCTACCCGCTCGGCGTGCCGCCGGCGGACGTCGCGGCCGACCTCCGCCAGGTGCTGCGCGGCGGATGACCGCGCCGGAGACGAGCGTCCCCGCCCCGGCCCCCGCCGGCCGCCTGCGGCGCGCCGCGACGGCGGCCGGCGTGCTCGCGGCGACGGCGCTCGCGGCGTGGTGGACGTGGCCGCACCCGGACCTCGAGCTGGAGGTGGGGCGCGGCGGGATCGGCGCGGTCATCGACCGCTTCGGGCGGCGGCACCCGCTGCCGGACACGCTCTTCTTGCAGGCCCGGGGGCGCGAGACCACGGTCCGCGTCGTCAACCGCGACACCGCGGCGACGACGCTCGGGATCTTTTCCGCCCGGTCGGGCGAGGCGCGCGACTTCACGATCGCCACCCCGGGCGTCTACGGCGGGTACTGCTCGGCGCACCCGACGCGGCGGCGGCTGACGTACGTGGTCCGCTAGCGCAAGACGCGTCCGCGTTTGCCACCCGTTGACCCCCGCCGCTTCGATGGATAGACGCATGTCGCTCTACTGGCCCCGCCCGGGCTCGGCAGTAGTTTGTGGGCGGACCGGACCGGCCCGAGGACTCGAACCCAGCGCGAGGATCCAGATGCGGCAGCGTCGTCGTGGGGCGGTGGGCGGTGGGGTGGTCGTCGTGTTAGGCGTAGTGGCCGTGCTCCTGGGGGCGATCCTCATGCTGCGCCGTCCGTCGGCGTCGAGCGGTGCGCCCGACGGGGCGCCGAGCGCGGTGGCGGGGCAGGCCGATCGACAGCCGCCTGCGTCCGGACGCGAGCGTCGGGGCCGCGGGCGCCGCGTGGCGGGCGCGAGCGACCCGGCGTCGGCGGCGGAAGGCGATCCCGCGGCCCTCCGCGCGGCCCGGCCGCCGATCCTGCCCGACACGACGATGACGCCCGGCGCGGCGCTCGACGTGACGGCGCAGGACATCTGCGTCCCGGGCTACTCGAAGCGCGTGCGCAACGTGCCGAGCGCGGTCAAGCAGCAGGCGTACGCGGAGTACGGCATCGCGTCGCACCAGCCGGGCGAGTACGAGGTCGACCACCTGATCTCGCTCGAGCTCGGGGGGTCGAACGCGATCGCGAACCTGTGGCCGGAGTCATTCCAGACGCAGCCGTGGAACGCACACGTCAAGGACCGACTGGAGAACGAACTGCACCGCTTGGTCTGCGCCGGGCAGCTGGACCTGGCCACGGCGCAGGAGGAGATCGCCGGCGACTGGGTCGCGGCGTACCTCAAGCGCTTCGGCGCGCCGCCGTCGGGCGGCTGAACGTCGTTAGGCGCCCCGCCTCACCCTCCCACGTCCGGTCCCCCGCCGATGGCCCGCAATCAGAAGCTCGCCCCGCTCCTCGCCGGCCGCCCCGTGGCGGCGGTCGAGCCGCCCGCGCTGGACGACCGGGCCCCGGTCAGCCGCTTCGTGGCCAGCCCGGCGGCGACGTGGCACGTCCGCTTCGGCGACGGCTCGGCGTTGGCGGTGCGCACGGACGGCTCGGCGCCGCAGGGCGCGGATCAGGGGGCGGGCGGCAAGGTCGCCAGCGTCGAGCAGAAGGGGACGACGCTGACGTTGGCGCTGGAGGGGGGGAAGGCGGTGGTGTTTCGGACGGCGGAGTCGGCGGGGTGCGTCATGCTGCGGGACGCGAAAGGGGCGATGGAGTACGCGGATTAGCATCGAAAGCGGCTGGTTTGTTGGAGGTTAGGGTGAGAGACACGGTGGACCCGTGGCGGGTGGGGCGACGGGTCCCGCGTTTCGGGTCCCGCCGTTCGGGTCCCGCATTCCGGGTCGTGCGAGATGGCGCGGGACTGGACGGGCGTACGGAACGGAGTGGAGCGTCCGCCGCGTACGGCGGCACTCAGCGCCGTGCCGGGGGCGCGAGCGGGACGATAACGGCGGGTGCGGTGCAGGGATCGCCGCCTAACGCCCGATCTTTGGACGTCATCCCTGCGAGGTGCTCGCTGACCGCGGTGGGAATCCACGGCTGCTCAACACAAGCGCTCAGCGCGCGACCTCGTTCTCACCTGACACACAGGCCCGTTCCCCTCCACTTCCCATGGCTTACGATCCGGGTCTCGTCGAGCGAGTCGCCGATTCGCTCCTCGCGCTCAGCGTCCACGGCGTGCGCCAGCGGAGCATGTTCGGCGGACGGGGCTTCATGCTCGGGAAGACGACGTTCGTCATCGTCTGGGGGGAGGGGCTGATCGTGAAGGTTCCGCCGCCGGAGTACGGGGACGCGCTCGCCGAGGCGGGGACGAGTCCGTTCGCACCCGACGGCGGGCGGCCGATGACCACGTGGGTCGTCGTGACCGCGGAGGCGGTGGCCGACGATCCCGAGTTGCAGGCCTGGGTCGCCCGCGGGCTCCGCTCGGTGCGTTGAGACGGCGACGGCCGGCGAGCCGACCGCGCCCGCGTTTGCGACCGGGCCGCGTCGCGCGTCTGAGCCGGCGAGCGCGAACTGACCCCGCGTTCCCCGGCCGGTCCCTTTCTTGTGGGCCAATGTTTGCTTGGAGCCGGGTGGTCCGCCGTTCCCCGAGCCGTACCCTGCCGTGTCGTTCCTGACTCCTGCCTACCCGTTCGACCCCGCGCTCATCGAGGCCGCGCGCCCGGTGCTCCCGCCGCGGGGGGAAGGCTCCGCGCGCGAGGACGAGATGCCGCTCGTGTTAGGCGGCGTGCTGCGCCGCGACTCGCCGTTCCTGGACGCGATGCCCTTCGACCTGATCGGCGCGCCGCCGCTGCCGGCCGAGTTCGGGGAGGACGTCGCGGAGGCGGAGCTGCCGCCGGCGCCCTTCGACCGCGCGGCCGTCGAGCGCGCGAGCGCGCGGGCTGCGGACCGGGCGGCGCGCGTCGAGGCAAGCGTGTGGAGCGACGACGGTCTTGCGGAGCACGTGTGCGACGTGAGCGCATGGCTGGCGGGGGCGACGGTGCGCGAGATCACGGCCCTGGCGCGCGCGGGGTGGACGGGCGACGAGGCCGCCGAACTGGCCGCGACGCTCGCGGAGGACGACCCCGAGGTCGACGACGTGCTGCGGCACGCCCGTCGCGCGGACGCCGAGCTCGCCGTCGAGGTCGACGGGCGCGCCGCGATGGCCTGGCTCGCGCGGCACCGGCCGGCCGTCGCGGCCGCGGTCACCGACGGGGCGAGCGACGACGCCGACGAGGACTGAGACCGGCTAACGCGGACATCTGCGGCGGCGGTGGGGTATCACGGGGGTGCCCAACGCCACGCTGTCGCCGCCGCGCTCGCGGCCGCTCCCGCTGTTCGAGTCCGCCTCCGCGGGGCCCGCGGCGGCGCCCGCTCCGGTCGACGCCGCGTCCGCCTCCGACGCCGCGCCGCGCGTCCGCCACCGCTGGATGCCCGAGCGCGTGCTGTTCACGCGCGACGCGCTCGCGGAGCGCTGGGGCCGGCAGATCCGGGACCGGGTCGAGGCGTTAGGCCTTCCGGTCGAGGCGCTCGCGGGCAACCGCCTGCCGAGCGTCAAGGGGGACGACGAACGGGCGACGTACCGGCTCGCCAAGCGCACGCTCGCCGTGGTGAATGCGCCCGCGGGGCAGTTGAAGCTCTCGCCGATCCCGCCCTCGGCCGACTGGCAGTTCCACCTCGCGCAGGGGTGCCCCGCGCACTGCCACTACTGCTACCTCGCGGGCTCGCTCGCCGGGCCGCCGCTGGTGCGCGCGTACGCCAACCTCGACGCGATCCTCGGCAACGTCGCGGGCTACGTGGCGACGCGCACGGGCGAGCGCGCCGACGCCGAGTGGGGGGAGGACGGCGAGGCGCTCACGACGTTCGAGGCCAGCTGCTACACGGACCCGCTGGCGCTCGAGCACCTCACGGGCTCGTTAGGCGCGGCGGTCGAGCGCTTCGGCACCGACCCGGCGCTCGCGCGCGCCCGCCTGCGCTGGACGACCAAGTTCTCCTCGCCCTCGCTCGTCGAGCCGCTGCTCGCCCTCCCGCACGGGGGCCGCACGCGCTGCCGCGTCAGCCTCAACGCGGACCCGGTCGCGCGCCGCTTCGAAGGGGGAACGGCCCCGGTCGCGGAACGGCTGGCGGGCACGGCGCGCATGGCGGCCGCGGGCTACCCCGTGGGCCTGGTCCTCGCGCCGATCATGCCGGTCGAGGGGTGGAGAGACCTCTACGGCGCGATGCTCGACGAGGCGAGCGCCGCGCTGCCGCCGGACCGGTTGGCGCCGGGGTCGCGCCTAACGGTGGAGTGCATCACGCACCGGTACACCGACGGGTCGCGCGAGGTGCTGCGAGGGTGGTACCCGAACACCGCGCTCGAGATGGACGACGAGAAGCGGGCGGCGAAGCGGACGAAGTTCGGCAACGCGAAGTACGTGTACCCGCGCGACGTGATGGCAGAGTTGAAGGGGTGGTTCCGCGACCAGATCAGGGAGCGTTGGCCGGAGGGGGCCCTGCTGTACTGGACGTAAGAGGGGGGGGTGTGCGATCCGCCGATCCGTCCCGCGCCGCCGTCTCCGTCTCGCCGTGGTCGTCCCGAACGGCCCGAGCGGAAGAGAGGGGCTCTTCCGGGACGGCTACGGCGACCCAAGTCCTCCGCGATCCTCCCTCGCCAGGATCACCGCGACTGTCATATCCCCCGTCACATTCACCAACGTGTTGAACACGTCCGGGATCGCGTCAGCGGCGATCAGGAGTCCGACCCCTTCGAGCGGCAGGCCGACCGCGAGGAGGACCGGGGCGGTCACGACGAACAGTCCCCCGCTCGGGATGCCAGGGTTGCTGAAGCTCATCGCGATCGTGACGAGCGTCATCGTCAGGATCTGGCCCGGGGAGAGCGGCACGCCGTAGAGGTGCGCGAGGAAGAGCGGCCCCGCGAGGTCCGCGACGGGGGTGTCGAGCTTGAAGGTCGAGACGGCGAGCGGGAGGACGAAGCCCGTCGTCGCGGGGCGTTCGCCTAACGTCTCGCGGAAGCCCGCGATCAGCGCGGGGAGCGAGGCGAGGGAGGAGCGCGAGCTCACGGCGACTGCCTGCGCCGGGAGGACCGCGCGCGCGAAGGTGCGGATCGGCACGCGCCCGAACGCCGCGGCCACCGGGTAGCAGAGCAGCGTCACGACCGTGATCAGCCCGCACAGGATCAGGACGTAGCCGCCGACCGCTCCGATCGCGCCCGCGCCGAGGTCGCGGCCGAGTCCCGCGGCGAGGGCGAGGACGCCGAGCGGGGTGAAGGCGAGCACCCAGCCGACGACGACGAGCATCGCGTCGCTCACCGCCCGGAAGAACCCGGTCACCTGCGCGCGCGGCTCGGGCGCGAGGCGCGTGACGGCGGCCGCGAAGAGCAGCGTGAAGACGATGAGCGGCAGCATCGCGCCGTCGACGGCGCTCTTGAGCGGGTTCACCGGGACCAGCCCCGTCAGAAATCCGCCGAGCGTCGGGACCTCGGCCGGCGCGCTCGCGGCGGCCCCGGCGTGGGCGCGGAGGGCGGCCGCGGCGCCCGCGTCGACAGGCACGTAGCGGAAGAGGGCGGGGGCGGCGAGCGCTGCGATGGCCGCGCAGCCGACGAGCAGGACGACGAACCAGAGCAGCGCACGCGCCCCGAGCCGGCCAACGGCGCGCACGTCGGCGAACCCCGCGACGCTCGTCACGAGCATCGAGACGACGAGCGGAACGAGGGTCATGCGGATCGCGTTGACCCACAGCGTGCCGAGCGGGGCCAGGGCGTCGACGGCGGCGAGGAGCGGGCGGCTGCCGAGTGTGGTCGCGACTGCGCCGAGGGCGATGCCGAGCGCGAGGGCGAGCAGGGCGAGGACCGTGGGGCCGGGCAGGCGACGCAGACGGGCGGGCGTGGGCGAATCGGGCACGACGACGTGGAGGGCGGGACGCGGCATGTTGTACGCGGCGCCCGCGGCGTCCATCATCCCCGGATGACCGACGTCCCGAGCGCCGCGCGCCTCCCCGAAACGTGGGAGATTTGGAAAGAGTTCACATTCGAGGCCGCGCACCGCCTGCCGCACGTGCCCGAGGGGCACAAGTGCCGCCGGCTGCACGGCCACTCGTATCGCGTCGAGGTGATGGTGCGCGGGCCGCTGGCCGAACCGGCGGGGTGGGTGATGGACTTCGGCGACCTCAAGGCCGCGTGGGCGCCCGTCCACGAGGTGCTCGACCACCATTACCTGAACGAGGTGCCCGGCTTGGAGAACCCGACGAGCGAGGTGCTCGCGCGCTGGCTGTGGCACCGGTTGCGGCCCGCGCTGCCCGGACTCGCGCGCGTCGTGGTGCGCGAGACGTGCACGTCCGGGTGCGCCTACGTGGGGCCGGACGGCGCGTGAGCCGCGCGTGAGGGCGGCATGATGGGCGCGTTCGCGGCGGCCCTGCTCGCGGCGGCGCAGAGCGCGGTGCTCGCGCGCGTGGTCTGGCGACTCGTGCCCGGGCTCGTGCGCACGCCGCCGGTGGCGCCGCTCGTCGACGCCGCGGACCCGCGCTGGGCCGACGTCGTCGGGTCGGGCGGGGCGCCGGCGTCGGTCACGGTCGTCGTCGCCACGCTGAACGAGGCCGCGCGCATCGGCCCGTGCCTCGACGGGCTCGCGCGGCAGGGGGCGCCGCTGGCCGAGGTGCTCGTCGTCGACTCGCGTTCGACCGACGGCACGCGCGCCCTCGTCGAGGCCGCGGCGCGGCGTGATCCGCGCGTGCGGCTGCTCACGGATCCGCCGCTGCCCTCGGGGTGGGTGGGCAAGGTGTGGGCGCTGGAGCACGGGCGGCAGCACGCCGCGGGCGACTGGATCCTCGGCGTCGACGCCGACACGGCGCCGGCGCCGGGCATGGTCGCCGCGGCGGTCGCGGCCGCGGGCGCCCACGGGCTCGACGTGGTGAGCTTCGCTCCGCGCTTCGCGGGGCAGTCGGCGGCGGAGCGCGTGCTGCAGCCGGCGATGCTCGCGACGCTCGTCTACCGGCTGGGCGCGCCGACGCCGCGGCCGCGCGTACCCGGCGACGTGCTCGCCAACGGGCAGTGCTTCCTGGCGCGGCGCGAGCTGCTGGAGCGCCACGGCGGCTACGCGCCAGCGCGCGCGAGTTGGGCCGACGACGTCGCGCTCGCCCGCCACCTCATGCGCCGCGGCGCGCGAGTGGGATTCCTCGACGGCGCGCGGCTCTACGACGTGCGCGCCTACGCCACCGCGCGCGAGGCGTGGCGCGAGTGGGGGCGGAGCTTCGACCTCGCCGACGCGAGCGCGCCGGGGCGGCAGGCACTCGACCTCGCGGTCGTCACGCTCGCGATGGGGCTGCCGCCGCTGCTGCTCGCGGGCGCGCTGGCCGCCGCCGCCGCCGGGTGGCGTCCGGGCGCAGCGGGGTGGGTGCTCCTCGCCCTCAACCTCGCGCTTCTCGCCCTCCGACTCGGCGTGCTCGCCGGGACGCGCGGGTCGTACGCGAGGCGGGGGGTCGCGTTCTGGTGCAGTCCGGTCGCGGACCCGGCGGCGACGGCGCGCCTGTGGCTGAGTACCCTCCGCCGCCCGCGGGCGTGGCGGGGACGGGTGTTCGCGCTGGAGGCGCCGTAGCCTCCAGGCGCACGCGCGGGCGACTGTCACCCTGCGGCCGTCGTCCGTCCTCGCCCTGGGACAGCGTAGCAGGCGTGTGGCGCGGTGCGGCTCGGTCCACCGGCGGTAAGTGCTTACGTGCCCGACGGTTGGGATCGGCAGGTCCGGAGCGAACGGGGCGGCCTTCGATCTGCTCTGAAGGATGTCGTGCCGCGGACGGACGGTCCGCGTGCGAACCGCCACCCTCGGCCTTCGGAGCTGCCCCATGCGTACACGCCTTGCTCGCTTCCTCCTTCCCCTCGGGGCCGCGCTCGTCGGGGCGGCGTCGGTCGCGCAAGCCCAACCCGGCGCGCGGATCACGATCTGTCGCGACGGCGCCGAGCTGGCGACACGCAACGGCGCCGCGTGCTACCAGCACCGCGGCGTGAACGTCCGCGCGACCCAGATCGCCCGTCAGCAGAATGCGGCGGTCTACACCAACCCGGGCTACGGCGTCGGTCGTGTCGGCCAGGGTGGGCTACCCGCCGGCGACCGGCGCGCGGCGTACGACGCGGAGCGGCGCGACGCGGCGCTCCGCGACGAACAGTTGCGCGCGCAGCGCCGCGGGTCCGACGATCGCCAGCGCACCGATCGCGAGCGCACCGATCGCCGGCACGACGATCGCGCCTCCGATCCGCGGCACGACTCCCGGGACGACCGGCACCAGCGCTGACGCGGCGAGTACGGAGCGTCCGCTCGATCCGGGCTAGCCAGGATATCGGGCGGTCGTCTTCCGCCACCGCTGCGCCCCTCGCATGCCCGCCTTGCGTTCGTCTGTCCGCGGTTGCCTGGTCATCGGGGGCGGTGCCCCCGCGCTCGCCCTCGCGACCATCCCGCGCTCCGCGCGCGCCGCGTGCGCCGGTGGGCGCGTCGCGCGCGACACGTCCGGCGCGCTGGCCCAGGACATCATCGAGCACGAGCCGCGGCTCGGGTTCGGTGCGGGCGTGGGCTCGCTCTCGTTCGACGACGGCTCGCGCGAGCGGTTCGTGATGGCCGGGGCCCAGATCCGGCTGCTGCCGGGCGTCACGTTCGCCGTGCATCCGGGGGTCGCCACCGCGTCGGGGCTGTCGCCCACGGCGGCGACGACGACGCGAACGGGGCGCGTGCGGCGCCGGTCGACGTCGTCGACCGCGTCGGGCTTCATGGACCTGCCGCTCGAACTGGGGGCGGAGCACGAGTTCGGGGCACTGCCGCTCTCCCCGACCGTGAGCGCGAGCTACGACGTGCTCGCCGCGACGGGCAACGCCCGCACCGGCGTGGGGGGCGGCGAGTCGGGCGGGTCGTTCGGCCCGTCGACGCGCGGCACGCCTACAGCGGGACCGCCCCGCGCTGGAGCGTGGCGCTCGCGGTCGGCCGCGTCGGCATCCCACTCAGTACGCTCGGGCGGCTGGGCGCGCGGGGATTGCGTTAGGCGGCCGGGCGGCGGCCGGGCCGCCGCGCACCCCGCCGCTCCGGCCGCGCTCCCGCCTTACTGCGACCCGTCGCGCCGCCCCCACGTCGGCGCGGGCGGCTCGGTCGTCCGGCGGTCCACCGGGTGCGCGGCCAGCAGTCGGAGCGCCTCCTGGACCGCGCGCTCCAGCTGCGGATCGTGCCCCGCCGCCACGTCGCGGGGCCAGTTCTCGACCTCGACGTCGGGCGCGACGCCTTCGTTCTCGATCGCCCAGTGCCCGTCGCGCGTGAAGAAGCCGCCGCGCGGCGCGATCATCGACCCGCCGTCGATGAAGAGCGGCGTGTCGGCCGTGTGGACCAGGCCGCCCCACGTGCGCTCGCCGACGAGGGGCCCGAGGCGGCGGCGCTTGAACATGTAGGGCATCAGGTCGCCGCCCGAGCCGGCCATCTCGTTGATGATCATCACCTTGGGCCCCCAGATGCCGGCCGAGGGGCTGGTGAAGGGGACGCGCTGGTTGATCGCCGAGTTGAAGTAGCCGTCGAAGTCGCGGCCCAGCAGGTCGATGATGTAGTCGGCCGCGGAGCCGCCGCCGTTGTATCGCTCGTCGACGATCGCGCCCTGGCGGTCCTGCTGGGCGAAGTAGTAGCGGTTGAAGCTCTGGTAGCCCGGCTGCCCCGTGTTGGGCAGGTAGACGTAGGCGAGCTTCCCGGCGGAGAGTGAGTCGACCGTGCGGCGGTTGCGCTCGACCCAGGCGCGGGTGCGGAGCCCGGCCTCGCTCGCGACGGGGAGGACGGTCACGCGGCGCGCGCCCTCGAGCGTCGGCCGCGCGTTGACGAGGAGCACCGTCTGCCGGTTGGCCGTGCCGTCGAGGAGGCGGTACACGTCGTCGGTGCCGGCGAGCTCGGTGCCGTTGACGGCGAGCAGGTAGTCGCCGGCGCGCACGTCGATCCCGGGCCCGGCCAGCGGGGCGCGGAGCTCCGGGTTCCAGCTCTCGGCGTCGTAGATCCGGCGGATGCGGTAGCGGCCGTTCTCGACGGCGAAGTCCGCGCCTAACAGGCCGACGCCGGGCGCGCCCTGGCCCGTCTCGGGGAGGTCGCCGCCGCGGACGTACGAGTGCCCGATGGCGAGCTCCGAGCCCATCCAGTCGAGCAGGTAGTTGAGGTCCGCGCGGTCCATCACGTAGGGCAGCATCGCGCCGTAGGTGCGGCCCACGGCGGGCCAGTCCGCGCCGTGCATGTTCTTCACGTACAGGTAGTCGCGCTCGTTCCGCCACCCCTCGTGGAAGATCTCCGCGAACTCCGCCTTCGGGTCGACCCACATGCGGAGCGCGACCGTCAGGCGCCCGCGCGCGGCGTCGGCCGCGGCCGGCGCGCCCCCGGCGGCCCCCGCGCCCGCCCCCGCCGCGTCGACGAGGAAGAGGGCGGTCCCGCCGCCGTTCGGCGCGCCGGCCCCTCCGTTCGGCCCGCCGGCGGCGGGGGTGCGGTAGAGCACCTTCTGCCCGTTGGCGCTGACGACGAACTGCGCGACGTTGGCGGCGAAGGGCACGGCGCGCCGATCGCGGAGCGTGAAGCGGTGGAGCGTCCCGCCGGGCGCGGGCGCGTCGGCCGTCCCGGCCGGGTTCACGGTTTCGAGGAAGAACACCGTGCCCGGCGCGCCGCTCCGGAGGCCGGCGTAGTCGCGGGCCGCGACGCCCGGCACGGGGAGGATGCGCTGGCGCAGCCCGTCGAAGTCGATCCGGACGACGCGCGTGCCGTTGGGCGCGGGCGCGCGCGCGCTGTCGCGGTTGGCGGCCGCGGCGCGCGCGGTGTCGGCCCGCGTGCTGTCGACGCGGGCGCGCACGGCCGCGCGGCGTGCGGCCTCCTCCTCGCGCGGCGGCTCGCCCGGGCGCTGCGGCGCGGGCGCGGCGCCGGCGAGGCTCGCCTCCTCGTCGCTCTCCGGCAGGAGCGGCGAGGGGTCACCCTTCTGCAGGACGGCCATGTAGAGCGCGCGCGTCACCGGCCGCTCGTAGCTCGACATGTCGAGCCACTGCGACGTGAGCGCGTAGTTGGTCGAGGCGAGGAACCACAGGTACTTGCCCGACGCGTCCCACGCCGGCGCGACCGCGTCGGCCAGGCCGTCGGTGATCTGCCGCTTCTCGCCGGTCTCGACGTTGGCGACGACGACCGCGCGGAAGAGCGACGGCAGGCGCTTGGCGTAGGCCAGCCAGCGGCCGTCGGGGCTCCAGACGGGCTCGAGCTCGCGCCGCGGGACGAGGTACGTGTCCTGGTCGACGACCGTCGCCTTGCCCGACGCGACGTCGAGCGACCAGATCCGGAAGTCGGCGTCGGTGTACGCGATGCGGCGCCCGTCGGGGCTCCACGCCGGCGTGTAGTAGTGCGTCGGGTTGGGGAGCGCGATCTCGCGCGGCGGGCTCACGCCGTCCTGCGGCGCGATGTAGAGCCGATATTCGCCCGACTTGTCACCGAAGTACGCGACCGAGCGCCCGTCCGGCGACCACACGGGGTCGCGCTCGGCCGATCCGCCGGCGCGGGTCAGATTCCGCGCGTCGCCCTTTTCGGCCGGGATCGTGAAGATCTCGCCCCGGGCCTCGACCGCCGCGCGCCGCCCCGTGGGCGAGATCGCGAGCGCGGTGACGCGCCCCGAGACGTCCTTCCACTGCGGCATCATCCAGGCGAAGTCGCCGGCCGCGGTGATCGGCACGACGTGCTCGCGCCCCGTCCCGGGGTCCATCTCGTGGACCACGCCGCCCTGCTCGAAGACGACCGCGTTAGGCGTCGCGTCGAGCGACTTGACGTCGAGGTCGCGCCCGCGGTAGTGCGTGAGCTCGCGCACCTGCTTGCTCGCGGTGCTGTACGCCCAGACGTTCTGCACGCCGTCGCGGTCGGACAGGAAGTAGACCTGGTCGTTGCCGACCCACACGGGGTCGAGCTCCTTCGAGTCGGTCCACGGCACGGTCTCGACGGCCATCGTCTGCAGGTCGAGGACCCAGACGGGGCGGTTCTGCCCGCCGCGGTAGTGGCGCCGCTCCTCGTCCCAGCTGTTGGCCATGCGGTAGGCGAGGCGGCGCCCGTCCGGGGAGATCTTCCCCTGGTAGGCGCGCGGCATCGGCATCGGCGTCTCGGGGCCGCCCTCGAGCGCGACGGTCCAGAAGCGCGGCACGGGCGTCGGCGCGTCGGTCGCGCGCCCCGAGGCGAAGACGACGCGCCGGCCGTCGGGCGTCCACCCCTGCACGACGTCCGCGCCCGGGTGCCAGGTCAGCCGCCGCGGCTCGCCGCCTAACGCTGGGACGACGTAGACGTCGGTGTTGCCGCCGACGTCGGCGCTGTACGCGACCCAGCGTCCGTCGGGCGAGAGCTTGGGGCTGCTCGCCTCGCCGGGCGTGCTGGTGAGACGCCGCGCGGCGCCGCCGGCGCGCTCGACGATCCAGACGTTGCCGCCGTAGGCGAAGGCGATGTGCCGCGCGCTGACCGACGGCGTGCGGAGGAGGCGCGTGAGGCCGTCGGGCGCCGGATCTTGCGCGACGGCGCGCGGTGCGGCGAGCGTGACGGCGAGCGCGGCCGCGAGGACCGCGGGGGCGAGCGAATGAAGGGCGCGCATGGCAGGCAGGAGTGAGAGGCTCCCCAGATACGGATGACCGTGGGCGGGCGCTGACGGGGCGGGACGGGCGGGACGGTGGGGCCGGTTGTCGGATCGGGGCGGCGCGCGGGGGCGTGACCGGCCGGGGATGCTCGGGCCGGGGCTGCTACGGCGCGGGGATGCTGGGGCCGGGGATGCTCCGACCGCGATGATACGGCAGGGAGGAGGAACAGCCACTACATACGAGCAGGTCGTCGTAGCTCTTCCCGGCCGTATCATCGCGGTCCGAGCATCCCCGGCCCCAGCATCCCCGGATTCAGCATCCCCGGCCCCAGCATCCCCGGCCGGTCACGCCCCCGCGCGGCTCGCTCACCCGGCGACCGGCTCGACCGTCCCGACCGATCCGCCCTCGCCCCTGCCCTGCAACCGCCCCTGCACCAACACGACGACGAGCAGAAACCCGCCGCGCACCACGTACTGCCACCACGGCGACACGGTCCCTTCGAGGTTGAGCAGGTTGAAGATCACCCCGAGCAGCAGCACGCCGACGAGCGTCGCGCCGGCCCCGCCCTGCCCGCCGGTGAGCAGCGTGCCGCCGACGACCACCGCCGCGATCGCGTCGAGCTCCCACCCCGCCCCCGCGACCGGCTGCCCCGCGCCGAGGCGCGCCGCGAGGATCAGGCCCGCGAGCCCGGCGAGCGCGCCCGAGAGCGCGTACGTCGCGACCGTCACGCGGTCGACCGCGAGGCCTAGCAGCCGCGCCGCGTCCTCGCTGTCGCCGACCGCGTACACGTGCCGCCCGAAGCGCGTCGCCGCGAGCACGGCCCAGCCCGCGAGGTAGGCGAGCGCGAGGACGAACACGGGCGCCGGCACGCCGAGGAGCCGGCCGCGCCCGAGCCACGCGAGCCCCGCGGCCGCCCCCGCGAGCGGCACGCTGTCCTCGTGCGTCGCGACGAGCACCAGCCCGCGGGCGGCAATCATCGTCGCGAGCGTGACGACGAAGGGCTGGACGCGCGCGCGCGCGACGACGAGGCCGTTGAAGGTGCCGAACAGCGCGGCAGCCCCTACGCCCCCCGCCGCGGCGGCGAGCGCGCCGTGCGGCGAGAGCGCCGCGGCGACGACGCCCGCGACCGCGACGAGCGAGCCCACCGAGAGGTCGATCCCGCCCGTCAGGACGACGAACGTCATGCCGAGCGCGACGAGGCCCGGCATGCTGTTCTGCCGCAGGACGTTGAGCAGGTTGGCCCTGGTCAGAAACTCCGGGTCACGGAAGGCGCCGAACACGCACACCCCCGCGAGCGCGACGAGTGCGCCCTGGCGCTGCAGGAGTGAGGCGGCGCGGGCGCGCAGAGGGGCCGGGCGCGTCACCGGGGTCACCCGCGCCGCCCGCGCTGCAGCCACACGGCCGCGAGGATGATCCCCGCCTTCACCACCAGCGACAGCGCGTACGGCACCAGTCGCATGTTGAACCCGGTCGCGATCACCTGCATGACGAGCGCGCCGAGCACGGTGCCGAACACCGTCGCCCGCCCGCCGCGCAGCGCGGTCCCGCCGACCACCACCGCCGCGATCGCGTCGAGCTCGACGTCGAGCCCGATCTTGGCCGCGTCGCTCGCGCCGAGGCGGGCGGCGGTGACCACGCCGGCGACGCCCGCGAGCAGCGCGGAGAGCGCGTACACCGCGACCAGCGTGCGCGCGACCGGCACCCCCGCGAGCCGCGCGGCCGGCGCGTTGCCGCCCGCGGCGAGCACGTAGCGCCCGAACGCCGTCTCGCGCAGCAGGAACGCCACCACCCCCGCCGCCGCGAGCGCCAGCAGCACCGGGACCGGCACCCGGCCGAGGTGCCCACGCCCGAGCGCGAGAAACGCGGGGTCCCCGGCCGTGACGAGCGCGCCGCCGCCGCTCGCCACCTGCGCGAGCCCGCGCCCCGCGATCAGCGTCGCGAGCGTGACGACGATCGGCTGCACCCGCGCCCGCGCGACGAGGAGCCCGTTCACCAGCCCGACGCCTAACGCTGCGAGGAGTCCGAGCGCCACCGCCGCCCCCGCCCCGCGCCCGAGCGAGACCGCGGCCACCGCGCCCGCAACGGCCATCGTCGACCCCACGCTCAGGTCGATCCCGCCGGTCGCGATCACGAGCGTCATCCCCGCCGCCACCAGCAGCACCTCGGCCACCTGCAGCAGCACGTTCCAGAACGTCGCCGCGCTCGCAAAGCCGGGCGTGAAGAGGGCGTTGAGCAGCACGAGCCCGACGAGCGCGAGGAGCGCCCCCGCCGCGGGGCCTAACGCCGGGCGCCGCCGAGCGGCCGGCGCGCGCACGTCCGCGGCCGTCGCGCCGCCCGCGCTCACGCGGCCTCCGTCGTCGCGGACCCGTGGGCGATCGCGCGCATGATCCCGTCCGCGGTGAGCGCGTCGCCCGAGAGCTCGCCCACCGAGCGCCCGTCGCGCAGCACGGCGACGCGCGTGCACCCCTCGACCAGCTCGTCCAGCTCCGACGACGCCATCAGCACGCCGAGTCCCGACGCCGCGAGCTCCTCGACCAGCGCGCGGATCTCGGCCTTCGCGCCGACGTCGATCCCGCGCGTCGGCTCGTCGAGCAGCAGCAGCCTGGGGCTGGTCGCGAGCCAGCGCGCGATGAGCACCTTCTGCTGGTTGCCGCCCGAGAGTTCGCGGATCGGCTGGTCGGCGTCGCGCGCGCGGATGCCTAACCGGGTCATGAAGCGGTCGACGAGCGCCCGCTGCCGCGCGCGCGACACCACGCCCCCGCGGGTGAGCGCGGGGAGGGCGGCGAGCGTGAGGTTCTCGCGGATCGAGAGCTCGGGGATGATCCCGTCGGCCTTTCGGTCCTCGGAAAGGAACGCGACGCCGCGCGCGATCGCCTCGTGGGGGGCGCGCGGCGCGAACGCCTCGCCGCCGAGCCGCGCCGCGCCCCCGTCCGCCGGGTCGGCCCCGAACAGGGCGCGCGCGGTCTCGCTCCGCCCTGCGCCGAGCAGCCCGGCGAGACCGACCACCTCGCCCGGGCGCACCGCGACGCTCACGTCGCGCAGCCGCGCGCCGCGGCGCAGGTTCCGCGCGTCGAGCAGCGGTCCCGTCTCGGGAGCACGCTGGACGTCTCCCCCGCGCACGCGGGGGTCCGCGGTTGCCGCCGCGCCGGGCCGCGCCCCTCGCCGCCCGAAGCCCGTCGCCGCCCCCGCCGCGACCGCCTCGCGCGAGGTGCCCAGCATCAGCGCGACCAGGTCCAGCCGCTCGAGCCCCGCGAGCGGGCGCTCGCCGACGAGGCGCCCGTCGCGGAGCACCGTCACGCGCTCGCACACGGCGTAGAGCTCGTCGAAGCGGTGGCTGATGTAGACGAGCCCGACCCCGCGCGCCTTGAGCCGCCCGACCACGTCGAAGAGCGCCTCGACCTCGCGGTCGGCGAGCGAGCTGGTCGGCTCGTCGAGCACCAGCACGCGCGCGCCTAACGACACGCCCCGCGCGAGCGCGACCATCTGCCGCCGCGCCGCGTCGAGCGCGCCCAGCGTCGCGCGCGGGTCGAGGTCGAGCCCGATCGCCGCCATCGCCCGCTCCGCCTCGCGCCGCGCGGCCGCCCAGTCGATCACCCCCCACCGCCGCGGCTCGCGCCCCAGGCAGATGTTCTCGGCCACCGTGCGGTAGCGCAGCAGGTGAACCTCCTGGTGCACCGCGACGACGCCCGCGTCCTGCGCCGCGGCGGGCGTGTCGAAGGCGACGGGCGCGCCGCCGAGCCACACGCGGCCGGCGTCGCGGCGGTAGGCGCCGGTCATGATCTTGACGAGCGTGCTCTTGCCCGCGCCGTTCTCGCCGACCAGGGCGTGCACCTCGCCCGCGGCGAGGGCGAAGTCGACGCCGTCGAGCGCCGTCGCGCCGGCGAAGCGCTTCGTGATCCCCTCCATGCGGAGGAGCGGTTCGTTAGGCGGGGTCACGGGGGCGCTCAATACGCCTCCTCGACGTACTGCGCCGCGTTGCTGCGGTCGAAGAAGCGGTCCGTGACGAGCTTCTTCCCCGGCACGGCTTCCCCCCGCCGCACCTGCTCCACGGTCTCGAACGCCAGCGGCCCGAAGCGCGGGTTGCTCTCGACCGTCGCCCCGAGTTCGCCGCGCGTGATCGCCTCGAGACCGGCGCGCTCGCCGTCGATCGAGACCACCTGCACGTCCCGCCCGGGCACGCGCCCGGCCGCCTTGAGCGCCTGGATCGCGCCGAGGGCCATCTCGTCGTTGTGGGCGTAGACCGCCGTGAAGCCGCCCGCGCCTAACGACTGCGCGAGGTTCTGCATCACCTCCTGCCCCCTCGCCCGCGAGAAGTCCCCGGTCTGCGACGCGACCACGGTCATTCCCGGGTACGCCGCGATCCCCTCGCGGAACCCGCGCGCCCGGTCCGCCGCGACCGACGAGCCGGCGGTCCCGGTCAGCTCGACGATCCGCGCCCGGCCGCCGGTGGTCTTCGCCAGCCACTCGGCCGCGCGCCGCCCCTGCTCGACGAAGTTGGAGCCGAGGAAGGTGACGTAGTCGCGCCCCGCGACGCCGGCGGCCTCGCGGTCGACGAGGATCACCGGGATCCTTGCCTCGCGCGCCTCGTCGAGCGCGGTGACGAGCCCGCGGTACTCGCGCGGCGCGAGGAGGATGACGCCCACGCGGCGCGCGATCAGGTCCTCGACGTCGTTCACCTGCTTGGGCGTCTGCCCGAGCGCGTCGGTCACGACGAGCGAGTACCCGCGCCGCGCCGCCTCGGCGCGGATGCTCGCCGTCTGCGCGAGGCGCCACGGGTTGTTGCTCTCCATCTGCGCGAAGCCCACGGTGTACCGCCCGCTGTCCGGGCGGCGGCACGAGCCGGCGAGGCAGGCGGCGAGCAGGACGGCGGTCCGGCGGCGGAGCATGGGGCCGAAGGCTAACTTGCGCACCGCACAGCCGCCCCCACCCGCACCACCCGGAGGACCTCGTGGCCACCCTCGTCGCCCCCGACGCTCCCGCGTCCGCCCCCGCCGCGCCCGCGTACGACACCGCCACGATCATGGCCGGCATCTACGGCGACGGGATCATCGGCCACAAGGGCGCCTTCCCGCGCGCGTGGGTCGCCGAGCTGCACGAGGACGTGATGGCGCTCTACGCCGACGCCCTCGGGCGCCCCGGCGGCGCGCTCGGCCGGGGCCCCAACCGGCACTACGTCGAGATTCACCCGGAGCGCCTGCGCGGCTTCGTCGCCCTCGCGACGCACCCGTGGGTCGTGGCGGTGAGCGAGGCGGTGCTGGGCCCCGATTACCGGATCGTCGAGGTCGGCTTCGACGTGCCCAACCCGGGCGCGGTGAACCAGCCGTGGCACCGCGATTTCCCGGCGCCGGCCGAGACGCTCGACGGGCGCCGGCTCAACTCGCTCGCGTTCAACCTGACGTGCGTCGACACCGAGCCGGACATGGGACCGTTCGAGGTGGCGCCGGGCACGCAGTGGGACGATCCGTCGACGTTCGAGCACGGGATGTTCCCGCCGAAGGCGCTCTACCCGCGGTACGAGGCCCGGGCGCAGCGCAAGTTGCCGCAGATGGGAGACGTCTCCGCGCGCTCGGCGCTGATGATCCACCGCGGCACGGCCAACGTCTCGCAGAAGGCGAGGCCGGTGCTCGTGTTAGGCGTCGACGCGCCGGACGCGCGCAACGGCGAGCGGCACGATCTGCAGTTCACGCCGGGGTACTACGAGGCGTTGCCGGAGGGGCTCAAGGCGCACCTGGGCTGTCGGGTGGTCGAGGAGTTGGTACCGATCGTACAGGCGCACACGATCGAAGGGTTGATGATGGGCGAGGCCTAGCGCCGCGTCCGTTGTCGCTGTCGGCGCCGACGGCTAGAGCGATAGCGCGCCTCACGCGACAACCCCTCCGAGCACCCCCCCGTACTCCCGCTCAACCCCCTCCGGCACGCCGACCTTCCCCCCCGTGATCATCGCTTCCAGCATCCCCGCATTCGCGATCGCCTGCCCCCGGTAGTGGTTATTCGTCACCACGTACGTCTCCGGCGCCACCGCGGCCACCGCCTTCGCGCGCTCCGCCCACGGCCGCAGCTCCTCCGCCGAGTAGAGGTAGTCGTACCTCGCCTCGACCCCGACGTCCGGCCGGAACCAGTCGTCGTAGTTGCGTCCGTGGAGCCGCACGTACCCGACCGGCGCCGTCGCCGCCGCGCTCGGGCCTAACGACTTGCCGAACAGCGGCTGGTCGACGTTGACGAAGCCGACGCCGCGTTCCGCCAGCCCCCGGTAGAAGGGCGGCACGTCCCACGACGCGTGGCGGACCTCGAGCACGAGCGGGTACCCTGCTCCTTCTCGCCCGAACGCTCTCGTCACGTCCTCCAGCCACTCCCGGTTGATGTCGTCGCGTTTGAACGACCACGGGAACTGCACGAGCACCGCCCCGAGCCTCCCCGACTCGGCGAGCGGATCGAAGCCGCGGCGGACGAGGTCGACGTCGGCGGGCGTGAACGCGTCGGCGCGCTGGTGCGTGAAGCGTTGCCAGAGCTTGGCCGTGAAGCGGAAGCGATCCGGCGCGCGTTCCCCTTCGACCGCCCGTTCGACCCACCCCTTCGCCGCGGTCGCCGCCGCGGGGCGGTAGAACGTGCTGTTCACCTCGACCGTGTCGAAGTAGCCGGCGAGGTAGGTGAGCGGGTCGAAGTCGCGCGGCTTGGGCGACGGGTAGACGATGCCGTCCCAGTCCTTGTAGCTCCAGCCAGCGGGGCCGATGCGGAGGGTCACGGGCGCGGGGGCATGTTCGTGCGAGATGGCACACCACGTTCCAGCCGCGTTCCAACCGCCCGCGCGGGCCGGCGCAGGTATTACTTTCCGCAGTAATACTCATGGAGGAAAACTGGCATGCGTGTCACGTCGAAGGGGCAGGTCACCATCCCGCAGCACATCCGCGAGCGCTTCGGTTTACTCCCGGAGACCGAGGTGCACTTCGAAGTCACCGACGCCGGCGTGCTACTGCGGAAGACCACCACACAGGACACGGCCCGCGGCCGCCGCGCGGTCGAGGGCCTGCGCGGCCGCGGCACGCTCCGCATGTCGACTGACGAGATCATGGCGCTCATGCGCGGTGACGAGGACGCGCCCGAGCACCGGTGAGCCTGGTGAGTGCCGGCCCGGGAGTGCTGGTCGACGCAAACGTGCTGCTGGACCTGATCACCGAAGACGCCACCTGGTTCGCGTGGTCGGCCGACGCGGTCGAACAGGCCGCGGGCCGTGCGATGCTCGTGGTGAACCCGATCGTGTACGCGGAGGTCTCGGTGCAGTTCGCGCGGGTCGAGGACCTGGAGCGCGCGTTGCCGCGCGACATCTATGCGCGCGAGATGCTGCCGTGGGAGGCCGCGTTCGCCGCGGGCAAGGCCTTCCTCGACTACCGTCGGCGCGGCGGCCTCCGGCGCTCGCCCCTGCCGGACTTCTACATCGGGGCGCACGCCATGGTGCGTGGGCACACGCTCCTCACGCGCGATGCGGCGCGCTACCGGACGTACTTTCCGCGCGTGCGGGTGATCGCGCCGGACGCGTAACGCCCGAGCCGGGTCGGGCGCGCGTTTGCGCGACCCAACCGGACGAGGTAAACGGTTCTGCGCGCGCGGTAGCCGGTCTGTTGCGGGCGAGACTTCGCGCGTTTGCGCGGCCTGCCGGAAAGTGGTACAGTGGTACGCCCGTGAGAGTCGACCTCAGCAACTGCAGCACACGACCCCACGCACCCCTCCCCGCATCTCCCTCCCATGCGCCTCGCCGTCATCGGCACGGGTTACGTCGGCCTCGTCGCCGGCGCCTGCTTCGCCGAAACCGGGAACGACGTCGTCTGCGTCGACATCGACGCCGCCAAGGTCGCCGACCTGCGCCGCGACGTTCTCCCGATCTACGAGCCCGGGCTCGAAGAGGTGGTGCGCCGTAACCGCGAGGCGGGGCGCCTGACCTTTACGACGTCCGCGGCCGAGGCGGTGGCCGGCGCGGCGGTCATCTTCCTGGCCGTCGGCACGCCGCCGGGCGAGGACGGCTCGGCCGACCTGCGCTACGTGCTCGCGGCGGCCGAGTCGGTCGGGCGCGCGGTCACGGGCGAGACGGTGCTGGTCACGAAGAGCACGGTCCCGGTGGGCACCGGCGCGCTCGTGCGCGACGTGGTGTCGCAGCACGCCGCGCACCCGGTGCACGTGGTCAGTAACCCCGAGTTCCTGAAGGAGGGCGCGGCGGTCGAGGACTTCCTCCGTCCCGACCGCGTGGTGGT
>CAVXPN010000004.1:0-652822 GCA_963763675.1 uncultured Gemmatimonadales bacterium
GCAGGACGATCGTCGCGACCGTGGTCGTCATCCGCACCGAGTGGATCGACGCGAGCGGGATGCGGTGGGTGGTGTTCCCGTTCGAGAGCCGGATGTAATCGGTCCCGATCACGTTCTCGGTGTAGTCCGTCTGTCCCAGGTGCACCCGGACCGACGCGAACAGGCTCTCGACTTCTTCCAGGAACGTGCTGTCGGGCATCGGGACTGGGACGGCGGGGGACGACGCGTGTGCCGCCACCGCCGCGCGATCGGGTCACGCTGATCCTATTGCACGTGCCCCGCGACATCGCGACCGCGGGCTGCCGGCGCCTCGTCGTTCGGCGATCGCCCGGATGCCGGCGTCACGACGGGCGCGTTCCCGACCGAGTTGGGTCACAGCCTGCGAACGGACGAGCGTCGCGAACCGTCGCGTCCCAGCGAGCGACACGAGGGGCGGCACGACCTGAGCTTCGAGTCGCTCGCGTACCGTCGCCCGGTCGAACGCGTCGGTACATGCGAGCATCAGGCGGTCGCACCGCGCGGGGCGGTCGGGCAGCTGAACGGCGACCAGGACGCGATCGGCGTCATCGTACCGCCGGCGCCGAGTGCGGAACGCCCGTCCAGTACGCCCTGTCTGACCAGCTCGAACGACTTTGCGGTGCGTCGTGCCGCGTGAGGCCGAAGTTGCGCATGCGAGGCCACCTCTGTGGCGTGAGAGCTCCAGCCGAGCGGCGCTGGTGCGGCCGCCCGCGTCGTACGCGGGCGGCGTCGCACCGGACAGGGTAGGTAGCGGATGCCGACCGCGCGTGGGCAGTTTCGGCCCATGGCGTTCCGCGGCGTTCCGCGCGGTCGACCGTCCGGCAGCCCTGAATCCGAGGCGAACGCCGGCGGAATCGCGCGTTAGGCGGTGTCCGATAGACCGCGCGGACGCCGGGCCAGCTAGGGTAGCAGCCGATCGAACTGGCGGCGGACGACCCCGTAGCACTTGCACGCGGCGAGTTCCAGCCCCTCGCGGTCGAGCACGCGAATGCCGCCGCGGTGGTAGCGGATAGCCCCGCGGCGTGCAGCGCGCCCGCCGCGACCGTCACCCCCGAGCGCCTAACGCCGAGCATGATCGCGAGGAACTCCTGCGCGAGCGGGAACCGGTCCGCGCCGCCCACCCGGTCGTGCGTCATCAGCAGCCAGCGCGCGCACCGCGCCTCGATCCCGTGCAGCCGGTTGCACGCCGCGCCCTGGGCCACCTGCGTCAGGTAGGCCTGCGTGTAGCGGTGCAGCAAGCGCCGGAGCGCGGGCCGCGCGTCGACGGCCGCGACGAGCCCGGCCGCCGGGATACGGAGGGCCGTGCCGGGGATCTGGGCGAGCGTCTGGTTCGCGCTCGCCGCGGTGTCGAGCAGGGCGGCGAGGCCGACCAGGCCCTCGTTGCCGATCGTGCCCACCTCGACGCCGGCGCCGTCGGCCATGCGGGCGATGATGGAGCACACGGCGGTCTCGGGGAAGTACACGTGCGCGAGCGGCAGACGGCGCCGCGGCTCGCGGCGCACGGCCCGGAGGGGGGCGCGCCGGACACGGCCCGCGCACGTCGGGCGCGCCCGAGGTCGGCGGATGCCTAACGCGCTACGATCGCGGCACGTCTCGCCGCGTCGAGAGCCCGAGCTTCCGCAACACGCGCTCGGTGTGGTGACGGGCCGTATGCTCCGTAATGGTGAGGGCCTCCGCGATCTCCCGGTTCGTGCGCCGCTGCGCCAGGAGCCCGGCGATCTCGTGTTCCCGCGCCGTGAGGTGGGCGGCCGCGAGCGTCCCCAGCGCGCCGGCCGTCCCGCGGACGCTCGAGAATTGCGCGGCGTCGCATGACCGGATGGCATCGGGACCCCGGACGACGGCTCCGAGGACGGAGCCTCGCGGATCCACCGCTCCGGCCGCCCGTAATCGGTCGCGATGCGTTCCCGAGCGCGCCCCAGCAAGGACCCCAGCGCGCGTGCGCGTCGCGGACGCCCGCGACAAACGCGGGGCGTAGCATGGCGCCGAGCAGGAGCGCGTCCGTTTCGTTAAATCGCGCGCTCAGGGCGCCGAACGATCCCACGATCAGGAGCGCGCCGCCCCCCGCCGGCCTCGGCTCGAGATGCACCCACGCCCAAGCCGGCAAGCTCACGCCGAACCCGGCCGCGGTCACATCCTGCGCAGGCCGGAGCGTGCTGGACAACAGTGGCAGCGGAACGGCGGGTGGCCACCCGCGGCATGCCGTGCGGCCCTCCCCGGTGCGGCCCGAGGAGGAGCGGCCTTCGCTCCGCACGCCAGGTCGCCGCGCCGAGTCTTGCAGGGCGAACTCGGTGGACGCGGGAGCGATGGCGGGCCACCATGCGTCATGCGGCATCCCTGCGACCATCCGGGCGCCGGGTGCGAGATCCGGCTGCACCGACACGAGGAGCAGCGCGCGGTCCGCCGCGAACAAGGCGCGAACCGCGACGGTCACGCCGGCGCGCCATGCCGCGCACTGCGGGTAGTCGTGCGGTGACACGAGCACCTGCGACGCCTCACCGAAATGGCGGGCATCGCGTGCGGTGAACTGGAGCATCGGCCGAGCCCTCCTGCCGAGCCGCGGAGGCCTCACGCGGGTGCTATGATCCTGGAGGGATCCTCGACGCATGGCGCCGCCGACCGGGACAGGTCGGTGCGCGGGTCACTGCGTGTGAGTCGCGACCCGCGCGCCCGCGAGGCTACGAAGATGGGCAGAAGCTGCCCACTCCAAGATGCGGCACCGCCCGTACCCTGCCAAGAGCAACCGCGACGATAGACGCCGCGGTCCGCTCCTCCAGCGCGTCTCGGCTGGAGCCCTCAGGCCCCAACCGGGGCCGCGACCGGTGGCGATCATGGGCAGCATCAGCATCAAGGGCAAGGACGCGCCCCAAAGCGTCCCCGACACCCCGACGTTCGTCCCGCCGGGCAAGGTGAAGTTCGTGCCGCCGCAGGCGGGGAACGCGAATGATGGCGGCGCGCTCTGGTGGGACCACGACGACCCCGGGCAGCCCGGTGCCGGCGGCTATGGCGGCGACCAGGGGCAGGCCGGCGTGTCCGGGCAACGCGGCTCCGACGGACCGGCCGGCATCTCGCTCCACGTTAGCACCCTCAAGAGCGGGCCGATTCAGGTCATCGCGGGTGGTGGCCACGGGCAGCCGGGCGGACTTGGCGGTGCCGGCGGCGCTGGCGGCGAGGGCCAGGACGGCGGCAACGACGATGACGAGCAGCCCGCCGGCGCCGGCGGCGTCGGGGGCAGCGGGGGCAAAGGGGGCACGGGCGGTCCCGGTGGCAACGGCGGGAACGCGTACGACGTCGACGTCTACGTCGGGGGCGATTTCAGCGTGGCCGACCTGATCGTGTCCTACGACCAGGGCCTGGGTGCCCTCGGCGGGGCCGGCGGCACGCCCGGCGCCGGCGGCGCGGGCGGTCGCGCGGGCAGTGGCGGCGCGTTCGCGCCCCCAGGCGATCCCGTCTTCGGGGATGCCGGCCCGACGGGCACGAACGGAAAGATCGGGACCGTGAACATCTACATCTGACCATCCGAGAGGCACACATGCTCGCTCCCACACGCGCTCCGACGCTTGCTGCCGCGCCCGTTCTCACCCCGCAAGGGTTCCTCGACGCCATGGCCGAGCGATCCCGGGGGTTGTACCCCGCCACACGCCAGGGCGTGTTGGCACTCGAACTCGAAGGCGGCGCGGCCGCGCCGGCGTCCGCCACGGCCCTCGTCACCGACCATCGCCCGCTCGGGGCCCGGCAGCACCGGGTGACGCTCGTCCGCGAGAAGCCGACGACGTTGACGCTTGCGGAAGGCGCGTACACCGTCGCCGTCGCCGCGCCCGGTCACGCGCCATTCCGCGGGTTCGTCGACGTGCGGCACGCGAAGCCCGCGGCCGTGCACGCGCGACTCGCGAAGCACACGAACGTCGCGCCGTCCTTCGCGGACCGGCTCAAGCGGTTCCACCTCGCGCATGCGGACCTGACGATCCAGGACCTGACCGTCGCACGCGAACAGCACGTGCGCCTGGACGCGCGCGCCGACACGATGAAAGCCGACTTGCACCGCGTCATACTCCGGACGCCCGCGGAGGCGAAGGCGACGCTCGGAAGCGACGACACGTACTGGGCCACCAAGCATCCGCGGTTCGGTGCGGTGTTCGGTCGGACGCCCGACCCGTTCGTCGCCGGGCAGTTGACGATCGACCAGCGGGCGGTGCTCCGCGAGTTCATCTACGGCAACTCGCAGAGCGTGAGCCGCGAGTGGCAGGCGCTGCTCTCCGAGGTGCTCGCGACGGACCCGTTCGAGATCGGCGTGTTCGTCTACAACGTCGTGACCGTGAACGCCGGCGCGACGCTCGAGGTGGGCGCGGGCGGACTGTGCTGCGACCTCCTCCGCGTGCACACGACGGGAACGGTTGACGTGTCGGGCGGCGGTCCGACCGTGATTCAGACGGGGACGTACGAGGCGTTCTCGTAGCGGCTCCGGCGCGCGCCGGCATGCCGGCCCGCCGCCGGGTAGGATCCGATTTGTGGAACCGCGTACGACCGTCGCCGTATGTTGCGGCGGGGCACGCGTCGAACGCGGCCGGGCAGTTCACCAGGCGACCGCGTTAGGCATGACTTCCGTCACCTTCACCGGCGCTTCTGGCGACGCCTTTCGCGCGAGGTCGTCCGATGCCTGTCGTCGCCCATCCCGTCGTCGCACCCCTGTCCGTCGGTTCGGCGGTCGCCGCGTTCTACGCCCACTGACGGCAACGGCCCGCGCGTCATCATGGCCGGGGCGCGGGGCACGGATCCCGCAGGGCAGCTGAAGGACGCGTTGCGCCGCCTCACGCTCCTGCTCGGCGTCGCCCAGATCACGGTCGGGTGTCTCGTCGGCTTGGTCCCGCCCGCGGCCGTGCCCTGGTTCCGCGGCCTCGTGATGGCGCACGTCGAGTACACGGGCAATGGCATGTTGCTCGTACTGCTGGCGCTGCTCCTGCCGGAGCTGCGGCTCGGGCGCACCGGCCTCCGGAGCTGGTTCGTCGCCCTGCAATGCGGCACCTGGCTCAACGGAACGGCCGCCCTGCTCGCGGGCGTCGTTGGACGATCCTCACCCCTACTCTCGGTGGCCAGCGCGGCGTCTGCGCCGCCCCGGGGCACGGCCGACACGGCGGTCACGACGTTGCTCGTCGCCGCGGCGGTGTGCGTACTCGTGGGGCTGGCACTCACACTCGTCGGGCTCGGGCGCGCGTGGCCGGCCGGCACGGGGGTCGGCACTGACGCTGCCGTCGTCGGCGCCCTGCCCGCAGTGCCGTACGGGCCACCCCGCGGTGTCTAACCGTCAGCGTACGTGGTGTCCGCCGCGCGAGCGGACGTAACCGGACCGCCGGGCGCACGGCACGGCATGGGCAGCACGAGCCCGCGCGGGGACCGTATCCCGCGGTGACCCTGCCCGACGACCGCCCGCCGCGTTCCCGGCGACGGGACGGCCGGCGACGGGACGGCCGGCGACGGCTAGCTCCCGC
Organism: uncultured Gemmatimonadales bacterium; assembly: GCA_963763675.1. GTDB lineage: Bacteria > Gemmatimonadota > Gemmatimonadetes > Gemmatimonadales > Gemmatimonadaceae > BPUI01. The sequence continues at coordinate 5,502 of CAVXPN010000004.1, forward strand.
CGGCGACGCGCCTAGCGCACGCCGCCCGGGCGTTCGCTCGTCTTCTCGGCGCGGCGTCCGTCCGCGCGCGACGCGAGGCCCGGCGCCGGGTCGTCCCGCACTACCACGGGCATCGCGCCCGTCGCGGCGTCCTGGGCCGCCTGCACCCGCGCGGCCGCTCGCACGTCGTCGCGCTCCTGCGAGCGCGCGGCGAATGCGCCGAACCCGCCCTTCTGCTGCACCTTGGGATCTAACATGGCCGTACATCCTCGACCGGGCGGTGCGGCGCAGACATGTCCCACCGGGAACGTCCCACGCGCGTCGTGCGGTCCTCTGCGCACACCTCCGAACGGCGGGCCGCGGCGTATCCGCGGCCGTCGCGTGAAGGGCCGATCTCCCCCGTGACACCGAGGGACTATCCCGTGCCGCGTCACTCCGCGTGGTACGCGCCGAGGCATCGCTCGGCCGCGTCGCGCTGGACGGCGGCGAGCGCCGGTGCCGAGAGCCGGCCGGCGGCGGTCTGCACCCGCGCGCGCACGGTGGCGAGGGCGGTCGCGAGGGGTCCGCCCTCGGCCCGGAACGCGCGCGCGTACCCGCCGGCCGCGCGGTAGACCGCATCGCGGGCGGCCGCATCGCTGGCGTCGTAGAAAGCCGCGTCGTCGCCGCGCTCCCGCCAGCGCGGCTCGCGGTCGACGGCGTACCGAAGTGCGGGTGGGCCACTTGCGTGCGCCCGCCGGTCGGTCGCCTGTGCTTCGTGCGCGGCCCAGAGCTCGTGTCGGCCGACGTCGGCGACGGCGTTGCACAACGCGCCGGACGCCGCCTCGAGCGCCGTTCGGACCGAGACGGCCAGCGCCGGCCGGTGCAACGGGATGGCCGGGGTCGGGTCGCCGGTCGCGGGGCCGACATACGTCGGCAGGGCGAACGGGAGTGCGAACGGCAGGGCGAACGGACGAGCGGCGGACGGCATGGGCGCGGCCTGTGGTGGGGGCGTCGCCAGAAGCGCCGATCGGCGAGCGGCGGTGCCGCCCTACGCAGTCGCCTGGTGTACTCCCGGCCGCGTCGTCCTGCATCCTACCCCCGACGCCGGCCGAAGGGTTCGACTCGCACGGGCGCGGCCGGCGGCGGATTACTCGGTTTCGTTGTCTCGATCCCGCTCGTCGCGGCGCGCCGCGTGTTCGCGCTCCGCGTGCTGGTCCCCGTCGTACGCCGGGGGACCGGCACGGCGCCCGTGAGCGCGGCGTCCGTCCGTTAGGCGGTGCCGGCGTCGGGGACCACGACGCGCCGCGTCGAGCGCGGCGAACGCGCGGACGCCACCCTGCTGCTGCGCGCTGACGTCCGGCGTCGTGCGTTCCTCCGCCGCCTCGCGCGGCGCCCGCGTCCGGGACACGCAGCCCCACACGCGTCCGCCCGCCGGGCGCCGGCCAGGTCGGCGGCGTCCAGGTTGCACCGGCCCGATCGCCACGGAGGTGTCGCGACACCGGCCGGCGCCCGTCCTCCCCGCCCTCCGTGCTCGGTGGGCCCCTGCGCTTCCGATGCGGTCCCGACGCGTGGCGTCCGCGATCCCACGCCCCGGCGGAGAATCGCGCCGCCGACGACCGCCCGGGCGAACCGGCGGGCGTCAGCCGGGGAACGCGGGCGTGCTGCGCCGCAGCCGCCGAACGCCGATCAGGACGAAGACGACGCCGATCAGGACGAACGCGCCGGAACCGCCGCCCCGGTGCTGCTCAACCCCGGCGAGGAAGAACACGACGCCGACGAGCGTGAGGGCGACGGTGCCGCGGCGCGCAACAGCGATTCCGAGCATTGGTGGTTCCGGGCCAGGTGAACGTGTGCCTGCGCTCGCCGAGGCGAGCGGCCTCCGTGTCTTCACGCGTCTCGACGCGACTCCACGCCGCGGGGTGAGCCGCCCTCGTCCTCCCACCGGTCGAGTTCGCGCGGATCGTCGCCCGTCGACCGTGTGGCCCCTGCCACCAGCCGGCGTATGCGGATCCGGGCCTTCCGGCGCGCGGCGCGCGTGAGCACCGCCTCCGGGTCGCCGCATTCGCGACCGCGGCCCGACCGGGCGTCGGCGCCGCCGTCGGTCGGGCGGTGCAGGCGGAGCACCGCCGCGGTCGGCGCGGTCGGGTGCGGGGCCGCCCAGACGGGCGCGGACGGACGCGGGGCAGACGACATGCAGCGTACCTCTGGCGCGTGGCGTCGCCAGAAGCGCCGGGAACATCGGGGGCGGCACGGCCGCCCCACGCGCCCGCCTGGTGTACCACCGCGGCGCGTCTCGCAACCTAACGCACCTAGCACACGCACGCCGCGGAAAAGGTCCACGATGCACAAAATATCCCGCTCCGCGCGCCGTCCCCGGCGTGCCCCGTGACGAGCGGGACGCCGGCCCTCCTCGGATGTCGGGGAAGATTGAAGTGATATTGGGGCCGAGTGCGCGAATCGGTCGCGCCGGCGAATGGCGGCCGGTTCGCGACGGCCCCGTCCGGAGCGCTCAGCGCGTCCGCGCCGCGCCTGGTATGGGGTCGAGGGGCCCGCGGAAGAGCAGCACGCCGTAGACACCCGCGAGCAGGGCCGCGGGCGCGGCGACCAGCCACAGGCGCGCGCCGCCCGTCGGGAGCGCGCGGAGCCCGCTCGCCGCGCTCACGCCGTAGAGCACGAGGTTGGCCAGGACGAGGGGCCGGCCGTAGATCCCGCCCAGCGTCGTGGCGCGCTGCAGCCAGTTGAGCGCGGCGAGGGCGAGCCACGCGGCGCCGAGCAGCTGCCCGAGCCACGCGGCCGCGCGCGGGACGCCGGGCACGAGGGCCGGCAGGAGGGCGTCGGCGCCGAAAAGGAGCGCGAGCCCGCCCACGAGTAGGGCCGCGGCACTGGCGCGGGAGACGAGCGTGGAGATCACGGCGGGGCCGGACCGCCGCGGGCTGCGGCCCACCAAGCCTCGAGCGTGCGGGCCACGTCGTCGAGGCGCTCCCAGTGGGGCAGGCCGCGCGTCGGCGCGATGCGGGCGGCGCGCCAGTTCGCGTGCCGCGCGCACGTGTCGGGCAGCTGCTCGAAGCGCGAGAACGGGTCGGCGTCGTAGAGCACCAACGCGGGCGCGGTCACCCGGTGGTACACGGCCTCGCGCACGCCCACCGTACGGAGCCGGCCGCTCAGGAACGTCAGCGGCGCGTGGCGGGCACCCGGCTGGTGCGCGGTGCGGTACGCGTACTCGGCCAGCCCCTCGTCGATCGGGCCGACGAAGAATTTCCGCAGGAAGAAGCGCACACTCCGGCGCGACGCGATGCCGGCGTAGAGCGCCTGCGCCCAGAGCCGCACGGTGAGCGCGCGATAGACGCGCGCGCTGCCCCCGACCGCGCCGGGCGCGCGGCCGCGGCTGTCGCGGTCGCGGGGGTCGGGCGCCCGGCCGTCGCGGGGCGCCCGGAATCCCGTCGGCGACAGGAGCACGAGCGAGCGCACGAGGTCGGGCCGGTCGACCGCGACCTGCGCCGCGAACTCGCTCGTGAGCGACAGGGCGACGACGTCCACCGGGCCGCGGCCGCGCGCCGCGTCGTCGAGCACTGCGGTGATGGCGGCCGCGTAGAGCGCGGGCGTGTAGGCGCGGTCCGTTCGGTCGGACCCGCCGAAGCCCGGCAGGTCGGGGGCGAGGACGGCGCGCCGGCCGCGGTACCGCGCGAACAGCGGCCGCACCTCGTACGCGGACGCGCCCGCGTTGATGCTGTGTAGGAGCACGAGCGGCGGGCCGTCCGGCGTGTCGGCGGGGGCCTCGTCCTCGTAGCACCGTAGGGCGCCCACTCCCGGGGGGGTGAGCATCCGCCACGTCGCGTCGAGCGCCGGGGCGAGCGGGTCGTGCGGGACAGTCGGGACCGTCATCGCGCGTGCGCTCGGGCGGAACACGGGCGGGAAAAGTCGGCGGGCACAGGGATCGTTCGGCGTTCGGCGCGGGAGGCGTACCGGATCCGGCAGCATAGCTCGGGGCGGCGGCCCGACGCACGCCGCGGCCTGACCTTGCGCGCGTAGGAGCGCCCCGCGATGTTGCCCGCCCGCGTCGCCACGCGGTGCGTCGTTGCGCGTCGTGGCGCGACGTGACCACGTCCCCGGAGGTCGCATGTCCGAGTTCCTGGTCCCCCCTGACCCCACGCGCGACGCCCCGCCCGCGCCGGGGCGGCCCCGCGCCGGGTCCGCCCCGGCACGCCGCCGACCGCGCGCGCAGCAATTCCCCGGCGCGGCTGTCCGTGTCGCCCCGGTCCCCGGCGGGGTGCGACTGCTCTTCGCGCCCACCGAGGGCCACACGGCGGCGGACGCGCTGGCCGCGGCGCTCGCTGACGTCGTCGCCCGCGAGTGCCGGGACGAGGGCTTCCTGCGGTTTGCGGTCGAGGTTCAGTCCGACGGCGCGGCCGTCGGCCTCACGATCACCGGTCCGGTCGGACTCGGCGCGCCGACGGCCGCCGCCTGCCGAATCCTCATGCGAGGCTCCGGCCCACCGCACACGTGAGCCCCGAGCCGCATACGCCGCTGCACGCGGTGTGCACGCGGTGTGCACGCGGTGCGCACACTCCCTTCGCGGCGGCTGGCAGCGGGGGCGAGACGTGACGCGCGCGGCCGTGCGCGTCCGCCTGCCCCGCCACCGCGCACTCCGCTGCGCGGCCGCCCGCGATCCCTTTCCGCCCGGCCCCCTCCATGTCGCACGCTCCCGTCTCCGACACGCCGCCGCGCGCGGCACCCCGCACCCTCCCGCTCGCGCGCGACGCGTTCGTCGTCGCCATCCAGCGTGACACGCCCGGGTCGGATCTGCCGCGCCTCGTCGCGATCCTCGACGCCCTCCTCGCGTGGAGCGCGGCGCGCCCGTCGCGCGTCGCGTTCCGGGCCGACGACGGCCCGGCCGGCACCCTCAGTTTCGCGCGCGCCGGCGAGTCGGGGGTGTTCTGGGCCGTCCGCCACACGCGGGGTGGTGCGCCCACGCTGGAGCTCGCGCCGCCGGCGGGTCGGTGGCTGACCGACGCCGGCCGGGCGCACGCGCTCGCGACGCTCAACGCGCACTCGCGCGAGGTGCGCGCCGACGGCGACCGGCTGCGGATCGGCTTCGGCGCGCTCAAGAACGCCGCCGCGCTGGCGGCCGTGCTGGCGCTCCTCGACGCGCTCCTCGACGCCGACGGCCGCGCGACCCCGCCCGCTGACGTCGCGGCCGCGGCGGCGGTGACGCCCAGAGCCCCCGAAGCGACCTCGCAAGCAGAACTCGACTGACACCGACGCCCACAACGTGCCGACCGCGCGGGCCGAGGACCGCCAGGCAATCGACGCCCTGGCCGTCGCGGTCGACGCTGTGATCCACGCGGGCGAGGCCGTCCCGCCCGCGGTGGCCGTGGCATACCGGGCGTTCGCCGTCGCCCACGCGCCCGTCTGCCGCCTCGCGGCGACGCGTCAGCGCGGGAGGCGGGCGGTGACCTGGGTGCCGGCGCCGGGGGACGAGGTCACGCCGATGGTGCCGCCGTGAGCCGTCATGATCCGCTCCGCGATGTAGAGGCCCAGCCCCAAGTTCCCGGACGCGTTCGGCGCCGCGTCGCCAGCCCGAAGCCGCTTGAGCGGACTGAAGAGGTCCGGGAGTTCGGCGGGCGGGATGGCCGGCCCGCGGTTCTGCACCCGGAGCACGACCGCATCGGTCTCGCCGTCCACCCGGACGCGGATCGCCGTGCCGACGGCGCCGTGTTGGACGGCATTGCCCAACAGGTTGGTCAGCACCTGGCTGAGCCGCGCCGCGTCCCACGCGCCCCGCAGGTCGCCCGACACCTCGCACTGCAGCACGCTGCCCGGGTGCGCGGCCGCGACCTCGTCGACCGCTTGGCGCGCGACGGTCCCGAGGTCCATACCCGCGCGCACGACGGGCACGCCCGAGCCGAGTCGGCTGCGCGTGAAGTCGAGCAGGTCGCCGACCATCGCGTTCATGCGGCGCGCGCTCCGGACGATGCGCGTGGTCAGCGTCAGGTGCGGCTCGGCCAACTCCCCGACGTCGAGCATGAACTGGGCGGACATCAGGACGGCGCCTAACGGCGTCCGGAGGTCGTGCCCGAGGACGGCCAGGAACATCTCCTTCGAGCGTTCGAGGTCGAGCGTGTAGCGGGTCACCGACTCGGCGAGCGCCTGGTCGATGGCTTCGTTGAACCGCATCAGGTCGGCGAGGTCGGCGCCGGTCAGGTTGCCGTTCTCGGCGGTCCAGAGCCGGATCACGCTCGCGCGAAGGGCGCGGTAACGGTACGCCCGCCCGCGACCGGCGGGCGCCACCGACGCGCGCAGCGTGGCGCAAATCCCGGTTCGGTCCCAAACGTGCTCTCGGGTCCGGAAGACTACTGATGGGCGACGCGACCGGGTGACACCGGTATCTCGTCCGCCGACCATCAGCCGTTCACGTCGGCCCCCGACGTCGTGCCCGCCGCGCCCCGTCAGCGCCCGTTCGCTCCGCCGCGCCTTCCACGCGGCGGTCTCGGTCCTGGAGCGCCGCATGCTTGCCCCGTCGTTCGAACCGCCGCCGCCCGCGGCGCGCGCACCCGTAGTGCGCCCACTCACGCCGCGGGCGGGCGTGCCGTCCGCCCCGGCGCGGGCCACCGCCCGTGGACCGACCGCCGGGCCACCCCTGCTGCTCATCGAGCCGGTGCCGGCCGAGGCGGCCGACACCCGGACCGCGCTCGAGACCGGGTCCTACGTCGTGGTCCAGGTCGCGGACGGCGACGCGGCCCTGCGCGTCGTGCGGGCGACGCTGATGCGGTGCGTCGTCTCGGAGCTCTACATCCCGTGTAGCGAGGGTCGGTGCGTCATCGCGGCCCTCCGGGGCGATCGGACGCGCTTGCCGCGCCTGCGCGTGCTCGCCTACACGCGGCACCACACGCCCGAGGATCGCACGTGGGCCTTGGATGCCGGGGCGGACGGCGTGCTCGCGAAGCCGGCGTCCGCGGCCGTGCTGCTGCGCGAGGTGCGCCGCCTCGACGCGCTCGACCCGCCGGCACCGACCCTGGCGGCTGGTGCGGCGCGATGAGCGCGCGCGACCCGCTCGCCGCGCCGCTCTGGCACACGCCCGACGCGGTGACGTTCACCGATGCGGACGGGCTCGCGTGGCGCGTGGTGGAAACCGCCTGCGCGGACGTGCCCGGCGCGCGCGGCCCGTGGTGTCTGATCTTCCTGGCCGAAAGGATCGCACGCCGCGTGTGGACGTACCCGGCCGACTGGCGCCGGCTCTCGGCCGGCGCCCTCGCCCGGCTCGGGGTCGACGGGGGCGTGATGCCCCACGGCTGACGCCAACGGCGTGATCCACGAGGCGTGACGCTTCCGCGACGCCTAACGGACGGGCCGCTCGCGGGGATCCGGGGCGGAGCGTGCCCGGGGAGCGCTGCCGCTCAGGCAAGGCGCCCGCCAGGGCGGACGTACTCCGTAGGCGAGCGCCGAGTGGCGGGCGGCGGTGCTGGTGGACGGGGCCGACCACACGGGCAGCCGCGCGCCCCCGGGCTGCAGGACAGGGAGCGTCACGTTGGTCGACCGCCCGTCGCCGGCGGGGTCGCGTGCGGGAGTGCGCACGAGTCAGCGCGCGACAGAACCGGAGGCGCTCACCCAGCCCGCTCTCGTCGGAGCCCGTGTGGAGTCGGGGACGTAAGCGGTCCAGACTCGGGCCGTCGCCAGGAGCGCGATGCCCGCAATCAGGGTCCGGGATCGCACAGTGTACCAGCGTCTTGCCGAACGGTGCGCCGTCTCGATCGGGCCGCTGCGTGCGGCGGCGTCTCGGCGCCGATCCGCAGCGGACGTCTCTAGGTCGTCGGCGGTGGCCCGCTCAGCGGTGGCCGCTGCCGGGCGTCGATCGCGCGGTCTGCGCCGCGACGTGAGCTGACTCTGCCTCCTCCTTGAAGAAGAGCCGGTCGGTCTCGTGCCGGCGCGCGACGCTCGGGTGGCGCACGCCGGCCGAGCGCTTCCTCGCGCTGGCCGAGGCCGGGTAGCGCCTAACACTGCCGGCCCGTATGCTCTCGCCCGGGCCGGTGGTGCGCTGAATCATTGAGACCGCCAGCCCGATCGAGAGGAGCCGGGCACATGAGCGTCTCCGTTCTGCGACGAGTTGTGAGATACCGTCTCGTGGAGCAAGGGGTGGGGTTAGGCAGCGCCGGGTGCGGACGCCGGGAGCGGAACGAAGTGCTGCCGACGCCGGGCAACGCTGTGCATGGCCGTGAGCAGCTTGCGCATGCCCGCGGTGAGCGCGAGCAGCTTCGGCTTGCCGCGGGCGACGAGGCGGTCGTAGAACGCCTCGAGCCGGGGATTGTGGCGCACGCCCACCAGCGCGGCCATGTGACAGCGGCCGCCGCAGCCGTGCGTTGCCTATGGGGTGCAGCCGGACGACGACGGGCTCCACCGTCCGGCGACGCGCCCTCAGGGCGCCGGCCGGGCGCGGTGGCGCATCACCGCCTCGATCTCGCCGACCTCGCGCGGGGCGGTGCTCAACCGCTCCAGCCCCGCCGCGGTGATCACGTAGTCGTCCTCGATCCGCACCCCGGTCCCCCCGTACCGGTCGACCACCGGGCGCACCCGTGCGATCCAGGCCCGGTTGCGCGGCGTGTCGGGGAGCGCGTCGAGGAAGGCGCGACTGATGTAGAGCCCGGGCTCAATGGTGAACGCGTCCCCGGGGCGGTACGTGTGGTCGCCGGTGGAGAACTGCGCGGGGTCGTGCACTGCGAGGCCGAGCCCGTGGCTGATCCCGTGGATCATCCAGAGTTGCGACTGCCGGCACGGCTGCGGGGTGCGCGCGCAGTCGGCCGGCCAGGGCGGGTCCATCGGCGCGTTCACGCTATCGATCAGCCCGAGCCGAGCCAGCCCCGCTGCGCGCACCGCGGTCGCCGAGTCCTGCGCCACTGCCGCCGGCCGCCCCGGGCCCGCGTTCCGCTCGGCGGCGGCCTGCGCGTCACGCACGAGCTGGTAGAGCACCCGCTGGTCGGCTGTGTAGGTGCCGCTCGCCGGGATCGTCCGCGTGACGTCGGCCGCGTAGCCCTCGACCTCTGTGGCGGCGTCCATCACGACGAGATCCCCGGGGCGGACGGGGCCCTGATCGCGCATGTAGTGCAGTTGCGTCCCGTGTTCCCCGGCGCCGATGATCGAGCCGTAGGCCGGACGCGTCCCCCCGAGGCGGAGGAAGGTGCCCTCGAGCGCGGCCTGGTACGCGTACTCGAACCGGGGGTCGGCGACGCGCAGCGCCGCGCGGTGCCCCGCGCTCGACACCACGGCGGCGCGGCGCAGGAGCGCGATCTCCGCGGGGCTCTTCCGCGCCCGGAGCGCGTCGACGACGGGGTGCGCATCGCGCACGACCAGCCCGGGATGGCGAGCGAGGAGCGCGGCGACGAAGGCACCGCCGCGCGTGAGTGAATCCTGTCGCGCGAAGTCGGCGTCCGCGACGTCGGCGAGCTGGGAGACGGGCAATCCGGTGGCAACGAGCGAGTCGACGACGCCGGCGAGTGCGGTGAGCGGGCGCGCGGGTAGCCCGAGCGTGCGCGCGACGGTCGCCGAGTCGGGGCGGCGGCCGTAATACATCGCACTCCGCGGCGCGATCGGCGCGACGAACAGCATTGCCGTCGGGTGCCCGCCGCGCGCCACGAGGACGAACGCGGCATCCGGCTCGAGGTAGTTCGTGAGGTACCGGAAGGCCGGGAGCTGATAGAACGGGCCGAAGTCGGTGACGGGCGTGCGCCCGCCGAAGGCGAGCACAACGCCGCTGTCGAGCCGTGCGGCGAGCGAGTCGCGGCGCGCCACGTATTCGCCCGCGGGAATCTGGCCCCGTGCGACGACGGGACGCACGAGCGCGGCGCACGCCAGGGCGACGAACGCGAGGGCGCGGACCGCGAGGCGCGCAACGAAGGCGTCGAGCCACCACCGACGAGGTGTGCGAGGCATGTGGACGGCGGAGCGGGGGGAGAGGCGCGGGATCGGCAGGCACACCGACGGTCCGGTCCAGAGTACCCGTGCCGTCGACGAATCCCAAGTCGTCGACGCGGCGGCGCGCTGGACCAGCGATCCGGGCCGGTCGCCGCCAGGCCGCGGCAATACAGGCAGCGCACGCGCGAAGCATTCCCTTGCCTAAACACCGAGGCGACCCGCGCCTGAGCGTTGGTTCGCGATCGCGGGCTGCTAGGTTCTGCGCGTATGGCCGCCGTCGTTCCAGACGCGTGGACGCGAACGACGCCGCGCGTCCGCTCGGGTGTCCGCTCGGGTACGGCAGCTGTCGTCCGCATGCGCGCGGTCGAAGACTCTCTTTCCCGCGACGCTGTGGTGCGACTCGCCATCCAGTGCACTCGGTTCCTCTGCCGGACGACGCGTCTCGTGTCCCTCGCGTGCATCGCGACGGCCGCCAGCGGCGCGAGGGGGCAGGCGGCGGGGCAGGCGAGCGCCGATCCGTCGGCGGTGCCGTTCGCAGCGCCGCGCTGGGCCTACCCCGTCCGGCCCGCCGGCCCCGCCACGCCTCCCTCCTCGGCGCCCGCGCCGCCGGCGGACTCCATGCAGCGCCTCCACGTGCCCGATAGCCGGCGTACGTACACGGCCGCGCGGCTCGGCGCCGCCGCGTTCGACGTGGCCGACTGGTTCCCGTCCGCGCACCCCGCGATGCCGCCGGTAGTCGCGCACGGGCGCCGGCCGTCGGTGATCGCGTGCGGCTTTTGCCACCTTCCCGACGGGCGCGGCCGGCCGGAGAACGCCACGCTCACCGGGCTCCCAGCGGCGTACATCGTGGCGCAGGTGGCCGAGATGGCCTCCGGTGCGCGCCGCGTGGCGCTCGAGGGCGTATCGCCACCGTTCGAGGCTATGCGCGCAATCGCCGCGCACGCGACACCCGAGGAAGTCGCCGTCGCGGCGCGCTACTTCGCGGCGCTCCGCCTCACGCGGCCGCGCGCGCGGGTTGTCGAGTCAGACTCGGTGCCGACGCTGCGCCAGCTCACGGGTCTCTATGCGATCGACGGGCTACCCGACGTGTGGCTCGGTCACCGCCTCTTGGAAGCGACCACCGACATCGCGCGCCACGAGCGCCACGACCCGGGCGTCCCGTACGTGACCTACGTGCCGCGCGGCAGTCTCGCGCGCGGCCGTGTGCTTGCGACCGGGGGCGCTGTCGGCACCGTGGGTGCGGCGTCGCCGACGGCCTGTGTGCGCTGCCACGGGGCTGACCTGCGCGGCGTCGGTGCCGTTCCAGCGATCGCCGGGCGGGCGCCGTCGTACCTGCTGCGCCAGCTGTTCGCCTTCAAAGCGGGGACGCGCGCGTCGGCGACGGCCGCGCCGATGCGCGCCGTCGTGGCGGGCCTGACCGTGGACGACATGATCGCCGCGGCGGCGTACGCGGGATCGGTCAGGCCGTAGCCGCGCGTGCACGGGGCATGCGCATGACGTCGCGACGAGCGACCCGGACTGCGGGGCGATGCCCGGTTCGGCGATAACGGGATCGGTCGAGGTTGGCGTCGTCGTGGGGACACGGTGCGGTGGGACCAAGTCGACGCACCGCGGGACGCGCTCACGGGCATGATCCGTGTGATGCCGCCACCCACCTTCGGAGTCGCCCGACCGCGCGCCCCGCGGATCCTCGGACCGGGTCAATCGCGGCCAGTGGGGTCGCGCACGAGGCCCGTCGTGGCACCAGCCGGTTTGCGGGCCATACGCGCGTCGCCTAACGGCCGCACCCCACGACGATCACCTCGAGGTCCGGTGCGAGCCGCTTTCCGCCAACGTCGCCGAACGTCGTACGACACCTCGGAGGCGGGCAGCGCGATAGCAGCGCACTGGTGGCACGCGGGCGGCCGCACCGCGGCCGCGATCATCGGGCGGTGCGACCCTACGGGCAGTTCGGGCGTCTCGCGTGAGACGCGCAGTGCCCGAACTCTGCGCGTCGTCCACCCGCGGCGCCGGCCCAATCGCGCTGGCCGCACCGCGCGTACGCTCAGACCGTGGGCGGAGCACGGGGGCGGTACCGGCGTCGGCGGCAAGTTCGGTCGACACGTTCGATTATCCAGTAACGCCCGACAGCGGGACAGCTTGCGGCTGATAATCGCGCGGGCGATCCGTAGGCGACCGCGTGGTCTGAACAGGCGTACGTGAGGCACGGACGATCACGCCTAACGGGCAGGCGAGTCGGAACGGCGATCGTCTCGAAACCCGTCCCGAAATCGACACACGGCGTTGGATCGCCGTCCCGCAAACGCTCGAGATTGAACACCGCGCCCGTGCGAGAGCGGTGCGGTTCTGGAACGAGTTCCGGGACGTGCGGGCCGGCCGCCTACCGGTGCGCGAGTTCCAGGAGCGCCTCCGGGTGTCGCGCCGCCACCCGGAGCAGCGTGCGCTCCGCCCCCTTCGGCGTCCGACGCTTCTGCTCCCACCCCTGCAGCGTTCGCGGGCTGATCCCGAGGAGCAGCGCGAAGCGGGTCTGCGAGAGCTGCATGCGCTCACGGATCGCGACCACGTCGGGCTCGTCCTCCGCCACGGCGAAGCGGCGACTCGGCGGCTGTTCGCCGCGCAGGATGCGGCCGCCCTCCCGCACGCTCTCCAGCAGGTTGGCGAACGCGGCGTCCGGCAGGCCGCGGGCCGCGCGCGGGCGGGTTGTGGCCACCGCGGCGCGTTCGCGCGCGGCGGTGCGCGCCGTCCGCTTCGAAGGCTCGCGCGCCGGGGCAGGCCGTCGTCGCCCGCGTGCGCCCGCGTGCCACGCCCCCCGCGGCCGAGCGCCCGGCGCCGAGCAGGCCCCACGGCGAACGCGCGGACGCAGCGGGAACGCTGCAGCGGGCCCGCGCGGCAGGACATTGAGGGCGTGGGGCCGGTTCGTTCCACGCCCCCCGCGTCCCGCCAGATGCCGACCCGTCTATCCCGCACCGGCCGCGCGCGGCGCGCCCCGTATCCCGCCCTCGCCGGCGCCGCGGCGCTGGCCGCCGTCGCCGGGCTCGCCGCCGGTCGCGCCGCCTGTCGCGACTCGGCCACCGCGCCGCATGCGTCCGGCGCGGCCGGCGCCGCCTTCGACCGGACCAAGGCGCCCGCCGCGAGCTGCGACGCCGCGCCGGTCCCGTCGCTCACCGTCACGCCCACGCGCCTGACCCTCGTCGCCGGGCAGACCGCGACGTTCCAGGCGTGCACGCAGTACGCGAGCGCCTACCCCGCGACCAGCCAGGACGCGACCGCCGCCACGGTGGCCGCGACCGGGTCCGCGGCGCGGTCGGCCGCGGGGCAGCCGCTCACGCGGACGTTCACCGTCACGGCGGGCGCGAGCGCGGGGATGGCCACGATCACGGTCGCCGACAAGAACGGGAACGAGCAGACCGTTGCGGTCAACGTGGTCATGCCGCCCCCGCCGATGACGTACACCTCCACCAGCACCTCCACCGGGCAGACCACGCCGTATGCGTACACGGTGCCCGTCTCCGGCACCGACGCCGTCGGGGCCGCCGGCGCCCGAGGGGGGAACGGCGCAACCGGCGGGACGGGTGGCATCGGCGCGCAGCTGGGCGGCGACTTCCAGCTCAAGACGGGCGACGTCCTCCGGGTCATCGATGCAACACCTACAGGATGGAAGTCACCTCGAAGCTCGTGCAAGACAAGTGCGACTGTCGTAGTAAGCTGCGAGCTGTCATAGCACGCTGCCGCCCGCGGCGCACCGTCAATGGAAGGCGGGCCAGGAGTGTCCCTGCATACTCGACAGCTTCAACGCCTCGTTGGACAGCACGGCGCTGCCCTCTACTCGCCGTCGGTCCGGTCGGCTGCGAAGCTTCCCGGCGGACGCTCCACGATCGTGAAGCCGCGCGCAACGAGGTGCTCGAATATGACCTGGTCGGCGTTGCGGACGAAGGCAGACGGAAGCGCGTCCAGTTGTCGCCTGGACGTCGGCAGCCCGGCCCCCAGCCGCTGGACGTTGCCCGTCGCTTTGAAGACGAACCCGAAGGGGACGAGGTCAGCGAGTTCAAAGTTCGCTTGCATCGGGTCAGCGCCCGATGCCCCGAGGAACGCGAACGGCTCAACCGGCATCTACAGCAGGCTGCGCACCGCGACCGAGCCGTCGAAGTGGAAGGCCTCCGAGCGCGCTACAGCTCGCGTGTGATGGAGACGGCGGAGGAGCGCGGCGTCCCGGCGGCCGCCGACGGCCGCCGCGCAACGTTAGGCGCTTGGCGCGACCGACCCGGCCTGTGCGCCCGCCTCGAGCGCGAGCAGGCCCGCCAGCCGGTGGAGGACCTCGTTCTCCGCCTGCGGCTGGAGCATGCCCATGCCGCCCACGGCCGCGACGACGTCGTACTCGATGGCGACTTCCGCGCGGGTCCGCGACGCGCCCTCGGGCGCGAACGTGTACACGACGCGGTAGCCGAGAGCGTCGATCCGCGCCCCCGTCAGTGGCTCGAGCGCGGCGATCGTGAGCTCCAGCCGCCGGGCCGGCTCGCTCGCCGTGACACGGGCCGAGTACGTGTGCCCAGGCCGGAGCGCGGCGTACGCCTGCTGCCAGCGGGCGTCGGCATAGGACGCCTCGGCCGCGCGGTGACAGAGGTCGGGCGGAACGGCGACGGACACGGCAGCGGCGATGTGCTTCATCGGAGGTGCGGAGTGGAGGAATGTCGAGTGACGACGGTAGTCGTGAGCGCCTAACGCCTCAGTTCAGTTGCGGGCTTTCGCGGCGCAACATACGTCGCGGGTGACTGTGCACGCGGGGGCTGAGGAGCGTCCCGGCGTACCCGACAACTGCAACGTCACGTTAGGCGACACGCGGTACAGACCGGGTTGATTGTTGACAGGCCTGACCGGGAGGATGGTTGACACTGCTCACTTGCATGGCGGACCCTCAGGAGGGACGCCATGCCCTGGCAGGAGACCGACCCCGTGGACCAGCGCGAGCGCTTCATCACCGATCATCACCACGCGCTCTATTCTATGACCGAGCTCTGCGCCCGCTACGGCGTGAGCCGTCAGACCGGGTACAAGTGGCTCGCCCGGTACGACGCCGGCGGCCGCCCGGCGCTCCGCGAGCGCAGCCACGCGCCGCATGTGTGTCCCCATCGGGTCGAGGACGCCGTGGCGGAGCTGCTCGTCGCCGCCCGCGAGGCGCACCCGAGCTGGGGGCCGCGCAAGCTGCTCGCCTGGCTGGCGCCGCGGCACCCGCGCGTCGCCTGGCCGGCCGCGAGCACCGCCGGCGACCTGCTTGCGCGGCGCGGCCTCGTGAAGCCGCGGCGGCGGCGGCGGGCGCCCGTGCACCCCGGCGTGGTGCCCGCGACAACGGCCGCGCCGAACGACCTGTGGACGCTCGACTTCAAGGGACAGTTCCGCACGCGCGACGGCGTGTACTGCTATCCGCTGACGGTCGCCGACCTCCACACGCGCTACCTGCTCGACTGCCGCGGCCTGCCGTCGACCAAGGGGCACGACGCGCGGCGCGCGCTGGAGCGGGCATTCCGCACCTACGGCCTGCCGCGCGCGATCCGCACGGACAACGGCGTCCCGTTCGCCACCTGCGGCGTGCACGGGCTCTCGCAACTCAACGTGTGGTGGCTCCGCCTCGGCATCGTGCACCAGCGCATCCTCCCGGGCTGCCCCCAGCAGAATGGGGCCCATGAGCGCATGCACCGCACGCTCAAGGCGGAGGCGTGCCGGCGGCCGCAGGGGACGCGCGCCGCGCAGCAGCGCCGCTTCGACGCCTTCCGGGCGGGAGAATCCCGCCACGAGTACAACGCCGAGCGGCCGCACGAGGCGTGAGGCGGGAACACGCCGGCGTCACGCTACACGCCCTCGACGCGGCCCTACCCGGCGCGTGTCCCGCCGCTCGAGTACCCCGGGCACTACCTGGTGAAGCGCGTGACCAACGCCGGCACGTTCCGCTTCAAGGACCGGCTGCTCTTCATCGCGAACGCGCTCAAGTCGCACCACATCGGCCTCGAGGAGACCGGCGACGGCGTGTGGTCGATCTACTTGGGCCCCGTCCTCCTCGCCCGCCTGGACGAGCGCGACCACGTCATCCGCGGCTGACCCCGCGTGCCCACAGTGTCAACCATCCTCCCGGTCTACGCTGTCAACGATCAACCCGGTTGCTCACGCGCGCCGGGCATCTGTGCCACGACCACGCGGTAGCCGACGTCCAGCGTCTCCGCCGTGCGCAGGCCAGCGTACCGCACCGCCCACGTGCCCGACGCCAGATCCGCGCGCAGGCGCTCCAGCCCCGCGCCGGCACCTCGCACGCGCGCGAACGACGAGATGCCGGCCCGCACCGTCGGGTCCAGGTATGCCGCGGGCCGCGCCCAGAACGCACCCAGGAACCCGTCCACGCAATCGCGCGGCACCGGGACCGGGGTGACCTCTACGCGGAGGCCCCGCCCGAACGCGACGGCGAGCGCCGCCATGGGCGGGAACTGCCGACGGTCGAGCGCGAGGAAATCGGGCAGGTAGTCTCGCACGAGCCAGAACCCGTCCGCGGCCGGGTCCCACGTGAACAAGACGACTCGCTCGCGCGCCACGCGCGCACACTCGGCGAGCCCGCCCGCTCGGTCGGCCCAGTGGTGGAGCGTGAGCACGGCCAGCACGGCGTCGAACGCGTCGTCGGCGAACGGCAGCGCCTCCGCCCGGGCCTGCACCGCGGGCGCGGCCCCCGGTGGGCGCTGGGCGAGCATGACGGCGGACGGCTCGGCGGCGACCACGGCGCGGTCGGTGGGCTCGTACGAACCGGTGCCGGCCCCGACGTTGAGCACCGTGCGCGCGCCGTGGAGAGCCAGGGTCAGCTGGGCGGCGATCCGGGGGTCGGGGCGCCGGTGCTGGGCGTACCCCCGGCCGATCGCATCGTAGATGGTGCTGGCCGACAAACCGTGTCCCTCCCCTACCTCGTGCGTGGGCTGTAGCCGAACGCCAAAGTTAAGAGCCGGTCTCAATACTTCGCCTGTTGGTCGGCGATGAGCGCGGAGGCGAGCTGGACTAACGCGAGGTAGTTCGCCGCCTTGCGCTCCCACCGGATCAGCAGGGCGCGGAATAGGTTGTGCCAGCTGTTCGTGCGCTCGACCACCCAGCGACGCGGCCCGCCGTGCACGCGGCCCACGAGCGGCGGCTCGCCCGTCTGGCGGATGTGCGCCCCGATGCGCCGCCGGCCCAGGGCCGCCGCGCAGTCCCGGAATGCGTAGCCCTTGTCCAGGCAGCAGTGCACTGGCCGGCGGGGGTGCGGTCCCGCGCGCAGCACGACCGCGTCGCGCGTCGGGGCGAGCAGCCACTTGTCGTGCACGTTCGCCGGGCCGAGCACGACGGCGAGGGGCACCCCGCGCCCGTCGGTCAGCACGTGACGCTTCGTACCCTGCTTCCGGCGGTCGGTCGGGCTCCGGCCCGTGAGCTCCCCCCCTTTGGCACCTTGACGGTCGCGCTGTCCAAGGCGGTCCACGACCACACGATGCCGCGGCGGTCGTAGCGCTTCAGCGCCTCGACGAGCGCGCGGGTGCACACGCCCGCCGCGACCCACGGCTGGAAGCGGCGGTGGCACGTGGGGCCGCTGGCGAACTTGCGGGGGATGGCGCGCCAGTCGCACCCGGTGCGCAGGCGGTAGAGGATGCCGCCGAGGACCAGACGGTCGTCGACGCGCGGGCGACCGCCCTTGGGCTTGGGCGACTCGGCGTCACGCCACAGCCGCCGCGGCAGAGTGTGAAAGCGCTGGTCCATACCCGGGCCGTGCCACATACTCAGGACCAACCGGACTCGCGCCGCCTGAGGTTTTGAGACCGGCACTTCGTTCCCGGCGTCTCACCCGGCGCCGCCGGCGACGGATCCGGCGGCGAACTGGTCGAGGAAATCGGCCACGGTCGCGACATGCACACCCTCGAACGCGCGTCACCGCAGCAGGTGCGTGTCACCGCATACGACGACCTGCGCGCCGGCGGCCACGGCGCACGCAACGTGACCAGCGGAGTGCCAGCACGGCTGTAATCCACCGAGTAAACCCTTCTACCACTACACGCTACCTTGGGCAGCGTTAGCCCGGCCTAACGCGTTCGGGTTCTTGTGGGCCCCTTGGAATCGGAGTCTCGAAATCTCTCGCAGAATGGTTGGGTCGCGCGGAGAGCTGGATCCTGCAAACCCTCGTCCGAGACGTCTCATGACGAGCATTTCTGGGTCGCACTCCCACCATCGCCCGGACCCCCCGGCCGGCTCTCGGCGGCCCGCCCCTCGGGCGAGCGGACGAATACGGTCAGCCGGTGCCCGTCTGGGTCGCGGCCGTCGAACCCGCGCGCCCAGCCCATGAGTTGTGGCGCGGTTACGGCGCCGCCCGCCGCGGTCACGCGCGCGCTGACCGCGTCGAGCGCCGCCCCGGCGCCCGGGCCGTCGGTGGCCGCGACCGCGAGCTCGAACCCCAGCTCGACGAGGCTCCCGGTCGCGCCCCCGGGGCCGAGCGGCTCGCCCAGCGCGCCCGCCGCTTGTAGCGTGAGGGTGCACCCGCCGCCGGCGTCGAGCAGGACGAAGTGGGGCGGCGCCGAGCGCGCGTCGTCCGCGAGGCCGAGCGCCTCGACGTAGAAGCGACGGGAGCGCGCCGGGTCCCGCACGAACAGGTTGACGTTTGCCAGCGTCGCCGAGGGACTCTCGGCGGGCGGGTGCGACGGGCGGCGGGGGACGGCGATATCCGCGAGCGTGTCCGACATGACGGCCTCGTGACGGGTGGTCGAGGGTGGGGGCGCGCCCGCTTCGCCGCGACGGTGTGAGGGCAAGGGGGCGCGTGACGTGGGACGCAGCCTACGACCGGCCGAACGCGCCGTCTTGCAGAAACGCGACCTCAGCGCGGCACCGGGGTGCCGTCCGGCGCGGGCGGGTGCAGGAGGGCCCGCGTCCGCGCGACCCCGGCGGCCCAGCGCGCGGGGGGCGCGCCCGCGAACGCGGCGAACTCGCGCGTCAGGTGCGCCTGGTCGGCGTACCCGCACTCGGCCGCCAGCGCGCTCAGGCGCGTGTGCGGGTCCGCCCAGAGCCGGTCCCGCGCCAGCTCGAACCGCGCGCGGCGCGCGTACCCTTTCGGCGTCACGCCCGTAAGGGCGCGGAACTGCCGCTCGAGGTGTCGCGGGGTCCACCCGCCGGCTGCGGCGGCCCGGCGCACGGGGGCCCCGAGGCGGGGCGCGCCGCGGTCCCCGTCCCGGGCGGCGTCCCGGGCGGCGTCCCATGGATCGCTCCACGGCTCGCCTAAAACACGCCCCGCGCGGCGGACGCGACCGGGAATCGCCGGCGCGGCCGCGACGAGGCCGCGCAGTGCCCCGTCGAGGTGCGCGAGCGCACCGGCCGCGTCGCCCGCATCCAAGCACGCGGCGATCCGGCCGGCGAGCGGCTCACAGGCGGTGTGCAACGGACGAATGCTGCCCAACGCGTCGCAGCTGTCGCTGTCCGGTGTCGCCAGCAGGGCACTGAGGAGCGACGCGACACTCCAGGCGGGGCATCGCGCCGCGACCGCGCGCACGGTGCCGCGCGCCCGGAGCCGCACGGGGCGATCGAGGAGCCCAACGACGTATGCGCGCGGGAGGACCCGTCCGGCGACGGCGGGCCCCGCCTCGGTCGGTGGTGCCACCCCCGCAGGCGAGGGCGCGGCAGCGGACGCCTGGGCGACCGGGTCGACGGTGAACAGCGCCCCCGCACTGAACACCAACTCGACGTGGCGGTCGGGAAGGAGGATGAACGTGTCGGCCGGCGACGCGAACGCGCGCTCGACCCACCAGAGGCACTCGACGTAGGGGTGGAGCGTTGGATCTGCGTGGTACTCGATGCGCATGCCGGACCTCCGGGGCAGGGGTGAGCGGCGTTCACGCCCGAAGCTATGCACGACACCGGGGTCGACCTCCCCGCCGACACGCGTCAGGCCGTCCCCGTGCCGGGCCGTGCGGGTCATCCGGCGGCCCGTGGAGTGGGACGGCTGGTGCCGATCTGCCCCGGGAGGCACGGGCGGGCACCGGTGGGCACCGTGCCCCGCGGCGCGCCCGGCGACTCGCGGGGACCGTGGTAAAGCGAGTCGAAGTTTCGCACCCGATGTTACGATATGCGCGCGGTTCTGTATGGCTGCTGCTTGGTAATAGCTGCTTGGTAATACACGAGTGGGAGGATGACGAAGCCGACGTCGCAGGAGTGCTCGCCGGAGGTCCGCGAGCGGGCCGCCCGGATGGTGCAGGCGCACCAGAGCGAGTACGAGATGCGGTGAGCGGCCAGCCGGGCAGTCGTCGCCGAGATGATCGGGTGCTCGGCCGAGGCGCTTCGGACGCGGCTCCGGCGGGCCGAGCGCGCCGCCGCGGACGTGGGGTCGGGGCGGACCGCGTCAGAGGGACCGGTAGGTGCTGGGGGATTGGCGTCAGACGACGCCGTGCGCGACCCGCCCGCGCGGTAGCTTCGCCCGTCGGCAGCACACGGCCGCGTCGCGGTTCGAGGCGGAGGCCACGTGCCGTGACCACGCGCACCGCCGTCGTGGTTGCCGCCACCCGTGTTCCCGCTCACCCCGCACCACCCCCGGTCGCATGCGGCATCGCCCCGTCTCGCGCGCCTGGCGCGCCCTGCGCCTCGCCCTCGGCCTGCTCGCGCTCGTAGCGATCGGCAGCCAGTTCGCCGTGCAGCTGCGGCTCGGGTACAGCGTGGTCAACTTCTTCAGCTACTTCACCAATCTCGCGAACCTGTTCGCCGCGGGCGTCCTCGTCGCCGGCGGCCTTCGGGCGGAGACGCCGGCCGCGGTGCGGGGTGCCGCCGTCACGTACATGGTCGTCGTTGGCGTCGTCTTCGCAGTCCTGCTCCGGCACGTCGATCTCGGCTCGCTCCGGCCGTGGGTCAACACCGTCCTCCACACCGTCATGCCCGTGGCCGTGGTCGTCGAGTGGATCGCGGAGCCGCCGTCCGCGCCGATCGGCAGGCACCGAGTATTCGCGTGGCTCGCATTTCCCCTGCTGTACCTCGTGTACGTCCTCGCGCGCGGGGCCGCGGTCGGCTGGTACCCGTATCCGTTCCTCGCGCCCGCCACGGCCGGTGGGTACCTCAGTGTCGCGGCACATGTGCTTGGGATTCTGGTCGTCTTTGCGGCCGGCGGCTGGGCCGTCGTCGCCGTCGCGAACGCACGCCGTCGCCGGACAGACGGCCTCCGCGCGCACTGATCGCCCCCGTGAGGGACGTGCCTCGCCGCCGCGTGGGCGCCCACCGCGGGGCACGACGGTCGGTGGAACGTCAGGGCAGTCGTCTCGGCACACGTCTCGCCTCGGGCACGCCGTCCCGACCCGCCGGTCCCACAATGCGTCGTGCCAGACGCAGGGCCCAGCGGCGTCGGGTCCGCGACGCGTGGTTCCGGTTGCTCAGTGCCAGCCAGCGAGGACGGCCGCGACGGCGGCCCCAAGCAGCAGCACGCCGCCGACCACGGCGCCGCCGAGGACGAGACCCCCGGTCCGCACCGGACTGACGTGCCGCTCGTCGAGGCGGTACACGTCGCGTAGCGCGACGGCGACCCGCGCGGGGGGGGCGCCAGCGTCGCCGACGACGCTGTCGTGGGTCACGAGGGCGTGCGTCAAGACGAGGGTGCTCTGATCGGTGCGGGTGACGCGGAGCCGGCCCGTTGGGGGCGCGGGCGTGGCCACGCCGGCGACGGGCAGGTCGCGCCGTTGCCACGTCGCACAGGCGGACAGGCCCGGACTGGCCAGGGCCCCGAGCGCGAGCGCGCCGGCGACGACCCGTCGCGAATCCGCGCGGGCCGGGCCCGCGCGCGGCGGCGAGCCGGTCCGGGACACGGAGGGGCGCTCGCCGCGTCGGGCAGAGCGCGGGGGGCGGGTGAGGCGCATGGGGCGACGGGACGGGCGTGAGGCGCCGGGCGGCGGAGGTCACCGCACCGGTGCGGGAGGGCGCATGCGGCGACGTGACGCCACGTGGCGCCACGTGGCGCGAGCGCGTAGGAACGCGACGCGGAAGGCGCCGTCGGACCTCGCTGGGGTGCGCCGCGCGGTCGGCCGAGCCCGTGGGACGCGACGGCCCGCACCCCGGTCGGCGGCGGCCCGGCGCGGGTCGCCTACTCGCGCGGCGGCGTAGGCGGCGGGGTATGCGGCGGGGTAGACGGGGCGGGCCGCGCCCGGTCGCGCCCGGCCTCGCGCGCGGCGTCCGGGATGCGCACGAACCCGGCCGTGTTCATCCCGACGAACGCCTGCCGCCGTCCCTCGCACGGGTCCTCGACGGTGCGGAGGAGGAGTCGCGGCCCGGCGACCGCCCACGTGAGGATCGCCGTCGCGACCTCGGGCGTCTGCGCGCACGACAGCGGCCCCGACACGTCCGTGAGGAGCAGCGTATCGCCGCGCACCGCGTACGTTCCCTCGACCATCGGTGTCCCCTGCGGATCGCGCAACGCGGACCGCCCGTCCGCGCCGAACTGCATCTCCCAGCGGCCGGGGGTGATCGGACCATCCGCGTCCTCGGCGCGGACCACGATCCCGTACCGGCCGGCGGGGAAGCCCGGCCCCGCCGACGGCGCGGCGGCGGGGGGCTGGGCCGCGGTGCCCCGCCCGGGCGCGGCGCCGGCCGCCGCGTCCGGCTGCCGCGTCATCTCGAGCACGGTCCCCGACTGCCCCGCACACGGGTGCGAGAGCGTCTGGAGCGTGAGCCGCTCCCCGTCCAGGCGCCACGCATACACGGCGTCGGGCGCGGGACCGGTCGCGGGCGGGCACGCCAGCGGCCCCGCGGCATCGCGCACGAGCAACGTGTCGCCCCGGACGACGTAGCGCGCCGCGAGCATGGGGCGTTGGAACGGATCCCGCACCTCGGTGGTGCTGTCGGCGCGATAACGGACCTCCCACGCGCCGGCGGGCAGTCGACCGCCGGTGTCCTCGTCGGTCAGCACCCACGTGTACCGCCCGGCGCGGAAGGCCGGCGCGGGCGCGCTCGGCGCCCGACTCGGCGGCGACGTACGAGGCGGCGACGTACGAGGCGGCGACCCGCGCGGTGGGGAGGGCGACGGGGGTTGGGCGCTCGTGACGCCCGCGCCCGTGGTGAGCAGGAGAGCTGCAGCCAGGAAGGCGGGCGCGGTGGCGACGCGGGACTGAGCCGGACCAGCAACGCGAGGGCGTGGCATGCGGCGATTTCGGGGGCGAGGATCGAGGGTGCGCCACGCTCACGCGCCGGGTGCGCCCAAGGCGGCGCGCGAACATACGGGCGGCGTCCGTCGCGGGCCAGTGGAGCTGACCCCCGGGCGCGGACACGGGGTTTCGGCTGCGCGCGCTGGCTGCGTGCGCAGGGTCTGCTCGTACCTCCCTCGCCTTCGCTGCCATCGGACACCTCCGCCCCGCACCAGAGCGGGGCTAATCGGGTGTCCGCTGCCGGGGGGCAAGTCCAGTTGCCGCGCTTGCTCATCTTCGGCCGGCCCGCGGACGCGCCCGACTCGGACACGCGCACGTTGAGGCCGATGAGCGCCACGAGCTTCTCCGCGCCGTCCTTTGCCGCGCACGCGCGCGATGGGGGGCGCCTCGGCGAGCCACGCCAGCGGCGTGTCCGTGCCTGCGGTATCGACGCCGATGCCGGGGCAGGAGCGGAGCAGGGCCTCGGTAGCGGCGTCGGCCGCGAGCAGCTCGGCGAGCCGCGTACCCAGCGCCGCGATCTGGTCGGCGAGGTGCTCCACGTGCGAAGGGCGCGCACCGCGACCGCCACGGCGTCGAGCGGGTCGGGGAGGCCGGCGGACGTCGCGGCGAGTGCCTGGAGTTCGGCCGCCTTGGTGGCGCCCAGCATGCCGCGGCTGGCCTGCGTGAGCACGGTCGCGACCTCCGCGGGGTTCGCTGCGCCTAACGCGGCCGGCGATGCCCAGCGCGCGAGGACCGCGAGCGCACTACGGCTTCCGAGCTTGCCGAAGGCGGCGCGGAACTCGGGGAAGAGGCGGTCCAGGACGCCGCTCAGTTTGACGAGCTGCCGTGCGCGGAGCTCGACCATCTCTGTGCGGAGCCGGCTCACATCGCGCGCGGCCGCCGGCCGCTCGTCGGGGCGCACGTGATCCGAGCGCGTCGCACCCCTCCAGGGACCCACGTCGCGAGGGCGACGGCGTCGATGCGGTCGGTCTTGCTGCCGCGGAGCGTCGCGTTGCGGAACGCGCGGGTCTGCAGGGGATTGAGCACGACGACGCGGGCGACGCCGCGCTCGGTGCCCCACGCGTGGCGGGCGTGCCAGTAAACGCTGGTGGCTTCGAGGGCGACCGTGAGCGTCGCGACGTCGACGCCCGTCAGCTGCTGCTCGAGCGCGGCGAAGCCGGCGCGTGTGGCCACCACGCGCTGCCGCCAGACGATGCTTCCCGCGTCGTCGAGCAACGCGGATTCGCCTCCGGCCACCCGTGCCAACGCGTGCCGATGTCGATCCCGAGGGAGTGGAAACGGTCGACCCTCCCGGTCCTGAGGTGAGGGGCGGGGCAGTACCAGCTCCGCGTGCCTGCTCGTCGCTAGAGCAACGGACGGTGGAGCACGCCGTCTCGAGCCAAGAGCACAGGGGAGCCGGCGTCGCACGCTGCAACAAGCGGAGGAGCCCACGTCCGTCGGCAGCGAAGCCCCGACGCGTCCTGTACACTACGGGTGCAGCGCCCGCCCGTGCCGCTCAGCATACCAGCAGCTGTCGGGCGTGCACGGACGCCACGCCGCGCCCGCGCGTGACCGCAGCGGGGATGCCGCTCTGGCGCCCAGATGGCCCGCTGCTGAACTTGGGGCGTTCGGCGGCGCCCTCCATGATCGTCGGTCGGGTCGTCACGTTTCGCTATCTCGCGCGTTCCTCGGTCGCTCCTCCATGACACTCACCTCGGTGCCGGGTCCCGCGCGCGATGCGACCTACTCGCGGCGGTTCCAGTGGCTCGCGTTCGGCCTCTGCCTCGCCGGCCTGCTCGGGCACGCGGGCGACGCAGTCCGCGGCATCCCCGTCCGCTGGCCGTCGTGGGCGATCGGGATCATCCTGGTGACAAATGGCGCGGTCCTGCTCGGCGTCGGGCGTCGGTGGCCGCGAGTCGTGCGCGCGTATTGGATCGGTGCGACCGCGGTCGCGTTGCTGGGCATCGTCGAAGCGTTTGCCAAACCGTAGCCGGGCGGCCCGGGCCGCCGAACGTGGGGGTGCTGCTGCCACGTGTGCAGGGACGCTCCGCTCCTCCGCGTGCTGTATCTCACGCGAGCGGCATCGCGCTCGGACGACATGCCGCAGCACCTTGGCGTTCGGCGCTCCCACACTATCGGAGACAGGCATGAATGTTCACGGATCCCGTCGGTCCCGTCGCCCTACGTCGGGACCGCCCAAGGCTCGGCCGGACGTGGGGAGGCGCGCGCGCGATTTCGTCGTGGGGCTGCTCCCCGTGGTCGGTCTCGCGACCGTTACCCGCGTCGCCCTCGCGGAGGCCTACCGCATACCGAGCGGCAGCATGGAACGGACGCTCCTCGTCGGCGACTGGCTCTTCGTCAACAAGCTCCGCTACGGGCCGCATGTTCCGTTCAGCCGCCTCACGCTGGCAGGGTACGCCACACCCCGACGGCGAGACGTGGCCGTGTTCGAGTCACCGCCGCAGGATCCTTCGATTCGGATCACGCCGGACGAGGTGACGCCCACGCTCGTGAAGCGGATCGTCGGTGTGGGTGGCGACACGCTCGCCATGCGCGGGGGACAGCTCTATGTGAACGGGACCGCCGAGCCGTCCGGCCCCGCGCATGGCGACGCCTCCGCCGCCGCGGTCGCCGCCCAGCCGTTACCGATCTTCCGCTGGCAGCATCGCCTCGAGGCCCGTGGGACCCGCCTGGGCGCACCGCCGCCGCAGCCGACGCTGCACGACTGGGGGCCGCTCGTCGTGCCGGCGGGCGCGTACTTCATGATGGGCGACAACCGCGACGACTCGGTGGACAGCCGGTTCTATGGGCCGGTGCCGCGCGAGAACCTGCGGGGGACGCCGATGTTCGTGTACTACTCGTATGAGCCGGAGGCGGGGCTCGACTACTTCCGCGCGGTGACGGAGATCCGGTGGCGCCGGATCGGCACGTGGATCCGCTGAGTGGGGCCGGCACCGGCATCCGCGCCGCCGAACGAATCGTTGCAGCTGACGAAGGCGCGCGGCGCCCCGCACCGGCGGTGCCGCACTGGGCGCGCGAGCGGCGGGCCGTCGCGCCGGACGTGAGCTCGCCCACGCGCGGGCGAGCCGCTGCGGTGGACACCCGCACCCGCGCTGCCGAAGCTACCACGTTCGTCCGGCTCCCCTCGATGCCGACACGCTCCGCGTCGCGTTCGACGCCGCCCAGCCGTCGGGGGAGTTGCACGTCGCTGCTGGCAGCGCGGGGCAGGCCGACGTGACCGTTCAGGTACGAGGCGGGCCCGGAGTCGCCAGCGTCCTTGAACTGCCCGATGGGGTGAGCGTCCGCAACTCGCCCATCACGACCGCGCAGAACCGCGTCGCGCTGTCCCGGCCCGTCGACTCGGTCGGCGTCTCGGACGGCACCCGCCACCTCGCTCCGATCTCGGGCGCGGGGTTCGCGGCCGCGCCAGCCGGCGTTTGCGTCGCGGTCTCCGCTACCCATAGCCGCGAGCGGCCGACGGGGTAGCTGGCCGCGCGGCAAGTCTCGACAATTGGACGGGTTCGACTACATGCTCGGGCGTACGACCCGCGGCGTCGCCGAATCGCTGGGGTACGAGCGCCGCCTCGGGAGCGCCACCTCGCGCTTCACCCTCCGGCTCGCGAGCGATGATCGAGCATCGGGCGGGCACACGATTACGCCCGCCGCAGCGGGGGCGCCTGGTGCCGAGCCGCTGCCGGGCTTCGCCCCGCCCGGAACACCGCTGCGCCGCACCATCACCCTCGCCGGCGTTGGACTATTCGGCGTGTGGAACGTCCCGGCGCTCGGCCCCGTGCGCGCGTACGTGCTGGCGCGCGGCGGCGTCTACCACTATCACGCAGCGAACCAGGCGCAACCGTCCGGCCAGTCCGCGTTCATCTACGGCGTTTCGGAGCGTCAGGAGACGAACTCGCTCGGCTACGGCGGGGGCTCGGGGGCGCGCTGCGGCTCGGGCCCGTCAGCCCGTTTGCCGAGCTGCGCGTGCTGCAGCTCGACGGACTGCACGGCACCGGCGTGACGCCCACGCCCGGCGTGACGCCCACGCGCACGCCGCTGACACTCGGGGTACGCGTCGGACACTGACGCCGCGCGTTGCCGGAACCGGCTTGTGTACGCCGAGGACAGCCGCGACGTGACGCCGTGCGGTGATCTCGTGCCGAGGTGTCGCAGGTATGCTTGCGTCTATGATGGACTGACGTCGCATCCGCTTTCCCGATTGATGGCTCCGCCGTGCGCCTCCTCCTCGTCGAAGACGACCCCGTAATTGCCGCGAGTCTCGCCAAGGGCCTTCGCGAGCACGCCTACGCGGTAGATGTCGCGACGGACGGCGACGCGGCCGTATATCAGGCCGCCGTGAACCCGTACGATGCGGTCATCCTCGACGTCATGCTCCCGAAGCGGGACGGCTTCGCGGTGTGCCGCGAGCTCCGGTCTCGCGGATCCAGCGTCCGGGTGCTCATGCTTACGGCGCGGGACGCCGTGGCCGATCGCATCACGGGGCTCGACACCGGCGCCGACGACTATCTTACCAAGCCGTTCGAGTTCGGCGAGCTGCTCGCCCGCCTGCGCGCGTTGCTGCGTCGTCCGACGGCGCTGGCGCCTGCGGTGCTGCATGTGGGAGACCTCGCGCTCGATACGCACGGCCAGCGCGCGTCCCGCGCGGGACGCGCGCTGCCGCTGACGACGAAGGAGTACGCACTTCTCGAGTTCCTCGCGCGCAACGCGGGCCGCGTGGTGGGGCGCGCGGAGATTTCCGACCACGTTTGGGACGACCACTACGATCCCGCCTCGAACCTCATCGAGTCGTACGTGAACCGCATCCGCCGGAAGGTCGACCTGCCCGGCCTTCCGACGTTGATCCACACGCGCCGCGGCGCCGGGTACGTGCTCGAGGCGATAGCCGGGCCCCCGAATGCACCGTAGGTCGACCGCCGCCTGATCCGACGTGTGAGGCTTCGCTCGCTCCCAGTCCGCTTGGCGGCGTGGCACACCGTCGCCGTCGCCGTCCTCCTCGCCGTGTTTTGCGGGGGGACTTGGCTGTTCGTGACCCGGACGACGCGCGCGCGCGCCGACGGCGCACTGGCCGACCTCACGCGCACCTTCGTGGATGCGTGGGCGGCCGAGCGGGCGGAGCACACCGGCGCGGCCGACCCCGCGCGCGCCGCCGCGGCGGACGTGATCCGGGAGTTCCGGTACCGCGACCAACGCGTGCTCGTGTTCGACGACGCGGGGCAGCTCGTCGCCGCGTCCGATAGCACGCCGCCGGCCTCGGGCCACGCGTTCGCGGCGGTGGTGCCAGGGCTCTTCGTGCGGCAGGTCGCCGCCGCGGACGCTGCGGCATCGTTCACCGCCACGATTCCGGGGACGGGGCCACACGGAAGCCGGGGCGGGGCCACGCGGGCGCGGTTCACGCGCGTGTTCGTCGGTCGGACGCCGTTCGTGATTGCCGCGTTGCGCTCCCTACGGGCCGACGCGGTTGCGCTCGACGCGTTCGGCGACGCCCTCGCGGTGGCCGTGCCCATCGCCCTCGTATTGGCGGCAGCCGGCGGGTACGCCCTCACCCGGGCGAGTCTCGCGCCGGCCGTGGCCATGGCACGGCGGGCGGCCGCGATCGGCGAGGACACGCTCGGCACGCGGCTCCCGGTCCGCGGCCCGCGCGACGAGCTCGGCGAGCTCGCGCGCGTGTTCAATGCGTTGCTCGACCGGGTCGAGGCGGCGTTCGGGCGGCAGGCCCGCGCGGCGGCGGAGCAGCGACAGTTCATGGCCGACGCCTCGCACGAACTGCGCACGCCCGTGACCGCGCTCACGACGGTGGCCGACGTTGCGCTCGCGCGCGCCGACCGGCCCGCGGCGGAACTCGTCGAGGCGCTCGACGTCGTACGCGGTGAGGGACGCCGGCTCGGACGCATCGTCGACGAGTTGTTACTGCTGGCCCGGGCCGACGCGGGGCAGTTGCCCGTTCACCGGAAGCGGCTCTACCTCGAGGAGGTCGTGGACGCGAGCGTGCGGGCCGCGCGCGGCCTCGCCGGGGTGCGGGGGGTGGTGCTCGAGGCACCCCTAGCCGACGAGGCGCCGTTTCTCGGCGACCCGCACCTGCTGCGACGACTCCTCGCAAACCTGCTCGACAACGCCATCAAATACACGTCCGCGGGCGGCCGCGTGCGCGTCACGCTCAACCGCCGCGCCCCGGACCACACGACCGCCAGTGCGTGCTACGTGATCACGGTCGACGACACGGGGTGTGGCATCGCCGCGGCGGACCAGGCCCGCGTCTTCGAGCGATTCTACCGGGCAGACCCGGCGCGCACGCGTGACGCCCACGTCCGCCTCGCGGCCGATCACCCGGGCGGCGCGGGGCTCGGGCTCGCGATCGCACAGTGGATTGCCGCCGAGCACGCCGGCCGGGTCACGCTCGCGGCGAGCGGGCCAGAGGGCTCGCGGTTCGTCGTGACGTTTCCGATTCCCGGCGAGCCGCCCCCGGCACAGGCCGCGTTGAACTCGGCGTGAACTTCGGCGCGTAGCATTCGCCGTGCGCGGTCCGGCGGCATGGGCCGGTCGCTCGGCCCTCAGCCCGCACGCTCGCACGTGTCATCCAGTTCCCCTCGTCTCCGTCGCGTCCCACGCGGCAGCGCAGCCGCGACAATCCGACGAGCGTTCGGTATCGTAGGCTGCGCCTTGGCGCCCGGCGTCGCGTCGATCGCGCGCACCCAGGCGGCGGCGAGCGGGCCCCCGCGCCCAGTCACGCGCGCCGACGCGGTCGCCCTCGCGCGCGGTTCGACGGCGGCTGTGGCGCGGGCCGACACGGCCGCCGCACGCGCAGGGTTGACGGTCGCCGAGGCGCGGCCGAACCCGACACTTTCGACCAGCTACACCGGCGCGGTCCCGCGGCGCCATGCGAGCGTCGACGTTCGGAACGGCGCGCCGGCGTGCCGGCGTGCCGGCTCCAGTACGCCTAATCGCGTGTACCTCGACGTGCACTGGGCCACGGACGTGATCGGTGGCTGGGCGGTGGGACTCGCGATCACGTCGGTCGCAGCGGCGTTGTACGAGCGGGAATGGCGAGCGTGTGGGGCGGCAACCGCGGGCGCACCGCCGATGTCGGCACCGTATGCAGCCGGATGAGCGACACGCAGCGCCCGGACTGGCGGCGCTACTTCCCCGGATGGCCGCTCGCGGCGTTGATGGCCGCGCTCGCGCTCGACTTCGTCCTGGCCGGCCACGCCGTCTGGCGTCCGCACCACATGTGGGGGGTGGCGATCCTCTTACCGGCCCTGACGCTCTGGACGTGGGCGCGCGTCACGCTCGGAGCCGCATTCACCGGTCGCGCCGAGGCCCGCACGCTCGTCACGTGGGGCCCGTACGCGCGTCTGCGGCACCCGATTTACCTCTCGGCCGAACTGGTCAGCGCCGGGACGATGATCTTCATCGGGCAGTTCTGGCTGCTGCTCCTGGCCGTCGTGTCGATCCCCGTGCAGGGGTGGCGTGCCCGGCGCGAGGAGCGGGTTCTCGAGGCTGCGTTCGGCGATGCGTATCGCGACTACCGACGGCGAACGTGGTGCTAAACGCGCCCCGCACCGTCCCGTCGGGCATAACCGGTTACCGCGTCCGCGGCGACCACTTTCTCCCTCGCTCCTGAATCCGACTCCGTCCCATGCGAGTCCTGCGTCTTCCGGCCGTCGTCGCGTTCGGCATCGCGGCCGGCGTTCCCGTCTCCCACCGCGCCGCGCATGCCCGTCCGCAGCACGCGCAGGGCGCCCCGTATCACGTCGTCAAGCGCATCGCTGCGGGCGGCGAGGGCGGGTGGGACTACCTCACCGTCGATACCGCCGCGCACCGCCTGTACATCTCGCGGTCGACGCACGTGATGGTGATCGACACCGACCGCGACTCGGTCGTCGGCGACATCGGCGACACACCGGGCGTGCACGGCATCGCGATCGCGACCGACCTGGGGCGCGGCTACGTCAGCAACGGCCGCGATTCGTCGGTGACGGTCTTCGACCTCAAGACGCTCGCCCCCGTGGCCCGCGTTCGCAGCACCGGACGCAATCCGGACGCGATCCTCTACGAGCCGACGACACACCGTGTCTTCACGTTCAACGGCGGCACCTCGGACGCGACGGTGATCGACGCGACGTCCAACACCGTCGTGGGGACCGTCGCACTCGGCGGCCGCCCCGAGTTCGCGCAGGCCGACGGGCGCGGGCGCGTGTTCGTGAACCTCGAGGATAAGAGCGCACTCGTCGCGTTCGACGCGCGCACGCGCACCGTACAGGATCGCTACCCGCTCGCACCGTGCGAGGAGCCGAACGGGCTCGCGCTCGACCGCGAGGCGGGACGGCTGTTCGTAGGCTGCGCGAACAAGCGCATGGCCGTGGTCGATGCCGGCACGGGGCGCGTCGTGTCGACGCTCCCGGCCGGGGACAACATCGACGCGACCGCCTTCGACCCCGCGACGCGGCTCGCGTTCGCGTCGGCGGGGGACGGCACGCTGACGGTCGCGCGCGAGGAGTCCGCGGCTCGCGTCGTCCCGGCCGGCGTCGTCGCAACGGGCCGCGGCGGCAAGACGATGGCGCTCGACACGCGGACGCACCGCGTGTACGTGCCCGTCGCGCAGTACGGCCAGGCGCCGGCGGCCACCGCCGACCGCCCGCGCCCGCGCCCACCGATGATCCCGGGCTCGTTCACGGTCCTCGTGCTCGAACGCTGACGGCGCGACGGCGACGGCAGATCGCCGGCGCGCGCGTCAGTGAAGCGGTCGGGGGCACGCCTAACGGAGCGCCCCAGGTCGCCGCGTCGGCGCGGTATACGTCTGTGATGATACGAATGCATCCGGCGTGACAGGACAACGCCGGGAACTCGTACCCCGTGGAGTGGGACCAGCGCGATTACGTGTACGGCCGCACCCGGACCGGCGGTGCCGACGCGATCGACTACCGCTTCGCCGGCGGCAGCACCGCGTTCGTCCGCGGGCTCTACAGCGACTTCCGCAACTTCGGCACGCGCGACCGCTACGACCTCGCGACCGATGGCAACGCACCCGTGACGGCGGGCGCGCAGACCGGGACGGTGCTCACGCGCGAGGTATCCAACCGGACGCCCATCGAGCGCCTGGTCGGGTTCACCGCGGGTGGACGCCTCCCGGGCGTCGGCCGCCTCGAGGTGGACGACGCCGGCAACTTCAGCGGCACGCGCCAGTCGGTCAGCAATTACCGCGTCAACGACTTCACGTATGCCGGCGCCGACGGGAACGGCGTGCCACTCGTTTACGACGCGTCGAACGTCAACACGCCGCGCTACCGGTTCGTGAACCCGGCGGACCCGGTGGCCGCGCTCAACCCGGCCAACTACCCGCTGACCGGCTACTCGATTAGCAGCGGTCTCGCGACCGGGCGCGACGACGGCGGGCAGGTGAACGCGCTGCTGCACTACGCGTTCGGCGGCGCGGGCGACCGGCCGAGCACGTTCAAGTTCGGCGCGAAGGTCCGCGACGAGCACAAGACGTACGTGAACACCGGCCAGACGTACGCGGTGAACTCCGGCGCGAACGCCCCCACCGTGGCTCAGGTGCAGAGCAGCTTCACCGACCCGAGCTACTACACGTCGATCGCGCGCGGCTTCGTGCTGGGTCCGGTGCCCGCCGTGGCAGCGATCGCACGCTTCGAAGACGCAAACCCTGGGGCGTTCACGAACATCACGAACATCGTGCGCAACCAAGTCGGCAGCTCCGGCGGCGGCGAGACGGTGTACAGCGGCTACGGCATGAACACCACCGACGTCGGGCCGCTCCGCGTCAACCCCGGCCTGCGCCTCGAGGCCACGCACTCCACCTACACCGGGAACGTCGCGACGCGGCCGGTGACCGCCGCCGGCTCCAAAGGCGCGTACGTGGTCACGGCCGTGCCGGGGGCGCAGACCTACGTCGACCTCTTCCCGAGCGCGCAGCTCCGGTACGCGCTCGACGCGCAGAGTAACTTCCGGCTCGCCGTCACGCGCGCCATCGCGCGGCCCAACTACTTCGACCTCGCACCGCACCTCCAGGGCGACGTGTGCGCGAGATGCGCGACGAACTTCAACAAGCCAACGTGACGCGCCTGGCTTCGGTGCAGTTGCGGGCGCTCAACCTGAACGACTCGGTCTTCGGCTTCTTCAACGGCTCGCCGTCGGCGCATCATAGCATCCAGCGCGAGACCTACGGCCAGAGCTTTATTCTCGGCGTGAAGTACGGGTTCGGGCGGTGAGCGGTCGGCGGAGTCGACACGTCGGAACGTCGGCGGGCGGGTTGAGCCGTCACCCGTCCGCCGACGTGCGGGACATCTCGAACAGGATCCACGTCTGTCGCTCGACCTCGTCGAGCTCGTCGCCGAGCCGGGCGGCCGTCGCCGCGTCCCGGTGCTCGGCGCAGGTCTCGCCCGCCGCGCGTACGTGCCCGCCGTGCCCGGGTGACCACCACGGATCAGGACACCGGAGGACGCGACGCACCCGAGTCTCTACAGGTCGCGAGCAGAACTGACGACGCGAAGTTCACCCGGAGTTCAACGGCGCCCGTCCCGTCCGCGCTCGTCCACCTCCGTCCTGCGGCGTGCCCCACAGTGCCACCCCCGGGCGCGGTCCCGGCGGCAGTCCGCCGACGCGAGCACGCGGCGAACGACGGGGTGACTGACGCGGTGCAGGCCTACGCCCGGCTCGTCTCGGAAGGCGCGCTGAACGTCCGCCACGGACCAACGATCATGCCCGCAGCGGCTTGCGAGCCGGGCGACGCCCGAGAGGATCCGGGCGCAGTCGGCGGCGTTGTATGTCGGCGCTCGCGCGCCGCCGTGCCGCGGCATGAGCGCCGCGAGTCCCTCGACGAGACGTGCCCCGGCTCGGCCCGGAGCGGCTCGTCGCGTCTCGCAACGCGGGTACAGAGCCGTGCGAGCTCGGCGTATTCATCGGCCGTCAGCTCCCGACGTCGGGAACGCGCCCCTCGTTCCATCGCCGTCCCGCTCCCGTGCTACGGCGTCGCGAGCACCGCGCCACCGTCCCGCCCGCGCCCGGTGCCGAACGCCGGCGTCACGGTCAAGCCGAAGAACGGCCGCGCCGGGATTCCCGCGCTGCGCACGACGGGCACCCCCACATCGAAGTGCAGCGCGGCGCGTCCGAACGCGGTGGGGACGAGCCGCAATCCAGCCCCGACGCTCCCGACGCCCGCGTACGACGGCAGCGACGGCGCGCCCGACACCCCGGCCGCCAAGTGTTCGGGGTCGGCGCCTGCGAGGGCCGCCGTGCGTGACTCGGCCGAAAGCGGCACGGCGGGGTCCCACCGGTACGACGCGGCGCCGAACAGCGCGGCGTCGAGCACGTACGCGCGCGTCACCGGCCGCACGTGCACCGACCGCTCGACGGTGATGCCTAACGCCTCCTCGGCGAAGCGCGTCCGCGCGGGGAGCGCCCGGAGCACCGGGTCGGCCATCGCCAGCCCGCGCACGTCCGGGTCGGGGTCGACGAGCCGCTCGGCGGCGACGTGAGCGCTCCACAGCCCGCGTCGTGCCGGCGCGACCAGGCCCGCCGCCGCCCGCACCGCGCCCGCGCTCCACTCGCTGCCGCCGCCCGACGCGAGCGGGTGGTAGCCGCCGCCCCACAGGTCGAGCGACGCGAGCGCGCGCGGGGCGCCGTCGGATGGGCGGACGCCGACAGGGAACACGCGGCCGGCCCACGCGTCGACGTGCGTGGCCGGGCGGCGGGCGGCCAGGTCGCGGCCGAGGCCGACGACGGCGTCGATTTCCGTGCCGAGCGGTAGCTCGGCGGGATTATCCCGGCCGAGGGAATCCGCGGTCGGCGCCGACACGCTGGTCGCCGACGGAAGGAGCCACGGGGCGGCGACGTAGCGCGCACTCCGGCGCGCGAAGCCAACGTCGGCGCCGACGAAGGTGCGGCGGACGCCGACGGGCCCCACGACGCGTGTGCGGACGCCCGCCGTGACCACGCTGCGATCCGCCTCCAGCCCGGTCAGCACGAACGTCGCGCCACGGGCGGCACCGGGCGGCCCGCCGACGCGGCGGCTCGCCAGCAGGGCCGCCCCAGTGTGGCGCACCGTATCGCCGGGTAACACTCCCCGTTGCACGCCCGGCGCGGACGCGCCCGGCGGGACCGAGCCGGTCGAGATGTCGAACGCCCCTGAAGCTGCCGCAGACCCGTTCGCCGGGGCGCTCGCGGGCGCACGCACGACCGAGCGCAGCGTCGATTGACGCACGCCGACGCCGAGGCCCCAGCGCTCGAACGCACCCGCGTCGCGCGTGCGCACTCCCGCGCTCCACGCCGAGCCGTCGCGGTACACCTCGCGCCCGCCCGCGCCCGTGAACCGGCTGCCGAACAGCGCGGGGTCGGCGTAGGCCGCGCCCTCGCCGAGGCGCCCGTAGTCGCTGCGCACGTACGCCCGCGCGGAGCGCCCCGTGCCGAAGACGTTCGTCTCCTCCAGCCCGGCGACCGCGCTCGACGCCCCGCCGGGCCCGCCCACGGCGAAGCGCGGCGTCAGGCTCCATTGGTCGCGGGTCGTGACCGTGAGCGCCACGCCTCCGCCCGCGTCGCACGCGACGCCGACCGACGCGCCGGCGAGGAAGCGGAGCCGGCGGACTTGCCGCATCGACTGCGCGATGCGCGCGGGGTCGACCGTGTCGCCCGGTGCGAAGAGCAGCAGCTGCCGCACCGTTTCGGGGCGCGTGGTCGTGTGCAGGGCGGCGGGCAGCACGCCGTATCGATCCGCGCCTAACGTGACGACCCGCACGGCCGCGATTCGCCGCCCCCGGATCGACGCGACGGCCCGGGCCGCGTCCGGCCATGCCGCTTCTCGCCCGACGGTCGCGGCGGTCGGCGTCGCAATACAGCCCGAGGCGGAAACCCCAGGCGCGTCGGCCGCCTGCGCGCCGAGGCGGGCGGCGCCGAGACACAGCCCCGCAGCGCGCCGAACGGCGCGGACGCGCGCTGCCGAGGCGGCGGGTCGCGGCACTCCGGTGGGGGGGCGTATGGTAGGCGCCCGTCAGCGGAGTGGCGACATCCCGTCCGACGTGCGGGCCTTCGCGGCGCGCCCGTTCCAGCGTGACTCCGCGGCCGCGCTCTCGTGCGTGTGCGAGACGACCGCGCCCGTCTGGGAGTCGACCAGCATCTCGTCGACATCGGGCTTGCCCGGCAGCTTGACGTCGTACGAGTACACGAGTCGTCCCGTCTCCTGCTCGATCTCGGCCTCTTCGATCTCGTCGTTCGGCACCGGCTGCATGGCCGTGCGCGTCGTCGGATCGGACGCGACTGCAGCCCGCCGGAGCAGCCCGGGCTTGGACTCCTTCACCGGCGGCGCGGCGGCCTGCGTGCCAGACTGCGCCACGGGGTGAGCGCCTGCCTCGGCGTCCGCGACCGCGGCGGTGGTCAACGTGACGAGCGCGAATCGGGCGGCGCGCGGACGGCGATGCATCGAAACACTCCCGACTGGACCGAGCGACGTGGGCGGCGGAGGCGCCGCGACTCGCGACGCCAGCGGCTCGCTCGGCCGCCCCCAAATTCGTACACGGGGAAACGCACCGTCCGAGAGTTCACGCCACCCTGAACACGCGACGCACACGTCGCTACCCGGCCGTCAACGCGACCGTGACCGTGTCGCGCGCCGCCTTCGCCGCCCCGTTGACCGCGTAGTACTCCACCCGCACCTCGGCCGCCGACGCGCGGACGACGAGGTAGCCGTAGCCCGCGTCCGACGCCTCGAACGTGTGGTCGCCCGTCACCTGCCCCGACGCCGCGGGGACTGGGGAGAGCCCGTGGCCGCCGCCGCCCGCGACGAGATACGGGATCGTGCGGGTCGCGCCACCTGCGGCGGCCCCCGCGGCGTTCCCCACCGGCACGCGCCGCGTGTACCGCTGGTAGTTGTGGGCGTGCGCCGACAGCACGAGGTCCGGCCAGACGTCCCCCGCCGCGTGGCAGGCGTCGTCCAGGTCGGCCAGCATGGCCGTGCTCCCGGCGTGCCCGCCGCTGCTGAACGGCGGATGGTGCGTGGCGAAGACCAGCGCCTTGCGCGTGCCGGCCGCGCGCGCCGCCCGGACCGCGCGCAGCGTCGCCACGAGCCAGTCCTTCTGCACCGACCCGGCGACCGGTCCCGAGAGGAAGCCCGGGTTCTCCGCGACGTTGGAGTAGAGGCAGACGATCTGCACGAACGGCGCGTCCAGGAGCCAGTACACGCCGGGCAGCGTTCCCGTCTCGCGGTACACCGTGCCCGCGACCGCCGGGACCTCGGCCGTCGTCGCGCAGAAGTTGGCGAGGAACGCGCGCAAGCTGTCCGGGTCGGTGGGCGGCAGCACCTCGCCGTCGTGGTTGCCGGCGATCGCGACGATCTTCCCCGGATATTGCCGGTTCGGTACGTAATACTGGTCGCGGTAGGCCGCGTCCTTGTTCGCCCCGTAGATCACGTCGCCGAGGTGCAGGAAGAACGCGGGCGAGTGCGCCGGGTCGGTCAGGGTGTAGTCCTGCGCCATCGCGGTCGCGACGTCGCTCTGCGGCGAGTGGTCGCCATGCCCGGTGTCCCCGACGGCGTGGAAGACGACGGCGCCCGCGTCCCGGATCTGTTGCACGCCGGCGGCCCCGATCACCCCCGCGAGCGGCACGGGCGCGTCGCTCCGCGCGCGCGGGATCGGCTGGATGCGCTGTTGGACGAACGCGAGCAGGGCGGCGTCGGCGTCGACGGCCGCCTCGAACGCGACGCCGGCGGCCGGCGCATCGTGGAGTCCGCCGCTGCGGAGAGCAGGGGACGACTGGGGGAGCGGGACGGCGAAACGCGACGGCTCGGCGGTCATGGCGGTCGGGGCGGAAGTGGCACAATGCGTCGGGTCGCGCGGGAACTCGCGACGAAGTGACGGCGACGGGAGTGCGAGCTGACGGGAGTGCGAGCTGACGGGAGTGCGAGCTCATTCAGCCCGCGGGGCGTCGTGGCGCCGTCCGATCACGCCGCCGGCTGCACCCGCCGCCGGGCCACGGGCAGCACCGGCGCCCCGCCCGCCGCCGCCCGCGCCGTCTCCGCCTTCAGGTACGCCGTCGGGTCGTGCGTCAGCGCCCCCGCGGGGAGCTCGTCCCACAGCGGCCCGAGGTCGCGCCGGACCCGGTCGCGGTAGAACGCCGGCAGCTCCGCGTGCTCGCCCTCGAAGTACCCGCGCACCGTCGGGTCCGTGTCGAGCAGCCCGCGCACGGTCGTGTAGTAGTGCCGCCGCCCCGTCCCCTCGCTCGAGAGCGCGCGCACCACGTTCATCGTGCTCGGGATCAGCCCGCGGTTGGCCGCGAACCGCCGCGCCACGTTCTTCTTCGAGAACGTGTACTTGACCAGGTCGATCACCCGGTCGTAGAACGGCGCCCACTCGTAGTTCTTGGGCCGCACGTTCATCGCGAGGTTGTTGTTCAGGAAGTGGTGCGGGAAGGGGAGCACCCGCCCGGCGCGCTGCAGCTCGAGGTTGAGCGGCGCCGCCCGCCCGAACGCCGAGAGCAGCGAGTAGCCCGGGAACGCGCCCGGCGCGAGGTCGACGAAGCGCTTCGTCAGCTCGAACGGCTCGTCGCCCTCGTCCGTGTCCAGGCCCAGCACGAAGTTGGCCTGCAGGTACGGGATGTGGCGCATGACCAGGTTCACGTGGTCCGCCACGTGCCGCACCTTGTCCATCCCCTCGGCCTTGCCCGTCCTCGCCTTGTTGCCTAACGAGAACCACGACTCGACGCCGGGCAGCATCGCCTTGAAGCCGTTCCGCGCGAGCCGCGGCAGCCGCGACTCCGACAGCAGCGACAGCGAGCTCTCGGCGACGAACTCGATCCGCCCCGCCGGCACCGCCGCCTCGATCGCGTCCATCGTCTCGTCGAAGCGCACGCCGAAGTTCGGGTCGTGCCACGCCACCCGCGGGCGCTTCAGCTGCGTGAGCAGGAACCGGAGGTCGTCGGCCATCGCCTCGGGCCCGAACGGCTGGTGCTCGACCGTCGAGTCGATGCAGAAGGCGCACGTGTACGGGCAGCCGAGCGAGGCGATCATCGGCACGATCTTGAGCGCCGGCGCCTTCCGGAGCGTGGCGGCGATGTGCGGCCACCGCTCGCGCACGCCGGGCAGGCCCGCGGGCTGGCGCGCGGCGGCCAGGTGTACGCCCAGCGGGCGGGCGCCCGGCGGGCCGCTGGGCGCGCCGCTGGGCGCGCCGCGGGGCGCCCCGCCGCGGGGGGCCCCGCCGCGGGGCCGCGAGGCCGCCGGCCGGTCGGCCGCGCACGCCCCGAGCACCTCGGCCACCAGCGCCTCGTCCGTGAAGCCCAGCACGTAGTCGAAGTACTGCCGCGCGTCCTCGGGGTAGCAGCGCGCGTGCGGCCCGCCGAGCACCGTCGCCGTGCCGCGCTTCCGGTACAGGTTGCTGATCGCGTACGCCAGCTGCGCCGTCTCGCTGAACGCGCCGACCATCAGCACGTCCATGTCGTCGGGCAGCTCGGCCGCGAGGTCCTCGAACCCCGTGTAGACGACCATGCGGACGTCGTGCCCCAGGCGCTCGCACCACACCGCGAGCACCTGCGGCATGATGCTCGCCAAGTTCGCGTTCATCACCCGCGCGTAGAGCGCGCGCGTCGGGCCGTTGGTGACCAAATCCAGGATGCCGACGCGGAGCTTACGCATGTGTTGATGGTCGAGGATCGGTGAACCGAGCACCGCCGGACGCTGGAGACCGCCGACTTCTGTCGGACGCAGCACACCAGCGGCAATGCTCGGGCCGCCACGTGCATGGATGCTCGACGCCGGCGGGTTACTGAACGTACCGGGCGAAGTTGACGCGAAGCTCAACGCGACGTCGGCGCGGGCCGCCCGGTCACGGCGCGCCGGTGTCGCCCCCCTGGTCGTCCGGCTCGTGCCGCTTCGCCTTGGGCGCGCTCCCGAACGTGCGATTGATGCTGAGCACGAGCCCGCGGATCACGCGCCGCCGGTCGGCCACCTGGGTGAACCGCGGGTCGATCGTCGTCGTGGTCTCGCGCGACGTGTTGAAGGGATCGACCACGCGCAGCGTCACGCTCGTCTGATCCTGCATGAGCTTCTGCCGTGCCGCGAAGCTCACGCGCGTGCGGCTCGAGATGCGGCCCTGCTCGACGGTCATCGGCGCTTGATACGAGACGAGGGCCTGCAGGTCGAGCCCGCGCGCGGCACGGAACGTGGCGTTGGTCCGCGCCGTCCAGCCGAAGGTGCGCGCGGACAGCGCGGGGTCGAGGTTGGCCGCGTTGCTCACCTGCCGGAAGACGCTCGCGCCCGCGAAGCCGCTCAACCGGCCGCCGCGCGCGGCGACCGTGACGTCGGCGCCGGAGGCGTCGCTCGTCGCCACGTTCGCGAACGTGCGTGTCGCGACCCCGGCGCTGTCGAGCGTGCGGATCGTTCGGATGGCGTTGACCGTGTGCCGGAAGAACGGCGTCACCTGGAACGTCGCCCCATCCGTCGTGCGCTGCAGGCCGAGTTCGTACGCGCGGATGTACTCCGGCTTCAGGAACGGGTTGCCGCGCGACACGTTCAACGGATCCAGGTATTG
The DNA here is from genome assembly GCA_963763675.1 of uncultured Gemmatimonadales bacterium. Classification (GTDB taxonomy): domain Bacteria; phylum Gemmatimonadota; class Gemmatimonadetes; order Gemmatimonadales; family Gemmatimonadaceae; genus BPUI01. The sequence goes on from CAVXPN010000004.1 coordinate 46,030, forward strand.
CGGGGTCGGATCGAGCAGGTCCGTGTCGTCGGGGCGACGGATGCGTGCCGAGTAGCTCAGCTTCACCTGGTCGGCGTCGTCGACGTGGTAGGCGACGAGCGCGCTCGGGAAGAGGCTGTTGTACGCGTTGTCGTAGGTCGAGTTGCGCGTGCGCAGGTCGAACCGCGTCGTCGCGCGCTCGACGCGCACGCCGCCCTGCAGCTGGAACTTGCCGTGCTGCGCGTCGAGCATGGCGTACGCGGCGTGCACGACCTCGTCGTACGTGAAGTTGCTGATGCGCGTGGAGTCGGGGCGGTATGCCGCCTGGAGCGTGTCGAGGACCTGCGTGTCGAGCGTGGTGTGGAAGCGCTGCAGCGAGCCCTTGTACCCCGTCTCGAACCGGAGCGACTTCGAGACGGGTCGCGTGTAATCGACTTTGAGCCAGTGCTCGTCGGGGTGCTCGAGCGTTGCCTGGTTCTCGAGGTCCGACGCACCCACCGGCGTGCCGTCGAACGCGAGCGCCTGTGCGGCGATCCGGCTCGGCCCGCTCTCCTGCGCCCGGAAGGTGTGCAGCTCGCTCGACAGGATGTGCCCCTTGTCGGCGAACTCGTGCTTGTGGGCGAGCGTGGCGCCCAGGTTGTAGCGGTGGTTGGTGCTCTGCGTGCGGCGGTTGCTCAGCCCGGTGAGGGTCTGCGCCGCGTTCAGGTCACGGTACAGAATGCCATAGGACTCGGCCTCGTCGCGCGTCGTGTACAGGCCTTCGAGCGACAGCACGTCGCGCGAACGGAGCTGGTACCCGGCGTTCGCCGTGAACGTGTGCCCCTGCTGCGTCTGCGTGCGCGTCGCGGCCTCGTCGAGGTACGACACCGGCTCCGCGGTGAGGTCCGTGCGGCGGATCGCGTCGGTGCGTGGGCGGTTGTCGCGAAAGAAACCGTAGCTGCCGTACGCCGAGAACGGTCCGCGCTGGACGCCGAGGTTGCCGCCGACCTGCGCGCTGCCCGTCGTTCCGCCGGAGACCGTGACGCCGCCGCTGCGGCCGGCGTCGACGCGCTGGGTGAGCACGAGATTGATGATACCGGCGACGCCCGTCGGATCGTCGCGCGCACTCGGGTTCGGGATCACCTCGACGCGCGCGACCATGTCGGCCGGCAGCTGCGCGAGGAAGTCGCCGAGCTGCGCGGCGGTAAGCGGACTCGGACGCCCGTTGATCTGCACGACGACGCCCGCGTTGCCGCGCAGGCTGACGAGGTTGTCGATGTCGACGTCGACCCCGGGCACGTTGCGCAGCACGTCGAGCGCGGTGCCGCCGCGCGTGGTCGGCATGTCGCGCACCACGTAGGTGGTGCGGTCGGGCGCGAGCTGCACGTCCCGCTGCTGTCCCGTCACCGCGACGGACTGCAATTCGAGGGCGGCGGCGGTGAGCGCCACGGTCCCGACGTCCGCGTTAGGCGTGGCCGCCGTGATCTCGACTGGGGGTAGCTCGCGCGGAGTGTAGCCGATCGCGCGGACGCGGACGCGGTACCGTCCCGGCCGGAGCCCGGCGATGCGGAACACGCCGTCGGCGTTCGTGGCCGTGCGGCCGGCCGCGACCGTCGAACCGACTGGGACGACGACCACGGTCGCGACGCCGATCGGACGCTGGCCTGCCGCGTTGACGACACGGCCGCGAAGGTCGCCGCGCTGCGCCGCGGGTGTCGCCGTCGCGGCGGCGCGCTGAGCGCCGGCCTCGGCATCCCACGCGAGCAGAGTGAGCCCCGCGAATGCGACGGAGCGGGCCAACACGGTCAAGCGAACCTCCGGACGGCGTGAAGTGACGGGTACCTGCGGAGCGACGGCCGGTTCTGGACGGATGCGAGAACTCGAACGGCGACGGTGGTCGCGAGGCGGGCCCCCGGCACGTCGCGACCCTCGAAAGTACGCCGTCTTGCCTCACGGGGAGATCACCGCGGGACGATTCCCGTCGACCCGCGCCCGGCGCAGGACCGGACCCCGTTGCGCTCGTCGCGCGCCCGGCCGCCCGCGCGCGTACGCCTGACGCATCGAGGTTCGCGTGAACTACGCGCTCATTGCTTGCTGCTGGTTCGACTGGGACTCCGGTCCGAGCACGCCTGCTGCTCGCGCTCGCGATGGCGTCTCCCCGCGACCGCCGCTCCGGTGTCGAGGGGGTCGCGCTCGCATACCGACGACCGACGTCCGCGGCGATGACTCAGGCGCGACCCATGCACCGTTGCAGCAAGCGGAGGCTCGCGTGCACGCTTGGCGGCGCGGTGCTCGGGCGCGGAACAATCGGGCACCCGGCCCGGCGCGACGGGTACGCAGAACTCAATGCGGGCGGCGGGCGAGACGGTCGCCCGCGCTGACACCGACTCGGTGGTGCGGTTTCGCCTGCCGGATCAGTTCGGGCGGGTCCACGACGCGGCCGAGTATCTCGGGCGCCCGTTCTAAGTACATCACCATCAATCATGCGGGGTGTGCGCCGAGGATGGAGCGCACCCCACCGGGCCGTTGGTTACATCGGGTGAAGAAGTCGCGCGTGGCAGCGAGTAGGCCCTCGACGGTGGCGAACAATTCGCAGTGCGTGACCTCGCGGCGGAAGTGCCGCCAGAGCATCTCGATGGGGTTGAGCCACGGGCTGTACGTCGGCAGGTAGAGCAGCACGAGCCGTCCGGCGGCGCCGCGGACGACCGCCTCCACCGCCTCGTCGGCGTGCGTCAAGGCGTTGTCCCACGCCACGTAGACGCGCGCGGTGGGATGCTTGTCGACGAGCGTCTGGAGGAGCTACGCGATCTCGCACCGCCGTTTGCGCCGACGCGTGAGCACCACGGTCTCGCCCGGATGCCAGTTCGCGGCCCCGAGGCCGTAGTGGCGCGTCGGCTGGTCCGGCGTGGGGATCCGCACCTGCTACCCCACGGGGCTCCACATCGCGCGGAGCGGCGGGTACCAGGAGATGTTGAACTCGTCGGCGTAGTAGAACACCTCGCACGCCGTCAGATGATCGCGGGCGTCTTCCCCCGTCGTTTTTCCACGGCATAGTCCGCGTCTGGGCTGGTGATCGTGTGCTGCGGTCGGCTCAGGTGCACGCCTTCGGCGCGCAACAGCCGGTAGACGCTCGTCACACTCGATCGCAGCCCGGTCGACTCGACCAGGTAGTCGCTGAGGCGAGCCCCGGTCCAGAGGGAGAACGGGAGGCCCAAGCGCGGGCGCGCCGGACGGCCGCGACGAGCGCCGCCCGGTACGCGGGGGTACGCGGGCGTCACCGTGGGGGGCACACCGGGCCGGGACGCGTCGCCGAGCCCCTCCACACCCTCGGCCTGGTACCGGGCGAGCCAGCGCCTGACGGTTTCCTCTTCCATGCCGCACGATGGCGCCGATCTCCGCGGCGACCAGATGGCGCTCCGCCGCCAGCAGCACCATCAGGGCGCGGATGCGGAGCCGGGCATTCGGCGACGCGCGGTAGGCGTGATCGAGTTGGGCGAGCTGCGCGGGGCTGAGCCCCTCGATCCGCACGGGATGCATGGGCCACCTGCTGCTCGGGCCCACGCATCCCGCATTTCCCCTGCCGTTGTACTTAGTGGTCCGACCCGGAAGTTCGTCGACACCGCGCCGTGCAGACGGAGCGCCCGCGGCCGACACGCCGCGGGCCGACGCGTCAGCCGCCTCGCCGGGCGCGTCGGCCCGCCCCATATTCGCGCGGCGGCGAGCGACACCCCGATGTCGTATCCTGCCCATCGATCTCGTACACCTGCGTGGGTTCCTGCACGGGGCGATTCCCCGACGCCGTGCCCCTGGCTTCCTGCCCTGCCCCCGTCACACCGCGCGCCGTCGCGCGGCGCCCCTCACGCTGTCTCGATCCTTACAGATCCGCGTGCACCAGCACCCATCACGACCCACGACCGCTGCGATGCGCGCCCTCGTCGCAGGAGGACTCGTCACGCTGGCCGCGCGTGGGGCCGGAGCCCAAGGCGCGCAAGCGCCCCCGCTCGCCCCCGGCACGCGCGTCCGCGTCGTCGCGACCGCCCTCGGTTCGGGCCCGCGGGTGGCGAGCGTGCTCGGGCAGCGCGGGGACACGCTGGCCGTGCGCCCTGAGGACACGGCGGACTCCGTCGCTCTCCCACTCGGCCAGATCGCGCGACTCGAGGTCAGCGGCGGCGCGCACACGCGGGTGCTCAAGGGCCTGGGCGTCGGGGTCCTCGCCGGCGTTGCCGTCGGGGCCATCGGCGGCGTAATCATCGGCGCTCCTGGATATGCGGACTGCCACGGCCAGGGCGGGTGCTCGTCCGACCCCGCTCGGGGTGCCTCGGCGGCCGTCTACGGCATCCTCTTCGGCCTGCTCGGCGCGCCCATCGGCGGCGTGGTCGGCGCGGTCTGGCGCGCGGAGCGCTGGGACCGCGTGCTGGTCGCCGGGCGCTCCGCGCGGCTCCGCGTCCGGCCTGAGCGCCGCGGCGGGGTCGCCCTGGCGGTCGCGTTCTAGGGCGCTCATACGGGAGGGCTCGTCGGGGCGGCCCGGGCGGTGCGGGCACCGCGGCGTCCCCAGACGGGAGGCATCCCATGGCGGCTCGCGGTATCCGCCCGGTCCGGCTCGACCTCACGCCCGAGGAGCGGGTGACCCTCGAGCAGTGGACGCGTCGGCGCAGCACCGCCCAGGCGCTCGCCCTGCGCGCCCGCGTCGTCCTGGCCGGCGCGGATCGGCCCGACGCCTCGCACGGCGTCCTCGCGGACGCGTTAGGCGTGCACCGCGCGACCGTCGGCGTGTGGCGGCAGCGCTGCGCCGCGCGCCGGCTCGCGGGCCGCAAGGATGATCCGCGGGTCGGAGCGCCCCGCCGGATCAGCGCTGCCGACGTCGGCCACGCCGCCTGCGAGCGCGCGGTCGCGACCACACTGGAACCGGCGCCGCCGGACGGCACGCACGGGAGTACGCGGGGGCTCGCGCAGGCCGTGGGCCTGAGTCGCTCGACCGTTGGGCGGAGCTGGCGCGCCGTCGGGTTGCAGCCGCACCGGAGCGAGACGTTCAAGCTCTCGACGGACCCGCTGGTCGTCGAGACGGTGCGCGACATCGTCAGCCTCTACCTCGCTCCGCCCGCGCGGGCGCTGGTGTTGCGTGTCGACGAGAAGCCGCGAATCCAGGCCGTCGAGGGCACCGCGCCCGGGCCGCCCATGCGGCCCGGGCAGTCCGAGCGCCGCACGCACGACGACGTGCGCCACGGCACGCGGGACCTCTTCGCCGCGCTCGACGTCCGGGCGGGCACCGTCATTGGTGCGATCCATCCGCGGCATCGCAGCGAGGAGTTCCGGCACTTCCTCGACACGGTGGACGCGCACACCCCGCCGGAGTTGGACCTGCACCTGATTCTCGACAACGCGGCGACGCGCAAGACGGAGCTCGTCAAGCGCTGGGTGCTCAAGCGCCCACGCGTGCACCTGCACTTCGACGCCGACGAGTGCCTCGTGGATCAACCTCGTCGAGTGCCGGTTCTCCCTCCTACAGCGCCGGGCGCTCGCGCGCGCGGCGTTCGCGAGCACCGACGCGCTCGAGGCCGCGCTCCACGCCTACATCGGCGCGACGAACGCGGCCCCAAGCCGTTCGGCTGGACTAGGACCGCCGACGAGATTCTCGCCTCGATGAGGCGATACGGTCAGCGTACTTCTGGGTCAGACCACTAGAAGGGCGACAGCGCCGCCGTCGGCCGTGTCACGCTTGCGGCCCACGCCCCGGGGCTGTGGGTCCCGATGGCCTCGGCGACGTGCCGGACCACCACCTCGTCGGGACCGACCAAGTCGAGATCGCCGAGACTCTCCTGCTGATCGGCCAGCGTCAGCGGCCGAGTCGTGGCCACGACCACCGTGTATTCGTGAATCGGGTAGCGAGAGTCGGTGGCGACCAGCGCGCCGTCACGCGCGTTCTGCACGCGACCCACCCGTTTCCCATTCGCTTGCAGGTACGCCGTCGCCGGAACGAGTGCCAAGGTGTGTGGGCCGGAATCGAGCGCAGCCAGTGCGGTCGACGTGCCCGGCGATGGGGCCATGATGCTGATGTTTGCCTGCGTGAACAGGCGAATGACCGTGACGTAGCTTCGTTGGGGAACGGTAAGCCGGAGCGTGAGCCCACCCGAGCCGACATCCGTTGCTGAGAAGATGCGGGGTTGGAGGCTGTCGAGCGCGCCAGGAAGGCGCTCGATGCCGGTGCTCGGATGGCCATTCAGGGCGCAGGCCGCGAGTAAAGCCAGCGGTGCGACAAACGCCAGACGGATCCGCATCAGGGGAGCGCGCATGCTGCCTCGGTGGTGTGGGTGGCAGCGACATACATCCAATCCCATGCCAGCGCCAGCCCGCGCGAGCTTTCGGCGGCCTCAAAGCCGAGGCGTGTCGCGCACTCAGCCAGGGCTTCCGGCCCCAGTGGACGGGCTTTCGGCGAGCAGGGCGTCATTCGGCCATCGGATCGTCAGCCCTCCGCGCCGGGGAAGCGCGGCGACCGAATCCACCGGGACGCCCGCAGGGCGACGGGCCCCGGTCCCGGGCGGCGCGGCGTGGAACCCGCCGGCCACGCCACACGGCCGTCGTCGGGGTGTACCACTCGATCCCTCGCCTGCACGTGCCCGCCACGTCGGCAAACGATGTGGCGAAGTCGTGCTAAGTACGATCACAGGAGTCGTGCGGGGTGTAAATTGGAGTTGCCCCGCTTGGATGGCTCTCCCGCACGTTGATATTGGTGGCGAATTCGGCGACGCTGCTCGGTTAGGCAGCGAGCGCGTGGAGCTGCGCGCAGGCGGAGGTGCGCGTCTGCGCCTTCGGCTCGTTCGCCAGCCATCGCAGGAGCCGGACGAGGTTCATCGCCGCGGCGGTCATCAAGTCCGCGAGGTGAGTCTTCGCATGTCCCAAGTAGCATGTCCCAAGTAGGGCGTCCGCCGGAGCCGACCCGAGCGCACGCCCTGCGCGATGGTGCCCTCGACGCCGGCCCGCCGCGCGTACTCCGCCGCGAAGTCCGCGGTCTGCTCCCGCGCGCGCCCGGCACGTAAGGCCTCGTGCTGCGCTTCGGGGCGGATCGTGATCGCCCGACGCGCTGATGTCGACCGCGTGCATTGCGGCCGGAGTAAGCAGGTCCGGCGGTCGGCGACCGCGAATTTGATCCTGATCGCCGGTGCCCTGCCCCGGGCGAGCGCCGGGGTCCAGCTCTGGCTCGCCTTCCCGGCCGGACAGGTCGCCCGCTGCGCCGTGAAGTCGATGACGAAGTTCCGCGCGGCGAATCCGGCGCCGGCCTTCGCCTGCCACTGTTGGTCGCCGCGCGTCGGGCCAATGAGGTCGAGGCCGTACCGCTCGCGGGCCTCGACGAAGAGCGCCGAGTGCACGAAGCCGGTCTCGGCGACGTGCGTGGCCGGGACCAGACCGCGCTGATCGAGCGCCGCGTGGATGGTCGAGGTCACGGCGTCGTCGGACACCGCCGCGGGGGGCGTCTCGACGTTGGTGATCAGGTTCGGCGTTGCGTCGTCACACGTCTCCGTCAGGCGCACCTTGTAGCCGCTCCACACCGTCGCGCCTTTCGTCGCATAACGCGCGTCAGTGTCGTATGGTGAGCCGAGATAGCGGCCCGACGGCGGCGTCCGGTCGTTCGCCCGCCAGGCGAGGCGGTGCCCGTCCGGGCCGTGCTCGACCAAGAAGTGCTGGACCCAGACCCGAAGCAGAACCACCAGAGCGGGTACATGCCGGAGCGTGGGCGGCGCGACCTCCGCGGTAGCGACGGCCAACAGCGTGAGGCCGTCGGCCCCGGTCTGCGCGGCCCACGCACGGCGTCCGGCCTCGCTCTTGGGCAGGCGGAACTCACTGGCTCGCAGCCCGTACCGGTCGACCCATGCCGGCGTGGTGTGCGCGCGCAGCCAGTCGGGCGCGGTCGCGGCGAGCACGTTGAGCGCGTGGCGCAGCGTCTCCGCGCCACCTCCAACCGGCTCATGGTGCGCATCGCCCCGAGCACGTGCGTGGAGTCGCTACGCTGCCGCCCGCCGGCTTTCAGCAACCCTCGCCCTCGCGCCAGCTCGAGAATCGCGTCGAAGAGCCGGCCCTCCGCGCCGTGCGCGAGCGGTCGCGTGCGGAACTCGCTGAGGACCGTGTGATCGAAGCCGACGTCGGTCAGCTCCAAGCAAAGCACGTACTTCCAGTCGATGCGGGTACGCACCGCCTCGGCCGCTTGGCGGTCGGTCAGCCCCTCCACCGCCCAAAGCCGTAACACCTTGTAGTCTTCCGACGCCTCAGCGAAGCAGCCTGCTACGCGGCGTGAACGGCCGGACCCGCTGCGCTCACGCGCGGCGCCTACCGCGCCTTCGCGTAGTCCATGATCTCGTAGCGGTCACCAAGGCCAAGCTTCGGGAAGGAGTAGCCGGCGCGGCTGAAAAACGTCGGCCACCATGCGACGAAGTCGGCGCGCTTCTCGAACCAGAACTCACCGAAGTTCGGATCGAAGAAGGCGACGTCCTGCGCGACCCACGCCGCCATCGCGTGGCCGCCGCCGGGCCCCCAGATTCCGATCGTGCGGTAGGAGCCGGTGCCGTTCTGCATGCTCATCCCAATGGCGCCCGCGAGCGCGGCCGCGAACCCGTTCCGGCTGCCGCCGGCGGCCGCCCGCGTGCCGCCGCTCACATTCGCGATGTTCTGCGATGGGGAGCCGATGAACGCGACCGGCTTGATCGACTTGCGGAGCATGACGCCCTTGGCGGCCAGCCACCTCGTCGTCGCTTCCGTCTGATTGACCTCCGCGCCCTGCTGCGCATTGCCGACGATGGCACCTCGGTTCATCGTCGAGCCGATGATGAAGAGCTGCATCAGCTGGCGAACCTTCGATGCGTCGATGGACTTGCCGCCGCCCGCGAGCCAGTTCGCGAGGTGACCGTCGGTTGCGTGCAGCTCGATCCACTTTGCGGACAGCATCTCGCAGATGCCGTCCTCCGAAATCTTGTTCTTGCCGATGATCGACGCGACCGGATCCTTGATCTGAGAGAACTCCCAGGTGCACGAGCCGTTGTGGGCCGCCGCCGAGCTGCGGACCAGGCTGATGACGGGCGTGAGGAAGAATCCAGCGAAGTTGGGCATTAGCTCAGGATGGGAAGTTCGGGACAGGAATCTCAATCGGACGCGCTCGACGCTGCGCCGCGATCACCGACCGGGCGAGGACCGACCGCGGGATAGCAACTTCGGGATAGGAACCTCGGGATAGAAAATTCGGGACAGCGAGATAGAAATCTCCATCGGGCGCGCCCGATTATAGGACGCGATCACCGACCGCGCGAGAGCCGGCCGACGGGCGGCGGCGTACCCTCTGCCGCGCTGGCGCGGATCGGGCGCCCTCCGCTGCACGCTCCAGGTGGCGCAGGACGAGCTCGAGCGGCTGCTGGGGATCGAGCGGCCGGACAACAAGGTCCGGGTGCCCGCAGATCGACCGCGGCTGATTGCCCCCGAGCTGTCGTTGGGCGGCCCGGTCCCGGGCCGGGGTCCCGGAACCCGGGGGCCGGCCGGCCGGGATGCAACGGTTTGACGCAACGTCGCGCGCGGGACGTAGGATGTCGCTCCGGCGTGAGCGTTGCGCTCGGGCCTGGCGTCGCGGCGCGCCTGGCCGAGATTACGGGGCCGGGCCGCCAGACGTGGGCGGGCCCGGCCCCGTGACGCTGCGAGCGGACGTGCTGCGTCCGGGCCCGTCCGCAGCACAATGTTCGTACGCAGTTGAATAGGCGTTAGGCAACACCACCCGCCGGCGTCGCCCTGCTCGGATGTGGGCGGGCTCGGCCGCGCCGGGCCCCGGTGCTATCTTCCGACGGTCCCCTCCGGAGCCCCTGCATGACCCAACTGCTGGAACAGGCCTTCGCGGCCGCGAGTGACCTCTCGCCCGAAGACCAAGACGCGGTCGCCCGCGCGCTCCTGGCCGATCTCGCCTCCGAGCGCGACTTCGACGCCCGGATCGCGGCGACGCCCGACGCCCTCGCCCGGCTCGCGGACGAGGCGCTCGCCGAGTATCGGGCGGGCCGGACCGAGCCGCTCGACCCCGACCGGCTGTAGCCGGCGCGCCGGGCGGTGGTCTCGCGCACGACGGCGCGGTTCCGGCGCGCGTACGCCGCCCTGCCAGAGCGGGCTCGCGCCCAGGCGCGCGAGGCGTACCGGACGTTCGTGCGCGACCCGCAGCACCCGGGACTGCGGCTTAAGCCGGTCCACCGCACACGGCCGATCTACTCGGCCCGGGTCGGGCTGGGGTACCGGGCGCTCGCGGCGCGGGGCGAGGGCGACGTGTGGGTGTGGTTCTGGATCGGGTCGCACGCCGAGTACGACCGGCTGCTCGCGGGGCTGTAGGGCCGGGCCGTCTCGCGTGTTGCCTAACGGTACGTTGCAGCTGTCAAGTACGCCGGGACGCCCGTCCGCCCCGGCCGGCACCGTCGCACGCCACCGCCATGCCGCCCCGAAGGCTTGCAGCTGAACTTTGGCGTTGAAGATGTAGGAAAAGCCGGTTCTGGGTGCCCCCGGCCGCGTTAGGACGTGGCGATTGGGGGATCACGGACTCACGGGCGAATCGAGCGTCACGGCAGCCGCGTCTGCGGCGTTAGGCTCGTCGACCCCCGGGGATCGTCGTTAGGCTGCGACCGGGGCGGCGTAGCCGTGATGGGCGAGTTTCTCGATGTTGTGCACCAGGCAGTACAGCTTCCATTGCCCGTCGACCTTCATGCGGCCCGCGGAGCGTGAAGCGATCCAGCCGCTTGTTCGCCCGCAGGTTGCCGAAGACGGGCTCCACGGTCGCAAAGCGACGCCCGTACTGCGCCCGGCCCTCCGGCGTGTCGAGCCGGCGTTTCATGCGCGCGGTGTGCGTCTCGGGCGTGTCGGCCGCCTTCCCGTGAAAGAAGGCGACCTGGCGCGTCGGCGTGCGGTCCGGCGTGCGCAGGCACTGCGTCCGGAGCGGGCAGGGACCGCAGACGCGCTTCGCGCCGCGGAAGTGGTCGGCGACGTAGCCGCGGGTGATGAGGTCGCGGCCCGAGCGGTACGAGCGTCTGGCCCGCCGGGACACACGCAGGTGCGCGCCGCGGCGTCGTAGGTGAAGTCGCTCGGCTGGAAGACGCGTGGCTCGTCGAGCGCCTCCGTCTTGTCGTACAGGGGATGCGGGCGTGGTCTGATGCTGCGTCCTGCGTCGCGAAGCGCTCGTCCCGCTGGCGCAAGGCGTTGTCGGCGATGAGCGCGTCGATGTGCTGCTCGGCCAGGTGGCGCAGGTTGGCCTCGCTGTGGTAGCCGGCGTCGGCGGTGAGCACGGTCGTCGGGCGCGAGCACTGGCGTGCAGGGCGGTGACCACGGGCACGAGCAGCTCCTGCTCGGCCCCGGTCCCGTGTGCCTGCGCCTCGACGATGATCTGGTGCGCGGCTATCCACCGCGGCCACCCCCGTGTAGCCCTGGATCACACCCTTCCCCGTGGCCAGCTTCGCGCTCTCGTGGTCGGTCCGATTGCTCTTGCCGCACGCCGCCCGTGGGCCCGCGGCGGTCCTCGGGATGGGCCGCGAGCCACGTGCGGAGCTCGGCGGCGTCGCGCTCGAGGCGTTCCCGGCGCGCCGTGTCCTTCGCGGCCACGTCCGGCTCGACGGGCCGGGCGTCCTCCGCCCGATGGCGGGCGAGCATCGCCGCGGCCGCGGCTTCGAGCTTCGTCGCCTGCCGCTCGAAGTCGGCCCGGGTCCCACTGCGTTGCTTGGAGGCATGGCTCGGGAGCTTCACGCCGTCGATGGCGAACATCTCGCGGCCGATCAGCCCTTGCTGATCGCAGATGGCAAGCACGGCGGCGAACACGTGCGCGATGTCCGGGCCCAGGGTGCTCACGAACTGCGCGATGGTCGTGAAGTGCGGGGCCGTATCGCCACACAGCGCGATGAAGGTGACGTGTTCACGGCAGAGGCGCTCGATCGCGCGGCTGCTCACGATCCCGTGCGCGTAGGCGCAGAGCACCACCGTCAGCAACATGCGTGGCGGGTACGCGGGGGCCCCGGTGGTCGTCGTTCCGAAAGCGCGCGTCGAAGCGCGACAGGTCGACTGCGTGGGCGAGCAGGTGGTGCGCCGCGTGCTCGAACGTGCCGGGCAGGAGCTGCTGCGGCGAGATCGACGGGCAGAAAGCGCGGGCTCCGGTCGATATGCTTGTAGCGGGCCATGGACGGGGCGCTCGGGGCGGGGCAGCACGGCAGCAACGCGACACCACGAATCTTGCGTCTGGACCTGCCTAACGCCAGAGTGGTCCCGGGCTTTTCCTACACCCTCGTTAGACAACACACCACCGACCGCTCGGGACCAGATGAGTACTCCTCCGCACGCATCAGCGACGCCGTCCACGGGTGCCCGGTGGACAAGGGAACCCGGCGTGGTCGCCCAGATCCGCGCCGACTGGCGCGCCCGCGGAGACCGACGCGCCACGCTGGCCGCGTGGGCCGCGCGACAGCCGGCGTGGCGGCGCGCGCTCGTCCTCGCGGCGGCGGGCGCGCTCGCGGCCTGCGTGTTCGCCGTACTCTTCTCGGCGTTCCCGGCGCGCGAGCTGAACGCGTACGGTCGCCCCGCCCGGCCACCGCGCATCGGGGTCGTCGTGCGCGCGGTCGCTGAGGTCGTCGGCGGCGGTGCGGCCTCGGGGCTCGCGTACGCGGCCGTTGCGGCGTGGCTGCTCGACGCCCGGCGCGCGCGCCGCTGGGCCGCGGGCGCCGCCGTAGGAGCGGCGTGGGCGCTCGGCGTGGTCGCCCGGCCGTCCGACCGCCCCGCGGCGCTCGGGTGGGGGACGGCCGCCGGGTTCGTCCTGCTCAACGCGTTACTCGGCGTGGTCCTCGCCGTGCCGCCCGCGTGGGCCGCGGACGAGGTACGGGCCAGCGCGCGTGTTGTCTAACGATGCGTTGAAGCTGTCGGGGATGCAGGGATGCGCCGGGCGCGCCTTCCATCACTGGTGCGCCGCCGCCGTCGCCGCGCTGTGCAAACCCGCAGCTTTCTGTGAAGCGGCGGCCCGCGTCACGGGCCGTGGTGCACTCGTGGCGTAACAGCGGGTCGTGATCGGATGTGCAGACCGGGCGCGAGGTGCTGCTCAGTCTTCTGTTCGCGCTCGTGGTGGCGTGCGGAGCACGCCGGCGCATGGGGGGATGCGGGGGAAGGTGGCGCCCTCTAACTGGCGGCCTCACGTGCGGCCATAAGCTGCGTCGCGCTCACCCACCCGGCGTCAGTCACCAGCGGCGCCCGGCCCGGGTCGTGCCGTTAGGCGGTGGCGACCTCCGGGTCGGCGTCGATCCGCGTGCGCACCCGTGCCGCAGCGTAGTCCGTCTCGTCGCGCCACATCACGTACAGCACGCCCGCGAGCCGGCGGGCGAGGGCGACCATGGCAATGCGGGTGCCGCGCCGGACCGCGACGCGCGCGGCCCACGCCTGCAGTGGCGCGGCGTCCGGGTCGCGGCTCCGCTGGATGCGCCACGCCGCTTCCACGAGCAGCCAGCGCACGCGCGGGCTCCCGGCCTTCGTGATGCGGCCGCGCTGCTGGCGTTCCCCCGAGCTACGCTCGCTCGGGACGAGTCCCAGGTAGGCCATCACCTGGTGCGCGTCGCGGAAGCGGGCGACGTCGTCGAGCGTCGCCACAAAGGCGGTCGCGGTCACCGGGCCGATGCCGGGCGCAGTCGTGAGGCGTTGGACCGTGGCGTCGGTGGCGGCGAGCGCCGTCAGGCGCTGGTCCGCTGCCGCGATCTCGGTGTTCAGCGGGGCCAAGACGGCGAGCAGCGGCGCGACCTCCGCGCAGAGGGCCGCCGACACGGCCCCGGTCGCGTCGAGCACAGCGAACTTGGCCGCGGTGCGCTCGGCCTCGCCGGTCGTGAGGCGCAGGCCGTCGCGCCGCACGAGGGCCTTGAGGACGGCGATGTAGCGTGTCCGCGTGCGGACGAGTGCGTCGCGCACCGCTAGCTCCGCGCGGACGTGGCGTTGCGCATCGGACAGCCGGTGCGCGGGGCGGTACGCGCCCAGGCGGCACGCCTCAGCGAGGGTGCGCGCGTCGCGCTTGTCGGTCTTCACGCGCCGCGACCGCGTGGCGTACATCGGGGCGTAGTTCGGGTCGGCGACGACCACCGTGTGGCCGAGTGATTCGAGGTGGCGCGCGACCCACTCGCTCTCGGTCGAGGCCTCGAGCAGAACGCGGGCGGGCGGCCGGCCGCCGAGGACGGCCGTGAACTGCGGCCGCGTCGTCGCGATGCGCCGCTCGGTCACGGTGCCGTCGGCCGCGAGAACGCAGAGTTGGCTCTCGCGCTTGTGCAGGTCGAGCCCTATCGTGTCCACGAGTGTGGCGCGTGCAGCGGCAGCGGTCGGTCCTGGCATCGGCTGGCCTCCCGGGCAGTAGTGCGGCCCCTCACGGGTGACCGCGTTAGTCACGTTGTGGCGCATCTCTATGGTGTGACCACGTCCCCGCGGAGGTCCAGCCCCCAGCCGCCGCTTCATCCCCTCTAACTTCGGCGTTGGGCAGCGAACCGGCCCTGTCCTGTGTGCGGCCTGCCCCGAGCCGGGTCGTGGCGCGCGGTGGCCCGCCCCTGAGTGGCTCCGCTCCGGACAGCGAACGACGACCGCCCGGTCGGTCGGTAGCGCGTGCCTTGTGACGCGCGCCGGCCGCCCCGTACCTTGCGGGTACGGCCCCGGGTGGCCCGCGCCCGGGGCGCCCCCGCGTGCCCTTCTCGCCCGCCCGTGCCTTCGCATTCGTCGCGCTCCGGCGCCCTCCGCGCATCCATTGCCGCTGGATCGCGCTCTGGCGCCCTCCCCGCATTCATCGCCGCCGGCGTCTGGCTCGCGTTGGCACTCCTGCTCCGACGCGACGGGGGGCGCCCGACCGGCATCCTCGTCCTCTACGTCCTCGCGGGTGCGTGCCTCATCGCGGGCGTCGCCTTGGGCCGGCGGCAGGCCGGGCCCCGCGGTCCGGCATGACGGAGCGCACGCCCGAGGCGCGCGGCCGGCGCCGACGCAGCGCCGTCGGCGAACGGCAGCGGTCCGCGTCGCGCTGCCCAACGAGGCGCTGCAGCAGTCGGCGTACGCGAGGACGCCCCGCTCCTCGGCGAGTTCCATCACACGCAATCCGCAACGCGCTTGGACAACGCCGCAGCTGAGCTTGAGGCGTTAGGCGCCCAACACCCTTCCTGCTCATGCCTGGGACTTGGTGGCATCCCGCATTCCGGCCCGCCACCGTGCGGTGGGTGCGCCGCGCCTGGGCGCTCGCGGCCGTCGCCGCCGCGCTCGGGGGGCCGGGCGCGCCGGCGGGCGGGGCCGTCCCCCGGGCCGGTCGGCCCGCGGCTTGCCGCCGGCTCCCGCGGGCGACGGGCCACGACCTGGCGCTCGATGGCCGGCCCTGGGTCCGGCTCCGCGCGCGCGACAGCGTCGAGATCGGAGCCACGCGCGTCGCCGGCCGCCGCGGCGGCGCCCCGGCTCGCGGCGTTCGCTCGGGGCACGCCGGCGTACGCCGCGGCGGTGTTCTTCTCGTGGATGCAGGGATGCGACGGTGCTCCCGCGGGCGCTCTCGTCCGCGCGGCCCGTCGCGCCTGGAGAGCCCGCAACTGAACTTGAGGCGCTAAGCGTCCTTACAGACCGTGCCTGCCCTATCAGGCGCGTCTCGCGTCTTCATCAGCGACCTACTTGCCCAAAGCTGCTGACTGCGAAAGATTTCTTCACAAACTGCACGCCGAAACGCGGTGACACGCGTCTCTCAGAGGTGGCCTCCTGAGACTGATGATGGCAGGCGCAGTGCTTTACACGTTGCATCCGAGCGAGATCCTGGGCGCACTTGGCAGGTACGGCTGTTGTCGACATCATCATCTCACTCAAGGAGGGCTGGTCTATGATCAAGGCGGCGCGCGAGATTCGTTCGTTCAAGTCGTGGATTCAGTGTACAAAGAACGGCATTATCGGTTCTTGGGAGGCCCACCTCCCGTCCGGGCTTAGCCCGCTGATGAGTCTGTGAAACTCAGACGAAACGGAGTGAGCGTGCAGCGATCCCCGCGTTTGACATGCTACGGAGGCGACTGAGTTCCGGTCGGACGCCTAACGTATCGTTGCAGCTGTCGAAGCGGCCCACGCGGTGTGCTCAATTCAGAGTCCCGAGTGGGCCGCTTCGCAGCTGAACTCCGGCGTTAGGCCGCAACACGCACGTGTGTTGAGGAGGGTTCCCGGACTTGCCTACCGCTGCTGAGCACCTCACCACCTTGCGCGATCGTCTCGACGCGATCGACGGGGCCGCACGCGCCCTCGCCGCCCCTCTCGCGGCCGTGCAGCGACTGTGGCGGCCGGCGCCGGACCGCTGGGGCGTGGCCGACTGCTTCGAACACCTGATCGCCACCGGCGCGGCGTACTACCCCCGGGCCTCGGCCGCGCTCGTGGCGGACCGCCCGATCGAGCCCGCACGACGGGCGGCGCTCGCGGGCGCGCCGTACCGCTCGACGTGGTTCGGGCGCTGGTTCGTGCGGGCGGCCGGCCCTGGTGGGCGCCGCATCCGCGCGCCGCGCCCGTTCGTGCCGCCGCCGGCCCAGGCCGACGCGCCCGAGCGCTTCCTGGTGCAGCAAGGCGAGCTGCGGGCGATCCTGGCCGCGGCCGACGGTCGGGACCTCGGGGCGGTGCGGGTGCCGTCGCCCGTGAGCCGGCTGCTCACCTTGCGGCTCGGTGACTGCCTCGCCATGCTCGTAGCGCACGAGGCGCGGCACCTCGCGCAGGCCGAGCGGGTGCGGGCCGAGCCGGGGTTCCCGCCTGCGGCCTAACGAGACGTTGCAGTTGTCGGGTTCGCCGGGACGGGCCGGCGTGCCCGCCGGCTGCGTCGCGCGCGACCGCGTACGCGCCCGGACAACCCGCAACTGAACTTGAGGCGTTAGCCGGCGCACCTACACCACCTCATGCAACGCTCCAGACGCGTGCTCTCGACGTGGGCGACGCTGCCAGTCAAGTGGCTCTTCCCGCTGTGCTGGAGCCTCGGCTGGGGCGCCGGGACGGCCGAGATGCTCGCGCATCCCGAGACGACGCCGTACAACGGAGTCCCCGGCGCGGCCCCGCCCGGGTACGGGTGGTTCATGCTCGCCCTCTGGGTGCTCGGGACCGCCTTCGTCTCGGCGTTCGGGTGGGGGCTGAAGCGCGTCATCCTGGACGGCGACGTGCTGGTGGTCTCGAACTACCTGCGGCGCGTGCGCGTGCCGCTCGCCGACGTGGCGAGCGTGCGGCGCTCGCGCTTCCCGCACAACGGCGGGGTCGAGATCACGCTCGCGCACCCGACCGCGTTCGGGCGCCGCGTGCGGTTCGTCGCGGGTGGGCGGTACCGCGGCATCGATGGGCTCGTGGCCGACTTGGAGACGCGGGTGCGCGCGGCGCAGTCGCCGCCCTGCGCGGGGCAGGTGGGACACAGCTCCGCGCAGTGTCCGGCCGGGATGATAGGTGACACTTCGTTCTCGGCTGATGGGTTACACCTGCCGGGGGTTGCGGCTCTTGTAGCCGTTCGCGTCGGTGATCTTGAGCGTGCGTTCGTCGAAGCGGCCGAGCACGAGTGGCCCGAACGCCACGTTCCATACGCCAGCGTCGATCTCCTCGAAGCCGACGTACTCCTCACCGAGCACGTGGCTCACGTTCACCCACGCGTCGTACCAGCGCACGCCGCCGTTGCGGCTCACACGGCGCACCTCCCAGTGGGCCGGGTACTCGAGCGGCGGCAGGCGTGCGGGGTAGGGTCGTGGCGACGGGGCGTACCGGCTCGCAGGGGTGGCCTGGCCTAACGCTTCGTGCGGCCGCTCCTCGTTGTACTCGCGCCGGAAGCGGTCGAAGACGCGCTGCTGCGCGGCCATGGTGGCCGCCGCCGGTCGGGTCGCCTCGGCCTTGAGCGTGCGGTGCATGCGCTCGTGCTGCCCGTTCTGTTGCGGCGAGGACTCGGCTCGATCAGGTCGGGCAGGATGCCGAGGCGCACCCACCAGACGCTCAGCGTCGAGAGGCGGCCCAACGCGATGGTCGCGAACGGGACGCCGTTGTCGCTGCGGATGCGCGTGGGCAGGCCGTATTCACGGAAGAGCCGCTCGAAGACAGGTCGCGCACCGGCGGTCCGCGTCGAGGGGAGGCCGCGGCAGGCGAGGAGGACACGGCTGTACCCGTCGCAGACGGTGAGCGGGTAACAGTACACGCCGTCGCGGGTCTTGAACTCGCCCTTGAAGTCCGCCGTCCAGATCGCGTTCGGCGCGTCCATCGCCGCCGTGGGGCGGCCCGGGTGCCCGGGCGTGCGGCGCCGCGTGCGCGACGTGACCAGGCCAGCGCGCTTGAGCAGCGCGGCCGCCGTACTCGGGGCGGGGAGCCCGAGCCGCGGCCGGCGCGCCGCGAGCACCGTGAGCAGCTTCTTCGGGCCCCACGTCGGGTGCCGGCGCCGCAGCTCGCACAGGGCCGCAACGGCATCGGGCGCGGTCGCGTGCGGGCAGGTGTGCACCGCGTGCGAGCGCTCGGTCAGAGCGGTCGCGCCCTCGGCGGCGTAGCGGTCCCGCCACTTGTAGCCGGTCTTGCGACTGATGCCATACCGGCGGCAGAGTATGGCCATCTCCTCGGTCCCGCGGCGCAGGTCGGCCACGAACTGCAGGCGTTCGTCCATCGGGGTGATCTCGCTCCAGGGCATGGGCACCTCCGTCCCGGCTGGTGCCCGTAGTCTGGCGAGTGTCACCCATCAGCTCAGAACGTTCTGTTACCTATCAACCCGGATCATACCCGCGTGTCGCCTAACGTGGCGTTGCACTTGACGAGTACGCCGGGTGGAGACAGCGCGGCCGTCCAGTCCATCTTTGGCGGCGCGAATCGCGCACCCACAGCTCGCAAGTGAACTTGGGCGTTAGACGACATCAAACTCTGGGGTATCGCATGGCACCCGGTCCGGACGAAGCCGAGGCACACGAAGCGAGTCGCCGGACAACCACCCTCGGGTGGGGCGGCGTGCGGTTCTTGCCGGACGGGCGGACGGAGCTGGTTCCGGAGCCCGAAGCCCTCGCCCGCGCCATCCCGCATTGGGTCGCAATGCCGGAGCACCTCGACGACGCGGTCGCGATCTACCTCGGCGCCGTGACCCGACCCGAGCCGGTCGTGCGGGCGGCCGCGGTGCGTGCGTTCGGCGCGATCGCGGCACGGTATGAGCGCGTCCCGAAGCACGACGCCGTCCGGCGCGCCGCGGAGCAGGCGCGTGGCGATCCCGACCCGGACGTCCGCGCGGCGGCGGACGAGGCGGTCGCGGCACTCCGGCGGGTGCTGGGCTCGTGAACCGCGCTGACGGGCCGGCCCCGCGCAGGAGAATGCGTCGGGCCGGCGCCCGTGCGCATGTCGTCTAACGTAGCGTTGCTGCTGTCAAGTATGCCGGGACGTTCCGCTCCTCCGCGTCGCCCGTCGCACGCTATCGCCGTCTCTCTCCGAAAGCTTGCAGCAGAACTTTGGCGTTAGACAGCTACCCGCGATCTTTGTTATGCCGGCTGACGATACTGACACGCTGAAGGCCCGAGTGGCGCGATGGTTCGCCAAATCTGGGTATCCTCTCGAGATGGAGGTCGCTGCACTGGTCGCGTCGCGCGGCTTCGCGGCGTATCGATCGGAGTATTACCTCGATCGCGACTCCGGCGATGCCCGAGAGATCGATGTGGTCGCGATGCTTGGGGCCAGCGTCGAGTCGGGCAAGTTTCGGCTGACAGCCGCGATCGAGTGCAAGACGTCGCGAGAGAAGCCGTGGGTCGTTCTGACAACCCCGTCGCAGACGTCTGATGACGTGCACATCACCGACCGAGCCGCTTCGAAAGCGGGAATCGAGTTCCTAACGCGCGTCGCATCCCGGGCCGACGTGCAGCAGCTACCCATCTTCCATCGCCCAGCACGCGCCGGCTACTCGGTAATTCGCGCGATGGCGGAGGACAATCAAGACGTGCCGTACAAGGCAATGATGAGCGCGGCGAAAGCCGCGCGTTCGCTCGCTTGGGAAGCATCGGGTATCTGGAGGAAGCACATCGTAGCCGAGGTCGTACTCCCCGTGGTCGTCATTGATGGGGAGATGTTCGAGTGTTATCTCGATGATGACGGTACACGGGTGCTCTCCGAGACCGACCGGCAAGTCGTGTACTGGCGTAACCCAGTCGCCGGGCAGGTACATACGGTAATCACGGTGACGACGCTTCGCGCCTTGCCTGAGTATCTGGATGAAGTCGCCGACGCGTTCGACACCTTACATGACCTGTGCGCGTCCGACCTAGATGCCGCACTCGTGGCCACGCGGGCCACGCTCCCGGTAGAACCTCGGCCGGCATGATACAGTGATCAAGCTGTCTAACGAGGCGTTGAAGCTGTCGGGTACGCCGGGACGCCCCTCGCCGGCCCTCGGCCCTGTCTCGCCTCGGCGCCGTCGCTCGCTCACGGCCCGCAGCTTAACTGTGGCGTTAGACGTCGACCAACTGACTCGTTTCTCCGGCATCCTGCATGCGACGGGCGTGGTACCAGGTCGGCACGACGGGGCACTTCGGCTACCCGCAGCCCGAGGACGACTACCACGGTGCGACGTACGAGGCGTTCTGCCTTCGGTGCGGGGTCCACGGCCGGCAGCGCGCGCCGCTACGCGTCCGCACGGAGCCGACGCAGAAGCGGAGCCAATTCATCGCGCTACACTGGGTGTACGACGCGCTGTTCGTCCGGCCGGACGTCGTGGACGCGTTCCGCGGGGCCGGAATCACCGGCGCGACGTTCGGACCGGTCGTGCGCCACCGGACGGGTGAACCACTCGGGGGCTGGACGCAGCTGCAGGTCGCGCACGTCCTCCCGCTGGCACTCGATCGCGAGGGCGTCCAGCCGGTCACCTGCCGCCCCGAGAACGAAGAGGCCAACGCCGTCGGCGACTGGACGCCAGCCAAGCGCTACCCGCGCGATTACCCGTACGGCGGGGCACCGAAGTACCACTTCCCGAAGCGGCCGCAGTTCGCGGCTGCGGCGTTCGCCGGCGCGCCCGACGTCGCCTACTCGGCGGAGTGGTTCGGGAGCGGCGGGGTTGCGTCGCGCATGGTACTCTTCTCCGAGCGGGTCATCGACCTCGTCGAGGGGCACCGGTGGCGGGGTTTGTGGGCGCACGAGGTCGCGCTCGTGGAGTCCGGCGAGGCGCAGTTCCGCGCGTCCGACGTCTAACGTGACGTTGCTGCTGTCGAGTATGCAGGGACGCTCCGCTCCTCCGCGAGCCTCCTCGCACACGAGTCTCCCCACGCTGGCGCAGCTCGCAGCAGAACTGGGGCGTTAGGCGGCTACCGTGCTCCCCATCGCATTCGCGCTGAGCGTTCCTGTCGCGACACCGTGACGCGCGCGCCCGGGCCCGCCCCTTGCGGCCGCGCGAGTGGGCGGCCAATATAGGCGGCCCCGTCCGGCCCCCCCCCCGTTCCGACTCGGAGCACTAGCATGCGCTCGACCGTCCTTCGCCGCGTGCTGCTCGCGTGTGGCGCCATGCTCGGCGTGACCTCTGCCGTGCCCGCAGCCGCTCAACCCGTCAGCGTGTACAGCAGCCGCGCCGCCTTCCTGGTGGCCCTCACGGGGCAGACAACCGTCACGTTCACCGGTGACGCCCCGGACGGAGGCTTTACAATGTACGGGACGAGCCTGACGCGCTCGGGCGTCACGTTCCAAGCTGGGCCAGGGAACACCTTGAACGTCACCTCCAACACGTACTCGCCCGGTTTCGAGTACGGCACCGGCGCCGTGCTGACCCCGGTCGGGACGGCTCCCCGCATCCTCAACATCCTCCTTCCACTGGGGACGACGGCGTTCGGGATCGACTTCGGTGCCTTCTCGTCCGTCCCGACCACGTTCACCCTGTCCACCGGCGACGTCTTCGTCCGGAACGGCGGTACCCCGATCGGGACGAACGGAACTGGGTTCGCGTTTGTCGGGTTCACTTCGGCTGTCGCTCTCACGTCGGTCCAGGTCCGGGTGGCGGCCGCGGGCGGGGGGAACGCTGTCGACAACGTCACCGTGGGGCAGGCGGCGGTGGTCCCGGAGCCGTCGACCTATGTTCTGGTCGCCGCGGGGTTGTTGAGCGCGAGCGCGCTCGCCCGCTGGCGGCGCGGCGCAACCACCGGCTAATCCCATCCCGGAGACCGTGATGAACGGGGGTCGGCGTGTCACGCCGGCCCCTGCGTTGCGCTCAGGGTCGCCCCGGCGCAGGCGCGCCCGGATGCTACTACGGGTCCGGCGCGCCAGCCGCCTAACGGGGCGTTGAAGCTGTCGGGTATGCAGGGACACCCCACACCGGCCCGCGGCTGTGTCTCGCCTCGGCTCCCTCGCTCGCTCACCGCCCGCAACTTAACTCTGGCGTTAGCTGGCGCCGATTGTGCTGGACCTTCAGGACAGTTTCCATCCTCCCGCTGCTCACAGCCCGACCACATGCCAACGCCGCGCGCCGCGCTCGCCCTGCTGGTGCTCGCGACCGCTGGCTGCGCCGAGCACGCCACGGGTCCACGCGCGGCCGCCGGGCCGGCGCCGGCGCGGCTCGCACTCGCCGAGCACTGGCTGCCGCCGCAGCCCCCGTGCGCGCTGGTCGTCGTGGAGGGCGCGGTGTACCGGCAGCGCGTCGTGCGGGGGCGGTGCGAGTTCCCGGCCGGCCTCGTCCTCGCGCCCGAGGACGTCGTGACCGTCATCCTCCTGGGCGCGCGGGAGGCGCGGGTCCGGTTCGGCCCGGACGCGGGCGGCGGCGCGATCCTCGTCACCACGCGACGCCGGGCTGCGGCCGGCGCGCGCGCCAGCTAACGTGGCGTTGCTGCTGTCGAGTACGCGGGGACGCTCCGCTCCTCCGCGTGGAGCCTCGTACGCCACCACCGGCGCGCTCGGACGACTCGCAGCAGAACTGGGGCGTTGGGCGGCGAACGGCCATCCCCTTCGGGCGAATGCACAGTCTCCCTACGAGCAACGATCTCGACGCGCCGCGTGGCAAACGAGCTGACGCTGTCGCGGGCGCCCTCGGAGTGCGCAGGTCAGCTCCTGCCCCGGGTACCCGCCCGCCTCCCTCGGCTCGGGGGGCGCCGGCAGCGAGCGCGCCACCCGCCGGTCCGGCGACCTCGCGCTGGCGCTGGCCGCGGACGCCGGAGGCGCGCCGGGCCACCTGGGAGCACACGCGCGAGCGCGGGCCGTGGCGCTACGCCACGCGCGCGGCGCTCGGGTTCGCCCTGTGCTGGGACGTGTTCGAAGTTGCGCGCTTCGGGCTCGCCGAGGCGGGAGTGCCGTGGGCGCGCCATGCGTACGGCGGACCGTTCCCGCTCTACCTGCTCCTGGCGGGCACGCTCATGTTCTGCTCGATGTGGCCGGTCATGCTGTGGGAGTACCACGCGACCGAGCGCCGCTACGCGCGTGGCCCGGGCGGCACCGATCGGTGAGCCGTCGCCCAACGAGGCGTTGCAGTGGACGAGTACGCGGGGCTGGCGGCAGCGCGGCCTTGGAGTCCACCATACGCCGCTCCCAACGCGCACCGAAAGCTCGCCACTGAACTTGGGCGTTAGGTAGCCCACACGCACCCCCAGATGGCGTACTTCTACGGGATGGTCCGCCTCGGGGCGGCGGAGCAGTGGCGCGGCCTCGCGGGCGAGGCCAAGTGGGTGCCGACGCGCTCGGCGTACGAGCTCGCGTACGCGTGGCACGGCGCCAACGGGGTCCCGCCGGGCATCGCGGCCGCCCTCTCGGACAGCGGGGTCCCGGAGCTCGCGCGGCTCCGCCTGGAGGTCGGCGTCGTCGAGAAGCCGAGCTACCTAGACACGCCGATCGGCCCCTCAATGACCGACATCATGGGCTACGCGCGCAACGCCGCCGGCGACCCGGTCGTGGTGGCCGTGGAAGGGAAGGCGACGGAGAGCTTCGGCCTGCCCGTCCGCGCGTGGGTCCGGGGCGACCTGCCGCAGCCATCCGCCGACACCGAGCCCCGGCCGTCGCGCGTGCGGCGGCTCCGCTACCTCGCCGAGCGCCTCGGGATCGACGCCGATGCCGAGAGCGCGCTCCACTATCAGCTCCTGCACCGCACGGTCGCCGGCGTGAACGAGGCCATGCTCTACGGTGCGGACGTGGCCGTGCTGCTGGTACATTCGTTCGCGCCGGACGACGAGCCGAACTGGGCGGCGTACGAGGCGTTCCTGGCGGCGATGGGCGCGCCCGGCCCGCGGAAAGGGGCGGTGTCCGGCCCGCTCACGCTCCCGAGCGCGCCCGGCGTCCGGCTCTACGCGCTCTGGTACCAGGACCGGCCGCGTCTCGCGGCTACCTAACGAGGCGTTGAAGCTGCCGGGTATGCAGGGATGCTACGCCGCGCCCCTCGGTTTCCTCTCGCCTCGGCTCCGGCCCACCCGCCGAACCCGCAGCTTAACTTGGGCGTTAGCTCGCAACACATGACGAGGTATGCTACCCGTGGACGCCCCCGTGATCGCTGCCCTGGTAGCCGCTGTCGCGACGCCGACCGCTGGCGCGTTCACTTACGCGCTCACGAAACGGCGCGAGCGCGAAGCCGAGTGGCGGAAATTCAAGCTCGACTACTACCGTGAGTACGTCGCGGCGATGTCGGGCGTCACGGAGGCGACCGCCACTCCAGCGGCGCGCCAGCGCTTCGCCGAGGCCGCGAACAACCTCGCGCTGGTCGCGCCGTCCCGAGTCCTCCGCGCCGCGTACGCGCTGGTAGAGGACGTGAACATTCCGAAGCGAACGCAGCAGTCGTACGACGCCGCTCTCGCGGCGTTT
Organism: uncultured Gemmatimonadales bacterium; assembly: GCA_963763675.1. Classification (GTDB taxonomy): domain Bacteria; phylum Gemmatimonadota; class Gemmatimonadetes; order Gemmatimonadales; family Gemmatimonadaceae; genus BPUI01. The sequence goes on from CAVXPN010000004.1 coordinate 70,723, forward strand.
TTCCGGGCGATCAGGGCGGATTCCCACTCCAGCATGCCGGATGACACCGGGCTCGCGTTCAGGTTGTTTTCGGCCCCGGCCGCGGTGCCCGCCGACACCAGCGTCCTGGAATCGGCGCAACTCACTCCACCGACCACCACCAATGGCGATCGTACGCCTCATCGAGCACCAGCCGCTTCAAGTCGAACCGCCCCATAAAGAGGTCGCGGCCACCTACGCGATCGTCCGTGGCGAGGGTGGCGAGCGGTGCTTGCAGATCGACACCTACGGATCGGCCGACCGCGAGATGCCTGGGAAGAAGAGCCAGTCCATCCGCCTGACCCCAGAGGCCATCGCGCAGCTGCGCGAACTGATCGACAGGCACTTCCCGTCGCTGGGCAACCGTGGGGGACAGATCAGCGCGCCTGCGAGCTAACGAGGCGTTGAAGCTGTCGGGTATGCACGGACGCCCGCCCGCGCCCCTCGGCACCGTCTCGCCTCGGCTGTAGTTCACCCGCACGGCCCGCAGCTTAACTTCGGCGTTAGGCAACACCACCCGCCGGCGTCGCCCTGCTCGGATGTGGGCGGGCTCGGCCGCGCCGGGCCCCGGTGCTATCTTCCGACGGTCCCCTCCGGAGCCCCTGCATGACCCAACTGCTGGAACAGGCCTTCGCGGCCGCGAGTGACCTCTCGCCCGAAGACCAAGACGCGGTCGCCCGCGCGCTCCTGGCCGATCTCGCCTCCGAGCGCGACTTCGACGCCCGGATCGCGGCGACGCCCGACGCCCTCGCCCGGCTCGCGGACGAGGCGCTCGCCGAGTATCGGGCGGGCCGGACCGAGCCGCTCGACCCCGACCGGCTGTAGCCGGCGCGCCGGGCGGTGGTCTCGCGCACGACGGCGCGGTTCCGGCGCGCGTACGCCGCCCTGCCAGAGCGGGCTCGCGCCCAGGCGCGCGAGGCGTACCGGACGTTCGTGCGCGACCCGCAGCACCCGGGACTGCGGCTTAAGCCGGTCCACCGCACACGGCCGATCTACTCGGCCCGGGTCGGGCTGGGGTACCGGGCGCTCGCGGCGCGGGGCGAGGGCGACGTGTGGGTGTGGTTCTGGATCGGGTCGCACGCCGAGTACGACCGGCTGCTCGCGGGGCTGTAGGGCCGGGCCGTCTCGCGTGTTGCCTAACGGTACGTTGCAGCTGTCAAGTACGCCGGGACGCCCGTCCGCCCCGGCCGGCACCGTCGCACGCCACCGCCATGCCGCCCCGAAGGCTTGCAGCTGAACTCTGGCGTTGGGCGGCTCCGAACCTTGTCTTAATGTCGACCCTTCTGGAGGACCGGCCGCTGTCGGCCGACGAGTACGCGCTCACGCGCTGGCTCCTGGAGCACGGGTTTCCGGGCGCGGACGCGCACCTCGACGCGCTCGATCACGCGTGGGTCGTGGGCCGCTGCGGGTGCGGGTGCGCCAGCGTCGACTTCGTCGTCGACGGGCGCCGGCCGCCGCACGGCGCGACCTACGAGGTCCTGGCCGACTATCAGTGGCGCGACGCGGCCGGGCACCTCGGTGGGGTGTTCGCGTTCGCGCGCGCGGGCGTGCTCGCCGGCCTCGAGGTATGGTCCGTGAACGGCGCGGCCGACACCACGGCTGCCGGCGCCCGACGCGCTGGAGCCGCTCGGCACGCCCGCGCCCACCTCGGAGTAGCCGACCCGTGGACCCATTCCCCGCGCTGCACGAGCTGATCGCGCTGTTCGAGGCCGAGCCGACGTACCTCGATCCGGGCGTGCCCGCTGCGTACAACACGCTCACGTTCGTCACCGAGCGCGGCGCCGACCGCGTGCGCTGCGAGATCGCGCCGGCCGACGGCGTCCTCCGGCTCGAGTGGGAGCGCGACGGGGTGGCGCTTGTCCGCGCCGACTTCGCCGACGTCGCCGCGCTCCGTGCGGAGGCCGAGCGCGGACGGGAGGCGCTCGTGGTGGAGCTGCGGATGCCGCGCGCCCGCCCCTTCCGGCTCCAGTTGCGGCCGGCAATCCACGTCTCGTGGGGAACGGAGCCCGGGCCATGACCCCGGCGTGCCGCCGTCCAACGAGACGCTGCAGTTGTCGGGTATGCGGGGCCACGGCAACACGGCCCTCGGCACTCGTTCACTTCGGCATCCTCGCGCGCTCACGGCCCGCAACTGAGCTGTAGCGTTAGATGGCACAGAGCCACTCATGAAAGCATCCTCTGCGATCGCCGTGACCATCGACGACTACATCGCCGGCCACCCGCCTGCGGTGCAAGCGCGGCTGGCAGCGCTGCGCGCGACCATCCGCCAGCACGCCGCGGCAGCAGAGGAGCGGATCAGCTACCGAATGCCGACGTTCTACCTCGGCGGGAACTTGGTCCATTTCGCCGCCTTCGCGCGGCACGTTGGGTTCTATCCGGGCGCGACCGGCATCGCGGCGTTCCAGGAGGCGCTCGCGCTCTACAAGGGGGCAAAGGGGTCCGTGCAGTTCCCCCACAGCGAGCCCCTGCCACTCGATCTGGTCGCCGCCATCGTGCAGTTCCGCGTCGCCGAGCAGGCCGCGACGTCGAGGGCGCGCGGCCGGCCTCGTTCCCGTCCTGCCATCTAACGAGTCGTTGAACCTGACGAAGCCGCGCAGCGCTCCAACCCGGCAGCAAGGCTCCAGCCCTGCGGCTTCGCAGGTTAACTCTGGCGTTAGATGGCCACATGCACCTTCCCCAAACTGGCTTGCTCCGAGCGCTACGCTTCTGTGTCATAGGGGCTCTCACACTCGCTGCCTCCGTGGCCGCGGGCCAGGCGCCGCCGACCGGGCTCGCGCGGGCTGCCCTCACCGCGCCGGACTTCCGGTGGGACTCGCTCGCGGGGCCCGGGGCGACGGTGTACGCCGAGGTCGGCTCCGCGAACGCGGCCCGGCTGCCCGCGCTGACCGCCCGCGTGACCGCGGCGCGCCGGCGCAGCCTCACCCTGCTCGGCGCGCCCGCGTTCGCCCCGCGCCTGCGGGTGTTCTACGTGGCCTCGCGCGACCGGATGCGCGCACTCGCCGGGGCCCGGGCGACCGGCCTCACGGATGCCCCGGCGCACGCGGTCGTCGTAGTGGCGGCGCCCGCGTGGGAGCCGCTGGAGACGCACGAGGTCATGCACGCCGTCTCGCTCGCCCTCTGGGGCGACCCGCGCGAGGGGGCGGCCTGGGGCGAGCGCGGCACGTGGCTCGTCGAGGGCCTCGCCGCCGCGGCCGAGAACCGGTGCGGCGCGTTCACGGGGCGGCAGGTCGTCGCCGCGCTCGCCGGCGCCGGGACGGGCCGCGACGGTCTCGTGTCGGTGGACTCGCTCGTGGGCGCGTTCCGGCGGCAGGACGACCTCGTGGCGTATCTCGAGGCCGGCACCCTGGTGCAGTACCTGCTCGAGTCCGCTGGCCCGGCCGCCCTGAAGCGCGTCTGGCAGGGCGGGCCGGCGGCCATTCCGGCCGCGTACGGGCGGCCGCTCGCGGACCTCGTCCCGGCCTGGCGCGCGTGGCTGGCGCGGACGCCGCGCCCGGCGCGCGCACCCGACCTCGCAGCGCTCCGGCGCGAGGGGTGCGGGTACGCGCCGAGCGGCTGGCGCACGGCGAGCATCGGCGCCCTGCCATCTAACGAGGCGTTGAAGCTGTCGGGTATGCACGGACGCCCCGCTCCTCCGCGGTCGCCACCGCAGGGAGAATCCGTCTCGCTCGGAAAACCCGCAGACAAGCTAAGGGAGATCAAGCCCCGGCCATGACGAGTTCTGGTGCGGGGGCGGTGGTGAAGCGGGCCGGGATCTCGTAGGGCTTCGCGTGCAGGAGGACGCTGTACGCGATGTGCAACAGCTGGTGCGCGACGTGGCTGAGGGCGACCAAGTACGGCTTGCCCTTCGCACGCTGGGCATCGTAGATCGCCTGGCACTGCGGGTCGGTGCGCGCGGCCGAGCGCGCGGCGAGCATCACGGCGCGCCGCACGTAGCGGTTACCGCGCTTGCTCATGCGGGCGTGGCCGGCGGAGCGGCCCGACTGCTTCACCTGCGCGTCGAGGCCGACGGCCGCGACGAGCTTGTCGGCCCCATGTCTTGGCTTGCGCACCAGGCGCGTCTGCTCGCGCGCCTGCTCGCGCGCCTGCTCGGCGAAGCGCGTCATCGGCGGGAGCTCGGCGACCCACGTCCGCACCGTCTCGCGGCCGAAGCCCGGGATGCTCGCGAGCAGGGCGCGCACGGGGGCGTCCTCGGCCTGCAGCGCGTCGAGGCGCTCGCCTAACTCGGCCACGTGCGCCCGCAGCTGCTCGAGATGCGCGACCAGCGTTTGCACGGCGATGGCGGCCGCGCCGTATGGGTCGACCACACCGACGGAAGCCGCGGCGCACGCGTGCAGTTCACGCGCGGTCGCGGCCCCGAGGTGGCCGTGGCTCGCCGTGTGGAGCACGCGCGTGACCTCGGACGCGCGCGCGTGGGCGAGCGCCGCCGGCGCGGGCCACCGCGCCAGGACCGCGAGGGCGCTCGGGCTGCCGAGGTCGGAGAAGACGGCGGCGAACTCCGGGAAGAGCGGGTCGAGGACGGTGTGCAACTTGGTCAGCTGTCGCGCGCGGAGCTCGGTCATTTCCGTGCGCAGCCGGCTGATCTCACGCGCCGCCGCCTGGCGGTCCTCGGGCATCGCGTGCGAGGCGAGCCGCTGCCCGCCCCAGTGCAGCAGGCGCGCGACGGCGACCGCGTCGATGCGGTCGGTCTTCGCGCCGCGCAGGTTGGCGTTGCGGAAGGCGCGGGTCTGCAGCGGGTTGAGCACGCGGATCGTCGGCGCGCCCCATTGCCCCAGCCACGCGTGCAGCGTGAGCCAGTAGATGCCGGTCGCCGCCAGCCCGATCTGCAGGGCCCCGGTGTCCACGCCCTCGAGCCGCGCCGCGAGCTGGGCGAGGCCGGCGCGCGTGGGCGCGAAGCGCAGCTGCCAGGCGATCTCGCCGTCGCCGTCCAGGAGCGCCGCGTCATGCGCTCGCTTCCCGATGTCGAATCCCAGGTACATCATCGTCGCACCTCCGTGGGTCACCCGCACGTCGGGACGGGCCGACTCCAGCGCACGCTCGTGTCGATCAGCGCAGACGGGCGCAACAAGCGGAATAGCGCAGGGGAGCCGGACGCGCGGTCTGCAGGGAGAGGAGCGGGAGTGCCCTCGGCTTAACTTCAGCGCAGTCCGACGCCCCGTACGCTACTCCTGCCGCCGCATGCTCGTCCAGGAGTTAACGACTATACGAGCTTAACTTGGGCGTTCGGCGTCACTCACTTTGGGGAGTATCACATGGTTCGCTCCACATACGCCCACCTCGCGGCTGCCACCATCCTCGCCGCGTCCGCCCGCAGCGCCGCGGCGCAGTCGGCGCCGAGCTCCGCCGCGTTCCTTGCGGCGGACTCCACGCTCGTGGTCCTCGTCCCGGCGACGACCGACGCTGCCGGTGCGCTCGGGGCCGTTCGCGCGCTGCGCGGAGTAGAGGTCGCGGCCGTCTACACGACCGATGACCCCGCTGCCCGCCGGCTCGCCCGCGGGCTGGCCGGGACCGTGGGCGGGTCACTCATCCCGTATGACCGCGCCGGAATGGCGGACGACGCGTTCGCCGCGGTGCTCGTGCGGAACGCGGTCGGCGCCAACCCGCGCCGGGCAGTGGCGGTGGTCGTGGAGCCTGCCCTTGTGGACCCGTTCTTCCGCCGCGCGGCTGTGGCGGCTGGAGCAGACGCCGGGCGGACCGGAGCCGCCGGAGGACGGCCGGACGGCGTTCTCGTCCTGACGATCGCGCCCCACACCCCGGCTCTGGTCCGCGCACGGTACTGACCTCGGTCGAAGCGTCGCCACCGCCGAGGGGTGGCCGATAGAGCCGTCGTGACCTCGCCCGGAGGCCGGGCCGCACCGTCGCGCGTGACGCCGAACGGTGCGTTGCAGCTGTCAAGTGCGCGGGGACGCGCGTGCGCCCCGGCAATCAGCATCGTAGGCTACCTGCAGCACACCCCGGAAGCTTGCAGCTGGACTCAGCGTTAGCGAGCAACGTGAATCCTCTTGCGGCACCCATGCGCTTTCCGCAGTTGGCCGTTCATATCGCGCTTCTCACGGCCGCCGCGGGGTGCGCGGGGAACTACGACTGGCATGCGGCGGACGTCGAGGTCACCCGTTCGGCCGCCGCGCGGAGTGACGTCCGGTCGGCGCTCCTGGTGCGCCACGTGTCGCGCGCGGCACTCAGCAGCGACACGTATAAGGTCGCGGTCGCGGCGGGCCGGCCCCCGACAGCCGCGGCGGCCGTGGCCCGGCTCGCGGACACCGCGTTCGTGCTCTATGCGACGCGCGCGGGGACCGTCGAGTTGCGGTGGGCCAGCGACACGGCGCTCACCGTCGTGTGCGCCGGCTGTGGGCTGGAGGCGGTGGACGTGATGGAGCGCCGCGACCGGCTCGGGCCGGTGCGGGTCGCCTACGAGGGGTTCCCGCGGGGGACCGCGGACTCGGCGCGGTAGGTGCCCGGACGGCGCCGGCGTGCCGCTCGCTAACGTGACGTTGCTGCTGCCAAGTCTGCAGGGACGTTCCGCTCCTCCGCGTCGTCCGTCGCACGCCACCGCCGGCGCACTCCGAAAGCTTGCAGCAGAACTGGGGCGTTAGGCGGCCGACGGTGGGTTATGTTCCGCACCCATGAGGCTCCCGAATGTCGAGCGCGCGGTGGTCGAGCGCGCGAAGGTCCGCGACTATCTGCTCGCCTCCGATCACCCCGTCGGCGGCGCGAAGGCACGGTTCTTCGCCGCGCTCGGCTTCACCCGCGACGGCTGGCCGCTGCTCCGGGACGCGCTCCTGGCCGTCGCCCTCGGACACGACGCCGAGCCGGGCGAGGCGACCGTATTCGGGCAGAAGTACGTCGTCCGCGGTATCATCCAGGGGCCGGGCGGCCGGGCCGCGTGGGTGCGGACCGCCTGGATCGTCCGCGCCGGGGAGGACGCGCCCCGGCTCGTGTCCGCCTACCCCGGGGAGCCCCGCCCATGACGCCGCCGTTCCGCGAGCTCGACACCGTGGTCCTCGTGCGCGACCTGCCCGAGGCCGGCCTGAAGGCCGGCGACCTCGGGGCCGTCGTCGAGGTGTACACGCCCGACGCGCTCGAGGTCGAGTTCGTGACGGCCGCCGGACGGACGCAGGCGCTGCGGACGCTAGCGGCCACGGACGTGCGGCCGGTGGCCGACGACGACCTGCTCGCGGTCCGGCCCGTCGGGGCGCTGCGCGGGGCCGCCTAACGATACGTTGCAGCTGCCAAGTACGCGGGGATGCCCGTGCGCCCCGGCGATGACCGTCGCACGCGGCCGCCTCGCCGCCCCGACGACTTGCAGCTGAACTTGAGGCGTTAGATGGCACAGAGCCACTCATGAAAGCATCCTCTGCGATCGCCGTGACCATCGACGACTACTGGAGTTGCCCCGCTTTGGATACTGCTGGCGAATTCCTAGCGGGCTGATCCGTGACCCTGGTGGGCCTTCGCTTTGCGGCGTCGGCGAGCTCCCATCCTGGAGACTCGCGTGTCGCTCCACCCGACCACGCCGCCGGCGGTGCCCGTCGTCACCGCGGCGGTCGCCCGCACCGCGTTCCCAGGCGGCAACCCCTACCTGACGCTCCGCGACGCGCTCGGGCCGGTCTTCACCGACGCGCAGTTCGCGGCACTTTTTGCACGGCGCGGGCAGCCGGGCGAGGCCCCGTGGCGACTCGCGCTCGTCACGGTGCTGCAGTACGCCGAGGACCTCTCCGACCGCGCGGCGGCCGACGCGGTGCGCAGCCGGATCGACTGGAAGTACCTGCTCGGACTCGAGCTGACGGACGCCGGCTTCGACGCGTCGGTGCTGAGCGAGTTTCGGGCACGGCTCGTCGCGGGCGGTGCGGAGGAGCAGCTACTCGCCACGCTGCTCGCGGTCTGCCGCGAGAAGCAGCTCCTCAAGGCCCACGCGCGGCAGCGCACGGACTCGACGCACGTGTTAGGCGCGGTGCGGGCGCTCAACCGGATCGAGTGCGCGGCCGCGACGCTGCCTCCGGCAGCTTGCCGGGCGGCGCTCAACACGCTCGCCGTTGCCGCGCCCGACTGGCTGCGAGTTCACAGCGACCCGGGGTGGGTGGAGCGGTACGCTCGCACGCTGGACGACTACCGCCTCCCGCGGGGCGACGCGGCCCGGCAGGCGTACGCGGAGCAGATCGGGCGCGACGGGCATGCGCGGGCTCAGGCCCACCCTGGCCGCGGTCGCGCACCCTGATGCGCCCGCGTGGCTGCGCGAGCTACCTGCGGTCGAGACGCTGCGGCGCGTGTGGGTGCAGAACTTCGCGGTTAGGCCCGCGGCCGACAAGGACTCGGACCGTGGTCGGAAAGCTGAGGCACAGGCGGGGGGCGCGGTCGTGTGGCGGACGACCGCGGAGGGCTTCCCGCCATCGCTCCGCTACGTCGCCTCGCCGCATGACGCCGACGTACACTTCGCGAAGAAGCGCACGACCGAGTGGATCGGCTACAAGGTCCACCTCACGGAAGTGTGCGAGGATGACCAACCGCACCTCATCACGCACGTCGAGACCACGCCTGCCCCGGTCGTCGACCGCGACGTGGTCGGCCGCATTCACGCCGCGCTCCGCGCCGATGGACTCCTCCCGCGCGAGCACCTGGTGGACGCCGGGGGTGCGCCCTTGGCGTACGTCGACGCCGACCAACTGCTCGCGAGTGATCGGGACTACGGCGTGGCCCTCGTGGGCCCGGCCCCGAAGGACCAGCAGTGGCAAGCGAAGGCCGGCGAGGGCTTCGCGGTCGGCGACTTCGCACTCGACTGGGATCGGCAGGTCGCGACGTGCCCCGCGGGGCACGCGAGCACCAGCTGGACGGTGGACCACAACCAGGGGCGCGAGGTCGTGCACATCCGCTTCTCGACGACCGACTGCGGGCCCTGCCCGCTGAAGGCGCGCTGCACGCGCTCGGCCCGGCGCGTGCTCACGCCGCGGCGGCGTGAAGCCTACGCCGCGCTCGCGGCCGCGCGAGCGCGGGAAGCGACGGCCGACTTCAGGGCCCGCTACGACCAGCGCGCTGGGATCGAGGGCACCCTCTCGCAGGGGGTGCGCGCGATGCACCTCCGGCAGGCGCGCTACGTCGGCCTCGCGAAGACCCACCTGCAGCACGTGGTCACCGCCGCCGCGCTCAACCTCGTGCGCCTCGGCGCGTGGCTCGCCGGCGCGCCGCTCGCCCGCACGCGGCAGTCCGCGTACGCCCGCCTGATGACACCGGCCGCGGCCGCCTGACGAATTCGCCAGCAGTATCCGAAACGGGTCAACTCCAGACTGCTTGGGAGTGGATGTGGGCCTGGGCAGGAAGGTCAGCGGCGGGACCTCGCCCAGGCTGTCGTGCGGCCGCTCAGTGTTGTAGGTCGTGAGCCACGCGTCGGTCACGGCCCGGACCTCAGCGAGCGACGCGAACAAGTAGGCGTCAAGCACCTCGCGCCGATACGTGCGGTTGAACCGCTCGATGTATGCGTTCTGGTTTGGCTTCCCGGGCTGGATGAAGTGGAGCGCGACGCTGTGCCGCTCGGCCCACAGGCGCAACGGCTCGGAGACGAGCTCCGGGCCGTTGTCGCACCGGATGGCGTTAGGCGTGCCGTGGATCGCGACGAGCTGGTCGAGCACACTCACAACGCGCGCTCCAGGCAGCGACGTCGCGACCTCGACGGCCAGCGCCTCGCGGTTGCCCTCGTCGAGCACGTTCAGCGTGCGAAAGCGCCGGCCGTCGTAAAGCGTGTCACTCATGAAGTCGACCGCCCACGTGCCGTTCAGCGCGGCCGGTGCCAGGAGCGGCTGCAGCGGACGCCGCGGGATGCGCCGCTTCGCCCGGCGCGGCCGGTTGAGCCGCAGCGTGCAGTACACGCGGTAGACGCGCTTCGCGTTCCACGCGTGCCCGGTGAAGCGCAGCCGCGCGAAGCACTTCCAGAAGCCCCAGCTCGGATGCGCCGCGGCGACCGCGGTCAACGCCTCGATCACAGCGGCGTCCCGGTCGAGCTGGTCCTGCGGCGGCGCGTAATACGCCGCCCGCGAGAGGCCGGCGACTCGGCAGGCGCGCACGACAGACAGCCCGTGCGCGTCCACCAGGGTCAGCGCGACCTGCCGCCTCGCGGGCGGCCTTACAGCTTGCGGTGGAGCACGTCCTTGATGGCCGTGTTCTCGAGCGCGAGCTCGGCGTACATCCGCTTCAGCCGCGCGTTCTCCTGCTCCAGCTCGCGGAGCCGGCTCAGCTCCGACACGGTCGCGTTCGCGTACTTCGCCTTCCACGTGAAGTAGGTCGCCCGCGAGATGCCGTGCTTGCGGATGACCTCCGCGACCGGCACGCCGGCCTCGACCTCCTTCAGGATGCCGACGATCTGCGACTCGCTGAACTTGGACGTGCGCATCTCCCCTCCGTCATAGAGCTCCGCACAGTGTACCCACGACTGTCTGCCGGGAGGGGGAGCTTACGGCTTGCCGACCTGCTCCCGGCCGAGGCGCCCGCGCGCGAGCGGGCCTGGGCGGCGGTCCGCGCCGACTTGGGGCCGGGCGCTCGCTACGCGGTCGTCGACGTCGGCCGCGTCGGTCGCCTGCTCCGCGGGCGCCCGAGCACGGTCGCCGATCTCGCCGACGAGGTTCTCGCGCACGACCCGGGCGCGTTTCGCCGCCCGGACGCGCCGTGGAGCGACGGGCAGATCCGGGACGTGCTCCTCCGCCTGCTCGACGCGCAGGTGGGGGCCCGTACGCGCGAGCGCGGGGCGTCGGTCCTCGATGCGCACCTCGTGCACGACATAGGTCTGAGCTGAGCCGCCGAACGGGGCGTTGCTGCTGTCGAGTATGCACGGATGCTCCGGCGCACCCGCTGACACCAGCGTACACTACCAACAACGCGCCCTGACAACTCGCAGCAGAACTTGGGCGTTAGCCAGCGGACGCCCATTGTCACCGAGACGGACCGCGACTGTGACCACCACCGCCAAGCCGGACGCGCTCGCCGCGCGCTACGACGCCATGTGGGCCGAGGCCGCCCCGCTCGTCCGCGCGGGCAGAGCCGCGCTCGACCCGTGGCTGGGCCGCCCGGCGGAGGACGCGCGCCGCGGTGTCACGCTGCTGGTGCGGCCCGCGCCGGCGGTCGCCGCCGGGCTCGCGGCATTCGTGGGGCGGCTCCGAGCGCTGGAGCCGGAGCAGTACCACCAGCCGGCGTCGGACTTGCACCACACGGTCCTGTCGCTCTTCACGGCGACCGCCGATTACGCGCCCTACCTGGCGCACCTCGCGGCGTATCGGGCGGCCGTCGCCGAGGCGGTCGACGGCGTGCCGCCGTTCGCGATCGCGGTTCGTGGGGTGACGCTCTCGCCCGGAGCGGTCCTGGCCCAGGGCTTCGCGCGCGGCGACGCGCTCGCCCGTGTCCGCGACCGCCTGCGGGCGGCGCTCGCCGCGCGCGGACTCGGGGGCGCCCTGGACCGCCGCTACCGGATCGAGACCGCCCACCTGACGCTCGTGCGCTTCGCGGCGCCGCTCCGGGACGCCGCGGGCTTCGTGGGCGCGCTGGCCGCGGCGCGCGACACGGACTTCGGCACCTCGGCGGTGGACGGCTTCGAGCTGGTGCTGGGCGACTGGTATCACACGGCCGCGCACGAGCAGGAGCTCGCGCAGTACGCGCTGTGCGGGCCGGCCGCGGCGCCCCCGGGCCGGCCGCCGGGAGAGCCCGGCCGCAGCGCTGGCTAACGAGGCGTTGAAGCTGTCAAGTACGCGAGGACGCGCGTGCGGCCCGGCAGTCGCCGTCGGACCCCACCAGCAGCGCGCCCCGAAAGCTTGCAGCCTAACTTCGGCGTTAGATCGCAACAATCATCTGAGTATGGCGCAGTCCCGCCCACGTCCGGCTACCACGCTCGCAGGGGTACTCCGAGCCGCGGGCCTCGGCCTGCTCGTTGTCGTTAGCCTCGCCTCGGCTGCCGTGAGCGTGTACCTCAGCGCGCGCATGCCGGGCGGCGCCGTGGGCGAGGACCTCGCGGCCGAGGTCTGCCGCGCCGGGTACCGGCACGCCGCGAGTGCGGGCGACGCGGCGGTCGTCGACGCGCAAGCCCCGATCGTCTCCCGCGCGCAGGCGACGGTCGCCCGAACGTGCCGCGAGTTGCGGATTGCCGGCGCGCTCCGCGCACCGTAGCAACCGCACCCATGTATCCCGACCGTTCCCCGCCGCCTGACCCGCCGGCGATCCCGCGGCGAGCCCTCCGGTTCATCCTGGCGTGCGCGGCGCTCGCGTTCGTCGGTGCGGGCGGCGTGTTCCTGCTCGGTGGACGCCGCGGGACGGACGTGTTCGGGGTCCTCGCCGCCCTCGGGATCGTCGTCGGCGCGATCACTATCTTCGCCCTGTGGTGTCGGGGTGTCGGGGTGTCGGGGTGTCGCGCGGCTCGCGCTCCGGGTCGTCCGTCGCGGCCGCGGGGCACCGGCCGGGCAGGCGAGCGGCGTGCGCGAACGCGAGCCCGCGAGCGACCCGTAGCCGCCCGCTGCGATCTAACGAGGCGTTGAAGCTGACGAGTAACAGGGACGCCCCGCTCCTCCGCGGCGCTCCTCGTCGGCAAGCACCGATGCTCTCGGAAAGCCCGCAGCTTTCTGTGAAGCGGCGGCTCTCACCACGGGCTGTGGTGCACTCGTGGCGTTGTAGCGGGTCGTGATCGGTGGTGCGGGCCGGGCGCGAGGTGCTGCTCAGTCTTCTGTTCGCGCTCAGAGTGGCGTGCGGGGGCACGCCGGCGCATGGGGGGGATGCGGGGGCGGGTGGCGCCCTCTAACTGGCGGCCTCACGTGCGGCCATGACCTGCGTCGCGCTCACCCGCCCGGCGTCAGTCACCAGGCATGCCCGGCCCGCGTGTGTCGTTAGGCGGTGGCGGCCTCCGGGGTGGTGTCCGCGCGCGACCGGACGCGCGCCGCCGTCTAGTCCGTGCCGTCGCGCCACATGACGTAGAGCACGCCCGCGGGCCGCCGCGCGAGCGCGACCATGGCGACGCGGGTGCCGCGCCGGAGCGCGACGCGGGCGGCCCACGCCTGCAGAGGCGCGGCGTCCGGGTCGCGGCTGCGCTGGACGCGCCACGCGCCCTCGACGAGCAGCCAGCGCACGCGCGGGCTCCCGGCCTTGGTGATGCGGCCGCGCTGCTGCCGCTCGCCCGAGCTGCGCTCGCTCGGGACCAGGCCGAGGTACGCCATCACCTGGTGCGCGTCGCGGCAGCGGGCGACGTCGTCGAGCGTCGCGACGAACCCGGTCGCGGTCACCGGGCCGATGCCGGGCGCGCTCGTCAGGCGCGCTCGTCAGGCGCGCTCGTCAGGCGCGCTCGTCAGGCGCTGCACCGCGGCGTCGGTCGCCGCGCGCCGGGTGAGGCGCTGGTCGGCGGCCGCGCCCTCGGCGTCGAGCGGGGCCAACACGGCGAGCAGTGGCGCGACCTCCGCACGGAGTGCGTCCGACACCGCCCCGGTCGCGTCGAGTACGGCGAACTTGGCCGCCGTGCGCTCGGCCTCGCCGGCCGTGAGGCGCAGCCCGTCGCGCCGCACCAACGCTTTGAGCACCGCGATGTCGCGCGTCCGCGTGCGCACGAACGCGTCGCGGACGGCGAGCTCCGCCCGCACGTGGCACCGGGCGTCGGGGCGTCGGGGCGCCGGGGCGCCGGTGCGCCGGTGCGCCGGTACGCGCCCAGGCGGCACGCCTCGGCGAGCGTGCGCGCGTCGCGCTGGTCGGTCCTCACGCGCCGCGACCGGGTGGCGTACATCGGCGCGTAGTTCGGGTCCGCCACGACCACCGTGTGGCCGAGCGACTCGAGGTGGCGCGCGACCCACTCGCGTTCGGTCGACGCCTCGAGGAGCACGCGCGCCGGCGGCCGGCCGCCGAGGACGGCCGTGAACTGCGGTCGGGTGGTCGCGATACGCCGCGCGACCACCGTCCCGTCGGCGCCGTGGGTGCGCAGCTGGCTCTCGCGTTTGTGCAGGTCGAGCCCTATCGTGTCGTGCGGGGCAGCAATGGCGGGTGTTGGCATCGGCTGGCGTCCCGGGCAGAAGCGCGGCCCACCTCGGTGGTGACCGCGTTAGTCACGTTGTGGCGCATCTCTATTGTGTGACCACGTCCCCGCGGAGGTCCAGCCCCCAGCCGCCGCTTCATCCCCTCTAACTTCGCGTTCGGCAGCTCACTGGCTTCGTTGCGACACGCCCGCCGCGCGAGTGATGGCGCCGGCGGGGCGGGGGGTAGACAAGGAGCAGGGGAAGCGCCTCGATCGCAGGAGAATCCATGCGTAGGATCTTCAGTTCTTTGTCCGGCTGGTTTGCGCTCGGCGCCTTGCTCGTCGGCGCGAGCTGCGGCGAGCCGACGAGTGCGCCGTCGGCGGACCTCGCGTCCCATCGGGCCCAGTGGGTGGCGCGCCGCCCGGGAGCTTACCAGTACGAGTATGGGACGACAGGATTCTTCAACGCCTACGGGGGGCGTCGCTTCCGGCTGGTCGTGCGCGACGGGGCCGTGCAGTCGGCCACCGACGTCGCGACGGGACAACCGGTGGCCGACTCGGCGACGCGGTGGCCGACCGTCGACCAGCTGTTCGATCAGGCCGTGCAGGCCGCCGCGGCCGGGACGCTGCGCGGCGCGCGGTACGACCCCACATATAGCTACCCGACGGAGCTCGACCTGGCGGGGCCGCCGGATGCCAGCGGGTCGCTGCTGGCGAGCGCCCTCGCGCCGCTGCCGTAGCGCGGCGCGCGGGCCGTGGTGCACGGGCGCGTCGTCCCGCGGCCGACCGTGGCGTTGCTGCTGTCAAGTCCGCCGGGACGCCCCGCTCCTCCGCGTACCGTATCACACGCGAGCGTCATCGCGCTCGGACAGCTTGCAGCAGAACTTGGGCGTTCGGCGGCAACAGACGATCTCCTACGGTTGGCACCGAGCTCAACCGTTCGCCCCGGTGCTATCTTCCCGCTGTCGCGAAGACCGTGCGCGGAGGCGACCAGTGCCCGTCACCCTATCTGAGCTCCGGGACAAGCGCGAGCAGATCGTCGAGCTGGCGCGGCGGTACCGGGCCGGCAACGTCCGCGTCTTCGGGTCCGTCGTCCGCGGCGACCTCGAGCCGTGGAGCGACGTGAACTTCCTCATCGACCCGCTGCCTGGCCACAGCCTGTTCGACCGCGCGGGCCTGACCGTGGAGCTGCGCGACCTCCTCGGGTCCCCGGTCGACGTGGTCACCGATGCGGAGCTCCGGGAGTACGTCCGCGAGCGGGCGCGCGCCGAGGCGGTCGCCCTGTGACCCGGGACCGCGCCCGGCTCCTCGAAGTCCTGGACGCGATCGGCCGCGTCGAGCGGCACGCCGCGACCGGCCGGGAGGCGTTCTTCGCGGACGACCTGGTGCACGACGCCGTGCTTTCCCGCATCGGGAGTCTGGGCGAGTCGGTCAAGGGCCTCTCCCCTCCGTTCAAGGCACGGCACCCGGGGGGTGCCCTGGAAGCAGGTGGCCGGCATCCGCGACGTGGTCAACCACGAGTACTACGGCCTCGACCTCACCGCCATCTGGAACACGATCGAGAACGACTGCCCCCGCTCAAGGCGAGCGTCGAATGCATCCTCGCCGAGGACCCCGAGGTGCAGGCGTAGGTGCGCCGCCGCCCAACGAGGCGTTGAAGCTGTCGAGTAACAGGGACGCTCCGCGACGCCCGCGACCGGTGGCGGGCGCCGCGGGTCCGCGGCAGTCTCCGGGCATGGACTACCGTGGACGGATCACTATCGAGCCAGGCAAGCGCGGCGGCAAACCGTGCCTCCGGGGGCTACGTATCACTGTCTACGACGTGCTCGACTACCTCGCCGGGGGGATGTCTGAGGATGCGATCCTCGCCGACTTTCCCGACCTTGAGCGTGAGGACATCCGGGCGGCCCTAGCATTCGCCGCCGACCGCGAGCGCCGGCTCGCCGGCGACGTCGCCGCGTGACGCCCGGGGGCGGGCCGCCCCCGGCGGGGCCGCCGCTCCTGTTCGACCAGAACCTCGCCCCGGCTCTCGCGCGCCGGCTCGCCGACCGCTACCCGGGGTCGGCCCACGTGCGAGACGCCGGACTCGCGGCGGCGGACGACGAGGCGGTGTGGGCGCACGCGGGTGCCGGCGGGTATGCGATCGTGACGAAGGACGACGACTTCCGGCAGCGGAGCTTCCTCCTCGGGCCGCCACCGAAGGGGCGCGGGATGGCGACGTGGTCGCATTCGCGGCCGACCCAGGGGCTGCGCTCCTCGTCTCGCACGCCGTTGATAGTCCCGACGCGCGCGGCGCCTAACGATACGTTGAAGCTGTCGAGTATGCGGGGCAATCGCAGCGCGGCCGTGGGGTGCATCGTTCGCGATCACCGTTGCGCGCCGAAAGCCCGCCGCTGAACTTGAGGCGTTGGGCGACACACCGGCCGGTGCTGGGCGGCACACACTTCGGGGGCAAGGGCGGCGCTCATCGGTCTGCGTCCTCGCCGGCCGCGGCCTGTCTGCCGCTCGAGCCCGCGGCCGTGCTCCCGATCTGCCCGCCGGGCGTGCGGCTCTGGCGCCGTCGCGGTCGGTCTCGTCGGGGGCTCACGCCGCGGGGGTGGCAGCAACCCGCGCGCGGGTCATCCCGCTCCGACCGTCGTGAGCCAGCGGGTCGCGGGGCTGCCACGACCCGCCCCGCTCCCCCGCGCACGGGCGAGCACGTACGTGGCGTGCCGCCGCGTGCCGGCGCCGATTGCTCGCGCCCCCCAACGCCGGCTTCCGGCCAGTGGAGTTGGAGTGACCCCGCTGTGATGGACTGATGGCGGATGGGAATCCAAGCCGCCATCGGCGAGCGGGTGCTAGAGCGGGCGTGCTGCGGCGAGGGCGCAACGCAACGTCGTGAGCGATAAGCGCGTCGCAATCCCCCTTGTCGGCCGCGCGAAGCGCCGGGGGGCATGCTCCTGATCTTTTCCGGGCGCGCACCGTGCTCCCCCCCAGGGTAGTACCATGAACGACGGCATCGATCCGAGGTCGCTTCCCGAGCATCGGGGAGATGGCCAGGTCAGGGACGACGCGTGCGGGCCCGACGCGACGCGTGCGACCGGCGCGCGGGCGCGGCGCCGGTCGGATGGCGCTCGTACCCTCCCGTGTTAGGCGTTTCGTCGAGAGGTCGCGTCCATGACGGCGCGGCGCGTCACGACGACCGGGGCGGCGCGCCGACGTGCCGGCCGCTGCGCGCGCACGCGCGCCGGTGGCGAACGTAGCCCACACCCCGGTCCGTCGTCGCGATCCAACGCCGTCCGCCCAGGTTCCGGCGTGCCGCGGTGCGAATAACGGGTGGAGCGACGTGTCGCGCGCGCGCTCCCCGACAGAGATGGGCGGCGCGGCGAGCCGGGGGGCGCGCATCCGAGGGATCGTGCCACCGGCTTCGAGCGGCGTGAGCGAAACGTGTGATCGGCCTCGATGCTCTGCGCAGCCGCCGACGAAACCGTGGCGGGCTCATGCTTCGCCGGCGATCGCGTAATCCGTTTGCGACGTAAATCCTGGCTCCGCTGTGCAAGTGGGTCGGTGAGATCGACTGACGGCGCACCTTGATCGAACGCTGCGCAGCGCCGGCATCGCCGAAATACGCAGCCCCGCGCTCAACACGCGTGCGATATGCGCCCACGCCTCGGCCCGGTATTCACTGCGGCGGCGCGAAACCAAGCTTGCCGTACGGCGTCTCGGTGTCCTGCATGTTGCAGCGCCAGTCACCAAACGTGGTCTTGTAGCACACCCCGGTCGCCTGCGGACTGTCTGCGACCGAGCAATTCTCCCCCCGACGGCCTGGGGACCCGTTCGGCGGGACGATCTCGGAGCACGCGTACGACCGATAGCTGCCGCGGATCGGGTACACGAGCTGGTGCGGGTCGATGTCCTGGAACGAGTCCGTCACGTGGATGTAGGGCCGCCCAGTGCCGACCTGCACGCGGACGTCCTCGACGAGGCCGAGCGAGGAGGACGCCCCGAATACGCCTTCCTGCGCGCACGTGACGTACTGCGCGGCTTGGGCCCCGGCCGGCGCGCCACGTGCCGGCATCCGGGTGTCGGGGCAGGTGTGCGGGTCGCGTGCCCCGTAGCGTGCGCCGACGCCCGATTGGGCGACCGCGACGCCGACGCTGCCCGCCAGCGCGGTCGCGAGACCGAGGCTCGCCGCGATCCAGACCTGAATCGTGCGCGTGTGGCGCGACATGTCCGAAGGGGGACACGACAGACGGGGATGGGCGGGACGGTCAGAGGACATCGGACGGGTGCCGGTGGGCGGGGCCGGTCGGCGGCGGGATGACCGCGCTGTGAACGCTCGAGCAGTGCGCGCGCGATTGTCGCGAGCACAGCGCTTGACGGGCGCGTGGTGCGGGCCGTCCCTGGTGGCAGGCCGTCACTCCACAGCACTGCGGTGAGCCGCACCGTACGGGAGTCGCGCCAATCCGACGCCTGGCGGCGCGCCGACGTGCGGACGACCGCGCCCCGTCCGCCCACCCGTCACCGCGGGGGCGTGACGTCGCGCCGCCAGTCGCGCATCGAGAGCGGCGGGTTGTTCGACATCCCGCACGTGAGCTGTCCGAAGCTCGTCGTGTAGCAGATCCCTTCCGCCTTCGGCTCGTCGAACGCCGTGCAGTTCCTGTTCGGGTCCCCGCGCAACTCCTCGCTGCGCTCCCGTCGCCAGCACGAGTACGTGACCTGGCTGCCGCGGATCGGGTACACCGGCGCCGAGGGGTCGATGTCGGTGCCGACGGTGTACTGACCCGGTTCGTAGCGCTTGCCGCGGCCGACCTCCACCCGCACCTGCTCGAGGAGGTACAGCATCGGCCCGCTCGAACTCGGGTGAATGCCCTCGTTTGCGCAAATCACGGTCGCTGCGGCCTGGGCCGCCGAGAGCGTGCCGCGCGGGGCGCGTACCTCGCATGGGCGCGCGTCGCGTGCACCGTAGGGCGCGCCGCTCCCGGGCTGGGCGCGGGCGGCAACGGGGATTGCGGCGGTAACAAGGGCCAGGCTGAGCGGACCGAGCCGACTGTACGTGCTCGACATACGGAGGTGTCGGAGAGGGTGGAGGATGCGGCGCGGGTTGGGCACCGTCGGCGCCGCGGCGGCTCACGCGTTACTGCGGGGGTGCGGCGTTCCTGCGGCCGGACGGGGCGTTCACGTCGAGCAGCGTACAGCGCAGGTCGCCGAACGTCGTCGTGAAGCAGACGCCGGAGGCGCTCGGCGCCGGGCGCGCCGTGCAGTTCGTATTCGGATCGTTCCCCATCGCCTGCTCGTGGCGGCGCGTGCTGCACTGGTACTGCACAAAGCTGCCGCGGATCGGGTAGACCAGCGCGGTCGGGTCGACGTCTGGGAAGGCGTCGCTGCGGTACTGGAAGGGGCGCCCGCGGCCGACCTGAACGCGCACGTCCTCGACGAGGTAGAGCAGGCCGTCGCCGTCGTCATGCTCGGCGGTGCAGACGAACGCTTGCGCCGCCTCGGCGATGCCGAGCGCCCCCCGGGGCGTGGGGACCGTACAGTGGTGCGCGTCGCGCGCGCCGTAGGGCGCGCCGCTCCCCGGTTGGGCGCGGGCGGCAGGCGCCGCGACGGCGAGGGCGAGGCCAAGGGCGACGCCGGGGGTGCTGATGTGGAGTCGGGAGGGGCGGATCATGGGAGCGCGAAGGACGAGAGGAGCGGTGTGTCGGGCGGCCGCGGCGGGGGCCCGCTGCGGGCGCGCGGGCATCACGGCGGTCGTGCAAACGTGCTGCGTCGCGGGGGCGGCCTCGACGCCGCCCCCGAACGTGCAGCGCCAATCAGCGAACGTCGTGTGGTAGCACAGGCCCGTCATCTGCGCGCGTGGGAAGGACGCCGACCTGCGCGGCGTACCGGGTGGTCGCCACCGCGACGCCGGCGAGGAGCGCCAGGGCGGGCGGGCGCATGCGGGGGCGCATCAGCCGGCGCATCAGCGGGGCGCCGCGCTGCCGGGGCGCGCGTCCGGCGCGCGCGGGTCGTCCATGTAGCAGTGCCAGTCGCCGAACGTGTCCGTGTTGCAGAGTCCGGTCGCGTGCGGGTGTTCGTACACGGAGCAGTTGGTGCCCGCATGGCTGGACGGCGCGTAATTCGTCGGATGGATCTCGGAGCAGCTGTACTTCACGTAGCTGCCGCGGATGGGGTAGACGGGCGCGCGCACATCGATGTCGCCCATGTTACGGTCCTCGAACCGGTTGTACGGCCGCCCGGTGCCGACCCCGGTCACCTGGACCTGCTCGAGGAGGTAGAGCTGGCTACCGAGCACCTTCTCGTGCTCGCACTGGATGTACTGCGCGATCTGGGCGGGCGTGGGCGCGCCGTGAGCGGGCGCGTTCCGCGATGCGCAGGTGCGCGGGTCGCGCGCGCCGAACGGGGCGCCCGCGCCGGCTTGGCCGAGCGCGGGGCGGGTGCCGGCGGCCGCGACGAGGGCGAACGCGGCGGCGAGGAGAGGACGGGACATGGCACGTATCGGGTTGGCGGGAGGAGGAGCGAGATCGGCGGCGCGCGACGCCGATCATCGCGGCGGGGCGACACCGCGCCGCGTGTCGCGCACCACGTCGGCCTTGATGTCGGTCAGGGTGCAATGCCAGTCCGCGAACGTGGTCTTGTAGCAGACGCCGGTCGCGCTGGGCTCATCGAGGGCGTCGCAGTTCCTGCCACGGTTGTCGGCGAAGCCGCTGGCTACCTCGCGAGCGGTGCGGAGCGGGTCGCACGAGTACAGCGTGAAGCTGCCGCGGATCGGATAGACGGGCTGGCGGGGGTCGACGTCCTCGTACGAGTCCTGGACGTGCTGGTAGGGCCGGCCGCCGCCGACTTGGACACGCACGTTGTCCATGAGGCCGATCCGTCCCTGCGAGCCGTACGGCCCCTCGCCGTCGCACTGGGCGTACAACGCCGCCTGGGCGGCGGACGGCGCACCGCCGGCGGGTGCGCGGCGGTCGGCGCAGGCGTGCGGGTCGCGCGTGCCGTACTTCGCGCCGCCCCCCGGCTGCGCACCGGCGCGACGCGTGGGGGTCGCAACGGCCGCGGTGAAGAGCAGGGCGGTCGCGACCACCACGCGGGGACGAGACGGGCGGAGATGGGTGGGGCTGCTCGAGGGCATCGGATGGGTTTGAGGAGAGGACGCGGTGCGCACGGCCTATCCGGGCGGCTCGGCGGGGGCATCATGCGGCGCGAACGTAAGGGCGGCGCGTGAAAACTCCGTGAATCGCTGTGAATTGGCCTGATTGTAAGCGTTCGACTCCGACGGGCGTGCTCACCCGTCAGAGTCGGACGCGCACAAGGAACGCGCACGGGGCGTCGGGGTCGTCTCCGCATGACGGCACCAGCTCTCGAACTCGACCACGTCTTCGTCTGCACTGCCGTCGGCGCGCCGGAGGCCGAGCGCCTCCTCGCGCTCGGCCTTGCCGAGGGCGCGCCGAACGTGCACCCCGGCCAGGGCACGGCGAACCGGCGGTTCTTTTTCCGGAACGCATTCCTCGGGCTGCTCTGGGTGCACGACGTGGCCGAGGCGCGGAGCGCGCGCACGACGCCTCTGCGGCTCTGGGAGCGGTGGGCGGGCCGGCACGATCTCGGGGTGACCCCGTTCGGCGTGTGCCTGCGTGGTGCGCCCGGTGGTGAAGTGCCATTCCCCACTTGGGCGTACCGCCCGGCGTATTTGCCGCCCGAGCTGCCGATCCCGATCGCCGCATGCAGCGTGGCGCTCGCTGATGCGACCGCGGCGGAGGTGGAAGCCGTGCTCGCCGCCCCGATGCTGTTCGTGTTCCCGCGCGGACAGCGCCCCGACCAGGCCCCGACGGAACGCGCGCATCCGCTCGCCCACCGTGCGGGGTTCGGCGAGTTGACGTGCGTCGCCTTTGCCGACCTGCCGACGGGGGGCGCCGACACGCCGCGCTCGGCGGACGCGCCCGCACTGCGGGTTGAGCGAAGCGGCGCGGACCGGCCCGAGCACCCCGTCATGATGCTCGACGTTGACGGCGCGACGGTCGGTCAGGTCGCCGACCTCCGGCCGGCGCTCCTACTCGTGCTGCGCTGGTGAGCGCCACCGCGCGCACCGGCGAGCGGCGGTGTGGGACGCGGCTCCTGTGCTGGCGTGCGCCGCCGCGAGCGGCGCGAGCGGCGCGAGCAGGTATCAGACTCCGCCGTTGACGCCGCGCGCTTGCCGCCGCCCAAGCCAGGCGCGCGGAAGCCACTCGCCGACTCGGCGGACCGGGTGGTCCGGGAACTCGGACAGGAGCGCGGTGAGGTACGCCTCGACATCGACGCCCGCGTTGGGCGCAGCCCAGCCGGGCGTTCTCGACCACGGTGAACAGGTTCGCGAGGCGTGGCCCGGCGTCGGGGTGCCCGACGAAGATCCAGTTCTTGGCGCCGAGCTTGAGCGGCCGGATGGCGTTCTCGACGGCGTTGTAGTCCAGCCGCGCGCTGGGCGTGGTGACGCAGCGCAAGAGCGGCGCGCGCTGAGCGAGCAGGTAACCGACGGCCTGGCCGAGCGCGCTCTTGGGCGGCAGGACGAGCCCGTCGGCCGTGGCGCGCGTGAAGAGCGCATCCGCGAGGGGTGTGCTGAAGCGTGTGGACGATCACCCATCTTCGGCTCTGCGCAGCATTCGGTGATCATGCTGCGGCCAGCATCGTGAGGCCGTCGGGGGCTCAGGCCGCGTGGTGGAGGACCCGCGCTCGAAGCAGCGGGAAGCTCGCGCGGCCGAACATGCTCCGCGTCACGAGCGTGATGCGGTGCACCTGCCCCTCGACTTGGCCGTTGCTCCAGCGGAAGCAGAGGGCGGCGAGCACCGCATCGCGGTCGCGCTGGATGCCTGCGGCGAAGCGGCGCAACTCCGTCGTCGCCGCCGCGGTGAGCCACGGCCCGAGATCGTTCGGGTCGCGCGCGTGGAGCATGCGCACGACGCGGTCGCCGAGGGCTCGCGCCTCGGCCAGCGCGGGGCACGCCGCGTCGAGTGCCGTGCGGTAGGCGCGCTCGTCGTCCGTGAGCTGCGCGTCGCCCTTCCGCAGCAGCCACGCGACCTGCCGCGGCGAGGGGACCGGGACCACGCGACGGACCGGTGGTGCCGTGGGGTCGGTCGTCGCAGCCCGGGGACGCGTGAGGCGCAGCGCGCCCCACGCGCGACGCACGGTGACGCACGGTGATCGGGGTGCCGCGATACCCAAGGACGGCGAGGCGGCGCGCCAGCTCGGCCGCGTTGTCGCCCCCGCCATCGGAGTACGCGGCGATCTGGTCGGCGTACGGCGTGAGGAGCGTCGGCCCGCGGTGCACAGGGCGCGCCCGTTCGGGGAAGTGCCCCACGGCGATCCGCGCGACCACGGGATGACGACTGATTCCCAACGCCCGGGCGATCCGCGGCTTCGGCGTGCCCGCCTGCGCGCACGCGACGACCTGGGCGTAGAGGGCGAGCCGCCGTGCGCGGCGCTCGGCACTCCGGCGCTCGGCACTCCGGCGCTCGGGTCCGGTCGGTCCCGGGCGGTTGTTCGGGAGGCCGGAGTATCGGCGGGTTCGTGCCTGCTCGCGTGCCTGCTCGCGTGCCCTGGCGTGTACTCGCGTGCCTGCTCGCGTGCCTGCTCGCGTACCTCCTCGTGCGAGGCGGCCGGTGGCGGCCCGACCGCCTCCGCGGCGGTCCGTAGCGCGGCGTGGTGCCGCGTGCACACGCGTGCACACGCGTGCTAACGCATCGCCGAGGTTGTGCACGAGATGGAAGCGGTCCGCGACTTGGATCGCCTCTGGCGCCCCCGGCCGCGCGCCCTCGCCGTACGCGCCGCCGCGATCACGCGAGATGATCTCCACCCCGGGGCGCGCGGTCAGCCACGCCGCGAAGGTCGCGGCCTCGCGGTCCGGCAGGAGGTCGATCACGCGCCGCCGCTCCAAGTCCACGAGGACGGTGCCGTACCGCTGGCCGGGACGCAGGGCCAATCGTCCACGCCGAGCACGCGCGGCGTGGGCGCCGCCGGGACCGGCGCACGGCGCACCCGGGCGAGCACCGTCCCCGGCGCGCTCGCGAGGCCCAGGGTCGCCGCGAGCCGCGCACCCACCCGACCGCCGAACGCGAAGCCGATCAGCTCGAGCAGCGCCGCGGCGCGGCAGGTCCGCCGCGCAGGCTACGCCTGCCCGTAGCGGGCCGCCGTCTCCGGCAGGCGCTCGGCGAAGATGCGGCGCTCGCACCCATCGGCGTCGCAGAACTCGATCCGGCAGGTGGCCCGCCAGCTCGGGGTGGCGGAGTCGGGGCTGAGGTACCGCCTCAAACGCGCGCCCGACGCACCCGACGGGCGGCAGGATCGCGTGTCCGTGTTGGACGGCTGGGGCGAGCGGGTCGATGCGGTGCTCACGCGCTTCGGCGACACGCCGGCCGACGGCGAGCGGGCCCTGCCCGCGTCGGTGCTGCATGACGTGTTAGTCCGCGAGTACGCGTTCACGGGGAGCTACCAGGCGGTGCGCCGCTACCTGCGCCGGCGCTTCGCCGCGCCCCCGGTGCAGGCGGTCCGTCGGGTGGAGACGCCGCCGGGCGTGCAGGCGCAGCACGACTGGTTCGAGTGGGAGGGCGCCGCGGTCAACTTGCGGGCGGCGAGCGCCGGCGCGAGCCGGTCGCTCAGCTGCCCCACGAGTTCGTCCACGGTGAACGTGTAGAGCTGGTCGCACGCGACCATCGGGGCCAGCAGACCGCCACACGTGCCCGGGGTCGTCATCGGGCCGCGCCGGCCGATGACGATGCTCCACGTGTCCGGCTCCATGGCGCGTCCGACCGCGTCCACGAGTGCGTCCCGCACTTCCATCGCCGCGGGCGCGACGACGTACGCCGGAAGGCCGCCGACCTGGTGCACCTAGCACACGGCGCGCGACAGGTGCGCGTTCGCGCGCAGGACCGCCGCGACGCGCGCGCCCGTCGACCGTGGGGTGTCCGGCTCGGCCCGCAGCTCGCGCTCGCGCTGCTGGAACTCGCGCTCGAGCGCGAGCGAGGGGAACCGCACCTGAATCTTTCCCAGGGCGTAGATGTACGGCATAGGCGACGGGGTCGCGCCGTGGCC
Source organism: uncultured Gemmatimonadales bacterium (assembly GCA_963763675.1). Classification (GTDB taxonomy): domain Bacteria; phylum Gemmatimonadota; class Gemmatimonadetes; order Gemmatimonadales; family Gemmatimonadaceae; genus BPUI01. The sequence continues at coordinate 95,732 of CAVXPN010000004.1, forward strand.
GCACGAACAGGGCGCTGACGTGTCGGCGTGCTCCGCGTGCGCGCCTTCCAGCGCCGGTCGCGCCTCACTCGTCTGCGTCATGCGTCGTCTCCTCTGGCTCGTGACCAACGGTCTTCTCGGGCGCGGGCGCCGGGGTCGCGGAGAAACGCGAGTGCGAGATCCCCGTCCAGCATCGGCGGCGCCATGCTCCGCGGCACGAGGTGCCGGCGACCGAGCGCGAGCAGCGCCTCCCAGACTGCGGCGGGGCTTTCCACGCCGGGCAGCGACCGGAGCAGCGCGAATCCGCCGGTGACCACGCCGGCCGCGAAACTGCTCCCGCTCCGCGTGGCGTATCCGGTCGGTGACGACGCGCCCGGGATGCCCACGCCGGGCGCCAGCAGCCCGCGCGTCGCGACAACGCCACCGAGCGGGCTCCACGTCGCGACGCGGCGGCCGGTGCCGGCCGCCGCGACCGGCACCACGCCCGGCGCGCCGAGGACGGGGCTCGCGCCCAACGTCGGGCCGTCGCCGGCGGCGATCACCGTGAACACCCCACGTTGCGCGGCGTACCAGATGGCGCGCATCACGGGCCGGAATGGGCAGACGATCTCGGGCGCGAACGCCATGCTGAGCTGGATGACGTCGGCGCCATGCGCGACCGCGCGCACAATTGCCCGCGCGATGCGCGCCGCCGCGGTGTCGGGCGTGAGCCTTCCCTCGCGGAACGCAGCATCGACGACTGGCACACTGAGGAGCGTGCAGCACGGCGCGAGCCCGACCACGCTATCGCCGCGGCCCACGAGCATCGACGCGAGATGCGTGGCGTGCGGGCGCGCGACGGGGTCGGGGTCGCGGCTCCCCTCAGCCCAAAGCTCGCGAATCGCCGCGCCGGCCAGGCACGGGTGCCCGGTATCGACGGAGCCGTCGAGGAGCGCGATGCGCACGCGAGGGTCGCCCGCGGTCAACCGCCGCAGTGCGCCGAGGCGTGCGTCCTGGAGCACGGCGGCCGCCCGATCGTCCGCGGTCCCGCCTGGAAGCCGCGGCACGAGCCGGGGCGGACGCCACCCCTCGGTGCCCTGATCAGCTCCGAGCGTGTGGCAGGGCATCCGACCCTCCGGGCTACGACGAGGCAGCAGACGCCGGTTCATCCGTACCGGCATTGCGCGCGACGATGTGAGTCGTGGGACGGGAAGTCATTGACGGCGGATCGGTTTCGCCCGCCCACGCCAGGATTGCACCGCTCGCCGCGATCGCTGCGGCGAGTACGACCACGTTTTGTGTCGCAGATCGTGCGCTGGCCGTACCCGTCGCGCGCGTCAGTGCATCGGACGCGACGATCCACCCGGCGACCGCGGTGCCGCGTAGGCGAGCAACGCGACCGTCCCATCTCGCCGCCGTGCGCGGGAGCTGCCCACACCCCGGCTCACGGTACTCGCGTACCGACGACTCCGCGCAGAGCAGACACGCGGATCGACGCACCACGCGACGCAGTCGAGTACCAGGGGTGGCTGCCACCGGCCGCGGCAACGGGCGGCCGTGACGCGCGCCCGGCCGATGCCCAGACGGAGCGCGAGTTCCGCACCATGCATCGGTGTGTCGTGTTAAGCGGGCTGAGACGGCGGGGCGGGGCTTCCCGGCGCGTCGAGGTGTGCTGCAACGACCACGAGGAAGTCCTTGTAGGCGAGTGGCTTGGCGATGTAGCCGTCGCACCCCGCAGCGCGGATGCGCTCTTCGTCGCCCTTCATCGCGAGCGCCGTCAGCGCGATGACCGGAATGCCGCGGGTCGCCTCGTTCTGCTTGAGGAGCGCCGTGGCCTGAAGGCCGTCCATGCCGGGGAGCTGAATATCCATCAGAATCAGGTCGGGCCGGCATTCGAGCGCGAGCGTCAGGCCGATCTCCGCGCTCGTGGCCGCGACCACGATGTGCCCAGCCGATTCGAGAAGAAACGTCGACAGCCGCATGTTCGCGGCATTGTCCTCGACTACCAGAATCGTGGCCACGTCAGACCGCGGGCCGCCGACCCGCCATCGCACGCCGGACCTCGGAGATGAACCGTTTGCTGTCGAACCCGGCTTTGCCCATCACCGCCGCGACGAAGCCGGTCAGCCGCGACCGGTCCTCGGCGCTGACGGTGGACGCGGTGAGGACGATCACGGGGATGCAGGCCGTCGCCGGATCGGCGTTGAGCGCCTCCACCACTTTGAAGCCATCCACGTCGGGCATCATGAGGTCGAGCACGATCACGTCGGGCAGCTCCCGGCGGGCGATCTCGATCGCCTCGCGCCCCCCATAGGCGCGGAGCACCTCGCTTGCCATCGGGCGGATGCGAACCGCGATGAGTTCGACCGACTTCGGGTCGTCATCCACCACCAGCACCCGGACGGTCTCGTCGCCCGACTCCGGCGAGAGTCCGAGCGTAACGAGGGTGTCGTACAGTTCCTGTCGCGACACGGGTGATTGCATCACCGCCGCCGCACCGAGGGCGACGCCCCGGGGGCGGTCGGCGAGAATCGAGATGATCACCACGGGGACGTCCCGCAGCGCCTCGCTCTCCTTGAGTCGTTTCAGGAACAGCCAGCCGCCGCCGTCGGGCATCATGATGTCGAGCGTGATCAGCGCGAGCGGCTCGCGCTGGGCCACGAGCAATGCCGCCTTGGGGTTAGAAGCGACGACCACGCGGAAATGTTCGGCTTCGAGTTGCAGTCGGATGAGCTCCGCGGATCGGTGATTCCCTTCGACGACGAGTGCTGTGCGCGCGCCGTCCGGCGCCTCGCGCCGAGCAGCGGCCGGCGGCGGCTCCGGCGCGGGCTCCGCGTCTTGCGGCGCTCGAATCGGGATCCACACGGTAAAGCACGAGCCCTCGCCGACGGCGCTTTCGACGGCGACCGACCCGCCATGGAGGTCGGCCAGCAGCTTGACCATCACGAGGCCGAGTCCCGTGCCCTCAAACTGCCGCGCCAGGCTGCTGTCGACCTGGCTGAACGGCTTGAACAGGTGCTCCAGCCCGTCCGGCGACATGCCGATGCCGTCATCGCGCACGCTGACCCGCAAGAACTCCGAGAACGTGCTGTGCTCCAGCGGGAAGGTCCGCCGCGCCCACGGGCCCTCGACGACGCCGACCTCGGTCCGCGGGACCCGGTCGGCGCGCAGGATCACCTCGCCGCCGTCCGCCGTGAACTTCACGGCGTTCGAGAGCAGGTTATAGACGATCTGCTTGACCTTGCGTCCGTCGGCGTTCATGGTGCCCAGCGGTTCGGCCAGGTGCAGCTCGACGCGCACGTGGCGCACCGCGGCCTGCCCCTTGATGATCGACTCGCTGTTCTTCAACAGCGACGCAATCGCGACCGGCTCCAGGTCGAGGAGCATCTTCCCCGCTTCGACTTTCGAGAGGTCGAGGATGTCGTTGATTAGCGACAGCAGATGCTTCCCGCTCTTGAAGATGTCGCCGACGAAGCGGCGCTGCTTCTCCGTCAGATCACCGAGCAGGCCGTCGGCGAGCACCTCGGAGAAGCCGATGATCGCATTCAGCGGCGTTCGGAGCTCGTGCGACATGTTGGCCAGGAACGCCGACTTCATGCGGCTGGCATCCTCCAGCTCCACGTTCTTCTGCTGGAGCGATCGCTCGATCGCCTTCAGCTCGGTCATGTCGCGAGCCGAGGCGGACACGCCCTGCAGGCGCCGGTCACGGTCGTGGAAGGTTGCCGCGTTGTACGAGACGACGGTCAACGTGCCGTCCCGCGCGCGCGCGGTGAGTTCGAAGTTGGTGAGCTTTCCCTCGTTGAGTACCCGACGAATGCCCTCCTCGGCGCGGCTCGGATCCGTGAAGTAGTTCTTGAACGGCGCGCCGATCAGCTCATCCCGCGTGCATCCGGTCAACGCTTCCATCTGCTTATTGACGTCGGTGATGATGCCGCGCGGGTCGGTCGTCATCAGCGCGTCGATGTTGCTCTCGAGCAACGAGCGGGTGTAGAAGTGCTGATCGCGCAGGCGCTGGTCCAGCCTCATGCGCTCCTCCTCCACCTGCTGGCGCGCCGTGTTGTCGGTGCCGATGAGGAGGTAGCCGATGATCGTGCCGGCCGCGTCGCGGAGCGCCGTGACGGACACGACGGCCGGGAACCGGCTTCCATCCTTGCGGATGTACGTCAGCTCGTAGATGTCCTCGATGCCGCGCGACGCCTTGAACACCAGTGCCTCGAACCCCGGCGAGATGGTCGTCCCGAGTTCGGCGCTCAGCGCCTTGGCGCGGGCGATCACTTCCTGCGGGTCCGAGATGTCCGCGGGCGTGATCTGGTTCATGACTTCGTGCGCGGCGTAGCCGAGCATGCGCTCCGCGCCGACGTTGAAGATCTGGATGACGCCCGCCGCGTCGGTGGCGATGCTGGAGAAATTGGCGCTGTTGAAGATGGCGCGCTGCAGCGCGCCGGTCGTCAGCAGCGCTTCCGTCCGCCGGCTCTTGCGACCGCGACGCTCGTTCCCGGATGATGGTTCCACAGGGGCATGTGTGGTTGGTTCCATCGAACCGGATCGTGACGCGTTGACGCGAACCGCCGTGGCGGCAGGATCGACGTGACGTGGGTAGCTCCGGAAGCGACGCTGACGACGATCGACGAGGCTGACGACGTGTCGGAGCCCTGTCAAGGATACGATGCAAGGAGCTGTCCGAACGCTATGCGCCCCCCAACCGGACAGATCTTCTGGGAGACCTTGGGTGGCTCCTCACCGGAGCGGGTCACGGGGGCAGAAGCGGCGGCCGGGGGCGGAAATGACCGGCCGAGGGCTCAGTCACGGTGACGCTTCGGGCGCCAGCGCGCCCGAAGCGCCGGTGCAGCACGTTGGGCAGCTCGTCGGCGGTCGGACGAAAGCGGCGGGACGCATTAGATCCATGGCGGGGGAGAGGCGAGACGTGCTGAACGTGGGACGCATGGTGTGGATTCCGAACGAAGGTCACCGCCGTGACGTTCGGCCAGCGAGGGTCACCTGCTCGCAAGGCGGGCCGCCGCGCGGCGGTGGGCTTACGACCAGCATCGAATCGGCGAGCCGCCTATTGATGACTGATGTCGCCGAGGGACTGGCGGTGTGCCGCTCACTGGACGGTGACTGCGCCGTCCGGGCGTCCTGCCTCGAGTCGGTCGTCGAGCACCGCGCGCGACTGCGCGGTCAGCACGGCGATTCGGCGGGGGCCGGGGACGCGGAGGGTCGGTGCGTTAGGCATGCTCGTCCGCTGGCGCCGCTGGAGCGCGCGTGGGCACGGCTGCTGCGACGCTGGTCGGCACCACACCGGCTGGCATCAGGCCGGTCACGGCGTCGCGAGCCGCTTGTGCGGTGACGGCGGCTTGGGCGTCGATGGCGACGCGCTCTTCACGACGCGCCTGCTCGCGGTCGGCGAACGCGCCGAAGCCGCCTTTCAGCTGCACTCTCAAATCCGGCACGGTGTGCCTCCGGAACCGGGCCGATCCGCCCCGATCGTTCGAAGCGTTGTGCAGCACCTGCTCTGTCGGAATCACGCGGCGAATGTCGCGCGACAGCACTGTGCGGCGTCGCGATGCACGGCTGCGACCGCCGCCACGGAGAGGAGCCCTGCCGCCTCATGTGCGACGGCATCGTCGACCGCGTTCCCGAGCGGCGCACGAGTCGAGGCGTCGTGCTCGTCGACGATGTCGCCGACGATCTCCTCGATCAGATCTTCGATGGTGAGTACCCCGGCGGTCCCCGCGTACTCGTCGAGGACCACGGCCATCTGCGACTTCGACCGGTGCAGATCGTCGAGCACGCGCTCCGCCGGCCGGCTGGTCGGGACGAACACCGGTGCGCGCAGGAGCGCCGCGAGCGAGAACGGCTGCTCGGCCCCAACGAGCCAGAGGTCCTGCACGAGGAAGACCCCGACAACGTCGTCCAGCGTGCCGCGGTAGACGGGATACCGCGAGTACTGCTCCCGCCGCACGATCGCGCGGACCTCGGCCTCGGGCGTGTCGATCGGAATCGCCACGACGTCCGTGCGCCCGCGCACGGACGTCGCGTGCCCGTTTGTCTCGAAAATCGAACACGCCGGCGGGGAGTGCCGAATCGGTCGCGTCGAGTTCTCCGTGCTCCTCTGACTGGGCGACCAGTAATCGGAGTTCCGACGGCGAGTGCACTCGATCCGCCTCCGTCGCGGACCGCACGCCAAAGAGCCAGAGCAGTCCGGCGGCCGCGCCGTTCAGCACCCAGATGAACGGCCACATCACGCGCGAGAACAGGACGAGCGGGGGCGTGACCCAACGACTCACGGCCTCCGCGTGCGCGATCGCGAGCGACTTGGGCGCCAACTCGCCCAGTACGATGTGTGAAAACGTGATCAGGGCGAAGGCGATCGCGGCGGCCGCGGCCGAGTGCGCGACGGCGGCGTGTGGACCAACGACGACCGCGACGAGCCCGCGGTCCACGAGCCCGGCGAGCGCCGGCGCGCCAATCCACCCCAGGGCCAGCGACGCAAGGGTGATCCCGAGCTGCGTGGCCGAGAGGTATCAGTCGAGGTGGATGAGCGCGCGCTGCACGCGCCGCGCACCACGATCATTGGCGGCGACCAGTTGCTCGATCCGGCTCCGCCGCACGGCGACCAACCCGAACCCCGCCGCGACGAAGCACGCGTTGACGCGTACGAGCCCGGCCACCGCGGCGAGCCGCAGCGCCGTACTGCCGATCCCCAACCCGTCGTTCATTGGCCCTCATCTCATGTCTCGAACGTCAGAGCACCCGGCACGGACTGGGGTCACCGCACACCAGCGGCAGCGAGGCGTTCACCCACGTAGCCGTCGCACGTGGCCCTCGCCCGTAGGACGGAGTACATCTGGCTAGCGGCCTGCCGGCCGCCTCACTGCGATGCGGTTGAGGACCCGAATGTCGGCGCGCGGCAGTCGGAGTGGCCGCATCACGACGCCGCCGCTTGCCGTTGCGCCCGCCCGCCCTGTGCTCTGCAGCCGCCACGTGCCCACGGCGGAATCTGCGTGCCATCGAGCGGAGACGTACACGCTCGTCTGGTCACCGCCTTGGCCGAGCGTGAGGAGCACCGAATCACCGGCCACCGTGACCACCGCAGGCGGAACGCGACCCGACTCCCGTGGGTCGAATCCGAACGGTGTGAAGTCCGCGTCGAACGTGCCGTACGCGGAGGACGCCGCCACCGGCGTCGTGAAGTCCACGCGCGCCGGCTCGAGCCATGTGTTCGGGACAAACGCGAGCGTCGCGTGGACTACGCCGCGCGGGAGCCGGCGTAGTGCGGCGCTGTCGAAGCCGAGTGGGGGCTCATGCAACGCGAAATCGGCCTCCCACATCCCGACCATGCGGCGAGCCGCGGCCGACGCGTTAGCCCGAGGTGCGCCGTCGTGGCGGCACGCCGGAACGAGTGCGAGCGCGGCCCCGCCCACGATCAGCCGCGGCAGCGGTCCGAACGCCACCTGTCTCACCGACGGCCGCGCGGTGCGCCACGTCCGCCGAGATCGTGGCGCGGTATCGGTCGTCGTACGTCCCCAACGCCTGATATGCATCTTCGATCCCCCCGGGGCCTGTGCGCGCCCAGCATGGTGCCTTGCGTAGAAGCGTACGGGCCGGCCCGTGAACACCGCACAAAGACCGCGGGCGTTACGCGTGAACATCGCATAAACAGGGAGCCCCGCTCTCACCGACCGGGTAGCCACGCGCGGAGTTCCGTATCCGTCCCGTCTGCGCGGCTCGCGTCCAGGCGGGCCCCCTGCACCTCGAGCAGCCGCCGCGCGAGCGCCGCGTCACCGCCAATCGGCGCGGGCGCGCACGTGATCAGCACCCCGTCGTTCGCACGAGACGCCCCCAGCCGCACCTCGTCGCCGACTCCCGCCCGCTCCACGGCCGCGCCCAGGAGAATCGCGAGCGCCTCGGCGAGTCGCACACGGTCAGCGATCGCGCGTGGGAGCGCGGGCTCGAGGGTGAGCGTCACGCGCGCGCCGCGTCGCACCGCCGCCGCGGTCGCGGACGGCGCGATGCCGTGAACGACCTCGTCAACTGCCACCCACTCGCGCCGCGGCGTGAGGAGTCCGGCGTCGGCGTCCGCCATCGTGCGCAGACGACGGAGGGAGGCGTCGGCGACCTCGGCGGCCTGGCGCGCATCGGCGAGCAGCTCTTCTTGATTGGCGTTCAGCTCGCCGAACTGTGCCTCAAGAAGAATGTGCAACGGGAGCCGGACCGCGTCGAGCCGCTCGATCGCCGCCGCACTCGCCGCCGCGAGCACGACCCCCTGCTCGCGCAACGCGCTTTCGGCTTCCTGCGCCGTACGCGCACGCGCGGCCTCGCTCGCCGACAGCGCACTGCCGAGGCGGTTCACAGTCTGCTCGATACGGTCCAATTCGTCGACCGCGCCCACGGGCTGCGTCCCCGTACTCGCGCTGATCCCGGCGAGCCGCTCGATGCGCGAGGCGAGATAGCGGGTGTTGCGCCACGTGATGAGGACGGACACCACCGCCAGCGCACCAGCACCCCAGACGAGCGTGAGGGGCGCCTCGCGGTTCAGCTCGCCATAGTACGACAGCGCGACCACCAGCGCGACGGCAAGCAACGACGGCAGCAGCGCCAGGAAGAGCCGCTGCCCAACCCGTAGCGACGTGAGCCGGACGAGACGCGTGCCCGGCAAGTTCCCGCGGTCGCCCGCCCGCCCGTCCTCGACGTTCACGCGTCGGCTCTCGTGCCGGCCGCGGACCCGGCCTCGCGTGCGCTCGCACGAGACTCGGGCTCCTCGGCGACGCTCACCACGAGTACGTCGAGCCCAGAGCGCGCCGCCAGCAGCCGCTCGACCACGGAGCCGCGGCGGAAGCGGTACCACCGCGAGCGCCGCGTCGCGCCGAGCACGGCCAGCGTGACCCCGCGCTCGGCGGCGAACCGCGCGAGCGCCTCCGCCACGTCCGTGCCCTCGAGCTTGGTGACTTCGGCGCCTAACGACTGTGCCAGCTGAATGTTGTCGACCAGCCGTCGCTGCACGGCGGTGTCGATCCGGTCCGCGCGCTCGGCGGGCGTCTGGACGTACACGCAGTGCCAGTCGGTGTTGAGTCGCCCCGCGATCCGGCTCGCCTTGCGGAGCAGCACGCGCGAGAGGGGCGGATCGCTCGACAGGCAGACCATCAGGCGGTCGACCGTCTTCGGCGCCATCGGCCCCGCTCCGGTCCGAAGCTCCCCAGCGGGTCGGCCGCCGCCGTGTTCGCGCCGCTCGCGGTGCTCGCGCGTGCGGTCGACCGAGCTGGCCACCTCGCGCAAGGCGAGTTCGCGCAACGTCGAGAGGTTCTCGTCGGTGAAGAAGTTCTCGAGCGCCGTCGCGATCTTATCCGGCTTGTAGATCTTCCCTTCACGGAGCCGCTGCCGCAGGTCGTCGGCCGCGAGGTCGAGGTTCACCACCTGGTCGGCCTGTGCAGCGACCCAGTCGGGCACCGTCTCGCGTACCGTGACGCCGAGCTCCCGCTCGACGACGTCGTTCAGCGACTCGAGGTGCTGGACGTTGACGGCCGAAATGACGTTGATCCCCTCGTCGAGCAGGAGCATCACGTCTTGCCACCGCTTGGCGTTCCGCGCGCCAGGGACGTTCGTGTGTGCGAGTTCGTCCACGAGGGCGACTTGCGGGCGCCGCGCGACGACGGCATCCACGTCCATCTCTTCGAGCGTCACACCGCGGTACACGATCTTGGCCCGTGGCACCACTTCGAGGTCCCGCACCTGCGCCTCGGTCTCCGTGCGGCCGTGGGTCTCGACATAGCCCACGACCACATCGATGTCGCGTCGGCGTAAATCGTAGGCCTCCTGCAGCATGCGGTACGTCTTGCCCACGCCGGCCGCCATGCCGATGTAGAGCTTGAGCTTCCCGCGCTCGCGTCGCGTGACCAGCTCCAGGAAGCTCGGGGCCGCGCCCGAGGACGATGGGGTCGCAGACGACATGGCGCGGCGCTCGGGGCGGCTCGGGAAACGGCAGGACGTTAGACGAAGCGACGGTTCTCGACACGGGTCATCGGGAGGCCACCACGTCGTCGCTGGAAGTAGCAGATCTCGACGAGCGTCGGCCAGAGCGCGAGCGAGGCGTGGAACTGCGTCACGACGTCGTCGACGATGCGCGCCACGTTCTGCTGAAAGAAGTCGGGCTCGAATCCGTAGAACGCCTTGTCGAGGTTCGCCGCGAACGTTTGCAGCGCGCGGCGGCGCTCGGGTTCGGCCGCGCCCCGCTCCGCGTCGAGCACGCGCGCGTACATCGCGCCGACGCGTGCGAGAATCTCCTCGCTGTCGTCGAGGGTCACCTCACCGGTGTAGTCGAACTCGATCGAGAGGTCGTCCACACGCGAGAGCGTCGCGCGAATCTTACGCTTGAGCAGGTTCGCGACTTCTTCGTTAAACACCTCCGCCGGGAGCGGATTCCGCATGTAGTTGCTTTTCACATGCGTCTGGACGGCGTCGACGTGGGCCGCCGCCACGCTGTCCTGCAGCACCCACAGCCGATACAGGTAGTCCTCGAAGCGCAGTCGTGTGGGAAAGAACGGCGGCAGACCGATCGTGTTGTCGTACGCCGCCACGCCGCAGTCCATGCGCCAGCTCTCCTTGGTCACCACCGGGCGGAAGTTGACGAGCGCGTAGAGGTCGTTGAGCTGCTCGGGGTCGGTCTCGCCCGCATCGTCAAGGAACATCTCGACGAAGTCGTGCGCGTCGATGTCGTTCGTCCCCGACCGGTATGTCTGCGCCATTTTGACGATGCTCGCTGGCGGCACGACACCCGGCCGCAACCGGAGCGTATTCTCGCGTGCGAACACGCGCGTCATGTTCGTCTCGAGGTCGGTCGTCGAATCTTCGAGCAACTCGCCTTGGGCGAAGTTCCGCGGCGCCTGCCCGGCCGGGCGGCCGAGCACCTCGAGGAACGCGCGGAGCAGGTCGTACGACTTTGGCGCGTACCCACCCGCCCCCGCGCGGAACAGCCGGCCGCGCGCGACCTCGTCGCCAACGAGCGACTCGGGGCTGTCTTCCATTAGCGCGTACGGCCGCATGTCGTCGTCGGAGCTGACGAGGAACTCGCCCAACGTGTACATAAGCGTGAAGTTCCGGTTGCCACCGTAGCTCGGGCGGAAGAGGTTCTTGACGACGGATTCGAGCGTGCGGTTCCGCAATCGTCCGTTCACGTAGGTGAGGAACGCCTCCTTTTCGCGCGGGCCGACGTAGTAGACCGGGTTCTGCGTGCGGGTCTCGGCGAGCGCCCCGTAGTACTTGTCGTATCCGGCGAGACTCGAGTCGTCGAAGACGACGATGCGCGCCGCGTGCCCGTTAGACCGGAAGTGCTCGTCGTACGCTTCGGTCGTCGCGCCCACGTCGCGCAGGCGGTACGTCGGGATGGCGAAGGTGAGGTCGGGGGCGGGCATCCGCGGCTGGCCGGGGCGGCGCGTGCTCAGAGTGTGAGCGCGAGCGACGTGACGACGAAGCGGTCGTCGCGCGCGAGCGCCCCGGCGCGGTGCCGTGGCCAGACCGCGTCGGTGGACCGGAACCCGCGCGCCTCGGTGCGCCACAGGAGGCGCGAGACGAGCGTCACGTCGACGCCGAGCGACGCACCGTTCGTCCGGAACGGGACGCCAAGCCCGGTCTGGACGATCGCCTGGTACGGGTCGTCGTAGCGCTCGAGCCGCCCGATGAGGGCGAGGCGACTCCGCGGGTAGTACTTGGCGATCAGGGCCGTGCCGTACCATAGGGCCGTCCCACCGTCGAGCTTGGCGTGGCTCTGCGTGCCGACGTCGAACACCGCGGCGAGCTGCCAGCGCGACGACGGGTTCACTTGCGCGATGAAATCGTTGAAGAAGCGAATCTGCCGGGGGGCGCTGTCCGCCGCGACGTTCCCCACGAAGTTGTCGTACGAGAGCGTCAGCTTCGGAGAGGCCACATAGTCGAAGCGCACGCCGCCCGCCGGCGGCGTGTTGTAGTTGGAGATGTCCTGCCACCCGTTGACCACGTCGAGCTGCGCCGTGAGCTTCGCGTTCACCGTCCACGTGGCCTTAACGCCCGCCTCGTAATACGGCGAGTAGTCGGCGACGAGCGAACGCGAGTAGGCGATGTTGTCGCGCGAGATCCAGCCCTCGTAGCCGGTGTGCGCGAAGAAGATGCCGCCGTCCAGCCAGACGCGCGGCGAGACCTGATACCCGATCGTGGCCTCCTGCAGGTACTGGCTGGCCGAGGCGCCGCTCACGCGCCCCAGGTGCGGCTCGCCCGCGTAGTTCGCCACGACGGACGTACCGTACTGCAGCGCCAGCCGCCCGCGGTAACGCGGCCCGCTCAGACGCGCCTCGACGTAGGCGAGGTTGATGTTGAACTCGGCGTGCCGTGCGGGCTGGGTCGTGTACGCGCGGTCGAAGGTGCTCGGTTGGTCGAAGTCCCACGCGTAGTAGCCGTCGACGAACGCGCCGAACGTGATCTTCGGCGCGGTATCCGCAGGCGCGCCACGTTTCACGGCGGAATCGCCCTTGGTCGAATCGCCCTTGATCGCCGCTGGCGTCCCTGCGGGGGTGGCGGGGGCCGGGACGGGCTGCTGCGCGCTGACCTGGCGCGCGGCGAGTACGGCGGCGACGGTGACCGCGTGTCGTAACAAGGGCATGCGTTCGGGTGCGCGAGGGAAGTGACCCAGGTTAGAACTTGACCAACAACGCGAAATTGAGGCGCGTCTCGCTCTTCCGCAGATCGGGCGTGAAGCCGGCGACGACGGCCCCCGGGACGCCCGTGTTGCCGCCGGGCGGCGTGACCCCACCCGGCCCCGCGAAGTACGGCACGTTCGCCGCGCGGCGGTCGAACTCGAACCGGAACGTCGCGAACTGTTCGGGCATGAGGTCGAGCGTGGCCGAGGCATCCCATGCACGGTACTTGTCGCCGGGATTCTCGGTGAAGTATGGCGTGCCGCTGAACGCGTTGGCGCCGTTGATCGGCGGCAGGAGTACGAGATAGCGTCCCGGGTTCGTCATCGCGCCGCCGCCGAGGGTGAGGCCGACGTGGTCGTGCGCGAACCACGCGCGGTTGTAGAACATGAAGCCGAGAAAGCTCTGCTTCGGGTCGCCGCCGGAGCGGCCCGTGCACGTCACGCCGCCGCCGCTCTCGCAGCCGACGTCGACCGTGAGCGAGAACGCGCTCTTGTCGAAGGCGCGCGTCGAGTCGTCGTAGTACTTGACTTGAAGGCTGTTATCGCTGTGCGCGCGTCGGCGCGTGGGGAGCCCCAGCACGTCCTTGCCGTAGTAGCTGTTCGACAGCACCGAGATGGCGCCGGTCGGGCGCCAGAGGACCTGCGCGCCCACCCCGGGCATGCTGTTGAACATGCCGTACGACTGCCAGCCGTTGACGATCCACGGCTCGATCTTGAGCTTGTCGCTCGTGAAGATCTGGATGCGGATGCCGTTGAAGAACCACGGCGTGTTGGAAGACACGTACGACGGCTGGTACGCCCAGTTATCGAAGTTGTAGTAGCTGAAGAGGCCGACGTATGACATGAAGATGCCGGCGTCGAGATTGATGCCGTGCAGCGCGTCGAAGTGGTACCCGCCGTACGCCTCGGACAGGTAGCGGTACGCGTCGGTCAGGTCCCACTGGCCGCGCGCAGGACTCGCGTCGTTCCGCGGCGTCATGGTGGAATACATGCCGAACTGGGTCATCAGCCGGCCGCGCGCGTGCCCGTAGTGGAAGTCACCGCCGATGCCGAGCTGTTGCACCTGGACCTCCTGCGTGCGGCCGCTCTCGGAGGTGCCGACGAGCGTATGGTCTTGCGGGTGGTTGAACTGGTAGATGTACGACACGTCGGCGCGGAACTCGCCGGTGAAAGCCTTGGTGTCGAGGACCGCGGTCGTCTGGCGGCTGTTGCCGTTCAGCCACGAGAAGTCGGCGAACGCGAACGGCGCGGCCGGCGGCTGCGCGACGTCGGGAGTGGCGCGCGGGCGCGCGACCGATCCGGGAGGCGTTCGTGCGTCGATCGAGCGGGCCGTACTGCTATCCACGCGCACAGTGTCCGTGCGGATGTAGACCGTGTCGGTGCGGACGATGACCGTGTCCGGTCGGGAGGCGGCGAGGGCCGCGGAGAGCGCGAAGGCGTACATGGAGGGCGGAAGGATGGAGACGATGGCCGCGCATTCATCGCGCGGCCATCGGGGTGCGCCTAACTCTTGGCACTGTCCCGTGCTGCCCGCGCCGGGAATGCGGAGTCGACCGCGAGGTTGAGCAGCAGGACGTTGACCCGCGGATCCCCGAGCAGGCCGAACTGCCGGCCCTCCGTGTGCGCGTCGAGCACACGTTGGACGGCCGCGACCGATGCACCGCGCGCGCGCGCCACGCGCGCGACCTGCAGCCGCGCGTTGGCCGGCGAGATGTGCGGATCGAGGCCGGATCCGGAACTGGTCACCATGTCCGCGGGGATCTGCCCGCGCGCGGCCCCGTCCTCCTTCACGACCGCGTCGACGGCCTGCGCGACGAGCGTGTCGGCGAGCTTGCGGTCCGTGGGCCCCTTGTTGGTGCCCGACGACAGCGTGTCGTCGTAGCCGCCACCCGCCGCCGATGGACGCGGGTGGAAGTACTCGGGGCGCGCGAACGGCTGGCCGATCAGCGCGGAGCCGACCACGTGGCCGTTCACGCTGACGAGCGACCCGTTCGCCTGGCGCGGAAACACCACCTGTGCGATCCCGGTGACGAGGCCCGGGTAGACGAGCCCGGTGATCACGCACAGCAGCAGCGTCATCACGAGGGCGGGGCGGAGCTGGTTCTTGAGCATCGGAGTGTGTTAGGCGAGGTGCAACGCGACGAGCAGTAGGTCGATGACCTTGATGCCGACGAACGGCACGATCAGCCCGCCGACGCCGTAGACGAGCAGGTTGCGCCGCAGGATCGCCCCGGCCGACGCGGGACGGTACGCCACGCCGCGCAGGGCGAGCGGGATCAACGCGACGATGATCAGGGCGTTGAAGATTACCGACGCGAGGATCGCGCTCTCGGGCGAGTGCAGCCGCATCACGTTGAGCGACTCGAGCCCGCCGCGCGCGCCGTACACGGTGAGGAAGATCGCCGGGATGATCGCGAAGTACTTGGCGACGTCGTTCGCGATCGAGAACGTGGTGAGCGAGCCGCGCGTCATCAGCAGCTGCTTCCCGATCTCGACGATCTCGATGAGCTTGGTCGGGTTCGAGTCGAGGTCGACCATGTTCCCGGCCTCCTTGGCCGCCTGCGTCCCGCTGTTCATCGCCACACCGACATCGGCCTGCGCGAGCGCGGGCGCGTCGTTGGTGCCGTCGCCGGTCATCGCGACCAGCTTCCCGCCCGCCTGTTCGCGCCGGATGAGCGCCATCTTGTCCTCCGGCTTCGCTTCGGCGAGGAAGTCGTCGACGCCGGCCTCACGCGCGATCGCCGCGGCCGTGAGCGGGTTGTCCCCGGTGATCATCACCGTGCGGATACCCATCGCGCGCAGCCGGTCGAAGCGCTCGCGCATGCCGCCCTTCACGATGTCCTTGAGAAAGATCACGCCGAGCGCACGTGCCCTCCCGTTGGTCCGCTCGGCGACGACGAGGGGCGTGCCACCGTCGCGCGCCACGCGCTCCACGGTCGCGGTCATCTCCGCCGGCGCGCGCCCGCCATGCTCGGCGAGCCAGCGCGCCACCGACTCGCCGGCGCCCTTGCGGAGCTCCATCCGGACGGCGCCCGCGTTGACGTTCACGCCGCTCATGCGGGTGCTCGCCGAAAAGGGCACGAACTCCATCTCGCCCCGTCCGTCCTCGCCGGCGCCGACCTCGCGCCCGCGCAGGCCGTACTTCTCCTTGGCGAGCACCACCACGCTCCGCCCCTCTGGCGTCTCGTCCGCGAGCGAGGAGAGCTGTGCGCGGTCCGCGAGGTACTCTTCGTCGACGCCCGGCATCGGGTAGAACGCCGCCGCCTGGCGATTGCCTAACGTGATCGTCCCAGTCTTGTCGAGCAGGAGCGTGTTCACGTCCCCCGCCGCCTCGACCGCGCGCCCGCTCGTCGCGATCACGTTCTGCTGGATCATGCGGTCCATCCCGGCAATGCCGATCGCGGAGAGCAGCCCGCCGATCGTCGTCGGGATCAGGCAGACGAGCAGCGCGATGAGCACGGGCACGCTCACCGGCGCGCCGGCGTACGCCGCGAACGGCTGCAGCGTCGCGACCGCGAGCACGAAGATGATCGTCAGCCCTGAGAGGAGGATGGTGAGCGCGATCTCGTTGGGCGTCTTCTGCCGGCTCGCGCCCTCGACGAGCGCGATCATACGGTCGATGAACGTCTCGCCCGGGTTGGCCGCGATGCGCACGACGAGCCAGTCGGACAGCACCTTCGTCCCGCCGGTGACGGCGGAGCGGTCGCCTCCGCTCTCGCGCACCACGGGCGCGCTCTCGCCCGTGATGGCGCTCTCGTCCACGGACGCGACCCCCTCGACGACCTCGCCGTCGCTCGGGATGACGTCACCGGGGACGAGGGCCACGAGGTCACCCTTCCGGAGCGTCTCGGCGCCGACCACCTCGGTGCGGGACCGGTCGTACGGTGCGGCCGCCGCGC
This sequence comes from uncultured Gemmatimonadales bacterium, assembly GCA_963763675.1. GTDB lineage: Bacteria > Gemmatimonadota > Gemmatimonadetes > Gemmatimonadales > Gemmatimonadaceae > BPUI01. The sequence goes on from CAVXPN010000004.1 coordinate 112,253, forward strand.
CGACGAGCTTGCGCGCCGTCGTCTGCGTGCGGCTCTTCCGCAGCGTGTCCGCCTGGGCCTTGCCGCGCCCTTCGGCCATCGCCTCGGCGAAGTTGGCGAAGAGGACCGTGAACCAGAGCCAGACCGTGAGCTGGAGGATGAAGCCCGTGCCCGGGCGACCGACGACGAGGTCGCGGAGGAGCGCGAACGTCGTGTAGGCGGAGCCGACGAGCACGACGAACATGACGGGGTTCCGCACCATGTGGCGCGGGTCGAGCTTGGCGACGGCGTCGCGGAACGCGCGGCGCACGATCGGGCCGTCGAACAGCGCGCGCGAGCGCGCCTCGGACTGCCGGCCCCGCGCGACAGGCGAGGCCGGGCGCGGAGCCTGCGGCGGCGCGGGCGATTGCGGCGCCGGGGGAAGCTGAGTAGTGGCCATGGGGGCGTATTGACTCGGAGTCGGTCAGAACAGCGTGCCGCGGGCCATCAGGAAGTGCTCGACGATCGGGCCTAACGCGAGCGCGGGGAAGAAGGTCAGCGCGCCGACGATGAGCACCACGCCGACGAGCAGCCCCGTGAACAGCGGGGTCGTCACCGGGAACGTGCCCGATGTTTCCGGCGCGATCTTTCGGTCCGCGAGGAACCCCGCCAGCGCGAGCATGGGCACGATCAGCGCGAAGCGGCCGACGAGCGTCGCCGCGCCGAGCATCGAGTTGTAGTAGTAGGTGGAGCCGGTGAGCCCGGCGAACGCGGAGCCATTGTTCCCCACCGCCGACGAGAACGCGTACAGGATCTCCGAGAGCCCGTGCGGCCCCGCGTTGTTGAGCCCGGCCAGCCCGGGCTTCGCGACGACCGAGATGGCGGAGAACACCAGCATCGCCCCGCCCGAGATGAGGACGTAGAGCATCGCCATCTGGACCTCGCGCGCCTGGATCTTCTTGCCCAGGTACTCGGGCGTCCGCCCGACCATCAGCCCGGCGATGAATACGGTGAGCACGACGAAGATCAGCATCCCGTAGAGCCCCGCCCCGACGCCGCCGAACACCACCTCGCCGAGCTGGATGTTCAGCATCGGCACGAGCCCGCCGATCGGGGTGAAGCTGTCGTGCATGCTGTTGACCGCGCCGCACGACGCGTCGGTGGTCATCGTGGCGTAGAGCGCGGAGTTGGCGACGCCGAAGCGCACCTCCTTGCCCTCCATGTTGCCGCCCGGGTTCGTCGCGCTCGTGACCACGTCGACACCGCGTGCGGCGTGGATCGGGTTGCCTCTTGCCTCGGCCCAGTACGTCGTCGTCACGCCCGCGAAGAAGAGCGCGAACATCGCGCCCCACACCGCCCAGCCGTGCCGCTGCCGCCCGACCATGCGCCCGAGCAGCCAGGTGAGCGCCGACGGGATCGCGAAGATGAGGAACATCGACCACCAGTTGGTCCACGGCGTCGGGTTCTCGAACGGGTGCGCCGCGTTGGCGTTGAAGAACCCGCCGCCGTTGGTCCCGAGCTGCTTGATCAACTCCTGGCTCGCCACGGGACCCATCGCGAGGACCTGCCGGCCGCCCTCGAGGGTGGTCAGCGTGACATACGGGCGGAAGGTCTGGATCACGCCCTGCTGCACGAGGAGCAGCGACAGCACGATGGAGAGGGGCAGCAGCACATACAGCGTGCCGCGTACGAGGTCCGCCCAGAAGTTGCCGAGGCGTCCCCGCGCCTCCTCGCCGCGGCGCGCGATGCCGCGCACGAGCCCGACCGCGACCGCCATCCCGACCGCCGCCGACGCGAAGTTGTGGAAGGCGAGCTGGGTCATCTGCGAGAAGTACGACATCGTCGTCTCGCCCGAATAACTCTGCCAGTTGGTGTTGGTCGTGAAGCTCGCCGCGGTCTCGAACGCCTGCCGGTCGGGCACGGCGCCCAGATGCTGCGGGTTGAGCGGCAGCAGGTGCTGCACGCGCAGCACGAGGTATGTGAGCAGCATCGACGCAACGCTGAACAGCAGCATCGCGGCGGCGTAGCGCGTCCAATGCTGATCCTCCGCGGGATCGACGCCGCCCGCCGCGTACAGCGCGCGCTCAACGGGCGCGAGCCACCGTACCCGGCCCTCGTATACCGCGACGAGGTACTGGCCTAACGGTTTCGCGACGAGGAACACCGCCGCGCACATGAGGAGGATCTGCAGCCAGCCGTTGATGGTCATGGGATCGTCACCTCAGAACTTCTCCGGCCGAAGCAGGGTGTAGGTCAGGTACACCAGGAGCGCCACGGCGAGGAGGGCCGCGACGAAGGTCTCAGCGTTCATCGGCACCCTCCGTGGGCACCGCACCGAGTCGTGCACACCCCGCCACGTAGGCGAGCATGAGCACGAAAAAGCCGATCGAGCCGGCGACATACACGAGGTCGAGCATCGGGCGAGGACTGAGGTGGTCGGCGGACACGGGACCGGCGCGCGACCGGAAGGGGAACCGCGGACGAATGGTGCACCGGCGGGCGTGAACACCGCACAAACACCAGCGCCGGATCCGTTAACAGCCCGTGAAGACTGTGGCCCGCTCGATCCGGTGGCGTGAGCGGGGACCGGCTCTTCGAACCTCAGGCCGTTGCGTCGAGCTCTGCGAGCAGTGCCGGATCCACGCCGGGGAGCACGAGCGTGAAGACGCTGCCGCCCGAGTGCCGCGGTGCGTAGGCGAGCGCGCCGCCCTGCGCTTCCGCGAGCTGCCGCGCGATGGCGAGCCCGAGCCCGACTCCACTTACGTCCGCCGGCACGCCGGGCGCCCGGTAGAAGGGCTCGAAGATCCGATCGCGCTCGGCCGGCGCGACGCCGGGACCACGATCACGTACGGCGAACTGCAACTGCGGGTGGCCGTCGGCGCCCTGGGCCGCTTTCACCGAGATCTCGACGGGCGTACCGACCGACGCATACTTGTGCGCGTTCTCGATCAGGTTCACGAGCACGCGTGCGGTGGCCGTCAGGTCGAAGCGGCCGAGCAGGAGCGGCGCGTCGGGTGGTAGCGCAACCTCGAGCGCGCGACCGCCGCGCGCGGGGTCGCCGAGGGCGCCGACCACACGCTGTTGCACGACATCGAGCAGGTCGTCGACCGCGTTGACCTCGAGCGTGAGCGGCATCGCACCACCGCCGAGTCGCGAGTAGTCGAGGAGGTCTCCGACGAGCCGTGCGAGGCGGTCGGCTTCCCGGACGATCGTCTCCGCCGTGTCCTCGCGCGCGGCGACGTCGGGATCCGCGGCGTGTGCGCCGAGCGAGTGTGCCAGCGCCTTGATGGTGGTCAGTGGGGTGCGTAAGTCGTGCGAGACCGCGGCCATCAGCGCATCCTTGAGCCGGCCCGCCTCGGCGAGGACGGCGGCGCGCTCGTCGGCGCCCGCGAGTCGAACGCGGTCGGCCGCGAGCGCGGCGTAGTACGCGAGCGCATCCAGGTAACGCCAGCCCGCGTCCGGGAACACGAGTCCGTCCTCGCGCTCGAGACGGAGCGCGCCGACGATGCGAACGACCGCCCCCTCGCGCACGGCGAGCGGGACGACGACTGCGCGGAGTTCCGCCGGGTCGAGTGCGCCGAGTGCGGATCGGACGGAGCCCGCGCCCGTGTCGCGGACGCGCCGGGTGTCGGCCGTCGCACGCTCCGGCTCCGGCGTTGAGGGTACCTCGTCGGCGTCGGCGTCTACGGCGAACGCGCCGATCGCGCGCGCCACCCGGACCGTGCCATCGCGGCGCTCGGCGACGACGGCCCGCGAATCGGCCGCGAACGACACCGTTGGCGGCAACGCCCCGGGGGCAGCGTCGACGAACGCCGCCGCGGGCCACGCGGTACACGCGTCGAGAGCGAGCGTCGCACGGACCGCGTCGGCCACGCCGGTGAGCGCGGCCTCGGCACGGCCCGCGTTCATGGCCCGCGCTCCGAGTGCGGCGAGGCGGTCGACCTCCACCGTCCGCGCGCGCGCGAACTCGGCTTCGCGTCGCGCGCGGTCGAGCAACTGCGCGGCCACGCCGCCGGTCGCAAGGAACGCGACGAGCACGAGGTAGTCGAGCGGGTCCGCGACGACTAGCGTGCCGTAAGGCGGGAGAAAGAACCAGTCGAAAAGCAGGAACGCCTGCCCTGCGACCGCGAAGCCGAGCGCGCGCCCGCCGCTCGCGCTCGCCCCGAGCACGACGAGCAGGAAGATGAGCGTCACGTGGACCGTGGCGAGTCGGCCGCGCAACGGCAGCATGAGCACGGCCGCACTCACCGGTGCGACCAACCAGAGCGCCGTCCGCCAGCCGAGCCGCGCGAGCCAACTGGCGTGTCGGCGCTCCACGGCGCGCGTCACCACGTGCTTATGGGACGAAACGGTAGCCCACCCCCGATTCGGTACGCAGGTGCCGCGGTCGCACGGGATCCGCTTCGAGCTTGCGCCGCAGGCGAGCCACGTGCACCCGCAGGTAGGACTGCGCGTCGCCCGACGTCCGCCCGGGCCACACGGCGTCGAAGAGCTGTCGATGGGTGAGTGGCCGGTCGGCGTGCGCGGCGAGCGTCGTGAGCAGGTCCCACTCCAGCGGCGTCAGGTGCACGGGTTCGCCCGCACGCGTGACGACTCGACGTGTACGGTCGATGACCAGATCCCCCGCCGTCATCCGGTCACCCCCGCCCGGTCCCGCCGCGTCCGGGGCACCCGTCGCGCCCGCGCGCCGGAGCAGGGCCCGCGCGCGCGCCTGCAACTCGAGCACGCTGAACGGCTTGGTCACGTAGTCGTCCGCGCCGGCGTCGAGCAACGCCGCCTTGTCGACGTCGGTGTGGCGGGCCGACAGCACGAGGACGGGCACGCGGGACCAACGACGCAGCTCGCGGCAGACGTCGAGTCCGTTCGCGTCCGGTAGCCCGAGATCGAGCACGACGAGGGCTGGATGCTCGGCCGCCGCATGCGCGAGGCCCGCAGTCGCGGTGTCCGCCTCGATTACGCGCGTGGCAATTGGTGGTGCGACGTCGAGCAGGGCGTGGCGCACGGCGCGACGGATCTGCCGTTCGTCGTCGATTACGAGAACAGTAGGGAACGCGACCGTTGGGACGGCGGACAAGGTCTATGCGGAGTCAGAGAGTTGGGCGGGACGAGCCGCGTACAACCGGGGGCGAGCAGACGACGCCACGAGTCGGCGCCGCGGCCGTACGTTCCGCGGATCGCACGCACGCCGAGTGTCGGTCCCGGGTTCCGGCAGGGGGTACCTCAATAGTCTCGCCCGCCGTCTCCCCATGTGCCGGCGCGCACAGCCGCCTCGTAGTCCGGCCAGCGATCACGCGATATCGCGTGATGTGAGGCGCCGCGCTCCGTCGCGACTCGTAGACGCTGCGCAACGCTCTCACCGGCGCTGGTCGCGATCGGGTCGTGGGGATGCGTCCGCGCGGCGGCAGTCTCATTCGCGCGGGTGCCCACGGAAGTCACGGGAGCGGCGGACGAGGCGTGGTGTCCGGACCACTGCCAGACGCGAATGGTAGGCATGCTGTTGGCGGAGCGTGAGGGATGGGGGCATCGTGCGACGGCCACCAGCACGCGGCCTACCCCGAGTGTTCACGGGAACGGACGTCGGGACGGTGGCGGAAACGGCGGCGGTGCACCGCGTCACTGTCGCTGCCCCCGAGATGCGGCGACGACGCCGCAGTCGCGGAGCGTCGCCGCAGGCATCAGGTACTCGAACGGTGCGTACAGGGCGTCGAAGTCCTCGTCCGGCAGCGTCGGCCGGACTAGGACCGCGAGGGCCGCGTCGCGGGCTACGGTGAGCGCATGTGCTCGCGTCGCGGTCGAGAGCTGCCGCGCGCCCGGCCCACAAAGCACGTCCGCGATGGCACGCGTGAGGTATCGACCGCCGCCCTCGAGGCGCAGGTCGGCGACGATCACGCTCACGATTGCGCACGCCGGGGCGCGAGTGGCCGCGTGCGCGTCTGCGTGGCCGACGACGTGCGCCCATCCTACGGGACCAAGCGCGGCCAAACGTCCGACGAACACCAGCGCGAGTTGGGGCACCGCGCCTGGGAGCGGGTCGTCCCCGGCCATCCCTCGGACGAACGCCTCGACCGGTGCTCTCGACGCGACGAGCGCGCGCGCTCCGAACACAACGAGCGCGAGCGCGCCGATGTCGAACATCAAATGGGACCACACGCCCGCTGTCGTCGTGATGCGCCACGCGTGGGTGCCGAAGACCATGTACCCGGTACCGATCACCACGAGGGCGCGCGCGCGCGGCGCGTTCCCACGCGTTTGGCGCGCGCGCGCGAAGACCATCGCCGCCGCGCCCAAGGTGAGGATCCCGAGGAGTTGTAAGAGCTGAGCGAGCACGAACCGCCGAGCCGAAGGGACCACAAGCCCGAAACCGGGTTCGCTGTCATCCGGCCGAGCCGACGTCGAGGACGCTAGCGTCCACCACGTTGCCGCCGCACAAACCTCCGCGATGGATCCGTAAAACTTCCGTGAACATCACCGCCCGACGCGGTGCCGCTCGATCGAGACACCGCGGGGCGCCACCCACGCGACCACCACGGGTCGTTAGGCAAGCGGGGCGTCGACGACTGGTAGTAGGGCGTTGGAGGTCGACGATGCGGGCGGCCTCGCCGCGGCCGAGCTTCACGACACGGGAGTGCTCCGCGCTCCCGCGGTTCCCGCGGTGGGTTGCGTACGACGACGTTGCCGACGACGGACCACGCCGAGCGTCGCGCGGCGGCGGCGGCGTGCACCGAGGTCGTCGCGCCAGACCACGGCCGGACTACTACGGGATGGTGACCACGAGCTTGCCGACGACGTGCCCGTCCGCGCTCGCGGCATGGGCGGCGCTGGCCGCTGCCAGCGGGAAGGTCCGCTCGACCGGGATGCGGAACGCACCGTCGCCGTATAGCCGGGCGACCTCGGCCAGCGCGCCCGCCGCGTTCTCGGGGACGGCGGAGACCTGCGCACCGAATTGCGGCGCGCTGAAGTCGGCGATCGAGACCACCTTGGCGGGATCGCCCGTGAGTTCGATCAACTCGGGAATCACGCCGGAACCCGCGAGATCGAGGGCGGCGTCGATCCCATTCGGCGCGAGCGCGCGGACGCGGTCCACGAGCCCGGGGCCGTAGGTCGTCGGGACCGCGCCGAGCGAGCGGAGGTAGTCGTGATTGCGCGCACTCCCCGTGCCGACGACCGTGATGCCCCGCCGCCGCGCGATCTGGAGCACGGCGGAGCCGACGCCCGCGGCCGCGGTGCGCCTCGTTAGGCGCGGACCGGGACCGGCGTCCTGGGTATCGCGCGTCGCGCCAGCTGGCGGAGGGCGAGCCCTGGCGCGACCCGGCTCATCACCCGCAGCAGGTTGCTCAGGCCCGGCCGGATCTCGAGCCGCCCCGCCTCGATGCCCGCGACGGCGTGCGCGGCGAGGGTCGCCGGGGCCATCGCCTGCTGCCCGCGTGTCGCCTCGGCGAACTCGCCGCGGAAGAGCGGCGTCTCGACGGGCGGCGGGGCCAGCTCGACCACGCGCACCCCGGTGCCGGCCAGCTGCACGCGGAGCACGGCGGTGTAGGCGTGCAGCGCCGCCTTGGCCGCGGAGTAGACCGGCGAGAGCGGGTAGGGGATGAAGGCCAGGCCCGACGAGACGTTCACGATGAGGGCCTCGTCGCGCGTCGTCAGGTGCGGGAGGAACTGCTGGACCATGCGCACCGGCCCGCTCAGGTCGACGTCGATCTCGCGCGTCACGTCGGTGAGCGTGCGGTCCCGGGTCAGGTCGAGGTTGCGCATGATGCCGGCGTTGTTCACGAGCACGTCGAGCGTGGGAAACGCGGCGAGCACGCGGGCGTGCAGCGCGGCGATCGCGTCGGGGTCGGTGACGTCGCTCGCGAACGCGTGCACGCTCGGGAGGGCACGCTCTACGGCGGCGAGCTTCGCGGGATCACGCCCCGTGACGAGCACGGTGTTGCCGCGCTGGAGAAGCAGGGCGGCGAGCGCGAGGCCGATCCCGCTCGTGCCGCCGGTGATGAGGACGGTCTTGTGCGTCAGCTGCATGGGAAGTTCCGCGGAGTGAGTGGCTCTTGCCTCCTGCAGCCTATCCCCGCACTCTCCAACGGTAAGAGGGCACCGAACGGTGCCGTACGCACCACCAGGAGAGTGTCAGCATGGAACGCATGAAACGAGCTCGTCGCGCAGATGCTCGCGGCCGATCACGTCGTCATCGCCATCCCCGTGTACAACTACAACGTGCCGGCCGCGCTCAAGGCTGGGTCGATCACATCGTCCGCAAGGGGCTGACGCTCGGGCTCGACGGACGCGGCCTGCTCACCGGGAAGAAGGCAACGGTGCTGCTCGCCTCGGGCGGCGTCTATACCGAGGGCTCGCCGATCCGCGACCGGGACATCGCGACTCAGTACCTGCGCCTCATCCTGAACGTTATCGGCATCACCGACGCGACGATCATTGCCGGCGGCGGCGCAAAGGTCGTGGACCTGCGCGAGGCAACCATGGGCGACTTCATCGCAAAGCTGCAGCCGCAGATCGAGCGGGCCGCGGCCGCCTAACTGGTTGTTTCACAACCGGAGTAGCCGTCCGGGATAGCAGTCGTGCATGAACGCTCTGGTGACGGACAAACTGTGGGCGTCGCCACGTTCCGTCTCGTCGCGACGCCCGACGGGCGCAGCGCGGCGTCCGGGAGCCCGATCACGTACCGCAAGATCGGCGGTCGGTGAGCCGAGTGGCCGCGCTGACGAGAGTCGTGTGCACGTCGATGTGCCCGGCGCGCTCGACCACGACGTCATCCCGGCGGGCTTCGACGCGCGTCGTCGTCGGCCGTCCCGCTCGGCCCGTACCGGAGCGACCGGTCAGTCCCATCAGTCAGTCCCAAGTTCTTAGGTCTTGCGGGCATCCGTGGTGGTCCACCGTTCCCAGACCGAGCTCCCGCCGAGCCGCACGCACGCGGGCCCCTTGTCCACTCGGCTCTGGCCCGATGGGGCGACCGGACCGGCGAGCTTCCCGCGCGCTCGCTGGTCGAACGCCCCCACCGCTCGAGATCGACTGCTCGTCGCGGCGGTGTTCCTCGCCGACGGGTTCCAGAAGTTCTGCCGGTCGGCCCGGCTGACGGTCGCGGTGGCCGTCGCGGGCGCGTTCACGACCGCTCCGAGGAGGACGAGCACTCGTTCGTGCTCCCGGCGGCCGGGATGGCGCGGTAATCCACGGTGATACCGGGCCCGAGCTCGACGGAGTTGACGATGCACATCGGCCACGCCCGCGCCGGATGGCCGGGGCTCGTCGTGGCGGGGACGTGCTGCATCGTCCATGCGGCGCGGCTGGTCCTGGCCTGCGCGGCGGTCGGCCCTGGCGATGACGAGGTACGCTGGAGCGCGGTGACGCCGCGGCCGCGCGACGGACGCGTGTTGAACGCCACGAAACGACGACGACCGGGGTTGCCGGTACGAGCGTCCGCGGAACGCTCGCGGCAGGGCCGGATCGGCCAACGGGGGGCTTGACTCATCAACAATAGTTGGTGTATGATAGCTCCATGACGACTGCTGCCGCCCACGCCGCCGCCGACACCGCGGCGGACCGCGCCCGGGCCGCCCGCCTCTTCCACGCCCTCTCGGACGAGACCCGGCTCGCCATCCTGGAGATGCTCCAGGACGGGGAGCACTGCGTCTGCGACCTGCAGGACGCGCTCGAGGCGGCGCAGTCGCGGCTCTCGTTCCACCTCCGCGTGCTCAAGGATGCGGGCCTGGTGACCGACCGGAAGGAGGGGCGCTGGTCGTACTACACCATCGTCTCCGAGACGCTGGCGGAGGTTCACGACCTGGTCGTCGGGCTCGACCCGCGCGTGCGGCCGGCGCGGAGCGGGAAGGGGCAGGGCCGGCTGCGCATCATCGGGAACTGCTGCGGCTAACGACGGCGGGTCGCGCCCTCCGGGCGCAGTCGCTGGGCGCCTCGCACAGGCGGGCGCCCTCTCTCGTAGTGAACGTATCAACATTTATTGGTGAGGAGGAACGGCGTATGTCGAACGTGCAGGTGGGCCCCACGGACCTGACGGCGGCGGTGCAGGAGAAGTACGGCGAGGCCGCGCGCCGCGTGCTGGAGGCCGGCGCTGGCGCCTCGTGCTGTGGCCCCGTGAACAGCTGCTGCGGGGGCGCCGCGTTCAATGGGCAGGTGGACCCGATCACGGCGAACCTCTACGTGAACGGCGAGACTGACGAACTCCCGGACGCGGCCGTGCTTGCCTCGTTAGGCTGCGGCAATCCGACCGCGCTCGCCGAGCTCCGCGCGGGCGAGACGGTGCTCGACCTGGGCTCGGGCGGCGGCATCGACGTGATCCTCTCGGCGCGCCGCGTCGGGCCCACGGGCCGGGCATTCGGCCTCGACATGACCGACGACATGCTCGCCCTCGCCCGCCAGAACGCCGAGGAGGCGGGCGTCGAGAACGTCGACTTCCTCAAGGGGCAGATCGAGCGCATCCCCCTGCCGGACGACTCCGTCGACGTGATCATCAGCAACTGCGTGATCAACCTCTCGGGCGACAAGCGCCGGGTGCTGGCCGAGGCGTTCCGGGTGCTCAAGCCGGGCGGGCGGTTCGCGGTGAGCGACGTCGTGGTGCGCGGCGACGTGCCTCCCGCCGTGCGCCGGAGCATGGAGCTGTGGGTCGGGTGCGTGGCCGGCGCGCTCGAGGAATCGGAGTTCACGGCGCTCCTGGCCGAGGTCGGGTTCGAGGGCGCGGACATCGAGCCCACGCGGCTCTACCAGAGCGCGGATGCCCGCGTCTTCCTCGAGGAAGCGGGCGTCGACGTCGACGCGAACCTCGACGCGATGGACGGGAAGTTCATGGCCGCCTTCGTCCGCGCACGGAAGCCATCACAGGCGCGAGAGGCGAAGCCGTTCGTCACGCTGCCCGTCACCGGAACGCCGGCGAAGACCTGCTGCGGCCCGGACTGCTGCGCCTGAACCCTTCCCCCCTGCCGAGGACTGCACCGATGCCGACGGCCACCACGCGTACGCCGACGCGCCTGCTCACCATCCGGCCGGCCAACCCGGCCGACCTCCCGGCCGTGGAGGGCCTCCTCACGGCGGCCGGGCTCCCGACCGCCGACGTCGCGGCCCTGTTCGTCGCACACGCCGACGACTTCCTCGTCGCGGACGACCCCGAACAGCCGGGGGCGCTGCTCGGCGTTGCGGGGCTCGAGGTGTGCTGCGGCGACGCGCCGCAACCGACCGCGCTCCTCCGGTCGGTCGCCGTACGGGACGATTGGCGCGCGCACGGAGTCGGGCGCGAGCTCGTGCGACGCGTCGTGTGCGTCGCCGAGGGGCGGGGGCTCCGCGCGCTCTACCTGCTGACGATGACGGCCGAGCGGTATTTCCCGCAGTTCGGTTTCCGGCAGGTCGGGCGCGACGCGGTCCCGCCCGAGATCGCGTCCACGCTCGAGTTCCGGAGCGCGTGCCCCGCGTCCGCCGTCGCCATGGCGCGCATCATCGCCGCGCGTGCCCCGTCCGACGTGTCCGATGCGGTCGCGTCGGGCCCAAGCGGGGCCTCGCCGACGACAGCGGACCGCGCGTGACACGGCGACCGCGTCGTGGCGTCGACGCCGGACGCGAGGACGCTGGCGCGGTTACGGGCGCGCGCGGGGGCAAGCCTGGCGTGCCTCGGTCCGCGGCTCGCGTGCCGGCGGGGGACGCCATCCTGACCCCGCGGCGGCGGCCGCCACGCGCGCGGCGCACCGGGGTGGCAGCGCGCGCGGGCGCCGGCCTGCGGGGCGCGGCTGCCCGGAAGGCAGGGGCCGACGCCCACGCGGCAGCACTCGCCCCCGTCGTGGCCGCACTCCAAGACGAAGGGACCCGCACGCTCCGCGCGCTCGCGGCGGCGCTCAATGGCTGCGGGGCCCGCACCACCCGCGGCGGCGCGTGGCAGTCGGGCCAAGTCTGCCTCCTCCTCGCTCGGCTCGCGCGTCTCGGCCTGACCGCGCCCGCCGCCGCGGCCCCGGACGCGTGACGGGCGGACCGGTCCCCGGACTGCCCTTGCGCGTCCGGCCGGCGACGGCCGCCGATCTCGCGGACGCCGCTGCGATCTACAACGCGAGCATCCGCGGGCGCGGTGCCACGTTCGAGACGGTCGAGCGCACGGCCGAGGACCTCCGGCCGTGGCTCGCCGGCCCGCACCCGTTCCTGATCGCCACGGCGCGCGTGGAGGCGGGTGAACCGCTCGGGTGGGCCCGGGCCTCGGCGTACCGCCCCCGCGCGTGCTACGCCGGCATCGCCGAGTTCTCGGTGTACGTCGCGGCGCACGCGCGGGGGCGACGCGTCGGTGACGCGCTCATGGCCGCCTTCGTGCCCGCCTGTGCCGCCGCGGGCTTCTGGAAGCTCGTCTCGCGCGTGTTCCCCGAGAACGCGGCGTCGCGCGCGCTGTGCGCCCGCCACGGCTTCCGCGAGGTCGGGACGTACGAGCGCCACGCGCAACTCGACGGCGTCTGGCGAGACGTGATCATCGTCGAACGCCTCCTCCCCGAGCATCTGACGTGACCGACCCTGCGACCACCACCACCGGCGGGGCGTTCTCGCACGACGCCTCGCGGCAGGACGCCTTCCGCGTGCTCGTCCTCTGCACCGGCAACTCCGCCCGCAGCCAGATCGGCGAGGCGCTACTTGCGACCCGGGGCGCCGCCCGGCCTGCAGGGCGGGTGGAGGCGGCGAGCGCCGGCTCGCGCCCAGCCGCCCGTGTGAACCCGTACGCCGTCGAGGTCCTCCGCGATCACGGCGTCGTCTGGGAGGGCCGCACGCCGAAGCACGTCGACGATGTGGCCCGAGATCGGTTCGACCTCGTGGTCACGGTCTGCGACAACGCCCGCGACGCCTGCCCCTACGTCCCGGGCGCCGCCGCCCAGATCCACTGGGGGCTGCCGGACCCCGCGGACGAGACCGAGCCGAACGCCGCGCGCCGGGCCTTCGCGGCCACGTACGACGCGCTCGCCGCACGCGTGGACGCCCTGCTCGCACTGCCGCTGGAGCACCTCGACCCGGCGACGCTGCGCGCGCGGGCCCAGGCGATCCATGACGGATTCCAACGCGTGCGCGCCGCGCGTCCGGCATGACCGCCGGCGTGCGCGGAGGGAGCGGGCGTGGGGTGGGACCGGACGTGCGGTGCTACGTCGCGGAGTTCGTCGGGACCGCGATCCTCGTCCTCGTGGGCCCGGGCGCGGCGATGGTCGCGGCGTCCACACACGCTTTTGGGCAGACCGGCGTGGCCCTGGCGTTCGGGCTCGTCGTCACCATGCTCGTGGCCGCGTTCGGCACGACGAGCGGCGCGCACGTGAACCCGGCGGTGACGGTCGCCTTCTGGTCCGTTCGCCGGTTTCCGGGCCGCGCGGTCCTGCCCTACGTGGCGGCGCAGTGCGCCGGGGCCGTGGCCGCCTCGCTCGCGCTCCGCTGGCTCCTCGGCCCGGTCGGCCGGCTCGGCGCGACCGTCCCGGCGCTCGACGTCGGCCGCGCGTTCGCCGTCGAGGCCGGTTACTCGGCGATCCTGGCACTCGTGATCTTCGCCGTCGCCACCGACGAGCGCGTGCCGCGGAGCGTCCCGCCGTTCGTCATCGGCGCGACCGTCTTCGCTGGGGCGCTCGTCACGGGGCCGCTCACCGGTGGCTCGTTCAACCCCGCACGCTCGCTCGGGCCGGCCGTGGCGGGCGGCGGCTGGGCGGCGCACTGGCTGTACTGGGCGGCGCCGGTCGTGGGCATGGTCGTCGCGGCGCGCCTGTTCGAGGCCCTCCGTGGGACCCGCCCGCCCGCAGTGTTCCGGCCGGGGATGGTCCCACCTGGCGTGGCGCTCGGCGTTGAGGGACCGCTGGACCCCGACGTCGTTCGCCGCGCGTCGTGAGCGCGCGGCACGCGGTTGTTGCGTGGCACGTGCAGGGCGCATGAACACGCCGACGCACGCCGTGCTGAGCGTCGCACTGCTCGCGCGCGGCGCCCGGCGGCCGGTGCTCGCGCCGGCGGTCGTCGGCGCGGTGCTGCCCGACGTCCCGATGTACGTGCTGTTCGCCGTCGCGACCTTCGTCTGGCGCCAGCCGCAGGCCGTGACGTGGGGCCGGACGTACTTCGAGCCGGGCTGGCAGCACGCCGTGGACGCGCTGCACTCCTTCCCGCTCCTCGGGGCCGCGCTCGCGGCGACGTTCGTGCCCCGGCTCGTGCACGGCGCGGGCGGCGCGGGTGGCACCGGACGCGCGCGGGCGTGGTGTGCGTGGGCGCGCATCGCGCTCGCGAGCGCGCTCCTGCACGCCGGGACCGACTTCCTCGTCCACGCCGAAGATGCCCACCATCACCTCTGGCCCCTGAGCGACTGGCGCTTCGTGAGCCCGGTGTCGTACTGGGACCCCCGCCACCACGGGCTCGTGTTCGCGCCGCTGGAGTGCCTCAGCGCCCTCGCGCTGCTCCCGGCGGTGTGGCAGGCGAGCAGCCGGCGGGCGGCGCGTGGGACGGTGCTGCTGCTCGCGGCGGCGTACGTGGCCGGCGCCGCGTTAGGGCTCGCGCGGCTCGCTTCGGGCGCAGCGCGGCCCGGGTCGCTCCAGGGCGCGCTGACCACGCACCGCTGAGGGGCATTGAGGGGCACCTCGCGTCCGGGCATTCTGGACCGACGCGCCGCAAGCGACCGTGCTCAAGGTGCGCGACCGCGTGGCGCCTGCGATCAAGTTGGCGCTGGACGCCGCGAAGATCGACATGCGGTTCCCGCAAACGGTCGTGCTCTACCACGACCAGACGGGCGGGTTGGCGGCGGATCGAGTGGGGACGGCGGCACGGGACGGCGGTCCAGACGCGGCGCCGGACGGGGCGCTAGACGCGGGGACGCCCGCCGAGGGCGACGCGGCCCCCGCGCGCGAGCCGGCGCGTGCGGGCGCGGCGTCGGCCGCCTGAGACCCGGGCCACGACCGCGGCCGACGTGGTCGGGGTCGCGATACCGTCACACCGGCGCGGCCGCACCGTCACTGGCGTTGGTACGGCGACGAGCTACGTTGCGCCATATGCGGGGTGTCCCCCGCATTGACCGGCGTCGCGGCACGACCGCGCGTCGTCCCGTGCCTCTCGCCCTGCGTCCCGATGGGTCACGCCCCCCGCACCACGCGCGCGTCCCCCCGGCGCTCCCGTGGCATCGCCCTCGCCGCGCGCGACGATCATGACGTCGAGGTCCTGCGGGCGCTCGACGCGCTCCGGCGCGTGGTGCGCGCGCTGCGCCTCGCCGCCGCGCGCGCGGAGGCCGACACGGGGCTGAGCGCGGCCCAGCTGTTCGTGCTGCAGCAGGTCGTGGCGGCGCCCGGCCAGTGGCTCACGGCCCTCGCCGCGCGCACCCTCACCGATCGCACGTCGGTGGCGGCGGCCGTCGACCGGCTCGTCGCGCGCGACCTCGTGCGGCGCGTGCCCTCGGCCGTCGACCGGCGGCGCGTCGAGATTCACGCGACCGACGCCGGCCGGGCGGTGCTCTCGCGCGCACCGCACCCGCCGACGCAGCGGGTCCTCGACGGGCTCGAGGCACTCGCACCGGCCGACCTGAGTCGCCTCGCCGTCGGCCTGGATCGGCTGGTCGCCGCGATGGGACTCACCGACGCACCCGCGCCGATGCTGTTCGACGACGAGGCGCCGAGTGGCTGATCCCGTCACTGACCGCGCGGTCGGGCGCCTCGGGCTCGGCGAGAACGCGACGGTGCTGGCGTTCGCCGCGGCGGCGTTCCTCTGGCGGCGCGTCGGGCGCGGGGACGACGGCCTCACGGTCCCGGACGTGCAGCTCGCCGTGGCCCGGCGCAACGGAGTTGTCCGTGTGGGGCGGGCCGCCGGGCGCACCCTCGCCGCCGCAATCACCGTCGGCGGCGGCGGGTCGGCGGGCAGCGAGGGCCCGGTCGCAGTGTTAGGCGCCGCTGCCGGGTCGGTGCTCGCCCGCGCCTTTCGCTTCTCGCCGCGCCGCGCGCGAGTCCTCGTCGGCGCGGGTGCGGGGGCCGCGATCGCGGCCGCCTTCAACGCCCCGCTCGCTGGGCGTTCTTGGCCCTCGAGGAGATCGTCGGCTCGTTCCAGGTAACGGCGTTCGCCCCGATCGTCATCGCGAGCGTCGTCGGGGCCGTCGTGGCGCGGGCGGTGTTCGGCAACCACCCTGCGTTCCCGATCCCGCGCGACTACGGCTACACCGCCGTCATCGAGGTGGTCGCGTTCTTCCCGATTCTCGGCCTGCTGTGCGGGTTCGTCTCGGCGCTCTTCGTCCGCGTCCACTTCGGCGTCGGGCCGCGTTCGCCCGCGCCGGCCTCGCGTTAGGCCGCCGCGACGCGAGGCTCCCGGCGCTGCTGCCCTGGGTCGCGGGCGCGCTCGTCGGGGTGCTGGTGTTCGCGTCCGACGGCCGACCGGTCGGGGCCGGCCACCTCGCGAGCCGGCTCGCGCGGTACGCGCGGGCGGTCGCGGCCGACCCGCACGCCGGTCACGCGCGCGTGAGACGGTAGGCGTTGCCGGTCGGCCCCGCGACGTGCACGGCGCGCGCGCTGCAGCTCGCTGGGCACGATGCGCGCTTGGGCGTTATTGGCGCGCGCGATCGTGGATGAGGCCGAGCGCCTGGTCCGCGAAGCCGACGCCGGCGCAGTGCGCCGGTCGTGCGGCCCACAGCGCGTTGGCCGACGCCCGCATCGCCTCCCCGGTCGCGTCCTCGGCGCGCGGCCGGACGGGGGCGAGCAGCACCCCGTGCGCCGAGTCGAGGCGCGCGCTGACCGCGTCGGCCCGGCCGCACCGCTCTACCACCGCCACGGTGCGTGCCAGCAGCAGCCGACTGCGCAGGTACCGCGCGTGTGACCCGATTCCCCGTCCCTCGGGATCGAGCGCGAGCACGGTGTCCGCCAGGGCGAGCCCCGTCGCGAGGCGCGCGTCGTCGGGCCGCAGCGCG
Source organism: uncultured Gemmatimonadales bacterium (assembly GCA_963763675.1). Classification (GTDB taxonomy): domain Bacteria; phylum Gemmatimonadota; class Gemmatimonadetes; order Gemmatimonadales; family Gemmatimonadaceae; genus BPUI01. The sequence continues at coordinate 129,087 of CAVXPN010000004.1, forward strand.
ACCGCCTGCGAGAAGTCGGCGCGCGCCGTGCCGAAGTTCCCGAGCGCGAGCGCGGCCTCCCCGAGCCCGGCGTACGCGTCGGCGTCGCGCGGGTCACGGCGGAGCACGTCGCGGAGCATCGTCACGCCGCGGGCGGGCGAGCCGGCGCGGATGAATAGCAGCCCGAGCCGTTTGCGCAGCGCCACGCTGTCGACCGGCGTGTCCTGCAGCGGCAGCAGTTCGGCGAGCAGCGCCTGCGTCGCGCCGCGCCGGGCGAGCACGTCGATCAGCTCAAACCGCGCGGCGGCGCGTCGGGCCGCGGAGTCGGCGCCCCAGTGGCCGAAGATCGCGCGGTGGAAGTACGACGTGGCCTCGTCGTCGCGCCCCTCGCGCAGCAGCGTGTGCGCCATCACGAGATTCACCGCGCCGTCGTTCGGCGCCCGGTCGAGGAGCGACTGCAGCGTCGCTTCGGCGCCGGTCGCGTCCCCCTCGGCGAGCGTCGCCCGCGCGAGCGCGAGCGCGTAGCCCACGTTCCCGCGGTCGATGGCCACCGCCGCCCCGAACCGCTCGGCGGCCTCGCCGGCCCGCCCGCGGGCGAGCAGGGCGACCCCGGCCTCGTATTCTCCCGCGGCGTTGGCGTCGGAGGCGAGGCGGTCCACGCGCGCCAGCGAGAGGTCGAAACCCAGCAGCACGGCGATCAGGCCGAGGATTGCCGCGAAGGTGCCCACGAACACCGCCGTGCTCGCGGCCGGCGTCCGGGCCCACGCCGACACGCGCGCGCGGGCCGGCCCCGCGAGTTCCCACGCCCGCGTGCCGTTAGACACGGTGGCCCGCCCGCTCGCGCGCCGGCGGGTCGCGCGGCGCACGTTCGTGGGGCGCCAGCTCGTGCGCGGGCACGTCATCGACCCGCTCCACCCCGTACGCCGCGAGGACGTCCGGCAGGGTGACGACGCCGAGCAGGGCGCGCACGTTCGCGCGGCTCACGACCGGGAGCACCGTGTGCCGCGTCGCGCCCATGCGGGCGAGCGCCTGGCCGAGCGGCTGATCGCCGTGCACGTACGGCAGCGCGTCGGCCTCGCCATGTACGGCCGCGGCCGCGTCGAGCAGGTCCTGCACGCGCGTCGCCCCACCGTCGTCCGTCGCCGCGGCGCGCGCGACGTCGCGCGCGCGGACCATGCCGACCAGCCCGCCCGCGTCGACCACCGGCCAGGATTCCAGTGCGGCGCCGTCAATCCTCTGGCGTGCCTCGGCGACCGGCAGGTCGCTGGTGAGCGGCGTCGGTGCGGCGCGGAGGGCCGCGCTCACGCGGAGCCGTCCCGCGACGTCCCCCGACGCGCCGCGGGGCAGGTGCATCCCGTCCTGTTCGGCGAGCGCCTCGTAGATCGGCTTGGGCTGCAGCTTCTGCGAGATGTAGAACGCCGTGAGGTTGGAGATCATCAGCGGAACGATGATCGCGTAGTTCCGCGTCACCTCGAAGATCATGATCACGGAGGTCAGCGGCGTGCGGATGATGCCGGCGAACGCGGTGCCCATCCCCACGAGCGCGTAGGCGCCCGGTTCGGCCGTCGCGCCCGGTGCGAGGTGATGCGCGACGTGCCCCACGGCACCCCCGATCATCGCGCCGATGAACATGCTCGGGCCGAAGATCCCGCCGGCGTTGCCGGACGCGTAGCACACCGCCGTGGCGAGGAGCTTGAGCACCGCGAGCAGCAGGACGACGCGCAGCACGAGCTCGCCGCTGAGTACCTGGTCCACCCGGTCGTAGCCGACGCCGAGCACGGCGGGCACGAAGTAGCCCATGACGCCGACCACGAGGCCGCCGACCGCGGGCTGCACCCACCGCGTCGAGGCGGGCAGCCGCGCGAACCGCGCCCGCAGCTCGAGCAGCAGCCGCACGAACCCGGCCGACACCACCCCGCCTAACACGCCGAGCACGGCATAGAGGAGCAGTTCGCCCGGGGAGACGAGGTGGTAGCCGGCGACGTGGAACAGCGGCTCGTCGCCTAACACGAGGTGCAGCACCATCCACGACGTGGTCGCGCTGAGTACCACCGAGCCGAGGATCGGCGCGTGCATGTCGCCCATGATCTCCTCGAGCGAGAAGAGGACGGCGGCGATCGGCGTGTTGAACGCCGCGGCGAGCGCGGCGGCCGCGCCCACGGGGATGAGCCAGCGGACCTGCGCGCTGCTGAGGCCGAGTCGCCGCCCGATGACCGAGGCGATCCCCGACCCGATGTGCACCGACGGCCCCTCGCGCCCGAGCGCGATGCCGCTGGCGAGCGCGATCGCGCAGCAGACGAACTTGCCGAGGACGGTCTTGGACGAGATCCGGCCGTCGTAGACGAAGATCGCCGCCCGGGTCTGCGGGATGCCGCTGCCGCGCGCGTCCGGGAAGAAGCGGAAGAGCAGGACCCCCGAGACGAGCGCGCCGAGCGTCGGCACGAGTACGCGGCGCCAGCCCGCGCCGCCCGCCGGGTACATGTGCGCGGCGAGGCGCCCCGTGAGCAGGATGAACGCGACGACGACGAGGCCGACGAGCGCGCCGATGAGGAGGCTGAGGAGCAGGGCGAGTCGGTCTTCGTGCCGCCGGACGTCCTCGACCAGCGCGACGACGCGGGCGCCCCATCGCGTCCACGGGGCCCGGCGCTCGTGCGCGGGGAGGGCGGTGGTCACGCGCGCGGCCGGGCCGACATCGCGCCAGGACTCGTGCATCGGAAGGTCGACATGCGTGACGATCGGAGAGTGCGGGGGACACCCCGCTTTCTGTTCGTGCACGCAGGATACGACGTCGCCCGGCCCCGGACAATGCGCGGCCGCCGACTGCTGCCCGGCTCGGCACTGATCTCGCCTACACGCCGGGTCCGCTCTCTGCGCGATCCTCCTCCCACGCCCCGGCTCCGCATCGCGTGCCTGCCTCCTTGCGGTGGCCCGCCGATGCCCGGCCCGCGTGGCGTCGCGCGCTTCGTCGCGTGCGAGTCGGCGGATGCTGGCTGCAGCGCCGCGGCGCGGCCGCACTCGGGGCGTCGTCGGGGCGTCGCAGTGTGACGGTCGTGGCCATGCTCGAGAACAACGCGCGTCGGGCGCCCGGCTACTGAACCCAGCTGACGCTCGCGCTGGGGATCGCCACCCTCGGCCTGATCCTCGACAGCACCGCCGTGGTCATCGGCGCGATGCTCGTCTCGCCGCTCATGGGTCCGATCGTCGAGCTCGGGATGGGCTTCGCCGTCGGGTCGTCGCTGCTCACCATCCGGGCCGCGTTTCGCGGTGGTTCAGGGAACGAGGGGCGCGCGGAGTTCACCGGCGGCTCGGGGCACGCGGGCCTCGACGGCGTGGGCGGTCGCCCCGCCGCCGACGCGGGGCTCAACGTCTCCGTGACGGGTCCGGGTGAGGCGGCCTGCGGGACGGGCGCGCCGGCGCGCCCGGCGCGCGACCGCTCGGCGCCGTCCGTCGGGGGCGTCGCGCGATCACGCCGGCACGTACGTCAACCGGATCGCCTCCTCACCGATCCGATCACTGGTCACGAGCCGGAGCGGCGGCCGGGGGCCGGCGAAGAATGGCGTGCCGCGACCGAGCACGAAGGGACGCATGTAGAGGCGGTACTCGTCGACGAGGCCGAGGTCGGTCAGGCTGCGCGCCAGGTCCGGTCCGGCGACGTCCACCTCCCCGACGAGCCGCGCCTTCAGGTCGTGCAGCACACCCCCGACGTCATCCCGGACCAGCGTGGCATTCGGCCCGACGGCCTGCAACGAGCGCGACACGACCCACTTCGGTCGGCTGCGCCATGCCGCCGCGAAGTCGCGTCCCGCCGCGTCCCACTCGGGCCGGTCCTCGTCCCAGTACCGCATGATCTCGTACGTGCGGCGCCCGTACACGCAGCCGGCGAGGTCGCGCATGTGCTCGACGAAGTGCCGAAAGAGCGCGGGGCCCGGCGGGAATGCCGTGTGGTCGACGTAGCCGTCCAGCGACTGCTGCAGTGCGAAGATGAACTGCGCCATGTCCGAGTCCGCCTCCCGAGCGCCGCGCGACCGCGGCGCGCATTGAGTGTTGCCTCCGGTGTTGCAACCGGCCCGGACGCGCGGGCCGCATCCATGTCCCCGACAGTACGCTCGTGGCGCCCCCGCGTCTTGTACGGTTCGGCGACTTGGACGCGCCGCGGCCCCCACGCCGGCTACCGCGCGGCTACCGCGCGGCTACCGCGCCGCGCGCGGGGCCGTGTCCCGGGCCGGCCGGTCGCCCGCGAGCGCCCGCCGGTAAGCGGCCGGCGGCACGCCATACGCCGCGCGGAACGCGCGTGTGAAGTGCGCCTGGTCGTAGAAGCCGGCCGCGAGCGCGACGTGGCTGACCGGGCACGCGGTCGCGGCGAGGGCGCCCGCCGCGGCGTCGAGGCGCACGCCGCGGACGTAGGCGGCCGGCGTGCACCCCCACCGGGCCCGGAACGCGCGCGCGAGCGGCGCGGGCGGCGCGCCGACCGCCGCCGCGACGGCCGCCCACGTGGGCGCCACGGCGACCGCCCCCACGCCTCCCGGCCCGGGCGGCGCGGCCCCGGCCCCGCGAGGCTCCGGGGTCCGCGCCCAGTCGGTCCGCGCCCAGTCGTGCAGCAGCGTGGCCGCGCGCTCCGCCTCGACGCGCAGGTGCGCGCGTCGCGACGCCGCCGCGCCTTCGCGGACGAGCGCCGCCGCGAGGGCGAGCGCCAGCCCCTGCACCGCGAGGCCGCGGGCCGCGTCGCGCGCGCCCAACTCGTAGCGGAGCCGCACCATCAGGTATGGGATGCGTGAGCTGCGGCCGCTGAACGCCGCGGCCGGCCGACGGAGCGCGTCGGCGGTGCCGTACTGGGCGGCCCACGCAGCGGGCAGCCCGACGCCGAAGCCACGCGGGGCACGGCCGTGCAGCCGCGCGCCGTGTAGGTGATCCTCGGGGTCGAACGTGACCGCCCCCGCGCCCAGCGTCGTGGTGCCGGCGGCCGAGCGCGCCGTCAAGGGCGTTAGGCCCCCCCGCACCACGAGGTACAGGCTCGCCGCCTCGTGTCGGTGCGGGGCGAGGGCCGCGTCCGCGGCGTACTGCACCTCCCCCAGGACGACACCGCCGACGACCTCCAGGCGCAGCACGTCCCCGAGGGGCGGCGGGCCGGCCAGCGCGATTTCCGACGCGATTTCAGACTCCGACATGGGCGCGGGGCGTGGCAGCTGGTCGTAGCGGGTGGGGAGCGGCGAGGCGTGGGCGGCCGCGAGAGCCGTCGACAGTCGACCGGGGAACCTACCGCCGAGTCCGGCGAGCGGGCGCCCCGGTGTCCCGGGGGCACCCGGCAGACCCGGCGGGCCACCGGCGTTCGACCGGTCGTCGGGCGAGACGCCCGACGCGCGCAGTCGCGGGTCGGATCCTGGTGGCGAATTGGCTGGCGCGTTAGGCCGCGAGCCGGGCGAAGCGGGACGTACGGGTCGCGGCGCGCGGGCGGCCGTCGAGCCAGGCCGCGACCCGGTCGAGGGTGAGCGCCGCGCCGGTCGCGGCGTGCTGCGTGCGGGTCTTGGGCAGCCCGCGCGCGCACGCGCACGTACGGGCCCGCGCGCCGCGTCCGCGTCCTCGCCCCACCCCGCGCGTGCGCCGCCCTCGGGGCAGACCGCCGCGCGGCGCGGCCGGTCCGAGCAGGCGAGCAAATACCTGCTGCCGAGCGGCGAGGCGGAGGTCGCGCTCACCGCCGCCTCCAAGCGGGTGTCTAACAGAACCCGGTTCGCCGTGGGGCCGCAAAGCCGCCGTCGTTACGGCTGAGTCGGTGTATCCAGGATTATTCGAACATGCTCGTGGGCAGGGCAGTACCAATCCGCCGCCCTCCGGGCCCCGCACGCCCCCGGCACGCGCGGGCCCGGGTACCGATTGCCGATTGCGGGCGCCCCCCCGGCGGCCGGGCCGCGACCGCGCTGCGCCCGGGCCGACACCCCGCCTCTTCCCGCACCAGCCGCCCCGCCGACCCGCGCCTGCACTTCACCGAGGCCGCCGGGCGGGGACGACGATGGGACCACCACGCCCGCCCGGTAGCGAGGTGTGGCGGCGATGCTCCGTCGACCCCCCGTCCTCTTACGCGCGCGCGACGCTCGCGACAGTTTGCACGACCCGCGTGTGCCAGCGGGCGGATGGAGGGCCGCAGGGGCCTGCGACTCTCGGCGCCTGGCCGGGCGCCCGCAGGCGCGCGCGACCGCGTGCGCGGCGAGCAGTCCCGGTGGACGTTCGTACGTGCCACCTCCCACTGCTCCGCCGTGCCAGCTCCCAGCGCCGACGCGCATCCCGCCCCGTCAAGCCGCCCGGCGCGGCGGACGGTCACGGAACTCCTGCACGCGTCGAACGCGGGCGACGCCGGGGCGCTCGGCGAGCTGATTCCGCTCGTGTACGAGGAGCTGCGGCGCGAGGCGGCCCGCCACATGCGCCGGCAGCCACTGGGGCACACGCTCGACCCGACCGCGGTCGCGCACGAAGCCTACGTGCGCCTCGTGAACCGCCCCCCCGGCACCTGGGAGGGGCGCGCCCACTTCTTCGGGGTCGCGTCCAAGGTGATGCGGTCGGTGCTCGTGGACCACGCCCGGGCGCGGCGGTCGGCCAAGCGCGGGGGCAGCGGCGAGCGGCTGACGTTAGGCGCGGCCGCGCAGGTCGCCGATGCCGAGCCGGCGGTCGACGTCATCGACCTCGACGACGCCCTCGCGCGTCTCGCGGCGTTCGACCCGGAGCGGAGCCGCGTCGTCGAACTGCGCTACTTCACGGGCCTCTCGATCGAGGAGACGGCGGACGTGCTCCGCGTCTCCCCCGCCACGGTCAAGCGCCACTGGACCGTGGCCCGCGCGTGGCTCAAGCGGGAACTGGGCGGCTGAGCGCGCGGCCGGGCGCGGGGCCGTGACGCCGGAGCGGTGGGAGACGGTCGTCCGCGCGTTCGAGGCCGCGCTCGAGCGCGCGCCCGGTGAGCGGCGCACGTTCCTGGACGGGGTGTGTGCGGGCGATGCCGACTTGCGGGCCGACGTCGCGTCGCTCCTCGCCGCGCACGACGGGGCGTCCGGGTTCCTCGAGGCGGCCGCCCCCCGCGCCGCGGCGGTCGTGGACGCCCTCCGCCCCGACCCTGGCGACACGTCGCCGGGCGTGCGCGACCCCACCCTCGCCGGGCGCCTCCAGACCGCGTTAGGCGACGCGTATCGCGTCGAACGCGAGCTCGAGGGCGGCGGCATGAGCCGCGTGTTCGTCGCCCAGGAGGTCGCGCTCGGACGCCGCGTCGCCGTCAAGGTCGTGCTCCCCCCCGAGCCGGGCGCCGCGTTCAACGTGGCCCGGTTCCGCCGCGAGGTGCGGCTCGCGGCCACGCTGCGCCACCCGCACATCGTCCCGCTGCTCACGGCCGGCGAGTCGGCCGACGGCCTCGTGTACTACACGATGCCCTTCGTCGAGGGCGAGTCGCTCAAACAACGCCTCGAGCGAGCGGGCACGCTCCCGCTCGACGCGGTCGTCCGGTTGGTGACCGAAGTCGCGGACGCGCTCGCCTACGCACACCGGCGCGGGGTCATTCACCGCGACGTCAAGCCGGCCAACATCCTCGTCGATGAGGACCACGCCCTCGTCGCTGACTTCGGGATCGCCACGGCGCGCACCGCCGCGATCGATGACGGCGCCGATGCGGCGCCGCCCGCGCCGGCGTCGCCCCTGCCGACGCCATGTCCGCGCGCGGTGCCTCCCCGGCCGGACCCGGCAGTGCTCACGGCGCATGGCCTCGTGCTCGGGACGCCGGCATACATCAGCCCGGAACAGGCCGGCGGCGACCGGCCCGTGGACGCGCGCACCGACGTGTACAGCCTCGGGTGCGTCGCCTACGAGATGCTGGCCGGTGCGCCGCCCTCCGCCGGTGGAGGGCCGGCCGGTACACCGCTGGTGCATGCGCACCGGCCCGACGCGCCGCCTGGCGTCGGCCCGGTGATCGCGAAGGCGCTCGCACCCCGACCCGACGACCGCTGGGCGACGCCGACCGCGTTCGCGCGCGCGCTCGCCGTGGCGAGTGCGCCCGCGCCGGCCGCGTCGCGCCCGGGGTGGCGGCAGTGGCGCGCCCGCGCGGCCTCGGTCGGGGTGATCGGCGCGGCGACCTTCGCGGCCGCGCGTGCGCTGAGCATCGCGGGCGCGCGGCCCCGCGGCGACGTGCGCCCGCATGGTTCGGTACCTGCCGCCTCTCCCGCTGACGCGGCCACGCGGCCGACGGGGAACTTCGAGGCCTACAACTACTTTCTCCGCGCCGAGGCGCTGCGCGCGAACACCAGCGCCGAGCGGGCCTCGCGGGCGCAGGCCGTGGCGCTCTACGAGCGCGCCACCGCGCTCGACCCGCGATTCGCGCTCGCGTTCGCGCGGCTGGCCGAGGTCCAGAGCCTGATCTACTGGTCGTACACCGACCGCTCGCCGGGGCGGCTGGCCCGGGTAGAGGCCGCGGCCCGGACGGCCGTCCGCCTCGCACCGGAGCTTCCCGAGGCGCACCTCGCGCTCGCCGCCTACTACTACCGCGCGCGCCGCGACTACGACCGGGCCCTCGCCGAGCTCGCGGTCGCGATCGCGCGCGCCCCGAACCGGGCCGACCTGCTCGCGTGGCGCGGGCTGATCGAGCGCCGGGCGGGTCGGTTCAGCGACGCCCTCGAGGCGCTCCGGCGGGCGGACGAACTCGACCCGGGCAGCCCGGAGCGCGCGGCCGACGTGGCGGTCACCTACGCGCTGACCAGGGCGTACCCGGACGCGATGCGGTACTACACGCGAGTGCGTACGCTCGCCCCGACGTGGGCGACCGGGCACGCCGCGCAGGCGGAGGCCGTACTCGCCTGGCGCGGTGACCTCGCGACCGCCCGCCGGACGATCCACGACGGCATCTGGGCGAGCGACCCGGGGCAGATCGTGGCCGAGCTGGGCTATCTGTCGCCGGCGCTCGTCGCGCCGGGGGCGGACACCCGCGCCGTACTCCGGGCCGTACCGCACGCGTTCAACAGCCGCGACGCGTACCTCCTCTGGTGCGCCGAGTGGTGGATCCAGCGCGGCCCAGCGGCGAAAGGCCGCGCGTACGCCGATTCGGCGCGCGCGTCCCTTGAGGCTGCGGTGCGAGCCCACCCGGACGAGGCGGGGCTCTACGACCACCTCGCGCTCGCGGACGCCTACCTCGGGCGGAAGGCGGACGCGTTACGTGAGAGCGACCGCGCGCTCGCGCTCTTACCCGTCTCACGCGACGCATACGACGGCGCGTCCTTCCTCGAGGACCGGGCGTACCTCGACACTCGCCTCGGGGAGTTCGGCGATGCGGTCGCGCGACTCCGGGTGCTCCTCGCGGTGCCGTCGGCCGTCTCGGTGCCGCTCCTCCGCGCGGCGCCGGTGTGGGCCCCGCTGCGCGCGGACCCGCGGTTCCGGCAGTTGATCGGCGGGGATCGCTGACGCGGCACCCGCGCGTGAGCCACGCGTGAGCCACGCGTGAGCCGCGCGGGTGCCGGAATCCGTGATGTCTGGATAAGGGGGGCGCTGCGGGTACGCGGCGCCGCACCCCGGACGTCCCACTCCAGCCTGCCGCCTTCCATGTCCGACCGCGTCATGCGTGCTGCCCAGCGCGCGACCATCGCCCTCGCCGCCCTCCTCGCGCCGGGGTTCGGCGCCGGCGCCCAGTACGCCGTGCAGACCGTCGCCTTCCCGACCGACCCGGGCTTCACCCAGCTCCTCGGGATTAACAACGCGGGCACCATCGTCGGCTACCACGGCGCGACGGTGAACAAGGGGTTCCGCCTCTCCGGGGGTTCGTTCGCGAATGAGAACTTCCCGGCCTCCGCACAAACGCAGGTCGTCGGGATCAACAACGGCGGCACCAGCGTCGGGTTCTACGTCGACGGGAATGGTGTAACGCACGGGTACGCGACCGACGGACTGCTCTTCCGCTCGGCCGACGCGCCCGGCACGGCGTTCAATCAACTCCTCGGGATTAACACACAGGGGATCGCCGCCGGCTACTCGTCCATCGACCCGATGGGCGCGGTCAATCAGCGTGCGTACACGTCCAACGGAACGAGCTTCAGCTATCTCACGCTCCCACCCAACCTCAACAGCCAGGCGACTGGGATCAACGACGCCGGTGCGGTCGTCGGCTTCTACCTCCCGACCGCGACCACCTCGACGGGCTTCCTCGACATTGGCGGCATCGTCTCGTCGGTCATGTTCCCGGGGTCGACGTTCACTCAGGCCCTCGGCATCAACAACCTCGGCGAGATTGTTGGCCTTTACCAAGACGCGGGCGGCGTGCAGCACGGCTTCACGGACATCGGCGGGACCTACGCCGCATTCGACCCGAATGGCTCGACGGCGACGACCATCAACGGACTGAACGACCGCGGCCAACTGGTCGGCTTCTACGTCGACGCGAACGCCAATACGCTCGGATTCGTCGCGACCACGACGCCCGAGCCGGAGACGTGGACGCTGTTAGGCGTCGGGCTCGCCGGAGTATTGGGCGCCGGATGGCGGTCGCGGCGCGATCGAGTCACCGCGAACGTCTGACAGGCTGCCCCGGCGCTGGTCCCAAGTCGCCGCGGCGGGCAGCCTCGCGCTGCTCGTCAGCGGCGGCGCGGAGGCGTTCGTCGTGGGCTGCGCCTCGTCCGCCACCGCACGCCCGACCGTGGCGGCGGCGTCGGCCGACTCCGGCGCGCGCGCCGTCGTGGCTCGTGAGCGTGCGCTCGATGCGACACGGACCCCAGCTCGGACGATTGCCGTCCTGCCGCTCGCGGTCGGCGGGCCTCGTCGATAGCGCGACCGCGCCGCGCGTCGGCCGATTGGTCGGAGCATCGCACCTCGTCGTCGGCCGCGTCACCGACCGAGGGAACGCTGAGTTCGGGATCGACGTGCGCATCGCGAACACCGTGGATGGACGAGTCGAACGGGCGTTGGCGGCGCGTGCCCCCGTGCGCGACATCCTCGCCGCCGTACGGACGCTCGCGCTTCGCATGTACGACGCGTTCGGCGTGGTGCTCACCCCTGCCGAACGCGCCGCGGTCGAGCAGGGCCCGGCGCCGACGCTCGCGGCGCTGCTCGCGTACGGCAGCGGCCTGCGCGACGAATCACGCGGCGACGTCGCGAGCGCGGCCCTGCACTACGACGACGCCGCCCGGCTCGACCGGGCCTTCGCCGGCGCACGCGCGCGCGTCGCGGCCGGACGCGTCGAGCCCGAACGCGCGGTGCGTGCAGGCGCGGCACGCGACCGGGTGGCTGCGCGCCTCAGCGCGACCGTCATCGCCAATGGCGCGGTCAACGGCAGCCCGATCTCGACGCTCGCCGCCGGCATCGACGCGATGATGACGACCGGTATGATGTCCACCGGGATGATTGGGACGATGCCGGGTATGACGGCGAGCGCCACCGGCGGCATGACGGCGACGACCGCGCAGGCGCAGAACACGCTCCAGGATCGCGCGCTGATGGGGCAGGCGCAGGCAGCGTTCGCCACCGTCGTCGTACGACTGCGGACGGTGCCGTGAGCCGCCTGCAGATGCGGAGGACCGCGGCCGTCCTGATGTTGCTCGCCGGTTCGGCGGAGGGAGCGCGCGCGCAGCAGCGCCTCGTCGACCCGTGGACCGCGGCGTCGGGCGCCGTCGTCGAGAACTGGTCGCTGCCCACGCCGCCGCAGGTGGCGACTCCCGCGGGCTCGCCCATGTACGTCCGCACACCCGCGGACGATGGCGGGACCGCTCCGGCGAACGTACCGCGGCGAGCACCCGACTGAACCGCCCCGGCTTTCCCGGAGGCTCCTCCCCCCGAGAGGTTAGGCGGAGTTGCCCCGCTTCGGATACTCCTGGCGAATTTGGTGGCCGCGAGGCGATCCGACATCACTGCCGCGAGGGGGAACGCGTTCACCGCTGATTCCGGCGTGGCAACACAATTCTCCAGCAGTATCCGAATTGGGTCGACTCGAGTGCGAGTACCGCGATCGCCTACGCGACGCCATCTCCGATGCCGATCACGATGCGTCACGCGGGAGTATCGCGACCACCGCACCGGTCACCGTGATCCCGCCGCTCGCTGGCACATCGACGACCAGCTGACTCGGTCGCCCCATGGTCTCCCCTTGCCGCAGATGCAGACGCGCGGGGACCGCGAGGAGGCCAGCGTCGCGCAGGTACCCCGCCAAGGCGGCCGCGGCCGCGCCAGTGGCGGGATCCTCGACCACGCCACCGACCGGGAAGGGGTTCCGTGCGTGGAACACGGTCGGCGACTCGCGCCAAACCAGTTGCAGGGTCGTGAGGTCGGCGCGCCGCATGATCTCCTTCATCCGGTCGAAGTCGTAGGCCAGGCGCGCGAGGCGCTCCGATGTTGCCGCCGCGAGCACGAGATGCCAAGCCCCCGCGTACGCGCGCGCTGGCGGAATGGCGGGATCGAGGTCGCCGGGGCGCCAGTCGAGTGCGGCGACGACGTCGCGCAGGAGCGCCGGGTCGACCGCCGTGTGCCGTGGTACGACGGAGGTGAGCGACGCCTCCAGCACGCCGTCGTGCGTCCGCACGACGACGGGCACGAGCCCGACCGACGTCGACAGGTGGTACGTGCCGTACCCGCTCGTCGCGCCGAGCACCGCCCCGGCGCCCACGGTCGCGTGGCCGCAGAACGGGACCTCCGCTTCGGGGCTGAAGTACCGCACGCGGCGCTCCGTCCCGACCGTCGGGGCGAGAAACGCGGTCTCGGAGTACCCCACCTCTGCCGCAATGCGTTGCATCTCGGCGTCGTCCGGCAGCGTGTCCCCGATCCAGACGCCGGCGGGGTTGCCGCCCGCGGGATCGGTCGTGAACACCGCCACGCGGTGCAGGGCGCTGGCGGCAGGGGGGCGCGTCGATGACATGGGCCGGGATCGATGGACGGGCACTTCGTACGGAAAACGAGTCTGCGCTCGAGCGTCACTGGTGGTGAGCCCGCGCGTTCGCTCGCTGTGGTGACCCTTGATGGACCGCAATGTCTCCGATCGCTGTGTCGCTCGCGAGTGGCACGAATGGCAACGATCGATACGTTCGAGCCATGCCAGCCTCCGCGCGTTCCGCCGCTCTCGGCTCCACTCCCGTCGCACGCGCGGCAACGTCTGCGTCGGGAGCACGCTGCGGCGGCCCGCCCCCGCACCGGGTCGCGATCCTGGCGCTCGACACGGTGGTCGCCTTCGATCTCGGCGTGCCCTGGCAGGTGTTCGGCTACGGCCACCCGGACCTCGGGCTCGTCCGCTATCGGGCCGAGGTCTGCGGCGCCGCGCCAGGCCGCGTCGCGACGGCGGGAGGGTTCGCATTGGAGGTCGCGCATGGGCTCGAGGCGCTCGCTCGAGCCGACACGGTCGTCGTCGCCGGGATCGCCGACCTCGACACCGCGATCCCCGACGCCGTGGTCGCGGCGCTTCGCGCGGCCTACGAGCGAGGCGCCCGCGTGGCCTCGATCTGTACCGGCGCGTTCGTGCTTGCCGCAGCCGGCCTGCTGGACGGCCGGCGAGCGACGACCCACTGGTTGGACGTGTCCTTGCTCGCCGCGCGGTACCCCAAGGTCATCGTCGACCCGGCCGTGCTCTACGTCGACGAGGGGCGAGTGCTGACGTCGGCGGGGATCGCAGCCGGGATCGACCTCTGCCTCCACGTCGTCCGTCGCGATTACGGTGCTGCCGTCGCGAACGCCGTGGCGCGGCGCATGGTGGTCGCGCCGCACCGGAGCGGAGGCCAGGCCCAGTACGCCGAGCGGGCGCTCCCGGCCTCGCCCGCCGGTGGGCTCGAGGCAACGCGCACCTGGATGTTGGAGCGGCTTGCCGATCCACTCACGCTCGAGGCTATGGCGCGCCACGCGGTCATGAGTCGCCGAACTTTCGTCCGGCACTTCCGTGCCGAGACGGGCACCTCGCCGCTGCGCTGGCTGTTGCACCAACGCGTGCTCCTCGCGCAGCAGTTGCTGGAACGCACGGACGAACCGCTGGAGCGCCTGGCCGCACGCTGTGGGTTCGGCTCCGCATTGGTATTACGGCAGCATTTCCGGCGTGCGACGGGCACGGCGCCGCTCGCGTACCGGCTCGCATTTCGCGGGCACGCGCGGCCCACGGCGCGCGCGGCCGGCGAGGTAGCCGAAGCGATCACGCGCCTTCCACACACGCCTCGAAGTCGCGTGGCGCGAATCGCACGATAGATGGCAATCGGGCCACTCCCGCATGGACCGCGGTCGTCGTAGCCTGCCTGCACGCTGCGATCCGCACGCCGCGCGCAGGGCGACTCCCATGACGACGAGGGAAGGTGCAACCGTTACCGGGCGATGCCGTTCTCATCGTGATCGACGTTCAACAGGCGTTCGACGACCCGCGATGGGGGACGCGAAACAATCCGGCGGCCGAACAGCGCGTCGCCGACCTGCTGGCAGGCTGGCGGCGCACGCACCGTCCGATCATCCACGTGCAGCACCGGAATCCGAAGGCCGGTAGCCTCTTCAACCCCGACGCGCCGGGGTTCCAGGTGAAGTCCGAGGCACGTCCGCAGGAGGGTGAGCCGGTGCTCTTCAAGAGCGTCAACAGCGGATTCATCGGGACCGACCTCGAAGCGCGGTTGCGGACGCGTGGCGCGTCGACGGTCGTGATCGCCGGCATCACCACCGACCATTGTGTATCGACGACGACGCGCATGGCCGGGAACCTCGGTTTCGAGGCGTACATCGTGTCGGATGCCACGGCGACGTTCGACCGCGTGGGGCCGGACGGGCGGCACTTCACCGCGGACGAGATGCACGACACGGCGCTCGCGAGCCTCAACGGCGAGTTCGCCACCGTCGCCGACACGGCAGCCGTCCTGAACGCGTTGACGTGACGCGACGTCGACCGAGGACGGAAGTCGACGGTAGACACCCGCGGCATGTGAGGACCGCGGGAATCCGGTCTACGCTTCCCCAGCGACGGTCGCGGTCGCGCCAGCCGCGGTGGGATCCGGCGGGTCCGTGGAATCGTTGGCGAGTTGCCGCTGCACCCCGTATCGTTCGTTAGGCGGGATCGCTGGGTGCATCGTTCATCGCCCGCGTGCGTGACCGCCGACCCAACGCCTGACACGTCCGCCCACAGCGCTGTCGAACGATGACCAGTCGAGTGCTTCCGCCGGGTGTGGGCGCGGCCGCACGATTCTGACGCGGTCCGTCGAGACCGCATGGGCCACCCGGTGACCAGCCAGTACGCCGGCGCGCCGAACGGAGCGTCACGACGATCGGACGGTGAGCATGCCGAGCGCGTCAGCGGCGGCGACGATACGCTCGACGAGATCCAGCGGCGCTCCGCTCGGCTCGATGGCGATCGAGACGTGCCCGCCGACGACCGGCACGACGAGTTGGAAGAAGAATCCGTAGCGGACGAGCACGAACGCGAGGCCGCCGCAATCGATGTCGCCGCGCTGCCGGGCGAGCATCAGCAGCGTCGGATTGACGAGCAGCTCCTCGTATCGGTCCGAGTCCGCCGCACTCGCGTTCGCGGCCGGACGCGCGGCGAGATCGAGGCGCCCGTCGACGTACGTCGCCACGTACCGGACGTCGGGCGAGAGGGCGAACACGCGCGTCGCGAGGTCGTTCATGTCGGATGACTCCTTCGCGTCACGTGGTACACGCGCTCCGCCCACTCACGCGGCGGGTGCGGGAGCCCGTCCCGGAAGAGCGCGACGCCGGTCGGGACCGCGACACGCTCGTCGGCGGTCGGCTGCCACGGCGCACGCGCGCTGTCACGGTAGAGGCGGATCGACGACCCGGCGGAAGGCCGCCGCCGGGTGGAGTGCTGGATGGTTCACGCGCGGAGGTCGAGGGTCATCGCGAGCCCGACGCGCGAGTAATTCACGGGCGGGACCGGGATCTCGGTGAAGCCGAGCGCGCAATACAGCCGGACCGCGTCGGGCAGGCGCGGGTGGGTGAGCAGGTCGATGCGCGCCGCACTCGCCGTCCGGGCGTGCGCGATCGCCGCGAGGACGAGCGCGCGCCCGACGCCGCGCCGCCGCGCGGGCGCGGCCACGGCCATCTTCGCCAGGTCGAAGCGGTCCGCGTCGGCACGGAGCAACGCACACGTCCCGACGACCGTGTCCTCCATCTCCGCCATGAGGATCGCACCCCCGGGCGCCAGGATCGTCGCCTCGGGCCGGTCCAACTCGTCGCGGTCGCGCGGCTCGACGGAGAAGAACTCCTCGATCCACGCGAGGTTGAGCGCCCGGAACGCTTCGCGGTGTTCCGGACGGAACGGCACGATCTGCACGGCGGTCATGCTCGGGGCTGATGTGTGACGTGTGTGGCGCACGTTGTGTTAGGCACTCTGTTCCGGCACGCGCGCGCACCGGAAGGTTGCGTAGATGTGATGGCCTTCGTGCGCGAGGAAGAACTCCGTCCAGAGCGCGACCGACATCTCACCGAACGCCGGATGAACGCCGGTCCGGGCCAGCGCCGCCCCGTCCAGTGCGGCGACCACCTCGACGAGGCGCGCGCGCACCTCGGCGAAGCGGACACGCAGGTGGTCCACCGGAAGGTCCAGCCACGGGGCGAACTGCGGGTCGTCCGCGGCCTGGTATCGTCGGAATTGCGGCCGGTCGTCCGCAAAGATGCTGGCGATCCGGTCGAGGAACACCTGCTGATACCGCGCCAGGTGCGCCACGTGTTCGCGCGCGCACCAACCGCCGGCCGTGGGCCGGCGCTCGAGGTCGGCAGCGCTTCGGTCCGCCAGGACCGCCCACACCGCGCTCCCCTGTGCGGCCAGCCGCGTGGCGAGCGCGGCACCCGTGGCGGCGAGCGGAGTCAGAAGCGTCGTCGCGCGTCCAGGGTCGAGCCACACGAGGCGGGAGTCCAACCCCGCCGCCGCGAAGGCGTCGGTGACGTCTCGACGCGATTCCGAGAAGTGCGCCCAGCCGTCGACGTGGACCGGAACGATGCGCGCCGTCGGGAACGCGCGCGCGACCTCGACGCCCTCCGCCGCCGTCAGCGTGAGGTGGGCCAGTTCGACGGCCGGCACGCGCGCCGCGCCCATGAACAGGATCGCGACGTCGACCGCGAAGCGCGCGCCGACCGCCGCCACACCGTCGTACCACACCGTGTCGCCCGAGATGTAGACGGCGCGATCCGGGCGGTCGCGAAACGCGAGGATGAAGCCGGTCACCGGCCCGCGGTCGCCGGCGACCGGTCCGTGGCGGGCCGGGGTTCCGGTGATCCGGAGCACGCGTCCGTCGTCCGCCGGGATCTCCACCGTCTGCCACGCCGCGAGGCCGATCGCGCGAGCGCCCAGTCGTTCCGCAGCCGCCGACGTGGTCACGATCCGTGTGACCTGGCCGAGTAAGGCACGGCCGGCGGTGTCGAGATTGTCGGCGTGGTGGTCGTGACTGAGGAGCACCACGTCGACGCGCCCAACGGCATCCGTGGCGATCGCCGGGCCGGCCGTCTTCCGGAGCGTGTAGGTCGGGAACCGGTATTCGGTGCCGGCCGCGTCGAACGTGGGATCGGTGAGCAGGCGCAGGCCCCCCCACTCGAGGAGGATCGTGGGCCCGCCGATGTAGGTCGCCCGCAGGGCTCCTTCGTCCGTCATGCCATCATCTCCGCACGCTGCCGCCAGCGCTCGTGCGCGACGGGTGTGGCCAGCCATGGGGGCCGCGGCGCCCCCGCACGACGACCCGCGTGAGGCGCGCCGGTGCGATGCGCGCGCCGCAGCACGCCGGGGGCGTGGCCGAACTCGCGGCGGAAGGCGTCGCCGAAGTGACTCTGCGACGCGAACCCCGCGTCGAGCGCCACCGCGGTGAGCGAATCCGTGGTGCCGAGCACTCGGTCGAGCGCGGCCCGCAAGCGCGTGCGAATCACGAGGCGGTAGATCGGGACGCCGTCGTGGGCGCTGACGATCCGGCTGAGATGATACGGCGAACAGTCGACCTCGGCCGCGATCGCGCCCAGCGTCAGGGGCTCGCGGAACCGCCGCGCGACCACCTCGCGGACACGCATCACGTACTCCGTGGCTCGACGATTCGTCGCTGCCGGCGACCTACCGGGCGTGCGGGTGCGCACGGAGTGCGCGCGGGCGTGCGCGAGCGCGATGGCCGCATGGAGGAAGCACATCGCGTGTTCTTCTGCGGCAAGCGCGCAGATCTCGCGCGAACGATCGCGCGCCGCCGCTGCCGCGACCGCGACCCGATGGGCGAGGAACGTCGGGCCGTCGAGCGTGACGTCGTCCGCCGGGAACGTCGGGAGTTCGGCGTCGGCCGCACGCGGGTCGTACGTCGCGAGCAGGGCGCGTACGCCGGCGGGCGGGATGCGGAACACCGAACACACATCGCCGCCCGGCACGGGGTGCGACACCTTTGACATCTGCCCCGGATTCCAAAACGTCACGACCCCCGGGAGCGCGAGTACGCGGACCCCGTCCGTTTCGCGTGCATACGCGCCACGCCGTGCAACGACGAGGTCGTAGGACCGGCCGACGATCTCCGTCGGTCGCCGTTCGGCGTCGTGGCCGCGGCAGTGCCACTCGGCGACGCCGACGGCACCGCCGCTCCACAACCATTCGACGCCCGAATGCGGAGCGGGGTCGGTGCACGATCCCGCACCCGAAATCCGGGACGCGTGCGAGTGCGAAGCGAGTACCGTCATCAGGCCACCAATCGACACTCGGGCGAGGAGCGGCGCTGCGCGCCCGCACCCCGGGCCGCAGTCGAAGGCGGTCCATCGTGTGCGAGCCCGCATCGAGTCGACGCGCACGCCTCCGCTATTGCGACCCGGAGACATGCGCGCGTGCTGTTCTAACCTGTTTATCCGCACTTACAGGATACCTGCGGCAATGTCTTCTCGTGTTTCTGTCCTGTCAAGCCTCGATAACCAGGTATAATTTGGATATTCCACGCGAGAGGGCCGACCATGTCAGTTGCCGAGCGCAAGGCATTCGCCTGGCTGAGCGGGCACCCAGCGCTCGACTTCGTCAATACGAGAGCCTGGTACGTCGAGTCGCCGCAAAGCGAGCGATTTCGGACCGTCGACGATGTGCTCGCGTGGGGACGAGAGTGCGGAATGCTCGACGAAGAGGACGTCGCGGAGTGGCGTCGGACCCGGTCGCGGGATGAGGCGGCTGCCGCGCGGTTCTTCGCGAGCGCACTCGAAACCCGCGCGGCCCTGCATCGCGTGCTGCACGCCGTCGGCGTCGGCGCGCCGTGGGCGCCCGACACACCCGACGTACTCCGTCGTTTCCAGGAGCGTGTGTCGTCTGCCGTCGCCCGCATGCGTCTGGAGCCGGCCGACGCGTCGCGTTCGCTCGTTCGGCGATGGGCATGGGACGACCCGCATGCGAACCCGCTGCTCTCGCGGCTCACCGTCGATGCCGGCGCGCTGCTGACCGGCGAACGCGCCGAGCGCCTGCGCGCCTGCGGCAACGACCGATGCGGGTGGGTCTTCCTGGACACGAGTCGGACCGGCACGCGTCGCTGGTGCGACATGCGCGTGTGCGGCAATCGAGTGAAGGCGCGGCGCCGCTACGCGCGCCAGCGTGTCGAGGACCCGTGACCGCATCCCGCCCCGGCGACGCGGTCGGGGCGCCGCGCGCGTATGTCACCCGCCTCACCTCAGACCCACAGGTCCACCACCCTCGCGATGGCGCATCCCGATCCACTCCCGCCGCAGCGACCCGCCACGCGCGTCGTCAACGCCGGCCTTCCCGCGCCTGCACCGGGCACCCCGTTCCTCCCCGGGCCGACGTTCGCGGGGGTCTATCACGCGGCGGGTGATCCCGGGGACGTCGCCTACACGTACGGCCGGTACCACAATCCCACCTGGACGCTGTTCGAGGCGGCGCTCGCCGAGCTCGAAGGCGGGGCGGCGGTCGCGTTCGCGTCGGGGATGGCGGCCGTCATGGCGGTGTTCGGGACCGTCCTGCGTCCCGGCGACGTGTTGATCCTACCGTCGGACGGCTACTACACCGTCCGCCTGCTGGCGAAGGAGCACCTCGCGACGATCGGGGTCGTGGTCCGCGAGGTACCCATCGCCGAGATCGCCGCCGCGGCGCATGCGTCCGACGCGCGGCTCGTGTGGCTGGAGAGCCCGGTCAATCCGTCGCTCGACGTCTGCAACGTGCGCGCGGTCGCGGCCGCGGCGCAGCGTGCGGGCGCGCTGGTCGCCGTCGACAACACCACGCCAACGCCCCTCGGGCAGCTCCCCCTCGCGCTCGGCGCGGACTTTTCGGTCGCGTCCGATACGAAGGCGCTGACCGGGCACGGCGACCTACTGCTCGGGCACGTGGCGGTCCGCGACGCGGCGCTCGCCGACCGGCTGCGGCAGTGGCGAACGCGAACGGGCGCGGTGCCGGGCCCGATGGAGGTCTGGCTCGCGCACCGCTCGCTCGCGACGCTCGACGTGCGCCTCGAACGCAGCTGTCACAACGCGCAGGTGGTCGCGGCGTTCCTGCGCGCACACCCGGCCGTGCGTCGTGTGCGCTACCCGGGGCTCGCCGACGATCCCGCGCATCGCCTTGCAGCGGCGCAGATGCAGCGCTTCGGCCCCGTGGTCAGCTTCGAGCTGGCCGACCAGCCCGAGGCGGAACGTTTCCTGTCCCGCTGTCGTGTCGTGCGCGAGGCGACCAGCTTCGGAGGGACGCACACGACCGCCGAGCGGCGCGCGCGCTGGGGGGGCGACGACATCGCGCCGGGGTTCATCCGGCTCAGCGCCGGCCTGGAGGACGCCCAGGACATCGTCGCCGACCTCGCGCAAGCGCTGGACGGGCCGCGCTGACCGACGGCCGTGGACGGATTGCCTAACGTCGAGACGGCCGGTGCGCTGGCGACCCTCTCGCACGCGCGCGACCTCACTAATCGCCCGCATGGACCGGTCGAGCGTCATCCCGGTCGGACGTGTCGGGTTGCGTCGGACCCCGCGCGACGATGCGATCCCCATGGCTCGGCGGCACCGAAACGACGAGGAATTCGACAGGTACCCCGGCCCTGTTGGTCACGTCGTGCACGGTTCCCGGCGGGACGTGGAGACCCTCGTGCGGCCGCAGCGTGTGCGACGCGCCGTCGCACTCGACCGTCAGTTCGCCACTCAACACGAAGAAGAACTGCTGGGACCGGGCGTGGTGATGCCGCACCTCGGCCGTCCCGTCGGGCATCCGTTCCGCGATGACGGAGAGATCTGATTCTCGCACGAGATGCCATCCGTCGCATCCGGCGCCCCATCGGTAGTGCGCGGCCGTCGTCACGCGCTCCAGTCGCTCGCCGGGCGGGTTCGACGCGTGCGCCCCATACCCGACCGGGGCTGGTCGTGGGGGGCGCGAGGGACCGTCGGACGTCGTCGTGAGATCGAGAACCATCTTGAGGTCGCGTGGGCGTATCGCTACGTCGGAACGCCTGGCCTACCCGCCGCGTCAGTGCGTGGCGAGTACGGAGGGCGTCGGGGCGCCATGCTCCTGCCGTAGCTCGTCGGCGATGTCGCGGGCGACGCCGACGAAGAGGTCGAGGTCGTCCTCGCGCGTGCGGTGATTGGTGATCGCGACGCGCAAGACGTACCGATCGCCGAGCATCGTGCTCGTCGGAAGGGCGACGCCGCGCTCCTGGATGCGGACCAGCAGCTCCTTGTTCAGCGCATCGTGCAGGGCCAGATCGGACCCGGGGACCACCATGCGCAGGCACACGACGTTCAGCACGACCGGCGCCGCGAGTTCGAGACTCGCGGTCTGCGAGACCCGCGTCGCGAGATACCGGGCCTGCGCGACGTTCTGCGCGACGAGCGCAGCGTACTTCGCGCGTCCATGCGTCCTGAGCTCCATCCACACCTTCAGCGAGCGGTCGCCGCGGGAGAGCTCAGGACCGTATTCCGCGAACCAGTGCGAACCGGCGGCGATCCCGCGAGCTTGCGGTGCCAGATACGATGCGGATTGAGCCCAACTCGCGCGGTGGACGGCGGGGTCGCGGACCAGCGCACATCCGACGTCGTACGGCATGTGCAGCCACTTGTGCAGGTCGACCGCGACCGAGTCTGCCCGGTCGATGCCCGCGACGTGATGGCGGAGTTCGGGCACGAGGGCGGCGAGCGCGCCGAACGCCCCGTCGACGTGCAGCCACAACCCGTGCTCCTGGGCGAGATCGGCGAGTCGCGCGAGGTCGTCGAAGGCGCCGGTGTTGACGGTCCCCGCGTTGCCGACCACGCAGAACGGCCGCAGACCACGAGCGCGGTCCTCACGAACCGCGCCGTCGAGCGCGCGGAGGTCGAGCGCGTATCCGGCATCGACGGGCAGCGTCCGCACGCCCTTGCGCCCAAGCCCGAGCAACGCGGCCGCCTTCATGACCGAGTTGTGCGTCTCGGTCGAGCAGTACAGCACGGGAGATTCGGCGACGCCCGAGAGGCCGTATCCGTCGGCGTCGAGGCCGGCGCGTGCGTTCCGAGCCGCGGTCATCCCAACCAGATTCGCGACCGAGCCGCCCGTGACGAGGATGCCGCTCGCCGTCGCGGGATACCCGAGCATCGACTTGATCCACGCGAGCACCTGTGATTCGATATAGGTGCTGGCCTGGTCACCGCCGATTGCGTTCGCGTTCATCCCCGCGGCGAGCATCTCCGCCAACATCCCGGTCGGCGAGCCCGTACCCATGACCCACCCCCAAAACCGTGGGTGGATGTTTCCGGTGTGGTACGGCAGGACGCATCGACGAAAATCCTCGTACACGGAGCCTGCCGTCGACCCGTGCTCGGGGAGTGGCGCCGTGAACGCCTCGCGGACCTCGGCGGGTGTCGCTTGCCAGACAGGCCGGTCCCGCACCGTCTCGAGGTGCGTGAACATGTCGGCGAGCATGCGTCCGCCGAGTTCCCGGAGCGTGCCCCAGTCGGCCGGATCCAGAGTCGTCTCCGATCGAAGCGCCGCGCCGGCGTGCGGAAGTGCCAGGCACTCCATCGCGTTCGAGTCGGTGCGTTCGCTTTCGTCATCGACCGACGATTGCGTGATCCGGGTCGGCATAATTCCGCGAGGGCTGCGTGAGGGTGGCGATCCGAGGCGGTGCGCATCATGCGCTCTGTGCGCCGTATCGGCCGCATCGATCGACATGCATGCGGAGACGGGACGTGATCCTGCGCGAATCATGCGCCGCTCTCTCAGCACAGACTACCGGCATCTTGCGGGAGCGTGCGTAGACTCCCTAACGCCTGCGGTCGACAGTGCTCCGCAGCACCCGTCCTGCATGAGATGCGGCTCCGATTTCAATCACTCTTCACGTCTTCATCTTGTGATCGGACGCCGTCGCAGCCGACTCCGCCTAACGTCACCACCTGACGGGCGACGTGGCCCGCCGTCGGAGAGGGCGATGCATGATCAGCGGCTCGACGTCGCCGACGCTCGACCGGACGTCGTCCTCTGGGCGTCCGGGTTCATCCCGAGCCGCGTGCCTACGCGCCCGGTGCGAGCCCGTGGTGGACGGCCTGCCGTACGGCATCCGCGAATCGGGTCGGCGCTTCCGGTGCCGCGTCGAGGAACAGGACTGGCTCGATCAGTTCGAGTTCGACGAGAGTGAACGTGCCGTCGACGACGCACCCATCGACGCGCGCGTACAACCACGGACCGTCGATGCGCGCGGTCACATCGTACGCCTGTCGCAGCACAGCCTCCGGCGGGATGGCCGCGCGCGCCGTACCACCGAACTCCAGCTGCACACGGAAATCGCCGGGCGCGGGGGTCTTGAGGACGGCGTGGCTGAAGACGCCGCCGAAGAAGAGCAATGACCACTCACCGTCGCGCTGCAACTCAGCGACGAATGGCTGTACGAGGGCGACCCCGTCGGCGCAGAGCGTCTCGAAGGCACGCTCGGCCGCGTCGTCGGACGGGGTGACGCGCGCGGTGCGGTAGGCACTTCCCGACACAGCAGGCTTGATCACGAGGTCGGCGCGTCCGAGCGCTCGGGCGCACTCCGCGAGCGTCACACGACTGCCGGATTCGACGTACATCGTAGGAATCGTATCGATCCCGCGCGCCGCGAGGTCACGCAGGTAACGTTTGTCCATGTTCCACCGCACGAGCGACGACGGATTCCAGACTGGGACCGCCGCGACGTCCAGCTGATGCAGCCACGTGCGGAACTCGTGTTCACGACGGTGATAGTCCCAGCACGAGCGGAGGACGACCGCGTCGTACGCCGCCCACGTGACCGTGGGATCGTCCCATGGATGCGCACTGACCGCCGTTCCGCGTTGCGCGAGTGCATGGGCCGCGAGGGCATCGCTCGGCGCGAGGGTCGGCGCGTCTGCGTACGTCACGAAGGCGAGGTGCACGGCGTGGGGAGCAGGTGTGACGCAAGATCGAGAGTCGTGGCCGCCGCAGTCTCCGTGGCGAGTGGCACGCGTGGTAGCACCACTTCCCCCGTTTCGATACGCACCACTCGTCGGAGCGCGACCACGCACTGCTGCGCGCCAGGCGCCGGTGTCGCCTATCGGGCCGGCTGCAGGACGCGGCCCAGCGCTCGCATCCCGACCGTCAGCGCGTCCGTGTCGACCGGGGCGTAGCCGAGCAGGAGCGCGCCGCGCGCGGGAGCCCTCGCGGCGTAGTACATCGAGAGCGGCGGGGCTTCGACGCCTTCCGCCCGGAGCCTCGCCGACGTGGCGAGGTCGTCGACCCCGAGAGGAAGCCAGCCGAGGAGGTGGAGCCCGCCGTTCGACGGAGCGAGCGACAGAGAGTCCGTGAGTTGATCGCGGAGCGCTGTGATGAGCCGCGCGCGTCGGGTCGCGTACAACGTGCGCATGCGGCGAACGTGGCGCGCGAACCCACCCGCTGCCATGAAATCCGCCAGCACGGCCTGTTCGAGGACTGGCGCGTAGCCGTCGACCAGGCCGCGCGCGCGAACGAACGGCTCGACGACATCGCGGGGCACGACGAGGTAGCCGAGCCGTAGGGCGGGAAACAGCGTCTTGCTGAACGTGCCGACGTAGAGGACGCGACCGGCGTCGTCGAGCCCCTGGAGCGCGAGCAGCGGGCGACCCGCGAACAGGTATTCGTTGTCGTAGTCGTCCTCCACGATCCACGCGTCCGCGCGCCGCGCCCACTGCAGGAGCTCGACGCGGCGCCGCTGGCTCATCGTCACACCGAGTGGGAACTGGTAGGAGGGTGTGACGTAGACGAGCCGTGCGTCGGGCGCGATCCGTGCCCCGGCCGCGACGTCGATCCCTTCCTCGTCGACCGGCACAGGCACCACGCGTGCCCCGGCCGCGGTGAGCGCTCCACGCATGCTCAGATAACCCGGATCCTCCATCCACGCGCGGTCGCCCGGATCGAGGAGTACCTGTGCGGTGAGCGCGAGGGCCTGCTGCGCGCCGGCCGTGACGATGACCTGATCCGGGTCGCAGCGCACGCCGCGCGAGGTCCGCACGTACGCCGCGATGACTTCTCGCAAGGGCCGGTAGCCCCCGGGGTCCACGCACTCCAGCATCTCGTACGAGAGTCGGCCATACCGCCGGGCGACCAGGCGCGCCCATTGCTCCGTCGGGAATTGATCCAGCCCCGGTGTGCCGGGGCGAAACGCCCGGGGGGCGATCCCGAGACGCGGATATCCCTCGGGGATCTCAGCCGCGAGCGTGCTCCGCCGCGACATCGTTCGCGACGCGGGAGGCGCGCGGTCGAGTGGTGGAGGTGTCGGTCGCCCCGGTGCCCGAAGCATCTCTTCGGGCAGTACGTGCGCGACACACGTTCCGGAGCCGACGCGCGTGACGAGGTACCCTTCGGCGACGAGTTGTGACGTCGCCAGGAGTGCCGTGTTTCGGGACACGCCCAGATCGCTCGCCAGCGCACGACTCGACGGAATGCGCACGCCGGCCGTCAACCGACCGGTCGCGATCGCGTCGCGGAACGCGCGGTAGATCTGCGCGTGGAGCGGCTCACGCGTCGATGAGTCGATGGCGAGCAGCACCGAGGCCGCGCGAATGGTCCGGCGCTGCGCGCGACGCGCTGGAGGAACCGAGGTCTCGAGGGTCATACCGTGCGTACAGTGATCACGCGCCTCGCGCCGTTCTGGGTCTCGCAGGGCGATCGCGTCCTCCCGTTCGGCACGGATGCGTGGTGCCGCGCGACGCGATCCCGATCGCCGCACGGTAACGCCAGGGCGCGGCGGCTGTCAGCCGTTACGAGCGCGTGCATGGTGTGCCAACGGTAAGCTGGCGGGACCGCGGCGTGTGTCGTCTCGCGCTGGCATTTCGGCGGCGTGCGACCGGTTGGCCGTTGCCGAACACCGGAGTCCCACCACGAGCACAGCGTGATGACCATCGCATCGGCAGCATCCGACCATCCGCACGATTTCGACGTTCTCTTCGGCGAGTGGCAGGTCGAGAACCGCCGCCTGATCGCGTCCCTGGTAGGCAGCACGGGGTGGTACGGCTTCCCAGCTACCACCCGATGCTTTCCCGTGTTAGACGGGGCCCGGTGACGTCGGCGATTTCATGGGACGCAGCGTCCACGAACAGCGGCCAGTCCAGGTGCGTTTCACCTGGCGTCGCGTTGCCGAGGCGGCCGCGCGGCGGGAGCAGGCGTTCTCCGCCGACGACGGCCTGACAGTTCGCGCGCATCGGTCAGTTACCCGCGTCGTTCACGAGCTACCCATGACACGCCCACGCCGCCCGGCAGCGCCGATCGTAGGGGCGACCTCGCCGGCCGGGAGTGGTATCGCGCGTGCGGGGCGAAGTGGCCCTGCTGGCGCGAACCCGCCGGCGTGAAATTCTCCCTTCCGACAACCACCGCCGATGCAGACGGACGTCATCCCGGTAGCGATCGATTGTTAGGCATCCCTCCCAGTTCTGCTTCGACCCCCGACGACCATGACGCGACGACTGATCAGTTCCGGGTCCACCTTCGAGCAGGAGATCGGCTACTCCCGGGCCGTCGTCGACGGGGACTGGATCTTCGTGTCGGGTACGACCGGGTTCGACTACGGCACGATGACGATCCCGGATGGGATCGTCGCGCAGACGGAGCAGTGCCTCGCCAACATCCAGGCGGCCCTCACCGAGGCCGGCGGGTCGCTCCGGGACGTCGTCCGCGTGGTGTACGTGCTTCCGGACGGGGCCGAGTTCCCCCAGTGCTGGCCGACGTTGCGGCGTCACTTCGGCGAGATCCGCCCCGCGGCGATGATGCTGTCGGCCGGGTTGGCCGATCCGCGCATGCGCATCGAGATCGAAATCACGGCCCGCCGCGGCTCTGGCGTGTGACGTTCGGACCCGCGCCGACGTGCGCGACGGCATGACCGACATCCGCGCGCGAATGCCCGACGCGTCCGCGCCGGACCAGCACGTGCAAGCCCGGGCCTTTCGGGACTTGCATGCGCGCCCCGGCGCGTTCGTCATCCCGAACCCGTGGGACGCCGGGACCGCCCGCATCCTGTCCGCACTCGGGTTCGAAGCGCTGGCGACTACGCAGAGACCGGTACGTCCCGACGAGTTGGCGATCGCGATCCTGCGTGGCTTCGTGCACGACGGGACGTCCCCGGGCGATCAGGGGCGCGGTGCGCGCGGGCGCGAACAGCACCGGCTGCTCGCGTCAGCGAACGCCGGCCACGATCGGTCCTGCGGTGCGCGCTTGCATGCCGCGGGTCATCGCGGCCAGGAAGAGCCACGGCTCGAGGAGCCCGTTGATCGCCGTATGGGCCCAGATGCACGGCGCGAGGACCCGGCCCGCGGTCAGGTAGACGACCGCGAGCGCCGCGCCGAGTAGGCCCGTCGCCACGACCGATCCGACCAACACGCGCACGCTTCGCGCGGCGACACCCCATACGGCGTGAGGCAGCGCGAACAGGATGGCAGCAAGTGCGACCTGGGTCAGGGCCCCCCACCCGCGGCCCGCGGCCCAGTCCATCGGGAGTCGGCGGAACCACACCTCTTCCACGATCGCCGCCGCGGTCCCGAAGACCATCGCCACGGCCTTCAACGCGGGGTGACTCGTGACATCGAGCAGGTGTTGACGGATCAGCGGGTACCCCCGCATGCTGAGGCCGCAGAAGACCACGACGACCACGAGCGCGATCCCCCAACTGAGCGGCGCGGCAGCGTGTGCCGCACCGATCCCGAGGAGCCGTACGGCGCCCCACCAACCGGTGGGACCGCTCGCGAGCATGGCCAGGGGCCAGGCGAAGCAGGCGATCCCGCCGATCATGAACCACCACGTTCGGGAGAGCGCGGTCGCATCCAACTCGTCGTACGCGTGCGTCATGGGCGGTCGAGCACGGTGGGGTGGACCCGCGGTTGATGGCGCGTGCGCTCGCGCGCGACGGACGTTCGCGAGTCGGGATCGCGCGTACGATGAGGCCCGTGTGTCGATCGCGGATGCACGGGGGCGATCAGACTAGAACGCCTTCAGCGTCATACGATACGGTCCCGACGACGTCGTAGTGAGCCGCCTCCGCGTCATACCGCGACAGGAGGGCGCGCGCCGCTGGCGGCACCACCGAGTGCGCATAGTGCGCGCCGGCGAATGCGACGACCGCGTCCATCGACGTGAACAGCATTGTCGTCACGAACTCGATGCCCTCTGGTACGTCGCGCCGGTCGACCCGCATCCCGCGATATCCGGCGATCTGCCGAGCCGTGATCGTGGGTACCACGGTCGTGAGCAGGAGCTGCTGGTATGCATCGGCATTCGCCGGTGTCGTCCAGCCGCGCCAGATGCGAGCGATCATCGCGATGGCGGATGTAGAGGATGTAGAGTTGCCCGATTGCGCAGGTACGGCCCGGCGCGGTAACGATGACGCGCGGCGCGTGCGGTCGCTGTCGGAATCTTGCACAGTGGTCGCCTCGCTCGTCCCTGAGAGGGTCACGATCGCCGGCCGAACGCTTCGCCCGAAACTCGAGCTTTTCCGCCGGCCCCGCGACCCCCAGGGCCGCATCGATCGCGTTCGCCATGAACGCGGCTCGCATATAGTTCATCTTCTGCTTTGCGCTCATCGCGTTCGCGTCGGTGCCGGATTCGGGACGTGTCCAGGCGACGGGCTCCGCGACGGAGGCGCAGCGCGAGCATTTTCGCCATGTGCAACGAGCGCCCTCGCTCGGCCCCTCGGTGCGTGCGATGCGCCTGATCTCAAAGCCGGTCGCCGGAGAGTGTGCGGCGTACGTGCTCGAGCAGTACGTGCGACTCGTGCCGGACGACGCGCGGGTGCTGGAGCATCTCCGCGACAACGTACGCCGGACGGTCGACTTCGTGCGCGCGCTTCCACCCGAGCGCCTCGCGTATCGCTACGCACCGGGCAAGTGGACGGTGAAGGACATCGTCGCGCACCTGATCGACGACGAGCGCATCTACGCGTACCGCGCGCTGCGGTTCGCTCGCGGCGATCGCACGACGCTGCCGGGCTTCGAGCAGGACGACTACGCGCGTGAGGCTGACGCCAACGCGCGCGCGCTCGAGGCGCTCGTCGCCGAGTTCACGATCGTGCGTGCCGGAACCGTGTCCCTGTTCGACAGCTTCCCCGATGCGGCACTCGGGCGTTCTGGCATGGCGGACGGACAGCCGATGAGCGTGCGGGCGATCGCCTACCACATCGCGGGGCACGAGCTTCGGCACCTGCACGTCATGCAGGCCCACTACGCGTGATGCGGCGACTGCGCGGTCCGGTCGGCGCGCACGGGCCTGGCGTGACCACACGCGGCGGACGCGGCTACGTGATGGGTCTTCCGCCCACCGCATCCCGGGCGAGCCGCGCGTCCAACGCGTCGCGCACGGCGGGCCACTCGTCGCGCAGGATGCTGAAGTAGACCGTGTCGCGCAGGCGCCCGGTTCGGGTCATCATGTGTCGCCGAAGAATCCCTTCCTCCGTGGCCCCGAGGCGGCGAATCGCGGCGCGCGAGCGTGCGTTCAGCGCGTCGGTTTTGAGCTCGACGCGCTCGCAGGCGAGCGCCTCGAACGCGTGGGCGAGCATGAGCCGCTTCGCCTCGGTGTTCACCGCGGTACGCTGCCACGGAACGCCGACCCACGTCCACCCGATCTCCACGCGCCGGTGCTCGAGGGCGATGTTGCCGAACCGCGTGCTCCCGACCACCCGCCCGGTCGCACGTTCGACGGTCGCGAACGGCAGCGACACCCCGCGCCGCTGCTCGTCGAGCGCGGCGGCGACGTAGGCGCGCATCTCGTCGGCCGTGGCCACGGGCGAGGGAATCCACGTCCACAACGATGGCTCGAGACCAACGTCAGCAAGTGGCGCGACGTGCTCTTGGGTGAGCGGCTCGAGGCGCACCCGCGTACCGACGAGCGTGACCGATGCTAGAGGCATACCGTGAACGAGGTGTGGTTGGTTCTCGCACCATGGTCGCGGTCCGGCGTGCGCCCGGCCGACCGCTCCCACGACCGTGCGACCCGCGTCAGATGCCCACGCGGCCGGTACGGGAGCACGTCGCCCTGACCGCGGCACTACGCATCGCGTTGCGCCCCGCCGACGCCCTTGAAGAACGTGTAGCAGAATACCCCGTCTGCATCGGCCGTTCGATCCCCGATTCGACCATGCGCGGGTACGTCTGCGGCCCGATCAGCGCGTCGCCGCCCGGGCGTCGATCCATCGATCGACCCGCGCGTCCAGAAGGCTCAGCGGTACACTCCCGGCGCTCAGGACTTCATCGTGGAAGGCCCGGATGTCGAACCGCGCGCCTAACCGCTGGGTCGCGCGCTGCCGAAGCTCGCGGATCTTCAGCTGACCGATCTTGTAGCCGAGAGCCTGTGCCGGCCAGGCGATGTAGCGGTCGACCTCCGCCTGAATCACGGGCTCGTCCGCCGCACCGCTCGCGCGGAAGTAGGCGACGGCTTGATCGCGGCTCCACCCGTCGGCGTGGATCCCGGGGTCGACGACGAGGCGAACGGCGCGCACGAGCTCCGTGGAGAGTCGACCGTAGTCGGAAGCGGGGTCCTGGAAGAACCCGATCTCCTTCCCCAACGCCTCGGCGTAGACCGCCCACCCCTCCGCGTACGCGTTGCTGACGAAGTGACGGCGGAATTCCGGCAGTCCCCTCATCTGCTGTTGTATCGAGATCTGCAGGTGGTGACCGGGAATCCCCTCGTGATACGCGAGGGTCTCGTCACTCAACGTCGTTCGGCGTGCGAAGTTCGCGGTTGCGACGACGACGCGACCCGGCCGAGAGCCGTCCGGTGTCCCAGGCACGTAGTGCGTCGCGTTCCCGGGCTGCGACGCGGGCACCGCCTCGATCGTGAGCGGCGCCACCGGCACCGATCCGAACAGCTCCGGTAGCCTGGTCTCCATCTGCGCGACGTCGTGGCGGAAGTCCTCGACGATCTGGTCGGCGGATCGTGGGATGTACTTCGGGGCGGTCGTGACCGCCGCGCGGAAGCTCGGCAGGTCACGGTACCCCGCCCGATCGGCCAGATCGGTCAGGAGTGCCGTGATCCGGGCGACCTCGCGCACGCCGAGGGCGCGAATTTCGGCCGGCGACATGTCGGTCGTGGTCTGCTCGCGGATCGCGTACTGGTACCGGCGGACGCCGTCGGGCAGGCTACTGAGCGCGAGCGCTTCGCGGCCGTGCGGGGCATAGTCGGTCGCGACGAACGTGGCGAATCGCCGGTACGCGGGGAGGACATCAGTGTTCACCGCCTGCACGATCTCCGCGGTCAGGCGCTGTTGGTCGGCTGCGGGGATCGATGCCGGGAACCGCTTCGTCGGACCCAGGAACGGATTCTCGGCGATCGTCCCCTCGCACTGCGCGGGGACTTGCTCCAGCAGCGCCCGCACCGGCATGAGTCGGTCCTTCTCTCCCTGGCGCAACACCGCGATCGTCTCGTCGAAGGCGCGCGGGATCTGGCGGAGCCGGGCGATGTAGTCCTCGTACTCCTTGACCGACCCGAGCGGAACGGCGCGCGGGAGATCGGCGAGGGAGAGGTGGATCCCCTGCATCTGGCTGAGGGGCATCTCGTAGTTCTTCAGCCCGTAGGCCACGATGCGCTGGTCCAACACCTCGAGCAGGAGGTCGTGCGAGGTGCGGTCCTGTTCAGGAAATCCACGGGTCGCGATCGCCTGCAGCCTGGTCCGGTATGCCACGTCGCGGACGTGCTGCCGTGCACTGGCTGCGAGGGAGTAGTCGTCGAGCCGCGCGTTATAGCGGGGGTTGCCGTACGAGGTCGCGGTCTCGGGCGAGGCCTTCAGGTCGTCATCGAACTGCTGCTGGAAGAGTTGGTCCTGCGCCGCCAGGCGGTGCTGGACCGAGGTATCCCGAGATGGACGAGATTGCCGCTGCGGACGACCGTGCGCCGCGGCACGCGCCCGCGAATCCTCCGTGAGCTCCAGCGTCACGCGTCGTCGAGACCGCGGCATCGCCGCGTGAGCCGATTGGAACGCCAGGAGTACACCGAACGTCGTCGCAGCAATCAACCGCTGCGGCCGGCCCATACAGGGCGAGAGGGTGCGCAACGCGGGCACGGGATCGATGGTGAGGGGTCGGTTCGTCCTGCTTGATACGCACGCATCGGACGGGGCGAACCGCGCGCGACCCCGTGTGAATGGCGGCTGAACGTGCGACGGTCGGTGGCGGTCCGCGAGGTGTCTGACGTAGCCGGCACCGGATCGACCGTCAAGCGCACCATCCCCGTGACAATTCGAGCGTAGGCGCTGAAATATCAGCACCGTTGCTATTGCAACATCACAGGCGACTCGTCGGTCGTGACGCCACGACGTCCCGCTCCATGTGTGGTCCCTTGTGGCCCGACGTTCCGACGCCGCTGACCTCTCTCGCCGCGAGCGACAGGTCATGGACATCCTGCACCGCCGCGGCGAGGCCACGGTGGCCGAGATCATGGAGGACCTCCCCGATCCGCCGACCTACTCCGCCGTACGCTCGGTCCTGCGCATCCTCGGCGAGAAGCGCCTGATCCGCTACAAGGAGGACGGCCCGCGTTACGTCTACCGTCCGGCGCAGGAGACCGAGGCCGTGCGCGAGCAGGCGCTCGCGCACGTCGTGAGCACGTACTTCGCGGGGTCCTCGGAGCAGGCGGTCACTGCCCTGCTGCGGATGTCCGACGTCGAGCTCGACGCCGGCGGTACGCGCCGTACCCGAACGCGGCGGTCACCGATGCCCCGGGCGGGTTCGACCTCCGGGAGATGCAATCGAACGTGGTGTTCCCGTGGGAATACGCGCCCGGGTCGACGCTGTTCGTGGTGTGGAACGAGGGGCGGCAGGGGAACGGCGAGACAGGCGGGTCGACGTCGTTCAGCGGAGACCTGCAGGAGTTGGCCCGGTTGCACCCGACGAACACGGTCCTCGTGCAGATGAGCGACTACCTCAACCGGTGACCCCGTCCAACCCTGCGGCGGGGGCGTGTTCGCTCACCAGCGCCAGCAGCGAGGGGGCGGCGCGGCCGGGACCGGCCGGGTGTGGCTCGGGGACCTGTCCCGCGCCGCGACCCTCGCCTCTCGCCGCCTAACCGACGCAATTCGCCAACAAGATCCGGCCCGGGTGCGACGCGTTCTCCCGAGCGTGGACTGAGCACGGTGTGCCGTGCGCCCCGGGCGAGCGACGCACCGCGCCCCTACGGCGGCGTGGGCGGGCCGAGGCGGGACATGAACGCGGCGACCGTCTGCAACTCGTCGTCGCTGAAGCCGCCGAGCGCCTGCGCGAGCACGCGATCGTGGTCGGCGAGCACGCCGGCGAACGTGTCGCGCGCCGCCGCGGTGAGGTGGAGCAGGTTCAGCCGCGCGTCGTGCGCGTCGGCGCGCCGCTCCACCCACCCCACGGCCTCCATCCCGCGGAGGATGAAGCTCACGTTCGCCTTCGTGACGAGCATCCGGTTGGCGAGCTCCTGCTGCGAGATCCCCGGCAGCCGGCTCAGCGTGGCGAGGATGTCGAACTGCGGCGGCGTGAGCCCGTGCGCCCGGAACGTCCGTTCCATCTCCTTGGAGACGACGAGGTAGGCGCGCACCGTTCGGACCCACGCCGTGATGACGAGCATGCGGCGGCGTTGCGACACGCCCGCCCCGTTGCGGTCGGGCGCGTCGGGGGCGGCCCGGGCCGGGCGACGGGTCGGCATGGCCGAATGCTAGGACGACGGGGGGGACTGTCAATCCGACGGCCGCTGCGTGCGATCCGGGCCGGCCCGTGACGGAATCGGTACGGGCGTGGAACGCGCGTATATAGTCAAAGCTTATACGGTAAGCCGCACCACCGCGCGACGATTTCTCGCGACGGCGGCAGTACAGAACGTTCACCGTCGAACGTTCGCGTCGATCACTCTCAGCCAGAACGCCCATGCCCACGACCGCCCGCACCCAGCGCTACACCACCGAGAACAGCCTCGTCCTCCTCGTCGATCACCAGACGGGCACCGTCGACTGGGTGAAAAGCCTGCCCAAGAACACCGTCATCGCCAGCACCCGCGTCCTCGCGCGCATGGCGGTCGAGTACGCGATGCCGCTCCTCCTCACGACCACGATGGAGGAGTACGTCGGCCCGACGATGCCGGAACTCGTGGAGGTCGCGCCGGACGCCTTCGCCAAGCGCAGCAAGCGCGGGGGCGCGCTCTCCTGCTTCGACGAGCCCGGCCTCGCGGCGATGGTCCGGGACACCGGGCGCAAGAACATCATCCTCGCCGGCCTCACGACCGACATCTGCCTGTTCTGGGCCGCCAGTGCGGCGCTCCAGTTGGGGTACGACGTGACCGTCGTCGCCGACGCGTGCGGCACCATGTCGGCGCTCGGCGACCAGCTCACGTACGACCGACTCCGGGACCTGGGCGCCACCGTGACCGTGGTGAACCAGATGGTCACCGAACTGGCCAACGACTTTGGCACGCCCGACGGGCAGAAGGCGCAGAAGATCATGGGCGACGAGATCATCTCGAAGCTCGACGCCTAACCGAAACGGACGCCGCCCCGCATGCGCGCGATCATCGACGATCAGGCCTCGGTGCACACCCTGATCAACACCTTCACGGTCCGCCCCGAACGCCAGGCCGCGGTGGTCGCGTCCCTGCGCGCGTTCACGGAGCAGTACACGCACGCGCTGCCGGGGTTCGTCGCCGCGTCCATCCATGCCAGCCACGATGGAACGGCGGTCGTCAACTACGTCCAGTGGGACGATGCGGCAGCGCTGGCGGCAATGCTCGCGACCCCCGCGGCGCAGGCACACCTGGCCGAGGTGGCCGCGCTCGCGGAGCGCGTCCACCCGGTCACGTATCGCGTCGCGTTCGTCGACGCACGCGGAGAGGCGCGTGGAGAGGCGCGTGGAGAGGCGCGTGGAGAGGCGCGTGGAGAGGCACCGCACTGATCGCGCGCCGGGTACCCTGGCCCACGGCGGCGGTCTACTCGTGGCCACGCTCGTCGCGGGGGCCCGCGCGCCGAGGGGCTCGCGGGTGCGCGCCCCCCGCTCACGCCCCATCCTTCCGAGGCGGACTGGCGCTTCCTGCGCGACCCGGCGCGGCGCACCGACGCCTTCGACGGGCTCACGGATCTCCAGTTCGCCGATGACGGCAGGTCGTTCCTCACCCTCGGCCTCGACCGTCGAGTCGAGGACGAACTTTACCGGGACACGGCGTTCGATGCGGCGCGCGACGCGCCGCGCGGGTACCTCCTGCCGCGGCTGATGCTCGACGCCGATCTGCACGTCACGCCGCACCTTCGCGCGTTCGTGATGGGCGCGTCCGCGACGGCGGTCGGGCGGGTCGGCGAGCACGCCCCCGCCGCTGGCGGCGCTCCTCGACGCCGTCGCGGGCGGCCGCGGGCTCAACCTCTACGGACCGATGTCACTGTTGGGTCCACGGCAACTTGCTGCGCGACGTGCTGCGGCGTACAATGGCGCGCACTGCACCCGCATGGCCGTCGCGCTTGCCGGTTCCAACACTCGCCCCCGCCGACACCGTGCCCGCGTGCCCGCCCCCGCTCCGCCTCGTATCGCGGAACCCTCGATCGGGTCCGACTGGCCAGCCCCCGCCGGCGTGCGGCTGGTGTTGGCGCGCGCCGGGCCGGCTGATCTCGCGACGGTTCGGGCGCACGTCGCCGCCGCGTGCGACGCGTGCAGCCTCGATGTCTCGGGCTGCGACGCCCTTGCGCTCGCCGCCGACGAGGTCTGCACCAACGTCATGACGCACGCCTACCGCGGCGCGCCCGGCCCGTTGAGCGTCGACATCGCCTGCGTGCCGCGCGGTGGCTGTGCCGTGACGATCGTCGATGCCGGCCCGCCCTTCGACCCGACCGCCGCCACGGACGCGGCGGTGGTCGCAGCGGCGGATGCCGCGCTCGCCACGCGCCCTCTTGGGGGACTCGGCTGGTACCTCGTTCGGCGGTCTGTACACGCGCTCCGCTACGCGCGCGTGGCCGCGCACAACGTGGTTGTCCTCGAGCGGCGGGCCCCGGTCCCGCCCACCCCCGTCCTTCTCGCCGTCCCGCCGTCCCCCGCCATGCAGATCTCGACCGACCACCACGGTGCAGTAACCGTCGTGTCCGTCACCGGGAGCCTCGACGCGCTCACCGCGGACATGCTCGCCGCCGCGCTCGCGGCGCAGGTTGGCGCCGGCCGCACGCGGCTCGTGGCCTCCTTCGCCGGACTCGAGTACACGAGCAGCGCGGGACTCCGCGTCCTGCTCGCCACGCTCAAGGACACGCGTCAGCAGGGCGGTGACCTGCGCCTCGCCGAGGTGAACGCGCGTGTCAGCCGCGTGCTCGACCTGAGCGGCTTCACGAGCATCCTCAAATGCTTCCCGGACGTCCCGAGCGCCGTCGCGAGCTTCGTTTCGTGAGCGGCACCCGGTGACCACACCCGTCCAGCGCACCGGGCCCGGACCCGGTGCCGTGGCTGGTGCCGTGGCTGGTGCCGCCCCGCGCGTCGCGGTCGTCGTCGGCTCCGGGGGCATCAAGTGCGCCGCGGCGATCGGCCTCTGGCGCGTCCTCCGGCGCGCCGGCCTCGAGATCGACCTCCTCGTCGGCTGTAGCGGCGGCGCGATGTTCGCCGCCGCGCTCGCGCTCGGCCACCCGCCCGAGGAGGTCGAGGCGCTCGCCACGCGCTTCTTCACCCGCGAGGCCACGAGCCGGCGCGACCGCGCGGCGCTCTGGCGCGCCGCCTTCCCGCGCCTGTTCGGCTTCACCGAGCGCTGGGGGCTCCGCGACGAGCGCCCGGTGCTCGTCGGCCTGCGCGCGGCGTTCGGCGACCGCACGTTCGCCGACGCGCCGCGTCGCCTGCTCTGCACCGCCACCGATTTCCACACCGGCGAACAGGTCGTGCTCGGGGAGGGCCGCATCGCCGACGCGGTGCGGGCGAGCATCTCCATCCCGTTCGCCTTCGCCCCGTGGCCGTTGGGCGGGCGGCTCCTCGTGGACGGCTTCCTGTCCGACCCGCTCCCGGTCGGCGTGGCCGTGCGCGAGGGCGCGTCCGTGATCATCGCCATGGGCTTCGAGAGTCCCTACCAGACGACGGTGCGCTCGGCGGGGCGGTTCGCATTCCAGGTCAGCAGCATCATGACCAACAACCTGCTGCGCGCCAGCTTTGCCTTCCACAGCGCGGTGCACCACGGCGAGGTGGTCCCCGTGCTGCCTCGCTTCGAGCGGCGAGTGGGGCTGTTCGACACGGCCAAGATCCCGTACGTCGTGGAGCAGGGCGAGCGTGCGGCGGAGGAGCAGCTGCCCTACCTCCTCCGCCTCGTGCGGGCGCGGTCGGACGCGGCGCCAGAGCCTCACGGCCCGTGACCGCCGCGGGACCGTCCGCCGGCGGGGCGCGCCGGCCGCGGGTCGGCGTGGTGATCGGGTCGGGCGGCATCAAGTGCGCGGCGGGGCTCGGGCTGTGGAAGGTGCTGGCCCGCGAGCGCGTGCCGGTGGACGTGCTGGTCGGCTGCAGCGGCGGGAGCATCTACGCCGCCGGCATGGCGCTCGGCGTGGACGTCCGCGAGGCCGAGGCGCGCACGCTCGTCATGTGGCGTGACCTGTTCGGGCGCTTGCACAAGCGCTCGCTGCTGCGCGCGGTGTTCCCCGGCCTCCTCGGCTTCAGCGAGCGCGTGGGGCTGCTGAACGACCGCCGCGTGGGCGAGGTGCTCGCCGCCATCTACGGCGACGCGACGTTCGCCGACTGCGCTACCCCGCTCTACCTCGCCGCAACCGACTACGCGAGCGGCGAGAAGGTGACGTTGGGCGGCCTCGGCGCCGCGGGCACGGTGCGAGAGGCCGTCCGCGCGAGCGTGTCGCTGCCGCTGCTGCTGCGCCCCGTACCGCTCGGCGGGCGGCTGCTCGTGGACGGCGGCATCTCCAACCCGCTCCCGATCGACGTCGCGCTGCGCGAGGGGTGCGACGTGATCCTCGCGATGGGCTTCGAGCAGACGCCGCCGCCGGTGACGAGCCTCGGCTCGGCGGTGGGGCGCGTGTCGGCCATCGTCACCAACCACCTGCTACGCGCGACGTACGCGTTCTACAGCAGCGCGCACCACGCCGAGGTGATCCCGCTCATGCCGCAGCTGGACCGGCGCATCGGCCTGCGCGACGCGGACGCGGTGCCCGCCCTGATCGCCGCCGGCGAGCGGGCCGCCGAGGCGGAACTCGGCTACCTCCGTCGGCTGCTCGACGCCGCCCTTCCTGCCCCGACCCCGCGATGACGCCGCTGCGCCCCGCCGACCCCGCCCCGCTCGTCGCGCCCAACGCTGCCGAGCGCGACCTGGAGATCGGGCGCGCCATCCAGGCGAGCTTCCTGCCGGCCTCGCTGCCCGAGGGCGGGGGGTGGGAGTTCGCGGCCGTGAGCGAGCCCGCGCGCCAGGTGTCCGGCGACTTCTACGACGCGTTCGAGATCGACGGCGCCGCGGTGGGCGTGGTCGTGGGCGACGTGTGCGGGAAGGGCGTGGGCGCGGCGCTGTTCATGGCGCTCTTCCGCACGCTCATCCGCGCGGTGGGCACGCAGGCGGTCCGCTCGGGGATGACCGTGGTGGGGCGGCCGGACACGCGGCTCGTCGGCGCGCTACACGTGGCCAACGACTACATCGCGCGGGTACACGGCAGCGCCAACATGTTCGCCACCGTGTTCGCGGCGGCGATCAACCCGTTCAACGGGGCGGTGCGCTGGGTGAACGCGGGCCACGAGCCGGCGCTCGTGTTGGGTGCGGGCGGCGGCGTGCGGGCGCGTCTCGAGCCTAACGGCCCCGCGCTCGGCCTCTTTCCCGACGCCCCGCTCGGCGTGGGCGACGCGTTGCTCGCCCCGGGCGAGACGCTGCTCGTGACCACCGACGGCGTGAGCGAGGCGCGCGACCCCGCGGGCCGCTTCTTCGGCGACGAGCGGCTCGTGGCGCTGTGCGGCGACGCGCCGCGAGCGGCCGGGGCGCTCGTGCGGCGCGTGACCGACGCGGTGGGCGCCTTCGCGGCCGGGGCGGAGGCGGCCGACGACCTCACCCTGATGGCGGTGCACCGGCGCGCGGCGATGCGTTAGGCGCGCGCGGCGCCGGGCGCGGGTCGTCAGGCCCCGGTCACGGCGCCGCCCTCTCGCGCCACGCCGCCGCTCGGCGAGGAGCAGCGCGAGCCCGAGTGGCGGGGAGGTCGGGGTGACGCGGTGGCGGCGCGTGTGTGCGCCGCATTCACGCGAGGTCGCGCTCCAAGTCCTCGCGCTCCGCGTCGGCGTCGTCTGCGGCGGGCGCCGCGTCGTCGAGGGCGCCGCCCGGAGCGGGCGTGCGGCCGCGCGCGCGGCCGCGTTCGGCGAGGAATTCCTGCATGCGGGCCCGGTGGCCGCGTAGGGTCGCGCCCACCCGTTCGTGCAGTTGCCGGAGCGAGAGCTCGTCGAAGCCGGCGGGGATGGGGGACGACCCGCGTCCGGCCCGGCTGGGATCCGGCCGGGTCGAGGCCGGCCCGACGTCGCCGGCGGTTCGGCGCAGCCGCGCGATGACCTCGTCGGTCGTCTCGCGGACGAACGCTTCGAACCGCGCCAGCGCGGCCGCGGGGTCGCGGCGCGCGGCGTCGGCGTCCCACGTGTACACGAAGGCGTCCTGCCGCGACCGGGCCGCGGGCGGCTCGGGGAGCGGGTCGATGACATCCGGGCCGGCCGGAGGCCGGTCCCACTGCCCGGGTGACCCGGCCCGGGCCCGCCGGCGAGTTGGGGGTGGTGAGGCGGCGAGGCGCGACGCGGCGGCCCGAAGCGCGGCGGCGTCTGGGTAGCGGCTGACGAGTCCCTGCGCCGCCTTGAGCGTCACGTGCGGGACGCGCAGCGCGTCGCGCTGCAGGGGGGGGAGGCCCTCGAGTGCCCGCCCTAGGCGGCAGAGGATCGAGACGTAGCCGGCGCTCTTGCGGTACCGCCGCCCGAGGTCGGCCTGCGTGACCCCCGGGGCGCGCGCGAGTTCGGCGAAGAACAGGGCGAGGTCGACCACGTGTGCGCCGCGCGGGGCGGCCGCGGTCCCCGGCCCACCTCGGCGCGTGCTGGGCGTGGGGCTCACCGAACGTCGTGGCGATGACGGGCGAGCTCGATGCGCCGCGGGCGTTCGAAATCGCGCTGGTGTTGCGCGCTGCACGCGTGTGGGCTCCTCCCGGTTTCCCCGCGGGCGAGGAGGACGTGGGGTGTGGCACGCACCAACCGCAAT
Source organism: uncultured Gemmatimonadales bacterium (assembly GCA_963763675.1). Classification (GTDB taxonomy): domain Bacteria; phylum Gemmatimonadota; class Gemmatimonadetes; order Gemmatimonadales; family Gemmatimonadaceae; genus BPUI01. The sequence goes on from CAVXPN010000004.1 coordinate 169,540, forward strand.
GGCGGCAACGGGTTGTGGAGATGTCGGCGCATGTGGCGAGCGGGTAGAATCGTTCCTCTACTTCTCGGATCTAGTTTATCCGCTAAACGGAACCCTCCTGTATCGCCAGGTTGTGAGAATGCGACTTTTCAGAACCTCGGCGGCCCGGGCGGTCGCGCGCTAACCTGCGACTCCGCTCGCCGGGCGCCGCCGCGACCGCGCGACCCCACGCCCCCGCCGACCCGCACGCCTGCAGCCCGTGATCGACCGTCCCAGCAGTTCCGGTGGGCTCACGCGACGGGCCGGCATGCCCACGGACGTGGCGGCGGCGGCCCCCGCGGTCCGCGCGTCGGACGACGCGCTCCTACTCCGCGGGATCGCCGAGGGCTTCTTCGCGCGCTACGCGGGCACGACGCTGCGCACGTACCGGAGCAAGCTCCGGGGCTACGCCGCCTGGCTCGGCGTACCCCTGGACGACCTGCCCGAGGCGCTCGTCGCCCGCGGCCCCGTCCGCGTGCACCTCGACGTCGAGCGGTACCGCGCCCACCTGCGCGACGAGCGCGGCGCGTCGCCGGCCACGACCAACGGGCACCTCGCCGCGCTGCGCTCGCTCGTGCGCTTCCTCCGCCGCACGCACGCGTGCGCCTGGACGCTCGACGTGCCCTCCGAGCGGGCGGTGGCGTACCGCGACACCGCCGGCCCGGGCCCCGCCGCGGTCCGCGCGCTCCTGCGCGCGGCGGCGCGCCAGCCGGACCCGCGCAAGGCCGCCCGGGACGTCGCGCTCCTCCGACTGCTCGTGGACCGCGCGCTGCGGCGGAGCGAGGTCGTCGGGTTGGACGTCGCGCACGTGGTCCCGGCCGACGACGGAACGCCTAACGTCGAGGCGCCTAACGTCGGGGCGCCTAACGTCCGGCCGCCGGCCGCGGTGCTCGTGCGCGGCAAGGGGCGGGGGGACCGCGAGTCGCTCACCCTGCCGCCCAAGACCGCCGCCGCACTCGCCGCGTGGCTCGACGTCCGCGGGGCGGCGCCGGGGCCGCTGTTCGTGTCGCTCGATCCGGGCGCGGGGCGGCGGGGTCGGGGCGGCCGCGCGCGGGCCGACCTCGAGCGCCTCACGGGCGAGGGCGTGGCCCGGACCCTCACCGCGCTCGCCGGCCACGCTCGGCTGACGGCCCGCGTGCGCCCGCACGGCCTCCGCCACACCGCGATCACCGCACTCCTGGACGCCGGGGCCGGGCTCCGCGAAGCGCAGCGCTTCAGCCGCCACGCCGACCCGCGCACGCTCATGCGCTACGACGACAACCGGGCGGACATCGCGGGCGAGATGGCCCGGCGGGTGAGCGACCTGTTCTGACGCCGGAGCGACGCCGCCCTGGTTCGTGACGGTCTCGCGAGAGGGCGCCGACGAGGGTCAGCGGCCTCCCTTCACGGCGCGCCGCGCGCTCGCCGGCCCCTCCGCGGTCGCCCAGGCCGACGCGAGCGGCCACGCGTCCAGCGAAACGAGGTGCGCGGGGCCTCCCGTCGCGTACAGCGCGACGCCGTCACTCGCCGGCGCCGGGAAGATCTGGTCGGTGATCACGACGCGACCGTCACCGCCGAAGACCTCGACCGACGACCAGTCGACGAAGATCCGCAGCCGGACGCGGCCGTGCTCGACAGGGAGCGGTGCGGTCTGTCGGCCGCCGAACTCCTTGTGGAAGCTCGTCTGCCCGGAGCGCGTGCGGTCGACGAACAGCTGCCCGGCCGTCGCGTCGATCCCGATCACGGTCTTCTCACCTCCGCCGGTCCGCACCTCGAGCCCGAACTCGCGCGCCGTCCCAGGCGCGCCGGTGTCGACGGCGAACGTGGCGTCGATCTCCAACGCCCTGCCCGCGATCCCGCGCGAGGCGAGCGAGGTCGACCCCGGCGCGACGACTTGCGCGTCGAGCGAATGCCGCGTGCCCCGCAGCTGCTGCAACTCGATGACGGGTTGCTGCACGAGCCGGATGCCCTCGGTCGTGCGCGTGAGCGTGACCGTGCGCGGTATGCTCTGCGCGCTGCGCCACGGCGCGGTCGGGATGTCGCCGGCGTACTCCCAATTGTTCATCCAGCCGAGCCACACGCGCCGCCCGTCGGACGACGGGACGCCGTTCCACGAGACCGTCGCGTAGAGGTCCTTACCGTAGTCCGCCCAGCGTACGCCCGCGGCCGTCGGGTCCGTCGTCGCCGCGACGGGCTCGTCCGGGGTGAAGCGCGTGCCGTCGAAGCGCCCGACGAAGTACTGCGTGCCCGACCCGCCCGCGATCCCGCCCGGGTTGAGGTTCACGACGAGCACCCAGCGCGTGTTCGTCCGGTCGCCGTCGACCGGCAGCTCGAACAGGTCCGGGCACTCCCACACGCCGCTCGTCGCGCCGGCGGGCCCGAACTCGCTCAGCGGCGTCCAGTGCTTCAGGTCGGGCGACGCGTACAGCCGCACCTTGTGCAGCGTCGCGAGCGAGACGACCATCACCCATTTCCGCTGCGGCGCGTACCAGAACACCTTCGGGTCGCGAAACTCGGCGGAGCCGATGTCCAGCACCGGGTTCCCCGCGTAGCGCGTCCACGTGCGCCCCCGGTCGTTGCTGTACGCGAGCGCCTGGGCCTGACTCTTTTCGCGCGCGGCGGTATAGATCGCGACCATCGGCGGCGCGCCGCCGCGCCCGAAGCCGCTCGTGTTGCGGGCGTCGACGACGGCGCTCCCGGAGAAGACCATCTCCCCCTTCGACTCGGGGATGGCAAGCGGCAGGTGGCGCCACCGCACGAGGTCGCGGCTCACCGCGTGGCCCCAGCTCATGTGCCCCCACGTGATGCCGAACGGGTTGTACTGGTAGAACAGGTGCCACTCTCCGTCGGCGTAGACCATCCCGTTCGGGTCGTTCATCCAGTTCACCGGCGGGGTGAAGTGGTATTGCGGCCGGTAGCGCTCGGCGTACGTCGGGCGCCGCCGTGGAGGTCGCCGCCGGCCCCGGTCCCGCCTGCGCGCTCGCGACCGACGTCGCCCACGAGAAAAGGAGCGCGCCAACGACAGTCAGCTCGCGGATCGGACGAGACGTCATGCGACAGGAGATCGGGAGGGGGTTCACGAATCGTAGTGAAGCACGCGAATCCGACGATGATCTTGCAAGCGTTTGCAACAACGGGCGACCTACTCGACGCACGTCGATCGCGTGACGCGTCCCGTACAGCGGGGCGGCCCGGTGGTGTACTCTGGGGGCATGACTCACCTCGCGGCTCCCGTCGCCCCCGTCATCGAGACCTCGCGCCTGACGCTGCGCGGCCACACGGCGGCCGACTTCGCCGAGTGCGCCGCGTTGTGGGCCGACCCGGTCGTGACGCGCTACATCGGCGGGAAGCCGGCCACCGAAGAAGAGACGTGGGCGCGTGTGCTGCGCTACGCCGGGCTCTGGGCCCTGCTCGGCTTCGGCTACTGGGTCGCGCGCGAGCGGGCGACCGGCCGGTTCGTCGGCGAGGTGGGGCTGGCCGACTTCCGGCGCGATCTGCGGCCGCCGTTCGCGGACGCGGCCGAGGTGGGGTGGGCGTTGGCCCCGTGGGCGCACGGGCAGGGGTTCGCAACCGAGGCGGTCGGCGCGGTGCTGGCCTGGGCCGACGCGCGGGCCGGGGACCCGTCCGCACCCGCCGCCCTCGCGTCCGGGCGGACGGCGTGCCTGATCGCGCCGGAGAACGCGGCGTCGGTGCGGGTGGCGGAGAAGTGCGGCTTCCGTGCGGCGGGCGTGGCGACGTACAAGGGCCAGGGGGTGCCCGTGTTCGAGCGCCGCGCGGCCGGGGCCGTACCGGCGTATCCGACGTCTTCAACGGCCCGCTAGCCAGCCCCAGCGCCGGAGGTCGTCAGGCGCGAGCCCGGCGGCGAGGTTCGCGAGGACGACCGCGACCGGGATGCGGGTTCCGCGCAGGCGGGCCTGCCCGTGGCAGGCGGCGGGGTCGACGGTCCTGCCAGGTCATACGGTGCTCCGGCGAGCGGCTCCGCCCGAACGCACACCGCGGCCCGTCGGCTGACTAACGGCGCGTTCGGCGGCGCCGGGGCCGCACCCGGCGCCGCGCCGGCTCACGCGTGCCGGCGGACGAACACGTGGGTGGCGCGCTCGCCGGCGACGGTCTCCTCGCACGCGTACCCGAGGGCGCGCAGGTCGATGCCCCCGAGCAGGTGTTCCCCGGTCCCCAGGAGCACCGGCCGGACGGCGAGGTGCAGCTCGTCGATCAGCCCCGCTTGCAAGTACTGCCGGACGGTCGCCACCCCGCCGCCGAGTCGGATGTCGCGGCCACCCGCCGCCGCGGTTGCCTGCTCCAGCGCGGCGCGGATGCCGCCGGTGACGAAATGGAACACGGTGCCGCCCGCCATCACGAGTGGTGCTCGGGGGTGATGGGTCAGCACGAAGGCGGGGACGTGGTACGGCGGGTCGTCGCCCCACCAGCCGCGCCAGCTGTCGTCGGGCCACGGTCCGCGCACGGGGCCGAACATGTTGCGGCCCAGGATCCAGGCGCCGACCCCTTCGAAGCCCCGCCGCGCGACGGCGTCGTCGACCCCGGTCTCGCCGTCGCCCTCGCCGTGCATCGCGCGGAAGGTCTGGGTGGGGAAGAACCACTCCATCAGCTCCGGGCCGTGGACGCCGAGTGGGTGCTGGAGGCTCTGATCGGGCCCGGCGCCGAACCCGTCGAGCGACATGGAGAAGCCGTGGACGCGCAGTCTGGTCATGAGGGGCGTGGGGGGGGTGGTGGTGGGACGCGCGGGCCGGCGCCTAACGCGTACGCGACGGCGCGCGGCGGTCGTCTTCGCGGGTCGGGTGAACTACGCGGCCCCGAGCGGACCGGCGACCCGGTACGTGCTCACGACGATGCCGGACGGCGTGGCGCGCGAGTCGGCGAGCTCGAAGGCGTGTGCCGGCGTGCCCTCCGCGAAGAAGCGCTTCCCCGTGCCTAACAGGACCGGGTACGCGAGCAGCACGACCTCGTCGGCCAGCCCGTGTTGGAGCAGCGCCGACGTGAGCGTGGAGCTGCCCCAGACGACGAGGTTCGGGCCGTCCTGCGCCTTGACGCGGCGGACGCCCGCCGCGACGTCCGGTCCGAGGCCCTCGCACGGGCCCCAGGCGAGACTCTCGGGGCGGTGCGTGGCGACGTACTTCGTCGCCGCGTTGATGCCGTCCGCCATCGGGCTGCGCGGCGCCGTCGGCCAGAAGCCCGACCAGATGTCGTAGGTGCGCCGGCCGAGGAGCAGATCGAAGCGCGCGCCGTGGGCGGCGAGGACCGCGTCGCGCCCGGCGGGGGTCCGGTAGGGTGCGGTCCACTCGCCGTACGGGAAGTCGCCGCCGTCGGCGGAGTGCTGGATCACGCCGTCCAGCGAGATGTGTTCCATGATCTTGAGCGTTCGCACGATGGGCTCCGCGGGTCGAAGGGTTCGCATCAACGTCCTGACGTCCTCACCGTATGGCGGCGGCTCCCCCGCGTCTTGTACGACTCGGCGACTTGGACGGGCGACGTCGTGCGGCACGCCGACCGCCGCCGCCCGCGCCGAGTCGTGCAGGAGGGCCGCCGCGCGCTCCGCCTCGGCCCGCAGGTGACCCCGGCGGGGGGCGGGGTGAGCGAGTTCGACATGTTGAGCGCGATGGGGAGCCGGGCGGGCAAGGGACTTCCGCGTTCGGCACGATGAAGGCACGGGGCGGGCGCGGTCCGACGGAACTACCGCAGCGCGTGCGCGAGCGCCTCGCCTTCCGCGGCGCGGAAGATCGTCGCGTGGGTGAGGTCCGGGCGTGGCACGTACGCCCACGCGAGGCCACGCGGCGCGGCCGCGCGCACCGCCGCCGCGAACGCCTCCGTGCGGTCACCCAGGCCGTCGCGAGAGCTCGTCAGGTAGACGGTGCGCCCCGCGAGATCGCCCCGCGCCAGCGCGAAGCGCGCGGTGTCGACCAGCGCCCCGCCGTTCCACCAGAAACTCGGGTCGAACGCCACGTAGTGCGTGAAGAGCGTGGGGTCCGTGAGGAACGTCTCGACGACGAAGAGCCCCGCGAGCGACTCGCCGACGAGCGCGCGCTCGCCCGTGGTGCGGTACCGTGCCTCGATGGCCGGCACGAGCTCCGTGCGGAGGAAGCGCCGGAACGCGGCCGATCCGCCCACGCGCGGGGCGATCGCGCTGTCGCGCGCCACGCGCGTGAGGCCGGTGAGGTCGCGCCGCCGCTCGGTGTTCGGGATGCCGACGACGATCACCGGCCGGATCGCGCCCTGTGCGACGAGCGAGTCGACCGTGGCGACGACGTGCGGAAAGTCCTCGTCGAGCCCGCCGTCGGGCATGTACAGCACCGGCAGCGCGGTCCGCCCCGCGCGGTACGCCGCCGGCGTGTGCACGTAGACGGTGCGCGTCTCGCCGAGCGCGCGCGACGGGATGGCGAACGTGTCGTGCGCGGGGACCGGGTCCGGCGTGGAGGCGGCGCGCGTGACCCGGGCGAGCGCGGCCACGGTGACGAGCACGGCGACGACCCTCGTGACGAGCGAGCGGGACGTCACGGACCAGCTCACGCGCGGAGGGCCCGCGCGACGTCCGCCCGCCGGCGCCGGCTCACGGGGACGACGGCGCCGCCGGCCAGCACCAGCTCACACCGCCGCGCCGCCGCGCCCAGGCGGGCTTCGACGACCGCCGAGCGGCGCACCAGATACGAGCGGTGGACGCGGAGGAAGTGTGCGGGCGCGAGGGCCCGCTCCAGGTCGTCGAGCGCGCGGCGCACGAGGTGGCGTCGACCGGCGGCGTGGACCGCCGTGTACACGCCGTCCGCCTCGAGGAGGGACACGTCGGCGAGGGGGACGATGACGTCCCGCGGTCCGACCCGCGCCACCAGGGACGTCGGCGGCGGCGCGGCCGGGACGGGGACCGGTGCCTCCGGGCGTGGTGCCCCCGAGCGCGCCGGGTAGTCGGCGAGTGCGGCGGCGGCCGCGAAGCGCGCGTGCACGCGCGCCATGGCGCGCTCCAGGCGCGCGGGCGCCACGGGCTTGGTGAGGTAGTCCACGGCGCAGGCGTCGAACGCCGGCAGGGCGTACTCGTCGTACGCGCTGACGAACACCACGAACGGCGGCCCGCCGCGCGCGGTGCCGCCGCTGGCCTCCGCCACCGCCCGCGCCAGCTCGAGCCCCGAGCGGCCGGGCATCTCGACGTCGAGAAAGAGCACGTCGGCCTGCTCGACGACGGCGTCGAGGTCGGCGGCCGAGGCGCACTCGGCGACGACCTCCACGTCGGGGCGCGGGTCGAGCAGCTGACGCAGGGCCCGACGAGACAGCGGCTCGTCGTCGACGACGACGGCGCGCAGGCGCCGAGCCGGGAGGGCGTCGGCCGGGCAGGCGATGGGCGACGCGGTCACGGTGTGCCCGTATGGGGCACGCCCCGCGCGAGCGGCACGACGAGTTCCGCCGTCGTGCCGCGCCCGCCGACGCCCGCCGCGAGCCGGACGCTCGCGGCGGCGCCGTGCAGGAGCGCGAGCCGCGCCCGGGTGTTGGCCACGCCGATGCCGGACCCGGGGCTGCGGTCTCCCGCGGGGCGGAGCCCGACGCCGTTGTCGCGCACCACGAGTCGGAGCCGCCCATCCGCCGCGCGCGCCGAGACCGCGACGACGGCATCGCCGGGGATGTCGCGCAGTCCGTGGCGTACCGCGTTCTCCACGAATGGCTGCAGGCAGAGCGATGGCACGCGCGCGTCGCGCAGCGTCGGCGGAACGTCCATCTCCACGCGGAGCCGGTCGCCCATGCGCAGCCGCTCTAGGGCGAGGTACTGCTCCACGAAGGCGAGCTCCTCTTCGAGGGTGACCTCGTGCCGGACGTCGCCACGCAGCGACGCGCGTAGCAGGTCCGAGAGGCCCAGGAGCGCGTCGGCCGCGCGCGCGTTCTCGCCGTCGCGCACGAGGGCCACGGTGGCGTTGAGCGCGTTGAAGAGGAAGTGCGGCCGGAGTTGCGCGCGGAGCGTGCCGAGTTCCGCCTCCACCAGGCGCGCCGCGAGCGCGTCGGCGGCGGCCGCGTGGGCCGCCGCCCGCGCGTGATGGACCTGCGAGGTGCGCGCCGCCACGACCGCCGCGTACACGATCACGCCGGCCGGCGTGAAGCGCAGGAGCATGTGCGTGAACAACGCCCCGACGGTGGTCCCGCCCGGCACGAGCGCGTGGAACACCGCGGCCGTGGCGAGCGCCTGCGCCGCGCACGCCCCCAAGCTCGCCGCCGCGTGCGCGGCGAGGGTCCGGGCGCGCACGGGGCGCGTGACCGGGAGCCGGTCGGCGAGGGCGAGCACGGGCACGGTGAGCAGCGCCCACACCTGCCACGCCACCGTGAGGACGACGAGCACGCGCCAGGGCGCGAGTCCCGCCGGCGCGGTGTCCAGCGACGCGATCGCGAACGGAATCCCGAGCACCGTGGGGACGCTCCACGCCGCGAGCAGCGTGGGGACCGACCAGCGCGGGACCGCCGGCGCTGCTGCCGTCTGGGTCACCGGGGCGGGCGGGTGGAGGGGTGGGCGGGCATGGTGGCTCAGCAGTGGCTCCGCTCAAGCTACGAGCCCACGCGCGCCGTCGCGGACCGCCCGCATCACGGACGCCGCCGCTCGCAACACGGGCGATCGCGGGCGGGCGGGACGGCTCGTAGCATCCCGCCATGCGCCACACCGCTGCCGCCCGACGCAACCGCCCGCAATGACCACCGTACCCATGGGCCGGGATCCCCGGCGGCGCGTCGACGCGGTGGACGCGCTGCGCGGGCTGGTGATGATCCTCATGGCCCTCGACCACACGCGCGACTACTTCGGCGACGCGGGCGCCGACCCGACGAACTTGCGGACGGCGAGCACGGCGCTCTTTCTCACGCGCCTGGTGACGCACGTCTGCGCGCCGGTGTTCTTCCTGCTCGCGGGCACCGGCGCCGCCCTGACGTTAGGCCGACGGACGCCGGCCGAGCTCTCGCACTTCCTGGTCACGCGCGGTCTGTGGTTGGTGGTGCTCGAGGTGACCGTGCTGCGCACGCTCCTGCAGTTCAACGTGGACTACCGGGTGACGGTCCTGACCGTCCTCTGGGCGCTCGGGTGGTCGCTGGTGGCGCTCGCGGGGCTCAGCCGACTCCCGCTCCCCGTGACGGTGGCGTTCGGCGTGGGACTGGTCGCGTTGCACAACCTCGCCGACCCCGTCACGCCGGCCACGTTCGGGGCCTGGGCGCCGCTCTGGACCGTGCTCCACCAGCCGGGATTGCTGCCCGCGAGCGCCGGGCGATTCGTCCTGCTCGCGTATCCGCTCGTGCCGTGGATCGGCGTGACGGCGGCCGGCTTCGGCCTGGGACGCGTCTTCACGTGGCCCCCCGAGCGGCGTCGCGCGCTGTTGCTGCGACTCGGCGCCGGCATGACGGTCGCGTTCGTCCTCCTGCGGGCGCTGAACGTGTACGGCGACCCGCGCCCGTGGGCGGCGCAGCCGACCGCGCTCCGGACCGCGGTGTCGTTCGTCAACACCAACAAGTACCCGCCGTCGCTGCTCTTCCTGCTGATGACGCTCGGGCCGGCCCTCCTCGTGCTGCGCTGGCTCGACGGCCGCCGCGCCGCGGGGCGGCCGTTGCCTGTGCCGCTCCGTCCCGCGCTCGTTTTCGGGCGCGTGCCGCTGTTCTACTTTCTACTCCATTTCGGGCTCATCCACCTGCTCGCCGTACTGGTGAGCGCCGTGCGGTTCGGCGCGGTGCACTGGATGTTCGAGTCGCCCACGCTGGACCGCTACCCCGTCACGCAGCCGCCCGGGTGGCCGGTCGCGCTGCCGTGGATCTACCTCGCGTGGGCCGCGGTGGTCGTCGTCGCGTACCCGTGCTGCCGGTGGTACGCCGCGCTGAAGGCGCGCCGCGCGGCGTGGTGGATGAGTTACCTGTGACGGTCGTCCCTTCACCCCTTCGACGAATCCCGTGCAGTACCTGCTCATGATGCACGCGCCCCGCGGGACTGGTGACTACCAGACGGTCCGCTGGGCCCCGGCCGATTTCGAGGCGCACGTCGCCTTCATGCACGCGTTCAACCGCGAGCTCGCGGACGCCGGCGAGCTGGTCGACGCGCAGGGGCTGGCCCCGCCGGGCGAGGCGCGCCTCGTGCGCGCCGGCGGCGACGGTGGCGCGGTCACCGACGCCCCGTTCCCCGACGGCAAGCAGTTCCTCACCGGCTATTGGGTCGTGGACGTCGACTCGCCCGAGCGCGCCGCCGCGATCGCGGCCCGCGCGTCGGCGGCCCCCGGGCCCGGCGGCGCGCCGCTCAACATGCCGATCGAGGTGCGCCAGCTCCTGCGCGCCCCGCGACGACCCGGCGTGACTGCCTAACGAGGCGGAGCCTCAGGAGTGAACGAGACCGCGCCGTTCACTGCAGAATCGCGTCCGTGGCGAGCGTCCCGAAGTCGTGAGGTATGGAGTAGCTTGCGTGCGCGATCCTGGCACGCGGCCGGGGGCGCCCGGCCGGACGGTGGACGACGTGGGGATGGGAGAGGCGAGCACAGAGCACGGCCTTGGGGAAGCGGGCGGGCCCACCGGGAGCAGCGCCGGCCATTCCGGCGCCGCGCTCGAGGATCGCGGCGCTGGAAGCGCAGCCGGTCCTGAGAACTCGGGCGCGGACGCCGCGGCCGCGCGGCTCTTCGCGGGCCCCGGCGAGATGCGGGCGCGCTGTCGCGCGTTCGACTGGGCGGCGACCCCACTCGACCGGGTCGACGCCTGGTCGCAGAGCCTGCGTACGACGGCCGCGACCGTCCTCGCCTGCGGGTTCCCCAACATCCTGCTCTGGGGTCCGGAGCTCGTCCAGCTCTATAACGACGCGTACGTCCCGCTTCTCGGCGTGAAGCACCCGGAGGGCCTCGGGATGCCGACGCGGGCGTGCTGGCCCGAGGTCTGGGCGTTCAATGCCCCGATCTACGCGCGCGTGCTGACGGGCGAGACGGTCATGCTGGTGAATCAACGGTACCCGCGCCGACGGCGCGGGCCCGACCTGCCGCCCGACGAGGTCTACCTCACCCTCTCGCACGCGCCCGTGCGCGACGAGGCGGGCGCCGTCGGCGGTATCTCGATCACGATCGTCGATACCACTGCGGAAATCGAGGCGCGCGCCCTCGACGCGGAGCGGGCGCGCACGGTCGCGGACGTGTTCCGCCACACGCCGTCGTTCCTCGCCGTGCTCCGCGGGCCGGACAACGTGTTTGAGCTCGTCAACGACGCGTACTACCAGATCGTCGGCCACCGGCTGCTCCTCGGCAAGCCGCTGCTCGAGGCCATCCCCGAGACGCGCGGTCAGGGCCTCCACCACGATCTCGCGCGCGTGCGGGTGTCCGGTGTTCCCGCCGTCTTTCGGGACGTTTCGGTGCACCTCGCGCCGACGCCGGGCGCCCCCCTCGAGGAGCGGTTCCTCGACGTTACGTACCTCTCGCTCGTCGAGGCCGACGGATCGCGTGACGCCGTGATCGCGCACGGCGTGGACGTCACCGAGCGGGTGCACGCGCGACGCGAGGTCGAACGGTTGCTCGCCGCGAGCGAGCAGGCGCGCACCGACGCCGAGGCGTACGCGGCCCAGTTGCAGGAGCAGGCGCTCGAACTCGAGCAGCAGACCGAGGAAGCGCAGACGCTCGCGGAGGAACTCGAGGCCGCGAACGCGCAACTCCAGCAGGCGACCGACCGCGCCGGGCGCCTGCTGGCCGTGTCGTCGGGGCTCGCGGCCGCGGCCACGCCCGAGGCGGTCGCCGACGTGATCTTCCGCGAGGGGCTGGCCGCGGTCGGCGCGGACGCGGGCGCGTTGGCCCTCGTCCACGCGCCTGTCCACGCGCCTGTCTACGCGCCCGTGCAGCCCGGGGCCGCCGACCCCGCCGGTGCCGCCGCCGGCGTGGAGGTCGAGACGGTGCGCACGGTGGGCTACCCGGACCCAATCACCAGCCGGTACCAGCGGTACCCTCTCACGCCCGGCCGTCCCCTCTCGGACGCCGTGCTCGCCCGCGCCCCCCGTCTTCTCGGCTCGTGGGCCGACTGGCGCCGGGACTACCCAGCCATGAGCACCGACGTCGGCGCGCTCGGCTATGCGTTCGAGGCGTTCGCGGCGATCCCGGTCGTCGTCGGCGCCCGCGTGCTCGCCGTCCTCAGCGCGAGCTTCCGCCGCCCGATGGTGTTCGACGAGGCGACGCGCACGTTCCTCGCGACCCTCGGCGAGCAGTGCGGCCTGGCCCTCGAACGCGCGCGGGCCGCTGACGCCGAGCGTCGGGCGCAGGACGCGAGCACGTTCCTCGCCGAGGTGAGCGCGCTGCTCGCGGCCTCGCTCGACTACGCCGCCACGCTGAAAACGGTCGCTGCGGCCGCCGTGCCGCGGCTCGGGGACTGGTGCGCCGTGGACCTCGTCCGAGACCCGACGACGCCGACCTGGCCCCCGACGCTCGACCGGGTGGCGGTCGTGCACCAAGACCCGGCGAAGATCGCGCTCGCCGCGGTGTTAGGCGACCGCTACCCGACCGACTGGTCGGCGGCCGTTGGAATGGCCGCGGTGCTTCGCGACGGCACCCCGATGTTCGTCCCGGTGGTCACCGAGGCGATGCTCGACGCCGGTGCACGGGACCCGGACCACCGCGCGTTGCTCGCCGCCCTGGAGTTCTCGTCGGTCATCGCGGTCCCGCTGGTCGCGCGGGGCCGCACGCTCGGGGCGCTCACGCTCTGCCACACGGAATCCGCCCGTCACTACGACGCCGCCGATCTCGCGCTCGCCGAGGACCTCGCGCGGCGGGCAGCCCTGGCCGTGGACAACGCCCGCCTTTACCGCGAGGCGGAGCGCGCGCGGGCGGCCGCCGACGCCGACCGGGCCGCGGCGGAGGCGGCGAACGCGGCGAAGAGCCAGTTCCTCGCCAACATGAGCCACGAGCTCCGCACGCCGCTCAACGCGATTGGCGGCTACGTGCAGTTGCTCGAGATGGAACTGCACGGCCCGGTCACCGAGGAGCAACGCGCCTCGCTCGGGCGCGTGCAGACGGCACAGCACCGGCTGCTCGGGTTGATCAACGACGTGCTGAACTACGCGAAGCTCGAGAGCGGCCGGATCGAGTACGACGTGCGCGCCGTCGACGTACGGGAGGTGATTGCCGACGTGGTGCCGCTCGTCGAACCGCTGATGGCGGCCAAGGGGCTCGTGTTCGACGTGGAGCCGCCGGGCGTGCCGTGCGCGGTGTGGGCGGACCGCGACAAGCTCGGCCAGGTGCTCGTGAATCTGCTCGCGAATGGGCTCAAGTTCACCGATCCGGCGCACCCGACGACGGGGGCGCGGGGGCGTGTGGCCCTACGCGTGACGACGCGCGAGGACGGGCCTGATGGGGGGCGGCCGGGCGCGGTGTATGTTCGGGTCACCGACACCGGCCGGGGCATCCCGCGCGAGAAGCAGGATGCCATTTTCGAGCCCTTCGTGCAGGTGCGAACGGGCTACGCCCAGGCGACAGAGGGCACGGGGCTGGGCCTGGCAATCAGCCGGGACCTGGCCCGCGGCATGGGCGGGGAGCTACGCGTGCGGAGCGCCCCGGGCGAGGGCTCGACCTTCACCGTCGCGCTCCGGCGCGCCGTCGACGCGGCCGGGCACCCCACGGACCGGCCCAACGCCGACGAGCACCGCACAGACGGCACGTAACCGGTCCGATACCGGTGGCGAACAACGCCGTCGCACAATCACGCGTAGTAGTCCGGCCGGTCGATGTCAGCGATGAGGTCTACCTCGCGCGGCGCCCAGCCGAGCACCGACCGGGTCCACACGCTCGAAGCGGGGCCGTTGCCCGCGACCCACATCGCCAGCGGGCCGAAGTGCGCTGCGCCGTCTTCGGGAGCGAGCGATCGCGCCGGCACGCCCAGCTGCCGGCCGACGGCCTCGGCGATGCGCCGGAACGGGACGGCCTCGGCGACCGCGTGATACGCCTCGTTCCGGGCCCCCCGCTCCAGCGCGAGGCGGAACAGGCGCGCGGCGTCCAGCCGGTGCACGGCCGGCCACAGGTTCTCCCCGTCGCCCACGTATGCGGACACGCCGGTCGTGCGCGCCAGGGCGGCGAGCATCGGCACGAAGCCGTGCCGCTCGCCGGCGCCGTGGGTCGAGCGCGAGAGGCGGACCACGGACGCGTGCAGCCCGCGCGCGGCGAGCGCGAACGCCGTCTGCTCCGTCGCGCGCGGGAAGTCGGGGATGACGGGCGGCCGCGCGTCCTCGGTGAACGTTTCGCCGGGCGGGAGCAGGCCGAGGCCGCTCGCGACGACGATCGGCCGCGCCGAGCCGGCGAACGCTTCACCGAAGGTCTCGATCGCCGCGCGGTCCTCCTCGCTCATCTCGGCGATCTTCGAGAAGTCGAGCCCGAAGGCCGTGTGGATGATGCCGTCGGCCTCACGCGCGGCGTGCCGGAGCACGTCCACGTCGGCGACCGCGCCCAGCACCGGCGTGCCGCCGGCCGCGGCCAGCGCATCGCCGTTCGCCTGCGAGCGCACCAGACCCATGACCGTGTGGCCCGCGTCGAGCAGGTCGCGGGCGATCACCGAGCCGACCCAACCGTTCGCTCCCGTCAGAAACACGCGCACGCTACCCTCCCGGACGACACCGATGGCGACGGGCGACCAGCGCCACGTCAGCGACTGACACACGGACAACGTACGTGCGGTGTCAGTCGCTGACAACCAGGAGACCGCAAGGGGCAGGGGCTGTGGTGGCGAATCACGAGGATGGCGTGCGCGTGCGGCTGCAGCGGACGGCGTTGGCGTTGTTCCGCGAGAGGGGCTACGACCAGACGACGGCCGCCGAGATCGCGGCGCGCGCGGGCGTCACGGAGCGCACGTTCTTCCGCCACTTCCCGGACAAGCGGGAGGTCCTCTTCGACGGCGCGGAGGCGTTGCGGGCGGCGCTGACGGCCGCGGTCGCCGACGCGCCCGACGGCCTCGGACCGCTCGACACGCTGTTCCGGGCCTTCCGGTCGGTCCTGCCGGCGCTCGAAGCCAACCGGCCGTTCTCGAAGCCGCGGCACGAGGTCATCGCGAGCACGCCGGCCCTGCACGAGCGCGAGCTGGCGAAGCACGGCGCGCTCGCCGACGCGCTGGCCGCCGCGTTGCGGGCGCGCGGCGTGGCGGAGCTGCGCGCGGTGCTCGCCGCCCGGACCGGCATGGCGGCGTTCGCGCACGCGACGTTGGCCTGGCTCGACGACCCCGAGCCGGGGCTCGGCGCGCGTCTCGACCTCGCCCGCCGCGAGCTGCGCGCGTTGGTTGCATAATGGGAATAACATGGCCGGAACGCACACGGGTGAATCCATGACGTGGAACTTCGCGCGACGCGCGGTCGTCGTCGTCGCAACGGGCGTGGCGGGACACGCGACGGCTGCCGTTGCCCAGGTGAAAGCGAGCGAGCTCGGGACGATGTCCCAGGTCATCGACGGCACGACGATCACCGTGCAGTACTCGCGACCTCGCGTGCGGGGGAGGACCCCGCTGTTCGGCACGAAAGCGGTGCACTGGGGCGAGGTGTGGACGCCGGGCGCCAACTACGCGACGACGCTGGAGGCGGACAAGGCGATCACGCTCGACGGACACGCCGTGCCCAAGGGCAAGTACTCCGTGTGGTTCGTGGTGCGGCAGTCCGGGGACTGGACGATGGTGCTCGACCCGAAGTGGCGGCAGTTCCACAACATGCCGCCGGATTCGAATGCGGCGCAGATCCGCTTCGCGGTGCGCACGCACGACGCCCCGCCCACCGAGGTCCTGACGTGGTCGATGCCCGCCCTCCGCGTGGACGGCGGCACGCTGGCGATGAACTGGGACAGGACCGCCGTCGCGCTGAACGTCGGCGTCGCGCCCTCGTTCAGCACCACGATGCCACTCGCCGACGCGCAGCCGTACCTCGGGCGCTACGACTTCATGGAGGTCGATTCGACCGGCAAGGTGACGAAGACGTCCCCGCTCGTCCTCGACTACGAGAACGGCACGCTCAAGGGTCGGGTCGGGCTCTGGGACGGGTATTTGGGTCACTTCGCGATGATCCGCGTCGCGCCGGACGCGTTCGTGCCCGCCGTGTACGACGCCGCGGGGGCGATCTACGAGGTGCTCCGCCCGGACGTGAACATCGAGTTCACGCGCGACAAGGGCCGCGCGGTGAGCTTCGAGTGGCGGGGCGACGATGACCGGGTGTTCGCCAGGGGGACGCGGCGGCCGTAGGCCGGCGGCTTCGGGACTGGCACGCGCCGCGTCCGCGCGCCATTAGTTCGGCAACACCCGAGTCGTCGTGGAGCGAGGGCCCGATGGTCATGCGCGTTCTGGCGCGCCGGCGTACCCAGCCGGCGCCGGTCACCGGCACGTTTTTTAGTCTCGCGGCGCACGCCGCCCTGTTCGCCGCGCTCGTGGGGGGCCGCGCCGCGCCCGGTGTGGGCGGCCCGACGGCCGCGCCCGGCGAGCCCGACGCGGAGCGCGTGCAGTGGGTCGGCGTCGGACGCGGAGGCGGGGCGCCGCGCGCGGGGGCGCGCCGCGGCGGCCGCCCGCCGATCGCCTACGTCGTACCGGGCCGTGGTACGCTCCTCCAGGCGGCGCACCTCGACCGAGCGCGCCGCGAGGGCAGCGGACTCGGCGGCCGCGGCCCCGGCGTGGGAGGCGGCGCGCCGGACGGCACGCCATCGGCCGCGCCCCACGGTGGGCGCGGCCCGGCGCCCGACGTGCGCGCGCCTCACGCGGCCGTCGCCCTCGGGCCCGCGGCGGCGGGCGCGCGGCCCGCGCGGGCGGCCCGCCGCCCCGTGCGGGTCGTCCTGCCCGACCTCGCGGTCCCGGACGCCGCCGCGATGCGCCTCGTCGCGGGAGTGCTCTCCGCGTCCCCCGACCTCGCGCGCCGCGCCGAGCGCGACGACTTCGTCCCCGCGCCGGCGGCCCTCGCCGGCGACCTGCTCGCGCAACTCGGCGCGCCCTCCCTCGCCGGCGCAGACGTCCACCTCAACGAGGTTCCCATCCCGCTCGTCGGCAACCGGCCGCCGGACTACCCGGCGGCGCTCGCACGCGCGGGGGTCACGGGGCACGTCGTCGTCGAGTTCCTGATCGACAGCACGGGCACGGTGGACGTCGGCACGCTGCGTGTCGTCGAGAGCACGGACGCGCGGTTCACCGAGGCCGTCCGCGGGTCGCTGCCGGCGCTGCGCTTCACGCCGGCGCTGCGCGGCGAGCGCGCGGTGGGGGTGACCGTTAGGCAGCCGTACGTGTTCGCGCGGCGGCAGGGGGTGTGAGGGGGCGGGCGCGCCGGGCCGCCCGGAACACCCGTACTGCCGCCGACCGCGGTCACGGAACGTGTATACGAAAGCGGCGAAGCCTGTGCACGTGCGCCCGCACGTGAGCGGACAAACGCGCGATGCTATGCACGTGGAATGTCACGCTCCAGCGCCGCGTGCCGCCCCCGAACCGGGCGGGGCGCACGCGATGCGCCGCGCGCGCACGGGGCGCGTGACTCGGTGCGGGACGCCCGGGTGGTGCACGTCCGTGTAGACCTCGATGCGGCCGGCGAGGTCGCGGCCCGACGGGGCGAGGAGGAGGTCCACCCCCGAGAACGACTCCACGCGCGTGACGATCAGCGTGTCTCCGTCCGGGCGCACCCGCTGCCAGTACTCCCAGCGCCAGAACGGCGATGCGCCGGGACCGACGTACGCCGTGTCGGACCCCGGACCCGGCACGACGGCCGCCCCGTACGCGCGCCCGGTCACAGGCAGCATGTGGGGCCGGTCTTCGCCGGCCGCGAACCGCTCGGCGCTCAGGCGGAACCGCGTCGGCGCGCCGGACGGGTAGGGTCGGCCGATGAACGCGTCGCGCCGCCACGGCCCGGGATCGAGCGCGTAGCAACCCGCCACGCGCGCCGCCAGCCGGTCGTCGGCGCGGGCGGCCGCGGCGCGCGCGCGCCGGGCGGGCCGCTGCGCCAGGGGCGCCGGGGCGACCGCGACGGCGGGGGGCGTCACGCCGGAATCCTCACCGCCTAACGGGGCAGCTCCACCGCCCGCTCGCCCGCGACCACCAGCCGCGCCGAGCGAACGTCCGCCGAACTCCCGCCGGCCATCAGCTCGAACGCCCCGGGCTCCACGACGCGCCGCAGCTCCGCGTCCCAGAACCCGAACGCCCGCGGCGGTACCCGGAACGTCACCACCCGCGTCTCGCCCGGGCGCAGCGAAACGCGCTCGAAGCCGGCCAGCTCCATCACCGGCCGCGTCACCGAGCTCACCACGTCGCGCAGATAGAGCTGCACCACCTCGTCGCCCGCGCGCGCGCCGGTGTTGGTCACCTCGACGCGCACCGGGACCGAGTCCCCCGCCGCCAGCCGCTCGGCCGCCACGGTCGCCCGCTCGGGCTGCGGCGCGCCGACGCGGAACGTCGTGTAGCTCAGCCCGTGCCCGAACGGGAAGAGCGCGTCCGTGCGGTCGAACAGGTAGCCACGCCGGGCCGACGGCTTGTGGTTGTAGAACACCGGGAGGTGGCCCGCCGAGCGCGCGAGCGAGACCGGCAGCTTCCCGCCCGGGTTCACGTCGCCGAAGAGCACGTCGGCCACCGCGGTCCCGCCCTCCTGCCCCGGGTACCACGCGTCGACGATCGCCGGCGCGCGGGCCGCGACGTCCGCGATCGCGAGCGGGCGCCCGTGCACGAGGACCACCACCGTCGGCACGCCCGTCGCCACCACGGCGCGCACGAGCGCGTTCTGTTCGCCGACCAGGTCGAGGTCCGCCCGGTCGCCGAGGTGCCCGCGGCTCCACGCCTCGCGCGACGTCTGCTCGTTGTCGCCGACGACGACCACCGCGACGTCGCTCTGCCTAACGACCGACACGGCCGCCGCGATCCGGCGCGCGTTCTCGCGCGGGTCGGCGAGCCGGACCGCGTCGGCGTGCCAGCGGCCGGGCGAGTTCGAGCCGCCCCGCGCGGGGTACGTGGTGTCGCGCACCGGCTCGGTGATCCGCACGCCCTCGGCGTAGCGCACGCGCGCCCCCGCGCCCAGCTTCTCCCGGATCCCGTCGAGCACGCCGGTCGAGCGGAGCGGCGTCTCGCTGTACCCGCCGAGGAACGCCCCCGCGGCGTTAGGCCCGACGACGGCGACCGTCCGCACGCGCGCGCGGTCGAGCGGGAGCAGCGGGCGCGCCCCCGGGCGCGCGGGGTCGTTTTTCAGGAGCACGATCGCGCGGCGCGCCGCCTCGAGCGCCAGCGCGCGGTGCGCGGGGTCGCCGACCGCGCGCGCGGCGGCGGCGGCGTCGACGTAGGGCCGCTCGAAGAGGCCTAACAGGAACTTGTGCCGGAGCGTGCGCGCGACCGCGGAGTCGACCGCCGCCTCGGGCACGCGCCCCGCGCGCACGAGCGCCGCGAGCGCGCCGTACGTGCTCGGGTCTGGGAGGTCGGCGTCCACGCCCGCCAGCAGCGCGCGCCGCGCCGCCTCCGCCGAGTCGGCGGCGACGTGGTGCAGCGCGACGAGGTCGTTGAGCGCGCCCCAGTCCGAGACCACCGTGCCGCCGAACCCCCACTCGCCGCGCAGGATGTCCCGCAGCACGTGCGCGTTGACGTGCATCGGCACGCCGTCGAACTCGTTGTACGATGGCATCACGCTCAGCGCGCCGGCCTCCTTGACCGCGGCCTCGAACGGCGGCAGGAACACCTCGCGCAGCGTGCGCTCGCCGTAGGGCGCGGGCGCGGTGTTCTCGCCCGACTCGGGCTGGCCGTGCCCGGCCATGTGCTTGAGCGTGGCGATGACGTGCGAGGGCCCCACGCCGGGGCCGCGCCCCTGCAGCCCGCGCACCGCGGCCACGCCGAGCCGCCCGACGAGGTACGGGTCCTCGCCGTAGGTCTCCTCGCTGCGGCCCCAGCGCGGGTCGCGCGCGACGTCGACCACCGGCGCCAGCACCTGGTGCGCGCCCCGCGCGCGCGCCTCGGCCGCGACGGCCGTGAACACGCGCTCGACGAGCGCGGGGTCCCACGTGCTCGCGAGGGCGATCGCCTGCGGGAAGCTCGTCGCGTCGCGCGCGGCGAGGCCGTGCAGCGCCTCCTCGTGCGTCAGCGCGGGGATCGCGAGCCGCGTGCGCTCGACGAGGAAGCGTTGGAGGTCGTTGACGTACGCGACCGCCTCGGCCGCCGTGCGCCCGCCACCCGGGCCCTCGCTCGGCCGCTCGACGCGGCCGATCCCGAGGGGGACGTGGCGCGCGGCGCTGTCGGGACTGAAGCGGCCGTCGGGGCCGGTGAGGAACGGGCCGGCCGTGCGCGTGCTCCGCAGCTGCGCGACCTTCTCGTCGAGCGTCATGCGGCCGAGCAGGTCGCGCACGCGCTCGGCGACGGGGCGGGTGGAGTCGCGGTAGGCAGGGGATTGGGGGAGCGGCTGCGCCGACGCCACGCGCGCGGCCGCGGCGAGCGTCAGGCACCGGGCGACCAGCGCGGCGCGGCGGGCGAGTGCGGCGCGGTGCGAGGGCGGGGGCATGGCGGCAATAAATAACCCGCGGCATGCGCGCCCGCCGCGCGGCCGGGATCGATCCGTCAGCCGGATCGCTCTTGCCCGCCGCAGGGGGCGCGTGTTCGATACCGTCGTGTCCAACTTCCCCCCTCCCCCCGCCGGCCCCGCCGCCGACGGCGACCCGGTCGTCACCGCGGACGGCCGCGCGGTCGACCCCGCGCTCGTCGCCTGGGTGCGGGCGATGCCCAAGGTCGAGCTGCACGTCCACCTCGAAGGCGCGATGGACGCCGACGCGGTCTGGGCGATGGCCGCGCGCAACGGTACCCGGCTCCCGGCGCGCTCGCTCGAGGAGTGGCGCGCGTTCTACGCGTTCCGCGACTTCGACCACTTCCTGCGCGTGTACACGGCGGCGGCGGCGGCGATGCGCACGCCCGAGGACTGGGCGTTCATGGTCGAGCGCTTCTGCGCGGGGCAGGCCGCCCAGCACGTGCTCCACACCGAGGCTTTCCTGAGCGCGTCGTTCATGCTCGAGCAGCTGCCGCCCGACGTGCTCCTCGACGCGCTGGCCGAGGGGCTCGCCGCGGGCGAGGCGCGCCACGGGGTCCGGGTCCGCTTCATCCCCGACATCGCGCGCCACGTCCCCGCCACGCAGCGCGGGGTGCTCGACTTCGTCTCGTTAGGCCACGAGCGCGGCCTCTTCCTCGGCCTCGGGCTCGGCGGGCCGGAGAAGGGCTACCCGCCGGAGCTGTTCCGCGACACGTACGCGGAGGCGAGGGCGCGCGGCCTGCGCACGGTGGCCCACGCGGGCGAGACCGAGGGCGCGGCGAGCGTCCGGGGGGCGGTCGACGCGTTAGGCGCGGAGCGCGTCGGGCACGGGGTCAGGGTCCTCGAGGACCCGGGGCTGGTCGCGGAGCTGCGCGACCGGGGGGTTCCGTTCGAGGTCTGCCCGACGAGCAATTACCGGCTCGGGATCGTCCGCGGGGGGGAGGCGCACCCGATCCGGAGGATGGTCGACGAGGGGCTCCGGTGCACGGTGAACTCGGACGACCCGCCGATGTTCGGGACGACGCTCGTGGGGGAGTACCTGCGGCTGGCGGGGCAGGGGTTCACGAAGGAGGAGCTGTGGGCGCTCGACCGGGCGGCGTTAGGCGCGGCGTTCGCGGTTGAGGAAGGGGTTGGGAGGGCGTTCGACGAGTTTGAGGCCTCGCAGTAGTCGTCGCGGGGGTGACGCCGCCCAGCGCGGCGTCACCCCCGCGACGACTACTGCGAGACGACTACCGCGACCTGCCCCGTTGCTCGAACCGATGCTTGATCTGCGCCCCTTCCGCGAGGTAGACCGCATCCTCCGCGATGTTCGTCGCCAGATCCGCCACCCGCTCCAGATTCCGACTCACCAGCAGATGCTGTAGCGACGCGTTGATCGTCCGCGGGTCCCCCATCATGTGCGTGAGCAGGATGCGGAACACCGAGTCGTTCATCGCGTCGACCGCGTCGTCGCGGGCGACCACCTCCCGCCCCAGCGCCCCGTCGCTGCGCGTGAACGCCGTGAGCGCGTCGCTCAGCATCTCGCGCGCGCGCTCCGCCATGCCCGAGATCTCGGGCGTCGGCAGCAGGCCCGAGCGGTTGGCCGCGAGGCGGAGCGTGGCCTGCGCGATGTTGACCGCGTGGTCGCCCACCCGCTCCAGGTCGCTCGACACCTTGATCGCGCCGATCACGAAGCGCAGGTCGCGCGCGAGCGGCTGCTGCAGCGCGAGGAGCGAGATCGCCAGCTGCTCGACCTCGATCTCCAGCACGTCGAGTTCGTCGTCGTTGGCGATCACCGCGTGCGCGAGGCCCTCGTCCTCCTGCAGCAGCGCGTTGACCGAGAGCTCGACGAGCGCCTCGGCCTTCTGCGCCATCTCGAGCAGGCGCTGCTTGAGGGTCTCGAGCTCCTCGTGGAAGTGACGGTACGCCCGGGCGCCGCCCTGCGGCGCGGCCGGGGGCGTCTGCGGGGCCGGCAGGGCCGGCGGCGCGCCGTTGGGCGCGGCCGGCGTGTTGACGAGCCCGTCGGCGAGCGTGTTGGGCGCGGTCATCCGAACCTCCCGGTGATGTAAGCCTCGGTGCGCTGCTCGCGCGGGCTCGTGAACATGCGGTCCGTGTCGCCGACCTCGACGAGGCGGCCCAGGTAGAAAAACGCGGTGTGCTCCGAAATGCGCGCCGCCTGCTGCAGGTTGTGCGTCACGATCACGACCGTGAGGTCCCGCTTGAGCTCGTAGAGCAGCTCCTCGATCTTCTGCGTCGCGATCGGGTCGAGCGCCGAGGCCGGCTCATCGAGCAGCAGCACCTCGGGCTCGTTGGCCAGCGCGCGCGCGATGCAGAGGCGCTGCTGCTGCCCGCCCGACAGGCCGAGCGCGCTCTGCGAGAGCCGGTCCTTGACCTCGTCCCAGAGCGCGGCGCGGCGGAGCGACTGCTCGACGAGGTCGTGCAGCGCGCCCCGGCCGACGGTGCCGTTGATGCGCGGGCCGTAGGCGACGTTGTCGAAGATCGAGCGCGGGAACGGGTTCCAGCGCTGGAACACCATGCCCACGCGCTGCCGGAGCGCGGTCAGGTCGTAGGCGCCGCCGAACACGTCCTCGCCGTCGAGGTCCAGCCGGCCGCCGTGGCGCACGCCCGGGATGAGGTCGTTCATCCGGTTGATCGAGCGGAGGAACGTCGACTTCCCGCACCCCGACGGCCCGATGAACGCCGTTACCGAGCGGGGCGCGATCTCGAGGTCGATGTCGAACAGCGCCTGCTTCGCGCCGTACCAGAACGAAAACTTGCGCGCCGCGATCGCACCCGTCGCGACCGGCCTCGTCGCGCCCGCGCCCGCCGCCGTCACACCCGGGCCCGCGAGCGCCGTCACCCGAACCGCCCGGTGATGTACGCCTCGGTCCGCGGGTCGCTCGGCGTCGTGAAGAGCGTGCGCGTGTCCGTCGCCTCGACCAGCCGCCCGGCCAGCAGGAACGCCGTGCGGTCCGACACGCGGGCCGCCTGCTGCATGCTATGCGTGACGATCGCCACCGTGATGTCGCGCTTGAGCTCGTGCACCAGCTCCTCGACGCGCTGCGTGCTGAGCGGGTCGAGCGAGGCGGTGGGCTCGTCGAGCAGCAGCACCTCCGGTTCGTTGGCGAGCGCGCGCGCGATGCAGAGGCGCTGCTGCTGCCCGCCCGAGAGCCCGACCGCGCTCGTGCCGAGTCGGTCCTTCACCTCGTCCCAGAGCGCCGCGCGCCGGAGCGCCCGCTCGACGATCTCGTCGCGCATGCCGCGTTTGGGGCGGTCGGTGCCGCCCGTGCGCAGCCCCGCCAGCACGTTGTCGCGGATCGACATCGTCGGGAACGGCGTCGGCCGCTGAAAGACCATCCCGACGAGCTTGCGCACCGCGACCGCGTTGGTCGTCGGCGCGTAGATGTCGTGGCCGTCGAGCGTGACGCGCCCGCCGACCCGGGCGCCCGGCGCGGTCTCGTGCATCCGGTTGAGGCAGCGCAGCAACGTCGACTTCCCGCACCCGGACGGGCCGATGATCGCCGTCACCTGGCGCTCGGCGAAGGCCAGCGACACTCCCTGCACCGCGTGCACCGAGCCGAAGAACGCATCCAGCCGATCGGCGGCGAGGCGAGTCCGCGCGGGTCGCGCGCCGTCGGTCGCCGGCGCGGCGGACACCGCGACGACGGGGCGCGGCGGGCGGGCAGTGCCTTCGCGCGCGGCGCCGTCGGCCGCGGGCGTGACGACGACTGGGCGCTCGCGCTCGGTGCCCGGCGGCGGCGCGGGGACGGGGGGCAACACGGCCGATCGGGGGAGTTCCACCGCGGGAGTCATGAGGTCAGTCGCCACCGGCGCCGTATCGGGTGCGCGTCGCAAACCGGGCCGCGACGCTGAGGACGAAAATCAGCAGCAAGAGCACGAGCGCGCCGGCCCAGGCCTGCGCGTGCCATTCGTCGTACGGGCTGATCGCGTAGTTGAAGATCTGGAGCGGCAGCGCCGCGATCGGCCGCGACGGGCTGAACGACCAGAACTGGTTGCCGAGCGCCGTGAAGAGCAGCGGCGCGGTCTCGCCCGCGACGCGCGCGATCGCAACGAGCGCGCCGGTCGCGATCCCGGGCAGGGCGGTGCGGAGGATGATCGTCAGCGACGTGCGCCAGCGCGGGTAGCCGAGGGCGAGCGCGGCCTCGCGCAGCGCGTTGGGCACCGTGCGGATCAGCTCCTCGGTCGTGCGCGTGATGAGCGGAATCATCATCGCGCCGAGCGCCGCGCCGCCGGCGAGGGCGGAGAAGTGGTGCACCGGGCGCACGAACAGCCCCCACGCGAAGATGCCGATCACGATCGACGGCAGCCCGTTGAGCACGTCCGAGAGGAAGCGCACCGCGGTCGCGAACGCGCCGCCGCGGAACTCCGCGAGGTAGATCCCCGCGCCGATGCCCACCGGCAGGCCGACGACGCAGGCCATCGCGACGAGCACCGCCGTGCCGGCGATCGCGTTGCCCATGCCGCCGCCGGTCTCGCCCACGGGCGCCGGCCCCTGCGTGAAGAACGCGAGGTTGACCGAGCTGAAGCCCTGCTTGAGCAGGTAGTACAGGATGAACACGAGCGGCAGCACGGCGACCACCGCCGCGACGCCCAGCAGCCCGAGCATCAGGGCGTTGACGCTGGTCCGGCGGCGCTTGTTGGCGAGCGTGCTGCGCCGCCGCGCCGGCTCCGCGGCGGCGGGCCCGCCCGGCATCACGGCCGCGCTCACGCGGCCCCCCCGGGCGCGCGCGAGACGCGCCAGACGAGCCACCGCGCGAGGGCGTTGACGATGAGCGTGATCGCGAAGAGCACCGCGCCCACGGCCATCAGCGCCGAGAGGTGCAGGTCGCCCGACGCCTCGGAGAACTCGTTGGCGATGAGCGAGGCCATGGTGTAGCCGGGCTTGAAGAGCGAGGCCGAAATCTCCTGGCGGTTGCCGATCAGCATCGTGACCGCCATCGTCTCGCCGAGCGCGCGGCCGAGGCCGAGGATGATCCCGCCGATCACGCCCGACTTGGCGTAGGGCACGACCGCCGAGCGGATCGTCTCCCAGCGGGTCGCGCCGAGCGCGAGCGCGGCCTCGCGCTGCGAGCGCGGCACGACCAGCAGCACCTCGCGCGACACCGACGAGATGTAGGGCAGGACCATGATCGCGAGGATGACGCCCGCCGCGAACAGGCTCGGCCCGTAGGGCGCGCCCGAGAAGAGCGGGAAGTCGCGCAGGTGCAGGTCGCGCTGGATGAACGGCATCACGTGGTCCCGCAGCAGCGGGATCAGCACGAACACGCCCCAGAGCCCGTAGACCACGCTCGGCACGGCGGCGAGCAGGTCGACGAGGAAGCCGAGCGGCGTGCGCAGCCACGACGGGGCGAGCTCGGAGATGAAGACGGCGACGCCCAACGCGAGCGGCGTCGCGAGCACGAGCGCGACGATAGACGTGACGATCGTGCCGAAGATCGCCGGCGCGGCGCCGAACTGGCCGTTGACCGGGTCCCAGTCGCTCGAGACGAGGAAGTGCCAGCCGAACTGCCGGAGCGCGGGCCAGCCCGCCGAGACGACCTCGAAGGCCAGCAGGACGAGTAGCACCGGCACGCAGGCCGCGAAGAACGTGACGACGTATCGGTAGATCTGGTCGCCGACGACGCGCCCCGCGAGGCGCTCGGCGCCGACGGGCTCGGCGGGGCCGTCGGCGGCGGGCGGGAGGTCCGCCGGGGGCCCGCCGGGCGCGGGGAGCGACGGCGGCGGGAGCGGGGCGCGGACCGGCGCGACGCTCGGGACGGGCGCGGGCAGCGCGGTAGCGGCCTCGGACAACGTGGCCTCGGGGAAGGAAGTCGTGTCGCGCATGGCGTCGGCGGGTAACCTAGGGCGCCGGATTCTGGGGGTGCTCCGGGGGGTGTAACGAGGCGGTCACGCCGGCCGTGGGTGGGAACACGACCCGCCCCCGGCGGCCCCGCGGGTGTGTCGGGGCCGCCGGGGGCGGGTCGCGCGAGAAGCAGGACTGCTACACGTCCCGTACGGCAGCCGACTTGCGGCCGTCGCCGGACGGGACGCGGGTACGGGCCGTTACGGCAGGTAGTAGCGGAACGACGTGAGCACGATGTTCTCGGTGGCCAGCGGCTGGAAGCGCGGGCCGCCGCTCGTCGCGGTCGCGGTGGCGTTCGACGACCACGTGGTGCGCTCGGTGTGGGAGTACTGCAGGCCGAACTGCACCGTGCCGCGCGTGCCGCGGTAGAAGCGGTAGACGAGGCCGCCGGTGCCCTGGGCGACGAAGCGCGTGTCGGCGTTGCACGTGCCGACCGCCGAGGCCGCGATCCCGCCGGCCGGCGGCAGCAGTTCGGTCTCGCAGCCGGTGTTGTTGACGAGGCCCGAGCCGTAGCCGATCGGGGCTCCGGTCGAGGTCACGCCCGCGGTGCGGTAGGCGTACTCGCCGCCGCCGTAGCCGTAGAAGTCGAGCGCCTTGGTGGCGTGCAGGTCGATCGTCGCGAGGCCGTGCGCGGCGCGGATCGGCACCACCTGGCCCTGCGCGTTGAGCGTCGCGTCGGCGATCTGCGACGTACCGTAGCGGCCGATGCCGCGGCCGTAGAGCGCGTTCAGGCCGACGTCGACCTTCTTCTGAATCGGCAGGAACACGCTCGCGCCGACGCCGCCCGCGGTGGTGGTGTAGTTGTTCGCGCCGCCGTTGGTCGCGGCGCCGCCGAGCGCACTGGTGCTGACCGCGTAGATGCGGTCGCGGAAGATGCGGCCGAGCGCCTTGAGCTCGAAGTGCGCGACGCCAGGCTGGTCGATCGCGACCTTCACGATCGCGTCCGGCGCGACGTCGTACGAGTAGTTGGTGGTCGAGTTGAGCGTGCTGCCGCCGACCTGCTGGGCGAGCACGCGCACCGAGGCGTTGGGCGAGCCGCGCACGGAGAACGTCGTCTGCGGCTCCTCGAGCGAGCCGGCGACGGTCAGGTTGGGGCTGGCGCGGTAGGTCAGGCGCGCGGCGAACTGGCGCGACCAGTCGAAGCCCGGCACGTACTGCGCGTCGATCGTCGACGGCACGTACTCGCCGCGCGCGGTGATGCCCTGGCGGTTGGCCGCGATCAGGCTCCACATCTGCCCGCCCGTGACCGTGAAGCCGTTCTTGAACGCGGCCTGAGCGAAGAACTGCCGCATGCGGAACGTGTAGCTGTTGCTCTCGTTCGAGTTGGACGAGATGCCGGCCGAGAGGAAGTCGCCCTCGAAGTAGCCGGCCACGGCGACCTGCGAGAGCCGCCCCTCGCCGAGGACGCCGAGCCGGGATTGGCGCCCCGAGCCGCGGAACTCGGAGATCTGCCCCTGGGCCGTGTGCGTGAACGGGATCGCGTTCCACGACGAGGGCATGTCCGCCTGTTCGGTGCGCTGGCGGTAGAGCCCTTCGGCCGCGAAGAAGCCGACCGGGGTGATCGAGACGCGCTTGTAGCTGAGGTTGGTCGGGCCGGACGCGCTGTCGCTCGGCAGGTTGGTGCCGCCCGAGGGCTGGGCGAGGAGCGCGGCCGGGCCGACGAGCCCGGCGAGGAGTGTGGCGGAGGCCAGGCGGCGGGACGAAGTCATGGAGGGGGAGGAAGAGTTAGCGCGCGGCGATCGTGACGGCGCCGAGTCGCTTGCGCAGCTGCGTCAGGAGGACCGGCGGGAGCGGCGCGTAATCAAGCTGCGCCGCGCTCTTCTGCCCGTCGGCGAGGCCGTAGCGCAGGAAGTCGAGCAGCTTCTTGCCCTTGGCCGCGTCCTTCTGAGTCGTGTAGATCAGCGCCCACGTCATCGACGAAATCGGGTACGCGCCGTGGCCCGGGGCGTTGATGATCGAGATGCGGTAGTCGCTGTTGGCGGGGAGGCCCTTGGCGATCGCGGCCGCGGCCGTCGTCACGCCCTCGGCGGTCGGCGCGACGAACTCGCCGGCGGCGTTGCGGATCATCGGGAGCGCGAGCCTGTTCTGCCGCGCGTAGGCGAGCTCGACGTAGCCGATCGCGCCCGGCGTCTGCTTGACCTGGCCCGCGACGCCCTCGTTGCCCTTGCCGCCCAGGCCGACCGGCCACTTCACGTCCTTGCCGACGCCGATCTGCTGCTTCCACGCGCCCGAGGTGGCCGCGAGGAAGTCGGTCCAGATGTAGGTCGTGCCCGAGCCGTCGGAGCGGTGGACGACGAGGATGTCGGTGTCGGGCAGGCGCACGCCGCGGTTGAGCGTCGCGATCTGCGGGTCGTTCCAGCGCGTGACCTTGCCGAGGTAGATGTTGGCGAGCACGTCGCCCGTGAAGTGCAGCGGCTGCGTGACGCCCGGCAGGTTGTAGACGGGGAGCACGGCCCCCATCGCGACGGGCACGTGCATGATCGGGCCGCCCTTGGCCTTGGCGATCTCGGCGTCGGTCATGGGTGCGTCGGTGGCACCGAAGTCGACCGTCTCTTCCGAGAGCTGGCGGATGCCGCCGCCCGAGCCGATCGACTGGTAGTTCACCTTGACGCCGGTCTTCGCGACGTAGTCCGCCGCCCAGCGCGAGTAGAGCGGCGCGGCGAACGTCGAGCCCGCGCCGGTGAGGTCCTGCGCGCCGGCGGTGTGGGACGCGGCCGCGGTGACGAGCGCGGCCGACGCGGCGACCGCCACGAAGGTGGCGGTCGCGCGCCTGTATGTGCTGCTGAACATCCGGTGGCTCCGGTCGTGGAAGGGGATCGTTGGGCCCGGGGTACGATCGCTGTCCCTTGTCACGCCAACGGCTACAAAGGTGTCACAGTCGGGTCACGGCTGCCCGAGTTCGGCTACTTCGCCGGCAGGATTGAGTCGAGGCGCTGCCGCAGCTTGGTGGCCATCGATTCCGGCAGTGGCGCGTAGTCGAGGGCGGGCTCGGCGCGCTGGCCGTCGGTCAGGCCCCAGCGCACGAAGTCGACGACCTTGCGGGCGCGGGCCGTGTCGCGCGGCGCGCGGTAGAGCAGGATCCACGTCATCGTCGAGATCGGGTAGGCGTTGGCCCCCGGGGCGTTGGTGATCGAGACGCGGTAGTCGGTGTTGGCCGGGAGCGCGCCGAGCACGCCCGCAGCCGCCGCGGTGGTCGACTCGACCGAGGGTGCGACGAAGGTTCCGGCGGCGTTGCGCACCGACGCGGCGGGCAGCTTGTTCTGCCGCGCGTAGGCGAGCTCGACGTAGCCGATCGCGCCGGCGGTCTGCTTGACCGTGCCGGCGACGCCCTCGTTGCCCTTGCCGCCGAGGCCCACGGGCCACTTCACGTCCTTGCCCTTGCCGACGGCCTGCTTCCACGCCGGGCTCACCGCGCTCAGGTAGTCGGTGAACGTGTACGTGGTGCCACTGCCGTCCGACCGGTGGGCCACGAGGATCGGCGTGTTAGGCAGCGCGACGCCGGGGTTGGTCGCGGCGATCCGCGGGTCGTTCCACGTCGTGATCTTGCCGAGGTAGATGTCGGCGATGACGTCGCCGGTGAACTTCAGTGGCGCGGCGACCTGCTCGAGGTTGTAGGTCACGACCACCGCGCCCATGGCGGTCGGGACGTGCATGATCGGGCCGCCCTTGGCCTTGGCGAGTTCGTCATCCGTCATGGGCGCGTCGGTGGCGCCGAAGTCGACCGTCTCTTCGGAGAGCTGGCGGATGCCGCCGCCCGAGCCGATCGACTGGTAGTTCACCTTGACGCCGGTCTTCGCGACGTAGTCCGCCGCCCAGCGCGAGTAGAGCGGCGCGGCGAACGTCGAGCCCGCGCCGGTGAGCTCGGCGCCGCCGCCCCCGCCGCCGGTGGAGGACTTGGCGTCGCCGCCACCGCCACACGCGGCGAGGCCGACGACGACGGTCAGGGTGGCGGCGCGGACGACGCGGCGGGGTTGGGGGCGCAAGGCGGACGGGATCATCGGAATCGGGGGTGGGACGGAGGGAGCTTCGATGATCGCCCGGCCGCCCCGCCGCCGTCCGCCCCGTGCGCCCGGCCGTTACAGGTTTGCGACACTCCGGCGCCCGCGCTCGCCCCAGATGGGGGCGGCCGGGCGGGGTTGGTTTGGGGTGGTGGACAATTTTGGCACCCGGCGCATATTAGGCCGCCCCGCAGCGCCCCCCCCGTTCGGCCGAGGGTCACCATGGCCACACCGCGCCGCCAGCCGCAACCGGACGGTGAGTCGTCCGACCCGCAACATGCGCGGGTCACGCAGATCGCGCAGATCACGGATTCGTACCCGACCGTGCCCGACCCCGACGTGCTGTCGGGCGAGGCGCGGCCGCTCGGCCGCACCGTCGAGCGCCGCGCCGGGGGCGACGCGTCCACGCGGCGCGCGGCGGAGCGCCGGCTCGCCGCCGTGGTCGAGGGGATGTCGGAGGCGTTCCTCTCGCTCGACGCGGAGTGGCGGGTGACGTACGCCAACCGCGCGGCGTGCCGCCTGAACGCGACGACGCGCGCCGCGCTCGTCGGCTGCAACCACTGGCAGCGCTGGCCCGAGACGGTGGGCAGCCCCGTGGAGCTGGAGTACCGGCGGGTGGCGCGCGACGGCGTGCCATCTCGCTTCGAGCACTACTACCCGGGCGCCAACACCTGGCACGCGATCCAGGCGTATCCGGCGGAAGGGGGCGGGCTGGCCGTGTTCTTCCGGGACGTGACGGCCGAACGGGCGGCCGACGCGGAGCGCGAGCGGGCGCGGGCGGACGCGGAGGCCGCGCGCGCGGAGGCGGAGGCGGCGAACCGCTCGAAGGTGCAGTTCCTGGCGACGATGAGCCACGAGTTGCGCACGCCGCTCAACGCGATCGGCGGGTACGCCGAACTCATGGCGATGGGGATTCGCGGCCCGGTGACGGAGGCGCAGTTCGGCGACCTCTCGCGCATCCAGGCGAGCCAGCGTCACCTGCTGAGCCTCATCAACCAGGTGCTCGCCTACGCGAAGCTCGAAGCCGGGACGGAGCGGTACGTGCTGGCCGAGGTGCCGGTGCGCGACGCGTGCGCGGCGGCCGAGGGGCTGGTCGCGCCGCAGGCGCGCGCGCGGGGGCTCGCGCTCGCGGTCGGGGCGTGCGCGCCCGAGGTGGCGGTGCGCGCGGACCCGGAGAAGCTGCGGCAGATCCTCGTCAACCTGCTGTCGAACGCGGTGAAGTTCACCGACCGCGGCGGGCGGGTGGACGTCGCGTGGGAGCTCGCGTGCGGGGACGACGACGGCGCGGCGTCGGTGCGGATCGTCGTGCGCGACACGGGCGTCGGGATCCCGGCCGACAAGCTCGCGGCGGTGTTCGAACCGTTCGTGCAGGTCGGCGCGGACGTCACGCGCGCGCGCGAGGGGACGGGGCTGGGGCTGGCGATCAGCCGCGACCTGGCGCGCGGGATGGGCGGCGACCTGACGGTCGAGAGCGCGCCGGGGGCGGGGAGCGTGTTCACGCTCATGCTGCCGGCGGCGGGAGCGTAGGCCGCTCGCGCACGAGGGCGAGCGGCACGGCGCCGTCGCCGAGCACGACGTCGCGGAACGCGCGCAGGTCGAAGCGCGAGCCGACGGCCTGCGCCTCATTGCCGGTCGAACACGAGCCGGATCGTCCTCCGGTCGCCGTCGCGATTCGTGAGTACGCGCACCACGGTCAGCTCCCGACCGTCGGGCGACAGCGACCAGCGGCTCGTGTACGGGGGATTCTCCACTCCGTCCGGCGCGCGGAGGGTCGCCGTGATGACGAGGTCGGCGCCGTCCATGGCCGCGCGCGCCGTCGTCGGGCCGTAGACGTTGGTGTACGTCGCGGCCGGGCCGCCGACGACGTAGGCGACCGAGTCGTGCCGGGCCCCGAGCTGGTCGGTGCGTAGGTCCCGCACGACTTCGAGCCGCGAGCCGGCGTGGCGGACCTTCATCACCCAACTCGCGGGCGGCGTCCCCTCGCCGAAGTCGCTCTTGCCCGCGTCGAGCTGCCACGTCCCCGAGTAGTCAGGCGCGTCGTTAGGCGCGGCCGCAGCGGGGGCGGCGGGGTCGTGCGCGGCGGGTGCGCCGGCCTGCGGCCCGGCCGCGTCCGCCCGCATCCCGCCCTCGAAATCGAGGTTCGACGGCTGCGTCCGCTGCGCCGCGACGAACTCGGCGAATTTCACGCGCCGCGCCCAGTCGGGCCTCGCGGCAGATTCGGCCGGCGTGAGAGACTGCGTGTTGGTCGACACGACGTCCGGTCCGACGATGTCGAAACGCAGGTCGTCGACCCAGGCCTGCCCGCGACCGCGGAGCAGGAACCCGAACGCGACGATGCCGCCGTCCGCCGGGACGTCGAGCACCACGGCGTAGCGCGTCCACTGCGACGTTCCGCGGATGGGACGGTTGTCCATGTTGTCGAATCCGGCCGAACCGTCCGGCCCGATGATCTGCATCCACAAGGCCGCGTGGCCGGCGACGTCCTGCGTTTGCACGTACCCGGAGAGGCGGACGCGCCGGCCGCGGTAGGCGTCCGCACGGAACCCTTGCACGATGCTCATGAACGCGCGCGGTTCGGTCGCGATCGACCGGACGTACGCGCTCGCCGCCCCACCGTGCCTAACGTCGTCATCTACCCCGACCTCGTAGTCCGCGGGAACCGCGTAGAGGAAGCTGTGCAGCAGCGCCATGCCGCGGAGGAATGGCGCCTGCGCCGCGGGGGCGCCGGAGTTCGGGAACGACACGGCGCCGAGCCGACTCAGGTCCGCGGGCCCACCGGCGGCGGGGTGGTCGTGCGCCTGGGCCCGAGCGGGAGGTGCGACCGCGCCCGACGCGAGCGCGCCGACGGTCAGCGCGGCGAGGGCGAGGTTGCGCCGACGGTGGGCGAGCATGCGTCAGGGCAGGTGGGAGGAGACGGCGGGACGGGCAACTCGGAGGGCTTCGGTCGCCGACGGTCGATGCGCGCCCCTCTCAGCTCGGACGGTCGTGCGGCCGGGCGAACACCGCGGCGATCTGCCACCGGCCGTTCCGCTTCTCCCACACGCGCAGCAGCGACCCGGTGAACTGCTCGTGCGCGCCGGTACCGGCGCTCGGGCCCGCGGTCGGGCCCGCGTTCGCCGCCGCGGTCGCACGGTCGAACGAGAGCGTGAAGTCCGAGAACTCCCACGCCATGTCGCCGGCCCGGGCGACGTCGAGGCGGACGATGTGTGTGTCGATCCGCTGGTTCTGACGGGAGTTCATCTCCGCGCTGTCGGTGGGCTGGGTGTGCGCGGCGGCGGCGCGGCCCACCATCGGTCGCGCGTACGCCCCCGACCAGAAGACCGCGTCGTCCGAAGCCGACGCGATCGCGCCGCGCGTGACCAGCGCGCGGATCGCGGCCTCATCGGCCGCGTGGTCGCGAGCGGTTTGGGCGCGCACGTGGGCGGGAACGACGCCGAACCCCGCGATGGCGAAGGCGACGGCGATCGCCGGCATCCGCAACGATCGACCTCCGACACGCGGCGCGCGGTGCACGAGGGAGCGAGGCGCAAGAGCCATGTGAGCCATCCTGGGTGGGGGAGATGATCCCGGTCGGCGTCGCGGTCGCGGCCCACCGGCCGGACCGGTGGTCTGGTGCATCCCGACCACGCGCCCTACACTGGGCCGGGCGCCTCAACGCGCCCTCAACCGGTCCTCAACCGGCGGGCTGCCCCGGGCGCATGCGGCGACTCCTCACCTTTGGCGGCCTCGCGATCGTCGACGACGACGATCCGGCGTGGCGCGCGGCCGTGCAGCGGCGGCAGCTCCTGCTGCTCGCCGTGCTCGCCCGCACGGGGCCGATCGGGCTGACGCGCGACAAGGCCCTCGCCCTCCTCTGGCCCGAGCGCGATGAGCCGGCCGCGCGCCACCTGCTCGACCAGGCGCTCTACGCGGCCCGCCGCGCGCTCGGCCGCGACGCGCTGCCGCCCGGTCCGGCGCTCCGCCTCGCGCCCGGCGGGGTCGCCTGCGACGCACTCGCCTTCGACGCCGCGCTGAAGTCCGGCGACGGGGCGGGCGCCCTCGCCCTCTACCGCGGACCCTTCCTCGACGGCGTGCACGTAACCGATGCGCCCGAACTCGCCCGGTGGATCGACGAGGAGCGCGGCGTCCTCGCCCGCCGGGCGCACGCGGCGGCCGTCCGGTTGGCCGACGCCACGACGGCCGACGCTGCGGTCGAGTGGTGGCGCGCGGCCGCCGCCCTCGATCCACTCGATGCAGCGACGGCGGTGGGACTCGTGCGCGCGCTGGCTGCGGGCGGCGACGTGGCCGGCGCGCTCCGGCAGGGCGACGTCCACCAGCGTCTCGTGCGCGACACGCTCGACCTGCCGTGCGCGCCCGAACTGGCCGCGCTGCTCGCGCGCTTGCGCGCCGGCGAGGGGGTCGGCGTTGTGCCCCGGCGTACCCGGCGAGCTGCCGGTCGCGCCGGTCGCGTCGGCGCTGTCGGTCGAGTCGGTGCCGGTCCACGCCCCGCCGCCCACGTCCGGTGCGTCCGACGCGTTCGACGCGTCCGGCGATGGCGCGTCGCCCCGACGGCTGTGGCCGGGTGCGGACGGAGACCCGGTCGCGGCGGCGCCCCCGCCCGCGGCCGCACGGGTCGACGGCGGCCCGCGCCGCCTACGACGGCGGGCGGCGAGCGCCGTGTTCGCCGCGACCGCCGCGCTGGCCGTCTTCGGCCTGTCGCGCTTCGGCGGAGACACTGCCGCCGCCCGCGACCACGCCGCCGCCCAACGGCTCGGCGACGAGGCGCTCGCGACGCGGTACGCCGGCGACGATCAGGGCGCGGCCCGGCTCTTTCGGGCCGCCCTCGCCACCGATTCGCTCGACCCGTGGCTCTGGTACCAGCTCGCCGTCGCGGACTTCGGGAGCGAGCTGCCGCCGGGCGCGTGGCAGGCGCCGATGCGCCGCGCCCGCACCCTGGTGGCCGCGCGCGGCCCCGAGCGGCTCCGGCGCCTGATCGAGGCGCGCGACGCCTTCCAGCGTGGCGACACCGGGCGCGTCGCGTTGGCCGGCCGGTACGCCGCCCGCTACCCCGACGACGCCGAGGGGGCCATGCTGTACGGCGCTTCGCTCGACCTCGACGCCCAGCCCGTCGCGGCGGTCGCGCCGCTGCGCCGGGCGATCGCGCTCGACGCCGCCGCGATCGACCGCGGGCTCGCCGGCACCCCGGGCGCGCAGGCGTACCTGTACCTCTCGTGGGCGCTCAGCGAGGCCGATTCCGTCGCGGCCGTCACCGCGATGGCCCGCGAGTGGAGCGCGCGCCAGCCCCGGTCGCCGTTCGCGCTGCTCTCGCTCGCCTACTCGCTGGTCCTCGCCGGGCGCGCGGAGGACGCGCTCGCCGTCGCGCGCGACGCGACCGCCCGCGGCCTCGAGACCGACCCGTGGCGTGCGGCGTTCTCGCCCCTCGTGCTCACCGAGCTCCTACTCGCGGCCGACCGGTGCGGCGAGGCCGACGCGTTAGTCACGCCGCTCACGCGCGTCGGCACGCCCAAGGAGCAGTTCGACGCGCTCTGGTACCAAGTCATCGTGCGGCGCTACCAGCGCCGGTACGCCGAGGCGCTGGCCGCGGCCCGGCAGCTGCGCGCGCTCACCCCCGTAGCGCACCCCGAGGGGGCGTACGAGTTCATGGGCTACGAGGCGCAGGTGCTCCTCGAGTCCGGGCGCCCGCGGGCCGCCGCGGCGCTGTACGACTCGGCGGCCGCGGCAGCGGTCGCGGACACCACGATCCCGGCCGGCACGCGGGCCCGGCGCGCGACGTGGACGGCCACGCACGCGGCCGGCGCCCTGGCGGCCGCGGGCGACACGGCCGACCTCGCGCGCCGCGCCGACGCGCTCGAAACGCGCGGCCGTCTGAGCGCGATGGGGCGCGACCGCCGGCTGCACCACTACGTGCGGGGCCTCCTGTGGGCGGCGCGCGGCGAGCACGCGCGGGCGGTCGCCGAGTACGAGCAGGCCGTGCTCGCGCCCGCGGTGGGGTACACGCGCATCAACCTCGCGCTCGCACGCTCGTTCCTCGCGCTCGGCCGCGCCGACTCGGCGATCTACTGGCTGCGCGCGGCGGCGCGCGGGGGCATCGTCGCCAATAATTATTACGTGACCCGCGCCGACGCCTACGCGGCCCTCGCCGCGGCGTACCGGCGTGCGGGGCGGGCCGACAGCGCCCGCGCCTACGAGGCGCGCGTCCGCCGCGCCACCGGCGGCCGGGGCTGATCGCGCGGAGATCGCGACGCGATCACGTCATGAGTCCAGCACCATCGCGTCGTCGGTCACGCGCTCCGCGCCGCAGTACACGTTGAAGCGCCCGCGCCGGACGAAGCCGAGCAGCGTCATGCCGTAGGCGGCGGCGGTGTCGACGGCGAGGCTCGACGGGGCGCCGACCGCGGCGAGCACCGGCACGCCGGCGGCGAGCGCCTTGTGCACGAGCTCGAAGCTCGCCCGCCCGCTGACGAGCAGCACGGCGTCGTGGAGCGGCAGGCGCCCCGCGCGGAGCGCCCAGCCGACGAGCTTGTCGACGGCGTTGTGGCGGCCGACGTCCTCGCGCAGCTGGAGTAGGTGTCCGTCCGCGTCGAACAGACCGGCGGCGTGCAGGCCGCCGGTGCGGTCGAAGACGGCCTGCGCGGCGCGGAGGGCGTCGGGCAGCGCGTGGACGACCGCGGGGGTGACGAGCGGCCGCCCGGCCGGAATCGAGATCGCGCGCCCGGCGGCGAGCGCCTCGAGCGAGGTCTTGCCGCAAACGCCGCAGCTGGACGCGGTGTAGAAGTGCCGCTCGAGGCGGCGGGTGTCGACGGGGACGCCGGGGCGCACGTCGACGCGCACGGTGTTGCAGTCGCGCGCACCGGCCTCCGTGGGTGGCTCGGCCGCGAGGGGGACGACCTCGTCGGCGCCGGCGACGATGCCCTCGGTGTAGAGGAAGCCGAGGGCGAGCTCGACGTCGTGGCCGGGCGTGCGCATCGTGACCGAGACGCTCTCGGTCACGCGCCCGCCGTCGCGGTCGTGGGCGAGCTCGATGAGGAGCGGCTCCTCGACGGCGAGCTGGTCGTCGAGGTCGTGCGGGGTCGCGCCGTCGTAGCGGCGGATGGGCTCGGTGGCCGACTGAGGCATGGTGGGCGGCTTGGGCCGCGGGCTCTGGAATTCGTTCGGTCCACCTGGCAAGATGCGTCATCCTGCTGCCCCGCGTAGGGCGCACCAGACTCGGCCTTCTTCCTCGTACCCCGCTGGCGTGTCGTCCGCTCTCTCGTTCCTGGACCGCGACCGCACCGTCGCCCCGCCCGACTACAACCGGTGGCTCGTGCCGCCGGCCGCCCTCGCGATCCACCTCTCGATCGGGCAGGCCTACGCCTACTCGGTGTTCAGCAAGCCGCTCGCGCAGCTGCTCGGGGTGAAGGCCCCGGCGCCGGGCGACTGGTCGACGACGCAGGTCACGCTCGTCTTCTCCGCGGCGATCGTCATGCTCGGCCTTTCGGCGGCGCTCTTCGGCGCGTGGCTGGAGCGGGTGGGGCCGCGGCGCGCGATGTTCACGGCCGCGCTGTGCTTCTCGACCGGCTTCTTCGTCGGCGCGCTCGGCATCGCGTCGCACCAGTTCTGGCTGCTGCTCCTGGGCTACGGCGTGATCGGCGGGGTCGGGCTCGGCATCGGCTACATCTCGCCGGTGAGCACGCTCATCAAGTGGTTCCCGGACCGGCCGGGGATGGCGACGGGGCTCGCGATCATGGGCTTCGGCGGGGGCGCGCTGATCGCCTCGCCGCTCTCGGTCAAACTGATGGACCACTTCAAGTCGGCGACCTCGACGGGCGTCGCGCCGACGTACGTGACGTTAGGCGTGCTGTACCTGGCGCTGATGATGTACGGCGCGTTCACGGTGCGCGTGCCGGCGGCCGGGTGGGCGCCCGGGACGGCCTCCGACGCCTCGACGATCCCGATGCACACGGGCGAGATCTCGACGATGACGGCGGCGTACGCGGCGGCCCGCCAGCCCACGCGCGCGGCGGTGCCGGACGTGCCGGTGTCGGCCGCGGTGCGGACGCCGCAGTTCTGGCTGCTCTGGGTGATGCTCCTGCTGAACGTGACCGCGGGCATCTCGATCCTGAGCCAGGCGTCGCCGATGATCCAGGAGACGTTCGCGGGGCGGATCACCGCGGACGCGGCGGCGGGCTTCGTCGGGCTCCTGAGCCTGGCGAACCTGGCGGGGCGCTTCGTGTGGTCGTCGTTCTCGGACAAGATCGGGCGGCGCGCGACGTACGCGACGTTCTTCGCGCTGGGCGCGGCGCTTTACGCGCTCGTGCCGGCGCTCGGGCGGTCGGGCTCGGTGGCGCTCTTCGTCGCGGCGTGCGTCGTCATCCTGTCGATGTACGGCGGGGGCTTCGCGACGATCCCGGCCTACCTGCGCGACCTGTTCGGGACGGGGCAGGTGGGCGCGATCCACGGGCGGCTGCTCACGGCGTGGTCGACGGCCGGCGTGTTAGGCCCGACGCTGATGAGCGTGCTGCGCGACAACCGGATCGCGCACGGGGTGCCCAAGGCGGACGCGTACAGCCAGACGATGTACGTGCTGGCGGCGATGCTGGTGGTCGGATTCGCGGCCAACCTCGCGGTGCGGGCGGCGGCGCGGCGGGGCGTCGGGGGAAGGGCGCTGGTGATGGAGGGGGCGCGATGAGTTCCGCGGCGAAGGGGTCGTCGGCGGTGGCGCTGGTGGTGGCGTGGGCGATCGTGGGGGTGCCCTCGGTATGGGGGGTGCTGCAGACGGTGACCAAGGCGATGGCGTTGTTCCGGTAGTCGTCACCCCCGCGGTCTCTCGCTCTGACCCCCACTCAACAGGCCTCGTCCGCTCCGGCCCCCGTCACCGGCGCCCTCCTCGCCGGCGGGCTGTCGACCCGCTTCGGCGGCCTCCCGAAAGGGCTCGAACGCGTCGCCGGCGTGCGCATCCTCGACCGCGTCGCGACCGCGCTCGCCGGGGCGTGCGACGACCTGCTCCTGCTCGCGAACGCGCGCGAAGCCGCCGAGTGGCTCCCCGGGGTTCGCGTCGCGGCCGACGTCCTGCCCGGCCTCGGCAGCCTCGGCGGGTTGCATGCGGCGCTGGCGCACTCGCCGGGCGCGGTGGTCGTCGTCGCGTGGGACATGCCGTTCGTGCCGTCGGCGCTGCTCCGTGCCCTCCGCGCCGCGGGCGAGGGGCGGGGGGCGGCGGCGGTGGTGCCGGAGGGGGACGCGGGGGCGGAGCCGCTCTGCGCGTACTACTCGTCCCCGTGCCGCGCGGCGGCCGAGCGGCTGTTAGGCGCGGGCGAACGCCGGGCGCGCGCGCTGGGCGAGGCGGTGGGCGCGCTCAGGATGCCGCGGGACGAGGTGGCGCGCTACGGCGACCCCTCCCTCGTCTTCCGCGGCGTGAACACGCGCTCCGAGCTCGCCGCGGCCGCGGCGGCGGCCGCCGCGTTAGGATGGGGCGGATGAGCGTTCCCCCCCAGGCCGCACGCCGCCGATGCTCGCCGTCGTCGGCCGCAAGCACAGCGGCAAGACCACCCTCGTCGTGCGCCTCGTGGCCGCGCTCGTCGCGCGCGGGCACCGGGTGATGACGATCAAGCACGGGCACCACACCTTCAACCTCGACCCGTCGACCACCGACACGTACCGCCACTACCACGAGGGCGGGGCGGAGCGGGTGGCGATGGCGGCGCCCGACAAGTTCGCGCTCGTGCTGCGGTGGGGCGGCGGCTCGCCCGGCGGGCCCGAGTTAGGCCCGGAGGCGATCGCGGCGCGCTACCTGAGCGACGCGGACGTGGTGGTGTGCGAGGGCTTCAAGGCGTCCGCGCTGCCGATGGTCGAGGTCTTCCGCGAGGCGGCGCACCGCGCGCCGCTCTACGCGCCCGGGCTCGCCGAGCCGGGCGGGGTGACCGCGTCGCAGTACCTCGCGCTCGTGACCGACGTCCCGGACGACCCGCGCATGGCCGCGGCGCGGGACGCGGGGGTGCGGGTGCTGGCGTTCGACGACCCCGGGCACCTCGACGCGCTGGCGGCGATCGTCGAGGCGCGGGTCATGGGGCGGGGGTGACGCCGGCGGGCCGGCCGTTAGGCGGCGTCAGCGCGAGTCGGGGTGGGCCGCGCTCTTGGTCGTGATGACGACGACGCCGTTGCGGCCGGCCTGGCCGAACCGGGCCACCGCGGACGGCCCCTTGATCACGTTGACGGAGTAGATGCTGTCGGCGGGAAGGCTGTGCTCGGCGGTCGCGCGGTCGACGACCCGGCCGTTGATGATCCACAGGGTCGAGTCGGGCAGCCCGTTTCCGGCGACGGCGCGGGGCGTCGGGGTCGCGGCCGGATGTGGGGCGGCGCAGGCGAACGCGGCGAGCAGCGAGGCGGCGGCGACGCCGAGGGGGACGAGGGCGCGCGGGGCGCGGGGGGCGGTCATGACGGTGATCCGGCGGCGGATGAGGGGGTGGCCCGCGGTCAGCGCGAGCACGGGCGTGAGGGCGCCGGGCGCGGCGGGGCGCGCGGCGACGTCGAGGAGCAGGCGGCCGTAGTCGTGGGGCGACGCGCGCGCCGCGGCCGCGGCGAGGACGCGGCGGTCGCAGTCGAGTTCGACCGCGGCGCGCAGGCGGTGCAGCTGCCACCAGAGTGCGGGGTTCCACGGCGCGAGCGCGGCGGCGACCGCGGCGGCGGCCAGCAGGAGCGGGTCGCGCGCCGCCAGGTGCTCGCGCTCGTGCGCCAGGATGAGCGGCAGGCGCGGGTCGGCGAGCGCCCACGCGGGGAGGACGACGGCCGGGCGGCGGACGCCGAACACGGCCGGCCCGGTCGCCTCCGAAACGTGGGCGGGCGTGCCCGCGACGATCCGGACGGGCCACGCGGCCGCGGCGCGCCGCGTGTCGCGCGCGGCCCGCCCGAGGCGGGCGAGCGCGCCCGCGGACGCGGCGGCCCAGAGGACGACGAGCGGCGCGTCGAGCGCATCCCACGGGCGCGGGACGGGGAGCGCCGGGGGGAGCGCGGCGACGGCGGAGGTGCGGGCCCGCGCCCGCCCGGCGTTCGCGGCGCCGGCGAACCGCGCCCGCCACGCGACCGCCGCGGGGAGCAGCACCGAGGCGGCGATTGCCGCCGCCCAGCCCCAGCGCGCTGCCCGGCGCGCCGCGAGCGCCGCGCGTTCGGCGGCCCACGCCGCGAGGGCGAGCGCGGCGCCGCAGCCGGCGGCGTAGAGCATCCACGCGGCGATCACTGGCGTTCTCCCGAACGGTCGTCCGGGCGGGTATCCGGGCGGTCGTTCGCGCCGTCGCCGGACGGGTCGCCCAGGCGCGCGTCGAGCAGCGCGCGCATCCGCCGCAGCTCGCCCTCGTCCACGCCGCGCTCGGCGACGAGTTGCGTCAGCAGCAGCTCGGGCGAGCCGCCGAAGACGGTGCCTAACAGGCGGCGGAGCGCGCTCCGGCCGGCGGCCTCGCGCGCGACGAGCGGGCGGTAGCGGTGCGCGCGCCCCTCCTCGGCGTGGGCGACGTGCCCCTTGGCCTCGAGCGTGCGGAGCACGGTGAGCACGGTCGTGTAGGCGAGCGCGTGCCCGCGCGCAGCGAGGGCGTCGCGGACGTCGGCGACGGTGCTCGGGCCGGCGGCCCAGAGCACGGTCATCACGTCGAGCTCGCGGTCGGTGAAGGCGACGGCGGACATAGGGCGGAGGAGATCGACTACTAAGAAGCTAGTAGATACGCGGCGCCCGCAATTCTGTCAACTAGGGATGTAGTACCATCCGAAAACGGTAGCTTCCGACTATGGAAATCATGCAGGCAGCGCCGGTCGCGACGCCGGCCGGCCCGGGCGAGGTGCAGCTCGGCCTCGACACGTTCGGTGACGTGACGGCGGGGGCCGACGGGCGGCCGCTGACGTACGCGCAGGTCGTCCGCGA
Source organism: uncultured Gemmatimonadales bacterium (assembly GCA_963763675.1). Taxonomy (GTDB): domain Bacteria; phylum Gemmatimonadota; class Gemmatimonadetes; order Gemmatimonadales; family Gemmatimonadaceae; genus BPUI01. The sequence goes on from CAVXPN010000004.1 coordinate 211,707, forward strand.
CGTGGTCGAGGAGGCCGAGCTGGCCGACGCGGTGGGCGTCGACTTCATCGGCGTCGGCGAGCACCATCGGGCGGACTTCGCGGTGTCGGCGCCGGAGGTCGTGCTCGCCGCGATCGCCGGGCGCACGCGGCGCATCCGGCTCGGCTCCGCGGTCACGGTGCTCTCGTCCGACGACCCGGTGCGCGTGTTCCAGCGCTTCGCGACGCTCGACGCGGTCTCGGACGGGCGGGCGGAGGTGATCCTCGGGCGCGGGTCGTTCACCGAGTCGTTCCCTCTGTTCGGCTACCCGCTGGACCAGTACGAGGCGCTCTTCGACGAGAAGTTGTCGCTGTTCGCCGAGCTGCTGCGGCAGGAGGCGGTGACGTGGCGCGGGCGCACGCGCGCGGCGCTCACGGGGCAGCGGGTCTACCCGACGGTCGAGCGGCCGCCGCTGCGCACGTGGGTCGGCGTCGGCGGGAGCCCGGAGTCGGTGGTGCGCGCGGCGCACTACGGGCTGCCGCTGATGCTCGCGATCATTGGCGGCGACCCGGCGCGGTTCCGGCCGTACGTCGAGCTCTACCACCGCGCGCTGGCGCAGCGCGCCGGAGACGGCGGCGCGGGCACGCCGGCGGCGGGCGCGCCGGCGGCGGTGCTCCCGGTCGGCGTGCACTCGCCGGGCTACGTCGCGGACACGGACGCGCAGGCGCGCGAGGAACTGTGGCCGGACTACAAGCGCATGCACGACGGGATCGGCGCCGAGCGGGGCTGGCCGCCGTTAGGCCGCGCGCAGTTCGAGCAGGAGGCGGCGCGCGGGTCGCTCTACGTCGGGTCGCCGGAGACGGTCGCGCGCAAGATCGCCGCGACGGTGCGCGTGCTCGGCGTCGCGCGCTTCGACCTCAAGTACAGCGCGGGGCCGTTGCCGCACGCGAAGCTGATGCGCTCGGTCGAGCTGTACGGCACGCGCGTCATCCCGCGCGTCCGCGAGCTGCTGGCGGGCGCGCCGGCCGTGGCGAGCGCGGCGGCCTAACGCCGCAGCAGCCCGCTCGCGAGCACCGCGCGCAGGTCGACCGCGCCGACGATCTGCCCGCGGGACAGCCCGTTGACGCCGCCGTTGAGGAGCACGTACGTGAACGACGAGCGCACCTGGTTGAACTGCATGGTGAGGCCGACCTCGAGGCCGTCGTAGTTCTTCTGCCGGTGGGTGCCGAGGAGGGCGTCGCGGAGGCCGGCGAGGGCGGGGCTGGTGAGGTCGCCGCGCAGCGAGCGGTGCGCGTAGCCGACGTCGAGCACCATGTACACGGGCTGGCCGCCGAGGTCGGCGCCCTGCGCGGTCTGGACGGCGCCCTGGAAGAAGGTGTACGAGAGGTCGACGCCGCCGCCCCAGGTGGGTACCTCGCGCGTGCCGGTGATGCGGGTGGTCGTGTCGCCGGGCGACCCGACGGGCGCGCCGACGACGGTCGTCACGTACTGGATGGTCTGGGTGGCCCACGTGCGCGTCGATGCGTCGGCGTGCACGCGGTAGCCGAGGTTGCAGATCTTGGGGTACGTATACTCGGCGCACTGGCGGTCGCCCCACTCGCGGAAGCGCCCGCGGATCATGAGCGACGCGGCGTTGAGGGCGCGCCCGGCCGCGGGGACGAGGACCGTGGCGCCGAAGTGCGAGCGGACGGTGTCGTTGGTCCCGGCGATGTTGACGAGGCCCGTGACGTCGTAGACCGGCCCCGCGAAGTGCAGACCGAGGGCGCCCGAGGCGCTCGCGGCGCCGGCCGCGCCGCCGCCGCCGAGGACGTCCTTGACGTTGCCGTCGCCGAAGACTTCGAGTTGGGGAACGCACTGGAGGGGCGAGCCGGCCAGGGGGAGCGCGCCACGGAGCGGACGGCCGGCCGCGCAGGTGATGGTGCGCGCGGCGGCGGGGGCGAGGGCGGCGGAACCGGCCGTGTCGCGCGCAGGGGCGGGGGATTGGGCGCGGGCGGCGGGCGACCAGGCGAGGAGGGCGCCGGCGGCGGCGAGTCGGGCGCGATGTCGTCGGTCACCGGGCATGCGGGGGCGGGCGGAGGGCGGTCGGGCGGGCCTAACGGGCCGGGGGGGTGCGCGCCACGTTGGGGCGCGGGGGGACGGCTGTCAAGCGGCCTGCGGCGCCCCGTCCCTCGTTGTCCGGAAACGAACACCGCGATCCCACGCCCGGACAATCGCGTCCCGCCGCGTCCGCGTAAGTCGTTGTGGCGCAACGCGCGGGGTGCCGGGACGCCGGGCACGCCGCTGGCCCTGTGACGGCGGCGCGCATTGCTTCCCGCCCCCCGCCGTGTCGCCCGCCCGTGGACATCCCGCGCCCCAAGCGCAAGCACACCCTTCGTCACGTCCTGATCGCCGTCGGCCTCGCGGTCGCGGCGCTCGGCACGGTCGCGCTCAGCCGGCTCCAGCCCGCGGCGCCGAGCGTCGAGCGCGCGACGCTGTGGATCGACACGGTGCGGCGCGGGCCGCTCGTGCGGCAGGTGCGCGCGCCGGGGACGCTCGTGCCCGAGCACGTCCGGCTCATCTCGGCGCTCACGCAGGGGCGGGTCGAGCAGCTGCTCGTGCGGCCCGGGGCGACGGTCGGGCCCGGGACGGCGATCCTGGAGCTGTCGAACCCCGACGTGCAGCTGCAGCTGCTGGACGCCGAGCGGCAGCTCGGGGCGGCGGAGGCCAACCTGGTGGGGCTGAGGACGCAGCTCGAGACGCAGCGGCTGGCGCAGCAGTCGACCGTGGCCGCGGTCCAGAGCGATTACGCCGACGCGCGCCGCACCGCCGACGTCTACGAGGCGTTAGGCAAGAAGGGGATGGTCACGACCAACGAGCTGGCGAGCGCGCGCGACAAGGCCGCCGCGCTGGCCGGGCGGCGAGACGCAGAGCAGCAGCGGCTCGCGCTCGCGGGGCGGACGGTGGGCGAGCAGATGGCGCTCGAGCGCGCCAACGTCGAGCGGCTGCGCGCGGTGACGCAGTTCCAGCGGGACCGGGTGAGCGGGATGCGCGTGGTCGCCGGGGACTCGGGCGTGCTGCAGGCGATGGACCTGGACCTCGGGCAGTGGGTGGTGCCCGGGCAGGTGCTCGCGCGCGTGGCGCAGCCGGGCCGGCTGAAGGCGGTGCTGCGCGTGACCGAGACGCAGGCGAAGGACGTCGCCGTCGGGCAGCCGGTCGCGGTCGACACGCGCACCGGGAGCGGCGGGTCCGGCGCGGCCGGCGGGCAGGACCCGCGCGCTGGCGCGGCGGCGGGGGCGATCGCGACGGGCGGCGCGACGGGCGTGATCGCGGGGCACGTGCTGCGCGTCGACCCATCGGTGCAGAACGGCACGGTCGCCGTCGAGGTGGCGCTGGACGGCGCGCTGCCGTTAGGCGCGCGCGCGGACCTCTCGGTCGACGGGACGGTCGAGATCGAGCGGCTGCCCGACGTGCTCTCGGTGGGGCGCCCCGCGTACGGGCAGCCCGAGAGCACGGTCGGGCTCTTCCGCCTCGCGCCGGACGGGGCGTCGGCGGCGCGCGTGCGGGTGACGCTGGGCCGCGCCTCGGTCAACGCGGTCGAGGTGGTGCGCGGGCTGCGGGCCGGGGACCGCGTGATCGTGTCGGACGTGTCGCAGTACGACGCGCAGGACCGGCTGCGCATCAAGTGACCTCTTCTTTTTCCGCGCCCATGACCGCGCCCATGCCCTCGCTCCTCTCGCTCGACGGCGTCCAGAAGGTCTTCCTCACCGACGAGGTCGAGACGCACGCGCTCTCGTCGGTGCACCTCGAGATCGGGCGCGGCGAGTACGTCGCGATCGCCGGCCCGTCGGGGTGCGGAAAGACGACGTTGCTCTCGATCCTGGGCCTGCTGGACACGCCGTCCGGCGGGCGGTACATGCTGGCGGGGCAGGACGTGACGTCGCTCGACGCGTCGCAGCGGGCGCAGGTGCGCAACCGGCAGATCGGGTTCGTGTTCCAGGCGTTCAACCTGATCGGCGACCTGACCGTCTACGAGAACGTCGAGCTGCCGCTCACGTACCGCGCGGGGGAATTCGCGTTAGGCGCGTCGGAGCGGCGGCGGCGCGTCACGGCGGCGCTCGAGCGCGTGGGGATGAGCCACCGGCAGAAGCACTACCCGGCGCAGCTCTCCGGGGGCCAGCAGCAGCGCGTGGCGGTGGCGCGCGCGGTGGTCGGCGACCCGGCGATCGTGCTGGCCGACGAGCCGACGGGGAACCTCGACTCGGCCAACGGCGAGAGCGTGATGGACCTGCTGCGCGAGCTGCACCTGGGCGGGGCGACGGTGTGCATGGTGACGCACGACCCGCGGTACGCGCTGCACGCGGGGCGGACGGTGCACCTGTTCGACGGGCGGGTGGTGGAGGAGACGGTGAACGACGGGGAGCTGGTGCCGGCCGGGCCGGCGCGGGTGTGAGGGCGGGGCGATGCTGACCGACCTGCGCCTCGCGCTGCGCGCCCTCCTGCGCGCCGCGCTACGCCCTCGCCGCCGTCGCATCCCTCGCGCTCGGCATCGGCGCCAACGCCGCCGTCTTCGGCGCGGTGCGCGCCGTGCTCCTGCGGCCGGTCGCGACGCCGCGGGTGGACCGGCTCGTCGCCGTCCGCGAGGACCTGCCGGGGATCAAGCTGCGGGACATCGAGGTCTCGCCGCCGGAACTGTTCGACCTGGCCGCGCGGCGCGACGTCTTTGCCAGCGTCGCCGGGTACGTGACGCGCGGCGCCGTGCTCCCCGCGGCCGAGGGGTCGACGCGCTACACGATCGCGCGCACGCTTGGCGACTACTTCGGGCTGTTTCGGGTGCGCCCCCAACTCGGCCGGCTGTACACCGCGGACGAATCGCGGGACGGGCGCCACATGGTCGTCGTCCTCACGGACGCGTTCTGGCGCGAGCGGTTCGGCGGCGACCCGAGCGCCGTCGGTCGCCCGCTCCGTCTGAACACCGGCGCCTACACCGTGGTCGGGGTGCTCCCGCCCGAGTTCCGCTACCCGCGCGACGTGCAGTTCTTCGTGCCGTCGCGCGTGGACTCGTCGCTGGCCGGGATGCGCGGCGTGGAGATCGTCACGGCCCTCGCGCGCCTGCGAGACGGCATCACGCTGGACCAGGCGAACGCCGCCCTCGCCGCCGAGGCGCGGAGCTGGCCGGAGCGCTACCCGCAGGCCGTGTACGCCAGGTACGGCGTCGCCCTCGTCGCGAAGCCCTTCACGACCTTCGACGCCGGGCAGCTTCGCCCCGTCGTGCTCGTGATGTTAGGCGCGGTGGCGCTCGTCCTGCTCGTCGCGTGCGCGAACGTGGCGTGCCTGCAGCTTGTGCGCGTCACGGGGCGGTCGCGCGAGCTCGCGGTGCGCGTGGCGATCGGCGCCGGGCGCGGGCGGCTCGCGTGGGAGCTCCTCACCGAAAATCTGGTCCTCGCGGCGGCCGGCGGAGCGCTCGGCCTCGCGCTCGGCTGGGCGTTGACGCGGGTCTTCGTCTGGCTCGCGCCGGCGGACCTGCTCGCGCTGAAGGACCTGCGACTCGACGGCGCGGTGCTCGCTGCCACCTCCGCGGCGGCGTGTGGGGCGGCGCTGCTGGCGGGCGTGGTCCCGGCGGTCCGCGCGAGCCGGGCCAACGTTCGGGGGGTGCTCGCGGAGGGCGCGCACGGCAGCTCGGCGGGGCGCGGGCGCCAGCGCGTGCTGCGCGGCGCGGTGGTCGCGCAGCTCGCGCTCTCCACGCTGCTGCTCCTCGGAACGGGCGTGATCGTCCGCAGTCTCGCCCGCATGCTCGACGCGTCGCCGGGCTTCCGGGCCGAGCGGGTCGTGGCGGCGACCGTCGGACTACCGTTCGAGCGGTACGCGAAGACAACCGCGTCGAACGCGTTCTACGCCGAACTGCTCGCGCGGCTGCGGGCGGTGCCCGGCGTCGAGGCCGTCGGGCTGACGAACGGCATGCTGCTCCGGAGGGACGCCGTGGGCGCGAGTTCGCCCTTCCGCGTCGTCGGCCGGGACACGACGAACGGCGGGGACGTGCCGCACGCGAACATCCGCTTCGTCAACGGCGAGTACTTCCGCGCGATGGCAATCCCCGTGTTGCGCGGGCGGACGTTCGGGCCGCAGGACGAGGCGCGGCCGGACGGCCCCGGCGCGCGGATGAGCTTCGTCGTCGACGAGACGCTGGCGCGGCGGTACTTCCCCGGCGAGGACCCAATCGGCCGCGTGATCAACCAGGGGCCGGACGGCGTGATCGTGGGCGTGGTCGGCGCGGTGCGCGACACCTCGCTCGCCGCGCCGACGAAGGCGACGGTGTACTACAACTACCCGCAGGCGTGGGCGTCGGACTACACGATCGTCGTGCGGAGCGTGCTGCGACGACGTGGCGGCGCGCGCGATCCGCGGCGCGGTGCGCGCGCTCGACCCTCAGCTGCCGGTCTACGACGTGGCCGCGATGCCCGAGGTCGTGCGTCGGTCGGTCGGCGTGCGGCGGTTCGGCGCCACGGTGCTCGGCGGGTTCGCGGCGCTCGCCCTCGCGCTCGCGGCGTTGGGCCTGTACGGGGTGCTCGCGTACGTCGTCGCGCAGCGCGGCCGCGAGATCGGCATCCGCTCCGCCCTCGGCGCGGGGGCGCGCGAGCTGGCCGGGCTCGTCGTCGGGGACGGGGCGCGGCTGGCGGCGGGCGGGCTCGCGTTAGGCGTGGCCCTGTTCCTGGCGCTCGGGCGCGTGCTCGCGTCGCAGCTCTACGGGGTGGGCCCGCGCGACCCGGCGACGATCCTCGCGGGGGCTGCGGCGCTCGGCGCGGTCGCGCTGGCGGCGAGCTGGCTGCCGGCGCGGCGCGCGGCGCGCGTGGACCCGGCGGTCGTGCTGCGGGCGGAGTAGGCGGTACCGTGCCCCCGATGTCAGGTCACCAGCGGGTTCACCACGCGGAGGTGTGCGAACCGCCGAAAGTGCGCGTCCGCGCTGTAGATCCTGTCCACGCCGTGCTCGCGCATGAGCACGACTGTGTGGAAGTCGTGCAGGATGCGGCCGGCCATGGCCGGGTACGTCACCCCGAGCGTCCGGAGCACGGCGGCGTGCTCGGACCGTTCGACGAGCACCCGGAAGCCTGGAGTCTCGAACAGCCCGTCGACGAACGCCACGCCTCGGGCGAGCGTGAGTGGTCGGGGGAGAAAACGTCGGTAGCGGGGGCAGGTCCGACGCGGTGCCCAACGGGACGGCCGGCGGCTGGTCGCCGAGCCCACGGCGCACGAGTTCCTCGATGAGCGCGTCCGGGGTGGCGCCGCGCTCGGCCGCCCGCCGCTCGACCGTGCGCATCAGGTCGGGGGAGCGCGCGAGGGAGGTCGCCATACGCCGAAGCGTACGCTCTCGCCCGCGGACCGTCAGCGCGCGCGGCGGACCGTGGATCCGTCACCCTGTATAGGCCCGCGATGCCCGCCGCCCTCCGCCACGCCTGGCGCGCCCTCCTGGCCCGCCCCGCGCTCACGCTCACCGTCCTCGCCACGCTCGCGTTAGGCGTCGGGGCGAACGCGGCGATGCTCGGCACGCTCGACGCGCTGCTCTTCCGCGCACCCGCGGGGGTCGCCGACGCGAGCAGCCTGACGCGCGTCTACGTCGACCAGCGCGCCCCGGGCATGCCCGGCGGTCAGCTCGGCGCCGAGACGAGCTACCCGTTCTTCACCGCGTTGCGCGCGCGCACGCGCGCCTTCTCGGGCGTACGCGGCCGTGACCGACCGCGACGTCGCCGCGGCCCGGACGCCGGCGCGGAAGCGTGCCCGGCCGCGCGTCTCGGCCGACTACTTCCGCGTCCTCGGCGTCGGGCCCGCGCTCGGGCGATTCTACGACGCCGCAGACGAGCGGCCCGGCGCGTCGCCGACGGTCGTCCTCTGGCACGCGCTCTGGCGGGAGCGTTTCGGCGCCGACCCGGCCGCGATCGGCCGAACGGTGACCGTCGACGGCCGCGCGGCGACCGTCGTCGGGGTCGCGCCGCCCGACTTCTCGGGGCTCGACTTCGCGCGCGTCGACCTCTGGCTGCCGATCATGGCCGTCCACGGCGAGTACAACGGCGACCACTCGCTCACGAACAACACGATGGGCTGGCTGACGATCGTCGCGCGCCGCCGCGCCGGCGTGTCCGACGCGCGCGCGGCCGCGGAGGCCGAGGCGGCGTATCGCGAGGGGGACGCGGCCGGAGAGTACCCCGACGCGAAGGCCGCGTCGGCGACGCGCATCCGGCTCGGCCCCGTGCAGGCCGCGCGCGGCCCGGACGGGGGCGACGCGCGACGGCTCGCGCTCTGGCTCGCGCTGATGTCGTCGGCGCTCCTGGTCGCGGCGGCGGCCAACGCCACCGGGCTGCTGCTCGCCCGCGCGCTCGAGCGGCGGCGTGCGGTGGCGGTGCGGCGTGCGTTAGGCGCCCGCGCGCGCGACCTCGCCCGCGGCGCGGGGGCCGAGGCGGCGGTGCTCGCGGCGGGGTGCGCCGCGCTCGCGGCGGCCGTCGCGGGGGCGTTCGGCGCGGCGGCGCGGGGGTGGGTGCTGGGGGACGCGTTCGCCACGCTGCCGGTGCTGGACGCGCGCCGCCTCGCCGTGGTCGCCGCGCTCGCCGTGGCGGTATGCCTAACTGCGGCGCTCGTCGCGACCGCCGTGGCGGCGCGCGGCGTCGGCGGCGCGTCGGTCCTCCACCCCTCCGGGTCGCGCACCGCGACGCGCGCGGGCGGGCGGACGCTCGGGGCGCTCGTCGCCGGGCAGGTGGCGCTCACCTTCGTCCTGCTCGTCGGGGCGGGGCTGTTCGCGGCGAGCCTGCGGCGGGCGCTCGCCGCGCGCATCGGCTACGACGCGGGGCGCGTGCTGCTCGTGCAGATCGACGCGGCGCCGGGGGCCGACGACGCGGCGCAGCGGACGCTCTACGCCGAGGCCGACGCGCGGCTCGCGGCGGTGCCGGGGGTCGAGGGAGTGGCGCGGTCGTTCATGACGCCGCTGCACGGCGTGAACGGCGTGCGGCTGCGCGTTCCGGGACTCGACACCGTCCCGGCGATGCCCGGCGGCGGCCCGTTCCGGAGCGACGTGAGCCCCAACTACTTCGCGGTGAGCGGCACGCGCCTCCTCGCCGGCCGCGCCGCGGCGGCCCCGCCTAACGATACCGCGTTCGGCCTGCCGCGCGGCCCGCGCGAGGTGGTCGTGAGTGCGCTCACGACGCGGACGCTCTGGCCGGGCCGGGACCCGATCGGGCGGTGCGTCTACCTGGGCGACGTGCCCGGGTGCGCGACGGTCGTGGGCGTGGCCGAGGACGCGCGGCGGTTCGAGCTGGTGGAGGGGCGCGCGCTGCAGGTGTACGTCGCGGCGGACTTCTCGCGGCACCCGTACGGCGCGCTGCTCGTCCGCACGCGCGGCGCGGCGGACGCGCGCGTGCCCGCGGTCCGCGGCGCGCTCGCCGGGCTCGGCGCGGCGCTCGGCGAGGCCAGCGTGCGCCCGATGGCGGCGGACTTCGCGCCCAAGTACGGGCCGTTCCGCGCCGGCGCGTCGCTGCTAGGCGCCTTCGGCGCGCTGGCGCTCGCGCTGGCCGGGGCGGGCGTGTTCGGCGCGCTGAGCTACGCGCTCGCGCAGCGCCGGCGCGAGCTCGGCGTGCGGCTCGCGTTGGGCGCGCGGGGGCGCGACGTCGCGTGGCTGCTCGCGCGGGGCGGGCTCGCGCCCGTGGCCGCGGGGCTCGCGGCCGGCGTCCCGCTGGCGCTCGCCGGCGGGCGCGCCGCGCGGGCGCTGCTCTACGGCGTGTCGCCCGCGGATCCGCGCGCCGCGCTCGCGGGCGCGGGGGTGCTGCTCGCCACCGCGGCGCTCGCCTGCTGGTTCCCGGCGCGCCGCGCCGGGCGCGTGCCGCCCGCGGTCGTGCTGCGGGCGGACTAGGCCCCCTACCAGACGCCCGATGCTCGCCGACCTCCGCTCCGCCCTGCGCGCCCTCCGCCGCGCCCCCGGCTTCACGCTCGTCGCCGCGCTCACCCTCGCGCTCGGCGTCGCGTCGACGACGGCGATCTTCAGCGTGGTCGACGCCGTGCTCCTGCGCCCCCTGCCGCTCGTCGCCCCCGAGCGCGTCGTCGAGCTCGTCCCGCAAGTGGCGGGTGACGAGCGCGGCGGGTCGCCGGCGCTGCTCGCGGCCTGGGCGGACGGAAGCCGGCGCCTCGCGGCGATCGCGGGCGTGCGCGGGCGCGACGCGACGCTCGTGGGCGAGGGCGGGGCCGAGCGGCTCGCCGGAGTCGCGGTGAGCGGGCGGTTCTTCGACGTGTTAGGCCTGCGACCCGCGCTCGGGCGCGCGATCACCCCCGCGGACGACGCCCCCGGGGCGCCCGGGGTCGTGGTGCTCGGCGAGGCGCTCTGGCGGCGCGCGTTCGGCCGGCGGGCGGACGTGGTGGGCACCGTGGTGCGGCTCGACGGCGCGCCGTACACCGTCGTCGGCGTGATGCCGGCGGCGTACGACGCGGTGCCGTCGGCGGGGGCGTTCCTCGTGCCGCTCCGGCTGGACCCGTCGCAGCGGACCAACTTCACCCCCTACCTCACGCTCGTCGCGCGCCTGACGCCCGGCGCCGCGGCGGCCGACGCCGCGCGCGAGCTCGACGCGCTGACCGCGCGGCTCGGGGCCGCGGCGCGCGTGGACGGGCGGGTGCAGGCCGTGCGCGTCGCGCCGCTCGACGTGCGGCTCACCGCGGCGTACCGCCGGCCGCTCCTGCTGCTGTTGGGCGCGGTGGCGCTCGTGCTGCTGATCGCGTGCGCCAACGTCTCGACGCTCGTGCTCGTCCGCGCGACGGCGCGCGCCCGCGAGCTGGGCGTGCGCGTCGCGCTCGGGGCCGGCGCGGGGCGGCTGCTGCGCGAGCGGGCGGCCGAGCACGCCGCGTTGGGCGCACTCGCCGCGGCGGCCGCGCTGCCGCTCGCGGCGCTCGGCGTCCGCGCGCTCGTCGCGCTCGCGCCGCCGGGGGTGCCGCGCCTCGCCGGCGCGGCGCTCGACGCGCGGGCCGCCGCGGTCGGGTGCGCGCTCGGCCTCGCGGCGAGCCTCGCGAGCGGTGTCCTGCCCGCGCTCGGGCTACGCCGGCCCGAGGTGCGCGACCTGCTCGGCGGGCGGGGGCGCGGGACCACGGACCGCGCGGGGGAGCGCGCGCGGCGCGCGCTCGTCGCGGCGCAGGTGGCGCTCGCGCTCGCGCTGATGGGCGGGGCGGGGCTGCTGCTGCGGAGCGCGGCCGCGCTGGCGCGGGTCGCGCCGGGCTACGACGTCGCGCACGTCCTCACGGCGCGGCTCGCCTTCCCCGAACGCGACTACCCCGCGCTGCCGGCGGCCGTGCGCCAGTACGAGGCGGTGGCGGAGGCCGCGCGCCGCGCGCCCGGGGTGGTCGCGGCGGGGCTCGTCTCGCGCGTCCCGTTAGGCGGGAGCGGGACGTCCGTCGACGTCGCCCGCGCGGACCGGCCGCTCGTCGGCCCGTCGCGCGTCAACGCGGCGCTTCGCATCACGGGGGCCGGGTACTTCGGGGCGATGGGGATCCCGCTGCTCGCCGGACGCGACCTGCGCGCGTCGGACGTCGCGGGCGCGGGGGACGTGGTGGTGGTGAATGCGTCGCTCGCGCGGCGACTCGTCGACGCGGGGGCCTCGCCGGCGCGGGCGGTCGGGCAGGTCCTCCGCAGCGACAACGGCGCGTTCGCGGACGCGGCCGGGCGACCGCGGCCGCTGCTGGTGGTCGGCGTCGTGGGCGACGTGCGCGACGGCGGGGCGCGGAGCGAACCCGCGCCCGAGATGTACGCGCCGTTAGGCCAGGTCGGGGCCGAGCCGTGGAACTACTGGATCGGGCGCGAGATGGTGCTCGTCGCGCGGACGGCGGGGGAGCCGGCCGCCGCGGAGGGCGCGCTGCGCCGCGCGGTCTCTGGGGTCGACCCGCGCGTGCCGCTCTACGACGTGCGGACCACGGGGGCGCGGCTGCGCGAGGCGCTCGCAGTGGAGCGGTTCAGTACGTGGCTGCTGACGGCGCTCGGCGCGGCGGGGCTCGCGCTCGTCGCGCTCGGGGTACACGCGGTGGTGGCCTACGGCGTGGCGCGCCGCGCCCGCGAGGTCGCGGTGCGCGTGGCGTTGGGCGCGTCGCCGGGCGCGGCCGTGCGGCTCGTCGCGGCGCAGGGGATGCGGCCGGTCGCGGCGGGGCTCGCCGCGGGCGCGGTGCTGGCCGCCGGCGTCGGGCGCGGCGCCGGAACGCTGCTCTTCGGCGTCACGCCGCTCGACCCGGTGAGCGTGGGGGGCGCCGCGCTGGTCCTCGCGGCGGCGGCCGCGGCGGCCTGCGTGGGCCCCGCTCTCCGCGTCGCGCGGGTCGACCCGGCGGACGCGCTACGCGCGGAGTAGGCGCCGGAACCGCGACACCGCCGCGCACGCGCGCTCGCCCCCGCCCAATCCCTCGACCCGTTCCGGTTGTCCAACCGCCGGTCGACCGCGCCCGTCCGCGACTTCTCTCCAGCCCGCCCCGTCCGTGCTCCCTCCCGCCACCCGCCGCACCTCGCTCGCGCTCCTCTCGCTCGCCGCCGCCTGCGCCGGCGCCCAACGGCCCGAGCCCCAGACGCCTAACGCGCACGCGTATTCGTACGCCTACTCGTACCCGACCGGCGACCCCGCCGACGACGGGCCCTGCGCCGGCAACCGCTGGGGTCGCTCCGACCGCGTCGTCGCGTGCGACGTGCGCACGTTCGTGCTCGCCCCCGCCCGCGGCCCGGTCGACGTTGAGTCGGCCAACGGCAGCGTCGCGGTCGCGGGCGCCGACACCGCGCGCGCCGCGACCGTCGCCGCGCGGGTGCGCGCCTGGGCGCCGACCGCCGACGAGGCGCGGCGCCTGCTGGCGGAGGTCCGCGTGCGGGCCGACGGCAACGCGCTCCGGGCCGAGGGTCCGCGCGATGGGTCGTACGACGAGCGCGGGTGGGCGGTCGACTACGACATCGTCGGGCCCCGGCGCTTCGACGTCGCGGCGCGCACCGGCAACGGCTCGGTGCGCGTGCGGGACGTGGTCGGGCGGCTGCGGCTCAGTTCCGGCAACGGCTCGCTCACGCTCGACCGCGTCGGCGGCGACGTGGAGGGGAGCACCGGGAACGGGTCGGTGCAGGCGACGCTCGCGGGGCGCGCGTGGGACGGCGGCGGGCTGCCCGGCGCGGGGCTCGCCCTCAGCGCCGGCAACGGCTCGGCGCTGCTGCGCGTGCCGAGTGACTACTCGGCGCGGTTGGACGTGCGCACCGGCAACGGGCCGCTCACGGTCGACTTCCCCGTGACGCTGCAGGGGCGGATCGACCCGCGCCGGCTCGCCGTCACGTTAGGCGCGGGCGGCGCGCCGCTGCGCGTGTCGACGGGGAACGGGCGCGCGCGCGTGGCGCTGGCGGAGTAGGGGACGGCCGAATAGCGGCGGGGCGGGCGGCGGCCGCCCCGCGCGGGCATTGACCGTTTCGGCTTGGGGCCGTATCGTCTCGCGCACCGGGCCGGCCGCATGGGCCGCGCGCCCCGGGTCACGCCACGTCCCAGGGCGGGTCGTATGGCACCTCATGTGACCAAACCCGTACCCGCGCCGCCCCACCCGGCCGCGGGGCGGTAGCCCGTGCCAGCCCCCGAGGGACCGGGCGCGCGAGCGGACGCGGCCGGCCCGGGGTTCGATCCGGAACGGTGGCCCGAGGTAAAGCGCGTGTTGTCCGATGCGCTCGCGCTCCCGGCCGCCGCCCGGAGCGCGTTCCTCGACCGCGCCTGCTCGGGCGATGCCGCGCTGCGCCGCGAGATCGATTCGCTCCTGGCGGGCGAGTCGACCGCGGGCGAGTCGGCGCCGGGCGAATCGACCCCGGGCGGCGCGGGGCCGGCGGGTTTCCTCGAGCGCCCCGCGGCGGAGGCGTTAGGCATCGCCCCGGGCCCTGCGGCCGGCGGTGTCCCCGACGACCTCGCGGCGGCGCTGGCGGGGCGCTACGTGCTGGAGTCCGAGGCGGGCCGGGGCGGGATGGGCGTCGTCTACCGCGCCCGGGACGTGCGCCTGCAACGCCCGGTCGCCCTCAAGGTGCTGCGCCCGGCGTTCGCGGCCGGGCTCGACGCCGCGCGCTTCCGGCGCGAGATCAAGCTCGGCGCGGCGCTGCAGCACCCGCACGTGGTGCCCGTCTACGACGCCGGGGAGGCGAACGGGACGCTCTGGTTCGCGATGCCCTTCGTCGAGGGCGAGAGCCTGCGGCAGCGCTTGGACCGCGAGGGGCGCCTGCCCGCCGCCGACGCGGTGCGGATGGCGCGCGACGTGGCCTCCGCGCTCGACTACGCGCACCGGCACGGCACGCTGCACCGCGACGTCAAGCCCGCCAACATCCTGCTCACCGACGGTCACGCGGTGGTCGCCGACTTCGGCATCGCCAAGGCGCTCGTCGCCGCGGGCGAGACTGGCGGCGACTCGACCGCGCACACCGGACTCGGGGCGGCGATCGGGACGCCGGCCTACATGGCGCCCGAGCAGGCGGCCGCCGACCCGGCGCTGGACGCGCGCACGGACGTGTACGCGCTCGGGCTCGTGCTGCACGAGGCGTTGGGCGGCGCGCCGGCCCCCGCGGCCGGCGTGCCCGTCTCCCCGCTCGGCGACGTCTCCGCGGCGTTAGGCGAGGCGATCGCGCGCGCCCTCCGGCCCGCGCCGGACGACCGGTACCCGACCGCGGCGGCGTTCGGCGCGGCGCTCGCCGGGGCGCTGACGGACGACGCACCCGCGCGGCCCGCGTCCCGCGGCGTCGCCGGCCTCTGGGCCCGCGCACGCCGCGCCGCGCGGCCGAGGGTCGCCGCCGCGGCGGCCGCGGTCGTCGTCGCGAGCGCGGCGCTCGCGGCGCGCCGCGTGGCGGTGGCGCACGCGGCCGTGCTCGATCCCAACCGCGTCATGGTGTTCCCGCTCGCCGCGGCCGGGGGCGCGCTGCCCGCGGGCGCGGGCGAGGACGCGGCGACCTGGATCGGCTACGCGCTCGAGGAGACCGCGCCGCTGCGCTGGATCGAGGCGGCGGACTACGGCGGCGCGGCGTCTAACGCGAAGCCCGACGGCGCGCGTGCGGCGCCCGCGGCCGAGCGCCGGCTGAGCGCCGACCAGGGCGCCGGGCACTACGTCGACGGCACCGTGCTCCGCCGCGGCGATTCGGTGACGGTCGTGCTCCGGCTGCATAGCGTGCGCGGCGACTCGCTCGTCGCGCACCGCGCCGCGTCGGCGCGCGTCGGCGAGATCTCGGTGCCCGACCTCGCGCTCCGCGCGGTCGGGATGCTGCTGGCCCCGCTGCTCGCGCCCGGGCGCCGCGTCGACGTCTCGGCGCTCGAGAACCGCGCGCCGGCCGCGATCGCCGAGTTCCTGGAAGCCGAGCGCGCGTACCGCGCGTCGCACTTCGCCGAGGCGCTGACGCACTACCGCGCGGCGCTGGAGCGCGACAGCCTGTTCGCGCTCGCGGCGCTGCAGGGGGCGCAGGCGGCGAGCTGGATCGAATCCGACGACGACGACCAGGAGGGCCCACTCGCGCGGCTGGCCGTCGCCCACGCGGGGTCGTTGCCGCCGTACCGCGCGGCGATCGCGCGCGGGTTCGCCGCGTCGATCGCGGGCGACGCGGACGCCGCGGTCGCCGAGTTCCGCCGGGCCATCGCGTTCGATTCGACGCGGAGCGAGCCGTGGATGGGGCTCGGCGAGGTGTACCGGCATTTGCTGCCGAACGCGCGGAATCTCGACTCGCTCGCCGAGTACGCGTTCGTGCGGGCGCGGCGCGCCGATTCGGCGTTCACCCCGCCGCTGTACCACCTCGCGGAACTCGCGATTGGACGCGGGGCGCTCGCGCGCGCCGACTCGATGACCGCGGCGTTCGGACGCGCGGGGCCGGATAGCACCGCGCTCCGCACCCTCGACCTCTCGATCCGGTGCGCGCGCGGTACGAGCGTGCCCGTCTGGGCGCGAGCGGCGACAGAGAACTTGGACGCCGTCATGCGCGCCGGCATTCGCCTCAGCGACCGTCCGGCTTACGCGGCGTGCGCGCGCGCGGCACTCGCGGCGACGCTCGGCGCGCCACGCGGAGATGCCGGCCGACAGTGGAAAGCTGCCGTCACGCTGCAGAGCCTACTCGTGGCGTTGGGGCGAGACTCGTCGATCGTACCGTTCGTGCTGTCGCCCGCCGGACGTGGGGTGCCGACAAACGGCCTGCTCGTCCTCGACGCGATGGCCGGCGCGGACGTCGAGGCGGGTGCCGCCGATGTGGTGCGGAGCTTCGGTGATGATTACTCGAAATTCCCGCCGCGCCGGTTGTGGCTGGTCGGCGTCTGGGAAAGCGAACGGGGCCACGGCGACCGAGTACGTACGATCGCGCGCGTGCTCGCGACCGTCGCGGACTCGACGCACGGCCGTCTCGACGCGCTCCTAGCCCGTGCGATCGGCGCGCGCGCGGTGCTGATTGGCGGCGATACGGCCGAGGCGATCCGGCGTCTCCGCGCGCTCACGCCTTCGGCACCGCCCGACGTGCTCGAGAAAGATCCGTCGGAGTGTCTAGGGAGCGAACGCCTTCTGCTAGCTCGATTGTTGTTCGAACGACATCAATTCCGAGAGGCGCGCGCCGCGGCAGAGATGCTGAACGCGTCGCACCCGATGTCGCTGCTGCTGTATCGCAGAGCGGGCCTCTTGCTGCGGGCGCGGGTCGCCCGAGCGAGTGGCACCGAAGACCCCGCGGCGCGCGCCGAGCTTGACGCGCTCGATCACGCGGCGTGAGGCGACGGCCGCCGGCGGCCGTAGCCCGTCCACCCCACCCATCCTTGCAGTAGGAGGAGTTATGGAAACGCACGGTGACGCTAGGCATCGCCCCCGCGACGAGGAATGGCTCGACAGGCTCCGGGAGGTAGCCGCTCCCCTCACGGTGGCGCAGTTCCTCCTGAGGTCGAGTGCGAGTACCGTTGCTGCGGCCGCGGCCAGGCCGATCGGGGGTGGGGTCGGCCCGCCCCCGCCGCCGTGGTACACGGAGCTTCCGCCGCAGGAAAAGGAAGAGTTGCGCAGATTGACGCGACAGCTTGACGACAGCATACGCGTCTCTCAGGCGGCGATCGCGGAGATTGCGCAAGGATTGGCCGCACTCGGGGCGCGGGAGTCGTAATAACCCAGCCTCCGAAGCCGGCTGCCTGCCTCGCGCCCGTCTCCCGGGTGTCCAGTTGCGGACACCCGAGTCCCGGGTGCGGACAGCCGCCGCTCCCGCGCTGCCCCGACGCGGCGCGCTAAGCCCATCGTCCGCAACACGTTAGGCTCGGCGCGCCCGCCCCCGCGGCGGGCACGCGCCTTGTTAGTGTCGAGGTCATGCTCGACGACCTCCGCCACAGCTGGCGCGCGCTGCGCCGCACGCCCGGCTACCTCGCCGCGGCCGTCCTCACGCTCGCCCTCGGGATCGGCGCGACGACCGCGCTCTTCGGCGTGGTCGACCGCGTGCTCCTCCGCCCGCTGCCCTACCGCGAGCCCGAACGCCTCGTGCGCGTCTGGGACAACGGCATGGCCGACGGACTCTTCGACGCGATCCGCGCGCGGAGCCGCTCGTACGCCGCGGTCGCGGGCTACGGGTACGCGTACGACGTGACCGTGCTGGCCGGCGGAACCGCGGGGCGCCCGGCGCCGTCGCGGGTGCGCGTCGCGCCGGTGACCGGCAACCTCTTCGACCTGTTAGGCACCCCCGCCGCGCGCGGGCGCGCCTTCCGCCCCGACGACGGGGCGACGCACGCGCCGCGCGTCGCCGTCGTCAGCGACGCCTACTGGCGCGAGCACCTGGGCGCCGACCCGCGTGCGGTCGGGCGCGCGGTCGTCGTCGACGGCGAGCCGCACGAGGTCGTGGGCGTGATGCCGCCCGCGTTCCACTTCCCGGCGGCGAACGTCGCGCTCTGGACGACGGTCCGCCCGGACCGCGCGGACCCTGTGCAGTACTGGTGGAGCTGGCGGCTGCACGCGGTCGCCCGCCTCGCGCCGGGCGTCACGCCCGCCCGCGCGACGGCCGAGTCGCGGGCGATCGTTCAGGCGGTCGGGCAGCACGACTTCCCGCAGAAGATGCAGGCCGACTTCGGGCGCGATCTGCGGGTCGTGCCGCTCCAGGCCGCGCTCGCCGGCGGCGCGCGCACGACGCTGCTGCTGCTCTTCGCCGGCGTGGTCGTGATGCTGCTCGTCGCGGTGGTGAACGCGACGGGCCTCGCGCTCGTGCGGGCGGCGGGGCGCGCGCGGGAGCTGACGGTGCGCGCGGCCGTCGGGGCGGGGCGGGGCCGTCTGGTCGGGCAGCTGGTCGCGGAGGGCGTGGTGGTCGCGGGGCTCGCGGCCGCGTTAGGCACGGCGCTCGCGTGGGGGCTGACGCGGGCGCTGGCCGCGGCGCTGCCGCCCGCACTGGTCGACGGCGTGCCGGGGGCGGAGGCGCTCGGGCTCGACGCGCGGGCGCTCGCGTTCGGGTGCTTCGCGGCGCTCGCGGCGGGGGTGGGCGCGGCCCTCCTGCCGGCGTTGGGCGCGTCGCGCGTCGACCTGCGCGGCGCGCTCACCGAGGGCGCGCGCGGCACGACGGGCGGGCTCGGCGGTCGGCGCGCGCTGGCGCGGTTGGTCGTCGCGCAGGTCGCGCTCGGCGTGGTGCTGGCCGCCGGCGCGGGGCTGCTCGCGACGAGCCTCGCGCGGCTCCGCGACGTCGACCCGGGCTTCCGCGCGGCGCGCGTGACGGTGGCACAGGTGCCGGCGCCGATCGTGGTCGCCGACGTCCCGCCGCCGAGCAAGAGTCCGGTCGCGGCGGCGCCGGATTCGGTGCGGGCGCGCGCCTTCTACGAGGCGCTGCTCGCGGGCGTGCGCGCACTCCCCGGCGTCGAAACCGCGGCGCTCGCGAGTTCGGTGCCGTTCGACAACAACGGGGCCAGCACCGTGTTCGACGTCGAGGCGCACCCGCGGGCGCAGGGCGCGGACTGGAAGGTCGTGCACCCCGGCACGTTCACCCCGGGCGCGCTGCGCGCGCTCGGCGTCCCGCTCCTCGCGGGGCGGGACTTCACGGACGCCGACCGGACCGGGGGCGCGCTCGTCGCCCTGGTCGACGCGGCCGCGGCGCGCCGCTACTGGCCCGAGTTCGCCGACCCGCGCCACGTGATCGGCCAGCGGATCCGGCACGTCGCCGACCGCGCCCCGTGGGTCACGATCGTCGGCGTGGTCGGCGACGTGCGGCGGGACAGCCTGAGCGGCGAGCCGTCGCCGTCGTTCTACGAGCCCTTCGCGCAGGCGTGGCCGAGTGAAATGCAGGTCGTGGCGCGCGGCACGGCCGACGCCGCCGCGCTCGCGCCGGCGCTGCGGCGCCTCGTGGCCGGACTCGACGCGACGGTGCCGGTCGGGCGGGTGCGCCCGCTGGCGGAGATGATCGACGACAGCGCGGCGCGGCCGCGGTTCGTCGCGGCGGTGCTGGTCGCGTTCGCGGGGGCGGCGGTCCTGCTCGCGGCGGTGGGCGTCTACGGCGTGGCGGCGTTCGCGGTGGCGCGGCGCACGCGCGAGGTGGGCGTGCGCGTCGCGTTAGGCGCGGCGCCGGCGGAGATCCGCGCGATGGTGCTGCGCGACGGCGGCCGGCTGGCCGCGGCGGGGGTGGGCGTCGGGCTCGTCGCCGCGACGGCGGCGGCGTGGGCGGGGCGCGGGCTGCTCTACGGCGTGTCGCCGGTCGAGCCCGCGGTGCTCGCGGGGGTCGCGGCGCTCTTCGGCGTCGTCGCCCTGGCGGCGACGGCCGCGCCCGCGCGGCGGGCCGCGCGCGTGAGCCCGCTCGTCGCGATGCGGGCGGACTAACAAGCGATTCGACGAACAACTCGCACGCTCACCGTCCACCACGCCCCCATGCCGTCCACGTCGACCCTCGCGCCCGCGCTTCCGTCGCTGATCGCCCTGCTCCTCGCGGCCCTCCCGGCGTACCGCGCCGAGCCGCCCGAGTGCGCGGACCCGTACCGCGGCCGCTGGACCGGCGGCGGCGGGCGCGCCACGTACTGTGAGGTGCGCACGCTCGCCCTCGCGGCGCCCGGGCCGGCGGGGCTCACGGTGGACGCCGCGCTCGACGGCGGCGTGACCGTGCGCGGCGCCGACTCGGCGCGCGCCGTGACTGTGCGCGCCGTGATCCGCGCGTGGGGCAACACCGAAGACGAAGCCCGTGCGACCGCGGCGGCGGTGCGCGTCGACACCGCGGGCGCCGTGCTGCGCGCCGACGGGCCGCCGCGGCGCGATTGGCTCAAGCCGGGCTGGTGGTCGGTCGCGTACGTGATCACGGCGCCGCGGCGCACGAACCTCACGGCCCGCACCAACAACGGCGGCGTGCAGGTCGCCGGCCTCGTCGGGCGGCTGCGCCTCGACACCAACAACGGTGGCGTGCGCGTCGACTCGGTCGGGGGCGACGTCGTGGCGCACAGCAACAACGGCGGCGCGGCCGCGACCCTCGCGGGCGCGGCGTGGGACGCGGCCGGGCTGTCGGGCGCGGGACTTGACCTGAGCACGAACAACGGCGGCGCGGTGCTGCGGATCCCCGCCGGCTACTCGGCGCGACTCACGGCGACCACCAACTACGGGCCGCTCACGCTCGACTTCCCCGTGACGGTGCAGGGGCGGATCGAGCGCCGGGCGCTCGACGTGACGTTAGGCGCCGGCGGCGCGCCGGTTCGCGTCTCGAGCAACAACGGCGGGGTGCGGCTGGCCCGCGTGGGGGCGCCGGCCGGCGGCGCGCCGGACTGAGTGGGTCGCCAGAGAAACGTGGACCCCCGCCTGCGCGGGGGTGACGGTGCAAGGGTCGCGCGCCACGCGGCCCGCTCGTCGTCACCCCCGCGCAGGCGGGGGTCCAGGATCTCGCGGCGACGTACTCAGGCCCGCGACGCGCGAGGCGCTGTCTGGTGGGTCGCCGCCGCCGACCGCCGCTTCCACCGCCGCCACGTACGGCGGGAACAGGCGCCCCGCCCGGGCGACGGCGGCGAGTACGACCGCGGAGTGGAGTCGTCGAGGTCGTCGAGGTCGTCGAGGTCGTCGTACTCGTGGACGTCGGGCGCGGTCACGGCGCAGGCACGGCGCGATCACGGCGCGGTCGCCCCGCCGTTAGGCGCGGTCCCGGCGACGAACGCGCGGACGTAGTCGCGCTCCGCCTCGCGGAAATTCCGCGTGTCGTAGCACCGGCGACACGCGAGCGAGACGAACCGCGCGTGCGCGCCCGGCTCGCCCTCGTACAGTGCGACCCCGTCGCGGGCGGCGAGCGCGAGCAGCAGCGCGTCGGCGCGCCCGAGGTCGGCGATGTCGACGGCCTGCACGCCGAGCGCGCGCGTGAACGCGTTGGTGAGGGCGACGACGTCGGCCGGTCCGCGGGCGAGCAGGCCGAGGTCTAGATCCCGGGCCAGCCCCGGTCCGTCGCGCGCGGCGGACCCGAACAGCAGCACCAGCGTCAGGCCCGCGTCCCGCCCCACCGCCGCGGCGGCCGCGCGCAGCGCGTCGCCGGTCACGGGAACGCCTCGGACCTCGGTCGGCATGTGGGAATGGTAACCCGGCCGCGGCTGGGCGCCGCCGCCCGGCGGCCGTCCGAAAACGGACACCCGCGTCCCACCCCCGCACACCCCGGCGGGCCCCCGGCAGCGGCCTAACGTGGCAAGTCGTTGCCGCGTCGCCGGTTGCGCGCCGCGGCCCGCGCGCGGCTGCGGGAACGGGTCTTCCCCCTCCCAGCTCGCGGCCGTCACCCGCCGCTCTCTTGCTCACTAGCGCCCCGCTCCCCGCCTCACCACCGTCACTGTTCGCCCCGGAGCGCGCGGCGGACGTGGGCGACCCGCGCGCCGAGGGCGCGGCCTGGGTTGCGCGCGCGTTCGCCCCCGACGCGCTCGGCCGCGCCTTCCAGCCCGTCCGCACGCTCGGGCGCGGCGGGATGGGCACGGTCGTGCTCGCGCGCGAGCGCGGATTGCACCGCGCGGTGGCGGTCAAGCTGCTGCACCCGGCGCTCGCCGAGTCGCCACCCGCGGTCGAGCGGTTCCGGCGCGAGGCGCGCATCCAGGCCCAGCTCGAACACCCGGGCGTCGTGCCCCTGTACGCGATGGGGGAGGTCGACGTCGACGAGCTGCGCGCGCCGTACCTCGTCATGCGCTACGTGCCGGGGGAGTCGCTGGCCGAGCGCCTCGCGCGGGACGGCGCGTTCGAGGCCGGCGCGACCGCGCGGGTACTCGGTGCCCTGGCCGCCGTGCTCGCCCACGCGCACGGGCAGGGCGTCGTGCACCGCGACCTGAAGCCGGGCAACGTGTTGCTCGAGCGCGCGGACGACGGCGCCGGTGGCGAGCGGGCGCTGCTCACGGACTTCGGCGTGGCGGCGCGGCCGACGCACGACGACCCGCGCACGGCCGACCACCGCGCCGGCACGCCGAGCTACATGGCGCCCGAGCAGATCGCGGGCGAGCACGCGGTCGACGGGCGCACGGACCTGTACGCGTTAGGCGCGCTCGGGGTGGCGATGCTGACCGGGGCGCGGCCGTACGCGGACCACGCGACGGCCGCGGTGGCGGCGGCGCACCTCGCGGCGCCGGTGCCCGACGTGGCGGCGCTCGCGCCGGGCGCGCCGGCCGAGCTGTGCGCGGCGATCGCGCGGTGCCTGGCGAAGGACCCGGGCGGGCGGTGGCCGAGTGCCGCCGCGTTCGCGGCGGCGATCGCGGGGCACGCGGCGGCGACGCGCACCTCGACCTGGCACCGCTGGGGAGACGGGGCACGGGCGCTCGCCGCGCGCCTCGGGCGCCCCGCCGCGCGCTGACGCTCGTTCCTTCACCCCCGCCCGCCCCCCACCGCGATGCTCGCAGACCTCCGCTTCGCCCTGCGCGCCCTGCGCCGCAGCCCCGGCTTCTTCCTCGCCGCGGTCCTCTGCCTCGGCATCGGGCTCGGCGCCAACGCGATGGTCTACGCCGTCCTCGACGGGATGCTCCTGCGCCCGCTGCCGTTCGCCGACCCCGGCCGACTGGTCGCGGTGCGGCGCGGGAACCGCGCGACCGGCGACGCCCAGGACGCGACGTCGCGCCCGGACTTCCTCGACCTTCGCGCGCGGAGCCGCACGGTCTCCGCGCTCGCCGCCTACGGCGCGAGCACGGTCTCGCTCGACCGCCCCCAGGGGAGCGAGGCGGTCATGGGCGCCCGCGTCTCGGCGGAGTTCTTCGCGGTGCTCGGCGCCCGCCCGCTCCTCGGGCGCGGCTTCCGCCCCGCCGAGAGCGCGCCCGGCGCGGCGCCGGTGGTGGTGCTCTCCGAGCCGCTCTGGCGCGACCGCTACGGGAGCGACCCCGGGGTCGTCGGGCGCGCGATCACGCTCGACGGGCGGCCGACGACGGTGGTCGGCGTGATGCCGGCGCGCGTCGGCCTCACGGGCGACCGCGAGCGGCTCTGGCTGCCGCTCGAGCACCGGCTGGACGAGGCGGAGCGCGGGAGCAACTACCTGAGCGTCGTGGGGCGCCTCGCCCCGGGCGCGTCGATCGAACTCGCGCGCCAGGAGTTCGACCGCGTCGGCCGCGACCTGGCGCGCGCGCACCCGGACGTGGACGCCGAACTCGCGCCGCGGGTGGTGTCGTTGCGCGACGCGCTCGTCCCGCCCGAACTCACGGCGATGTTCGGCGCGATGTTCGGCGCGGTCGGCCTGGTGCTGCTCGTCGCCTGCGCCAACGTGGCGGGCCTGCTCCTCGCCCGCGCGAGCGGACGCGCGCGCGAGCTCGCGGTGCGCGCCGCGCTCGGGGCGCCGCGCGCGCGGGTCGTACGCCTCGTGCTGCTGGAGGGCGTGCTCGTCGCCGCCGCGGGGTGGCCGTTAGGCGCGCTCCTCGCGCGCGCCGGGCTCGCCGCGATGCTCCGCGCGGTCCCGGCGGTCTACCCGTCGTGGATCGCGTTCGCGGTCGACGGCCGCGTCCTGGGCTACGCGCTCCTGCTCGCGTTAGGCGCCGGGGCGGTCGTCGGACTCGCCCCGGCGCTGCGCGCGACGCGGCCGGCACTCGCCCCGACGCTGCGCGACGGCGGGCGCGGCGCGGCCGGGGCGGTCGGCGGCGGGCGGCTGCGGCGCGCGCTCGTGGCGGGGCAGCTCGCGCTCACGGTGGTGCTGCTCGCGGGCGCGGGGCTGCTGGTCAAGAGCGTGCTCGCCCTGCAGGGCGCCGACCCGGGCTTCGACCCGCGCGGGGTGTTGGCCGTACAGGTGTTCGCGCCAGGAGACCGTTACGCCCGGCCCGCGGCCCGGCTCGCGCTCGTCGCCCGCGCGCGCGAGCGCCTCGCCGCCCTCCCCGGCGTCACGGCCGCGACGTCCGCCGACTACGCCCCGCTCACGGGCGAGGGGTCGACCCGTACGTTCGTCGCGGAAGGGCAAGAAGTAGCGCCCGGGCGCGAGCCGTGGGCGCACGTGCGCCGGGTGGACGACGGGCACTTCGCGCTGCTGCGGCACCCGCTCGTGGTGGGGCGCGAGTTCACGCCGGCGGAGGCGGCGGACCCGAACGCGACGGCCGTCGTCGTGAACGAGACGCTCGCCCGCCGCGTCTGGCCCGACGCGCGCGAGTCGGTGTCGCGCGTGCTCGACCGCCACCTCTCGTTCGGGCGCGGGGCGGAGGCGCGCTGGCTCACCGTGGTCGGCGTCGCGCGCGACGCGCAGATCGTCGGACTCGACCGCGGCCCGGAGCTGGTGGTCTGGCGGCCGCGCGCGGTGGGGGTCGAGCGCAACCCGACCTTCCTCCTGCGCGCGGCGGGCGACCCGGGCGCGCTCGCCCCGGCGGTGCGCGCGGCGCTCCGCGACGTCGACCCGACGCTCGCCGTGCGGGAGGTGCGGACGTTGCCCGCGATCGTCGAGGAGTCGCTCTGGCGCCCGCGCCTCTTCGGCCGCGCGTTCGGCACGTTCGCGGCGGCGGCGCTGGCGCTCGCCCTCGTGGGCGTCTACGGCGTGGTGGCCTACACGGTCGCGGAGCGCGCGCGCGAGTTGGGCGTCCGCCTCGCGCTCGGCGCCCAGCCGGCGGACGTCTACCGCGTCGTGCTCGGCGGCAGCGCGCGCGTCGCCGCCCTCGGACTCGCCGCCGGCGCTGCGCTCGCGCTGGCCCTGACGCGCGTGCTCGCCGCGGGATTGCCTAACGTGAGCCCGCGCGACCCGGGCGTCCTCGCCGGCGCGATCGCCGCGCTCGCGGCCGCGACGCTCGCCGCCGCGTGGGGGCCGGCGCGCCGCGCCGCGCGACTCGACCCCGTCGCCTCGCTGCGCGCGGAGTGACCCCGTATCGCGGGCCCGCCCGGACTCGCGCTGCCACGCGTGCCTACACCGGCGCGAACAGCTCCGCGAGCGCGAGGGCGAACGGCTCCCGCGCGCCGTCGGGGTGCCGCTCGGGGTACCACACGAGCCGCTCGCGCTCGACCCGGGGGAAGTCGACGGCGGGCGTCCAGACGTCGACGGTGTGCGCGTTGGCGTCGACGATCCAGTAGAGCGGTACGCCGGCGTCCATGCCGGCGCGCCGCTTCGTGAAGCGATCCTTGCGCCGCGTGCGCCGGCTCAGCACCGCCGCGAGCAGCAGGGGCACCGTGAGCCCGTCCCAGTCCAGCGCGCTCCACTCCTCCCTGCGGACGGCCCAGATATCGGGCGAGTCGTTCGTGTCGGCGCGCCGGCTGTGGGGAGCGGGAGGGCCATGGCCATATCATCGTCTCGGCGCGGGGCTGACGGCAAGGTCCGCTGACGGGTCCGACTGTGCGTTTCCGGACACCGCCGTCCCGCGGCCGCACACGCCGGCGCCCGAGCGCGGCGACGCGCGCGTGCGTATCTCACGCCGCCGCCGCAGGTTACGCGCGGCCGGCCGCCCCGCCGCGCGGGCACGCAGCTTCCCTCCGACGCGTGGCACTGCGCCCGCCTCCAGCCACTCGCCCCGTGCCGCTCTTCGCCGCCAAGCCCGCCCCCGACGCCGCGCCAGCCCTCGCGCCCGGCGCGCCGCTACTCTCCCTGCGCGACGTGGAGAAGACCGTCGACGCCGGCGGCGCGCGCCACTACCTGCTGCGCCGCGTCACCCTCGACGTGCGCGCGGGCGAGTTCGTGACCGTGATGGGGCCGAGCGGGGCGGGGAAGAGCACGCTGCTGGCGATCCTCGGGCTGCTGGACCACGCGTGGGCGGGGGCGTTCGACTTCGCGGGGCAGCCGGTGCACGCGCTGGCGCCCCGCGCGCGGACCGCGTTAGGCCGCCGGCACGTGGGCTTCGTCTTCCAGCAGTACCACCTGCTCGACGACCTCACGGTGGCGGAGAACCTCGACGTCCCGCTCGACTACCGCGGCGTGCCGAAGCGGGAGCGCGAGGCGCTCGTCGCCGACGCGCTCGACCGGTTCGGGATCGTGGGGAAGAAGGACCTGTTCCCGTCGCAGCTCTCGGGCGGGCAGCAGCAGCTGGTGGGGGTGGCGCGGGCGGTGATCGCGAAGTCGGACCTGCTGCTCGCGGACGAGCCGACGGGCAACCTGCACTCGGGGCAGGCGCGCGAGGTGATGGAGCTCTTCGCGCGGCTCAACCGCGAGGGGACGACGGTCGTACAGGTGACGCACTCGGAGGAGAACGCGCGCCACGGGTCGCGCGTGGTGCGCCTGAAGGATGGGTGGGTGGTGTCGGACGAGGCGGTGCGTTAGGCGGGGGCCGGGTCGTGCTCGCCGACCTGCGGTTCGCCTGGCGCGCGCTGCGCGCCGCCCCCGGCTACGCGCTCGCCGCCGTCTGCTGCCTCGCGCTCGGCCTCGGCGCCAACGCGGCCGTGCTGGGCGTGGTCGACGCGCTCCTCTTCCGTCCGCCGCCGGGCGTCGCCGCCCCCGGACGGCTGGTGCGCGTCTCGATCGTCCGCCCGATGCAGGGCATGCCGAACGTCGCGATCGTCGGCGCCACCGAGGCCGACCGCGCCCGCCTCGCCGCGCACGCGCGCACCGTCGGCGCGCTGGCGGCGTACCAACCGATGGCCGTGGTGGTCGGCCGCGGACCCGACGCCGCGAACGCGAGCGCCGTGCTCGCCGCCCCGGGCTACTGGGGCGCGCTCGGTGCTCACCCGGCGCTGGGACGGTTGCCGGTCACCGAGGAGGAGCGGCCCGGCGCGCCCGCGACCGTCATCGTCTCGGACCGGTACTGGCGCACCGCGCTGCGGGGCGACCCGCGGGCGGTAGGGCGCACGCTGGAGGTGAACGGCGTGACCGCGCGGGTGATCGGCGTGGCCGCGCCCGGGTTTAACGGCGTGGAACTACGCCCGCTCGACCTCTGGCTTCCCGTGGCCGTCGGGCCCCGGCTCCGCGGCGAGGACGAGGCGGTGGGGCGGCCGTCGTCCCCCATGCTTCCCCTCGTCGCCCGTCTGCGCGACGCTGCGACGCTGGCCTCTGCGCAGGCGGAGCTCCGCGCCCTCCTCGCGCAGCCGACCGAGACCGCGCCGGGGCGAATGACGGGCTTCCGAACGCCCGTCGTGCAAGTGACGGGGCTCCGCGACGGCGACCTCTCGTTCGGCGACAGCGCGGCCCGGCTCGCGCGCTGGCTCGCCGCGGTGAGCGCGCTCGTGCTCGTCGTGGCCGCGGTGAACGTGGCCGGGCTCGCCCTCGCGCGCGGCGTCGCCCGCCGGCGCGAGCTCGCCGTCCGCTTCGCGTTAGGCGCTTCGCGCGCGCGGGTCGTGCGGCAGCTCGCGGCCGAGGGGGCGCTGGTGACGGCGGGGGGCGCGGTCGCGTGCGGCCTGGTGGCGGCGGCGGTCGGCGCGCTGCTGCGTCGCTTCCCCGCGCTCCCCGAGGCGCCCGCGTTCGACGCGCGGCAGGCGGTGCTTGTGCTCGCGCTCGCCGCGCCAGTCATGGCGGTGTGCGGGCTCGTGCCGGCCGCCGTGGGCGCACGCCAGGGGCTGCGCACGCCGCTGCACGAGGGCGCCGGCGCTTCGCCCGCGAGGGCGCGCGCGCGCGAGGCGTTGCTCATCGGCCAGCTCGCGGTCACGCTCGCGCTCGTCGCGGGCGCCGCGCTCTTTCTCCGCTCGCTCCGCAACGCGCTGGCGGTCGACCTCGGGTTCGACGCGGAGCACCTGGTCGTCGTCTCGCCGTTCGAGGGGGCGCGCCTGAACGACCGGCAGATGGCCGTCACGCTCGAGGCGTTGCGCGAGCGTGCAGCCCGCCTCCCCGGCGTGCGCGCGGCCTCGGTGGCGGGG
This sequence comes from uncultured Gemmatimonadales bacterium, assembly GCA_963763675.1. Lineage (GTDB taxonomy): Bacteria > Gemmatimonadota > Gemmatimonadetes > Gemmatimonadales > Gemmatimonadaceae > BPUI01. The sequence continues at coordinate 239,757 of CAVXPN010000004.1, forward strand.
CCGGTGCCGTTCAACGGATTCATGTCGAGCCGCGTGCAGGTCGACGGCGCCGCCGGGCCGACGAACGTGCAGCAGATGCTGGTCGACGAGCACGGGGTCGACGCCCTCGGGCTGCGTCTCGTGCGTGGGCGCGCGCTGGTCGCGGCCGACCGCCCCGCGGCCGGGCAGCCGGCGCCGGCGGTGCTCGTCAACGAGGCGATGGCGCGCCTCGACTGGCCGGGCCGGGATCCGGTCGGGCGCTGCGTGCGCCTCGTCGGATTCGACGGGTCGGCCGCCGCCGCGGGGCGCGCGCCCTGCGCGACGGTGGTCGGCGTAGTACGCGATGCGCGGACGATGGGCTTCGGCGCGGCGCCGGAGCGCGGCATGTACCAGCCGACGGAGATCGGCGGGGCGGCCGGGTTCTCGGCCGTGCTCGTCCGCCTCGCGCGGCCGGCCGACGCGCGCGCCGCCCAGGCGCTCCGCCGCGCGCTCGCGGCGTCCGTCCCCGACGCGCCCCCGATCGAGGCGCGCACCGGCGACGACCTGCTCGGCCCACAACTCGCCCCGCACCGGCTCGGCGCCGCGCTGTTCACGCTCTACGGCGCGCTCGCGCTCGGACTGGCGGCGGTGGGGCTCTACGGGGTGGCGAGCTACGACGTCGCGCGCCGGGCGCGCGAGCTGGCGGTGCGCGTGGCGTTAGGCGCGCGGCCGCGCGACCTGCGCGCGCTCGTCGTCGGCGCGGGGGCGCGGCTCGCGCTCGCGGGAGGCGTGCTCGGGCTCGCGGGCGCGCTCGCCGGGTCGCGGCTGCTCACGGGCCTGCTCTACGGCGTGCGGCCGGCCGACCCGCTCGCGGTCGCGGGGGCGTGCGGGGTGCTCGCGGCCGTCGCGCTCGCCGCGTCCTGGCTGCCGGCACGGCGGGCGGCGCGGGTCGACCCCGCGGCCGCACTCCGCGCCGACTGAGGCCGGGCGCGTTGCGCCGCTTGACGGGTCCGCGGCCCGCTGTTTAGCTAATCAGTGAGCTAACCAACCCAGGGGCCGCCATGACCCGCGTCACGATCCACGCCGCCAAGACCAACCTCTCCAAGCTCCTCGCCCGCGTCGAGGCGGGGGAGAAAATCCTCATCGTCCGCGGCCAGTCCAAGGAACCCGTCGCGCGCCTCGTCCCTCCGCGCCGCAAGCGGAAGCCGCGGCAGGCCGGCTGGCTGAAGGGCCAGATGGAAACGCCGGACGATAGCGCGTTCGCCCCCATGACCGACGACGAGTTACGCGACTGGGGACTCCTCTGACGTGGAGCTCCTGCTCGACACCCACGCGCTCATCTGGCACGCGCTCCTCGACCCGCGCCTGCCGCCCGCTACCCGGCGCCTCATCGACGAGCCGGCGAACGTCGTATTCGTGAGCGCGGCCTCAGCCTGGGAGATCGCGACAAAGACGCGGCTCGCGAAGCTACCCCAGAGCCCTCTGGCGAGGGACTTCGTCGCGACGGTCGGGGCTGAGGACTTCCGCATCCTCCCGATCAGCGCCCAGGACGCCCAAGACGCCGGCAACCTTGCCGGGGCACACGGCGACCCGTTCGACCGCATGCTCGCCGCGCAGGCGCTCCGCCGCGACCTCGTGCTCCTCTCCAACGACGCGGTCCTCGACCAGTTCGGCATCAACCGCCTCTGGGCGTAGTCCGCCGCGCCGGGCGCGTCCTGTCCGCCCGCGGACACCGCCGTCCCAGGACCGCACACGGCCGGCGGGCGGCCGACGCGCGCCGCAACCGCAAGTGACGCCGGCGCCGCGAGTTAGGCCGGGGGCCCGGAGGGCACGGGCCTTCCCCTGACCGCCCGAGTCCGCGCGCTCGTCCCCGCCGCCCCCCGCCGGCCCCGCCCGTGTCTCTCCTCCGCCACGCCGTCCGCTCGCTCCTCCGCACCCCCGCGCTCACGGCGGTCGCGGTGCTCTCGCTCGCGCTGGGCTTCGGGGCCAACACGGCGATCCTGTCGGTCGTCCGGAACGTCCTGCTCCGCCCGCTGCCCGTCCCCCACGCGGAGCGGCTCGTCAACTTGGGGGCGCCGAAGAACGGCGCGGCGCAGGGATCGACCAGCTGCGGAAACGCGGGCGGCTGCGACGCCGTGTTCAGCTACCCGATGGTCCGCGACCTCGCCGAGGCGCCCGCGGCCCGCACGCGCGTGGCCGGCGTCGCCGCCCACCGCGGCTTCGACCTTACCGTCGCCGCGCGCGGCCGCACCGCCGCCGCGCGCGGCGCGTTCGTCTCGGGCTCGTACTTCCCGGTCCTCGGCCTCACGCCCGCCCGCGGCCGGCTGCTGGACGCCGCCGACGATCAACCGGGCGCGCCCGCCGTCGCCGTGCTGAGCTACGCCGCGTGGCAGGATCAGTTCGACGCCGACCCGGCCACCATCGGCGGCACGGTCGTCGTCAACGGCCACCCCGCGACCGTCGTCGGCGTCGCCCCGCGCGGGTTCGCGGGCACCACGCTCAACGACCGCGCCGCCGTCTTCGTCCCCCTCACGCTGCGCCCGCTGCTGACCGGTGCGTCGGAGCGGGACTTCCGCGACCGGCGCAGCTATTGGGTTTACGCCTTCGCGCGCCTCGCGCCGGGCGCGACCGCCGACGACGCGCGGGGCGGGCTCAACAGCGTGTACCGCGCCGTGCTGCGCGAGGTCGAGTTGCCGCTCCAGGACGGCGCGCGCGCGGCGACGCGCGCCCGGTTCCTCGCGCGCGCCCTCGCCGTGGAGCCGGGCGCGCAGGGCCGGACGCGGCTCCACGCCCAGGCGCGCGCGCCGATGCTGCTGCTCCTCGCCACCGCCGGCGTCGTGCTCCTGATCGCCTGCGCCAACGTCGCCAACCTCCTGCTCGCCCGCGGCGCCGGCCGCGCGGCGGAGATTGCCCTCCGCGTGTCGTTAGGCGCGACGCGCGGCCGGGTGGTGCGCCTGCTGCTCGCGGAGTCGGCCCTCCTCGCGGCCGCCGGCGGCGCGGCGGGGCTGGCGCTCGCGCGGCTCACGCTCGCCGGGCTCGCGCGGGCCGTGCCCGCGGGCGACTCCGCGGGCGTCGTCCCGTCCGCCCCAGACCCGTGGACCGCCGCCGTGATCGCCGCGCTCGGGACCGGGCTCGTCTTCGGCCTGTTCCCCGCGCTCCACGCGACGCGCCCCGACCTCGCCGCGACGCTGCGCGCGGGCGCGGGGCAGGTGCCGGGCGGCGCCCGCACGGCGTCGCGGTTCCGCGCGGGGCTGGTCGCCGCCCAGATCGGGCTCTCGACGGCCCTCCTGGTCGGCGCGGGGCTCTTCGCCCGCAGCCTCGCCAACATCGTGAGCGAGCCGCTCGGCTTCCGCGCCGAGCGGGTCGTCGCGTTCCGCCTCTCGCCCGCGCGCGGGGGCTACGACGGCCCGCGGTCGGCCGCGCTCTTCGCGCGCGTCCGGGACGCCGTGGCCGCGGTGCCCGGCGTTACCGAGGTGTCGTCCGCGAAGAACGGCGTGCTCGGCGGCGCGGACCCGCTCGCGATCGTCGGGGCCCTGGCGGTGCTGGGCGCGGTGAGCGCGACGGCGGCGGCGTGGCTGCCCGCGGCGCGGGCCGCGCGCGTCGACCCGACGCGGGCGCTCCGGTACGAGTGACGCCTACCCATAACGCGCGCTAGATCGGCCGAAACAGGTACGACAGCACGAGCTCGAATGGCACGCCAGCGCCGTCGGGGTGCCAGACGAGGCGCTCGCGCTCGACGCGCGGCACGGTCGACTCGGGCGTCCACTCCTCGACCGCGCCCGCCACGTGGTCCATCACCCAGTACAGCGGCGTTCCCTCCGCCTGGTAAATCGCGCGCTTGTCGCCGCGGTCGTACGTCTCGCTCCCGGGACTCAGCACCTCCGCGGCGAGCAGCAAGTGCCGGATCTCCGCCCACCCCGCCGTGCTCGACTCGTGCGCGACGCCGGCGCGGAGCATGGCGCGTGGAACCACGAACACGTCCGGCTGCAGCACGGTGTCGCGGTGCCCCCACGAGATGTCCGCCGGCGAAACCAACGCCACCCCGGGCTCGAAGTGCTCGTCACAGTAATTCGTCAGCGCGGTGATCAGTCGAGAGACTACGGTCTGGTGCAGGTCGCGCGGCGACGGCGTCACGAGCAGCCGCCCCCGCGCGCACTCGAACCGCGGCCACGCGCGCCGCTCGTCGATGAGTGCGCGCACCTCGTCCGCCGCCCACACCCGCTCGGGCAGGTGCTCGGCCGGGACCTGCCCCGCCTGCGGCCGCTGTAGCGTCGCCATGTCTGTATCATCCGCTCGGCCCACCGCGGTTGGCAAGGGCGGCGCCCGCCGCCACGTCCGACGACGCTAGCGCGTCCGCCGCCGACCGCGCGTACCATTTCGTTGCACGCCGGGCCGTTTCGTTGCACCCCCGCCGCCCCCCGTGTCCGCCCCGCCCGACGCCCCCGCCCCGCTCCGCCTCCTCGTCGCCGACGACCAGCCGGCGATCCTCGACGCGCTCGCCCTGCTGTTAGGCGACGAGGGCTTCGCGGTCGAGGCCGCGCGCACCCCGCAGCAGGCCGTCGCCGCCGCGGGGCGCGCCGCCGCGCGCGGCGCGGACGTCGACGCGGCGTTGATCGACCTCAACTACACGCGCGACACGACGAGCGGGCGCGAGGGGCTCGACCTGATCCCCGCGCTGCTCTCCTTCGACCCGACGCTGCCGATCGTCGTGATGACCGCGTGGGGGAGCGTCGAGGGCGCGGTCGAGGCGATGCGCCGCGGCGCGCGCGACTACGTGACCAAGCCCTGGGACGACGCGCGCCTCGCCGCCACGCTCCGCACGCACGCGGAGTTGGGCCGCGCGCTCCGCCGCGCGCGCGCGCTGGAGGCCGAGAACCGCGCGCTCCGCCAGGACGCCGCCGGCGCGGGCCGCGCGCTCGAGCCGATGCTCGCCGACAGCGCGGCGATGCGCCCCGTGCTGCAGCTGCTCGAGCGCGTCGGGCCGAGCGACGCGAACGTGCTCGTCACCGGCGAGCACGGCACGGGCAAGGAGCTGATCGCGCGGCGGCTGCACGCCGCGAGCGCGCGGGCCGGGCGCCCGATGGTCGTCGTCAACATGGGCGGGCTCTCCGAGGGCGTCTTCGAGAGCGAGCTGTTCGGCCACGTGCGCGGCGCGTTCACCGACGCGAAGGTCGACCGCGTGGGGCGCTTCGAGCTGGCCGACACGGGCACGCTCTTTTTGGACGAAGTCGGCAACATGTCGCCGGCGCAGCAGGCCAAGCTGCTGCGCGTGCTGCAGGAGGGCGAGGTCGAGCGCGTCGGCGCGTCGCGCGGGCGCAAGGTCGACGTGCGCGTGGTGAGCGCGACCAACGCCGACCTGCGCGCGGACGTCGCGTCGGGGCGCTTCCGCGAGGACCTGCTCTACCGGCTCAACACGGTCGAGATCCGGCTGCCGCCGCTGCGCGCGCGGCGCGAGGACGTGCCGGGGCTCGCCGCGCACTTTCTGGCGCGCCACGCGGCGCGCTACGCGCGGCCGGCGCGCACGTTCGCGCCCGACGCGCTCGCCGCCCTCCTCGCGCATCCGTGGCCGGGCAACGTGCGCGAACTCGGCCACGCGGTCGAGCGCGCGGTGCTCATGGCCGCGGGTCCCGAGGTGCGCGCCGCGGACCTCGCGCTCGCCGCGCCGGGCGGCGGCGGGGCGGACGGCGGGGCGTTAGGCGTGGCGGCGCTCGAGCTGATGCCGCTCGAGGAGGTCGAGCGGGTGCTGATCGGGAAGGCGCTCCAGCGGCACGGCGGGAACGTGAGTCACGCGGCGCGGGCGTTGGGGCTGTCGCGAAGTGCGCTGTACCGGCGGATGGCGTATTTCGGGCTCTGACGGGGGCGGCCGCCGGCGGTGGGGCGCTTGCGATCGGGCGGGTTGAGGGGCGCTGTTGAGGAAGCGCTGTTGAAGGGGCGCTGTTGAAGGAGCGCTGTTGAAGGAGCGCTGTTGGTGAAGCGACCCGCCCGGCCTTGCCCCGCCGTTCCAACAGCGTCCGTTCAACAGCGCCCTCCCAACAGCGCCCCCTCAACAGCGCCGTTCCCCCCGTCCCCCCGTCCCCCCCCGTCCGCCCCTCCCCCGGATGAAGCGCCCCACGCACGCCACCCGCGTCACCGCCGCCGTCCTCGCCGCCGGCGCCCCGTCGGCGGCCGCGCTCTGGTGGCTCGCCTGGCGCGCCGGCGGCCCCGACGGGCTCCGCGGCGCCCCCGACGCGGCGGCCGTGGCCCTCGCCGCCACCGCGGCCCTCGGCCTCGGCGCCCTTTCGGTGCGCGCGCGCGTCGAGCGCCCGCTGCAGACCCTGGCCAACGTGCTGGCCGCGCTGCGGGCGGGCGACTTCTCGGTGCGCGGTCGCGCGCCCGACGCGCCCGACGGGCCGACGGCGGCGGCCGACCCGGGCGCCGACGACGCGTTAGGCCTCGCGCTCGCCGAGGCCAACCAGCTCGCCGACACCCTGCGCGCCGAGCGGCTCGGGGCGCGCGAGAGCGCGGCGCTGCTGCGGCGCGTGCTCGCGACGGTCGACGTCGCCCTGTTCGCGTTCGACGAGCGCGACCGGCTGCAGCTCGTCAACGCGGCCGGCGCGCGCCTGCTCGCCGTGCCCGAGGCGGCCGCGCTCGGCGCGTCCGCGGCCGCGTTAGGCCTCGGCGCCCTGCTCGACGGGGAGGGCCGCGCGGGCGTCGCGGCGGCCGGGCGGGTCGTCGCCGCGACGTTCCCCGGCGGCAGCGGGCGGTGGGACGTGCGCGCGGGCGGCTTCCGGCAGGACGGGCGCCCGCACCGCCTCCTCGTCGTCACGGACCTGAGCGAGGCGCTGCGCGCCGAGGAGCGCGTGGCGTGGCAGCGGCTCGTGCGCGTGCTCTCGCACGAGATCAACAACTCGCTCGCCCCGATCAAGACGATCGCGGGGAGCCTCGCGCGCCGCGCGCGGCGGGCGGCGGCCGAGGGGGACGGGGCCGCGCTGGACCCGCTCGCCGCGGCGCGCGGGCTCGAGACGGTCGCCGAGCGCGCCGACGCGCTCGCGCGCTTCCTCGGCGCCTACGCGCGCCTCACGCGACTGCCCCCGCCCGCGCGGCGCCCGGTCGACGTCGCGGCGTGGGTCGCCCGCGCGGCCGCGCTCGAGCACCGCGTGCCGGTCGAGGTGCGGGCCGCGCCTCACGCGGCGTTCGCGTCCGCGCCTAACGAAGCGCCCGTCGACGCCGGCGAGGCAGGGCCCGTGCGCGTCGACGCCGACCCGGACCAGCTCGACCAGTTGCTCATCAACCTGGTGCGTAACGCCGCCGACGCCGCGCTCGAGACGGGCGGCGGCGTGCGCGTCTGGTGGGCGCTCGGCGAGGGCGCCGCGGGCGGGCCGCCCCGCGCGGCACTCCGCGTGACCGTCGAGGACGACGGGCCGGGGCTCGCCGCGACGGCCAACCTGTTCGTGCCCTTCTACTCGACCAAGCCCGAGGGGAGCGGCATCGGGCTGGCGCTCGCGCGGCAGATCGCGGAGGCGCACGGCGGGACGGTCACGCTGGCCAACCGGGACGACGGCGCGCACGGCTGTCGCGCGGTGGTAACGCTGCCGGCGGGGACGCCGTAGGCGGGCGCCGTCGCCGTCCGAAAAGTGGCAGATGTTTGCTCTGGCGCGCCGGGCACTTCGGCCACAGATTGGCGTTCCCGCTTCGGCATCTGTTCGGACCTCAACCTCCTCCCGCGCCATGACCGACACCGCCGCGCCGTCGCCCGCCGCGACGTTCTCCCCGAGCCTCACCACCCCGACCGCTGCTGCCGCCGCCGCGCGCGGCCGGCTCCTCTGGACCGACCACATGGCGCCCGACGCGGAGGCGGCGGAACGCTTCTACACGGCCGTCACCGGGTGGACGCTCACCACGTTTGCGACGCCGGAGGGCGCGCCGCGGTACCGGATGTGGACCGCGGGCGCGACCCCGGTCGGCGGCGTGATGGGCCTGACCGAACCCGAGGTCGCGGCCGGCGCCCCGGCCCGCTGGCTTCCGCACTTCGGGACGCCCGACGTCGACGCGACCTACCACGACGCGCTGGCCCTCGGTGCGCGGTCGATCGTGCCGCCGACCGACATCCCGACCGTCGGCCGCTTCGCGATCCTGCTCGACCCGGAGGGCGCGGGCTTCTCGGCCTACCAGCCGGCCAACCCGCCGGCCGATCCGTCGGCGTGGAATCCGAAGCCGCCGGCGCCGGGCGAGTTCTCGTGGATGGAGTTGCGCGTGCCGGACGCCGAGGGGGCGCTCGCGTTCTACACGCGCCTGTTCGGGTGGGCGCCGACCGAGTCGATGCCGATGGGGCCGGGGAAGACGTACCAGATGTTCGGCCTGGGGGGCCAGACGTTCGGGGCGATCTACCCGGGCGAACCGGCGCCGTGGCTGCTGTACGTGCGGGTGGATGACCTCGCGCGGTCGCTCGACGCGGTGCGGCAGGGCGGCGGGCGCGTGGTGCGGGAGCCGACGGAGATCCCGGGCGGCGACTATCATCGCGCAGTGCGTGGACCCGTCGGGGGCGGCCTTCGCGCTGCACGGGGCCGCGGCGCAGTAGGGGTCGCGCGGTCGGAGGCGCGGGGGGGGCGGTGTCTCCGTTTCCGCTCCCTCGCGTGCCCCGCGCGCATCGCTCTTGCCCCAGCGCGCGCCGCGACGCCGGGCGATCGCCGTCCGCCGCGACCAAGCCCGTTCTTCACACGAGGACCTGAGGACACGCCCATGACCGAACAGACCAGCGGAACGACGACCCCGAGCTCGATGGACCGCGCAGACGGCAACGCGCTGCCGCGCGTCGGCGGCGAGACGACCGGGGCCGCCGGCACCGGCGATCCGACCGAAACGGGCGGGCTGACCGCGCCCGGGACCGGCACGGGCCTGAACGGGCGCGGGAGCGATCTGACGGGCGCGGCCGTGCCGCCCGACCTCACGCTGGGCGGCGACGCGCAGGACGTGCTCACGCAGGTCGACGGGACCTACGACGCGAACGCCGGCGGCACGGGCGCGACCGGGAGCACGGCCATGCCCAACACGCTCGGCGGCGTCGGCGGTTCGCTCGGCGGAATCAGCGGCGCGCGCTGACGCGCGCTGACGCGCGCTGACGCGCGCTGGCGGCCCGCGGGGCGGGGCGCCGGTCGCGCCCGTACATTCGCGGCATGAGACCTCGCCTCCCCGGGCGCGCCGCCGCGTGGTGCCTCGCCCTGCTCTCGACCCTCGTCCTCGGCGCGCGCGGGGTGAGCGCGCAGCGGACGGCCACCGCAGCAGCGCCGGGCGCAGCAATACCGGGCACGGCGCCGGGCCTGTACCAGCCGCGCGCCGTGCGGCAGGCGTTCGCGCGGGGCACCCGCTCGCCCGACGGGCGACCGGGCGCGCGGTACTGGCAGAACCACGCCCGCTACGCGATCACGCTGACCGCGCTGCCGCCCGACCGCACGGTGCGCGGCAGCGAACAGGTCACCTACGTGAACGAGAGCCCGGACACGCTCCGCGCGCTCGTCTTCAAGCTCTTCCTCAACATCCACAAACCCGGCGCGCCGCGCGAGGCGGCCGCGGCGGCGGACTACCTGACCTCGGGGGTGCACGTCGACTCCTTCGCGGTCAACGGCGCCCCGGCCCGGTGGGGCGACGACGCGCGCACGTACACGGTGCGCCGCGTGGCGCTCGCCGCGCCGCTTCTGCCACACGACTCGGTGCGCCTCGCGGTGACGTGGCACTACGAGGTCTCGCGCGAGGCCGGGCGCGAGGGCGCGCTCGACTCGACGACGTTCTACCTGGCGTACTTCTACCCGCGCGTGGCCGTCTACGACGACTACAACGGGTGGGACACGATGACGTTCACCGACGCGCAGGAGTTCTACAGCGACTTCAACGACTACGACGTGACCGTGCGCGTCCCGGCGCGCTACGTCGTGTGGGGCACGGGCACGCTGGCCAACGCGGCCGCGGTGCTCCGGCCGGCGCCGCTCGCGCGCTTTATCGCGTCGGCGGCGTCGGACACGACCGTGCGCGTGGCGACCCGCGCGGACATGGCCGCCGGCGCGGTGGCGGCGACGCCTAACGGAGCGCCTAACGGTCCCCGCGGGTCCGGGGCCGCCGCGACCAACGCCTGGCATTTCACGGCGCGCGACGTCCCCGACGTGACCTTCGCGCTCAGCGACCACTACGTGTGGGACGCGGGGAGCGTGGTCGTCGACCCCGCGACCGGGCGGCGCGCCGGCGTGCAGGCGGCGTACAACGACACCGCGCCCGACTTCCCGTACATGGTCCAGTTCGGGCGGCACGCGCTCTCGTGGCTGTCGCGCAACTGGCCGGGCGTGCCCTACCCGTACGAGAAGACCACGGTCGTGCAGGGGAGCGCCGACATGGAGTACCCGATGATGGTCAACGACGGCAGCGTCCGCGACACGACGTTCTCGCGCTTCGTCGCCGAGCACGAGATCGCGCACACGTGGTTCCCGTTCTACATGGGGATCAACGAGACCCGCTACGGCTTCATGGACGAGGGGTGGGCGACGACGTTCGAGTACCTCATCAACCAGGCCGACCTCGGGCCCGAGCGCGCCGCGACCTTCTACAAAAGCTTCCGCGTCAACGGCTGGATCCGCGACCCGTCGCCGGTCGAGGACCTGCCGATCATCACGCCCGGCGACGTGCTCTCGGGCCCCGGGCTCGGCAACAACGAGTACGGCAAGGCGTCGCTCGGCTACCTCGCGGTCAAGGACCTGCTGGGCGACGACGCGTTCCGCCGCGCGCTGCGCGCGTTCATCGACCGCTGGCACGGGCGGCACCCGATCCCGTGGGACTTCTTCAACACCGTCAACGACGTGTCGGGGCGGAACCTCGACTGGTTCTGGCGCCGGTGGTACTTCGAGAACTCCTACATCGACATCGCCGTCGACGGCGTACGGCGGACGCCTAACGGGTACGCGGTCGTCCTCCGCAACGTCGGCGGGATGCCGGCGCCGGTCGACCTCGCGCTGCGCTACGCGGACGGCACGGCCGAGACGGTGCACGAGACGCCCGCGATCTGGGCGGCCGACCCGTCGCGCGCAACGGTCGCGGTCGCCTCGCGCAAGCCGCTCGCGTCGCTCGCCCTCGAGCACGGCATCTGGATGGACGCGGACACGAGCAACGACCGGTGGGCGGCGGCGACGGGCGGCGCGCGCCCACGCACCCGCTGACACGCGCCTGCTAGCTTATCACGCGACCGGTAGTCGCCGGCCTGCAGCCACCTTGCTTGAGGTCCCGCCCGTGCGCGCTCGGCTCCGGCTCTCCCTCGTCGCGTTCGTCCTTCCGGCTCTCGCCCTCGCGCCGCGTGCCGCGCGCGCACAGGCCGCACCCGCCGCGGGCCCCGCGCAGGCACCGAGCGCCGCCTCGGGCGCCCGGTCGGGCGCGAAGTCCGGCGCGAAGCGGGCCGCCAAGTCGGCCGTCGCGGCCACCTCCACCGCGGGGGGCGCGACGGCGGTGAACGCGGCCCGCACCGGCGCCGCCATGAGCGTCGGAACCCCGGGGTCCGGCGCGGCGCGGGCCGCGGCGACCCGGTCCGCGAACCCGGGCGGCGTCGCGCCGGCGCCCGGCAACGGCCGCACCGCCGCCGACCCGCCCGCCCGCGGCAGCGCCGCCGCCCCCGCCGGCGCGACCGCGCAGTGCAAGGACGGCACGTACTCCAGTGCGAAGAGCCGCCGCGGCGCCTGTTCGCGGCACGGCGGCGTGGCGAAGGCGCTGACGTCCTGACCTGACCGCGCGCGAGCGGGGCTGACGGCGTCGGGGAGAGCCGCGGCCCGTTCCCGGCGTGCCCCCTCCGGCGAGCGGTATGCCCCGCGCGGCGGACCGGCGCCGCGTCCGCGGTCCTAACGACCGGCGTCGTGCGGTCGGCGGCGCCCGGCGGCATGCCGGGGTGGATGCTCGGGCGGGGACGGGCGACGCCGCGCGACGAGCATCGGTCAGCGCGTTAGGCGCGGCCGCGTGAGACGGGGAGCGGCGCAGCGGTCGCGGCGGTCGGTCGTCACCGGTCGCGCGTTCCAAGCAGCGGCGGGGAAGGTGCACAATCTGATGGTCGTGGCGTGGCGCTAGCGCAGATCGCATCCGCGTCTCGCACCGGTGGACGCCCACCGCTCTCAGCGACCACCTCGCGGGGTGACGACGCGCGGTTCATTGGGTTCGTGCACGAAGTCGTCCGGCGTGCGTGCCGGGCGGTCTGCCTAACACCCGCGCTGCGGCGTGGGATTCGGCGCGAGGTCATCGCGTCCCGCCGCACGGAGCCACTCGGCGCGCTGAAATCGCTCGACCGTCTGCGCACCGAGGAGGTTCAGCATCGACCCGAGTGGCAGCTCCAGTCGCCCCGCATCGAGTGCGGCGAGTGCCACGGCGGGATCGCCCCGCATCCGGTCCACGCGGCGGCGCCGCGCCCCACGAGCGTGCTGACGGTCGGGCACGAGGTCCGGCAACGTCGCGTCGCGCGTGGCGAACTTGCGTTACCGTTGTCGAGACCGTGTCCACCGCCGGCGCGCCCTTGCCCACCCGGGCGCGCCCCACCCGCGTCCCGCGGAGAGCGTCATCTACTCCCACGTCGTCGGCGGCGAACGGTACCGCTTCGCGGAGCTCCGCGTCCTGCTCGCCCGCGCGTCGCCGGCGCGGAGCGGCGATCAGCTCGCCGGGCTCGCTGCGGCGGGCGAGGCGGAGCGCGTGGCCGCGCGCTTCGCGCTGGCCGACGTGCCGCTCGCCGAGTTTCTCACCGAAGCCGTGGTGCCGTACGAGGACGACGAGGTCACGCGCCTCATCGTCGACGCGCACGATGCGGCCGCGTTCGCGCCCGTCCGGCACCTGACCGTCGGCGGGTTCCGCGACTGGCTGCTCTCGCCCGCGGCCGACGAGCGCGCGCTCGCCGCGCTCGCGCCGGGTCTCACGCCCGAGATGGCCGCCGCGGTGTCGAAGCTGATGCGGCTGCAGGACCTCGTGCTCGTCGCGCGGAAGTGCCGCGTCGTGACGCGGTTCCGCACGACGATCGGGCTGGCCGGCCGGCTCGCGACGCGCCTGCAGCCCAACCACCCGAGCGACGACCCGCGCGGGATCGCGGCGAGCGTGGTCGACGGACTGCTCTACGGTTCGGGCGACGCGGTCATCGGCGTCAATCCCGCGACCGACGCGCCCGACACGGTGCTCGCCCTGCTCCAGATGCTCGACGCGCTCCGCGAGCGGCTCGACGCACCGGTGCAGACGTGCGTGCTCGCGCACGCGACGACGACGATGGCGCTCGCGCGGCGGGGCGCGCCCGTGGACCTTCTCTTCCAGTCGGTGGCCGGCACGGAAGGCGCCAACCGGGCGTTCGGCGTCTCGCTCGCGCTGCTCGACGAGGCGCACGAAGCGGTGCGGGCGTTAGGCCGCGCCCCGGGCGGGCACGTCGCGTACTTCGAGACGGGGCAGGGGAGCGCGCTCAGCGCGGACGCGCACCGCGGCGTGGACCAGCAGACGTGCGAGGCGCGCGCCTACGCGGTCGCGCGGCGCTACGCGCCGTTCCTCGTCAACACGGTCGTCGGCTTCATCGGCCCCGAGTACCTCTACGACGGCAAGCAGATCCTGCGCGCGGGCCTCGAAGACCTCTGCTGCGGCAAGCTGTTGGGCCTCCCGATGGGGTGCGACGTGTGCCACACGAGCCACGCCGAGGCGGACGAGGATGACCTCGACGCGCTGCTGACGATGGCGGCGGCCGCGGGGTGCGCGTACGTCATGGGCGTGCCGGGCGCCGACGACGTGATGCTGCATTACCGGAGCACGAGCTTCCACGACGCGCTCTACCTGCGCGAGGCGTTCGGGCTGCGCCCCGCGCCGGAGTTTGAGGCGTGGCTGGAGGCGGTCGGCATCTTCGACGGGCGCAACCGGCTGGCGGACGCGCGGCGCGGGGCGGCCGCGCTCGCGGTCGAGCGCGCGCGCCTGCTGCCGTGACGCCTGCCCCCGACGGCCCGCCCCCGCGCGACCCCTGGCACGCGCTCGCCGCGCTGACGCCCGCGCGCGTCGCGCTCGGCCGGACCGGGGGCGCGCTGCCGACGGCGCGGCACCTGGAGCTGCAGCTCGCGCACGCGCGCGCCCGCGACGCGGTGTGGCACGCGCTGGACGCGGCCGCGCTCGCCGACACGTTGGGCGCCGGCGGGCGCGCGGTCGTCTGCGTCCGCTCCGCCGCGCGCGACCGGCGCGAGTTCCTCCAACGTCCCGACCGCGGTCGCCGCCTCGAGCCCGCGGACGGGGCCGCGCTCGCCGGCCTCGCGCTCGCGGCGCCGGACGCGTGGGACCTGGCCGTCGTCGTCGGCGACGGGTTGGCCGCGCTCGCCGCGGCGCGGCACGCGCCGGCGCTGCTGGACGCGCTCGCGAGGGTGCTGCCGGAGGGGTGGCGCGTCGCGCCGGTCGTCGTCGCCGAGCAGGCGCGGGTGGCGTTGGGCGACGCGGTCGGCGCGGCGCTCGGGGCGCGCGCGGTCGTGGTGATGTTGGGCGAGCGCCCGGGGATGAGCGCGCCCGACAGCCTCGGCGTCTACGTCACGTGGGCCCCGCGCCCGGGGCGGACCGACGCCGAGCGGAACTGCGTGTCCAACGTGCGTCCGGAGGGGCTCGCCTACGCGCGCGCCGCGGACACGGTCGCCTGGCTGCTGCGCGAGTCGCGGCGGCGCGGGCTGACGGGCGTCGCGCTACACGCGCCCGCGTGGGTCGGCGGCGGCGGCGCGGGCGCGCGCGGGGAGCGTTAGGCAGCGCCGCCTGATCCGGCGCGGCGCGCCGCCGCGCCCGCCGCCGCGTCGCGCACCGCGCCCCGCCGCACCTTCCCCGACGCCGTGCGCGGCAGCGGCTCGGTCACGAGGCGCACCGCGCGCGGCACCTTGTACCCCGCGAGCCGCGCGCGGCAGAAGGCGCGCAGCTCGTCCTCGACCCCATCGCCCGACGTCCCATCCTCGAGCCGCACCACCGCGACCACGCGCGACCCCCACTGCGCGTCCGGCTCGCCCACCACCGCCGCCTCGTCGACCCGCGGGTGCGCGAGCAGGGCGGCCTCGACCTCGGCGGGGTAGACGTTCTCGCCGCCCGACACGATCAGGTCGTCGCGGCGGTCGAGCACGTACAGGTATCCATCCGCGTCCAGATGCCCGACGTCGCCCGTGTGCAGCCACCCGCCGACGATCGCGCGCGACGTCGCGTCGGGGCGGCCGAGGTAGCCCGGCGTGACCACCGGGCCGCGGACGACGATCTCGCCCGCGGCGCCGGGGTCCGCGTCGCGCCCCGCGTCGTCGACGACGCGCACCGCGTTGGGGTAGAGCGCGCGCCCCGCCGAGCCGAGCTTGCGGAGCGCGTCATCGGGCGCGAGGGTCGCGACCTGCGAGCAGGTCTCGGTCAGGCCGTAGGTCTGCACGACGGGCACGCCTAACGCGGCGCAGCGCTCGAGCAGCGGCCGGGGCGCCGGGCCGCCGCCGAGGAGGACGCAGCGGAGCGAGGCGGGGTAGGGCGCGTCGCGGCCCGCGCCGTCGCGCCGCGCGTCGAGCATGCGCTGCAGCATCACCGCGACCACCGAGACGATCGTCGCGCCCTCGTCGTCGATCGCGCGGTTCACGGCCGCGGCGTCGAATCCGTCGTGGACCAGCGCCGCGATCCCGTAGATCGCGGCGCGCAGCACGACCGACAGCCCGCCGACGTGGAAGAGTGGCAGGCAGGCGAGCCAGCGGTCGTCCGCGTGTGTGCCGAGGTTGAGCGCGGAGCCGACGGCGCTCCACCAGAAGTTGCCGACGGTGAGCGTCGCGCCCTTGGGGCGCCCGGTCGTGCCCGAGGTGTAGAGCACGGCGAGCACCGCGCCCGGGTCGTGCGCCGCGCGGAGCGGCGCGTCCGCGTCCGGCTCGGCCGCCGCGAGCGCGTCGAGCGAGACGGCTGCGACGCCCGCGCCCGCCTCGCCGGATTCGCCTAACAAGCCTAACGCCTCCGCGGCGGCGGGCGCCGTCCGCGGCTCGACCAGGAGGATGCGCGGCCGCGCGTCGCCGAGCTGCCAGGCCAGCTCGGGCGGGCTGAGGCGGGTGTTGAGCGGGACCAGCACCGCGCCGAGCCGGAGGGCGGCGTGCGCGAGCACGGCCGGCGCGGTGCCGTTGGGCAGGAGCGTCGCGACCCGGTCGCCCGCGCGCACGCCGAGCGCCGCGAGCCGCCGCGCGGCGCCCGTGGCCTCCGCGTCGAGTTCGGCGAACGTCCACCGGCGCCCCCCCGCCTCGAGCGCGGCGCGCCCCGGGGTCGACGCGGCGCGGTGCGCGAGCCAGTCGGGGAGGGGCGCGCCTAACGAAATCGCGTCGCTCAGGGGAAGCGCGGGAACTTGGAGAAGTCCGGCTTCCGCTTCTCGAGGAACGCCTGCTTCCCCTCCTTCGCCTCCTCGGTCAGGTAGTAGAGCAGCGTCGCGTCGCCCGCGAGCTGCTGCAGCCCCGCCTGCCCGTCGGTGTCGGCGTTGAACGCAGCCTTGAGAAAGCGGAGCGCGATCGGGCTCTTCTCCAGGATCTCGCGCGCCCACTCGACCGCCTCGTCGTGCAGCCGCGCGAGCGGGACTACGGTGTTGACGAGCCCCATGTCGAGCGCCTGCTGGGCGTCGTACTGGCGGCACAGGTACCAGATCTCGCGCGCCTTCTTGTGGCCCACCACGCGCGCGAGGTAGCTGGCCCCGTAGCCCGCGTCGAACGACCCCACCCGCGGCCCCGTCTGCCCGAAGCGCGCGTTGTCGGCCGCGATCGTCAGGTCGCAGACGAGGTGCAGCACGTGCCCGCCGCCGATCGCGTAGCCCGCGACCACCGCGATCACGGGCTTGGGCAGGTAGCGGATCTGCTTCTGCACGTCGAGGATGTTGAGCCGCGGTACCTGGTCGCCGCCCACGTAGCCGCCCTCGCCGCGTACGCGCTGGTCCCCGCCCGAGCAGAAGGCGAGGTCGCCCTCACCGGTGAGCAGCACGACGCCCGTCGTGAGGTCGTCGCGCGCGTGGTCGAACGCGTCGATCAGCTCGGCGACCGTCTCGGGGCGGAAGGCGTTGCGGACCTCGGGGCGGTTGATCGTGATTTTCGCGATGCCCTCGCCCGCGGCGCGCTCGTAGCGGATGTCGGTGTAGGGCTTGATGGGCTGCCAGTCGATGGTCATGCGGGCCAAAGTTAGAGGGCGCGGGCGCGGTGCGGGCGCGTCCGGTCTGCCGCAGGCCGTTCCCGCCTTACCTTGCCGCCCCATGCCCAGGCGCTTCCCGCTCCGCCGCGCGCTCACAATGGCGGGCACGTCGTTCGTCCTCGTCGTCCCCGCGGCGACGAGGCGCACGGTGACGCTCGTGCCGGGCCGGAGCCTGCAGGCCGCCGTGGACGCCAACCCGGCCGGTACCACCTTCCGGCTCCGCGCCGGCGTCTACCACGGCCAGAGCGTCGTGCCCAAGGACGGCGACCGCTTCGTCGGCGATCCCGGTGCCGTGCTCACCGGGGACGACCGCACGACCTACGCGTTCTGGCGCGGCGACCGAGCGTACCCGCGGCACGTCGTCCTCTCGCACCTCGTCATCGAGCACTACCGGCCGCCGGTGCAGGCGGGCGCCGTGCTCGCCGGTACAAACAACCCCGGCGCGTCGGCGGCCGGGTGGACGGTCAGCGACTGCGAGATCCGCTACAACGCCACCGGCGGCATCCGCCTCGGCGACCGCATGCAGGTGCTCCGCAACTACGTCCACCACAACGGGCAGACCGGGATCACGGGCATCGGCGACGACGTCCTGATCGAGGGGAACGAGATCGCCTACAACAACTCCGCGCGTGCCTACGACTGGCAGTGGGAGGCGGGCGGGGCCAAGTTCGTGCTCACCAACCGCCTCGTCGTGCGCGGCAACTACGCGCACCACAACGTGGGCCCGGGGCTCTGGACCGACATCGACGCCCGCAACACCCTCTACGAGAACAACCGCGTCGAGGACAACGCGGGCCCGGGCATCATGCACGAGATCAGCTGGGCCGCCGTGATCCGGAACAACACGGCGCGCCGCAACGGCTTCGACGCGCCCGCGCTGCCGTGGGTGCACGGCGCCGGCATCCTCGTCCAGAACTCGCGCGGCGTCGAGGTCTCGGGTAACACGGTCGAGGACAACTACAACGGCATCACCGCGATCCACCAGGACCGCGGCGCGGGCCACTTCGGCCCGTGGCAGACGCGCGACCTCTACGTGCACGACAACACGATCCGCATGACCACCGGCGGCACCGGCGTCGCCCAGGACACGCCTTCGCCGGACGTCTTCACCGCGTGGAACAACCGATTCGTACGCAACCACTATCAAATCCGCGCCGGCGCTCTTGCCTTCCGCTGGCGCGGCCCCTGGCTCTCGGCCGTCGGCTGGCGCGCGGCCGGCCAGGACGCGGGCGCGACGTTCGCCGCGTCCTGAGCGCGCCGCCGCAGCGCCAGCACCCGCCGGGCCGGCGGAGCCGCGGACGCGCGTGATCGCCCTCGTCTACGGGACGCGCCCGCAGGTCGTGAAGGCGTCGGTCCTGCTCCGCGCGCTCGCCGCGCGCGGGCCCGTGCTCGCGGTCGACACGGGCCAGCACTACGACTACGCGCTCAACGCCGGGCTCTACGCGCAGCTGGGCGTGCGCGCGCCCGACGTGCTCCTCGGCGTCGGCTCGGGCGGGCACGGTCCGCAGACGGCGCGCGTGCTCGAGGGCGTCGCCGCGCTCCTCGCCGAGCGGCGGCCGCGCGCGGCGGTCGTCATCGGCGACACCAACAGCACGCTGGCCGGCGCGCTCGCCGCCGCGAAGCTCCGCGTCCCGGTGGTCCACGTCGAGGCGGGGCTCCGCTGCGGGGACGCGCTGATGGCCGAGGAGATCAACCGGCGCGCGGTCGACGCGATCAGCACCGTGCTCTGCGCGCCCTCGGCGGCGACCGCGGCGCAGCTCGCGCGCGAGGGCGCGGGCGACCGCACGGTCGTCACCGGCGACGTCGCGCGCGACGTGCTGTGCGGCGCGATCGACCGCGCGCCCCCGGTGCGGCGGCCGGGCGGCGGGGCGTTCGTCTTCGCCACGCTCCACCGCGCCGAACTCGTCGACGACCCCGCGCGCCTCGCGGCCGCGGTGCGCGCGCTCGCCGCCCTCCCGCTGCCGGTCGTGCTCGCGGCACACCCGCGCACGCGTGCCCGCCTCGACGCGCTCGCCCCCGACGCGCTCGCCCCCGACGCGGTCGGCCTAACGGACGGCGCGGCCGGGGTGGAGGTCGTGCCCGCGCTCGGCTACTTCGAGGCGCTGGCCCACGCGCGCGACGCGGCGGCCGTGGTCACGGACTCGGGCGGCGTGCAGCGCGAGGCCTACTGGCTCGGGACCCCGTGCGTCACGCTCCGCGGCGAAACCGAGTGGGCGGAGACGGTCGCTCTCGGCGCCAACCGCCTCGTCGCGCCGGCGCTCCTCGCCGACGACGCGGGCGCACTCGCGCGGGCGGTCGAGGTGGCGACGGCCGCGCCGCGCGGGTGGGACCGCGACGTCTACGGCGCGGGCGACGCCGCGGCGCGCGTGGCGGACGCGGTCGAAGCGCTCCTGCACCGGGACGCGCCGAGTGGGGCGTAGGGGGCTCGCCCGCCGAGCGAGGCGCCGCGGTCGCCGACGCTCGCGACCGCCCTAGGCCGTCGCCCCGCCGCAACTCGATCCCGCGCCCGCGGTGCAGCCGTAGCAGTGCGCGCCGAGCACGATCTCGCGCGCGGCGAGGCGCTCGCGGTCCCAGTCGAAGATCGTCTGCGGCGCCGCCGCGTGGAGCGGCATCTCGAGCATCTGGTTGAAGTCGCAGTCGTAGAGCGTGCCGTCCCAGCCCACCGAGAGCGTGTTGCGGCACATCACGTTGGCCGCGGCGGCCGGGTTGAACGCGGTCACGAGCCGCGTGAGGTACTCCGCCGTCTGCCCCGTCTCCTCGAGGTGCTCGAGGAAGCGGGAGATCGGCATGTTGGTGATCGTGTAGAGCGCGTTGAACGAGATGCCGTGGAGCCGCTGCAGCTGCCGGCGCCAGTCGGCCTCGAGCGAGGCCTGGTTGCCCGGCAGGAACGTCCCCACCGGGTTGGTCACCAGGTCGAGCACGAGCCCCGAGCCCGGGCGGCCGTAGCCTAACCCGTTGAGTTCCTGCAGCGTGGCAATCGACTGCTCGAAGACGCCGTCGCCGCGCTGGGTGTCGGTGTTCTTGGCGCGGTAGTGCGGCAGCGAGGCGACCACCTCGACCCGGTGCTCCGCGAAGAACCCGGGGAGGTAGCGGTAGTTGGGGAGCTGCGCGATGGTGAGGTTGCAGCGGTCGATCACGCGCCGCCCGGCCCGCGCGGCGCGCTCGACGATCTCGCGCCAGCGCTTGTGCAGTTCGGGGGCGCCGCCGGTGATGTCGACGGTGGCGACGTCGACCGTGTCGATGATCTCGAGGCACTTGTCGAGGACGTCGTCGGGCATCATCTCGGTGCGGTCCGGGCCCGCGTCCACGTGGCAGTGGCGGCAGGTCTGGTTGCACTTGCGCCCGACATTGATCTGGAAGATGTCGACGCCCGTGGCGCGCAGCGGGAAGAGCCCGGCCGCGCCTAACGCCTCGTCGAAGGCGCGCGCCGTGGGCACGGCGGCGAGCAGCTCGCGCTGGGACGCGGCACTGGACAGCGCGGCGCCGCGCTTCTGCAGGGTGGGCAGCACGCGCCCGGTGAACGTCGGCATCGGGGTCGGCTCGGGGAGGCGCCCCGGCTACATCCCGAGGGCGGCGACCTTGTTGCGCATCTGGAGCCCGTGCACGAGCGTCGCCCCGCCGCGGATGGCGCAGGCCACGTGCACCGCCTCGGTCATCTGCTCCGAGTCGCACCCCTTGGTCATCGCGTCCTGCGAGTACGCGTCGATGCAGTACGGGCACTGCACGGCGTGCGCGACCGCGAGCGCGATGAGCGACTTCTCGCGCTCCGACAGCGCCCCCTCCGCGAACACCGCGCCGTAGTAGTCGAAGAACTTCTTCGCGAGCTCGGGCGCGTCGTTGCCGATCTCGCCGAAGCGCGCCAGGTCGCCGGCGTGGTAGTAGTGCTCGTGCGTGGCCATCGGTCCCACTCCTATGGTCGCGGTGTGCTAACGTGGCCGCGTGTGCCGGGGAACCTATGCGACAGTTCCCGGGTCTCTGCGCCGCCGACATCCGTTTGTAGTTTACCGCCGGACGCCGGCGATGTGCCACCACTCGGTGCGCCACCAGCCGGTGTGTCACCGACGCAGCCCCGCCTCGCGCCGCCCCGACGCCATGACCGCGCTTTCGGACACCCGCACGGCCGTCCAGGACTACTACGGCCGCGTGCTCGAGACCAGCCAGGACCTCAAGACCGGCGCCTGCTGCTCGACCGAGGACCTGCCCGCCGCGCAGCGCGCGATCCTCGGCGAGGTCCACCCCGAGGTGCTGGAGAAATTCTACGGCTGCGGGTCGCCGATCCCGCCCGCGCTCGAGGGGCGGACGGTACTCGACCTCGGCTGCGGCTCGGGGCGCGACGTCTACGTGCTCTCCAAGCTCGTCGGCCCCGCGGGGCGCGTGATCGGCGTCGACATGACCCCCGAGCAGCTCGAGGTCGCGCGCCGGCACCGCGACTACCACGCCGACCGCTTCGGGCACCCGGCGTCGAACGTCGAGTTCCGCCACGGCTACATCGAGGACCTCGCCGCGGCGGGGGTCGAGGACGCGTCGGTCGACGTGGTGGTCTCCAACTGCGTCGTCAACCTCTCGCCCGACAAGCGGCGCGTGTTCGCCGAAGTGCTGCGCGTGCTCAAGCCCGGCGGCGAACTCTATTTCTCCGACGTCTTCGCCGACCGGCGGATCCCCCCGGCGCTCGCGGCCGACCCGGTGCTGCTCGGCGAGTGCCTCGGCGGCGCGCTCTACGTCGAGGACTTCCGCCGCACCCTCGCCGACCTGGGCGTGCCGGACTACCGCGTGGTGTCCCGGCGCGCGCTCGACCTGCGGGACGCCGAGGTCGAGCGGAAGATCGGCATGGTCGGCTTCTCGTCGATGACGGTCCGCGCCTTCAAGTTGCCGCTCGAGGACCGCTGCGAGGACTACGGCCAGGTGGCCCGCTACCGCGGGACGGTGCCTGGCGAGCCGCACGCGTTCACGCTCGACGACCACCACGTGTTCCGCACGGGGATGCCGGTGCTGGTCTGCGGCAACACCGCGGCGATGCTCCAGGAGACGCGCTTCGCGCCGCACTTCGACGTGGCCGGGGACCGCTCGACGCACTACGGGCTCTTCGACTGCGCGCCGGGCGCCGCGGCGCCCGGCGCCGCCGGCGCGGACGCGGGCGCGGCGGGGGCGTGCTGCTGATGCCGGTGGCGCGTCGGCCTAACGCGGCGGGGGCGCGCGCGTGATCGGGATCGTCGGCGGGACGGGGCTCTACCGCCTCGAGGGGCTGCGCGTGACCGGCGAGGAGGCGCCCGAGACGCCGTTCGGACCGGCGTCGGCGCCGGTCACGGTGGGCGAGCTCGACGGACACCGGGTGGCGTTCCTGCCGCGCCACGGCGCGGGGCACGCGCTGCTGCCGGGCGAGATCAACTACCGCGCGAACGTGTGGGCGCTCAAGGCCGTGGGGGTGACGCGCGTCGTGGGCGTCTCGGCCGTGGGGAGCCTGCGCGAGGCGATCGCGCCCGGCGACCTCGCGCTGCCGACGCAGTACCTCGACTGGACGCGGGGGCGGCGCGCGGGGACGTTCTTCGGCGAGGGCGTGGTCGCGCACGTGTCGACCGCGGAGCCCACCTGCCCGACGTTAGGCGCCGCCCTCGGAGCGGCGGCCGCCGCGGAGGGCGCGGGGCTGCACGCGGGGGTGACCTACGCGTGCGTCGAGGGGCCGCGGCTCGGCACGCGGGCGGAGAGCTTCTTCCTGCGCGGCAACGGCTGCGACCTCGTCGGGATGACCAACGTGCCCGAGGTGTTCCTGGCGCGCGAGGCGCAGCTCTGCTACGCGACGGTGTGCGTGGTCACCGACTACGACTGCTGGCAGGACGACCCGGCGCAGCACGTGAGCGCGGACAAGATCTTCCCGCTCTACTACGCGAACCTCGGGCGGGTGCGCGGGATCCTCGGGCGGCTCGTGCGCGGCGAGGCGTCGGTCGGCGCGTGCGGGTGCCGCGCGAGCCTCGCGGGGGCGCTGCTCACGCCCGACGCGGCGGTCCCGGCGTCGAAGCGCGCCTACCTCGACTTCCTGAGGCGTTAGGCGCGGTGGCGCGCGTGGGGGCGGCCGGCGGGCGCGGGCCCGGCGCGCTCGGCGGCGGGACCGCCGGCGGCGTCGCGGTCGTGATCCCCGTCGGGCCCGGCGACGAGGCCTGGCGGGAGCTGGTGGCCGCGCTCGCCGACGCGCTGCCGCCCGGGACCGACGTGGTGCTCGCGGGGGCGGAGGCCGCGCCCCGCGGCGTGCCCGCGGGCGCGCGGTGGCTCGCGGCGCCGCGCGGGCGCGCGCGGCAGCTCAACGCCGGGGCGCGCGCGGCGCGCGGGGGGTGGCTCTGGTTCCTGCACGCCGACTCGCGGCTCGATCCGTCGACCGCGCCGGCGCTCGCGCGTGCGTTAGGCGCAGCGGGAGCGGGCGCGGAACGCGACGCGCTCTACTACTTCGACCTCGCCTTCCTCGGCGACGGGCCGCGGCTCATGCGCCTCAACGCCGCCGGCGCGTGGCTGCGCTCGCGCGTCGGCGGGATGCCGTTCGGCGACCAGGGGTTCTGCGTGCGGCGCGACACCTGGGCGCGGCTCGGCGGGTTCGACGAGGGCGCGGCGTACGGCGAGGACCACTTGTTCGTGTGGCGCGCGCGGCAGGCCGGGGTGCCGGTGCGCCCGGCCGGCGCCCGGCTCTGGACGAGCGCGCGTCGCTACCGCGACGACGGATGGCTGCGCACCACGGCGCGCCACGTCCGGCTCACGGCGCGCCAGGCGTGGCCGGAGTGGCTGCGGCTCGTGCGCGGGGAGCGGACGGGTGAGTGACGCCCCCCGCGCGGCGGGTGCCGTCGCGGACGCCGCGGTGGCCGTGTGGGTCAAGACGCCGGGCCGCTCGCCGGTCAAGACCCGGCTCGCCGCGACCGTCGGCCGGGCGCGCGCGGAGGCGTTCTACCGGCTCGCCGTGCGCGCGGTGGATGGCGTGGTGCGCGCCGCGGTCGATACGTTAGGCGGTACGCTCGTGCCGTACTGGGCGGTCGCGGAGCCCGAGCCCGAGGCGGCCGCCGAGTGGCGCGGGTTCGCGACGGTGGGGCAGGGGGCGGGCGGGCTCGGCGAGCGGCAGGCGCTGGTGTACGACGTGTTGCAGCGGCGGCACGGATGCGTGCTGTTCGTCGGCACCGACTCGCCGCAGCTCGACCCCGCGCTCCTCGTCGAGGCCGCGCGGTGCCTGACGCCCGGGGGCGGCGGCGTCGGGGCCGACGGCGGGGGCGCGAGCTTCGCCGTCGGGCCGGCGGAGGACGGCGGGTACTACCTGTTCGGCGGGCGGCGGCCGCTCCCGCGCCGGGTGTGGACCGAGGTGCCGTACAGCGACCCGGGGACGCTGGCCGCGCTCCGGCCGCGGCTCGCCGCCTACGGGGCGGTCGCGACGCTCCCCACGCTGTTCGACGTCGACACCGAGGCCGAGCTGGCGCGCCTGGGCGGCGCGCTCGCGGCGCGCGGGGACGCGCTCCTCGCCGGGCAGCGCGCGCTGCTCGACTGGCTCGCGCGACCCATCGCCTAACGCACGCGCCTCGCGGGATCGCCTACCCGACGTCGGCGCCCCGCGTGCGCGCAGCACCCCCGCGCGCCGCGCCGCGGCGGGCCCCGGGCCCGCGGACCCCGAAGCGCGGCACCGCGGCCCGGTACGCGTCGTAGGCCGGGCCGTGCGCCGCCGCGAGGTCGCGCTCCTCGAGCGGGACGGCGACGAGCACGTACGCGGTGCACGCGGCGGCCAACAGCAGCCGCCCCGCGCTCATCGTCGGCGCGCCCCACAGCACCAGGAAGAACCCGACGTAGAGCGGGTGCCTCGCGTGCGCGTACGGCCCCCGCCGCGTGAGGGGGAGCTCGGCGTGCGGGCGCCCGCGCGCGGCGCGCCAGCCCTGCCGCATCCCGGTCAGGTCGAACAGGTTCGTGCTCACGACGCTCACCGCGCAGAGCGCCCAGCCGAGCCAGAAGGCGCCCCGCAGCGCGGCGGCGGCGGGGCCCGCCGCGGTCCAGACCGCGCGCGGGATCGGGCGCCACTGCCAGAAGAGCAGCGCGAGCGTCCCGGCGGCGACGAGGTTGTACGTGCTACGCTCGGCGGCCGGCGCTACGACCGCGCGCCAGGCGCGCTTCCACCAGGGCCGCGCGAGAACGCTGTGCGGCACCGTGAAGGCGGCGAGGAGCAGGAGGTCCGTCGCCGCGGCCGCGAGCGGCGGGGCCGCCGGCCCGCCGCGGTCGACGGAGCGCGCGACGTGCGCGCCGGCGAGAAACCCGAGCAGGTACGCGAAGCTCGACGTGGCCGCGAGGTGCCCGGCCGCCGCGTAGGCGAGGGTCCAGCTGCCGGAGAGGCGATGGCGCACTCGGGCGAAGTTACGCGGCGGCACCGACGGCGGCACCGACGGCGGCACCGACGGCGGCACCGACGGCGACCCGGCGCGCCGCTCGCGGCGCGTCGCACGGGCGCGTCGTGTAGGCCGACACCGCCCCGCGCCGCGCGGCCAGGCAGCCCCCGCCCGCGCGCACGGCCGCGGCCGCCGCGGGGTCGTCGCCCGCGAGCACGACGTAGTCGTAGTCCCGCCGCAGGCTCGGCCACGGCAGCGCCGGGCGGCCCATCTCCTCCCACGTCTCGTCCAGGAACCACCCCGGCGCGACCTCGCGGAAGTGGGCGAAGTGGAAGAACTCCGCCGGCGGCTTGCCCGCCGCGCGATACGCGTACGCGAAGAGGCCGCCCACCCGCGCGCCGGTCCGCACCGTCTGCCAGTGCGCGTAGTGCAGCCGCGGGTCGAGCCGCGCGAACCGCTGCGGCCCCGCGACCACCGCCACCAGCCGCCCCGCCGGCGGCAGCGCGGCGAGCACCGCGTCGAACTCGGCCAGGTCGCGCGCCACCGCGCGCCCCGCGCCCAACACCACCAGCGCGTGCGTCAGGCACCCCGCAGCCAGCGCCGCGGTGGCCCACCGCGGCGGCCCGCGGCGCGCCCCGGGAGCGGCCGCGAAGGCGAGCAGCGCGGCCGGCAGTAGCCACCGGATGTCGAGCAGGCTGAGCCCCCCCGCGGTCGCCATCGGGGTCACGACGTACAGCAGGCCCAGCACCGCCACCGCAGCCGCGAGCGGGTTCCGCCACGGCGCGTCGCCGGACGCCTCCCCCCGCGCCCGCCTCGCGCGCAGCCACCCAGCCGCCGCGACGAGGTACGCCGGCAGCGTCGCCGCCAGCTCCCACGGCCCGAACGTGTAGAACGGCGTCGTCAGCGCCCACACCTTGCTTCGCCACGGCCGGAAGATCGGCGCCCCCGCGGGCACGCCCGGCGCGGGCGGTAGCCACGGCAGCAGCGCGAGCCAGAGCGCCGCGACCGCCCCGGCCGCCGCCGCGAGCGTCGCGAGCCGCCCCCCGTGCGCGCGGACGAGCGCGCGGGCGAGCGCGCGGGCGAGGCCGCCTAACGACGCCGGCCCGCCCGCCGCGCGCGCGGCTCTCACGTCCGCCGCCGCCGCGAGCACCAGGTCCGCCCCGACCACCGCGAGCGCGGCGCACGCCGCCGAGAGGTGCAGCGTGTAGAGCGCGGCGACCCCCGCCGCGAGCCCCGCGCGCGCGCGCGGCGTGCAGCGCGCGCGCCGCGGCCACCACGCCGCCGCCCAGGCCAGCACTCCGCCGACGCCGAGCACGTAGCTCAACATCCCGTTCAGAAAGTAGAACGAGAAGCCGAGCAGGACGCCGGCGAGCGCGCCCGCGCGCAGCGGCGGCGCCGTCCGCCGGAGTAGCAGCCATAGTCCGACGGCGGGCGCGCTCAGCGCGGCGGCCCCCACGACGCGCGCGCCGGCGGCCGGGCCCAGCAGCTGCGCGAGCACGGCCCCTACGGCGTCCAGCCCGAGGTAGGGCGCCGGCACGGGCATCACGCGCACCCACGGCGCCGGCGCGCCGAACCACGCGCGCGCGATCAGCGCGTAGCGCGCGGCGTGGTTGGCGCCGTCCTGCCACAGCGGGCCGCCTAACGCGGCGTAGACGGCGAGGTTGAGCAGCACGCCCCCCGCGACCAGTGCGTCCGGCGCGCCAAAGCGGGCGGCTGCCCAGCGGGCCGCGCCCGCCCCGCTCCCGGCCCCGAACACCGGCGTCAGTCGGCCGCCGGGCGCTGGTAGACCAGCACCTCGTACGGCGCGAGCGCGGCCGGCAGGGGCCGCGGCCGCCGCTCGCGGCGCACCCCGGGGAGCGCGGCGGCCACCGCCGCCCGCACCCGCGCCCGCCCGCCCTGGAAATCCGCCTCGGGGTCGTAGCCGACCAGCAGGCGGAAGCACCGGTCGGCCCACGGCAGCTCGCGCGGCGTGAGCGCGACGAGCCGGCCGCCCGGGCGTAGCACGCGCACCACCTCGCGCAGGCAGGCGAGCGGGTCGGGGATGAACTCGAGCGCGCTCGCCACGACCACCGCGTCGAACGCGCGGTCGGCGAAGGGCAGCGCCTGCCCGTCGCCTCGCACGAACGCGTTGGGCAGCCCGTCCTCGGTGGTCCGCGCGCGCACGGCGCCGAGCTGCGCGTGCACGTCGAGCCCGACCACCGCGCCCGCGCGCCGCGCGAGCTCGTACTGCAGGATCCCGCTGCCGCAGCCGACCTCGAGCAGCCGCGCGCACGGGGACGGTAGCGCGGCGACCACCCAGCCCAGGCGTCGGCGCAACACCGCGCCCAACACCGGCGCGTGGTACTGCGCGACGAAGTCGACCGGGCCCGTTACGGGCAGGCGTCCCGGCGGGGGGAGGCGTACGCCCGCGCTCGCGCGGGTCCTCGCGCGGGTCCTCGCGCGGGCCTCGGCGTCGGTCGCTGTGCGGGTCACGCCGGCACGGGGTGGCCCGGCGCGACGTAGCGCGCGCGCTCGCCTAACGCGGCGCGGCGCTGCACCGCGCACACCCGCGCCACGCCCTCGGCCAACCCGATCCGCGGCTCGAACCCCAACAGCGCGCGCTGTCGCGCCAGCGCCGGCCGCTTGACCGGCGTCATGTGCGGCGGCTGCTCGGCCACGCGCACGAGCGACGGGTCGGCGTCCAACTCCGCGCGGATCATCTCGGCCAGCACCTCGGTCGGCGCCACGTTTGGGTGGCCGAGGTTGATCGCGGCGTACTCGGGGACGTAGGCGGCGGCCTCGATCGCGCGCACCGCGTCGAGCGCGTGCAGCCAGCCGCGCGCGCTCCCCGCGTGCACCGTGATCGGCTCGCCGCGCGCGAGGCGCGCGGCGAAGCGGATCATCGCCGAGCGGTGGTCGCCGACCGTCTCGCGCTCGTCGTAGAACATGCAGGGCCGGAGCGACACCGCCCGCAGCCCCTCGTGCCGCACCTGGTACTCGACGATCTGCTCGCCCAGCCACTTGGTGAGCCCGTAGAAGTTGTTTGGCCGCGGCGCGCTGTCGGCCTCGTCGTGCACGGCGTGCCCCGGGCCGTAGACCTCGGAGGTCGAGAAGTACACGCAGCGCGCGCCCGAGCGCCGGCAGAGCTGCAGCACGTTGGAGAGCCCCGACAGGTTGGTCGAGGCGGCGAGCGAGGTCGCCTGCGCGCACGTCATCCGCCCCACCGCGGCCGCGAGGTGGAAGACCACGTCCGGCCCCCAGTCGAAGGCCGGGACGAGGTCGAGCGGCTGGTTGATGTCGGCCATCAGGTAGCCGTCGCGCCAGCCGGGCTTGATGTCCGCCTCGAGCACGGCGTGGCCGGAGGCGCGCAGGTGCTCGACGAGGCGCGTGCCGACGTTGCCGGCGGCGCCGATGACGAGCGCGCGCAGGGGTGCGCGCGGAGCGCCGGGCGCCGGGTGGATCGGTGGTGCTTCGTTAGGCTGCGGCACGCGGCGTCGGTCGGCGGCTGGAGAGTGGGACGACGGACGCGCGCGCAACGGCGCGGGCGCGGTCGGCGTGGGTGACCATCGGCACGAGGGCGTGGTGCTCGGCGATCGCGCGCAGGGCGCGCACGAACAGCCGGCGCTTGGCGACGGCGGGGAGTCGCATGGCGGGGAAGAACCCGAGCCCGGGCGCCTCGTCCGGGCCCAACAGGTCGGGGGGGTGGAGCAGGAAGCTCGGCTCGACGCGCGCGAGGCGGCAGAGCGCGAGCGAGGCGCGCAGGTAGGCCAGGGCCGCGCGCTCACCCGCCGCGGCCGCGACGGCCAGCACGTAGCTCAGGTGGAAGGGCGCGCGCACGCCGGGCACCGTGGTCACCGGGATCTCGAGCAGGCGCCGGCCAGCGCTCAAGGCCCAGTCGTACGGGCGGAGCGGCCGGAAGCCCTCCGAGAACGGCCCGAACAGCGCGCCCCGCGCCTCGACCTCCGCGGGGCTGAGCGACGCCGAGGCGAGGAAGTAGCGCCGCGCGAGCGGGCCCAGGAACGTCGGCAGCGTGGACGCGTCGTAGCGGTACCCGCGCCGCGCGAGCGCCTCGAGCACGGCCGGGCTCCAGCTGAACCCCGGCGCGCGGAAGCCGACGGTGCGCCGCCCCGTCGCGGCGTGGATCGCGGCCTCGGCGCGCGCCAGCTCCTCGTCGAGTTCCGCGGCGGAATAGCGGTCGAGCCACACCTCGTGTCGGTGCGTGTGGTTGGCGATCTCGTGCCCCGCGTCCGCGACGCGGCGGAAGAGCGCCGCCGCCTCGTCGCGCTCGGCGTCCTCGCCGACGAGGAAGCACGTGATCGTCGCCTCCGCCTCGTCGAGCGCGTCGAGCAGCCGCGGCACGAACACGCCGAGGTAGCTCGGGCGCCGCACCCACGCCGGGTCGCCGTGCGTCCGGAGGTACGTCCAGAGGTCGTCCATGTCGAGCGAGACGCTCGCGACGGGGCGCGGCAGGCGGGGGCGGCCGTCCGCCGCTGCGCGGGCCGCGCTCACGCCCCGGCCCCGCCGTAGGCGCCGCGTAGGCGCCGCGGTAGGGACCGCCTAACGACGGTAACGCCGGCGCGGCGACCGCGGACACGCCCGCCGCGAGCGCGGGCAGCCCCGCGAGGTGTGCGGAAACCGCGGCCGCGCCGGCGTCGGCCACGCGGACCGTCTCGTTCACGTTGAGCGTGCCCGCGGCGATCTGCGCCGACGTCACGACGAACACCCGCGGCAGCGACGTCGCGACCGGCGGCAGCAGGCGCTCGGAGTAGCCTAACGTCGTGAGGGCCAGCACCTCGCGCGCGCGCGACACCTCGCACGCGACCACGTCGGCCGCGGCGAGGTCGGGGTACATCCGCCGCAGCGCGGCGATGAAGCGCGCCCGCACCTCCGCGTCCGACTCCGCCCAGATCGGGTCGTCCTGCACCGCGTAGCGCGGCAGGTAGACGAGCGAGTGCCCGCCGTACGCGGCCGCGTCGACGAGCGCCGTCGTCTCGACCACGGCGGTGAAGGGCGGCCAGGCGTCGGTGATGTTCGTGACGTAGTAGCCGGCGAGCGGGCGGCGCAGCAGCACGGCCGCGCAGACGATCCCCTGGTAGGTGACGCCCCGCAGCCGCGCGCGTTCGGCGTCGGCGAGCTGCGGGACGACGTCGGCGATGCGCGTCGTCGGGAGCGTGCAGACGACGGCGTCGAAGTCCAACGCCTCGCCGGTCGCGAGGCGCACGCGCACCCCGCCGCCCCGGGCGGTGTCGTCCTCTACGGCCGCCGCGCGCGCGCCGCAGCGCACCGCGACGCCCCGCGCGCGCAGGTGCCCCGCGAGGTCCGCGAGCACCGCCGCGTAGCCGCCGTCGAGCCAGCCGAAGTACTCGCGCTTCGCCCCCGCGCGCCGCGCGCCGTAGAGCCGCGCGATCGTCGCGCGGATGAACGACGCGCTCGTCACGCGGTAGTTCTCCCCCAACTTGGCTCGAAGCAGCGGCAGCCAGATGCGCTCGAACGTGCGCCGCCCCGAGAGGCGCCGCAGCCAGTCCGCGACGGGGATCCGTTCCAGCCGCCGCCAGTCGCGCACCCACGCCGCGCGCAGGATCGTCAGCCCGAGCCGCAGCTTGTCGACCGGGCCTAACGGCGGGAAGCGCAGGAAGTCGAGCGTCGTCGAGAGCGGGTAGAGCCGCCCGTCGGTGTAGAAGCCGGTGCGCGTCGGCCGCCACCGCAGCCGCCCGCCCGCGCCGACCTCGTCGAGCAGCGCCTGCAGCGCCGTGTCCGCGGGCAGGACCACGTGGTAGAAGCGGTCGCACGCGTAGCCGCCCAACGTCGCCGACGCCGCGAGCCCGCCCACGGCGCCCGCGCCCTCGAGCACGGTCACGCGGTGGCCCGCCGCGCGCAGGCGGAGCGCGAGCGTGAGGCCGAGCATCCCACCGCCGACGACGCCCACGTGGCGCGCATCCCCGCCGGCGCTCACGCGGACCCCTGCGCGGGCGCGGGCGCCGGCGTGGGCGAGCGCCCCGGGCCGCGGGCGCGCAGCGCGGCCAGCTCGGCGAGGACGCGCAGGTGCCCGCCGACGGTGCGCGCGACCTTCATCTTGGAGTGCCCGAGGACGCGCACGTTGAGCGTCGTCGGGTACTCGACGATGCGCGCGCCCGCGAGGTCGAGTCGCCCGAGCATCTCCGCCACGCCGAGGAACCCGCCGTGGCGCAGCTCGAGCCCGGCGAGCGCGCTCCGGCGGTAGACGCGGAAGCAGCTGGTGTACGTGTGGAGGCGCTGCCGCAGTACGACGCGGTAGAGCGCGCTCGCGCCCCTGGAGAGCGAGAGCCGCCACCGCGGTACGTTGCGGACGGCGCCGCGCGGGTGGTAGGGCGATCCGGTGACCACGTCCACGTCGCCGGTCAGCAGCGGGACGATGCGCCCCAACTCGTGCGGGTCGTAGGTGCAGTCGCAGTCGATCGACGCGACCACCTCGTGCCGCGCGGCGCGGATGCCGGTGAGGATCGCCTGCGCGACGCCGCGGTTGCGCGCGTGGCGCACGACGCGGCAGTCGCCGCGCGCGCCGAACAGCCGCTCGAGGCTCTCGGCGGTGGCGTCCGCGCTGCCGTCGTCGACGAAGACGACTTCGAGGTCGTACGTGGCGGCGAGCTCCTCGCGCACGCTCGCGAGCGTGTTGGCGAGGTAGGGGAGCGCGAGCTCCTCGTTGAAGCAGGGCACGACGAGCGATACGCCGAGGCGCGGGGAC
This sequence comes from uncultured Gemmatimonadales bacterium, assembly GCA_963763675.1. Lineage (GTDB taxonomy): Bacteria > Gemmatimonadota > Gemmatimonadetes > Gemmatimonadales > Gemmatimonadaceae > BPUI01. Next base: position 271,902 of record CAVXPN010000004.1, read on the forward strand.
GCCGCGGGCGCGGGGGCCGGCGGTGGTGCGAGCCGCACCGCAGGGCACGGCGGTTCGGCACGCGGCAGCGCGGGGCGCGCCGGCGCGGACGCGCCGGCGAGCCCGAGGTACTCCGCGATCGGCGCGAAGCGGTAGCGCGCGAGGTAGTCGTCGAGGATCGCGGGCGTCTTGTCGAGGTTGCGGTAGAACCGCTGGCGCATCAGCCACGACACCGCGCTCACCTGCGGCTGCTCGGCGTCGAACTCCCAGGCGTGGAAGTAGAGCAGGAGCGGCGCGTCGTGCGCGCGCGCCTGGTGCGCGAGCGCGGCGCGCATGAGCCACCGCGGCAGCTGCCGCGAGAAGTTCCCCGCGCCGATCGGCACGTGCTGCCCCGCCACGCGGAGCGCCGTCACCGGCACCTCGCGGATCGCGCCCGCGGAGCTGCCTAACGCACCCCCCGCGTACCCGAACGCCGGCTTGACGCTCGAGTCGTACGCGTAGCCCTCCGCCGCGAGCACGTCGAGCGCCCAGCGGTCGCGCGGGCCCATCCACCCGGGGGCGCGGTAGCCGAGGACCGGGCGGCCGGTCACGCCCTCGATCGCGTCGCGCGCGCGCGCGAGGTCGTCGCGCAGCGTCGCCGGGGTGAGCGACGCGAGCGGGCGCTGCGCGTGCCCCTTGCTCGCGACCTCGTGGCCGCGCCGCGCGATCTCGGCGACCAGCTCGGGCAGGTGCTCCGCGACCCAGCCGAGGCTGAAGAAGGTCGCGCGCTGGCCGTGCGCGTCGAGGAGGTCGAGGATGCGCGTCGTGCCGTGCTGGACGCGCCGCTCGAAGCGACTCCAGTGCGCGCGCTCGATGAGGAAGTCGAAGTTGTTGAAGTACTCCTCGAGCGCGAAGGTGAGGAGGTGCGTGCGCGGGGCGGCGGTCGTGGCGGCGATCATGCGCGCGCCCCCGCGACGACGCGCCGGAGGCGCGCCGCGTCGGCCTCGGCCTTCCGCTCCCACGTGAACTCACCGCGCGCGCGCGCCGCGCCCGCGCGGCCGAGCGCGGCGCGCGCGCCGGCGTCCATGCCCAGGCGGCACATCGCGTCGCGCAGCCCGGCGACGACCGCCTCGGGTTCGCCTAACGGGATCTTGACTCCGCAGTCCGCGCTGACCCGCTCGCCCGGGCCGCCCGCGTCGAGGCAGACCACCGGCAGCGCGGCGGCCATCGCCTCGACCACCGCCCAGCCGCCCGAGTCGTGCAGCGACGGGTGCACCATCACGTCGGCGTCGACGAGTTCGCACAGCACGCGCGCGCGCGGCACGCGTCCCGCGAAGCGCACGCGCTCGGCGACGCCGAGCGCGGCGGCGCGCACCTCCAGCCGCCGCCGCTCCGGCCCGTCGCCGACGACCACGTATTCGGCGCCCGGCACGCACGCGCCGTGCGGGCCGCGGACGAGCGCGGCGAACGCGTCGAGCGCGAGGTGGTAGGCCTTCCAGTGGATCAGCCGCCCGACGCTGACGAAGCGCACCGGCGCGTCGGGCGCGCGCGTGCGCTCGGCCGCGTCGATCGCCGCGAGGTCGGCCGCGCCGATCGCGCACTCCGGCGCCACCTCGACCGCGCGCGCGCCGAGCGCGCGCAGCCGCCGCGCCGTCTCGGGCGAGGTCGCGACGCACACCGCGCTGCGGCGCGCCGCCGCCCGCACCCACGGGTCGCGCTCGCCGGCGTGCCGCATTGCGTCGCGCACGCGCTCGGTGGCGCGGCCGACGCGCGACATCGTGCGGCGCAGCGCGGGCGGCGTGGCCTCCGCCCCCCCCACCGGCCCCCACACGAGCGGGATGCCGAGCCGCCACATGAACGTCGGCTGCCAGTACCGCACGAACGTCAGGTGCTGGACCGCGTCGAACCCGACCCGCGCGTGCAGCCGGCGGGCGAGCCGGGTCGCGCCGAGCTGCCAGGCGTAATAGCTGAAATTGTAACCATAGGAGCGGAACACGATGCGCAGCGCGTCGACCGCCGCCGGCTGCGTGTAGGGCACCACGCACAGCCCCGGCACCGGGCGGGCGGCGAGCTCGCGCGCGATCGCCGCGCCGTGCATGCGCCCGTCGGTGATTACCCACACGTCGTGCGTGCGGGCGAGCGCGACGGCCGTCTCCCAGCCGACGCCCGACTCCGAGCCGGTGTGCGGCTCGCAGGCGTGCGCGGAGAGCAGGACGCGCGAGCGGCGGCCGGCGGCGGGCGGCGTCGCGGCGGTCACGTCAGGCCGCCTCCGCCGCGCCGCCGCCGAGCACGGCGGCCACGCGCGCGAGCACCGCGCCGGGCGTGACGCCGCGCATGCACGGATGTCCGGCGACCGGGCACGCCCCGAGCAGGCACGGCGCGCACGGCGCGGCGTGTTCGAGGACGTGGAACCGTGGGTCGCCGCGGTACCCCCACAGCATCGCGGGCGAGTGCCCGCTGTCGATCCGCACCATCGGCACGCGCAAGGTCTGGAAGAGGTGGCTCACGCCGGTGTTGAGGGCGACGAGCACGTCGGCGCGGTCGAGCGCGACGCTCGACTCGCGCAGCGAGAGGTCGAACACCCCCCGCGCGCCCGGCACGTCCGCCGCGTGCTCGGCGGCCCACCGCGGCGCGTCGGCCGCGCCGCCGACGACGACGAGGTTGTACCGCGCGGCCGCGCGCGACGCGAACTCGCGCACGTGCTCCGCCGGCCACGCCGTGGCGGGGTTCATCGTGTACGGCGCGAACGCGACCGTCCGCCGCGCCGGGTCGAGCCCGAGCGCGTCGACGGCCGCGTGCGCGCGCGCCCGCTCGGCGCGGCTCGGGAAGACGCGCACGCGCGCCCGGCCGCGCGGCACGCCTAACGCCTCGAGCACGCCGAGGTTGGTCCCGAGCACCGAGCGGTCGCGCGCGTGGTCGACGTCGACGTCCGGGAACACGTGCACGAGCCCGCGCGCGAGCCACCGCTGGCCGCGGAAGCGCTTGGCGACGACGGCGTGTCGCGGGCGCAGGAGCTGGAGGAGCACGGCGGGCCACGGCCCGGTGTTCACGACGTCGCAGACGACCGTCGAGATCCCCCACGCGCGCAGCTGCCGCCGGCACAGCGCCCAGTACGCGGGCAGGTCGCGCCGCCGGCGCTGCGGGTCCAGCCCCGTCGCGACCAGCCCGTCGACGTACGGGTTGTGCGCGAACACCTCCGCGCCCTGCCGCGACGCGACGACGTACACACGCGCGCCCGGCGCGTGTCGCTTGATCGCCTCGAACATCGGCGTCATCACGAGGCTGTCGCCGATCTTGTTCATCTGCAGAAAGAGCACCCGGTCGAGCGGGACGCGCGGCAGCGCCGGCGCCGGGAGGGGCGGCGGGGTCGTCACGAGAGCGCTCCCCGCCACGTCGGGACGCGCGCGGGCGCGGCCATCGCTTCCGCAGCGAACCCGGCCACCGCGCCGCTCGCCTCGGCGTCCCTCGCCTCCGCCCGCGCGAGCCGCAGCGACGCCGAGAGCGTCACCAGCAGGACCCACATGTAGCCGTTCTGCTGGACCAGCCCCCCCTCGGTCAGGTTGTCGAGCAGCAGATAGAGGACGATCACGCCCGGCCACGCCGCGGACGCGAGGCCCGGCTCGTGGCGCGTCCACCACGCCGTCGCCCGCGCGAGCCCCACGTACGCGGCGACGACGAGCGCGAGCCCTGCGAGCCCCAGGCCGAGTGTCTCGTCCAGGAACCCGTTGTGCGCGTAGCCCGGCTGCCACCCGACCCGCTGCGCGATGCGGTTGGAACCCTCGCCCGCCCAGTCCAGCCAGAACGCGGCATGTCCCCAGCCCAACCACGGCCGACGCATCACCTCGTCGAGGAGCGCGTCCCACAGCGGCACGCGGCCGGTCAGCGACGCGTTCCGGCCGACGAGCGCGAACACCGCCTGCGGGGCCGTACCCGCGACCAACACGACGAGCGCCGCGAGGCTGCCGAGCGCGCTCCACGCCGCGGCCGCCGCGGCCGGACGCGCGCGGACGAGCAGCAGCACCGGCCAGCCGGCAAACAGCAGCGCGACGACCGCGAGCCCCGTTGCGGAATGCGCGCGGTAGATGATCAGCGGCGTGGCGGCGGCGAGGCCGCCGAAGAGCGCGCGCCGCCACCCGCGCGCCGCGGCCGCCGCGCCGAAGAGGACTACCGCGCTCAGCCCCATGACCTGGGCCAGCAGGTTCTTGGTCGGGTAGATGCCGCGCCACGCGCCCGCGTACGACGGGTCGACGAGGTCAGGGTTGACGTTGTCGGGCGTGATGCCGAGTCCCGGGAGCGCGACGAACGCGACGCTAAGCACGACGGCCGCGGCGCACGCCCAGGCCAGCAGGCGCTGCAACTCGGCCGTCGTGTATCGCGCGGCGGCGTACCAGCCGATCACGGCCGTGCCCGCGAGCGCGAGGCTCCGCCGGGCGCTGAGCGACGGCGCCGCCGACCACGCCGTCGACGCCAGCGCGAGGGCGAGCAGCGCGACCACCGCCCAGTCGAGCCGCGCGGCGCGCCACGCGCGGGCGGCGACCGGTCGCGCCCAGGCGAGCGCCGCGACGTAGAACGCCGTCCAGAGCGGCACCGTGATCGCGCGCGCCGCGCCGGCGCCGGGGCCGTTGTACCCCTGCGCGACGAGCTCCAGCGGACCGCCCGTCGAGAGCAGGAACATCACGACGAAGAACGCCCGCTCGGCCCGCCCCGCGACCCGGTGCCCGTTAGGCAACGGCCCGCGCCCGGCGTCGAGCCCCGCGTCGAACCGGGCGTCAAACATGGACGGCCTTCCCCGCGGGCGGCGCGTAGTGCGCGGGCGGCGCGGGCCGCGCGCGCTGGGTGTGCCGCGCGACGCAGGCCCACAGCGCGGCGGCGAGCGCCGACTCCGCCGCGAGCGTCGCCCACGCCGCGCCGCGCCAGCCGTGCGTCGGGATCCACAGCAGGTTGAGCCCGACGTTGAGCCCCGCAGCGGCGACCTGCGCCGCGCTCCGCTCGGCTTGCCGCCCGCCGCCGGTGAGCGCGTTCGCCGCGAAGTACTGCCACGCCCGCACCAGCGGCAGCGGCGCCAGCAGCCGCACGACGTCCGCCGCCTCGCGGTAGCCGCCGCCCAACACGTGCACCGCCGCGGGCGCGAGGAGCCAGAGTCCCGCCGCCGCGGCGCCGGCGTACGCCAGCGCGGCCGGCAGCAGCCGCCGCGCGAGCCGCGCCGCCGGCGCGACTCCCCCCGCGCCCTCGCGGAAGAAGCGCGCGTAGGACGCCGAGAGGAGGGCCGTGACCGGAGCGAAGCTGAGGTCCACCATGCGCGCGCCCGCGCCGTAGGCGCCCGTCGCGCCGAGGGTCCCCAGGCGCGCGAGCATCGTCTTGTCGACGTCGTTGTAGAACGACGTCGCCGCGAGCCCGAGCGCGTACTGGAAGCCCTGGCCCGCCGCGCCGGGCGCGGTGGCGCCTGACGCGCGTGCCCCGGGGCGCGCCGGCCGGCCGAGCTCGCGTCCGACGCGCCACACGGCCCAGGCGGCCGCCGCGGCGGTCGTCGCGAGATAGGCCGCGCCCCACGCCGCGGGCGCGCCGACCCCGCGCGCGTCGCCCGCCCGCGCGAGTCCGGCCAGCAGCGCGAGCGCACCTACCAGCCGCGCCGTGCTCAGCGTCACCCACACCGCGCCCGCGCGCGCCATCCGCTCGCGCGCCTGGAACGCCTGCGCGGCAGTCGACACGAGCGCGCCGCCCCAGCACTCCGCGGCCGCGACGCACGCGAGCAGCGCCGTCGGCACCGACGCCGGCAGCAGCCACCGGCCTAACGGCACGACGACGAGCAGGCACCCCAGCCCGCCGAGGGCCACGGTGCGCAGCGCCTCGCCCCAGGCGCGCGCGAACGGCGCCCCCTCGCGCGCGACGCGCTGCACGAGCAGGTCGCCCGCCCCCCACGCCGCGAAGGGCGCGGCGAGCCCGACGAGCCCCGCCGCCCCGACGAACGCGCCGTACCCCGCGACCGGCAGCGCCCGCGCCAGCGCGACGAAGTACGCCGCCTGCACCCCGAGCCGGAACACCTGGAGCACGAGCGCCGCCGCGCTGTTCCGCGCGAGCGCGCTCACGCCGCGACCCTCCGCGCCGCGACGCCGGCGAGCGCCGCGCGGTACACCGCGTCCGTCTGCGCCGCGATCGCTTCCCACGTGTAGCGCGCGGCCACCTTGCGCGCGCCCGCCGCGCCCATGCGCGCGGCGCCCGCCGGGTCGTCCAGCAGCGCGCAGATGCGGTCGGCCAGCTCCGCCGGGTCTTGCGAGGAGAGCAGCCCGTCGACGCCGTCGTCGACGACGCTCGCGATCGGCGGGATCCGCCCACCCACGACCGGCTTGCCGAACGACCACGCTTCGGTGAACACGATCCCGAAGCTCTCCTGCGTCGACGGCAGGCAGAGCACGTCGCACGCGGCCAGCGCCGCGGTCTTGGTCGCGAGGTCCACCGCCCCGAGGTCGAGCACGCGCGGGTCGCCGAGCCGCGCGACCCGGGCGCGCGAAAAGCGCGTCGGCGGTCCGGCGAGCACGACGCGCGCGCCCGGGTGCCGTGCCCACACGCCCGGCGCCGCGTCGAGCAGCGCGCCGACGCCCTTGTACGCCAGTTGCTGCCCGAGGAAGAGCACGATCGGCCCGCCGGCCTGCGCCCCGCAGAGGCCGTGGCGCGCGCGAAAGCCGGCCGCGTCGCCGGCCGCGTCACCGGTCGCCGCGAGCAGCGGGCCCACGCCGACCACGTGCACGCGCTCCGGCCGCACGCCCTTTTCCTCGACCAGCAGGTCGCGCTCCGCGCCGGTCAGCGCGATCAGCGCGTCGGCCTCGCGGTAGATGCGGTCGTACTCGGCGTAGCGCCGCCCGCGCCAGCGCGGGTGGTGGCAGGGGGTGAGCACGAAAGGCACGCCGCGCCGGCGCGCGAAGTCGAGCGACGCGCGCGTCAGGAACTCGCGCCCGATGCGGACCGCGTGCACCACGTCGGGGGTGCCGGCGAGCGCGGCGAGCGCGCCGCCGACGCGACGCGCCACCGCCCGCGCCGCCGGGCCCGGGGCCGCGTAATACGCCGCCGCCCACGGCGCGACGGCGAGCCGCGCGCCGAGCGAGAGGCCGAGCTGCGCGACCGGGACGCCCTCGTGCTCGTAGCGCCGCGGGCCGGGCCCGGCCACAGTGCTCAGCCGCAGCCAGTCGCGCCGGTACTCCGCCGAGTGCGTGACCACGTGCACGCGGTGCCGCGCGGCCAGCGCGCGCGCGACGCGGTGCAGGTAGTTGTGCGCGCCCCCGATCGCCGGCGGGTAGAGCGTGCTCGTGTAGAGCACGTCGAGGCCGGCGGCGCCCGACGTATTGCCTGACACGATGCGCGGCTCGACGCCTAACGTGACGGTCACGCGGCGGCCTCCGCCGCGCGGCGCGGCCCGCGCGCGGCCGCGCCCCCGCGCTCCGCGAGCACCCGCGACACGTCGTCCACGATCCGCCCGGCCACCTCGGCGATCGGCAGCATCCGCGACGGGTCCGCCGCGGGCAGCCCGCCGTCCAGCGCGCGGCGGAGCGCGCCGAGCAGCGCGCCGTCCGCGAGCGGGTCGAACACCTGCGCCGGCGGCAGCAGCTCCGACGCCGCGCCCGCGTAGCACGACGCGAGCACCGGCAGCCCCGACCAGAGCGCCTCGTTCACCACGAGCCCCCACTGGTCGTAGAGCGTGGGGAAGACGAGCAGGTCCGCGCTCCGGTAGACCGCGGGCATCGCCCCGGGCGGCACCTCGGGGTGGAAACGCACGACGCCGTCCAGCGCGCGCGCCGCCGCCCGGCGCCGGAGGGCGGCCTCCTGCGGCCCGCGCCCCACGACCAGCAGCGTGAAGCGCCGCCCCTCGTCGCGGAGCGCGGCGGCCGCGTCGATCAGCAGGTCCACCCCCTTCAGCCCCACCAGCCGCCCCGCGTAGAGCAGCACCGGCCCCGGCGGCAGCTCGGCCCGCGCGAAGCGCGGCGCGACGGGCGCGGCGAAGAGCGACTCGTCCACCGCGTTCTGCAGCCGCAGGATGCGCGCGCGCGGCACGCCGAGCCCCTCCAGGTACGCGGCCGGCTCGGCGCCTAACGCGATCCAGCGCGGCGCCCACGGCGCCACCACGCGCCGCACCAGCCGCCGCGCCAGCCCGGGCGCGCGGTCCGTGTGCGGCGTCCCCTCCCACACCACCCACACCGGCACGCGCCGGAGCGCGCCGTAGGCGAGCGCGCACAGCGTGCGGAACCCCATCTCGTTGGTCACCACCGCGTCCGGCCGGCTCCGCCACAGGTCGGCGAAGTAGCCGGGCGTGAGGCCCGTGTAGTGCTCCTGGTAGACCGAGCGGTCGGCGCCCCGCCGGTCGCGGCGCACGACCACGCCCCACGAGCGCCGCACCTCCGCCGCGCCGACCTCGCCCGGGCAGCCGTCCCACGCCGCGCGGTTGTCCTCGCCCCCCGCGTAGCACAGCGTGAGGCGGAACGCCCGCGCCAGCGCGCGGTAGACCGGCACGCGGTACGGCGCGACGACGTTGACGAGCAGCGTCACGCGCGGGCGCGCGTCCGCCGCCGCCACCACGGGCGCCGCCACCGGCGCCGGCGCGTCGCTCACCCGAAGTGCGCCTGCGCGCGCGGCGGCCGCGCGGTCGACGGGTCGTAGCGGCGCGCGCCCGAGGCCTGCAGCGCGAGGTGGCCGAGGTAGAGCGGGTTGAGGTAGGCGTAGCGCCGCCAGAGCCGCCGCGGCTCCTGCCACAGGCGGAACGCCCACTCCAGCCCCGCGCGCTGCAGCCGCGCCGGCGCCTGCGGCAACAGCCCCGCGTGGAAGTCGAACGCCGCCCCCACCGCGAGCAGCGGCATCCCCAGCCGCTCGCGGTATTCGTACGCCCACACCTCCTGCCGCGGGCAGCCGAGGCCGACGAAGACGAGCCGCGCCCCGCTCGCCCGCACGCGCGCGACCACCGCGTCGCGTTCCCCTTCGCCTAACGTGCGGAAGGCCGACGGCTCCGCCCCCGCCACCGCGAGCCCCGGGAAGCGCGCCCGCAGCCGCTCGACGAGCGCCCCGAGCACCGCGGGGCGGCTGCCGTAGAAGTACACGGGCAGCCCGCGCGCCGCCGCCGCCTCGCACACCGCGAGCATCAGCGTCGGCCCGTAGACGCGCTCGGCGAGCCCCGCCCGGTGCAGCAGGTTGAGCGCCCAGCGCACCGGCTGCCCGTCGGGCACGACGAGGTCCATCCGGTTGAGCCGGAAGCGGTGCTCGTCGTCCAGCACGCCCGTCATCACGCCGTGCACCGCGAGCGCGGTCACCGCGAGCGGCTCCCCGGCCGCGGCCGCGGCCACCACGCGCGCCACCGCGGCGCCGTAGTCCACGGGGTCGACGAGCACCCCGAGCACGTTGCGCGCGCCGGCGCGGCCGCTGGCGTTAGGCGTGCGCCCGGGCGCGGCCCCGGGCGCGCCGTCAGACATGCGCCGCCGCGCCCGCGCCGCGCGCCCAGCGCTCCGCGTTCAGCTCGTACATCTCGCCCAGGATCGCCGGGACGTCGTAGCGTTGCGTCCAGCCCGGGTAGTCCGCGCGGAAGCGGCCGTTGTCGCTCACCCACCAGATGTGGTCGCCCACCCGGTTCTGCTCCGCGTAGCTCCACGCCAGCTCGCGCCCGGCGACCCCCTCGGCCAGCGCGATCGCCTCCAGCATCGAGCAGTGGCTGAACCGCCCGCCGCCGATGTTGTAGACGGCCCCCGCGCGCGGCGCGTCGCAGAACGCGTGGAACGCCGCGACCAGGTCCGCGCAGTGGATGTTGTCGCGCACCTGCTTCCCCTTGTAGCCGAACACCGTGTACGGCGCGCCCGTCGCGACGCAGCGCATCAGGTAGGCGAGGAAGCCGTGCAGCTGCGTCCCCGCGTGCTGCGGCCCCGTCAGGCACCCGCCGCGGAAGCACGCCGTGCGCAGCCCGAAGTACCGCCCGTACTCCTGCACCAGCACGTCAGCCGCGACCTTCGACGCCCCGAACACGCTGTGCAGCGTCTGGTCGACCGACATGTCCTCCCCGATCCCGCCCGCGTACGCGTGCGCGGGGTCGATCTCCCACCGCGTCTCGAGTTCGCGGAGCGGCAGGGCGTTGGGCGCGTCGCCGTAGACCTTGTTGGTGCTCGTGAAGACGAATGCCGCGTCGGGCGCGTGGCGGCGCGCGGCCTCGAGCAGGTTGAGCGTGCCCACCGCGTTCACGCCGAAGTCGGTGTGCGGGTCGCGCGCCGCCCAGTCGTGCGACGGCTGCGCCGCCGTGTGGATCACCGCGTGCACGTCGCGTCCGTAGCGCTCGAAGAGTCCCTCCACCGCGCCCCGGTCGCGCACGTCGAGCGCGTTGTGCAGGTAGCGCGGCCCGAGCGCGAGGTCCAGCCGCCGCCGGTTCCACGCGGTCGACGCCTCCTCGCCGAAGAAGACCCGGCGCATGTCGTTGTCGACGCCCACGACGGTGTGACCGCGCGCGGCGAACGAGGCGGCGGCTTCGGAGCCGATCAGGCCGGCCGAGCCGGTGATGACGACGACGCTCATGCGGAGTTGCCCGTGCGGGGCGGGGATGGGGGGACGGTCTGGAGGGCGGCGTCGGCCTCGTTCAGCACGAGGCCCAGCACCGGCGCGCGCACCCGCCCGAGCCGCTCGAGCGCGTAGGCGAGCTCGGGGAGCGTGGTGGCACCGGCGCGCGCGACGACCAGCACGCCGTCCGCGCGCGTGGCTAGCATCGCGGCGTCGGCCGCCGCGTTGACCGGCGGCGCGTCGATCACGACGAGGTCGAACGCGCGCTCGACCTCGCCCAACAGCACGTCGAGCCGCACCGGCGCGAACAGCGCCGCGGGCCGCTCGGCCGCCGAGCCCGCGGCCAGCAGGTAGAGCGCACGCTGCCCCGCGTCGACCGCGTGCACGACGCGCTCGATCGTCGCCGCGCCGGCCAGCACGTCGGCCGTGCCGGGGCCGCCCTCGACCCCGCACAGGTCCGCGACCGACCCGTCCGCGCCGCCCCGCCGCAGGTCCGCGTCGACGAGCAGCACCACCTGCCCCGCGCGCGCCATCGCGCGGGCGAGCATCAGCGCCGTGGTCGACTTGCCCTCGCCCGCCGACGCGCTCGTCACCAGCAGACAGCGCGGCCCCGGCCCGAGCCCTGGGTACGCGGCCTCCACGTAGAGACGCTCGTACACCGCCTCGACCACCGCGCGCGACCCGCGCTCGGCGCGGCGCGCGCGGGCGCGGCGCCCCTCGCGCGACGTCGCGGCCGGGATGCTCGACGCGCGCTGGGCGGCGCCACGCGTCGCCCGGCCCGACCCGCGCAGCGCGCGGCCGAACGTTCCGCCTAACGCCCCGCCGAACGCGGCGCCCAGCAGCCCGCCCGCCGCGCGCGGCGGCGCCGCGGGTAGTCGCGGCACGACGCCGAGCACGGGCAGCGGCGTCACCGCGGCGACGTCCGCCTCGCCGCGCATCACCGGCGCGCCGCGCGTCTCGCGCGCGAAGGCGAGCGCCGCCCCGGCGAGGAGCCCCGCGACCGCGCCGAGCACCAGCGTGAAGCCCCGCTTGGGCGTGAGCGGCCTGAGCGGCAGCACGGCGAGGTCGACCACCCGCACGCTCGGGTCGGAAACCGCCTGCGCGACCTGCGCCTCCTTGAGCCGGGTCTGGAGCATCGTCACCAGCCCGTCGAGCACGCGCGGCGCGCGCTGCAGCTGCGCCAGGCGCTGCTCGCGCCCGGGCATCCGGCCGAGCGCGGCCCCCGACTGCGCCAGCTCGCGGTCGATCCCCGCGACCTGCGCGCCGAGACCCGCGACGTACGTTTCGGCCGTCGCGCGCAGCTGCTCTTCGAGCGCGCGCTGCCGGCGCTCGAGCGTCTGCACCTCGGGGTCGCGCGCGGAGCGGCGGGCCGAGAGATCGCTCCGCTGCTGGTCCGCCTGCGTGAGTGACGCCAGCAGCCCGCCGACCGCGGGGTTCCGCAGCAGCGTCGGGAAGCCGACCAGCCGGCGCCACGGCGAGGGCTCGTCGGCCGCGGCGCCGGCCGCGGCCGCCTGCGCCGCCGCCCCGCGCAGCGAGTCCAGGAGCCCGCCTAACGCCCGGCGCTCGACGTCGACCGCGTCGCGCTCCGTCTGTAGCGCCGCGGCGTGCGAGACCGCCGCCGAGGCCTCCTCGTCGGGGGCGACCACGCGCTCGCGCTCGCGGAAGTCGCGGAGCGCCCCCTCCGACGCGGTCAGCTCGCGCCCCAGCGTGTCGAGCTGCGCCTGGAGGAACGTCGCCGTGCCGCGCGCTTCGAGCTTCTGCTCGGCGTTGCGCTGCGCGATGTAGAGCCCCGTCCACGCGTTGAGCACGTCGCGCGCGAGCGCGGGGTCCGCGTCGCGGTAGTGCAGCACCATCAGGTTGGCGCGGTTGCCCGAGCGCGTCGCGCTGAAGGCGTCGAGCGTCCGCGCCACGGCCGCGCCGGCCGGCAGCACGCGCAGCGCGAAGCGCGGCACGTCGCGCGCGCCGGGCGCGAGCCGGAGGGCGAGCCCGCCGAGCCGCACCGTCGTCCCGGGCACGGCGCGCACGGCGCCCCGCCCGTCGCTCAGCACCACGCTGCCGTCCGCGTGGCGGACGCCCTCGACGAGGCCCGTGTCCGCGTCGGGCGCGACGCGCGCCGCGTCCAGCAGGTCGCCCCGGCGCGCCTGGCGCGGCGCCTCGACGTCGATGCGGAGCGCGAGCGAGTCGGACACCGCCGCGGCGAGCGTGCGGCTCGGGATCACCTCGACTTCGGTGTTGAGTTCGTCCGCGCCCGGCACGGTGCGGATCACCTCGGGCGTCGGCGACCGGCGGTCGTCGACGCGCACCGAGGCCGTGGCCTCGTAGACCGGCACGGCCCACCACAGGTAGGTCGCGGCGATCGCGACGCCGAGCAGGAGCCCCGCGAGCAGGAGCGCGCGCCGGCGGCGGAGCACGTCGAACAGCGTGGCCGGCGTGACCTCGCCGCGCCCGCGCGCCTGCCAGGCGGGCCGCGTCGGGAGGACGACCGGCGCGGCGACGCCGGTGTCCGCGGCGTTCTCGCGGGCCGGGAAGCGCGGGCGCGGCGCGGTCACGCCGGGCGCGACGAACGCGTCGTCGTCCTCGTCGTCGGGCGCCGCGTCGTTAGGCACCTCGCCGGGCGGGCCGTGCGGCTCGGCGGCGGGGCCGTACGGCGCGCCGCCGTAGCGGACGAGGGTCATCGCTGCTGCGCCCGCACGACGAGGACGCTCCCGGCGATCGAGAGCAGGGCGGCGGTGAGCACGGTGTTGCGACTCCACCACCCGCGCTGCGGCACGAGCAGCTGGTCCCCGGAGCGCACCGGCGACTCGGCCACGCGCATCCCCGGCTCGAGGCGGACCGACTGCCGCACGCCGTCGCGCACGAGCTCGATCCGGTCGACGCGCCCCTCGGGCGTCGCGCCGCCGGCGAGCGTGATCGCCTCGCCCACGGTCACCGTCGGGTCGAGCGGGTAGAGGCCGGGCGTGCGCACCGCCCCGGCGATCTGGACGCGGCGCAGCACGGTGACCGCGACCGTGCGGTGGCTGAGGTACGTGATCAGCCGGGCCCCGACGTCGCGTTCGACCTCGTCGGCGGCGCGGCCGCCGACCACCGTGCGCCCGAGTTCGGGGAGCACGGCCGCGCCCCACTGGTCGACCGGGAAGTCGCCCGACATGTCCGGCTCGCGCCAGACGCGCAGGCGCAGCACGTCGCCCGGCCGCACGGGGTTGGCGTCCGCGCGAGCGTCGGCGCGGACCGCGTCGGCCGGCTGCGCGCCGGCCGCGCGCGGGGCGACGGCGACGGCGGGCACGAGGCATGCGGCCGCGAGCGCGAGGCGGCGGCGGAGGGGACGCCGGAGCGGACGTCCGGGCGGGCGGCGGGGGGCGGTGGGGCGGCGGGGCACGGCGGGATGCAGCGAGGGGGCGGGCGGCGCGCTCGGGCGGGACGCGCGGCGAGGTGGGGCGGGGGGCGTGCGTGAGGCGTTCTGTTAGGCGGCGGTCGTCACGCGGCGCCACGGCCCGCGAGCACCGCGGGCACCGTGCGCAGCAGGATCCGGCAGTCCAGCGCGAGCGACCAGCGGTCGATGTACTCGAGGTCCAGGCGCACCCAGTCGTCGAACCCCAGGTCGCTCCGCCCGCTCACCTGCCACAGGCACGTGAGGCCGGGGCGCATGCTGAAGCGGCGCATCAGCCACGGCTCGCCGAAGCGCGTGACGTCGCGGACCGGCAGCGGGCGCGGCCCGACGAGCGACATCTCGCCACGCAGCACGTTCCACAGCTGCGGCAGTTCGTCGAGCGAGGTGCGCCGCAGGAACGCGCCGACGCGCGTCACGCGCGGGTCGCGGCGCATCTTGAACACCGGACCGTCCGCCTCGTTGGCCGACTCCAGCGCCGCCTGGCGCGCGTCGGCGTCGGCGACCATCGTGCGGAACTTGTAGATGCGGAACCGCCGCTTGCGGTACCCGTAGCGCTCCTGGCGGTAGAGCACCGGCCCCGCGCTCGTCGCGCCGACCGCGGCCGCGACCGCCGCGAGCACCGGCGCCAGCACGACGAGCCCCGCGAACGCGCCCACGACGTCGACCAGCCGCTTGCCGATCACGCGCCAGTCGTCCTGCACCACGTGCAGACTCACCGTCGCGTGCCCGCCCGAGACGCTCGGCCGCGACCGGCCGATCGTCGGCGCGATCACGTCCGCGCGGTAGTGCGCGCGCACGCCCACGCGCTCGCAGGCGCCGAGCACGGCGCGCGCCTCCTCGTAGCAGGAGCGCAGCGGCAGCGCGACGACCACGTCGTCGACGAGCGCGTGCATGAGGAACTGTTCGAGCGCGGCCACGGGCACACCCTCGGCCGCGTCCGGGTCGTGGCGAAGCGCGAGCGCCGCGGGCGTGTCCGTGACGGCGACCAGCGCGTACCGCGTCGTCCCGTCCGCGAGCAACGCCTCCCACAACTCGGCCGCGCGCGGGCCCGTCCCGGCGATCACCACGCGCACCGCCCGGGGCCGCGCGTGGCGCGCGACGTACGTCGCGCCGCGCACGCCCAGCACCCCGGCCGTGAGCGCCGCGGCGAAGGCGGCGACCGTGGCCCCGGTGAGGCCGCCGGTGTGGCTCAGCCGCGGGAACGCCGCGACCGGCACGGTGATGAGCGCGCACGCGGCGAGGGCGTTGGCGACGAGGTCGCGCGCGGCCGCCGCGCGCCGCGGGTCGTAGGCCCCGGCCACCCCGAACGCCGCCGTCGCCCAGACCACGACGCCGACCACGGCGAGCGCGTTGCGCAGCGAAACGCGCATCGCGAGAAAGCCCGCCACGCCGTCGGCGTCCGACCCGGCGCGCGCCGCGAACACGGCGCCGAACAGCGCCGCGACGACGACCAGCAGGTCGGCCGTCGGCGTCCACGGGCCGAGGCACGCGGCCGGCGCGCCGGCGGGCGGCGCGGCCAACGTCTCGCCTCCGCCGCCCGGCGGCCCGCCGGCCGGGTCGCCACGCGACGCGCGCCGGCGGTCGAGCCGGGTAGCCCCGTACGCCGCGCGGGGCGCGACGTCGAGCGGGTGATCGCCGGGCACGATACGACGCGGGAGGGGCGGGGGCGGGCGGGGAACGCGAGGAGCGTGCACGCCGAGCCCGGTCCATCTGCGTGTAAACAGATGACGCAGTGTCCGGGCTCGTCCGTGACGTGCGCCACACCGTACGGCTTCCATGACGAAAACGCAATAGAAGCGCGGATTAGGTAGCGGTTCCGCTACGCGGCGCGCCGGCCGGTCGCCGCCTAACGGTTACGCGCGCCGCCCAACGGCGCGCCGACTGCCGCGCCCAACGCCGCGCCCAGCGCGGGCGCGAGCTGCGCGGCGCCGCGCGCGGTCAGGTGCCGCGCGTCCCGATAGCGGACCACGCCCCCGACCACCGCCGGGCACCGCGCGCCCGGACACACCGCCGCCGCGAGGTCGACCGCCCGCGCCCCCGGCACCCGCGCCACCGCGCGCCGCGTCGCCGCCGCCGCCGCCCGGTCCACCGCGCCCGCGCGTGCGAAGTCGCACCGCGCCGCCGCCCGCCCCCACCACGCCGCCCGCCGCAGACAACTCGGAACGTTCTGGTCGGCGTGCGGCACGTCCTGCAGCACGAGCGCCGCCGCGCCCCCCGCCTCGAGCGCGCGGAGCGTCCGCGCCAGTCCGTCGCCCCACGCCGCGGCCGCGACCGACGCCACGTCCTCGCGCGCGGGCGCCGCGTCCCCCGGACCGCCCACGACGTACTGGCTCGAATTCGAGACCACGACGAGCGCCGGACGCCGCGCGCGGATGCTGTCGAGCGCCGCGAGCCGCCACGCCGCGCACGCCCTCTCCGCCCGCGCGTCCGCGCCACCCCCCGCGTCGACCGCGGCGTCCACCGCCGGGCACGCGCGCTTCGTCACCAGCAGCACGCGCCACCCGCGCGCCGGCGCGAGCGCCTCGAACGCCGGGAGCCAGTGGGCGGCGTGCGAGTCGCCGAAGAGCACGACCGCGGTCGCCGCGTCCCGCGCGCCGTACGTGCACACGCGCACCGTCGCGTCGCCGACCTCGGGCGAGCAGCCGTCGGCGTACGCGCGCTCGACGTCGGTGGCCGCCCGCCCGATCGCGCCCTGCGCCGGGTCGGCCGACGCGCGCGCCGCGGCGCGCGCCAACCCCGTCGCGCCCGCCGCGACGACGGTGGCCGCCGCCGCGCCGAGGGCGAGCACGGCCCGCGGGCGCCCCACGAGCGCGCGGGCCCGGCGGCACGGTTCCTCGACCCACGCCCGGGTCGCCGCGGCCAGCCCCAGCGCGGCGAGCGCGAGTCCACCGCGCACCGTGGTCGTCGCGTGCGGGAGCGCGGCGCCGCCGAGCGCGAGGAGCGGCCAGTGCCAGAGATACCACGCGTAGGAGTGACGCCCGAGCCACCGCAGCGGCCGCGCCGCGAGCCACCCGCCCGGCCCACCGGCCGCGTCCGCCGCGGCGACGACGAGCACCGTGCCGGCGACCGGGACCAGCGCGCGCGGGCCCGGCAGCACCGCGTGCGCGCCGACCGCGACCGCGGCGCCGAGGACGAGCACGACCCCGAGCCACGCGGCAGCCGCTCCCAACCAGCGAGGGCCGCTCGCGACGCGTCTCCCGATCACCGATCGTGGGGCGGCCGCCACGACCGCGCCCGCCGCGAGCTCCCACGCCCGCGCCGTCGTTCCGAAGAACGCAGCCGACCGATCCGCGTTCGAATGCCACCACGATAGCGCCAGTGAGGCGACACACAAGCCCATGCAAACCACAAACAGACGGCCCCGATCGGCAGCGCCCGCGGCGCTCCGACCGCGCGCTGCGAGCCACACGACGAGCGGCCACACGACGTAGAACTGCTCCTCGACGGCCAGCGACCACGTGTGGAGCAGCGGGTTGGGCGCCCCGACGTCGGCGAAGTAGTCGGTCGCGCGCGCGGCGAAGAACACGTTGCTGAGCGCGAGCGCCGCCGCCCGCCCCGCGCCCGCGGCGGCGTCCACCTCGCGCGGAGCGTCGAGCAGGGCCGCGAGGACGAGCGTGACCGCGACGACGACGAGCCCCGCCGGCAGCAAGCGCCGCGCCCGCCGCGCGTAGAACCCCGCGAGGTCCACGGTCCCGGTCGCGTCGAGTTCCGCGACCAGCAAGCCCGTGATCAGGTAGCCCGAGAGCGCGAAGAACACGTCCACGCCGACGAAGCCACCGCGCGCGCCCGGCACGCCCACGTGGTACGCGACGACGAGCAGGATCGCGGCGCCGCGCAGCCCTTCGAGGTCGGGACGGAACGCGGCGCGCCGCGTCGCGGCGGGAGTCAGAGACGCGGCGGCCACGACGGCGCGACGCCCCGCGGGCGGGCGCCGTCACAGCGCCGCCACCCCGGCGTCACGACACCAGCAGTCGGCCCGCGAGGGCGAGGGCGAGCGCGGGCAGCATCACGACGGCGCCCGTCCTGAGGAAGCGCCAGAAGCTCACGTCCTGGCCCTCGCGCCGTATCGCCGTAAGCCAGAGGATCGTCGCGAGCGACCCGGTGATCGACAGGTTGGGCCCCAGGTCGACGCCGATCAGCAGCGCGTCCGTGACCAGCTGCGGTGGGTGCGCCCGCGCGAGCGTCGCGCTCGCGATCAGCCCCGCGGGCAGGTTGTTCATCAGGTTGCAGGCGACGGCGAGGACACCGCCGGCCGCCCACGCGGTCCCCTGTGGCGACGCCCCGACGCCCGCGCGTAGCGCCGCCGCGAGCCGCCCGACCACGCCCGTCCGGTCCAGCCCTTCGACGAGCACGAACAGCCCCGCCACCAGGGGCAGCACGGCCCACGACACGCGGCGCAGCACCGGCAGCGGCGACTCGCGCGTGCGGACCAACACCGCGGCCGCGGTCAGCGTGCCGAGAATCGCGGTCGGCAGGCCGAGGGGCCGGTCGAGGGCGGAGACGACGAGGAGGGCGACCGCCGTGAGCGCGATCCCCGCGAGCGCCGTCCAGCCGCCGGCCGACAGCGGCGGCCGCGCGACGTCCCCCTCGCACGCCGCGCCCAGCCCCCGCCCCTCGGCCCACCGCACCGCCGCGTACGTGCCGACGACCGAGAGCGCCGACGGCAGCGCGAACGCCGCCAGCCAGCGGCCTAACGGCGGCGTGTGGTCGCCGTAGAGGACGATGTTGGCGGGGTTGGAGATCGGGAGGACGAAGCTCGCCGCGTTGGCGACGAACGCGCAGATGAACAGGTAGGGCAGCGGCTCGACGCGCGCCTTGCGGGCCGCGGCGAACACCGCGGGCGTCAGCACCACGGCCGCCGCGTCGTTGGACAACAACGCCGTCACCACCACGCCCACCGCGTAGACGAGGAGGAACAGGCGGCGCGGGTCCCGGTTCGCCTTGTTGACGGCGAGCGCCGCGACGGTGTCGAACAGCCCCTCGCGCCGCGCGACCTCCGACAGCAGCATCATGCCGACGAGGAACAGGTACACGTCGAGCCCCTTTCCGACGGCCCGCCCGACGTCGGCGAGCGGCAGCAGCCCGAAGAGCGCGAGCAGCGCGGCGCCGGCGACCGCCCAGACGGCCTCGGGCCACTGAAAGGGGCGCGTGATCACGCCCGCGGTAGCGGCGCCCGCGACGCCCCAGGTGACGTAGTCGGCGATCGGCGGAGGCATGCGGAGAGCGCGGCGGCGATGAAACAAGCGGGGCACGAGCGGACGACACACGTCCGCGTCGCCCGGCGCGGGGCCGACAAGATCGGCGCGACGGCTGTTCCGCGCGAGGTCCGCACGCCACCATTGGGGCGGGGCGAGACCCCCGCCACCAGAGCACGCCACCCGACCACGCGAGCACACCCCTGCCAGGATGCACGAACCCACGAACACGAGCGGCGTAGGGCGGGACGCACACGACGAGGAGGTCGCGGAGCGCGCGGGCACTCCCTCCGCCGCCGCGGCCGACACCGGCCGCCGCGCCTTCCTTCGAACGGGCGCCGTCGGACTCAGCGCCGCGATCAGCCTCCCCGCCCTCGGGCTGCCGCTCGTCGGCCCGCCCGGGCCGCGCGCCGTGGCGCCCCCGCGCGCGCGGATGACGCCCGCCCCCGCCGGCCCGATCCGCGTCTTCCAGACCGCGGGCGCCCGGCACCACGCCGCGCTCCCCGACCTCGCCTGGCGCGCCACGTCCGACGCCCCGGGCGCTGCCGACGTCGTGCTCGCCCCAGACCGCCGCAAGCAGGACGTGCTCGGCTTCGGCGCCGCGTTCACCGACGCGGCGTGCCACACGTTCCACCGCATGGCGCCCGCCGCGCGCGCCGCGCTCTTCCGCGAGCTGTACGACCCCGCCGAGATGGCCTTCAACGTCGGCCGCGCGTGCGTCGGGTCGAGCGACTACTCGACCGCCGTCTACAGCTACGACGAGGGCCCGACGCCCGACCCCGAACTCGCGCGCTTCTCGATCGCGCGCGACCGGCAGTGGATCCTACCCATGCTGCGCGAGGTGCGCGCGGCCAACCCCGACCTCTACCTGCTGGCGTCGCCCTGGAGCCCGCCCGCGTGGATGAAGGACAACGGCTCGATGCTGGGCGGCACGATCCGGCGCCGCTACCTGGGCGCCTACGCCAACTACCTGACGAAGTTCGTGCAGGCGTACGACGCGGAGGGCGTCCGCGTGCACGCGCTCACCACGCAGAACGAGCTCGACACCGACCAGGACGGCGGCATGCCGGCGTGCACGTGGCCGCAGGAGGCCGAGGTGCAGTTCGTCGGCCAGCACCTCGGGCCGGCGCTCCAGCGGGCCGGCCTGCCGACCAAGATCTGGCTCATCGACCACAACTACAACCTGTGGGGGCGCGCGCTCTCGGAGTTCGAGGACGACGCGGTGCGCCGGTACGCGGACGGGGTCGCGTGGCACGGCTACGTCGGCAACCCGGCGTCGATGACGCGCGTCCACGACGCCTACCCCGACAAGCACGCGTACTGGACGGAGGGCGGGCCCGACGTGACCAGCCCGCGCTACGCGACGGACTGGTCGTCGTGGGCGGGGCAGTTCACGGACATCCTGCGCAACTGGTCGCGCTGCATCATCGCGTGGAACTACGCGCTCGACGAGCACGGCAAGCCGAACGTCGGGCCGTTCGCGTGCGGCGGGCTGGTGACCGTCGACTCGCGCACGCAGGCGGTCACGCGCAGCGGCATGTACTGGGCGTTCGCGCACTTCTCGCGGCACGTCAGGCGCGGGGCGCGGGTGTTCGAGTCGGCGGGCGGCACGGCCCCGGGGCAGGCGGGCACGCCGCCCGAGGCGCCGGGCGGGGGCGCGCGGCCGACGGCGGACTTCGGGCACGTGGCGTTCGAGAACCCGGGCGGGTCGCGGGTGCTCGTGCTCGCGAACCTCGCCGCGCGGGCGCGGGCGACGCGCGTGGTCTTGGGCGGCAGCGCGGTGGACGTCGCGCTGCCGGCGGATTCGGTGACGACGCTCGCGTGGGCGCCCTGACGGGTGCCTAACGGCGTGGGATGATTTGGGGGCGCCCCCCCCTCCGTCCCGAGGGCCACATCCGCATCACGCCGCTCCCCCGTCCGCCCGCGCGAGAAACTCCCCGACCGCCTCCGCGAACACCGCGGGCCGCTCCAAGTGCACCGCGTGCCCGGCCCCCGCCACGACGGCGAGCCGCGCGCCCGGGATCGCCGCGGCCATCGTTTCCCCGAGCGCGACGTACTTGGCATCGAGCGCGCCCGCGATGACGAGCGTCGGGGCGCGCAGCGCGCCGAGTGCGGGCAGGACGGGCGGGTCGGCGCCTGCCCCGGCGCCGCGCAGGCTGTTGGCGAGCCCGCGCGCGTGATTCGCGAGCCGCTGCCGCCGAAGGCGCGTGCGCGCCGCCTCGGGGAGCGCCGCCTGGCTGGCCCAGAGCGGGAGCCGCTCCCAGCGGTCGACGAACGCCGCGACGCCGTCGCGCTCGATCGCGTCCGCGAGCGCCGCGTCGGCCGCGGCCCGCGCCGCGCGCTCGGCCGGGTCGGCGATGCCGGGCGACGCGCTCTCGAGCACGAGGGCGTCGACGCGCCCGGGGTGGCGGAGCGCGAAGCGGAGCGCCGCTCTCCCGCCGAACGAGTAGCCGAGCACCGCGGCGCGCGGCGCGCCGAGGGCGTCGAGCACGCGCGCGAGGTCGTCGGCCGTGCGGTCGAGCGCGTAGCGCGCCGGGTCCGCGGGCGCGCCCGACGCGCCGTGTCCGGGCAGGTCGACGGCGATCGTAGCGCGAACCGCGGTGAGCCGCCCGCCTTCGCCTAACGGGCCGCGCGGTTCGCGGAGCGCGAGGCGGAGCGCGAGGCGGAGCGCGTCCCACGCGTCGAGCGCGCCCGTGAACCCGTGCAGCAGGAGCAGCGGCGGCGGGCCGCCGTCGGACCAGGTGTCGTACGGCGCGTCGTCGTACGACACGCGGAGCGCGAGGCCGTCGCCGACGTCCACGTCGTCCACGCGGCGCGCGTCAGTCGTCGGTCCGCTCTCCGGCATCCACGCCCGCCCCCGCGGCGGCTCCCGCCCCCGCGTCGCCCTCGCCTAACGCGCGGCCCGCCGCGGCCGCGACCGCGTCCCACGCCGCGCGGTGCAGCCCGACGTTCCTCGCGCGGTCGGTGCGCAGTTCGACGACGTGCAGCCCGCGCCCGCCCACGCCTGCCGCGAGCGCGCCGCGGAACGCGTCCCACCCCTCGGCCCGCGTGTACCGCGCCCCGTACAGCGCCGCCGCGGGCGCGAAGTCCAGCCCGTGCGGCGTGCCGAATAGCTGCTCGAAGTGCGCCGGGTGCGCCGCCTGTGGCAGGAACGAAAAGATCCCGCCGCCGTCGTTGTTGAGGAGCACCACGGTCGCGTCCAGCGCGTGCAGCCGCGCCGCCAGCAGCCCGTTCATGTCGTGGTAGAACGCGAGGTCGCCGATCGCCAGCACGAGCGGCCCGCGCCACGGGCCGCCGGCCCCCACCCCACGCGCGGCGGCGGCCGCGCCTAACGCGCTCGAGACCACGCCGTCGATCCCGTTCGCCCCGCGGTTGGCCAGCACGCGCACCGCCCGCGCGTCCCCCGCCGCGAACGCGTCGAGGTCGCGCACGGGCATGCTGCTGCTCACGAACAGCGTCCCCCCCGCCGGCACCGCCCCCGCCGCCTCGGCCAGCGCCCGCCCGTCGAACGGCTCGTCGCACGCCGCGAGGTACTCGCGGAGCGCCGCCCCCGCGGCCGCGTCCACCCGCCGCCAGCGCGCGGCCCACGCCCGGTCGCCGGCCGCTCCCTCGGCCCCCGACCGGGGCCACGCCGCGAGCACCGCCTCCGCCAACCGCCGCGGGTCCGCGTGCACCACCTCCGCGGCGAAGAGCGACGGGTCCGGCCACCCCGCGGCGTCGACCACCACCTGCCGCGCCGCCCCGTGCCGCTCGAGGTACTGGGCGAGCGGCTTCGAGGTCGGCACCGCGCCCACGCGCAGCACCACGTCCGGCGCGAGCGCCGCGGCCGCCGCCTCGTCGCGCAGCACGGCGTCGTAGCGGTCGACCACCGCCGACCGGTCGTGCGCCCCCCACCGGAGCTGCGACAGCGGGTCCGCGAGCAGCGGCGCCCGCGCGCGCCGCGCCAGCTCCGCGAGCGGCGCGGCGAGCCCGGCGTCGGGCTGCGGGCCGCAGACGATCAGCGGGCGGCGCGCGCCGCGGAGCGCGTCCGCCAGGCGCGCCACCGCGCCGGCGTCCGGCGCCGGCGGCGCGTCGGCCACCGCGACCCACGGCGCGCCCTCCGGCCGCCCCGCCCACGCCAGCGCGTCGGCCGGTGACGCGTTGTGCGGCACCACGGCGGGCACCGCGGCCGGCGCCGGGACGAGCGGCTCGCGGAACGCGAAATTCAGGTGCACCGGGCCCGCCGGCGCGGCCGCCGCGAGCGCCGCCGCCCGCCCCGCGAGCACGCGCGCGTACCGCACGAGCCCCGCCGACCCCTCGGGGAGCGCGACGTCGACCGACCACTTCGCGTGCGGCCCGTACAGCCGGTGCTGGTCGATCGTCTGCGCCGCCCCCACGTCGTGCAACTCGGGCGGCCGGTCGGCGGTGCACACGAGCAGCGGCACCCGCGCCGCGCGCGCCTCGACCACCGCCGGAAAGAAGTTCGCCGCGGCCGACCCCGACGTGCAGAGGAGCAGCACCGGCACCCCCGACGCGCGTGCCATGCCTAACGCGAAGAAGGCCGCCGAACGCTCGTCCAGGTGGACCCACGTCCGCACCGCGGGGTGTTCGGCCAGCAGCAGCGCGAGCGGCGTCGACCGCGACCCCGGCGCGACGCACGCGTCTCGCACCCCCGCGCGCGCCAACTCCTCGACGAACGCGCCGACGAACGCCCGCGCCGCCGCCGCCGGGTCGCCGTCAGTCACTCGCCGCGCCGCTCGCCGCGCCGCTCGTCGCGGCCGCGAGCGCCTGCTCCATCGCGCGCAGCTTCGCCCGCGACTCGTCGTACTCGCGCGCCGGGTCCGAGTCGGCCACGATCCCGCACCCCGCGAACAGCCACGCCTCCGCGCCCCGCACGAGCCCCGACCGCAACGCCACCGCGAACTCGCCGCCCGCACGCCCCACCCACCCCACCGGCCCCGCGTACCACCCGCGGTCCAGCCCCTCGCGCTCGGCCAGGAACCGCAGCGCCGCCGGACGCGGCGACCCGCCCACCGCGGGCGTCGGGTGCAGCCGCGCCACGAGGTCGAACACCGAGCGCCCCGCCCGCAACCGCCCGCGCACGTCCGTCTGCAGGTGGTACACGTTCGCGAGCGCGCGCACCGACGGTTCGGTCGCCGCCTCGACGCCGTCACACAGCTCCCCGAGCGCCCCCACGAGCGCCCCCCGCACGATCGCGTGCTCGGCGCGGTCCTTCGCGCTCGCCAGCAGCGCGGCGCCCCCGTCGTCCCCGGGCCCGCGCGGCGCGGACCCCGCGAGGCTCGTCGCCCGCACCCGCTCGCCGTCGACCCGCACCAGCCGCTCCGGACTCGCGCCGACGAACGCCGCCCGGTCCGCCGCCCCGTCCGCCGCCCCACCCTCGGCCCAGTAGCCGAAGACGTAGCAGTCGGGGTAGCGCGCGCGCAGCGCCCGGAGCGCCGCAACCACGTCGAACGCGTCCGGCGCCACGGCCCGCACCGCGCGCGCGACGACCACCTTTTCGAGCGCGCCGCCGCGGATCGCCGAGACGGCGTCGGCGACGAGCGCCCGCCACCCGGCCGCGGGCACCTCGTCCGCCAGGCAGACGCCGCCGGCCCGCGCGCCCGAAGCCGCGGAGGCCCCGGGCGCCCCGCCCGCGGTCAGCGCGTACGCCAGCCGCACGGCCTCCGCGACCCCGCCCGCCCCACCGCCGAACGCCGCGCCCAACGGGTCGCCTAACGGGTCGCCCGACGCGTCCCCGGGGTCGCCATCCGGACCGACGACCACGTTCGCGGTGAACCAGTGCGCGCCCCCCGCGGCCACGAGTTGCACGCGCGGCAGCACCAGCCGCGCCGCCGGAAACCCGCGCCAGCGCGCCGCCCGCGGCCCGTCCGGGTCGAACCCGAACCCCCCGAGGAGCATCGGCCCCGCGTCCGGCGCGCCGGCCGCCGCGTTGGCCGCCGCGTCGGCCGCGCCCGCGTCGTCGATCACCGCGTCGTCGAGCAGCGCGCGCCACGCCGCGTCGGCCGCCGCGAACCGCCCCGGCCCCGCCGGCGCGACCGCCGCCGCCACGCCGGCCCCGGCCACCGCGAACGCCTCACTCGGCCGCGCCCAGTACGCGCGCCCCGCCGTCAACTCCGCCGTCAGCTGCCGGGTCGTCGACCGCCTCCGCGGCGGCCTCGGCCAGCGCGGCGAGTCCGTCGAGCGGGTCGACCGGCGGCGCCGGCGCGACCACGCTCGCCAGCACCGGCCGCCCCGACGTCCGCGCCCGGGCCCCGGCCTCCGTCACGCACGCGCGCAGGCGCACGGCCAGCTCGGCGATGTGGTTGGCGGCGGCACGCGCTCGCGCGAACTCCGCCGCGCGTGCGGCGGGCAGCTCGTCGGCGGTGACGGTCATGAGGAACGTGCGTTCATACGGGGATTCTAACCAGGCCGGTGCGGCTCCCAGGCGGGTGCCCCGGGCCGGTGCCCCGGGCAGGTGCCCCCGACGGGCGCCGTCCGGCGCGCTATCCCCGCCGCAACACGCCGGGACCGCTCAACTGTTCCATCGTGCGGAAGCGCTGCGCCTCGTTCGCCTCGACGTAGACGGTCGTCGTCCGCACGTCCTCGTGGTCCAGCAGCCCCTGCACGTCGATCAGGCTGAACCCGTCGGCCAGCGCGTGGTACGCGACCGCGTGCCGCAGCTTGTGCGGCGAGAGTTGCCGCACCGTCGCCGGCGACAGCCCCGCCGCCTCGCCCGCGAGCAGCAGCCGCTCCCACGCGCGCCGCCGCGACAGCACGCGCCCGGTCCACGGGTGCAGAAAGATGTACGCGTCCGGGTCCCCCGTCGGCCGCGACAGCGGGCTCGTCGCGTTGGTCTTCCGCCGCCGAAGGTGCGGGCGCGGCGTGATCGCGAGGCGGAGCGCGAGCCACCGCTCGACGTCCGCCTTGACCACGCCCGCGAGCACCTTCCGCCGCGGCTTGTTCCCCTTCACGTACGCCGTCACGAGCCAGCGCCCGGCGTCGCTCGTGTCGAGCGCGCGCAACTGGAGCGCCTGCGCCGACCCGACGCGCAGCCCCAGGTGGTAGCAGAGCCGGAAGAGCGCGACGTCGAGCACGTGCAGCGCCCGCTCGCGCCCGGCCGCGCGCGTGCCGACCGCGTCGAGCGCGGCGATGCGCGCCTCCCACCACTCGAACAGCCGCGCCAGCGCCTCCCGCGCGAGCCGGACCGGGTCGGGACGCGCGAACGCCGGCGCGCGGAGCGCCGCCACGGGGTTGAACCCGACGAGCGGCAGCGGCCGGCCGTCCGGACCGTTAGGCGTGGGATCCCCCTCCGCGGCGTCCCGGGGCGTCTCGCGCGCCCACGCGTAGAACGCCTTCAGGACGGCCAGCTTGCGCGCGGCGGTGCGCGGCGTCCAGCGCCCCTTCGACCCGGGGACCGACGGGTCGAGCGTGTGTTCGCCGAGCCAGCGCCGGACGTCGTCGGCCGCGACGTCGCGCAAGGACTGCGGGCCGATGGCGGTCGCGAAGAGGTACAGGTCGGTGCGGTACGCGGCGCGCGTCGAGACGGCGAGGTCGCGCGCGTGCAGGAAGCGCGCGATGAGCGCCTGGTTATCCGGCGACGGGGCCGGCGCGGGCGGGGCCACCTCGGGCGCGCCGGCCGGGCGAAGCGCGGCGGTGCGCTTGGCGGGGGCGGCGCGCGGGGGCTGCTTCGACTTGCGGGCGATCTCGCGGCGCGGCATCGACGAGGAAGTAACACCGCGGGCGACACCGCGGAGCCGCGGCGGCGGGCGAAGCGTGGTCACGACGCCCGCCGCCGGATAAATCTCCATATCGCGCCAGCCGTTTATTCCCCGCCGCCACTCCGCTCGTGACGCGTTCGACCCGCCTGCTCACCGCCCTCCTCACGATCGCGTGCGCCGCCCCGCTGGCGGGGTGCAGCAGCGGGTCGGACGCCACCGCGCCGGCCGCGACGACGCCCGCGGCCACGGTCGAGGCCACAACCTTCGCCCCCTCGCTCGGCATCGACCTCACCGCCGCGGGGTGGACGCGCACGAGCGCCGACCTGTTCTACCGGACTCTCGTCAGCGCGCCCTCCGGGGCCGCCGCGGTCACGAACGGCCAACAGCTGAGCGTGCGCTACACGGGGCGGCTCGCGAACGCGACGCCGTTCGACTCGTCGACGATCAATTTCCAGCTCGGGGCGGGGCAGGTGATCGCGGGGTGGGACCAGGGCATCGTCGGCATGCACGTCGGCGAACAGCGCCGCCTGCTGATCCCGCCGGCGCTCGGCTACGGGGCTCAGGGCGTGTACGTACAGGGAACCCAGGTGATCCCGGGGAACGCGGTGCTGGTGTTCGACGTCACGGTGCTCTCCGCGAACTGAGCGGCTGGGCGGGCGCGCGGGGCCGGCTGGTGAGCGCGGCTGCTCGCTCCGCCGCCCTGCTCGGCGGTGGCTGTTCGCGGGTCAGTGCACCCGACGGGGTGCCTGCGCCGCCGCCTCCGCGCGGCGCCGCAGCTGCAACTTCTCGAGGACGCTGTGGACGTGGTTCTTGACGGTCGACTCCGCGATGCCGAGCCCCTGCGCGATGGCGCGGTTCGGTAGCCCCCGTTCGAGACAGCCGAGCACCTCGGCCTCGCGCGACGTGAGGCGCCGCGCCGTGGTGCGGGGGGCGGCCGCGGGGTACGCCGCCCCCAGCTCCCCGAGGCGGCGGAACATGGCGCCCGAAAGCCGCGGGGAGCAGTGGAACTCGCCACGCGACGCGGCCACGATCGCCGCAACGAGCTCCGCGACCGACGCGTCGCGGGCGACGTAGCCGTCCAGCCCGGGCTCGGCGCAGCCGAGCACGTCGTCGTCGTAGGCGCCGGCGCCGCCGAACGCCACCACGCGCGCCTCCGGCGCAAGGTCGGCGACCACGCGGAGCACGTCGCGGTACGCGCCCGTGCCCGCGTCCAACACGACGACGTCCGCGCGCCTCTCGCGCAGCCGCGCGACGGCCTCGTCGCCCGCCGACGTGGTCGCGACCGCCCGGACGGCCGGCGCCTCGCGGAGCGCCTGGGCGAGGAGTTCGCGAAGGAGCGCCACGTCGCTGACGAGGAGTACCGCGACGGTCCCGCCGGTGCCCGCGCCGTGCGGGCGTCGGTCGTCCATAATCCCTCCCCCTGAAGCGCCGGCACCCGCCGCCGGCCGTCGTCCGCGGCGCCGAGGGACGGCGAGTCGCGGGAGCGACCGGCGCGCCCAACGTACGCCCGCCTGGGTCGCGCGGCAATCGCGCGGCGATGGGGTCGCGACCCCCGGGCGGTGTCCGTAAGGCGTGAGAATCGATGTGTGACTAATACACCGTCGTACGAGCCGACGGACGCGCCGATCCGGGCCGTTCGATCCAGACCGCGGACGGGTCGTTCGGGCTATTGCTTCGCCCGTCGGACCTCCGCACCGTAGGCGCGACCGGCGCGGGCGCGCACCGACGGACCCTACCTGGACGGAGACGGCAATGACACAGGACGCGGCGGACGGCGGCGGACAGCTCCCGACCCGCGACGCGCTCGCGTCCGGGGCCGCGCGGTTGGCCGCTCCGATCAACCGCCAGCGCATTCCGCTGTCGGTCGATCCGTTCGGCAAGGAGGGGGCCGCGCTGAGCGCGACGCTGCAGCCCATGCGGGCCCTCGCTGTCACGCGCGTCTACGCCGGCCTCGAGCTGATCCGCGCCAACCTGGGCAACATCCTCCAGGCGCTCGACACCACGCCGATCCCGCCGCAGCTGGTCGGCGCGTTGCACCAGCTGGACGGCTCGGCCGCGGCGCGCGTGCAGGTGCAGTTCGACCCGAAGAGCGTCGGCGCGAGTGGCGCGGTGATCTCGGTGGTCACCCACGACGACGGCGGCTTCGTGCTGCCGATGCCCGCGGCCGCCGCGCTCCCCGCCGGGGGCCTCGCGCTCACCGTGCACGGCGCGAGCGCCAACGCGACGGTCGCGATCCCGGCGGCGCAGGTCGCCGCCAATGGCATGGTCGGGACCCTCACGCTCACCACGCCGATCAGTCCGCTGCCGGTGAGCATCCTGTCCGCGCTGGCCGCGCTCGCGCCGACCGGCGCGGCCCCGGCGCCCGCGCCGCCCCCGACCCCGGGGCAGACGCCCACCGTGCGCATCGGCGAGGCCGGGTCGGTGTGCTCGCAGACGTTCGCGGCCGGCCAGACCTTCGACCGCTTCCCGTGGGGCGTGTTCTACCGCCTGGTCGAGCCGCGGATGAGCATCGTCAACGCGGTCCACCGGTTCCCGTTCGGCAATGGCTTCGTCCCGCTCCCCATCTACGCCACGCAGGCGGAGCCCGCGGCGGCCGGCGGGGCGTCGGTCGCCTACGTCGACCGCGTCCCGGTCGAGCAGCCGCTCTCGGTCGACGGCTTCCGCGACCAGATCGCCGGGCTCGACACCGACGGCTACTTCACCGCCGACGAGACGGTGCCGATGGCGGCCTCGCTCGGCCTGGGGTACGTGCTCTGGCTGTCGCAGCGGTGGACCTTCCGCGGCCTCGCGCTCGGCGACCTGGTCTACTCGCTGCCGCTCGCGCCGGGCGAGCAGCAGCAGGTGGCCGTCTTCGAGCGCGCCGACACGTCGAGCGTCTACGAGAGCGAGTTCTTCTCCGAGGAGGACGCGATCACCGAGACCGCGCTCGCCGACACGTCGACCAACGCGACCTTCCAATCCGCCTTCCGCGAGGCCGCGAGCGGGGGGAGCCAGTTCCAGACCGACAGCTCCAGCCAGAGCATCGGGGCGAGCCTCATCCTGGTCTCGGGGGGCGCGGGCTCGTCCAGCGCCTCGGGGAACTCGAGCTCGTGGCTGCAGGGGCAGCGCGACAGCGCGCAGCAGGCGTCGCAGACCACGCACTCCGCGGCCGAAAGCCAGGCGAACGCGCGGCGCACGGCCAACCGCACGGGCATGCGGATGTCGAGCGGCACCGAGCGGATGAGCGCGACGACGAAAACGATCAGCAACCACAACCACGTCCACGCGCTCACGATGCAGTACTGGGAAGTGCTGCGCATGTACGACGTGAGCACGGCGGTCGACGGGGTGCAGCTGACGTGCCTCGTGCCGATGCAGATCGTGCGCTTCATGCCGCCGGGGCAGCCGTTCGCGCTCACCGACGCGTCCGTACCGGCGACGCGCCAGGCGGTGCTCGCGCGCTACGCGAGCGTGGTGAAGCACCTCGACGTGCTGCAGGCGGCGGTGCCGCGGCGCTTCGGGTACGGGCTCACGCTGCTGGCGCAGTTCGTGGCCGACCCGTCGGCGGTGGTGGACGCGGAGAGCGCGGTGGCGGAGGACGTGATCCAGTTCGAGCTGACGGGGGCGTTCGTCGCGGGCGAGGTGGTGCGCGTGTCGGCGGTGACGCGCCGCAACACGCGCGTCGGGCCCGTGCGGCTCTCCCCGGCGCTCGCCGGGCAGCCCGCGTCCCCGCCGGCCGACACCTTCGTCAGCCGGGACGACCTGCTCGCCTGGCTCCTGCTGCAGCGGCAGGCGGGCAGCACCACGCTGCAGGGCAGCCTCGCGCTGCCGCCGTCGCTCAACCGGGCCGACGTGGTCGGGTTCGAGATTACGCGCGGCTTCCAGACGGTGGGCTACACACTCTGGAGCGCCGCGCTGCAGGCGCTCAAGGTGCTGGCCGCGCTCAACGGCGGCGCGCTGCCCGACGGCGCGGCCGCGCAGTTCGCGCAGCTCGCCGCGGAGCGCGCCACGATCTCGCTCACCCCGGCCGACCTCGAAACCGCGCTCGGCGGGCCGGCGGTGACGTCCTTCCGCGCCGCGATCGAGGAGCTGGACGCGGGCGGAAACCAGCTCCCGCCGCAGCCGCACGAGACCTACGCCAACGACGCGCTCGGGGGCGTGGTGCTGCCGCCGCAGCCGTACCCGCTGCCCGCGATTCAGATCGCGCCGGTGCTGCGCTACCACGAGATCCTCGAGATCGAGAAGTCGGTGCAGCACGTGGTGCGCAACACGACTAACTACGCCAAGGCCGTGTGGCTGTCGATGACGGCCGACGAGCGCGCGATCCTGCTGGACGGCTACACGATCGGCGTGCCGAGCGGCGGGGTGGAGGACGCGAGCCAGCTCGTGCCGCTGTTGAACTGCGTGCAGAACAAGGTGCTGGGCGTGTTCGGCAACTCGCTGATCATGCCGTTCATGATCCCGCAGAGCGTGGCGGAGTCGATGCAGCTGGACCCGGCGGCGCTGCAGCAGAACCTGCTCGCCTACCAGCAGGCGACCTTCGTCCCGCCGGTGTCGCGCATCGCGCTGCCGTCGCGCGGCGTGCTCGGCGAGGCGGTGCTCGGCCACTGCGCGTCGGCGGAGAAGATCGACCTCACGCGGTTCTGGAACTGGCAGGACTCGCCGCCCGACACCGCGCCCGGGATCGGCATGGTGCAGCTGCCGACCACCACGCCGCCGCTCACGACGGGCGTCACCGCGCCGAACGCGCTCACGACCATGCCGCCGTTCATCAACACCGTCATCACGGCGCCGACGCCCAACACCAGCCTCCTGCAGGCGATGGGGCAGCAGGCGGCCGCGCAGCAGGACTTCAGCACCGCGCTCACCGGCGCCGCGCAGCTCGCGCCGCTCGTGCAGAACGCGCAGACCACGGCCAACCTGGCGCGGCAGGACGCGCTGCAGACGACCAAGGATCTCACGTCGCAGGCGGTGGCGACGGTGGGCAACATCGTCGGCGCGATGTACGGCAACAGCACGGCGGGCTCGTCGGCCGCGTCGAGTGTGCGCGGCTCCAGCCAGCCGCCGCTGGGAACCACGCCCAAGCCCGGCGACGCGGCGTCGACCCCGGCGGCGGGCGCCGGTTCCGCGGGCGCCGGTTCCGCGGGCGCCGGCTCCGCGGGCGGCGCGGCCGGCGCGGGTGGCAGCGCTGGCGCCGCCGGCGCGGGCGGGGCCGGCGGGGCCGGCGGCCTGCTCGGGGGCGCGTTAGGCGACGGCGGCGGCGCCGCGGCGGCGGGCCTCCTCGCCTGACGCGGCCCGCCGCGCCCGGCGGCCCCCGCACCTCACCACGCGCCCTCACGCGAGACCCCCATGCCCACCCCGTCGATCACGAGCCTCGACCCCAGCACCGGGTCGGCGGCCGGCAACGACATCATCAACGTCCACGGCACCGGCTTCACCGGCGCGACCTCGGTCACCTTCGGCGCCACCGACGTGACGGGGGCGGAGCTGCAGGTGTTCAACGACACGCTGATCGAGGTGATCACGCCGCCGGGGAGCGGCGCGGTCGACGTCACGGTGACGACGCCGGCCGGCAGCTCGCCGAGCGTGGCGGCGGCGCAGTTCACCTACGTCCAGCCGACGCCGGTGATCGCGTCGCTCGCGCCGAGTAGCGGGGCGGCCGGCACCGCGGTGACGGTGAACGGGCAGCGGCTGGGCGCCGCGACCTCGATCGACTTCGGCGGCACCGACGCGCCGCTCACGGTGGTGAACAACACCACCCTCCGAACGACCGCGCCCGCGGGGAGCGGTACCGTCGACGTGAGCGTGACGTTCCCGCTCGGCCTCGGCGTCACGGTGGTCACCAAGAGTCGCGCGTTCACCTACATCGGCAGCGGCTCGGGTAGCGGCTCGGGTAGCGGCTCGGGGAGCGGCAGCGGCTCGGGGAGCGGGTCCGGCTCGGGTTCGGGCGGCGGGGAAGGCGGGTCCGGCGGAGGTTCGGGCAGCGGGTCTGGGAGCGGGTCCGGGAGCGGGTCCGGCAGCGGATCGGGTTCGGGGAGCGGCTCGGGCTCCGGCTCGGAGTCTGGCTCCGGTTCTGGGACCGGGACGGGGAGTGGGTCGGGGAGCGGGTCGGGCAGCGGGTCGGGCTCGGGCACGGGCAGCGGATCGGGGACCGGCAGCGGCTCCGGCGGCGGGGGCGGGGGCGGTATCCAGGTCGGCCCGGGGAGCGGCGGCACGGGCGGGACCGGCAGCGCCGGCACCGGCGCCGGATTCGGCGTGGGCACCCTGCTGCCCGGCGGCGGGGGCAGCGCCGCGCCCAGCAACCTGCCGTACTACGTCGACCCCGCGCTCACCTCGCAGGTCGTGCAGTCGCTGCTCGGCGTGCTGCAGAACGCCACCTCGCCCGACGCTCTCGAGGCGCAGAACATCCTCTTCCGTCGCCTCGCCCTCGAGGGCGACGTGGTCGGTTCGCGCGTCCCGCCCCCGCGCAACATCACCGAGGTCGGCGGCTACCTCAACCTGCTCGGCACGCTGCGCGAGACGACGATGCGGCAGCAGGCGCTGGCCGGCATCCTCAGCGTCGCGGGCCCGACGCAGCCGTTAGGCTGGGTGGCCAACACGCAGCCGCTCGCGATGGTCGCCCTGCCCAACGACCGCCCCGCGGGCGCGGCGCAGCCGACGCTCGCGCTCACCTTCCAGGTGCGCAGCGATTTCCAGGGCGCGCTGCAGGCGGCCCTCGCCGCGTTCCACGCGACCGGCGCGACGCTCCCCTTCCAGGGCGCGACGCCGCTCGCGCTGCCGCCGGCCGGGGCGGGCGCCACCCCGCCCGCCGACCTGCTGCCCTACCTGGGGCGCGTGCTCACACTGGCCACGACGGCCGCCCTCGCCGCCCCCGCCACCGACCCGCTCGCCCTCACGCGCCCGACCGGCTCCGCGCAGCCGTTCGCGGTCACGGCCACCGTGCTCGCGCCGGGGAGCGTGGCCGTCGCGCCGGCCGCGCTCGACGCCGTCGCCTGCACCGCCACCGCGGCGAGCGTCGTGCCGATCACCAACGCCTCGGTGGTCGCGGTGGCGCCGGTGCTCGCCGCGGCGGGGTTCTACCCCGCGACGCCCCTGCCCCTGCCGACCCGGGCCGCCGACGCGGCGTGGGCCCGCTTCACCAACGTCACCGGCCTGGTCCCCGGCGTCACCCGGCTCGGCGACGAGTTGAGCCTGCTCTACCGCGAGGACCAGATCGTCCACAGCGTCCTCGCCCCGCGGCTCTACCAGGTCTGGAACGGCACGACGTTCCAGCCCGCGGCCTGACGCGACGCGCGTCGGGCCGGGCGTCCGGCACAGCGTTAGGCACTGCCCCGCGCGCCGGTGCCGCCCGGGTCCCGCCTGGAACACGGCGTCGCGTACCACGTCGTGCAGCACGAGCTGGGCATCGGCGACGTCCTCTGCTCGCTCTACGGGCTCAACGGGTTCTCCGCCGCGCGCGGGCGGCCGCCGGTCGCCCTGTACCTGCGGGACCACGCCGGGTGGGTGCGGCTGGTCGACATCCCAGGGGTGGACGTCGCGCCGGCGGCAGAACCCCCCGCGGGCGCCGCCGTGCTCGCGCTCGGCGACACGGCGGCCGACTACCGCGAGAAGTTGCGCGGGGGCCACGATCCCAAGTGGTGGTACGCCCGCAAACTCGGCGCGGCGCCCGTGCGGCCGGCGCTCCGCCTCGCGCTGTTCGCCCGCCCGCCGTCGCTGCCGGCGCCGTACGTGGTGCTCGCGCCGTTCGCCACGCGCCGCAACCGGACGTGGCCGGTGGAGCACTGGCGCGCGCTCGCCACCGACCTCGCGGGCGCCGGATATCACGTGCTCGCGCTCGACGCGCCCGGCCAACCGGAGCGCTGTCGGGTCGTGGGCGTCGACTACTACTGGGGGCAGGAGCCCGCGTGGGTGGCCAACGTCTGCCGCCACGCGGCGCTCGTCGTCGCGGGCGACAGCGGCCTCGCGCACCTCGGCGGCCTGTTGGGCGTGCGCACGCTGGTGCTGCTCGCGCAACAAATCCCGGAGCGCTACTACGCGATGACGGCCAACGCCTTCGTCGTACCGCGGGCGTCGTGCGTCGGGTGCCGCTTCCAGCCGGAGCGCGGGTACGCGCCGGAGTGCGACCGGGAGTGCCACGCGCTCCGGTCGCTCGACCCGCGCGTCGTCGCCGAGCGCGCGCTGGCGCTCCTCGCGGCGCCGCATGCGGCCGCGTACCCGTGCGCCCCGCCGTGCGGGGGCGCCGCCGATGCCTAACGGGTCGCGTCGCGCCGCTCGTCCCGCGGCTACGCCGACCGCGCCGCCGCCGCCCCCGTCCACCGCCGCACGACCGGCACCACGACCCGCAGCACGAACACGCGCAGCGCCGCGACCAGCGGGATCGAGACCACGAGCCCCAGCAGCCCGCCGACCGCCGCGCCGGCGAGGATCGCGAAGATCACGAGCGTCTGCGGGATGTCGGTCGACCGCCGCATGATGATCGGCGTGAGCACCTGCCCGCCGAGCTGCGTCAGCACCACGTACACGCCGAGGGCGACGAGCGCCTTGTTGGGCGAATCGAGGAGCCCGACGAGCGCGACCGGCGCCGCGGCGACCCACGGCCCGATCACGGGGAAGGGCTCGAGCAGCATCGTGACGGCCCCGAGGATCACGGGGTAGCGCACGCCAGCGAGCGCGAGGCCGACGCCCACGGCCAGCCCGATGAGCGCCGAGTTGATCGCGGTGCCGCGCACGTAGCCGCCCATCGCCCGCCCCATGTCGTCGAACAGGCTGGCCGCCGCGGCGTGCCGTCGCTCGGGGAGGAGCGAGAGCGTGAAGCGCGCGAGCGCCGGCGCGCCGAGGAGCCAGTAGGCCGAAAGGAACGCGAGCAGGATCAGGTTGATGAGCGTCGCGAACGCCTGGAGCGGGAGCCCGAGGAGGAACCCGCCCGCCTGGCGCGCCAGCGTGCCGAGGAGCGCGTCGAGCTGCGCGCCGACGGCCGCGTGCCCCTGCTGGACGAGGCGCTGGGCGACCGCGGCGAACTCGGGTCCGCGCCGACCCATCTCGACCGCCTGCGCCAGGATCGTGGGCACCAGCAGCCAGCCGAGGCCGGCCAGGACGGCGTTCACCGCGATGTAGACGAGCACGATCGCGAGTCCGCGCGAGACCCGCCGCCGCTCGAGCGCCGTGACGGCCGGCGCGAGCGCTTCGGCGATCGCGATGGCGAGGACGAGGAACCCGAGCGGGCCCCCCAGGTCGCGGAGCATCCAGAGCGCGCCGAACCCGACGACGAGCGCCGCGGCGGCGGGCAGCGTGATGCGCCACGGCATGCGCGCGCGCGCCGGGGCGCCGGGCGCCGGGGCGCCGGGCGCGCGGGTGATCTCCATCGAGTGCTTCCCCCAGGTCGGGTGTTAGGCCACCGCGGGGCGGCGAGGGCCTCGTACCGACGCGCGTCGCGGTGGCGGGCTACAGTATACGCCCGCGGTTCACGTCGGCACGCGTCGGCACGCGTCGGCACGCGTCGGCACGCGACCTGGGTGCGCTTCTCCGTTGCGCCGCGTGTGCCGGTCGCGCATGTTGGCGCGCCCCACGTCCCGATCCCCGACCGGTCGTCATCATGCACCGCGTCAGACAGCGCCACCTTCTCGCGCGCCTCGCCCTCGCGGCGGCCCTCGCCCCGGCCGCGCTCGCGGCGCAGGCCGACACGGCCCACAGCGCCTACCACGCGCGCTACGCCGCCATCGGCGCCGCGCGCGGGCGCGCCGCCGACAGCCTGCGCCTCCGTCAGCTGTTCGCGCTCGACTGGGAGCAGTCGAACGTCGAATCGCCGGAGTCCGCGACGTACACCGGCTACCCCGGGCAGAACGGGCGGTGGGCGGACAACTCGTTCGCGGGCCTCCGCCGTCGGCGGGCCGAGGCGCGCGACCAACTCGACGCGCTCCTCACGATCGATCGTGCGCGCCTCTCGCCCAACGATCAGCTCAACTACGACCTGTTCCGCCGCGGGCAGGAAGAAGCGATCGCGGGCCTGCGATTCCCGTGGGAGTTGGTCGCGGTCACGCAAATGGGTGGACCGCAGTCCCTGAGCGAGGTGATGCGCCAGCAGCCCGCGCGGACGGCGGCCGACTACGCCGATCTCCTGGCGCGGCTGCGCGCGATCCCCCGCGTGCTGGCCGAGACGCGCGCGCTCCTCGACAGCGGCCTCGTGGTCGGCGTCACGCCCCCGCAGGTGACGCTGCGCGACGTGCCGGCGCAGGTCGACGGGCTGCTGGCCGAGGACGTCGACCACAACCCGCTCACCGAGGCGTTCACGCGGATCCCGTCCGACGTGCCGGCGGCCGAGCGCACGCGCCTGCGCGCCGACGCGCGCGCCGTGCTCGACACGGCCGTCGTCCCGGCCTACCGCGCGCTGCGCACGTACCTCGTCGGCACGTACGTCCCACGCGCCCGGACGTCGATCGGCCTCTCGGCGCTGCCCGACGGCGCGGCGTGGTACGCCTACAACGTCCGCCGCGAGACGACGACGGACCGCACGCCGGCGGAGATCCACCGGATCGGACTCGCCGAGGTGGCCCGCCTCCGCACCGCGCTGGACTCGGTCATGCGCGCGACCGGATTCACGGGCTCGGCGGCGGAGTTCGCCCGCATGCTGCGCACCGACCCGCGCTTCTTCGTCAAGGACTCGGCGTCGCTCGTGCGTGCCTACCGCGACGTGGCGAAGCGCGTCGACCCCGGGCTCATCCGCCTGTTCGGGCGGCTGCCGCGCACGCCGTACGGGGTCGGGACGATCCCGAGCTTCGCGGCGCCCTCGCAGACGACCGCGTACTACCAGCCGGGGTCCCCCGACGCCGGGCGGCCCGGGATGTTCATGGTGAACACGTACCGCGTCGACACGCGGCCCACGTGGGAGATGGAGGCGCTCACGCTGCACGAGTCGGTGCCGGGGCACCACCTGCAGATCGCGCTCGCGCAGGAGTTGGGCGCGGTCCCCGAGTTCCGGCGCTACGGCGAGTACACGGCGTTCACCGAGGGGTGGGGGCTGTACGCGGAGTCGTTAGGCGGCGACCTGGGGATGTACCGGGACGCGTACAGCAAGTACGGCCAGCTCACGTACGAGATGTGGCGCGCGCTCCGGCTCGTGCTCGACACGGGGATCCACTCGATGGGCTGGTCGCGCGAGCAGGCCATCCGCTACTTCGTCGAGAACTCCGCCAAGGCCGAGCACGACATCACGGTCGAGGTGGACCGCTACATCGTCTGGCCGGGGCAGGCGCTGGCGTACAAGTCGGGCGAGCTGCAGATCAAGGCGTTGCGCGCGGAGGCCGAGCGCGCGCTGGGCCCGCGGTTCGACGTGCGGGCGTTCCACGACGAGGTGTTAGGCGCGGGGTCGATCCCGCTCGACGTGCTGACCGCCCGCGTGCGGGCGTGGACCGCCGAGCAGGCGGGGCGCGCGCCGCTCCCCTAGTCCTACGGCTCCCCTGCGTCGCCACGTGGGCGTGCAACGCCGCGCGCCCCCCCCGCAGCGGCGACACCAGGCGAGCGACGGCGACCACGCATTCGCACCGCCGGTGTGGACGACCGTCGTGCGCGACGCGGTCCGGGTCGTGCTGCGCTACGTGCAGGGGAAAACCGCGCCTTCCAGTGCAAGCGTCCACGGCGCGGCATGGGCGGCGCGGAACCAGTCGAGCGTGTTCTCGCGCATCGGACGCGCGTGGACCTCGAGCGCGCCGAAGCTGCTCTGCAGCATGGTCACGTCGTCGTAGATCGTGGACCGCCCGTCGCCCGCCGGCGGGACGCGGATCGGCGCCGACCACGGCAGGGTCGCGGCGTCGTTGTCACGCCAGAGGTGCACGAGGCCGCCGTCCCGACCGTCGGACACGACGACCTCGAAGTTCCCGACTCGGCCGTAGCGGCTCTGGATCAGCGCCGGCCGGCCCCGCATGCCGGTCGCGAGCGTCAGGGGGGCCGACCACGGTCCACCCGCGCCCGCCTGGAACATGAACGCGAGACTGCCGTTCCCGAGCGCCCCGACGAGCTCCAGATTGCCGAAGCTGCTGTGAATGAGCCCGACCCCCGCCCACGTCCCCGCGCTCGTCGGGTCGGGCGCCGTGTGCCACGTTTGGCCGTGGTCGTTGTCGCGGAAGAAGTGCGACAGCCCGCCGCCGGGTCGCGGGACGATCACCTCGAAGTTGCCGGTCGCGCCGAATCGGCTCTGGATGAACGCGGGCGGCCCGGCCGCGACGCCGGGCAGGAACGTGGGGCCCTGCCACCCGAAGACCCCGGCGAGCCAGAAGTGCGCGAGGCGTCCGTCGGCGTGCGCGGCGACGATCTCCAGGTTACCGAAGCTGCTCTTGAGGAGGGCCGCCCCGAACCACGGGCCCGGGAGCGCGTCGTTCGTGATCGTCTCCGCCGTGGTCCACAGCGCGCCGGCGCCGACGCGGCTCGTCGGGTCCGAGAGCCCGCCGTTGTCCCACCACTGATGGAAAAGGCCGCGAAGGGACGGGGTCGTCGGCGTCACAGGACAGGCGAAAATCGCCTCGAAGTTGCCGTGCGGGCTGCCGTCGTTCTCGATAATCCATCCGCTCTGCGTCGTCGGCGTTCTCATCGATTCCCCCTGGGGTAGGCACGAGTGGTCGCTACGACCGGACAGCGCCGCTATCGTACGCCGAGGGTCGGGCCGTGTCGAGAGCGGTGGCGGGCGAGAGTCCTCCGCGTGCCCGCCCGCGTGGGCGCCGAGGAAGGTCTTGCAAGGAGTTCGGCGTGCGATCGCTCGCGTTCGCCGGACGGTCGGTTCTGCGACGGCCCGCGCGCGTCTCGAAAACGGGGCGGGCGCCTAACGCTCAGACGAGATCGGGGGGTTGTGATCGAGTGAGTTCCGGGCGTCTCACGGCGGGCGGTGTCGGGACTGCTCGCGGGCACGGCAGCCTCCCGGCGTCCGCGCCTGCGACGTCCGGGTTGTCGCCACCGCCTTTCCTGTGTTGAGAGCGCGGCGTCGTCCCGGGCACGCCGGAGCGTCCGGCCGAGCTGGGCGGCCCGCGGGATGTTCGGCCCGCGCTCCGACCCCCGTAGCCGCGCCCGGCTGCGCCGCGCCGCCGCGCCACGCGTCAGTCAGAGGCCCGGTCGCATGCTGCCCGCCGTCGTCGCTTGTTGCACCCGCGTCGTCCTCGCCGCCCAGCACGCGGGCCACCGCGCCACGCCGGGCACCCCGGCGGCCGCGCCCACGAAAGGTCGCTTCGGGAGAGTGGTGTTCCCGAACGGCGGTGCGGCGGCGACGCGGTCGCCCTTCCTCGAAGCGCTCGCGTTGCTGCTCAGCTTCCACTACGACGCGGCGGCCGCCGACTTCCGCCGGGCTGAGGCGGCCGACCCCGGGTTCACGCCGGACGCGGAGCACGCCCTCCACACGGCGGATTACCTCCTGGCCGCGCTCGCCCTTCGCAGCGATGGATCCCCGCCCCCCGGTCGGAGCCCGGGGCAAGCGTCGAGGGAATGACGGCGGGCGCGAATCGTCACCCCCGCGAGGTGCTCGCCGAGAGCGGTGCGGGTCCACCGGTGCTCCACGCAGACGCAATCTGCGTTAGGCGGGAGGGCGCCGGCGCCGCGCGCCCGCCCGCGGTCGTGCCGCGCCCGACGATACGACCGAAGCGGTGCGGCGGCAATACCCGATTCGGTCGGTCGCGGCGAGGGAGTCGCGGCGAGGGAGTGGTCCTCGCCGAGTGCGTGGAGTCCTACTCCGGAGCCCGCAGCGGGTGCTTGCTCCGCTCGTAGAACTCCGTCTGCAGCCGCAAGCTCTCCCGGTCCGCCTTGGCGCCGCGGATCGCCTGCACGATCTGATTGATCCACGTCGTGGTCTCGAATTCGCCGAGTTCGCGCGAGGCGACCGCGCCGTTCCCCGCGTAGTGGTTGGGGAACCGCGCGTACCACCAGATGCCGGTGTACAGGCCGGCCGGGAGATTCACGCGCGCCTGATCCGCCCCGGATTCCTGCGGCGCGCGGTCGAGGTGGACGAGGTCGGGTCGCGCGATCATGCTCACCGACGTCTCACTCTCGCCGGCGTGCATGTCGGTGGCCGGATCCGACCGGTGCTTCGGTTCGCCCGGTCCGCTGCGCGCCAGGCCCTGGACGTAGACGACGTAGTCGTGCGGCGTGTCGAGCTGCGTCTGCGCGAAGTAGGGCAGCAGGCTGTTGTTGCCGCCGTGGCCATTCACGATGATGACCTTCGTGCAGCCGTTGCGGGCCATCTCGTCGGTGGTTTCCTGCAGCAACTGCAGCTGGAGTCCGCGGCTGTACGCGACGGTGCCCGGCTCGTGCTTCGCCTCGAATATCTGGCCGAAGTAGTACTCGGGAAACACCACGGCATAGTCCTGCTCGGCCGCGTGGAGCGCGGCGTACCGGACGTTGAACAGGTCGTTGCCGAGCGGGAGGTGTGGCCCGTGCTTCTCGAGGATTCCGAACGGGAGCAGACACGTGCCCTGCGCGCGCGTGATGGCGACGCGGAATTCGGCGGCGCTCAGCTCCTCCCAGTGCGCGGAGAGCCGGCCGGGTGCGGCGGGCGACTGCGCGCCGGCGCGCGCGGCGAACAGGACAGCGAGGGACAGCAATGACGCGGTGCGCACGGAATCTCCGTTGCTGGTGTGCGATGGATGGTAGCGCTCGGCCCGGCCGCTGCTAGCGCGCGCACGACCGTGCGTTCCCGAACGCCGCTACGGGCACACCCGCCGAGCGGCGCGAACCTTGTACGATGGCGCCCTCCGTGGCCGTCCTCGCTCCTTCACCCGATCGAATCTCCCCCCGGATGCGCTCCCCACGGTTCTCCCGCCTCGTCGCCCGCGCGCGATCCCGCATCGCCGCGACGTCCCGTCTCGCGGCCGCGCTCGCGGTGCTCGGGCCCGCGGTGGGGTCCCTCGCCGCGTGCGGCCCCGTCTCGCAGGACCAGGAGGTCGCGCTCGGCACGCAGTCGGCCCAGCAGGTGAACGCGCAGCTCCCCATGCTCACCGACCCGCTCGTCGATGCGTACGTGGACAGCCTGGGGCGGGCGATCGCGAGCCGCACGTCGCGAGCCGACCTAGCCTGGCACTTCGCGGTCGTGAACACCGACGTCGTGAACGCGTTCGCGCTCCCCGGCGGGTACATCTACGTGAATCGCGGGGTGCTCACGCGCGCCCGCACGATGAGCGAACTGG
The DNA here is from genome assembly GCA_963763675.1 of uncultured Gemmatimonadales bacterium. Lineage (GTDB taxonomy): Bacteria > Gemmatimonadota > Gemmatimonadetes > Gemmatimonadales > Gemmatimonadaceae > BPUI01. The sequence goes on from CAVXPN010000004.1 coordinate 313,789, forward strand.
CCGGGGTGCTCGGGCACGAGATCGAGCACGTGGTCCTGCGGCACTCGGTGCGCCAGATGCAGAAGACGCAGGAGGCCCAGGCGGGCGTGACGATCGCCTGCATGCTGACCAAGGTCTGTACGCACCCCGCCGCGCAGGCCGGCATCAACCTCGCCGGGACGCTGGCGTTCGCGAGGTTCAGCCGGACCGACGAGCGGCAGGCGGACGAGGGCGGCTTCCAGAACGTGCTCCGCGCGGGGATCGACCCCGCGGGCATGCTCACGTTCTTCGAGACCCTCGCCGCGACCGAGCAGGCCGCCGGCGGCGGGCCCTCGCGCGTGAGCGCGTGGTTCACGGACCACCCCGGCACCGAGGATCGGATCGCGGACATCCGGCGGATGCTCGCGGCCGTGCCCCCCGCCGACCGGCAGGCGCTCGCGACGGACGACGCCGGCTACCGGGCGGTGCGGGCGCGGCTCCGCACGCTGCCGCCCGCGCCCGCCGAACCGCCCCCCGCCGCGCACGCGGGCGACTCGACCGCGGCTCAGCCCTAGCAGGCCCTGAGCGGCGGGCCCTAGGGGGACGCACCGGAGCGCGTATTCGCCGTGCCGGCGCGCTGACGGGCGAGGGCGTCGCGGAGCGCCGGGCGGAGCGCGGCACGGTCGGCCGGGGTCCACGTCTCCGGCCAGTTGGCGTTCGCGAGGTGGTCGGCATTCTCCAACTCCGTCGTCGCGGCGTCGACGGATCCGAGCAGCCGTACGACCGCGGTGGCCATCTTGTCGGCCGCACGGTCGACCGCGCCCGGCGAGACGGTGCCCCCGGTCGTACGGGCGGTGAGGAGAGCGTGGAGACCGGTGAAGTAGTTGTTGAGCGCGAGGCTGACGTCACCCGTCCGGAGTTGCTGGTCGCCCGCGCTGTCGCTCGCCGCCCACCGCTGCAACGCGCCCGCCCCGGCGGCGAGCGATCGGCGGTACTGCTCGTACCGGAGGCGGCGCCCGGTGCGGTTGCCGGCGCTCGCCGCGGCAATGGCCGAATCGATGGCGGCGCGGGCCGCGACCGTGTCGCCTGCCCACGCCAGGTACCGCGCGGTCCCGTAATGCGCCACGTCGACGCCTAACGACTGCAACTGTCGGTGCATGGTGTCCCGCACGGCGGACGGCGGCATGCCGAGTCGAAGGTGGCGGAATGTGGCGGCGGTGTAATACGCGTCGGTGGCCGCGAGCCAGTCGTTGGACCGGGCCGCGCGCGCCCCGGCCGTCTCGAACGCGGCCACGCGCGCACCGTCGTACTCGGCGGGCGGGCGGCCCGACGCGGAGTCCACCCGTGCGCGCAGGTTGTAATACCAGAGTGCGCCGGGGTTGAGCAGGACCGCGCTGTCGACGGCCCGGCGCGCGTCGGGGTACGCCGCCGTCGCGAGGTACGCCTGCGCGAGGTCGAAGTAGTGGCCGTCGTTCTCCGGATCCGCCTCGCTCAACCGCCGCATGTACGTCAGCGCGGCGCGCGGCGCGCGATCACGCTCGAGGATGTACTTGGCCCACAACGCCCACGTGTTCAGCGGCGACGCCGCGAGTGCGCCGTCGGCGTCGTGGCCGGCCAGCTCCCGATGCGGGAGATCCCGGCGCCCGCAATCCCAGCAGTCCCGCCCGAGGGACGCCCAGGCGCGGTACGCGAGCGCGTCCGCGAGTCGGGGCTCGACCGCCAGCACCCGATCGATGTCCGGCATGACGTGACGGTACCAACGATCCCGCTCGCCGTCCGGGGTCGTACTGTCCGGCAGCTGCCGCAGGTAGGCGCCCACGCGCGTGAGCCGAAGCCCGATGTCGTCGGGCGCGAGCCGGATCGCCGACCCCAGTCGCTCGACGGCCGAGTCCGGATGCCCCGCGTTCAGGAATTCGAGCGCCGCGACCTCATCCCTGCGCACCTCGGCCTCCGAGGGGGCCGGCGTCAGCCGGAGCGCGAACGCCGGCGCGGTCGCGCCCGCGCGCACCGCGCGGGCCAGCGCCGCATACCGCGGTTCACGCCGCCGTTCGTAGGCGTGCAGGAACCGCGCGTAGCTCGAGTCGGCCTGGGCCTTCGCGCCTTTGACGACCGGGCCCAACCGCTCCCACAGCGCGCCCTCCGCCACGAAGACGCCGTAGTCGCGCAGCGTGCCGTCGGCCGACGTGTCGGCGTACCGCCGTTGCAGGTACGTCCAGTTGAGGGCATTCCACATCGCGTCGGCCGAACGCGCCTGCCGGTCGGCCGTCGCGAGCGCCGCGAGGAAGTCCCGCACCTGGGCGTCCTGGCCCTCGTACGCCAGTGTGCTGGCCCGGCCGTACTGTAGCGTCGCGAGCACGTCGTGGTGCCGCACGCCGACGGTCCGCCGCCCGGCGAGTCGTTCCACGGCGGGCGCGCTGACGAGCTGGCTGGTCCCTTCGACGTACTGATAGTGGGTTCCCTCGATCGCGCGGTCGAAGGCGGCGACGGAGGCGTCGAAGCGTCCCAGCATCGCGTACGCGACCCCGAGATTCAGCTGCACGACTGTGGAGCGCGGGTCGACCTTCCGCGCCCGCTCGCAGTCGCGCACCGCGCTGTCCGGCTTCCCGGCGTTGAGGTACGCGTCGCACCGGTTCACGCGCGCGCTCCAGTACGCCGAGTCGCCGCGCAACGCGCGCGAGAACGCGTCGATCGCCGCCTCGTGCTGGCCGGCGCTTTCGAGCGTGGTCGCGCGCACGTAATTGAGGTACGGCGACCCGGTCATCGTCGCGCCGCGGCCCGCGGCGTCGCTCACGGTGTTGTCCGCCGCCAGGTCGTTGTAGCGCACGCGGACCGCCTCGAGTTGCGTGCGCTGCTCGGCCACGTTCGCCGCGGCGAGCGCCGCGTTGGCACGCGCTTCGTTCCTCGTCGCGACCTCGGCGGCGTCGACGGCGCGCTGGCGCGCGATGCGCGCCGTGTCCGCGCTCGCCAGCGCACTCCGTTCGGCCGCGAGTGCGTTCTGCTCCGACGCCCGCGCGCGCCGCTCCGACGCGAGCGCGCCGCCGCGCTCGCGGAGGGCCACGGCGCCCGCGGCCACCGCGACGGCTCGCTCGCGGAAGGCGGCGGCCCCCGCCGCCAGCGCGCCTAACAACAGCACGACGACGAGCCCGGCCACCGCGCGCGCGCGCCGCGCCGTGCGCCGCGCCGCCCGGAGCGCCGCCTCGCGCACGCCGGCCTCGCGGGTCAGCGCGGCCGCCTGCTCCCGCGCCTCGCGCGCACTCTGCTCGAAGCGCTGCGACTCGTCGCGCATCGCCTTGCTGCGCCGGACCACGCCCGTGAGCACGTCGTGCGTCAGCTCGAGCCACGGCCGCCCGTCGCGGTCCTCGCGCCGCACCAGGCGCCGCGCGACGAGCGCGTCGAGCGCGGCGCGCGTCACGCCGTCGACCGCGAGGGCGTCGTCCTGCGCGACCGTGTTGCGGAAGCCGCCGCTCGTCAGCAGCCGGTCCTCGACGAACGCCCGCACCCGCGGGTCGAGCCCGGCCACGCTCCGCTCGTAGAAGTCCGTGAGGATCGCGTCCCGGCTCCCGGACAGCAGGTCCGCCGTGATCGCGGCGGCGTCCGGCCGCCGCTTGCGACGCTCGTTCAGCTCGCGGCAGAACAGGCTCAGGAGCGGCGGGTCGACGGTCAACTGCTCCAGCGGCACGGACCCCGCCGCGTCGTCGGATTCGCCCGCGACGAGCCGGACGATGCGCTCGCCCACGTCGGGGGCGACGAGCGCCGGGCCGCCGACCGCCGTCACCTCGAGCGCCGCGCGGCCCGACAGCGGCAGCAGCCGGTACCGGCTCGCGCCGAGCGATGGCACGCGCGCGCGCAGCGCCTCGAGGTCGCCGAGGAAGTCGGCCCGGAGGGCGAGCAGGAGTTTGTAGCGGTGGCGCACGAAGTCGAAGTCGCGCGCCTGGGCCTCGCGCCGCTCCAGGCGCTCGCGCAGCGCGCGCGGGGACCGCCCCTCGATCAGGTCGCCTAACTCCTCCAGGAACGCCGCCGTGCGGTCGACGCGCCCCGGCTCGGCGCCGAGCGTGAACACCTCCTCGAACTGGTCCAACACCAGCAGCGGGGTGGCGAGCTGGTTGTCGGCGGTCCAGTAGTCGGCGTCGGTGCGGTGGAAGTGTTCCCACAGCGTGTCGTCCGGGACGCTCGCGGGCACCTCGAGCCCGGCGGCCCGGGCCGCGGCCGCGACCGCGTCCAACACCTGATCCCGGAGGGGCGCCGCCGCGTCGTCGTGCACGAGGCGCAGGTACACGGGCAGGACGCGCTCGGCGCGCAGCGGCGGGAAGAGTCCCGCCCGCATCAGCGACGTCTTCCCGAGCCCGGACACGCCGAACAACACGGCCACCCGCTCGCGCCGCACGAGCTGCAGCAGCGCCTCGGCGTCGCGCGCCCGCCCCCGGAAGAACGCGGCGTCGCCCTCGCGGAACGACTCCAGCCCCGGCCACGGATTTTCGGCGTCCACCACCGCATGCTCGGCGGCGCCGGGGGCGCCGGCGCCGGGGGCGCCGCCGGCGGGTTCCGGCGCGACCGTCGTCGTCATGTCACCACCTCCGACGCCTTGACGTACGTGCGATACAGCGAGCGCACCCGCGCCACGTAGACCGCGAGCTCGGCGTCGTCCGCCACCGCCGGCGCGTGCAGGTCGCAGAACTTCGGCGGGATCCCCGCCGCGTTCGGCGGCACGTCGTCGATCCGACAGGGGACCACGAAGACCCGGTCCATGCCGTAGAAGTCGTCGAGGCGGTCGCAGGCCGCCTTCCACTCGCGCCGGAACCAGCGCCCCCGGCCCGTCGGGTCGGCATCGGCCAGCGCGCGGCGCGACAGCATCGGGAGGAACAGCGGGCACTCGCGGATCCCCTTCACGATCTGATCCGCAAACGCGTCGCCGGCCTCCAGGTTGCGCTGGTCGAACCACACGGGGAGCCCCGCCGCCTGCAGCGCGTTCACCACGCGGCGCACAGCCTCGCGGTCCTCGCTCGCGTAGCTGACGAAGACCTCCTGTCCGCCGGGCCCCGGCGCGGCCGCGGCGCCCACGGCCGCCGTCCCGGCCGCCGGCGTCCCGTTAGGCGACGCGCCCGCCGCGGGGCGCGCCTTCTTCGCCTGGTAGTCCGCCCACCGGCTCGACAGCTCGTCGACGAACTGGATCGCGTCGCCCGCGAACACGTCGGCCTGCACGCTGAACGTCTGCAGGAAGGCGCTGAGCGAGGCGTCGTCGCGCAACCGCACGTCCGCGAACACGGGCCCGGTGCTCGCGTTGAGCAGTCGGTCGCGCTTGGCCGCGCGCAGGAGGAAGCGCGCGAGCCAGTCGGCGTAGCCGCCGCCGAGGACGAGGAGCCGCCGGTCGGCCAGCTCGTCGAACAGCTGCTTGGGCTGCGTGTCGCGCGCCTGCAGCGCGTGCACGAACTCGAGCGTGTCCTCCTCGGTCACGGCGTACGTGTACGGCGTCGCCGACAGGCGGCCGAACAGGTGGTACACGATCGGGGCCGTCAGCTGGGCCAGCGGCGCCGGCAGATCCTCGACGTTGTGCGGCTCGTACGCGCGCTCGATCGCCGGCTCGCCGCCCGCGGCGCGTTCGTCGTTGACCGCGCGCGCCAGCAGGTCGTCGAAGGTGGTGCTGACGAACAGCTTGAGCGGGCCGATGCGCGCCAGCTTGCGCAACGCGTCCGGCACCTCCACGGGGTGGTCCTCCATCACCTGCCACACGGCGTCGTAAACCCGCGGCAGCTTCGCGCCGCGCTGCTCGAGAAACCGGCACGCCACATCGTGCAGCGACGCGTCGGCGTCGGCCGCCACGCCCAGGTACTCGGCCGTCCACTGCGCCACGTAGGCGGCGAGCGGGCGCGGGCCGGCGTCGCCCTCGACGACCACGGCCCCTGGACCGATGACCGGGATGATCTTGCCCTGATCGATCTGGTTGAGCAGGGCGCCCCAGTTGATGGAGGCGGGTGCGGTGGCGGGCATACGGAGGGGCGGGGGCTCGGAGCGTGGCGCTGCATAATGGCAGCGCGCGCTACGGCGTGCTACGGCGTGCTACGGCGTGCTACGGCGTGCTACGGCGTGCCGCGGCGCGACCCACGGGGTGAGGGGCTTCGCGTCGGCGATCACGGCCGCACCATAGTTTCGAAGCCATGACGCACGACGCCCAATCGCCCGCCGACACCGCAGGCGCTCCCGACGCAGCAGCGCTGCTCCAGCGGCTGACGGCGCCCGGCCCCAAGCGCATCCTCGCGCTCGACGGCGGCGGCATGCGCGGCGTGATCACGCTCGGCTTCCTCGCCCGCGTCCAGCAGGTGCTGCGGGAGCGGTTGGGCGCGCCCGACCTCCGCCTCGCCGACTACTTCGACCTCATCGGCGGCACGAGCACCGGCGCGATCATCGCCGCCTCGCTCGCGCTCGGGCTCGACGTCGAAACGGTGCAGGCCGACTACCTGCGGTTCGGCGCCCGGGTGTTCGGCCACCGCCGGCTACTGCATCCCGCGGCGGCCTTCGACGCGCGCCCGCTCGAGGAGGAGCTCCAGCGCCAGTTCGGCGACCGCCGGCTCGATAGCCCGGACCTTCGGACGGGGCTCTGCATCGTCGCCAAGCGCGCCGACACGCACGGGACGTGGCCCATGCTCAACCACCCGGGCGGCCGCTACTTCGCCCGGAACCGCGCGATCCCCCTCACCGCCGCCGTCCGCGCCAGCGCGGCTGCGCCGGGCTACTTCTCGCCCGAGCCGGTGGACGTCGGCGGGGGCGAGACCGGGCTGTTCGTCGACGGGGGCGTGAGCATGGCGAAGAATCCCGCCCTCCTCCTCTTCAGCGTCGCCACGCTCCGCGGCTTTCCGTTTCGCTGGCCACTCGGCGAGGACCGCCTCTTCCTGCTCTCGGTCGGCACGGGCAGCTACCGCGCCCACGCCGCGGTCGACGCCCTCGACCACTACCGCATCTGGGACTGGGCGCGCGAGGTGCCGCGCATGCTCATCGAGGACTCGTCGTCGCTCGCGCAACTCGTGCTGCAGGCGATGTCGCGGAGTCCCACGGCGGTCGCGATCGACGCCGAGGTCGGCGACGAGGCCGACGACCTCTGGACCGGCGTGCCGGCGCTCAGCTACGTGCGCTACGACGTGCGGCTCGAGGAGGACGCGCTCCGCGCGTTGGACCTCGGCGACCTCGCCGGCGCGCTGCCCGAACTACGGCGGCTCGACGCCGCCGACGCGGCCGACGCCCTCCACCGTGTCGGTGCGGCGGCCGCCCGCGCCGTCGACCCCGCGCACTTCCCGGCGGCGTTCGACCCGCGGTGAGTGACCCCGGCGCGCCTCACGTGCCTGATGCGCGCCGGACCACGAACAGCGGCACCACCGCGGCGTGCTTCGCGAGGCTCACGCGGCCCACCGGCTCGCAGCGCAGCGCGGTCTCGCCCTCCGCGGCGACGAGCGCGGCGAACTCGCGCGTGCCGTAGACGGTGCCCGGCGGCGTGACGGGCTCGATGCGGGCCGCGCGCACCGTGTGCCCGCCGGTGAAGTTCGGCTGTCCCGTGATCGGGTCGACGTAGGCGAGCACCGGCCCTGAGTGCACCGCGATCCGGAGCGTCAGCCCGGCCCGCAGCCCGAGCGCCGCCCAGTCGGTCGTCTCGACCAGCTCGCGCAGCTCGAGCGCGAACAGCCCCGCGTCGCGCGCGCGGTCGAACACGAAATACAGGCCGTCGCCCCACGTGTTCTTCATCATTGGCGCGTGCGCCGACCGGCGCACGAGTGCCGCGATCGCGCCGAGGAAGCGCGCGACGAACGCGTACTGCTGCCCCTCGGTCAGGGCGCTCGAATGCACGACGTCGGCGAAGAGGTGGCTCTTGATCGCCGCCCGTGGCCCGTCGGCGTCGGCGGCAGCGGCGTCCGCGGCGGGCGCGCCCTCCGCCCCCGCGCCCAGCGCGGCGGGCGCGGCGTCTCGCACCGCGCCGCCGTCGACCGTTAGGCAGACGAGCTCCGCGTCGCGCTCGCGGGCCCGGACCCGCGCGAGGCCGAGCAGCAGCGCGTCGGCGTAGTCCTGCAGCACGCGCTCGCGCACGAACCGCTCGCCCGTGGCGGTCACGACCTCCGCGGCCCCGGCCTCCGCCGCGTCGAACCGCGCGCGCCACGCGACGTCGTCGCCCACCGCGTCGGCGACGAATTGGTCGCGGTCGTACGGCAGCACGAGGTGCGTCGACCCGCCGGAGGCCGCGACGGCGGCGAGAAAGTCGAGCGCCACGCCGCCCCGCGGCGTCGCGAACCCGTCGCCCGGGGCGAGGGCGCCGACGCGGGCCGCGATCGCCGCCGCCGCCGGGCCCCCGGCCGCTTCCTGCTCGGGTCCCGCGACCGGCGCGTCCGGATCCGGTCCCACGAACAGGAGCACCGGCGGGACCGGGAGCACCTCGTCCGCGAACGCCGCGTCGACCCCGCGCGCGCCGAGCACGAGTCGCGCGTTCCGGCGCGCGCTGGCGAGGTCGCCGTATCGGCCGCCCGCGGCCGCGACGGCGCGGCCGTACCACCGCCGCGCCTCCGCGTCGTCGCCGAGGACGAGCGCGGCCTCGCCGAGAGTGGCGAGCTCGTAGTACGGGTCGGCCGGCGCGTCCGGCGCGCCGAGCCGCGCCAGGCAGCCGGCGCGGACCTCGGCGGCGATCGCGCGGGCCGCGGGGGCGTCGCCTAACAGCAGCGTGACGGTCGCGGCGTTGACGCCGCCGTAGCCGCCGCCCGTGAGCCGGAACGCGCGCTCGTACAGCGCGGCGGCGCGCGCGAGGTACGACGCCCGCGCCTCGGGCGCCGCCGCGCCGAGCGCGAGGTCCTTGTACGTGCGGGCGAGGATGCCTAACGTCTCCTCCGCGTCCGCCCCGCCGGTCGCGGCCCCGTCGGTCGGCGCCTCGTCGGCCAGTGCGGTCAGGACCTCGCGCGCGCGCTCCGGCGCCCCCGCCCGCGCCAGCGCGAGCCCCTGCAGCTGCCGGAGGCGGCGGTGCGCCGGCGCGGCGCAGAGCCCCTCGCCCACGACCTCGTAGGCGAGCAGCGGTTCGCCGTAGCGCAGCAGTCGCTCGGCCAACACTACGTACGGCGCGGGGCGCCCCTGCCAGTCCCCTTCCGCGTGCGCGCGCCAGACCGCCAGCAGCGTCGCGAGGTCGGGTGCGGCCGCGATCGCGGCCGCCGCGGGGTCGGGGGCGTCCGGCAGGTCGGGCGTGGCGAGCGTGTCGTGGACGGAGACGGTCACGGGGTCGGGCGGGTGGGGCGCGGGCGTGCGTGACGGCGTGCGTGATTGCGCGGCAGCATACATTCGGGCGCGCTCGCGGCATACGCCGCACGCGCGCCCGCCCGCCACGGCCCATGACCTCCGTCGCCGCCGACCCCCGCTCGCCGCCCGCCCCGCGCGCCGAAGGCCTGGCCGCGCCGTCCAGTCCGCCGACCGACCGGCCGCGGCTCGTCGTCCGCGTGGGTGTCACCGGCCACCGCCCGGGCCGGCTCGCGGCGGGCGACCCCGTGCAACTCGCCGCGCGCGTGGCCGAGGTGCTGCGCGAGGTGGCCGCGGTCGCGGGCGCGGTGCGCGACGCCGCGCCCGACGACTACGCGCCCGCGCCGGCGTGCGTGCGCGTCATCTCGTCCATCGCGGAGGGGGCCGACCAGATCGTCGCCGACGCGGCCCTGCGCATGGGCGCCGAACTTCAGTGCCCGCTGCCGTTCGTCGCCGAGGAGTACGCGAAGGACTTCGCGGACGGCCCGGCGCGGGCCGCGTACGACCGCCTGCGCGCCGCGGCGACCGCCGTGTTCGAGCTGGACGGCACGCGCGACGAACCCGAGGCGGCGTACGAGCGCGCGGGGCGCGCCATGCTGCGCCACAGCGACGTGGTGATCGCGGTCTGGGACGGCGACGACCGCGGCGGCCGTGGGGGAACCTGGCAGACCGTGCGCGAGGCGCTCACGCTCGCTATCCCGGTGCTGTGGATCCGGGCGGCCGCGCCGCACGCGTGCGCCCTGCTGCGGTCCGCGTCGGCCGCGGACGACGCGCGGGACGACGCCTGGCAGGCGCCGCTCGCCGAGCGGCTGCGGCAGGCGCTGGCCCCGGCGCGTCCGGACCCCCGGGGCACGGACGGGATGATGCGTGCGGAGTTCTTCGCCGCGCGGCGCGCCGCGGGCGCCGGCCCGGCCCGCCGGTCGGACGTCGTGGACGAACTGCCGCCCGATTTCGCGCTCGCCGACGGCCTCGCGACCAAGTACGGCCGCTACTACCGGCGGGCCTTCGTCAGCAACTACGCGGCCGCGGCGTTCGCGGTCTTCTTCGCGCTGATCGCCGGACTCTTCCACCGCGCCTGGGGCTCCGCCGTCGAGTTCCTCCTCATGTCGGGCATCCTGTGGATCACATGGCGGGGCCAGGCGCGGCGCTGGCACGACCGCTGGCTCCGGTATCGCCTGTTGGGCGAGGTCGGCCGGCAGGTCCGCATGCTCCATCCGATCGGACGCGTCATGCCGGCGTTCCGCGTCCCGCCCTACGCCACCGACGCCGACCCGAGCAACTTGTGGGTCCACTGGCTGTTCCGCGCGCGGCTCCGCGAGATGGGGCTCCCGCGCACGCGTCTAACGCCCGCGACGCTCGACCGGTACCGCGGCGCGCTGCACGCGACGCTCGAGGATCAGATCGGCTTCCACGAGCGGGCCGCGGTCAGGAGCCGGCGGCGGCACGAGTGGCTGCACCACGGCGGCGAGGCGCTCTTCGCGATCACGTTCGTCATCTGCTGTGTCCACGTCATCGGGCCGCGCTTCGCCCGCGGCGCGTCGGGGGCGGAGGGCGAGGGCGGCGGGACGCTGGAGCTCGGCGCGCTCGCCGCCGCGGCATTCCTCCCCGCGCTGGGCGCGGCGGCCGCCGCGATCGCGAGTCAGGGTGACTACGCCGGCATCGAGCGGCGCGCGGAGGCGATGGCGGAGCGCCTGCGCGCGCTCGGCCGTCGCCTCGGCGACGCGGCCGGCCCGGTCAGCTCCGACCGCGCCGGTGGCGTTGCCGAGGAGGCGAGCGAGCTCATGACGGCCGAGCTCCTCGACTGGCAGGTCACCTTCCGCGCCAAGCCGCTCACGCTGCCGGCGTGACGCACGCCTAACATCCGCCTAACAAACCGCGAACGCCCCCGCGTGTCGAACTCCGACTTCCTCTGGCGCACCCTGCAGGACTACAACGCGCAGATCGCCGCGCTGACGGCGCGCCTGATCCTGATCCTGAGTTTCAACACCGTCGTGCTGAGCGCGATCATCGGGAATTTGGACGCGCTCATGCGGGGGTTCGGGCAGGGCAGGGTGGCGCAGGCCGGGGCCGTGCTCCTGGCGGTGATCGCGCTGATCGCCCTCGTCGCCATCGCGCTCGTCGTCCGCGTGCTGCGGCCGATCGTGCGCCCCTCGCCCGACGCGAGGCGCTCGCTGGTCTTCTTCGCCGACGTCACGCGCGAGGTGTCGCCCGACGCGTTCGTCGAGCGGCTCACGGCCGCCGGCGAGGACGGGCTCGCGCGCGACCTCGCCGCGCAGGTCGTCGCGGTGGCCCGCGTCCTCTGCTACAAGTATGAGGCGCTCGGCCGCGTCACCCTCGTCACGGTCGCGCTGCAGCTGCCCGCCATCGCGGCCGTGGTGCTGCTCCGGCTGCTCGCGCACGTGTAGGCGAGGGCACGGTACGCGCCTGGTCGGGAGTAGGCGCGTCAGGGACGCGGCGCGCCGCCCCCCGTCGCCGGCTCGAGCCGCGCGTCCGCCCGCAGCTCGTGCTCCCGGGTCGCGGTGATCCGGAGCCGGCAGAGCCCGCGGGCCATCGGGGCCATACTCGCGCGGGCGGCGACCGGCGCGACGTACTCGCAGTAGGCGTCCCGGTACTCGCGCCACGCCCGCTGCGCGGCCTCGAACGCGGGCCGGCGCGCGGAGTCGACGGTCGCGAGCGCGCGGGCGTACGTGCGCTCGAGCGCGCTGTCGGCGTCGGTCGCGCGCCGGCTCACGCACCGGTTGAGCGCACGCTGGCCGTGCGCCGCGGCGCACGGATCGGGCATCGGGCGCGCCGCGGCGCTCGTCACCGCACCGCCCACGAGTGCGACGACCGCGACGACCGCGCGCGCCGCGCGCCGGGCGCACGTCACCCCCGGATCCGCTTGCGCGGCCAGACGGCGGCCACCCCCGTCACGACGCTCGTGGCGAGGGCGATCATTCCCACCGCTCCCCAGTTGTCGGCCTCGCGGCGTCGACGGGCGTACTCCTTGGGGTAGCGTTGCGGGTCGAAGCTGCAGCACCACATCGATCCCCACATGATGACGAGGGCGGAGAGGAATGTCCCGGCCGAGACCAGCGCGAGCAGGAGGCGGACGAGGCACGAGCGCCGGGACGGACGCGCGCCGGCGGGCGGCGTGGGATCACGCCGCGCTAGGGCTGCCATCGACAGGGCGACGCGGCGAGTGCGTCGCGCGCCGCGGCCCAGCCGTCGCGCGGCACGATCGCGCCGACCGCGCCGCCGTCGGTCTGCCAGGTGAGGCGGACGGGTGCGGTCCCCGACAATGCGGCGAGCATGGCGGTGCCGGTGAGACCCGCGTCCTTGCGAGCCCGGGAGATGTCCCACGGCTCGACGCGGGCGGGCGCGGTACCGACGGCGACCGACACGGCCGTGTGCTTGCCGTCGGCCAGGACGACCATCCGGTCCGGGGTGGTGAGGCTCACCTCGCGTTTCGTTCCCGCGCACTCCAGCACCAGCGCGGCGGTCGAGTGGGCGGCGCGCAGGGTCACGCGCGCCTGTGTCGCGCGTTCGTCCGAAAAGCGCGCGTGATCGTGCGTGACCGACCATGCGTCGGGCGGCGTGGGGCGGGTCAGCACGACGACTGCGAGCGCGGTGGGCATCAGAAGATGTTTCATGGCGCGCGAACATACGGGCGGTGCGCGCGGCCGGCCAGGGACGCGGTGCGCGCGGTCGTCGTCGCCCACCTCCTCGCCGCCAGGTTGAACGGCTCGTGTGATGCGCGGACCAGGCGAGCACGTCGCCCGCCGACGCGCCGTCAACGACGCCGCTACTGCGCTCGCGCGTAGAAGCAGCAGGCGTAGGGCGACGGTGCTTCGTCGTGTTCGGGCCGAGCAGCGTGGACGCGGCCTCCTGCATCCGGCGCTTGACCCACACGATGTGTCCGATAGGCGCGAGGCGCAGTACTCGAACGTGTCGCAGATCTAGAGCGCGTCCTGCGCCCCGCTTGTAGTTCGTGCCCCAGTACGCGTCGTCGCGCTCGATCGTGGCCGCCGGTCAGCGCACCGCGAGCGTGGTAGCCGTCCCGTCGAAGTAGCGGCGCGCCTTCTGCCACGCCTGCGCGCCGACCTCCCGCCCGATCACGCGCGCGTCCAGGTCGCCGTGGACGAAATGGATGCCGCCGTATCGACGCGAGAGCCCCGCTTGGTCGGCAGCCGCGGAGAAGGTGGGCCAGCGCAGGGTGACGGCGTGCGCCGGGACCGCCATTGGCTCCACGCGTGAGCTCCCCGCCGGAAAGGTGACCGACGCGCCGAACGTGTCGCTTCCGGTAAACGCCCTGAGGATCTCGGCGCCGGCGGCGCTGAAGGCGCTGTGTCCCGAGACGTACTCCGGGAAGGGCGGCGTGACCACGGTCGCGGCCTGGTACGGCTCCCAGTCCTCGCCGCGCATGTTGCACGTTCCCTTGAACGGCCCGCACCACGCGCGCACGGTCTGCCCGGCCTTGAGGAAGTGCACCGCCGTGACGGGGCGCACGGAGACGAAGGCGCGCTTGGCCTCCCACACCGCGATGCTCGCGTCGAAGATGCTCGCGGTGAGGGCGAAGAACAACTTTGCCGACCTGTCGACGCTGATGGCATCACGCCGCGCGACGTACTGGGCGAACAGCGCCCAGTGTCCGGGCGGCAGCTCGGACGACGGCCCGTCCGCCCAATACTCGGCGATCATCTTGGTGCTGTCGTTCAGGTCGCGGCTGTACCGGAGAATCTCATTCACTTGCGCGTGATAGCCCCTGCTGGGGTACCGAACGGGCAGCGCGGCGGGGCGGAACTGCGACGCCGTGGTGAGCGCGAACGGCGTGACCAGTCCCCAGAACGGGGCGACGTACTTCTGCACGACGAAGCCGCCCTTACCGTCGCTCACGCGCAGCGGCTGCCACGCGTTGGGGTCGTTGATCTGGTCGGGCGTGTTGACGGAGACGAACCCTGAGTAGTCGCTGTACGGAGCGCCGCCGTTCACGTCGCCCAGCTGGTTGGCGCCGTCATGGTGGTGCATCGCGATCACCGCGGCCGCGGTCGTGTTGCCGATCCCCGTGGCCGTAGTCGCGTCCCGGGAGGCATCGGACGGGTCGTAGCCGAGCGTTGCCATGCGGGCGGTGAACTGTCCCGCGAGCGCCGGGCCCGGGAAGAGGTCGACCAACGCGCGGTAGGCAGCGTAGCTGATCGCGCGGTCCTTGTTGGCCGCCGTGCGCTCGACCGCCGGCCGGCGCAGCGTCCCGCCGAGCTGCGTGCCGACGGCCCTCGCGTCATAGGCGGCCCAAGCGTCGTACATCGCCTCGTGGGCGACGAAGAGCATGCGCGCCACCATCGGCGGGCCGGGATGCGTGGTGCGGATGGCTTGCAGCGCCTCGTCGTCCCACTGCAAGACGACGTTGTCCGGGCCGGCGGTGGGGAGCGCGTCGAGCCGCGGGACACGGGCCGAGGAGGTCGTCGGCGGGCCCGTCACGTCGGGCGAGCACGCGGCGAGAAGGAGCGTCGCCACGAGGGACAGGCGTCCAACGCGCGGGAGGAGGGGCGTGCGGCGTCGCATGGCAGGATCGAGTGAGGCGCGGATCGGAGCGGGGGTGCGCGACGATTGGCCCGTGTCCCCGCGTCGTCAAGACGTCGTCGCCGTCGACCGGCATCCGGAGGTACTCGCGGATGCGCCGATCGCCCCCGTGCGCCGCTAATGCGATGCAGTTGGACGCGGGGACCGCCGGAGCGGAGCGGCTCCGGTATTGGGGCGGGGGTGCATCGAGCCTGTATCCAGCTGGCGCGCGAGCCGGCGCAGCATCTTGGCCGTACCCGAAGAGCCGCTCGGCCGCGGGATCTCAGCGTGTGCCTGACGTCCGGCCCAAGCCGGAGAACATGGGTCCGCGGCCCCATTCGGTCCAAACACGAGTGCCTCCGCCCTCACCTTGCGGGGTAACGCCGCACGATTCCGCCGCCAGACCGTTAGGCCGGATGCGGTCGGGGCGCCGTCCGGACGCCGAACGCCTGCCGCACCTCGGCGAGGAGCTCCTCACGCCCATAGTGTCCTTTGAGCAGGATGCGCGCGACGCTTCCGGCCAGTCGCGCTTCCTCTTCCGGGCTGATGTCCTTCGACGTGACGACCACGACCGGTAGGTCACGCCACGCCGGCCGGCCACGCAGCTCGGCGAGGAACCCGAAGCCGTCTAATTCCGGCATGAGCAAGTCGAGGAGCACGAGCTGCGGCCGTGCCTCGTCCAGCCGGTCGAGCGCAGCCCAACCGTTGTCCGCTTCGACCACGGTGCACCCCTCGCGCTCGAGCACGCGGCGTAGCATTTGGCGCGTCCCCACGTCGTCGTCGACCACGAGCACGGCGCGCGCACCGTCCGCCGCGTCACGCCCCGTGTAGCGCCGCAGCACCGTGGCCAGCCGCTCGCGGTCGACCGGCTTGGTGAGCACGTCCGCGGCGCCGAGGGCGAAGCCGGTCTGATGGTCGTCGAGGAGCGTCACGAGGACGACCGGCACGGACGCGAGCGCGGGATCACGCTTCAACTCGCCGAGCACCGCCCAGCCGTTCATGCGCGGCATCAGCACGTCGAGCATGATCACGTCGGGCCGCATCTGCCGGGCGACGTCGAGCCCGCTCTCGCCGTCGATCGCCGTCCGGACCACATATCCCTCGGCGGCGAGCATGCGCGTCATGAGATCGCGCGAGGCCGCGTCATCGTCGATGACCAGCACCGTGCGCGCTGCCGGCGCGACATTGGCGAGGCGCGGAGCGGCCCCCGCGGCCGGCGTCGCGGGGAGGCGCACGGTGAACGTCGATCCTTGCCCGGCGCTGCTCGACAGCGTGATGTCGCCGCCCATGATCCAGGTCAACCGCCGGCTGATCACGAGGCCCAGTCCGGTGCCGCCGTACTTGCGGCTCGTCGACGAGTCGGCCTGCTCGAAGGGCTGGAACAGCCGCGCCGTCTGCTCCGGGGTCATCCCGATACCCGTGTCGCGGACATCGAACGCGATCCACCCATCGGGCGCGCCCCGCGTCGGCGGCTCGGCGCGGACGGTGAGCGTGATCGTGCCCCGCTCGGTGAACTTCGCGGCGTTGCTGATCAGGTTGAAGAGCACCTGGCGAAGCCGCATCTCGTCGGCGCGCACCGTAGCGGCCGTCTCGTTCAGTCCGTCCGCGCCGCGTGCGTCCGGGCACGCCACGACGAGGCGGTTGCCGTTCCGCTGGACGAGCGGCGCGACGGTGTTCACCACCTCGCCGACGAGCGGTGCGACCGCGACATCCGCGAGGGTGAAGTCGATCTTACCGGCCTCGATCTTCGAGAGGTCGAGGATGTCGTTGATGAGCGCGAGGAGGTGGCGGCCGGCCGTCCGGATGCGCGCCAGGTCGGGCACCTGGTCCGCATACCCGAGCTCCTCCGAGTCCTCGATGAGCATCTCGCTGTAACCGATGATCGCGTTCAGCGGCGTGCGGAGCTCGTGGCTCATGCTCGCCAAGAACGTGCTCTTCGTGCGGTTCGCGTCCTCGGCCTGGTCCTTCGCGACGGTCAGCTCCGCGTCACGCCGCTGGATCTGCTCGAGCATCTCGTTGAACGCGTCGATCAGCCGCCCCAACTCGTCGGCACTCGACTTCGTCACGCGTAGCGAATAACCCTGCTCGCCCCGCACGTGCTCGACCGCATCGGCGAGCCGGGCGATCGGCCCCGAGACGAGCGGCTGGAGCCGGGCCGTCAGGACGAAGATTAGGAGGAGCGAACCGGTCACGATGACGGCGACGATCCCCGCAAACCGGCGCAGCCGGTCGGCGGCCGTGGTCAGGTCGGACTGGAGGAAGACCGTGCCGAGGCGCTCGCCGTTGCGCACGACCGGCTGGTAGAGCAGGAGCGAGCGGTCGACGAAGCGGTGCGTCGCGCCCGCGGCCGCCGGGTCGACCGCCGCGGGCGGGGGGATGGACCCGGGCCGGACGTTCGCGCGCGTGTACGTCGCGAACACCGAGCCGTCCGGCCGGAGGATGGCGGCGCGCTCGATGTGAGGCTGTGCCTGGAGCGGGGCGAGGACATCCGCGCCTGACCCGACCACGTTGAACTCGAGCGCGGCGGCGCTGTTGATCGCGACGCCGCGGGCGAGCGTCGCGAGGTCATCGACGAGGGTCCGGCGGAACGTCACCCAGTCGCTCGCCACGAACGCCGCGCAGGCGAGCAGCAGCGCGGACGTCGAGGTGACGAGGATGATCGTCTCCAGCTTGCGTCCGATCGGGAGATTCCGGAACCACCGCGCCGCGCGCGACCTCATGCGGTCCTCATCGGCGCACCGTCACCGGATGATCCGGACGATGCGCAGCAGACTCGCGTCGAAGTCGCTGCCCACAGCGCGCGACGCGGCCAGGTTGATGAGGATCTGCGGGCGGTCCTGCTCGACGCCGATGCCGACCGCGATCCCTTGCGGCACGTAGTCGGGCACGCCGGTGGTGGTCACGATGCGGTGCGTGCGCGCGAGCCGCGCGAGGACGTCGATGTGGCCCGCGTTCCCGGGCGACACGTAGAACGCCGTCACTTGCCCCGCGCGCAGCGCCGCATCCATCTGTGCCTCCGACGAGTACTCCAGCGTTACGGGACGGAGGCGCAGGCCCTTCACCGTGCGGTCGGCGAGCGCTTGGAACCCCTCGACGATCTCGGACCGCGCCATCCCCGGCTCACCCGGCGGGACGACGATCGCAATGCGCAGCTCCCCCGCCGCACGGCTCGCGATATTTCGGTCGTAGGTGAGAATTTTGAGGATAAGCGGAACCTGCAGCGCCACCGGCACCGGCATCGACTCGGCCGGGGGGGGCGCGGCGTCCCCGCCGCGCGCCATTGGCGGCGACACCGCGAGCAGCGCGCACGCGAGCACGGCTCGGCGGGCCCACGCCCCCCCCGGCAGGGGAGCCCGCATCAGAACCGGTACTCCACCTTGAGGTATACCGCGCGCCCGGGCTGTGGATAATCGAGGGGTGCCCCCGTGGCGAGCGAGGGGTCGACGTACCGCCGGTCAAATAGGTTGTCGACCGTCGCCGCGAACTCGAACGTGTCCCAGATGTTCAGGACCCGCACGTTCAGGTTCGCGACGGCGTGCGCGGGGACGCGGGCCTGCAGCGGCAGTTGGAGCGTTCGCGCCACCGCCGGATCGCGCCGGAGGTCCGACGCCGCGCGGGCGACCGCTCCGCGGTAGAGCACGAGGAGCGTGGTGCTGACGTACCGCGTGAGACCGAGCGTCCCGCCGCCGTTGAAGAGCACGCGCGGGACCTCGGGGACGAGCCCCGCCGAGTCGACGACCCGCGCCGCTTGGTAGGTGTAGGCGCCGAAGAGCGCGTGATCGAGTCCGATGTTCCACCGCGCCTCCGCCTCGACGCCGCGCGTGCGGAACGGGCTGCCGTTCGCGAAGGTGAACTGGTTCGTCCCGAGGATGCTCTCCACCGTATCGAACGCCGGGACCACCCGGTTGCGGACCGACTCGGCGAAATAGTTGGCGCCGACGCGCACGCCCCCGTGCGACCACCCCGCCGCGAGCTCGCGCGTCTCGATCGTCGTCGGCTGCAGCGTGGGGTCGCCAACACGAAACGTCGGCACGAATTGGTGCAGCTGCTCGAAGGTGGGCGCCTTGAACGCGCGGCCGTACAGGGCTTTGGCGTACCAGGCGTTCGGCAGGCGCCAGACGAGACCGAGGCGCGGGTTGGTCGTGCCCCCGAAGTCCGAGTAGCGGTCGTGGCGGATGCCCGCCGTGACGCCGACCGAGCGTACCGGGTTCCAGCTCTCCTGGGCGAACGCACTCGCGATCGTCCGGGCGGTGTGCGGGATGAGCGGGTCGATCGGCGCCACGCTCGAGCGCACGGCGCGCGCGAGAAAGTCGTAGTTCGACGCCGCGCGCTCGTCGAAGGTCGCCTCGCGCTGCACCCCGGTTCCGACGACGAGCTGGTCGTTGCGGCCGAGCGCGTAGTCGGCCACCACATTCGCCTCGCCACGCCGGTTCGCGTAGGTGAAGTCGAGCACGGCGTCGGTCGGGAAGCGCACGACCGTGCCGTCGGCGAACTCGTGGACGTACCCCGCCGGGACCGGGGTGTGGTGGGCGACGAAAACGTTCTGGACCGCTGCCGCGGAGAGGCGGACGCCGCCACGCTGGCCGAGGGCGAAACGGTGCCCGACGTCGGCGCCGAGCGTCTGCGTTCGGTAGCGGTCATCGGCCGGGAGAATGTCGAGCAGGCCGAGATACCCGCCCGCCATGCGGTCGCCGCGCGCGTAGGCGTTGACCACGGTGCCGCGGTAGGCCGCGTTGAGGCGGAAGTCGAGCGAGCGCACCGCGTCGCGCGTGTCCCCCGGCGCGCGCGACACCGTCGGGAAGCCCGCCGGGGCGGAGGCGAGTCGGTCGACGAGCGTCTGAACGTCCGCCGCGACCGGGAGATGCGGTCCGTCCGTGGTGCTCGCCTCGAGCGCGGTGCCTAACGATACGCCGGCCCACGTGTGCCCCGTCTCGACGCTCGCCCGCGCGCTACCGAACGAGCCGCCCT
Organism: uncultured Gemmatimonadales bacterium; assembly: GCA_963763675.1. Taxonomy (GTDB): domain Bacteria; phylum Gemmatimonadota; class Gemmatimonadetes; order Gemmatimonadales; family Gemmatimonadaceae; genus BPUI01. Next base: position 333,505 of record CAVXPN010000004.1, read on the forward strand.
GCGCGGCCACCCGCACGCCCGAGAGCGTCTGCGGGGTGTATGTGACGATGTTGACGACGCCGCCGAACGCGTAGGCGCCGTAGACCGCCGAGCCGGGCCCGCGCACGACCTCGATCTGCCGCACGTAGCTGAGCGGGAGCGACCGATTGTAGAACATCACCTCGTTGGTCATCGCGTCGTTCAGGCGCTGGCCGTTGAGGAGGATGAGCACGTCCGAATCCTGGTAGGGCCGCTTCCCGCGCACGACGATGTCGTCCGACCCGGTCGACTTCGCGGTCACGTCGAACCCCGGCACGGTGCGCAGCACGTCGCTCACGGTGCGCGCGCCCATACGCCGGATGTCCTCATCGGTGATCACCGACGCGATGCTCGGCGCTTCCTCGATCCGCTGGACGCGGCCGGCCGACGCGATCGAGACGCGCCGATCGAGCAGGTCATCGAGGCTCAGCTCGTCGACGTCGTCGAACGGGCCGATGTGCGGCGTCGGTGCCGGTGCGGGAGCTGGCGGAGGTGCCGCGGGCGGCTGGCTCTGTGCCCCGGCGACGCCGCACGCGCTCCCGAGCAGGAGCATGAACACGGCGGCGCGCCGGGGGCGCGTGGCGCGCATCGCGGGCGACTCAGGCAAGTGCGCCGAGTAACTCGGCGAGCTCGCCCGCCGAGGCGGGGCGGTCGTCGCGCGACCGGGCGAGTAGGCGGAGGACCAGATCCGCGAGCGGTCCCGGAACCTCGGGATTGAGCAGCGCGGGCGACGGCGGAGGTACGGTCAGGATGCCGCTGATGAGCACCACGGCAGAGGACGACGGATGCGGAAGCCGCCCCGTGAGCGCCTCGAAGAGCACCACGCCCGCGGCGTACAGATCGCTCCGGGCGTCGAGCGGCTCGTCGAGGAGCTGCTCGGGGGACATATACGCCGGGGTGCCGATCACCATCCCAACGCGCGTCAGCGTCGTCGTGCGTTCGACGAGCCGTGCGATGCCGAAGTCCATCACTTTGAGCACCCCCCGCTCGTCGAGCAGCAAGTTCTGTGGCTTGACGTCGCGGTGGATCACGCCTTCATCGTGCGCCACCGCGAGCGCGCGGGCGAGCTGACGCCCGATCGCCAGCGCGGCCTCGACGCCGAGGCGTTCGCGCGTGTCGATCAGCTCGCGAAGCGTGATCCCGCGAACGTACTCCATCGTCACGTAGTGGACGCCGTCGTGGACGCCGAAGTCGTGCGTGCGCACGACGTTCCGGTGCGAGATCCGCCGCGCAAGTCGGATCTCGGTCTTGAAGCGGGCCAGGGCGTTCTCGTCGACGAGATCGCGCCGGAGCGTCTTGATGGCGACCGGCTCGCCGAGCTCGCGGTCGTCGGCGAGGTACACCGTCCCCATGCCGCCGCGGCCGAGCAACTGGCGGACGGCGTACCGGCCCGCGAAGTCGCCGCCGACGGTGAGCGGGTCGTGCGGATCCGAGCTCTGGGCATCGGCGGACGGCATCCAGACCGGCCGCCCGCTGTCGGACTCCCCCGCGACGAGCGCGATCTCGGCCTCGAGTTGGCGGATCTGCGCGTGCAACCGGTCCTCGCGCGATCGAACGCGCACGGCCATGGTGTCGAGAACCCGCGCGAGTCGCCCCAACCGGTCGGTGCGCGCGGCGATCGGGGCGAGGGTCCCGTCCACGTAGGTCCCCTCTTCGATCGCACCGGCCGCGCACACCAGCGCGTCGACCTCGCGCAGGTAGGCGAGCTCCTGGTCGCGCAACCGCTTGCGTTCGAGCAGCGCCCCGACCCGGGCACGCAGCAGCACCGGGTTGAACGGCTTGGGAAGGTAGTCATCGGCGCCGCGCTCGAGGCAGCCGGCGACGCGCTTCACGTCGTCGAGGGCCGAGATCATCACCACGGGGATCTCGCGGAGGAGCGGGTCGGCCTTCATGCACTCGAGGACGGCGACGCCGTCCATTTCCGGCATCATGACGTCGAGGAGGACGAGATCCACGGGCCTCGTGCTCATCATCTCGAGCGCGTGCCGGCCGCTCGCCGCGCAGATCACCGCGTACCCGTCGCGGCGGAGCCGGCGGTCGAGCAGCGTGCGGTTGTCCCCGACGTCGTCGACGACGAGGATCGTCGCCCGCCCGGGGTCGGCGTGCTCCGCCACCGTCGCGGGTGGCGGGACGGCCGTGATGTAGGGGGTGAAGGCCGCCGCGAGGCCCTGCGCGGCGCGCGTCACTTTCTCCACGTCATCAACGAGCGCGGGATCGGCGGCGACGTCCGGCGCCGCACGCATGCGATTCATGGCGCCGACTATCCGCTCCTGCGGCGCGCGGAGCGAGTCGGCCAGCGTCGCGATCTGGCGCCGTGATATGTTCGCCCGCGCGGGCGGCAGCGCATCGGCGATCCGCGCGAGTGCATCGCGGACCGCCCCGATCGCCGCCTCGAGCGCCTCGCGCCGCGGCGCGAGCGCGGGACCGTCCGCGTCCTCGAGGAGCATCTCGCAGTAGCCGACGACGAGGTTGAGCGGGGTCCGCAACTCGTGGCGCAGCTCCGCCGCGGCGTCATCGCCGACGGGCGCCGACTCGACCGCTGTGGCAGTCGCCGGGGGCGCTCCCGCCGCGCGCTCCTCGACGGCACCATCGCGATCCGGCGCACTCATGCCTCGGCCCGGAGCAACCCTCGCACTTTCGCCAGCAGCCGATCGAACTCCACCGGCTTCGAGTCGTAGTCGTCGCAGCCGGCTTCGAGGGCGCGGTCTCGGTCGCCGGCCATCGCGTGTGCGGTGAGGGCGATGATCGGAACGCGGCTCGTTTCCGGGAACGCGCGCAACCGACGGGTCGCGTCCCACCCGTCGACGCCGGGAAGGCTCATATCCATCAGAATGAGATCGTACGCGCCGGTGCGCGCCTTCTCGATGCCGTCATACCCGTCGACCGCCGTCACGACGTCGAACCCCCGTCGCTGGAGGCGACGCGACAGCATGTCGCGGTTCATCTCGTTGTCCTCGACCAACAGAATGCGATGCATGAGCGGCTCGTAGGGCACGGGTGCGCGAATGTAGTCCGCGGGTGGATGAACGGCGAGAGGTGAAGTGCCGCGGATGGGCCCCGCAGTGGGCCGCTTCGTAGCCCATCGCATCGGCCGGACAGGAGCGCCCGGCGACTGCTGGCGGGCTCGTCGCCGGCGGTGCACTGGACCGACGCCCGACGCCGACGCGGGCGCGACGCGCGCATGAGCCGTCCGGACGCGATTTGCGGCGTATTGAGACGGCGCCACACGGGTTCTCCTCGGCCGGAGCTTCGCCCTCGGCGATCGCCGCGTCGTGGCCGCCACCACCCCTTACCCGAGATCGACCACCGCCATGCGACACCGCCGCCTAACCTCCGCGTTCGTCCTCCCCGCGTCCGTCGCGCTCGCGGGCGCCGCGCCACGTGCATCGGCCCAAGGCGGGCAGAACGTCGGCGCCGGGTGGGCCCAGTATCACGTGGGAGACCACGTCGAGCTCGACGAAGTGTGCTCGGGGCACTGGACGCCCGCCACGCTCGTCAAGATCGCGCCCGCCGGCGGCTACGGTCGGGATGTGCTCTACACGGTCCACCGCCAGGACGGAAGCGACTGGACTTTCGTCATCCCGGCCCGGTACCCGCCGTGCGTGCGCGCCGTCGGCGGGATCGCGCGCGACCGCGCCGCCCTGCCGGCCCCGCGACTCGGCGTGTACAACTGCAATTACCAGGGGACCGTCGCGCCCGCGTTCGACTTCGCCCTGCTCAGCGGGTCGACGTACCGCGACTACGACGGTGCGCGCGGCACGTACCGCTACGACGCGCAAACCCGTCAGCTGCTGTTCCTCACCGGCCCGAAGCGTGGGTCGCGCGCGCAACAGATGGGCGCGACCGTGTTCGAGTTCCTGGGGAGCGACGGCGCGGAAACGGGGGACTACTGCCCGTTCAACCCCGCACGGAACGCGAACGGGTTGCGGTTGTAAGACCCGGGCGAAACGTTAGGCCGCCGCGCCCGCCGCGTGCCGGCGCCCCGCCACGAGGATGCCGATGCCGACCGCGTTCGCCGCCACGATCACGAACGAGATCTTGAACGCGAACGCGGCGACGCTCTGCACCTGGATGATCGGGATGACCGACAGCACGATGTTGAGCACCGTCATGAGCAGCCCCGACGCGGACGCCACCTTGAGCCATAGCGGCGGGCGCGGCGTGACGCCGCGCAGCCCGAACAGGGGGATCGCGAACATCACGACGTAGGTCAGCGCGTAGAACATCCCGCTCGCGTTGAACAGCAGCTGGAAGGCCTCCGCCTGCCCCACGCCCACGAGGCTCAGCAGCGCGACCCCGAACGCGCACACGCCCACCAGCACGATCGAGTTGACCGGCGTGCGGTGGGTCGCGTGCAACCGGCTGAACCACTCCGGCAGCAGGCGGTCCCACCCGGCGACCATCGGCAGGCGCGCCACCGCGGTGAAGCTGACGTTGGTCTGCGCGACTCGCATCGCGAGCGACATCAGGATCGCGACCGTCACCAGTTGCCCGGCGATCCCGAACGGCCCGAACCCCGCGCGCAGGACCTGCGGCAGCGGGCCGACGAGGTCGATGTCGCGCGTCGGGATGTACGCGACGACGGTGCTCGTGCCGAGGATGAACATGAGCGCGATGATCGGCGCCGCGATCACCACCGACCGCCGGACGGCCCGCGCGGGCGACCGCGTCTCGCCCGCGAGGATCGCGACGTACTCGAACCCGCCGAGCGCCCCGAATCCCATCTTGCCGAGGATGTTCAGGTTGTAGAGCGAGAACGGCGGGACGCTCGTCGCGAGCGGGTGATACGCGCGCAGGTGGCCGGTGGCGAGACCGATCACGGGGAGCACGAGAAGCAGGCCGAAGACGAGCAGCATCACGATGCCGCCCGCGTTGTGCACCCACTTGCCCACCGCCAGCCCGACCGTCGACGCGACCACCATCAGCGCGAGCAGCACCGCCGTCGCCAGCATCACGAACCACGTACTCGTCGTCATCCACGCCGCCCCGGGCCCCAGCGCGTACGAGAGGTACGTCGCGCACTCGAGCCCGATCTCCGACGTGTGCACGATCACGTACAGCCACAGGTTCCACGCGAGCAGGAAGCCGACCGTCTCGCTGAAGCCGAGCTTCGCCCACTGGTACAGCCCGCCCTCCAGCGGCATCAGGCGGCTGAGATACATCACCACCGCGGCGGAGGGCAGGTAGAAAAGCACGATCGCGAGCAGCCAGAAGACGACGTGCGGCGGCCCGAGCTTGCCCGCCACGCCGATCCACGACAGGCCGACGATGAAGAGGATCTGCGTGAGCACGAGGTCGCCCACGCCGAGCTCCTTCTTGAGCGCGGCGCTGTGCGCCTCGACCCGCGCCTCGGCGCGGGCGAGCTCGGACGTCGGGGCCGCGGCGAGCACCGGGCCCCTCGGCGTGTCGTCGCGCGTCGTCACTTGCCGCCGTCGATCGCGAGCACCTGACCGGTGATCCAGCCAGCTTCGTCGGAGGCGAAGAAGAGGACTCCGTGGGCGATGTCCGCGGGCGACCCGAGTCGCCGCAGCGCGATGCGCTCGACGAGCGCGCGCTGCCCCGCCTCGCCGTAGGACTCCCACTGCCGCTCGGTCGCCGCGTTGGAGCGGACGAAGCCCGGCGCGATGTTGTTCACCGTGATGCCCCACGGGCCTAACTCGTGCGCCAGCTGCCGCGTGAGCCCGATCTGTGCCGCCTTCGCCGACGCGTACGCCTGGATGCCCGTGAGGCTGATCCCGAGCCCGGCGCCGCTCGAGATGTTCACGATGCGGCCCCAGCGTGCGGCCTTCATCCCCGGCGCGACGGCCTGCGCGCAGTAGAACGCGCCGCTGACGTTCACGTCGAAGATGCGCTGCCACTCCGCAGGCGTCACCGCTTCGAGCGGGCGACCGACCTGCCCCAGCACGCCGCCGGCGTTGTTGACGAGGATGTCGACGCGCCCGGTCGCCGCGGCGGCCTCCGCGACGAACGCGTCGACGGCGCCCTTGTCGCGCACGTCGACGGCGCGCACCGCGCACGCGTCGCCCGCGGCCTCGCACAGCCGCCGCGTCTCGGCGAGTTCGTCCGCGAGCACGTCGCAGCCCCACACGTACGCTCCGCGCTCGGCGAGCGCGAGGGCGATCGCGCGGCCGAAGCCGTGCGCGGCGCCCGTGACGACGGCCGTCCGACCGCCGAGCGGCACCCTCACGCGTCGACGCTCACGCGTCGACCGGGCGCGAGGCGGAGGCGGCGAGTACGGCCAGCGTGTCGAGCGACTGCGCGCGCGCTCCGTTCTCGATCTCGTGAATCAGCGCGACGAGGCACTCGGTGAGCGGGGTCGGCACGCCGGCTTGGCGGCCGAGCGTCGCCACGATCCCGAGTTGGGCGTCGACCTCGGTGGGGCGTCTGCGCACGGCGAGGTCGCGCCAGATGCCGCTGTGCGTCTTGGCCGACCGGCGGTTGAAGGCGACGAGGTCGTCGAGCGAGCGCGCCGCCGCGCCGGGAGGGGCCGACGGCAGGTAGGCCGCCGGGTCGAAGCCGTCGAACGCTTCCGGCGTCACCCCGCGCGCGGCGGCCACGGCGAGCATCTCGCGCGCGAGCGCGACGTACAGGTCGCGGTACTCAGGCAGCGCGAGCGCGTCGGCGATCGATTCGTTGGTCAGGGCCGTGGCGAAGAGCATCGCGCCGTACGCCTCCTTCCCCCAGAGGTAGCCCCAGACGTTGGGCGTCGCGAGCGCGCGGTCGTCGAAGTCGCGCCACGCGTCGCGGATCGCGATCGCCCGCGCCGTGAGGCGCCCGTCGATCTCGCCCACGACCACCGCGCCGCGGCCGCCGTAGTGGATCACGCCGGGTTCGAGGTAGTCCGCGCCGAAGTTGACGAACGCGCCCATCGTCCGCCCGCGGCCGACGACGTCCGCGATGGCCAGCTCGTTGAGCCCATTCTGCGCCGAAATCACGCAGCCGGCGCCGCCCAGGTGGGGGAGCAGCGCGCGCGCCGCGGCGTCGGTGTGCTGCGCCTTGGTCGCCAGGACGATCGTGTCCCACGCCCCGCGCACGCGCTCGGGGGTGAAGGCGGGCACCCGGGCCGTGAAGGTCGCGAGCGGACCGGTGATCCGGAGCCCGTCGCGGGCGATCGCGTCGACGTGTTCGCCCACCGTATCGACGAGCGTCACGTCGTGTCCCGCCCGCGCGAGGTGCGCGCCCATGGTACCGCCGATCGCGCCCGCGCCCCACACGAGACTCCGCACCGTCGCCCGCCCCGTTAGACCGTGTCGCCCCACGAGCCCGCGAGTAGCTCCCGCGTCTCGTCGACCGCCACCTGCCAGATGGCGAGCATGTCCTCGTCCGGGCGCTGGTGCCAGCCACCGAAGTTGCCGTCGCCCAGGTAGTCGCGGAGCGCCGCGGGGTCGAGCGCGCGCACGCGGGCGAGGTCCACCATCGGCCGCCGCTCCGTCGGAACGTCCACGCCCGGCAGGCGCGTCCACGGGAAGTTCTCCATCCACGACCCGTGCGAGGCGACCGGGTCGGTGGCCTGCACCCTGGCCCAGGTGCGCGGCGCGCTCCACCAGTTGTGGAAGATCACGCGGCAGCCGGCGTGGTCGGCCGCCCACTCCTGCACGAACTGCTGCGCCGCGCCGTTCCCCCCGTGCCCGTTGACGACCAGGATGCGACGAAAGCCGCTGTGCGCCATGCCGTCGAGGATGTCGCGCACGACGCGCAGGTGCGTCTCGACCCGCAGCGAGATCGAGCCCGGGAAGTCGCGGAAGTAGGGGGTCACGCCGTAAGCCAGCACCGGGAAGACCGGAACGCCGAGCGGTTCGGCGGCTTCGGCGGCGACGCGCTCGGGGAGGATACAATCCACGGTGAGCCGCAGGTGGCTGTGCTGCTCGGTGCTGCCGAGGGGGAGCACGGCGCGGTCGTCGCGTCGTAGATATTCCTCCACCTGCATCCAGTTCATGTCGCTGATGCGCACGGCGTCGCTCGCTCGGGATGCTGGTGAGCCGACAACATACGCCCCCGCCCGCCTCATGTTGAGTGCCCTCGTCACACTTTCGCGCCGCGCGCTCATCGGCATCGCCGCGAGCGTCGCGGCGCTCTCCGCTCGCCCGACAGGCCCGCCCGCACTCGCGGGCGACTGGGACGTCTACCTCGCGAGTGGCTCGGCCGCCCGCCCCGGGTTCCAGGGCTGGCGGCGCATGGGCTTCGCGCACTTCGCCGCGCGCGACTCGGGGCCCGCCGGCACGATCCGCCGGCGCACCGGCGAGCTCCTCCTCGACGTGACCGGGATCGTCGCGCGGGCGGACTCGGTGACCATGCGCGGCGCGGGCGACCAGTCCGTCGCCGCGGCGTGGCACGGGGACACGCTCACCGGCGTGCTCCTCGCGGGCGGGCGGCCCGCCGGCCGGCAGATCCGACTCGTCCGGCGCGCGACGCCGTACGTGGTGGAGCGGGACTACGCGCTCTGGCCGGGCGCCGTGTCCGACTCGCAGTACGCCGTCACCGAAGACACGCTCGTGTTCATGCGGACGCGCGACGGCGCGCGGTTGGCGAGCTACGTCGCGCGTCCCGTGGGCCCGGGCCCGTTCGGCGTGGTGCTGCAGCGCACGCCGTACACGCGCATCCTGCACGCGGCCGGCCGGTACTGGGCGTCGCGCGGCTACGTCTTCGTCGCGCAGCACGTGCGCGGCCGAGACGCCTCGGACGGGCGCGACTTCGGCGACTACGACACCGACGTCCGCGACGGCTACGACGCCGTCGAATGGGCGGCGCGGCTGCCCGGCGCGAACGGCCGCGTGGGCATGATCGGGCACTCCGACGAGGGCCGGCTCGCGTGGTACGCGGCGGTGAGCGCGCCGCCGCACCTCGCGGCGATCGCGCCGTCGGCGGCGACCGGCGACCCGTGGCGCATCGTGCCCTACGAGGACATGGTGTTCTCGCCGATCAACGTCGCCTGGGCGTGCCTGATGCGCGGGCGGACGCTGCAGAACATCAGCGATCTGGACATCGGCGCCGCGATGCGGCACCTGCCGCTGCGCGACCTGCCCCAGCAACTCGGCTGCGGCGACGTGCCGCTGTGGGATCGGTGGATCGCGCATCCCACGCTCGACGCGTACTGGCGCGCCCACGCCGTCACGACGCACATCGCCAACGTGCGGGCTCCCGTGCTGCAGATCTCCGGGTGGTACGACGACTCGCGCGGGCCGATCGACTACACAAACGCGCTGAACGCGGTCCCGGGGCATCCGTTCGTCCGCCTCGTCATGGGCCCGGGCGCGCACAAGGGCGTCGACTACGTGGCCGGCGACTTCGGCCCCGAGTCACGCGTCGACACGCGGCGGCTGCAGCTCCGGTGGTTCGACCACTACCTGCTCGGGAAGGACAACGGGGTCGACCGCGAGCCGCCGGTGGACGTGTTCGTCTTCGGCGACAACGCGTGGCGCCACGAGGCGGGATGGCCGCTCGCCCGTGCGGTGCCGACCCGTTGGTACCTCGCGTCCGGCGGGCGGGCGAACACGAGCGCGGGCGACGGTGTGCTCGACACGGTCCCGCCGCGCGGGGCGGCGGCCGACGCGTTCACGTACGACCCGGCGGACCCGACGCCCTTCCTCATCGATTCGCGCGAGCTCGAGACGTCGCTCAACGAGGACTACACGGCGCTCAACGCCACGCGACGCGACGCGCTGGTCTTCACGTCGCCGCGGCTCACGACACCGCTCGAGGTGACCGGTCAGCTGTCGGCCGCGCTCTGGGCGGCGACCGACGCCCGGGACACCGACTGGGACGTGATGCTCCTCGACGTGTTCCCGGACGGACGCGCCGAGCGCGTGCAGGACGGCATCGCCCGCGCGCGCTTCCGTCACGGGTTCGACCGGGACGTGCCGCTCACCCCGGGGCGCGTCGAACGGTACGACCTCGATCTGTGGTTCACGTCGCGCGTGTTCGAGCCGGGCCACCGGATCCGGGTGAGCGTGTCGTCGGCCTTGTTTCCGAAATACGACCGCAACCTGAACACGGGCGGTAACAACGAGCGGGATAGCACGTTCGTCGTGGCGCACCAGCGGCTCGTGCACGACGCGGCGCATCCGTCGCAGGTCGTGCTGCCGGTAATCCCGCGGTAGCGCGGCGGTCCCGACACCCGGGAGATCTGCGCCTACGGGTCGTCGGTGGCCTCGAGAAAGCGCACGTGCGCGGTCGCCGCAGCGAACGCCCGGTAGGCGGCGGCCACGCGTGGCGGCAACGTGTCCCCTGCGGCGATCGCGTCACGCACGGCGGCGGCGAGTGCGTCCACGGCGCGCCGCTCGATCGCGCGCGCCGTCGGCGTGTGGTGCGCATAGGTGTCGGCGGGGTTCTGCATGCAACCTCCTCGGGCCCGGCGGGCGGCGCTCCCTCGAGCGCCTCCCACTCCCCACGCCTGCACCCCGCGTACCAGGCGGCATCAGCCAGCGACGCCGGCGCTACGGGTCCGCGGCCGCAGGGCCGAACAGCGCCGCCGTCACCTCGGCGTCCGACATCCCACTCCGCCGCAGGCGGGCCCGGAAGGTGAGCGCGTCGGCGTCGTTGCGGAGCATTGCTTCCACCGCCGCCCGCGGCACGCCCGGGCCGTCGAACTTGTCGGCGAGGCGGCGCAGCTCGACCAGGTTGTGCGCCCGGTCGTTCGTGGGGTCAGGACGCACGCAGTGCCAGCGAGGGAAGAAAACGGCGCGGAGCGGAAACGGGGCGTCTCCTACCGCATCCGCCGAAACCTACGACAGCCGGTCGGGGTCGAGAAGCGGCGGGCACGCACCGAGAGCCGCACGGCGCGGCCGAGCGCGGGCAGGTCGGCAGGCCGCCGCGCGTACGTACCGCACGTACGTACCGCACGTACGTACGGTGGACGGCGCGATCACGCGTCGCACACCCGCCGTTCGCGGGGCTGCCTTACGCGCGCCCGGGCTCGCCGCCCGCGGTCTTGCGCGATTGTGCGTGGGGTCACATCGTGGCGCCTCTGACGCGCGTTGGAATTCATCGGCGCGCAGCCGGACACGGGCGGCCCCGGTGCGAGCGGCGCTGCGCCGAGTGATACGACGAACGTCCCCGGCAGCCAGGACGCAGCCACCACGCCCCCGAGCGACGCGGAGCCGACGCATGATTCACCCCTCGAGCGCGCGCGGCGCGAGGGGGATGGCGCCCCTCACGCCGACGGCCGACCAGCCGGCCGAGACGCCGCGCGCGCGGCAGTCCCGCATCGCCGTCATCGTGGTCCACGGCGTCGGCCACCACGAGCCCGCCGCGTCCGCGACGGCGATCGCACGCCTGCTGTTGCGCATCCCCGAAAACCAGGCGTCGCACTACACCGCGTTCCGGCAGTCGCCGCTCCGCCTCCCGACGCGGCGGGTCGACGTCGGCGCGCCTGCCGATGCGCCCGCCGATGCGCGCGCCCAGCACCGACGGTTCGATACCAACTTCAACGAAGGCGCGGAATACCAGCCCGCGACGGCTGCCGTTGGCGGCGGGCGGATCGGGCAGTCCCACGTACCGCCGGACATCGCGCTCATGCGCGAGCAACTCCGCGAGTACCACCCGACGCCCGCGGACCAGGTCTACGAGAGCGTGCGCCTCGAGGGGCACCACCTCACGGGCGACGCGAGTGGCGCCAAGCGCATCGACGCCGCCGTGCACATCTACGAGGCGTACTGGTCGGACATCTCGCGCGTCGGCAACGCGTTCACGAGCGTTTTCGGGAGCTTCTACCAGCTGGTCCTCCACCTCCCGTACCTCGGCCGGCTAGTCCTGAACGAGGCGATGGCGGCGGAGGCCCCGCCGCGCCCGCGGGTCGGACGCGTGTGGCGGGCGCTGTACGTCGCCGCGATGCGGACCCTCACGCTGGCGATCCCGCTCGGCAACCTCTATCTGCTGGCGTTCGGGCTGCTGCTGCTCGCGGCGGGTCCGTCGACGGGGCTGCTCGTCCCCGCGGCGATCACCGCCGGTACGGGGCTGGCGGTCTACGGCCGCGCCGCGCGCGGGCGGCGGCGCGGGTGGGCGGACGTCGTCGTGGTGGCGCTCGCCGGAGGCGCCGCCGCCGCCGCCGCGTTAGGCGTCCAGCGCATGCTGCCCGACTACGCGCCGTGGGCCCTGGCGGCCGTCCTGGGCGCCGTCGTCGCGTACGCGCTCGACCGGGTGCTCGTCGCGTTCAACACGCAACGCCCCGGGGCGCACCTCGCCGGGTGGCTCGGCGCCGGCGCCGTGACGGTTGTTCTCGTCGTGTCCCTGATCGAGCGCCGCAACCTCGCGTACGGCGTGCTCGACACGCTGATCTGGGTCTACGTCGGGCTGGCCGCCGCGTGGCTCGTCTTCGGCGGCCTGTTCGCGCTCAGCGTCGTCTGCGGCTGGGTCGCCACGCGCGGGCCGCGGCCGGACCACGCGGCGGCGCCCGCGACGGTCTGGCCCGACGCGTGGCGCCGCGTCGCGGTGACGACGCGCCTCACGCTCGCGGTGCCGGCCGTGCTGTTCAGCGCGGTGAGCCTCCTGCTGTGGGCGGCGCTCATGGCGGGCCCCGCCCAGCGGTTCCTCCCGCCGGGCCGCGCGCCGGTCGCGCACGGCCGGCCCACGGGCGTGCCGCCCGACTCCGCGCCCTACGAGGTGCCGCTCCGGTTCGCCGTGTACGACACGGTCCGCGCGCGCCGCCTAACGGCCTTGCGCGACACGATCCGGCGCGTCGACGGTCGGGTCGACTCGCTCCGGGTCGGCGCATCGGGCGTCGCCGCGCGCGCCCCCACGCCCGGCTCGCTCGCGGGCTGCCGACGCGCGGTGGCGGCCGGCCCCGACGCGGCTGTCGCCGCGTGGGACGAACGCGAGTGCCTGCTGCGCGCCCGCGCGCGCCTGCAGGACAGCGTGCCGTACTTCAGCAGCGCGCGCTACGCGCTCCACGTCTTTGAGGGGGGCAGCGCGAGCACGCTCGGGCGGTACGTCGCGTTGTACGTCACCGGCCCAGCGATCCTCCTCCTGCTCGTCGCGCTCGCGCCGGTCCTGTTTGTCGAGATGGTTGCGCCGGCCGCGAGCGCCTGGCCGGGCGGACCCGCCATGCCGGAGTCGGGACCGGACGACTCGGTGCGACTCGGGACCTGGCTCTCCGGGAGCTTCCGCGTCGCCCGCTGGTCGGGCTGGCTCGTCACGCTCGCCGTCGTCCTCGGTGCCGTCCTCCTCCTCGCCGCCGTGCCCGAACTCACCGGCCTCACCGATGGCTGGCCGTTCGCGTACGTTCGGCACCTCGCCGCGGCACACGCCGATCTGGACGGGGGCCTCTTGCGCTACGGCGGCATCATCCTGGGCGCGGGCGCGTCGGGTGTGGGTCTCATCGCGCTCTCCAAACGCGTTTCGAGCCTCGGCCTTGGTCTCCGCCCGGCCCTCTCCGCGGCCCTCGACGTCGACAACTATCTGCGCGAGCTGCCGCGCGAGCGCACGCTGCGCGCCCTGATGGTCGAGCGCTACGTCTCGCTCCTGCGCCATCTCTGTAGCTGGCGGGACACCGCGGACGGAGCCGGCGATGGGGCGGCGCCCGGCTACGACGCGATCGTCATCGTCGCGCACAGCCAGGGCACCGTGCTCACGGCGGACGTCCTCCGCTTCCTCGAGTGGGAGCGCCAGCACGGGGACGCGTTCGAACCGGTACTCAACCCGATCGCCGGTGTCGACGGGCGTCGGATCGGCGTCCGACTGTTCACGATGGGGTGCCCGCTCCGGCAGCTCTACGCGTTGCGGTTCCCACACCTGTACGGCTGGATCACGCCCACCGGGGCACCGGGTTGGGACGATACGGGAACGACGCCGCCGACCCCGTCGCCGAGCTCCTTGCTCGGGGTGACGCGGTGGGTGAATGCGTACCGGAGCGGAGACTACGTCGGGCGCGCGATATGGGCGGCGCCGGACCACGAGGGCCAGCTCTACGCGCCTGGCATCCGCGTCGCTGGCGTACCCGCGGGCGGCGTGCCGGCCGGTACCTTCGCGCCCGCCGTGGAAGAGTACTGCATCGGCGCCGGCGCGCACACGCACTACTGGGACGAAACGGCGACGGCGATCGCGGCACAATTGGATAGGCTCATTTGCGATGCGATCTCCGAGTCGACGTCCGTGCGCGCCTAACGCGTATCGTCGTCGCCCGACGGACCCGCTCCCCGGTGTATTGAAGCAGGCACGCGCACTGCGCCGCGCGCTCGGCCACCGTTGCCTCCGAGTCGGCCGACGCGGTCGGGCCCGGGCAGAGTGGTGCCACCGCATGCCGCGACCGCTCCACATCGGGCCAGCACCGCCGCGCAGCCGAGCACAACCGATCGCTCGGTCGCGCGGAACGCCGATGCCGCGCCGGCGTCGGCGCAAGTGGCGCGCGTAGCCTGCCGTCGACACCGCGCTATACCTCGAGGTGGTCCCCGTCACGCGCCACCAGCTGGTACAGCACCGGCATCAGGAACACGCTGATGAGCAGCCGGGAGAACAGCCCCCCGACGATGACCAACGCGAACGGGCGCTGCGTATCCGACCCCACCCCGTGCGACAGCGCGGCCGGCAACAGGCCGAACGCGGCCACGAGCGCCGTCATCATGATCGGCCGCAACCGCAGCAGCGCCGCCTCACGCGTCGCCGCGGCGATCCCGATCCCGTCCAGCCGGAGCTCGTTGGCGTACGAGATGTAGACCACCGCCGTCTGCACCGAAACGCCGAAGAGGGCGAGGAAGCCGATCATCGACGACACCGAAAGCGCGGTGCCGGTGAGCGCCAGCGCGACGAGCCCACCGAGCGGCGCGGACAGGATGACGCCCGCGACCGTGATCAGCGGGAACTTGAAGTTGTGGTACAGCGCGAACAGGATCGCCAGGATGAGCACCACCGTCGTCGGCACCACGACGCCCATCTGCGCGCGCGACTCGGTGTACTGCTCGAACTCCCCGCCCCAACGCGTCGAGTACCCCGCGGGCAGCGGCACCCGACGTGCCACGGCCGCGCGTGCGTCCGCGACCGCGCTCGCCAGGTCACGCCCCTCGACCGAGTACTGCACGCCGATGTAGCGCGAGTTGTCCTGCCGGTAGATGAAGGCCGCGCCGCTCGCGATCGCGATGTTCGCGACCTCGTGCAGCGGGATCTGCTGACCCCCGGGGGTCGCGAGGAGGATGTTGCCGATCTGCGCGGGGTCGGCGCGGTACTGCGGCAGGAGGCGAACCACGAGGTCGAAGGTCCGCTCCCCCTGGACCACCTGCGTCGCCGCCGAGCCGCCGACCGCGGCCTCGACGAGCCCGTTGACGGAGGCGACCGTGAGGCCGTAGCGCGCCATCTTCGCGCGGTCCGCCGTGATCGTGAGGCTCGGCTGCCCGAGCTCCTGCACGAGCGTGACGTGGCTGATCCCGGGCACCTTCTCGATCACGGCCTTGATCGCGCGGCCGCGGCTCTCGAGGACGTTGAGGTCCGTGCCGAACACCTTCACGTCGAGCGACGCCTTGAGCCCGGTGAGCGCCTCGTCCACCGCGTCCTCGGCCGGCTGCGTGTAGTTGAAGGTGATGCCCGGATAACTCGACAGCTTCTGCTGGATCGCGGCGATCAGCGCGTCCTTGGAGTGGTAGGCGCCGTGCCAGGTGTCGTAGGGCGTGAGGCCGACGTAGAACTCCGCGTTGAAGAACCCCGTCGGGTCCGTCCCCGCGTCGTCGCGGCCGTGCTCCGACGCGACCACCGTCACCTCGGGGAAGCTCTGCAGTACCCGGCGGATCTCGGGCACGATCCGCGACGACTCCTCGAACGAGATCGTGTAGGGCATCGTCGCCCGCACCCAGAGCGCGCCCTCGTCGAGCTTGGGCATGAACTCGCCCCCGAGCGTCGTCGCGAGGGCGAGCGACACGGCGAAGAGGACGACCGAGGCCACGACCGTCGCGCGCGCGTGCGCGAGGCACCACGCGAGGCCGCGGGCATAGCGGTCGCGGAGCCACTCGAAGGCGCGGTTGCGGCGCTCCTTCACCCCGCGCCGGAGCCCCCACACGCAGAGCACCGGCACCGCCGTCAGCGTCAGCAGCAGCGCGCCGAGGAGCGCGTAGATCGTCGTGTCCGCCATCGGCCGGAACAGCTTGCCCGACGGGCCCGCGAGCGCGTAGATGGGGAGGAACGCGGCGACGATCACCGCGACCGCGTAGACGATCGGGCGGCTCACGTCCGCCGCGGCGGCGATGACGACGTCCCGCACCCGGTATTCAGTGCCGCGCCGTGCGGCGAGCTGCCGGTAGACATTCTCGACCATCACCACCGCGCCATCGACGAGAATGCCGAAGTCGATCGCCCCGATCGACAGCAGGTTCGCCGGGATATTGCGCAGGTCGAGGCAGATGAACGCGATCAGCAGCGACAGCGGGATCGTCGCCGCCACGATCAACCCGGAGCGCACGTCGTAAAGGAAGAAGATCAGCACGACCACGACGAGCACGATTCCGCGCGCGAGGTTGTCGCCGACGGTGCGCGTCGTCAGCTGCACGAGGTCGCTGCGGTCGTAGAACGGCACCACCTTCACGTCCTTCGGCAGGACGTGGTCGTTGAGGCGCCGCGTCTCGGCCTCGACCCGCTTCAGGACGACCTGCGCCTGCTCGCCGGTGCGCATCAGGATCACGCCTTCGACCGCGTCGTTCTGGCGGTTGAAGCCGAACTGTCCGAGTCGGGGCGCGTGTCCGATCACGACGCTTCCGACGTCCTTCACGAGCACCGGGGTGCCGTCGCGCACGGCGAGCACGATGTTGCCGATGTCCTCGGGCGTCGAGACCAGCCCCAGGCCACGCACGTAGTAGAACTGCCCGCCTTGCGCGTAGAAGCCCCCGCCGGCGTTGGTGTTGTTGGCGCCGAGCGCGGTGGTCACGTCGCTCACGCCCAGGCCGGCCGCGGCGAGCTTGGTCGGGTCGACGAGCACCTGGTACTGCATCGTCTCACCGCCGAGCGAGGCGATGTCGGCGACGCCGGGCACGGCGCGATAGGCCTTGTTCAGCACCCAGTCCTGCAGGACGTGCAGCTCCATCGCCGACCGGTCGGGGCTCTGCACGACGTAGCGGTACACGAGGCCCGAGGGCGACGTAGGCGGCGTGATGCTCGCGCCCACGCCGTCGGGGAGCGTGGCGTCGCGCAGCCGCTCGATCACCTGCTGCCGCGCGAAATACAGGTCCGTCGCGTCCGCGAAGGTGACGCGCACGTTCGACAGGCCGTAGAGCGAGATCGACCGCATCACCACGAGCTGCGGGAGCCCGTTGAGCTGCGTCTCGAGCGGGACCGTGATGAGCCGCTCGACCTCCTCGGCCGCGTGGCCGGGCCACTGCGTGGTGAGCTCGACCATCGGCGACGACACGTCGGGGTACGCGTCGACCGGGAGCCGGGACAGCGACAGCAGTCCGACGCCAACGATCGCGAACATCAGGAGGGCGACGAGCAACGGCTGGGCGATGGCGGCCCCGACGAGCCGCTGGATCGGGCCGCGGCGCCGGTCGGTGCCTGCGACGGGCGTGGGCGCGGCCGGCGGAGGTGGGGGCGGCGTCGGGGCCTCCCTCGGGGGTGGGAGCACGGCGCTCATTGCGTCTCCGCGAACTGGAGGAAGAGCGCGCCCTCGGCCACGACTTGGTCTCCGGGCGCGAGGCCCGTCCGCAGCGCGTACTGGTCGCCCACCTGCTGGCCTAAGGTGACCTGCCGCCGACCGAACGAGCCGTCGGGCGCGGCCACGAACACGAACGGCAGGTTCTGCTCGTCGCGGAGCACGGCGGAGACCGGCACGAGAATGTCCGTCCGTTCCCGCGCCGCGTGGATGCCGACGCGCACGAACATGCCGCGGCGCAGCAGGAGCCCGCGGTTGGGGACGAGCAGCCGGACGCTGACGGCGTTGCTCGCCGAGTCGACGAGCGACGCGATGTACGTCACCCGCCCCGCGAGCGGGGTGGGGGAGGCGTCAGTGATCACGTCGGCCGTCTCGCCCACCGCCACGTCCCGTAGGGCGTCGGGGAAGACGCTGGCCAGCACCCACACCGTCGAGAGGTCAGCGACCGTGAACGCCGGCGTCGTGCCGGCCGTGAGCAGCTGCCCCGGGCTGATGAGCCGCTCGACGACCGTCCCGGCGATCGGGGCGCGGATCGTCGCGACGAGCGGCGCCGCCCCGCGGTCATTCTCGATCGCCGCGATGTCCGCCGAACTCACGCCGAGCGCGCGCATCTGTTGGATGGCCGCGTCGCGGTCGGCCGCGGCGGCCGCGGCGTCGGTCTGCGCCTGCTCCAGGTCGCGGCGGGCGAGCGCGTCGTTCTTGAAGAGCTGCGCGTCGAGCGTGGCAATGCGGGAGAGGTTGCCGTACGCGCTCTGCGCCTTGCGGAACTGCGCGACCGCGGTGGCGAAGTCGGGCGACGACACCGTCGCGAGCGGGTCGCCGCGGTTCACCACTCGGCCGGGGTCGACGAAGATGCGGAGCGCCGGGCCCGACACGTCCGACAGCACGGGCGTCGAGCGGTCGCCGTTGAACGCGACCGTGCCCGTGGTCTGCACGACCGCCTCGTAGCGCGCCGGCTGCACGGTGACGAGGTGCAGGCGCGCCCGCTGCGCGGGGGTGACGGCGAAGCCCGCGGACCGGCCGCGGGCGGAGGTCGCCGGGTCGGAGGCCGGCGACGCGGACGCGGCGCTCCGGTCGGTCCCGCCGCTGCACGCGACGGCACTGCACGCGATGGCGGCGCACGCGACGACGCCGAACCGCCCGCCCGTCACCGTCCCCGCGGCCGCGCGCGGCGCGCGCGGCGCGCGACGATTCCAAAAGGTTTTCATGGGGCGGCCGGTAGGGAGGTGAGCGGGACGCCGAGCGCGCGCTGCAGGTCGGCGCGCGCGGAGTTCGCGGCGCCTAACGCGACCGCGAGTTGGGTCTCGGCGTCCTGCAGCGAGCGGCGGGCGTCGAGGACGTCGAGCGCGGAGAGCCCGCCGAGGCCGTAGCTGACCGAGGCGACGCGGAACGCCTCGCGCGCCGAGGGCACGAGCTGGTCGCGCAGGAAGACCACCTGCCGCAGCGCCGTGTTGGCGTTCGCGAAGGCGGACCGCACGTCCTGCGTGACCTGCGCGCGCAGGTCGCGCGCGCTCGCGGCGAGTTCCCGCTCGCGGTACTGCGCCTCGGCGATCTCGCCGCGCGTGTGCTGGCGGAACAGGATCGGCAGCGGCAGCGCCACGCCGGCCGACACGAGCGGCGCGTCGGGCAGCGTGAAGTCGTGCGAGATCCCGAACGTGAGGTCGGGCACCCAGAACTGCTTGAGGAGCGTCGTGTTGGCCTGCGCCCCGCGCTGCTGGCTCTCGAGCACGGCGACTTCGGGGCGCGACGTGAGGGCGATGCGCTCGAGCGTCGTCGAGTCGGGAAGCGCGGGCGGCACGACGAGCGAGTCGGCGGGCGCGATCGGCAGCCCGATCACCCGGCCGAGCAGGCGGTTGAGCGACGCCTGCGCGTTGGCGACGTCGCGCTCGTTCGCGATCAGCGCGTTCTCCGACTGGGCGACGTCGACCTGCGCGCGGATGACGTCGAGTCGCGCGACGGTGCCGGCCGCGAACCGCGCCTGGGTGCGCGCGAGGAAGTCGACCGAGAGCTGCCGCGACTCCTTGAGGATGGCCCGGAGGCGGCGCGCTACCAGCAGCGAGTCGTAGGTCGCCGACGTGGACGAGGCGATCGTCTGCTGCTGGAGGTAGATGTTCGACTCCGACGCCCGCACGTCGGCCGTGGCGACCTTGTTGCGCAGCGCGAACTTCGTCGGGAACGGCACGTCGAGCGCGACGCCGACGGCGCGCGACGCCGCAAGACCGGGGTTGAGGGTCGCGGAGTTCTGGGCGATCGAGCCGACGACCGCCGGATCGGGAACGGCGATGGCCTGGACGCGACGCGCGCGGGCCTGCGCGCTTTGCTCGCGGGCGACATCGATCTGTGGGTTGCGCGTGAGCGCCTCGGCGATCGCCTCGCGCCGCGTGAGGCGCAGGGAGTCGACGGCCGGAGGTTGCGCCCACGCGGAGCGGGCGAGTGCGCAGCACGCACTCAGCCCAACAACGACGCGCATGGAAGACCTCGAAGGTGAATGAGTCGGGCGACGTCCGGACGACGTTGCCGACGAGGCTCAGTTCACGGTCGGTGGCGCGCGCGAGTGGTGGAACGAGGTCGCGGACGACGTCGAGGCGACGGCGGTCCCGAACGGGCCGCACGCCGCGGTGCGCCATGTCAGTTCGGAGGCGACGGCCAAGCGGAGCGTTGGCGTCGGGTGCTCCGTGAGCGCGCCCACATGGCACGCCGCGCACGTGTCCTCGGAGTGTGCGTAGTGCGAGGTCCCGCCGGCCGCCTCGACGTGCGGGCCCGCACCGAGTCCGTGCCACCCGTCGACGAGTGGCAGCACGGTGAAGGTGAGCTGCGAGATTGTGGCGAGAACGACCGCCAGATAGCGCAGCCAGGGGCGTCGCCGCAGTGGCCGACCGGGGTGGCGGATCATGCTCGCCGTCTTGCGCCAAGCAATGCGGTATGGCGTCGCGAGAGGGATGAGGCAGCGGTCGTCGCGTACGGCCGCTGCCGGGTCCGACCCGCAGAGTAGCCGCGTGTCGAGCCTCCTGCGCGATGCGCGGTCCGTCGCTCACCCCCGGCGTACGAGATACGCGGGTGCGATCGCGTCCGTTGCGCTCTGTGTCGGCGGACGCAGGACCATACGATCCTGACCGACACGCCATCAGTGCGGGGCGCGGCAACGACCACCGGCTTTGGGACTGCGCGGGGCCGCGTGTTTGGCGGTCTGTTGTGGGATGTCGTGCTAACATGAGGAATCGCGAAGAACAGTTCTGGGTTCCGAGAATTAGAAACGCCTGCTCCGAAGAGCAGACCACCGATCACGGAATTCGGCCGAGCGCCCCCCGCGCTCCCGTCAGCGCCGCCCGTACCGTCACCCGCCGCTCCCCCGCCAGCGCCGCGTCCAACGTCGCCCGAGCCCCCGCCGCGCCGATCCGACCGACGGCCCCCGCCGCCGCCACCGCGAACAGCGGATCCGGGTCCGCCAGGTACCGCGCCACCGCCGCCCCGGCCCGGGCCCGGTCCGGCCACCCCGCGATCAACCGCAGCGCCACCGTTCGTAGCGCCCGCGGCTCTTCCGGCAGCGCGGCCGCCTCCAGTGCCGCGAACCCCGCCGCGTCCGGACGCCGCAGCAGCCGCGCCGCCGCCGCCTGCCGCACGAGCAGCGACCCGGGCCCCCGCAGGCGCTCGACGAGGAACGCCGTCCCCTGCGGCGCGATCGCCGGGTCGTACACGCCTAACGCCGACGCCTGCACCACCGCGCTCGGGTCGTGCTCGGCCAGCCGCACCGCGATCGGCTGCACCGCGACGCTGTCGTGCGCCGCGAGCGACCGGAGGGCCGACGACCGCACCTCGCTCGCCGGGTCGCCGAGCCCCGCGCGCACGATCGCCACCGACGGGCCCGTCGTGTCCGCGGCGAGCTGGCGAAGCGCCTCCGCCCGCAGGTGCGCCGATTCGTCGTTGAGCGCGACCAGCCGCCGCACGTCACGCGCCGCGGTGTCGCCGGCCGGCGCCGCGGCCAGCCGGGAGAGCGCCCAGACGCGCGCCGTGAAGTCGAGGTCGTGCCGCGCCATCTCCGCGAGCTCCGCCGTCGACTGGTCCGTCTCGACGGTGCCTAACAACCACCCGCCCTCGTCGAAGCGGAAGCCGAGCGGCGCGGAGGGCAGCGCGACGTCGAACGTCTGGTGCTGGCGGTCGACCATCACCTCGCGGCGCACGACCGAGTCGCGCGTCACCACGCGCACCGTGGCCGGGAACCGGAAGAACGGGTGCGTCGCGTCGACCCGCTGCGTTTCGTCGACGGTCAGGCGCAGCGCACGCGCGGCCGGGTCCCACGCCCGCGCGACCCGCACCTTCGGGTAGCCGATTCCGTACGCCCACTGGTCGAAGAACCAGTCGAGGTCACGCCCGCTCGCGCGCTCCATCGCGACCGCGTAGTCCGCGGTCTCGACCGGCCGGTACGCGTTGTCCGTGAGGAACCGCCGCATCCCCGCCCAGAACACCGAGTCGCCCAACAGGCGCCGCAGCTGGTGCGCGAGCTGCGCGCCCTTGGGGTAGACGTGGCCGCTGAAGAAGACCTGGATCGGGTCGGTCCCGGGCGGCGGCCCAAACACGAGCGGCCGCTCCTGGTTGAGGTCCGCGCCCATCGCCTCGCGCTGCTGCTGGATCCAGTTCCACTCGGCCGCCTCGCGGCCGCGGCTGCGCTCCTCGTGGACGCTCTCCATGTACGTCGTCAGCCCCTCGTTGACCCACGCGTGCGCCCACGACGCCGTGGTCGTCAGGTCGCCGAACCATTGGTGCGCCAGTTCGTGCGCGTCGAGCGAGCGGCCGCTCCGCTCGGGCTCGTCGGCGGGGCCGTGCAGGGCGAGGTCGGTCTGCGTCGTCGCCGACACGTTCTCCATCCCGCCGTAGGTGAAGTCGGGGATGACCGCCTGGTCGTACTTCGCCCACGGGAAGTTGACGCCCAACACCCGCGAGTACGTCTCGATCATCGCCGGCGTCTCGCCGAACGTGCGCCACGCCGCGTCCACGGTGTCCGGCGCGACCCAGTACTCGACCGGGATGCCGCGCCAGCGGTCGCGCAGCACCGTGAAGGGCGCGGCGACGATCGAGTAGAGGTAGGTGGACGCGGGCTTCTCCTGCGACCAGTGCCAGACGCGCCGGCCGTTCGGCGCGGGCGCCGTGTCGACGAGCCGGCCGTTGGACAGGACGCGCAGCCCGGTGTCGGCCGTGACGAGGATCTCCCACGTGGTCTTGTCGTTGGGCGCGTTGTACGTCGGCACCCAACTCGGCGTCTCGATCGCCTCGCCCTGCGTCCAGACCGTCGGGCGGCGCGGCACGAAGTACATGCCGCGCTCGGGACGCCCGTGGTAGCGAAGGCTGAACGTGACCGTGTCGCCCACCGCCGCGCGCCGCGGCAGCCGCACGGTCACGCCCGAGGTGTCGAAGGCGAAGCGCAGCGCGCGCCCCGCCGCGTCGCTGGCCGCGTCGATCGTCAGGTTGGACGCGTCGAGCCGCACGGTGTCCGTCGGCGCCGCGGTCACGACCAGCCGCGTCGTCACCTCCCCCGCGACCGAGCGCGCCGCGAGGTCGGGCGTGACGGCGATCCGCTGGTGCAGCAGGTCGAAGACGCGCGCGCGCTGCGGCCACTGCACCGGGGGCACGTAGACCCCGACCTCGCCGGCGTGCCGCTCCGACGGCGGCGTCGGCGTCTGGGCGCCCGCCGCCCGAGCGCCGGCGCCGGCCGCGCACAACGCGGCACACAGCGCGAGGGCGACGGGCGCGAACGACGGGGCCTGTGAGCGGGAGGCGGGCGGGAGCGGGCGGGCGCGCATGGGCGAGGCAGGCACAGGACCGGGCGGAGGGGGCAGACTGCCGGCCGCGGGGGCCGACCGCCGGGAAGCTACGCCCCGCGCGGCGAGCGCACACCGAGATCCGCGTGCACGAGGAGGTCGCCGCGCGCGGACGGCTTCACGGAATCGCCACGCGCCCATCACGCGAGCCTCACGCGGAGCTCACCCGGCCGCCACGCGCGCCCCACCGTCGCCTAACGGGCGCCGCCTACCCTGGCCGGCGTGCCCGTTCGCGCGCCGCCACCTCGGGCGGCGCGTTCCCCCCGCGGGCGCCGCCCCGATCGGGGGAGAGGGACCGTCCGATGCTCGACACGCTGATCGAATCCCGCGCCCGGCGGCCGCGCGCCGGCCGCCGCGGCGGCGCCGCCGCCAGCACGCTCGTCCACGCCGCTCTGATCGGCGGCGCGGTGGCCGCGACCGGCCGCGCCGCCACCACCCGGCGCGGCGATCCCGCTCCGCCGCCGCTGCTCTACGTGGCCGCCCCCGCGCCGCCGCCGGCCGCCACGCCGCACGCCCCATCGCCGCGCCCGCGGCGCGCGCCCGGGACGCCGGACGCCGTGCGGACCACGCCGCCGGCCGCCCCGCGCGCGCCGGCGCCGTTCGTGCCCCCGCAGCTCTCGCTGCCCACCGTCGACGCCGCCGTCGCACTCGGCCGGCCGGACGACTTCGCCCGCAGCGGGTTGCGCGGCGCGGCGTTAGGCAACAGCACCGGCGCCGACAGGTCCGGCGCGGGGCTCGGCGAGGACGCGCCGCTGGACGCCGCGACCGTCGACCGCGCGGCCGCCCCGCGCCCCGACAACCCCGCCCCGCGCTACCCCGAGGGACTCCGTGTCGCCGCGGTGGAAGGTCGCGTGCTCGTGCGCTTCGTCGTCGACACCGCGGGGCGCGTCGAGCCGGGCTCGCTCCGCGTCGTCACGGCGGACGACGCGCGCTTCGAGGGCGCGGTGCGCGCCGTGCTCCCCCGGATGCGCTTCACGCCGGCGGCACCAGCATACGGCTTCTCCGGTTCGGGGGACCCGCTCGGCGGCACGACGTGGGCACGCGCCTGACTACGACGGCACCCTGATGGGATCGCCGCCTCCGGACCGCACTTGGGCGGGGCGACGGCAGCGCCGGGCGCACGGTTCGGCAAGAGAACTGTTTCGCGCGATTCGTTTGGTACGGCGACCACCGGCACGCGCGGTGCCGGAGCCATGGTGCTGCGCGTCGCGCCGCGGGTCGTAGCCCCGGCGTGGCGAGTCCTACCGCTCCCCGCCCGACGCCCCATGTCCACGACGTCCCCCCGCACCGTCGCGCCCCGCGCCCGCCCCGACGGGTCCGCGCCTAACGATGCGCCGGTCCGCCCCGGACCCGCCCGGCGGCCCTGGCGCCTCACGCTCGGCGCCAATCCCGCCGAGGACGGCGTCCACTTCCGCGTCTGGGCCCCCGCCAGCGCCCGCGTCGACGTCGTCCTGTACGACGCGGCCGGCGAGCACTCACACGCGCTCCGGCCGGCGGCGGACGGCTACTGGGAAGGCACCGTCGCCGGCGCGACCGCGGGCACGCGGTATCGCTACCGCCTCGACGGCGGCGGGCGCGCGGGACGCGACGCCTTCCCCGACCCCGCCTCGCGCTCGCAGCCCGACGGCGTACACGGCGCCTCCGAGGTCGTCGACCCGGACGCGTTCGCGTGGACCGATGCGGCGTGGCCCGGCGTCGCGGCCGACGACCTCGTCCTCTACGAACTGCACGTCGGGACCTTCACTCCTGAGGGGACCTTCGACGCCGCGATCGGCCGGCTCGACCACGTCGCCGCCCTCGGCGCGACCGCCGTCGAGGTGATGCCGATCGCCGCGTTCGCCGGCGGGCGCAACTGGGGCTACGACGGCGTCGCCCTCTATGCCCCCGCGGCACCCTACGGCGGCCCCGGCGCGTTCAAGCGCTTCGTCGACGCCGCCCACGCGCGCGGGATCGGCGTCGTGCTCGACGCGGTCTACAACCATTTCGGTCCGGACGGAAACTATCTCTACGCGCTGACCGGCGGCCGCTTCTTCGACGCCGCGCGCCGCACGCCGTGGGGCGACGCCGTCGCCTACGACGGCCCCGACGCCGCCGCGGTGCGCGACTTCGTCGTGCAGAACGCGCTGCACTGGGCGCACGAGTACCACGTCGACGGCCTGCGCCTGGATGCGACGCACGCGATCACCGACGCCGGCCCCGTCCACGTCCTGCGCGAGGTTGCGGAGCGGCTGCACGCGCTCGAGCGCCCGCGCGTGGTCATCGCCGAGGACGAGCGGAACGCGCGCGAGGTCGTGCTGCCGCCGTCCGCCGGCGGGCTCGGCATGGACGCCGTGTGGGCGGACGACCTGCACCACCAGCTGCGCCGCCTCGCGGCCGGCGACGCGGAGGGATACTTCGCCTCGTTCTCGGGCACCGCCGCCGACGTCGCGGCCACACTCGAGCGCGGCTGGTACTACGAGGGGCAGCGCACCGCGGAGGGGCGCGCGCGCGGCACGCCGGCCGCGGGGCTGCCGCCGCGCGCGTTCGTCCACTGCCTGCAGAACCACGACCAGGTCGGCAACCGCGCGTTAGGCGACCGACTGCACGAGGCGACCGGCCTGCCGCTCTACCGCGCGCTCTCCGCGCTCCTGCTCCTCTCGCCGTACACCCCGCTCCTCTGGATGGGGCAGGAGTGGGCCGCGTCGTCGCCGTTCCAGTACTTCACCGACCACACTCCCGAGCTCGGGCGGCTGGTGACCGAGGGGCGACGCGGCGAGTTCGCGGCGTTCTCCGCGTTCGCCGACCCGGCGGCGCGCGCGCGCATCCCCGACCCGCAGGCGGAGGCGACGTTCCTGCGCTCGAAGCTACGCTGGGAAGAGGCGGGCGCGGCGCCGCACGCGGGGGTGCTCGCCCTCTACCGCGCGCTGCTCGCGCTCCGGCGCGCGGAGCCCGCGTTGCGGGCCCGCGACCGCGCGCACTTCGCCGTCGCTGCGTTAGGCGGGGGCGGCGGGCGGGCGCTCGCGCTCCGGCGCGGGTCGCCGGCGGGGGACGCGCTGCTGCTGATCGTGAACGTGCGCGGGGGCCGGGGCGTTGCGTTAGGCGACGGCGCGGTGACGCGCGCGCCGGCGGGGCGGCGGTGGGCGCGCGTGCTCTCGACGGAGGAGGCGCGGTTCGGCGGGGGCGGGGGGGCGTGGGGGGGCGAGGCCGACCGGCTGGAGCTGTCGGGGGAGGAGGGGGTGCTGATGCGGGCCGTGTGACGGCCGGGGACGCGCTTGGAACGGCGCGCTTGGAACGGCGCGCTTGAAGGGGCGCTGTTGGAGAGGCGCGTTTGGAGGGGCGCTGTCGAACGGCGGCGCGGGCGTTACGCCCGCGTTGGGGGTACGGCCGGGAGGGCGATCAGGTCTGGCGCGGCGGCGTAGAGCGCGATCGCCCGTGTAGCGAGCGTGCGCCCGTCCGCCGCGCCGCCGTCCGGCGTGCGGCCGAGGCGCTGCAGGCGCCCGGCGAGTACGTCGAACGGGAGCGCTTCGGCCAGCCCGGCGGCGAGCGCGGCGTAGACGTCGGGCATTCGCCCCGGCCCGTCCTCCTCGCCGAACCCGATGGCGAGGACGGCGGCCGCGGCGTCCAAGAGGTGGAGCTCGCCCGCGAACCCGTTCCGGAGCAAGAGCTGTCGGGCCGCGTCGGTGAGCGTGGACGGGCGGGGCACGTCGAGCACGACCAGTGGCGCAGGCCCGGGGAGCTTCTCCAGCGTGCGCGCGAGCGCGGCGGCGGTCACCGGTGCGCGGTCGTCATCGGGGGCACGAGCCGACGAGGACCCGCGCTCGTATCCGCGCTCGTACCCGCGCTCGATGTTCGCGAAGTCGAGAATCGAGCATCCGAGGGTGGGCGAGTGCTCCAGCCCGGCGCAGAGGTGCAGCACGGCCGGCGGGTGTCCGCGCAGACGCCGCTCGATCTGCGCCAGGTCGGGGTCCTCGATCATCTCGACCGCGAAGCCGCGCCTCTCGTAGAATCGCGCCACCCCGAGTGACGGTGGACCCACACTGCGAAGCGCCCGGCGGGCGTGCGCGGCGCTCGGTTGCACGACGGTCACCGCGGGCCGGGGGGGGGCCGAGTCGCGGAGCGCGCCCACCAGGGCGGCGATAGTCGGCTCGTCCGCCCGCCCGGTGGCGGACAGGCCGCGGGCGGTCTGGAACCCGCGGAGTGCTTCGCGCGTCACCGTCCCGTCGATTCCGTCGTCGAAGAGCGCCACCTGAAGCCGGGTGAGCGCCTGCTGCGCGAAGCGAACGCGCGCGCGCGCCGCGGCCGCAGGCGGGGCGCCGCGGTAGAGCCCTCGCACGAAGTCGGACTGGACGAGCGGGCGGCCACGGAAGGTGAGCAGCAGCTCCCACGGGATGGCGTGCAGGGGCGGCGTGCCGAGGTCGAGCCGCACGCGGGCCGCGCGCTCTGGCGGGGGCGGTCCGACCTCGGCGCCGATCACGCGCGCCAGCCGCTGCTCGGGGATGAGGGTCCGGAGCTTGAGTTCGACCTCCTCCCCCTCCCAGAGGCGCACCGCGAGCGACAGCAGGGCGCGCGAGGTGCCGTTGACCTGCATCGCGCCACCGCGGGCCGCCAGGAGCGACGCATCCGACCCCGCCACCGGCGGGCGGAGCAGCGCGCCTATCGGGAGGGGCGTCGTGATCCCGGCCAGCTCGGCGGGGGCGGTGACCGTGGCCCGCTCGTCCTCGCCGTCCACGCGCAGGGCGAGGGTGGGCACCCCTGCCGGCCCGGGGTCGTCCGACGATGGCGTGTCCGACTCCGGGGCGCCGGTCGGCACTCCGTCGCCCGAATCGTCGAGGGCGGTGGCGAGTTCCGAACCGACGCGCTGGCGGGCGAGTTCGTCGCCGAGCTGGTCGTAGAAGTCGTGAGCGCGCCGCAGGAAGTAGACACGACTGAGCACGCCCGTCCGCGGCGCGAGCGACGCCCGCACTTCGGCCAGTTGCGCCTGGGCCGCGGTCCGGAGGCCGTCCGCGCGGTCCAGCAGCGGCGCGGCCTCATCCGCCGCCGCAGTTGCACCGGCCCTGTCTCCGCCGGCCAGCGCGCGCCGTGCCCGTTCCAGGAGTAGGGTCCCGCCCGCGTCGGGGAAGTGGGTCAGCGAGCCGGCGAAGCGCGCTTCGAGGCCGCTCGGATCGACCGCGTCGGCTCGCAGGCCCCCGACCCGGTCCGCCGCGCGCAGCAACTCGCGCACGACGAACACCTCCCGCGCGTCCGCGAGCTGCGCGGCCGCGGCGCGAAGGAGGACCCGCGCCTCCTCCGGCCGGCCGAGCACGCGGTACACGTCGGCCATCCGGACCTCGAGCAGCGTCGGATCCGGGTGGGTGAGATGATGCACGGTCCAGCTGCCGGGCCAGGGCGGCCGGAGGAGCGCGACGAAGCTCTCGGCGACGTCGTCGGGGACCGCGGGCACCGGCGCACAGCGGGCCAGGCGGCCGAGCAGGGCGAGGCGGGCGGGGCCCCCGTCCACGGCCTCGAGGCCCCGCCGCAAGTGCGACAGATAGCGCGGCGGCGCGGGGCGGTGCCGCCGCGCGAGCCCCGCGAGTGCGAGGCGGACGAGCGCGCGCGGCATGTGCGCCGCATCCGCCTGCTCGAGGGCGGCGTCGACGACCGCGGCGGCGCGAGCGCCATCGCCGGTGCGGTCGAGCCACTCCGCCCGGAGCGCCGCGAACGTGAACGCGGACTCGGTGGGCGCGCCGGCACGCATGCCCTCGGCACTCGTCGTCTCGGCACCCGAGGGCGCGGCCTGATCCAGCAGGCGCCGGGCGTGCCGGAAGTTGCCGACGTCGTGCAGTTGCAGCTCGATCTGCTGCTGCAGACACCGCTCCGCGCGCTCGACGCCGCCGATCTCCCGCCAGAGCCCCCGGGCCGCGTCGAACGCGTCGAGCGCGCGCCCGTGGTCGAGCAGGGCGCGATACGCCTGCCCCTGCGACTCGCGCAACGCCGCCCCGATTTCGGCGGTCGCGCGGGCCTCGGACTCGCCGTCCACGACCCGCACGTGGGCGCGCACCGCGAGTACCCAGTTTTCGACGTCGCCGAGTGCCTCCGCCGGACGACGAAGGTCGAGCAGCGCGCGCACCCGGACCAGCATCGCCGCGGCGGTCACGGGGGCGCGAATGTCCCCCCGAACCGGCGCCACCGCGTCGAGCGCGCCCGCCGGCGCCCCGAAGCGCAACCGGAGCGTGCCGAGGAGGGTGAGGAGCGCGGCGATGCGCTCGGGCGCTTCGCGGCGCGCCCCCTCGAGCGCCTCCTCACACGCCGCGAGCGCGGCGCGGATGCGGTCGAACTCGGCGAGATAGAGCGCCAGGCGCTCGCCTAACGTGACCGCCCGGGCGCCGTCGCCGACGTCGCGCGCGTGCTCGATCGCGGCGGCGAAGTGCGTCCACCCCCCCGGCAGACGTCCGGCCAGGGCGAGCTCGCCCGCCAGTGCCTCGAACTCCAGCCGGGTGGCGCGGTCGCTCACCCCGTCCAACGCGTCGCGCACGATCCCGAACGCCCGGTTCGGGTTGGTGGGCTGGAGCAGCCTGGCTTCCACGAGCGCGACCTCCGCCGGCGGCAGGAGTGGCCGACCGGCGTCACCTTCGAGGGCGCGGGCGTCGGCCAGCGCCGCACGACCCTCGGCGAGGCGGGTCCCGGCCGCGGCGGGGGGCGTGGCGGCCGCGAGGTCGAGGCAGGCCCGCGCCACGCCCAGATGCGCCTCGGCCAGCAGGTGCTCGCGCGGCCACTCGGCGCCGTCCGCGGCCTGCGCGATGGCCTCGGTCGCGAGGGCGTGGCGCAGGCCAGGGTCGGCCGCCGCCCCGCGCATGAGGGCGCGCCAGCGCGCGGCGGCGCCCGGGTGGTCGAAGTGACCCCGGTGGAACAGCTCCTCCCGGTACCAGCGCGCGCGCTGCCCGGGGTCCGCGGTCGCGCGCGCGGCGAAGTGTTCGGTCGCGGCCTGATGCAGCGCGCGCACGACCCGCTGCGGCCGCAGGACGGCCCGCATCGCCCCCGCTACTACCGGGTGCACGACGAGCGCGTCCGGCTCCGCCTGCGCGCGGCTCACCCACGACGACGCGCCGGCGTACTGCGCGAGCGACTCCCACATTTCGTCGATCGGCGGCGTCTCGCGGTTGCGAGTCCAGAGCGGGTTTCCGGCGAGGTCTTGGTCCACCTCGTCCACCGCCGGGTCGTCGAAGCTGACGTCGCCGCTCATCGCCCGGGTGAGGAAGGGGAGCATGACGCCCGCGACGAAGGTCTGCGTGAGCCGGCGCGGCACCACGCCGTAGCGCAGGAGCCACCGCACCTCGTACTGCGGCACGCGCTTGAGGACGCGCTCGACCAGGTACTGCACGCCCACGTCGCGGCGCCCGATCTCGTCCGGGCCGAGCGACGGGTTGGCGGCGTGGACGTCGGCCAGGAGGGCGAGCATGAACGGCACGCCCTGCCCGGCGCGCACCATCGCCTCGACCATCGCGTCGTCGGCCACGCGGCAGGCGTCCCGCAGGTAGGCCCGCGCCTCGTCGGGCGTGAACTCCTTCAGCTCGACGGTGCGCACCCCGCCGCCGAGCGCCGCGTGCGCGGCCGGGAAGTGCTCGGCGAGGGTGAAGCGGCCGGCGAGGATGAGGCGCAGCCCCGGCTGGCGCTCGTGCAGTCGGGCGAGCAGGCGGAGCACGGCGGGCACGTCCACCAAGCGTCGCGCGCGGGCCTCCTCCATCGTGTCGAGGATGAGCAGGACCGGCCCCTGGCGGACGCCCTGGGCGAACTCGTCGAGGAAGGAGTCGACGAGGTCGTCGGGGCCCCCGGCGCCCGACGTGCCTCGCTCCTCGGCCACGTCGGCGTACTCGCCCGCCCGCCGCGCCACGTCCATCAGGGCCGGCGACGCGAGCTGGTCGGCCAGGGCACGCGCGAGCCGGCCGACGAAGCGCAGCGGCCCCTCCCCCGCGTCGTCGTCCCGGACGAAGTCGAAGTCCACCCGGGCGACGGGGACGTCGTGCGGCACGCAGTAGCGCGCCACCGCCCAGCGCAGGAAGTGCGTCTTCCCCATCCCGCCGAGAGCGTGGAGTTCGAGCACCCACGGGGCGCGGCCGTCGAGCAGCGCGTCGAACGCCGCGCGGAGCGGCGCGCGCTCGTAGTAGCGGGACGTGCGGTAGTAGTCCTCCGAGGTGAGCGCGCGCGCCTGCAGTCGCGCGCGGCGCGCGGCCAGCTCGTCGCGCGCCCACGCGGCGGTGTCCGCGCGCTCCTCCACGATGGCGAGCAGGGCGTAGCACGCCGTGAGGTCGAACCGCGCCTCCGCCTCGGCGTACCGCGCCGCGAAGAGCGGGCGCGCGGCCGCGGGGTCGGCCGCGAGCAGGTGATAGAGCACTTCGTCCTCCCACCCCGCGCCGCGGGCGCGGAAGTGCTCGACCAGCAGTTGCTGGAGCGCCGCGTACGTGACGGCGTCCTCGCGGGCCGGCTCGCCGGCGGGGTCGGCGGCCTCGACGCGCACGTCCCAGTCGCGGAGGTAGCGCGCGCGCGCCTCGCCACCCAAACGGTAGAAGCCGGGCAGACGGGGCACCGTCTCCACGGTGTCGGCCGCGACCAGGCGGGCGAACGCGTCGTCGCCCGGTGGGAGGGCGGGCGGCGCCGACCCACCCCGCGTGAGCAGCTCGCCGGCGAGCGCCGCGTCGAACAGGCGCGGCAGCGCGAGCCGGCGCAGGCGCTCGCGGTCACTCGCCGGCACGAGCGCGGCCACCGCCGCGTCCAGCGACCCGAGTTCCGTGAGTAGCGCGAGGCGGCGGGCGAACTCGGTGTCCGCCGCTGGAGCGTCGACCCCGGCGCCCCCGGACGCGGCCTCGCCCATCAGCCGAACCCCTCGCCCGTGACCAGCGCGCGCACCCGTGGCAGCACACTCGGCGACCACACGTCCCGGATGTGGGTCCGCCCGACGGCCTCGATCATCGTGCGCGAGTTCGCCTCGTTCAGCTGGTTCAGCCGGCAGTACTCCATCGCGAACTCGGCGAACTCCTCGCGCGCGAACGGGTGCAGCGCGATCGTCTCCTTGTTCCGGAGATCCCGCACGCCGTGCGGTTCATCCTCGTCCGACGTGACGACGAGGATGAACCGCACGAGGCCGTTCGACTCGTTGGCGAACGGCTGGATGAGGTGCTGGCAGATCGCCGTGCGGAAGAGCTCCGGGATCGCGCCGCGGCCGAGGTGGTCGAGCGCCACGATGAGCGGACGCCCGTCCGCGGCTTGCAGGAGCGCGGCGCGGAAGGAGGCGAAGATCTGCTCGACGAAGTTCTCGATAGACGCCTCGGGCGGCGGCGGTGCGCCCTCGTCCGGAACGGGGGCGCCGAGCCACCCTTCGGTCGGCAGCGGCTGGCCGCGCAGCAGGGCGTTCAGCTCCGCGTTGAAGCGCGCGAACGCGGTCGCCGGCAGCGGCGCGCGCAGCGGCTTCATCGCGCCCTCGTTATCGCGGATGTGGCGGAGCACGCCGAGGTAGTGCTTCTGCCCGGCCCCCCAGACGTCCTGCGCGAGGTCGACGTAGCGCACGAGCCGCGCACCGTCGCGCGCGTAGCAGTGCTGCAGACACCACTGCACGAGCCCCGACTTCCCGGCCCGCGGCGGCCCGCGCACGACGAGCAGGTTGCGCGGCTGGAGGTAGGAGTCATCGATCGGGTCGATGTGCTGGCGGAACGCGCGCCGCTCCACCGCCCGGTCGATGAAGTGCTCGATCTCGCACGGCGGGTTAGTGGCGTAGCGCGGCAGGACGCGGTCGGGGAGCGCGCGTGCGGTGAGCACCGCCGCCGCGGCGTCGAAGCGCGCGTAGCCGGCCGCGTTGGGCGTGACCCGGCTGCGCATTTCGGTCACCGCCACGTCCACCGGCCGTCCCGCGGCGAGCTCGCCGTAGAATGCGGCCGCCATCGACGCGGCGGCCTCGTCGGCCACGGCGCATTGCATCCCCACCACGGCCCGCGCGCCGACGTCGAGGAGTGCCTCGGTCACGGCCGCCACGCCCTCGCGCTCGACCGCGTCGCCGGTGTTGCAGGCGTTGAGGAAGGCGAACCGGACGCCGCGCTGCTGAAGGTCGGCCTTGATCTCGGGGACCGTCCAGGCCCAGTCGTCCGCTGGGGTCTCGCCCTCGACCTGGAGCGCGGCCTCGCCGGCCCCGGCGTCCGCCGCCGCGCCGTGCCCCATGAAGTGGAGCACGTGCGGGCGGACGGTCTTGATCGCGTCCTGCAGGGCCGCCCGCGATGGACGCCGACAGAACTCCACCTCCACGCTCTGCCGCATCCGTTCGAACGCGTCCCGCAGCGCGTCCTCCTCGCGGCCCACCGTGAGGCCGCCGCCGCCCGGGCCCGCGTCGCGCGCCGCGACCACGACGAGCACGCGCACGGGCCAGTCGCACTCCGGGCTGGCCAACTCGGGCCGGCCGCGCAGCACGGGGCGTGCGCGGTCGTTGAAGACGAACGTGCTCGTCTTCGGGTCGAAGAGCAGTTCCCACGGCGCGCGCCGCAGCTCGGCCGGGCGCACGTCGAGGTACACGTGCCGCACCCCCCCCGCGAGGTGCGTGCGCCACGCCGCCTCCAGCGTGCCGCCGAATAGCAGCCGGAACAGGAACGTCCCCATCGCCTGGAGGCGCTGCGCCACCGCCGCCTGCACCGCCGGGGCGGCCCGCGCACCGCCGCCGAACAGCACGTCCTCGTCGTAGGCGTCGCGTACCACCTCGAAGGTGAGCGGTGCGCGAGTCGCCGGGTCGACCACCGCGTTGGGCAGCGTGAGGTCGCCCCGCATCTTCCCCTTCGCGACCGGCTTCGCGCGCGCCTCCGCGCCCGCCCCGACGTCGGCCGCGTAGAAGCGCACCGGGTAGTCGTCCCCGGGCGCTGCCTCGCCCACCTCCACGACGAGCGTGGTCACCCGAAGCGCCCCATCACGTCGCCGTAGTACATGTACGAGAGGAACGTCGGCGACTCGTCGGCGTGGCGCTCCCGGATGTCGCGCATGACCTCGCCTAACGGTCGCCGGCCCGCGACCGCGCCGTCGAAGAACTCGCGCATCACCACCTCCGCGTCCACGTCGTACGCGGGCCAGAGCGGCGCGACGAAGCCGCCGAAGCGCTCGTGCAGGAACGCCTCCGCCCACCCGCCGATGGTGTCGAGCACGCGCGTCCCCCGCCCGACCTCGCACGCGTTGAACACGACGAACGTGCCGAAGCGCCGGCCGAGCTGCGTGTCGACGCTGCGGACGTCGTTCACGCGCAGGTCGCCGTCGGCGAGGAGCACGCGCGACCCGTTGGCGGCCCCGCGGTCGAACTCGCCGTGCCCGGCGAAGTGCAGCACCGCGACGGGGCGCGCGCCGTCGGCCGCGTGCAGCAGCGTGAGCAGCTGCGCGTGCGTGGCCGGCTCGACGCGCCGCGCCTTGTACTGCTTCACGAGCATCGCCGCTTCGTCCTGCGCGGCCGCCAGCCGGGCCACGTCCGCGCCGCGCCCGGCGTAGTCCGGCGCCACGGTGACCACGTCGCCGGCCGGGAGGCGCGCGCGCATCGTCCCCTCGAAATCGAGCAGCCAGCGCCCCACGGGGTGGTCGAGGCAGAGAATCTGCTCCGCCCGGCCGGCCGGCCGGTCGACGGGGCGCATGAATTCCCAGGGGATGTGCGGCTCGCCGGACACGAACTGGATGGCGAAGTCGCGGCCGTACTTCGCCCGGAGCGCCCAGTACGCCTGGCGGAAGCAGGGCGGCGTGGCCTCGAACAGCTGCTCGCCGATCCCGTTGAAGAGCGACCGGTGCTGCCCGGGGGTGACGGCGTCGGCCTGCGCGTAGAGCCCCGCTGCGAACGCCGCCGGGTCCTTACCGATCGTGCACAGCTCGGCGCGCCGGTCGGGGAGCCCGGGCACGTCGGCGGCGTCGTCGAACTCGAGGCGCCAGTAGAGTCGCCCCTCGGGATCGGGCGGGAAAATCACGACGGTGAGCTTGGGCGCGAGCGCGCCGAGCTCGATCGCGGCGGCACCCTGCGTCTGGGCGCTTGGCGCCGCGGCACCCTTCATGGCCGTCTGCTTCGCCGATCCCTGCTTCGCCGCCGCTTTCGCGCCCCGCTTCGGCGCGAGCGGGAAGGCCCGCCGGGCGGTCCCGCACAGGCGCCCGCCGTGAAAGAAGCTCGCGTAGACGACGACGTTGCCGTCCGCGTCGGGCGTCGCGTCGGGCCGGACGCGGGCGGCCAGCGTGCACGGCTGCGACGGGCCGGCGCGGTGGACGTAGATCGTCCCCGCGTCCCGCCCCCGCGCGAACGCGAGCGCCGGCGAGTCGACCCGCACCTCCACCGCTTCCGTTTCCCACCCGGCCTGCAGGCCGCCGATCACGACGCCCTTGGATGCCGTATGCGCCTCCGCCTCGCGCGCGAGGTCCACGACCACGTCGAACGGGCGCCCCGGCGTCGCGGTGTGCGACGAGGTGATCGAGGGGAAGCGCCGGGCCGTGGTCTCCTCGCCGCCGGCGACCCCGTGCGTCCGCGCCCGTGCTGGCCTGGCTGGCGCCTTGGCCGCGGCCCGCCGCTTTGGCGGCGCCGGTTCGGGCGAACGGGTCGACCGCGTCGCGTTTCGGGCACCGGGTCGTGCCGCGCCGGGCCGGGCCGTCGGCGCACCGCGCTTCGGGCGCGTGCCCGCCCCTCCGGCCCGCTCGCCGACCGCCAGCTCCCCCCCGACTACCGCGATGCGCTCGCCCGCACCGTCTGGCGTGAGCCACGCGAGCAGACGCGCCGACGTCTCCTCCTCACCGAAATAGCGCGTGTGCATCACCCCGCGCGCCGCCGCGAAGCCGTAGCAGGCCGTCGCCGGGAAGGGGAACCCGGCGCACCCGTTGGCCGAACTCACGCCCGCGAGTGGCACCACGAGGTCGTTGGCCGCCTCGCCGAAGATCCGATCCACCGCGCGATCGCCGACGCGCCGCGCGACGAGTTGGAACAGCCCGCCCCCGGCGGGCGGGCTGTAATCGGCCGCGATCGCGAAATATTCCGCCCCGCCCCCCAGGCGCCCGATCGCCTTCAGGTACGCGCCGCCCGGGTCCATCGCCGCGAGCCCGATCAGGCTGTTGAGTGCGCCGTGCCCGAGCACCTTCACGGCGGTGACGATCGATTCCAGCGTCGCCGCGACCGGGCCCGCGGGCGCGAGGTTCAGCGCGCTCGTGAAACGGTCGATCATGGCGACCATGTGGTCCGGGTCGGCGAGCTGCGTGCCGGCGTTCGGCGCGGCGACGAACACCACGCGGTGCACGCGGAGCGTCCCCGGGCCGCCGGTGGTCCGGCCGTTAGACGTCGTCCCACGCCCGGCCGCCAGTTCGGCGAGCGCGCGCGCGACGAGCCCGCCGCGACTGTGGCACACCACGTCCACGTCCAGCGCGACGCCCGGCGGCACGTGCCGCAGAATCCGCTCGGCGTTCTCGGTCGGGTCCGCCGACAGGGTGAACATGTTCACGGCGAACACGCGCCCGCCATAGCGCGCGTACAACTGGTCCATCGTGTCCGGCCTCAGCGCGCCGAACGCATCGTGCGCCGTGCTGAACGTTCCGTGGATGAAGAGCAGCGCGCGCCCGCCGGCCATCGCGCGCCACCCCTCGCCGGTCATGCGGTCCGCGCCCGCCCGCCGGTAGCCCTCGGGCGTGAAGCGGCGCACGCCCTCCGGGCGGTGCGCCTCCTCCCACCGGCGGGCGAAGTGCTCGCCCGCGGCCCCCGCGACTGGGTCGGTGAGCGGGTAGACGAGCGTCCTGAGCACCATTCGCCCGATCGCCCCGCCGACGCTCCGTTTCACGCGAACGCCGGGCGCCGCCGGCCGTTCGTCGGGCGGGGCGAAGCGCGCGGGCACGGTGAAGCGCTGCGACGGCGCCGCGGCGCCGGTCGGTCCGCGCCGCAGCGTCCGCGCGCCGCCCGCCGGCGCGTCCGGGAGGTGCCACGACACCGCGCCGTCCTGGTCCACCGCGAGGACCACCTGGGCCGACCCGGGCGGTGGCGGTGGCACCTCGAGGGCGAGCGGCGCGCCGTCGGCCGGGACCTGTCCATCGGCCGCGTCCGTGGCCGGCCCGCGCCGCCGACGGCGGCCGGCCGCGTCCGCCGCGCCGGGCGGTGCGGCGAGGGCCCGCGGATCGACGATGACCGACCGCACCACCGTCACGCCCTGTCCTTCGAGCGCGGCGGCGAGCGACGGGGTGATCAGGGCGTCGCTCGTGCTCCCGGATTCGGCGGTTCCGGCCGCGCGCTTCAGTCGCGCCGGCCCCCTCCCGCCTTCGGCACCCGCGCCGCCGCCCGGGTCGCCCGCGGAGACCACGGCCGCGCCCTCCACCCCGGGCGCCGTGAGGCGCACGCCGTCGCCGAGATCGATCGGGTGCGCGCCGCCGTCCAGGGAAGTGGGAGTCACTGTACGGTCTGCCTAACGTGACGGGGCGAAGGGTCGAGCTCGGGCCGGGCGGGACGGCGGCGGGGCCGAGGCGGGCGTATCCGGTGTGCGGACGGTCACGTAGCGGCGACGCGACATTGTTCACCCCGACACGCGGACCGTCAAGACGTCTGCGGCGCGCATCCGCTCCCCGGCTGGCCACAGTTCGCTCCCGCACGCCGAGCTGCACTGTCCGTCCGCGCCCGTGCCATCGAGGCGAGACGCACGGCCGCCGCTCGCGCGGTCGGACGTCGCATGCGATACCATCGGGCACTCGATTCGTCCCGCGCCCACCCGCGCCTCCCTCGCGATGTCCGACGCGCCCGCGCCCGCCCGTTCGCCCCGCGCCTACGTCGGGTGCGCGGGTTGGAGCCTCCCGAGGGCAGCGCAGACCCGCTTCCCCGCCGCGGGCAGTCATCTGGCGCGCTACGCCGCGCGGTTCCCGGCGGTCGAGATCAACTCGTCGTTCTACCGCCCGCACCGGCCGGCCACGTACGCCCGCTGGGCGGCCGCGGTCCCACCGGGGTTCCGGTTCTCGGTCAAGCTGCCGCGCGCGATCACGCACGAGCGCCGACTGGGTGAGCCCGACGCGCTGCTCGACGCGTTCCTCGCCGAAGCGGGCGCGCTCGGGCCGACGCTCGGGTGCCTCCTGGTGCAGCTCCCGCCGAGCCTCGCGTTCGATGCGCCGGTCGCGGGCGCATTCTGGGCCGCGCTCCGCGCGCGCCACGACGGGCCGGTCGCCGCCGAGCCGCGGCACGCGAGCTGGTTCACGCCCGAGGCCGACGAGCTGCTCGGCGCGTGGCGAGTGGGGCGCGTCGCCGCCGACCCGGCCCGCGTGCCCGCGGCCGCCGAGCCGGGCGGGTGGGCCGGAACCGTCTACTACCGCCTGCACGGATCGCCGCGCACATACTACTCGGCGTACGACGCGGCGACCCTCGACGCGCTCGCCCCGCGGCTCCGCGCGCGCACCGCCGCGCCCGGTACCGCGCCGCCCTGGTGCGTGTTCGACAACACGGCGCTCGGCGCCGCCACCGCGAACGCGCTGGACCTGCTCGATCGCCTCGCGGCGGGAGCCGCCTAACACGACGCGTGGGGGGCCGGCCGGCGCGCCGGCAGCCGGACGGGTAAGTTGGCCCGCTGGCGCCCGCCCGCCGCGGCGCGGCGCCCCGCGCTCCTCCTCCGTTTCGAGTCATGCGGTCCTATCGCACACTCCTGCTCGCGGGGCTCCTGACGGCCCCGATCGCCGTCGCGCGCGCCCAGGCCCCGGCACGTCGTCCCCCGGCCGCCCCCTCGCCCGCCGCATCGCCCGCCCCGTCGGCGGACGCGGCGCGGCGGCACACGGCCCTCTACTGGCCGACCGACCCCTTCTGGTCGACGCGGGCCCCGGACACGGTACTGGTGGACCTCGTCACCACCCGCGGCCGGATCACCGTCGCGCTCCGACGCGCGTGGGCCCCGCATGGGGTCGACCGCGTGTACAACCTCGCCCGCGCCGGCTACTTCGACGACTCGCGC
Source organism: uncultured Gemmatimonadales bacterium (assembly GCA_963763675.1). Taxonomy (GTDB): domain Bacteria; phylum Gemmatimonadota; class Gemmatimonadetes; order Gemmatimonadales; family Gemmatimonadaceae; genus BPUI01. The sequence continues at coordinate 372,792 of CAVXPN010000004.1, forward strand.
TTCTACCGCGTGGTCGACGGCTTCGTCGCGCAGTTCGGACTCGCCGGCGACCCGGCGATCGCGGAGGTCTGGAGCCGGGCGACGCTGCCGCCCGACGCCCGGCGCGCGTCGAACACGCGCGGCACGGTCAGCTTCGGCCAGTTCAAGCCCGACGACCGCACCACCAACCTGTTCATCAACCTGCGCGACAACCCACAGCTCGACACGCTCGGCTTCGCGCCGATCGGGCGCGTGGTCGCGGGCATGGCGGCCGCCGATCGGCTGTACGCCGGCTACGGCGAGCGGCCGATGGCGAAGGGAAACACGGCCCGGTTGAACGCCGAGTCCAACGCGTTCCTCGATGCAAAATACCCGAAGCTCGATCGCATCCGGACGGTGACGGTCCGCACGCGCTGAGTCGTCCGCCAGCGACGGGGCACCAGCAGGAGCCCGCCGTCCGACCGCGGCGCCGCGTCGAACGCGCCACCACTGGGGTTACGGGTGGCGCAGGGCGGCATGCTGGCGAGCGTACTGCGTAGGCGGCGCGCCGACGTGGCGCGCGAAGGCGACGCTGAAGGTGCTCGCCGAACCGTAGCCGACGCGCGCCGCGACCTCCCCGACCGTCACCGCGCTGCGACGCAACAGATCCTTGGCCAGCGCCATGCGCCAGCCGAGTAGGTACTCCATCGGGGCGACGCCCACCGCGCACCGGAAGCGCTCGAAGAACGCCGAGCGGGACATCGCGGCCTCCCGCGCCAACTGGGCGACGGTCCACGCCCGGGTGGGGCTCTCGTGCATTCGCCGGATCGCCGCGGCGAGCTGCTCGTCGGCGAGGCCGCGTAGCAGGCCCGGCGACGCGCCGGTCCCCGCCGTCGAGCGAAGGGCCTCCATGAGCAGCACCTCGAGGAGGTGGGCGAGGATGACCTCGCGCGCGGGCCTCCGTTCGCGGGATTCGTCTCGCACGAGCGCCACGAGGGTGGCGAGCCTCGGCTCGCCGCGCACGTGCACCAGCCGCGGCAGGAGCGAGACGAGCAGGCGCGCGTCCTGAGACGCGAAGACGCAGTACCCCACGAGCATGCGGACGTCGGGCGGACCCGTGGGATCGCCGTGTCTGAACTCGCCGTCGGGCAGCGCGACGTGTGGACTCTCGCGGTCCGCGCCGTCGCGCGCATCCGTCGGCGGATCGAGGCTCGACACCGCGAAGTCGAACGCCGAGGGGATCAACACGAAGTCCCCCGCCTCGACGAAGACCGGCTCGCGGCCGTCGACCGACAGGCGGCACGCGCCGTCGAGGACCGCGCAGTAGAACGGTCGCCCGGCTTCCGCGCGCCGCACGGACCACGGCCCGGCCCCGCTGACGAGCTTTGCCGCGGGAGCGCTCGGCCGGAGCAGCGAGACGACTTCGGCGAGCGGATCGGTCACCGGTGAACTCCTACGTGTCTGGACTCCCGCGAACGATATGCGGACGCTGCATTGTAGCGCGTCCATTGCCGGCCTCCTACCGTGTGGGGACCGAAGTCACCACCGCCAGGAGACGCCATGCCAACGATCTTGATCACCGGATGCTCGTCCGGGTTCGGCCTCGACACCGCCCGCACCTTCCTCGACCGGGGCTGGACGGTCATCGCCACAATGCGCACGCCGCGCGAGGACGTGCTACCCCACTCCGAGCGCCTGCGCGTGCTCGCGCTCGACGTGACCGACCCCGGGAGCATCCGCGACGCCGCGGCGGCCGCCGGGCCGATCGACGCGCTGGTCAACAACGCCGGCGTGGGCCTGCTGAGCGTGATCGAGGGCACCGCGATGGACACGGTGCGCGCCATCTTCGAGACGAACACGTTCGGGCCGATCGCCGTGACGCAGGCGTTCCTGCCACAGCTTCGGGAGCGGGGCGCGGGCGTCGTCGTGAACGTCTCGTCGACCACGACGCTGCTGCCGTTGCCGATGCTCGCCGTGTACACCGCGAGCAAGGCGGCGCTCAACGCGTTCACCGAGTCGCTCGCGCTGGAGCTCGAGCCCTTCGGCGTGCGGGTGCGCCTCGTGCTGCCCGGAAGCTCCCCGGAGACGCCCTTCGGGCAGAACGCTCGGGCGCGGATGCAGACGGAGGGGATCGCCGTGCCGGAGGCGTACACCGACTTCGCGGGACGCGTGTTCGCGGGCATGGGCGAGCGGCGCGCGGGCCCGGTCACCCGGTCGGTCGACGTGGCGGAGGCAATCTGGCGTGCGGTGACGGATCCGTCGTCCCCGGTCCGCCTGCCCGCCGGTGCCGACGCGGAGGCGTTGGCCGGGGCGCCCGCTACCTGAGCGCGGGCAGACGCTGACCGAGCTCTCGGCCGGGCTGGCGATGACGCGGCGGCGCGGGCGGCCGCGCCGCCGGCCTAACGACGCGCCGACCGGCGAGGGGGCTCGCGATGACCTGCCGCCACCAGCCGCTACCAGGCGACCGCGCCGAAGCGGTCGACGAACCGGCCCGTGCCGCCGTCGGGGCCCTCGGTCGCGAGGGCGACGATCGCGTCCGTGCCTTCGGTGGCGGTCTGGTACCCGGAGTGCCCGTTGAAGTCGGTCGCGGTGTAGCCGGGGTCGGCCGCGTTGAACCGGATGCCGGGCAGCGCCTTCGCGTACTGCGTCGTGAGCATCGTGACCGCGGCCTTGGACGCCGTGTAGAGCGGGGCGACGGGCTTCGACTCGACCCGGTCGGGGTCGTGCGTGTGCGCGAACGAGCCCATCCCGCTGCTGACGTTGATCACCGCGGGGTGCTCGGCGCGCCGGAGGAGCGGCAGGAACGCGTGCGTGACGCGCACGATGCCGGCCACGTTGGTGTTGAAGATCTCGGCCGCGTCGGGGCCGGTCAGCGCATCGACCGCGGCGCGGGACCCGATGATCCCGGCGTTGTTGATCAGCACGTCGACGCGGCCCTCGCGCGCCTCGACGTCGGCGGCGGCGCGGGCCACGGACGCGTCGTCGGCGACGTCGATGGGTACGAACCGCGCGCCGAGCCGGTTGGCCGCGGCCCCGCCGCGCTCCGGGTCGCGGGCGCCGACCAGGACGGTGTGTCCGATCTCGATGAGGCGGCGCGCGGCCTCGTAGCCCAGGCCCTTGTTGGCCCCGGTGATGAAGGTGATGGTCATGCGCGTAATATGGCCGCGGCCGCGGCCCGTGCGATGAACCTCGGTTGGGCTGACCGCCATGCCGCGTCCGATCATCCGCCCCGAACATCCCGTGCCCGGCGGCTCGAGGCGCCCCACGTTCGACCTCCTGCGCGCGCCGCTCGCGCGCGCGCCCGACCAGCTGTGGCCGCGCTGGCTCTTCCTGCGCGCGCTCGGGCTCGTCTTCGGCTCCGCGTTCTACGCGCTCGCCTTCCAGATCCGCGGCCTCGTCGGCGCCCGCGGCGTCCTGCCCGCCGCCGAGTACCTGCCGGCGGTCGCGCGCGCGGCGCCGGGGGCTGCGCGCTTCTGGCTCGCGCCGACCGCGTTCTGGGCCGCGCCTAACGATACCGCCCTGCTCGCCGTCGTCGCCGCCGGGCTCGCCGCCTCGGCGCTGCTCGCGCTCAACGTCTGGCCGCGCGTTGCGTGCGCCGCGTGCGCGGTGTGCTTCCTCTCGTGCGTGGGCGTGCTCCAGGACTTCTCGTCGTACCAGAGCGACGGCATGCTGCTCGAGGCCGGCTTCCTCGCCTGCTTCCTCGCACCCCCGGGGCGGCGTCCCGGGCTCGGCGGGTCCAGCCCGCCGCCGCGCGCGGCCGTCTTCCTGCTGCAGTGGGAGTGGTTCCGCATCTACTTCGAGAGCGGCGTGGTCAAGCTCGCCAGCGGCGACCCGCACTGGCGCGACCTGACCGCGATGGACCGCTACTACGAGACAAGCCCGCTCCCCTCGTGGCCGGGCTGGTACGTGCAGCAGCTACCGCACTGGTACCACGCCGGAACCGTGCTCGTCACGCTCGCCTTCGAGCTCGTGCTGGTGTGGGCGCTCTTCCTCGGGCGGCGCGCGCGCATCGCCTGCTGCGTCGCGGTCACGCTCTTCCAGCTCGGCATCATCGCCACGGCCAACTACGCCTTCCTCAACCACCTCGTCCTGCTGCTCGGCGTGTTCCTGCTGGACGACCGCGCGCTCGCCCCGGTGGCGGCGTGGGCGCGGCGGCTGGCGCGGCGTTCGGCGGGCCGGCGCTCGGCGCCGGGCGACGCGTTAGGCACGCGGTCGGCCGACGCGTTAGGCGACGGCGCCGCGGCGGACCGGCCCGCCGGGTGGGGCGCCCGGGCCGCCGCGGCGGCCCTCGCGTTCACCTTCGTCGCCACGCTCGAGCCCGTGCTGCCGGCGCCGCTCGACGCGCCCGCGCGGTTGCTCGCGCCGTTCCGCGTCGCCAACACGTACGGCCTCTTCGCGACGATGACGCCCGCCGAATACGAGATCGAGTTCCAGGGGACGCGCGACCGGCGGACGTGGGCGGCGTACCCGTTCCGCTACAAGCCGCAGGACCCGCGCGAGGCGCCCGGCATCTTCGCGCCGTACCAGCCGCGCTTCGACTGGAACCTCTGGTTCGCCTCGCTCGCGCCGTGGCGCGACTCGCCGTGGGTCGTGCGCGCGCAGCTACGGCTGCTCGAGGGGAGTCCGGACGTGCTCGCGCTCTTCCGCGCCGACCCGTTCCGCGGCGCGCGGCCAACCGCGGTGCGCACGGTGCTCTGGCGCTACCGCTTCACGACGATCGCCGAGCGGCGCGCCACCGGCCGCTGGTGGGCGCGCGAGTGCGTCGGCCCGTGGTCCGGCACGCTCGCGCGCGACTCGACGGGCGCGGTCGTGTTCGCCCCGCCGCCCGACGACGCGCGTCCGTAGCAGGCCCGTAGCCGGGTCGACGAGCACCGACGCCAGACCCCGCCCGGCTGCGGGCTGCGACCCGTGGACGTCGGCAGCCCGCGCCACTCAGCGCCGCGAGCGCTATACTCGTGGCGCCGCCGCCCGGCGGTGCGCGCCCGCCCGTCCTCCCTCCCCTCCCCGCCCCCGCCATGCGCACTCGGTCGCTCCTCGCCCACAGCACCGCGGCTGTCCTCGTCCTGCTCCCGGCGCTCGCCGCGGCCCAGGCCCCCGCAACCACCCCCGCCGCGCCGTCGGCCGCCCAGCCCGCCATGGGTGCGATGCGCCCGGCCCGCCCCGGCCGCAAGCCCGCCACCACGCCCGCGATCGCCGCCACCGCGACGCCGGCCAAGGGGATCGCCGCCAAGCCGATGACGGCGGCGGCGCCCGCCGCGGCGCCCGCCGCGATGACGCCGGCCACCGCGGCCAAGCCCGCCCGGACGACCGCGGCCGCCGCGACGCCCGGCGCCGTCGCCGCCACCTGCAACGACGGCTTCGGGTGGACCGGCAGGGTCCGTCGCGGCGCCTGCAGCGGCCACAAGGGCGTGAAGACCTGGACCAAGGGCTGACCCGCGACGCGCCTAACGACCCGCCGTCTGGGCGTTAGGCGACCCGCGTCAGCGCCCCGCGGCCTTCGCGGCGTACAGGGCCGCGTCCGCGCGCGCGAGCAGCGCGTCGAGGTCGTCGCCCGGCTCCGTCTCCGCCACCCCGATGCTGAATCCGACGGCCCACCGCGCCCCGCCCGCGGCCGCCCGCGCGTTGAACGCCGCACACGCCGCGGTCAGCCGGGCCGCGAGCACCTGCCCCTCGCCCGCCTGGGCCAGCCCGGACGCATAGACCACGAACTCGTCGCCGCCCAGCCGCGCGACCACGTCGCCCTCGCGCACGGTCTCGCGCAGGATCCGCGCGACCGCCCGCAGCGCCTCGTCCCCGGCCGCGTGGCCGTACGTGTCGTTGATCGCCTTGAATCGATCGAGGTCGACGTACAACACCCCGTCCCGCCGCCCGGTCCGACGTCCGAGGATGCGCGACTGCTCCGCGACCGGCCGGAACCCGCGGCGGTTGAGCAGCCCCGTTAGCTCGTCCTGCGTGCTCAGCTCGACCAGCGCCCGCTCGGCCCGCTTCTGCGCCGTCATGTCACGCGCCACCCACAGCACCTGCTCGGCGTCGAGCGGCGAGACGGTCGCGGCGTACCACACCCGCCCCGCCGACGGCAGGTCGAGCTCGTACTCCACCGAGTCGGGCGCGCCCGTCGCGAGCACGCGCTGGATGACGGGCAGCAGCCGATCCGCGACCGCCCCGGGGAGCACGTCGTGCATGCGGCGGCCGAGCATCGACGTGCGCGGCTGGTAGAGCAGGTCCGGCGCGGTCGGCACGATCTCGACGTACGTCCCCCGTCCGTCGAGCACGAGCACCACGTCGCGCATCGCGCCGAACAGGGCACGCAGCTCCGCCTCCGAGCGCTCGGCCCGCTGGCGCAGGGCGCGCTCCTCGGTGACGTCGACGCTCACGCCCCGGATGCACAACGCGCGGCCGTCCGGCCCGCGCCCGACCCGGCCGGTGGCGCGCACCCAGCGCGTCGCGCCGTCGGGGCCCGGCGCGCGGTACGTCGACACGTAGTGCCCCTCGGGGTCCGCGACGGCCGCCGCCATGTCCGCCACCGCCGTCGCGCGGTCGTCGGGATGGATCAGCGCGCGCAGGGCCGCACCGGGGATCACCTCGCCGGTCGCCGCCACACCAGCGGCCCCGCGCGCGCGGTCGACCGCGACGACGTCCCGGCCGCCCGGCGCGAGCCGCAGCTCGTCTGTCGCGAGATCGAGCGTCCAGCCACGCATCCCGCCGGCTTCCTGCGTCAGGCGCAGTTCGGCCTCGCTCGTCCGGAGCGCGTCCTCGGCATGGCGCCGCCGCACCGCCGCGCCGACCTGCGCGCCCACGGCCGCGAGCAGCGCCCGCGACGACTCGTCGAAGCCGTCGGCCCGGCGCGCGTGGAAGGCGAGCACCGCCACCACCTCGCCGTCCGCCATCACGGGGACGCTGATTCCGTTGCGCAGGCCCGCCGCGCGCGCGAGGCGTGCCCGCGGGAAGTTCGCGCCCGCGGCCGTCAGATCGGCGAGCCACACCGGCGCGCGCTCCGCGGCGGCGGCGCCCGGCAGTCCGATCCCCGGCGCGAACACGTACGCCGCGCTCGCCTCCGCGAAGGCGGCCAGCTGCGCGTCGCCCGCGTCGTACCACGTCGCCCCTCGGACGAGTGCCCCGAGCGCGTGGGCGCCCGACGGCTCGGGTACCCAGACCTCGCCGTAAGGCAGCGACGCGGCGCGGCACATCGCGCCGAGTGCGCCGGCGAGCGCCGCGTCGGCCTCGCCGGCCGCTGCGAGCGCCGCCGTCACCTCCTGGAGCAGGCGCGTCTCGCCCTCCGCCCGCTTGCGGGACGTGATGTCGCGGGCCGTGACCGCCAGCCCAGTCACCGGGCCGTCGCCGACGTCGATCGGCACCACCTGCAGCCACAACCAGCCGGCCCGCGCGCGCGGGTCGCGCGTCCGGTACTCGCCCTCGTACGCGACCCCCGTCACGGCCACCCCGCGGAACGTCTGGAACACGGCGCCGGCCTCGCGCGAGACGGGGAACAGCTCGCCGAGCGTGTGCCCGACGAGGTCCTCGGACGGCAGGCCGTACAGCACACCCCCGCTCGCGTTCACCTCGGTGAACGTGAAGTCCGCCACGCCCCCATTCGCGTCCCGCACGACCTCGAACATGTACATGGGATCGGGCGACGCTTGGAGCGACGCGCGGAATCTCGCTTCGGCCGCGCGCGCGCGCGCCTCGCTCGCGCGGAGCGCGGCGTCCGCGCGCACCCGCTCCCGCAGGTCGCGGGCGATGAGCGACGTGACCTGCGTCTGGCCCGCGCCCTCGGGCGCGACGTGCAGGACCAACGTCACCGCGACCGGGATGTGCTCGCCGCCGGCCCCGACCAGCACCGACTCGCCCGACCACGTGCCGTCGCGGCGCAGCGCCGACAGGGTGTCGGCGAGCATCGCCGCGCAGGCCGCCTCGGGCTGCAGCCGGGCCATCGACACGGCCGCGAGGTCGGCGTCCTCGGCGAGGCCGAGCAGGTGGCGGCCGGCGCGATTGAGGTAGACCAGGTCGCCGCCTGGCGCGACGAGCGCGGCGAGGTCGGGCGACGCGTCGAACGCTGCCGCGAGGCGCGCACGCGCGGCCTCCGCCCGCCGCTCGACCGTGACGTCGCGGAATCCGACGCGCATGCCGGCGCACACGGGGGCCCCATCCGGCCCCGACGCCATGTCGGGCACGGCCCACCCGCGGCAGACGACGTGGCGGCCGTCGCTCGCGAGCAGCGTCGCCTCGAATTCGCGCACCACTTCGCCGCGCATGAGGCGCCGCACGACCGCGCGGTAGCGCCCCTGGTCCGCCGGCGCGACGATCTGAAGGGGGGACAGCCGCGAAGCCTCGGCCCGCGAATACCCGAGCGTGCGACACCACGCCGCGTTGACGAGCGTCAGCCGGCCGTCCGCGTCCGTACAGCAGGCCAGCTCCTCGGTCCGGTCGAGCCACTCGACGAGCGTCGCCTCGCGCGCCGCGAGCTGGCGGGTCGCGATGCGGAGCGACAGCTCGGCCGCCGCCCCCTGCGCGAAGTCTTCGAGGGTGGCGACGTCCGCCGCCGTCCACGCGCGCGGCGCGCCGTCGATCACGCACAGGCTCCCGAGCACGTGGCCGTCGGGCGTCGCGAGCGGCACGCCCGCGTACGCCATCACGCCGATCTCCGCGATCGCGAGGTTGTCGCAGACGCGCGCGTCGTCCCGCGCGTCGGAGACGACGACCGGCGCGCCGGTGGCCACGACGATCTGGCAGAACGAGTGCGTGAGCGGCGTCTCGCGCGCCTTGGCCCACGGTTCGGGGAGGCCGACACACCCGCCGAACACCTGCCGATCCGCGTCGACGAGCGACACGAGCGCGGACGGCGCGCCGAGGATGCGCGCGGCGACACGCGCGATCCGGTCGAGGACCGGGTCCGCCGGCGCCGCGAGCACGCCGGTGGCGGCGACCGCCGTCAGTCGCGCCGCCTCGCGCGCCACACCGCCCGCCGCAACATCCGAGGACGACGCGCCCGATGACGTGCGCGCGGGAATGATCACATTGTTCACGAGCGGCGGACGAAGTACGGGGCGGGCGGCTGGACAGGGCCGGAGAACTGTGGGGCGGACGCAACACGCTGCCCCGGGCAACAGGGCGGACACCACAGCGGTGTCAGTGTCCGCGAACGCCCCGGTCAGCCCCCGCTGCCAGGCTCGGCGGCCTCGATCACCCCTCGCCCCCGCGTCGCGTCGCGTATCGCGTCGCCGAACGCCCGGACCGCGCCAGCCGGGACGTCGAGTTCGTAGCAGGCCTCTGCCGCGTATTCCTCGGAGACCACGCGCGCTCCGCACGCCGCGGCCAGCTGCCGTACCGACGCGACCGCGTCGTAGCCGGCCGTCACGCGGATCCGGACCCTCGTCACGCGCTCGACCGTCGGCAGCGTCGCGAGCGCGCCGACGACGCCGCCCGCGTCCACCCGCGCGAGCCCGCCCGTGCCCAACTTGGTGCCGCCGTACCAGCGCACGACGACCGCCGCGACGTCGCCGACACCGGCGTGCAGGAGCGCCGTGAGTATGGCGCGCCCCGCCGTGCCGTCATTGGAGGCGCGCAGCAAGCGAACACCACCTGAACAGCAGACGTACATCAGGCCGAACGATCCCGGTACGAGAAGGGTCAGGCGTCGCTCGCCGCCGGGCGCAACCCGTCCATCAACAGGCGCCACACGTCGTCGTACGCCGCGTCCACCTCCCCCCGACTCCACTCGGCCGCGTGCGCCGGGTGGTGAAAGCGCGACGTCGCGAAAAGGATTGCCCGCCCCGCCGCGACGGGGTCGACGGGGCGCAACGTCCCGTCATCGACCCCGTCCAGGATGACCCGCGCCGCGAGCCCGACGAGTTCGTCGACGTGGTCAGCGGTGACTGCGCGCGCGTCCGCCGCGAGCGTCTGGTACGCCGTGAACAGCGCCGGGTCGTCCGCGGCGCGACGCCGCTTCACCGCGACGAGCGCGTCGAACAACTGCCGCAACCGCGCCGGTGCCGGCCCCGACCCCGCGGCGATAGTCCGGAGCGACCCCATCGTCGCCTCCACCCAGCGGCCGACCACGAGGTCGCGCAACTCGGCTTTGGTCGCCACGTGCCGGTAGACGGCCGCGTGACTCACCCCGAGCGCCCGCGCGACGTCCACGACCGTCGCCTTGGCCGGGCCGAAGCGTCGCACGACGTCCTCTGCCGCGTCCAGGATCCGTTCTCTCGTCAGCGGCGCGTCGATCGGCGCCATGGGCCCAAGTGGCGTATGAGTGGGGCGTTAGTGTGCCGCGACTGCGGTTTTCTCGTCCGCGATGGTATCCAGCTCCGTAAGCGCGTCGGGCGGCAGCGTGAGCTGGGCGGCGGCGAGATTCTCTCGCAGGTGGGCCACCGACGACGTGCCCGGGATGAGCAGGACGTTGGGCGAGCGGTGGAGCAGCCACGCGAGCGCGACCTGCAACGGCGTCGCCCCAAGCCGGTCCGCGACGCCCGAGAGCGTCGCCGACTGCAGCGGGCTGAACCCGCCGAGTGGGAAGAACGGTACGTAGGCGATCCCCTGGCGGCCCAGGTCGTCGACGAGGACGTCGTCGCCACGGTGGGCGAGGTTGTACTGATTCTGCACGCAGACCACGCTCGCGATCGTTTGCGCCTCGGCGACCTGCGCGGCGGTGACATTGCTGAGCCCGATGTGGCGGATGAGCCCCTGCTGCTGCAGGCCGGCCAGCGTCGTCACGCCCAGCGCGATCGATCCCTCCCCCGGACCGTGGCCCGCGCCCATGCCCATCGCGCGGTAGTTGACGACGTCGAGCGCGTCCACGCCGAGGTTGCGGAGATTGTCGTGCACTGCGGCGGTCAGTTCGTCGGGCGATTGCGCCGGCTGCCACGACTTGTCAGCCGGTCGGCGTGCCCCGACCTTGGTCACGATGACGAGCCCGGCCGGGTAGGGATGTAGCGCCTGCCGAATCGTCTGGTTGGTGATGTGCGGGCCGTAGAAGTCCGACGTGTCGATGTGGTCGACGCCGGCCTCGACGGCCGCACGCAGGACGGCGACGGCCGCCGCCGGATCGCGAGGCGGCCCGTACACGCCCGGGCCGGCCAGCTGCATCGCGCCGTAGCCCATGCGGTTGACCGTCATGGCCGTGCCGGGGAAGGTGAACCGGCCGCCGAGTGTGGTGTCCGCCATCGTGGTGCTCCTTGCAGGGGTGGTGACCCGTACGGGCGTGGGGTGCGCGTTACAGGTTTCAACTAATGTAACTTGATCGCGCGACCGACGCCAGCGTGCGCCACACGCGCGCGGCGTGGCTCAGGCGTCGTCGTCCGCGCCGGCCCCGTCGTCGTTCCCGCCGGCCGTAACCTGCTTGTGGTTGAGCAGGGCGACGAACACCACGCCGCCGATCACGTTGCCGAGGAGCGCGAGCAGCACGAAGCGGCCGTATTCGCCCCAGCTCGCCACGCCGGCCCAGACGAGGTACAGCACCTCGACCGAGCCGGCGATGCTGTGCGCCAGGTGCGCGAGCGCGATCAGATAGGTCGGCACGACGATCATCGCCAGGCGCGAGTGCTCGGCGGCGGGCATCAGCCACACCATGAGCGCGATCAACCAGCCGGCGACGACCGCGCGCAGGAACAGCGTCCCCGCCGACGGCTGCAGGGCCTCGCGGCCGATCGCGACGAACGCCGCTTTCGCGTCCGCCTGAAAGACGGGCGTCATCGCCACGATCCCGGCGAACGCGAGCGCGCCGATCAGGTTGGCCGCGAGCACCACGGCCCAGAGGCGCGCCAGGTCGGGCAGCCGCGAGCGATCTTGGAGCACCGGGAGGACGGGCGTGAGCGTGTTCTCGGTGAAGAGCTGCTGCCGCCCGGCGACGACGAAGACGAAGCCGACCGTGTAGCCGAGTGACGTGAGCAGCGGGCGCCACGCCGTGTCGGGGAGCGCAGCCCGCAGCAGCCCCTGCGCGACGAGCGAGAGTCCCATCGTCAGCCCCGCCCCGAGCCCCGACCAGAACAGTGCGCCGGTGCTGCGGTCGAGCTCCTCCTCCCCCTCGAAGCGGATCGCCTCGTGCACCACCTCGGCGCTGATCTGGCGTCGGCTGCGCGCCTGACGCTGTTGCTGCCGCGGGGTGTCGCCGCGCTCGGCGTGCTCGTCGTGTCGGGTGCGCTCGGCGCCGCGGCCGTCGTCGTCGGCGTTCGGGGCGCGGTCACGCGCGGCGGCGCTGGCGCCGGGCGGAGGGGGCACGGTTGGATCAGTGGATCGTGTAGAGGTACGCCGCGATGTCGCGCGCCTCACCGTCGGTAACGCCCATGTTGGGCATCGCGGATCCGGACTGGATCGGACTGCGGCACGGTGAGCCAGGTGATCACGCGCTCCGGGTCGTTAGGCACCAGGCCGGCGACGACGCGTCGCTCGGCCCAGTGGTCCAGCGGCGGCCCGACCAGCCCGCGCGCCGGTCGCACGCCCGGGATGATACGGCAGGAACCGCACCCGTAGGCGACGATCGCTGGGCCCGGCGCCGGCTCGCGTCGCGCCGGCCCGGGGGAGTACGGTCAGCCTACGGTCAGCCGCCGACGCGCACCCGCTCGACGCGCCACGTCTTGGCCGGCGCGTTATAGACCCGGAGGGTGACGATGTCGCCCGCGCGGTAGCGGCCGAGGGCCGCGCGCAGGGCCTCGGGCGAGCGGACCTCGGTGCCCTCGACCGCGGTGATCACGTCCGGGCCGCCCGCGCCCGGTTCGGCCAGGTGTCCCGCAGCGGGCGCGCCGTCCAGCACGCCCGCGACGACCACGCCGCGCGCCGCGTCCGGGAGCTGGAGCTGCTCGGCGGTCGCGCCGTCCGAGGGCGCGACCTGGATGCCGAGCCCGCGCACCGGGGCGCGCGAGTCGCCGGCGTCGGGCGCGATCGGGCCGCCCGACGTACCGCCCGACCGGTCGGCGACCGACTGCAGCGGGACGCGCACCGTGGCGCGCGCGCCGCCCTTGCGGGCCACCTCGAGCGCGACCGTGGCGCCCGGGGCGCGGAAGGCGACCCTTTCCTGCAGCTGACTCACGTACTCGACCGGCTGGCCGTCGACGGCGATGATGACGTCGCCCGACTGCAGGCCCGCCGCGCGCGCCGCCGCGCCCGTAGCGTCGAGGTCTTGGACGACGACGCCGCGCGGCGCCGGGAGCCCGACGTAGGCCGCGTCCTCCGCGCCCGCGTCGCGCACCGCGATGCCGAGTGCCGCGCGCGAGACATGCCCGTTGGCCACGAGCTGGTCCATTACCTGGCGCGCGAGCGTGATCGGTACGGCGAAGCCGTAGCCCGTGTAACTGCCCGTCGTGCTGGCGATGGCGGAGTTGATGCCGATCACCTCGCCGCGCACGTTGACGAGCGGGCCGCCCGAGTTGCCGGGGTTGATCGCGGCGTCTGTCTGGATGAAGTCCATGATGCTGCGCGCCGAGCGGCCGGGGAGGTCGAGCGCGCGCCCCTTGGCGCTGATGATCCCCTGCGTGACGGTGAACGAGAGGCGTTCGCCCATCGGGTTGCCGACGGCGAGGACCCACTCGCCGACGCGCGAGACGTCGCTGTTGCCGAGCGGCGCGGCGGTGAGGCCGGTCGCGTCGATTTTGAGCACGGCGACGTCGGTGCTCGGGTCGGTGCCGACGACGCGCGCGGTGAACTCGCGGCGGTCGAGGAGGCGCACGGTGACGCGCTCCGCGTCGGCGACGACGTGGTTGTTGGTCAGGATGTAGCCGTCGCTCGAGACGATGAAGCCAGACCCCGCGCCGACCATGCCGTGCTGGGGCGCGCGCCGGAGGCCGCCGTTGGGCGCGCGCATGCCCTGGCCACCGCCGAACTGGCGGAAGAACGGGGCGAACTCGGGCGGCAGGTCGGGCATGGCGCCGCCGTCCGGGCCGTCGGCCTGGGCGACGGGCCGGGCGCGCTCGACCGCGGTGATGTAGACGACGCTCGGCTTCACGCGCGCGGCCACCGCGGCGAACGCGTCGTTGAGCTCTTCGAGTCGGGCGGTCGCGGGCGACGCGGCCACGGACGCGGGGACCGTGGTCGTGGCGACCGATCCGCGCGGCGGGACCGCGGCGCCGAGCAAGGCGCCGGCCCCGAGCAGGGTGGCCGCCGCCGCACCGGCGCCGGCGACCTTGAGGCGAGAGGACGTGAGGCGAGGCATATGCGTAGCGTTGGGCGCGTGGGGAAAGTGGGCGGTCCGCGCGCGGGATCGTGCGGTGCCGCCGGGCACGCGATTAGGCTAGCCATCGCTGCCTCTCCGCTCCGTGAACGGCACCTTAACGGCAGATAAATCGGACCCCCGAAATCGGATCCCCCGTGCGCATCCTGGTCGTCGAGGACGACGCGAAGCTGGCCGACATGCTCCAGCGCAGCCTGCGCGAGGCCGGGTACGCGGTGGACGCCGCGGGCGACGGCGACCGCGCGGTCGCGCAGGCGGCGGTGAACGCGTACGACGCGATCGTGCTCGACGTCGGGCTGCCGCGGCGGGACGGGCTCGCGGTCAGCCGCGAGCTGCGGGCGCGCGGGGTGCGGACGCCCATCCTCATGCTGACCGCGCGCGACGCGGTCGACGACCGGGTGGCGGGGCTCGACGCGGGGGCGGACGACTACCTGGTCAAGCCGTTCTCGGTGCGCGAGCTGCTGGCGCGGGTGCGCGCGCTGTTGCGCCGCATGCCCGAGCTGCTGCCGGCGACGCTCTCGGTGGGGGACCTGGTGCTCGACACGCGCACGCACGCGGCGGCGCGCGCGGGGCGGCCGATCCCGCTCACGGCCAAGGAGTACGCGATGCTCGAGTACCTGGCGCGGCACGCGGGGCGCGTGGTCGGGCGCGCGGAGCTCACGGAGCACGTGTGGGACGAGAACCACGACCCGTTCTCGAACGTGATCGAAGTGTACGTGAACCGGCTGCGCAAAAAGGTCGACGGCGGGGCGCGCGGCGGCCCCGCGCCGGCGCCGCTGATCCACACGCGGCGGGGCGCGGGGTACCTGCTGGCCGCGTCGCCGCCGGAGCCGGCGGCCGAGCGTTAGGCCGTCGATCCGTTAGACACGCCGACCTCCGTGTTCACGTCGATCCGCG
The DNA here is from genome assembly GCA_963763675.1 of uncultured Gemmatimonadales bacterium. Lineage (GTDB taxonomy): Bacteria > Gemmatimonadota > Gemmatimonadetes > Gemmatimonadales > Gemmatimonadaceae > BPUI01. The sequence goes on from CAVXPN010000004.1 coordinate 387,805, forward strand.
CGCGGCTCACCGCGTGGTACGCCGGGGCGTTCGCCCTCTTCGTGCTCGCGTTCGCGGTGGCGGGGTACGCGTTCGTCGCGCGCGCCGCCGGGGCCCGCGTCGACGAGGACCTGGCGCGGACCGGGGCCGCGGTGACGGCGGCGTTCGCGGCGGAGCAGGCGGCGGGCGCGTTCGCCACCGACGCCGTCGGGGCGGTGATCCGCGAGTTCCGGCTGACCGACGCCGCGGTCGCGGTACTCGACCGCGAGACCGGGGTCGCGCTCATCGCGTCCGGCCCGCCTGGCGGCGGCGTCCCGGACGGCGGGCTGCCCGGCGGGTGGCGCCGGCTGGTCGTGCCACCCGCGCCCGCCGACTTCCGCGCGGTGCTCCTGGCGGCGCCGCCGGAGCCGGCGCTCGTCACGCTCCGCACGGCCGGCGCGCCGGTGCGCGTGTACACGAGCACGTACCGCTTCGCCGGGCGCGAGCTGACGGTCGGCGTGTCGCGGTCGCTCGCGCCGCAGGTGCGCACGCTGGCGGACGCGCGGACGGCGCTGGCGATCGGCGTGCCGCTGATGCTGGCGGCGGCGGTGGCGGGCGGGTACGCGCTCGCGTGGCGGAGCCTCGAGCCGGTGGCGGCGATGACGCGGCGGGCGGCGCACATCAGCGCCGGGACGCTGCACGAGCGGCTGCCGGTGGGCGACCCGCGCGACGAGCTGGGGCGGCTGGCCGCGGTGTTCAACGACCTGTTGGGGCGGCTGGAGGCGGCGTTCGCGCAGCAGCGGCGCTTCGTCGCGGAGGCGTCGCACGAGTTGCGCACGCCCGTGGCGATCATCGCCGGCGAGGCGGAGCTCGCGTTAGGCCGCGGGGCGGACGGCGCGGCGCGCGACGCGGGCGAGCTGCGCGCCGCGGTGGCCGCGATCGGCCACGAGGCGGGGCGGCTGCAGCAGGTCGTGGCCGACCTGTTCCTGCTCGCGCGGGCCGACGCGGGCGAGCGGCCGCGGGCCACCGAGGAGCTGTACCTGAACGACCTCGTGGCGGAGGTGGCGCATGCGGTGCGCACGCTGGCCGCGCGCAAGGAGATCCGCGTCGAGGAGCGGGCCGACGGAGAGCTGCCGTTCCGCGGGGACGAGGCGCTCCTCCGGCGCATGGTGCTCAACCTGTTGGACAACGCGATCAAGTACACGCCCGCCGGTGGGCGGGTGACCGCCGCGGCGGGGCGGCGGGTGGACGAGGCGGGGCGCCCCGTGTACGCGATCGAGGTGGCCGACACGGGCCCGGGCATCCCGCCCGACGAGCGCGAGCGCGTGTTCGAGCGTTTCTTTCGTGGTGCGGGGCGCGACGGCGGGCGCCAGGGCGCGGAGAGCGGCGGCGGCGGCGCGGGGCTCGGGCTCGCGATCGCGCGCTGGATCGCGGAGGCGCACGGCGGTCAGCTGGTGCTCGCGCGGACGGGCGCGGAGGGCACTACGTTCGCGGTCGAACTGCCCGCGCCCGAGCTGCCCGTGGACGCGGACGACAACTCTCGGAGGGAGACGTGAGCACGTCGGATTCGACCCAGGGCCCGTCGGCGTCCGCGCGGATCGACGCGCGCATCGCGGAGCTCGGCGACTGGCGCGGCGAGGCCCTGCGCCGGATGCGCGCCCTGATCAGGGCGGCGGACCCGGACGTGGTCGAGGAGTGGAAGTGGCGCGGGACGCCGGTCTGGTCGCACGCCGGCATCATCTGCACGGGCGAGTCGTACAAGGCGGTCGTCAAGCTGACCTTCGCCCGGGGGGCGTCGTTGGACGATCCGGCCGGGCTCTTCAACGCGAGCCTCGACGGGAACGCGCGCCGCGCGATCGACATCCGCGAGGGGGAGGCGGTCGACGCGGGCGCGTTCGGGGCGCTCGTGCGCGCCGCGGTCGCCCTCAACGCGTCGCGCGGCACGGCGCGCGGCACGGCGCGCGGTACCGCGCGCGTCACGGCGCGCCCGGGGCGGTCGACGTAGGCGCGGCCGCCCCGTATGCTTGGCGCGATGACCACCCCTCTGACGCGCCGAGAATTCGCGCGCGCCGCGGCCGCGGCCGCGGCTCTCCCGCTCCTCCCCCGGCCCGGGAGGGCCGCAGCGCCTAACGCCGCCGGTGTCACCGGCGACGCCGACGCCGACCTGCTCGAGGTCACCGTGGCGCGGCTCCGGGCGCTGTACGCGGCCCGGCGCTACACGCCGACCCAGGTCACGCGCTGGTACCTCGACCGCATCGCGCGCTACGACGACCGGTACCGCGCATTCATCCACGTCGACGCGCTGGGGGCGCTGGCGACCGCGCGCGCGCTCGAGACCAGCGGGCCCGCCGGGCGCGGCGCGCTGTGGGGCGTGCCCGTGATCATCAAGTCCAACACGAGCGTGCGCGGGCTCGTGACGAGCGCCGGCTGGGCCGGCTACGTGATCCCGGGCCGCGAACTCGTCGCGCCCAGGGACGCCCCCGTCGTCGCCCGGCTGCGCGCGGCGGGCGCGATCATCCTCGGACAGGCCAACATGCCCGACTTCGCCGCGAGCGACGCGAACGTGAGCACGGCCTACGGACGCACGGGGAACGCCTACGACCCGCGCTTCAGCCCCGGCGGCTCGTCGGGCGGCGTGGTCACCGCCGTGACGGCCAACTTCTGCGTCCTCGGCAACGGCACCGACACGGGGAACTCGATCCGCATGCCCGCGGCGACGAGCGCGGTGGTCGGGCTCTTTCCGACGCGCGGGCTCGTGAGCATCTCGGGCATCCACCCGCTCGACTGGCTGCGCGACAACACCGGGCCGATCGCGCGCACGGTGGCCGACGTCGCCGCGGCGCTCGACGTGATGGTCGGCCCGGACCCCGAGGACTTCCGCACGCGCGAGGTGCCGGCCGACGCGCAGCGCGCACCCTACGCGCCGTACCTGCGCACCGACGCGCTCCGCGGCCGGCGGTTCGGCGTGCCCGCGTTCATGCTCGGCGCGCACACCAAGAGCGGCCCGTGGGACGCGGACCTGCCGATGCGCCCCGAGACGCGGGCGGCGTTCACGCGCGCGCTCGACGCGCTGCGCGCGGCCGGGGCGACGGTGGTGTTCGACGACGCGCTGCTGCCGGACGCGTTCCCGGATCTCGTGGCGACGATCCACACGGAGCCGTACGTGGCCGAGGGGGTCGAGAACTTCCTGCGCGACTACGGGCCGGCGGCGTACCACTCGACGGCCGAGTACGCGCAGGCGGTGGGCGCGCCGTTTCCGGCGCAGATGCGGGGCGCCGGGCCGGACGGCGCGCTCGTGCCCGATCGGCGGCGCGTGCTCGAGACGGACCCGCAGGCGGAAGCGGCGTTCGCGGGGCCGCGGCGGCGGGCGCTGGCGGCGTACGCGGAGGCGCTCGACCGCTTCCGGCTGGACGGGCTGGTGTACCCGGCGATCCAGATGCCGCCGAACGACGAGACGGCGGACCTGCGCGCCGGGCGCGCGACCGAGGGCCCGCACAGCGCGACCGCGTGGGTCAACCCGCTCGGCGTGCCGGCGCTGGTCGTGCCCGGCGGGTTCTACGAGACCGGGCTGCCGTTCGGGCTCGAGTTCGCGGCGCGGCCGTGGCGCGACGGGGACCTGCTGGGGTGGGGGTACGCGTACGAGCAGGCCACGCACTCCCGCCGTCCGCCGGCGCTCGCGGCGCTACGTTAGGCACCACGGTCATGCCGTTCCGCCCCTACATCCTGGCCGAGACGCCCTGGTCCTACGTCGAGACGGCCCGCTACGAGGTGGCCGTCCTGCCGTGGGGCGCCACCGAGGCGCACAACCGCCACCTGCCTTACGCGACCGACACGATCCAGTGCGACCACGTCGCCGCCGCGGCGGCCGGGCGCGCGTGGGAAGCGGGGGCGCGCGTGATCGTGCTCCCGACGGTGCCGTTCGGCGTGCAGACGGGGCAGCTCGACATCCCGTTCTGCCTCAACCTCAACCCGTCGACGCAGCTCGCCGTGCTGCGGGACCTCGTGATGGCGCTCGACGGGCAGGGGGTGCGGAAGCTCGTGCTGCTCAACGGGCACGGGGGGAACGACTTCCGCCAGATCATCCGCGAACTGCAGCCCGCGACGCGCGTGCTGCTCTGCCTGGTGAACTGGTACGCGTGCGTCGACCCGCGCGCGTACTTCGCGGACCTGGGCGACCACGCGGGCGAGCTGGAGACGAGCGTGATGCAGCACGTCGCGCCGGCCCTGGTGCTGCCGCTCGCCGAGGCCGGGCCGGGGCGCGAGCGCCGGCCGACGATCGCCGGGCTCCGCGAGCGGTGGGCGTGGGCGCCGCGCCCGTGGACGCGCGTGACCGACGACACCGGCGTCGGCGACCCCGCGGCGGCGACGCCCGAGAAGGGCGCGCGATTCTTCGACGCGGTGGCCGAGCGGGTCGCGGGCTTCCTGGTCGAGCTCGCGGCCGCGGACCCGGACGCGCTCTACGAGTAGCTCGCGGTCGCACACATCCTCTCCCCACTTCTCCTTCCCTACCCCGCCACCCCACCATGCCCTCGCGCCGCCTCGTCCCGCCCGCCGCCGCGTTCCGTGCGGCCGCGCTCCTCGCCGCCGCCGGCTGCGCCGGCGGTCCGCGCGCCGCATCGCCTAACGTATCGCCGTCTAACGCTACGGCGTCCGGCGCCGGCGCCGCGCCCGCCGCGGGCGACTTCCGCCTGGCCGGCGACTTCGCCGGCCCGCTCGGCGTGCAGCTCTACAGCGTGCGCGGCGCGATGCGCGGCGGCGACGTCGCGGGCACGCTCGCGCGGGTCCGCGCGCTCGGCTTCCGCGAGGTCGAGCTGGCCGGCACGTACGGGCTGAGCGCGGCCGCGTTCCGGGCGATGCTCGACCGCGCGGGGCTCCGGGCGACGTCGATGCACGTCGGCTACGAGCGCCTGCGCGACAGCCTGCCGGCCGTCGTCGCCGAGGCGCACGCGCTCGGGGTGCCGAACGTCGGCGTCGCGTGGATCCCGCACCCGGGCGGCGCGTTCACCGTCGCGGAGGCGCGGGCCGCGGCGGCCGACTTCGACCGCTGGGGGCGCGCGCTGCGCGCAGAGGGGCTGACGTTCTTCTACCACACGCACGGCTACGAATTCCAGCCCGGGCCGGACGGCGTCGTGCCCTTCGACGTGCTGATGCGCGAGACCGACCCCGCGGCCGTGCACTACGAGATGGACGTGTTCTGGGCGGCGCTCCCGGGGCAGGACCCGGTCGCGCTGCTGCGGCGCTACCCGGGGCGCTGGGCGCTCATGCACCTGAAGGACATGCGGCCGGGGCTCGTGCGCAACGTGCAGACCGGAGGGGCGAACCCGGACTCGGCGGAGGTGCCGGTGGGGACCGGGCAGATCGACTACCGAGGGGTGCTGCGGGCGGCGAGGGCGGCGGGGGTCGAGCGGTACTACATCGAGGACGAGACGGCCGATCCGTTCGGGACGATTCCGCGCAGTGTCGGGTGGTTGGGGACTGTGCGGTACTAACTGCGCGTCCTTCCGTGGGGGGGGGGGTCGCGCGGGGGCGTGACCGGCCGGGGATGCTGGGGCCGGGGATGCTACGGCGCGGGGATGCTGGAGCCGGGGATGCTCGGACCGCGATGGTACGGCCGGGAAGGGCAACAGCCACGTCCTGCATGTCGTTGTCGTGGCCCTTCCCGGCTTCACCATCGCGGTCCGCGCATCCCCGGCCGTCGCATCCCCGGTACTCGCATCCCCGGCCCCAGCATCCCCGGCCGGTCACGCCCCCGCGCGCCGATCCGACCCCCGCACCCCCAGCGCAGCCAGATCAGCTTCCGTATCCACGTCGAACTCCGCCTCGGGCATCGGCACTCTCCTCACGACCCTCGCATTCGCGCGGAGCCAGCGGCCCGCGCCGGCGTCACCCGCGAGGCCGCGGAGCGCGGCGAGGTGGTCGCGGCCGACCACCGCGGGAACGCCGAGCGTGCCGGCGTACTCGGCGGCCGCCGCCGCCCCGGGGCCCGCGAAGGCGGCGAGCAACCGGCCTAACGCCGCGGCGTCCGCGCGCGGCTGGTCGCAGACCGTGAGCAGGACGCCGTCGGGCGGGGCGGCGGGGGCATCGGACGTGCCTAACCCTTCGACCGCGTCCAGGCCGGCGGCGAGCGACGCGCCGAGGCCGGCCGACCAGCGGGGGTGCACGACGACGGCGACGCCCGGGAGCGCGTCGAGCGCGGGGGCGATCGCGGCGGCGTGCGCGCCGAGGACGACGACCACCGGCGCGGCCCCGGCGGCGACCGCGGCGCGGGCGGCGCGGCGCACCAGCGGCTCGCCTTCGTACAGGACGAGCTGCTTGGGGCGGCCGAGGCGGGTCGACGCGCCGGCGGCGAGGACCAGGCCGGCGACGCGCGGCCGCTCAGAGGCTGCCGTGGCGTGCCCCGGGCGCGTGCAGCGGGGCGCGCCGTTCGCGCAGCGGGCCGCCCGCACGGCCGCTCGCCGCCGCGCTCACCTCGGCGACGATGGCGAGCGCGATCGCCTCGGGGCCGTCGGCGCCGACGTCGAGGCCGACGGGCGCGTACACCGCCGCCAGTCGGGCCGCGTCGTACGCGCGCCCCGCGGCGGCCAGGTCGGCGAGCATCCGCTCGGTGCGGCGCCGCGGGCCCATCACGCCGACGTAGCCCGCCGGCGAGCGGAGGAGCGCGTCGAGGTAGGCGCGGTCGCGCGCGTAGTCGTGCGCCATGACGACGGCGGCGGTGCGCGGCGCGATCGGGACGGTGTCCGCGAGCGCGTCGGCGAGCGCGTCCGCGTCCGCGCAGGCGACCACGCGCGCGCCCGGGAAGCGATCCGCGCGCGCCGCCGACGCCGCGTGCGGCGCGACCACGGTGACGTCCCAGCCCAGCCCCGCGGCGAGGCGCGCGACGGGCGCCGCGTCCGGCCCGCTTCCGCACACGAGGAGGCGCACGGGCGGGACCACGCGCTCGACCGCAACGCGCACGGCGCCGACGTCGACGGTGGCCGGCAGGGACGCCGGCAGCTCGGCGAGCACGCGCGCGAGCGCCGTGCCGTCGCCCCAGTCGCCGTCGCAGCGCGGGCCGCCCGGCGCGGCGAGCACGCGCGCGCCCACGGCCGGGGCGCCGCCTAACGTTTCGCCTGACGCGTCGCCGGCCGTCCGCACCACCGTCGCGAGCGGCGCGGGCTCATCCGCGGCGAGCGCCCGGTCGAGCAGCGCGGCGAGGGACGCGGCGCGCGCGGGGGGCAGCGGCTCGAGCAGCACCTCGACGGTGCCGTCGCAGCCGAGCCCGAGGCCCCAGACGAGGTCCTCGCCGGCGTCGTTGTTGTAGGCGACGAGCGCCGGCGCGCCGGCCGCCCGCACCCGCTCGGCGTGCGCGAGGAGGTCCGCCTCGAGGCAGCCCGCGCTCACCATGCCCACCGCGACGCCGTCGGCGCGGACGAGCATGCGCGCGCCCACGCCGCGGTAGGCCGCGCCGACGACGCGCACCACGCTCGCCAGCACGACCACGCCGCCGCCCGCGGCCGCGCGGCCCGCGTCGGCCAGCGCCGCGACCACCCGGCGCTGGTCGCTCACCCGACGCCCACCGCCGTCGCGCCCCCGCGCCCCGTCAGCCGAGCAGCTTGTCGGGGGTGAGCGGCAGGTCGCGGACGCGCTTGCCCGTCGCGTGGTAGACCGCGTTGGCGATCGAGGCGGAGAGGCCCGTGATGCCGATCTCCCCGATGCCCTTGATGCCTAACGGGTTCACGTACGGGTCGTGTTCGTCGACGAAGTGCACGTCGACCTCGCGCACGTCCGCGTTCACCGGCACGTGGTAGTTGGCGAGGTCGGAATTCACGTAGCGGCCGAGGTGCGGGTCGACGTGCACCTCCTCCATGAGCGCCATCCCGATGCCGAAGACGATGCCGCCGACGAGCTGGCTGTGCGCCGTCTTCGCGTTGAGCCGATTGCCCACGCCGTACACGCCCAGGACCCGCGGGACGCGGACCTCGCCCAGGTCGCGGTCGACGCGCACCTCGGTGAACACGGCGCCGAAGGAGTGCATCGAGTACTGCTTGGCCTCGTCGCCGGGCTGCGCGGTCTCGAGCGCCTCGATCGGGCGGTTGCCGTGGCGCGCGATGAGCTGCGCGTACGTCTCGCCCCGGCCCGGGTCGGCGGCGAGGAACATGCGCCCGTCGGCCACGCGCACGTCCTCCTCGCGCGCTCCGTGGAGCGGCGACGCGGGGTCGAGGATCGCCATCTGCGTCGCGGCGCGCCGCGCGCCGCGCGCGGCGGCCTGCACCGCCGACCCGGTCGACGCCGCCGTGCGCGAGCCGCCGGAGCCCGGGTTCTCGGGCATCAGCGTGTCGCCGAGCTCGAAGCGCACGCGCTCGGGCGGCAGGCCTAACGCGTCGGCGGCCACCTGCGTCATCACCGTGTACGTGCCGGTGCCGATGTCCTGCGAGCCCGCCAGCACCCAGCCGCGGCCGTCGGGGAAGATGCGGGCCAGCGCCTGCGCCTTGCCGCGCCGGGCCGGGTAGGTCGCGGTCGCCATGCCGTAGCCGACGAGCCAGCGCCCGTCGGTCGTCGCGCGCGGCTCGGGCGCGCGCCGCGACCAGCCGAAGCGCTCCATCCCCTCCTGGTAACACTGCCGCAGCGACTTGCTCGACCACGGCTTCCCGCTCTCGGGATCCTGCTCGGCGTAGTTGCGAAGGCGGAGCGCGACCGGGTCCATCTGCAGCGCGTAGGACAGCTCGTCCATCGCGCTCTCGACGGCGAACGTGCCGCTCGCCTCGCCCGGCGCGCGCATGAACGTCGGCGTGCCCACGTTCAGGCGCGCCAGCGCGTGGTCCGTCTGGCAGTTGGGCACCGCGTACAGGATGCGCGTCGAGACGGCCGAGGGCTCGAGCCAGTCCTCGAGCATCGACGTGTTGGACGTGCTGACGTGGCGGAGCGCCGTCAGCTGCCCGTCGCGCGTCGCGCCCAGCTCGACGCGCTGCACCGTGCGCGGGCGCGCGCCGACGGGCCCGAACATCTGCTTGCGCGTGAGCACCAGCTTCACCGGCCGGCCTAACTGCTTCGCGGCGAGCGCCGAGAGCAGCACGTGCGACCACGCCGAGCCCTTGGAGCCGAAGCCGCCGCCGACGAAGTACGACACCACGCGCACGTTCTCCGGCGGCAGCTGGAACGCCTTGGCGACGGTGTTGCGCACGCCGAAGATGCCCTGCGTCGCGTCGTACAGGGTGACGTGATCGCCGTTCCAGACCGACAGCGTCGCGTGCAGCTCCATCGGGTTGTGCTGCTCGATGGGCGTCGTGTAGGTGTGGTCGAGGCGCACCGGCGCGGCCGCGAGCCCCGCGTCGACGTCGCCGCGGTTGGACGACGGCGGCTCGTTGCCGCCCGGGCGGCCGTTGTCGGTCTTGCCGCGCGGCGCCGTCGCCATGTCCAGCTCGGGGCGCTCGGCGTCGTACGCGAAGCGCACGAGCTCCGCCGCGGCCATCGCGTGTTCGAGCGTGTCGGCCACGACGAGCCCGATCGGCTGCCCGTTGTAGTAGACCTTGTCGTCCTGCAGCGTCGTGAGCTTGCGCCCCTCGGGCGGCTTGAGCAGGGCCTTGTCCGAGGTGGGCAGCTTGGGCGCATTGGCCGGCGTGTAGACGGCGAGCACGCCCGGCGCACGCTCGGCGGCCGCGGTGTCCGCGCTCCGGACGCGGCCGCGGGCGACGGTGCTCGTCACCATCACGGCGTAGGCGACGTGCTCCACCGGCATCTCGGCCGAGTAGCGCGCGCCACCCGTCACCTTGAGGTGGCCGTCGACGCGGTCCAGCGGTGCGCCGACGCTGGGCGTCGGGACGCCGGGGGCTCGACCGTTCGCCACGTCGTGCGTCGTGCCCTCGGTCATGCCGTCACCTCGGTCAGCGCGCGCACGATCGTGCGCTTGGCCAGCTCGATCTTGAACGCGTTCTCGCTGTAGGGCACGGCGCCCGCGAGGGCGACCTCCGCCGCGGCGCGGTAGCTCGCCTCGGTCGCGGGGCGGCCGATCAGCGCGCGCTCGGCGTCGCGGGCGCGCCAGGGTTTGGTGGCGAGCCCGCCCATCGCGATGCGCGCGTCGCGGACGGCGCCGCCCTGCACGTCGAGCGCGACGGCGGTCGAGACGAGCGCGTACGCGTAGCTCGCGCGGTCGCGCACCTTGCGGTACGTCGAACGGCGCGCGGCGGCGAGCGGCGGGAGGTCGTACGCGGTGATGAACTCGCCCGGCCGCAGCACGTGCTCGCGCTCGGGGTGGTCGCCAGGGGTGAGGTGCAACTCGGTGAAGGGGATCGTGCGGTCGGTGCCCTCGGGCGTCCGCACGTGCACCGTGGCGTCGAACGCGGCCAGCGCGATGGCGAAGTCCGAGGCGTAGGTCGCGATGCAGTGCTTGCTCGTGCCGAGGACGGCGTTCTCGCGGTTGTGCCCCGGGATCGACGGGCAGCCCGAGCCGGGCTCGCGCTTGTTGCACGGCGTGCCCGTGTCGCGGAAGTAGGGGCAGCGCGTGCGCTGCAGCACGTTGCCGCCCAACGACGCCATGTTGCGGATCTGCCCCGACGCGGCGAGGAGCAGCGACTCGCTCACCGCGGGGTAGCGCTCGCGGAGCCGCGCGTCCCACCCCGTGTCGCTCATCCGCGCGAGCGCGCCCAGGCGCATGCCGCCGCCGGGCAGCTCGGCGACCGCGGCGAGCGCCGGGTCGGCGGCGAGGGCGTTGACGTCGACCACGTGCGCCGGCGTCTCGACGCCGAGCTGCATGAGGTCGACGAGGTTGGTGCCGCCGGCGACGAAGCGCGTGTTGGGGACGGCGCCCGCGCGGGTGGCGGCGTCGAGGTCGGCGGCGACCACGTAGTCGAAAGCGTTCATGCGTTGAAGGGCTGCATGGGTCGGCGCTCGGGGTCAGCGGGGCGGGGCGGGCGCGGCCGCGGCGGCCGGCGGCGCGCCCGCGCCCGCGCCCGAACTCGTACGCATCGCGGTGTGGCCGCGCACTTCCTGGATCGCGGCGACGATGCCCGGGTAGGCGCCACAGCGGCAGATGTTGCCGCTCATCGCCTCGCGCACGTCGTCGTCGGCCGGCCCCCACGGCTCGCGCACGACGGCCACGGCCGACATGATCTGTCCCGGCGTGCAGTAGCCGCACTGGTAGCCGTCGTGCGTGAGGAAGGCCTGCTGCATCGGGTGGAGCACGGCCGCGCTCTGGCCGGCCGCGGGCGCGGGGGCGGCGGCGTCCGCGGGCGCGACCGGCGCGAGCCCCTCGATGGTCGTGATCGCCTGCCCGTGCTGGTGCATCACCGCGAGCGTCAGGCACGAGAGCACGCGGCGCCCGTCGACGTGCACGGTGCACGCGCCGCACTGGCCGTGGCCGCACCCCTTCTTGGTGCCCGTGAGCCCGGCGTACTCGCGGAGCGCGTCGAGGAGCGTCACGCGGGGCTCGAGCCGCAGCGCGAGGTCGCGGCCGTTGACGCGGAGCGCGACCGGCACCGCCGCGCCTAACGTGCCCGGGGCGTCCGGGGTGCCTAACGCACCGCCGGGCGGACCGTTCGGCACGTCCGCGGGCCCCGCCGCGCGGGCGCCCGCGGGCGCGAGTACCAGCGCCACGCCCGCGCCGAAGAGCGTCGCGACGAAGGCGCGGCGGCTCCACCCCGCCTCGGGGCCGCCCGGCGCCGGGGCGAGCGCGGCCAGCGCCGCGGCGACCTCGTCGGGGTGCGGCAGCGCGGCGTCCGCCGAGCGCCAGCGCACCGTGCCCTCCTCGTCCAGCACGAAGACCGCCGCGCCGGCCGCGACGCCGTACGCGGCCGCGACCGCCGCGTCGTCCTGCGCGACGACCGGGATCGTCACGGCGTCGCCGTCACCGTCCCCGCCCTGGCCCGCGAAGGTCAGCTCGCGCCACGCCTCGCCGCCGCCGCCGACGCGGAGCAGCCGCGCGCCCGGGGCCCCCGGGACGCGCGCGACGAGCCGGTTGTACGCGTCCACGTACTCCGCGCGCGCGGGGTCCCACGGCTCGGCCGCGCGCGCCGGGAAGGCGAGCACGACGGGGGAGCCGCGGAAGTCGGAGAGCCGACGCGCGCGCCCGGCGGCGTCGGCGAGCGTGAAGTCGGGCGCCGGGGCCCCGACGCCGAGCGGGCGCGCGGCGCCCGCGGTTGGTGAAGCGATAGCCATTGGGTCCCCTGAACGCGGCGGGCGGGCGCAGCGGCGCCGCGCCGCCCGCGTGTCGACGTGCGGAGAGTAATCCGGCGCAGCCGGCCTCGCAAAAACTGGCGGGCTGCCCCGGCCCGCCAGGGCGCGACTCGGGACCCGCGGCAGCTCAGCGCAGGACCTTCGCGCCCGCGCTCCCCGGCTTGGGGGCCGTGTAGTCGCCCTCGACCACGGACGGCTCGTACTCGGGAGGCGCCGGGATCGCGCGTCCGGGCACCGCCTCGGGGTTCTGGTATCGGAAGAACAGGGCGGCGAGCGCCGCGCCCGCGAGCGGCCCGACGACGTAGAGCCACACCGGCCCGAGCGCCCCGGCGCCCTCCGCCCCGCCGGCCACCGCGCGCACGAGCGCCGGCCCGATCCCGACCGCCGGGTTGAAGGCGCCGCCCGACACCGGCCCGCCGGCGAACGCCGCGACGACGACCGTGAACCCGATCGCCAGCCCGTAGAACGAGTTCCCCTCCGTCTGCCGCGCCGTCGCCGCGTTGAGCACGACGAGGGCGAGGGCGAACGTGAACGCGATCTCGACGAGGAGCGCGCTCCCGCCGCCGACGCCGGCGCCCGGCGCCGGCGCGAAGGTCTTGCCGGTCACCGCCTGCACCGTGAGCGCGGCGAGCACCGCGCCGAGCACCTGCGAGATCCAGTACGGCACGACGTCGCGCCCGGGCAACTTGCCGCGCATCCACACGGCCAGGGTCACGGCCGGGTTGTAGTGGGCGCCCGAGACGTGCCCGCCCATGTAGACCATGATCATCAGCGCGGCGCCGATCGCCAGCGGCGCGAAGGGCGAGCCCGCGACGACCGTGAGGCCGATCGTGAGGACGAGAAAGTACGTGCCGATGAGTTCGGTCGGGTACGTCGGCTTCATGAGGCGGGGGTCATGGAGGGAGGAGCGCGCGGGGTCGGGCGCGGCGCAACATTGGCGAGGCCGGGCACTCCCCGCCAGGCGCCGGCCGGATTTTCGGCGACTAACGAGGGCTCACGAGAGCTATTTCCGTCTGCGTCTTGCGCAGGCGTCAGTCTGACACGTCCGCAATGAGCCAGACTGGCGATGCCGGTGTGGCCCGGCCGCGGGCCGCCGGCGGGCCCCGACGCGGCCCGGCGCGCGGCGGCGGTGGGGCGCATGTGCCGCGCGCGGCGCAAGCGCCCCGCTGACGGCGGCGGGGACTTCCGCCGGTCCCCGGACGGGCGCGTCGGGCCGGACGTCGAGCGCCCTCTCGGCGCGGGCGTCGAGCGGCGCGACTTCGCCGCCGGCCGAGGGGGCGAGTGCGGTCAGCGTCGCGAGCGCCGCCTGCGCGTCCGCCTTCTGCGGGTCGATCCGCACGGCGAGCGCGAGGAGTCGGCGGGCGACGGTCACGTCGTCGCCGGCCGGCGCGGAGCTGCCATTCGCCACGACGGCCCCGCCCAGGTGATCGCCGAGGCTGGCGCGCGCCACCGCGGCGTCGCGGCCCACGCGGCCCGTCGCCACCCCGCCCGCGAACGCCGCGGCGGCGAACGCGAGGGCGGCCAGCAGTGTCGCCTGCCCGGGTGCCGTCGCCGCGGGCGCTGCCGTACTCGTTGGCGTCGGCATCCAGGGCCTTGGGCGGGGTGGTCGGACGCGCGTCGTGACCGCGCCGAATGTATACCTCCGCTGTAACGCCGCTGCTACGAACGCGCCGGGTCTCGTCGACTCGTCGCAGACCTACCGATGACGCCCCAGCCCCGGTCGATGCCACCGCTGCCCCTTCCGCCGCTCGCGACCCTGCGCATCGCGCAGGGCGGGCTCGACGACCCGCGCGTGGTCGCGCTGCTCCACGCCCACATGACTCGCGCGCGGGCGGAGACCGCGCCCGGCAGCGCGCACGCGCTGAACCTGTCGGGACTGCGCGCGCCCGACGTCACGTTCTGGTCCGCGTGGGACGGCGACGCGGAGGCGGCGGCGCTCGCGGGCGTCGGCGCGCTCCGGGCCCTCACGGCCGATCACGGCGAGATCAAGTCGATGCACACCGCCGAGGCCCTGCGCGGCCGCGGGGTCGGCTCGGCGCTCCTGCGGCACGTCGTCGGGCACGCGCGGGCGCGCGGCATGACCCGCCTGAGCTTGGAGACGGGCGCCTGGCCCTACTTCGCGCCCGCGCGCGCGCTCTACGCGCGCCACGGCTTCGCCGAGTGCCCGCCGTTCGGCGACTACCGCGCCGACCCCAACAGCGTGTTCATGGCGCTGGCGCTGCGGCCGCCCGACGCGCCCTAACGCTTCGTCACGAGCTGCATGACAGCATCGAACACCCGGCCCGGTCGCGCGCCCACTCCGGCCGCCGCCGGGCGAACTCCGCGTACGCGGGCTGCTCGTCGTACGGCCGGCGCACGACGTCGAGGAGCGTCCCGACCATCGACGGGTCCCCCGCCTCTGCGCGGTCGATCGCCTGCTGCGCGAGGTAGTTGCGGAGCACGTAGCGCGGGTTGACCGCGCGCATCGCGCGGCGCCGCGCCGCGGCGTCGGGCGCGACCTCGCCCGCCCGCGCGTGCCACCGCCGGAGCCACGCCGCCAGCGCGCCCGCGTGCGCCGCTCGCTTCTCCTCGTCGTAGAACACATCGCCTAACGCATCGAGCAGCGCCGCGTCGCCACCCGCGAGGTCGTGCGCGGCGAGGTCGCCCAACGCGCGGAAGAAGAGCGTGTAGTCCACCTCCGCCGCCGCGAGCAGCCCGAACACCTCCCCGGCCAGCGCGCGCCCGGCCCCGTCGAGTGCCGGCAGCCCGAGCTTCGCCGCGACCATCGCCTCGTACTCCGCCGCGTAGACGTCCGGGTAGCGCGCGAGCCCGGCCTCGAGCGGCGCGACGTCGTCGAACAAGAGCGCGAGCGCCTCCGCCAGGCGCACGAGGTTCCACTGCGCCACCGCCGGCTGCTGCGCGTAGCGGTACCGGCGCCCGCCCGCGTCGGTCGTGTTGGGCGTCCAGTGCGGGTCGAAGGCGTCGAGCCAGCCGTACGGCCCGTAGTCGATCGTGAGGCCGAGCGCGGACATGTTGTCCGTGTTCATCACGCCGTGCACGAAGCCGACGCGCATCCACCCCACGACCATGCGCGCCGTGCGCTCGCACAGCTCGGCGAACCACGCCGCGCGCCGGACGTCGTCGCCGGCGAGGCCCGCCAGGTGCGGGTAGTCGCGCGCGACCGTGAAGTCGACGAGCCGCGCGAGGAGCGCGCGATCGCCGCGCGCCGCCGGCAGCTCGAACGTGCCGAAGCGGACGAAGGACGGCGCCACGCGGCAGACGACCGCGCCCGGCTCGGGGCGCGCGTTGCCGTCGTAGAACATGTCGCGCACCACGGCGTCCCCGGTCGTCACGAGCGACAGCGCGCGCGTCGTCGGCACGCCCAGGTGGTGCATCGCCTCGCTGCACAGGAACTCGCGCACCGACGAGCGCAGCACCGCGCGGCCGTCCGCCGTGCGCGAGTACGGCGTCGGCCCCGCGCCCTTGAGCTGCAGCTCCCAGCGCCCGCCGCGCGCGTCGACGACCTCGCCTAACGTGATCGCGCGCCCGTCGCCGAGCTGGCCGGCCCACTGCCCGAACTGGTGCCCGCCGTAGGCCGCGGCGTAGGGGCGCATCCCGGGCAGCAGCCGGTTGCCGCCGAACACCTCCGCGAACCACGGCGCCCGCGCGTCGGCCTCCGTCAAACCGACGAGCTCGCCCACCTCGGGCGCGAAGGCGACGAGCCGCGGCGCGGCGACCGGCGTCGGCTCGGTCGCGCTCCACGCGGCGCCGTGCACCTGCCGCCGGCGCGGCGACGCGTCGGGGTCGCCGGGCAGCTCCGCGACGAACCGGTTGTCGAAAGCGAGGGCGGTGGACATCCCCGTTCCACACCGCCCGCCACCCCGCGTTCCGACGCCCGGCCGCCCCGCGCGCCGCCGGTACGCGACGTGCCCGCACCCGCCCCCCGCTCGGCCGCGCGCGCGGCCCGACGACCACCGGCCACCACCGACGAGACCGCCATGTCCGCCACGACGACCACCGATTCGACGACGACCACCTCTATGCCGGGCGCCGCGCGCGCCGCCGAATTCCTCGGCTACTTCAGCATCGGCCTCGGCCTGGCCGAGCTCCTCGTGCCGCGCGTGATGCAGCGCGTGATCGGCGTCGCGCGCCCGCGCGACGCCAACTCGACGACGATGCAGGTGATGGGACTGCGCGAGATCGCCGCCGGCGTGGCCATCCTCGCCAGCCGCGACCAGGCCCCCGCGGTCTGGGCGCGCGTCGCCGGCGACGCGCTCGACCTGGCGCTCCTCGGCGTCACGTTCGCCAACGACCGCAACGACCGCGGCCGCACGCTCTTCGCCACGGCCAACGTCGTCGCCGTGACCGCGCTCGACGTGCTCACGGCGCGCCGGCTGTCCTGACGCCCCCAGCCGTTAGGCCCGGCGCCGGCCCGACGGGGCCGGGCCTAACACAGGACGGTCAGTCGCCGACGAACACCCCCGCCGGCCGCAGCGCGCCGACGTGCTCCGACAGCACCCGCGCGGCGGCCAGGATCGGCACCGCGAGCAGCGCCCCCGCGACGCCCCAGAGCGCGTACCAGAACATGACCGATACCAGGATCGCCGCCGGGTTGAGACTCAGCCCCCGCCCGTACAGCGTCGGACTCACGAGGTTGTTCTGCAGCGTGCTGATGAGCAGGTAGGCGGCCGGCGCGAGCAGCGCGTGCCCGATCGACCCGCCCGTCGACAGCCCGGCGAGCGCCAGGAGCGCGACCATGACGAAGCCGCCGAGGTAGGGCACGAGTTCGAACACGGCGGTGAGCACGCCCCAGAGCGCCGGCGACGGCAGCCCGATCGCCCACATCGCGAGGCCGACGACCACGCCCTGCCCGATGTTGATCCCGACCGTGACGCCGACGTAGCGCGCGATCACCGCGCGCATCTGGTCGACGGCCTGCTCGACCCCGCGCTGGCGCTCGGGGGAGTCGAGGGCGCGGCCGAGCTTGTCCGCCCACCCCGTGCCGGCGGCGAGGAGGAAGAAGGCCAGCAGCACGACCTCGATCGTCTCGCCGAGGAACCCCGCCGTCCCGCCGAAGACGCGCCCCGCGGTCGACAGCAGCCCCGACGGCGCGTCTCCCTCGGACCCGCCGGACGCCGGCGCGCTCGCGGTGGGGGCGCTCGCGGTGGGGGCGCTGGTCGCGCCGACGGTCGGCACCTTGGGCGCGGGCGACGGCAACGTGGCGCTCGCGGCCGAGTCGGCGCGCGCGCCCGCCCGGCCCTTGGGGGCGACGGGAGGCGCCTGCAGCCGCACGCCGAGGCGCGCGACCGTGCCGCGCAGCTGCTCGATCTTGGCGCGCGCGGCCGCGATCCCGCGCGGCGCCTGCTCCGCGAGTCCGCGCAGCGGCATCTCGAGCGCGACCGCCCCGCCGATGACGAGCGCGAGCGTGGTCAGCACCACGAGCGCGGCCCCGGCCGCGGCCGGCACGCCGTGGCGCCGCAGCCAGCCGACGATCGGCGCGAGCAGCGCGGCGAGGACGACGCCGAGGACCAATGGGACGAAGAACTCGCGCCCGACGTAGAGCACGGCAACCGCGGCGACGACGGCCAGCACCGTCGTGGCGCGGGCCGTTGTACGGGCAGGAGCCGCGGTCGACGCCGTCCCGGACGGGGCGGGCGCGATCGGCGCAGACTCCACCGCCACGGGCCGCGAGTGCAGGGACTGTGCAGAAGGTTGCATGTGGGCGCGGGCATTGCGTGCGGCGTGCCACCCATCCCCCTCCCCCGCCTTCAACGCGCCCTCGATGTCGAATCCGCCCGCCGCCGCGAGCACCACCGCTAGCGACGCCGTCCGCGTCGTCCCCACGCAGCCGTTCCCCGGCCAGACGCCCGGCACGTCGGGGCTGCGCAAGAAGGTCGCGGTCTTCGAGCAGCCGCACTATCTGGAGAACTTCGTCCAGGCGACGCTCGACGTCGCGGCCCTGCCCGCGGGCGCGACGCTCGTCCTGGGCGGGGACGGGCGCTACGGCAACCGCGCCGCGGTGCAAACGATCCTCCGCCTCGCCGCCGCAAACGGCGTGGGCCGCGTCATCCTCGGCCGGGGCGGCATTCTGTCCACGCCGGCGGCGTCGTGCGTCATCCGCGAGCGGCACGCCGCCGGCGGCTTCATCCTCTCGGCCAGCCACAACCCCGGCGGCCCCGAGGGCGACTTCGGCGTGAAGTACAACCTCGGCAACGGCGGCCCCGCCCCCGAGCACTTCACCGACGCCGTCGCCGCGCGCACCCGCGCGATCGCCGAGTACCGCACGGTCGGCGGCCCCGACGTCGACGTCGACACGTTAGGCACGCGCGCGCTCGGCGGACTCGCGGTCGAGGTCGTCGACCCGGTCGCCGACTACGCCGCGCTCATGGAGCGGCTGTTCGACTTCGGCGCGATCCGCGCGATGTTCGCCGGCGGCTTCCGCATGCGCTTCGACGGCATGCACGCGGTCACCGGCCCCTACGCGGCCGAGATCCTCGAGCGCCGGCTCGGCGCGGCGGCGGGGACGGTGGTCAACGGTACGCCGCTCCCCGACTTCGGCGGCGGGCACCCGGACCCCAACCTCACCTACGCGCACGACCTCGTCGAGGCGCTCGCCGCGGACGACGCGCCCGACTTCGGCGCCGCGTCGGACGGCGACGGCGACCGCAACATGATCCTCGGCCGCCGCTGGTTCGTGAGCCCGTCGGACTCGCTCGCGATCCTCGCCGCCAACGCCACGCTCGCGCCCGGGTACGCCGGGGGGCTGGCCGGCGTCGCGCGCTCGATGCCGACGAGCCAGGCGGCGGACGCCGTCGCGAAGGCGTTAGGCATCGCGGCGTACGAGACGCCGACCGGGTGGAAGTTCTTCGGGACGCTCCTGGACGCGGGGCGGATCACGCTCTGCGGCGAGGAGAGCTTCGGCACGGGCAGCGACCACGTGCGCGAGAAGGACGGACTCTGGGCGGTGCTCTTCTGGCTCAACGTGCTGGCGCGCCGGCCGGGCGAGTCGGTGGAGCAGATCACGCGGGCGCACTGGGCGCGCTTCGGCCGGCACTTCTACACGCGCCACGACTACGAGGCGGTCCCGTCCGACGCCGGGGCGGCGGTGATCGGCGCGGTGCGCGGCCGGCTCGCCACGCTCCCGGGCACCGAGCTCGCTGGGCGCCGCGTGCGCGCGGCCGACGACTTCACCTACCACGACCCGGTCGACGGCAGCGTGAGCGCGGGCCAGGGGCTGCGCGTGCTCTTCGAGGACGGGGCGCGCGTCGTCTACCGGCTGTCGGGCACGGGCACGGAGGGCGCGACGCTCCGCCTCTACGTCGAGGCGTACGAGCCCGACCCGGCGCGCCAGGACCGCGACGCGCAGGAGGCGCTCGCGCCGCTGATCGCGGCGGCGCTCGCGTTAGGCGAGGTGCGCGAGCGGACGGGGCGCGACGCGCCGACGGTGGTCACGTGACGGGCGACGCGCCGGAGGCGGCCGTGCCCGCCGTCCCCGCGCGACCGATCGCCCTCGCCCACACGGCCGACGGGCGCGGCGATCCCGCGCTCGTCCTACTCCACTACTACGCCGGCTCGCGGCGCGAGTGGGCCGCCGTCGCGGCCGCGCTCGCCCCGAGGCACCGCTGCGTGGCCGCGGACCTGCGGGGCCAGGGCGACTCCCCCGCCCCGCCCGACGGCTACACCGTCGCGGACGGGGCCGACGACGTCGCGGCCCTCGTCGCCGCGCTCGCCCTGCCGCGCTACGTCCTCGTCGGCCACTCGATGAGCGGTAAGCTCGCGGTCGCCCTCGCCGCCCGGCGCCCGCCGGGGCTCGTAGGCCTCGTCCTCGTCGCCCCCTCGCCGCCCACGCCGGAGCCGATGACCGAGGAGAGCCGCGCCCACACCCTCGCGAGCTACGGCGACCGCGCCGCCGCGGTCGCGACCGCGCACCGCATCACGCGCCGCCCGCTCGCGCCGGCGCTGTTCGACGAGGTGGTCGACGACAGCCTGCGCACGTCGCGCGCCGCGTGGGACGCCTGGATGCGGGCCGGCAGCCGCGAGGACATTTCGGCGGTGACCCCCCGCATCGACGTCCCGACGCTCGTCGTCGCCGGGGGGGAGGACCCGGTGATGGACCGCGGGATGCTCGAGCGCGAGGTCCGGGACCGAATCGCGGGGGCGCGCATGGCCGTCGTCGACGAGGTCGGGCACCTCGTGCCGCTCGAGGCGCCGGAGGCGCTGGCCGCGCAGCTGCGCGGGTTCGTCGGCGCGCTGAGCGGCGCGCACGGCGGCGAACAGGGCGCGGGCGACCGCTGACGAACGTCTGCTAACGAACATTTTCGCCGGCCCGCGCCCTCCGGGGAGGGACAGGGCCCGGTGGTTGCGTTCCGCCCCCCGCGCGAACGCCCGCGCCGGGCGGCCCGCACCCCCCGCACCCTCCCGCGATGCACCGCGCCCCGAGCGGCCCCCGCTTCATGTTCGCCACCGGCATCGAGAACAGCTACCCGACCGTGCGGTCGGCGGCCGGCGTGCGCGTGCGGGTCGACGAGATGGAGAAGTGCGGCCACTACGCCCACTGGCAGGCCGACTTCGCCCTCGTCGAGGAGTTAGGCACCGCCTTTCTACGCTACGGGCCGCCCATCCACACGACGTGGCTCGGCGACGGGCGCTACGCGTGGGACTTCGCCGACCAGACCTTCGCCGAGATCCGGCGGCGCGACATCAGCCCGATCGTCGACCTCTGCCACTTCGGCGTCCCCGATTGGATCGGCGACTTCCAGAACCCCGACTTCCCCGCGCGCTTCGCCGTCTACGCGCGCGCGTTCGCCGAGCGCTTCCCGTGGGTGCAGTTCTACACGCCGGTCAACGAGATGTACATCTGCGCGCTCTTCTCGGCGCGCTACGGCTGGTGGAACGAGCAGCTGACGAGCGACGGCGCGTTCGTCACCGCGCTCAAGCACGTCGTGAAGGCCAACGTACTCGCGATGCGCGCGATCCTCGGCGTGCGGCCCGACGCGATCTTCGTGCAGAGCGAGTCGAGCGAGTACTTCCACGCCAAGAGCCCCGCCGCGATCGCGCCCGCCGAGCGCATGAACGAGATCCGCTTCCTCTCGCTCGACCTCAACTACGGGCGGCGCGTGGGGTCGGAGATGTACGAGTTCCTGCTCGACAACGGGATGACCCGGGACGAGTACCACTTCTTCTTCGGGCAGGGGCTCAAGCAGCACTGCATCATGGGGAACGACTACTACGTGACCAACGAGCACCTGGTCGCCTCCGACGGCTCGACCGAGGCGGCGGGCGAGGTGTTCGGGTACCACGTGATCACGTCGCAGTACTACCAGCGCTACGGGCTGCCGGTGATGCACACCGAGACCAACCTCGACCAGGGCCCGGCCGGCGACGAGGCCGTGCGCTGGCTGCGGAAGGAGTGGGCGAACGTGCTCCGCGTGCGCAACGACGGCGTCCCGATCCTCGGCTTCACCTGGTACTCGCTGACCGACCAGGTGGACTGGGACACCGCGCTCCGGGAGTCCAACGGGCGCGTCAACCCGTTAGGCCTCTACGACCTCGACCGCCGCCCGCGCGCCGTGGGCACCGCCTACCGCGACCTCATCCGCGAGTGGCGCGAGGTGCTGCCCACGCAGAGCATGGTGCTCGCGCTCCCCGCCTTCCCGCCGAGCCGGCAGGACGACCCGCTCGTGCGCGCCTCGCTCGCGTACGACCGCGCGCGCGCCGCGACGGCCGCCGCCGCCTCCGCGCCGGGCTCGTCCGACGACTCCGCCTCCGACTCCTGACGCCCGACCACGCCCGAGACCGCCCATGTCTAACGACCCCACTCCGCCCGCCGCCCCGCCGGCCCCCACGTCACCGGCCCCCGCGTCACCGGCCCCCGCGTCACCGCCCCCCGCCCCGCCGGCCCCCGCCCCGTCGGTCCCCGCCGGCCGCTTCGCCGGCAAGACCGTGATCGTCACCGGGGCCGCGAGCGGCATCGGGCTCGCGACCGCCAAGCGCTTCGGCGCCGAGGGCGCGCGCGTCGTCATCGCCGACCGCGACGCGGCGCACGCCGGGGCCGCCGCCGACGCGGTCAAGGCCGCGGGCGCGCCCGACGCGTGGGGCGCCGCGTGCGACGTCTCCGACGAGGCCGCGGTGATCGCCTGCGTCGCGGGCACGGTCCAGCGCTTCGGCGCGCTCGACGTCGTCGTCAACAACGCGGGGCTGATGACCTTCGTCGCGATCGCCGACCTCACCGCCGCCGACTGGAACCGCGTGCTGGGCGTCGACCTGCTCGGGACGTTCTTCTTCATCAAGCAGGCGTTCCAGCACATGGCCCGCGGCGGCGCGGTGGTGAACGTGTCGAGCATCCACGCCATCGAGACCGAGGCGATGGCCGCCCCGTACGCGGCCGCCAAGGCCGCCGTCGTCTCGCTCACCCGTTCGGCGGCGATCGAAGGCAAGCCGCGCGGAATCCGCGTGAACGCCGTGCTGCCCGGCGCGGTCGACACGCCGATGCTGTGGGACAACCCCAACGTGAAGAGCGGCGTCGAGAAGGTCGACCGCAGCATGGTCGGGGAGCCGGAGGACCTCGCGGCGGCGATTGCGTTCCTCGCGTCGGATGACGCGAAATTCGTGCAGGGGACGACCCTCGTCGTCGACGGAGGACGGCTGGACCGCCTGTAACGGAGGGGAGGTGGCGGCGGATCGGTCTGGCGCGCGGGGGCGTGACCGGCCGGGGATGCTGGGGCCGGGGATGCGACGCCGCGCCAGACCGATCCGCCACACCCCCCAGACAAATACGCGCCCGTTACCTCTCTCCCCGCTCCTCACCCCGCGAATCGGCCCGCCCCGTGCAGGCCCACTCCCGGGCCCGGCGGCTCGGCCGCCGGCCCGCCCGCACCCCGGAGCCGCCCGTGACCGCCGTCCTGCCCGTCGACGCCCCGCCCCTCGCCGCCCTCGTCCCCGAGAAGGACGCGCCCGAGAGCCCCGACGGCCCCCTCGCCCCCGAGGAGCTGCGCCTGCTCGACGCGCACTGGCGCGCGGCCAACTACCTCAGCGTCGGGCAGATCTACCTGCGCGGCAACCCGCTCCTCACCGAGCCGCTGACGCTGGCCCACGTGAAGCCGCGGCTGCTGGGCCATTGGGGCACCACGCCCGGGCTCAACTTCGTGTACACGCACATGAACCGCGCGATCCGCGCGCGCGACCTCGACGCGATCTTCATCGCCGGCCCCGGGCACGGCGGACCCGGCGTGGTGGCGAATACGTATCTGGAAGGCACGTATTCCGAGGTCTACCCCGACGTCGGCCGCGACGTCCCGGGGCTCGCGCGGCTGTTCACGCAGTTCTCGTGGCCCGGCGGCATCCCGAGCCACGCCGCGCCCGAGACCCCGGGCTCGATCCACGAGGGCGGGGAGCTCGGCTACTCGCTCCTCCACGCCTACGGCGCGGTGTTCGACAACCCCGGACTCGTCGCCTGCTGCGTGATCGGCGACGGCGAGGCGGAGACCGGCGCGCTCGCGGCCAGCTGGCACTCGAACAAGTTCCTCGACCCGGCGACCGACGGCGCGGTGCTCCCCGTCCTGCACCTCAACGGCTACAAGATCGCCGGCCCCACGGTGCTCGCCCGCATCCCCGACGACGAGCTCGTCGCGCTGCTGCGCGGCTACGGCCACGAGCCGCACTTCGTCTCGGGGCACGAGCCGGCGCTCATGCACCAGCGCATGGCCGCGGTGCTCGACGCCGCGCTCGACGCGATCGCGGAGATCCAGCGCTCGGCGCGCACGCCTAACGCCAACGGGAACGCGGACGGCCCCGCCGCGCGCCCCCGCTGGCCGGTGATCGTCCTCCGCTCGCCCAAGGGCTGGACCGGCCCGCGCGTCGTCGACGGCAAGCCGGTCGAGGGCACCTGGCGCGCCCACCAGGTGCCGCTCGACGGCCTCGCCGCGAACCCCGAGCACCTCCGCGCGCTGGAGGCGTGGATGAAGAGCTACCGCCCCGAGGAGCTCTTCGGCGCCGACGGCGGCCTCGCCCCCGAGCTGGCCGCGCTCGCCCCCGCGGGCGACCGGCGCATGGGCGCCAACCCGCACGCCAACGGCGGGCTGCTGCTCCGCGACCTCGCGATGCCCGACTTCCGCGCCTACGCCGTCGCCGTGCCCGCGCCGGGCGCGGCCGAGGGCGAGGCGACGCGCGTGTTAGGCCGGTTCCTGCGCGACGTCATGCGCGAGAACGCCGCCGCGCGCAACTTCCGCCTCGTCGGCCCCGACGAGACGACGAGCAACCGCCTCGACGCGGTGTTCGAGGTCACGCGCCGCGCCTTCGAGGGCGAGGTGCTGCCGACCGACGACCACGTCGGCCCCGGGGGGCGCGTGATGGAGGTCCTGAGCGAGCACCTGTGCCAGGGCTGGCTCGAGGGCTACCTGCTGACCGGGCGCCACGGCCTGTTCTCGTGCTACGAGGCGTTCATCCACATCGTCGACTCGATGTTCAACCAGCACGCGAAGTGGCTCAAGACGACGCGCCGCATCCCGTGGCGCAAGCCGATCGCGTCGCTCAACTACCTGCTCACGTCGCACGTCTGGCGGCAGGACCACAACGGCGCCAGCCACCAGGACCCGGGCTTTCTGGACCACGTCGTCAACAAGAAGGCTGACGTGGTGCGCGTGTACCTGCCGCCCGACGCCAACACGCTGCTCTCGGTCGCGGACCACTGCCTGCGGAGCCGCAGCTACGTGAACGTGATCGTCGCCGGCAAGCAGCCCGCGCCGCAGTGGCTCGACATGGACGCGGCCGCCGCGCACTGCGCCCGCGGGCTGGGCGCCTGGGACTGGGCGGGCAACGACCGCGGCCTCGCGCCCGACGTCGTGCTCGGCTGCGCGGGCGACGTGCCGACGATGGAAACGCTCGCCGCGGCCGACCTGCTCCGCACGCACGTCCCCGACCTGCGCGTGCGCGTGGTGAACGTGGTCGACCTGATGACCCTGCAGGCGCCGAGCGAGCACCCGCACGGGCGCCCCGACGCGGAGTTCGACGCGCTCTTCCCGGCGGACCGCCCCGTCATCTTCGCCTTCCACGGCTACCCGTCGCTCATCCACCGGCTCACGTACCGGCGCGCGGGGCACGCCAACTTCCACGTGCACGGCTTCAAGGAGGAGGGCACGACCACGACGCCCTTCGACATGACGGTCGTCAACGAGATCGACCGCTTCCACCTCGTGCTCGACGTCATCGCGCGCGTGCCCGGCCTCGCGGCGGCGCCCGCGGGCGCCGCCGCCGCGGCGTACTGCCACGCGCGTCTGGCCGAACACCACGAGTACGTGCGGGCGCACGGGGAAGACATGCCCGACGTGCGGGATTGGCGCTGGGGCGGCGGGCGCGCGCCCGGCGGCGAGGGGCCGGGCGCGTCGGACATGCTCTCGGGGCGAGGCTGAGCGGGACGGACTACCGCCCGTCCCCCTCGGCCTCCTCCTCACCCGCCGCGACCCGCGTCGCCCCGTTCGCGCGGATCTCCGCGTCGCTCGGCACCACGGCCTGGAGTCCCATGCGGGTGAGTTCCGAGTTCACCGCCGCCAACGGCGCGCCCATCGCGCCCCGGAGCACGGCGAGCTGCGCGTCCAGCTGCCGCGACAGCGTGTCGAACACCACGTACGACTGCCGCGTCGGCCGCGGGTCCGCCGTGGCCACCACCCCGGCCAGCGCAGCCAGCTTGTTGTTGAGGCGGATCGGGTAGTTGAGCGGGTCCTGCGAGCTCTGGTTCCGCGTCTGGTAAATAGCCTGCTCCGAGGTAGAGAGCGCGACGAGCAGCGGCCGCACTTGCGCGTCGAACGCCGCGCGCCGGTCCACCGGCATCTGCGCCTCGCGGCTGGCGAGCTGCGCGCGCACGTTGCGCACCGTGCGCACGGCGCGGTTCGCCTCGCTCAACCGGTCGAGCACGCGCCGCTGCAGGGCGACGGTGGCCTCGATGTCCTGCGGGGTCGCCTTCGACCGCGGGTCCGCGCGCACGACCAACGGCTGCGTCTGCGCCGGCTGCCCGGCCACAGTCATCCGCACGGTGTACGTGCCCGGCGGGACCATCGGCCCAGTCGTCGATCCGGCCCAGAGGATCATGTTGTCGAAGCGTACGGCGTCCGGCTCGCGCAGGTCCCACGCGAACACGTTGAGCCCGACCTTGTTGGGCACGCGCGGCGGGCGCGGCCCGCGCCGCGCCAGCTCCTCGAAGTCGACCTCGGGCTCGCCGCCGGGGCTCCCGATCCCGCTCTCGGCGCGCAGCGCGGCCGATCCGAGCTGCGGGTTGGGCGTGCGCGGCAGCCCGCCGGCGCGCGCGACCGAGTCGGCCCGCGCGCGGCGCACCGAGTCCGCACGGACCGAGTCGCCGACGCCGATCGAATCGAGCCGCGACGTGAACGAGCGGATGGTGCGTCCGCGCGCGTCGACGACGGCGAGCGTGACGTCCTGGTTGGCCTTCGCGAGCGTGTAGTAGACCGTCGCACCGTTCGGCGGATTCTTGCCCGCCTGCCGGCGTGCGTCCCCGCCGCCACCCCCGCCACCCCAGCTGACGCGGTACGCGTCGCGCGGCTTGTAGAGGTGCGCCGGCGCGGCCGCCGTCGCGGGCGTCATCTGCCGCAGCGCGGAGAGGTCGTCCATCACGTAGAACGACCGCCCGTGCGTCGCCGCGATCAGGTCGCCGTCCTTGATCATCAGGTCGTGCACGGGTACCGGCGGCAGGTTGCGCTCGAGGCTCTGCCACCGCCCGCCGTCGTCGAACGACACCCACACGCCGCGCTCCGTGGCCGCATACAGCAGCCCGCGGCGCGTCGGGTCCTCGCGGATGGCCCGCGCGAACTCCTCGGCGGGAATCCCGGTCGTGATCGCGGTCCACGTGCGCCCGTAGTTGGCCGTCTTGTACAGCATCGGGCGCAGGTCGCCGAACTGGTACCGGTTCGCGGCCACGTAGGCGACCGCGGGGTCGTGCGGCGACGCCTCGACGAGCGAGATGCGAGGCAGCTCGCCCATGCCCGGCGGCGTGACGTTGGTCCAGGTGCGCCCGCCGTCGCGCGTGAGCGAGACGAGCCCGTCGTCGCTCCCCGTCCAGATCACCCCGGGCGTGCGCGGCGACTCGGCGATCGTGAAGATCGTCGCGTAGGTCTCCACCCCCGTCTGGTCCTTGGTGATCGGACCCCCCGACGCGTCCATGGTGCGCGGATCGTGGCGCGTGAGGTCGGGCGATATCACCGTCCAGTTCTGCCCGCCGTTGCCCGTGCGGAACACGTGGTTGCCGCCCGCGTACAGCACCGTGGGGTCGTGCGGCGAGAACACGATCGGGAAGGTCCACTGGAAGCGGTACGGCATGTCGCTCGACGAGTGGCCCATCGGGTTGTCCGGCCAGGGGTTCACCTGCGTCTCCTGGTCGGTGCGCATGTTCTTGCGCGTCAGCAGCCCGCCGTAGCTCCCCGCGTAGGCGATCTCGGGGTGCAGCGGATCGACGGCGATGTAGCCGCTCTCGCCCCCGCCCGCGTCGACCCACAGGTCGCGCGTCACGCCTCCCGGCCACCGGCTCGGCCCGCACAGCGTCGAGTTGTCCTGCTGCGCGCCGCAGACGCGGTACGGGAACTCGTTGGTCGTCGTGACGTGGTAGAACTGCGCCGTGGCGAAGTTCTCCTCGGTCCACGTCTTCCCGGCGTTCATCGAGACGGTCGCGCCGCCGTCGTTCCCCTGGATCATGCGCGCGGGGTTGTCGGGCGCGATCCACAGGTCGTGGTTGTCGCCGTGCGGGACCGCGATCGGCTGCTTGAACGTCCGCCCGCCGTCGGTGGAGCGGTAGAAGCCGACGTTGAGCGCGTAGACGGTGTTGGTATCCTTCGGGTCGGCGAAGATCCGCGAGTAGTACCACGCGCGCTGCCGCAGCTTGCGGTCCTCGTTGACGCGCCGCCAGGTCGTGCCCGCGTCGTCGCTCCGGAAGATCCCGCCCGAGTCGGCCTCGATCGACGCCCACAGCCGCCGCGGGTTGGCCGGCGAGATCGCCAGCCCGACGTTGCCTAACGGAGCGGCCGGGAGCCCGGCGTTGTGCGTGAGTTCGGTCCAGTGTTCGCCCCCGTCGGTGCTCTTGTACAGCCCGCCCCCCGCCCCGCCCGACGACAGCGAGTACGCGTTGCGGTAGGACTGCCAGAACGCGGCGTAGAGCACGTTCGGATTGGTCGGGTCGACGACGAGGTCGCAGGCGCCGGTCGAATCGTTGCGGAAGAGCACCTGCCGCCAGTTCCGCCCGCCGTCGGTCGATTTGTAGACGCCGCGCTCCTTACTCGGCCCCCAGAACGCGCCCTGCGCGGCGACCCAGACGACGTCGGGGTTGGTCGGGTGCACCCGCACGCGGCTGATCTGGCGCGTGGCCTTCAGGCCCAGGAAGCTCCACGTCTTCCCGCCGTCGGCGGTCTTGAACACGCCCTCCCCGTGCGAGACGTTCCCGCGGATCGCGTACTCGCCGGTGCCGACGTAGACGACGTCGGGGTTGCTCGGCGCGACCGCGACGTAGCCGATCGTGCCGCCGAAGTACTTGTCGGTCGCGGGGCTCCACGTCATCCCGCCGTCGGTCGTCTTGAACACGCCGCCGCCGGTGGTACCCATCCAGTACTCCATCGGCCGCGCGGCGCTGCCGGCGACGGCGACCGAACGGCCGCCGCGGTAGGGTCCGAGCTCTCGCCAGGTGAGGGCGGCGAAGGCGGTGCTGTCGAAGGGCGGGGCGCCGGCGGGTTGCGCCCCGGCTGCAGCGCCGGGGAGCACGGTCGCGAGGGCCGCGAGCGAGAGGACCGCGAGCGCGGGGGTCGCGCGGCGGAGCGAAATGGGGGTCACGCGGAAGCCTCCGGAGACGGGGCGGAGCGAACGAGAGCGGGTGGTGGGCGCAGCGTGTCGCCACCAAGGGTAACCAGGGATCAGCTCTCGCCTGACACGTCGTCGTCAACCGGGCGCGGCGGTTCACCCGCCGAGGGCGACGGCCGGGGCGTCGCGTTCGCCCGCTCCCACCCGCCGTCCCCGCGCCGCCGGTGGATCGAGCCGTCCGACGACTCGATCCGGTGCCGGAACAGCCATCGGTGCCGGACGAGGTCACGGACGGTCGCGTGGCGCGCGAGGTTCACGTCGATCGCGTCGGCCGGCGCCTCGACGAACACCGACAGACGCAGCGGCTCGTGTATCCACCGGCGGCCGTCGTGTCCCGACTGGCGCGCCAATGCGATGCGCAGGTCGCCGGCCGCCCCCTCCATGACCCCGACGCGGCCGCCTAACGCCGACGCCTACCGTTTGACGGCGCGCGTCATCAGGAAGTGCTGCCGCAGCGTGTTGCCGACGAAGATGCTCTCCAACAGCCCGAGCACCTCCGCGCGCAGCTCGGCCAGGCGCTCGGGCTGCGTCTGGAGGCTCGCGACGAGCGCCGCGAGCGGGCCAAACGTGGCCTCGAGGGCGGCGCGGGCGTGCCGCGGGCTGAGCGCCGGGTTTACCATCACGCCGCGGTCGAACTGCAGGTCCGCCACCGAGTCGCCGAGCCGCTCGCGGACGACCGCCGGGTCGCCCCAGCGCGGCGGCGCGGCCGGGGCGGGCGCGCCGGCGGCCGGCGGCGGCTGGTATCGGCCGAGGAGGGCGAAGAGCTGGCCCATCGCGTGCTCCGGCGGCCAGGTCGAGAACGCGATCCGCCCGCCGGGCTTGAGCACGCGCAGCATTTCGGCGACGACGACCGCGGGCCGCGGCGCGAACATGTGCCCGAACTGACTGAGCACCACGTCGAACGCCGCGTCGGGGTACGGCAGCGCCTCGGCGTCGCCCACGTCCCACGTGGCCGCGACCGCGGCCAGCCGCGCGTGGTCGCGCGCGCGCTCGAGCAGGGCCGGCGTGAGGTCGAGGCCCGTCACGCGCGCGCCGGCGCGTGCCGCGGTGATCGCGACGACGCCGGTCCCGCACCCCACGTCGAGCACGGCGTCGCCGGCGCGCACGGCGGCGAACGCGACGAGGGCGGCCGCGGGCGGCGTCGTCGCCGGCTCGTTCACGGCGAAGCCCGCCCAGACGTCGCGCTGGCCGGCCTTGAAGGGCCCGAACGGGTCGGGCGCGGGACTCGGCGGTTGGCTCGTTCCGGACGGCGCGGTCACCGGAGCGCGTCCCCCACGCGCGGTGCGCCCGCGGCGCCGGTCGCGTACGCCATCACCGCCTCCTCGCTCGCCGCCGCGCGGGCGAGGGTCGCCGCGACGCGCCCCGCGCGCATGACCACCACGCGGTCGCTCAGCGCGAGCACCTCCGGCAGCTCGGACGAGATGAGCAGCACGGCGACCCCCTCGCCGGCGAGCGTGCGGACGAGGGCGGCGATGTCAGCCTTCGCCCCGACGTCCACGCCGTGCGTCGGCTCGTCGAGGATGAGTAGCCGCGGCCGCGTGGCGAGCCAGCGCGCGAGCACCGTCTTCTGCTGGTTGCCGCCCGAGAGCGCGCGGACGGCCGTCTCCACGCCCGGCGTCTTGACGCGCAGCCGCGCGACGTACTCGGCGGCGAGCGCGCGCTCCGCACGCCGCGAGATCACGCCGCCGCGACTCAGCGCCGGCAGCCGCGCCATCGACACGTTCCAGCGCACGGGCTTGGCCATGAACAGGGCGAGCTGCTTGCGGTCCTCGGGGACCATCGCCACGCCCGCGGCGATCGCGTCGGCGGGCGAGCGGAAGCGCACCGGCCGGCCGCCTAACAGGACCGCGCCCGCGTCGGGGCGGTCGGCGCCGAAGATCAGCCGCGCCACCTCCGAGCGCCCGGCGCCGACGAGCCCCGCCATCCCGACGATCTCGCCGCCGCGCACGGCGAAACTCACGTCCTCGACCGGCACCGCGCCGCCCGAGCCGGAACTGCCGGAGTCGGACCCGCCGCGCCGCGTGAGCCCGCGCACCTCGAGCACCACCTCGCCGGGCGCGCGCGGCCCGTCCGCGCCCTCCGCGTCAGACTCCATCGCGGCCAACTCGCGCCCGACCATCGCCGCGACGATCGACGCCGGCGTGGCCTCCGCCGCGGCCGCCGTGCGCACCCACGCCCCGTCGCGGAACACCGTGATGCGGTCCGCGAGCGCGAACACCTCGGCGAGTCGGTGCGACACGTAGAGCACCGCGACTCCCTCCCCGCGCAGCCGCCGCACGAGCGCCGCGAGCCGCCCCGCCTCGTGCTCGGTGAGCGAGGCGGTGGGCTCGTCCATGACGAGGAGGCGCGCGCCGGCGCCTAACGCGCGCGCGATCTCGGCCAGCTGCTGCTGCGACGTCGAGAGGTCGCGCATCGGCGCGCGCGGGTCGA
Source organism: uncultured Gemmatimonadales bacterium (assembly GCA_963763675.1). Classification (GTDB taxonomy): domain Bacteria; phylum Gemmatimonadota; class Gemmatimonadetes; order Gemmatimonadales; family Gemmatimonadaceae; genus BPUI01. The sequence continues at coordinate 419,167 of CAVXPN010000004.1, forward strand.
CGTCGAGCCCGACGGCGGCGAGCAGCTCGCGGGCGCGGCCGCGCACCGCCGGCCAGTCGACGACGCCGAACGCCACGCCCGCGACGCCGCGGCGCCGCGGGAGCCGACCGGCCACGACGTTCTCGCCCACGCTCAGCGTCGGCAGCGTCGCGAGATCCTGGTGGATGACCGCGATCCCGGCCGCCTGCGACTCGGCGGGCGCGCGGAAGTCCACCGGCCGACCCGCCATCGTGACCGTGCCCTCGTCGCGCACCACCGCGCCCGCGAGGATGTTGATGAGCGTGCTCTTGCCCGCCCCGTTCTCGCCGACGAGCGCGTGCACCTCCCCCGCGCGCACCGCGAGCCGCACGCCGCGCAGCGCGTGCACGCCGCCGAAGCGCTTGTGCACGCCCTCCACGACGAGCAGCGGCGCGGCGTCGGTCACCGCGCGGCCGCCGCTTGCGTCGTCGCGCGCTGGGGCGCGAGCTGCGCCGCGTCGGCCTTCGTGATCACGTCGGCGCGCGTGACGAGACGCGCCGCGGGGGGGAGCTGCCCGGCGACCAGATAGTTGTAGAGGCGAACGGCCGGGTCGTGACCCTGCGCGTCGGGATCCTGCCCGATCGTCGCGTCGATCACGCCCCGCCGCACGTAGTCCATCGTCTCGTCGACGGCGTCGAAGGTGACGAGGTGCACGGCGCCGGCCTTCTTCGCCTCGTCGACCGCGCGCGCCGCGCCGAAGGGCCCGCCCGCGGTCACGACGATCCCCTTCAGGTCGCCGTGCGCCGTCATGAAGTCTTTCGCCTGCTGGTAGGCGAGGTTCGCCTTGTCCTGGTTCTCGACGCGGCCGACGATCGTGACCTTCGGGCACCCGGCCCTGACCGCGTCCTCGAACCCCTTCTGCCGCTGCGCGTGCGCCTCGACCGAGAAGAAGCCCGTGATCACGCCGACGGGCCCCGCGCCGCCGGTGACGCGGCACATCGTCTCGCCCGCGGCCTTGCCCTGCGCGTAGCTGTCCGCGCCCACGAAGAAGAGCCGGCCGTTAGGCGTGGCCGTCTCGGAGTTGAAGGTCGCGACCGGCACGCCGGCCCGCACCGCGCGGTCGATGTACGCGGCCATCCCCGCGTCGCCGGCCACCGTCGCGATCGCGTCGTACTGCTTCGCCACCGCCGCGTCGAGCGCCCGCCCGAACACCTCGGCCGTGTGCGTCTCGCCCGGAAGTATCCACTCGACCGTGGTGTTGTGCGACGCGAGCTCCCGCCGGGCCCGCTCCGTGCCGGCCTTCACCGGAATCCAGAACGGATTATTCTCGAGCCCGAGCACCGCGATGCGGAGCGGTTTCTTGGGCAGTTGCGCGACCGGCGCCACCTTGCCCTCGTCGGGGGCGGTGGCGGTCGACGCGAAGGGCGGTGCGTTGGCCGGCCGGCCGGCCGCACCGTCGCCGGGGGGCGCGGAACTGCAGCCGGTCGCGCCGGTCAGGGCGAGGAGGAGCATGACCCCGCGCGGCGCGCGGGCCGCAGGCAGCCGGACGGCTCGGGATGACGGCATGAGGAGAGGTCGAGGAGGCGAGGTCAGCGGCGGCGCCGGTCGAGGCCGACCGCGAGCAGGATCACCGCGCCGATGATCATCGTTTGAAAGTGCAGCGGGAGGCCGAGCAGGACGAAGGCGTTGCGCACCACGGCCATGATCGCCGCACCTAACAGCGAGCCCAGCACGGTCCCTTCCCCGCCCTGCAGGCTCGTGCCGCCGATCACGGCCGCGGCGATCACGTCGAGCTCGACGCCCTGGCCGAGGTCGGTCGACGCGGTCGAAAGGAGCCCCGCGCTCACCACGCCGGCGAGGGCGCACAGCCCGCCCGTGGCGACGTACGTGAACAGCTGCACGCGCTCGACCGGCACCCCCGAGAGGCGCGCCGCGCGCGCGTTGCTCCCCACCGCGTAGATCTGCCGCCCGAGGACCGTGTTGCCGAGGAAGAGCCCGGCGAGCACGACGAGGGCGAGCATGATGAGGACCGGCACCGGGACCGGGCCCACGTAGCCCGCGCCGAGGAGCCCGACGCCCGGGTCGCGCATCGGGACGTTGCTCGCGACCGAGCCCGCGCCCGCGCTCGCCAGCAGGTAGGCGAGCCCCCGCCCGACGCTGAGCGTGCCTAACGTCGCGATGAACGGGACGAGCCGCGCCCGCGTGACGAGGAGCCCGTTGACGAGCCCGAACAGGAGCCCCGCGCCGAGCCCGCAGAGGACGGCGAGCCACGGGTTGAGTCCGCCGTAGGTCATCAGCCGCGCCGTGACCACCGCGCCCACGGCGAGGATCGACCCGACCGACAGGTCGAGGCCGCCCGCGACGAGCACCATCGTCATCCCGACGGCCATGATGCCGATCGTCGCCATCCCCTGCAACACGTTGAAAATGTTGCGCAGCGTGAAGAAGTACGGGCTGGCCAGGGAGAGCAGCGCGCACAGGCCGACGAGGGCGGCGAGCACGCCCCCCTCGCGCGCGGCGAACAGGGCGCGCAGGGTGACGCGCGGGCCGGCGGGCGCGGCGGTCGGGGGGAACGCGGCGTCCTCCGCTCGCGGGGCGACCGCGCGCGTCACGGCACCGCGTCGCAGCGCGGCGTGCGCGGGTCCGCGGGGCAGCGCACGTCCTCGTAGTAGTCCAGCGGGTGTGCCGCCGGCTCGAGCCCGGCCGGGAACGGGCGGCGGGAGAACTGCTGGAAGTACTGCGTCGCGGCGTCGCGCCACCAGCGCGCCTCCCGCTCCTGCACGGCAAGGGACCGCTGCACATCGCGGAACCGCTCGTCGTCGACCCGCCCCTCGAGTGAGTCCCAGGTGCGCCGCATGGCGCGCACAGTATCGACCCCCGCCTGGTAGCGCAGCCCGAGCTCGTCCCAGAGCGTGCGCCCCGAGGCGAGCCGGTAGTCCCACGGCACGTGGTGGAACCAGAGGAGCACCGAGTCGGGCGTGGTGGCGACGTCGGCGAATCGGCGCCTGAGTGGCTCGGCTTACTGCGCGACGGCGTCGCTCCCCGCGGCCGTCCGGTCGAACCCGAGCCCCGCCGAGTCGGCGCGGTGGTAGTAGCGCGGCGTCCGGTCGGGGCGGCCGGCGTCGGCCCACGGCCCCGGCCCGTACTGGTGCCCCGTGGCCATGATGTGGGCGAGGCCTAACGGCATCATGTAGTCCACCACCGCCTCGCGCGCGGCCATCATCATGCCCACGACCGGCCGCACCACGGCCGTGTCGTTGGACCACGTCATCCGCGCCCAATCGTCGGCGACCGCGCGGGCGTCCGCCCCCGGGTCCTAGGCCAGGCGGCCGAAGGCGTACCAGTTGGCCTGGTTGAACGGCGAGCCCGTCCAGTCGCGGTCGGCGCCGACGTTGGCCACCCCGGCCACGCCGCTGAACGCGTGGCCGTCGAGCGAGCCGTCGACCACGCGCGCGCCCGCCGACCCCGGCCCGGGGCGGTAGGTGTCGGCGCGCAGCACCTCATCGAAATACGGCCCGTGGACGAGCACGTTCCGTCGCGCCGAGCGCGTGCTACCCGGCCGCCGCGAACGTCCGCTCGACGAGGCTCCGCGCCGTAGGGTCGTCATCGACCACCAGTGCCGCGCCGCGGCCTGTCGTCGCGGCGCGCTCACCCGGGATCGGTGACGTGCTCGCCCCGCCGGGCGGCGACTCTCCCGGCAGCACAGCGGGCGCGACGCGCGCGGTCGATACCGGCGGACCGCCGGCGTTGGACGCCGCGTCGGGATCGGCGAAGAACGCCCGCGCCGCGGCCGGGTCGAGCGGGCGCGCGTAGAAGTACCCCTGGCCGAGCGGGCAGCCAAGGCCGAGCAGCACGTCGCGCTCGGCGGCGGTCTCGACGCCCTCCGCCACCGTCTTCAGATTGAGGGCGCGCGCGAGTTGGACGACGGCTTCCGTGAGCGCGCGCTGCGTGGCGTCGGTGACGAGGCCCCGCGTGAATGCCTGGTCGATCTTGAGCGAGTCGAGCGGAAGCTCGCGCACGGCGGTGAGCGACGAGTACCCCGTGCCGAAGTCGTCGCACGCCACTTGAACGCCGAGGGCGCGCACCGCCTCGAGCCGCGTGCGCGTGACGGTGGGATTGGTGAGCAGCACGCTCTCCGTCACCTCCAGCGTGAGCCGCTCGGCGGGGAAGCCGGTCACGCGGAGCGCGCTGATCACGTCGTCCAGGAACGTCGGATCCTCGAGCTGCCGGCCCGAGACGTTCACCGCCAGCCGCGGCGGCCGCCCGTCGGCGCGTCGCGGCCACGTCGCGGCCTCGGCGCACGCCGTCTCAAGCACCCAGCGGCCGAGCGCGGGCATGAGCCCCGTCGCCTCGGCGATCGGGATGAACACGTCGGGCGGCACGAGGCCGCGCGCCGGGTGCCGCCACCGCGCGAGCGCCTCGGCGCCGATGGGGTGCCCGGTCGCGAGGTCGACCACCGGCTGGTAGGCGAGCGCAAGCTCCCCACGCGCGGCCGCGCCGGCGAGCTCCGTCTGGAGCGCCGCACGGTCTAGGGCGGCCGCGTCCTCGGCCGCCGAGAACACGGCGCAGCGGTGCTTCCCGCCCGCCTTCGCCCGGTACATGGCCACGTCGGCGTGGCGCAGCAGGTCGTCGGCCGCGACGCCCGGCGTCGCGCGCGCCACGCCGACGCTCGCGGACACGTAGAGATCGCGGCCCGCGACGGCGATCGGGCGCGCGAGCGCGTGGAGGATGCGCGGCACCACGACGCCCACGTCTTCCCCCGGCCGTGCCGGGCGCAGGAGTACGGCGAACTCGTCGCCCCCAAGCCGGGCCACCGTGTCGCTGCCCCGCGTCGCGGCGCGGAGCCGGTCGGCGACCGCGGCGAGGAGCGCGTCGCCGGCTGCGTGCCCCTGGCTGTCGTTCACGGCCTTGAAGTCATCCAGGTCGACGAAGAGGACGGACACGCGCGGAGCGATCGGATCGCTCTCGGAGGCGCCGGGTGTGCTCCCCTCGTGGTTGGCCGCAGCATGCACGCCCGTGTGGGGCGCGGTCTCGGGGGCGCCACCGACGTCCGCAAGCGCTTGGGTGAGGTCCGCGCGAAACTGCGTGCGGTTGGCGAGCCCGGTGAGCGCATCGCGGCGCGCCTGAGACCACAGTTCTGCCTCGAGTGCCTTCCGCTCGGTGGTGTCCGCGACGACGGCGATCGCGCCCACGGTCGCACCCGCGGCGTCGCGGAACGGCACGCTCCCGATCTCGGCCGGCACCCGCGACCCGTCCTTGCGCACGAGCTCGACTTCGTAGCGCTCCGCGCGGCCCTCGAGGCGGCGCGCCAGCCGCGCTCGCCCCGCTGCCTGTTCGTCGGCCGGGAGGAGCGCCTCGTGCGAGCGCCGTCCGATCAACTCGGGCACCGCGTAGCCCGTGATCTCGGCCGCGCGCGCGTTCGCGTAGAGGACTCGGCCCTCGCGGTCGGTGATGAGCAGCCCCTGGTCGATGCTCTCGACCACGGTGCGGAAGCGCATCTCACTCGCCGCCAGGCCGCGCGCCGCCCGGCGCCGCCCATACGCGAGGGCGACGAGGACGGCGAGCACCGTCGCCAGTTTGCTGGCGAGCAGGGGCGGGCTGAGGCGAGCGGCGGGCACCAGCGTGGCGACGCCGAGCACGCCGGTGACGGTGCAGACTGCGTAGGTCGCCAGAGCACTCGGGCTCCGGATGACTGCGCCGACGAGCGCGGCGACCATGAGCAGGCCGATCGCGTACTCGCCGGCGAATGCGTTCGCACGGAGGAGGTTGAGCAACCACGCCGTCAGCAGCGCAAGCACCGCGTAGAGCGCGGCGCGGAACCGGCGGCGTGTGGGGTCCCAAGGCACCGCCGCGAGCGCGAGGCACGCCGCGGCCACGACTGCCCGGTGTGACCAGGGATCGACCGCGCGCGGCAGCAGCCGGTGGAATACGACGCCATAGCCGACCACGGCCGCGGCCGCCGCGACGGCCAGTCCGCGATACAGCCGGACGTCTCGCGCCGTCCATCCGTCAGCCGCCGCGTTCGCTCCGACGCCCGGCGAGACGAGCGCCACGGGGACGTCGAGCCGCTGCGCGGTGAGCCGGGCCAGGCGGTCCAGCACCGGGTTGGCCGCGCCGTCGAGCATCCCGGTGGCGTGCAGGGCGGCGAGCCGGGACGGACGGGTCAGCCGGGCGCGGTGCTGCTCGGCCGTCAGGCCCGCGGCGGGTCGGGCGCGCTCGGCGGGTCGGGGGGCCGATGCGGACATGGTGGGGCGGCGGGAGGGGCGACGGCGTGGACCGCCGCGCATCCGGAGACGAGTACCGGGGCCGGGTGTCACGATGAGCACGTCCGCCAGCCTTCGCCGGTCCGATCCATGCCGACCGGTTTCGCGACGCCCGCCGCTCCCGAGAGGTCGATGATGAAAGCCGTCATGTACGACGCGTTCGGTGAACGCCCCAAACTGGTCAGTCTGCCGGACCCCACACCCGAGCCGCACGGCGTCGTCGTGAAGGTCGAGGCGACCGGGGTGTGCCGCAGTGACTGGCACGGCTGGGTCGGCCACGATGCCGACATCGCACTGCCGCACGTGCCCGGTCACGAGCTGGCGGGTACGGTCCAAGCCGTCGGCCGCGACGTCACCAAATGGAAGATCGGCGACCGCGTGACGGTGCCGTTCGTCGGCGGCTGCGGCGCCTGCCCCGAGTGCCACGCGGGCCATCAGCAGGTGTGTCACCGCCAGTTTCAACCCGGGTTCACCCACTGGGGATCGTTCGCCGAATACGTGTCGCTCCACAACGCAGACCTCAACTTGGTCGCGCTGCCGGAGACCGTCGGATTCGTCACGGCGGCAGGGTTGGGCTGCCGTTTCGTGACGTCCTTCCGAGCGGTGGTGGATCAGGGCAAGGTCGCCGCCGGGCAATGGGTGGCCGTGCACGGATGCGGCGGCGTGGGCCTGGCGGCGATCATGATCGCGAACGCGCTTGGCGCCAACGTCGTGGCGGTGGACATCACCGAGGACAAGCTGGCGCTAGCGAGGCGACTGGGTGCGGCGGTCGCCGTCAACGCGAGATCCGTGACCAGCGTGCCCGAGGCGGTGATCGAGGTGACCGGCGGGGGCGCGCACGTCTCGCTCGACGCGCTCGGCCACCCCGACACCTGCTTCAACTCTGTCGCGAGCCTGCGCCGTCGCGGCAAGCATGTGCAGGTCGGGCTGATGCTGGGGGACCACAGCACCCCCGCCGTGCCGATGAGCCGCATCGTCGCGCACGAGCTCGAGATCCTCGGCAGCCACGGCATGCCGGCGCATCGCTACGACGTGATGATGCCGATGATTCTCTCCGGCAAGTTGAAACCCGAACTCCTCGTCGGGAAGGAGATCAGCCTCGACGAGTCGATCGATGCGCTGATCTCGATGGACGAGTTCCGGGGCACCGGCACCACGGTCGTCACCAAGTTCTGAGGTGCACCGGGAGTTCGCCATACGGCTAGAATGGCCGCGTGTGCCGCGGCGTACGCTCTCGCCGCGATCAGCCGCGCCGACCCGAACGCCGCATCGCGAGGACCCGTGGACAGGCCCGTCGATTTCCTGGAAGCAGCACAGCCCGAGCTCGAGCGCCGCGCCGAGGCGGCCGAAGCGTTCACCGGCGTCGACCGCCGCGAGTTCCTCTTCCGTTCGCTCGTCACCGCCGCCGCGGGGACGCTCGGCGCCGGGCCAGCCCTGCTCGCCGCGCAGCCGCCGACGCGCCCGGCCAACGCCGCGCCCGCCGCCCAGCCGTCCGTGCCGCCCTTCCCGCTCGGCAATGGCGAGCCGCCGGCCGAGCAGTTCATGCCCTATCCCGGGGGCACGGGTGCGCTGATGGAGCAACTCGTGCGCGAGCACGGCGCCGCAGCGTTCGAGCGCGGCACGTTCCGCGTAGCGCCGTGGACCGGTCCGGTGCCGACGAGCGACGAGGACCTCGCGTTCCTCCCCGCGCACCGCCTGTCGGCGTTGCTGCAGGCGCGGAGGATCACCTCCACACGGCTCACGCGGATCTACCTCCAGCGGCTGCAGCGGCTCAACCCGACGCTGCGGTGCGCGGTCACGATCATGGAGTCGCAGGCGCTCGGCGAGGCCGCGCGTGCCGACACCGAGATCGCCGCCGGGCGGTACCGCGGCCCGCTGCACGGGATTCCGTACGGCGTGAAGGACCTGTTCGCGACGAAGGGCGTCCCGACCACGTGGGGTGCGCGCGACTTCGAAGGGCGCGTGCTCGACGAGGACGCGGAGGTGGTGTCACGGCTGCGCGATGCCGGCGCGGTGCTCATCGCCAAGCTCGCGACCGGACTGTTCGCGCAGAACGACCAGTGGTTCGGCGGGCGCACCAACAACCCGTGGAACCTGTCGTTAGGCTCGAGCGGCTCGTCCGCCGGCCCGGCGTCGGCGACGGCGGCCGCGTGCGTCGCCTTCGCCATCGGGACCGAGACGCAGGGATCGATCGTGTCGCCGGCGCTGCGCTGCGGCACGAGCGCGCTCCGGCCGACGTTCGGGCGGGTGAGTCGCGCCGGGGGGATGGTCCTCGCGTGGACGCAGGACCGCGTGGGGCCGCTCACCCGCACGGCCGAGGATGCCGCGATGGTCTTCCACGCCATCCACGGCGCCGACCCGAAGGACCCGTCGACCGTGACGACGCCGTTCCACTTCGATCCGGCGATCGCCGTGTCCTCGCTGCGCATCGGCGTCGACCCCAGCGCGCCCAAGGAGTTCGTGGACGGGCTGCGCGCGCTCGGCATGCGGCCGGTCGCGATCGGCGCGCGCCCGACGGTCCCCGGCGTCGGCATGGGCAGCCTGAACGTCGAGTACGCGGCGGCGTTCGACGACTACGTGCAGCGCAAGGCGAAGGAGATCGGGCTCGACCTCAACACCGTCGTCACGCCGACGACCAATGGCGCCCCGTTCCCAGGCACGTCGCCCACCGCGACCGCCGGGACTCCCATGGCGCCGGCGGACTGGAACCCACGCTTCGTGAACGGACGCACGGTGAAGGCGTTCGAGTTCGTGCAGAACCAGCGGCGCCGCTACGTGCTGGTGTCGCGTTGGGCGGAGTTCATGAAGGACCTCGACATGTTCATCGGTGCGCCGCTGGCCGACGTCGCGGCCAACGCGCAGACCGGGCACCCGTGCGTGGTCGTTCCGTACAAGTTCGACGTGCCCACGCTCCCGGGTCCGCCGGGCGGCGCGGCCCAGCCGGCGGCCGGCACCGAGGCGCTGCACGCGCAGCCGATCGGCGCGGTGATCACGGGCGCGCTCTACGCCGACGATCGCATCCTCGCGGTCGCCCACCAATTCGAGGCGCACTCGGACGTGCGCCTGAAGCGGCCGGTGGTGTGACCACGCGCTCAATCGCGTGGTGCTCGCGCGGTGCTCAGGCGGGGGTGGGCGCGAACCTCTGATTGCGCCGTTCCGTACGGTGGCCGATGCCACTGCTCCGTGTCCGTCCGCGCGTCCTTCCGGGCCGTGCGATCCTCCAGCGCCGGGTCGCCCGCCTGGTTTGCGCCGTCGTTCCAGGCGCATGTGCCGGGCAGCGGCCGGACGCGCCACCCGGTGCTTCTGGAGCCGCCGTCGGCGTGTGCGGGCCCGCCACGCGTGCGGCCTCCGCATCCCGGCGCGACGTGGACGCGGCCGCGCAGTTCGTGCGGACGCACTACGCGTATCGGGCCGAGAAGCAGGTCGACTGGCCGCGCGCCGAGCGACTGGCGGCTGCGGCCGCCGACACCGTACAGTCGCGCCGCGCGCTCGTCGGCGTGCTCGAGCGCCTGCTCGACAACCTCTACGATCCGCACGCGACGCTGCGCACGAACACCGCCCAGTCGGCGCGCTTGGTGCCCTCGGGCCTCGACCTCTGGGCAGAGTGGCGCCCCGGTGCGGATGGGGCGCTCGAGGCGATCGTGAGCGCCGTGCGTCCCGGGTACAGCGCCGAGCAGGCGGGGGTGCGCCCGGGGATGCGGATCGACGCCGTCAACGGCGTGCCCGTCGCGACCGCAGCGGAGGCGCGCCTCGGGCCCGCCGTGACGCGCCCCGCGCCAGCGGCGGCCAGGCAATGGGCCCTCCTCTCCGCGCTTGCGGGGCGGCACGACACGCCGCGTGTCCTGCGCGTCCGGGACGCGGCCGGTCAGGATCGCGACCTCGCCCTCGATCTGCCGGGCCAGCGAGGAGTCGATGCTCCGGCCGCCCGGCCGCCGCTCGACGTCCGCCGGCTCGCCACCGCGATCGGCTACGTGCGCGTGAACGACGCGCTGGGCGACGTCCGCACCGTGCCGGCCTTCGATTCGGCGCTCACAGCGCTGCGCGACACGCGCGCCCTCATTCTCGACCTGCGGGATACGCCGGGCGGAGGGAACACGGGCGTCGCCGAACCGATGCTCGGGCGCCTGCTGACGCGCGCCGCGGCGTACCAGCGCGTCGTGCCACTCGACGCGCCGGCCACCGACCGCGTGGTCCAGCCACGCGGGCCGTGGGCCTACGTGGCTCCGGTCGTGGTGCTCGTGGGACGGTGGACGGGCAGCATGGGCGAGGGACTGGCGATGGGGCTGAGCGCCATCCAGGTCGCGGGCCGCTCGCGGGCCGTCGTGGTCGGGACCGCGATGGCCGGGCTCGCGGGGGCGGTCGACGACGTGACGCTCCCGTGTAGCGGGATTCAGCTGGCGCTGCCGACTGCGCGGCTGTTGCACCCCGACGGTACGCCGCGCGAACGCTGGCGGCCACCGATCGTGGTCGACCTCGCTGCCCCGGCGCGCGTGCAGGCCGCGTCGGCGCCAAGCCCTGCGGGACGGGGGGCGGACCCCGTCCTCGCGCGCGGCCTCGCCCAGATCGGCGAGCCGTGACCCGGGGCGGGGGTCGTCGCGTTCCGTGCGACCAGGGCGTCTCATCGCCGACCCACCCGCAACCACCGCTGGTGTCACACATCGTCGCCGCGGGTCCGCGAGCGGGTACGCGATCTCGCCGGGGCAGCGCGGGTCACCCCCGCGCCGCGAACGGCTCGACCAAGCCGTCGATCATCGCGCGCCTTCGATAGTGTCGCGACGTCACCAATCTCGGCGCGCGAGCGCTCGGCGACCTCGGTCTTCGGCTGTCGTGCGTTTGCCCTGGCCGCCGCCGGATTATTCACCTTTCCGGGCGTCTCCTTCATGCTGTCGAACGGCCTCGACATCAATCGGGCATTCAACTGGCCAGCCAGCTACACCATCGATCGGAGCGACTCAGATCCCGGGGGCACCCCCCAATTTGCCGCCACGGTGAGCGTCGCGGCGGTGCCGGAGCCGGCCGCCCTCGCCCTTGTCGGTGTTGGGCTCGCTGCTCTCGGTTTCGTGCGTCGACGCCCGGTCCGCTGACCTCGGTCGCCGCCCCGGCCCGGCGTATGCTGGCCTGGGCGGTTGACTGTTGCCGAGTGTTGGGGGAGGGCCACGGCGGCGACACGGTCGGAGATAGTACGGGGTCCCGTTCGCGACCGCTGCCGACGAGCCCAAAACGTTAGGCGTGTTCGCGGCCGCGACGGGTGGTGCTGGCGCGCGGGCGATGCGGAGCCCATGTGGTCGCGCCCTCGAGCACCCGACACGTCGTGGTCGGCGCGTCCCCACCCACTCCCCTCACTCCACCGGGTGTCGCTCCGGGTCCCACCGCCGGATCGCGTCGCTCACCCCTTCCAGGTGCGCGCGCATGCGCTTCGTCGCCAGCGCGCGGTTCCGCCGCTCCAGCGCGTCGAGAATGCCGAGGTGTTCGGCGTGGTCGCGGTCCCGCAGCCCGAAGATGCTGAGGATCAGCCGCTGCTCGGCGGTGAACAGGTTGCCTAACACGTCGAGGAGCTGCGCGAGCACGCCGTTCCCCGACGCGCGCGCGATCTCGCGGTGGAAGCCGAGGTTGGCGGCGGCGAGCACCTCGTCGTCGGCGAGGTGCGCGCCCGCGGTCGCGAGGAGGCGCCGCATCTCCGCCAGGTGCTCTTCGGTCGCGTGCTCGGCGGCATCGGCTGCCGACAGTCCCTCGAGTGCGATCCGCGTCCGCACGAGGTCGAGCAGCAGCTTCTTCGTCACGGTGCCGCCGAAATCCGGGCTCGCGACGAGGAAGACGTCCCCGCTCCGGTTGACGTAGACGCCCGACCCGTGGCGGATCTCGACCACGCCGACCGCCTCGAGCGTCTTGAGCGCCTCGCGGATCGTCGGGTGCCCGACGCCGAAGCGCCGCGCCATCTCGGCGATCGCGGGCAGGCGGTCGCCCTGCACGTACTCGCCGCGCTGGATCAGCTGGCGAATCTCCCGCGCGAGGCGGTCCGACAGGCTCTCCCGGAGGACCGGGGTGAACGTGTCCGCCGGCGGCGGCGTGGACGTCATGGGCGGGGGGACCGGGGCACGTCGGGGCGGACGGCGGGCACGCGCGAACGGTAGATACTAACGCGCTCGGTCATTCCCGAGCGGCCGGGCCCGCGCGACCGCGACTACGGCGTCGAACGCGGGCTTCGTCCGCCCGTGCCGGTCGAACAGGAGCGGGTACGCCGTGCGCCCCGGCACCGGCCAGTCGTTGAGCCACGACTCGCGATCCGTCACGTTCCAGAACGTCACGCGGTCGACCACGTCCGCGTGCTTGCGACAGACGCCGAACAGCTCCGCGTACCGCAGCGCGAGCGCCTGCTGCACCGAGTCGGGCAGCCCCACGGTGTAGGGGTCGCGCGCCGCTCGGCGCGCAGCGTGACCTCCGCCCCCTGGCTCCGCGTCGCGGCGGGCAGCACGTCGACGTCCAACTCGGTCACGTTCACGTGCACGCCCGCCGCGGCGAGTTCGGTGAACGTCGAGTCGATCTGCGCCACCGTCGGCCACGTCGCCCATCATCGCCGACAAGAGCGGGATCGTGAAGCCGTACGCGAACTGGCGCACCATCTCGGCCGCGACGATCGGCCCCACGGCGGTCGCCGGGAGCAGCACGAGCGAGCGCGACAGGAGCACGCCGACGATCGTCGACCGCCAGTCGGAGCCGGGGGCGGGGATCCGTGGGTGCCTAACGCGGACGCGTGCTGCTCTAGGCCACACCGGCGAGGACCCCGCCCTGCGCGGCGCCGTCCGCCGCGGGGCGCGCCGCCGGCGGGCCGCTCGTGAGCGACGACTCCGCGCCGGCGAAGCAATCGACGAGGTGGACGACGAGGTGCGTGACGCCCGCCTGCTTGGCGAAGGCGTAGTGGTCGGGCGTGAGGAGCCCGCGGTAGAGGCCGAGGCCGAGCTTCGTGGGGCTGGCGGGGGAGGACTGCCGGGGGACTGCCTAACGAGGAAGACCGGCCTACACGCCCTTACACGCCGCTGAACGCGCTGAAGCCGCCGTCGACGGGCAGCACCGCCCCGGTCACGAACGACGCCGCGTCGGAGGCGAGGAAGACGAGGGCGCCGACGAGTTCGGCGGGCTCGCCGAAGCGGCCCATCGGCGTGCGGGCGATCACGGTTCGCGCGCGCTCGGTGTACGACCCGTCGGGGTTGACGAGCACCGCGCGGTTCTGCTCGGCGACGAAGAAGCCCGGCGCGATCGCGTTGACCCGGAGGCCGGGGCCGCAGGCGCCGCGCGAGGTCGGCGGCGAGCCAGCGGGTCACGTTGTCGACCGCGGCCTTCGCCGCGCCGTAGCCGAGCGTGCCGCTGATCGCCTGCAGCGCGGCCATCGACGAGATGTTCACGATCGAGCCGCGCCCGGCGGCCGCCATCGCCTCGCCGAAGACGAGCGACGGGCCGACGGTGCCGTGCAGGTTGAGGCGCACCACCTCGTCGAACGCGTCCATCGGCATGCCGAACGGCGGGACGCCGTCGGTGCGCGCGCGCTGCACGTTGCCCCCCGCGGCGTTGACGAGCACGTCCACGCGCCCCCACGCGGCCACGAGTTCGTCGCGCGCGTCGCGCAAGGCACCGTCGTCGAGCACGTCCGCGACGAGCGCGCGCGCGTCGGCGCCCTCGGCACGCAGCTCCGCGGCGCGCGCCTCGGCCGCCTCGCGGCGCCGGCCGAGCACGGCCACGCGGGCGCCGGCGCGGGCGAGCCCGGCCGCCATCGCGCCGCCGAGGGTGCCCGCGCCGCCGGTGACGACGGCCACCCGCCCGGTCAGGTCGAAGAGCGACGCCGAGGCGTCGGGCCGTGGTGAACCGCTCGCCATCATCTCCCGTCTCCCGCCCAGAACCCGCCACCGATACCGTGGGCAAGTAAGCAAGTCATATTATCACATAGGTCGGACGCCAGAGTACGGGCGGTCCCGCGCGGCGTCAAGCCCTCGCGCCGGCGTCCCCTGCGGCGTCCCCTGCGGCGTCCCCTGCGGCCGCGCCCGCGACCCCCTCCCAGAGGCCCTGCAGGTACGTTGCGCCTAACGCCCGATCGTAAAGGCCGTAGCCCGGCCGCCCCGCCTCGCCCCAGATCGCGCGGCCGTGGTCGGGGCGCATCGGGCCGCGGAACCCGGCGGCGTGCAACGCCCGCAGCACCGCGCGCATGTCGACCGACCCGAACCGCGACGGGTGCGCGGACTCGTGGAACCGCCGCTCGCCCGTGACACGCACGTTGCGCGCGTGCACGAAGTGGATGCGCCCGGCGAGCTGCTCGACCATGCCCGGCAGGTCGTTGGCCGGCGACGCGCCGAGCGATCCCGTGCAGAACGTGACCCCGTTGGCCGGGCGGTCGACGAGCCGCACCAGCCGCGCGAGCGCCGCGGCGTCGGTAATCACGCGCGGCAGGCCGAAGATCGGCCACGGCGGGTCGTCGGGGTGCAGCGCGAGCGAGACGCCCGCGGCCTCGGCGGCCGGAACCACGCGCTCGAGGAAGTAGGCGAGGTGCTCCCACAACCGCTCGGCGTCGACGGCCCGGTACGCGGCCGCGAGCGCCTGCAGGTCCCCCGCCGTGTACGCCGCGGCCCACCCCGGCAGCTCCCCCGTGCCGCGCGCGAGGTCGACGGCGCCGAGCGCCGCGTCGTCGTAGGCGAGCGCGGTCGAGCCGTCGGCGAGCGGGAGCGCGAGGCTGGTGCGCCACCAGTCGAAGACGGGCATGAAGTTGTAGCACACCACGCGCACGCCGGCCGCGCCGACGGCGGCGAGACTCGCGCACCACGCGTCGATGAGCCGGTCGCGCGCCGGGCGCCCGAGCTTCACATCTTCGTGCACCGGGATACTCTCGACGACCGCGAGGCCGAGCCCCGCGCCCTCGACCTCATCGCGCAACTGCTCGACGCGGTCGCGCGGCCACGCGACGCCGGGCGCGAGGTCGTGGAGCGCGCTGACGACCCCCTCCACGCCGGGAATCTGTCGCACGTGGGCCAGCCGAACGGGGTCGGCTGGACCGAACCACCGGAAGGTCATCTGCATGCGACGCTCGTCCCCGTGTTCGCGTGAGTCTTCGCGTGAGTCTCGATCCCAACCCCGCCACCGCCCGCCACCCCCTGTCCCGCACGACCGTGCTCCGTCTCCTCACGAATCGGGCCGGTAGCGACCGGCACCCGGGGGCCCGCCCCCGCCGCCTCGCCCGCGCGGCGCGGCGGCTCGCCGCCTCCGCCGCGGCCGCCGTCGTGGCGTTAGGCAAGGCCACCGCCGCTCGCGCGCAGTCCGCGGCGCGGCGCCCCCGCCCGCTCCCGTGTCGCTCGCATGACGCTCGACGAGAAGGTCGCGCCGATGATGGACGTCGCGCCGGCGATCCCGCGCCCGGGGCGGGCGCGGCAGGAGCTGCTGCTGGGCGCGTCGGCGGCGGACGTCCGCGCGCGGCGGACGATTCGTGTCGGGGGCGTGTAGATCGCGCCGATCGGGAGGAGCGCCTCGTGCGCCGCCAGTCACAGCTCGCGCATCCGGTCGCGATCCTCGCGTCGTGTCCGAGGGCGGCGCCGACCCGAGCCCTCGCGGGTCGGGGTCGCGCGGTGCGCCCGAATACCGCAGCGCGCCGTGCTCGGGGCACCCGCGCGAAGCGCCGGCACCGTCGCCGGTTCACCTCGACGGCGTCCGATTCTGATCGGTTTCTGCGACACCCCTCGGACCGCGTCGAATGCGTACCGCTCGGAGACGAGATGGCGGTCGTGCGCTTCTTCCTGCCCCGGCGGGCCCGCCGCGGCGGCCGGACCGCGATGTCGTTCCGCAGATCGCCGCCGCGCTCGCGCCTGCCGGCCAACGCACGATGTCCCGTGGTGTTCGCTGGCGCTCTGGAATGTGGCGCGCGCGCCGCCGTGAGCCGGTTTCGGAGCGCTTTGCGCTGACAGGTCAGGGGGCATCCTGCCCCCGCCCACCCCGGCGCGTGTCGACGTTCTTGGTCGGACCGCGGCGGCGTCCCCTCACAGATGCCGGAGACCGCCAGATGAGTAGCACTGTACTCGCGCCCCTCGCCGCCCCCGAACGGGTGTTTCGCGCCCTCGCCGTACGCACCGCGGTCGCCGACCACGACGCGTTCGTGCCTGCCGTCGTGCCCGCCGACAACGGGGACGAGGCGCACTACGCCGACAAGTGCGCCACGTACACGAAGGGGATCCTGCAATCCGGGATCGGCCTCGTCGATCTCGCCGCGTACGCGACCTTCCGCCGAGCGCTCGCCAGCGGCGATCCCGCCGACTATGAGCGCATCACGCTCGGCGGCACGCGCACGCTCAACGGACCCCAGGGCGGCCTCGCCTTCGACCTCGAGTCGCTCGACGCGAGCCAATTCCTGGTGTCGCCCGCACCCACCCTCGACAGCGAGCAGTACGCGACCGAACTGGTCGAGCTGTACTGGGCCGCGTTGCTCCGCGACGTCGCGTTCACCGACTACGCCGCTAACGGAACGGCCGCGGCCGCCGCGCAGGAGCTCTCCACGCTCTCCGCCTACCGCGGCCCGCGCGGGGCCGGCGGTCAGGTCACGCCGGACCTCCTGTTCCGCGGCGGGTTCGCCGGGGAGACGGTCGGTCCCTACCTGTCGCAGTTCCTCCTGCGGGACGCGCGATTCGGGGCGCTGCCGATCGTGCAACGGTACGCGACCGTGCAGGCCGGTCTCGACTACATGACCGATCCGGTGACCTTCCTGCAGGTGCAGAATGGCATCAGCACCGGCATGCACCTGCAGTTCCAGCCGCCCGTGTACCTGCACGATGGGCGCGGGCTCGGCGCCTACACGCACGACGACGTGCTCTACCAGGCCTACTTCATCGCGTACCTCGTGCTCAACGCGATCAATCGCGGCGGGCCCGCTCCGCTGAACCCCGGCAACCCGTACCTCGCGTCGTCGACCCAGAACGGCTTCAACACGTTCGGCCAGCCCGACATCGCGGGCCTCGTCGCCTCGGTGGCCGCCCAGGCGCTCAAGGCGGTGTGGTACCAGAAGTGGCTCGTGCACCTGCGGCACCGCCCTGAGTCGGGCGGCGGCATCGTCCACCTGGCGCGGACGGGTCAGGGGAACTCGATCGAGGGCCAGCTCAGCCCCGTGGTGTTGAACTCGCAGGCTGTCCAGGCCAGCCACGCCGCGACCGGCAGCTACTTTCTGCCGCAAGCGTTCCCGGAGGGCTCGCCGACGCACCCGGCGTACCCGACGGGCCATGGGACCGTCGCGGGGGCCTGCATCACCGCGCTCAAGTTCTTCTACGACGGCGACTTCGTCATCCCCGAGCCGAAGGTGCCGGCGGCCGACGGCACGACGCTGCTCGACTACAACCGCGCGGACGCCGGCGCCCTGACGGTGAACGGCGAGCTCCACAAGCTCGCGCACAACATCAGCTTCGGTCACGGGATCCACGCCGGTATCCACTGGCGCAGCGACACCGACACGTCGATCGCACTCGGCGAGGCCGTCGCGCTCAGCGTGCTGCGAGACCGCGCGAGTACGTACAACGAGAAGTTCACCGTGCGGCTGCAGAAGCTGGACGGGACCATGGCCACGATCTCGAACGAGTAGGGATCTGCGTCGTGGCGTGGGCGCCCGGGCGCCGGCCGCGCGTTATCGTGCAGGACCGTCCGCGAGTGGCCGGCGATACGCGGCGCGGCAGGCGAGAGACAGGTAATCCGGCGGGGCCACGAACCCGGCCAAGGAGAAGCGCGTGGGCGTAGGGGTCGAACGGCTGGCGGGTTTGTCGACCGGGCGCGCGGGCGCGGCGGCCCGGCCCGCCGGCGCCTGCCCGGGCCGCGCCGACGCGCGGCGGGGGGCGCTGTTGCACGCCGGGCTCGTCGCCGGAATGCTGGTCGCGGTGGCGGGCGCGCTACTCTGGGCGCGGGCGGCGCCGGGCGCGTCGGTCGCCGCGACGGCCGCGATGGGGCGACTCCTCCGGTTCCTGGCGCTCGTCAAGGCCCTCGTGCCGGCGGGCGCGCTCTGGGGGCTCGGGCGGCGGGTGCGCCGGCCGATCGCGGCCGCGCGCCTGGCAGCGTACGCCGCCGGCCTGTGGGGGGCCGCGGCGGGGGCGGCCCTCATCGGCCAACTCGGGCATGTGGGACTCGGCGCGGTGCTCTTCCACGGCGGGTGGCTGACGATGGCGGCCGCCGCATCGCGCGACGACGCGCTGATCGGCCGGCGGGTGAGTCGTTAGGCCCGCGCCGGCCCCGGGGGAACAGGGGGAACTGCATACGGCGGCAGCGCGCGGCGCGCGAGTCGCGCCCGGTAGCTTGTGCTATCGCACCGCCAGCGCCGACGCCTCCGGGCACCACCTCCCGAACAGACGCGACATGCCCCACGCTCGCTCCCGCACCGCGCTGTCCCTCGTCGCCCTCCTCGGCGCGGCCTCGCTCACCGCGGGCCCCCTCGCCGCGCAGCCTAACGTGCCGACCTTCGCCCAGTGGATCGGGCTGCGCACGGTCGGCGCGCCGGCCATCTCGCCCGACGGCCGGAGCGTCGCGTGGACGGTGAGCGCCCCGGACTGGGAGGGGAACCGCTTCACGCAGGAGCTCTGGCTCGCGCGCGCGGGCGAGGCGCCGATTCGCCTCACGAGCGGCGGCCGGGGTGCGCTCGCCCCGCGCTGGTCGCCCGACGGGCGCTGGCTCGCCTACGCCGACGATCGCGGCGACGGGCGCCAGCTCTACCTCATGCGAGCCGCTGGCGGCGAGGCGCGCCGCCTCACGCGCGTGAAGGACGGCGTCGGCGAGTTCGACTGGTCGCCTGCCGGCGGGCGGCTCGCGTTCACGGCCCCCGAGCCCGAGGACGCGGCCCTGCTGGCGCGCCGCCACGCGTACGGCGAGTATACCGTCGAGCTGCAGGACTTCCGCCGAGACGCGCTCTGGGTCGTCCCGGCCGACACCGCGGACGATGCACGCCCCGACCCCGCCGGCGCGCGCGCGCTCACGGCTCGGCGCGGCTTCCACGTGCGTGACTTCGCCTGGTCGCCCGACGGGACGCGCCTCGCGTTCACGCACGCCCCCGACCCGCTCCTGTCGTCGGGCGATCGGGCCGACATCTCCGTCGTGGACGCGACCGCGGACACCGGCGCCGCCCGCCCGCGCGTCACCCCGCTCGTCACCACGCCGGGGCCGGACGGCAACCCGGTCTGGTCGCCCGACGGCCGGTGGGTGCTCTTCACCACCGGCGCGGGCGACACGACGACCTTCTTCTACCGCAACAGCCGCCTCGCCAAGGTCCCGGCCGCGGGCGGGCCCGTCGCCGTCCTCACGCAGGCGTTCGACGAGATCCCGTCGAGCGTGACGTGGACGGCCGCGGGCGTGCGCTTCCTCGCGCAGCAGGGGACCGCGCAGCGCCTCTACGCGATGGACCCGACCACCGGCGCGACGCGCGTCGTACTCGCCGCGCCGGCCGTGGTCCGGTCGGTCAGCATCTCGCGCGACGGCCGGGCCGCGGCCTACGTCGGCGAGGACGCGACGACGTTGCCCGAGGTCTACCGCGTGGCGTTAGGCGACGGCCCCACCCGCCCCGAGCGCCTCACGCGCACCACCGACCAGACCGCGGGCTGGGCGCTCGGCACGCGCGAGGTCGTCTCGTGGACGAGCACCGACGGCGCGCGCGTCGAGGGCGTGCTCTTCAAGCCCACCGGCTACGACCCCGCCCGCCGCTACCCGCTGCTCGTCGTCATCCACGGCGGGCCGACCGGCGTGTCGCGCCCGGTGTTAGGCGGCGGTTACGTCTACCCGGTCGTGCAATTTCTGGCCAAGGGCGCGCTCGTGCTCATGCCCAACTACCGCGGCTCGGCCGGGTACGGCGAGAAGTTCCGCGCCCTCAACGTACGCAACCTGGGCGTCGGCGACGCGTGGGACGTGCTCTCCGGCGTCGACGCGATGGTCGCCCGCGGGATCGCCGACTCGACCCGGCTCGGCGCGATGGGGTGGAGCCAGGGCGGCTACATCTCGGCCTTCCTCAGCACGACGACGGCGCGCTTCAAGGCGATCTCGGTCGGCGCGGGGATCTCGGACTGGATGACGTACTACGTGTCGACCGACATCCACCCGTTCACGCGTCAGTACCTCGGCGCCACGCCGTGGGCGGACCCGGCGATTTACGCGAAAACGTCGCCGATCACCTACGTGAAGCAGGCGCGCACCCCCACGCTCATCCAGCACGGAGAGCTCGACCGCCGCGTGCCGATCGCGAACGCGTACGAGCTGTTCCAGGCGCTGCAGGACGTCGGCGTGCCGACGAGGCTCGTCGTCTACAAGGGGTTCGGCCACGGGATCACGAAGCCGCGCGAGCAGCTCGCGGCGACGTGGCACAACTGGCAGTGGTTCTCGCAGTACCTCTGGGGCGAGCCGGTCGTGCTCCCCGCCGACGGCGCGGTGGCGGCCGGCGGCCTCGGGGCCGGCGGCCTCGGGGCGGGCCGCGTTCCTTGACGTCTCTCGCCCGAACGCGTATCCATGCCTCCGATGCGCCGAGGCGTTCCCCCCACCGCCCGCGACCAGGGCCCGCGACCGCGACCGTCGTCGACCGCACGTCGACACCGGACGCCGGCCGCGCACGCCCCCGCCTAACGCGGGGCCCCGCGCCCCCGCAGGAGCGCCGCCCCGGAGGCGGCCGACTGCCGCCCCGTCCGCGTCGCGCACCGGACGGGGCGGTTTCGCGTCACACGCCCGCCCGATCCCCGGTGCTCGACGCCGTCCCCCTCTTCCGAGAACCGGCCGCCATGTCGATCGAGGCAACGCTCGCAACTCCCACCGCATTCACGCGTTCCGCGGGCCCCGCGCCGGTGCCGCGGGCGGACGCCGCCGCCGCCCTCGCCGGACGGCGCATCGCGCTCGTCGGCGCGGGGACGATGGGAAACGCGATCGCCGCGGGACTCGCGCGGGCCGGCGTGTTCCCGGGCGCCGAGCTCCGGGTCACCGACCGGCACGGGGTCTCGGCGGCGGCGCTCGCGAGCGGCGTGGCGGGCGCACGGGCCGCCGACGCCGTGGCGGCGGCGGCGGACGCGGAAATCGTGCTCCTCTGCGTCAAACCCCGCGACGTCGCCGGGGTCCTCGCCCAGCTCGCCGCGGCGGGCGCGCTGGCCCACGCGCCGCTCGTCATCTCGATCGCCGCCGGCGTCCGCATCGCGGCGATCGAGGCCGCCGCCGGGCCCGTGCCCGTCGTGCGGGCCATGCCTAACACGGCAAGCGCGATCGGCAAGGGCTGCACCGTGCTCTCGGCCGGCGCGCGCGCCACCGCCGACCACCTCGCCACCGCACGGGCGATCTTCGAATGCGTCGGCGTCTGCCTGGAGCTCGACGAGCGCCACCTCGACGCCGTGACCGCCGTGTCGGCGAGCGGCCCGGCGTTCGTCTACGTGGTGCTCGAGGCGCTCGTCGACGGCGCGGTGTCCTGCGGGCTGCCCCGCGCGGCGGCCATGGAGTTGGTCGCGCGCATGACGCTCGGAGCCGCCGAGATGGTGCTCACGACGGGCAAGCACCCGGCCGCGCTCAAGGACGAGGTCACCACGCCCGGCGGGTGCACGATCGCCGGGCTGCTCGTCCTCGAGGACGGGCGCGCGCGCTCCGTCCTCGCGCGCACGATCGAGACCACGGCGCGCGTCGCCGGCGAGCTGAGTCGATGACGGAAGGCGACGCGCGTCCAACTCGCCGGTTGCCGCGACGAGCGTCCCGTCGCGGGACGGCGCGGCCTTATTTCCCGATCATGAGGATCGTGAACGACCCCGGGATCGCCGGCGCCTGACCGGGGCGGCCTCCGGCGGGCGGCGCGGATGGCGCGGGCGGCGCCGGCCCCCGTTCCACGCTCATGACGAAGAGGTGGCCCGTCTTCGCGTCGAGCGTGAGCGTGCGCGCACCGGGCATCGTCGGGAGGTTCTCGACCACCGCGAACGTCGTGGGCGACGTTTCCTTGATGACGGTGAGCGTGCCGTTGCTGTGCGAACTGAACGCCTCCATCGTCGCCGGGTTGAAGACCGCCCCGTCGGAGCTGCCCGCGAGTGGCAGCGTCGTGAGGATCCGCCCGTCGGTGGCACGCAGGACGACCATCACCGGCTGCGGCGGCTGCCCGGCCGTGCGCGACTGCGCGCACGCGGCGAACAGGATGTCGTGCTTCGCGTCGAGCGCGAGCCCGTTGCAGCGACCGATGTCGCCGAGCGGGTAGTGCGTGGTCGTCCGCATCGCTTTCTCGTCGACGACGGCGACACTGCCGGCGGAGTCCTGCAGGACGGCGTAGAGGGTCCCCCGGCCGTCCGACACGGTCTGCTCGGGCACGCCGCCGAGGTCGATCCTGCCACGGATCGCGCCGTCACGCGCGTCGAGGACGAGGAGGTCCTTCGTCGGATGACTGCCGATGTAGACGCGGTCGTCCGAGGGGTCGAGGTAGATGCCGTCGGGGCTGAACTGCGGGCTGGGCGGCGGATTCCCGACGTTCGGGTCGATCGTCTTGAGCATCTGCATCGACCGCGTGTCGAACATCGAGACGTTCGGGTGACTGCTCGCGAAGCCGTGGCCGCTCGCGGCGTCGACGACGGCACCGTTGCCGCCCCCGTTCGGGATCGTGCCGAGCGGCCGGAGCGTTTCGAGGTCGAACACGGTGACGCGCCCGGGCACCGCCTCCCGGGCCGGCGTGCTGTCCGTCGCCGCGACGGCGCGCACGGCGTTACGCGTGATGTAGAGCCGGCGGTCGACCGCGTTGGCGTAGATGTAGTCGGTGCCCCCCTCCCCGCCGACTCGGGCGCGCATCAGCACGCGGTACGGGCCGTCCGTGCGCGGCTGCTGGGCGCGCGCCGCGGGTGCGAGCGCCGGCACGAGCCCGGCGAGCGTGAGGAAGGAGCGGAGCGCCAGGCGCGTCATGTCGGCACGATGCAGGAGCGGAGGCGGCGACGGGGTGTCGGCGCGACGGGGTAAGAATTGACCCGCGGTCGGCAGCGCGTCAACGGCGGAGTTCCCGGTTGGCGCGCGGGGCCCGCCGCCGGGCCCGTCGGGCGGCACCCTCGAGCCACGGGGCGACGCGCGACGCCGGGGCCGGAGATGCCTAACGATCCGCGAGCACGGCGGCCAGTTCGCCCTCGCACACGAGCACGTCGCCGACGCGCGCCTCCGCGCGCACCTTGCGGAGCGCGCCGCGGCTCCGCGTCACGACGACGTGCAGCGACAGGTCGTCGCCGGGCCGAACGTCGCCGTGCCATCGTACCGCGTCCAACGACGCGAAGTAGACGACCTTGCTCGCCGGATCGTCGAGCTCCGCCATCAGGAGCAGGCCGCCGGCCTGGGCCATCGACTCCACGATCAGCATGCCGGGCATGACGGGGTCGCCAGGAAAATGGCCCTGGAAGAACGGCTCGTTGTGCGTGACCAGTTTGCGAGCGATCAATCGGGTGCCCGCCTCGCAGGCGACGACGGCGTCGATCAGCAAGAACGGGTACCGATGAGGAAGCAATCGGGGCAGGTCGGCGGTCGTGATTTCGCGGGACATCGGTATGCGGTGGTGTGAGAATGGCGCGATCGCGGTGCGATTCGCGATAGGGAGCGGTTTCGGCACCCTCGCGTGATGCCGGTACTAACACCCGGTGCGCGGGGCCGGCTGCCCGACCCGCCGACGTGGCCGGATCCGGAGCCGTGCGCTGCCACCTGGGATCGCCGCACCGTAAGTTGGGCTGACCGCGTGATGCCGCGCATCGGTCGGTCGCGGCCGCCGCCCGGCGTCCCCCGCCCACCCCCCGCGCGCCGTGTCCGCCCCACCTCCGGTCGCGCTCCGCGACCAACTTCAGACGACCCTCGGCGCGGCGTACACGCTCGAGCGCGAGCTCGGCGGTGGGGGGATGAGCCGCGTGTTCGTCGCGCGGGACGAAGCGCTCGGCCGTGAGGTGGTCGTGAAGGTCCTCGCCCCCGAGCTCGCCCACGGCATCTCGGCCGAGCGCTTCGCCCGCGAGATCCGGCTCGCGGCGGCGCTGCAGGCGCCCCACATCGTCCCGGTGCTCACGGCCGGCGTCATGGCCGACGGGCTTCCGTGGTACACCATGCCATACGTTCGCGGCGAGTCGCTGCGCGCCCGCCTCGCGCGGGGGCCGGTGCCGCTGCCCGAGGCCGTCGCGATCCTGCGCGACGTCGCCACCGCGCTCGAGTCCGCGCACGAACGCGGGCTCGTGCACCGCGACGTCAAGCCAGAGAACGTGCTCTTGAGCGGGCGGACGGCCGTGGTGACCGACTTCGGCATCGCCAAGGCGCTCGCCGCGTCCGCGACGCAGGCCACCGGCGGCCCGGGCGGCGCGACGCTGACCCAGCTCGGCATGGCTCTAGGCACCCCGGCCTACATGGCCCCGGAGCAGGCCGCCGGCGACCCGGAGGTGGACCAGCGCGCGGACCTGTACGCCTGGGGCGTGGTGGCCTACGAGATCCTCACCGGCGAGCACCCGTTCGCCGGCCGGCGGTCCGCGTACGCGCTGATCGCGGCGCACCTCACCGAAGCGCCCCCGCCCCTCGACGGGCGGCGGCCCGCGCTGCCCGTGGCGCTCGCCGCGCTGGTCATACGCTGCCTCGCCAAGGAGCCGTCCGAGCGTCCTGCGGACGCGCGCGAGCTGGTCGAGGTGCTGAGTTCGCCCGCGAGCCTCGCGCCGCCGGAGAACGCAGGCGTGCGGACTTCGGCGCCACCACGCCGGCGGGAGTCGGTCGCGGAGGGCCCCTCGCTCGCGGTGCTCCCGCTCGTGAACACGAGCGGCGACCCCGAGAACGAGCCGTTCAGCGACGGCCTGACCGACGAACTCATCGGCGCGCTCAGCAAGGTGGGCTCGATCCGGGTCACGGGGCGGACGTCCTCGTTCGCCCTCAAGGGGCAGGGGCTCGACGTCCGCGGCGTCGCCGAGCGGCTCGGCGTCACGGCGGTCCTGGAGGGGAGCGTCCGGCGGGCCGGGAGCCGCCTGAAGGCGAGCGTGCAGCTCGTCGACGCGGACGGGGACGTGCGCTGGGCGGAGAGCTACGACCGGACGTTGACCGACCTGTTCGCGGTGCAAGAGGAGATCGCGCAAGCGGTGGTCCGCGCGCTCGAGCCGCACCTCCGGACGGCGCCCGGGCGGCTCGCGCAGGCCGGGACGGCGAACCTCGCGGCGTACGACGCCTACCTCAAAGGGCGCTTCGTGCGCCGCCGCCTCGCGCCCGACGACCTCCGACTGGCGGTCGGCTACTTCGAGCAGGCCCTCGCGCTCGACCCGGCCTACGCTCGGGCGCATGCGTCGCTCGCCGACGCGCACGCGCTGCGCGCGGTGTTCGGTGGGCGGCCAGGGGTGGAGGTGCTGCCCGTCGCCCGCGCCGCTGCCGAACGGGCGGTCGCGCTCGACGACACGCTCGCCGACGCGCACTGGGCGCGGGCGAGCGTCGCCCTCGCCCTCGAGTTCGACATGCCGCTGACGGAGCGCGCCCTCGAGCGCGCCCTCGTCCTCGACCCCGCGCACGGGGACGCGCGCCACACGTACGGGATCTGGCTGCTACACCAGCGCCGCCTCGACGAGGCCGCCGCCGAACTCACGCTCACGCTCGCAACGGATCCGTTGCTGGCCGAGGCGGTGATGACGCGCGGGCGTGTATTCCTGAATACCAAGCAGCCGGAGCGCGCCGTCGAGGCCCTGCGCGCCGCGCTGGAGCTCTCCCCGACCTTCGGCTACGCGCGCGAGCAGCTCGGGCACGCGCTGCTGCAGACGGGGCGGCTGGAGGAGGCCGTGACGGAGTTCGAGGGGGCCGCCGCGACGAGCGGGCCGCGCGGGGCGGCGTTGCGGGCGTACGCGTACGGCGTCACGGGGCGCCGTGCGGACGCACGGCGCGTTCTGGGGGAGATCCTCGCCGGGACACCCGACGGGGCACCGGGCGCGTACGTGCCGCCCTTTCACGTCGCAATGGCCTATGTCGGACTCGGCGACCCGGACGCAGCCTTCGAGTGGCTCGCGCGGGCGTACGAGGAGCGCGACCCACACACGGGCAGCGTCGACGCCGTGCCCGCGTTCGCGCCGCTACGGCCGGACCCGCGCTACGACGCACTGCTCGGACATCTCGGGCTGATCCCGCCACTCTGACGCGTCGCGCGCCGGCCGTCGGCGTTGGCCGAATCGCGTGCGGCGACGGTGCCTCGCGACGCAGCACACGGCAGTCGAGACGGCCACCGGCCGGCCCGGAACGCTGCCCCGGTGGTGTCCCGGCATTCTGCAGAGCTCGTGCACGGTCGACGGCGATTCGCTCGAGTGCCTAACGACCGTGGCGCGACGATCGCGGCCGCACCGCCCGCCCGTCCCACCCCGCCGCGGGTGACAGCGCGTCCACCGCCGCCGCGAGGTACGCCAGCGGCGCGTTCCAGTTGATCGCGACCTCGTTGCCGGCGTACGCGCACGTGCTGTCGACGTACGACAGGGCGGGCACGCGCGACGGGTACCCCGGGCAGCGGTCCTGCTGGCCGGGGTTCGGGCCGCCGACCAGCAGGCCCGGGACCGGCGCGGCGACCGTGTCGGCGGCCGAGGGACGGTGGTGCGGGAAGCGGGGCGACTTCGCGCCGTACCCCGTCACGAACGCGTACCCCGTCGCGTTGCGGCCGAGCAGGTAGTCGAGGTTCGCGAGCGCGGCGCGGAGGAACGTGGCGTCGTTCGTGAGGCGGTACGCCTGCACGAGAAGCATCCCCTGGTTGGCCGCGACCGCGTTGCTCCCCCACACGAAATCGCCCGCGTCGGCCATCCCAACGCCGTACGCCGACGTCCCGGCGCGCGCGGCCAGCGCGCGCGCCCGGGCGAGCAGCCGACCGGCGAGCGCCGCCGTGTCCGCGCCGCGCGGCAACTCGCGCCGGTGGTCGACGAGCGAGTACAGCCCGAGCGTGGCCACCGAGTTCCAACTCGGCAGGGCCGCCGGCCCGCCCTGCGTCGCGGCGGCCGCGACGTAGAAACTGTCCTGCCGAGTCGCGAGGTAGAGCTCCGCCGCCGCCCACCGGACCTCGTCCCGCACGTCGGCGTCGCCGTACGCACCCGTGTGGATCGGCGGCCGGTAGTGCGCGTTGAGCCGCTCCTGATCGTAGGTCGAATCGGGGTGCTGACGCGCCCAGTTCCACGCCGCGGCCGCCTCGCGCACGAGCGAGTCGGCGAGCCCCGGCAGCTGCCGCGGGTAGTGGCGCACCACGAGCGATGCGTGCGCCGCCGTCGCGGCGAAATCGAGCGCCGCCGCCGTCCCCTTCTGCACGACGTACCGCGGCGCCGTGTCCGCGGCCGGCATCACGAAGCCCGAGAATTCCGCGGTGGTGAGTTTGTGGTAGACGCCGCCGTCGGCCGGGTCCTGCATGCGGCGCATCCAGCGGAGGTTCCAGAGCGCCTCGTTGAGCACGTCGGGGAGTCCGTTGCCGCTCTCCGGGATCTCGGTCCCGAGCGCCGCCGCGTAGGCCGGGAAGTGCTCCGCGAGGGCGAGGAGCGTGTACGTGCTGATCCCCGAGTTGACGACGTACTTGTTGTAGTCGCCGGCGTCGTACCACCCGCCCAGCGCCACGACGTGCGCCCCCGCGGGCCGCCCGGGCCCGGCCGCCGACGGGTGCACGAGCACCGCCGTGTCGGGGTGCCCCGCCGCGCGCGCCCACCGGCCCGCGTAGCGCGCGGGGAGCGCGGTCGACGCGCGCTGGAAGTAGAACGCCTTCACCGAGGCCCGGGCGATCTCGCGCAGCGCGTCGGGGGCGACGGTGAACGCGTACGAGCGCCCCACGCCAGGCACGGCCAGTACGTACCGCCCCGGTCGCGTGAGGCGATCGAAGCTCGCGAGCCGGACCACCTCGCCCGACGGGGCCCACCGGCCCGCGGGGGAGAGCGCCCCCGTGAGCACGGTGTCGCCGCGGTCCGCCGTGAGCACCGCGAACGTCGCCGCGGCGGAGTCCGCCACCACTGCCGCCTTCGGGCCAGCCAGGTAGAAGCCGATCTGGTCGAGCCGGATCCGGTCGGCGCCCACTGGCCCGATGGATGCCGGTTGCGCACGGGCCGACGCGACGGCCGGGAGTAGCGCCACGAGCCGCAGCGTGAGCCACGCACTGCACTCGAGCGGGCGCCCCCCGCGCACATGTGGTCGAGTCATCAACGAGAACATAATTCCTCAAATGACGTGACGACCGTCCCGCTGCCGCGCAGAGTAGGCCCGTCTGCGCCGATCCGCCCGGGAACCCGATACACGCGACACACGCCCCATGCGCGTCCTCTACGCCGACGTGAACGACCCGTGGTCCGTCCGCGACGCGTTAGGCGACCGCACCTTCGACGCCGCCGTCGAGTGGGTCGCCTACACCCCGGCGCACGTCGAGCGCGACCTCGCGCTCTTCCGCGGGCACACGGCGCAGTTCGTCTTCATCAGCTCCGCATCGGCCTACCAGACCCCGCCGGCGCACCCGCCGATCACCGAGTCGACGCCCCCGCGGGCCTGCTCGGCGACAAGACCCACAGCGTGACCTTCGACAACAGCAAGGTCCCCCGCCTCGTGCCGGACTTCCAGGCGACGATCCCGTTCAGCCGCGGCGCGGCGGAGATCGTGGCGTGGTACGACGCGGACCCGGCGCGGCAGGCGGTCGACCCGGCCGTGGACCGGCTGATGGACCGCCTCATCGCCGACCTCGGCACGCCTAACACCGAGGGCCTCGCGTGACCGCGCGGCGCGGCGTGCTCGGCGCGCGCTCCCGCTCCGCGGCGACCGGGCGGCGGGAGACCCCCGCCCAGGCGACCGCTTGACGCGGCGTGCGCGGCGTGGCAACATCGCACGCATAAACATAAGGTGACTTGTTGACGCCTCCGAACGGCTGACTCCGCCTGCGATGACCAGCACGAACGACTTCGCGCCCCGCCCCGAGCACCACTTCACCTTCGGCCTCTGGACCGTGGGCAACGTCGGGCGCGACCCCTTCGGCGAGCCGGTGCGCGCGCCGCTCGACGCGCCCACCATCGTCCGCAAGCTCGCCCCGTTAGGCGCCTACGGGGTCAACTTCCACGACGAGGACCTGGTCCCGCGCGACGCCTCGCCCGCCGAGCGCGACCGCATCGTCCGCGAGTTCCGCGCGGCGCTCGACGAGACGGGGGTGAAGGTCCCGATGGCGACCACCAACCTCTTCACCGACCCCGCCTTCCGCGACGGCGCGTTCACGAGCAACGACGCCCGCGTGCGCCGCTACGCGCTGCAGAAGACGATGCGCTCGATGGACCTGGGGGCCGAGTTCGGCGCCGAAACGTACGTGTTCTGGGGCGGGCGCGAGGGGACGGAGAGCGACGCCGCCAAGGACCCGCGCGACGCGATGCGGTGGTTCCGCGAGGCGCTCGATTTCCTCTGCGAGTACAACACGGCTCAGGGGTACGGCTACCGCCTGGCGCTCGAGCCCAAGCCCAACGAGCCCCGCGGCGACATCTACCTGCCGACGATCGGCCACGCGCTCGCCTTCATCCACACGCTCGCGCACCCCGAGATGGTCGGGGTCAATCCCGAGGTCGCCCACGACACGATCGCCGGGCTCAACTTCGTCCACGGCGTCGGGCAGGCGCTCGAGGCGGGGAAGCTCTTCCACATCGACCTCAACGGGCAGAAGCCCGGGCGCTACGACCAGGACCACCGCTTCGGCGCCGAGGACCTGAAGCAGACGTTCTTCCTCGTCAAGCTGCTCGAGGACGCGGGCTACGACGGCATGCGCCACTTCGACGCGCACGCCTACCGCACCGAGGACGAGGCCGGGGTGTGGGACTTCGCCCGCGGGTGCATGCGCACGTACCTGATCATGAAGGACAAGGCCGCGCGCTGGAACGCCGACGCGGAAATCCAGCAGATCGTCGGCGAGCTCAAGACGCGCGGCCAGGACGCCGTCGGGGCGGCCCCATCGTTCTCGAAGGAGGCGGCGGAGTCGGTCAAGGGCGAGGCGCTCGACCTCCCCGCGATCCGCGCGCAGGGCTACGGCTACGAGCGACTCGACCAACTCACCATCGACGTGCTGCTCGGGGTCCGCTGAGGTGATCGGGAACGGAGCGGCGGTCGGGCCCGAGGAGCACGTCCTGGGGCTCGACGTCGGGACGAGTGGCGTCAAGGCGATCCTCGTCAACGCCCGCGGCGACGTGCGGGCGTCCGCGACCACGCCGCTCGTGCTCGGCACGCCGCAGCCGGGGTGGGCGGAGCAGGACCCCGAGGCGTGGTGGCGGGCGACGCTGACCTCGATCGCCTCGCTCCGCGAGCAGCTCCCCCGCATGCGCGTCGCGGCGATCGGGATCTCGGGGCAGATGCACTCGTCGGTCTTCCTCGACCGCGAGGGGCAGGTCATCCGGCCGGCGCTCCTCTGGTGCGACGGTCGCACGACCGCCGAGTGCGCCGAGATCACGGCGCGGGCCGGGGGCGAGGCCCGGCTGCGCGACCTCGTGCGTAACCCCGCGCTCGAAGGCTTCACGCTCCCCAAGGTGCTCTGGCTCCGGGCGCACGAGCCCGGCGCGTACGCGCGGCTCGCGACGGTGCTGCTCGCCAAGGACTTCATCCGCTACCGCCTCACGGGCGCGCTCGCCACCGAGCCGTCGGACGCGTCGGGGACGCTGATGTTCGACCCCGCGGCGATGCGCTGGAGTGCCGAACTGCTAGGGGCCGTCGCCGTGCCGGCGTCGCTGCTGCCTAACGTCGGCGGGTCCGCCGAGGTGCTCGGGCGCGTGACGGCCGAGGTGGCCGCGCGCACGGGGCTCGCGGCGGGGACGCCGGTCGTCGGCGGCGGCGCCGACAACGCGTGTGGCGCGGCCGGCGTGGGCGCGGTCACGCCGGGTGAGGTCGTGGCCAGCTGGGGGACGTCGGGCACCGTGCTCGCCCCGACCGCCGAGCCGCGGGTCGACCCGGGGCTGCGGGCGCACACGTTCTGCCACGTCGCGCCGGGCACGTGGTACGTGATGGGCGTGATCCTCGCCGCGGGCGGCGCGTTCGCGTGGTACCGCGAGCAGCTCGCGCGCGACGTCGCCGGCGAACCGGACGCCGACCGGCTGCTCGACGCCGAGGCGGCGTCGGTACCGGCCGGCGCGGACGGGGTCACCTTCCTGCCCTACCTGCAGGGCGAGCGCACGCCGCACCGCGACGCCGCGCTGCGCGGGATGTTCCACGGGCTCTCGCTCGCGCACCGGCGCGAGCACCTGACGCGCGCCGTGCTCGAGGGCGTCGCGTTCGCGATGCGCGACTCGGTCGAGATCCTCCGCGAGTTAGGCATTTCGGCCGACAGCTTCCTGCTCACGGGGGGCGGCGCGCGCAGCCCGTTCCTCCGCGGGCTCCAGGCCGCCGTGTACGGCGTGGCGGTGCAGACGGTCGACCGCGAGGAGGGGCCCGCCTACGGCGCGGCGCTGCTCGCGATGGTCGGTGCGGGGGCGTTCCCCGACCTGGCCGCCGCGGCGCGCGCGACGCTCACGCGGTCGCCGCGCCAGGCGCCCAACGCCGCCCTGCACGCGGCGTACGCGGCGCCGTACGCGCGCTTCCGCGCGCTCGCCGGCGCGGCCGGACCGGCGCACGCCTGACGGCGACCACCACCGCCTAACTCTCCGACCAACACGCATGGAGTACCGCGAACTCGGCCGGACCGGCTGGCGCGTCTCGACGATCGGCTTCGGCGCGTGGGCCATCGGCGCCGACGCCTGGGGGCGCACCGACGACGCCCAGTCGCGGGCCGCGCTGCACGTCGCGAGCGGCTACAACGCCCGCGAGCTGCGCGCCTTCGCCGAGCGCTCACTGCGCAACCTCAGCGTGGAGACGCTCGACCTGCTCCAGCTGCACTGCCCGCCGGGCGAGGTCTACGACATGCCCGAGGTGTTCGGCGCGCCCGACGAGCTCGCGGCCGCGGGGCTCGTGCGCCACTACGGGGTGAGCGTCGAACGCGTCGACGAGGCGCTGCGCGCGATCGAGAACCCCGGCGTGCAGAGCGTCCAGATCATCTTCAACATGTTCCGCCTCAAGCCGGCCGAGGAGTTCCTGCCGGCGGCGGCCGTGCGGCGCGTCGGCGTGCTCGCGCGCGTGCCGCTGGCGAGTGGGCTCCTGAGCGGCCGCTACCGGCCCGACACGAGGTTCGCGGCGTCCGACCACCGGCAGTACAACCGCCACGGCGAGGCGTTCGACGCCGGCGAGACGTTCAGCGGGGTGGACTACGAGACCGCGCTCGCGGCCGTCGAGGAGCTGCGCCCGCTCGTGCCGCCCGGCGCCGAGCCGGCCCAGCTCGCGCTCCGCTGGATCCTGATGTTCCCCGCGGTGACGACGACGATCCCCGGCGCGCGCACGCCCGAGCAGGCCGCGTCCAACGCGGCCGCCGACCTGCCGCCGCTCCCGCCCGAGGCGATGGAGCGCGTGCGCGCGGTCTACGACCGGTACTTCCGCGGCGCCGTGCACGCGCGCTGGTAGCCGGCGCGTGAGTCATTCCTTCCCGACGACGATGCCCGCCCTGCAGCCCGCCTCGCAGCCGCTCGTCACGCACATGTACACGGCCGACCCGCGCGCGCACGTGTTCGGCGGCCGAATCCACGTCTACCCGTCGCACGACGTCGACGCGGGCGTCCCCGAGGACGACGACGGCGCACACTTCGCGATGCGCGACTATTACGTCCTGACGATGGCCCGCGTCGGCGGCGAGGTGGTCGACCACGGGGTCGTGCTCCGACTCGACGACGTGCCGTGGGCGGCCCAACAGCTCTGGTCCAACGACGTGGCCGAACGGGACGGGAAGTATTACATGTACTTCCCCGCGAAGGACCCCGACGGCGTCTTCCGCATCGGCGTCGCCACGAGCTCGTCGCCGGCGGGCAGACGCACGTGCGCAGCGTGAAGGTCGCCGAACTGACCGACCGCCCGGATGGGTCGATCGTGACCGTCGACGGTATGCGTTAAGCCCGGCCGCTCCATCGCTTCCAGCTTCCGCCCTCATGTCCCCTGCCCCCTTCGCCCGCGCACGCTGGCTGACGCTCGCGTTCTGCGCTGCCGCGGCCCGCTCCGGCGCGCAGCAGTCGCCGCCGCCGCCGTCGCCGACGTTCACCCCCGACCACGCGTCGGGCATCTACGCCGCCGGCGCGCGCGTCGGGTGGACGGTGACGCGGCCTGCGGTCGCCCCCGGGGGCGCGTACGCCTCCGCGTACACCTACACGGTGCGGCGCGACGGGGCCACGGTGGTCGGCTCCGGGTCGCTCGACCTGACCGGCGGCCGGGCGCGTATCGAGACCTCGTCCGCGGAGCCGGCGATGCTGCTCGTCGAGGTGCGCCCCGCCCGCCCGGACAGCACGTTCGGCGACCGGAGCACCGGCGGGCCCGGGCGCGTGCTGCTCGGCGCCGCCGTCGCGCCTAACGGCATCCGGGCCGCCGCGCCGAAGCCGGCCGACTTCGACGCGTTCTGGGCCGCGAAGCTGGCGGCGCTCGACAGCGTCCCGATGAATGCGCACCTCACCGCGGGCGACGGCGGACGGCCCGGCCTCGAGTACGCGACCGTGCGGCTCGACAACGTCAACGGCGCGCACGTCTACGGGCAGCTCGCCAGGCCCGCGCGCGTGGGCAAGTTCCCCGCGCTCGTCATCTACCAGTGGGCGAGTCCGCCCTACCCGCTGCAGAAGGCGTGGGTGACCGACCGCGCCGCCGAGGGGTGGCTCGCGCTCAACATCGAGCCGCACGACGTGCCCGGCGACATGCCGCAGGCGTTCTACGACGCGCTCCCGGCGACCATCAAGCACTACGAGACGCTCGGGCACCTGAGCCGCGACGAGAGCTACTTCCTCCGCATGTACCTCGGCGCGTACCGCGCCATCGAGTACCTCGCGAGCCGCCCCGACTGGGACGGGAAGATCATGGTCGTGACCGGCACCAGCATGGGAGGCCAGCAGAGCTTCGCCGCGGCCGGGCTCAACCGGCGCGTCACCGGGCTCGTCGTCAACGTGCCGGCCGGCGCGGACGTCACCGCCGCGCTCCACGGCCGCGGCCCCAGCTACCCCGGCTGGGACGTGCGGCGCCCCGAGGTGCTGACCACCGCACGCTACTTCGACCCCGCCAACTTCGCCCCGCGCATCACCGCGCCCTCGCTGGTCGCGTTAGGCTTCATCGACGAGATCGCGCGCCCGACCGGGATCTGGGCGGTGTTCAACGGGATCCGCGGGCCGAAGGAGGCGGCGCCGATGATCGAGTCGCCGCACAACAACCTCGCGTCGGCGCGCGAGTTACTCCCCTGGGCCGAGCGCTCGGCGGCGTGGCTCGCCGCGCTCGCGCGCGGCGCCACGCCGAGCCCGCCGGATTCGGCGGGCGCTCACGCCGACGCGAGGCCTAACAGCGTCCCGAGGCCGCCCGGGGGCCGGCGCCCGGCGGGCTTGTAGAGCACCGCCGGCGCGGGCGAGAACATCTGGAGGATCGGAAGGGTCGCGACCCCGAGCGCGGCCGCGTCGGCGCCGCCCGTCGCGAGCAGGAGCCGCGGCAGCCGCGCATTCTCCGACGCGCCGCGCCGGCGGCGCGCGCCACGCGCAGTACACGGCGTGGCTCGACCGCGTCGCGGCATACGTCGGCAGCCTGCGCGGGCCGAACGGGGAGCGCATCCCCGTCGTCTTCCGACCGTTCCACGAGATGAGCGGGGGCTGGTTCTGGTGGGGCGCGCGCCACGCGACCCCGGACGAGTACCGCCGGCTCTGGCGCTTCGCCGTCGAGTACCTCCGCGACCGCCGGGGCGTGCACAACCTGCTCTACGCGAACTCGCCCGACGTCTTCGACTCGGCCGACGATTACCTGGCCCGCTGCCCGGGCGACGCGTACGTGGACGTGCTCGGGTTCGACGACTACCAAAGTGTGCGCACGCCGGCCACGCGCGACGTGTTCGTCCGGCGGTTGCAGGACGTCGCCGCGCTGGCCGCCGCGCGCGGCAAACTCGCCGCGCTCACCGAGACGGGCGTCGAGGGCGTGCCCGACTCCCTCTGGTGGACGGGCACGCTCCTGCCGGCGCTCGCGCACGACGCCCTGTCACGCCGGGTCGCGTGGGTGATGGTGTGGCGCAACGCCCCGCGCTCCGCCGCCCTCCCACACCACTTCTTCGCCCCGTACGCCGGCCAGGCGAGCGCGGCCGACTTCGCGAGCTTCCGCCGGGATCCCCTCCTCGCGTTCGGGGGCGACGTCCCGAACCCGTACCGCGCACCCGGATCGCGGTAGCCGCGCATCGAACAGTGGAAGCGTACGGGGGGGCACGCGCGACGTGACTGGTCGCGCGCTGCGCCGTCCTTCGAGGTCCCCGGGACGTTCCGCGACGCGGATCACGTCACGGGACCCCGCCGCGGCGCCGTCTGACGAGACGCGGTTCCCACCCACCCGCTGCCAGCCCGACCCGTGCCTGCGCTCTCCGCCGCCCACGCCATCGGGTTGGTCCGCCGCGCCGCCGCGCGCCGCGCGGCGCGCCTGCGCGTGCTCGACGCGGCACGCGACGACGCGGTGGCGCAGCACCGGCAGGCCGCGGTGGACGCCTTGGACAAGAGCGCGGCCCGGTACCGCCTGCTCTTCGAGGCGAGCCCGCTTCCCATGTGGGTGTACGACCTGGAAACGCTGCAATTTCTCGCCGTCAACCAGGCGGCGGTCGTGCAGTACGGGTGGTCGCGCGACGAGTTCCTCGATCTGACCTTGCAGGACATCCGGCCCGCCGCGGACATGGGAGCCCTGCGCGTCGACGTCCGGGAGGCGCCGGCAGGCCTCAAACAGGCGAGCGAGTGGCGGCACCGCACGCGCTCGGGCCGGCTGATCGACGTCGTCATCACGTCACATCCGCTCGAGTTCGACGGGCGGGCCGCGCGCCTCGTCCTGGTCACCGACGTGACCGACCGCAAGGGCGCGGAAGCGGCGCTGCGGCGGAGCGAGGCGCGGTACCGGGCCCTCGCCCAACACGCATCCGACGTGACCCTGGTCGTCGACGTGGAGGCCGGCGTGGACGTCGGCACCGACGCGCGCGTCCGCGACGTGAGCCCGTCCGTGCGGAGCCACTACGGACACGCCCCGGACGCGCTCGTCGGTCGCCCGCTCGCCGACGTCCTCCACCCGGAGGACGTGGCGCCGGTCGGGCGGGCCCTCGCGGCGCTCCGCCTCCGCCCGGACACCGCGGCCACGGTCCGTCACCGGCTGCGACACGCGGACGGCGCCTGGCGGCAGGCGGAAACGATCGCGGTCGACCTGCGGGGCGAGCCCGCCGTGGGCGGCATCGTCCTCACCACGCGCGACGTGACAGAGCGCGCGGCGCTCGAGGCCGAGTTGGCGTACCAGGCGTACCACGACGCGCTCACGGGGCTCGCCAACCGGGCGAAGTTCCGCGTCGAGGTCGCCCGCGTGCTCGACGCCGCGGTCGAGGGCGCGCACGACCCGGCGACGGTCGCCGTGCTGCTGCTCGACCTGGACGGCTTCAAGCGCGTGAACGACAGCGCGGGGCACGCGATCGGTGACGCGCTCCTCGTGCAGGTCGCCGAGCGCCTCCGCCACGCGACGCGCGGGTGCGACCTCGTCGCGCGGCTGGGCGGCGACGAGTTTGCCGTGCTCCTCGCCGACGTCCACGCGGACGTCGACCTGGCGCACGTCGCGGACCGGATCGTCGGCGCGCTCGCCCGGCCCTTCCCCGTCGACGGCACGTCGTGCGTCGTCGGGGTGAGCGTGGGCGTCGCGCGCGGCGCGGGCGGCGTGCTGGTGGACGCGCTGCTGCGGAACGCGGACCTCGCGCTGTACGACGCGAAGGCGCGCGGCAAGGGCCGGCACGCGTTCTTCGACCCGAGCATGCACGCGGTGGCCGTGGAGCGCGTCGCGCTCGAGGCGGCGCTCCGGGAGGCGCTCGACCGCGGCGAGTTCCGGGTCGTGTACCAGCCGATCGTCGACCTCCGCGACGGGCGCGTCGTGGGCGCGGAGGCGCTGGTCCGGTGGCAGCACCGCGAACGCGGGCTCGTCAGCCCGGCCGCGTTCATCCCGCTGGCCGAGGAGACGGGGCTCATCGTGCCGTTAGGCCGCTGGGTGTTGGACGAGGCGTGCCGCGAAGCGGCCGGCTGGAACGCGGCACCCGGCGTGGACGCCGCGGGCGGCGTGCACGTCGCCGTCAACGTGTCGGGACGTCAGCTGGCGCGGCCGGAGTTCGTGGACGAGGTGGCGGCCGCGCTGGCCGCGACCGGCCTCGCCCCCGGCCGGCTCACGCTCGAGCTCACCGAGAGCACCGTCATCCACGAGCCGGACCTCGCGCGCGAGCGGCTCACGGCGCTCAAGCAGCTGGGCGTGCGCCTCGCGATCGACGACTTCGGCACCGGCTACTCGGCACTCAGCTACCTGCAGCAGTTCCCGATCGACGTGCTCAAGATCGACAAGAGCTTCGTCGACCGCGTCGCCGCCGGCGGGCAGGCGGCCGCGCTCGCGGGGGCGATCGTCGCCCTCGGGCAGGCGTTGTCGCTGCGCACGGTCGCGGAGGGCGTCGAGCGGGCCGACCAGCAGCACGCGCTCGCGACCATGGGGTGCGCCCTCGGGCAGGGCTACCTCTTCGCGCGCCCGCTCGCGCCCGAGGCGGTCGCGGCGCTGCTGGCCGGCGGGGCGCGGGACGTCGCCTAACGCGCACGCCGGGCGCATATTGCACCGCGATGCCGACGCCCCCACTCGATGGCCCGCCCCACCGCTCGCCGCTCGATTTGGATCACGCCACGATGCAGGCCCTCGGCCGGCGGGTGGCCGACGTCGTGGCGGAGCACCTCGCGACGCTCCGCGACCAGCGCGTGCTGCCGACCGGCTTGCCGGACGACACCCGCCAGCGCCTGAGCGCGCCGCCGCCCGAGGCCGGCACCAGCTTCGACGCGCTGCTCGGCACGCTGCAGCGTGACGTGCTGCCGTACGCCGCGCGCGAGCCGCACCCGGGGTTCATGGGCTACGTCCCCGGGTGCCCGACGTTTCCCGCGGTGCTCGGCGACTGGTTGGCCGCGGGCTACAACCTGTTCGCCGGCGTCTGGCCGATCGCCGAGGGGCCCAACGCGCTCGAAGTAACCGTGCTCGAGTGGTTTCGCACGTGGGTCGGCATGCCCGCGGGGACCGGAGGACTCCTCACCAACGGCGGCTCGGGCGCGACGCTCACGGCGCTGGTGGCCGCGCGGCACGCGGCCGTCGGCGACGAGCCGGAGCGCCTCCAGGCGCTCACGCTCTACACCTCGGACCAGGCGCACTCGGCCGTGCTGCGCGCCGCGTGGACGGCCGGCGTCCCGCGCCGCAACGTGCGCGTGCTGCCCACGGACGCCGACTTCCGGCTGTCGGTGCCGGCGCTCCGCGCCGCGGTCGCGGCCGACCGCGCCGCGGGGCTCGTGCCGTGGGTGGTCGCCGCCAGCGCGGGCACGACCAACACGGGGGCCGTTGACCCGTTAGACGCGATCGCGGACTTCTGCGCCGCCGAAGGGCTGTGGCTGCACGCCGACGCCGCGTACGGCGGGTTCGCGGCGCTGACGGCGCGCGGCGCGGCGCTGCTCTCGGGACTTGGGCGCTGCGACTCGGTCGCGTTGGACCCGCACAAGTGGCTGTTCGTGCCCTTCGAGTGCGGCTGCGTGCTCGCGCGCGACCCGGGGCGCCTACGCGCGGCCTTCGCGGTCGACCCAGACTACCTGCGCGACGTGACCGCCGCCGACGCGCCGGTCCTGCCGTTCGCCGAGCAGCGGGTCAACTTCGCCGACTACGGCCCGCAGCTGACGCGGCAGTCGCGCGCGCTCAAGATCTGGCTCGGCGTGCGCTACTTCGGCGTCGCGGCGCTGCGCGCCGAAATGGACCGCGCGATCGACCTCGCCGCGTACGCCGAGGAGCTCGTCCGCGCCGAAGACGTGCTCGAGGTGCTTTCGCCCGCGCAACTCGGCATCGTCTGCTTCCGCGTGCGACCGCCCGGGACCCCCGACGCCGCCGCGCTCGACCGGTTGAACGATCGCGTGAACGCGGCGGTGAACGCGGACGGTCGCTTCCTGATCTCGTCGACCCGCCTGCGCGGATCGCTGGCGCTTCGGATGTGCGTCCCCGGCTTCCGCACGACTGCCGCGGAC
This sequence comes from uncultured Gemmatimonadales bacterium, assembly GCA_963763675.1. Lineage (GTDB taxonomy): Bacteria > Gemmatimonadota > Gemmatimonadetes > Gemmatimonadales > Gemmatimonadaceae > BPUI01. Next base: position 458,429 of record CAVXPN010000004.1, read on the forward strand.
GTCCGCGGCGTACTCGGGGCGGTGCTCGACGCCGCGGGCCCGGCGGCGGAGGCCATCGCGCGGGCGTCGTAGCCGCACCGACCAGGGTACCGCCGCCGGGAGCGCGACGCGCGGGCGAACGCGCGCGCGTCATCAGCCGATGTTCGGCTGCCCGAACTGGCCCGCGCGACGTACGTCAGTCGCGCTTGATCGTCGCCGGGCTTCGACGGCCGCGCGGCGGAGTACGACCCGCTGTCTGCCATCATGCACGTCCCCGTTCATGTGGAACGTGCCGGCGACTGTGACCTTGTCGTTCCCGGCGTGGTGGCGGGCGTCGAAGATCGAGATCTGCCCGGCTGGCATCGGCATCTGGGTCACCTGCCGTTGGGCGGCGGGCGTCTCGCACGCGCCCGACGACGGGTCGGTAGTCGTCCTGCCATTCGTCGTCGCGGGTACCGAAGGGCCCGGGGACCGACAGTTCGCCTCGTTCGGCCGTGGGATGGCCGATCTGCTCGCGCCCAGGCTCGACAGCGTCGCGGCGCTGCGGAGCGTCGACGCGCGCTCCCCGACGATTCAGCCCTCGCGCGCGGCGTCGGCGACCGCGACGAAGGCGTGCGCCTCGCGGGCCGGCTCGGCGCGTCGCTCTTCGTGCTCGGGAGGGTCGTGCGCGCTGGAGACCGGGTCGACCTCACCGCGTCGCGCTACCGCACGGGCCACCTGGCCGAGCCGCTCGAACGCGCGAGCGTCGAAGGCACGGGCCAGGCGTTTCCGCGACTCGTCGCCGCACTCGTCGCCCAGCTCCCGCCGGGCACGTGCGCGGGGCTAGCGCGCGGCTCGACCGCGTCGCCGTGACGACGACCACGCGCAGCGGACGACTTCGCCGGGGTTGGCTACGTCCCCGGGAGCGGCGGGGGCGTACACGACCACGAGCTCACCGCAGCGCGGCGCCGCCCAGCAGCAGGCGTCGCGCTCCGGTAGTGCCGTTAGGCAAGCGGGACGGCGGGGGTCACGTGCATTGCGAGGTCGTGTCGCCCGGCCAGAGCCAGGTCTCCACGGTGCTGCTCCCGAGTGTTACGCCGGCTGCGCTCAGTACCGCCGTGTTCGGGAATTTCCGGTCGCCGCAGTATCCGTTGCCGTGGACGTCGACCGTGATGTAGATCGTCCCACTCCCCGCGGGGACGTTGATCGAACCCTTCGGATTCCCGAGACTCCCATTCATCGATCCGGGCAGCGTGGCGTTGAACCCGTTGGTCGAACACGTGAACTGCGACCGCAACAGTCCGCCGCCGGACGCGTTCGCGGGCGTGTTCGCGATCGCGCAGTCCTGCTGCTCGTCGTCGGTGATCGTCGACGACACCGGCGTCGAGTAGACGATCTTGTACGTGACCCAGAGCGTCTGCCCCCCGCCGAATCCGTACATTTGGACGCCGTTGTGGACCATCGGCGCGACCGGCTGGCTGTGTGGCAGATCCGGCCCGGCGGACACCTCGACGAGCGTCTTCGTGATCGTTGGCGGGGTGGGGCTGGGCGCCGTGCAGACGACGTAGTGGCTGATCCCGGAGATCTGGCCGCCGTTGTTGACCGGCGAGGTGAGGCCGGCGTCGCTCGCGGTCGGCTGGGCGACGTAGGAGTACACGTCGTAGCCGGGGCCCCCCTTCACGAGCACCGCCGCGATCACCGTACTGAGCGCGCCGGCGTTGGCGGGGGCGAAGGCGATCTGCATCCCGCCCCCCGAGACGGTGAAGGTGTAACCGGCGACGGTCGTCGAGGCGACGGTCATGGAGGTCGGGAGGTCGATCAGTATCGCCGTGGAGCCCGGCGCCACGCTCGCGCAGTCGGTGCTGCCGTCCTGTACGGTGTTATGCCCGACTGTGGTCGGGGTGACGTGGGCGATCGTGGTGGCGAGGCCGGGGGTGACCTGCGCGTTCGGGAACCCACGCTTGTCGGCGTTTACCGACGGAGCGACTGGCTCCGTAGGCCCGACGGTGTGCGCGTCCACACACGCGGCGAGGTCGAGCGCGGTCAGGGCGAACGCGAGCGTGGCGAGGTTTGACGTGCTGCGAATACGACGCATAGACAGGCTCCACGGCGAGGCGGACGTGTCGGCTCATGCGCCGACGGCACCTGCCCGGGGGACGAGCGATGCGACAGCCACGTCGAAGCAGCCTGAGCCCCATCAACTCGCGGGAAGGTGCGCCAGTATGAGAATCGCGTCACAAATGCGCAAGATATTTGCTACCTCTTACCGAACAAGCTAGCACCGGTGCTCTTCCGAAACTCGCCTGCACCCGTTATCCGCACCACCGCCGACGATGGGCCTGCGTGCGCCAGTATTTCCGAGTAGCGCGCCGACGCGCCGGCGACGACGACGGGGGCCGGACCTCCCGGCCCGGCCCCCGTCATCAGCGCCGCTGACGCCTCTTACGCCCCGCGCCGCGACGCAGTCCGCGTGTAGGCGTCCGACGCGTAGTTGCGCACGTCGTCCCAGGCCGGAGCACCGGCGTTCCCGCTCGCGTGCGCGTCGTAGCCGCGGCGCAGGTCGGACTCGACCTCCTCGAAGCGGCGACCCTGATAGTCAGGGTTCATCCCGGCCACATGACCCAGTTGGTACGCCGGACGGACGTCGTCGTAGCCGTACCGGTGGCCCGCGACGCGGTCGGTCGTGCGGTCCACGCCACCCGCCACGCGATCGGCCGCGTGGCCCACGCCGGCTTCAACGCGATCGGCCGCGCGCCCCGCGGCCGCCGAGACGTTGTGCGCGGTGTCCCCGACAGGCTGGTTCAGGACGTGCCCCGTCGTCGACCCCGTGCCCGACGCGTGGTGCCCGCGGTAATACTCGTCCTCGTGGTCGTACGTGCTCGCGGCCTCGGAGACGGCGCGGCCGGTCCACCACCCCGCCGCGGCGCCCGCGATGCCGCCGATGATCGTGCCGATGGGGCCGCCGATCGAACCGATTGCCGCGCCGGTCGCGATCCCCGAGAGTCCGCCAACCGTCTCGCCCACGGCGTCGCCGGTGGTCGTCGGCCCGTCGTGCGGTCCGAGAGCTCTGTCGACGGCGTGGTCGGCGTGGCTACCCTGGCGGATTGAGTTGTCGTTGTAACGGTCGGTCATCGGACCCTCCTCATTGCGTGAAGCGTTGGGAACGCGGTGCACGCCCGCCGGCTGTGGAATCCGGCGTGGCGGGCGCGTCCGTCGCAAACTCCTTGCCGTCCCTCGCGGCGTCCCCGCCGCGGACGCGCGCGACCCACGGCGATCGACTCGGGGACAGTCGCGAGGGCCGGTCGTTAGGCCCCGCCCGATCCCCCCCGTCCGCGCGCGACACCCTCCCGAGCGTCCCCGCGCACGGCATCCGCACGGCTCGGAACTCGCCGAACGGAACACGACGGCGACACCGCTCGGGATCGAGCGGTACCCTTCCGACGACGGCCGCCACGGCCGCGGTCCGCGCGCGGCATACGCGGCATACAACGTTCCCTCCCCCACACGGCCCCCGCATGCCGACCGACCTCCTCCCGCGCGTCCGCGAGCGCTGCCTCGCCCTCCCCGAAGCGCACGAGGCCGAGGCGTGGGGCGAGCCCACCTTCCGCGTGCGGAATAAACTGTTCGCCATGTACGCGGCGGCCGACCGGCACGGCCGGGGCCGCCCCGCCGTGTGGGTGAAGGCGACGCCGGAGAACCAGGACCTGATGGTACGGGCGATGCCCGATCGGATCTTCGTGCCCCCGTACGTGGGGCCGAGCGGGTGGGTGGGGGTGTGGCTGGACCGGGGCGCCGACTGGGACGCACTGGACGGGCTGCTGAGGGACGCGTATCGGCTCACCGCGCCGCGGCGGCTCGCCGCCGCGCTGGCGGATGCCTAACGCGGTGCGGCGAAGCGCCGACGGCCGCCGGGCGAGGCGCGCGTGCCCCGCCTGACCGACCCCGCCGTGCAGCTCCGCCGGCACGTGATCGCCCGATCCCTCTTCGCGCCCACGCGGCTGGCCGACGCCGTCGGACGGATGGGCTTCATCCAGGCCGACCCGATCCGGGCCCCGGCGCGCGCGCAGGACCTCATCCTCCGGCACCGCGTCGCCCGCTACCGCGCGGGCGACCTCGAGCGCGTCTACCCCGCGCTCGGCCTCGACGAGGACTTCCTGTACGCGTACGGCTTCGCGACCCCGCCCACCCGCCGCCTCCTACACCCGGGCGCCGCCGACCCGCCCGCCGGCCTCGCGCGCGAGGTGCTGGCCTACGTGCGCGCGGCCGGCGCCGTGCACCCGCGCGAGGTCGACCGCCACTTCGCCGCGGGCGCCGAACGCAACCCCTGGGGCGGTCTCTCCCGCGTCACGACGCGCGCCCTCGAACGGCTGCACGCCCACGGCCTGCTGCGCGTGGCCCGCCGCGAGGCCGGCGTGCGCGTCTACCAATCGATCGACCCCGCGTCGGGCGACCCCGCGCCGGGCGACCCCGCGTCCGACCTCTCGCCCGACCGACGGTTCCGCGGTATCGTCGACCTGATCGTCCGCCTCTTCGCCCCGCTGCCCGAGGCCGGGCTGCGGCGCGTGCTGCGCTTCGTGCCACACGTGCGCCGCCACGTCACCGCCCGCGACGCGCAACAGACCCTCGCCCGCATGGAGCGCGAGCGCGCGCTGCTGACGACCGCGGTAGGCGCCGAGCGGTGGGTGTGGCCCGCCGACGCCGACCCGACAGCGGCGGTCGCGGTACCCCGCCTGGCGCGCCTGCTCGCCCCCTTCGACCCGGTCGTCTGGGACCGGGCGCGCTTCGAGCGGCTCTGGGGGTGGGCGTACCGCTTCGAGGCGTACACGCCCGCCGCGCGCCGCGCGCGCGGGTACTACGCGCTCCCGCTCCTGTGGGGCGACGCCGTCATCGGCTGGGCCACCGTCGGCCGCGCGGCCCCGGGCGCGCCGCTCGACGTCGCCGCAGGCTTCGCCGCCGGACGCCCGCCGGGCCCGGGCTTCGCCCGCGCCCTCGACGCGGAGGTGGCCCGGCTCGAGGCGTTCCTCACGCCGCGTTAGGCACCCCGCGCGGCACGTCGTCAGGGCGCCGCGTCAGGGCGCCGCATCGGGCCACCCGTAGGCCGCCCCGTACGCGGCCGCCGCGCGGCGCGCGGCGCGCCGCACCGCGTCGTACAGCTCCGCGTACGTCACGTCCGCGGCCGTCGGCTCTGGGGTGCTCGCGCGCCCCGCCGGCGCCAACACGGACGCCCACCCGCGCGCGTGGCCGAAGCCGAGCACGTGCACGAGCTCGTGCGCGACCACGCCCGCGTCGAGCGCGCCCGGCCGCCGCACGCGCAGGTCCACGACCGCGCCGGTCACGGTCCCGCTTCCGTCCCAACCGATCGACGTGAACCCGTCCGCCGCGAGCTCCGGCGTCGTGCGCACGACCACCTCCGCTCGGTCCTGCGCGCTGCCGTCGGCCCCCTCCGCCGGCACGAACAACCGCCGCCCCCACGCCGCCTCGACCGCCCGCGCCGCGCGCCAGAACGTCGCCGAATCGGCCCGATCGAAGCCGCGGTCGAGCGCGACCGCGTAGGGCGGCTCGTGGATCCAGCCCACCGGTGCGCCGTGCGCGTCGCGCGGCTCGCGCGTGAACTGCCAGAAGCCCCGCGCCGCCTCCGCACGCACCGCCACCGTCGTCCCCGCGAAGTGCCCCGCCGTCACGGTCCAGCGCGCGGGCAGCAGCACCACGCCGAGCGCGTGGAGCCGCGCCACGGGCACGTCACGGAGCGTCACCGGCGAGAACGCGACCCGGTCGGGGCGCGCACCCCACGGGCGCGCCCCGGTGGGAGCCGCCACCGCCTCGACGCGCACCTCGGCGGTCTCGCCCTCGGTGCCGGGCGCGGTCGGCGCGCGGAACCGCCCGTCAGCGCCGGCCCACGCCGTGTCCACGGCGTTCCCGCGCCGCACGATCACGCGCGCCGCGATCGGTCCGCCCAGTGTTTCGTCCCCCGACACAACCACGGGGTAGACGGCCCCGCGCACCACTGGCCGGACCAGGAGCGGCGTGCGCGTCCGACCGGTCGCACTCACCGCCACGACGGCGGCCTCGCCAGGTGCGCCGAGCACGACGCGCCCGCCGGGAAGCAGCGACACCGCCCCTTCGACCTCGAGCCGCACGCGGCCCGCCCCCAACTCGGCCGGCAGCGCGAGCGTGTCACCCGCCTCGGCGGTCAGCGTCGCCGCGGTGCGGTCGCCGTGCCACGGCGGCGCTTCCCCCGTGCCGCCGGCTGGAGCGTCCCGGGCGCCCGGCGTCGCGGAGAGTCCGGCCGCGTCGGGCACGAACGGTTTGGCCACACGGCCGCGCCACCGCGGCAACACCAGCCCAGCCGGTCCGCGCGCGGTGCCTAACGCTCCTAACGCGCCGACGCGCCCCCCGTCCGCCGCGCCCTCCCGCACGTCGCCCACCGCCGCCGCGCGCAGCCGCCGCACGCCGTCGGCCAGCGTCGCCCCCGCCCCACCCGCGCCCGGTCGCCCGCGCGCCGCTGCCGCGCCCGCCGCCGCGGCGACGGCAAGCGCGCCCACGAGCAGGACGGACGTCGTCGTCGCGCGCGGCGCATGAGGGATGCGGGGACGACGTCGGGGCACGCTCGAGGTACCCGGCCCCCGCCGGAGCAGGTCCACCACGCGCGGGCCCGCGGCGGGCGTTCCTCACCGTGACGTCCCGCCCGACGGGGAAGTCTTCGCCCGGTGCCCCGCGCCAGCCCCGCGCGGGCACGCCCTCCGGGCAGCGCCGCCCCCCCCCACTTCCCGCTCCGTGCCGTTCGCCGACGCGCCCGACCCGCGCGCCCTCGCCGACGACGAGAAGTGGCGCCTGCTCTGCGCCCGCTTCGCGCTCACGATCCGGGTGCGCTTCCGCTTCGCCCTGTTCGGGCTCGGTCTGGTGCCGGCGGCCTACCTCGGGTGGCTCGCGGCGCCGTGGCCCGTGCTGCTCGGCTGCGCGCTGTTCACCGCCCTCGCCAACACCGCGGCCGACCGGGAGCGGCGCCGCGGCACCGTCCGCCCGTGGCACTTCTGGGCCCTGCACACGCTCGACACGACCGCCATCGCCGTCGGCGTCGCCGCGCTCGGACCCGTGGGCTACCTCGGCCTCGTCTTCTACGTCGGCGTCGCGGCGACGTACGCGTCCGGGCTGCCGCGCGCCGCGCGCGTGCAGCTCGCCTCGGCGTGCGTCGCCTACCCCGTCGCGCGCGCCGTCGGCTACTGGTACGCGGGACGCGCGGGCGCGCCGGGGGCCGTCCCGTGGGCCCTCATCCTGCTCGAAACCGCGTGCCTCGGCGCGGTCGGCGCGGCGGCGATCCGCGGCCCGATGCACGCGACCTACCGCGTGCGCCGCGCCCGCCGAGCGTTAGGCGCCCTCGAGCGCGGCGACTTCGACGCCCGGCTGCCGACGCGCGTGCTCGACGACGTCGGGTTCCTGGCGGAGAGCTTCAACCACACCGCGGCCGCGCTCGGCGCCGCGGTCGACGCGGCGCCCTCGGGCGAGGCGCGCTTCTCCATCCTCGCCGGGCAACTCCCCGGCGTGCTCTGGACCGTCGACCGCGAGCTCCGCTTCACGTCGTCGATGGGCGCCGGGCTCGCCGCCATCGGCCTGGCGCGCGACGAGATCGTCGGACGCACGATCGCGGAGTTCTTCGGCCGGGCGGACGCCGACTTTCCGCCAATCGCCGCCGCCCGCCGCGCGCTCACCGGCCACTCCTCACACTACGAACTGGCGTGGGGCGCGGGCGTCTTCGTCACGCACGTCGAGCCGCTGCGCGACGCCGCGGGCGCGATCACCGGCGCGCTCGGGCTGTCGGTCGACGTGACCGACCGCAAGCGCCTCGAGGCCGACCTCGCGCACCAGGCGTTCCACGACGCGCTCACCGGACTCGCCAACCGGGCGCTCTTCCACGACCGGGTTGCGCACGCCCTCGCCCGCGTCGCGCGCGACCCGGACGCGCGCGCGCGCACCGCCGTGCTCCTCCTCGATCTCGACCAGTTCAAGACTGTCAACGACAGCCTCGGCCACGGCGCGGGCGATGCGCTCCTCGTCGCCGTCGCGCGCCGCCTCGCCGCCGTGACCCGCGGCGGTGACACGATCGCCCGGATCGGCGGCGACGAGTTCGCGATCCTGCTCGAGGACCTCGCCGCGCCCGAGGACGCCGGCGCCGCGGCCGACCGCGTGCTCGCGGCGCTCTCCGCGCCCGTGTCGGTCCCCGGTGGCGGGTCGGAGCGGTCGGTACTCGCCGGCGCGAGCGTCGGTCTCGCCACGGCCGACGGCGCCGACAGCGTCGAGGCCCTCGTGCGCAACGCCGACCTCGCGCTCTACGCGGCCAAGGACGGCGGCCGCGGGCGCGCCGTGGCCTTCGCCCCCGCGATGCACCGCGCCGCCGTCGCCCGCCTCGCGCTCGAGGCCGACCTGCGCGCCGCGGTCGCGGCGATGGGCGCCGACGTCACCGGCCCGCGCCGCGGCGCGCCCTTCCGCCTGGTCTATCAACCCATAGTCGACCTCGCCACCGAGCGCGTCACCGGCGCCGAGGCGCTGCTTCGCTGGACGGCGCCCGACGGCACCGCGGTCCCGCCCGCGGTCTTCATCCCCGTCGCCGAAGAGACCGGCCTCATCGTCCCGTTAGGCCGTTGGGTGCTGGGCGAGGCGTGCCGGCAGGCCGCGTCTTGGGCCCGCCTCGGCCCGCACGCGTGCGTCGCCCTATCGGTCAACGTGAGCGGCCGCCAGCTGGAGGAGCCCGGCTACGTGGACGACGTCGCCGCCGCCCTCGCCGAGAGCGGCCTCGCGCCGGCCCGCCTCGTCCTCGAGATCACCGAGACCGTGATGATGCGCGACCCCGCGCAGACGCTCGAACGCCTGCGCGCGCTCAAGGCACTCGGCGTGCGGCTGGCCGTCGATGACTTCGGCACCGGCTACAGCTCGCTCGGCTACCTGCGGGAGTTCCCGGTCGACGTGCTGAAGGTGGACAAGAGCTTCGTCGACGGCCTCGCGGGGGACGGCGACCAGGGCGCGCTCGCCGCGGCGGTCGTCGCACTCGGCGCGTCCCTCTCGCTCACCACAGTCGCCGAGGGGATCGAGGAGCGCGCCCAGCTCGCGCGGCTGCGCGCGCTCGGCTGCCCGCGCGGGCAGGGTTACCTGTTCGCGCGGCCGCTCGCGGCGTCGGACCTCGTCCGCCGGCTGGCGATCGGGGCGACGCTGCCCGCGGTCTGACGCGGGGCGGCCGTCAGCCGTCGTCCACCCCCGCCACCCGCAGCGGCAGCACCGGGAACGCCGCGCGCGCGCGCCGCGCCTCGCCGACGTCGATTTCAGCCACGACCACCGCGTCCTCCGCCTCCCCCGCGTCGGCGACGACCGTCCCGTCCGGCGCGACCACGCACGACCCGCCGCAGAAGACCGTCCCGTCCGCCGCCGGCCCCGCGCGGTTGCAGAGCGCCAGCCACGCCTGGTTCTCCGCCGCCCGCGCCCGCGCCAGCAGCCGGAGCGTCTCCCCCCGCGGGTGCGGCCACTCCGCGACGCACGCGAACAGTTCCGCCCCGCCTAACGCGTCCAGCCGGTACTGCTCCGGGAAGCGCAGGTCGAAGCAGATCGAGAGCGCCGCGTCCGCCGCCGCGGCGCCGCGCCCAACGCGCGTCCGCACCCGCGACGCCCCGGCCGCGAGCCGCCCGGGCTCCCCCATCGGCGGGAAGAGGTGCGCCTTGTCGTAGAGGACGGGCGCTCCGTTAGGCACCGCGAGGTGGAAGCGGTTGGCGAGCCCGCCGCCCGCCGCCCCCGCGATCATGCTCCCCCCGACCCACGCGCCGCGCTCGTCGGCCAGCGCCTGCAGCGCCACCGCGGCCGCCGGCGTGTCGTCGCGCGCGGCCGCCGGCCAGCTGCCGTGCGCGTAGCCCGTCGTGAACAGCTCGGGCAGCAGGTACAGGTCGGCCGCCGGCGCGGCCCGCACGAGCGCCGCCGCCCTCGCGGCGTTCTCCGCCGGCGCGCCGTCCCGCACGGCGAGCTGCACGAGCGCGACGCGGAGCACGGTCACGCCGCGCCCACCGCCGCGGTCCGCCGCCCGGCGCGCCCGCCCGCTTCCTCCGCCTTCAGCGGCCGCTCCCCCGCGAGCAGCGCGCGCAGCACCGGCGCGCCCGCCTCAACCATCTCCGTCGCGCAGCTGTACGCGAACCGGATCGCGTCGCGGCAGTGCTCGCCGAACGCGTCCCCCGGCGCGCTCCCCACGCCCGCGTCGGCCAGCCGCGCCGAGAGCTCGTCGGCGTCCCGCACCCCGAGCCGGCCGTAGAGCGCCGGGTCGAGTTCGCACCACAGATAGAACCCGCCCCGCGGCGCGAACGGCCGCACGCCCTCGACGTCGCCTAACGCGTCCAACATCACGTCGCGCCGCCGCGCGTACTCCGCGCGCATCGCGGCCACGTGGTCGCTCGGGCCCTCGAGCGCCGCCGTCGCCCCCCACTGCGCGAGCGTGTTCACCCCGTTGATCGAGCAGCGCAGGACTTTCGGAAAACGGTCGCGCAGCGAGGCGTCCGCCGTCACCGCGTAACCGACCCGCAGCCCGCTCATCGCGTGACTCTTCGAGAACGACCAGAGACTCACCATTCGCGCGGCCACCGCCGGCGCGTGCCGCTGCGCGAGCGCCATGAGCGAGTGGTGCACGTGGGGCGCGTAGATCACGTCCTCGTACGCCTCGTCGCTCACCACCCACAGCCCGCGCGCCTCGGCCAGCCGCAGGATCGCCAGCAGCCGCTCGCGGTCCGCCACCGCGCCCGTCGGGTTGTGCGGCGTGTTGACGAAGATCGCCTTCGTGCGGAGCGTGATCCGCCGCGCGATCGCCTCCGGGTCGTACACGTAGCCGTCCGCCGCCTCGAGCGGCACGCCCACCGCCACGCCGCCGGCCAGCCGCACGTTCTCCGCGACCTCCGTCCACATCGGGTCCGGCAGGATCACCTCGTCCGCCGGGTCCAACAGCGCCGCGAACGTGACGAACAGCCCGTGCATCGACCCGTTCGTCACGAAGATCCCGTCCTCGTCCGGCAGCACGACGTCGTTGACCCGCTCGAGCTTGCGGCGGATCGCCGCGCGCAGGGCGGGAATGCCGTTGTTGGGCGGGTAGTGCGTCTGCCCGCGCGCCGCCGCGTCCGCGATCGCGGCCGTCACGTGCGGCGCCGGCGCGAAGCTCGGGTCCCCTGACTCGAAGCGGTACACCGTGCCGCCCGCCGCCTGCGAGGCGAGCAGGCGCTCGCGGATCTGGACGATCTTGCCGAGCGAGAGGTGGTCGAGGACGTGGGAGGGCATCGGCGCGGAAAGGTGAGGCGGGCGGCGGAAAACACGCGGGCGCGGCGGGCGCGGCGTCGGGCCCTGAAACGTGTGCAAACCGGGCGCGTAGCGCCATCGCTCCAGCCGGAACGACGCGACGCGCTGAGCCCGTCCTCCGCGTCAGGCCATCACTCGCCCCCGCCGCGGCCGCACCCGAACGAACACCAGCCCCCCGACCGGGGTCCGCGACCCGTACGCCTCCCGGAGCCCCGAGGACACGACGTTCACCGTGCCCATCCCCCCGACACCGAGCGTCGCCCCGCGCAGACGAGCGACCTCGCGGACGTAGCCGAGCGATACGGCGCCGACGGTGAACCGCGTGCCGGCGGCCAGGTCGGCCGGCGGCGCGCCGAGCGCCGTCGGCGCGAGTCCGCTCGCCGCGTCGAGCGACAGATCCTCGGCGCTCTTCCGCACCACCTCCGCGCGCCCGAAGATCGCGTTCGACCGGTCGAGCACCGCCTCGGCCTCGACCAGGCCGCTGTGCGACAGGCCGGACTGCGTGCTGTACTTGTTGGCCCCCCACAGCAGCGTGGTCGCCCACTGGCCGTCGGTCCCCAGGCGCGCGCCGTACATCGCCGAGGCCGTGGCGCGGTGGATCGACTCGTCCGGGTGCAGCACCTCCGGGCTCCTGAGCAAGCCGTAGCTGCCGCTCAGGCTCCAGTTGGACGACGGGTTGACCGTGAGGCGGCCGGCGTACGAGTCCAGCCGGATCCGGTTGAACCCGTACCGGTCCTGGTCCGGCTCGCGGCCGTTGAACGCCGAGGCCTCGAGCTTCGCCGCCCGCGTGAACAGCCCGGCCGTGAGCACCCCGAACGTCGTGTGCGTCGCGTCCTGCCAGTGGTGCCCGATCGGCGCGGTCGGCACGTCCATCGCCGACGGCCGGTGCATGAACGCCACCGGCCCGAGCGCCGGGTCGCCCGACGGCGCCGCATAAAGCGACACGCCTAACGCGCGCGCGACCGCCCGCTCGTAGAGGACACTCGCCTCCATGAAGAAGTTGTGCGGGTGCTGCCGGTCGTGCAGCGGCCGGCCGTCGTAACTCTCGCCGCTCTGCAGCAGCAGCGGGTAGCCGCGCCCGGTGACGGTGGCCGGATCGAGGCTCAACATCGCGCGCGCCTGGAAGCGGCCGCCGAGCAAGGTGTGCGACGCCATCACCATGCCCCAGTTGAGCGAGCCCAACTGTGAGCCCCCGTGCGGCCCGCCCTGGGCGTCGTACTGCCCGAACGCGGCGCCGTGGAACATGAGGTCCCACCGGCCGGCGGCGGTCATGAGCATGGGCAGCGACACGGCGTCGGGCGTCCAGCTCGTGCCCGACCCCGCGCGGGTCATGGGAATGCCGAGCGGGGCGGGGGCGTGCATCGGCATCCCGGCCATTCCCGGACCGGCCATCGACATACCGGCCATGTCCGGCATGTCGGCCATCGTCGTGTCGGCCGGCGCCGACTTGGGTGGCGGCGGCTGGCCGCCGAGCACGGCGGGCAGCGCGGTGGAAAGGGCGGCGAGTGCCGCCGTCGTGATCGGGCGGATGCGGGACATCGAAGGGCCGGGGAGCGCCGGGGCCGCCGTGCGGCGGTCCCCCGAGGCGAGGGATGCGCCCCGCGGCGTCGCGCCCGCGGCGGCCCGCATGACGGGCGCCGCCGGACGCGTCCCGGGGCGGCGGACGCGACTCGTCTCGCGGGCGCGCCAGCGCGCCCGCGTCCCTCAGCCCCGTGGAGGGGGCGCGACCGGCTCGGCGGCCGTCTCCGATTCCCCGAGGAGCGGCCCGTGCGCGGACGCGGGGGCCGCCCGCCCGTCGTCCGGCCCCCGCGGCAGCCCCGACACCGCGGGCGCCGCCGCCACCACCGCGACGCAGTGCAGGAGCGCGGAACACGGCGCCCCAGTCTGGCCGCGCATCGGGCAGCCGTCGTCGCCCGCCGCGCCGGCCCCCACGTCCCGCGCCGGCCCGTGGCCGGCCATCGCAGCCTGCGCCGCGCCCCTCGCATGCCCCGCGGCGTGGTGCATCGCGGCGTGCCCGGCCATCACACCAGCAGCCGTCATCCCGCACACGGGGCGCGCCGACCCGATCCACGACACGACGAGCGCGCACCCGAGCAGCAGCGCGAGCGCGCGCCGGCCCACCGCGCGCAGGCGCTCCCGCCCGCGCGCGACGTCCAGCGCGGCACGCCGCACCGATCCGGCGCGGTCCGCGACTGCCGCCCCGTCGTCTCGCAAGTGAATCCCGTGCACGTTACCCGAGTCTACCCGGATGCCCGCCGCGGTGCCGCCTGGGCGCCGCCCAGACGCCGACGTTGATGCGCGCCTGGCTGCTCCGCGGCCGGCCGGCCGAGGCGCCGCTGAAGAACGCGCCCTCGAGCCGGTACTGGTCGTCGAACGCGTTCTCGACGTACAGCTGCGGCCGCAGGACTGTTCGGCCGGTACTCGGCGACGGTTTCGATCCCCGTAATTCGCACCTGCGCGATGTTGACCGACGTCATGATCGCCGATCCCGGCACCGTGTTGTCGTCGATCGCGGGCGGCGGCCCACGTACGCCGCACGATCTCGCATTCGAGGCTGGGCGGCCAGCAGAAATCAACCGCGGGTCGTCCCGACGCGGCGAATGGCGCGGCGCTCGAGGCGAACGGCGGCGGTCGGCGCGTCCGGCTTTTACCACCTCGCCCTCCGCGGCGCGGCGGCCACCGTCGTCGATGTCGAGTACCACCACGCGCGAGGCGCGCGCTGGCGGAGACCGCGCTGACCCACTATCACACCGGCACGCCGACCCGATCAGCACGCCGCCGCTCCCCACGCGAATTCGACGTATGCCCCCCGCTTCCTCCGACCCCTCCGGCACGCCGGCGCCGCAGACGTCGCGCCGCGACTTCCTCCGTCACGTCGGCGCCGCGGGCGCGGCGCTCTCGGTCGGCACGCCCGCGTTCGGCCTCGTCCTCGCGCCCGCCGCGGCCCGCGCGCAGGCGCCCGGTCGGGTGGACCTCCGGCCCGCCGGGCCGGGCGCCGCCCCCGACTACGCCGCCTTCGTCGCCGGCATGCGCTGGCGCATGCTCGGCCCGTTCCGCGGCGGGCGCTGCGCCTCGGCCACCGGCGTCCCCGGTCGGCCGAACGAGTTCTACTTCGGCGCCGTCAACGGCGGCGTCTGGAAGACGGTCGACGCGGGGCGCACCTGGATGCCGATCTTCGACGGCCAGCCCGTGGCCTCGATCGGCGCGATTGCCGTCGCACCCTCCGCGCCCGACGTGCTCTACGTCGGCACCGGCGAGTCCACGCTCCGCGACTCGGCCGGCTACGGCGACGGCGTGTACAAGTCGGTCGACGCCGGCCGCACGTGGACGCACCTCGGCCTCGACGCGACCCAGCACGTCGGCAAGATCGCCGTCCACCCGAACGACCCCGACGTCGTCTTCGTCGCCGCGATCGGGCACCTCTACGCGGCCAACCCCGAGCGCGGCGTCTACCGCTCCGCGGACGGCGGCCGCAGCTGGACCAAGGTCCTCTACACGGGCCCCGACGTGGGCGCGGTCGACGTCGTGATCGACCCGCACGACCCGCGGGTGGTCTACGCCGGCCTCTGGAACACGCGCCGGCCGCCTTGGTTCACGTACGCGCCGACCAACGGACCGGGCGGCGGCATCTACAAGTCCGCCGACGGCGGCGCGACGTGGACGCGCCTCACCGCGGGGCTGCCCGCCGGGACGATCGGCCGGACCGGCATCGCCGTCGCGCCGAGCGACCCGCGCCGCGTCTACGCCGTGGTGGACTGCCTCGACCCCGACCCGACCGCCCCCGCGCCTAACGCCTCGTCGCCTAACGCGTCGTCGCCCAACGCCGCCGCGCCGGGCGCGGGCCGCGAGCCGGCGCGTGCGCAGGGCGGCGTGTTCCGCTCCGACGACGCCGGCGCCACGTGGACCCGCCTCTCGTCCGACCCGGCGCTCTGGGGGCGCGGGTGGTATTTCTCCAAGGTCACCGTCGACCCCCGGAACGCCGACATCGTCTACGTGCCCAACGTCGCCGTGAACCGCTCCACCGACGGCGGCCGGAGCTGGGCCGTCCTCCGCGGCTCCCCGGGCGGCGACGACTACCACCAGGCCTGGGTCTCCCCCGACGACTCGGCCACGATGATCGTCGCCAGCGACCAGGGCGCGATCATCACGCACGCGTCCACCGCCGCCGACCCCGCGACGGTCACGTGGAGCTCGTGGCTCAACCAGCCCACCGCGCAACTCTACCACATCGCCGTCGACTACCGCACGCCGTACTGGGTGACCGGGGCGCAGCAGGACAGCGGCGCGGTGGCCGTGCGCTCGCGCGGCAAGTTCGCCGAGCTCTCGGTCCGCGACTGGGAGCCGATCGGCGCCGGCGGCGAGAGCGGCTACACCGCGGGCGACCCGCTGCACCCGGGCGTGATCTACGGCGGCACGGGAACGCGCTACGACCTCACGACCAACACCCCCGTACCGGGGACCACCCCCGCGACCTCGGCCGAGCCACCGGCGGAGCGCGCGCGCGCCGACTGGACGCAGCCGCTCGTGATCTCGAAGGCCGACCCGCGGGCGCTGTACTACGCGAGCCAGTTCCTCTTCCGCACCACGGACGGCGCGCGCACGTGGACGCGCGTCAGCCC
This sequence comes from uncultured Gemmatimonadales bacterium, assembly GCA_963763675.1. GTDB lineage: Bacteria > Gemmatimonadota > Gemmatimonadetes > Gemmatimonadales > Gemmatimonadaceae > BPUI01. The sequence continues at coordinate 474,316 of CAVXPN010000004.1, forward strand.
CGACCTCACGCGCCCCGACCCCGGCGTGCCGGTGACCCTCGGCGCCGCGGCCGCCGCGCACGTGGACCGCAACGGCCGGCGCGGCGTGATCTACACGATCGCCCCGTCACCCCTGCGCGCGCCCATGGTGTGGGTGGGCACCGACGACGGGCGCGTCCTCGTGACCGACGACGTCGCCGCACCCGGCGGCGCGGACGGCGTGCGCTGGCGCGACGTCACGCCGCCGGCCGTCACCGCGTGGAGCCGCGTCACGATGATCGAGGCGTCGCACTTCGACCCCGGCGCGGCCTACGCGAGCGTGGACCGCCACCAGCTGCAGGACTTCGCGCCCTACGTCTACCGCACGCGCGACGCGGGGCGCACCTGGCAGCGCGTTACGGGCGGGCTCCCCGCGAACGGGTACGTGCACGTCGTCCGCGAGGACCCGGGCCGGCGCGGGCTCCTGGTGGCGGGCACCGAGCGCGGCGCCTTCGTCTCGTTCGACGACGGCGACCGGTGGCTGCCGCTCCAGCTCGACCTGCCGGTCACCTCGGTGCGCGACTTCGTGTTCCACGGCGACGACCTCGTCGTCGGCACGCACGGGCGCGGCATCTGGGTGCTCGACGGCGTCGGCCCGCTGCGGCAGGCCACCGACGCGGTCCTCGCGGCCGACGCGCACCTCTTCCGCCCGGCCGACCTCGCCTACCTGCCGCAGGGCGGCGACAACGGCACGCCGCTGCAGAAGGACGAGCCGCAGGCGCCGAACGAACCGAACGGCGTCGCGCTCGACTACTACCTGCGGGCGGGCGCGCGCGGCCCCGTCACGCTCGAGGTGCTCGACGCGGCGGGGCGCACGCTCCGCACCTTCTCGAGCGACCCGGCGGCCGCCGCCGCGGCGGCCGCCCCGCCCGGGCCGGCGCGGCCGCGCGCCGGGCTGCCTAACGTGTCCCCGCTCTGGCGCGCGGCGGGCTCGCCGCTCGCCGCCGGCCCGGGGCTCCACCGGGTGATGTGGGATCCCGTGCGCCCGGTGCGCCGCCCCGCGGACGACGACGAGGATGCCGAGGCGGTGCCGGTGTACACGGGCGCCTTCACCGCGCGGCTGACCGTGGACGGCCGGACGTTCGCCCAGCCATTTACCGTCCGGGCCGCGCCGGAGCGGGCCGGAGTGTAAGGCGCCGCGGTCGGGCGACGCGGTGGCGCTGGCGGCGCGGCGGCCGCGGGGGCAATCATCCGGGGTGGTCCGTCCGTCCGACGGCGCCGCCCGACCCGCCGCTACCAGCCATGCGCCCACCCGCCCGCGCCGCCCTCACCGCACTGCTCGCCTGGCTGGCCGCCTCAGCCACGCGGGCGCCCGCGCAGGCCTCCGCGCCCGCGCGCCCCGTGCCGCGCCCGCCCCCCGAGATCCCCGAGTTCGCCCGGGCCATCGCGCGCGGCACCCGCACGCGCGCCGGGCGCCCCGGCCCGACCTACTGGGTGCAGCACGCGCGGTACGCAATCGAGGCGCGCCTCTCGCCCGCGACCGACCGCGTGTCCGCCAGCGAACGCGTCGTCTACCGGAACAACTCGCCCGACACCCTCCGCCGCCTAGCCGTCCACCTGCGCCAGAACGCGTTCCGGCCCGCCAGCCCGCGGCGGCGGCCCGCACCGGCGACCGACGGGGTCACGTTAGGCCGCGTCGCGGTCGACGGGCGCGCCGTCCCCCCGGGCGCCTACTCGGTCGACGGCACGGTGATGTGGATCCCGCTCGCGCGGCCCCTCCCCCCGCACGACAGCACGCGCCTCGAGTTCGCGTGGTCGTACGCGGTGCCGCCCGCGCCGTCGGACGGCCGCGAGGGGCGCGAGGGCCACCGCCTGTACTTCGCCGGCTACTGGTACCCCCAGGTCGCCGTCTACGACGACGTCCTCGGCTGGGTGGCCGACCCGTATCTGATGCAAGCCGAGTTTTATATGGACCCCGCCGACTACGACGTGCGCGTGACGGCGCCGCGCGGGTGGGCCGTCGGCGCCACCGGCACGCTCCAGAACCCGGACGAGGTGCTCGCGCCGCGCACCCGCGCGCGGCTGGCAGAGGCGCGGCGGACCGGCGCGGTCGTGCGCGTGGCCGAGCCGGGCGACGCCGCCGCGTTCGCGAGTCCCGCCGGCGGGGGCGCGACGGCGACGTGGCACTTCACCGCGACGGACGTCCGCGACTTCGCGTGGGGCGCCAGCGACCAGTACGTCTGGGACGCGACCCGGGCGCTCGTCCGAGCGTCGCCAGACGCCGGCCCACCGCGCGCGGGCGCTGCGCCCGACACCGTCGACGTCTACAGCTTCTACCGCCGCAGCGCGCCCGCGGCCGCCTGGGCCGCCGGCGGCGCGCGCCTCACGCGCGACGCCGTCGAGCGTCTCTCCGCTTACCTCTGGCCCTACCCGTGGCCGACCATGACGTCCATGGAGGGTGTCCTCGATGGCGGTGGCATGGAGTACCCGCGCCTCACGCTCATGCAGCCGTGGGCCGACACACTCTCCCTCGCCGGCGACCTCATGCACGAGACCGGGCACATGTGGTTCCCCATGCAGGTCGGCTCCAACGAGACCCGCTACCCGTGGATGGACGAGGGCCTCACGCAGTTCGACGCCGCCCAAACGATGCGCGCCCGCTACGGCGAGCCGCGCGCCGGCGGCCGCCCCGGCGACGCCGAACCCGGGCAGCGCGCGCTGTACCTCGCCGCGGTGCGCGCGGGGCGCGACCTGCCGCTCATGCGCCCGGGCGACGACTACCCCGCGGCGTCCTATTTCGTCATGTACTACGACAAAACCGCCCAGGCCCTCGCCGCTCTCCGCGGCCTGCTCGGTGAGCCCACCTTCCACCGCGCTCTCCGCGAGTACGGCCGCACGTGGACCGGCCGGCACCCGTACCCCTACGACTTCTTCCACACCGTCGACGACGTCGCCGGGCGCGACCTCGGCTGGTTCTGGACGAGCTGGTTCTACCAGGCGTGGCCGCTAGACCAGGCGGTGGCGTCGGTGGAGACGCGCGGCGACTCGACGGCGATCACCATCGACGACCGCGGGCTCGCGCCGATGCCCGTCCTCCTCGCCGTCACCCGCGCCGACGGGACGGTCCAGCGCCTCACGATCCCGGTCGACGCCCGACTCGGCGGGGCGCGGCGGCACGTCGTCCGCGTCGCCGCATCGCCCGCGGTCACGCGCGTCGTGATCGACCCGGACGGCCTCTTCCCCGACGTCGACCGCACCAACCAGGACTGGCCGCCCCGCCGGTGACCCCCCGCCCCATGCCGACCCCCGCCGCCCGTCCGTCCCCGCCCCACTACGCCTTCCCGCCCGCGGGCCTCGCCCTCGAGCGCGACGACACCCTCGTGCGCATGCCGCGCGGCTTCGAGTCCGCCCCCGCCAGCGTCGGCGACGCGCTCCGCCTCAAGTCGTGGGTCGTGCGCCGGCCGCTCGCCGACGCCCACGACCCGGCGCTGCCGGACCACCTCGCCGGCTTCGCGACCACCGCAACGCCGATGCTCCGCTTCGGCTGGGCCGCGCTCGACCGCCCGCTCACGACAGACTGAGCGCCGATCCGCCGCCCGTGCGCTCCACCCACGCCGCGAGCGCGTCGACAGCCGCGGCGCAGAGCTTCGGGCCCCGGTCGCGTGCGATGATCGCGAACGCCGCCGCGGGCGCCATTCCGGCGCGGTACGGCCGGTCCGCCGTCAGCGCCTCGTAGATGTCGGCCACCACCAGGACGCGCGCCTCGCCGTCCAGCGCGTCGCCGCTCAGCCCCCACGGGTACCCGCTCCCGTCCAGCTTCTCGTGGTGCGTCGCCGCGATCCACGCGAAGTCCGCGAACGCCCCCACCCGCGACAGCACCTCCCACGTGAACCGCGGGTGCCGCTCGACCGCCGCGCGCTCCTCGGGCCCGAGTCTCGCGGCCGAGTCGAGGATCTGATTGCTCACCCCCAGCTTCCCCACGTCGTGCAGCAGTCCGGCCCGCGCCAGCCGGCGCTGCGCGACCGCGTCCAGCCCCAACTCCGCGCCGATCCCCACCGCAAGCGCCGACACGTTGGTCGAGTGCCGGAAGGTGTAGGGCGACTTCGCGTCGATGATCTCCGCGAACGCCCGCGCCACCACGTCGAGTCCCGCCTCGTCCACCCGGCGCGTCCATTCCGCCGGCTCCATCGCGCCGACGACCGCGGCGGCGTCGGCCGCGGCGGTCGGGCCTAACACATGCCACCACCCCGCGTCGCCCGCCCACCCCAGCACGCGGTCGGCGAGCGCCGGCGCGAACCACGTCCCCCGCCGCGCGCGCACGACGCGGCACGCCGCCGCGACGCCCCCCGCCGGCCCGGCCTCCGACGCCCCCTGGGCGTGGAAGAGTTCGACCGTCTGCGCAAGATTCGCGATTTGCGCCAGCAGCGGGATCGCGTCGCCCCGCAGCCCGTCGGGGTAGCCGGCCCCGTTCCAGTGCTCGTCCAGCGCGCGGATCGCGTCCGCCGTCGCGCCCGGGAACCCGATCATGCGCGCGATCTCCGCCCCGCGGTCGCAGCGGATCGCGACCAGCTCGCGCGCCGGCTCGTGCGCCCGGGCGAGCCGGACCGCGGCCCGCACCCGCTCGCGCAGCGGGCGCCCGCGGCCGACCGTGCCTAACGTGCGGATCGCCGTCCCGAGGCCGTCCTGCCAGTCGCCCGCCTTCATGCGCCGCTTAGCCGCAGGGTCGTCCGTGCCGAAGAGCGCGGCGAACCGACTCGCGTTACTGCTGCACCCCGCGTCCTTGAGGAGCACCGCGTAGTGCAGCGCCGCGCGCGCCTCGGCCCCGAGCCCCAACTCGCCGGCGAGCCGCCCCGCGATCAGGCAGCTCCGCAGCGTGTGCCCCGCCGGCTGGTCGCTGGTCAGGTCGAGCGCGTGCGAGAGCGCCGTCAGCACGTCGCTCAACGACACCAGCCGCTCGGGAAGGATTTCGACCGGCGGCCCCGCCGACAGCCGCGCTGAGGCCCCGGCCGGTGGCTCGACCGCGAGGGCGACGACCACGGGGGCATCCACCGAGGCGCGATCCATCAGAGTAGTCATGTGGTGCCCAAAGATCCGGGACGGCCGATCGAACCCCTGCGCTCCGGGCGGCCCGTCGCTGCGCGGGACAGACGCGTTCCGTCCAGAGAACGTCATCCACTCCGCGCGCGACCGTCGCGCCCGCCGCCCTCGCCTACTTCAGCGGCGAGAAATCGGTCGGGTCGAGAAATACCGACTCCACCTTGTCGACCACCCTCCCGTCCGCCTCCGAGGCGGCCTGCACGCGACGCCACTCCGGGTCCGCCCCGAACGCCGCCCAGCTGCGCGCCGCGTCCTCGCGGCTCCGGTGCGCGAGCAAGTAGACGAGCGTGTTCGACGCCCGCGCCGTGTCCTCCGGCGTCCAGTACGCGACGTTCGTCATCCCGTGGCGCGCGAAAATCTCGAGCGTGTGCTCGCGGAACCGCCGCTCGAGCGCGGGCAGCCGCCCCGCGGGCGTGGTGTACGTCCGCAACTCGAAGACGCGCGCCGGCTCGGGCCGTGTGGCGGGCTCGATGGTGTGCCGTCCGACGGAAACGCCGGCCACGAACGTCGCGACGAGGAGCGCGGGCACAAGGGCAGATCGACTCATGACGGGGTCGCGTGGAGGAACGGGCGGAGAAACGCGTGGAGGAACGGCGCAGCACCCGGGTCCGGGGCCCGCGCCCCCAATCTCGCGCGCCGGCCGCCCCGCTGCCGCCTCGCGTGGTCCCGCGCTCGTCCCCTCGCTCCGGCCGCCCCTCCGCCTCGACCCGCCGCAGCGGGATCGTGAACGTCGACCCCTCGCCCACCACGCTCCGCACCCGCAGGGCCCCGCCCATCCCGCGCGCGATGCCGCGCCGCGACCACGACCGCGTCGGTGCGGCGCGTCACGACCTCGCGGCGAGTGACCGTCGCGCCCACGCCCGGCTCACCGCCCGAGCTCGACGAGCGTGATCGCCACCGCGGGCGCGTCGCCGTCGTCGTCACCCCCCCGAACTCCACGCCGAGTCGAGCGTCCCGATCATCGGCAGCGTCAGCACTCCGTCCCACAGCTTCTACAGGCCTAACGCGTCGAGCAGCGGCCCACGAGGCGGGAAGGCGCCAGCCCGCTAGCGCGCCCGCTGCACGCCCGCCCGCGCGGCCCCCAACTCCACAATCCACCCGCGCACGCAGGCGAAGAACGCCGCCCGGTGCTCCGCCCCCGAAAACAGGTGGTCCGCCCGCGCAAATACGCGCGCGCTCACCATCCCCGTCGGCGCAGCCCTCCCGAGGACTTCGCGCAGCTGCCGCTCGCTGTTGAACGCCGAATCACACGTCCCCGTGAACACGAACAGCAGCCGCGCGCCGCGCTCCGCCGCCGCGGCCACGTCGGCCCGAAATTGCGCCAGCGTCGGGTACTCGCGCTGGAACACCGGCCCCGCCGCGTCCGTCGTCGGCACCGACCTGCTGCCGTCGCACGGCGCCGCGCCCCGCTTGGCGAGCTGCCGTCGGGCAAACCGCCGCCACCGCCCGAGCTGGACGTACCGCAGCGCGTGGCGGCGCACGCGGAAGCCGAGCGTCGGGTACGTGTACCCGTCGACGAACACCGCGCCGACCACCCGCGGGTCCGCCACCGCCACGGGGTGCATGCTGTCCACCCCCGAGCACAGCCCGACGAGCACCACCTCGCGCACCCCGAGCTGCGCCTCTAACCAGTCCAGCGCCTCGCGCACGTCCGCCGCGGCCTGCTCGCCGTCCGGACGCGCCCCCGGCCGCGGCAGGCTGTCCCCTAGCCCCGACAGGTCGAAGCGCAGCGCGTACCACCCGAGCGCCGCCACGGCCCGCGCGAGCTCCACGTACAACCGGAACGGCCCCGCGTGGTGCGAGAGCCCCACGTTCGCCATCACCAGCGCGCGCCGCGGGCCCGGACCGGGCACACCGGTCGGGTGCGTCACGACACCGACCAGCCCCCGGTGTGAACCGAAGAGGAGGGCCTGCTCGGTCACGACGTTCGCCGCGGCCGCCACGGTCACGTTAGGCACCGCCGGATCTGGTTAGGCCGCATCAGGCGCACCGCAGCGCGGGCGCCGCCGGCCGCGTCACGAACTCGCACACCGCCGCCGGGATGTGGCGCGCCATGCACGTGTCGTTCGCCATGTGCCCGCCGTCGGCGAGCGTCGCGTCGGCCAGGTGGCGCACCTCGCACGCGCCCCCGATCGCCGCGCCCACGGCACCGCCGAGCGCCGCGTACTCCGGCCGCGCGGTCGCGCCGATGACCAGCGCGCGCCCCGGCGCCCCGCACCCCTCGGCCGCCAGGTCCAGCGCGCCCAACTCGGCCCGCATCGCCGACGTCATCGGGAAGCCGAGCAGCTCGTCCGGGCCGACCCGGTCGTCCTCCGGATAATGCCGCGCCCGCAGCCCCGCGCGCTGTTCGGCCTCGAGCCCCGCCAGGTAGTCGGCGCCCCGCACGACCGGGTCCCACAGCACCAGGTCCGACACGGCGAGCCCCCTCGCACACGCGCGCGCCGCCAGCGCCGCCCCGAGCCGCAGTCCGACGAGCGCCACGCGCCGCACGCCGGCGACGTCCTGCAGTTCGCGCGCGGCCGTCCCTACGTCCTCGACCCAGCGCGCCAGATTCCCCTCCGACGACTCGCCCGCCGAGTCGCCCGTCGCACCGTAGTCGAAACGCAGCACGTGCGCGCCCCGCGCGCTCAGCTCCGCCGCCATGCGCCGGTACGCCCAGTGCGTCTGCCGATATTCCTGCGGGCCCGGGTAGCAGAGCACGATGCCGACGCGACGCGCCGCCGCGCCGATCGACGCCGCAGCCGGGTGATAGACGCCGAAGAGCTGGCGGCCGGTGTCGCCGAAGAATCGTGGGAGCATGCGAGGCGGCAGGCGTGCGTTCGAGCGGGCGTGCGCGGGGGCGGGGGCGGCTACGGCGTGCCGACCTGTACGTACCGACCCGGCGCGTCGGGGTTGGCGACGAACCACGCCGGAGAGCCGTCACGCGTGCGGCCGAGGCGTGCCCCGGGCACCGGCGGCAACCCCGGCACCGCGGACACCGATTCCGCCGGCCGCGGCGGCAGGAATCCCGCCTCCTGCAGCTCCGCGACCGCGCCCGTGAACGCCTCCACGATCAGCCGCAACTCGGCCTCGCCGTGGCTCGCCGTCATGAAGCACGGGAAGCCGTCGTAGATGTGCACACCGCGGTCGCGCAACAGGTAGAACAGTAGGTCGCCGTGCGCCTGCTCTGCCGTGTAGAAGGTCTTCCATACCGACGCGAAGTGCCGCACCTCGAGCGGCGCCCCGGACGCGCGGAACATCGCGTTCAGCTCCTCGGCCAGCTCGCCCGTCCGCGCGGAGATCCGCCGCTGCAGCTCCGGGCCCCGCGCCTTCAGCTCCAGCAGCACCGCCCGCGCGGCCGCGAGCGCCAGCGGGTGCCTCACGAAGGTGCCCGCAAAATACGTCACCCCAACCTCGGGCACCGACGCGTCGCCGAACTGCCACGCCCCGCCGTCGAGCGCGTCCATCAGATCCCGCCGCCCCGCGATCACACCGATCGGCAGCCCGCCGCCGACGACCTTGCCGTACGTCGCCAGGTCCGCGCGCACGCCGAAGTACTCCTGCGCGCCGCCCGGCGCCGTGCGGAACCCTGTGACGACTTCGTCCCAGACATACACGATCCCGGCCTCCGCGGTGAGCCCGCGCAGCTCGCGCAGGAACTCCGCCGGCTGGAAGTCCGGGCGCCGGCTCTGCACCGGCTCGACGACCACCGCCGCCAGCTCGTGCGCGCGCTCGCGCAGCACGGCCAGCGACTCGGGCGCGCCGTAGTCGAGCACGAGCACGTTGCCCGTCGCCGCGCTCAGGATCCCGGGCGCGGCCGGCACCGCGCGGTGCGCCCGCGTCCCGCGCACGATGACCTCGTCGTTGATGCCGTGGTACGCCCCGCCGAACACCGCGACGAGGTCGCGCCCCGTCACCGTGCGCGCGATCCGGATCGCCCCCAACACCGCCTCCGAGCCGGTGTTGCAGAACGCCACCCGCTCGGCCCCGGTCATCTCCGCGAACAGCGCCGCGACTTCGGCCGTCAGCGGGTGCTGCGGCCCGACCTCGTACCCGCGGTCGAGCTGCGCCTTGAGTGCGTCGACGATGAACGGCGCCGACCAGCCGAACAGGTTCGAGCCGAAGCCCGAGAGCACGTCCACGTACTCGTTCCCGTCTACGTCCCACATGCGCGCCCCCGCCGACCGCTCGACGACGATCGGGTAGACGAACTCCTTGGTCGCGGGGCGGAAGCCCGTCACCGCACGCGGGTCGGCCATGATCCCCCGGTGCTCCGCGGCGAACCGCTTCGACCCCGCCGTCCGCGCCGTGTAACGCCGCTGGAACGCCTCGAGCCGCGCCCGCTGCCGCGCGTCGAGCTCGGCATTCCCGCGCTGCGTGATGCGCGGCGCCGCGCCGAACGCCTTCTGCGCGTCGTAGAACTCGCGCTCGGGCCCGGTCATCGGGAGCGCCGCGCCGTCGGTCAGGGCGGCGGATTCCGCGGGCGCGTCAACTGCGGGCGCGGCGGCCGCCGCCGGCGGGACCGGCGCGGCAGCTGCCGCCGCCGGAACCGCCGCCCGGCCATCCTCGGCCACGCCGCCATCCGCCCGCGCGCCGCCCAACAGCGCCAGCTGCTGCGACATGACGCGGAGCTGCTGCTCGAAGAGCTGCTGCACCGCACTCCCACCGACGGCGTCCGACGACGCCCCGACGGCCACGCCTAACGGAACACCGCGCGCGACGCGCAGGGCCGGAGCCGGCGGCGGCGCGACCGGGGCGATCGGCGCGGCGGCCACGGGCTCGATGATGGCCTCGGGCGCCATCACCGCATCGAGGTGCGCCGCGACGCGCTCCACACTCGTGTGCTCCTCGATCAACTGCCGGAACGTGACCCTCACCGCGTACCGCTTCGCGAGGGCGAGCGCCACCTGCGTGAGCACGAGCGAGTCGAGCCCGAGCGTCACAAAACTCGCGGCCGCGTCGCCGGCGCCGATCTCGACGCCCGACACGGTTTCGCAGAGGGCGCGGATCTCGGTGACGAGGCGGGGGCGGCGGGCAGAAGTGGTCACGGGGAGCGTAGGAGGGACGCGCGGGGGCGCGATCGACGATGAAGGAGTGGGCGAAGGAACCGGGGTGGGAACCGGCGCGACCGCCGCGGGCGACTCGGCCGGCGCGGCCTCGGCCGACGGCAGCGGGTCCGCCCAGTGGCGTTGACGCTCGAACGGATAGACCGGCACCGGTACGCGCCGCCGCGCCTCGCCCGCGACGAAGGCGTCCCAGTCCGGACGGACGCCGCACGCCCACAACCGCCCCAGCGCGTCGAGCACCGCCCCGCCCTCGGCCGCGGCGTCGCCGGCCTCGCCTAACGACGCGACGCACGGCTGGGCCGCGCGGTCCGCCACCTGCTGCCGCGCGAGCGCCGAGAGGGTCGCGCGCGGGCCGACCTCCAACAACAGCGCCCCCGGCTCGCCCCACACGGTGCGCACCGCGTCGGCGAAGCGCACCGTCTCGCGCAGGTGGCGCGCCCAGTACGCCGGGTCGCAGGCCTGCGCCGCCTCGAGCCACGTCCCCGTCACCGACGACACGATCCGGGCGCGCGGTGCCGCGAGCGGGACCTCGCGCACCAGCTCGAGGAACGGCGCGACGGCCGGCTCCATCATCGGCGAGTGGAACGCGTGCGACGTGTGCAGCGGCCGGCACGCGACCCCCTCGCCTTCCAGGACCGCCTGCAGCCGCGCCACGAGCTCCGTCGGCCCGGCCACGACACAGAGTGACGGGCTGTTCTCCGACGCGATCGCCAGCTCTCCGCTCAGGCGCGGTGCGACCGCCGCCGCCGGCAGCCGCACGGACAGCATGCTCCCTGGCGGCAGCGCCTGCATCATGCGCCCGCGCTCGGCCACCAGCCGCATCCCGTCCTCAGGCGAGAACACCCCCGCGAGCGCCGCCGCGACGAACTCGCCGACGCTGTGCCCGACCATCGCCCCCGGCCGCACGCCCCACGACTGCCACAGCGACGCCAGCGCATACCCCGTCGCGAACAGCGCCGGCTGCGTCACCGCCGTCTGCCGGAGCGCGGCCGCGGCATCGTCCCCTTCGGCGAATAGCAGCTCCCGCAGGTCGCGGCCGAGGACCGACTCGGCGCTCCCGGCGCAGCGATCGAACGCTTCGCGGTAAACGGGTTCGGCCGCGTAGAGCGACGCGCCCATGCGCGGGTACTGCGACCCCTGCCCCGGGAAGGCGAACACCACCGTCGGCTCGCCCGCGGGCGCGTGGCGCGTGGTGACGCGGCGCTCGTCGCACGCGGCCAGCACGTCCGCCGCCGCGGCCGCCGACGTCGCGGCCACCGCGCGGCGGTGCGCGAACGCGCGCCGCCCCACGCGCAGCGTGTGCGCCACGTCGGCGAGGCACGCGGCCGGGTGCGCGCGCAGGTAGTCCACGAGGTCGTCCGTGGCCCGCTCGAGCGCCGCCGCCGACCGCGCCGACAACACCAGCAGCTGCGCGTCGCGCGACGGGGCGTCCTCCGCGCGCAGCGGCGCCTCTTCCAACACGACGTGCGCGTTCGTCCCCCCTACGCCAAACGAGCTCACGCCGGCCAACCGCGGCCGCGCCGCGCGCGCCCACGACTGCGCCTCCGCGTGCACGCGGAACGGACTCCGGTCGAGCGCCAGGTGCGGGTTGGGCGTCGCGAAGTGCACCGTGCCCGGCAGGCACTCGTGCGTCATCGCGAGCGCGGTCTTGATCACGCCGGCCGCGCCGGCCGCGATCACCGTGTGCCCCACGTTGCTCTTCACCGAGCCGAGCACGCAGAACCCGACCCCGTCCGTGTCCGCGCGGAAGACCTGCGAGAGCGCCGCGACCTCCACGGGGTCGCCTAACGGCGTCGCCGTGCCGTGCGCCTCGACGTACGACAGCTCGCGGGGCGCGACGCCGGCGTCCGCGTGCGCCATCGCGATCGCCGCCGCCTGCCCGTCGACGCTCGGCGCCGTGAAGCTCGCCTTCGCGGCGCCGTCGTTGTTCAGCCCGATCCCGCGGATCACCGCGTGCACCGTGTCGCCGTCGCGCAGCGCGTCGTCCAGGCGCTTGAGCGCGACCATCGCGGCGCCGTCGCTGAACACCGTCCCCGACGCGCCCGCGTCGAACGTCCGCGTGCGGCCGTCGCGCGACAGCATGCCCCCTTCCTGGTACAGGTGGCCGCTCCGCGTCGGCAGCGTCAGCGCCACGCCCCCCGCGAGCGCGAGGTCGCACTGGCCGGCGCGCAGGCTCATCACGGCCTGGCAGATCGTCACGAGCGACGTCGAGCACGCCGTGTGGATGCTCAGCGCCGGGCCCGTCAGGCCGACGCGGTGCGCCACGCGCGTCGCGACGTAGTCCTTCTCGTTGAGCAGCATCGTGTTGACCGCGCCGAACTGCTCGACCAGGTCCGGGCGCCGCGCCAAGACGGTGCTCGCGTACGTGTTGTTGTAGACGCCCGCGAACACGCCGACGGGGCCGGCGTGCCGCTCCGGCACGTAGCCCGCGTGCTCGAGCGCGTGCCACGCGAGCTCCAGGCACAGCCGCTGCTGCGGGTCCATCAACTGCGCCTCGCGGGGCGACAGTCCAAAGAACCCGGCGTCGAACTGGTCGACGTCTTCGAGCACCCCGCGCGCGGCGACGTACTGCGGATCGACGCGGAGCCGCGCGTCGACGCCGCCGTCGAGCTCCGCCTCCCAGAACCGCGCGACCGCGTCGACCCCGTCGCGCAGATTCCGCCAGAACGCGTCGACGTCGGCCGCACCCGGAAACCGCGCCGCCATGCCGACGATCGCGACCGGCACCGGCGCGCCAGCGGCCCGCGGCGAACGCACACCCGCGTTAGGCGCCGCCGGCGTCCCCCCCCGCAAGCTCGCCGCGAGCGCGCGCGGCGTGCGGTACCGGAAGAAGTCGGCGACCGGGATCTCGACGCCCAGCCGCTCCCGCAACGCGGCGCGCGCCCGCACGACGAGTAGCGAGCTCGCCCCGAGGTCGAACACGTGGTCGTCGTCGCCGACCCGCGCGAGGCCGAGCAGCTCGCCCCAGACCGCGGCGACGACGCGCGTCGCGGCCTCGACGTCCGGCGCGGGCGCGCCGCCGGCGGGCCCCGCCGCTACGTTAGGCATCACGTCGTGCGCGGCCCCGTCCGGCGCCGGCAGTGCGCGCGCGTCGACCTTCCCGTTCGCCGTCAGCGGAAGCGCAGGCAGCCAGACGAACGCGGCCGGGACCATGTAGTCGGGCAGCACCTCCCGCAACGCGGCGCGCAACGCGCCCGCGTCCACCGCCCCCCCGCCCGGGTCGGCCTCGCCCTCGCGCACGACGTACGCGACGAGGCGCTTGGGCAGTCCGTCCCCGACCGCCCGCGCGACCACCGCCGCGTCGCGCACGCGCGAATCGCGCCGGAGCGCGGCGACGATCTCCGACGGCTCGATCCGGTAGCCGCTGATCTTGACCTGGTCGTCCACCCGCCCGACGTAATCGAGCGCGCCGTTGGGCAACTCGCGCACGAGGTCGCCCGTGCGGTACAGCCGCGCCTCCACATCGGCCGACGACGGGTCCGCGACGAACCGCTCGGCGGTGAGGTCCGGCCGCGCGGCGTAGCCGAGCGCCACGCCGGCGCCGCCGATGTAGAGCTCGCCCGTCTCGCCCGCGGCGACGGGACGCCCCGCCTCGTCCAGCACGCGCAGCGTCGTCTCCCGGATCGCGTACCCGATCGGGATCGACCGCCAGTCGTCCGGGACCGGCGACGGAATCGCGTAGCACGCCGCGAACGTCGTCGCCTCGGTCGGCCCGTACCCGTTGATGAAGCGCGTGCCGCCCAGGACCGCCTGCGCGCGCCGCACGTGCCGCGCGGAGAGCGCCTCGCCTCCCATCAGCACCTGGGTGACGCCGCGCAGCGCCTCGGGCGCCGCGTCGACGACGGCGTTGAACAGCCCCGTCGTGAACAGCGTCGTCGTCACCCCGTGCGCCGCGATCACGCGCGCCAGTCCGTCGGGCGTCGGCACCCGCTCGGGGTACAGCGCGCACGCGCCGCCCGTTAGCAGCGGCCCGAAGATCTCGAACGTCGACGCGTCGAAGGCGAGCGGGGCGGCGTGCAGCACCGTGTGCGCCGCCCCGAGCTCGACGTAGCCCGCGTCACAGACGAGGCGCAGGATCCCGCGGTGCGGGACCTCGACGCCCTTCGGCTGTCCCGTCGACCCCGACGTGAACATGACGTACGCGCGGGCGTCCGGCCCGCCGCCGACCTCGATCCGCGTCGCGTCCGCCGCCGCCCACTCGTCGCGCACCTCCGCCGCGTCGAGGGTGATGACGCCCCAGACCCCGGTCGGCAGGCGGTCCGCATGCGCCAGGTCCGCGATGACCAGCGACGCCCCGGTTACCTGCAGCATGTACGTCAGCCGGTCCGGCGGGTACGACGGCTCGAGCGGCACGTACGCCGCGCCGGCTTTCAGGATGGCGAGAACCGTCGCGAGCGTGTCGGGCGTGCGCTCGAGACACACGCCGACCGTTGCCCGCGCGCCCACGCCGCGGCGGCGCAGCACGTGCGCCAGACGGTTGGCGCGCGCGTCGAGCTCCTCGTACGTCACGGCCCCGCCCGCGTGGCATATGGCCACGGCAGTCGGCGCGGCGTCGACCTGCGCCTCGAACGCCGCGTGCACGGTCGGTGGGGGGCCCACACGCGTGGGACCCTCACCGATAGGACCAGCACCGGGCTCCGAACACCGGCGGTTGAACTCGATCACTCGACAGACTCCGGCGCTCAACGACCGGTGGCCGCCGGGAGCGCGAGACAGGTGTGGACGTGGCCCTCCGCGACCGCGAACCGCAGTTCGAACGTGCAGTTGCGTTCGAACCCGGGCGCGAGATCCCTCACGAGACGAATACGGAGGCGTTGCGTCTCGCCGTCCACCCGCGTGAGCCGCGCGTCGCCGAAGTCGAAGAACACGCCGACGAGCGGGCGCAGGCACTTGTAGAGACTTTCCTTGGCGGAAAAGCCGACCGTCACGAGCTCCGCCCACGTCATGCCGTCGCCTGCCACCTCCACCGCGTCGGCTTCCGCGAGTACGCCGCCGACGATCTCGTCGGCGACGGCCGCGTCCACCACCCGCTCGTAGTCGACGCCGACCCCGCGCCACCGCTCGGCCGCGCCGACGACGGCCACGGCCCGCGTGTCCGCGTGCGAGATCGAACCGACCAAGCCCGCCGGCCAGGCAGGCGCGCCAGAATCGCCGACCGGGACGCGTCCGTCGGGGTGACCGGCGGCCGCTAGCGCGCGCGCGGCACAGTAACGGCCGACGACGTATGCCGCGGCGCGCCGCGGTGCTGCCCGCCCTAACGTGGGGTCCGTCGGCACCACGACCTCCCGCCGCGCCGCACCCGCCGCCACGACGCGCACCGCGTGCGTCCACACGCCGTCCGGTACGGCACCAGCCGGTACGACGTCGTCCCGCACGCGCACCTCGACGTCGCCCCGTCCGGCCAGCCGCAACCGGACGAGATCGTCCTCGTTCCCCCCGACGCCCAGTCTCGTCATCGAGAACGCGCCGTCACGCCGACGCCTCCGCGCGCCAGAAACCGCGACCCCCTCACCCGAGTTCTCATGCGCCGTGCGCCCGCGCGCACACTGGTCCTTGGTACCGCACTGCTGACGGCCGCAGCGGCCGCGGCACGCGCGGCGACGCGGATGGCCGGCGCGGCCGCGAGCGAGTTAGCCGAATTCCGCCCGCAGCGCAGCCGGGTGCCGCTTCCCACCGACGCCGGCGCCCTCGGGTTGCAACCGGTTCGGGTCCCGGTACCCGGCGCCGCGGCAATCAGCGGCTGGTACGTGCCCACCCGCAACGGCGCGGCCGTCGTGCTCGCACACGGCAGCGGCGGCGACCGCCGTGAGGTCCTCGACGTCGCACGCGCGCTCGTCCGGGGCGGCTACGGGGCGCTGCTGTTCGACTGGCCGGGCCACGGCGAGAGCGACGGGAGTATTCGCTTCGGCGAACCCGAACGCCGCGCCCTGCACGCCGCGATCCGGTACGCGTTGGGACGGCCCGGCGTCGCGGCCGACCGGGTCGGTGTGTACGGGTTCTCGAGCGGCGCGTTCCTCGCGGTCCAGGTCGCGGCCGCGGACCGGCATGTGCGCGCCCTCGCGCTCGCCGCCCCGCCGGGCGACGTCGTGGCTTACACGCGCCACGAGTACGCCGGCGGCGGGCGCCTGGCACAGTGGGGCGCCCTGCTCGGACTACGACTCGGCGGGATGCGCCTCGACGAGCCGCAGCCCGCGGCACTCGTCGCAGGCCTCGCGCCGCGGCCGCTGCTGATCGTGACCGGCACGGTGGATCCCAACGTTCCGCCGGCCGCGGCCCGCGCCCTCTACGACGCGGCCCGCGCGCCGAAACGCCTGTGGCTGATCGCGGGCGCGGAGCACGGCGGGTACGAACGCGTGCTGCCGGGCTACGGGGCGGGCGTGCGCGAGTTCTTCGACGAAGCACTCGCGCCGCCCGCGGCGAGCCGTTAGGCGCTCCCCAACAGCCGCCGGATTCGCCCGAACACGCCGCCCGGCGCGCCCGGGCCGGCCACGACGCCCGGCCGATCCCCCGCGGCATCGCCGTCCTCCGCGTCGGTACGCGATGCGACGCCCGCACCGGCGTCCAGCGCCGCCGCGACCTGTTCCAGCGTGCCGAGCAGCACCACGCGCGGACTCACGCGCACGCCCCGCTCGCGCGCGAGGCGGTCGATGAACCGGAAGCAGAGCAGCGAGTGACCGCCGAGGTCGAAGAACTTGTCGGTATTCCGTACGTTAGGCACGCCGAGCATCTCGAGCCAGACCGCCGCGACGTAGCGCTCCGACGGAGTCGCGGGGGGGGCCGCCGGGCGCGCGACGGCCCATGGCGCCGCCACCACCATCACGTCCCAGCGGGGCGACCCGTGCGCGTCTCGCGCGACCGCGCCGACTTCGACGAAGTGGTGCGGGACGGCCACCTCCGGGAGCACGTCCCGCACACGCCGCCGCAGCTCGGTTTCGGTGTACCGAGCGCCTGGGGCGACGACGACGCAGGCGACCAGACGCTCGTCGCCCGAGTCGTCGGTTCGGGTCGTAACCGCCGCGTCCGCCAGACCGGGGTGTCCGCGCAGCGCTCCCGCGATCGCTTCGAAGCCGACCATCCGGCCCTGGCGCGAGACGCGTCCCGCCTCGGGCGCGAGCACGGTGACGCGGCCATCTACCGCGTGCCGCGCGCGAACGCCCGTCCGGTACGCGCGCGCGCCGTCGACTAGCGGGTCCGCGACGAAACGACTGGCCGGCCCGCCGACGCGGGCCGCCGCGTCGATCGCGGGCCCGCCGAAGTGCAGCCACCCGGCCGCGCCGGGCACCGCTACCTCCCCGCCCTCATCGAGCACGAACGAGCGCGCGCCCCCGAGACCGACGTCATACGCGACTGCCGCGGCTGCCGCTTCGTTAGGCACGGCCGCCGCGCTCCATCCGCCCGCCGCCGGGTGGCCGTAGATCGCGAGTACCTGCCCCACCCTCGCGGCCACGGCCCCGAGCAGCGTCGGCGTCGCGCCGTCGGTCACCAGCGCACGGAGCCGCGCGCCGCCCGCCCACCCGGCGGCGTCCAACTCGCGCCAGACCGCCCCAGGCGCCGCGACGAGCGTGGCACCCGCAGCTCGCAGGAACTCCGCGAGCTCGACTCCATCGGCTCCGTCCGGCGCAATCTCCAGCGTCGCCCCCGCGGCGAGCGGGATCAACAGTTCATATATCGCCGACGGACTCGCCGGCGAGTGGAGGGGCACCGCCACCGCCATCTCGTCCACGCCCAGTCGCGCGATCACGTCCGCGGCCACGACGTCAACCGTCGCGTGCGGGACTGCTGCCGCCGCGGGCCGCCCCGCCGCGTCGACGTCATGGAGGAGGAACGCGACATCGTGAGGCGCCGAGACCAGCTCCCCATCGGCGAGCGCGGACGCTGCCGACAGCAGCGACTCGAGCGCGACCGAGGGAACGTCGAGCGCGAGCATCGCGGCAGCGGCGGACGTCATGATGGCCGCCGTGACGCCGCCCGCCGTCGCTACGGCTCGACTGTACGCCGCCGGGTCTCGCCCGTCGAGCAGCAGTACGGCGCCGCGCGCCGCATGCGTGCCGAGCACCGCGGCGGCGCGCCAGGCCAGGTCGTCCGCGATCACGGCGACGCGGGCGCCCGGCCCGCAGCCGCTCGCCAGCAGCGCCCGCCGCACCGCCCCCGCCCGGCGGAGCAGCTCGCCGTACGACGTGACCGCCCGCGTGCCGTCCCGCACCGCGGGCGCGTCCGGCCGGGCCGCGCCCGCCGCCACAATCGCCGCGAGCAGCGACGGCGCAGCCGCAGCGTACCCGCCGTCGGGCCCGCCCGCGACCGACCCGCCGAGCGCGGCCTCGCGTTCGCCCGCCGTGAGTAGCGGCAGCTGGCTGATCGGCAGCTTCGCGTCGTCGAGCAACGAGAGCAGCAGGGTGCGCAGATGACCGAGGAAGCGGACCGCCGTCGCCCGGTCGAACAGGTCCGTGCTGTAGTTCAGGACCGAGCGCATGCCCGCGTCGGTCGACATCGTCCAGAGCGTGAGGTCGTTGGTCGCCGTCCGCTGCGGGACGTGCACCTGCTCGACGCGCAGACCGGCGGCCGCGATCGGCCGCGCCCGCGCGTCCTGCATCGAGAACAGCGCCCGCACCGCGGGCAGTTTCCCGCCGAGCAGCTCGAAGGGCATCTCCTGGTGCCCGAACGCGTCCAACGTGACGTCGCGCACCGCGCCTAACAGATCGATGAACGGCGCGTTCGGCTCGACGTGCGACCGCAAGAGTACGGTGTTTACGAATGCCCCGACGACCGGCTCGGTCTCGGGCCGCGTGCGCGCCCGCACTGGCGTCGCCACGACGAGGTCGCGCTGCCCCGAGTAGCGGTGCAGCAACACGTTGTAGGCCGATAGCAGGAGGACGAACAGCGTCGCGCCGTGCGCACGCGCCAGTGTCGTCAACGCGTCGACCTCGCCGCGACTGAACGCCAGCTGGACGTGGTCCCCGCGGTAGGTTGGCTGCGCGGGGCGCGGCCGGTCCGTCGGCAGCTCGAGCGTCGGCAGGTCGTCGCCGAGGTGCGCGCGCCACCACGCGACCTGCCGCTCCATCTCAGGCGACGTCAGGTGCGCTCGCTGCCATTCGGCGAAATCGCCGAGCGTGATCGCGATCGGGGGCAGCGCGGCCAGGCGGCCCGTCGCGCGTGCCTCCAGCAGCTCGCAGAACTCCGTGATGAAGATGTCGAATGACCAGCCGTCCCAGACGATCCCGTGGCGGACGGTGTGCAGCAGGTGCTCGTCCGGCGCGAGCGCGACCAGCGCGACGCGCATGAGCGGCGCGGCGCCAAGGTCAAACGGCGCGTCGCCCTGCTCGTCCATGTACGCGGCGACGGCATTCGCGCGCTCGACCGGGTCGAGTCCCGTGAGGTCGACGTGCGACACCAGGATGCGCGCGTCCGGCTCGACGACCTGCACGGGCCCGCTCTCCGCCAGCTCGAACCGGGTGCGCATCTGATCATGCCGGCGCACGAAGTCGTCGATCGCCCCCTGCACCGCCCCCGCGTCGAGCGCACCGACCAGGCGCCAGGCCGCCGAATGTACGTGCGTGGCCACCGTAGCGGGATCGAGTTCCTCCAGCCGCCACAGTCGCTGCTGCAGCACCGTCAGCGGCGCCGACGTCCGCGCCGGATCATGCGGGATCTCGCGCACCGCGGCGGGGGCGACCGCGGCCGACTCCTCGCCGCCCACCGCCGCGGCCACCACGGCGGCAAACTTCTCGACCGTGGGCGCCTCGAAGATCCGTCGGTACGGTAGCTCGACGCCGTGGTCGCGCCGCAGCCGCCCGAGTACCTGAGCCGCCAACAGCGAGTGCCCGCCGAGTCGGAAGAAGTCGTCGTGCGCGCCGAGCCGGCTCACCCGCAGCGCCTCCGCCCACAACTCGGCGACTAGCCGCTCGGCCGCGGTACGCGGCGCGACGAACGCGGCGCCCGCCGCCTCGACGCCGGCGCCGGCCTGCGGCGCCGGCAGCGCCGCGCGGTCGATCTTCCCGCTCGGCGTCAGTGGCAGCACGGGCAGCCAGACGTACGTCGGCGGCACCATGTAATCGGGCAGCGAGGTGCCGAGGTGGGCGCGCACGGCTTCCTCGTTAGGCACGTTGCCGCGCGCGACCGCGTACGCGACCAGCCGCGGGTCGCCCGCCCGGTCCTCCCGCACGACGACCGCGCACGCGCCGACGCCTGGACACGTTCCCAGCTGACCCTCGATTTCGCCGAGCTCGATCCGGTAGCCGCGCACCTTCACCTGGTGGTCCGTCCGCCCGAGGCACTCGAGCTGACCGTCCGCGAGCACGCGGGCGACGTCGCCCGTGCGGTACATGCGCGCACCCGCCCCGCCCGCGAATGGGTCCGCGACGAACCGCTCCGCGGTGAGCTCGGGGCGGCGCAGGTACCCGGTCGTCACGCCCGCGCCGCCGATGAACAGCTCCCCGCGCACGCCGACCGGGACCGGCCGCCCGCGCGCGTCCAGCACGTACGCCCGCGTGTTGGCGATCGGGCTGCCGATCAACACGCGCGTGAGCGGCGCGCGGACGCGCCAGAACGACGACCACACCGTCGTCTCGGTCGGGCCGTAGCCGTTCCACACCTCGCCGGCGTGCGCGAGGAGCGCCTCGCCGACGTCGCGCGGCATCGCCTCGCCCGTGCAGACCACACGCAGGTGCGGTCCGCCCTCCCACCCAGCCGCCAGCAGCATGCGGTACGTCGCGGGCGTCGCGTCGATGAACGTCACGCCCGCGCGCTCGATGCGCGCGCGCAGCTGCAGCCCGTCGGTGGCGACCTCGCGCGAGGCGAGCACGACGCGCGCGCCCACCGTCAGCGGGAGTAGCGTTTCCGACACCGCGATGTCGAACGAGAGCGTCGTGATCGCCAGGACCACGTCGTCCGCCGCCATCCCCGGCGTCTCGCGCACGGAGAGCAACAGGTTCACGACCGACCGGTGCGGCACGACGACGCCCTTCGGCCGGCCAGTCGAGCCCGAGGTGTAGATGACGTACGCCGGGTCTTCAGGACCCGCCGCCTCGACGTCCGACTCGTCGTCGAGCCCGGCGTCGGATCGCGCCGCGATCTCCTCCGCGTCTGCCCCATCGACCGAAACGACCCGCGCCGCGGACCACGCCTCCGCCAGACGCGCGTCCGCGCGCACCGCCTCCTCGGTCAGGAGCAGGGCGACTTGCGCGTCCTCCGCCATGTACGCGACGCGGCCGACGGGGTGCCCAGGGTCGAGCGGCACGTACGCGCCGCCGGCCTTGAGCACCGCGAGCACGGACACCAGCAGCTCCGCCGTGCGGTTCAGACAGAGGCCGACGAACGTCCCGCGCCTAACGCCACGGTCGCGCAGGTGGCGCGCGAGACGGTTCGCGCGCGAATCGAGCTCGCGGTACGTGAGCGCGCGCGCGCCGTCGTCGACGGCGACCGCGTCGGGGGTCCGGGCGACCTGCGCCTCGACCAGCCGGTGCACGAGCGGGCGCGCCGGCAGCGCGAGCGGCGGCCCCTCGATCGCCGCGCCCGACGTCGCGGGTACGAGCTCCAGCGCGTCCACCGACGCCCCGGCGTCCGCGGTGTCCGCGAGACTCCCGAGCAGGCATTCGTACGCGGCCAGCCACGCGCGCACCGTCGCCTCGTCGTAGAGCGCGCGGTTGTACTGACACTCGAGCGTGATCGCCCCATCCAGCTCGACCGCGTTCACGAACAGGTCGAAGTTCTCGTGGCAGCGCGGGACCGAGTGCACGGCGGCCGTCAGCCCGGCGAACGGCAGCGCCGCCGCGCCCATGCCGCGGTCGACGTTGAATGCCACGGATACGAGCGGCGGCCGCCCGGGGTCGCGCGCGAGCGGGAGCCGGGCGAGCAGGTCGCCGAACGTCAGCGCCTGGTGGTCGTACGCGTCGAGCACCTGCCCGCGCGCGTGCGCGAGCGCTTGCGCCGCCGGCGTCTCCGCCGTGATCCGCAGGCGCACGGGGAGCATGCTTACCAGGTGCCCGACGAGGCGAGGCAACCCGCACGCCGGCTGTCCGGCCGCGGGCACCCCCACCACGAGGTCCTCGCCCGCCCCGAGCCGGTGCAGCAGCATCCCGAACGCACCGAATAGGGTCGCGAACTGGCTCGCTCCCAGGCGCGCTCCCGCCCGCGTCACGCGGCCGACGACGTCCGCGGCCACCACGTGATCCGACCGACCCGCGGCGTACGTCCGCGTCGATTCGCGCGGCCGATCGGTCGGCAGATCGAGCACCGGTACGCCCGACGCGAACTGCGCCAGCCAGTACCGGGCCGCCTCGTCGGCCGCATCCCGTGCGTCAGGACCTGTCTGGCCGACCGCGTACGCCGCGAACGACTCGGCCGGCGGCAGCTCCGGCGCGCTCCCAGCCCGGCGCGCGGAGTACGCGGCCGCGAGCTCCGGGACGAGCACCCCGAAGGACCACCCGTCGCACACGATGTGGTGCGCGCTGACCACCAGCGCGTGCCGCTCCGGCGCGAACCGCGCGAGGTCGAACCGGACTAACGGCCCGCGGAGCAGGTCGAACGGATCCGTGACGACCCGCGTGCGCAGCGCCGCCCACGCCGCGTCCTGCTCTTGGGGCGGGAGCGCGGACCAGTCGTGCCGTGCGACCGGCAGCGCGCCGTCAGCTTCGGCGACGGCGAGCACGGTCCCGTCGTGCGAGAACGTGGCGCGCAGGGCTTCGTGGCGCGCGACCACGTCGCGCACCGCGGCCGTGAGCGCGCCCACGTCGAGCACGCCGCGCAGTTCCACCGACACCGCCTCGTTGAAGGCGAGCGAGGCGTCCTCGCCCATCCACGTCGCGGCCCAGACCTCGCGCTGCGCCGCCGTGGCGGCGACCGCGGCGGCGAGCGCCGGGCCGGCAAACGGGTCGAAGTCGTCGGGCGGTGCGTAGCCGTGTGCGGGAATGGCAGTCGTCATGAGCGGTCTCTGGCCGTAGCCGCGACCGCTGCCGATCAGCGGACGGGCACGTGGCAGACGCGCTCGGGACGCGAACGGCACAACGTTTTCAGCACCACGAGCGCGAACTTCGGGTCCTGAATCAGGTAGCGGCGCCAGAGCCGCCGGGGCTCCTGGCACAGCCGGTACAGCCATTCCAGGCCCACGCGCGACATCCACGCGGGAGACCGCCGGAGCGCGCCGGCCAGGAAGTCGAGGCTCGCGCCGACGCCCACCGCCACGGCCGGCCCCATCGCGCCGCGCGCACGCGCGATGAACAACTCCTGCTTGGGCGCGCCGAGCGCGACGAAGACGAGGTCCGGCCGTGCCGCCCGCAGGCGCGCCAGCACGGGC
Organism: uncultured Gemmatimonadales bacterium; assembly: GCA_963763675.1. Taxonomy (GTDB): domain Bacteria; phylum Gemmatimonadota; class Gemmatimonadetes; order Gemmatimonadales; family Gemmatimonadaceae; genus BPUI01. The sequence goes on from CAVXPN010000004.1 coordinate 497,704, forward strand.
CCGTCGCTCGCGGGGTCGGACGTCGCCGAGATGCGCGCGTCGTCGGTGCCGACGACGTGCACGCCGTGCTCGTCGCGCAGCCGGCGCGCCGCCTCCGCCGCGCTACCCGGCCCCCCGCCTAACAGGTAGACCCGCCACCCGCGCCGGGCGGCGAGCCGCGCCATAGGGACGAGCATGTCCGAGCCCGACAGCTTCTCCGGCACGGCGGGCTGCAGCAAGTGTGACGCCCACACGAGCGGCGCCCCGTCGGCCAGCGAGAGGCTCGCCCCGTCGTACGCGTCGCGGAACGCTGCGTCGCGCTCGGCCATGACGACGTGGTCGACGTTCGGCGTGAAGACGGACCCGCCCTCGCCGCGTGCGACGAGCGCGTCCAGCGCGTCCAGCGCCTCCTCGCGCGTCACCACGTCGACCCAGAGCGCCCCCACGCGGAGCCGCGGTCGCGTGGCCGCGACGGCCGGACGATACCGGACCGGCGTCGGGCGGCGCGCCGTCGGCGCCGCCGTCAGCGCCGCCATCGTGCCCGCACCGTCACGCTCCCCACGAAGTGCGCACCGCCGACCATCCCGATCGTCCGACGTGCGTCGCCGACGCCACTCGCCTCGAGCGGTACGACGAGCAGCGCTGCGTCCGCGGCCCGCGCCAGCGGGATCGCGGGCGCGCGCTCGAGCGGCGACGCGAGCACGACCAGCACCCGCCCGCCCGTGCCGGCTTGCGATCCCATCGTCGCCAGCACCGCCTGGACGTCCTCGGGGCCGGCGTCTTCTGCGTCGAGCACGTCGACCGACGTGGACGCGTAGTCGCGCGCGACCTGCGCCAGGTGCGCCGCGAGGACGCGCGCCGACGCCCCGCGCGCTGCAGGCACGAGCGCCAACGACCCCCAGCCGTGCTGCTCGAGCGTGAACCAGAGGCGCGCCCACTCGTCGGAGGCCGCTGACGCGTCAGGCACGCCGGGCGCCCGCGCGCCGAACGTGGTCACGCCGTGTGATGCGGGGGGGAGGGCAATCGACGTCATCTGCTACGAAGCTCCAGTGGTGGGCCAGGGGCGAGCGGCGGGGCGTTCGGCGGGGGAACGGATCGGCGCCGGCGCGACCGGCTCGCGCGCCGTGCGCACCCACGCCTCGCCGTGCGCCCGCGGGCGCAGGGCGAGCGCGAGCTTCCATCCCGCGTAGACCGGCCCCCAGGCGAGGTCGAGGAGCACTCGGGGGCCCTGCCCCGACAGCGCCGCCCCCCGCGCGACGTACGCGCCGAGGCAGACGACGGCCGCCCCCCACAGCGCAACGGCGAGCGGACTCGCCCACCCGTGTTGGGCCGCGACGGCCGCGACCCCCGTGCCGGCCAACGCGGCCGCCACCAGCTTCGTGAGCGGCGGCACGAGGAGGTCGGCGGCGAGGTCCAGCGCGACGCGGTCGCGCCGGGTCCAGGCCGCGCGGAGGAGCGGCGGTAGCAGGCGGCGCGTGAGGCCCGCGCGCCCGTTTTCCCACCGCTCGCGCTGCGTGCGGGCGGCCGCCGCGGTGGTCGGCATCTCCCCGAGCACCGTCGCTTCGGGCACGTAGGCCACGCGCACGCCGGCCAGCCCGAGCGCGACGCCGTATTCGACGTCCTCGACGCGGGAGAACGCGCCGTGCGGGTACCGGCGCAGGACCTCGATCCCGAACCCCATGCCGTTCCCGCGCAGCCCGCACGAGAGCCGCAGCCGCTCGCGGCCGAGGGAACGGGCCGTGTGGTAGCAGGCGAACGCCACGGCCATGAGCCGCGTGCGCCACGACGCGTCGGCATTCCGCACGCGGTACTCGGCCTGCACGGCCGTCTCTCCCGCCGCGAACCGCGCGGCGAACGCGCGCAGGAGGTTGGGCGAGACTACCGTGTCCGCGTCGACGACGACGACCGCGTCGGCGTGGCCAGCCTCGAGGCACGCCGCGTAGGCGTACGCCAGCGCGTAGCCCTTGCCCCGCTCCGACGGGTCGTGGCGCTCGAGGATCACGGCGCCGGCGGCGCGCGCGCGCGCGGCGGTGTCGTCGCCGCAGTTGTCGGCGACGACCAGCACGCGGTAGCGGTCGCTCGGGTAGTCGAGGGCGAGCAGGCTCGCTACGGTGGCGCCGATGCCCGCGGCCTCGTCGTGGGCCGGGACGATCACGTCGAAGCGGACGCGGTCGTCGGGCGGTGGAACGGCGACCGGCCGCGCCGCCGCCGCGAGAGCGGCGAGGTAGCCCGACGCCGCCAACACGGGTGCCGCGCCGGCGGCCAGCACCGCGCTCTCCATAATGTGATTCATGCGTCCTCCGGGCCGCGCGGCACGCGCGCACCGAACAGGCGTGTCCGCTGCGGCCACGCGCCGGTGCTCACGGCCAGCTGGCCCGAGGCGGCGAGTGCCACGGCGAGCATGCCCTGGGTGGTCCACGACTGCGTGCCCATGTCCGCCCACGCCTGCAGGACGAACGCGACGTACGTCGCTAGCGCCCCGTACGCGACGGCGCGCTCCAGCGGGGCGGTCGCGAACGCGTGCGCGCGCGCCGCGAGGAACGCGCCGACGACGATCGGCAGCCAGAGGAGCGTGAAGCCGACGAGGCCGCCGATGCTCCACATCCACAGCACGCTGTTGTGCGCGACGTAGCGGTATTGCGGGAATACTTTGGAGATGTCGTACGCGCGCACGACCTCGACGTACTCGTGCCCCCAGCCCGAGCCCAGGACCGGGTGGCCCCGCAGCGTCGTCAGCAGGTTCGCGTTCTCGATGTCGCGCGTCAGGCTCGACGCGTCCTTCTGCGCGACCACGGACATCAACTTCGCGGCCGGCGCAAACACGCCCTCGGTGTGGTTGCGGCCGACCGCGACGTAGCCGCCGAAGACGGGCAGCCCGACCAACGCGCCGAGGAGGAGGGCGCGGCGCGTGCGACGCGGCAGCAGCGCGAAGAACAGCGCGGCCAGCGCGAGCACCGTGAGGTACGCCGTCCGCCGGTTGTTGATCACGATCCCGAACATCGTCCACCCCGCGAACAGCGCGGCGAAGCCGACGCGCCTAACGCTTGGGCGGTGGTACGCGGCGCCGAGCCACACGGCCATGGCGACCGTGAACAGCATCGTGTCGGCGTGGCTGGTCACGGTCGCCGGGACGACCCCCTGCGGGCGGGCGACTGCAAAGTCGTAGTACGCGCCGATGAGGATCTTCAGCGCCGACACGGCCGCCGTGCTGCAGGCGAAAACCGCCGCGTCGCGGGCCCCGCGCATGGTCGCACACAGCAACAGCGCGAGCACGGGCATCCAGAGCAGCTGGCGGAACTGCCACAGCGATTGGTGGGCGTCGCCGCCACGCGCGACGCCCCAGCACTCGAGCCAGAGCACGGCCGCGAACCCCAACACGAGCGCGGCGACGAGCGGGCGCGCCGGCGCCACGCGTCCGGCCGCGTCGGTCCGGTCGCCCGCGAGCGCACGCACGCCTACGAGGCCGACGAGCAGCACCGTCGCGAGCTCGAAGCCCGACACGCGCGCCGCCTCCACCCCGATGAGCTTGTTGAGGTTCTCGGTCAGGGCGAGCTGCAGCGGATAGACGGGCGGCCGCCACGCGCCGATTTCGGGGGCGAGTTGACCCGGCACGATGTCGGCCAGCATGACGAGGCCTAACATGGCGAACAGCGGGACCCGCGCGGGCAGCGTCGCCACGGCGTAGGCGACGGCCACGAGCGCGGGCGGGATGACGGCCAGCAGCGGGTCCGCCGTCGCGACCAGCACGACGGCGGACAGCGCCACGGTCAGCCCAACGAGCACGGACGTGGCGCGGTAGCCCCGCGGCGCCTGCCCGGAGCGCGCGTCGGCGGCGACCGGCCGCTCCGCCGACGTCATGTGGGCGGCGCCTCTCCCAGCACCGGCACGCCGACGAACTGCGACACCTGCCACCCTTCGACGAGGCGACCGCCCGCGAGGTCGACGCCCACCGCGGCGAACGCCGCAAGCAGCACCGCGAGCACGACGCCGCCGCCGAACACGAGCGGTATGTTGGGGCGGGCCAGCCGCTTGGGCAGCTGCGCCGGCGTGATCACGCTGTATCGGTACTTGAACGCGGCCTTGGCGGTCTCGAGCTCGATGCGCGCGCTCTCGACGCGGTCGAGGAGGTCTTCGTAATCGGCGACGGCGATCTTCAGCCGCGACCGCGCGTAGGTCAGACGCGGGTCTTCGAGCGTGTCGGCCGGCGCGGCGAGGCGCGCGAGGGCCGCCGTCGCAAGACTGGCCTCGGCGCGCGCGGGGGTCTGCCGCGCGTCGGTCGCGACGTCGCCCGACGCCGCGACCTGAGCGGCGAGTTGCCGCTCCGCCACGCGATGTGCGGTGAGGTCGGCCGGTTCGGCCGCGAGGGCGGCGAGCGCCTGCTGCGCGCCGAGCACGTCCGGGTGCGCCGGTCCGCGCGTGAGCCGCAGGTCCGCGAGCCGCGTGCGCAACGCGCCGATCCGTTGCGCCCGCTCGCTCTCTGCGCTCGCGATCACCGCGCGCTCGGCCGCGAGGTCGCGCGCGAGCGAAAGCGCCTCGGCGTCGCGACGCGGCGTCGCGCGAACGTCCGCGAGTTCGATCCCGGCCGCGCGGACGGCTGGAGCGCGCGCGGCGGCGGGCGTGAACGCCTTCACCTCGGCGAGCGCGGTGTCGATGCGCGCGTGCGCGGCGGCCACGTGCGCGTCGAGGATCCCGATGCTCTCCCGAATGAGCGACTGCTCCGAGGCGTGCCTCGCGTCGAGGAAGTTCTGCTGGGCAGTGTTCACCACGCGCAGCGCGAGCTGCGGGTCGGGGAAGTGCACGCCAATGCGAACCGTTCCCTCGTCACTGGTCACCCAGAGCTGGCGTTCGAGGTAGCCGACGATCTCGTCTCGACGCTCGTCCGGCGACGCCTTGATGCCGGCGAGCGCCTTTACCGCGTCCCTGATCCGCCCCGCGGGGGAGCGCAGGCGCGGCCACGCCTGCTCGAGGCCGACTTGCTGGACGAGGGCGACGAGGTTGGCGTGGTTGAGCACCGCTTCGGACGCCATGCGCGTCGGTGCGTCCGACTCGGCGGGCACGGCGCGGCGCGGGTTGCCGAGCGCGGGCATCACGAAGTTTCGCTGCGCCAGGATGCTGGTTTCGACGTCGTACTGTCGCGGCGCGAGGACGGCCGTGAGGAGCGCGGCGCCGCAGACCCCGCCGAAGACGCGCCACGCGAGCGCGCGTCGGCGGCGCACGGCCCGGAGCGGAAAGCCGAGCATCACGCGCAGCTGGCCGAAGTCGACGACGGGCGGCTCGTCGGACCGTGCCTCGGGCCAGAACGCGTCGGACCCGGGTCGATGGCCGGCCGCCGCCGTCGCGCGATAGCCGAGGGGTGCGAAGGACGGACGCGGCGGCGTATAGCTGGCCGTGACGGGGCGCACCGGAGCCGCAGTCGGCGCCGCCCACGATAACGGGTCGTGATCGTCGGGGTCGAGGCTACCGGGCGATCGCGACGAAGACTGAGGAATCGACAGCATGGGCGGACGGGGAGCGGCGGGGACCCTGGACACTCACCCGAGGCGGGGGAGTACGTAGAGCACGGCCACGAGGTAGACCGCGTACGACGCGGCAACCCACGTGATCGCGCGCCGGAGCGCGAGCGCGGGCGAGCGATGGCGAGCGGCGCGCATCGGGAGCACGACCGTGGCGGCGAGCACCGAAATGAGCAGCAGCTTGCCCACCGGCGTTACTCCGCGACCACGACGTCGCCGCTGCGAAGCCGGAACGACGCGGCCTGCGGCGACCCGCCGGTGATCGCGCCGAACGTGAAGCGGATGCGGACCGGCTCGGGCGCGCGCCGCATCACGTAAATGCGGTCCTCGTGGGCGAACTCCGTCAGGCCGCCGGCCGTCGCGAGCGCGTCCGCGATTCCGCTGCCGTCCGCGAGCGCGAACGACCCGGAGTGCACGACCTTGCCCAGGACGCTGATCGACACCGGCCGGCTCTCGTCGAGCGCGACACTCACGTGCGGCGTGATGACGAGGTTGGCCTGGCGCAGACGCTGCTCAAGGTCGCGGGCGACCTGCGGCGGCGTGCTACCGGCGACCGGGACGTCGTTGAGCAGCGGCACCGTGATGCGACCGTCCGGTCTCACGCGCGCACGGGTCGAGATCTTGTCGTTGTCCCACACCTGGACGGCCAGGATGTCGCCGGGGGTGACCACGTATTCGGCCGTCGGGGCGGGCGACGCGTACCGATCGGCCCAGACGTACGGACCGCGCGACGCGCAGGCGGCCGCCGACGAGAGGGCGAGGACCAGCGGCGCGAAGCGGACGCGCGTGCGACGAGCGCGCGAGGCGGGCGGCATCATGGCGGGCGGGGAGACGAACATGGGACGTCGGGGCAGTGGTGCGGAGCGGACGTGTTCACCACAGCCGGGCGTAGCCGGCGGTGAGGGAGAGATTCTGCGAGCGGACCGTGGGGTCCTGCGTGCGACTGTGGGCCGCGGCGCCTAGGCCGGCCCAGAGCCCGCCGGCGATCGCGCGGCGCGCCTCGGCGTAGGACGCGCGAGTGACCGTGCGGGAAATCCCGGCAGTCGCGCCGCGGCTCCACCCCTGCTCGACGCCGACGCGGAGCTGCACGCCGCCGGGCGCGACTCGGGCGTACGTCGCGCCGGCCCGGTCGGAGGTGAGCACGTCGCCGACGCCGAGTGATGGGCTGACGTCGCGCAGGTAGCGAACTCCCCACGCGCCGCCGAGCGCGGGCCCGCCGAGTTCGGCACTGCCGACATGGCTGAGCGCAGCGGGGCGGCCGTGCGTGACAGACGCGGCCGCGCCGGCGGCGAGTCGGAGCTGCGTGGCGCCATGCAGGCGCGCGTCCAAGCCCAGGCGCAGCGACTGAGTCGCAAGCGTCTGGCCGCCGGTCTCGGTGCGGTGCGTGTCGAGCTGCGCACTCACGCCGGTCGCGTCGGTGAGGGCGTGGGCGAGGCTGAATCCCGCGCTCAGGCTCGTGCCGCTCGCGAGTGCGCGTGCGTCGTAGCGCACCCGATCCGCCTCGATGTCCCCGGCGACCGACGTGCGCGGCGATGTGCGGTAGGCCGCGCTGGCGCGCGCGCTGTACGCGTGGGAGAGGGTGAGGGGGAGGAGCGGTAGCGGCGCGGGGGCCGCCTCGGGCGTCGGGACGCCCGGCGCCGGGGCGTCGGCGTCACCGCCGGCCGCGAGTGGGGTCGGAGTCGCGATCCCAATGCCCGCGTCCGTCACGAGTCCGCGGGTGAGACTGGTGCGCGCTCCCGCGACCGCGGCGACGGTCAGGCGTTCCGTGAGGCGTTCGCCCCCGCTGGCCGAACCGCCGTACGTGAGGTGCGAGAGGTCCGGTGCGGAGCGGAAGCGCTGCGCCTCGCCGTCCAACAGGGCGCCGATGCTCCCCCGGGCCGATCGCCGGACGAGCGAGCCCCCGAGGCTCACCCGCGAGACGGCGGTGGCGCTGTCGGCACCCGGCTGGAAGCGCGGGTTGACGACCACCCCCGTCTCGCCCTCGGCCACGACGCCGATCGCGATCGCGCCGGGCTGCGCCTGCGCGCGTGCGAGCGGCATCGCGCCCACCAGCATGCCGGCGAGTACGCGCGCGCCCAGCCGAGGAGTTCCCGGCCGGGCGCGCCCGGCCGGGGAGCGCCTCGCCGCGGAAGGCGCGCGCCGCGCGTCAGCGCGCATTCGTCACCGCCGCGGCCGACGCGGGGCCGCCCGCGGCGGCCGCGGGAGTGCCCGGGAGGACTCGCGCGAGTGGCGTGGGGTACTTGCCGCCTAACGTCAGGACCGTCGCGGCGAAGATGCGGGCGTCGACGGCGAACGAGGCGTGGCGGACGTAGAGCAGGTCGTAGTGGATCCACTGGTGGAAGTCGCCCGACGTGCGGTCGCGGCGGCACACCTGCCACAGGCCCGTGATGCCGGGCCGCACGGAGAGTCGGCCGTGGCGCCAGGGGATGCAGATCTGGTTTTCGCGGAACGGCGACGGGCGCGGGCCGACGAGGCTCATCTCGCCACGCACGACATTCCACAGCTGCGGCAGCTCGTCGAGGTTGAGCCGGCGGAGCCACGCCCCGACGCGGGTCACGCGCGGGTCGCGGTCCATCTTGAACTGCGGTCCGTCGAGTTGCTGCGCCGCGGCCAGCGCGCGCTGGAGCGCGTCGGCATCGCGTCGCATGCTGCGGAACTTCCAGCACCGGAACGACTGGCCGCCGAGGCCCTCACGCTCGTCGCCGTAGAGGATTGGCAGTCCGGAGTCGAGGGCGACGAGGATCGCGCAGACGAGCAGGAGCGGCGCGAGGACGACGAGCGCCGCGAGCGCGAGCGCGGGCTCGACGAGCGCCTTGACCCGCGGGTAGGCGGACGCGCGCATCGGGGCCGAGGGCGCGGGCGTCCCGCCCTGCGACTCGCGCCGCCGGCCGTGCCCCTCCGCGTTCAAACTGCGGACGTCCTCGGCGACGATGCGGTGACGGACGGTGGAGCCACTCGCCACGCGCGATTCCTCGGTGACGAGGCACTGCGCGACGGTCGCGCCGCGCTCGACGTGGGCGCCGCGCGCCAGCAACGTGGGCCCGACCACGAGCGCGTCGCGCTCGACACACACGTCGGGGCCGACGACCACCGGGCCGACGAAGCGGGCCGTCGGGTCGATGCGCGCGCCGGTACCGAGCAGGAGTGGACCGTTGTCGACCAGCACGCTCGCCCCTGCCCCGCCCTGGCGCGGCATCGCGCGGCGTTCGCTGCGTGCCTCCTCGGCCAACCGGACGAGGCGGCGCTCGGCGAGTGCGAGCGCGCCCGCTTCGTCGCTCAGGTCCACGAGTCGGCCGTGGTACGTCACGTCGTGGCTCGGGACGCCCTGGGCGGCGAGCGTGGTACGCACGGTCGTGAGGGACGTCCAGTCGGCGTCGCCGGCGACGAGCACGCACGCGACGGGGACGAGCGAGGCGACGATGCCCGCCGGGAACAGCCACGTCACCGGCTCGAAGTAGCGCTGGACGCGCCGGAGCCGTCCGTCCGCGCCGGGCTGGACGACTTCCTTCGCGCCCGCGCGCCCGGGCTCGAATGCGAGCAGGTGCCGGGCGGTGCGCGGGTCGGGGGCCGAGCTGCCGACTAACGGCCGCAGGTCGAGCCCGTCGAGCGGGTAGCAGTCGGCCGAGACCACGAGGAGCGTGTCCGAGGGGTCGAAACGCGAGAGCGGGTCGCGGAAGACGTCGGCGCTCACGATCGCGCCGAGGTCCGGCGCCGCGCGCCGGACCGCGTCGACGTAGCGCGGGCCGACGCCGAAGCGCGGAAGGACTAACGGCGCGTGCGGCGTCACCTCGGCGACGCGCTGCGCGACCTCCGACAGCACCGTGCCCGTGCCGGTCGGGAGGAGCAGCATGGACGCGGCGCTGTCGTCGGCCGCGCCCAGGTAGGCGTGGCGCGCGTCGAGGAGGAGGGGGATGATGCGCATGCGGGGGTCGGCGCCTCAGCCGTCCGCGTGGCCGGTCGCGAGCGCGCCCGGGAACAGCACGAACTCGCGCGGCACGCGGACCTCGCCGAGGTCGAGTACGGGCGCTGGGGGGAAGGCGGAGTCGGTGAGCTGCGGGGCCACTTCGACCACCTCGACGGCGCTCGTCAGGCGCTCGCCGGGGGCGACGGCCACGCCATGCGCGAGGAGCGACGCGTCGACGAACGCGCCCGCGCCGACCAGACAGCGCTCCCAAACGCTGGAGCGTGAGACGAGCGCGCCGGCGCCGATCGTGGAGCGCGCGCCGACGCTGACGGGTCCCACGAGGACGGCGTCGGGGCCGATGGCGGCGCCCGGGCCAACGATCACCGGGCCGATGAGCCGCGCGCTCGGGTCGACGGACGCGGAGGGGTGGCAGAGCCCGTCCCCCACCGGCACGTACTCGCGGAAGTCACGGCGGTGGGCCGCGGTGGCGATAAGCCAGCCGCTCACCGCAGCGTAGCTGGCGTAGTCGAGGATCCGCGGCGAGAGGCCGTGCATCTCGTGCACGTGGACGCGCTCGCCCGCGGCGTAGAGTCGCTCGAGCAGGCCCTGTTTGATGTCCTGAAAGCCGGCCGCCGAGACGCCCTCAAGGACGCGTCGCTCGAAGACGTAGACGCCGCCCGGCGCGCCGCGGCGCGCGGTCCCGGCGCCGCGGCGGCGGTCGACTTCGACCACGGTGGACGCGGCGGCGCCGGCTTTCCAGTGCGCCGCGAGCAGCGCGCGGAGGTCGAGGGAGGGGATCATCGCGCCTTCGACGAGGACGTACGTGTCGGCGCGCGCGAGGGCGGCCGCGTCGCGGGCGCAGCCCGCGGGGCCGCGGGGCTGCGCGTCGGCGTAGTACGAGAGCGTCATCCCGAAGGCCGCGCCGTCGCCGAGGGCTTGCTCGACCGTCGGGGTCGAGCTGTTGGCGCAGATCGTGGCGGCGTCGACGCCGCCGGCCTGCAGCCACTCGAGCGGGAAGCTGATGATGGGGCGTTGCGCGACGGGGAGCAGCGGCCCGCGCAGCAGGCGTTCGAACGCGCCCTCTCCCCAGTAGTACGAACCTGCCAGGACGATGCCGTGCACCGTGCGCGCCGGGGAGTCCTCGCCGCCGCGCGCGTGGTGCGCGTTGTGCGCGCCGGTCCATCGGCCGCGCGGAGCGGCCGATCGTGCGGCGGGGGGGAGAACGGCGGTCATGGCGGGCGGGCGTGGAGGAGGGGGCGAGCGGGCGTACGAGACGAAGGATCGGCCGGGGGCCCGCCGCACCTGAGTACGTGCGCTGGCCGGTTCAGCCGGAGGCGGCGGTGTAGATCGCCAGGTACCGCGCGGCCGACGCCGCGAGCGAGAGGTGGCGCTGCACGTAGGCCCGCGGGGCGAAGTCCGAGCGCCGCGCGAGGAAGCGGTCGAGCGCCGCCGGGAATTCGGCCGCGTTCGCGAACGTTCCACCGCACGTCTCGTCGAAGAACGGGACGGACGACGCCGGGACTGGGTCGGAGGTCCACTCGGCGCGCCGCGGGTCGAGCCACTCGCCGGGGTCCCACGCGAGGATCGGGACGTTGCTCGCCATGGCCTCCTGGTAGGCGAGGCCCTGCGTTTCGTGCTCACACACGAACAGCATGGCGCGCGCGCGGCCGAGTAGGGCGCGGTACTCGGCGAGGTCGTACGCGCCGCGTCGGAGCACGTGGATGCGCTGCCCGCGGCGCTCCAGCTCCGCCACCAGGGACGACATCAGCGCCGTCCCCGACGTGGCGCGGTCCCAGAGGATCTTGTCGTAGACGAGGACGTCGATGTCCTTGGGCGAGGCCGAGAGATCGGGCCACGCGTCGGTGTCGATGCCGCCGAACCAGATCCGGCAGCGGTCGCCATACTGCGACGCGAACACGTCGCCGTACCACGCGCACGGGACGACGTACGAGCGGAAGCGCGGGTCCTGCATGAGGCGCGGCGCCTGCGCGGGGTGGTCGAAGAGCCCGGGGCCGAGGACCGCGGGGTTGGGCAGCGACCAGCGGTCGAGCACGTGCGGGTAACCGCAGATCCCGACCGGGTGGCGCGGGTGCCGCCGTGCGAGGCCGTGATTGTTGACGACGACTCGGCAGCCCGCGCGCTCGAGCGCCGTGTGGAGCATGCGGAACGCGATCTCGAACCCGCTGACGCTCTGGCCCGACGTGATGGCGTGGTAGGCGCGGCGCGCGGCGCGCCGGAGGTGGCGGTCGTGCGGGAGCATGCGATCGGCCTCGACGTCCTCGAAGAAGAGGAGGACGGTGCGGTCGGGTCCGGTGGTGATCGGCGCGCCGTGTGCGCCGCGGCGGGCGGCACGCTGGACGGCGTGCGCCGCGCCGCCGACGAGGTGGGTGGAAACGGTACGCGACAGCTCGCGCACGGCCGCACCCGGCGTGCGGAGCGGCCGGGCGCGCCGACGGGCCGCCGACGCGGTCACGCCACGCTCCGGCGCCGCACACCGGCCTGGCGGGCGCGGACGGTGACGGCGGCGGTCTCGACGATGCTCATCGGGGGGACGGAGTGCATGAGAAGGGCGTTGGCGGTGACCTTGGTGCCGCGGCCGATGGTGATGGGGCCGAGGAGGGCGGCGCCGGGCCCGACGTGCACGTCGGCGTCGAGGGCCGGCGTGCCGATCTCGTGGCCGTCCGGGTGCATGCTCTCGCCGAGGGTGACGTGTTGGAAGAGGATGCAGCCCGGCCCGACGCGCGCGCCGTGGCCGACGACGAGTCCGGTCCCGTGGACGAGCACGACGCCGGGGGCGAGTTCCGCATCCCAGTGCAGCTCGGCGGCGTAGAGGTGGCGGATCAGGCGCGAGGCGATCTTGGCGAGGAGCGTTAGGCGGAGCGCGCGGAGCAGGCGCATCACGCGGTAGGCGGCCATCATCTGCAGCCCGACCTTCTGGACGAGGTCGGGGAGGAGGCGCGCGCGGGCGGCGCGCGTGGCCGCGGAGGGCTTGTACTTGGCGTCCGAGCGGCGGATGGCCTCGTGGTCGGCGCAGACGTCGGCCGCGCACTTGAGCACGCGCCCGAGCGGCGGCAGCGCCGCGTCGTCGACGCGGTTGAGGTAGCGGCGCAGGGCGCCGAGGGCGGCGCGGCGCGTGCCGGCCTGGGCCCGCACCCCGGCGTAGTACTGGAGGCCGTAGACGAACGTCGCGCCGGCGAGTGCGAGGCGCTCGCCGCCGGCGCCGCCCAGGAGCATCGCGGCGATGACGGCGATCCACGCGAGGACGCCGGCCGGCGCGGGCGCGAGCACGGCGAGGAGCATGAGCGGGCGCGAGAGCGCGCTCACCATGAACAGGAAGCGCCAGGGGCTCGTCGCGGGGTCGCCGTCGTGCTTGTCGGCGATGCGCACGTCGGACGCGCCGTACGCGTGCGCGCGGCGCATCCACTGCCCGACGCTCGTGTGGTCCGAGGCGTGCCACGCCTCGGCGGCGTCGCTCAGGACGAACGTGAGGCCGGCCCGCTCGAGGCGCATGCCTAACTCGGCGTCTTCGGACAGGCGGAGGGACGGGTCGAAGCCGCCGACGGCGTCGTAGTCGGCGCGCGGCAGCGAGACGTTGCCCGTATACATGTCGCCGCCACCGGCGCGGCGCGTGCCGCGCGCGACGTCGGCGGCCAGGCGTTCGAGCTTGGCGAGCTGGAAGCGCTCGAAGAGGGGTAGGCGCGTCCCGGGCTCGGTGCGCAGCCGGCCGAGCGCGACCCGGTGGGCGCCGAGCGGGTGCGCGGCGAGGTGCGCCTCGAGGAAGTCGGGGCCGATTCGCATGTCGTCGTCAACGATGACGAGGACGGACCCGCGCGCGAGCGAGATGGCGCGGTGCCGGGCGGCGCCGGGGCCGGCGTTGGGCTGGGCGACGACGCGCAGCGCGTAGGGCAGCGCGCCGGGCGCGAGGTGCGCGGCGAGCGCGTCGCGCGCGGGCGGGGTCGAGCCGTCGTCGACGACGACGACCTCGTACCGGTCGGGCGACAGCGTCTGCTGGGCGAGGAGATCGAGGAGGCGCGCGAGCGACGCGGCGCGGTTGTACGTCGCGACGATCACGCTCACCGCGAACGCGTCGGTCACCGGGCGGCTCCGAGCGGGGCGCGGTCGGCGCGGGCGGTCACGAGATCGACGAGGTCCTGCACGTGCCGCACGCGCGCGATCGCGTCGGGGTGGAGTTCGACGTCGAAGGCCGCCTCGAGCGAGAGCAGGACGTTGAGCATGCCGAGGGAGTCCCAGCCCGGGACGGCCGCGCACGCGTCCGTCAGGCGGGGCGCGGCGGCGAGGCCGAGCGTGCGTGCGACGATCGCGGGCAGGGTGTCGGCCGTTGCGCCGCGGTGCGCGTCGGCCGGCGCGCCCTCGTCGCGGAGCTGGCGCGCCGGGTTGCCGCCGACGTGAGCGCCGGCGGCGACGTGGCCCGCGACGACGCTGCGCGGGGCGACGCGCGCGCCGTCCCCGATGCGCGAGCCGCGCAGCACGGTGACGTGCGCGCCCAGGGTGACGCCGTTACCGATCTCGATCGGCGTGCATTCGGGCGCCCCGCCGCGGTCGCCGACGACGTGGAAGTCGGTGTCGAGAATCATCGCGAAGGGGCCGACGACGACGTCGTCGCCGACGCGTACGCGGGCGTGGGCCGTGATGCCGACCCCGTGCCCGACGGTGACGCGGTCGCCGATGTCGAGGGCGCCGCCGCGCGCGGTCACGAGGTGGGTCGAGACCGGGCTCGCGTCGAGGGCGAAGGTGTGCCCGATGCTCAGGTGCCCGAAGTTCTCGATCTCGGGGCGGCCGCGGACGCGGGCGCCGGGGCCGACGTCGTTGCAGGACGCGAGCAGGGCCGCGCGGGAAAAGTGACTCACGTGTCCACCTCGAGGGTGACGTGGGGCGGGCCGGCGTACGCTCGGGCGGCGTCCCACGTGAAGCGCGTGCCGCCCGCGGCCGGCGCGGGGTCGGCGTCGAATCCGGACGATTCCCAGAACGTCAGGCAGGGCGCGTTCTTGCTGGTCGGGCGGTGAAGCGCCTCGACGCGGGCGGCGCCGACCGCACGGGCGCGTGCGACGGCGAGGTGGGCGAGCGCGTCCTCGACCTTCCGCCCCATCACGCGGCAGCTCAGGACGAAGTCGACGACGCGGCAGGTGTCGCCGTCGCGCTCGAGGCCGAGGAGTCCCGTGAGGCCGGCGTCGCCGAAGCGGTCACCGACGTACGCGGCCCACACCTCGCGCCCGGGCTCGGCGGCCCAGGCGACGAGCTCGGGCTCGGAGAGGCGGCGGGTGCTGAGGTTGAGCTGGTTGGTCTTGTTGAGCAGCTGCGCGGCGCGGGTGACGTTAGGCGGCGCGAGGCGCTCGGCGCGGACGCGGACGCCCAGGCCGGCGAGCCAGTCGTCGACGGACCCGACCTCGTGGCGCGCGGCGGTGCGGCGCTGCTCGGCGGCGTAGAGGGCGGTGCGCGCGGCGTCCTCGGCGCTGACGCTCGGGACGTCGAAGCAGCGCAGCGCGGCGAGTGCCTGCGGGTAGAGCAGCTTGTCGGCGGGCCACTCGGGGACGAGGACCTCGGGGAGCGCCTCGCGGACGCGCGCGCGCTCGGCGGGGTTGTCGTCGATGAAGACGACGCTCTGGAGGCCCAAGTTGAGTTCGGCGGCGATGTCGGCGATGTTGCGCGCCTTGTCGTGCCAATTGATGCGCCACGTTACGAAATCATCTTCGCGGAGCACCATCTCGGGATGGCTGCGAATGGCTTCGAGGGCGACGGACTCGGTGTTCTTGCTGGCGATCGCGAGGACGATCCCGCGGCGGGTGAGGCGGCGGATGGCGCGCTGGAAGTCGGCGAGTGCCTCGCCCTCGGGGTCGGGACCGCCGAGGCAGAGCCGCTCCCACCCCGCGTCGCCGACGATGCCGCCCCAGAGCGTGTCGTCGAGGTCGAGTACGAGAAGCTTGCGGGCCTGGCCGCGCGCGCCGCGGATCGCGGCCTTGATGTCGGCGGCCGCCTCGGTGATGACGTCAGGGGAGAAGGCGATCTTGCCGACGTACCATCCCTTCGCGCTGCCGCGGGCGTTGCGGCCGGCGGCCGCCTGCCAGCGCGCCGCGTCGAGCACGAAGACGTGCGCGGCCGGAGCGAGACGTTCCATCAGGCGCTGATTCATGCGGGCGAGGGCCCACGCCGAGCCGCCCGGACGCGCGTCGAGCATGCCGAGCCCGCGCTCGTCGGGGGGCAGGGTCCAGGTGGGGACGAGTACGGTGCGGAAGCGCTCGGCGCCGCGCAGGATGGCGTCGCAGAGCTCGTCGACGTCGGCGAGGATCGCGTCGTCGGGCGCGGGTTCGCCCTGGACGAGGCGACCGAACGCGGGGGAGACCTGGTCGGGGCGGGTCCAGACGACGGCGAAGTCGGTGCCTGCGTCGGGGGACGGGGTGAGGAGCGCCTGGACGACCTGGCCGTAGGGGGCGGTGCTGACGGCGAGGGCGGGCGCGTCGGACGCGTCGCCGAGGCGGGCGGCGAGTTCGCCGGTGGTGAAGTCGGCGAGGATGACGCCGCGGAGGAGCGGGAGGGACGGCGCTACTGGAGGGGCGCTGACGGGGGGGCGCTGTTGGAACGGCGCTGTTGGGAGGGCGCTGTTGGGAGGGCGCTGTTGGGAGGGCGCTGTTGGTGCGGCGTTGGTGTCGGGCGGCGTGACGGGCTGGGTGGCAACGGGGCGGAGGACGCGGGCGGGGCTGCCGCCGGCGACGACGCCAGGGGGGATCTCGCCCTCGACGACGCTGCCGGCGGTGATGACCGAGCCGGCGCCGATGCGCGCGCCGGGGCGCACTGTGACGCGGCCGGCGAGCCACACGCCGTCTTCGATCACGATGGCGAGTGCGTCGGCGGCGTCGGGGCGCTCGGCGTCGGCGATGACGGCGTACGGGCCGATGCTGACGCGGTCGCCGATCGTGACCGACCGGGCGGCGGAGATGAGCACGCCGAAGTTGATCGCGACGCCGTTGCCCACGCGCAGCTCCGCGCCGTGGTGCGCGGCGAGCTCGCAGGCGGCTTGGCGGGCGTTGAGGACGAGGTCATCGCCGATCGCGACGAATCCTTCGTTGCGCACGAGCGGCCGGCCCATGACGCGGGCGCGCGCGCCGACGCTGTCGCACGCGCGGAGGCGGACCGGGCCGAGCACGGCGGCGGCGGCATAGCGCTGTCCCTTGGCGAGCCGGGCGCGGAGCGGGAGGTCCTGGTCGCGCGCGAGGCTCCGCGAGATCTTCTCCAACAGGCGCGGCGTCACGAGGCGGTGAGCGGGGTGAGGGGTCCCGGGACGGTTGCGCCACGCCGCGAGGCGGAGAGGCCGCGCACGACGCCCTGGATCTCGCGGACGTTCACGGCGCCGGTGCCGAGCACGCCGGCCACGTAGAGCGCGGCGTCGATGGCGAACCGCCACAGGCCCGCGGACGCCAGCAGGTGGTCGGCGGCGATGACGACGGCGCAGACGGCGGCGGTCTTGGCGAGGACGAGGGCGAGGCGGCGGTCGACGCCGGGACGCCCGATGAGCCAGGCCATCGTGCCCGCCGTGTACAGCTCGGTGAGCACGAGCGCGGTCCCGGCGCCGGCGCCGGCGCCGCCGGGGCCTAACGCGCGCAGGCCGTGCGGCACGAGCCAGAGGTTGAGCACCGGCGAGAGGCACATGCCGGACATCGACACCCAGCTCACCGCCCAGCCGCGCTCGAGGCGCACGAGGATGCTCGCGCTGACCATGGCGGCGTAGGTGAGCACGAACGTCGGGGCGAGGAGCCGCAGGCTCATCGCGGCGGGGGCGAAGGCGCGGCCGAACGCGAGCGTGACGAGCGGGCCCGCGCCGACGAACAGGAAGAGCGACGCCGGGATGGCGACCGAGAGGATCAGCTCCATCGAGCGGCGGGTGACGAGCATGAGCTCGTCGGCGGAGCGGGCCGCGGCGCGCGAGGTGAGGGGCAGGAGCACCCAGCCGATCAGCGGCGAGAGCAGGAGCGACATGCCCGCGAGCGTACCGGCGGCGCCGTACCACCCGACTTCGGTGTCGTTGGTGAGGAACGACATGATGCTGACGTCGACCTTGCAGTAGACGACCTGCGCCACCGACGCGGTGAAGAACGGCAGGCTGGCCCGGACGACGGTCGTCGTCGCCGCGGTATCGACGCGGAAGCGGAGCCCGACGTGGCGGTACGAGAGGACGGCGAGGGCGGCGGCCTTGACGGCCTCGGAGGCGAGCATCGCGACCGCGACGCCCACCACGCCGTAGCCGAGTCCGAGGGCGACGGCGATGCCGGCGCCCCAGACGACCTTGGACGCGACGTTCCAGACCGAGAGGCCGTCGACCTGTCCGACGGCCTGCAGCATCGCCGCGTACGTGCCGTTCAGGTTGAGGACGACCTGAGTGATCCCGAGGACGACGACGAGCTGGAGCACCGCGTGCGCCTTGCCGCTCGTGTTCAGGGCGGCGACACCGGCGGCGAGGACGATCGCGCTCAGCAGGATGCGGAGCAGGAGCGTGCCGCCGAAGAAGTCGCTCGCGTGCTCGCGCCGCGTGGCGACCTCTTTGCGGACGTAGGTATCGAGGCCGAGGCTGGCGACGATGAAGATCGTCGACGTGAAGGCGTCGGCGAACTGGAAGCCGCCGAAGGCGGCGGGCCCGAGGTGGCGCGGCAGGACGATCCGGACGGCGAGGCCGACGGCCCAGGTGCCAACGAGCGATCCGCCGAGCTTGGCGGCGTCGCGCAGGGCCCGCCAGACGTCACCGCGGAGTTCCCCGTCGTGCTGGCGGCGCTGGTCGTCGCCGGGGCGGGCGCGGGGGCCCGCGGCGGGCGGCGCGTACACGACCTTGGTGAGGGCGTCGGGCGGCGCGGCGCGCGGCGGCGGTGCCTCGACGAAACTCACGGAATTCACGGGTCGGGTGGTTGGGAGGCGGGCGCGGCGCCGCCGGCACGCATCGGTCGCCTCGCGAACCCTGGGACGAGTTGGGGGGGGCGCCGTCACTTGCGAGAGCACCCCCGTTACGGCGGGTGGGACGGGGCCGTCCGGTTCGATGTCGCGGCCCGTCGATCGCCGAGCGACGCGTCCGGCGCGCGGCCGCCCCCAACTCACCTCCCGACCTCGATCCGTGCCTGGCACCGCTCGCCCGCCCAAGAAGACCGGCGTGCTGTTCATCTACACACCGGCGTTCTTCGGCTCGGTGTGGACGGTGTGCAGTCACATCATCAACGGCCTCGACCCGGAGCGGTTCGACGTCCACGTCGCGTACAACGCGTCGGCGGAGGGGAGCATCCAGGTCGCGGCTCGTCCGGGGCTGACGCTCGTCCCGTGGTCGTTCGGCGCGGCGCCGGCGGGGGCGACCTCGCGGCCGGGGGCCGGCGGCGGCGGCCGGCTCGCGGTGGCGCGCGGGGCGGCGGCGAGCGTGTTCGCTCTCGCCGCGTACATCCGGCGCCACGACGTTCGCGTCGTGCACTGCAACGAGGACGGCCACTCGGCGGTGCTCGGCGCGGCGGTGACGCGCCTAACGCGGGCGCGGTTGGTGCTGCACTACCACACCGTGCCGTCACTCTACGGGCGCGGCCGCCGGACGTTGATGGCGGTGTTGGCGCGCGCGGCGGCGTGGAACGTGGGCGTGTCGGCGTTCGTCGCGCGGGCGCTCATCGCGGCGGGCGGGCCGCCCGCCCGCACGGGGTTCGTGCTGAACGGGGTGGATTCGGAGAAGTTCAACCCCGGCGTCGACGGGCGTGCGATCCGCCGTGAGTACGGGGTCGACGACGGCGACCTGCTGGTGGTGCAGTCCGCGCGAATCTGGCAGGGGAAGCGGCAGGAGGACCTGGTGCGCGCGATGGTCGTGGCGCGGCAGCACACGCCCAACCTGAAGTGCCTGATCATCGGCTGGGAGGACCCGCGGTACGACGGGCCGTACGCGAGCTACCTCGACGAGCTGCGGGCGCTGGCGGCGGAGCTCGGGGTGGAGGGGTCGGTGATCTTCGCCAAGCCGCGGCCCGAGGCGGCGCAGATCCACGCGGCCGCGGATCTGTCGGTGCTGTCGTCGGTCGACGACCCGTGCCCGCTGGTGGTGACCGAGGCGATGGCGACCGGCCGGCCGATGGTCGGCGCGGACTCGGGGGGAATCCCGGAGATGATCGAGGACGGCGTGACGGGCTTTCTCGTGCCGCCCAACGACCCCGGGGCGCTGGCGGAGAAGATCGGCCTGCTGGCCGCGGACTCCGCGCTGCGCGAGCGGCTGGGACGCGCCGCCCGCGCGCGGGTGCTGGTGGACTTCGCGGAGCGCCGCGTCGCGGCGTCGTTCGACCAGATCTACGGGGCCGTCGCGCGGGCGGCCCGCCCGCCCGCGCCGCTTACGGGCGCCTAACGGCCGGCCGTCAGTAGAGCGTCTGCCCGTTGCCGAGGAGGCCGACGCCGCAGTCGACGCCGCGGTTGAGGCACTGGGTGACGAACGTCTGCATCGTCGCCGGGTCCCATCCGTTCATCCAGTCCGAGTGGGCCGAGAAGCCGCCCGGGCTGCTCGCGGCGTACATGTCCGAGGAGAGGCGCCAGTGTGCCGGGGCCGACGCCGCGGTCACCGGGTAATCGAAGTGCTCGGTGATCTCGGGGATGGCGACGGGGTGGTCGGCGGGGCAGCTACTCCACTGGGGCTGGTTGCGGTAGTTGGGGAACGCGAGGTGGCTCTTGTGGTCGGGGGCGTCGAGGTTGACGCCGTCCCAGCACTGCGGGAAGATCACGGTCAGGCGCACCGCGTCGCCGACGGGGCAGGTGGTCGGGATCGAGCCGGTGTTATCGATGGTGAGGTCGCGGCAGCCCCAGAAGATGCCGTACGGCTGGTCGGCGAGGGAGGCGGCGGCCTTGTTGCCGGCGATCATGCGGAGGCCCGCGGGCGCCGCGTGGATGACCGCGGGAACCATGTTGTAGCCCGTCTTGTAGTAGACGGCCGCGTCGGCCGGGGTCTGGACCTGGCCGGTGCGCGCGTCGACGAGCGCGGGGGCCCAGTACGCGGTGCGGTTGAGCGTGCCGCCGAGGCACGAGGAGTTGCCGCCAGCGACGAGTCGCGCGGGGGTCGAGTTGGCGTCGGTGCTCGTGTTGCCGAAGAACACGTGGAGGTGCGAGGCTCCCGGCTGGCCGGGGTACGCGATGGGGTCGTTGAAGGCGAAGGCGGTGAACCCGCACGTGATCCGGAACGACCCGGACTGCTTGGGCGCGCTCGGCTGACTGCTCGCTGCCGTTAGGCGCGGGGCGGAGGCGCCGGGGGCACCGAGGGCGACGGTGACGGTCGCGCCGAGGCCGCCCATGCCGGGCATCGGGTTGGCGATGGTCGTGGTCTTGATCGGCCCGTAGTCGCAGTGCAGGGCCCGCCCCGGGGCGGGGTTCGGGTCGGTGAAGCCGTACGTGGCGCAGGGCACGACGTCGAACGCGACCTGCTGGACGTACGGCCCGGCGGCCGCGCCGAGGCGGACGTCGCGGAGGCCGGTGAAGTTGCAGGGGGCGCCGGCGGCGGTGCAGAAGGTCCAGTCCCCCGAAGCCGGCGTCGGAGTGGGCGTCGGGGTCGGGGGCGGGGTGGCGGCGACGCGTTGCGCGGTCCAGCGCTGGTTGGCGCCGTGGTTGCAGGTCCAGATGATGACGGGCGTGCCCGGGGCGGTAGCCGCTCCGGTCACGTCGAGGCACTTGCCGTTGACGCCGGTGATGGTGCCGGCGGTCAACGTCCACTGCTGGTTGGCGCCGCCGTTGCAGGCCCAGACGATGGCCGCGTCGCCGTTGGCGCCGCGGCCGCCGGAGGCGTCGAGACACATCGTGCCGCCGTAGAGCGTGATCGTGCCGGACGGCTGCGGCGTGAACTGCTGGCCGGGCGAGCCGTCGCACGTGCCGGTGACCACGGGCGTGCCGGCGGCGGTGCCGCCGTCCTTCGCGCCGGCGCACAGGGTGGTGCCGATTCCGGACGCGAGGGCGACGGCGGTGGCCGGCGCGGCGGCGGCCGCGGCGAACGAGGGCCGCGACGCGTCGGGGGCGTGCGCGGGGGACACGGCGTCGCTGCAGGAGGAGAGGACGAGTATGGAACCGAGCGCTCCGGCGAGCGCGCGCGACGTCTGCATGGCGGGGGTAAGCGGGGGAGGGCCGGGGCGGACTGGTCTAACAGTCGTGGCGCCCGGGCGAGGGCTGCTATCTACGCCGCCGGGCTCGGAATGTCGTGACCTCGGTCACGATGGTTGGTCTAAAGTGCTGTTTCTGGTGTAAATCGCGCACTCGGCCCTTGACTTGTGCCGATTCTGCTACGTTTTCGGCCGTGGCGGGTCGCCGCGCGTCACGTTAGGCACCTGGCCGGGGCCCGAGGACGAGGGTGCTGACGCTGAGCGGGGGCATCACGTAGGTGAACGCGTTGTCGGCGGGGACGACGAGGTCGGCGGCGCGCGCCGGGGTCGGGGACGCGCCGGTGAGCGTGTAGACGCGGGCCGCGCGGAGCGGTGTGGGGTGCGCGACGACGACGCGCACGGGGCGCGCGGTCCGCCGCTTGTTGATGGCGACGAGTACCACGCGGCCGGACGCGTCGAGGCTCGCGAAGACTGACGCGGCGGCCGGGTCGCTCGTCGTGGCCTCGACGCCGACGTCGCCGAAACGGCCGCCGGCGCCGTCGTAGTCGAGGTACATGGCGAAGGCGCCGAAGGCGTAGGCGTACGCGAGCGCGCCGCGGCCGGCGTAGGGCGGCGCCCAGATGTTGGCCTGGGGCCAGAGGGCCGCGGCGAAGACCTGCTCGCGGCCGAAGATGCCGAGGACGTCGGCCTGGGCGATGCCGCCGGAGATGTCGCCGGCGCGGCCGTAGTAGTACTCGCTCACGGCGAGCCGGGTGCCGGGGTAGTGCGCGGCGATTTGTGCGCGTAGCCGGGGCAGGAGCCGAATCGGGCCCGCGGTCACGCTCGACACCCAGCTCTGCTCGTCGTAGGTGGGGTCCCAGAGCGAGCGGGGCGCCTGGACGCGCGCCTCGACCTGGGCGGAGTCCTGCGGGGCGTTGTCGTTGGTGATCTCGCCGGCGCGCGTGCCGGCGGCGGGGTACCAGTGGACGTCGAGGACGTCGAGCAGCCGCCGACCGCCGCTGGACTCCGCGGCGCGCATGCGGTCGAGGTAGACGTCGAGGAAGGGGTGCACGCGCCAGCTTCCGTAGACGGGGTCGGGCGTCGGGTACCGGCCGAGGGTGACGGCGCCGGTGTACGTGGCGACGCCGGGGCCGAAGACGAGCGCGTCGGGTGCGGCGCGCTTGACGGCGCGGGCAAAGGCGATCGTGGTGTCGACGAACGCGTCGTACGTCTGGAGGCGCGGCGCGGCCGGGTCGTCGCCCAGGTTGCTCACGACCTCCTTGTGCGTGCCGTGCCACGCGTCGGGCTCATTGTCGAGGGCGAACATGAGGCGGCGCGTGGAGTCGGCGGTCGCACCCGGGAAGGTCTGCGTCGCCCAGCGGACGAAGTCTTCCTGGTAGACGGGCTGGGGGCTGACGGCGGAGGGGGCGCCGGTGCCGGCGGGCCGCGACGGGGCGTTGGGGCGGAAGTGGGCGGCGAGGCGCGCGGCGCGATCGGCGTCGCTCGTGCCGACGTCGCAGCCGCAGGCGTCGGCGGCGACGAAGGGCAGCATCGGGACCGTGGCGAGGAAGGCCGCGCCGCGCGCGAAGGTTGCGGCGGCGCGGGTGCGCACGGCCTCGCCGGGCTTCGTGCTCGCGCTCAGGAGTTGGTCGTTGTGGTAGGAGTAGTCGGCGCCGGCGTTGGAGTAGTTGTTCTCCCAGTTGTAGGCGGAGAGCCGGTTGCCGCCCATCCGGTTGAGAGCGAGTTGGGTCGGGGGCGTCGCGCCGCCCCAGGCCGCGGGGTCGGTCGCGGCGTTGGCCCCGTAGATGAGGCGCGAGATGGCGTGGCGGCGGGCGGTGGTGACGCGGAAGGTGAGCGGGCCGTCCGCGTGGACGACCGCGGGTCGGGTCGCGTCGTCGCCGGTCGTGGCGGCGCGGGCGGCGCCACAGAGGGCCGCGTAGCCGGCCAGTGCGGCGGAGGCGACGGAGCGAGACAACACGAACACGGCGCGGAGGCGTGACATGGGCGGGAATACGGCGGGCGACGGGGAAGGGCGGGCGGACGCTCGGAACGCGGGCCGGGCGGCGTGAGCGGGCGTCGCCTCCGGGCGGCGGCCGAGCGGCTCGGACCGGCGCGGGCGCTGCTGCGGGGGCGTTACGAGCGGCGGTTTCGGACGGCGCGTGGGGCCGGCGCGTTGTGCGGGGCGTATGCCTCGTTCGCGGAGGCCGCGCGGGCGGCGCCGGCGGGCGCTGCGCTCGGGTACGACCGCGTCGAGGCGGGGGGGCTCTACCGCGACCTCCTGGACGACGTCGCCCCGAAGGACTACCCGGCGCTGTTCTGGTTACGGGATGCGCTCGGCGGGGCGCGGACGGTCTTCGACCTCGGCGGGCACGTCGGCGTGTCGTACTACGCGTTCCGGCGCTACCTGCCGTACCCGGCCGGGCTGCGCTGGGTGGTGTGCGACGTGCCGGCGGTGGTCGCGGAGGGGGTCGCGATGGCGGCCGCGCGCGGGGCGCCGGGGCTCGCGTTCACGACGGACCCGGCGGAGGCGTCGGGGGCCGACGTGTTGTTCGCGGCGGGCTCGCTGCAGTACATGGAGCGACCGCTCGAGGCGCTGGTGGCGGGGCTGGCGCGCCGGCCGCGCCACGTGCTGATCAATCAGACGCCGACGCACGCCGGCGGCGGGTTCGTGACGTTGCAGAACATCGGGGTCGCGTTCTGCGCGTACCGCGTGGCGGCCGCGGGTGCGCTCCCCGATGCGTTAGGCCGACTGGGGTACGCGCTGGTCGACCAGTGGGAGGACCCGGTGCGGCGGACGGCTCTGCCGTACCATCCGGACGTCGGGCCGATCGCGTACAGCGGGTACTACCTGCGCCGGGCGGACTGACTCGGCGCCCCGGGTTGGGGGCGGACGTACGCGGCCCCGCCGGCGCATGACGCCGGCGGGGCCGCGTGCCGACCGGGACGTCTGGGCCCGGAGCGTTAGGCCCGGCTTAGGCCCGGCGCGGGCCGCGCCGGCGGGCGGCGGCGGCGAGGCCGGCGAGGCTCACGCCGAGGAGCGCGAGGGTGGTCGGTTCGGGCGTGGTGGTCGTGAGCGGCTCGCTCGTGATCTGCTCCTGAAAGCCGTCGCCGTCTTCACCGGCGCCGACGCTGTTGACGTCGGTCAGGACGGTGAACCGGCTCCAGTTGTAGGCGTCGAAGGCCGCGGTGGCGGCGAACCGGTTGGCGGCAGTCGTCCACGCCGCGGTCGCGTTGGCCTCGCTCGCGTCGGCGAAGGTGAACGGCGTGAGCGTCGGGACGAACTGGAGCCACATCGCGGCCTGGATGCCGGCCGTGTCGGCGAGCGTGGTGACCTGCGCGTACTGGTCGGTGAGCCAGGCCGCCTTGCGGTAGCGGGTGAGTGCGTCGGCGACGACGCCGCCCTCGCGCGTGGTGGCCACCGACGACGGGTCGCCGAGGTTGTTGAGGTAGACGTTCCAGCCGTTGTCCCTGAACGTGACGTCGTGCAGGAGGTCGACGCAGAACATGTCGATTGCCTGGTTGGCGTTGGGGTTGCCCGGGAGCGAGAGCAGGGTCCCCTTGAGGCGGCCGACGTCGGCCTGGCCGTGGCCGTAGGACGGGATGAGCGCGAGCGCGAGCGCGCCGGCCTCGTCGAAGCGGAGCGTGCCGGTCGGCGTGGCGGCAGCGGTCTGGGCCTGGGCCGACCCGGTGGCGGTGCACACCAACGCGAAAGCGACGGCGCACGCGGTGGCGGTGGCGGTGGCGGAGCGGCGGACGCGGGCGGCGCGGGCGAACGAGGTCGGGTGCATGGCGGGTCGTGTGAGATGCGGACTGGGGAGAGCGAGTGTGCCGGTAGTCTCGGCTTCGCGGTCTTCCAAGGCAGTCGCCATACCCGGTCAATTGTGGCCGGTTGGACGGCGGTGTCTCGCCGTCCGAGTTCACCCGCGCTGATGTAGCGTGTTGCTGGACAATGACTTACCGGCGCGGTCGCGGGGGCGGTGGGAGTTCCGCGCGCCGCGGGGTCGGGCGCCGGACCGGCGCCCGTGTGGCGGGGCCGCTACGGATGTGCAGCGTCGGAGCGACGGGCGACGCCACGCCGATGCGGTCTGGCCGGGGCGGTCTAGCGGGTGCCCTCGATGCGGAAGAGCTGCGTCGTCAGGGCCTTCGGGTTGCCGGGCTTGTACCAGTTCATGTCCTGGATGTGCGACGCGGTGACGTACACGGCGCCGTCCGGGCCCTGCGAGAAGGTGTCGGGCCAGCGGAGTCGCGGGTCGGTGACGACCGCGGTCATGCGCCCGTCGGCCTCGCGCACGCGGACGGCGTTGTCCTCGGGGGCGGTGACGTAGAGGCGGCCCTCGGGGGTCATCCAGAGGCCGTCGGCGACGTTGGTGGTGCCGACGCGCTCGACGCGGGCGGCGAGGGCGGCGGCGGAGAGCGAGGCGTCGCGGAGCGCGGCGGTGGCGACGCGGTAGAGCGTGCGGCCGGTGAGCGCCTGGTAGTAGAGGTACTGGCCGTCGGCGGAGAGGGCGATGCCGTCGACGGCGAACTCGACGCTGCGGCCGTCGGGGCGGCGGAGCTCGCGCCCGTCGGTGTGGACGACGACGTCCTTTTCGGCCTGCACGCTGGGGTGGGCGGCGAGGAGGCGGCGCGCGGTGCCGGCCTGCAGGTCGACGACGACAATCGCGCCCTGGCCGCCGGAGTCGGTGATGTAGGCGGTGCGGCCGTCGGGGCTGAAGCGGACGTCGTTGAGGTAGCTGCCGTTGGGCGCGACGGTGGTGTCGAAGCGGATCGTCTGGGCCGGGCGGTTACTCGCGAGGTCGACGCGGACGAGCTTGGGCCCGCCGGGGACGATGGACGCGTTGGCGGGCGCGGCCGGGTCGAGGACCCAGAGGTTGCCGCGGCGGTCGGCGACGACGCTCTGCACGCAGACGAAGTGGTCGGTGGGCGAGAGCTCGTTCTTTTTCGCGTTCCGCCACGAATTCCACTCGGCGTCGGGGTACGGGCGCGTGGTGCCGTCCTTCATCACCTCGGCGACCGAGACGGGGGCGTCCTCGGTCCAGCGCGGGAAGTTGACGAAGATGCGGCCGTCGGGCGCGACCGAGACGCCGGTGACCTGGTGGCCGAAGGTGGCGACCCGGGTGAGGCGGGCGGGCGCGTGCGCGGCGGGGCGCGGGGTTAGGCGCGGCGCGGTCGCGATGACGGTGGCCGAGGTGGCGAGGGCGATGGCGTGCTTGAGCATGGTCGGGGCGGGTCGTAGGGTCAGACGTTGTGCGCGCTGTCGCCGCCGGTGACGTCGTACGCCGCGCCGCTGACCATCCGGGCGGCGTCGGAGGCGAGGAAGACGTACGCCTCGGCCACGGTCTCGGGCGGGAGCCACGGGAGGCCTAACGGCGTCTTCTTCTGCTGCGCGGCGGCGGCCAGCGGCTCGAGCGGGCCGGGCGGCACCTCGCCGGCGTTGGATTCCTGCAGCGCCTGGCGGTAGCGCGCGTCGTTGCGCGTGAGAGGCGTGTCGATGAGGCCGGGGACGACGGCGTTGACGGTGACGTGGTCCGCGCCGAGTTCGAGGGCCGCGGACTTCATGAGGCCGAGGAGGCCCCACTTGGAGGCGGAGTACGCGCTGCCGTTGCGCATGCCGTGGCGGCCCTGGGTGGACGACGTGATGATGATGCGCCCGGCGCCGGTCTCGCGGGCGCGCGCGACGACCATCGGGCCGAAGACGCGGAGGCAGTTGGCGGTGCCGGTGAGATTGACGTCGATCTGCGCGGACCAGTCGTCGTCGTCCATCTCGAGTAGCGGCTTGAAGGCCTGGATGCCGGCGACGCACGCGAGCACGTCGAGGCGGCCGAAGCGCGCCTCGACGTCGGCGCGCACGGCGCGGAGTTGGCCCGTATCGCGGATGTCGGCCGTGGCGCTCTCCCAGCGGGCGCCGTGGGCGCGGACCAGGCGGCCCGTCTCCTCGAGGTCGTCGGGGGTCGTGCCGTCATACTGCTGGATCTCGCTCGCGCGGGCGGCGATGTCCGTGCCGAACACGTGGGCACCCTCGCGCGCGAAGGCGGCGCACACGGCGCGCCCGATCCCGCGGGCCGCGCCGGTGACGAGGGCGGTCTTGTTCTTCAGCTGCTCCGCCATCGGGGTCTCGTTCAGGCGACGGCGTGGCCGACGGCTGGGGTGGACATGCGGCGCGTGGGCGGTTGGGGTCGGCGCCGGCTGGGGTACGGCGGCGCGTCGGCGGCCTTTCGCACAACCGCGGCCACGTGGGCGGTTTCGTCCGTAACGCTCGGGCGCGGGCCGCTCGGCGGGCACGTGCGGCCGCGCGCGGGCGGATGCACATTCTGCGGACGCGTTCGCCGCCAATTTCTCCCGACCACGCCATGCCCTTGTCCGCACGGACCGCCATCCTCCTCGTCGTCACCGCCGCCGCGCCGGCCGCGGCGGGTGCGCAGCTCGTTCAGCCCGCGCTCGGGACGCGGAGCGCGCCGGTGCTCGAGGTCGGCGGGCTGCGGTTCCGGGATCTGAACCGGAATGGCGTGCTGGACCCGTACGAGGACTGGCGGTTGGCGCCCGAGGCGCGGGCGCGCGACCTCGTGGGGCGGATGACGCTGGAGGAGAAGGCGGGGGCGATGATGCACGGGACCGCGGTCACGGTCGGCGGGTTCGGGCCGCCGCCGCCGGGGGTCGCGCCGGGCTACGACACGGCCGCGACGCGGCGGCTGATCGACTCGGCGAAGGTGACGAGCCTGATCACGCGGCTGGGCGGCGACGTCGCTGCGCTGGCCGCGCAGAACAACGCGCTGCAGGCGATCGCCGAGCGGGGGCGGTTGGGGGTGCCGCTGACGGTGAGCACCGACCCGCGGAACCACTTCCAGTACGTCGCGGGGCAGAGCGTGGCGGCGGGGCAGTTCTCGCAGTGGCCGGAGCCGTTAGGCCTGGCGGCGGCCGGGGACGCCGCGCTGGTGCGGCGCTTCGGCGACGTGGCGCGGCGGGAGTACCGCGCGGTGGGGATCCAGATGGCGCTGTCGCCGCAGGCGGACCTCGCGACGGAGCCGCGGTGGAGCCGGATCAGCGGCACGTTCGGCGAGGACGCGGCGCTGGCGGAGCGCATGGTCCGTGCGTACGTCGAGGGCTTCCAGCACGGGTCGCGCGGCGTGGACTCGGCGGGCGTGGCGACGGTGGTCAAGCACTGGGTGGGGTACGGCGCGTCGCGGGAGGGGCTGGACGGGCACAACTACTACGGGCGGTTCGCGGACTTCACGGGGCCTAACGCGGAGGCGCGCCTCGCGTACCACGTGCGCCCGTTCCTCGGCGCGTTCGCGGCGGGCGTGGCGGGGGTGATGCCGACGTACCCGATCCTCGAGGGCGCGACGTTCGCGGGGCGGCCGGTCGAGGCGGTGGGGGCGGGCTTCAACCGGCAGCTGCTGACCGACATGCTCCGCGGGCGCTACGGCTTCCGGGGGATCGTGCTGACGGACTGGGCGGTGACCAACGACTGCAACGCGCGCTGCCGGGACGGCGCGCCGGCGGGGGAGCGGCCCTCGTTCGCGGACATCGGGATGCCGTGGGGGGTGGAGGCGCTGCCGATGCGGGCGCGGTTCGTGAAGGCGGTGTGGGCGGGGGTCGACCAGTTCGGCGGGACGGAGCGGGGGGACATGCTGGTCGCGGCCGTGCGGGCGGGCGAGCTGACCGAGGCGCGGCTGGACACGTCGGTGGCGCGGCTGATGGCGCAGAAGTTCGCGCTCGGGTTGTTCGAGAATCCGTACGTGGACGCGGCGGCGGCGCCGGGGCGGGTGGGGACGGCGGCGTTCCGGGCGGAGGCGCTCGAGGCGCAGCGGCGCTCGCTGGTGCTGCTGGAGAACAAGGGCGGGGTGCTGCCGCTGAAGGCGCCGGCGGGGCGGGCGCTCCGAGTGTACGTGCACGGCGTCGACTCGGCGGTGGTCGCGCGCGAGGGGTGGACGGTGGTGGGCGACCCCGCGGCGGCGGACGTGGCGGTGATGCGCCTCGCGGCCCCGTTCGAGACGCTGCACCCCGGGTACGTGTTCGGGCGGATGTTTCACGAGGGGAGCCTCGCGTTCCGCGACGGGGACCCGGAGTACGAGGCGTTCAAGCGGGTGAGCGCGGTCGTGCCGACGGTCGTGACCGTGTACCTCGACCGGCCCGCGGTGCTCGGGCCGGTGCGGGACCGGGCGCGCGCGGTGGTCGCCAACTTCGGGGTGAGCGACGCGGCGCTCGTGGACGTGCTCGCGGGGCGGGCGCGGCCGCAGGGCCGGTTGCCGTTCGAGCTGCCGTCGTCGATGCGGGCGGTCGAGGCGCAGCGGCCCGACGTCCCGCACGACAGCCGGGCGCCGCTCTACCCGTTCGGGTTCGGGCGGGGGTACGGCGCGGGGTCGTCAGCGGCCGCGCGCCGCGCCGCCCGCGGCGGTGCCGACGAGCGTGGGGAGCGCCGTGGGGCCGAAGGCGACGTGGTGGCGCGAGTCGATCGTTAGGCGTTCGAGGCGGTCGCCCGCGAAACGGAAGTCGAGGGTCGAGTAGAAGGGCGTTTCGGGGGCGACGAGCTTGACGGTGTAGACGCTGTCGGCGGTCCAGGCGCCGCTCGCGGCGACGGCGGGGTCGGCGTGGACGCTCAGCAGGCGGTCCATGCCGTTGGCGAAGCCGCGGCTGCGCGCCCACGTGCCGACGCCGATGGGCGTGCGCGTCTCGCCCGCGGCGGTGCGGACGAGGAGGGCCGGCTCGCGCCCGGAGAGGTCGAGGGCGACGGCCCGCACGCCGCGGTCGTTCTCGGGGAAGGCGTACCAGCGCCCCGAGACGCGCCCGGCGAGCGTCGCGGTGGGGCGGCCGGCCGCCGGTCGAACCGTTAGGCGCGAGAGGGTCGCGCGGAGCGCGTCGCGCCCGGCCGGGTCCTCGGGGAGGGGCCGCGGGCCCATCGCGGGGAGGAGGCGCTCCCAGACGAGGTTGAGCACGGCCTGCATGTCGCTCACGCCGCTGGTGATCGCGACGACGGCGTCCTGCTCGGGGAGGACGAGCATGTACTGGCCGAAGGCGCCGTCGCCGCGGAAGCCGTGGCGCGAGCGCCAGAACTGGTAGCCGTAGCCCTGGTCCCAGTCGCTCGCGGGGTTGGAGCCGTTGGACGACTGGCGGGCGGTGGCCGAGTCGGCCCACGCGGCCGGGAGGAGCTGGCGGCCGTTCCAGCGGCCGTGCTGGAGGTAGAGGAGGCCGAGCTTGGCGACGTCCTCGGTGCGCGCGCGGAGGCCGTAGCCGCCGATGGTGACGCCCTCGGGGCTCGCGTCCCACGCCGGCGCGTCGATGCCTAACGGCTGGAAGAGGCGCGGGCCGAGGTAGTCGCGGACGCGCTGGCCGGTGCGCTGCTGCACGAGCGCGGAGAGCACGTAGGTGGCCGGCGTGTCGTAGAGGAAGTGCGTGCCGGGCTTGAAGGGGACGGGGTGGGCGAGGAAGCGCCGGGTCCACGAGACCTGCGGCGTGCCGCGCAGGGAGTCGGGGACCTCGGTTTCGAGCCAGAAGGCGGGTTCGGTCTGCTGGCCGGTGTTCATGCGCAGCAGGTCGCGGACGCGCATCTGGCGGAGGTTCTCGGAGGGCGCGGCGGGGGCGGCGTCGGGGAACGCCTGCAGCACGCCGTCGTCGAGGCTGAGCTTTCCCTCGGCGATCGCGAAGCCGACGGCGGTCGACGTGAAGCTCTTGCTGAGCGAGAAGAGCAGGTGCGGGGTCGCGGCGTCGTAGGGCCCCCACCAGCCGGCGGCGACGACGTGGCCGTGGCGGACGATCATGACGCTGTGCATCGCGTCGACCGCGCTGTCGGCCGCCTGGACGAACGCGAGGACC
Source organism: uncultured Gemmatimonadales bacterium (assembly GCA_963763675.1). Taxonomy (GTDB): domain Bacteria; phylum Gemmatimonadota; class Gemmatimonadetes; order Gemmatimonadales; family Gemmatimonadaceae; genus BPUI01. Next base: position 528,978 of record CAVXPN010000004.1, read on the forward strand.
GCGGCGGACGGGATGCCCTCGTGCTCGGGGGTGCTGCGCGGGAGGGCGGCGGCCGGCGCGGGGGACTGGGCGCGGGCGGGGGCCGCGGCGAGGGCGGCTCCGAGTGCGACGGCGAGCAGCGGGCGGGCGAACGCGGGGCGGGGCATGGGCGGGTGCGAGTGGGATCCGCGGCGTAGGTTGTGGCGGCCGCTGAATCTTGCTTCCGACGCCGTTCATCGCACGTCACCGCCCGTGACGCCGACCGCGATCGCTCGGCGTCGACTCGTTGGTCGACACGCGGGTGACGCAGGCGCGGGCCGCGGGAGTGCGGCTGGTGCTGCTGCGCGTGCGGATGGGGACGTATCGCTGACGCGTCGGCGCCCATTTGTCGCGCGCGGGACACGATCGTCCTGAGTGGCGCGGGCGCACGGCGTCCGCGCGCCCGCCCGCCCGCACTCCCCAGGACCGTTCTTCCCGCATGCCGTCGTCGGAGTATCTGAGCGCCGTGGACCGGCTGATCTGGACGTTCGGCGCCGCGGCGGCGACGGACGCGGACCGCATGGACGCGATTGGCGCGATCGCTGACCTCGCGCGGCGCGACGCGCTGGACCTTCGGGTCGCGCGGGCCGGCGAGCTGCCCGCCGCGCAGGTGGAATCGCCGACCGGTCCGCGCGGGGAAATGGAAGTGGAAGTGGCGGCGCCGGACACCGACGTCGTTGCGCGCCTGCAGCGCGCCGGCGTGAGCCGTCTGGTCATCCGGCGCGGGGCCGAGGCGCGCGAGTTGGCGCAGTTCGTCGGGCTGCTCGTGCGCGACGCGGCGACCGCGGGAGCCGGTACGGTGGCGGGGGCCCTGGCGGCCGGGTTGGACGCGCTCCGCATCTGGGCGGTCCACGTCGAGTTCCACGGCGAGGTCCAGGTCGGGGGCCCTGGTGCGGCGAGCGAGGACGCGCTGGCCCCCGCGCTGGAGGCGGCGCTCGGGGCGCTCGCGGCGGCTCAGGACGCGGCGGCGGTCGCGCGTGGGTACGAGGACGTCGCGGGCGCCGTCGCGGTGGCCGGCGCAACGGCCGGCGCGGCCCCCGGGGTGCAATCCGCGCGGGCGCTCGCGCGGCTCGTCGACGCGCAGCAGCGGGGCGAGCGCGGGTGGCCGGCGGATGTCGTGGCGGCACACCGTGCGGGGTTTGCGGCGCTGGTCGCGTCCGAACTTGCCGCGGTCGTCGACGTGCTGCTGGCCGAGGGCGTGCCGGAGGCGGGGCGCGTGGTCCGGCGCGCGGCCGACGGGGCGGTGCCGCTGCTGCTCGAGCGGCTGGGCACCGCGGAGTCGATGGCGGAGCGGCGGCGGTGTTACAACGCGATCCTGGACACCGGGGGCGGAACGGACGCGCTGCTGGCGGCGCTGGACGACCCGCGCTGGTTCGTCGTGCGGAACGTCGCCGCGCTGCTGGGGGAAATGCGCGAGCCGGGGGCGGTCCGGCCGCTGGCGCGGGCGCTGCACGGGGCCGACGCGCGGGTGAGCGAGGCGGCGGCGCTGGCGCTGGACGCGATCGGCACGCCCTCGGCGGTGCACGCGCTCGCCGGCGCGATCCGGCACGAGCGCGTCGCGGTGCGCGCGGTCGCGGCCCGGGCGCTGCGGCGGGCGCCGGGTTGCGGGGTGCCGGTGGCGCCGGAAGCGTTGGGCGACCGGCTGCGCTGCGAGTCGAGCGTCGAGGTGGCGCACGCGCTGGTCGACGCGTTGCTGGCGTTCGACACGCCGCGGGCGCTGGGGGCGCTGGCCGCGGTGGCGTGCGAGCCCGGGGTCGGGCCGCTCGCGGCGGAGGTCGGCGCGGCGGCGTGGCAGGCACTCCTCGCGCGGCCGGCGCGGGACCTCCTGCCGGTGTTGCGCGGGCTCGCGGGCGGCGGCGACCCGCGGATCGCCGAGGCGGCGGTGCGGGTCGCGCGGGCGGCCGCGGCCGCGTGTTAGGCGGTCCTTAGACGTCCGTTAGAAGTCCGTTAGACGCGCGTTAGGCGTGCGCCTGGCTAGCGCGCGTCGTCCGTCAGGCGCACGACGGCCTCGACGCGCGTGGCCCGGCCGTCGGGGCCGCGCCGCACGGCGCCCGCGTCGTGGAGCGCGTGGACGCGGCCGTCGGGCAGGGTGACGCGGTAGCGGACGTCGTAGGCGGCGCGTCCGGCGAGCGCGTCGTCGAGGGCGAGGCGGACGGCGGTGCGGTCGGCGGGGTCGACGAGGGAGAGGACGTCGGCGATCCCGGACGGGGTGCTGCCGCGCGGGCGGCCGACGAGCGGCCCCCACTCGGGGCTGACGCGCACGGCGCTGCCCGGGGAGGCGGCGGGTTCGCCGGGGGCGTTGGGTTCCCACTCCCAGGCGGCCGCGTGCGTCGCCGCGAGCGCGCGCGTCAGGCGCGACTCGCTGAGGGCGAGGCGGGCGCGTGCGTCGGCGAGGGCGTGTTGCGTGGCGCGGAATTCCAGCTCGCTGACGACCGCGCCGGCGAGCGCGTCGAGTTCGGCGAGCTGTTCGCGGGTCCAGTGGCGAGCGACGCCGTCGATGGCGCAGAGGGCGCCGAGGGTGTCGCCGGCGGCGTTGGTGAGGGGCACGCCGGCGTAGGCGGCGACGCCGAGGTCGAGATGGGCACCGTTGTCGCGGACGAGCGGGTGCGCGGCGGCGTCGTCGACGACGAGCGGCGCCGCGCGGGCGACGACGTACTGGCAGAACGAGTGGCTGAGCGGCGTGCCGCGCGCATCGGCGGCCCATCCGGTGAGGCCGGCCATCCCGGGGAAGTGCTGGCCGGCGTCGTCGACGAGCGAGACGAGGGCGACGGGCGCGCCGACGCGGCGGGCCGCGGCGGCGGCGAGCCGGTCGAGGACGGGGCTCGCCACCGCGTCGAGCAGGCCCGTATCGCGGACCGCGACGAGGCGGAATGGGTCTGTGAGCCGCGGGCGCGGCGCGGGGGCGAGTGGGTCGGCCATGGGATCGGGGCAAGAGACGGGCACGGGTGCGGGACGAGCGAGCGCGGCGGCGTGGCACGCGCGGGCGGACGCGAGCGGGTGGACGCGCGCGCGTGGGGTGGCGCGTAGACTGCTGCGTCGGTTTGCGCGCGGCGCCGGGCGGCCGGCGCATGCCTTTTTTTGACGACCGCCGGATGCCCGACCTGCGTTCCAGCCCACCCCCGCCTGCCCCGGCGCATTGCTCGCTCGCCGTCGCCGTCGACGACTCGTCGGACCATGCTGTCCGACGCGCCGAACGGGACTGCGCCGCGGAGCCGCGGGGGCGGCGCGTGGCGCTGCTGGTGTGCCACGGGATGGGGCAGCAGGTGCCGTTCGAGACGATCGACGCGGTGGCGACCGAGCTGGCGTTCGTCGCGGCGCGCGACGGGGCGGCTGGCGACGGGGCGGCTGGCGCGGCGACGGGGCGGCGCGCGAGGGCGCGGCCCCGGAGGCCCCTGCGCCGGCGGTGACGGTCGAGCAGGTCGCGACGCGGGGGGGAACGTTTCTACCGCGGGCGGAGGTGCGGCTGACGGACGTGGCGGGGCGGGCGGTGACGGCGCACGTGTACGAGGCGTACTGGGCGCCGCTCCCGGAGGGGAAGGTGCGGCTGTGGGACGTGATCACGTTCCTGTTCGCGGCGGGGCAGCGCGGGGTGCGATTCGCGTTGCGGGAGGGGTTCTTCGACCGCTGGATGTTCGGGGGGCGGCAGGAGTTCGAGATTCCGGCGCGGCGGGTGATGCAGCTGATCCTCGCGGCGTGGGTGGTGGCGCTGCTCGCGGTGGCGTTCGTCGGGCACGCGGTGCTGGCGCTGGCGGTCGCGGGGGCGGTGGTGCGGGCGTCGTGGCCGGGGCCGGACGTGCTGACGGGGGTCGCGGCGGCGGACCTCGCGGTGAACGTCGCGCTCGTGCTGGCGGCGGGGGCGGGGTGGGCGCTCTCGCGGGTGATCGCGCGGGGGGCGGCGTCGGCGGCGGGGCGGGGCGGGCCGCGCACGGGGCACGGGGCGGCGGTGGGGTGGCACGCGTCGCCGCGGGCGGAGCGGGCGGCGTGGCTGGCGGCGACGTTCGGCATTCTGGTCGCGGCGGCGTCGACGAGCGCGGCGGTGGGGGTTGCGGCGTTCGCGTGGGGGCGCGGGGCGGTGCCTAACGCCGCGCCGGGGGCGGCGCTGGTCACCGCGCGCGGGGCGGCGCTGGTGCTGCTGCAGCTGGCGGTCGGGGCGGGGCTGCTGCGGCTGCGGCGCGTGCTGATCGACTACGTGGGCGACGTGGTGACGTACGTGTCGCCGTACGAGGTGAACCGGTTCCAGGAGGTGCGGAACGCGATCCAGCGCCGTGGGCGCGAGGTGGCGCGGCTGATCTACGGGGCGGGGCAGGGGGAGGACGCGTCCGGGGTCGACGCGTCCGGGGTGGGTCCGTCGGGCGCGGGCTCGGCGGACGGCGCGGCGGACGGGCCGTCGGTGGGGCGCTACGACGAGGTGCTCGTGGTCGGGCACTCGCTGGGGTCGGTGCTCGCGTACGACACCCTCAACGACGCGATCAACCGGGACCGGCACGCGCACGGGTGGTTCCCGGATTCGCCCGTCGGGTGTTTTGACGTGGTCGCGCGGACGCGGCTGTTGTTCACGTTCGGGTCGCCGCTGGACAAGACCGCGTTCGTCTTCCGGATTCAGGGTGACCGGCGGCGCTTCGACGTGCGCGAGGCGCTCGCGGCGGCGGTGCAACCGCTCATCGCGGTGGCGGACTACGGGGCGCGGCCGGCGCGGTGGATCAACGTCTGGTCGCGGTGGGACTGGGTGAGCGGGGCGCTGCACTACTACGACGCGCCGGCGCGGGCGCGGACGCCGGCGGAGGAGGCGAAGGCGGTGTTGAACGTCGAGGCGCGCACGAGTCGGCTGCCGTGGCGGGCGCACACGGGGTACTGGCGGCAGCCGCTCGTGCGCGGGGTGCTGTACGCCGCGCTCACGGGGCGGGTGCCGGCGGACGTGGACGCGGACGCGGTGGAGGGGGGGGACGACGGGCAGGTGCGGGCGCTGTGGGCGTCGCTGCTGGGGGGCGGGGCCGGGGGCGGTGGGGAGGGCGGCGCGGCCGTGGGGCCGCGCCGGTCGTGGGCGGCGCCCGACGGGCGCGGGCGTCAGCTGGTCGAGTCGTCGAACCCGCCGTCGAACCCGCCGTCGTCCGCGGCGTAGTCGCCGGAATTTCCGGCGTCCCCGCCGAGGTCGCCGCCCGGATCCCCGGCGGTGTCGGCGCTGCTGAAGTCGGTGTTGTCGGCGTCGGCGTCGTCGGCGCTCCCGGGGTCGGCGGCGCCCTGGTCGGCGGGGTAGTCCGACGCGTCCTGGACGAACTGGTCGACCGACGCCCCGCCGAACCCGCCGGGCGCGCCGAGGTCGCCGGCGCCGCCTAACGCATCGCCCGGCGTACCGCCTAACGTGTTGCCTAACGTACCGCCCAACGCGTTGCCGAGGAAGCCGCTGCCGCCGCCGTGGTGCTCGAAGAGTCCCTCGAGTCCCTGGGCCAGCAGCACCCCGCCGGCGACGCCGGCGGCGGCCTGCGCGGCGCCGCGGAGGAACGACGGCCCGCCGGCGCCGGGCTGCACGGCGCTCGCGATTTGCGCGCCGTAGCCAGGGCTGGCGGCCGGGTTGGCGTAGCCAGGGTTCGGGGAGCCCGCGTTGGGGGCGCCCGGGGTGGCGTAGCCGCCCGGCGGCGTGGACGGCGCGCGGGCGCCGAAGAGGCCGCTGAGGAAGCCGCCGCCGGACTGGTGCTGGCCCTCGGGTGGGTGCTGGGCTTGGTGCTGGGCGAGCTGCTGCTCGAGCGCATGCACGCGGTCCTGGGCGGCGTGCAACGCGTAATCCTGCATGAGGACCGTCTGCGCGAGAACGTAGGGCGCGTCGGGCTGGGCCTGCAGGGTCTGGCGGATCAGCTGGTCGGCTTCGGCGTCCTTGGCTTGCACGCGCGTCTGGCGCAGGCGGTCGAGGAGGGGGAGCAGGACGTCACGTTCTTGCGGGGTCATGGCTCGGGGGGCGGGTCGGGGTCGCGGGCGGCGCCTGGCGCGGCCGCAACATGCGGGCCGAAGGTGGCCGAGGGTACGGCGCGTGCGTGTCGTGTGGCAGATTCAAGCCTGCCCCTCGCGCGACCCGGCCGGCCGGCCGGTCGTCGCGCGCCCGTACGTCAGTCTCGCGCGCTGGCCGTTTCTCGCATGTCGTCCCGTTCCACCCCGCTCGGCGGCATGCCGGCAATCACGGTGCCCGTCGGGGGGGCGCGTCCGGGCGCGAACGGTGTGCCCGGCGACCTCGACGCGCGGCTGCACGATCCGGCCCGCCTGGCCGCGATCGAGGTCGCGGGCCTGCTCGCGGACGACGGCGGGGCCGACGCCGCGCCGGACGGCGTGCTCGCGCGCGTGGCGCGCCTCGCCGCGCTCGCGCTCGGCGCGCCGGTCGCGCAGGTCAACCTGGTGACGGCCGACGCACAGATTCCGCGCGCGGCCTACGTCGACCCGGCGGTCGCGCGCGCCGACCCGACGGCCTGGCGCGAGCCCGTGGAGCTGACCGCCTCGCTCTGCCAGTATCTGGTCGCGTCGGGTGAGCCGCGGCTGGTCGAGGACGCGCGCACGGACCCGCTCGTGGTCTCCCGGCATGCGGCGGTGCTGCGCGCGGGCCTGGTCGGCTACTGCGCGGTGCCGCTGCGCGCTCCGGCGGCCCCCGGAGCCGCGGCCGACGGGGCCGCGGCCGACGGCGCGGACGAGGTGATCGGGAGCGTCTGCGTCGTGGACTTCGCGCCGCGGCGGTGGACGGCGGCGCAGGTCGCGGCGCTCGAGGACGTGGCGTCGGTGGCGGCGGCGGAGGTCGCGCGGCGGAGCCTGGAGGGGCGGACGCGCGGGCTGGCCGATGCGATGCCGCAGATCGTCTGGACCTCGGCGGCGGACGGGCGGACGACGTTCCTCAACCGGCGCTGGACGGACTACACGGGGCAGGACGCGGCGGCGGGTGTGCCCGACGCCGCGGTGGCCTTCCTCCATCCGGACGACCTGCCGGGCGTCACGGCGGCGTGGCGGCGGCGGTTGCCTGGAGGTGACGAGGAGGGCTCGGACTTCACGTTCGAGTACCGACTGCGCGGGCGCGACGGCGAGTATCGCTGGCATCTGGGCCGGGTGGTCGCGGAGCGCGACGCGACGGGGCGCGTGGCGCGCTGGATCGGCACGGGCACCGACGTCGACGAGCGGCGGCGCACGGAGCAGGCGCTGGTCGAGGCGAACGCGCTGTTGCAGGACCAGGCGGTCGCGCTGGAGGTGTCGAACCAGCAGCTCCAACAGCAGGCGATCGAGATGGAGGTACGGACCGCGGCGCTGGCCGCGGGGGACACGCGATACCGGGCGCTGCTCTCGTCGATCGACACGGGCTTCTGCGTGCTCGAGCTGTTGTTCGACGCGGGCGGGCGGGCGCGGGACTACCGCTTTCTCGAGACGAACGCGACGTTCGTGCGGCAGGTCGGGTTCGGTGACCCGGTCGGGCGGCGGATGCGCGAGATCGCGCCGGACCTGGAGCAGTTCTGGTTCGACACATACGGCCGCGTGGCGCGGACCGGCGAGCCGGTGCGCTTCGCGCACGAGGCGGCGGCGCTCGGGCGCTCGTTCGACGTGTTCGCCTACCGGGTGGACGCGCCGGAGCTGTACCGGGTGGCCGTGTTGTTCGCGGACGTGACGGCGGCGCGGGCGGCGGCGGCCGAGCGGGAGCGGCTGCTGGTCGAGAGTGAGGCGGCGCGGGGGGCGGCGGAGGCGGCGAACCGGGCGAAGGCGCAGTTCCTGGCGAACATGAGCCACGAGCTGCGCACGCCGCTGAACGCGATCGGGGGCTACGCGCAGCTGCTGGAGCTGGGGCTGCACGGCCCGGTGACGGCGGAGCAGCGCCAGGCGCTGGGGCGGGTGCAGGCGGCGCAGCGGCACCTGCTGGGGCTGATCAACGACGTGCTCAACTACGCGAAGCTGGAGAGCGGGCGGGTGGAGTACGACGTGCGCGCGCTGGACGTGCGCGACGTGCTGCGCGAGGTCGGGCCGTTGGTCGAACCACAGATGGCGGCGAAGGGGCTCGCGTACGAGGTGCGGGTGCCGGAGGACGAGGCCGCGGCGCCGTTCGTCGTCTGGGCAGACCGGGAGCGGCTCGCGCAGGTGTTGGTGAACCTGCTGTCGAACGCGACGAAGTTCACGGAGGGGCGGCACCCGGTGACGGGGGAGCGCGGGCGCGTGACGGTCGACGTGGCGGTGCGGCGCGGGGCGGGGTCGGGGGCGCCCAGGGCCGTAGGCGATGCGGCGGACCCGGGCGCGGTGTTCGTGCGCGTGGCGGACACGGGGCGGGGGATTCCGCGCGATCAGCAGGAGCGGGTGTTCGAGCCGTTCGTGCAGGTGCGGGCGGGGTATGCCCAGGCGACGGAGGGGACGGGGTTGGGGCTGGCGATCAGCCGGGATCTGGCGCGGGGGATGGGGGGGGATTTGCGGGTGCGGAGTGTGGTGGGGGAGGGGTCGACGTTTACGGTCTCGTTGAGGGGGGCGGGGGGTGACGGGCGGCCACGCTCTTGAAGGGGCGCGCTTGGTGGGGCGCTGTTGGACGGGCGCTGTTAGAACGGCGCTGTTAGAACGGCGCTGTTGGTAATCCGCGGTTGATGAGGCGCTGTTGGTGAGGCGGCCCGGCCGGTAGGGGGTCGAAGCGACGCCTAACGCGCTGCTTGGCAGGCGAAGCTCGATGCGCGGTCGGGGCTTCCGGATCCGGCGTAGGCCGCGCGGGCCGGGTATGGGCAGAGGGGGCGCGCCTGCAGCAGGCGGCGGGTCGAGTCGCGGCGGGCGGCGATCAGGCGCTCGGGGGCTTGCTCGGGCGGGACGCCGCGCTCGACCCAGGTGGAGAGTGCGCGGAGCCACGGCACCTCGGAGGGCCCGGCGCCGCCGCCGCAGTGGAGCACGCCGGGGAGCATGAAGAGGCGCGACTGGTCGCGGGCGCGCGGGTTGCGGGCCAGCACGCGCTCGAAGTAGTCGACCGTCACGAGCGGGTTGAGCGCGGGGTCCGCCCACCCGTGGTAGAGGAGCAGGTGGCCGCCGTGGGCGAAGAACGCGGACAGGTCCGCGTCGGTCGCGTCGAGGACCGGCGCGAGGCGCCGCGCGTCGCGCTCCTCTGCGGCGCGCGCCCTGGCGTCGGGCGTCGCGTGGCGCGCGTAGTCCCAGGTCGTGTCGCCGGTCAGGACGTACCGTTCGCCCTCCTCGGCGAACATGAGCTGCAGGGTCGGGACGCCGTGCGTGCGGAGCAGCGCGGTGTCGCGGCCGACGATCCACGGGGTCCAGCCGCCGGGCTCGTTCTCGCCGCCGACCGGCTGGCCGGGGTACAGCACGCGCCCGGCCGCGTCGCGCGTGGGCGCGTAGACGGCCGCGGCGACCGCGCGTTCGGCGCGCGTCAGGCACCCCGGCGCGGGGCCGTCGGCGGGGCAGGCGCGGACGCGGTCGAGGCGGAAGTGGCAGGCGCGCGGGTCGTCGACGACGCCGTCGCGCAGGCCGTCGAGGGCGTCGCACTGGTCGAGGACCGCGGCGGCGAGGGCGTCGAGGGCTTCGGGGCGGAGGGCGGGGCGGGCGAAGGCCGCGCGCGTAGGGAAGGCGGCCCGCGCGTTGCGGAGGAACGCCGCGCCGATGGCCGTCCACGGGATCGCGGGCGCGCCGGCGATGATCCCGTCGAAGTCGGCCGGGTAGCGCTGGGCCTCCATGAGGCCCTGGCGCCCGCCGTTGGAGCAGCCGTCGAAGTAGGCGTGGGTCGCGTCGGCGCCGTAGTAGGCGCGTACGAGCGCCCGGGCCACCGCGGCCGCGCGGTGGACGGCGAGGTAGCCGAAGTCGCGCTGCCGTTCGGGGTCGCCGAGTGCCCAGCGGGCGGGGCCGCCGTCGTCCTCGTGTCCGGTGTCGGTGCTCGCGGCCGCGTAGCCGCCGTCGGCCGCGGCGAGGGCGCCGTGGTTGATCGAGCCGGCGAAGCCGCCGTTGCCGCCCATGTAGAGGCGCGCGTTCCAGGCGTCGGGCAGGACGACGACGAAGTGGATCGCCTTGCCGGTGGTGCCGGCCACGCGGCAGTGCGCGACGCGGGCGTCGGCGTCCCTGGTGTCGGCGGCGACCGGGGTGGCCTCGGTGATCCGGACGTCGGGGAGCCGGAGGGCGCGGAGCGAGGCGCAGGGGGCCGCGGGCGGGCGGGTCGTTTGCGCCGCGGTCGGCTGCGCCGCGGTGGCGAGTGCGGCGCAGAGGCCGCCGAGGAGCGTGCGGAGTCGCGTCGTCATGCGCCCAAGGTACGCCGCGCGCGGCGTCGCGCCGGCGGTCGCGTTCTTGCCCCTGGGGCGTCCATGTCCGACGCACTCCCGGCGGCCGCGCGCGCTCCCGCCGCTCTGGCCGCGGCGCCGGTGCCGGACGTCGGCGCGTCTGGCGCGTCCGCGCCGGCGCTGCTCGTCGGCGCGCGGCGCCGGGCGGCGATCGGCGGCCTGCTGCTGGTGCTGCTGCTCGCCTCGCTCGACTCGACGGTGGTGGCGACCGCACTCCCCACGGTGGTCGGCGAGTTCGGGGGGCTGGACCGGATCGGGTGGGTGGTGACGGCGTACCTGCTGGCGCAGACGGTGGTGACGCCGCTCTACGGGAAGCTGGGCGACCTGTACGGGCGCAAGCGGGTGCTGCAGGCGGCGGTGCTGCTCTTCCTCGCCGGCTCGGCGCTCTGCGGGCAGAGCCGCACGATGAACGAGTTGGTCGCGTTCCGCGCCTTTCAGGGAATCGGCGGGGGCGGGCTGATGGTGGTCACGCAGGCGGTCGTGGGCGACATCATCCCGGGGCGCGAGCGCGGGCGCTACCAGGGGCTCTTCGGCGCGGTGTTCGGCGCGTCGAGCATCGCGGGGCCGCTGATCGGCGGGTACTTCACGACGCACCTGTCGTGGCGCTGGATCTTCTACGTCAACCTGCCGTTAGGCCTCGTCGCGCTCGCGGTGCTCGCGCGCGCGCTGCCCGACGCGGGCGCGCGCACCCGCCGCGCGATCGATTACGCGGGCTCGGCGCTGCTCGCCGCGGCGCTCTCCGCGCTCGTCCTCCTCACGGACTTCGGCGGGCGCCGGCACGCGTGGGGGTCGCCGGCGGTGCTCGGGCTCGCGGCGGCGGCGGTGGTCGCGGTCGCGCTGTTCGCGGTCGTCGAGCGGCGCGCGGCGGAGCCGGTGCTGCCGTTCGCGCTCTTCCGCGAGCGCACGTTCGCCGTGGCGGCCAGCGTGGGCGGGGTGGTCGGCTTCGCGCTGTTCGGGTCGGTGACGTACCTGCCGCTCTACCTGCAGGGCGTGCAGGGGGCGAGCCCGACGCGCTCGGGGCTGCTGATGCTGCCGATGATGGCCGGGATGCTGGTGACGTCGATCGCGGCGGGGCAGTGGATCAGCCGCACGGGGCGCTACCGCGCGTTCCCGGTTGCCGGAACGGCGCTGATGACGTTGGGTCTGGGGCTGCTGTCGCGGCTGCGCGTCGACACGCCGGCGCCCGAGCTGCTGGGGCTGCTCCTGGTGCTGGGCCTCGGGCTCGGGCTGGTGATGCAGGTGCTCGTGATCTCGGTGCAGAACGTGGTCGCGCGCGAGGACCTGGGCGTGGCGACGTCGGGGGTGACGCTGTTCCGGCTGGTGGGCGGCTCGCTCGGGACGGCGGTGCTGGGCACCATCTTCGCGGCGCGCGTGGCGGCGGAGGGGGCGGGCGGCGCCGTGGGGGGCGGGCTCGGGCGCGGGGTCACGCCCGAGGCGCTCGCGCGCCTCACGCCCGCGGCGCGCGCGGCGACGGTCGCGGCGATCACGCACGGGCTCTCGTCGGTGTTCCTCGTCGCGGCGGTGATCGGGGCGGCGGGGTTCCTGGTCACGCTCGCGATGCCGGACCGGCCGCTGCCGCCGGCGGAGGCGCGCGGGGGGCGCGGGGCGGGGGCGGAGCTGGCGTAAGCGAAAGGCCGAGTTACCGGCGCCGGCCGGCGCCGGAACGCGAGGCGTAGGTTCCGGCACTACCTCGCCGCCGGCGTGCGGCTGGTGTGGAAGGTCGACCCGCGCGGGCGGGTGGGGTGACGGCGTACGGGCCTAACGGCGCGGTGCGGGCGGTCGGCGAGGCGGGGGCGCTCGACGGCGGACGTGGTGCCGGGCTTCGCGCTGCCGGTGGGGGAGCTGTTCGCCGGCGTGGCGGCGGGGTAGACGGGCTGCCACGCTGCACACCGCCCCGACCTCACCCCCGCATGTCGTCCGAAGCCCCCACGATGCTCGGCAAGTACCGCATCCTCGATCTCCTCGGTGAGGGAGGGATGGGCATCGTCTATCAGGCGGAGGACACCGTGCTGATGCGCCGCGTCGCCATCAAGGTGATGACCGAGGCGATCGCCCGGCAGAGCGATCTGCGCGACCGCTTCCTGCGCGAGGCGCGCGCGGCCGGCTCGCTGCAGCATCCGAACGTCGTGACCGTGTACGACTTCGGCGAGGTCGACGTCCATCTGGTCATCGCGATGGAGCTCGTTGATGGATCCGATCTCGAGCACCTGCTCACGCGGAAGGATCCGCTGCGTCTCGACGCCAAGCTCTCGGTCGTCATCGATCTGCTTCGACGTCCAGCGACTGCCGAGGGCCGTCGGCCGCGGGCGGGCGTTGAACCCACCCGCGACCTGATCGAGGGAGCCCCAGCGAGGGTGTTGCGTCGACCCGTTGCGTCTACTGCTACGGATCGCGGCTGTCGTCGTCCGCGCCGAATGCCGGCCCGGCGTCGTCGCCGCCGCTCACGCGCTCGACGCGGAGCAGCTGCCGGTAGCGCTGGCCGTTGATCGTCAGCGTGAGGAGGTAGTCGCCGCTCGCCACGATCGGCGCCGCCGCGCGCCCGCGCGCGCCGCCGAACAGCCCGAATCCGCCGCGTTCGACCGGGCGCCCGGGGACGCGCAGCAGATCGGTGAGCGCCTCGGTGCCGCCCGGGAAGGCGTCGAGCGCCTCGCGGGGATTCTCCTGGGCCGCGCCGGCGCCCTCGCCCGGCGCGCCCGGCGCGCCCGCGCGCTGGCCGCCCCTGCCGCCGACGAAGGCGCCCTCGCCCGGCCGCGGGTTCCACGCGCCGCCGGTGCCGCCGGCGCCGCGCGCGCCGCCGCCGAAGAAGCCCGACGCGTCGAACGTCGGCGACGTGACCCGCCGCAGCGCGGCGATCACCTGGGGCGAGGTGCCGGCCTTCTCGAGCGAGTCGATCACGAGCGTCGCGCGCTGCGCCCGCTCGACGCTGTCGCGCCGCTGCGAGGGCGAGAGCGGGCGCGGCGTCGGCCGGCCGCGGAAGTCCCAGACGACGCGGTGCAGCCCGGGCGTGGCCGGGCCGGTGAGGGTGCGGACCGTATCGCCGCGCGCGTTGGTGACGAGGATGCTCGCCTGCGGGCCGCGCGCCCCGCCCGGGCCGCCGACGCCGCGCCGCCCGCGCCCGCCGCCCGGCGGACCGTTAGGCGCCCCGTTAGGCGCCCCGTTAGGCGCGCCGTTCGCCGCGGCGCCGCTCGTCGCCGCCGCGACCGCGGTCGCGCTCGGCGGGGGCGGCGTTCCCGCGCGGGCCGCGGTCGGCGACTCGTCGGCGTTCGTCGCTTCGGCGCGGGCGGCCGTCGGGTCCGGGGACGCGGTCGATCCGCCGCCGGCGCCGTTCGCCGCGCTCGACGGCGCGAGCCCCGCGCCCGGCGCGGCGCCCGCCCCGGCGGCGACGGTCGCCCCGGCCGCCGGCCCGGCGACGCGGTACACGATCTCCGCGCCGTACGCCGGACTCGGCGCCGCGAACACCTTCTGCCCCTGGCCGTTGGACGACTCGCCGGTGGCCGGGCCCTGGCCGTACTCGTAGGCCGTCTTCGGCTCGAACAGGTACGTCGGCGCGGACGCCACGGTCGTGAACTTCTCGCCCGCCATCTGCTGCAGCGGCGTCACGTCGACGAACCACAGCCCGCGCCCGTGCGTCGCCGCGATCAGCTCGCGGTCGCGCGGGTGGACCTTGAGGTCGAACACCGGCACGGTCGGCAGCCCGGCCATGAAGCGCTGCCACGACCGGCCGCGGTCGAGCGACACGTACGCGCCTAACGACGTACCGGCGTAGAGCAGGTCGCGGCTCGTCGGGTCCTCGCGCACCACGTGCACCTGGTCCGCGCTCCCCGTCGGGAGCCCCGCCGCGATCGAGCGGAAGCTGCGCCCGCCGTCGTTCGTCGCGTAGAGGTACGGCGTGAAGTCGTTCCAGCGGTGGTTGTCGAAGGCGACGTAGAACGTCAGCGTGTCGAAGTGCGAGGGCTCGATGCGGCTGACGTACACGTCGCCGCGGGGGAGCCCCGGGAACCGCGCCGCCGGAACCTGCTGCCACGAGGCGCCGTCGTTGGTCGTCGTCCACACGTTCCCGTCGTCGGTCCCGGCGTACAGGAACCCGGGCCTGGCGTACGATTCGGCGAGCGACACCACCGTCCCGTAGGTCTCCGCGCCGGTCGCGTCGAGGGTGATCCCGCCGGTCTTGTTGATGCTCGTGTCGATCTTCGCGCGCTGCTGCTTCGAGAGGTCGGGCGAGATGAAGTACAACGAGTCGCCGCGGCGCGTGCTCTTCATCACGCGGTTGCCGCCGACGTACATCACGTCGGGGTTGTGCGGCGAGAGGAAGTAGGGCGTCTCCCAGTTGAAGCGGACGTCGAACAGGGCCGAGTCGGCGCGCTGGCGCGTGCGGATCGCGGCGATCTGCGCCTGCTGGGAGGGAGTCTCGGGGCGCGTCGTGTCGCCGCGCGTGATGAGCACCGAGTCCTCGAACTGCTGGTAGCGCGGGCGGAACGCGGGCTTGACGAGTGCGTTCCGCTCGCCCGTGCGCAGGTTGAGGCGCGAGATGTTCCCGCCCTGCGACTCGCCGAAGACGATCCACGGCTCCTGCGGGTGCTGCGCCGTGTAGAAGCCGTCGCCGCCGGCGATCGTGAACCAGTAGGCGTTGGTCACCGGTCCGCTCTTGCGCCGGCTCGGCCCGCACCACGAGCCGTTGTCCTGCGCGCCGGCGCACACGTTGTACGGCGTCTCGAAGTCGTAGCTGACGTCGTAGAACTGCGCGACCGGCAGGACCGCGCCGAACTCGTAGTTGCCGCCGCCGTCCCACGTCTGCGAGATCCCGCCGTCGTCGCCGACGACGAAGTGGTCGGGGTCGTTGGGGTCGATCCACATCGCGTGGTGGTCGACGTGGATCCCCTGCGTCGCCTGCCGCGCCGTCTTTCCGCCGTCGCTCGATACGAGCACGGGCGTCGACGAGAACCAGACGCGGTCGGGGTTCCGCGGGTGGACGCGGACCTGCGAGTAGTAGAACGGCCGCGTGTCGGCGTCGTTCATCTTCTCCCAGGTGCGCCCGCCGTCGTTCGTCCGGTAGAGGCCGTTGCCGAGCTTCTGCCGCGGCGTGCCCTTCGGCACCTTGCGGCCGCGGACGGAGTCGGCCTCGACCAGCGCGTAGACGATGTTGGGGTCCTGCGGGTAGATCGAGAGGTTGATGCGCCCCTTCGGCGTCTCGGGGAAGCCGCCGCCGCGGATCTCGGTCCACGTCGCGCCGGCGTCGGTGCTCTTCCACAGCCCCGAGCCCGGGCCGCCGCTGGTGAGGAAGTACGGGCCGCGGACGCGCTCGTAGCTCGACGCCCAGACCGTGTTGGGGTTCTTCGGGTCGATGGCGACGTCGACGAAGCCGGCGCGGGGGCTCACGAACTTGGCGAGCTTCCACGTCGCCCCGCCGTCCTCGGTCTTGTAGAGGCCGCGCTCGGGGTTCGCCGCCCACGCCGCGCCTAACGCGGCGACGTAGACCACGTTGGGGTTCGTCGGGTGGACGGCGATGCGGCCGACGTGCTGGGTCTTCTCCAGCCCCATCGGCTTCCACGTCAGGCCGCCGTCGGTGCTCTTGTAGACGCCGCGCCCGGGCTCGATGGTGTTGCGCGAGTTCTGCTCGCCGGTGCCGGCCCACACCTGCTGCGTGTCGCTCGGCGCGATGGCGAGCGCGCCCATCGAGATCACGCGCTGGTCGTCGAAGACGGGGCGGAAGGTCACGCCGGCGTTGGTCGTCTTCCAGATGCCGCCGGCCACCGACGACACGAAGAAGGTTCTCGACGGCGACGGGATGCCGGCGATGTCGGAGACGCGCCCCTCGAAGTTGGCCGGGCCGACGGTGCGCCAGCGGAAGCCGGCGAGGGTGGCGGAGTCGAGCCGGGGGGCGGCGGCCGTCGACGGCGCGGGTGCCTGCGCGTAGGCGGCGGCCGGGAGCAGCGCGACCGCGCACGCCACGGCGCGGGCGGATCGGAACGGTGGTCGGGACATGGCGGGGGCGCAGGGGCGGTCGCGCGGGGCGGGCACCGCGGCGGAACGCGGTGCCCGGGAGCGAACGAGCTACGCAGGCCCCGGCCGGAGCGCTGCGGCGCCCCCGGCCGGGCGCCCCCGGCCGGGCGGGTTGTTAGGCGACGGCCGCGGCGTAGTCCATGTGCCGCAGGTCCTCGAGAAGGCTGGGGCCGGTGGGCTCCCAGCCGAGTCGCGCGCGCGTCTGCGCGCTCGACGCCGGCATGTCGTACGCCGCGAACGGCCCGAGCCAGCCGAAGTGTGCGCCGGCCTCGTCGGGCGAGAGCGAGCGCACCGGGACGCCGAGCCCGGCGCCGACGGCCTCGGCGATCTCGCGGACGGCCACGCCCTCCTCGGCGACCGCGTGCCAGCGCGCGCCCGGGGCGTGGTGCTCCAGAGCCAGCCGGTAGAGCCGCGCGACGTCGGCGACGGGGGCCGCGGGCCAGCGGTTGGCGCCGTCGCCGACGTAGGCCGACACGCCGTGCTGGCGGGCCATCTCGATCGCGGGCGAGATCAGCCCCTGCTTGACCGTGTCGTGGACCTGCGGGAGCCGCACCACGGCGACCGAAACGCCGCGCGCTGCCGCGGCCTCGCCGGCCACCTCGGAGGCCCGGCGCGGGTTGGGGTTGTCGCGGTCGAACACGTCCTCGACCGCCAGCGCGCCCGGCCCGGGGCTGCCCATGCCGGTGCCCGAGGTGATGATCAGCGGCCGGTCGGAGCCGGCGAGCGCGTCGGCCATCGCGGCGATGACGCGCCCGTCCTTCGCGCAGTTCTCGAAGAAGTGGGCGAAGTCGTGGTCGAACGCCGTGTGGATGACCGCGTCCGCCTGCGCCGCGCCGCTCGCGACGGTGGCCGGGTCTTCGAGGGTGCCGCGGTGCGGCTCGGCGCCGGCCTGCTCGAGCCAGCGCGCGCCGGCGTCGGAGCGGGTGAGCCCGAGCACCTGGTGCCCGGCGTCGAGGAGTTCGGGGACGATCCGCGAGCCGATGAAGCCGGTCGCGCCGGTGAGGAACACGCGCATGGGAGATCCGGGATGGTGGTGAGCGTTGTCGCGGCCCGAATATCAGCCTAGGTTCTCTCCTATTGAAGTAGTGATGTTATCCTAGTATAAGAACCAACAGGATCTGCGTGAGCGCCGACGCGAACCGGCTTGGGACGTACCTGCGGGACCGCCGCACCCGCCTCGACCCCGACGCGTTAGGCTTCGCGCGCGGGCGCCGGCGCACGCCCGGGCTGCGGCGCGAGGAGGTCGCCCAGCGCGCCAGCATCAGCCCGACGTGGTACACGTGGCTGGAGCAGGGGCGCGGCGGCGCGCCGTCCGCCGACGTCCTCGACCGCATCGCCGCGGGATTGATGCTGACGGACCCCGAGCGCGAGCACCTGTTCATGCTCGGGCTCGGGCGACCGCCCGAGGTCCGCTACAGGCCCGTCGACGGCGTGACGCCGCGCCTGCAGCGCGTGCTCGACGGGTTGCCGGTGAGTCCGGCGATCATCAAGACGGCGACCTGGGACGTCGTCGCCTGGAACCGCGCCGCGGCGGCGGTGCTGACCGACTACGCGCGGCTGCCGCGCGAGCGCCGCAACATCCTCCGCCTGCTGTTCGCCGACCCGGGGGTGCGCGCCCGGCAGTCGGACTGGCAGGACGTCGCGCGGTTCGTGGTCGGCGCGTTTCGGGCGGACGCGGCGCGCGCGGGCGCGAGCGCGGACGTCGCCGCGCTCGTCGACGAGCTCTCCCGAACGAGCCCCGAGTTCGACGCGCTGTGGCGCGCCAACGACGTCGCGGCGCAAGGCGACGGGCTGAAGCGGGTCCACCACGCCGAGCTCGGGTTGCTCGAGTTGGAGTTCTCCGCGTTCGCCGTCGACGGCCGGCCGGAGTTGGGGATGGTCGTCTACAACCCCGCGACCGACGACACCGCGGACCGCATCCGCCGGCACCTCGAGCTGCCGCGGGAGGCGTGAGCGCGGGCGGGCGGATCGACGCGCCAGCCGACCCGCACTTCGCGACACGACGGTGACCAAACGGCGACACGTGGCGGGCGCGGTCGGGCGTATCCTGATGGGGCGCTGGCTCACGGCCGAGCCGCCGGCGCGCGCACCCGCCGCGCCCCGCGACGCGGGTCGGACGCACACCGCAGCGTAGCGGACGGCATCGATGACCAACCCAGCGCACGATCAGGCGGCCGCCGCGCCGGCCACGGCACGCAACGGTCCCGACGCCGCGTCGCGGGCCGCGGCCGAAACGGTCGCCGCACTTCGCGAGCGCCTCGACGACGCGCTCGACGACGCGCTCGACGCCGGCGCGTGCGGGGGCGCGCCCGCCGCCGACCCGGATCCCGAGACCGCCGCGCGCGCGGCCTCAGCGGCGACATCGACCTCGCGCCGCACCTGCAGGGCGACGTGTGCGCGAGCTGCGCGACGCACTACAACAACCTGTCGAGCGGCAACCCGGACCTTCGGCCGCAGCACGCCTGGAACTACGACCTGTTGGGCGAGCACTACTTCCCCGCCGCGGGCGTGGTCTCGGGGGGCGTGTTCTACAAGCAGATCAGCGACTTCATCTACCTGCAGAACTTCACCTACAGCGGCCCCGTCTCCGACTTCCAGGGCGACTACGGCCGGCGCCCCCTCGGCCCCGTGTCGGCGCGGGCGTCGTACCAGTACCAGGGGGCGAGCATCTACAGCTATGGCGACGGCACGCGCACGGCCAGCGGCGACACGTACTTCTACCCGCACGGCCAGGTCGACGCGTCGACCATCGCCAACGTGACGTGGCTCGTCTCGCTCCAGCTGCAGGGGCTCAACCTGAACAACGCGATCTTCGGCTTCTACCAGGGCGCGCCGGGCGCGACGTACAGCATCCAGCGCGAGACCTACGGCCGGAGCTTCGTCCTCGGCGTGAAGTACGGGTTCGGGCGGTAGTTAGGCGGTAGGCACGACGCGTTCGCGCGTAGCATCGGTGGACCCCCGCGAAAGCGGGGGTGACGGTGAGAGTTGGTCGTCACCCCCGCGGCGTGCTCGCGACGTGCGGTGGGGGTCCACGGCCTAACTCGCGAGCGCCACGTGTTCGCGAGTTAGGCCGTCACTACCCGGTCACGCCGCGCTCAGCCCACGCGCCGCCGGCGCGCCAGCACGCCAGTCGCCGCGAGGCCCAGCGCGTTGTTGGGGTTGGTGACCGGATTGCTGGGGTCGATGAGCGACGGCGTGTTGGCGTTCGACACGTCGAGCGCGCTCAGGGGCGCGGCGTAGCCCATGAAGGTGACGAACCGGCCGTCCTGCGAGACGTTGAGTCCGAGCTCGGACTTGGACGAGAAGCTGGTCACCAGCGAGGCGGTCGCCCCGGGCGAGTAGCTCGAGAGGATGGAACCGGTGAGCGTGCGGCGGTCGATGATGATGCCGGTCGTCACGCCGAACGACGGGTCCGCCGTCTCGTTCTTGAACACGTTGGCGAACTGGCCGTCCCCGACGGCCGGGGCGCCGTTGGGCAGCAACGTCACGCCCGGCGTGATCGACGGGATCGCGGCGCCCGTGGGGTAGACGGTGCGCGACACGATCAGGGTGGGCTGGGCCTGGGCCGACTTCGCGATTCCGAACGCGGCAGCGACCGGTAGCACGAGCAGCGAGGGGCGGTACGACATCGTCTTCCTCCGTTCCAAGGAAGGCGCGCGCCGCGTGCCGCGACCCGGTGGGGTCGCGGCGCCGCGGCGGCGCCGTGCCGCGCGGCGATGGGCCGGCGACGGGCAGACGGTAGGTGTCGTCGGTCTCCGCAACGTGACAGACGTGTCACGAGTGGGCCACAGCGGCCGGCCGACCACCGACGCGCCAGAATGGGGCACCGGAACCGTGCCCGACGTCGTTACACCGTCACCGCCTGGCGTGCGGGGCTGTTGGGGCCGCCGGGTCCGACCTTGCAGATCACGCTCGAGCTCGCCGCCAGATACCGCCACCTGCTCACTGCGGAGTCCGCCACATGAACGACCCCCGACGGCCGACCGCGGCCGAGATCCCCACGCAGCAGTTGCCGTATCCGGCGCGCCAGGCGGACCTGCGCCCCGCGCCGGTGACCGATTTCGCCGAGTACCGGGCGGCGGGCAAGCTCGCGGGCAAGGTCGCGCTCATCACCGGGGGCGACTCGGGGATCGGGCGCGCGGTGGCCGTCGCGTTCGCGCTCGAGGGCGCCGACGTCGCGATCGTCTACAACGAGACGGACCCGGACGCCGAGGAGACCCGCGCGATGGTCGAGGCGCGCGGCCGACGCTGCCTCGTGCTCAAGGCCGACGTGCGCGACCAGGGCGCGTGCCGCGACGCGGTCGCGCGCACCGTGGCCGAGTACGGGCGACTCAACGTGCTCGTCAACAACGCCGCGTTCCAACACGCCGAGGAGCGGTTCGAAGACCTCACCGCGGAGCAGTGGGACCGCACGTTCAAGACCAACATCTACGGCTACTTCTACATGGCGCAGGCCGCGCTGCCACACCTCGGCGCGGGCGACGCGATCGTCAACACGGGGAGCATCGTCGGCCTCACGGGGTTGCCGATCCTCATCGACTACACGGCGACCAAGGGGGCCATTCACGCGTTCACCAAGTCGCTGGCGCTGTACCTGGGCGCGCGCAACATCCGCGTCAACTGCGTGGTACCGGGCCCGGTGTGGACGCCCAACATCCCCGCGACGATGCCGCCGGGCGAGGTCGGCAACTTCGGGCACGAGGTCGCGTTAGGCAGGCCCGGGCAGCCGGAGGAGCTGGCGCCGGCGTACGTGCTACTGGCGTCGGACGACGGCAGCTTCATGACCGGGAGCCTGGTGCACGTCACCGGCGGCCGCCTGTCGGCGGGCGAGTGACGGGCGCCGGCCCGGCGACCGCCGGCCCCACGCCCGACCGGTACCCGCGCGGCACGGTGCGCGCGCTGCTCGACACGCCGCACGTCACGCCGGCCACGCGCGCCGCGCTGCGCGCGCGACTCGCCGGTCCCGCGGGCGCGCCGCGGTTCTTCGACGCGGGCGCCTACGCGACGTTGCGGGCGGCGTGCGCGCGGCTGCTGCCGCAGCCCGAGCGCGGCGGGGACGGGGAGGACCCGGCGGTCGACGTCGCGGCGATGATCGATGAGCGGCTGGCCGGCGGCTCGGGCGACGGCTGGCGGTACGCCGAACTCCCGCCGGACCCCGACGCCTACGGGTGCGGCCTGGCGGCGCTGGACGTGCGGGCGCGAGCCGCGTACGCCGCCGAGTTCGCGGCCCTCGACGGCGCGCGGCAGGACGCGGTGCTCGCCGGGGCGCAGCGTGGCGACGCGGGGGGCGGCGGGCACGGCGGCGCGGGCGCGCGCTGGTTCGAGGAGCTGCTCGCCGAGGCGGTCGAGTGTTACTACAGTCACCCGTACGCGCAGGAGGAGATCGGCTACGCGGGCATGGCGGACGTGCCGTCGTGGGACCGGCTCGGCCTCGACGCGCTGGAGCCGCGGGAGCCGCGCCCCGGTGCAGCCAACGACGCGGGGACCAACGACGGCGCGGCTGATGTCTGAGGCGGTCCGCCGGTACGCGGACGCCGACGTGGTCGACGCGGTGGTGATCGGCACCGGGGCGGGCGGCGCGCCGGTGCTCGCGCGGCTGGCCGCGGCGGGGCTGCGGGTCGTCGCGCTCGAGGCCGGGCGGCGCTGGGATCCCGCGCGCGACTTCGCCACGGACGAGCGCGCGCAGGCGGGGCTCTTCTGGACCGACGAGCGGCTCAGTCGCCGGCGGGGACCCGGTGCCGTTCGGCAACAACAATTCGGGGACGGGCGTCGGCGGGTCGACGCTGCACTACACCGCCTACACGCCGCGCGCGCAGCCCGACGACTTCCGCCTGCGCACGGAGTTCGGCGTGGGCGAGGACTGGCCGCTCGCGTACGCCGACCTCGAGCCCTACTACGACGAGCTGGAGGCGTTCCTCGGCGTGTCGGGGCCGGCGCCGTACCCGTGGGGGCCGGCGCGGCGCGCGGGCTACCCGCTGGCGCCGCTGCCGGCGAACGGCGCCGCGCGGCTGATGGCCCGCGGCTGCGAGGCGTTGGGCATCCGCACGGCGCCGGGGCCCAACGCGGCGCTCTCCGCGCCGCGCGACCAGCCCGGCTACGGGCGCCGCCCGGCGTGCAGCAACCGCGGGTTCTGCCAGGCGGGGTGCAGCACGGGGGCGAAGGCGAGCATGGACGTCACGTTCGTGCCCGCGGCCGAGGCGGCGGGCGCGGAGGTGCGCCCGGGGTGCTTCGTGACTGGCTTCGAGCGCGACGGCGCGGGGCGCGTCGCGGCCGTGGTGTACGACGCGGGCGGGGTCGAGCGCCGGCAGCGGTGCCGCGCCGTCTTCGTGTCGGCCGGCGCGATCGAGACGCCGCGGCTGCTCCTCCTGCACGGCCTCGCCAACGCGAGCGGGCAGGTCGGGCGCAACTTCATGGCGCACACGGGGCTGCAGCTCTGGGGGCGCTTCGACGAGGACGTGCGGCCGTACAAGGGGATCCCGGGCGCACTCATCTCCGAGGACACGCACCGCCCGGCGGACGCGGACTTCGCCGGGGGCTACCTGCTCCAGTCGATCGGGGTGATGCCGGTGACCTACGCGTCGCAGCTCGCGCGCGGGCGCGGGCTGTGGGGCGGGGCGCTGCGCGACCACATGCGCGGCTACAACCACACGGCCGGCATCAACATCCTCGGCGACTGCCTGCCGCACCCGGGCAACTGCGTCGAGCTCTCGGACGAGCTGGACGGGCGCGGCCTGCCCAAGCCGCGCGTCACGTTCACCAACGGCGAGAACGAGCGGCGCATGACGGCGCACGCCGAGCGCGTGATGCGCGCCGTGTGGGCGGCGGCGGGCGCGCGCAACGTGTGGGCCTACCCGCGCAACGCGCACATCATCGGCACGTGCCGCATGGGGGCGGACGCGGGGTCGGCGGTGGTCGACGCCGACGGGCGCGCGTTCGACGTGCCCAACCTGTACGTCAGCGACAACTCCACCTTCCCGAGCGCGCTCGCGGTGAACCCCGCGCTCACCATCATGGCGCTCGCGCTCCGCACGGCGGACCGGTTTCTCGAGCGCGCCGCCCGACGCGAGGTCTGACCGCCGATGACCCCCCCGAGTTTCCTGGACGCGGTGGCGCGCGACGGCGCCGCCGCTTCGCCGCGCGGCGACGAGTACGGCGGCGCGGCGGGCGCGGGCGGGAGCGGGCTCCCCACCGGCGGGCCGGGCAGCTTCATGTTCGCGACCGGCGTCGAGTGCTCGTACCCGACGGTGTCGGACGGTGCGGGCGGCTCGGTGCGGCGCGACCAGCTGGCCGAGTGCCGCCACTACGCGTGCTGGCGCGAGGACTTCGCGCTCGTCGAGCAGTTAGGCCTCAAGGTGCTGCGCTACGGGCTGCCCTACTACGCGATCCACCGCGGCCCGGACCGTTACGACTGGTCGTTCGCCGACGAGGCGATGGCCGAGTTGCGGCGGCTGGGCATCACGCCGATCCTCGACCTGCTGCACTTCGGCGTGCCCGACTGGCTCGGCGACTTCCAGAACCCCGAGCTGCCCGTGCACTTCGCGCGGTACGCGGACGCCGTGGCGGCGCGCTACCCGTGGGTGCGCTACTACACGCCGGTCAACGAGATCTACGTGACGGCGCGGATGAGCGGCAAGGACGGCGCGTGGAACGAGCGGCTGACCACCGACCGCGGCTTCGTCACCGCGACCAAGCACGCGGCGGCGGCCAGCATCCTCGCGACGCACCGGATCGCGGCACGCCGCCCGGACTGCGTGATCGTGCAGAGCGAGAGCGCGGAGTACACCCACGAGGCGCGCGCCGAGCCGTCGGCGGAGGTCACGCTCGCCAACAAGCTGCGCTTCCTCGCGCTGGACCTGCTCTACGCGCGCGCGCCCGACGCCGACGTCTGCCTGTACCTGATGGACAACGGCCTGACGCGCGACGAGTACGCGTGGTTCATGCGCGGCGCGCCGCCGGGCTACCAGGTTATGGGGAACGACTATTACGGGCGGAACGAGACGATCATCCTGCCCGACGGCACGACGACGATGGCGGAGGACGTGTTCGGCTGGTACCTGATCACCAAGTCGTACTACCAGCGCTACCACCGGCCGGTGATGCACACCGAGACCAACCACTTCGACCCCGACGAGGCGCCGCGGTGGCTGTGGAAACAGTGGCTCAACGTGATGCGCATGCGGGCCGACGGCGTGCCGGTGCTCGGCTTCACGTGGTACTCGCTCACCGACCAGGTGGACTGGGACACGGGGCTGCGCGAGCGCGCGGGGCGCGTGAACGCGTGCGGGCTCTACGACCTCGACCGGCGGCCGAGGCCCGTGGCGGCCGCGTACCGCGCGCTGCTGGAGGAGTTCGGGCGCGTCAGCATCCTGCCGCACGGCGAGCTGTTCACGACGACGGACCAGCCGGCGTCGCTCAAGACCACCGCGCGCGTGGGGGCCTAACACTCCCCGCGCGCGGCGCCTCAGTCGCGCATCCAGTGGCAGGTGTACCCGTTGGGGTAGCGCTGCAGGTAGTCCTGGTGCTCGCGCTCGGCGCTGTACCACGTGGCCGGCGGCTCGATGCTGGTCGTGACCGGGCGCTGCCAGCGGCCCGACGCGTTCACGCGCTCGATCACCTCTCGCGCGGTCGCCTCCTGCTCGGGGGTCTGCGGGAAGATCGCCGAGCGGTACTGCGTGCCGACGTCGTTCCCCTGGCGGTTGGTCGTGGTCGGGTCGTGCAGCTTGAAGAACCAGTTCTCGAGCAGCGACGCGTAGCTCAGCACGGACGGGTCGAAGGTGATCCGCACCGACTCGGCGTGGCCGGACTTGCTGTCGTGCGTGTCGTGGTACGTGGGGTTCTCGAGCCAGCCGCCGGTGTAGCCGACGTCGGTGTCGAGCACGCCGGGGACGGCGCGGAGAATTTCTTCGACGCCCCAGAAGCACCCGCCCGCGAGCACGGCGACTTCGGTGGTAGCGGGGGATTCGGTAGAGGTGGGGGCGCTGCGAACCGGGCTGGTCATCGGCGGCTGGTCACGGGTTCGTCGTGTTTCAGGGTGGCGGTCATGCTGGGAATACCCCGCCGAGGCCCCCGCGGACGCGCGGGCGTCCGGCGGCGGCGGAGGGAGTTAGCGCGCGACGTGCCACACCGTGCGCCCGGACTCGGGGTCGCGCAGGCGGTGCATTCGCACGCGGAACACGCGCTCCAGCAGCGCCTGCGGGACGGCCTCGGCGTCGTCGCCGCGGTACGCCACGCGCCCGCGGTCGAGGACGAGGACGCGGTCGGCGTAGCGGAGCGCGACGTTGAGGTCGTGCAGGACCGCGACGACCGTCCCGCCCCGCGCCACGAAGTCGCGCGCGAGGTCGAGCACGGCGAGCTGGTCGTGCACGTCGAGGCTCGCCGTCGGCTCGTCGAGGAAGAGCACGCGCGACGGCTCGCCGGGCGCGGCGTCCGCGCCGTCGTTCCACAGCTGGGCGAGCACGCGCGCGAGCTGCACCTTCTGCCGCTCGCCGCCGGAGAGGGTGGGGTAGGGCTGGTCGCGCCGCTCGGCGAGGCCCACTCGCGCGAGCGCGGCGTCGACCACCGCACGGTCGTGCGCGCGCGGCGTGCGCGCGTAGTGCGGCGCGCGTCCCAGCAGGACCACCTCCGCGGCCGTGAGCGGGAACGCGAGCGCGATCTGCTGTGACAGGACGGCCCGCGTGCGCGCGAGCGCGACCGGGTCGAACGCGGCGAGCGGGCGACCGGCGTAGGCGACGCGCCCGGCCGCCGGCCGTACGAGTCCGGTCGCGACGCGTAGGAGCGTCGATTTGCCCGCGCCGCTCGGGCCGAGCACGACGGCGAAGTGCCCGCGCGCGAAGTCCGCGTCGACCCCGTCGAGCAGGCGCGCCGCGGCGGGGCCGCGCCCGGCGACTACCGTCACGCCGCCGAGCGCGACCGCAGGCGCGCCGTCCGCCTCCGCCATCGGTCAGGCGGCGGGCGCGGCGCGGCGGCGCTCGCGCAGGAGGAGGGCGAGGAAGAGCGGCGCGCCCACGACGGCGGTGACGATCCCGACCGGCAGGTCGGCCGGCGCGGCGACCACGCGCGCGGCGACGTCGACGACCTCCATCAGCGCGGCGCCTAACAGCGCGGACGCGGGGAGCACGAACGCGTAGTCCGCCGTGCGCAGCAGGCGCACGAGGTGCGGGACGATCAGCCCGACGAACGCGATCACGCCGACCACCGCCGTCGCCGCCGCGACGAGGCACGTCGTGACGACGAGCAGCCGCGCAACGAGGCGCCCGGGCTCTACGCCGAGCAGCGCGGCCTCGTCCTCGCCGAGGGCGAGCGCGTTGAGCGCCTTGGCGTCGCGGAGCGCGAGCGGCAGGCCGGCCGCGGTGACGGCGGCGACGAGGGCGACGGCGGGCCACGTCGCCGTCGTGAAGGTGCCGAGGTTCCAGAAGGTGATGCTGCGCGCCTGCGGGTCGCGCGCCGTGTAGGCGAGGAGCCCGACGAGCGCGCCGCACACGGCGTTGACCGCGACGCCGGCGAGCAGGAGCGTGAAGACGTCGACGCGGCCGAACGATGCGGAGACGCGGTGGACGACCCACGTCGCGGCGAACGCGCCCGCCGCGGCGGCGAGCGGCGCCGCGGCGGCGCCGAGGGCCGCGGGCAGCAGGGCGGGCCCGAGCACGGTGAGCGCGGCCGCGCCTAACGCAGCGCCGGCCGAGGTGCCGGCGAGGCCGGGCTCGACGATCGGGTTGCGGAAGAGGCCCTGCATGAGCGCGCCCGAGACGCCGAGCACGGCGCCCGTGAGCCCGGCGAGGCAGACGCGCGGGAGGCGGAGGGTGACGAGCACGGCGCGCCGGAGCGCGTCGGGGTCGGGCGCGCGCGTCGGGCCGTTGGGCGGGGCGCCGCCGACGGCTTCCGCGGCGAAGCGCACCACCTCGGCCGGCGTGTACCCGAAGGCGCCGACGCACGCGGCCAGGAGGGCGGCGGCGGCGAGGAGCGCGCCCAGCGCGGCGAGCGCCGCGCCGCGCGGCAGATCCCGAACGTGCCTAACGCGCAGCCGCGGTCACCGGGTGCAGCAGTGCCGCGAGCCGCCGCACCGACGCCGGCGTGCGCGGGCCGAAGTACATCACCTCGCTCTCGTCCACCCGCACCACGCGGCCCGCGCGCCCGGCCGGGGTGAGCCGCACCCCGGGCAGCGCGGCGAACGCCGCTGCGCTGCCCACCCGGTCGAAGCCCACGTCGGTGGCGACGATCACGTCGGGCGCGGCGCGCGCGATGAGCTCTGGACTCAGCCGCGTCATGCCGCCCGTCGAGTCCGCCGCGTTCACGCCGCCGGCGGAGGCGACGATGTGGTCGGCGGGCCCGCCGCGGTTGACCGCGAGGTAGTCGTTCACCAGCTGGCCGAAGTGCATCACGAGCACCCGCGGACGCGGACCCGCCGCCCATCGGGCGCTGTCGCGCGCGACCGAGTCCATCGCCGCGCCCCAGGCGCGCACGACGCTGTCGGCCGCGCGCTCGCGGTGGAAGCGCCGGCCTAACGCGGTCACCGCCCGCTCGGCGCCGTCGACGGTGGTGCCGGGTCGGATCTCGAGCACGGGGATGCCGACGGCCTTCACCCGCGCCATGACCGCGTCGGGGCCGACGTTGCCGTCGGTGAGGACCAGCGTCGGCCGCGCCGCCGCGATCCCCTCCGCGCTCAGCGCGCGGTGGTACCCCACGCTCGGCAGGGCGCGGATCGCGGGGGGGTACGTGGAGGTCAGGTCGCGCGCGACGAGCACGTCCTGCGCGCCGATCGCGTAGACGAACTCGTTGAGCTGCTTCGAGACGCCGACGACGCGCTCGCGGCCGGGGGTGTCGGCGCCGGGGCGGCAGGCCGCGAGGGCGAGGGGCCCGAGCGCGGCCGCGAGGACGTACCGGACTGTTGGGCGTTTCACACGCGGCCTCGCGGGGGAGAGGTGGGTCCCCGCCTGCGCGGTCCCGTCCCGTCGCGCGGCCATCTAGAACGACCGCACCGCGACGCCCGCGCGCACCGTGCGCGGCAGCCCGAGGTACTCGAGCGGGCCGGCCACGTTGGCCACGTACCCGCGGTCGAGCAGGTTCTCGACCGCGGCGAACACCTCGGCTCCGCCGGCCGGACCGCCGGCCACGCGGCGCCGCACGTCGGCGTCGACGGTCGCGAAGGGCGCGAGACGCGCGCCGCCTAACGCGTGGTTGCGCCCCTCGTAGCGGTAGACGAGGTTGGCCGTGGCCAGCCGCGCGTCGTCGTACGTGAGGCGCCCCGCCACGCGCTGCAGCGGCACGCGGTTGACCGGCAGCCCGGTCGAGAGGACGCGCGCGTCGTCGTAGTTGTAGCTCCCGGTCAGCGCGAACGGCCCCGCGAGCGCGAGCGAGAGCTCCCCCTCGGCGCCCGAGGCGCGCGCGGCGCCGAGGTTCTGCCGCACGAGCAGGCCGCCGCCGCCCGGGGCCGGGCCGGCGAAGACGAAGTCGTCGAGGTCGCGGTAGCGGTTGCGGAACCCGGTGGCGCGCAGCAGGACGCGCGCCGCGGGGCGCCAGTCCAGGCCGCCGTCGAAGCCCGTCAGGTGCTCGGGGGTGAGCAGCGGGTTGCCCGTGAAGGTGTTGGGCCCCGCGTAGAACGTGCGGTACTGCTCGCTCAGCGTGGGCGCGCGGAAGCCCTCGTAGTACGAGGCGCGGAGCGCGAGCGACGGGAGCAGGGCGTACCGCGCGCCTAGGCGCGGCGCGAGCGCGCGGTTGTTCTTCTCGGCGTAGCGCGTGGTCGCCGCCGGCGTGACCGTCGCGTCCGTGCGCGATCCGTCGGAACTGCGCCACCAGTCGGCGCGCGCGCTGGCCTCGATCCGGAGTGCCGCGAGCGGCTGGAGTACGCCCTGCACGAACGCGCCCCCGACGAGTTGGTGCCCGCCCGCGGTGCGCGTGCCGGCGACCGCTGTACCGGCGGCGTTGTAGACCGTCTCGTCCAGCCGCCCGTGCGTGCCGCGCACGTCGCCGCCGAAGGAGAGCACGTCGAACGGCCCCGCGGCCCGCGACCAGACGAGCGAGCCCCCGAGGTCGCCGCTCGGGATGTGCTGGTCGACGCCTGGCGTCTCGCTCGTGCGGGCCGCGTTCACGACCGAGGAGCGGCTGTCGTATTGCTGGTCCTGCCCGTACGCGCGCGCCTCGAGCCGCCCCCCCGCCACGCCCGGGAGCGTCGCGCCGAGCACGCCGGCGCCGATGCGCCGGCGATTGGGCTCGGTGAGCGGCGTGCCGAGCGAGCGATCGTCGCCGAAATAGTTGCCGGTCGCGAACAGCACGCCGCCCGCCGGGAGCGCGTACTCCGCGCGCCCCGCCACGTTCCCCAGCCGGACGCGGCTGTCCCGGTCTACCGCCCCGGGCGTGCGGAGCAGCGTGTAGCCGCCCCCGCTCTGGTAGTCGCCGCCTAACGAATAGCCGAGCCGTCCCCGGACGCCGCTGCCGTAGGCCGAGGCGTCGAACGCGCCGCGGCTGCCGCCGTCGAGCTGCGCCGCGTAGCCGCCCTCGACGATCGGCCGGCTGTGGAGCGCGATCACGCCGCCCATCGCCGAGCTGCCGTAGAGGCTCGACCCGCCGCCCTCCAGCACCTCGGCGCGGTCGAGTTGGAAGCGCGGCGCGCGGTTCCACTGCACCCACTCGCCCCACGGGTCGTTGAGCGGCACCCCGTCGAGGAGCACGAGCGTGCGCCCCTCGTCCGCGCCGCGGATCGAGACGATCTCCTCGGGGCCCGAGACCGTGCTCGACGTGCGCGGCAGCTCGACGCCGGGCAGCTCGCGGAGCAGGTCGTCGGTGGTCCGGGCCGGGCTCGTGCGCACGCGCTCGGGCGGGAGGACGTGCACGGTCGCGGCCACCGCCTGCGGCGACTCGGCGGTGCGCGTCGCGCTCACGACGACCGCGGAGAGGAGCGGCGGGCCGGCGGCGAGCGCGAAGTCGACGGCTGTTGCTCCGTCGCCGGCCACGCGCAGCGTGCGGCGCTCGGGGGCGCGTCCCGGCGCGGTCGCGACGACGGTGTAGACCCCGGAGGCCAGCTGGTCGAGGCGGTAGGCGCCGTCGGCCGCCGACACGGCCGCGCGGTCGGTGCCGACGACGCTCACGCGCCCGCCGGCGATCGCGCGGCCGTCCGCGCCCGTGACGCGGCCCGCGAGGACGCCGGCCGTCTGCGCGCCGAGCCGGGCCACGGGGGTGAGTGCCGCGACGGCCAGCGCTGCGGCGGCGCACGCGATGACGGCGGACGGGGCGCGTCGGTGGGAAGAGGCGCGCATGGGCGGACTGGGGGGGAGCGGATGGAACGAGGACCAGCCACAGTCTACGCACGGCCGGGCGCGAGCGTTTGTGGCGCGACGCGCTTACCGTTCCGTCTTCCGCCCTGCCCTGCACGCGACTCCTTCCCCCGCGTCGACCCATGCGCGCGTCCGTCGCCCGCCTCACGCTCGCCGCCGCCGTCGCGGTCCCCGCCGCGGCCCGCACGCAGGCCCCTTCCCAAGCGCCCGCGCCCGACGTCGCCGCGGCGATGCACTGGCGCGAGATCGGCCCCACGCGCGCCGGCCGCGCCCGCGCGCTCGCCGGCGTGCCGAGCCAGCCGAACGTGTTCTACGTCGGCTTCGACAACGGCGGCGTGTGGCGCTCGACCGACTACGGCTCGACGTGGGAGCCGCTCTTCGACAAGGAGCCCACCGGCTCGATCGGCGCGATCGCCGTCTCGCCGTCCAACCCGAACGTGATCTACGTCGGCACCGGGGCGGGGATCATCCGCCCCGACCTGGCCACCGGGAACGGCGTCTACAAATCGACCGACGGCGGGAAGACGTGGACGCACCTGGGGCTCGACGACACCGAGATGATCGCGATGATCGACGTCGACCCGCGCGACCCCGACCGGCTGTTCGTCGCGGCGTTAGGCCACCCGTACGGGCCCAACGCCGAGCGCGGCGTGTACCGCTCGACCGACGGGGGGCGCACGTTCCGCAAGGTGCTCTACAAGGACGAGTACACGAGCGGCAACGACGTGCGGATCGACCCGCGCGACCCGAACACCGTGTACGCGACGCTCTGGCAGCAGCAGCAGAGCTTCGTCGAAGGGCAGGGGTTCGCCGGGGCGGGGAACGGGATCTTCAAGTCGACCGACGGCGGCACGACGTGGCGGCAGCTGACGAGCGGGCTGCCGACCGTGATCCAGGCGAACCTGGCGATCGCGCCGAGCGACCCGCGCACGCTCTACGCGGCGGTGGCCGGGGCGGCGCCCGACGGCAGCATCGGGCGGACCGGGGCGGGCACGGTCGGCTTCTACGTGTCGTCAGACGCCGGGGAGCACTGGCGCCTCGCGGTCGCCAACCCGCGCAGCGGCAGCGGCGAGGGGTCGGACGCGCACGACGCCCACGGGGCCAGCGTGCGCGACACCGCGCGCCGCGGCGCGGGGCTGCCCGCGGGGAGCGCCTCGGACTCGGCGGCGGCCAGGGCGTCGGGCGCGCGGGCGCCGGGCGCGAACGGCCCGGCGTTCGGCGACCCGCGGCCGATGGTGCGCATCGGCGGTGGCGACCTGCCGACGCTCGCCGTCGACCCCAAGGACCCGCGCGTCGTCTACAGCTCGTCGACGGTGCTCTGGCGCACCGCGGACGCCGGGCTGACGTGGACGGCGGTGCGCGGCGCGCCCGGCGGCGACGACTACCAGAAGACGTGGATCAACCCGTTCAACCCGGACGTCCTGCTCGTCGTCTCGGACCAGGGCGCGGTGGTCTCGGCCAACCGCGGCCGCTCGTGGAGCAACTGGTACACGCAGCCCACGGCCGCGATGTACCACGTCAGTGTGGACGGCGCCTTCCCGTACCGCGTCTGCGGCGGGCAGCAGGACTCGGGCTCGGCGTGCGTCGACAGCCGCAGCATGGACGGCGAGATCACGTTCCACGACTGGCACCCGGTCAACATCCAAGAGTACGGCATCGCCGCGCCCGACCCCAAGGACCCGGACGTGGTCTTCGGGAGCATGCGGACCAACGTCTCGCGCTACGACCGGCGCACGGGGCAGACGACGCTCGTCGGGCCGAGCGCGGAGCAGCGCGGGACGCAGTTCAACCGAAACGTGCGAACGATGCCGATCGCGTGGTCGCCGGTCGACCCGAACGTGCTGTTCTACACGTCCAACGCGGTGTGGAAGAGCACCGACCGCGCGCACAGCTGGACGCGGATCTCGCCCGACCTGACGCGGCAGACGTGGTCCGTGCCGGCGAACGCGGGGAAGTACGCGTCGACGGTGACGCCCGGCCCGTTGGGCGCGATCACCGCGCTCGCGCCGTCGCCGCGCGACGTGCGGGTGCTGTGGGCGGGCACCGACGACGGCACGCTGCAGGTGACGACCGACGGCGGGGCGCGGTGGACCAACGTCACGCCGCCGGCGATGAAGCCGTGGACGCGCGTGTACAACCTCGAGGCCGGGCACTTCGACGCGCGGACGGCGTACGCGGCGGCCAACACGCTCCGCCTCGACGACCTCAACCCGCACTTCCTGCGCACGCACGACGGCGGGCGGACGTGGACGGAGATCGACGCGGGCATCGCGCCGGGCGCGCCCGCGAACACGATCCGCGAGGACCCGCGCGTGCCGGGGCTGCTCTACGCGGGCACGGACGCGCAGGCGTGGGTCTCGTACGATGACGGCGACCACTGGGAGTCGCTGCGGCGCGACATGCCCGCGATCTCGGTGCGCGACCTGCTGGTCAAGGACGACAGCGTGTGCGGCTGCGCGGACCTCGTCGCGGCGACGCACGGGCGGGGGTTCTGGATCCTCGACGACGTGACGCCGTTGCGGCAGGCGGCCGCGGTGCGCGCTGCGGCGCGCGCGGGCGGGGCGTACCTGGTGAAGCCGGAGGTCGCGACGCGCGTGCGTTTCGCGACCAACGACCCGACGCCCTGGCCGCCGGAGCTCCCCGCGGGGGAGAACCCGCCGCCCGGCGCGATCCTCGACTACGCCCTCGGCGCGGACGCCCGCGGGCCGGTCACGCTCGAGGTGCTCGACGCGGCGGGGCGCGTGGTGCGCACGTACGCGAGCACCGACGTCGCGCGCGGCCCGGACCCGGCGCGCGACCCGGACGCGTACGACCGCGTCGTGCCAGCGCACGCCGTCGGCGCCGGACTGCGCGGTTCCGCTCTACTGGCCCGCGCCGCGGATGACGATCGGCACCGCGGCGGGGATGCACCGCGTGAGCTGGGACCTGCACTACGACCCCGTCGGCGGCGCGGGCGACGCCGCGGGCGACGACGAGGACGGCGCGACGGGGGCGGTCCCGCACCGCACGTACGCGACGCCGGCCTCGCCGTGGGCGCCGCCGGGCGCGTACACGGTGCGGCTCACGGTGGATGGGCGCCGCTACACGCAGCCGCTCGCGCTGCGGCTCGACCCGCGCGTGCGGACGCCGGCCGCGGACCTGGCGCGGCTCGCGTCGCTGTCGACGGCGACGTACGCGCGGGCGGTGGCCGTGCGGGGGGCGTACGCCGAGGCGCGCGCGCTGGCGGCGCGGCTCGACGCGCGGGGCGGGGCGAACGCGGCGGCGTTGCGGGCGCGGGTCGACTCGCTCGCGCCGGCGCCGAGCGCGCCCAACGGCCGCCGCGGCGGCGCCCCGGGCGGCGCGGCGGCCGGGGCGGCGACGCTCGACGGGGCGGGCCGCGCGCTGGTCGAGGCGGTGATGGCGATGCAGGGCGCGGACGTCGCGCCGACCGCGGCGCAGGTCGCGGCGTGCGAGCGGGCGCGCGCGCAGGCGGACGCGGCGATGGCGCGCTGGGCGGCGCTCCGCGTGGCGCCCGGGGCGGCGTCCGGGGCGGCGTCCGGGGCGGGCGGGCCCGCGGCGGCGGGCGGGTCCCGCGGGGCGATCCGTTAGGCGGACGCGTTAGACGGCCGCGCCCCCGCGGCCCCCCGCGCCGCTTTGGGCCGGTGCGCGCGCGGGGGCGGCTGCCGGCGCTGCCAGCGGACGCGCAGCGCGATCGCGACGGCGACCGCGAGCACGCACAGCTCGACGAACACCTTCTCGCCGTCGAGCGGGTCGACGGGCTGGTCCTTGAGCGCCGGGTCGGTGAGGACGGAGTGGACGGCGTAGAGCGGGAACAGCGCGTACGTCGCGAAGTGCAGGCGCTTCCACGTCCGGCGGCCCATCGCGCGCCGCTCCTGCCAGAGCCAGGACGTCGCGACGACGAAGAGGAGCAGGTAGAAGGCGGCCGCGCCTAACGTGTTGACCACCGGCTGCTTGGGGGCGCCGGGGGGCCAGAGCAGGTCGAGCACGCCGAAGCCGGCGGTCGCCGAGAACAGCAGGATGACGGGATGCGCGAGGCTCGCGGCGAGCGCGGCGTAGCCGGTCCAGTTGTGCAGCCCGACCGTGTTGATGCGCCGGTGCGGCCAGCGGCGCACGGGGTTGTACTTCGTCGCGATCAGGAGCCCGAGCAGGACGTTGGCCGTCAGCAGGGCGAGCGCGGCGAGGCCGGCGTAGTTCGAGAGGTCGATGGCGGTCGGGAGGGCGGCGAGGCTGTCCGCCGCGGCGTCGGGGGCCGGCATGGGCGAATGGTAGCCGGCGCTCCGGCGTACGGGACGCGCCGTCGGGGCGGCGCGCGGTTGCGGCCGTACGGACGAGACAGTACGTTTGTCCGTACACCACACGGGAGCACCCTCATGGCCACGCGCACGAAGTCCGCCCCGACTGCGCGGCGCGCGCCCGCGACCCGGCGCGCCGCGCGAGAGGGCAAGGTCCGCAAGGAGTTCTGGCTCGACCCGCAAGTCCTCGCCGAGGTGCAGGCCGCGCTCGGGGCGGCCACCGAGCGCGAGACGGTCGAACTCGCGCTTGACCTCGCGCTCGACCTCGTGGCGTTCCGCGGCGAACTGGTCGCCGGGGCGCGGGCGCTGCGCGGGATCGAGTTGACGCGTCTGGACTGATCACCCGGCGTGTCCGCGTCCGCGCCGCGCACGTACGTCCTCGACACTAACTGCTTCGTCGACGCCGCCCGCTCCGACGAGGCGGCGGCGGCCTACGAGGCGTTCGTCGTAGCGGCGGCGCCGGGCTTGTGGCTCAGTGCGGTCGTCGCGGCCGAGTTGCGGGCCGGCGCGCGGTCGGCGCGGGCCCGCCAGACGCTCGAGCGCCAGGTGCTCGGGCCTTACGTCCGCCGGGCGCGCGTGCTCACGCCGTCGGCGGCGAGCTGGGAGGCGCTCGGTACCACGCTCGCGGCGCTCGGGGGGCGCGAAGGGCTGGATTTGAAGCAGGTGCCGCGCAGTTTTGTTTTCGACGTGCTCATCGCGCACACGTGCCGTACCGCGGGCGCGGTGCTCGTGTCGGCGAACGCCCGCGACATGGAGCGCATCCGGCGGGCGTTCGCCTTCGAGTACGTGGCGCCGTACCCGGCCGTTCCCTGACCGGCTCCTCGCGTGCTCGCCACAGAATGAGGCGCAGACGCTGACATGGCGAGCCGCCCGCGTGGATGGGCCGCCGCTGACCGTATGCATCCGTAGGGCGTTCACAACCAGTACCCCCCCCATCCAGATGCCCCGTCTCCAGCCATCCCGCGCGGCCGCCCTCGCCGCCGCCCTCGCGCTCGCCGGGGCCCCGTGCGCCCGCGGCCAAGCCGCCGCGCCGTCGCCGTCGCTCCTCGTGCTGGCCAAGGCGGACCGCACGCTCGCCGTGGTCAACCCGGTGACGGGGGTGGTCGCGGCGCGGATCCCGGCGGGGCCGGACCCGCACGAGGTCGTGGCGTCGGCCGACGGACGCCTCGCCTACGTCTCGAACTACGAGGGCGGCGCGGGACACACGATCACGGTCGTCGACCTCGTCGCTCGGCGCGTCGCGCGCGTGGTCGACCTCGGCGCGCTCCGCGGGCCGCACGGGCTCGCGGTCGCGGACGGCGCGGTGTGGTTCACGGCCGAGGGGGCGAAGGCGGTCGGACGCTACGACCCGGCGGCCGGCGCGGCCGGCGCGGTCGTGCAGGTCGTCGGCACGGGGCAGGACCGGACGCACATGGTCGCCGTGTTGCCGGGGCCGCGCGTGGTGACGACCAACGTCCGCGCGGGCACGGTGAGCGTGCTCCAGCCGCGGGCGGGCGCGCCTGGCGGCGGACCTCCGGGTGGCGGGCCTCCGGATGGTGGGTCTCCGGGCGGCGGACCCCCGGGTGGCGGACCCCCGGGTGGCGGACCCCCGGGTGGCGGACCCCCGGGTGGGGTGGAGTGGGACGCGCGCGTCATCCCGGTCGGGCCGGGGGCGGAGGGCTTCGACGTGTCGCCGGACGGGCGCGAGGCGTGGGTCGCGAACGCGGGGGACGGCACGATCTCGGTGGTCGACCTGGCCGCCGGTCGGGTGGCGCGGACGCTGGCCGCGGGGGTGCGCGGGGCCAACCGCCTCAAGTTCACGCCGGACGGCGCGCTCGCATTCGTCTCGACGTTAGGCGGGTCGGACGTGACGGTGCTCCGCGCGGCGACGGGCGCCGTGGTCGCGCGGGTGCCGGTCGGCCGCGGCGCGGCCGGGATCCTCGTGCAGCCCGATGGCGCGCGCGTCTACGTGGCCTGCACGCCCGATGACGACGTCGCGGTGATCGACGTGCGGTCGCTCGCGGTGGTCGGCCGCCTGCGCGCGGGGCGGAGCCCCGACGGGCTCGCGTGGGCGAGCGCGCCGCGGTGAGGCGTGTCCGCCGCCCGCGGCGCGCGCATGGAGCTTGCGACCGCGCGTCGCCGAGCCACTCGCTACCCCAGGCCACGATGTCACGTCCGCTGCATCGCCGCGCGCTGCACCGCCCGCTCCTCGCCGGCACGGCCCTGTTCGCGTGCGCGGCGACCGCATCGCCCGCACGGACCGCGTCGGCGCAGCCGCTCCGCGACCAGATCGGGACGCTGTTCACCTTCGGACCGTGGAACGTGCCGCTGCGCGTCGGCGCGATTTCGGCCGACGGGCGCTCGGTCGTGCCAAGCGATGCGTTCACGGCGCGCGCGGTCGGCGCGAACGCCGCCCTGACCGGCTTCGTCGTCAACTGGATGACGGCCGACGCGGCCAGCAGCCCGCTCGCGTCGACCGGCGGCGGCCGGACGTTCCAGTTCGTCGGCGGCGTCCCGGTCGAGACGCGGCCCGCGCCGGGGCCGATCTTCGGGGAGCGGGCGACCACGCTCGGGCGCGGCGCGCTGCTGGCGGGCGTCAACTACACCGGCGTGCAGTTCACGCGCGTGCGCGGCGTAGCGCTCGACGACCTGCGCTTCACCCTCACCCAGGGCGCCGCGGCGGCCCCCGGGGCGGCCGCGCTCGCCGTACAACTGGGGCTCGACTACGCGACCGCGATCACGGCGTTCTACGCGACCGCCGGCGTCTCGAATCGCGTGGACGTGGGCGTGGTCGTGCCGGTCGTGCAGTCGCGCCTCAGCGGCCAGAGCACGGTCCAGGTGCAGAACGGCGGGACGGGCGCGTCGGCGACGGTCATCGGCGGGACAGTCGACGCGCCGGTCCTCTCGTCGCAGCAGACGATCAGCGGCCGCGCCACGGGCCTCGGCGACGTGGCCCTCCGGGCGAAGGTCAACCTCGTCGACCGGCCCGCCGGCGGGCTCGCCCTGCTCGGCGACGTCCGCCTGCCGACCGGCGACGCCGCCAACCTGCTCGGCAGCGGCGCCACGGCGGTGCGCGTCCTCGCCGTGTACTCCGGCCGCTACGGCGCGCTCACGCCCTACGCCAACGCGGGCTACCTCCACTTCGCGAGCACCACGATCAACGACGCATTCCTCGGCACGGCCGGCGTCGACGCCGACATGGCCCCGTGGGCGACGGTGTCGCTCAGCGTGGTCGGGCAGCGGCTCGCGGGCGCGAGCGCCTACCAACTGCCCCAGGGGCCGAACGGCACCTCGCTGACCAACATCCCGGTCGTGCGCGACGACGCGCTCAGCACGTCGATCGGGGCCAAGCTCGGCGTCGGGGGCGCGCGCGTGACGCTCAACGTGCTCGCGCCGGTGACGCGCGGGGGGCCGCGGCCGGATGTGGCGTACACGGTGGGGGTGGAGCGGGTGTTTTAAGGCGGGGCGCGGTTGGTGAGGTGCCGCTGATCTGGCACGGGGCACACGACGTCGTGAACGACGAGCCCTCGATCAACCCCGCCCCCCGCTACGCGCGGACGGCGATCGAGATGACCGCGCGGTGAAGCCGGAACTCGGCCCGTCACTCCACCGCCCGGACGCGCCACGCCTCGCCCTCGCGCGCCAGCGTCGCCGTGAAGCTGACGGCGGCGCGCTCGGCGCGGCGCGGGCGCGCGTTCTCGTACTCGTAGGTACCCCGCACGCGGGCCAGCGCCGTCGCGCCGGTGACGGTGACCTCGTCCACCACCAGCCGCGCGCGCAGGTCGGTCGCCGACCCGAAGAAGGCCGCCCACGCGCGCCGCTGCGCCTCGGTCATGCCCGGGTAGACGCGCTCCAAGCGCGCGAGGTCGCGCGACTCGATCGCGCCGCCGTACTCGGCGACGGCCGCGCGGACCCCGGTCACACTCCTCGACTCGGCCGCCGCGGCGGCGCGCGCGTCGGCGGGCGCGGCAGCGGGCGCGACGGCGGGCGCGACGGCGACGACGTCCCCGGCGGCGACGGCCGTCGCGCCGATTGGGGCCGGCGTCGATCCGGCGTCGCGGGGCGCGGCGGCGAGTTGGATGGCCTGACTGGAAGCAATGTCAGGGGGTCGCGCCGCGCCTCGCGCCGCGGTGTCGGAGCGGGGGCCGGCGTCGGCAACGGCGGCGCGGCCGAGAGTTGCCGCTCCACGACGCGGGCCGGCGGCCGCGAGTCTCCCGCGCCGCCGGCGGCCGCGGACGGCGCGCCCGACGCATCGCCTAACGCGCCGGCCGGCGCGCGCACGCGGGCCGTCTGGTCGAGCGGCGCGCGGGCCGCGGCCGTGGTCCGGTCGCGCCACCCGCGCGCGCTCCAGACGGCGACGATCGCGGCGGCGGCGGCCAGCGCGGCGAGGGTCCGGCGTCTCCCGGGGATCGCGGCGACCGGGATCGCCGGGGCGACGCGGGCGACCGGCGCGGCCGGCGTGATCCGCACCGGCAGCGGAACCGGCGCGTCGGGCCCCTCCGCGCGCGCCGTCTCGTGCGCGATCTCGTGCACGTCCCGCAGCGCGGCGGCGAACTCGTGGGCCGACGCGTAGCGGCGCGCGGGGTCGGCCGCGCGCGCCCGCTCGATCACGGCCGCGAGCGCGCCCGGCAGCGCGTCCGCGTCCACCACCCCCCCGCGCCGGCGGCCGGACGGGCCGACCACCGCGGGGTGGACGCCGGTGCACGCGGCCAGCAGCAGCGAGCCGAGCGCGAACACGTCGTCCCGCACGCTCGGCGGGGCGCCGCCCGCGCGCTCGGGGCTGACGAACGGGCGGTCCGCGTCCGGCACCAGCCCGGGCACGAGCGTTGGGTCCTGCACCGGCGCGGTCCCGAAGTCGCAGACCGTGACCCGCTCGGGCCGGCCCGCCGGCTGCGGGACCAGGACGATCGCGTCCGGGGTCAGCCGGCCGTGCACGACCCCGTAGTCGTGCGCCGCCGCGACGGCCTCCGCGATCACGAGCGCGAGCGGGCGGGCCTGCGCGAGGGTCAGCGCCCGCCCGCCGGCGAGCACCCGCTCGAGGGTGAAGCCGACCGGCCGCGCGGCCGCGACGTACACGCGCCCGGCGCGCGTGAGCCCGACGCCCTCGACGGCCATGATCGCCGGGTGGCCGGTGAAGCGCGCGGCCGCGGCCTCGTCCTCGACCGCGTGGCGGAGCGCCGTCGCCTCGCGTTCGGCGAGGCGGTACACCACGGTCAGGGCGCGATCGGCCCCGGTCCCCTGGCGCGACCCCAGGTACACCTCGCTGGCCGGCGACCGGCGGACGAGCTGGTGCAGGTCGTACCCCGGCACCTCCGCCCAGCCGGACGACCCGGATCCCCCGTCCGGGCGCGGCTCCGACCGCTCGCTCATGATGGGCGCACGCCTCGTCCGCCCCCGGGCCGCCTCAGCGCTCGCCGGTCGCCGCCGGCAGCGTGAGCGTGAACGTCGACCCCTCGCCCGTCGTGCTCTCCGCCGTGAGGTCGCCCCCCATCCCGCGGGCCAGGTCGCGGCTGATCGCCAGCCCCAGCCCCGTGCCCTCCTGCGTGCGCGTCAGCCGCGCGTCCACCTGCACGAACGGCTCGAACACGCGCTCGAGCTGCTCGGGCGCGATGCCGATCCCCGTGTCGGCGACCTCGACGCGCACGACGCCGCGCACCTCCCCGTCAGGCGGCGCCCCGTCAGACGTCGGTCCGTTAGGCGCCACCCCGTGCGGCGCCGCCCCGGCGGGCTCGACGCCGCAGCGGAGCACCACGCGGCCGCCCGGCAGGGTGAACTTCACGGCGTTGGACAGCAGGTTGAGCACGACCTGCTGCACCTTGTCCCGGTCCGCGTGCACGCGCGCCGGCGCGCCGCCCGGCCCGCCCTCGCACCCGCCGCGCGTGAACGCCAGCCCCTTCGCCCGGAGCTGCGGCGTGACCAGGGCCTCGCACGTGGCGAGCACCTCGCCGAGCGCGAAGTCGGACGGCGTGTAGCGGACCGCGCCGGCCTCGACGCGGGCGTAGTTGAGCACGCCGTTGATCAATCCCAGCAGGTGCCGCTGGCTCTGCTGGATGCGCGCCAGGTCGGCCACCTGCTCGGGCGTGACGGGACCGCGGATGCCCAGCTCGATCAACTCCGCGTAGCCGCCGATCGCGTTGAGGGGCGTGCGCAACTCGTGGCTCATCGTCGCCAGGAACTCGCTCTTCGCCCGGTTGGCCGCCTCGGCCTCGGCGCGCGCGGCCTGGGCGGCCGCGTAGAGTTGGGCGCGCTCGAGCGCCTGCGCGCACTGCCGGGCGGCCGTGAGCAGGAACGCCTGGTCCTCGGGCCCGAAGACGCGCGGCGTGGGGAAGCCGAGCGACAAGAGTCCGAGCACGCGCCCGTCGACCGAGAGCGGCAGCGTCGCGGCCGCCTCGTCCCGGGCGACGCCGTGCGCCGCGGCCAGCGCGCCGAACCGGGCGGCCGCGGTCGACGGCACCCAGACCGGATCGCCCGCGCGCACCGCGGCGGCGAACGGAACGTCCGCGTCGAGTGGCACGCGCGCCCACGCCTCGCGCGTCGCAGACGGCAGCC
The DNA here is from genome assembly GCA_963763675.1 of uncultured Gemmatimonadales bacterium. Classification (GTDB taxonomy): domain Bacteria; phylum Gemmatimonadota; class Gemmatimonadetes; order Gemmatimonadales; family Gemmatimonadaceae; genus BPUI01. The sequence goes on from CAVXPN010000004.1 coordinate 570,342, forward strand.
CGACCGCGCCGATCGTTTCGAGCACCCCGGCCCCGTCCCCGGCCCCCGCCGCCGCGCCGTCCCCGGCGCGGGCGGGCTCGCGCACGACGAGGCCGACGAGGCCCGTGGTGGCGCCCGCCGCGGGCATCACCTCGCGCAGCGTGACCGCGGCCACCTCGGACGGCGTGAGCGCGCGGCCGAGCGCGGTGATGATGGCGAGCAGCCGCGAGGTGCGCGCGGTGGCCGCGTCGAGCGCGCGGTGGCGGCGCTCGAGCTCGTCGCGCTGGGCGGCGACGAGCCGCGCGCTCGCGAAGCGGTCCACCGCGCCGTCGATGGCGCGGCGCAGCGCGTCGGCGCTCAGCGCGTCCTTGGGCAGGTAGTCGAGGGCCCCGCGGCGCATGGCGCTCACCGCGGTGTCGATGTGCGCGTGCGTGCCGGTGAGCATGATCACCGGCACCGGCGAGCCGCCGGGCTCCGCGCCCAACAGGTCGAGCATCTCGAGGCCGCTCATGTCGGGCAGACCATGGTCGAGGAGCACCACGTCGGGCCGCTCGGCCGGGTCGTGGATCGCGGCGAGTGCCTCGAGCGCGGACTGCACGTGGCGCACGACGAACCCGCCCCCGCCCGGCCCGGCGCGGCGCAGGAACCGGCGCACGACCTCGGCGTCCTCGGGCGAGTCGTCGACGACGAGGACCGTGCGCGTCCGCGCGGACGCGGCGCGCGCCGCCGCGAGGACGGCGTCAGGCGGCGCCATGCGCGTCGCGGGCACGGTCCGCGCCGCGGGCGGCGCGCGGGCGGATGGCGGGCGCCGCGTCCGGCCGGATCACGCACCCGAACCAGTACTGCGTGACGTGGCGCAGCGAGGCGACGAGCTGGTCGACGTCGACCGGCTTGGTCGCGTAGCCGCTCGCGCCGTTCTCGTAGCAGAGGGCGACGTCCTCGGGGTGGGCCGACGTGGTCCAGACAACGACGGGGATGTGCCGCAGCGCGTGGTCGGCCTTGAGCTGGGCGAGGACGTCGCGGCCGTCGTCGGCGCCGAGGTTGAGGTCGAGCAGGATGAGCGCGGGGGCCGGGGCGTCGGCGTGGCCGTCGGCGCCTTCCGGGGCGTAGGGGCCGGTGTGGCGCAGATAGTCGAGCAGCTCCGTCCCGGTCGCGCAGCGGCGCACGGGGCGCTCGAGGCCGACCTTGCGCAGCGCCCAGCGGAGCGCCGTGTAATCCTCGTCGCTGTCTTCGACTACGAGGAGCGGCAGTTCGTCGCTGGCAAGCATCAGGCGGGAGGGAGAACGTCGGAGGGGCCGAGGGTGAAGTAAAACGTGGTCCCCTCCCCCGGCGCACTCTCGAGCCATATGCGCCCGCCGTGCCGCTCGACCACCTTCTGCACGATCGTGAGCCCCGCGCCCGAGCCCCCGCCGTAGGCGTCGCGCGGGTGCAGGCGCTTGAAGAGGCGGAAGACGGCCGCGTGGTGCCGGGGCTCGATCCCGATCCCGCGGTCGCGGACGTAGAACACGGGCGGGGCGTCGGCGGCGGTGGGCTCGACCGCGCCCACCTCGACCTCGGGCGTGGGGCCGCCGTACTTGACCGCGTTCGAGATCAGGTTGGTGAACACCTCGACGAGGCGCTCGCGGTCGGCGCGCACGGCGGGGAGCGGCCGCGGCACGCGCACGACGGCCTTGCGCTCCTCGATCGAGGCGGCCAGCCGGTCGAGCGCGTCCTCGAGCGCGTCGTTGGCGTCGACCTCGCGCCGCTCCAACTCGAGCCGGTTGACGCGCGCGTGCTCGAGCAGCGAGTCGATCAGGCCGTCGAGGCGGCGGGTGAGCCGTCGGATGGTGTCGAGGCGCGCCAGGCCGTCGGCGTCGAGCGGCGCCCCCGCGTAGTCCTCGGTGAGCATCGCGGCGTAATTGTGGATGCCGCGGAGCGGCTCCTTGAGGTCGTGCGAGGCGACGTAGGTGAAGTCGTCGAGCTCGCGGTTGCTCTGCTCCAGCGCGCGGTTGAGCGCGGCCAACTCGTCGGCGCGGGTGATGAGCGCGTCGACGACGGTCCCGCGCAGCGCGCGCGCGGCCTCGACCTCCGCGCGCGCCCACGGGCGCGAGTGGCCGCGCACCTCTTCCTCCCAGGCGGCGAACGAGCCGCGCGGCGTCAGGCGCGCCACGCCGTCGGCGCCGACGCGCACGGGCTTCTCGCCCGGATCGCCCCCCCACCGCAGGGTCTGCGCGGTCTGCGGGCGGAACCACAGCACGTAGTACGGCCGCACCCGGCTGAGCGCGAGGGCGAGCACCCCGCTCGCGACGTCGGCGTACGGGGCCGCCGGCGGGTACGCGCCCGCGAGGTGGTCGGTCGCAAAGGTCTCGTGCCCCTGCTCCGCGAGCCACCGCGCGAGCGCGACCACGTCGCCCTCGGACGGCGTCCGCCCGACGGTCACGCACTCGCCCTCCGCGAGGCACACCGCCGCGCCCTCCGCCCCCGCCAGCTCGAGCAACAACGCGGGCTCGGCGAGCAGCCCGTCGACGACGTCGGACCCGCGCGCCAGGCGCTCGAGGAGTCGCGCCCGCACGCCGCCCAGGTGCAGCGCCTGGTCGCGGTCCTCGGCCTGCTCGACCAGCCCGAGCTGCGTGGAGAACGCCTGGGCCAGGAGCTCGCACGCGGCGCGCACGTCGTAGGGCACCTGCCGCGGCCCGCTGTAGTGATGACACGATACCAACCCCCAGAGCCGCCCGTCGCGCACGAGCGACACGCTCATGCTCGCCCGGACGCCCATGTTGCCGAGGTACTCGGCGTGCACGGGGCTGACGGCGCGGAGCACGCAGTCGCTGAGGTCGAGGGGCGCGCCGGTCGCCGGGCTGACGGGCGGCGCGATCGGCGACGGGGCCGCCGCGGCGTCGACGATCAGCCGCAGCCAGTGGCGCAGGAAGAGGGCGCGCGACTGGGCGGGGATGTCGGCCGCGGGGTAGTGCAGGTCGAGCCACGACTCGTGCACGCCCGCGGCCCGCGACTCGGCGATGATCTCGCCGTGCCAGTCGTCGTGGAAGCGGTACACCCACACGCGGTCGAACCCGGTCACGCGCCGCACCTCGTCGGCGACGACGGCGGCGACGCCGCGCACGCTCGTGCCGCGCGCGACGGCGGCCATCGTGCGGCGCACGGTAGCGTGGAAGGCCGGCAGGCTGAGCGCCGTGCCGGCCGCGGGCGCGGCCTCGAATTCGAGCACGAGGCCGGCGGCGTTCTGGTGCACGACGACCTCGAACGCACGCCCGCCCACCTCGACCGCGACGGGGTGGTAGACGCGCCCGGCGTCGTCGGCCGCGGCCGCCCCGCCCGCCGCGCCGAGCGCGGCCGCCGCGTCGGCCCCGACGAGGTCGGCGAGCGGGGTGCCTACCACCGCGCGGCCGGCGGGGGCGCCGAGGCACTCGCCCGCGTTGGCGCTGGCCTGCGCCACGCGCGCCTCGGGCCCGACGACGACGAGCAGAGCCCCGTGCGGCTGCACGCCGCCGATGAGGTGGATCGGCTCGCGGTCGCAGTTCGTCAGGTCGACGGGCGTACCGGCCGGCAGCAGATCCGCGGGCGGCGGCTGGACGTTGATCACGGCGGTGACGGTCATGCGCCGACGGCGAGCGAGGCGCGGGCGGTCGGGCGCACCACGGCGTCCTCGAACGTCTCGAACGTGCGCCGCGCGGCGTCGAGGGCGTGCGCGTGGGCGCCGGCGCGCTCGGGCGAGGGAAGCGCGGCGTCGAACCGCTCGAGTGCCGCGCCGAAGGCCTTCCACATGGGGCCGACGGCGGGGCCGTAGGCGGTCAAGAACGCGAGCCCGTGCGAAGGGGTCAGCCCGAGCGAGGGGCCGAGCCGGCGGCGCAGCAGCTGGCCGCCGAGGGTGGCGCCCTCGGTCACGTACAGGGCGCCGAGGGCGTGGGACGCGCTCGGCAGGTCGAGCGGCGGCACGGCGGGCGCGACGGGGGAGCCGCCGAGGGCTCGCAGGTCGCGGGCGAGCAGCGGGGCCTTGCGGCGTTCGGCCAGGGCGAGGCCGTACGGGGAGAGGGTCGACGCCCACGGCGCGAGGGCGGACTCGGCCGCGTGGTAGAACGCGAACAGGTGGGACAGGACGCCGGTGTACTCGGCCCGGGTGACGGAGGGGGCGGAGAGGACGAAGGCGGCTTCGGTGCGGGTGTGGAGGGAGGAGGTCCCGTCGCGCAGGGTGGAGAGCAGGGCGGGAAGCACGACAGAAGTGTAGTCGCGGGGGCTGAGCGGGGGGATTCGGAAGAGGCGGTTCGGCACGATCACGACGAAACCGCTCCCGCGCGACGAGTAGCGCGGGACGGAAGACCGTTAGGCGCCCATCCCCTTCTGCGGCGTATCCGTCGGCCCTTCGCACCTCGGCGCCCCGTCCCCCCAACTCAGCCGGTCCACGCACAACTGCCTCACCGTCAACTCCCGGTTCCACGCGTGGTACACGATCCAGTCGTGCCCGTCCGTCCCTTCGACCACCGAGTGGTGCCCCGGCCCGCGCACGTGCCCGGGCACCCCCCTGAGCACGCGCGCCTCCTTCCCCTGCCCCGTGTACGGCCCGAGCACGTGGTCCGCGACCGCGTAGTCCACCCCGTAGCGCTCCGTCCGCCAGTTGGAGCCGCTGTAGAAGCAGTAGTACTTCCCGCCGTGCCGCGTGACCCAGGGCGCCTCGATCGTGTGCCAGTCGAAGGTGCGGCCGTAGACCTCCATGCGCCGGTTCGCCTGGAAGAGCGTCCACGGGTAGCGCGCGCGGAGCACCGTGCGGCCCTCGCCCGCGAGGGCTGTCATGCCGACCAGCCGGTCGACGGCGAGTCCCGTGCCCGGGTGGAAGCCGTCGTCGCTGTTGGGGTAGTTGCGGGCGTAGAACAGGTACCACTGCCCGTCGACGTCCTGGAACGGGTGCGGGTCGATCGTGAACCGGTTGTGCTCGGCGTCGACGAGCGGGCGGCCCGTGTCGGTGTACGGGCCCTCGGGGTGGTCGCTCGTCGCCACGCGCAGGGCGAAGCGCTCCTCTTCCACCCCTCCCATCGCGTAGTAGAGGTAGAACTTCCCCCCGTGCGCCACCGCCTCGGGCGCCCAGTACTGGTAGCGCGGGTCGGGGTCGGGCGGGACGAGGGCGCCGCCTAACGGCTGCCAGGCGGCGAGGTCCGCCGAGCGGAGGACCGTGAAGACGCGGCCGTCGGCGGCGCGCCCGGTGCCGGTCGTGCCGAAGGCGTAGTACGCGCCGCCGTGGCGCAGCACGCCCGGGTCGGGGACCGAGCCCGGGTAGACGGGATTGGTGTAGGTGTTGGTGGGGGTGTCGGGCGCTCCGCCGGACGTGCCTAACGGCGCGCCGAGCAGCGCACGGGGCGCGAGCACGCCGGCGGCCGTGAGGCCGGCGCCGGCGAGCGCGGCGCCGGCGAGGCCACGCAGGAAGTCGCGCCGCGGCGTCGGCCCCACCGATTTCCCCAGGTCAGCGCGCCGCCGTCTGCGCCGCGCCGGCCAGGTCGCGCACGGCGCCGGCCAGCGTGCGCACCTTGGCCCCGTCGCCCGCGCCCGCGGCGTCGCCGTCGATCTGCGCCGCGAGCTTCGTCAGCGCCCCGCGGCGCGCCGCGCCCGAGGCGCCCTCGGCCGAGCCTAACGCGCGGCGGACCGCCGCGACGCGCGGCGCGGCGAGGCCGCCGGCGCGCTCCAGCTGGTCGACGTAGGCGCGGGCGAGGGCGAAGCTCGCCGGCCAGGTGTAGCGCGGCTGGTCCTGCACGTTGAGGTACGCGAGGCGCACCGTCTTGGCCGCGTCGATCTCGTTCTGCGACAGCATCGCGCTCGGCTGCAGCTCGAACACGTCGAGGCCGCGGGCGATCTCGGAGCTGACGATCACGCCGTTGTACCAGTAGGCCGACCACGACCCGCCCGTGACGAGGCGCGTCGAGTCGATCGGGCCGCGGTCGAAGTAGGCGATCTCGCGCACGCGCTTCGGGTCGGTCCAGTCGAAGACCGAGATGCCGCCCTGGTACCACGCCTGCACCATCACGTCGCGCCCCGGGATGGGGATGAGCGAGCCGTTGTGCGCGACGCAGTTCTCGTTGGCCGTCTGCGCCGCCGGGAGCTTGTAGTAGCTCTGGAAGACGGGCTTGCCGCCGGAGAGCGTGAAGACCGCGTCGGCGCCCCACTCCTTGCGGTCCGTCGCGCGGCACTTGGGCTGCGTGCCGCCGCCCCACTCGTCGGTGAAGAGGACCTTGGTGCCGGCGTTGTTGAAGGTCGCCGAGTGCCAGTACGAGAAGTTCGAGTCCGACACCGCGGCGAGGCGGGTCGGGTGCGCCGGGTCGCGGATGTCGAGCAGGAGGCCGTAGCCCTCGCACGCGCCGCCGGCGAGGCCGATCGCCGGGTAGACCGTGATGTCGTGGCACTGCGTGGTCGAGAGGCGGGGCGCGCCGAACAGGCGCGCCGCGATCCCCGGCAGGGCGGCGCGGACCGCGGCGCTGTCGGCGCCCGTCGCGGCCCCGCTCCCGCCGCGCGCGGCGACGACGCTGTCGAGCAGCGGCTTGACGAGCACCGAGCGCACGACGCGCTCGGTGCCGTTGACCGTGACCGTGAACGCGCCGTGCGCCTTGGCGGTGGCGAGCGCCTGCGCCGCCGCAGCGGCGTCCTCGGGGGCGTCGGCGTGCCGCGCGGCCTGGGTCAGGTTGGTGAAGATCCGCGGCGAGCTGACGATCGCGGCCCGCTCGGGGTGCGCGACCGGGACCTTAATGACCTCGATGCGGAAGAGCGCCGAGTTGGGGTTCTGGTCGGGCGCCGCGGCGACGCACCCGGGCAGCTCGTTGGGCGAGCGCACGCCCGCCGAGCCCGAGATGTAGACGTAGACGTTGGCGGCGTCGCGCGGGTCGACGAGCAGCGTGTGCGTGTGCGAGCCGCGGCACGTCTGCACGTTGCCGACGTTGCGCGGGTGCTGGATGTCGCTGATGTCGAAGATGCGCAGGCCCCGCAGCCGGTCCCGGCTGACCGTGTCGGCCACGCCCTGCGCGCCGCAGTCGAGGCGTCCCGAGGTCCCCTCACCCGAGACGAAGAGCAGGTTCTTGTACACCGACACGTCGCTCTGCGACGCGGGGCAGAAGTAGCCGGTGGCCAGCGCCGGGTGCGACGGGTCGGAGATGTCCCAGACCTGGAAGCCGTTGTAGCTGCCCTGGATCGCGTACTTGCCGGTGAAGGCGAGGTCGGAATTGGTCCCACCCACGAACTTTTCCGACGGCGGCGTCTTGGAGACGACGCGCAGGTTCCACGCGGCCTCGGCGGCGTCGTTGAGGCCGGCCCGCAGGCCGACGCGCGGGTCGGGCGTGGGCTGCGCCGCGGCGGGGCGGGCCGCGACGGCGCCGGCGAGCACCGCGGCGGCCGTGAGCGAGCGCGTAAGCGAGCGCGTAAACGCGCGGGGGAGCGCGCGGCGGAGGACGGACGAGGAAGTCATGCGGGCGGGGGAGGGGAGGAGGTGGGGCTGGAACTCAGGAGGTGCCGAAGACGACGTCGGCCAGCATCTGCTGCATGCGCGCGATCTCGGTGGTCTGGTCGACGTTCACGTCCGACGCGAACTTGAAGACGGTCTCGTCCTGCCCCGCCCCGTACGTGTCGAACAGCGTCTTGACCATGCCCACCGCGCCGCGGTGGTGCTGGATCATGCCGGTGAGAAAGAGCCGGTCGAACTCGAGCCCGCGCGCCCGGTCGAGCTGGGCCATCTGTGGGGCGGTCAGCATCCCGGGCATCAGCATCGGCGCGGGCGCGCCGGACGCGCCAGACATGCCGGCCATCCCGGGCATCTCCGACATCCCGGCCATGTCGTGCATGTCCTGCATGTCGTGCGCGCCGCCGGCGGCGAAGGGCTGCGGCACCGGGCGGTTCCGCTCGCGCAGCCACTGCTGCATGGTCGCGATCTCGTCTTGCTGCGCGTTGATGATCCGCGCCGCGAGCGTGCGGACCGCGGGACTCGCGCCGTGCGTCGCGGCCATACGCGCCATCGTGATCGCCTGCGCGTGGTGGCCGATCATCGTCGACATGAACCGGACGTCGCCCTCGGTGTACGTCGGGCGCGCCGCGGGCGACCCGGCGCGGCGCGCGCTGTCGGCCGCCGTGGAGCCTGGCGCGGGTTGCGGGGCGGACTGGGCGACCGCGTGCCCCGGACCCGCGGCCGCGAGTAGGACGGCGCCGGCCAGCGCGACGCCGAAGCGGGCGGCCGACGGAACGACGCGCATCAAGGCGTGCGTCAAGCGACGTTCGAGCGGAGTGTCAGCCAACGTCAGACGGACGGCGTGGTGGGGACGAGCGCGATCTGCGGCGTGCCGTCGGGCCCGAGCTCGACGCGTACGCTCAACCCGGCCGGCACGTCGAGCTGCACGCCGCCGACGGTGAGCCGGACGCCGGTCGCGGCGGGCGCCGGCGCGGCGGGCGCCGGCATCGTCGCTGCGAGGGGCGCCGCGGGCGCGGCGCGTGGCGGCGCGACCGGCGGCACGGCCGCGGCGCCGTGCGCAAACCGGTACGCGCTCACGCCGCCCCGCTGCTCGCGCCGTTCGACCACGCCGGCCGCGGCGAGGCGGTCGAGCGCCGAGCGCACCCCCGAGACGCCGCAGGCGAGCGCGTGCTCGAGCGCGCTGCGCGGCACGGGCGTCCACTCGCCCGGCACCAGCCGCTCGGCGAGGACGTGGGCCGCCAGCCACGCGCTCGGCGAGCCCGCGGTCGCGAGCGCGACGTCGCCCCAGTCGAGCGCGCCCGCCGCCCGAGGCGTGGGACCGAGGAGCGCCGACGCGAGTGCCACAGGCGCGAGTGCCACGGCGCCCAACTCGGCGCCGCCGCGGTCCACGTCGCGGTCACCCCCGCGGTCGAGCCCGCGCACGACCACGCCCGCCGCGACGAGCGCCGCGAGCGCGCCGCCGACGGTCGGCGCGTCGACGCCGAGGAACGAGGCGAGGGCGTCGAGGTCGGGGCGGAGCGGGACGGCGTCGAGCGAGGTGTGGAGCGACGCGTTGGACAGCGCGTAGGGCGGCGCGTAGGGCGGCGCGTAGGGCGGCGCGACGCCGCCCGAGGCGAGCCGCGCGGCGTGCGCGAGGTGCAGCACGAGCGCGTGCGGCAGGCGCGGGCTCGCCGGGCGGCTCGGACGTTCGGCCGCGCCCCGCGACAGACGGAGCGGCGCCCACTCGACGCGGTCGACGTGCTCCCGGAGGCGGTCGACCACGACGTACCGCTCGGCCGGCCGCGCGGCGGGTGCGGGGTCGAACGCGGCCCCACTCATCACCCCGATCGACCGGACCACGGTCGCCGGGGCCGCGCCGCGCGCGCGCCGCGCCGTCACGGGTGCGTCACCACGGGCGGCGCCGACAGCGGGGCCGCAGCCAACGTCGCGGCCGGCTCGCTCCCGCGGGACCTGTGGCCAGGTACGGCGCGGCCGGTGGCGCCGTCGCCGCTCACGCCACCGACCCCCGCGCGGAACGCGGGGTCGACGGGAATGGGGCGGCGCTCAGGACACACGACGATGTGACCTCACGGTACACGGGCGACGACGCTCACGAGCCACGCTCGGCGCCCGACCAGATCGTCGGGACCGATGTGACCTCAGCATACACGCTCGGCTCCCCAGCCGGCTAGGGGCCGAGTGGCGGCCGGCCGGGGGCCGGGGCCGAACCGGGGAGGAGCCGGGCGGGAACCGAGTGCGCCCGCGTCGGAGACGCCGTCCACCGGCTACAAGCCGTGACGCCAGGGGAAGGACCAGGTACATGCTCCTACACCTGGCTCCCACGGTGAGTCGTCGGCCGGAAAGCCGGCCCCGAGCCGGCGCGAGCGCGTGTGTATGCTGAGGTCACATCGCGCGGGCGACGTCGGCGGGACGACGGGCGTGCACGCACGGGGCGCGCGCCCGTGTACGCGGAGGTCACCAGCGCGTGGCGACCGGGACACGGCGTCAGCGATTCCGGGGCGTCGCGGGGGCGGGCGGGCCGCACCGTTCGTAGCTCGTAACGGACGCTCGTACAACCACTTACGCCGGGATCGCACCGAGCGGGCAGCGGCTCGCCGTGCCCGGCGGCGCGCGTACGGCCGTCCACGGTTAGTTGCTGGGGTTCTTTCTCCTTCAAGAAGAACGACGACCACGACCGCCGCGCCGAGCCGGCCCGTGGGGGCGGCGGCGCGTGCGACTTGTCGCGATCCGTAGCGCGCGTCATACTGCCGCTCCCGGCCCCGGGTGCTCCGGCCGGCGTCGGCCTTGCTCCGCTTCCGCCCCAGTGCCTTCCGTCCCTCTCGCCGCCGATCAGCGCGCGCTGCTGTCCGTGGTCGGCGTCGGCGAGTTGCCGCAGCCGATCCCCGCCGGGCTGCTCACGCTGCCGATCTTCCGCGCGGCGGTCAAGCAGGGGGAGGTCGACGCGAACGGGGTCGTGCCCGAGGCCGCGCGGCGGGCGCAGGTGGTGGTCGCCGAGCCGGCGGGGCGGTACACGTACTACGAGATCACGGGCGACCCCAAGCTCGGGCTGCCGTACGGCGGGGACGCGGACGTGCTGCTCGCGATGGCGGCGCTGGCCGACCGGGCCGACGCGGAGGGACGGCCGCACGTGCACCCGGTGACGGGCGAGTTCGCCGCGCCGAGCTTGCGGATGCTGGCGCGGGTGCTCGACCTGGAGATGACCAAGGACCGGGCGGAGCGGATCAAGGGCGCGCTGGACCGCCTTGCGGCGGTGCGCATCAAGGCGTCGCGATTGCGGCAGCTGGACGACGTCGCGGGGCGGAGCGACCCCGTAACGCTCCCGGCCGGGAACGCGCACCCGATCTTCCTCGAGCAGGGCACGCTCGGCGCCGCGGGCGCGGCCGGCGCGGGGCGGGGGAACGACCTGTTGGCGGGCGGGCGTCCGGGTCGGCGGGGGCGGGGCGCCGTGGTCCCCCGGGACGTCGCGGCGTCGCTGCCGGGCGGCGAGTGGGTGCCCGAGGCGGAGGGCGTGGAGTACCTGATCACGTACGCCTGGCGCACGGAGTACCACCGGTCGGCGCGCGGCGAGGACTGGATCCAGAAGCTGCAGATCAACCCCGCGCTACTCGCGCAGGGAGAGCGCGGGTGGGTGGGGTGGATCGACTGCCCGACGCACGCGCGGCTGACGCGGCCGATCGCGAAGCGACTCTACCAGTTGACGGCCAACGCGCAGGCGCGGCAGGCGCCGCTGCGCTTCGAACTGGCGGCCCTGCGGCAGCTGTGCGGGATCGCGGGGGGGACGAAGAACGTGCGCTCGGCGCACGTCCGGGACGACGTCCTCGCGGCGGCGCAGGAGCTGGTCGCGGCCGACGTGCTCGCGGGGGCGGAGGTGACGTCGGTGTCGCGCGGCCGGTACGTGTTCCACTTCGAGCCGGGGCTGCGGCTTCGAGTGGCGGGGTGGCTGCGCGGGGTGGGGACGCCGGACTTCACGGAGCAGCGGGTGCTGCGCCTGCTGCTCGCCTCGCTGGACGTGGCGCCCCGGGCGGCGGAGCAGCTCGTCGCGGAGTCGGCGGGGCAGGTGCGGCAGATGCTCGCCTACGTGTTCTTTCAGCGCGAGCGGGGGCAGGCGGTGCACGCGCCGGGGCGCTACGTGGTCGACGGCGTGGCGAAGGGGTGGACCTACGACGCGCACGAGGACTTCCAGCGCTGGTTCCGCGAGCGGGTGGCGAACGCGCGGCCGGCCCCGCGGATCGCGGCCGGGGGAGGAGGCGCGGGCGACGGCGCGGGGCCGGGCGCGCCGCGCGCCGCGATCGCGGACGTCGCGCCCCGCGAGGCGCCCCACGGGGCGCCCCACGCCGCGCCGGGCGACGATCCGTTAGGCGTGGCCGAGCGGCCGGAGCCGGCGCCCGCGGTCCCGAACGCGGGCGCGGAGGTCGGGGCGTGGTGGGCGGCGGTGCTCGCGGAGCAGCTGCCGACGTGGCACCCGCTCGTCCGCGCGTACCTGGAGCGGGCGCGGCCGGCGGCGCGTTCGGGGGTGACGCTGCTCGTCGTGGCGCACTCGGACGGCGAGGGGGCGCGGCTCGGGCGCGAGGCGCACGTGCTGTCGGAGGCGGCGGCGCGGGCGTCGGGTGGGGAAGTGTGCGAGGTGCTGGTGTTGAGTCCGCAGCAGTGGAAGGCGAGGGCGGGCGACGTCGGGTAGGGACGGTGGGGTCGGGGTGTTAGGCGAGGGCGGGGCGCGGGGGCGTGACCGGCCGTCGCGTCCCCGGCCGGTCACGCCCCCGCGCGCCACCCCACTCTTATAGCATCACACCATCACAAATTCTGCCCGCCCGACACTTCGACCCGGACGCCGTTCATCCATCCCATGCCGTCGGAGAGCAGGGCCGCCGCGGCGGCGCCCACGTCGTCGGGCAGGCCGACGCGGCCTAACGGGATGGTGTCGGCGACGGCGCGGTTCATCGCGGGGTTGTCGCGCACGGCGCCGCCGGCGAAGTCGGTGGCGATCGCGCCGGGGGCGATCACGTTGGCGGTGATGCCGCGGGGGCCGAGTTCGCGGGCGAGGTAGCGCGTGAGGACCTCGACGCCGCCCTTGGCGGCGGCGTAGGCCGAGTTGCCGGGGAGCGAGAAGCGCGCGAGGCCGCTCGAGACGTTGAGGATGCGGCCGCCGTCGGCCATCAGGGGGAGCAGGCGCTGCGTCAGGAAGAACGGGCCCTTGAGGTGGACGGCGATCATCGTGTCGAAGTGCGCCTCCGGGGTGTCGGCGAACGCGTGGCGGCCGCCCTCGCCCGCGTTGTTGACGAGGTAGTCGAAGGTCGGGCGTCCGAAGGTCGTCTGGAGGACGCCCGCGAGTGTGTCGGCGAAGGCCGCGAAGGTGTCGCTACGGCCGACGTCGAGCGGGAGCACGGCGGCGCGCCGGCCGCGCGCTTCGACCTCGCGGACCAGGGCGTCCGCCTCGTCCTTGTTGGTGCGGTACGTGCCGACGACGTCGACGCCGGCGTCGGCGAGGTGGAGGGCCATGCTGCGGCCGAGTCCGCGGCTGGCGCCGGTGATGACGGCGAGGCGTGGGGTGGTCTGGGTCATGGGACGGTTCGGGACAGTGCAGGGAGTAAGAGTCGCGGCGGGGACCGGTCGCGACGGATGCGGCGGGTGTGACAGGCGCGTGGGCTGCCGCAGCGTGAGCTGCCGCAGCGTGAGCTGCCGCAGCGTGCGCTGCGGATTGCCTGCGGGATCGTAGCTCCATACTCTCTTTTCGTGAGAAGGCACCATGAAGTGGCATACTTACCATCTGGAGAGTGATCCTTGTTGACTGCCCAGCCGCCGGCGGCGGGTGTCGTCACGCCGAGCGCGGTCGCGCCGGCAGACTCGCCATACGCGGACGCGGGGTCGGCCGCGGTCGAGGGACGGGTCGACGCGCTCGTGCACGAGCTGATCGGCCGCGTCGCCGACAAGTGGACGATGCTCGTGCTCGAAGTGCTGGGCGAGCACGGCACGCTGCGCTTCACGCGGCTCGGCGCGCTGGTCGGCGGCGTGAGTCAGAAGATGCTCACGCAGACGCTGCGGCAGATGGAGCGCGACGGCCTCGTCACCCGCACCGTGCACCCGGTCGTGCCGCCCCGGGTCGACTACGCCCTCACCCCGCTCGGCTTCAGCCTCGGCGCGGCTTTCTGCGGCGTCTGGCTCTGGGCGGGGGAGCACCTGGGCGCGGTCGAGGCGGCGCGGTCCGCGTTCGACGCGCGGGTCGTCCCGCCGCCGTCGTCGCCCTAGCGCGTACGACGGCGCGCCTCGTGGCGCGCCTCGTGGCGCGCCTCGTGGCGGTCCGCGGCGTTCGTCGCTAACCTCCGCCCACCCCGCCGCCCGCCGTCCCACGCGCGCTCCTTCGCACGCTGTCGCACGCTGTCGCACGCTGTCGCAGTCTGTTGCACCCTGCCGCGCGGCGCTCGGCCGTACGGCGCCGCGCCGTTGTGCCGCACAACGCCCCGTGATTTACACTCGGACGCCGCGCCTCTCGTGGCCGGTCCCCGTTTCCGCCCGCTTCCCACCCCCGATGGCCCGCGTCCTCGCGGTCGTGACCCAGAAAGGCGGCGTCGGTAAGACGACGACCGCGACAAACCTCGCCGCGGCCGTGGCGGGGCAGTACGCGCTTCGCACGCTCGTGCTGGACCTGGACCCGCAGTGCGACGCGACGGCGCTGCTGCTCGGGCACCAGGCCCCGGCGGACGGCGCGCGGGCGACGATCCGCGACGTGCTGTGGGAGCCGCGGCCGGCGGGCGAGGTGATGGTCGTCTCGCCGTTCCACCCGGACCTGTTCGTGGTCCCCGGCTCGGGCGAACTGGCGCACGACGAGAAGCACGTCGGGCCGGCGCAGTGGGACGAGATCGCGCAGGACGCGCGGCAGACGCTCATCGGGGGCGTGCCGAAGAACGTCGATCTCGTGATCATCGACACCCCGCCGTCGCTCGGACTCTGGCTGCACTGCGCGCTGTCGGCCGCCGACGGCTACGTCCTGATCGGCGAGCCCGGCATCCTGTCGGCGCGCGGCATGGGGGCGTTTCTCGAGACGGCCGACCGGGTCGCGCAGCACATCAACCCCGACCTCCGCCGGCTCGGCGTCGTGGTCAACAACGTGCGACCGACCGCGGAGGACGAAGGGTTCGTGTCGATGTACACGCAGCAGTTCGGGGACGAAATCCTCGCCGTGGTGCCGCAGCGCACGGCGATCAAGGAGGCCGCGCGCGTCGCGACCCCGATCGAGTTCTTCCCCGCCGCCCCGCCCGACGCGCGCCGCTGCTACCGCGACGTCGCCGCGCGCGTGCTGACGCAACTCGGCGTGCCCCGCCGCGCGCGGCCGCGGACCGCCGGACCGCCCGTTGTGCGGCACAACGGGACGCAGAACGCGTCGCCCACCGCGTCGCCCGCCGCGCCGCGCGCGCCCCGGAGCCGCCGTGGCTAAACCGACGAAGCGGGACCGCGGCGCGGACATCGCGCAGGTCGGCGCACTCATCTTCCGCCGACCCGAACCCGCGTCGACCGGCGACGCGCCAGCCGGCAACGAGGCGGGCGAGGGCGCCGGCCGCGTGCCGGGCGGGCAACTGGCGCAGCACCCCGCGACCGCGGAGCGGGCCGACCGCCGCACGCGGCGCGACGTGTTCGACCTCGACCCGCGCCGCGTCGTCGAGCGCGGGCCTTACATCCGCGAGTGGGACGAAGGGGGCGAGGAGTTCGAGCGCCTCGTCGCGGCGGTGGCGGCGCGGGGCGAGATCGACACGCCGATCTGGGTGCGGAGCCAGGGGCCGACGGGGCGACGCGAGTTCATCCTCGTCGCCGGCAAGGGGCGGCTCCGGGCCGCGCTCCGCAACGGGCTCGCGACCGTGCCGGTCCGCGACCTGGGCGAGCTCGACAACCGCGAGGCGGTCGCGCGGCAGGCCGAAGAAAACCTCAACCGGGAGGACATGACGCCCGCCGAAACGGCGCAGGCGCTCTCCCTCCTCCACGGGTTCGGCGAATCGATTTCCGCCATCGGGCGGCGACTGCACCGCGACAAGGGCTACGTCAGCTACATGGTGCGCGTGGGCGAGGCGGTCGGCGCACTCACCGGCGACGAGCAGGCGCGCCTCGCGCGGCGTGGGGTGCTGCAGGTGCGCCAGTGTCAGACGATCGGCGCGATGGGCGACGTTGCGGCGCGCGTGGCGGCCCTGCGCGAGGTGCTGGGGGGCGTCGCGGCGGGGGCGCCGGGCGTGTCATCGGGCGCGTCGGCCGGCGGCGCGGCCGACGCGGCAGGCGGCGCCGCGGACGCCGGAGGTGACAGTTCGGACGGACCCGGGCGGCGCGCGCCGGGGCGCGCGGACGAGCACGCGCCGTTCTACGGGCGTGCGATCCGGGGCGGGCGCACGTTCCGCATGCGCTGGGTCGAACGCGACCTGCGCACGGACCCGGCCGCGGTCGCCAAGGGCTTCGTCGACGCCGTGCGGGCCGAGGGCGAGCAACTGCTCGAGGCGCTCGGACGGCTCGAGGCCGAGGGGGGCGGCGGCCGCGCCGGCCGCGACGCGCTGGCGCGGGCGCGGCGGGCGCTGGAGCAGCTCGCCGGGAGCTGACCAGCCTAACGGGGGGCCGCGTTTCCCGCCGCGTACCCCCGCCAGAGCCACTCGAGCGCTTCGGGCAGCGTCTGCAGCTTCACCCCCCGGTCGCAGTGCCCGGCGTTGCGCGCGAACACGAACTGGTACGGATACCCCTTGGCCGCGAGCGCCGCGGCCGTGCGCTCGTTCGCGACGACCCAGTCGTGCAGGCCGTCGCGCATGACGTTGGGGTCGAGCAGGTCGCGGTCGCCGACCTCCATCCAGAGCCGGATCGGCTTGCGCGGCGATTCCGGGATCAGCCGTTCGTGGAACTCCCACGCGCCGTGCGGCGTCGCGGCGGTGTGCGGCCACTGCTGGTTGACGAACGTGCCGGAGTAGGTCAGCACGCGGTGGTACCACTCGGGGTGGTACCAGGCCATGATGAGGGCCGCCGACCCGCCGGAGCTGCACCCCGTCGTCGCGCGGCCGTCGGGGTCGCGCGTGAGGCGGACGCCGTACTGCCGCTCGACCCGGGGGAGGACCTCGGTCTCGACGAACTCCGCGTAGCGGCCGGACATCGTGTCGTACTCGAGCCCGCGCTCGCTCCCCTGCGCATCGCCGCCGCCGTTGCCGATCGAGACGGCGATCATCGTGGGCACGCGTCGCCGCGCGATCAGGTGGTCGAGGGCCGTGAACAGGGCCGAATCGGGGCCGTCCGCGCCGACGATGAACGGCGCGACCGTGCCGGGCACGTACTGCGCCGGGACGTAGACCGTCACGCGCCGGGTGTAGGGCGCCGGGCGGCTGGTGGTGACGACGAGCGTCGCCGGGTCGGCGGGATCGACGGTGCCGAAGGTGCCCGCGTCGCGCGCGACGCCCGGGAACAGGCGGCTCTCCGCGGAGCTCATCGTGAACGTGTATACGGCGCCCCGGGGAACGCCGTCCTGCGCGCGCATCTCGGCCGCAGGCGCGTGCGTCGGTCCAATGACGAAGTTGCCGGCCGCGTCGGGTGGCGGCACGGCGCCGTCGGGGAGCTCGCGGGCGACGACGTAGCCGGGGGTGCCGGGGTCGCGGGTGGGGGGCGCGGGGCGCTGCGCGCGCACCACGGGCGCGGCGGCGAGGAGGACGGTGCCCAGAAGGGCGGTGCGCAGGACGCCGCTCGAGCGGACCATGTGGAGTGCGTGGTGTGGCGTGGACATGCGGCGTCGCGCGCGGCGCTCACACGGGGTTCCAACGGCGCTCAGCCCGGTCCGCAGGCGCTCGCCAGCTGCGCGGCGAGGTCGACCCCGCCCTCGCTCTGGCGCAGGCCGTTGAGGTGGGCGAACTCGTGGCGGGCGGTCTGCAGGATCGCGGGGAGCCCGCGGTCCGGGTTGAGCGCATTGTAGCCGCGGGCGATGTGCACCGTCCCGCTGCCGGCGACGAGCTCGACCGGGTGGGCGTCGCCGGTGACCGGGACGACCTGCCCGTCGGGGTCGGTCTCTCGCCACATGTAGTCGATCATCCGGACGGCGGTGGCGTGGCGCTGCATCGTGACGCCGAGGGCGTGGCAGCGACGGCCGAGGATGGTGGAATCGGCGGCGTACCGCGCCACGAGGCGGTCGGCCTCGCCGGCGATCGCGGTCGACTCGGCGAACGTGGGGCGTGTGACGGCGCACCACGCCGGGTTACACGTAGGCCGGTCGGCGCGCGCGTTGCCCTGCGCCGCGCGGGCAGGCGCCAGCGCGGGGGCGAGCGTCGCGGCGGCCGCGAGCGCGAAGGCGCGGGCCGACCGGGCCGTGGGGCGGGGAATGACGCGGGTGGACACGAGAGCCGGTCGTACCCGCCGCGAGGGCGGTGAGGTTCCGCGCGGCGGACACGATCGGTGCCCGCGCGGTGTCGTCGCCGAGCGGGCGACCTGCGCTGAACCTACGCTGAACCTGCGCTGAACCTACGCTGAACCTGCGTTCGACCTGCTAGCGTTCGCGCGCCGGCCCGGCCGTCGGGCCGCGTTCCGACGACCCCACGTCCCGTGAGCCCGCCCGCCAACACGACGTTCCCGCGCGCCGCGGCGTGGGCCGCGCTACTCGCCGTGGGTGGGCTGACGACCGGGGGCGCGGCGTGCGCGCTGCCCGCGCTCGTGGTGCCGAAGGCGCGGGCGCCCTTCCACTCGGACGACCCGGCGCTGCGGCGCGCGCCGCTCTTCCTGTACCCCGCGCGCGGGCCCGGGGGGGCCGATTCGGTGCGCGCGTTCGTGTTCTACCTCGGCAGTGACGTGGGCTTCTGGCGCGCGCACGAGCGGGTGGCAGAGATGCTGAGCGCGCGGGGGTACGCGGTCGCGGGCGTGGACGTGCGGCGGCTGTTAGGCAAGCTGCCCGGCGGGCCGGCGCGGGCGGGGGCGTACCTGGCGCGGGTGGACTCGCTGCTCGTCGGCGCGCGCGCGGCGCTCGGCGCGGCGGCGGCCCCGCTCGTCGTCGCGGGGCACTCGGTCGGGGGCGAACTCGCCGTGTGGACCGCCGCGCGGCTCCGCGAGCCGGGCTTCGTGGGCGTGGTCGCGATGAGCCCGGGCGCGCGCGGCCACCTGAGCGTCGGGTTCTCCGACCTGCTGGGGCGCGAACCGCGCGGGGCGGACAGCTTCGCAGTCGACTCGGAAGTGGCGCGCGTGCGGCGGGAGACCCCGGCGGCGCGGATCGCGCTCGTGCGCGGGACGAAGGACGACTTCCGGTCGGCCGACCCCGGGATCATCGCGGCGGGGGCGCGGCGGTTCGTCGCCGAAGGGCAGGGGCATTCGCTGCTCGACCAGCGTGCGGCGGCGCCGGTGATCGCGGCGGCGTTCGCGTTCGTGCTGGGCGGGGCGGCGGCCGGTGACACGGCGAGCGGGGGCGGCGGTGGCTGAGCGGCGGTGCAGGGACGCCGCGGCGCCGTTCCTGCGAGCGTCCATGCCTAACACGCCTTTCCGTCCGCCCCACCGCCGGTGATGTTCGTTCAACCCGCCCGCCCCGACACGGCTCCGCCCGCCGCGGTCCGCGCCGATTCCAGTCGCCGCGACTCCGGTCGCCGCGATCCCGTGCGTCGCGAGGCCAGCCGCCGCGACACCGCCCGCCTCGCGCCCGTCACGGTCATCGTGACGCGCACGCCGACCGCGCGCGACCGCGCGCCGTGGGCGGTCGACGTGCTCGGCGCCGCGGCGGTGCGCGGGGCGCGCGCGACGACCGGGATCGCCGACGCGCTCGCCGCGGTGCCGGGGGTGTACGCGGTCGACCGCGGCAACTACTCGGTCGACCAGCGGATCGCGGTGCGCGGGGTCGGCGCGCGCGCCAACTTCGGGCTGCGCGGGGTGCACGTGCTGCTCGACGGCGTGCCGCAGACGATGCCTGACGGCCAGTCGCAGCTGACGAACGTCGACCCCGCGGCGATCGGGCGCGTCGAGGTGCTGCGCGGCGCGGCGGCGTCGCTCTACGGCAACGCGTCGGGGGGCGTGCTCGCGTTCACGACCGACCTCGGCGCGCCCGCGCGCGGGGTGGGAACCGGGGCGCGGCTCGAAGGCGGCGCCTTCGGCGCGCGGAAGGCGCAGCTGCGGGCGGCGACGGTCGAGGGCACCACGGTGGCCGCGGTCTCGGCGTCGGACTTCGCGATCGACAACTTCCGCCAGCATGCCGCGGCCGAGCAACGGCGCCTCACGCTCGCGGCCGACCACGCGTTCGACGCGGCGACGACCGGGACGTTCCGCTTCTACGCGGGCTCGGACCCGCGCGCCCAGAACCCGGGCGCGCTCACGGCGGCGGAGTACGCCGCGCGGCGCGACTCGGCCGCGGGCGTCAACATCCTGCGCGGCGCCGACAAGCGCGTGAGCCAGGATCAGCTCGCTTTCGGCCTGCGCCGCGCGGGGGACGACGGCTCGCGGGCCGAGGCGACCGTGTATGGGCTGCTCCGCGACACGTGGAACCCGCTCGCCACGCCGCCGCCGACGTCGGGCGCCTCCGGGGCGCTACCGCTCAACGCGGGCACGCTCACGACGATCTACCGCCACGCCGGCGGGGCGCGCGCGGCGGCGACGCGCCCGCTCGGGTTCCTGCTACCCGCGGGCGCGGACCCGGCCCGGGCGCCGCGGCTGACGGTAGGCGCCGAGGTGCAGGCGATGCGGGATCTGCGCAAGAACGCGCGCGACACCGGCGGGCGGCTCGTCTCGCGCGCGGACACGACGTTCGTCGACCAGGTCGAGACGGTGACCAACCTCGCGCCGTTCGCGCAGCTCACCTGGGCGCCGTCGGCGCGGTGGCTGGTCGACGCGGGGGCGCGCTACGACCGCGTGCGCTTCGCGGTGGCCGACCGCTTCCTGGCCGACGGGGTCGACAACAGCGGCGCGCGCACGATGGCCGCGGCGAGCGGGCACCTCGGCGCGAGCGTGGCGCTCGCCCCGGCGCTAGTGCCGTACGCGAACGTGTCGACCGACTTCGACACGCCGACGACGACCGAGCTGCAGGCGCAGCCGGGGAACGGTGGCGGGTTCAGCCCCGACCTCGGGCCGCAGCGATCCGTCGGCGGCGAGGCCGGCGCCCGGGGGGTGCTGTCGGACGGTGCGGGCGGGCCGCGCGCGACGCTCCGCTACTCGGCGTCGCTTTACGCGCTCGACACGCGCGACGCGATCGTGCAGTGGCAGGAGGTGAACGGGCGCGCGTACTTCCGCAACGCGGGACGCGTGCGGAGCCGCGGCGCGGAGTTCGGGCTGGGGGCGCGGGCGCCCCTGGGCGCGGCGGCGGACGCGCTCGGGCTGGACGTCGCGTACACGCTCGGGCGCGCGCGGTTCGCCGACTACCGCGTCGTCACGGGGGCGCGCACCGACACGCTGACCGGGCGCACGCTGCCGGGGGCGCCGGAGCGGTTCGTGCGCGTCGGCGTGCGGGCGCGGCCGTTCGCGGGGGCGGTGGGCCCACTCGCGCCGCTCGCGCTCGAGGCGGAGCACACGTGGGCGTCGCGGCTGTACGCGGACGACCGGAACACGCTGCGGGTCGGGGACTGGGGGCGCGGGGTGCTCGACCTGCGGGCGCGGTGGGACGCGCCGTCGGGCGCCGCGGCGGTGCGGCCGTTCGTCGCGCTCCGCAACGCGTCCGACCAGCGCTACGTCGGGTCGGTGACGGTCAACGGCACGGGAGGGCGGGTGCTGGAGCCCGCGCCGGGGCGGACGCTGTACGTGGGGACGGACGTGGGGTGGGCGGGGCGGTAGCGCACGTCCGCGCCTTCTGTCCCGGTGCGTGCGCGGCGGCCCGATGGTAGTGTGGTGCGCATACCGCCCCGCCCCTCGCTCCCGCTCCCGACATGCGCCGCCGTCGTCTCGCCGCCTCGCTCACGCTTGGTGGTTTCGCCCTCCTCTCCGGCCACGCCGCGGCTGCCCAGACCGCGACGCCATCGGGCGCGCCGCAGCTCGGCCGCGCGCCGCTCCGCGACGTCGTCGCCGCGCTGACCGACTCGGAGAAGGTGCGGCTCGTCCTCGGCGCGGGGCTCATCCTGCCCGCGGGAATGTCGACGGACATGCTCCCGGCGGGCATGCGCGGCCCCGGGCGCGAGGCGGGCGACGACGCCGTGCGCGTCCCCGGCTCGGCGGGCCAGACGCACGCCGTGCGGCGGCTCGGCATCCCGGCGATCGTCCTCGCCGACGGGCCCGCGGGCGTGCGCATCGACCCGATCCGGCGCGGCCCCGACGGCCGGCCCGACAGCACGCGCACGTACTACGCGACGCACTTCCCGATCGGCACCCTGCTCGCCTCGACCTGGGACACCGCGCTCGTGCGGCGCGTCGGGGTCGCCTTCGGCGAGGAGGTTCGCGACTACGGCGTCGACGTGCTCCTCGGCCCCGGCATGAACCTGCACCGCAACCCGTTAGGCGGCCGCAACTTCGAGTACTTCTCGGAGGACCCGCTCGTCACGGGACTCGTCGCCTCGTCGGTGGTGAACGGCATTCAGGCGGCGGGCGTCGGGACGTCGGCCAAGCACTTCGTCGCCAACGAGCAGGAATTCAACCGCACGCGCCTCAACTCCGCGATCTCGGAGCGCGCGCTGCGCGAGCTCTACCTGCGCCCGTTCCGGATCGTCGTGCGCCGCGCGCAGCCGTGGACGGTGATGTCGTCGTACAACCTGGTCAACGGCACGCACACGGCCGAGAGCCGCGACCTCCTGACCGACCTCCTGCGCGGCGAGTTCGGCTTCCGCGGGCTCGTGATGAGCGACTGGTTCGGCGGCGAGGACCCGGTCGCGATGCTCGCCGCCGGCAACGACCTCCTGATGCCCGGCACGGCGGCCCAGGCGCAGGCGGTGCGCGCCGCGCTGGCGAGCGGCCGCCTGTCCCGGGCGGCGCTCGACACCAACGTGACGCGCGTGTTGGAGCTGGTGCTCAAGACGCCGACGTTCCGCGGCGTCCGGCCGAGCGAGCACCCCGACCTCCGCGCGCACGCCGCCGTCGCGCGTCAGGCGGCGGCCGACGGCATGGTGCTGCTCCGGAACGGTGCGGTCCGCATCGGAGCTGGCACCGGGACCCGCACCCGGACCGCCGCTCGCGCGGCGCTGCCGCTCGCCGCGGGCACCTCGGTGGCCGCGTTCGGCAACACGTCGTACGAACCGATCGCCGGCGGCACCGGGAGCGGCGACGTGAATCGCGCCTACACCATCTCGGTGGCCGGGGGGCTCGACTCGGCGGGGCTGCGCGTCGACACGGCCGTTGGTGGCACGTACGCGCGGTACGTGGCAGCCGAGCGCGCCAAGCGGCCGCGGGGGGCCGGGCTGGCCCTCTTCGGCCCCCCGCCGACGATCGCCGAGCTGGCGCCCGACGCGGCGCTCGTACGTCAGGCGGCCGAGCGGGCCGACGCGGCGGTGATCACGATCGGCCGGATCGCGGGCGAGGGCGCGGACCGCAAGGTCGCCGACGACTTCGAGCTGCGGGCGGCCGAGCGCGCGTTGCTGCAGCAGGTGTCGGCGGCGTTCCGCGCGCGCGGCAAGCCGGTGGTCGTCGTGCTCAATGTCGGCGGCCCGGTCGAGGTCGCGAGCTGGCGCGACGAGGCGGACGCGATCCTGCTCGCGTGGCAGGGCGGGCAGGAGGGCGGGCGCGCGGTCGCCGACGTGGTGGGCGGGCGCGTGAACCCGTCGGGCAAGCTCGCCACGACGTTCCCGGCGCGGTACGCGGACGTGCCGTACGCGGCCGACTTCCCGGGGCGGGCCCGCCCGGGCGCGGCGGCGCCCGCCAACCCGTTGCTCGGCGCCACGCCCTCGGACAACACGTATGCGGAGGGCATCTACGTCGGCTACCGCTACGACCGGACGTTCGGGAAGACGCCGGCGTACGCGTTCGGCCACGGGCTGAGCTACACGGCGTTCCGCTACGGCGGGCTGCGCGTGTCGGGCGCGCCTAACGGGCTCGGCGGGCCGGGCGATTCGGTGACCGTGACGGCGACCGTGACCAACGTCGGCCGGGTCGCCGGGCGCGAGGTCGCGCAGCTGTACGTGAGCGCGCCGCGCGGGTCGCTCGACAAGCCCGAGCGCGAGCTCCGGGGGTTCGCGAAGACGGCGCTCCTGCGGCCGGGCGCGTCGGAGGCGGTCACGTTCCGCTTAGGGGCGGCGGACGTGGCGTCGTTCGACCCGGCGGCGTCGGCGTGGGTGGCCGACGCGGGCGCGTACACGGTGCGCGTGGCGGGCTCGTCGACGGTCGAGGGGCAGCGGGGCACGTTCACGCTGCCGCGGCGCGTGGTGGTCGAGCAGAGCCGTCGGCTGCTGGCGCCGCGGGCGCCGGTCGCGGAGCTGCGGGCGGGGCAGCCGGCGGGGCGGTAGGGCGTCCGGCGCTCGATCGAACGACCCCCGCCGGCTCAGGGCGGCGTCAGTCCCGCCGCCCAGCCGAGCAGGAGGGTGAACGCGGGCGCCGTGGCGCCCGCGAAGCCGACGAACCGTTGGCCATCGGCCGTCACCGCAACGCCCCCGTCCGCGCGGGCGAACGGCGGGCTCGCGAGCACCACGCGTCCCACCGTGAACTGCGCCGTGGTCGCGCCGAGGGTGACACCCACCGCGACGACGGTCCCGTCGGCGCGCTGGTAGAGCAGGGCGCGGCCGTCCGCCTGCCAACTCGGGTAGCGGCCCCCGACGGGTGACACCCGCACCGCGGCGCCCGGGCCCGCGGCCGGCCGCACATACACCTCGGTCGCGCCGGTCTCGTCGGACGTGAAGGCGAGCCAGCGACCGTCGGGGGACCAGCGCGGGGTGCCGAGGTTGGCCGAGGTCGCCCACGCGCGCGTGGCCCGGCGCGTGTCGCGCGAGTAGATCCAGATCTCCTGGGTCGCGGCGCTCGCGCCGGGGCCGAGCGTGAAGGCGATCTGCCGGCCGTCGGGCGACCAGTCGGGGGCGCCGACGAACCGCCGTTCCGCCGCGAATAGCGAGTCGGACGCGTCGGTCGCGACGTGGTACAGCCGAAGCGCGACGGGGCCCGCGCGCGCGGTGCCGTACGCGATGAGCGAATCGCCCGGCCCCCACGCGGCGTCGCTCACGGCCTGTCCCGGGGTCGCGAGCGCGTGCGCCCGCGTCGCGATCCGCCGGTCCTCGTCGTAGAGCCAGAGCGCGGGCCCCCACAGCGCGAGCCGTCGCCCGTCGTGCGACAGCGCGAGCCGGCGCACGCTGTCGGGTGCGGTCGCCGAGTCGACCACGACCGCCTGCCGGTCCGCCCACAACACGCGCGGCGCGACCGTGGGGATCGTCGGGTCCAACGCGACCAGCACGTCCCCCGCGGCCGTGTAGCTCGCCGCGCCGCGGACCGAGGCCACGCGGTCGAGCACGCGCTGCGGCGTGCCGGTGACGCGCAGACGGCCGGGGTCCATTGTCTGCGCGTAGAGCGGGCCCGCCTCGGAGCTCACGAACAACAGCCAGTTGGGCGCGACGAACCGCGCATCGGCCGCCGCGCGCCGCACCTCCGTGATCGCGCCGGTGGTGACGTCGGCGACGAGCGCCGCGGCGGGCTCGCTGCTGAACAGCACGTGTCGGCCGTCGGGCAGCACCGACGGCCCGCGGTGCCCGAACTCGCCGGCGCGCATCCGGGTGAGCGGCCGGCAGACGGCCGCCCCGCCGCCCGCGGGCGCGACGGTGTAGAGCGGCCCGAGGTAGTCGGGCCCGTAGACGATCACCCCCGCCGACGTCCACGCGCCGCCACTCGGCCGCGACACCGGGCAGAGCGCGCGCGCCGGACCGCCGCGACGCAGGTCGACGACCTGGAGTTGGCCCCCGGCGAAGAATCCGAGCGCCGTCCCGTCGGGCGACCAGAACGGACGGCCGGCCCCGTCGGTGCCCTCCACCGGGCGCACCGCGAGGCTGTCGAGCGCGCGCACCCAGACCGCCGTGCGCCCGGCGGCGTCGCGGGCCACGAAGGCGAGGCGCGTGCCGTTAGGCGCGAGGGCGAACTCGGCGCCGCTCTCGCGCGACGGCTCGACGCCGGGCGGCAGCGGGATGACGGCCGCCACCCGGGCCGGCGGCTCGGCGTCCTGCGGCCGCCCGGAGGCGCGCAGCGCGACGGCCGACGCGAGCGCGGCAAGGCCCACACCGGCCGCGGCCCAGGGGAGCCGACGCGCGCGGGCGCGGCGCGACGAGCGCGGACCCGGCGCGACCGCCGGTGCGTCGAGCGCGTCGAGGGCGTCGAGCGCGCGGACGACGTCGTCGGCCGACTGCGGGCGGTCCGCGGGGTGCTTCTCGAGGAGCCGCATCACGAGCGCCGCGAGCGCCGGCGGGACCGTGGGGCGGCGCCGGTCGAGCGGTTCCGGGGTTTCCGTGACGTGCGCGGCGAGCAGCTGTTGCGCGGTCCGCCCCTCGAACGGCGGGCGGCCGGCGAGCATCTCGTAGGCGACGACGCCTAACGTGTAGAGGTCCGCCCGGTGGTCGACCACGTCGCCGGCCGCCTGTTCGGGCGCGAGGTAGGCCGGCGTGCCGAGCGAGATCCCGAGCTGGGTCAGCGCGGCTGAGCGCGCGCCGCCGTCGACGGGCTCTTCGACGTGATCGTCGACGGGCTCGTCGCCGGGGCGGCCGCTGCCGTCGGCGCCGCCGTGGCGCGCGGCACGGATCGCCTTGGCAATGCCGAAGTCGGCGACCACGGCACCGCCGTCGGCGCGGAACACGTTGGCGGGCTTGATGTCGCGGTGCACGACGCCGTGGCGGTGTGCGTACGCGAGGGCCCCCGCCACGTCGCGCAGGAGCGCCACCGCGCCGGCTACCGGGAGCGCCCCCTCGCGCGCGAGCGCGGCCGCCAGGGTCTCGCCCTCGACGAAGGGCATCGTGTAGTACAGCGCACCGTCCGGCAGCGCGCCGGCCGCGAAGAGCGGGACGATGTGGGGGTGCTGCAGCCGCGCGGCCAGACGCACTTCGCGCCGGAACCGTTCGACGCTCACGGTGTCGGCGAGTTCCGGCGCGATCACCTTGACGACGACGCGCCGGCCGAGGGCGACCTCCTCGGCGACGAAGACGCGACTCATCCCGCCGCCGCCGAGCTCGCGCTCGAGCACGTACGCGGCGCCGAGCGCGATCCCCGCCGCGCGCGCTCCGTCCGTCACACCCATTCGGCCGCCGCCATCGGACCCACACTCAGGATCGAGGATCGCGGCCCCGGCTCGCCCGGCGGCCCGCGTACCGCGCGTACGTCCGTGCGTACGTCGGCCCAATGATACGGGGCGCGAAGCGCGGGACCAGCCAGCGATGGATCAGGCATCGTGCTACGGCCGCAGGCCGAGCCGCTGCTCGAGGAGCTCCGCGCGTCGGCGGCTCGCGCGCAGCTGGCCCCCGCCCTTGAGGTGCACCGTGTACTCGCCGCTCGGGTGTCGCACGAGCGTCTCGACGAGGTCGATCCGCACGATCGCCGAGCGGTGCACGCGCAGGAACTGCGCGGGGTCGAGCCGCTCCTCGAGCGTCTGCATCTGCTCGCGGATCAGGTGGGCCCGCTCCGCGGTGTGCAGTTCGGCGTAGGGGCCGCTCGCGGTGATGTAGAGGATCCTGGCCACCGGCACCACGCGCACGCGCCCCCGCGTCTCGACGGCGATACGTTCGAGGTACGCCGGGCCGGCCGGCGGGGCGGGGAGACTCGCGCGCGCCGGTGGCGTCGGGTCCGACGTCAGCCCCGCGCGCGCAGCCTGGACGGCGGCCAGCAGCTGGTCGGCGAGCTGCCCGACGGCCGCGAGGTGCACGCGCTGCCGCGCCCGCGCGAGGGCGGCGCGGAAGCGCGCGTCGGCGAACGGCTTCACGAGGTAGTCGATCGCCGCGGCGTCGAACGCCCGCAACGCGTGCTGGTCGTACGCGGTGACGAACACGGTGAACGGCATCGCCGCCGGCCCGACCTCGCGCACCACGTCGAACCCCGTGCCCCCCGGCATCTGCACGTCGAGGAACACCACGTCCGGCCGCGTCGCCCGGATCGCCGCGACCGCCTCCGGGCCGTTCCCCGCCGTCGCCACCAGCTCGACGTCCGGCTCGGCGGCGAGGAGATCCACCACGCGCCGTCGGGCGAGCGGCTCGTCGTCCACGACCGCGACGCGCAGCGGCCGCGCCCCGCCCCGGCCTACGGAGCGCCTAACGGAGCGCCTAACGACACGCCTACCGGACCGCCGCCCACGCCCCGCCCGCGCCGGCCGTGACCCCGCCGAGCAGGTCGGCGTGGGTGTGGAACGGGAGCGCGAGTTCGGCCACCGCGCCCTCCGCCAGCACGGTCAGCGCGAACTCGGCCTGGTCGTCGTAGAGCGCGGCGAGCCGCGCCCGCGTGTTCCGTAGCCCGACGCCGAGCGAGGGCGGCCGCACGCCCGCGGCGGGCGCCGGGCCACCCGCGTCCTGGGCCTGCCCGACCGTGAGCAGGAGCCGGTCGCCATCCCGCCGCCCGACCACCACGACGCGCCCCGCGCCCGGGTGCGTGCCGACCCCGTGCTTGATCGCGTTCTCCACGATCGGCTGCAGAATGAGCGGCGGGACGAGCGCGTCCTCGGCCGCGGGCTCGACCTCGACGTGCACGGTCAGGCGCCCCTCGAAGCGGATCTCCATGATCGCCACGTACTCGGCGAGTACCGCCAATTCCTCGGTCAGCGGCACCTCTTGCGGCACCACCCGGTCCGGCGCGTCCCCGTCGGCGCCGAGCGTGTAGCGGAGTAATCCGCTCAGGTGCGCGATCATGCGCCGCACGCCGTCCGGGTCGCTGCCCACGAGGGCCGACACGTCGTTGAGCGTGTTGAAGAGGAAGTGCGGGTCGAGCTGCGAGCGGAGCGCGGCCAACCGCGCTTCCGCGAGCTGGGCCGCCAGGCGGGCCGCCTCCGCGGCGATCTCGGCGCGCTCCGCGCGCAGCCGCGCCGCCTCGGCCTGGCGCGCGCGCAGCCCGCGCACGTACTCGCGCGCGCAGGCCGCGGTGAGCACCGCACCGTAGACAACGAGGGCGTCGAGCCAGTACAGGCGCCGCACGCCGACGAGCGGGTCGAAGCCGCGCGCCGTGAGGCGCTCCCCGCGTTCGGCGAAGAGCACGACGAGCCGGAGGTACGCCGTCACCGCCTCCACGCCCATGGCGATGACGAACCCCGCGCCTACGAGCACGCCCACGTGCACCGCGGCGTGTGCGCGCCACGCCCGCGGGCCCGGCCTCGACGCCTCACCCGTGTCGTCGGCGAACGCGGGCCCGTGGCGCCGCGCCAGCCAGACGATGCCCGGCGTGAGGAGGGCCCAGAGTGCCGCGGTGGCGGCGGAGAGGGCGAGCGCGGCGCCCGGCACGAGCGGGTGGAGCGCGTGCTGCTTGGGGTCCACGGCGCGACTCACGGCGCCGAGCACCGCCACGGCCGTCCAGAACGCGAGCACGACGGCGACCTCGGGCCACGACGGGCGCGGAGGGGCGGCCGCGCGCGCGGCGCGCGACCCTGGAGTCGGGGCCGATAGCGGCAGACGGAACGCGGGCGGGACGCGCGGCACGGGCGTGGAGTGTACCGCCTGGCGAGCCGGCGGGGCGAGAGCGAGCCGCACCGACGGCGTGTGTCGCGTCGCGAACGGCCCCCGCCCGCGCACGAACGGCGACTTCGGCGGCACGGGCCCGTGCCGCCGAAGTCGCCGTTCGTACGCGCCCGTCCGCCGCTGGTGACATCGACGCTCGTGTGCGGGTGGCGCGCGTCGTACAGTCGGCCCAGGTCATCACGCGCCGCCCCCCACTTCCCGCGCTCCCCACGCGAGCGACCCATCGTGCACCGTCGAGCGTTTCTCCACCTCCTTCCCGCGGGCGTGCTGCTGGCCCGCCGGTCGCCGGCGCAGCTCTCGCCGATGGCGCCCCCGCGCCCGAAGCGGGGCGTCATGCTGATGAACCGGATCGCGCCCTCGGTGTCGGAGCTGTACGTCGCGAACGCCGACGGCACGGGCGCGCGCAAGTTCCTCGAGCACGGCGCCTTCGACTATCACGCGTCCTTCGCCCCCGACGGGCGGTCGGTGGTGTTCACGTCGGAGCGCAACGGCGACGGGCAGGCGGACCTCTTCCGCTGCCGCGCGGACGGCACCGGGATCGAGCCGTTAGTCACCGGTCCGGCGGTCGACGACGCGGGCGTCATCTCGCCCGACGGGTCGCGCCTCGCGTTCGTCTCGACGCACGACGGCCACCGGGCCAACGTCTGGACGATGGAGCTCGCGACGCGGCGACTGCGGAACCTCACGGGCGCCGCCGACGTCCAGGGCGACCCCGAGGGCCCGGACGGCTTCTTCCGTCCCGCGTGGTCGCCCGACGGCCGGTGGCTGGCCTTCTCCAGCGACCGCAACACCGCGTGGCGCGGCCACGACGACGGGCACGGGTGGGAGCACACGCAGGAGCTGAGCGTCTACGTGATCCGCGCAGACGGGTCGGGCCCGGACGGGTCGGGCTTCCGCCGGATCGCGAGCAAACCCGGCTGGTGCCTCGGCTCGCCCAAGTGGTCCCCCGACGGGCGGCGCGTGGTCTTCTACGAGCTGCCGACCGAGTCCACCTGGGGCGCGCACCGGCCCAACCTCGTCGCCCGGGTCGAGTCGCAGATCGTCTCGGTGGACGTCGCCACGGGCGAACGCGTCGTGCACAGCGCCGGCCCGGGCCTCAAGCTCTTCCCGCAGTTCCTCGACGCCGGGACGGTCGCCTACCACCAGAAGGGCGGCCCGAACCAGGGCCTGGCCTACACGAACGGCGTCGCGGCCGTCAGAGGCGCGATGCGCTCACCGTGTTGGGCGCCCGACGGCAAGACCGTGCTTTATGAAGAGATCGCGTTCGAGCCGGTGCGGCCCCAGAACAAGCGGCTCTACGGCTGGGACGGCGACTGGGAGTACCGCCACACCGACGTGTTTCCGGCCCTGTCGCGCGACGGCGAGCTCGCCTTCACCGAGAAGCAGCAAGGGCACTCGTCGATCGTCCTCATGCGGCCCGACGGGTCCAACCGGCGGGTGATCTTCGACCCCGCGGCGCAGCAGCTGGACCCGTCGCCGGGCGCGGTCGCGTTCCAGCCGGCGTGGTCGCCCGACGGCCAGTGGGTCGCGTTCGGGCTCGGCGCGTTCCTTCAGGCGCGCGCCCGCGGCAACGCGCGGCTCGTGCGCGTGCGGCGCGACGGGACGGGCGCCGAGGCCCTCACCGACGGCAGCGTGCACTCGGGCTTCCCGAGCTACTCGGCCGACGGCCGGAGCCTTGTGTTTCGTGTTTGGGGAACGCAGAACGGCCTGCGCATCCTCGACCTGGCCACGCGCACGGTGCGCGTGCTCACCACCGAGTACGACAACCTGCCCGACTGGTCGCCCGACGGCCGCCGCATCGTGTTCACGCGCAAGACGGCCGCGACCAACTTCGACATCTTCACGATCCGGCCGGACGGGACCGGCCTCGCGCGGCTCACCACGAGCGGCGCCAACGACGGGCACGCCGTGTGGACCTACGACGGGCGGATCATGTGGAGTAGCGGCATGTACGGGTTCCGCGAGGAAGCCGCGCTCTACGACGACACGTTCCAGCCGTACGGCCAGATCTTCGTCATGCAGGCCGACGGCAGCGGCAAGCGCATGGTCACGGACAGCCTGTGGGAAGACGCGATGCCGATCCTCATTCCGGCCAGATTCCTGTGACGGAATGATCGTGGGCGCCTGACGGCCGCCGCCCGCCACGCGGTGTGACTGGCGCCGCGGCGCGCGCGACGCGGTCGGAGGCGGCGCGCGCCGAACTGCTGGCCGTGACGCACGCCCGGCTTCAGCACGACCGCGCCGTGCTGCAGGCGGCCAACCACGAGCTCGAGGCGCAGACGGACGCGCTCCGCGCCAAGCTCGAGCGGTTCCAAGGCCAGGCGGCGGCGTAGCCGAGTCCGGTCGAGCGCCGCGTCGCGCCGTCCGCCGCGTTCCCCGGGTAGCGGAGCGCCGTCGACCGCGTTAGAATACCCGGTGGGGGTATTCCAATGCGAGACGTGCACGCAGCGAGTGAACACACCGGGCGACCGCACAGCGCGGTCGCCGTCGACCCGGCCGTCAAGGCGCGCAACCGCGCGCGCCTGCGGCGGATCGAGGGCCAGGTCCGCGGCATTCAGCAGATGGTCGAGGACGAGCGCTACTGCGCCGACGTGCTGACGCAGATTTCGGCCGTGCAGCAGGCGCTCGGCGCGGTCTCGCGCGAACTCCTCCGCAACCACCTCACGCACTGCGCGTCCGCCGCCCTGCGCGGCACGCCCGAAACGGCCGAGGCGATGATCGAGGAGCTCACGGCCCTCATCCACCGCCAGGCGCGGTAGGCCGGTCCCCTGACGCAACCAGGAAGGCACGCATGACCGAGCAACTCGTCGCGGACCCGGACGCGCTGGACGCACCCGCCGCGGCGCGGGTCGACCTGCCGATCACCGGCATGACCTGCGCCGCCTGCGCCCGGCGCATCGAGACGCGGCTCGGCCGCGCGCCCGGCGTGCAACGTGCCGCGGTCAACTTCGCGACAGAGCGCGCCACGGTCGAGTACGACCCGGCCAGCACCGCCCCCCCGCAGCTCGTCGGCGTGGTCGAGGCACTCGGCTACGGCGTGCGCCCCGCGCCCGCGGTCGACGCCGCGCCCGGGGCCTCGGCGGACGCCGCGGGCGAGCCGCCCGACGAGGCCGCGGCGCTCCGCCGGCGCCTCTGGGTCGCCGCCGCGCTCACGCTGCCGGTACTCGCGATCGCGATGGCGCACGGGCGCGTCCCGGCCGTCGACCCGGCGCGGCACGCGTGGGTCAGCTGGCTGCAGCTCGTGCTCACCACCCCGGTCGTGCTCTACGGCGGCCGGCCGTTCTACCGCGCGGCGTGGGCGGCCCTCCGCCACGGCGCCGCGGACATGAACACGCTCGTCGCCCTCGGCACCGGCGCCGCCTACGGCTACTCGGCCGCGGCGACCGTCGCGCCGCGTCTTTTCGCCGGCACCCCGGCCGCCGCGCACGGCGGGATGGCGGGGATGGCCGCGGCGGGCGCGCCGCCGGTCTACTTCGAGGCCGCGGGCGCGATCGTCACGCTCATCCTGTTGGGCCGCCTGCTCGAAGCCCGCGCGAAGGGGCGGACGGGCGAGGCGATCCGCCGCCTGGCGGGGCTGCAGGCGCGCACGGCGCGCGTCGTCCGCACGGACGCCGCGGGCGACGAGCGGGACGTCGACGTGCCGGTCGAGGCCGTGCTCCCGGGCGACGTGGTGCGCGTGCGGCCGGGGGAGAAGGTCCCGGTCGACGGCCGCGTGCTCGCCGGCGGATCGGCCGTGGACGAGTCGATGTTGACGGGCGAGTCGGTCCCGGTCGAGAAGGGCCCGGGGGACGAGGTGTTCGGCGGGACGGTGAACGCCACGGGCGGCTTCACCTTCCGGGCGACGAAGGTCGGGCGCGACACGGCGCTGCAGCAGATCGTGCGGCTCGTCGAGGAGGCGCAGGGCGCGCGGGCGCCGATCGCGCGCCTCGCCGACGTCGTCAGCGGCATCTTCACGCCCGTCGTGCTCGGCGTCGCGGTCGCGACGTTCGTCGCGTGGTGCGTGTTCGCGCCGCCGGGGACGCGCGTCGCGTCGGCGCTGGTCGCCGCCGTGTCGGTGCTCATCATCGCCTGCCCGTGCGCGTTAGGCCTGGCCACGCCGACGGCGATCGTCGTCGGCACCGGGCGCGGCGCGGAAAATGGCGTGCTGATCAAGGGGGGCCAGGCGCTCGAGACGGCGCACAAGCTGCGCACGCTCGTGCTCGACAAGACGGGCACGCTCACCGAGGGGCGGCCGGCGCTGACCGACGTGCTCCCCGCGGCGGACGTCGCCGCGGACGAGCTGCTGGCGCTCGCCGCGGGCGCGGAGCGGGGGAGCGAGCATCCGTTAGGCGCGGCCGTCGTGCGCGGGGCGGAGGCGCGGGGGCTCCGCGTCGCGCCGCCGACGGCGTTCCGCGCGGTCGCGGGGCGGGGCGTCGAGGCGACCGTCGACGGCCGCCGCGTGCTGGTGGGCGGGGCCGAGTGGCTGCGCGGGGAGGGCGTTGCGGGGGTCGAGGAGGGCGCGGCCGACGCGCTGGCGGGGGAGGGAAAGACGCCGATGTACGCGGCCGTCGACGGCCGGTTCGCGGGCGTGCTCGCGGTCGCCGACCGCGTGCGCCCGGAGGCGCGGGCGGCGGTGGCGGCGCTCCGCGCGATGGGGCTCGACGTCGTGATGATGACCGGCGACAACCGCCGCACGGCCGACGCGGTCGCGCGGGCGGTGGGCATCGACCGGGTGCTCGCGGGCGTGCTGCCGGCGGAGAAGGCGGCGGAGGTGCGGCGGCTGCAGGCCGGCGGGACGCGGGTCGTCGGGATGGTCGGCGACGGGATCAACGACGCCCCCGCGCTCGCGCAGGCCGACGTCGGGATCGCGATCGGCACCGGCACCGACGTCGCGATCCAGGCCAGCGACGTCACGCTCCTGCGCGGCGACCTGCGGGGCGTGGTCACGGCGATCGCGCTCTCGCGGGCGACGATCCGCACGGTGCGGCAGAACCTGTTCTGGGCGTTCGCCTACAACGCGGTCGGCATCCCGGTCGCGGCGGGGCTGCTGTACCCGTGGACGGGCTGGCTGCTCTCGCCGGTGCTGGCGAGCGCGGCGATGAGTGTGTCGAGCGTGAGCGTGGTCGCGAACAGTTTGCGGCTGCGGCGGTTCCGCGCGCCGGCGGTCGGCTGAATCGTGAGGCGACGGCCGTCGCGCTAGGCGCCGAGGTGTCGGAGGAAGCGCGCCGGCGCGGCGAGGAACTCGCGCGTGAGCCGCACGTGCTCGAGGTCGTCGAACGCCACCGCGCGCGGCCCGCCCTCCGCGTCGCCGAACTGGTAGAGCCGCGCCCCCGGGTAGGCGAGCAGCATCGGCGCGTGCGTCGCGACGACGAACTGCGCCCCCTGCGCCACGTACTCGCCGACCATCGCCAGCAGCGCGAGCTGCCGCTGCGGCGAGAGTGCGGCCTCGGGCTCGTCGAGGAGGAAGAGTCCCCCGGGCGTCAGGCGCGCGTGCAGGACGGTGAGGAAGCTCTCGCCGTGCGAGCGCGCGTCCAGATCCCGGCCGTAGCGCCGCTCCATGTCGCCCAGCGACGCGCGGAGCGGCCCCTGCGCGAGCGCCAGCGCGAGTGGCGCGCGCCCGAGCGCGTCGTACTCGCCCTCGAGCGCGAGGAGGCGCGCCTCCATCGCGGCCCGCTCGCGCGCCAGGCGCCGGGCGAACCCGAAGAAGTCCTCGGCGCGTAGAAAGAACCCGCGGTCGGCTTTCCGGGCCCACGTGAGGCGCATCCGCCGCGCGAGCGCGCGCGCCGGCGCCAGGGTCGGGTCGCGCGCGAGGTCCTCGCTGCCGACTGCGGGGAGCCGGGCCGCGACCGCCAGCGCCTCGAGCAGCGTGCTCTTGCCCGAGCCATTCTCCCCGACGAAGCAGGTCACCGGGCGGTCGAACACGAGTCCGTCCCCACGCGCGGCGAGCGCGCGCACGGCCGGCACGTCGAACGGGTGCCGCCCGCCTTCCTCTTCGTCGGGTCGGAGCACGCGGAGTGCGGTCAGGCGCGGCATGGCGGAAGCTTACCCGTGGCCGCCGGCTCGCGCGGTGACGCGCCGTTACGTTCGGGCGTGCTCCTCTCCGCCCTCGACCTGCTCGGCACCGCCGTCTTCGCCGTCTCGGGGGCGTTGGCGGCGGGGCGCAAGCAGCTCGATCTGTTGGGCGTGCTCGTCCTCGCGCTCGTCACGGCGGTGGGTGGGGGCACGCTGCGCGACGTGCTGCTCGGGCGTCACCCGATCTTTTGGCTGGCGAGTCCGCGCTACGTCGCCGCGATCGCGGTGGCCGCGCTGCTGACCGTGGCCTACACGCGCCGCTTCCGCCCGCCGGACAGCGCGCTCCTCGTCGCCGACGCGGTCGGCCTCGGGGCCTACGCGATCGTCGGCGCGCAGATCGCCGAGCGCGCGGGGCTGCCGCCGGCGAGCGCGGTGCTGTTGGGCGCCGTGACCGGCACGGCCGGCGGCGCGATCCGCGACGTCTTGTGCGCGGAGATCCCGTACGTGCTGCGGCGCGGCAACCTGTACGCGAGCGCCGCGCTCGCCGGCACCGCGGTCTACGTCGCGCTCGAGGCCGCGGGCGCCGATCGGGGGCTCGCGCAGCTGGCCGGGGCGGGGGTGGTGATCGCGCTCCGGCTCGGGTCGCTGCGGTGGCAGTTGCGGCTGCCGGTCTACCGCCTGGTGGAGACGGGGCGTCGCCCGCAGCCGCTCTTCTCGACGCGGGCCACGGCGCGCCTGACGGGTGAGCACCCGGTGGTGAGTCCGGCGCCCGAGAGTGTCGCGGCGGCGGGGGCGGCGGGGGGCGGCGTGCGGGCTGACGTGGTGCAGTGACGGCGCGTTGTGCCGCACAACGGCCGCCAACAGAAGGCGTGCGTCGGTACGGGGCGTTCGCTCGGCCGCGGCGCGATCGGGCCCGGGGCGGCAGGCGTCGCTTCACGCCCGGGTGGGCCGCCTAACGCGTACCGTGGCGCCGAGCGTTAGGCGCGCCCGGCGTCCGCCCCCCGGCCGCCCGCGAGCCACGCGCCCGCCCACTCCGCGATCGCGGAGAACGCCGCCTCGAGCGCCCGCCCCTTCGCGGTGAGCCCGTACTCGACGCGCACCGGCGTCTCGGGTACCACCGTCCGCGTCACGATCCCCTCGGCCTCGAGCTCCTTGAGGCGCTCGGCGAGCATGCGGTCGCTCAGGTCGGGGACGGCGGCGGCGACGTCGGAGAAGCGCGTCGCGCCCTGCAGCAGCGCGCGCAGGATCACGCCCGTCCACCGCCGCCCGACGAGCTCGACGGCGTGGTGGAAGTGTGGGCAGAACCCGTCGGGAGACTTCGACATGGCTTGAAACTTACGAATGGTGAGCCGCTTGACACAAGTAAGCTGACTCGCGTACAGTTGCTCACGAACAGTAAGTGACTTCTCCTGTCGCCGGCTCCCCCCTCTGCTCCGGACCCGTCCCATGCGCATCGCACTCCCCTGCCCGCCGCGCGCGGCCCACGCCGCCCCCGACTCCGACGACGGCGACCGCGTCGTCGAACGCGCCGAGGCGGTCGCGGTGATCGCCGCGGGGTGCGCGGCGCTCGCCGGGTGCCTGGCCTGGCTCCTCTGACCCGTCGGAGACCGCCCCCGTGCACACCGCGCTGATGCTCATTCCCTCGGCCGACGACGCCTACGCGATCAGCGCCGGGCTCCTCGCCGCCCGCCTCGTCCTCGGCGCCCTCCTCGCCGCCCACGGCGCCCAGAAGCTGTTCGGCTGGTTCGGCGGCTACGGGCTGGCCGGGACGGCAGGCTACCTGGAGCAACTCGGCTTCCGCCCCGGGCGACGCTTCGCGGTCCTCGCGGGGGTCGCCGAGCTGGCGAGCGGTACGCTCGTCGCCCTCGGGCTGCTCGGAGCGGTCGGACCGGCGATGATCGTCGCCGTCATGCTCGTCGCCGCGGTGAGCGTGCACTGGCGGCACGGCGTCTTCGCGGTGGCCAACGGGGTCGAGGTGCCGTTGCTCTACGCCGCGGGCGCGGTGGCGCTCGCCTTCACCGGTCCGGGGCTCTTCTCCCTCGACGCCGTGCTCGCGACCGCGACGGTGTGGACGCCCGCGCTCGTCACGGGTGCGCTGGCCGCGGGCGTGGTCGGCGGGCTCGCCAACCTCGCCGTGCGGCGCCCGGCCGCGGCGGCGACGCGCGCGACCGCGGCGGTCTGACGCGGGCGGGCTCGGCGGAGGGCGTGACCGCGCCTATGGTTAGGGCGACGCGCCCCGCGCGCCCCACCTCCGCCCCGCCCCGGATGCCGCGACGCACCGCCCTCCTCCTCGCCCCCACCGTCCTCCTCGTCGCGGCCGCCGCCCAACGGGCCGAAGCCCAGCGGCGACCCGCGCCGGTCACCCCGGCCCGCGCCGACCGCATCGCCGACTCGGTGCTCGCCGGGCTGACGCTGGACGAGAAGATCGGGCAGATGGTGCAGCTGCCGGGCGGGCGCGACCAGACCGGGCCCGTCGCCCCGGCCGGGAGCGAGGCCGCCGTGCGCGCCGGGCGCGTCGGCTCGTTCCTCGGCTTCTGGGGCGCGGACGGCGTGCGCCGCATGCAGCGCGTCGCCGTCGAGCAGTCGCCGCACCACGTCCCGCTCCTCTTCGCGTTCGACGTCATCCACGGCTTCCGCACCGTCTTCCCCGTGCCGTTAGGCGAGGCCGCGAGCTTCGACGCCGACCTCGCGCGGCGCACCGCGCGCGCGGCGTCGGTCGAGGCCAGCGCCTTCGGCCTGCACTGGACCTTCGCCCCGATGGTCGACATCGCGCGCGACCCGCGCTGGGGCCGCGTCGTCGAGGGCGCCGGCGAGGACCCGTACCTCGGCAGCCAGCTCGCCGCGGCGCGCGTGCGCGGCTTCCAGGGCGACTCGGGCCTCACCGCGCCGACGGCGCTCCTCGCCACGGCCAAGCACTTCGTCGGCTACGGCCTGACCGAGGGCGGCCGCGACTACAACACCGGCGAGGTCGGCGAGCGCACGCTCTGGGACGTCTACCTGCCGCCGTTCGAGGCCGCGGCGCGCGCGGGCGCGGCGACCTTCATGGCCGGCTTCAGCGCCGTCGACGGCACGCCGCCCCACGCGAGCCACTGGCTCCTCACCGACGTGCTGCGCGAGCGCTGGGGGTGGAACGGCGTCGTCGTGAGCGACTGGCAGGGCGTCGCCGAACTGGTGCCGCACGGCGTCGCGGCCGACACGGCGGAGGCCGCGCGGCGCGCGGTCACCGCCGGGGTCGACATCGACATGAGCGACGACGCCTACAGCGCCAACCTCGCCGCCCTCGTGCGCGCCGGGCGCGTCGCGCCGGCCCTCGTCGACTCCGCCGCGCGCCGCGTGCTGCGCGCGAAGGCGCTGTTAGGCCTGTTCGACGACCCGTACCGCGCCGCCAGCCCGGCGCTCG
Organism: uncultured Gemmatimonadales bacterium; assembly: GCA_963763675.1. Lineage (GTDB taxonomy): Bacteria > Gemmatimonadota > Gemmatimonadetes > Gemmatimonadales > Gemmatimonadaceae > BPUI01. The sequence goes on from CAVXPN010000004.1 coordinate 608,632, forward strand.
AGGCGCGCGTGGCGCTCGCCCCCGCGCACCGCGCGCTCGCGCGCCAGAGCGGGCGCGAGTCGATCGTCCTGCTCGAGAACCGCGCGTCCCCGGGCGGCGCGCCCACGCTGCCGCTCGCCAAGTCGCTGCATTCGCTCGCCGTGATCGGCCCCCTCGCCAACGACTCCGAGGCGGTCCTCGGCTCGTGGAACGGCGCCGGGCGCGCGGCCGACGCGGTGACCGTGCTGGCCGGGCTGCGCGCCGCGCTGCCCAACGCGCGCGTCACCTACCAGCGCGGCGTCCCGGCCGACGGCCCGGCCCCCGCGGGCGGCGTCGGGCCCGGGATCGACAGCGCGGTCGCGCTCGCGCGCGCGGCCGACGCCACGGTGCTGGTGTTAGGCGAGCGCGACACGACCACCGGCGAGGCGACGAGCCGGACGTCGCTCGACCTCCCGGGCGCACAGCTCGCGCTCGCGCAGGCGGTCGTGCGCGCGGCGCGCGCGGCGGGCCGGCCGGCCGCGGTCGTGCTCCTCAACGGCCGCCCGCTCTCGACGCCGTGGCTGGCCGACAGCGCGGGCGCGCTCGTCGAGTCGTGGTTCCTGGGCGTCGAACACGGGCACGCGGTCGCCGACGTGCTCTTCGGCGACTACGACCCCGCGGGGCGCCTGCCGATCACCGTGCCGCGCACCGTGGGCCAGGTGCCGATCTACTACAACCACGCCAACACCGGCCGCCCCGCCGACCCGGCCGACCACTACACGAGCAAGTACCTCGACGCGCCGTGGACGCCGCTCTACGTGTTCGGGCACGGGCGGAGCTACACGACGTTCGCCTACCGCGCGCTCCGCGCGTCGGCGGCCACGGTGCGCTTCGCCGGGCCGGCGGACACGCTGGGCGTCTCGGTCGAGGTGACCAACACGGGCGCGCGCGCGGGCGACGACGTCGTGCAACTCTACGTGCGCGACGACGCGGCGAGCGTCGTGCGCCCGGTGCGCGAGCTCAAGGGTTTCCGCCGCGTGTCGCTCCGCGCGGGCGAGACGCAGGTCGTGCACTTCACGCTCCGCCCCGACGACCTGGCCTTCTACGGCCTCGATCTGCGGCGCGTCGTCGAGCCCGGGACCTTCACCCTCTGGGCGGGCGGCAGTTCGGCGGCGGAGCTCTCGGCGAAGGTCACCGTCTCCGGCGACACCCTCGTCCTCGCCCCGCCGCCGCCCCGCTACCGATAGCCGCCGACCCCGCGGGACCGGCGGCTATCGGGCGAACAGGAAGTCAGACTTACGGGTTCATCGGCGCGGCCTGCTGCGCCTGCGCCTGCTTGTACGCCTTCTTGTCAGCCTTATTGCGGCGGTGCTGGACCTCGGCCCCGGCGAGCGCGCCGAGGACCGGGTGCCGGTGCCCCGGAATCGCGGAGCCGGCCGCGCCGCCCACGAGCGCGCCCTTGAGCAGGCTGTGGTGCTTGGGCCGGACGGTCTGAACGGGCTGCACCGGCTGCGTGGCCGGGGTGGTCTGCGCACCGGCAACGAGGGCCGGGGCGGCGAGGGCCGCGACGAACGCGGCCGTGCGGACGAGTGAGAACGTGCGCATGGGGTCGGTAGCTGGAGGAAGGGGACGGTACGCGGGTGACAGGCAAGCAACGCGCGTGCCCGATCGCGGCGCAGATCATACCCCGAAGCCGAGCCGGAGACGCGGGTCGAGCGTGCCCGCCCGGTCGACGCCCGGGCGGGCCGGGCGCTGAGCGATAACCTTCGGGCAGCATCCGCCCGCGACTGCTTCCGAGCACACCAACCAGTCATCACTCGCCCAACATGCCGACAGTAAGCCCACGCCCGACGACGCGGGCGGTCTGGTGACGGCCGCGCCGCACGAGGTACTCACGCCGTGGGCGCCGTACTACGAGATCACCGGGGCCGCGGCCGCGGCGCTGACCGGGCTACAGTTCGTCGCCGTCACGCTGATGGCGCAGTCGTCCGTCCCGGGCACGGGGGGCGACGGCGCCGAGCATACGATGGCGGCGTTCGGCACACCGACCGTGGTGCACTTCGCGGCGGCGCTGCTCCTCTCGGCCGGGCTCTCCGCCCCCTGGCCGTCGTTCGTCGCGCTGCGCCTCACGCTGGCCGCCGCGGGGATCGTCGGGCTCGCCTATGCGGGCGTGGTGCTGCGGCGCGCGCGGCGCCAGACCCGGTACGCGCCGGTACTCGAGGACTGGGTGTGGCACGTGGCGTTGCCGACCCTGGCGTACGGCGGAATCGCGGGCAGCGCCGCGTTCGCGCGCGACCCCGGGGTCGTGCTCTTCGGGGTCGCGGGGATGACGCTGGTGTTGTTGTGCGTCGGCATCCACAACGCGTGGGACACCGTGGCGTACATGGCGGCGCAGGTGGAAACGCCGACGGCAGCGTCCCCGCCGCCGGCGTCCTTGCCGCCCGGGCCTGCTACGGCTTCGCCGGAGCCGCCGCGCCAGCGGCGGCGGCCGGCGCGGCGGTGAAGTTGCCCGTGACGCCGAACGGCTGGACGTCGATCGTGCCCGCGAGCGCCTTGTCCGTCGGGACCGTCCCCAGGTAGGTCAGCGTGAGCGCCTGGCCCTGGTACTCGCCGCCGTGGCTCAGGCTGAACTTGCCGTCCTTGACCTCGCCCGTGACGTCGAACGACTTGGCGTCGGCGCCGTCGGTGCTCCTGCAGGTGCCGGTGACCTTGGCGCCGGCCTGCGCCAGCGTGCAGACCTCGTTGACCGGGTTGCCGACGACGTCGCCCGTGAACCGCCAGGTGCCCGTCAGCGGGTCGGCCGGGGCCAGGTGGAGCGCGGTCGCGAGCAGGAGCGGCAGCAGCATCGGGCGGGTCCTCGGGTGGGCGGGCGCGGCAGGGGCGCGGGCCGCGGTTGTGAGGCGTGCGGCCCGGCGCTAGGATGGCGCGGAGTGAGTACGCACTCCGGGGCGCGGCAGGCTAGGAGCAGGGCTGAACCCTGTCAAGCTGAACCCGGTCAGGGCCCCCCCGTATGACGGCGATCGCCGCCGCGCCCGACGTCGCCGCGCTGCAGGCCGCCGCCGCCGGCCGCTACGCCGTCGAGCGCGAGCTCGGGCGCGGAGGGATGGGCGTCGTCCTGCTCGCCCGCGACGTCGCGCTCGAGCGGCGCGTCGCGATCAAGCTGCTCCCGGGCGCGCTCGCCGCCGAGCCCGGGCTGCGCGCGCGCTTCCTGCGCGAGGCCCGCATCGCCGCCGGCCTGTCGCACCCGCACGTCGTGCCCATTCACGCCGTCGAGGAACACCCCGCCGCCGTCTTCTTCGTGATGGGCTACGTCGACGGCGAGACGCTGGCCGAGCGGGTGCGGCGCGCGGGGCCGCTGCCGCCGGGCGAGGCCGCGCGCGTGCTGCGCGAGGTCGCCTGGGCCCTCGCCTACGCGCACGGCCGCGGCGTCGTGCACCGCGACGTCAAGCCCGAGAACGTCCTCGTCGAGCGCGGCTCGGGCCGGGCGCTCGTCACCGACTTCGGTATCGCGCGCTCGGACGGCGCGCCGTCCGCGCTGACGCGCGAGGGCGAGATCCTCGGGTCGATCGCCTTCATGAGCCCCGAGCAGGCCGAGGGCGCGCCGGTCGACGGGCGGAGCGACCTGTACGCGTTAGGCGGGGTGGGCTTCTACCTGCTGACGGGGCGCCCGCCCTTCGAGGCGCCGTCCGCGGCCGCGCTGCTCGTCCAGCGCCTCACGCTCGCCGCGCCGCCGGTCGCGTCGGTGCGACCCGACGTGCCGCCGCCGCTCGCCGCGGCCGTCGATCGCTGCCTCGCACGCGCCCCCGAGGCGCGCTTCCCGTCGGCCGAGGCGGCGGCCGACGCGCTCGCCCCGGCGAGCGGCGTGGCGGTCGACGTCGCGCCGGCCGTGCGCAGCTTCACGCGCGCCGCCGAGCAGACGCTCTGGCTCGTCTGGCTGATATTCGTGTTCACGCTCGTCTACGGGCTGCCGGCGACGCGCAACGTCGCCGCCCTCGCGGTCGGGGTCGCGTTGGGCGCGACCGTCGTCTCGGCCGACCTCGTGCGCCGCGCGCGCGAGCTGCTGGCCGAGGGCTTCGGGGCGGGCGACGTGCATCGCGCGTTCGCGCTCGAGCGGCAGGCTTACGAGGAGGAGGTCCGCGCGCTCGTCGACGCCCGACGCGCGGCGGCCCGCCGCCGCACGCGGCGGCGCGCGTGGGCGGTGCTCGGCGGGGCGGCCGTGGTCAAGGCCGCGCTGATCGCGCACCTGGTGTACACGCCGCGGCCGCCGCGCGGGACGCCGCTGGACCCGCGGTGGCTCGTCGCCAACGTGCTCACCGACCTCGTGCTGTCGGCCGCGCTCCTCGTCGCGCTCAACAGCTCGCCGGGCGCCGAGCGGCGGTTCTTCCGGATCACGGCCCGGTTGTGGACGGGGCGGTTCGGGTCGGCGTTCTTTCGCGTCGCGGCGCTGGGGCGTGGGCCGCGGGCGGGCGCCCCGCGCGCGGGCGCGGCGGCCGGTCCGGTCCGCGCGGACGCGCTGCCGCCCGGGGTGGCGGCGCGCTTCCCGGACCTGCCCGCGCTGCTCCGCCGCCTCGAGGCCGCGTACGCCGCGCTCGGCGCGCGCGAGGCCGAGGTCGCGCGCGCGGTCGCCGCGGCTGGGATCCCCGGGGCCGGGGGCGGGCTCGCCGCGGACGACGGCGACGCGCGCGCGGGGTCCGCAGGAGCCGCGACCGCGCTGCTCGCGCGCCGCGACGCGCTCCTCGCCGACCTGCGCGACGCGTTAGGCGCGGCGCGGGCGCGGCGTGCCGCGCTGGCCGCCGCGCGCGAGAACGTGCGCGTGCAGCTCCTCCGGATCGGCGCCGGCGTCGGCGCGCCCGACGACCTGGCCGGCGACGTCGCCAGCGCGCGCGCGCTACTGGAGTCGTGAACCGGAAGCGCGAGTCGGTCCCGCGAGTACGTTTCGGCCTCCCCTTCCGTCCGCCGAGCCCATGTTGAGTCGCCGCGCATTCCTCGCCGCCAGCGCCGCCGCCGGCGCCGCCGCCGCCACCACCGGCCTCCGCGTCGCCGACGCGGCCGTGCCCGACCGGGTCGACCGACTCGATCGCCTCGGCGTCGGCCTCTTCACGCTTCCCAAGTCGCTCGAGCGCGACTTCGACGGCACGCTCGCGATGATCGCGGGGCTGGGCTACGCCGAGGTCGAGTTCTTCGGGCCGTACCCGTTCAGCGTGCCGTCGGCCCAGGCCTCGTGGAAGGCCGCGGGCCCGTCGCTCGGCTTCACGGGGAGCGGCTTCTTCGGCCGCTCGGCCCGGCAGGTGCGCGAGAGCCTCGACCGCCACGGGCTCGCTTCGCCGTCGATGCACGTGGATTTCGATACGTTACGCGACCGGTTGGAGCAGGTCGGGGAGGCCGCGCACGAGATCGGCTGGCGCTACGCCGGGATCGCGATGATCCCGCCCGAGCGCCGGCGCACGCTCGACGACTATCGGCGCATGGCCGACGAGTTCAACGCGATCGGCCACCGGGCCAAGCCGCTGGGCTTCAAGGTGCTCTACCACAACCACGGCTACGGCTTCACGCCACTCGAGGGCGAGATCCCGGAGCGCGTGCTCTTCGACCGCCTCGACCCCGAGGTGGTGGCGCTCGAGATGGACGTGTTCTGGACGGTGGCCGGCGGCGCCGACCCCGTGGCCCTGTTGGACGCGTACCCGCGCCTCTACCGGCTGATGCACGTGAAGGACATGACGCGGCAGGCCCGCTTCACGCGCGGGGGCGACATGCAGGACGTGATGTCGCTCTTCCCGTACATGACGACCGCCGGCGCCGGCGTGCTCGACCTCCCGCGCATCCTCGGCCACGCGCGGCGCGCGGGCGTCACGCACTTCTACGTCGAACAGGACCTCGCGGCCGACCCGCCGGCGCAGCTCGCGGCGAGCCTGCGGTACCTGCGCGGGATGACGCTGGCCGTGTGAGGGGGCGGGGGGCTACGCGTTAGGCGGCTGCCACAGTTCGACCTTGTTGCCCTCGGGGTCGATGACGTGGCCGAACTTGCCGTACTCCGAGTCGCCGGCCACCCCGTCGACGACGTCGCAGCCCTCCGCCCTGAGCGCCGCGAGGAGTGCGTCGAGGTCGTCGACGCGGTAGTTGACCATGAACGGGGCGCTGCTCGGGGCGAACTGCTCGCTGCCCTCCGGGGCGATCGACCAGGCGGTGGTTCCGCCGGTGGGCTTGCCGTCCGCGTCGGCCCAGTCGAACGCGGCGCCGCCCCACGCCTGCACGTCGATGCCGAGGTGGCGTTGGTACCAGGCCCGCAGCGCGGGCGCGTCCTTGGCCTTGAAGAAGATGCCGCCGATGCCGGTGACTCGCTTCATGTGAACCTCGGGTGTGCGGTGGGCGGCGCTTCGGGGACGGCCTAACACCTCGCGGGACGCTGGCGCGGAGCCGGCACGCGGCGATTCGTCCCCCGCCAGCCGTGGCCCGCCGCGCCGCCTCCAAGCTGTGCCGGCGCGGCGGCCCGCGCCAGCAGCGCGCTCGCCGTCAACGCCGTCGCCGCCGGCAACCCGACGCTCGCGGCGATCTCGATCAGCGACAAGGCGATCTTCGGCGGCGCCAGCCCGTCCATCACCCTCGCCAACGGCACCACGGTCGCCGTCGGTGCCGGGAGCACGCTGCGCGGCCCGGGCGCCAGCGTCGGCACGTCCGCCGCCCGCAACTCGCTAGGAGCGGCGGGGATCCACGGCTGCCTAACGCAGGAGGCACGCGCGCTAGGCCGACGGGAGCGTCAGCGTGAACGTGCTCCCCACCCCCGGCGTGCTCTCGGCCGTGAGGTCGCCGCCCATGCCGCGCGCCAGGTCGCGGCTGATCGCGAGCCCGAGTCCCGTGCCCTCCGTCGTGCGCGTCGGGTCGGCGCGCACCTGGACGAAGGGCTCGAAGATGCGGCCGAGCTGGTCGGCGGCGATGCCGATCCCCGTGTCGTGCACCCGGATCGCCACGCGCGCCCCGTCGCCCGCGCCGTCCGACACGGCCGCGCCCGACGCCGTGACCCGCCCGCCGGGCGCGGTGAACTTGACCGCGTTCGAGAGCAGGTTTACCAGCACCTGCCGGAGCTTCTCCGGGTCGGCCCGCACCGCGAGCGGGTGCCCGTCACCGACGGCCGGGCCGTCGACCGCCGCGAGCGCGAGTCCCTTGGCGCGCGCCTGCGGCGCGACGAGCGCCTCGGCGCTGAGGAGCGCGTCGCGGACGCGCACGTCGGTCACCTCGTAATGCACCGTCCCCGTCTCGAGCTTGGCGTAGTTGAGCACCTCGTTGACGAGCCCCAGCAGGTGGCGCTGACTGCGCTGGATGCGCCCGAGGTCCTCCCGCTGCTCCGCGGTGACCGGCCCGCGGATGCCCAGCTCCAGGAGCTGCGCGTAGCCGCCGATCGCGTTGAGCGGCGTCCGCAGCTCGTGGCTCATCACGGCCAGGAACTCGCCCTTCACCCGGTTCGCCGCCTCGGCCTCGGCCCGCGCCGCCTCGCTCGCGGCGTGGGCGCCCCGCAGCCGGTCGCCCTCGGCTGCGAGTCGCACCGTCTCGGTGACGTCCTCGACGCGGTGGATCAGGCATGTGACGCGCCCGGTCGTCCGGTCCACCACCGGCGTGTTGAGTGGCCGCCAGTGGCGCGCCTCCCACGCGCCGTCGGGGCGCCGGATGGGATAGGACTGCACCGGCATCTCGTCGGGCGCGCCGGTGGCCAGCGCGCGCTGGAGCGACGCGCGGAGGTTGGCGACGCCCGTCGCGTGCGGGTCGTCCGGCTGGTCGGGGAAGGCGTCGAACATGCGGCGCCCGACGACCCCGCCCGGGCCGTCGCGCGTGGTGAGCGTCGCGGCCAGATAGGCGTCGCTGGCCGCCACGATGGTGAAGTGCGGGGCGTCGTCGGCGCGGAGCACGAGGTAGAGCCCCGGCGCGGCCTCGAACAGCGCGCGGAAATCGGGCGCGCCGTCGTCCCGCGCGCGGTCGTCCCGCGCGCCCGGTGGCGGCGCCAGCGCTCCGACTCCTTTCCCGCTCATCGGCACCAATTCTTTCAGGGCGTGTCAACGACCGGGATCCGACGGAGAGCCGCCGGCCTCGGGACGCTCGTAACATAGTCCGCGTCCGCGGCGGGTTAGCTTGCGCGCGGCCAGACGGCCGCGGCCGACGACTCTTTGATCGAGGGACCACGATGGTGAACTCGGCGCTCGCCGCGAGCGAGGCGCGCCTACGCGCCTTCATCGAGCACGCGCACGACGTCGTGGCCGTGCTCGCCCTCGACGGCACCATCCTGTACGAGAGCCCCGCCGTCGAGCGCATGCTCGGATTCCGGCCGGAGGCGATGGTCGGGCGCCCGGCGACGGACTTCGTGCACCCGGACGACCACGCGCCGCTCGCCGAGGCGTTGGCCGCACTCGGGGCCGTACCCGGGGCGGCGGTCACGCTCATCTACCGCTGTCGACACGCGGACGGGTCGTGGCGAACGCTCGAAGCGGACGCGCGCAATCTGACCGCCGAGCCGGCGCTGGGCGGGATCGTCGTGAACGTGCGCGACATCACGGCGCGCGCGGCGGCCGAGTTGGCGCTCCGCGAAAGCGAGGCACGACTCGCCGAAGCGCAACGCGTGGCACGCCTCGGCGACTTCACGCTCGACGTCGCCCGCAACGTCCTCGTCTGGTCGGCCGAGCTCTTCCGGCTCTTCGGCCGCGAGCCGGGCGACGTGCCGTTCGCCGTGCTCCCGCGCGAGCAGTTCTACGCCGCGATCCATCCCGACGACCGCGAGCGCGTGCGCGAGGCGGTGCGCGTCCACATGCAGCACGGCGACGCCTCGGGCGTGCTCGACATCGTCTACCCGATCGTCCGGGCCGACGACGGCGCCGTGCGCGTGCTCCGCACCCGCTTCGCCGTGCGACGGGCCGCGGACGGGGCGGCCGAGCGCGTCGTCGGGACGGCGCAGGACATCACCGAGCAGGTCGACGCGGACGCGGCGCGACGGGTGCTCGAGGCGCAGTTGCAGCAGGCGCAGAAGCTGGAGGCGTTAGGCCAACTGGCCGGCGGCGTGGCGCACGACTTCAACAACCTGCTCACCGTCGTGAGCGGAAACCTCGAGTTCCTGCGGACGGACCTCACGGCGGAGCTGCCCTCGGAGCACCCGGCGTGGCGCGACCTCGACGAGGTCGTCCAGGCGACCGAACGCGCGCGCCGCCTGGTGGGGCAGCTGCTCACCTTCAGCCGGGCGCAACCCGTCCAGACGAAGCGCCTGAACGTCGGCGACCTCGTCCGGGACGCCGAGCGCTTGCTCCGCCACGTCACCGGCGAGGAGGTCCTGGTCGCGCTGCACGTCGCCGACCGCGACGTGTGGGTCGACGTCGACGCGAGTCAACTCGAGCAGGTGGTGCTGAACCTCGTCGTCAACGCGCGCGACGCGATGCTCACGACGCGTCACGGACACCCGGGGACGGGCGGCACGCTCGATCTGGTGGTCGACGCGGTGGAGTTCACCGCCGTGCGCGAACGCCGCTGGGACGACGTCGCGCCCGGGCGGTGGGTGCGCGTGCGGGTGCACGATACGGGGCACGGGATGGACGCGCAGACGCGCGCGCACGCCTTCGATCCGTTCTTCACGACCAAGGACGTCGGGCAGGGCACCGGGCTCGGACTGGCGACCGTGTTCGGCATCGTGCGCCGGGCGGGGGGCGTCGTCCGCATCGAGAGCGCGCCGGGCGACGGCACCACGGTCACGGTCCTGCTCCCGGCCGTGTCGGCGCCCGCGCCCGCGCACCCGGGTGCGGCGGCGACGCCGTCGGCCGGCGCTCGCGGGGTCGGGGGGACGGTGCTGCTCGTCGAGGACGAGGCGGCGGTGCGCTCGACCGCGCGGCGCGTGCTCGAACGGCACGGGTACGCCGTGCTGGAGGCGCGCCATGGCGCCGACGCGCTGCTCGTGTGGCGCGAGGCCGGCCACCGCATCACGGTCGTCGTGACCGACCTGCGCATGCCCGAGATGGGTGGGGGCGAGCTGATCGCGCGGCTCCGGGCGGAACACCCGGGCCTGCCCGTGCTCGTGTTGTCGGGCTACGCGGACCCGAACCAGGCGGTGGCGCGCGGCCCCGCCACGGGATTCCTCGCGAAGCCGTTCACCGGCGAGGCGTTGGTCGCGAGCGTGGCGCAGGTGCTCGCGGCGGCCCACGCGGACCGGCCGCGCGCGGAGGCGTAGTTGAAGCTGACGCGCCGGGCGTCGGCCCGGCGGCCGTCGGTCACTGCCGCACCGTCGTCCCGACGTCCGCCGGCCCCAGGCGCCATCGCTCCGCAGATCGCGGCGAAGGGGCTGACGTACGAGCCTCGGAAACGACGGGGATCGAGCTGAACACGGCGTCCATCGCGTACGCCACCCTCACCGACCCGACCGGTAACGGCGACGACGTGCTCATCGACGACTTCCGGTACGTCGCGGGCGCGTCGACGACGGCGCCCGAGCCGGGGACGTGGGCCTGGCCGGCGTGGCCGTGCGCCGGCGCCGACCGGCGGTCGCGGCCGGGGTCTAGAGCGACTCGCGTTCGACGGTAGCGAGCGTGGCAGGGCACCGCGACTCGCCCGGGACCGGGGGCCGGAACTCTGCCCCGGTCGGTAACCGTCTCAACTGCCGTCGAGGGGCGGTATAGAGCGATGCTGATTGTGCGCCGGGGTTTCGGGACGTCGTGTGCCTCGGACCCGGCATCACGCAGTGAGTGCCGGAGCGACGTCCGAAAAACGACCCGCCCGAGCGTGCCTGCCGAAGCGCAGACCCGCGGCGTCCCGTGCGATACGTGCCGTGATCGTGCGCCGGACGCTACCGGCGCACGGCACGGCGAGTCATCCGCGCGCGGACGCCCGAAAGGACGTCGCCGCGCGCGCCCGAAACAAGACGAACGCAACGGCACCAAAGATCACCACGTGGGCGGCCAGTTCGGCGGGGTGCCCGGCGCTGACCGCGACGTGCAGCGCCATCCAGCCCGCGAGCAGCCACCGCGCCCAGTTCCGGCCGCGTAGCACCCAGCCGCCGCCGATCAGGGCCACGACGCCGATCGCCAGTACCAGGACGTCGTCGCCCGCCAGACGAGGCGGCCGCCCCGGCCCGAAGAGCGGCGCAACCCCGCGCCACAGGTCGAGCACGCCGAGCGCGACGAAGAGCAGCCCAACGGCGCGGACGGAGGGGATGGGACTGCGCGTGGCCGGGCCTCCGTTCGAGGTCGGGCGCATCACGCCGTGGGCGCGGTCCAGCCGCGCCGCCAATCGGCGAGGATCTCGACGAGGGCTTCGGCCGGCTCGTCGCCCCGCTCCCAGTCCGCGAGCGACCCGGCGTCCAGCAGCACGCGTCCGACCTCGGCGTACTCCGGCGCGCGATCGTGGCGCGATCTCGACCCCTCGGCCGCCCACACGAGCGGCTGTCCTTTGAACTCCCGGTCGCGGACGTCGGGGGACGCCCCGCGCGCGAGCAGGAGCCGCACGGCGTCGGGCTGCCCCGCCATTGCGGCGCTGTGGAGCGCGGTCTTGCCGAGTTCCTCGTCACCGCGGTTCGGGTCGAAGCCGCAGTCGAGGAGCAGCGCGAGCGCCGCGAGATCCCCGCGCTCGGCGGCGCGGTGGAGTGCGCCGTAGTGCTCGGTCGTGAGCTCGTCGCCGAGCGCCGGACGGTCGGCGAGCATCGCCCGGGCCGCCGCCCGGTCGCCGCGACCGCAGGCCGCGACGAGCCGGTCCACCGGCGGGAGCTCGTCCGACGCGCCGCGCGCGCGCAGCCAGTCGGCGACGGGCTCGTTCGCGTGCAGCGCCGCCACCGCGTACGGGGTGCGGCCGTCCGCGCGCCGGCGCGCGGGGTCCGCGCCGCGCTCGACGAGCAGCTCCGCCGTCACCACGTCCCAGCGTCGGGCCACGGCGTGGAGCGGGGCCTCGCCGTTGCCGGCGAACACCGGATCCGGGTCGGCGCCGTGCGCCAGCAGCCAGTGTACGCCGGCGGGGGTCGACGCCCAGAGGAGGATGGCGTAGAGCGTCGGGGCTCCGTCGCTCGCCCAGGGCTGGTTCAGGTCCGCCCCGTACGCGCGCAGGAGTTCGAGCGATCCCAGGTCACCGCCGCCCGCCGCCAGCGGCAGCGTGACGCCGTCGTTCGGGTCGGCGCCGGCCTTAAGCAGCACCTCGGCCAGCGGCAGCAATTGGGCGGCGCGGGTCGCTCCCCAGAGCACGGGCCGTCGCACGCCGTGGTGCAGCCACGGGAAGCGGGCGTTCGGATCGGCGCCGAGCGCCAGTAGGCGCCGCGCGATGGCCACGAGCCCGTCCGCGCGGGCAGCGGCGGTCCGACCGAGCGACGTGTGGCAGACGTAGTGCAGGGGTTCCCAGCCGCGCGGCCCGCCGGACTCGCGGACGAGCGCGGGGCGCTGTGCGAGGTGCGCCGCGACGGCGGCGGCGTCGCCCAGCACCAACGCCGTGTGCACGTTCGCGCCGGCGATGTGCGGGTGCCGCGCCAGCAGGCGCTCGGCGCGTGCCGTCCGGCCGTCAGTCGCCGCCTCGACGAACTCGCGCACAGCCTCGTCGAAGCCGAGCGTCAACTCCTCGACGCGCTCGCGCAGGGCGTTCCACGACGGGACACCGTGCTCACGCGCGATCGCCGACTGCGCGTCGTGGAGCGCGAGCGCGGCGCGGGTGAGGTCCTCGTCGCCGGCGCGCGCGAGCGCCGGCAGGATGCGGAACCGCGCGAGCGCGGCGGGATCCGCGGCGCGCGCCGCGCGGAGCAGATCCTTCGCCTGTCGCCGGAGCTGGGCGAGGTCCGGCGAGTCGGGCAAGGGGCGGGCGTCCGGCATGCGTCCTCCATGCTGAAGGCCGGCGGTCCGCAAGCTGGCCAGCACGGAGACGGGATGCCGTCATCCAGGCGTCGACGGGAGGGCTCGGCCCTTCGCGCGGACCCGCGGGCGCCCCGAACGCCCGCCCAATCATGCGCGGCCGGGTGCCGCGCGTCAATCCGGCGGCGGGCGGCGTCCCGGCACCGCCCGCACCGCACGGCCCTCGCGCGGATGCACCACGCGTCGCCCGCTACACGGCGGCGGAGGACGGGCGTTCCGAGTCGCGTCACTCGCCCACCCATGCACCCGACCACCATCCGTCGCGAGACGGCTCGCGTGGGACGCCGGGCGATCGCCCCGACGTGCGACCCGGCCCTCGTGCCCGTGTTTGGCCCGCATATCTGTTTCGAGACGCATGCGGTCCGTCCGAAAAAGGACCCTCTCGGGCCCGGTTCATACGAGGACGCGGCCCCCCTGTGGGGGCCCCGTCCGGGTCGGCCCGCCGCGCGGCGCGCGCCGGGGCAGGCCGTCGTCGCCCGCGTGCGCCCGCGGGCGCCCGCGGCCACGCCCCCCGCGGCCGAGAGCCCGGCGCCGAGCAGGGCCCCACGGCGAGCGCGCGGACGCAGCGGGAACGCTGCAGCGGGCCCGCGCGGCAGGACATCGAGGGCGTGGGGCCGGTTCGTTCCACGCGCCGCCGTGTCGCGCGTGGGCCGCACCCGCAGGGCGGCTAGTGCGGCCGTGAGTGGCGCGAGCGCGGCCGCGAGCACGGCGGCCTCGGGCGCGGACAGCCCCGCGGCGTCGGGCCGGGCCAAATGCCGAGCCAAGTGCCGAGCCACTTCGTCGTGCGCGGCTTGCGCATGGTCGACGCGCCGGGCCCGCACGGCCGCGATCCGGGTCGTGGCGGCAGCGGCCAGCATCGTGTGTCCAACCGCCACTTCCGTGTGGAGGAAGCGATATCGGGCCGCACTCGCCCTGGCGGCCTCGGCGTCCGGGGCAGGCGCGCCGTTCCCCGGTCCGCACGCGCGGGACCGCATCACGAGCCGTCGACGTGTGAACGCATGCGCGGGCGGTTGCAATCCCTGTGGAGCGAACGTTTCGCCGTACGGCGTACGGCGTACGGCGTACGGCGTACGGCGTACGGCGTACCGCTCGGCGCCGACGCGACGTGGCGGATCGCGTCGCGCGCCACGCGCGATCGACGCCCGGCGGTCAGGTCGGCGTGCCTCGGTTCCGCGCGCCGCGTGGGTCGCCCGCCGTCCGGGACCCGAGTGCCACCGCGGTCCGCACTCCCGGACGGGGGCCGCCGCGTGCCGGCGCACGGGAGGTATCGCGCGGTCGTGTCGTGAACCCGGAGCGCGCGCGCTGCGGAGGGGTCGGTCGCGGGACGGCCATCATCCGGGCGCGACCGCGTTGGGAGATCCAGTCATGCGTGGAACGTCAGGCGCCGGAACGCGCCGTAGATGTGATCGGTCGCCGGCGCCGTTGACGAGAACTCGACGTAGCCGATCGTCGCCGCCGCGACCTGCACGGTCAGCGTGTGCCAGTGGTCATACGTCGGCGAGCCGAACGCGTCGGGAAGGACCGTGTGGCCGACGGACGTGCCGCCGGCGTCATACGCGCTCAGGTATGGGGCCGCCGTGGTCGAGAACTCGCCCTCCACTTGCGTTTCGGGGAGCACCTCCACGCTCACCGTGCGCTGCGGCGCGCCGAAGGTCGCGCGGATCACGCCGCTGCGGTCGTCGAAGCACGGGTCGACGAAGATGCCCGGCGCGCCGGGCACGGCCGACGTCATGACGCCGCCCGTGTAGCCGTCCCACGTGCCGAGCAGTGCGACCGCGTACACGTGCCCCGTCGGCGCGGGCGCACTCAGCGGACGGGCCCCGAACGTGACCCCGTCCGTCCCGGTGAAGAGCGTGTCGAGGACAGTCCAGTTCGGCAGGCCATTGGCGTAGTACCCGGACGCGGGGTGGAACGCGCCCGGGTGCTGCTGCTGCCACTGCTGCTGGAGTTGGCGGAGCTGGTCGGGTGTGAACGATGGCGTGTGGCCGGGCGTGAGCACCGGGGTGCCGGCGGGCGGGCGAACGGGCATGGCGGACGGCTCCTGGGTGGTGGGAGCCCCCACGGTGTGGCCGCCGATGGATCTTGTCAAACCCGCGCGTCCCCCGTGCGCCACGCCAACCGTAACAGTGCGCGCACCCCGCTGACGGTCGCCACGCGATCGTCGCCACGCAAGGACAAGGCATCGGGCGATGCTGACGTTCGGAGTCGCGGCGGCGGGCGACTGACCGCGCGGTCGTGAACGCGTCGTGGGGCGTCACACGCTCGAGACGCGGAACGTCGAGTCCTCCGAGGTGACGTCGTGCGCGGCAGGGCATTGACGCCGCAACCGCTGTGGTTCGCCCTGGACGCGGAGTTCCCGTGCGATGGAGGGTGGCGGGCGCCGCGGCGACACGCCGCGCGATCTGGGCGGCCGTCGTTGGAGCGTGCGACGCGTCGCGGTGTTCCGGGACGTGCGGCGCGCGCGACGCGACCGTCAGTCCTGCGATGCTACACGCGATGCCTGCGTGCTGTTCGGCACGCGGTGAGCGCGATCAGGGATTCGGACCGACACGACACGAACACGGTGGACGATGGCCCGGGTATTCCGTACGCACCCGCGGGCGGTGTGCGAATCTGGTGTTAGGCACGACGCAGCCCGGTCGATGTGCCGCACGGCAATATCGGAATCCATACCCGGTATCCGTCGTGTGTATCTGGCAGGGTCCGCTACGACGGTCGGATGTCGGCCGGCCTGCTCCGCCCGTTTCGTGCGCATCGCGGCTCGCGTCCGTCACCGACCTCGCCCCGTCGACCCGGAAACACCCCCGCCGTCGTTCTCAGCGACGGTCGCGCGCTACCTGGCAGCTGGCGGTTCGCGAGAGGGCGGCGTTGCAGGCGCGGACGTTGAGTGCGCGGTTCCGTCCTGTGAGGCGGTCGTGGCACGCGATGGGGCCACGACGTCGCTGCAGACGTTCAGCCCACCAGCTCCTCGATGCGTTAGGCCACACCTCGACCACGGACGGTTCGCCGTTGCGATCCGCGCCACGGACCCGTACGTTCGCGACCACGTGGTGTCTGACCGCCGTTCCTCTGACTCAAGTGCTTTTGTGCGCACGCTGCTCGCTCTTGTGACCCTGATCGCGTCGACGGTCGGTGCGCAGACGCGCATCGCGACGTACACGCCCCCGACGTTGCCCGCGTTCGCGGGGGCCACGGGGCCGTTCTCCACCAACGCGGTCGGGCAGGGATTCTTCGCCCCGACGGGTGCCACGTCGCTCGCGTCGCTGACGTACACCCTCACGCTCGGCGGCACCGCGCCCGGCGGCGGGCCGAGCTCGATCGCGATCTTCGCGTTCAACGGCGTGATCCCGACGGGAGCGGCGCTGTTCACACAGGGATTCACGAACCCGACGACGTCCGGGACCTCGAACGTGACGATCAGCCCCGGCATCGCGGTCGTCGGGGGCATGCGCTACATCGCGCTGGTCAGCTCGACGGTGTCGAACAGCAATTTCGAAGCGAACGTGTACGAGATCGCGAACTCGGCGGCGAACACGACCGGTGACGTGTTCTACTTGTGCTTTGCCGGGACGACGACGTGCAGCGTCCGCGATCCGGGGAACGTCGCCGCCTTCCAGGCGACGTTCGCTACGCCCTCGGCCGTGCCCGAGCCGCGCACGATCTTCCTTGGCGCGACCGGGCTCCTCGCGCTGGCGTTGGTTCGGCGACGACGCGCGAGCTGACGTTCGGCGGCGACGGTCCGCCTCATCGATCTCCGAACGACGGGCGGCGTGCGCGGAACCGGGCGCGCCGCCCGTCGTTCTACGTGCGGGCCGCCGCGCGTCGGAGGTCTTGCGTGTCGTGGTCGTACCGCGCGCGGTCGTGCCGTCCGTGTGTGCGCTCACTCTGCCCGTAGCCCCGGCTTAGTAACCGGGCACCCAGGGGGACTCTGCGAACGCCGCCGACGTCTGGTCCGATGCCGTGCCGTTCCCGCGTATGCGGACTGGCTGGTGCGGTCAGTGCGTGGTAGCCGCGGTCGACCTCGGTAGAAATCGTGCGGGACCACGCCGTCGACTGCGCCTGTCCCTTTCGCGGGCGCATGGGTCGGCGCCATCGTCGCCCCGCGTCGCCCGCGACTCGGGCGCGGGGTCATGCACGCGTCGGCCGTGCCTGCGCGTTGTGGCTCCGGGACGCCTACCGCCGCGGGCGTCGCGCCCACGGATCGCGGTTCCCGCCCAGACCCGGAGCGTTCAGTGATGGCCCACGTCGCAGTCGCGCGCCGCATGTGCCGCGTCATCGTGGCTGCGCTCCTCGCGCCCGGCGCCCGGTGTCGGCGCCCGCCCGCCCCCCGATCCAGGGCGCGTCGGACGGCACGCGATCGTACCCCTTCATGATGATGCCCCTCACGGCGACGCGGTCGCTCGCCGTGGTCCAAGGCGCGTTGCGCCACGACCAGCGACGGGCGGCTGACGCGTCGCCGTGGACGCCGCCCAACTCAGACCCTCGCATCGTACCGTCACATGCCGCTCGATGACGCGCGCGGGCGGCCGGCCGCGCCGCGTGCCCGCCCAGCCGACGAGCCCCGGACTGCGGCGATCCCCGACGTCCCCGCGCAGCCGGCCCGACCCGAGCTGGCGCGCGCGCGCCACGCCGCAGCGGCCCAGCGGGCGACGGAGCATCGGCTTGCCGCCGTGATCGAGGCGATGTCGGAGGCGTTCCTCGCGTTCGATGCCCAGTGGCGCGTGACCTACGCCAACCAGGAAGCCTGCCGCCTGAGTCAGACCTCGCGGCTGGCCCTCCTGGGCTGCGATCATTGGCAGCAATGGCCCGAGACCGTGGGCTCCGAGGTGGAGCGCCAGTACCGCCGGGTCGCGGCGGAGCGCGTCGCGGTCCGCTTCGAGCACCAGTACGCCGGGGCCGGCGTCTGGCACGCCATCCACGCCTATCCGAGCGAAGCGGGCGGCGTCGCCGTGTTTTACCGCGACGTCACGGCGGAGAAGCAGGCGGCCCTGGAGCGCGAGCAGCTGCTGGCCGCGGAACAGCGGGCCCGGACGGAGGCGGAGCACGCAGCACGCGCGCTTGCTGACCGCGAGGCGCGGTTCCGGGCACTCCTCGAACACGCGTCGGATGCGATCACGGTCGTCGACGCGGACGCGCGGGTGCTCGACGCGAGCCCCTCGTACCAGCGCGTGTACGGCGTGTCCGCGGAGGACCGGGTCGGCGCGAGCGCCTTCGACCGGGTCCACCCGGACGACGTCGGCCCGCTGCGCGACGCCTTCCGCGCGCTCGTCGCCACGCCCGGCGGCCGCGCGTCCGCGCAGTTCCGGGTACGTCACCCCGACGGGGCGTGGCGGCACGTCCGCGCGGTCGCGCAGAACCGGCTGGCCGATCCGGTGATCGGGGGCGTGATCATCAACAGCGCCGACGTCACCGAGCGCGTCGAGGCCGAGGCGGTCCTGCGGGAGAGCGAGGCCGGGTTCCGGTACCGCGCGCTCCACGATCCGCTCACCGGGCTCGCCAACCGCGCGCTCTTCGCCGACCGCGTCGCGCACGCGCTCGCGCGCGCCGCGCGCGGCAGCGCGGGCGCGGCGGTGCTCTACCTCGATCTCGACGGGTTCAAGAGCCTGAACGACACGTTGGGGCACGCGGCCGGCGACCGCTGTCTCGTGGTCGCGGCCGAGCGGCTGCTCGGGGCCGTCCGGTCCGACGACACGGTGGCGCGCCTTGGCGGCGACGAGTTCGCCGTGCTGCTCGAAGGGACGCACCTCGAGCACGTCGAAGCCGAGGCGGTGGCCGTCGCGGAGCGGGTGACGGTCGCGCTCCGTGCGCCGATCGATGTCGCGGGGCACGGGCGGACGCTCGCGGCCAGCATCGGCATCGCGGCCGCCGGCGCGCGGGGGCCCGCGTCAGCCGACGCGCTCCTGCGCCGCGCCGACGCGGCCATGTACGCCGCGAAGGCCAGCGGGGGCGGCCGACATGCCGTCGCGGCGCGCGACCCGTAACACCGGGGCGCGACATCACCGGGACCGCGGCGCGGTGAACAGGGCGCACACGCCGACCGGGTGCCACCATCGCACACGCCGTGGCCACATCACGGCGCATGGCGTCTGCTCCGAATCTGGTGCCCCGGGCCCGGTACACGACGTGCGACGAACGCGGTCGGACCGCGCCCGGGCGCGGCTGCGCCGCCTGGAGGGCTAGCCGGCGCCCGTCCGGCGGCCCACGTTCGCCGCGCGGAGTGACCCGCGCGAACCTCATGACCGGTGGAGGTAGGCGGATGCGTTCCTTGCTCGGCATTACCAGTGTCGGACTCGCCGTCGCGTCGGGGCTCTCGGCACAGCCGCGACCCGCAATGCACGACAGCGGAGCAGGTCGGCACTGGATGCCGGCGCCTCCCGTGTTCCCGCCCGGCGCGCAGATGGCCGTGCTGCGGGGCGACCCGAGCAAGGCCGGCCCGTTCACCATCGAACTCGCGATGCCCGACGGGTACCGGATCCCGCCGCATTCGCATCCCACAAGCGAACACGTCGTCGTCCGGCGCGGCATCTTTCTCGTTGGAATGGGCGACACGCTGAAGCTCGAGACGGCGCGTGCGATGACCCACGGGCAGGCGGGGGAGGTCCCCGCGCGGATGCACCATTACGCGGTCGCGAAGGGGGCGACGGTGGTCGCGGTCAGCGCGAGCGGTCCATTCGCGATGACGTACGTGAACCCAGCCGATGATCCGCAGCGCGCGCGGGTGACGCCGTAAGCACCCCACCGTGGCTCACAGATCCACGCGGACGGGTTGCACACGCGTCGTCCGCGTCGATCTGGTGACGTGATGATCGAGGTCGGGTTGCGGAACATCAGCGCGACCCGGTCCGCTCGCTGCGGGTCGTGGTCCGCACCGTCGTCCTTCGCATGGCGTGCTTGCGACACCCGGGCGTCGCGCCACAACGCGGTGCAACAGGAGCCGCCGCCCGCTCGTCGGGCGTCGGCCGGCGGATCGACCTTCCGCGCCGTCTGGAACCGGATGGCCGCGCCGAATGCGTCCTCGCCGGCGTCCGGCGCGCGCACGTCGAGCACGAGCGCCGGGCGGGCGTCGAGACGCGCGGGTGCCTAACGTCCCCGCGATCGCCCAGGACTCCGCGTCCCAGAACCCGTCGCACAACTCCGTTGCTGCAGTGCGAGCGACGTCCGACTAACCCTCGAGGTTGCGCACCGCATCGACGCGAGAGCGCCGCGGTTCTGGAACGAGTTCCTGGACGCGCGAGGCGGCGGCCGTCTACCGGTGGGCGAGTTCCAGGAGCGCCTCCGGGTGCCGCGCCGCCACCCGGAGCAGCGTGCGCTCCGCCCCCTTGGGGGCCCGACGCTTCTGCTCCCACCCTTGCAGGGTGCGCGGGCTGATCCCGAGGAGCAGCGCGAACCGCGTCTGCGAGAGCTGCATGCGCTCGCGGATCGCGACCACGTCGGGTTCGTCCTCCGCCACGGCGAAGCGGCGGCTCGGCGGCTGTTCGCCGCGGAGGATGCGGCCGCCCTCCCGCACGCTCTCCAGCAGGTCGGCGAACGCGTCGTCCGGCAGCCCACGGGCCGGGCGCGTCCGGGGCGTGGCCGGCGCGGTGCGTGTCGTCCGCTTCGGATGCTTCGTCCGCTTCGTCGTCATCTCGGGTCGTCGTCTCGGGGTGTCAGCCGGCCGTACAGGCGCGTACAGGCGCGTACGGGCGCCCGCGCGGCCCGGCCGCGTGGCGCGCCTGCGGCGTTCGGCTTCTACGGGTACCCGCGCGCCACCGCGACGGATCGAGTATACGCCGTCGACGGACGTCCGTCAACGGCGTATGTCAGACCCGCGCGCTTCGCCCGCCACGTGGCCCCGCGGCGCGGCGGCTGGTGGCGCTGAGACGCCGAGAACCCGTACGTTATTGACGACGGGTGGCGGACCTGCCGTTAGGCGCCGGCCCAGGTTTCGGGACGGCAATGAGACGTCCGAAAAACGACCGTCAGTCGTTGGCCGGATCAGCAGCGGGCAACGTGAGCGTGAACGTGCTCCCGACGCCCGGCGTGCTCTCGGCCGTGAGGTCGCCACCCATGCCGCGCGCCAGGTCGCGGCTGATCGCCAGCCCCAGCCCCGTGCCCTCCGCCGTGCGCGTCAGGTCCGAGCGCACCTGCACGAACGGCTCGACGATGCGCGTGAGCTGGTCTGGCGCGATGCCGATCCCGGTGTCGCGCACCGTGATGTGAACGCGCGCTCCCGACGCAGTATCCGGCGCGGCGGCGCAGGCGAGGTCGACGCGCCCGCCGGGCTCGGTGAACTTGATTGCGTTGGAGAGCAGGTTCACCAGCACCTGCCGCAGCTTCTCGGCATCGGCGCGCACGGCCAGCGCCGGGGGGCCATCCCCGACGACCAACGTGAGCCCTCTCGTCCGCGCCTGCGGCGCGACTAGCGCCTCGGCCCCGGCGAGCGCCTCGGGCACGCGCACGGGCGCCAGGTCGAAGTGCACGGCGCCGGTCTCGAGCTTGGCGTAGTTGAGCACTTCGTTGACGAGCCCCAGCAGATGCCGCTGGCTCTTCTGGATCCGGCCGAGGTCCTCGCGCTGTTGCGCCGTGACCGGGCCGCGGATGCCCATCTCCAGCAGCTCCGCGTAGCCACCAATGGCGTTGAGCGGCGTGCGGAGTTCGTGCGACATCACGGCGAGAAACTGGCTCTTCGCCTGGTTGGCCGCCTCCGCGTCGCGCCGTGCTTCCTGCTCGGCGCCGAGCAGGCGTGCGCGCTCGAGGGCCTGCGCGCACTGGTTGGCGATGGTGGCGAGGAACTCTCGGTCCTCGCTCGTGAACGACCGCGCCTCGGCGAAGCCGAAGCTCAACACCCCGAACGGCTCGCCCGCCACGATGAGTGGGAGGGCCGCGGTCGCGCCGGCTCCGGCCGACCGCCGCAGCGCACGGAGGTGCGGGAAGCTGCGGTCGTAGTCGGCCGGCGTTTCGATGAAGAGCGGCGTCCGCGCGGCCAGCGCGTCCGCGTGCGGCGATGGCGACTGGTTCGGGAAGCTCGCCCACGTCGCCGCCGTGTCGTCGGGCAGCCCGTACGCCGCGAGGACGCGGAACTCGCGCCCGTCCTCGGACAGGCGGGTGACCACGCCCACCGCCGCGCCGACCGTGGGCGTGCCCTCGCGCACCACGGCCTCGGCCAGGGCCTCGGGGGAGATGGGCGTCGCGAGCGCCGTGCTCACCCGGTGCAGGCGTGCGACCCGGTCCGCGGCCCGCTCCGCCGTCCGTCGCGCCGCCTCCGCGTCGGCAAGCAGCCGCTCGCGTTCGGCCTCCGCTGCCTTGCGCGCGCCGATGTCGCGGAAGTGCACCATCAGCCCGCCCGCCCACGGGTACGTCCGCACGTCGAACCACGTGCCGAGCGGCGGGAAGTACGCTTCCGCGGACGTGACGCGCCCCTCGTCCATCGCCGCGCGGTATGGCGCCTCGAACGGCGAGCCGGCCACGTCGGGAAACGCCTCCCAGAGCGTGCGTCCCAGCAACTGGTCGCGCGTCGTCTGTAGGAGGGGTTCGGCCGCGGCGTTCACGTAGATGAAGCGCCACTCGCGGTCGAGCAGGTAGAACGCGTCGGCGATGCTCCCGAGCACCGCGTCGGAGCGCGCGCGTGCCGCCTCCGCTTCCGCGCGGGCGCCCTCGCTTGCCGCCAGCAGGCGCTCGACCTCACGGCGCGCGCGCACCTGCTCGGTCACGTCCACGTTGAAGTTCAGGATCGCGGTCACCCGGCCCGCGGCGTCGCGCACCGGCGCGAAGCGCAGGTTGAACCACGTGTCGATCACCCCGGTCCCGTCCCGGTCGAAGCGCACCAGCGTCTCGGGTCCGTCCCACGGCTCGCCCGTCGCGTACACCTGATCGAACCGCTCGTAGATGCCGCTCCCGGCGATCTCCGGGAACGCCTCTGGTGGGGTGAGGCCGGTGACGTCCCGCCCACCGCCGCTCACGCGCTTGTACGCGTCGTTGACGAGGGTGAAGCGGTGCTCAGGCCCCTCCAGCAGCGACAGCGGGGCCGGCATCTGGAGGATCAGTGCGCGCAGCCGCTCGCGCTCGGCCCCGAGCTCCGTCAGGAGCCGGTCGCGTTCGGCCTCCGCGACGAGCCGCGCCGTCGCGTCGGCGAAGAGCAGGACGAGTTCGGCGTCAACGCCCTCGCCAACCCGGACGGCGGCGAGCTGGTAGCCGGCGTCCAGCCCGTCGCCGATGTAGTGCACGTCGGTCTCCCACGGGACGCCCGTCTCGATCACCCGGACGTAGGCGTCGAACAGACCGAGCGGGCGCGTCGTGGGGAAGAGCGCCAGCAGGGTGCGCCCGACCATCGCGGCAGGGCGATGGCCGGTCAGGTGCGCGCCGGCCGCGTTGACGTACTCGATCCGGAAGTCGACGATCCGCGCCGCGTCGGCCGATGCCGCGTCGCCCGTGCGTTCGTCCACGGGCCGGAGCAGCACGAGGCCGTGGGGGGACGCTTCCTGCACTGCCCGGAAGCGCGCCTCGTTCGCGGCCAGTGCCGCGACCGTGCGCTCGCGCTCGGCCTCCTGCACCGTGCGGGCACGCACCGCCGCCGTCGTCTCGACTACGGTCACGAACACGCCGCCGACCGCGCCCGCCTCGTCGAACACGGGGCTGTAGGTGAGCGTGAAGAACGTCTCCTCCGGGCGGCCGTGGCGCTCGAGCACGAGTCGCTGGTCGGCGAAGGTGAACGCCTCGCCTCGCTCGCGCACGCCGGCGTACACGGGTCCGGTGAAATCCCACACCTCCGGCCAGCACTCGACGTTGCGCTGCCCGAGGCCGGCTGGGTGCTTGGCGCCCATGATCGCGGCGTAGCCGTCATTGTAGAGCTGGACGAGCTCCGGGCCCCAGAGCACGATCATCGGGGTCGGCGCCGCGAGCACGAGCGCGGCCGCCGTGCGGAGGCTTGTCGGCCATCCCTCGACCGTCCCCAACGGCGTGGCGGCCCAGTCGAGGGCGCGGCAGCGTGCCCGAAGTTCGCCCGGACCGGCGAAGAGCCACGCTGCCGCATCCTCGACCCCGACCCCGTTCCCTCCAACCCCTGTGCTCATCCCATCCCCACACCCTGGTCCGCCGCCCGGCGTACCGGCAGTCGCCGGCCGGGGCGGGCGCCTGCAACTTCATGCCGTGTACCCCCAGCAGGCAGCCCCAGCGACCCCTCGCTTACGGAGAGCCAGCGGGCGCGACCGTGGTGTCCCGACGCGCGCGTGTTCACCGGCCGGACGGTCTGGAGCGTGGCGGCGCCCAGAGCCGTGTTGTGTGCAGCCGCGTCGCGCGCCGGGTCGTCCACATGGTGCGACGAACGGTGACCCGGTCCGACAAGGGTGGGGGAAGGTCGGGTAATGCGGGTCAGGGGAACACGCGCCTCGGCTGCCGTGCGGGGAAGACACCCGGCTACGCGGCAGACGAAGGTGAGCGCCCGTCAGCGGGCGCCGACCCGATGACGGATAGACGACTGGTCGGCCCAGCGCGGGCCGGAACGACCGAACGCTGTGGGCCAATGCATGATGTGGACCCGGCGTCTCGCCCGGCGGCGGGGCACGACGTCCCGCCTCTGACGGCGCCGCCCGGGAGGTGCGTGCCCCGGTGTGGCGCGCCGACCGAAACACCGGCGATTGACATACGGAGACCTCGGGGGTTTCTGCGACGGGCGTCTCACAGGCCCACGCCGGACGGGTTTCGGGACGCGCGCCGGTGAGACGGATGGTGCGATGCGTTCTGCGGTGTGAGTGCCGAACGTCTCACACACGACCCGTTAGGTCGCCGCCGAGAGGGTGAGCGTGAACGTGCTCCCGACCCCGGGCGTGCTCTCGACCGTGAGGTCCCCGCCCATGCCACGGGCCAGGTCGCGGCTGATGGCCAGCCCAAGGCCCGTGCCCTCCTGCGTGCGCGTCAGGCGGGCATCGACCTGCACGAACGGCTGGAACACGCGGCCCAGCTGGTCGGCCTCGATCCCGCGCCCGGTATCGCGCACCTGCACCTTCACCGGGCCGTCGGGCGTCGCGGTCGCGTCGACGGTGATGGTCCCGCCGCCCCGGGTGAACTTGATCGCGTTCGAGAGCAGGTTGAGGAGGACTTGCCGCACCTTCTCCGGGTCGGCGCGCGCGACGAGGTCGGGCGCGCACGGCCCCGCCACGAGCGTCACGCCCTTCTGCCGGGCCTGCGGAGTGACCAGCGCCACCACCTCCCTGAGCGCGTCGCACACCGGCACGTCCTCCGTGCGGTACTCGACGTGCCCGGCTTCGAGCTTGGCGTAGTTCAGGACCGCGTTGATGAGCCCGAGCAAGTGCTGCTGCCCGCGCTGGATCCGGTCCAGGGCGGCCAGCTGCTCCGACGTGACCGGGCCGTGGAGGCCCAGCTCCATGAGCTGGGCGTAGCCGCCGATCGCATTGAGCGGCGTGCGCAGCTCGTGGCTCATCATCGCCAGGAACTCGCTCTTCGCCCGGTTGGCTGCCTCCGCCTCGGCGCGCGCCGCGTCCGCCTCGCGCCGCGCCTGCTCGGCTTCGGTCCGCGCGCGCTCGCTCGCGGCGAGCAGGCGCTCGACCTCACGGCGGGCGCGCACCTGCTCGGTCACATCGACCGCGAAGTTGAGCAGGCCCATGACGTGGCCGTCGGCATCGCGCACCGGCTCGAGGCGCAGGTCGAGCCACGTGTCCACCACGCCCGTCCCGTCCCGGTCGTAGCGCGCGAGCGTCTCGGGGCCGTGCCACGGCTCGCCGGTGGCGTACACGCGCGCGAACAGCTCGTAGAAGCCCTGCCCGGCGAGTTCCGGGAACGCCGCGCGGTGCGTCAGCCCCGTCACATCGCGCCCGCCGCTGATGCGCCGGTACGCGGCGTTCACGAGGTCGTAGCGCAGCTCGGGGCCGGTGAGCAGCGCCACCGGCGCGGGCATCTGCCGGATGAGCGCGCGCAGCCGCTCGCGCTCCGCCGCGACCTCGGCCAGCAGCCGCGCGCGCTCGGCCTCGCCGGCCGTCCGCTGTCGGACGAGGTCGGTCACGTCGGTCCCGTGCCCCAGCACGCGCGTGACCCGGCCGTCCGTGTCCGGCAGCGGCAGATAGACGAGGTCGATCAGGCGCTCCTCGGGCGGCGCGCCCGGCGTGCGGGCGAGCGTGACGGGCAGCGCGCGCCCGACGAAGGGCACGCCCGTGGCCATCACCGCCGCAAGACGCTCCGGGAAGCCGCCGCCCGCGGCCTCGGGCAGCGCCTCGAACGCGGGCCGGCCGATGAGGACGCGGTGGCCCACGAGCTGGTAGTACGCCGTGTTCGCCAGCTCGAAGATGAAGTCGGGACCCCGGAGCACATGCAGGAACGACGGCGAGCGGCGGAAGACCTCCTCGAGCAACGCGGTGTGCTCGGCCGCGACTGCCGCTGGGGTCGCCGGGATCGCGCCGTCTGCGCCACCCCGTGCATCGCCCCGGAGGTCGGAATCGGATGGGCCGGCGGCCGCGTCGAGCATGCGCGCAAGGTCACGCCGGGTCGCGCCGGAGAGCAAGAGCCAACACGGTCATGGCGCGAGCGGTCCCGCGCACCGACCTGAGCACCGGCGGTCGCCGGACGTCGTCGCACGGCCAGCGATCGAGCGACGCAGCGGTCGCGAAGTGTCCGACGTCGTCGTCGCGACGTCGCTTTATCCCTGGGTTCTCGGGCAACTCAGCCGTGAGAGTGCCGAGCGTTCGGCGGCTTGCCGAACCCCCCGAACGCTCGCGATTATGCGCGCGAGTTGAGCGTTCGGTAGAGCACCGAACGCGCCGAACCCTCGCTGCCTGCGCGCCCCGTCCCTCGCCCGTGACCGGCCTCTCGATCGGCAACCCCTGGCTGGGCTGGGGCCTCACGCGCGACCCGTTCTTCCAGGAGGCGCTCACCCCCGAGGCGGACTCGCTCCATCCGGCCGAGCGGCTCCACGTCGGGCGCGCGCCCGAACTCGTGCTCGCCGCCAACCAGGTGCTCGGGGCCACGAGCTCGCGCGCCGTCGTGCAGGGTGAGTACGGGGTCGGGAAGACCTCGTTTACGAGCCGGCTCAAGACCGTGCTCGCCGAGCACGGCGTGCTCACGCACGCGCGGCCCGTCCGGGTCACCCGCGACCTGCGGGCGCGCGAGTTCGAGGCCGAGGTGGTGCGGGCACTCCTGGACATCCGCGCGTCGCTCCCGGAGGACCAACGCCCGCGCGAGTCGGCCGAGGACGCCGCATTCTGGCGGCGGGCGGCCCGCCTGGTCGAGGGCGAGGACACCCTGGGCGGCGGTGTGGGCGCCTTGGGCGTGAGCGTGTCGCAGTCGCCCGGCCGGATCCCGCCCGAGCGCCGCGAGCTGTCGCTCTTCGCCGAGATCGCCGGCGCCGTCGAACGCCTGAGCGTGCCGCCCGGCGGCCCCACGCACCCGCGACGCCGGGTGCTGCTGCACGTGAACAATCTGGAGAACCTGTCGCGCGCGAGCGCGGAGGCAGCGACCGCGCTCTTCCTCGACCTGCGGGACTACTTCCTCATCCCGCACAGCCACTGGCTGTTCGTGGGCGCGGCCGACCTCGAAGCGCGCGTGTTCGCCCCGGAGCCGCCGCTGCACTCCATCGTGCCAAGTCGAGCGTCTCGGAGCTAGTCGCCCGGCTGGAGCACCACCGCGTGTTGCGGCTCGCGCGCGAGAGCGCCCGCGGGGGTCGCGAACTCCGGCTCTCGCCCGACGCGGAAGTCGCGTTCGGGCTCGCGGTCGGCGCCGCCGAACGGGCCTAACGGCCGGCGCACGGCCGCGCGCCGAGTTCCGAGACGCCGAGAACCCAACCCTTTGCGGGATTGGGAACTCGGCGTCTCGTTAGGCCCGGCGAACGTTTTCGGGACAGGCGCCAGCCGTCGCGCGAACGACCGAGTTGCGAACGGACACGGGAGTGGGACCCGGCGACCCCTGGCGCCGGGTCCCACCCGCCCGCCGCGCCCCCCAGCGCCGGCGCCGGATCAGCAGCCGAGGGTGGTGCGGATCTGGGCGGCGTGTGAACGCCACGCATCAGCCGCGGCCGTCGGGATCGCCTTGCCGCGCTGCGCCTGCACCTAGTTCTGGAAGGCCCCGAGCTGGTTGCAGGCCGCCTTGGTCTGGCCGGCGACGAGCGACGCGCACGCGGCGTCGAGCTTGTCGGTGAGCCCCTGGGCCACGTCGGCGCTGATCCCCGACCCGGCGACCGCGGCGCGCGACGCCCGGACCGCCTGGGCGGGCGTGAGCACGGTCAGGCTGCGCACCTGGGTCGGGCGAGGCGGCGTAGGTCGGGGTGCCGGCCTCCGTCGCCGACAGAGGCGTTTACGCACCAGCCTCCGCAACGAGGAAGCTCGCGAACGCCTCGGTGAGGTTCACGTCGCTCATCGCCTCCGCGAACAGGAACTGGCCTTGTTGGTTGATCTCGAGCCACACCAGCTGTCCATCGCGCGTCAGTTTGAGATCCACGATGCCCATCCGCAGGTCGAGGCGACGAAGCACCTCGCCCAGCATGGCAACGACCGTCGCGTCCAGCGTGACCGCGGTAAATGGCTGGTCGAGATGTTCGCGCCAGTCGAGGTGTTCCGAGACGATCGACACCGCGTAGACGTGCGCCCCGAAACAGTGCGCGCGTACATGCCGCTCGCCGGTGATGTACTCCTGGTAAATGGCGGGGCTCAGGCGCAGGTGGTCGTCGACCGCGAGGTGCTCCTCCATCAGCATGCGGGTGTAGAGCTGGCTGGTCCCCGAACCGGCCACGGCCTTCACGATGGCGCGACGCCCGAGGTCCTCGAAGAACGTGCGGATCGCCGCCGGTTCGTTGCTGACGAGCGTGCGCGGGGTGCGGAAGCCGACCGCCTGGGCCACGCGCAACTGGACGAGCTTATTTTCCGCCCGGCGCGCCGCCTCGATCGGATTGATCCACCGTCCGCGGAACTCGGCGGTGAACAATCCCGTCAGGGCGGCCGCGCAATCGTTGTGGATCACGCTGACGTGCTCCGCGGTCGTGATGTCCGGGGGGATCGTCTGCCGGGTGTTGCCGCGGCGCCACCAGACCAGACTCACGTCGCGGATCGCGAGACGAACTCCTTCCGTCGTCAGCACGGTCGAGGGCGCGCGCGCGTCGCCGTCGCCGTACCACGTGAGGGATTCGGTATCGCACAGGCGGTCGGCTGAGATGAGATGACATTCAACGCCGTCGCGTTGATTCAGCGCGTTCTGGACGACGCAGCCGTGCAGGTCGTTGTCCCGCGTGACGATCGCGAGCGGCGTCGGCATTCGCCGGGTCGCGCCGTCACACGACGGCTGGTACCTCGCCCGGACCCGGGGCAGCCACGCGCAGTACAAGCACCCGAGCAAACCGGGACTCGTTACCGTCGCCGGATCGGGCGGCGACGACCTCGCGCCCGGCACCCTGAACAGCATCCTGAAGCAGGCCGGCCTCAAGGGGTCCGGCTTGGAGGGCCCATGAGCCGCTATCTGATCATCCTCGAGCCGACCGCGACCGGGTTCTCGGCGTACTCGCCCGACGTGCCCGGGTGCGTTGCGACGGGGCGCTCGCGCGCGGATGTCGAGCGGGAGATGCGCGAAGCGATCGCGTTCCACCTGGACGGGCTGCGGGAGAATGGGCAGCCCGTCCCGCGCCCGAGTGCGGCGGCTGCCTACGTGGACGTGGCGGCATAGGTCCGGTAAGCCGACGCCTAACGTTGCGCTGCAGCGGTCGGCGTCCGCCGGGACGCGCCGGCTTCGCCGCCATCACTCTCTTCTGCAATCGACGTCGCGCTCGGACGGCGCCGCAGCTGAGCTGGGGCGTTAGGCGGCACCACACATCCGTTCACGGAGGGGACGTACATCGTATGGAGCAGTCCGTGAGTATCGCGCTCGTCGTAGACGCGACTACGCCGTGGCTTGAGGAGCGCGCCCGGCGCGGGCCGGTGTGGGTAGTCGACGCGCCCGCGAGTCGCGCCGTCGTTGAGGTCTACGCTGAGCCCGAGTGGTACGATCCGACGCTGCGTCGCGCGGGCGTCACGTTCGTCGACGTGCCAACGGCGGAGCCGCCGCAGGCGGCGCTTGAGGCGTTGCTCGCGCGGGCGGCCGTCGAGACGGACCTCGAACGCGTCGACACGCTCTACGTGTTGCGGCGTCGTGCGGACCACCTTGTGCCACGCATGCGCCGCCACGCGCGGGGTCCCCGCAGTTGCGCCGAGCCCGCCGGGCGCCCCCAACCTCTTGGAGCCGGACCCGGCGCGCTTCGAGGCGCAGTTCAGGGCGTGGATGCGTCACGCGTACCCCGAGTTTCCGCCGCTGGCGGATGGTGGGCCAGACGACTGCGATTGCTCTGACGGACGCCACCGGTGGGTCCGCGCCGATCCTCGGGATGCGTGGCGAGCCACGTGCGGAGCTCGGCGGCGTCGCGCTCCGGTCGTTCGCGGCGCGCCGTATCCTTCGCGGCCACGTCCGGCTCGACGGGCCGCGCGTCCTCCGCCCGCGAGTCCGCGTGGCGGTGGCGGGCGAGCATCGCCGCGGCCGCGGCGTCGAGCTTGGTGGCTTGCCGCTCGAAGTCGGCCCGCGTGCCACTGCGGCGCTTGGAGGCGTTGCTCGGGAGCTTCACGCCGTCGATGGCGAACATCTCGCGCCCGATCAGGCCCTGCTGATCACAGATCGCCAGGACAGCGGCGAACACGTGCGCGATGTCCAGCCCCAGCGTGCTGACGAACTGCGCGATCGTGGTGAAGTGCGGGGCGGCGTCGCCGCACAGGGCGATGAACGTCACGTGCTCGCGGCAGAGGCGCTCGATCCCGCGGCTGCTCACCACGCCGTGGGCATAGGCGCAGAGCACGACCGTGAGCAGCATCGCGGGCGGGTACGCCGGCGCACCGGTGTCGTCGTTGCGGAAGCGGGCGTCGAAGCGCGCGAGGTCGACCGGGCCGTGCAGCAGGTGGTACGCCGCATGCTCGAAGGTACCGGGCAGGAGCTGCTCGGCCAGGTCGACGGGCAGGAAGCGGGGGCTCCGGTCGATATGCTTGTAGCGGGCCATGGGCGGGGCGCTCGGGAGCGAGTGGCACGGCAGCAACGCGACCCCGACAATCTTGCGCTCGGCGATGCCTAACGCCAGAGTGGCCCGAGGCTTTTCCTACACCCTCGTTGGGCGGCACCGGGCTTCTTCTTACGGCGACCGCGTACTGCGGCGGCCCGCGTGCGGGTTGCGTCGCTCGCGCGACCGGGACAAGCTGTCGTCGCACTCCCGCGTGCCCGCTCCGCTCCACAGTGTCGTCCCTCCCATGCCCACCACTTCAGGTCGCCGCCGCGGCCTCGCCGCATTCGTCCTCGCCGCATTCGTCCTCGCCGCATTCGTCCTCGCCGGCTTGCTTGCCGCCGCCTGCGGATCGACGACCGACCCGGTCGGTCTGAGCGTCGCAGCGGTGGCCGGCGCGTACGCGCTCACGAGCGTGGCCGGAGACGCGATGCCGGCCGCGGTGACGGGGACGTCGACGATCACGGTGGCGTTGCAGGTGACGCGACGGCTCAACCCGGACGGTACCTGTCGCGACTCCGGTACCTTCGCCACCTACTGGGGCCACGGCCCGCCGGGGCCGGATACGACGTCGGGCACCGTCATGACGTGCACGTGGACGGTGTCGGGGCGGACGATCACGTTCCGTACGAGCGGTGAGTGGCTGCCCTACAGCGGCTATGACGCGACGACCACGGCCACGGTCGCCGCCGACGGCACGCTGACCGAGCGGAGCACCAGCCCGGTAAACGGGTTCTACCTCTACCCCCGAATCTACAGGCGCTGACGCGCGCCGGCGCGCGCCGGCGAGGCGACCTGCGCTGCTGGGGGCGGGTAGCGCACAGCCGCCCAACGAAGCGTTGCACCTGACAAAGCGGCCCAGTCGGTACCGAACGGGACGGCTTGATTTCGGCCGCTTTGCGGCTGAACTGGAGCGTTAGGCAACACCACCTTCCCTCGGATATGCGCCGATCACGCCAGACGTGGATTCTGGTCTCCTGGACACTGCTGGCGAGCCTTGCGCTCGCGACCGCAGTCGTCGCGCAGCGGCCGCCCGACTCGGTCGCGCGCGAAGCGCTGGTGCGGGCGCTGGCGCTCGCGCGCCAGTCGCGGTCGCCGGGCCCCACCGGCCGCGGGTCGCCCGCGTCGGCTGGGACGCCGTGGGACGTACAGGTCCGGGGCGTCGCTCCGGCCGCCGCGGCCCTCCTGCGCGACTCCGTGCTCGCCGCCACGGGCGGCCGGTTGCGCGTGCCCACCGACACCGCCTGGTCGGGGGTCGGGGTGGGTGGCGCGCGGGTGGCGGGCGATTCGGCGGTGCTCGCGGTGAGTGTCGGTGGCGGGTGGTGCGCCCCGGGGGGCACGACGACGTTCGGCGGTCGCGCGTCCGAGTACGTGTTCCGGCGCACCGCCGGCGGATGGGCGTTCACGCACGTGGCCGACGTCGCGTTCAACTTTGCGCCGGCCCCGCCGCCGGATCCCGATGCCAGCGCGCCGCGCGGGGCGCCGGCCGGCGGCCGGCCCGGGCACCGCGGTCGTCGCTGTGTCCGGCCGGGATGATAGGTGACACTTCGTTCTCGGCTGATGGGTTACACCTGCCGGGGGTTGCGGCTCTTGTAGCCGTTCGCGTCGGTGATCTTGAGCGTGCGTTCGTCGAAGCGGCCGAGCACGAGTGGCCCGAACGCCACGTTCCATACGCCAGCGTCGATCTCCTCGAAGCCGACGTACTCCTCACCGAGCACGTGGCTCACGTTCACCCACGCGTCGTACCAGCGCACGCCGCCGTTGCGGCTCACACGGCGCACCTCCCAGTGGGCCGGGTACTCGAGCGGCGGCAGGCGTGCGGGGTAGGGTCGTGGCGACGGGGCGTACCGGCTCGCAGGGGTGGCCTGGCCTAACGCTTCGTGCGGCCGCTCCTCGTTGTACTCGCGCCGGAAGCGGTCGAAGACGCGCTGCTGCGCGGCCATGGTGGCCGCCGCCGGTCGGGTCGCCTCGGCCTTGAGCGTGCGGTGCATGCGCTCGTGCTGCCCGTTCTGTTGCGGCGAGGACGGCTCGATCAGATCGGGCAGGATGCCGAGGCGTACCCACCAGACGCTCAGCGTCGAGAGCCGGCCCAGCGCGATGGTCGCGAACGGCACGCCGTTGTCGCTGCGGATGCGCACGGGTAACCCGTGCTCGCGGAACAGGCGCTCGAACACGGGGCGCGCGCCCGCCGTGCGCGTCGAGGGCAGGCCGCGGCAGGCGAGCAGGGTACGGCTGTAGCCGTCGCACACGGTGAGCGGGGAGCAGTACACCCCGTCGCGGGTCTTGAACTCGCCTTTGAAGTCGGCGGTCCAGATCGCGTTGGGCGCGTCCATCACCGCGGTGGGGCGGCCGGGGTGGCCCGGCGTGCGGCGTCTCGTGCGGCTCGTGACCAGGCCGGCGCGTTTGAGTAGCGCGGCCGCGGTACTGGGCGCGGGGAGCGCGAGCCGCGGTCGGCTTGCCGCGAGCACGGTCAGCAGCTTCTTCGGGCCCCAGGTCGGGTGTCGGCCGCGCAGCTCGCCGAGCGCGTCCACGGCGTCCGGCGCGGTCGCATGCGGGCAGGTGTGCACCGCGTGCGAACGCTCGGCCAGGCCGGCCGCCCCCTCCGCGTCATACCGGTCCCGCCACTTGTAGCCGGTCTTGCGGCTGATGCCATACCGCCGGCAGAGTACGGCCATCTCCTCGGTCCCGCGGCGCAGGTCGGCCACGAACTGCAGGCGTTCGTCCATCGGGGTGATCTCGCTCCAGGGCATGGGCACCTCCGTCCCGGCTGGTGCCCGTAGTCTGGCGAGTGTCACCCATCAGCTCAGAACGTTCTGTTACCTATCAACCCGGATCATACCGCTGCGACGCCTAACGATGCGTTGCACCTGTCGGGTTCGCCGGGACGCTTCGGCGTCCCCGCGACTATCCTCGCCGGTGTGGCCCCTCGCGCCTGGAGAGCCCGCAAGTGAACTCGAGGCGTTGGGCAACACACGACCGCTTTCTTACCGTATCCGACGTGATGTCCTACCGTTCGCGCCTGGCGTCCCGACGCCTACGCGCCCGCGCGCTGCTGAGCGCCGGCGCCGCGGCGGCGCTGGCGTGCCGGGACGCCCTGCCACCCGAGGTGCCCGGCGCCAGCCCGTACCGCGCGCTGCCCGCGTACGCGTTCTGGTGGGCGCTCGTCGAGCAATGCTCCGGGCTGCGGGGCGACTTCGCCGCCGTGCGCTGGTCGCGCGTGCCGGGCGCGGAAATCCCGGGCTCGTCGGAGCGGCTGGGGCCGGGCGGGTCCCAGGGCCAGTGGGCGCCGGCGCGCAACGAGGTCACCGTCGTCGCTCGGGACACGGCCTCCGGCCCGCTCATCCGCCACGAGATGCTGCACGCGCTGCTCGGGCCGGGCGCCTCGGGGCACCCGGCCGGGTACTTCGGCGGCCGCTGCGGCGGCTACGTCGTGTGCGAGGGCGACTGCGCGGCCGAGATCGCGGCCGGCACGCCGACCCCGGCGGCCGCGCCGGCGTGCCGGCCGGACGATCTGGTCGTCACCGCGCGCCTGCTCGCGCCGGCGGGCGGCGCCACCGCGGCGGGCGGCACGTTCGCCGTCCTCGTCACCGCCCGGAACCCCGCGAGTACGGCGGGGTGGGTCGAACGCGAGCCCGGCGCGGCCGTCACCGAG
Source organism: uncultured Gemmatimonadales bacterium (assembly GCA_963763675.1). GTDB lineage: Bacteria > Gemmatimonadota > Gemmatimonadetes > Gemmatimonadales > Gemmatimonadaceae > BPUI01. The sequence continues at coordinate 643,067 of CAVXPN010000004.1, forward strand.
GCGATCGACTTCGGCGTGACGCTGGACGGGCCGCCCCCGGTCGCGTCCGCCTTCCCGTACTCCAGCCTCCACGCCTCACCGGGCGCGCGCACGTTCTTCGCGCCCGGGGCGGAGGCGCACTATGTGTTCGACCTCGACGCGGGCACCTTCAGACCGGCGGCGTACCAGCTGCGCGGTTCGTTCGCCGGGGCGCCGTCGGGCCCGACCTCGGTCACGCTGCCGCCGTGAGGGGCGGGCGCAGCCCCGGTCCCGCGTGTTGCCCAACGAGGCGTTGAAGCTGCCGGGTACGCCGGGAATTTCCTGGCCCGCCGTCCGTCGCTGGCGTGAGGTGGTCCCTGCCGCGCTTTGAAGGCCCGCAGCGCAGCAGGTGGCACCTGGCGCAGCAAGCTGAATAGCGCAGGGGGGCCGGACGCGCGGTCTGCAGGGAGCGGAGCGGAAGTGCCCTCGGCTTAGCTTGGGCGCAGCCCGACGCCCCGTACGCTACTCCTGCCGCCGCATGCCCGTCCAGGAGTTAACGACTATACGAGCTGAACTTCAGGCGTTCGGCGGCTCACCTCTCCCTCTCGGAGGCACGGATGTCGATCGCGGAGCGCGTACTCCTGGCTGGCCTGGGGGCAGGGCTCCTCGGGACGTGCGCCGGCTGGCTCCTCTCGGGCGTCGTCTTCCACGCGTTCCAGGCTAGGACGCCGCAGACATGGCGCCCCGCTGAAGGCGCGGCCCACTACGCCGCGGCCTCCGGCCTGACCCTGCTCGCCGCGATCCTCATCAGCACGCTGGTCGCCCTGACCGGGGGGGCGCACGTCGCCCGGGGCGCCGCCACGGACGGCGCGGCACTCGGGGCGCTCTGCTGGGCGGCGCTCGCCGCGCCCGTCCTCGTATCGGTGAGCGTGTTCGTGAACGTGCACCGGGGCGTGATCGTGGGGCTCCTCACGGAGTGGCTGGTAACGAGTGTGCTGGCTGGCGCCGCGGCGGGATGGCTGCTCGCGCGCTAATGCGGCGGCCGCGCGGGACGCGGGCCACCGTCCCGCGAGCCGCGTAGCACGCGTGTTACGCAAATGGTCTGTCGCGCAAGAATCCATCGGCTACGGGGAGCCCGGACGTACTCTTAGGCGTTCCGCGTCGCCCTCGGTGTCGCTGGTCCGTGTCCGGCCGTGTCGTCGACCGACGGCCGAGGCATCTCAGCCGTTCTCCGGTGCGAGGGCACGTACGGCGACCTGGATCGCCGCGGCGGCCGCGGGGACCGCCGTCTGCGCCGCGTCGCGGGCAGTAACCCCGAACGGATCCGCTCCGACGCCGCGTTCGTGAAACTCTGCGGCGGTCGTCCCGTCCCTGCCTCGAGCGGGGCGACCACCCGGCACCGCCACTTGCGCGGCTGCCACCGCCAGGCGAACGCGGCGCTCTACCGCGTCGTGATCGTGCGGCTGCGCTGGCACCAGCCGACGATGGACTACGTCACGCGGCGGACGGCGCAGGAGATCTCGCAGCGCGACATCGTCCGCTGCCTGACGCGCTTCGTCGCGCGCAAGGTGAGCCGCGCCTTGCTGACCGACCACGCCGCGCGCCACGTCGCCGCCGCTCCGGCCGCCGCTCCGGCCGCCGCCATCGCCGCCTAACACGCGATGCCGGACTCTTGACGGATAGGGGCGTCACTGCTGCACCCGAGGCGTTCGTCGCGACATCGGCCGTCGCGCCGCTTGACGCCCGCACACGGCCTGCCCAGGGATCCCAAGCCGCAATCGCACCGCCGAACCCAGGTCACTCCAGTCACCCCGTTTCCCGGAACTCCGGCAGGTACCCCCCTCCGCTGGTGACTCCGGAATCCGCAGCGTCCACCGATCATACCGCGATGTCCAGCGACTCCACATCGAATCGCTGACCACGCATCTCGGCCTCGTCAAGGCGTGCCCCGGCGCATCGCCGCGCCGGAGAACACAGCGTCGGTGGTCCCGCCGGAATGCGCACCCAGACCCAGCGGAATGTCTGACGATGCACTCAAAGGTGCTGCGGTCCCTTCTGGCCCTGGTGCATAAGCGCCGCCCGCTCGTCCGTCTCCGCCTGCTCCGCCACCGCGTGGGCCTCGGCATCAGCGTGCTCGGTGTGGTCGCGCAGATGCGCCTTCGTGTCGCTGCGCTCCGCGTGCGCCGGGTCGTCGTGCGTTGCCTTCGGCTTCTTTCCGTTTCTGTCCATTGAGGCTCCGGCCGGTACGTCCGGCGGTCTGAGTCGTGTTCGGATGCCCGCTCGCGCCGCAAGGATCGCTCCGCGTGCGTCCGGCGGAGTGTCAGCCCCGCAGCGCGGGTGCGCACGAACTGCGGGAGCGGGATGGACCTCGGTCCGGCGGGTATTCTGCATGACGCTGCCGAGTCTGCAACGCGGGCCTAACGTATTTCGCGTGTTTGTACGGATCCGTCCCGCAACAGGTCCGCTGCGGCACACATGCGGAGGTCGGGAGGGAGCTTAGAGCGTGTCAGTCCCTCCTTTGGATTGATCGCCACGAAACCAACGACCTGATCGACGTGGCCACGAAGCCAACGACCTGATCCACCGGGCCCGTGACGCCGCAGACCTCGGGTGGCGCAATTGGATGCTGCGATAGTCCGGTATACCAGGATGGGCGTGCGCCGCCGCGGCGGTCTCAATAGGTCGATGCAGCACCACGCGGGTACCGGAGACGTTCAGCGGAGGTGGGCGATGGAGGCGACGGCACCGGGGCGGTGGTCGGCGGCCGAGCCGGACGAGCTCTGGGCGCGGTGGCAGAAGGGGGAGTCGTTTCGGTCCATCGGGCGGCGGTTCGGGACGCACCTGCACGCGGGGCGGCGCTTCGTCGCGCGCACCGGCGGCTGCCGGCGCGCGCCGCCGCGCCGCCCCGAGGGGGCGCTCACGGCGGCCGAGCGCGAAGAGGTCGCGAAGAGGTCGCGCGCGGGCTGGCCGCGGGGCGCTCGGACCGACGCCTCGCGGCGGGGTTGGGCCGGCGTCACACGACCGTGTCGCGGGAGGTGGCGCGCAACGGCGGGCCGGCGCACGATCGGGCGGGTGCCGCCGACGCGGCCGCGTGGCGGCGCGCCGAACGCCCCACGGCCGCGCGGCGCGCGGCGCGCCCGGCGCTGCGCGACGCCGTCGCGGCGAACGTCGCGGCGAAGCTGCGGCTGCGCGGGTCGCCCGAGCAGATCGCGGCGTGGCTGCGCCGGGCCTACCCGGACGCCCCGGAGCTGCGCCAGGGGCGCATACGCGTGTCGCACGAGCCCATCGACGTGGCGCTCGTCGTGCAGCCGCGGGGCGCGCCGCGCCGCGAGCTGACGCGCTCCCTCCGGACGGGCCGCGCGATGCGCTTCCCGCGCGGCGCGCGGTCGGGCGGCGGGCGCGGGCAGTTGCGCGACACGGTCGCGATCCGGGAGCGCCCGGCGCGGGAGCGCCCGGCGCGGGAGCGCCCGGCGCGGGAGCGCCCGGCGGAGGCCGAGGACCGCGCGGTGCCGGGGCACTGGGCGGGCGATCTCGTCTTCGGCCGCGGCGCGAGCGCGGTCGGCACGGGGCGTACGCCCGGTCGCGCGCAGTTGTCAACAGCACGCGGGACCTCGCGCTCTTCCCCGTGCCGGCCGGCTCCAAGGCGCCGGCGATGCGCGCGGCGCTCGCGGCCGCCGTCGCCCGGGGGCCCGACCAGCTCCGCCGCTCGCTCCCCTGGGATCAGGGCAAGGAGATGGCCGAGCACGTCCGGTGCACGGGCGACACCGGGCTGCCGGTCGACTGCGGTGACCCGCGCAGCCCGTGGGCGTAGCGCCCACCGCAGCGGGGCCCCAACGAGAACACCAACGGCCTGCTCCGGCAGTACCGGCCCAAGAGCGCCGGCCGAACGCCGCTCGGCCAAGCGGAGCGTGACGCCATCGCGGCGGCGCTGAACGGGCGGCCGCTCGCGACGCTCGGGTGGCGCACGCCGGCCGAGCGCTTCCTCGGGCTGGCCGAGGCCGGGTAGCGCCTAACACTGCCGGCCCGTATGCTCCCGCCCGGGCCGGTGGTGCGCTGACTCATTGAGACCGCCGCCGAGCAGGCGAAGCAGCACTGCTGCGTGTTGCGCTCGGCAGTTCGGGCGCGTACCGTGTCGCGCCCATTGCGTACCTGGATGCCTACTCCCCGTCCCCATCCACCCGACCTGTCCCCGTCGACCGCCGGGCCGCTGACGGCCCTGCTCTATGCAGCCCGCGCGGGGCGCGCCGGCGCCGCCGATGACCTCGCGAACGCGGTGTACGCCGAGCTCCGCACGCTCGCGGCGGGGCACCTGCGGCACGAGCGCCCGGACCACACGCTCCAGCCGACGGCGCTCGTCCACGAAGCTTACCTGCGACTGATGGGCCCCGGGCAACCCGCGTGGCGTGACCGGGCGCATTTCTTTCGCGTCGCGGCGCGCATCATGCGCCACGTGCTGGTCGACTATGCCCGACAGGCGCGCGCGGCGAAGCGCGACGCCGTCGGCGGCCTGCTCGCGCTCGACGACCCGGGGGTGCGCCTCGCCTGCGACGGGTTCGGCACGGACGCCGTGCTCGAGATCGAGCGCGTGCACGACACCCTCGATGCGCTCGCGGCCCTCGACGCGCGGCAGGCACGGCTCGTCGAGCTGCGCTTCTTCGTCGGCCTCACGATCGAGGAGGCGGCCGACGTCCTGCACATCTCGCGCGGGACGGCCGTGCGCGAGTGGGCGCTCGCGCGCGCGTGGCTCGCCGCGGAGCTGCACGGCGCGTAGCACCGAGACGCACCGCGCGCCGAGTCGCGCGCCGATCACGCTTTTACGAGGAGCAGGCCATTCGCTCCCCATGTCCGACATCTCCCCCGCTGATTGGCCGCAGGTCCGGGCCCTGTTCTTCGTCGCGCAGGACGCGATGCCCGCCGACCGGGCGCGCCTGCTCGCCGCGGACGACGTGCCGGCGCATGTCCGCGCGCACGTCGCTCGGCTGCTCGCCGCCTCGGCCGCACACGGCGCGCGATACGACACCTCGGCCCTCGCCATCCTGCGTGGCACGGCCGACGCGGCGCGCGCCGTCGACGGCCCGCTGTGGCCCGATGCCCCGTCCCTCGTCGGTCGGCAACTCGGGCCCTACGCGGTACGCCGACGCGTGGGGCAGGGCGGCATGGGCGCCGTGTACGAGGCCGAGCGCGTCGACGGCGCGTACGACGGGCGTGTGGCCGTCAAGACGCTCTGGCGCGGCGCCGACAGCGCGGTCCTGACTCGCCGGTTCCGCTCCGAGCGGCGCATCCTCGCGCTCCTTCGACATCCCAACATCGCCGGCCTGCTCGACGCCGGCGCGACGGCCGAGGGCACGCCCTATCTCGTGATGGAATACGTCGAGGGTCTGCCGATCGACACGTTCTGCGACGCGCACCGGCTCGCCCTCGCCGCCCGACTCCGGCTGTTCCTCGACGTGTGTGCCGCGGTCACCCACGCGCACCGCCACCTCGTCGTGCACCGCGATCTCAAGCCGGGCAATGTTCTCGTCAGTGCCGACGGCACGCCCAAATTGCTCGACTTCGGCGTCGCGAAGCTGGTGCACGACGAGACGCTCGGCGAGGACTTCGATGAGCCGGGCACGCTCACCGGGGCCGGCTTCGCCCCCTTCACGAGCGGCTACGCCGCCCCCGAGCAGCGCGCCGGCCAGCGTGCCTCGACGGCGACCGACGTGTACGCGCTCGGCGCGCTGCTCGTGACGTTGCTCTCCGGGCACGCGCCAGGAGCCGTGCTCGACCGCAACGCGGCCGACGCCGCTGCGCGCGCGCGCGGCATCGCCGACGGGCGCCGCCTCGCACGCGCGTTGCACGGCGAGCTCGACGCAATTACGGCCATGGCGTTGCGCGAGGAGCCCGGGCGCCGCTACGCCACGGTCGACGCACTCGCCGAGGACGTGCGCCGCTGCCTGCGCCGCGATCGCGTGCTCGCGCGCCCCGACACGGTCGCCTATCGCGTGTGTAGCTTTGCACGTCGGCAGCGGGCGCTCGTGGCGGGCGTCGGGGTGGGCGCCCTCGCCCTCGTCGCGGGCAGCGGCGTCGCGCTCTGGCAGGCCGCGGCGAGCCGCCGCGAGGCCGCGCGCGCCGAGCGCGTCGCCGCCTTCCTGCAGAGCGTCCTCGGCACGAGCGACCTCTCGGCCGAGGGCGCCTCGCTGCGGGTCGGCCCGCGCATGACGCTCGCCGCCGCTCTCGACAGCGCCCGCGCGCGTGTTCCGCTCGTTTTCGCCGCCGACCCACGCGTCCGCGCACGCCTCTACACCACGCTCGGCGGGAGCTACGTGGCGCAGGACCGCGCGCGCGAAGGCGAGGCCGTGCTCGATTCGGCCGTGCGCCTCGCGCGCGCCAGCTACGGCCCGCACGCGCCGGCCGTGGTCGAGGCGCTGCTTGAGGCCGGGCTCGCGTCGGTGCGCGCCAACCACTTCGCGATGGCGGACGCGCGTTTCGACGCGGCCGCGGCCGCGCTCCCGGCGCGCGACACGGCCGCGGTACGCGCGCGCGTGACGGCCGCGCGTTCCATGCTTGCGCTCGCGCGCGCAGAATTCCCGCTTGCGGACTCGCTCGCCGCGCGGGCCATCGCAGCCGAGGAACGGCGGACGCGGGCACCGAGTGCGGTGCGCGCGTGGGCGCTTCGGGTGCTCGGCACCGTACGCCGCGATTCCAGCGACGCGCACTTCCTGCACGCGATCGCGATCATGGACTCGCTCGGCGCGCCGATGGCGATGGAGCGCCTCGACGCGATGCTCGGCCATGCGGCGTACCTGATCGGCCACAACCTCGCCGGCGCTGATTCGGTGCTCCGCGAGGGGACGCGCCTCGCGGACCTGGCGTATGGACCGGTGAACCGCGAGTCGGCCGAGTTCCACGCCTACCGCGCCAGGGTCGCTCGGGTGCGCGGGGACGCGCGCGCCGCCGGGCACCAGATCGACAGCGCGGTCGCCATCCTCGACGCGCTGCCCGACGTCGTCGCGCCCGTGCGGAGCGATGTAACAGGGGCGTACCTCGAGTACCTGCGCTGGCAGGGGCGGTGGGCCGAGGTGGCCCGCGTGGCCGCGCGGTCCCGCGCGAACGGGCTCGCGCTCGGCATCAACCATTTCGTCGTCACCGGAACCCTCTACCTGGCCCGCGCCGATGCGGCACGCGGCGCGACCGCGTCGGCCCTGGCCCGCTACGACGACGCGATCGCGCGCGAGCCCGACGTGGCCGCGGCCCAGGAATATCGCGACGAGCGAGCGGCGGTGCGGGGCGGCTCGCGCGGGGCGGAGGTCGCGTGCGGCGTGAAGTTGGGGTGCTGACTGACCGACCTCACGACGCGATCGGCGAACGGGCCGCGCTCGACCCGGAGTCGTGCGCCGATTCCGGGCAAACTCCCGCTTGAGGATGTGGCGCTCTTCGCGCGTCGCCCGTCCCCCACTGGAAGGAGCAACACCGTGTTCAGAGACAGACCCTGGCTCGTGGCCGCCCTCGGCTGCAGCATCCTCGCGGGCCCCGCGGCGGCCCAGACCATCGACCAGCAACAGACCGGCTCCGGCGTCTACCTCGGGCGCACAGGATCGGACGTCGGACCGGGCTCGCAGTCGGGCGGATGGTTCACCCAGTCGTTCACACCGACGAAGAGCACGGCCGCCGGCGCGGGCTTCTATCTGACGCCAAACGCGAACGTGATGACGGGGACGCTGACGGTCGAGTTGTGGTCGGCCGCGCCGAGCGCGACTGGGGCGACGCAACTCGCCAGCGGGACGACCGCGCTCGGGTCGACGGCCAATTTCTACACCGCGTTCTGGAACGCGGTGAGCGTCACGCCCGGCAGCGCCTACTTCCTCGCCTTCTACTCGGCCCAGCACTACGACCTTGGCGCGAACTATCGGAGCACATACCCGGCCGGGTATCTCGACTACACCAACACGAACACCGTGACGGATCCGTACGTCTCGAACCGCTGCTGCGTCGCGACCTTCATCGAGTACGCGACCGGAGCGCCGGTCACGACGACAGCCCCGGAGCCGAGCACGTGGGCGCTCCTCGCCGCCGGGCTCGCGACGGTCGGCGCCGCGGCACGCGCGCGGCGACGCGGGTAGCGGCACCTACCCGAGGGCGAGGACGGCGGCGCGGGAGCATGACCGCCGTCCCCGACCGAGGGCTGACGGACGAGGCAACGCACCCTGAGCAGTTCGACTATTCCGGCATCGCCCCATCCGACCGCCCGACGCCTCGCCGTGCGCGACGTCTCGGCGCACGGCATGTCGCACCCGGCGCGGATGCGCTCCGAGGCGCCGTGCGCCACGCATGGCCTACGCGTACGACATCCAGGTAAGCGTTCGACTTGGACGTGGTGACGGCTGGGGGTGGGCGCCGTACGTTCGCGCTCATGACCATCGCCCTCCCATCGCCTAACAACTCGCTGTCGGACGCGCCGAAGCGGCCGCGGCGCTCGTGGACCATCGCCGAGCGGACCGCCTACGTCGCGGACTTCGCGGCGAGCCGGTTGAGCGCCACGGCGTTCTGCCGCCGGCTCGGCATCCGGCGCGCCACCCTCGCGCGGTGGCGACAGCGCGCGGCCGCGGACCGAACGCCGCGTCGCCTCGAGTACCGGGTCGCGCGGCCGCCCGGCGTGGTGGGCTTCGCGGCCGTGACCGTCGTGCCCGACGCGGCGCACGCGGAGGCCGCGGTGCTGGCGCCGAGCACGACGGCGCCGTTCGCGCCGCCCTACCCGAGGAAGCTCTCGAGCGACTGGGCGCGCGCCGCGGCGCGGAGGCGCTCGAGCGCCTTCGCCTTGATCTGGCGCACGCGCTCGCGGGTCACACCGAAGCGCACGCTGATGACCTCGAGCGTGAGTGGCTCGCCGCCGTCGAGCCCGAAGTACAGCCGAAGGATCGTCGCCTCACGCGGTTTGAGCGACGCGAGCGACTCCGCGACCGCGTCCGTGAGTGCCCGCGCGATGACCTGCTCGTCGGGCGCCGCGCTCGCCTCGTCGGCCAGGTAGTCCAGCAGCCGCGTGTCGTCGCCGTCGGCCAGCGGCGCATCGAGCGAGAGGTGGCCGCGCGCGATCCCGACCGTCTTGGTGACGTCGTCGGCCGTGAGGTCCAGGCCCTCGGCGATCTCCGCGTGCGTCGCCTCGCGCCCGAGCTCCTGCTGCAGCGCGCTGGCGCGGCGCCCGATCCGGTGCAGCGCGCCGGCGCGGTTGAGGGGGAGGCGCACGATGGGGCCCTGGTCAGCGAGGGCCTGCAGGATCGCCTGCCGGATCCACCACACGGCGTAGGAGATGAACTTGACGCCCTTCGTCTCGTCGAACTTGTGCGCCGCTCGGATCAGGCCGAGGTTGCCCCCGCTGATCAGGTCCGCGAGCAGGACGCCCTGGCGCTGGTACTTCTTGGCCACCGAGACGACGAAGCGCAGGTTCGCGCGCACGAGCGCGTCGGGCGCGTCCCGGTCGCCGGCGCGGATGCGGCGCGCGAGCGCGACTTCGGCGTCCGGCGCAATGAGCGGATGCCGGGCGATCTCGGCGATGTACCAGGCGAGGGCATCGGGCGCGGACGCGCTACGGAGGCGGGCGGAGCTTCCCATCGGACGGATCCGAACGAGACACCGGCGCAGGGCGCGCGCGGCGGCGGGCAGAGTCGGCCGGGGGGCGACACCGGGTGACGAGCGGCGCGGGGCGCCTTCGCACCGGGGGACGCCGGCTCTGTGCGGTCCCGTACACACGGGCGCACCCCGGAGCGTAGCGAGCGCGACCCCGGATAGCGAGGCCGCGGCCGACATGTCGTCGCCCGTCGT
>CAVXPN010000005.1:0-960629 GCA_963763675.1 uncultured Gemmatimonadales bacterium
GAGAGCGGCGGTCGGACCTCCAGGCGGTGTGTCAAGCGAATTGCAACGGGCTGGCGGCGTGACTGCCGCCAGCCCGTTCGTCGTTCTCGGCGCTAGCGATCATCGCGATACCCCCGCGGCCACGCCGGTGAAGGCGCCGATAGTACGCGTCGCGTACTGTCTCGACAGCATGGCGGTGTCAGGCGGAACCGAGTCGAATGCTGTACGAACCGCCGAGGCGCTGGATCCGACAGCAGCCCGACTGACCGTCTTCGCGATGCGCCCAGACGGCCCGATGCGCGCGCGGTATGCTGCGGCCAGGGTCGCGGTGGTCGGGACGCCCGAGGTCAGCACGCTCGTTTCAACCCACACCGCGCGTCAGATCCTGCGCTTCGCGCGAGTGCTGCGCGGGAGTGACATCGATGTCGTGCACTGTCATGACACGTACAGCAATTGGTTCGCCGGCCTCGCAGCGCGTGCTGCGGGGCTTCCGCTGCTGACCAGCAAGCGATGGATCGGCGGCGAGCGGAAGCACCTGCTCCTGAGCCGCATTGCTTACCGGCTGTCCACCCGCGTGCTCGCGAACAGTGGTGGCGTCGCGCGAACGCTCGTCGACGCGGACGGTGTTTCGGAGCGGCGCATCGTGGTCGTGCCGAACTTTGTCGAGGACGCCGCGTTTGCCACGCCGAGCGCGGAAGAGATTGGGCAGCGTCGCGCGGCTTGGGGCATCGAGTCGAGCCCGGTCATCGGGTGTGTCGCGCGGCTGCGTTCGGAGAAGGGGCAGGAAACACTGCTACGCGCGACGGCTAGACTCGTCGATCGCTGGCCGAGTCTCACCGTCGTGCTCGTCGGCGATGGGCCACAAGAGCTACTGCTCCGCGACCTCGCCGCAGAGCTGAGCATCGCGGATCGCGTGCGTTTCACGGGGCACCAGCCAAATCGTCCGAACCCGCATGCACTCTTCGACGTGTCCGTCCTCGCGTCGGACCACGAGGGCTTTCCCAACACTATCGTCGAGGCGATGGCTGCCGGACGACCCATTGTCGCTTCGAACGTCGGTGGTGTACCAGACGCCGTCCGCCACGAGCAAACCGGCCTGCTGACGCCTGCGCGCGATCCCGCAGCCCTGGCTGATGCGATCGCGCGCTTACTGGACGCTCCGGACTGGGCAGCGGAGCTCGGGGCTCGTGGCCGACAGCTGGCGCGCGCGTCGTTTACATGCGCGCCAGTGATCGCCCAACTGACTGCACTCTACCGAGAGCTCGCCGGCCACGGCGCCTTCTCAGTCGACAGGACCACGTCGTGAGTACACCCAGCCAGTACACGCCCCGCTCGTACGCCAGACCGGGCGTCCGGCCGATGCCGCGCGTTGGAGCATGGGGTGGTCGCCGCGGAACCATCACCACGCCGACGCGGCCGATTGGCTCGCGGATGGGGCAGATACGCGAACGCGTGCGATGGACGTTGGTCTTCTCGGCGTTCTTCGCGTTTACGGGTGGCGTGATCGCGTCGCGACTTGCCATCGGTCAGCCGCTCATGGTGATCGGCATGGTCGGCGTGCTAATGCAGACTGAGCCTTTGCGCGTCGGGCCTGTCCCGAGCCTACTGGCGCTTTGGACTGCATGGGGCGCCCTGGGCTACTTCGCATCCCCTTACCCCGACACCGTTCTGGACCCCCTGCTCCAGCTTCTCAAACTGTGCATCATCTCGTTTGTGGGGGTGAACGCGCTACGTAGCCGGGGCCAGATTCGAGCGTATTGCATCTTCATCTTATTCGCTTTTCTGATATATCCCGCGCGTGGGTCGATGCTTAACTGGATCACCGGCGCGAACGTAGTCGCGGGAAGCAGAGCCATCTGGAATGGCATATACGCCAATCCGAACGATCTTGCAGGCGTTTGCCTGCTCGTTCTCTCGGTGGCGCTCGCGGTTTCGGTTGGAGAGGACGATCGCCGTTACAAGCTCGCTGCGCTTGGGGTGGCAGGCCTTGTCGCCTTCATCATCTTCATCACCCAGTCGCGCGGAGCGTTGATCGCGCTCAGCGTTTTCGTCGCGGTCGCACTCAAGCGGATGCCGCGTCGTCAACGTGTTCGTGCGGCACTCGTTGCGGCTGCGCTCGGCACCACCGTGATCTTCTTCGCTCCATCCAGCCTGTGGGATCGTCTGTCGGGATTGAAGAACGTCACAGACACTCAGAATCTCGCGCAGGTCGACAAGGACGGTTCCGCGGAGCAGCGCTTCGAAATTTGGAAGGTGGCGCGGACGATTATTGCCGAGCATCCGATCACCGGCGTGGGAATAGGTGCCTACGGCGAAGAACATGCTCAAGTCGCGATGCGCCCGCAGTTCAACCCGACGGCCCGGGGTAAGCGCGACACACACAGCATGTACTTCAACGTCATGGCCGAAACGGGTATCCCGGGATTCCTAATCCTTGCCTGTCTACTTCTAGTCACGGTCCGGTACGTCGACCGCGTCCGGCGGCGCGTGGCGCCGTACCTCCCGCAGCAAGCGCTCCAGATCCAGTTCTTCGAGTTGGGGCTGCTCGCGTTCTGCGTAGCGGCGATCTGGGGGTCGTACGCGAAGCTCAACGTGCTCTACTTGCATCTCGTGTTGATGTGGGCTACGGCGAAGGTGGCAGAGCGAGACCTCGCCCAACTGTCGCGTTTGCAGCCGGCGAAGGTGCGCTGACGTGTGCGGCATTGCGGGCTACGTCGGGTGGGAAGACAGTCAGGAACAGAGCGACGCGACGTTGCGCCGGATGTGCGGTGCGATCCGCCATCGCGGGCCCGACGATGAGGGGCGCGTCTCACTGCCAGACGCAGCGCTCGGGATGCGCCGGCTCAGCATCATCGACGTCGCGGGTGGGCATCAGCCGATGACGAACGAGGACGGAACCGTCCACGTCGTCTTCAACGGCGAGATCTACAACCACCGGACGCTCCGCCCCGAGCTCGAGCGGCGCGGGCACAGGTTTCGGACCTCGTCGGACACCGAAACCCTCGTCCACCTGTACGAGGACTACGGGCCGGCGATGGCAGAACCGCTCCGTGGGATGTTCGGGTTCGCGATCTGGGACGCGACGCGACATCGCTTGATTCTGGGACGCGACCGGTTGGGCCAGAAGCCCTTGTACTACTGGGCGCACGACGGCGGTCTCGCCTTCGCGTCCGAAGTGCGATCCCTGCGCGAGCTTCCGCGGTTCCGCGCGGAGATCGACCCAGCGGCGGTCGCCTCGTACCTGCGGCTCGGATACGTCGCGGAGCCGCTTTCGATCTACCGCGACGTGCGCAAGCTGCCGCCCGGGCACGTACTCGTATGGGACGCCGAGTCGCGGACGCCCCGCGTCGAGCGATACTGGTCGCCGGTACGCGACGAGGTCGCGGTCGACGAGACGGAAGCGGTCGCCGAGATCCGGCGCCTACTTGCCGACGCGGTCGCGTCGCACCTCGAATCGGAAGTTCCGTTAGGCGCATTCCTGTCCGGCGGCATCGATTCGTCCGCCGTCGTCGGCGAGATGACGCGGCAGATCGGGGGGCGGGTGCGCACCTTCTCGATCGGGTTCGACGTCGAGGCGTTCAACGAGGCGCCGCACGCGGCGGCGGTGGCCCGGGCCCTGGGCACGTCCCACACCGAGCTGATCGTCCGGCCCGACGCCGACGCCCTCATCGAACGCGTGGTACTCGGGTTCGACGAGCCGTTCGCCGACTCGTCGGCTCTCCCGACATATCTAGTCTCGGAGCTGGCACGCCGACAGGTCACGGTCGCGCTGAGCGGCGACGGCGGCGACGAACTCTTCGCGGGTTACTCGCGGTACGCCGAGCTGCTCGGCCGCCGCGAACTTCCGAGTTGGGCTCGCGCCGCGCTCGGCCCGGCCGCACGCGCCTTACCGCACGGCGCGTACGGTCGTAACCGGCTCCTCGACCTCAGCCGCCAGCTCACCCAGCGATACGCTACGACGGTCGCGCATCCACTCGCGACCGTGGAAGGGGGGGTCGCGCGTGCCGAGCTGCCGGACGCGGACGCGCCGATCGACGCGCCCATCCGCGAGCTGATGCGCGAGGCGGAAGGGCGGGACTTCCTGACGCGGCTCACGCTCGTCGACCTTCAGAGTTACCTACCCGGCGACATCCTGACCAAGGTCGACCGTATGAGCATGGCCGTGTCGCTCGAAGCGCGCGTGCCGCTCCTCGACCATCCGTTGGTCGAGTTCGCTGTGTCTCTGCCGAGCGCGCTCAAGTACAGGGACGGCACGGGCAAATGGATCTTCCGTCGAGCTATCGAGGGGCTGGTTCCCGACTCGGTGTTCCGCCGCCCTAAGCAGGGCTTCGCGGTCCCGCTCGCGGACTGGTTCCGCGGCGAGCTGCGCCACCGGCTCGACGCACTGGTGCGTCCGGACGCCCCGGCCCTGGCCTACGTCGATGCCGCCGCAGTAGCACGCCTACGCAGCGAGCACCTCAGCGGACGCCGGGATCATTCGGGCGCGCTGTGGCGGGTTCTGGTGCTCGACCTTTGGCTCCGCCACCACGCGGGTACGCCGCCGCTGTCCGACCCCGGTATCACGGACGTCGCGGCTGTAACCGCAACGTCGGGCGCTGCCTAACGCTGAGCATCCGCGGTCGTTCGGATGATGTAAGTACTAGGATCCCTCGATAGGTCGCCCGCCGCTCAAGATGCGGGCCGTGACGCACGACACTCCGTGCTGCACGATCCACGAGGCAAGATCGCCCCCTCCTCGGGAGGGGTCGCGACAAAGGCAAACCCGGTGAAAGTCGGGGACGCAAAGCCAGGAGGCTACCGCGCGCGTCGGGGGACGCGCGCCATGCCCGTCCGGTTGCCGAACGATTCCCTCTGGAGGGGTAATGAAGGTCAAGCAGCATGTGTCCGGCTTCCTGGCGATGGCCGGCGTCGTTTTCGTCTCCGCCTGTGACAACAGCGACCGCGTCGCAGCTCCCACGGCTGCGGGCAACCTCTCGACGGCGTCCCACGACGCGAGCACGGCGGTGATCACGCCGGCTCCGATCGTCAGTGGGGTACCGCTTCCGAATGTCTGCCTCGACGTCAAGGGCGGCACGGCGAGCGCCCCGGCCGCCGGCGCGCCGATGCAGGCGTGGCAGTGCCACGGCGGCGCCAACCAGCAGCTCGTCCTGCAGGCCAACGGCACCATCACGGCCTACGGCGGGCAGCTCTGCCTTGACGTCTGGCAGGCGAAGGCGAACGACGGCGACCCGGTCGTGGCGTGGGTGTGTAACGGCGGGGCCAACCAGAAGTGGACGTACACGGCGGCCGGGCAGCTGCAGACGGCGGTCAACGGCAAGTGCATGGACTTGTGGCAGGCGCAGGGGCAGAACGGGGCGCAGATCGTCGTTTGGCCGTGCCACGGCGGATCCAATCAGAAGTGGACCGTGAAGGCGGTTGCGAGCACGGCGCTGGTCGGGGCGATTACGCCCATCCTTCCCGTCGCGCCGGCGGCGCCGACAGCGACGGCTACTGCCACTGCGGTTGGCTCGGCGGAGCTGCCGCGGACGTACCTGAACACGGCGATGCCGGCGGTCACGGGGCGCACGATCAACGTCGCGGCGAACGGCGATCTGCAGGCGGCGCTCAACGCGGCGCAGCCCGGCGACGAGGTCGTGCTGCCCGCGGGCGCGACGTACGTCGGCAACTTCGTGCTACCGACGAAGGCGGGGATGAGCGGCACGCAGTGGATCACGGTCCGCAGCAGCGGCTCTATTCCGGCGGAGGGCACGCGCGTGGGACCGGCCAACGCGGGCCAGATGCCGAAGATTTTGACGCCGAGCTCCGACCCGGCCGTATCGACGGCGACCGCGGCCCAGGGGTGGCGTCTCACCGGGCTCGAGATCGGAGCAGCGACGCAGGCCACGATGACGTACGCGTTCGTGGCGTTTGGGGCGGCGGGACAATCTCAGACGACGCTCGCCCAAACTCCGAGCCGTATCGTGCTCGACCGCAGCTACGTCCACGGGTCCACTCGATACAACGTGCGCCGATGCATCGCGCTGAACAGCGCCGCGACCGCGATCGTCGACTCGTATCTGGCCGACTGCCACAGCAACGATGGTGATTCTCAGGCGATTCTGGGTTGGAATGGCCCGGGGCCGTACAGGATCGTGAACAATCATCTCGAGGGAGGTCACGAGGTCGTGATGTTCGGCGGCTCGGACCCGTCGATCCCGAACAACGTCCCGGCCGACATCGAGATCCGGCGCAACCACGTCACGCGGCCGCTGAGCTGGAAGGGCGTGTGGCAGGTCAAGAACCTGCTGGAGCTCAAGATGGGCCAGCGCGTGCTGGTCGAGGGCAACGTGTTCGAGAACAACTGGGTCGACGCCCAGGGCGGCGCCGCCTTCGTGCTGAACTCGAACAACCAGGACGGCGGCTGCACGTGGTGCATCACGTCCGACGTCACGTTCCGCTCCAACGTGGTGCGCAACACGCCGAACGGGTTCGCGCTGGCCGACCACGGCAGCAACGGCGGGGTCAACCCGTCGCTCGCCATGCGCCGCGTCACGCTCACGAACAACCTCGTGCTCGGCGTCGACGCCGCGGGCGGCCGCATGTTCCAGATCAGCCAGGGCACGGACCCCATCGACGGCCTGACAATCGTGGGCAACACGGCGATCGGGGGCGTGGTGGACGCCACGTTCTCGTACTCCACGGTGCCGGCGCTCACGTTCGTGTACCAGAACAACGTCACCGGGGGCACCTACCCGCTCGGGACCGACGACGGCGCGGGGGCCGGCACGCAGGCCGCGGCCAAGCTGCGCATCCCGGCGGGGCACGTGGCGGGCAACGTGTTCCTCAACACCACGTTCGGCTACCTCGTGATCCCGGGCAACGTGTACGGGGCGGCGTCGGCGGCCGGCTTCGCCAACGCGGCCGGCGGCGACCTGACCCTCACCGCCGCGAGCCCCTACCGCGCCGCGGGCGTCGGCGGGGCCGCCCCGGGCGCAGACATGGCCGCCCTCGCCGCCGCCACCAGCGGCGTCGTACAGTAAGAATCAGGCTCTACTCCACACCAAGCGCCTAACGGCCTGGGGCCCGTACGTACGGGCCCCAGGCCGTTAGGCGCTTCGAAACGCTTGATGGGAAGCGCCCCGCTGCATCGTGCAACGGGGCGCTTCCCGCGCTTACGAGTTGCGCATACCGCAGCGCGCGTCCGCAATGGGGAGAGGTGACGACGTCATCATGGGTCCGCTGACGCGCGCTGCGGTACGCGCCTCAAATGGAGCACGAGAGTGACATTAATCACGTCTGCGCAGCCCCGGAATCGTACGTTCTTCCCGGCCAGGGGTTTGGCCGCTTGGCCGAGTCACCCGCTCCATACACAACCACGAACGCGCCGGCCGGATCAGTTCCGGTGACACGCGGCCAATCGTCGCGCGCATCCCTCATGATCCCGACCGCGGCGGCAAGAGTGGGACCTCCGTTTCAGCAATCGCTCAGGCGTACAGATCGCCGCATCGTTGTCCTCACCACCCCCACCCCGGAAACGCGAGCAATTGAGCTCGCCTCCTGCGCTCGGCACGCATCGAGAGCTCGATCACACGGCAGTGACTGGCATCACGCATCACCCCCGACATCAGAGCCGTCCCAATCGTCAGCGGCATGCGGTGCTGACGCGGCTTCCAGTTCCTGAGCGGTACCCAGCCACGTACGACCCGCTCGCGTCCAAACACGTTGGTCGCGCACCCCGCCCCCATCGAAGTCGCGGTTGTACGGCCGCATTGCATCGGCCACACCGCGTGCTCTCTCCTAACTGACCGGCATGTCCCCGAACATACCCCGCTTTGTCGTCGCAGCGACCGCACTTGTGCTGCTCGGCGCGTGCACCGACGACGGTGCTCTTCCAACTGCCCCCGCCATGACCGGTACGCGCGCGACGGCGTTCGACGTCTCCTCCTCTGCCAGCGCGGGCCCGATCACGAACGGGGTGCCTCTTCCGAACGTGTGCCTCGACATCACCGGTGGTTCGGCAACGGCGCCGACCGCGGGCGCGCCAATGCAGGCATGGCAGTGCCACGGAGGCGCCAACCAGCAGCTCACGCTAAATGCCGACGGGACGATCACGGCCTACAGCGGTACGCGCTGTTTGGACGTCTGGCGGGCGCAGGGGAATGATGGCGATGCGGTCGTGGCGTGGGTGTGCAACGGTGGGGTCAATCAGAAGTGGGTCTACACCAGCGCGGGGCAGCTGCAGACGGCGATCAACGGCAAGTGCATGGACCTCTGGCTGGCACAGGGGCAGAACGGGGCGCCGATCAAGATCTGGCCGTGTAACGGCGGCTCTAACCAGAAGTGGACGGTAGCGTCGGCTCAAGTGGTGGTGCCGACGCCCGCAGTCGGTAACTCGACCGTTGGCTCGGCAGAGCTGCCGCGGACGTACCTGAACACGGCGATGCCGGCGGTCACGGGGCGCACGATCAACGTCGCGGCGAACGGCGATCTGCAGGCGGCGCTCAACGCGGCGCAGCCCGGCGATCAGCTAGTGCTGCCCGCCGGCGCGAGGTACACAGGGGGGTTTGTGCTACCGGCAAAGGCCGGGATGGGCCCCAACGACTGGATCACCGTTCGGACCGCAGGCAGCATCCCGGGTGAGGGGACCCGCGTCGGCCCAGGTGACGCTGCGCAGATGCCGAAGCTGCTCGCGCCTAACAATTTCACCCCTGCACTTGCCACGAGTCCCGGCGCACAGGGATGGCGTGTTATCGGCGTCGAGGTGAGCGGTGCGCCTGGCACGACTTGGAACTACACGTTGGTGGCGTTTGGAGGTGCCGGCTCGGATCAAAGTTCCGGTTCGCAGGTGCCAAATCGGATCGTACTCGATCGCAGCTATGTGCATGGATCGGATGCTTTCGATCTGCGCCGCTGCATAACCCTGAACAGCGCCGCGACCGCGATCATCGATTCGTATCTCGCCGGCTGCCACGCCCGCGGTACGGATTCTCAGGCGATCTCTGGGTGGAACGGGCCGGGGCCGTACAAGATCGTCGACAATTACCTCGAAGGTGCGGGTGAAGTAATCATGTTCGGCGGGTCGGACCCGTCGATCCCGAACAACATCCCGGCCGACATCGAGATCCGGCGCAACCACATCACGCGGCCGCTGAGCTGGAAGGGCGTGTGGCAGGTCAAGAACCTGATGGAGCTCAAGATGGGCCAGCGCGTGCTGGTCGAGGGCAACGTGTTCGAGAACAACTGGGTCGACGCCCAGGGCGGCGCCGCCTTCGTGCTGAGTTCGAACAACCAGGACGGCGGCTGCACGTGGTGCATCACGTCCGACGTCACGTTCCGCTCCAACGTGGTGCGCAACACGCCGAACGGGTTCGCGCTGGCCGACCACGGCAGCAACGGCGGGGTCAACCCGTCGCTCGCCATGCGCCGCGTCACGCTCACGAACAACCTCGTGCTCGGCGTCGACGCCGCGGGCGGCCGCATGTTCCAGATCAGCCAGAGGCACGGGGCCATCGACGGCCTGACAATCGTGGGCAACACCGCGATCGGGGGCGTGGTGGACGCCACGTTCTCGTACTCCACGGTGCCGGCGCTCACGTTCGTGTACCAGAACAACGTCACCGGGGGCACCTACCCATTCGGGACCGACGACGGCGCGGGGGCCGGCACGCAGGCCGCGGCCAAGCTGCGCATCCCGGCGGGGAACGTGGCGGGCAACGTGTTCCTCAACACCACGTTCGGCTACCTCGTGATCCCGGGCAACGTGTACGGGGCGGCGTCGGCGGCCGGCTTCGCCAACGCGGCCGGCGGCGACCTGACCCTCACCGCCGCGAGCCCCTACCGCGCCGCGGGCGTCGGCGGGGCCGCCCCGGGCGCAGACATGGCCGCCCTCGCCGCCGCCACCAGCGGCGTCAAGTTGCAGTAACCGGCCGGTAAACCGGCCGGTAATACGACCGAGTTGCTGCGCAAGGGGCTAGCCATTTCACAGGGCCAGCCCCTCGCGTGTCTCCGTCAAGCGCCTCGAAGGCTCAGCGGCGGAGCTTCCGCATCAGGGTCCACCGCTGGCAATCGCGCACGGAACAGGTCGACAAGCTGTGCCGTGTTCCGGGCAAGATTGTACTCCCGCGATACGCACGCCCGCGCCGTCGTGCCGAGCCGCGTTCGGAGCTCATCATCATCGTCCAGCGCCGCGAGCCCGCGCGCGAGATCGACCTCGTCCGAAGGCGTGACCAGGAGACCGCTCACACCATCTTCGATCAGCTCCGGTATGCCGGTAATCCGACTGGCTACGCAGGGCAGGCCGGACGCCATCGCCTCCATCAGTACGACGGGGATCCCCTCGGCGAAGCTCGGTAGCGCGAACGCATCGCTCTCCGCCAGCGCGCTGCGGACCTCGTTTTGGTTCAACGTCCCCGTGAACCGTACGCGGTGCGCCACGCCGCGGTGGACCGCGCGATTTTGGAGCGAGGCTCGCTCTGCGCCGTCGCCCACAATGGTGAGCGCGATATCGTGGCCGTCGGCTACTAGGAGCGCGAGCGCGTCGATGAGGACGTGGAACCCCTTCGCAGGCTGCAGCTGTCCGATCGTCACGACCTCGAACGCACCGCCACGTTCACGGCGTCGACGTACGGGTGGAAACGCGCCGGGATCGACGCCCAGCCGTACCACGGTGAGCTTGTCCCAGTCCTCGGGCGGGCTGGCCAGCATGAGCTGGCTCCGGCCGTACATGCTGATCGCGCGGACGAACGTGCACGCCGCGATCTTCTCACGCAGCCGCTGCGCCCGCGGCTCGATGAACTCCGCCGAGCCGTGAACACTCGCCGACAACTCGAACGGGAACACGCGCGCGGCAATCACCGCGACTGTTGTCGCGTAATGCGTGTGGACGTGTACGCATCCAGCTCGCCAGAGATGCCTCCCCGCAACCACCGCCTGCCCAAAATAAGCGATGTGATATAAAATACGCTTGAGGTCCCACCCCGCCAGTCCGATTGCCGCTACGAGCCCAGCGATGTAGCGGGTCGGACGCGCGACTAGTGTTGCGGCATGCGCGGCTGTGATCCCCCCGAGACCCGCCCGCTTTACGACGGACGTAGTGCCGCGTTCTTCGGATTCCTCGGACGTCAATGTGGACGACGGGCGCTTATCACCCTCGACAGCCACAACGGTGACCGCGATCCCTGCCGCCCGCAGGGCCCGCACTTCACGCAGTAGGTAGGTGTGGTTCGCGGACGGGTAGTGGCTCAACAAGTAGCCGATATGGCTCTTCGCCGTCGAACGCATGAGCTAGAGCCGGCCGGACTCGATCTGGACGTGCACGGACGCCCTAGTCAGGGGCGACCCCGCCCAGCACGGCCGTACACAACCCGGGTTGTCCAAACGCGAAGCATCCGCATAGCCGAGGTATCAATCCGTGACGAGTGCATGACTCGCCTGGGCGTCGCGGAGCCGGGCGTCTAGATCTTCACCGAGGATGTCGACGTTCGGGTCGCCGACTATTTCGAGATGGTCGCCGGGGATGACGACGTCGGTGATCCGCCCGGGCGCGAAGACCAGGTTCCACCCCAGGTGCGGCGCCCGGTACGGCTCGCTGAAGGGGACCGACGCGCGGTAGAGCACGGCCGCGCCGTCGTACGGGCGCGGGACGTAGTCGCGCTGCGCCTGCACGTTCGCCCGGATCACGCCATTCAGGGCCGCGACCAGATAGTCGGGTTCACCGGCGTTACCGCCCTGAACCTCCGCGAGTTCGACCGCAACGTGATTTCGGCTGGCTCCGGACAGGACGTGCGTGATCTGCCGCTGATACCGTCGGAGCACCTGGGCCTTGTCTGCCACGTATGCTCGCCGCTCTCCGGTCTCGAGCGTGAGTACGCGCGAGAGGTGGTGCCGGGCGCGCTCGGCGACGAAGCGGGCGTTGTAGTACAGCATCTGCGGCCGCGAGATCATCGCGCTGTACGCGTAGTTGTACGTGTCGATCATCGCGAGCAGCCCGACCGTCTGCCCCTGCTCGCGGAGCACGTGGGCCATCTCGAACGCGACTAGACCGCCGTAACATCCTCCGCCGATGTAGTACGGCCCCTCGGGCTGGTGCCGGCGGATCTCGCCGACGTAGTGCTCCGCCGTCTCCCGCACCGTCGCGAAGGGCGCCGAGCCATCCAACCCCTTCGCCTGCAGCCCATAGAACGGCTGGTCCTCCGGTAAGCTGTGCATCAGCGACCGCAGGCTCAGAATGTTTCCACCCGCGCCGTGGACGAAGTAGAACGGCGGGCGCGTCCCGCCCGGCCGCATGGCGACGAGGCACTCGAACGCGGGCAGGTGCTCGAACTCGACGTAGCGGCTGAACTGCTCCACCGACGGGGCGCGCAGGACCGTACTCAGCGTTAGGCTCTCGCGCCCGAACTCGCGGATGACGCGGCTGACGAGCTGCACGGCGAGGAGCGACGTGCCGCCGAGGTCGAAGAAGCTGGCGCGGACGTCGACCGCGTCGAGCCCGAGGACCTCCGCCCAGATCGCGGCCAGGCGTGCCTCGATCGGAGACCGTGGCTCGGTACGCGTCTGGGTGGTACGGGTCGGTCGCTCTGCCCGCCGTGATGCCGCGACGTGACGAAGGACGTCCGCCGGGCTGCGCAGTTCGCGCGCCACCCGGTCGTAATCGAGGGACGGCGTGTCATTCACCGGATCGAGCGGGACGACGTCCGGCCCCGCCTCACCGTCCGGTACCGTGCTGTCAACCGCGGCGGGCCGGTAGGTGAGCGCGGCCGCGCCGCCCGCGTCGAACGCGTACACCGCCCGGCCCCCGCCCGCGTCCTCGCGCGCCGCGGCCCCGGCCGACTCGAGGAAGCTGCGGGCCGGCTCGTTCTTCGCCGTGCGCGCGAACGGCACCCGCACCACCCCGGCGCCCGCGGCGCGCGCGAGCCCGCCCAGGTGCGCCAGCACCCGGTGCTCCACGCCGCGCCCGAGCGCCCGGCAGCTCAGGATCAGCGCGTCGACCTCGAGCGCCCCGGCCGCCACCCGGTAGAGCGCCGCGCCGACCAGCCCGTAGCTGCCGAACCGGTCCCGCACGTCGACCGTCAGGCACTCGTACCCGGCGCGCAGCAGCGCCTCGATCTCGGCCTCGCTCCGCCGCACGGTCGTCGTGTTGAACTGGTTCGTCCGCAGCGTCAGCTGCGCGACGCGCGGCAGGTGCTCCGCCGCCAGCGGGGCGACGTCGACCACCAGGCCCAGCCCGGCGAGGAACTCCTCGAAGCTGCCCGCGCTGCGCGCCAGCCGCTCGCGCTCGAGCTTCTGCCCGTAGACCGCCGAGCGCGCGCGGTCGTCGGCCGTCACGCGCCAGTGGTCGAACGCCCACACGTGCTCGAGGTACGCCGGGATGTCCGCCGCGTCCTCCGGCAGCAGCAGCGTGAGCACCTCCGGGCAGCGCGCCCGCATCTCGGCGCACTCCTTCGCGTTGTCGTCGACGAAGATGAAGCTGTCGAGGCCCAGGTCCAGCTCGCGCGCGAGCTCGCGCAGGTTGTCCGGCTTCGGCGCCCAGTTGATGCGCCAGGCGACGATATGCTCGCGCCGGAGCGGAAAGTCCTCCCGCGCCGCGAAGGTGTCCCACACGTCCTGCTCGTTGTTCTTGCTGCACAGGCACAGGAGCATCCCGCTCTCGCGCTGCGCGACGAAGAAGCGCTGGAGCCGCTCGTACGGCGGGTCGAGCGCGATTCCCTCAATCCCGTCCTCGCCGACCACCCCGCGCCAGAGCGTGTTGTCGCAGTCCAGGACGATGACCTTGTAGGGCGCCCGCTGCGCCCCGTGCAGGCGCCGCACGAGGGCCAGCGCGGCCGCCGCGAACCACTCCGCCGTGTACGGCACGTGCCCGAGCCGCTCGCCCTCGGCGTCGTGGTACGCCGCCACCGGGTACAGCCGCCCGACGACGTCCGGCGCGAGCACGTGCACGCCGCCCAGCCCGCGCACGCCCGCCGCGAGCACCTCGTCGCAGCGCCCCAGCGCCGCGGGCCCGCCCGCGGCCGCGAGCAGCCCCGGCGACGGCGGGGTCGTCAGGATCACGAGGTCCCTCGTGTGCCACCCGCGCGAGTCGCGGACCGCGCGGGCGAGTTCCTCCGCCGCCGCCGCCAGCCGGTCGGCCTCCAGCCGGTCGGGCGCCCCGAAGTCCTCCCAGCGCACGAGCAGGACGTTGACCCCGTCGCGCCCCGCGAACGGGCTCGCCGGGTCGAGCAGCGTCTGCAGCACCTGGCCGTACGGCGCGAACGCGACCGCGTACCCCAGCCCCGCCGCCCCGAGCGCGTACTCGAGCGGCGCCTGCAGCGGCTCCGCCGTAAACGTGGCGCTGATCGTTAATGGATGCGTCGACATGAATACAAAGGGTGCTGAACGGGCAGCCCGGATGACGTCGGTGTGGCGACGCCACCAGCACACGTTCTTAAGTTACTGTCCAACGGTCGTGACCCCAGCCCTTCTCATCGCCACAAATCTGTCATCGGTGGCGGGAAGCCTCGCACGCGTGGACACGAGGTGCGTAACACGACTCGGGCGAGGGCGCGGCCCACCGACGGCGCTCGCAATTATCGAGTCGGGGTGCCGGCGGCCGCAGGCTCGGGCGCATCGTACCGGGCGTGGGCGTCGCGGAGCCGGGCGGCAAGGTGTTCGCCCAAGACGAGCACATTGGGCTCGCTCAGGATGCCGTTGTGATCGCCGGGGATGACGACGTCGGTAATCCGCCCGGGCGCGAAGACCAGGTTCCACCCCAGGTGTGGCGCCCGGTACGGCTCGCTGAAGGGGACCGACGCCCGAAAGAGCACGGCCGCGCCGTCGTACCGGCGCGGGACGTAGTCGCGCTGCGCCTGCGTACTCGCTCGGATCACGCCGTTTAGAGCCTCGACCAAGTAGTCCTGCGGCTCGCCGCCACCGGAGGGCAGCTCGGGCAACTCGAACACGACGTGGTTCTTGCGGCGGCCAGTTATGACTTGCGTGATCTGCCGCCGGTATCGCTGGAGTGCGTGGAGCTTCTCGGCTACGTAGGTGCGGCGCGCGGTCGAGTTGAGCGCTGCCGCGTGCGCGAGATGGTGACCGGCGCGCTCGGCGACGAACCGAACGTTGTAGTACAGCATCTGCGGCCGCGAGATCATCGCGCTGTACGCGTTGTTGTACGTATCCATCATCGCGAGCAGCCCGACCGTCTGCCCCTGCTCGCGGAGCACGTGGGCCATCTCGAACGCTACTAGTCCGCCGTACGACGCGCCGGAGACGTAGTACGGCCCCTCGGGCTGGTGCCGGCGGATCTCGCCGACGTAGTGCTCCGCCGTCTCCCGCACCGTCGCGAACGGCGCCGAGCCGTCCAGGCCCCGCGGCTGCAGGGCGTAGAGCGGCTGGTCCTCAGGCAGACTCTGCGTGAAGTCGCGTAAGCCGAGGACATTTCCACCCGCGCCATTGACGAAGTAGAGCGGCGGGCGCGTCCCGCCCGACCGCAAGGCGACGAGGCACTCGAACGCGGGCAGGTGCTCGAACTCGACGTAGCGGCTGAACTGTTCGACGGATGGGGCCTGGAGCACGAGGCTGAGCGTCAGATTCTCGCGCCCGAACTCGCGGATGACGCGGCTGACGAGCTGCACGGCGAGGAGCGACGTGCCGCCGAGGTCGAAGAAGCTGGCGCGGACGTCGACCGCGTCGAGCCCGAGGACCTCCGCCCAGATCGCGGCCAGGCGCGTTTCGACGTCGGTGCGAGGCGCGACGAACGCAGAGTTCGACTCGCGGGGGGTTTCCACACGCCGCGCGTGCGCGACCGCCGCGAGAACATCCTCCGGCCGCCGAAGTTCTCGGGCGAGGGAGTCGTAATCGAATCGCGGACGCGAATCTGGCGCTACCTGCTTCGCGTCGTCAACGGAATCAGCTTCGGTGACCACGGAAGCCGCGGCGGGCCGGTAGGTGAGCGCGGCCGCGCCGCCCGCGTCGAACGCGTACACCGCCCGGCCCCCGCCCGCGTCCTCGCGCGCCGCGGCCCCGGCCGACTCGAGGAAGCTGCGGGCCGGCTCGTTCTTCGCCGTGCGCGCGAACGGCACCCGCACCACCCCGGCGCCCGCGGCGCGCGCGAGCCCGCCCAGGTGCGCCAGCACCCGGTGCTCCACGCCGCGCCCGAGCGCCCGGCAGCTCAGGATCAGCGCGTCGACCTCGAGCGCCCCGGCCGCCACCCGGTAGAGCGCCGCGCCGACCAGCCCGTAGCTGCCGAACCGGTCCCGCACGTCGACCGTCAGGCACTCGTACCCGGCGCGCAGCAGCGCCTCGATCTCGGCCTCGCTCCGCCGCACGGTCGTCGTGTTGAACTGGTTCGTCCGCAGCGTCAGCTGCGCGACGCGCGGCAGGTGCTCCGCCGCCAGCGGGGCGACGTCGACCACCAGGCCCAGCCCGGCGAGGAACTCCTCGAAGCTGCCCGCGCTGCGCGCCAGCCGCTCGCGCTCGAGCTTCTGCCCGTAGACCGCCGAGCGCGCGCGGTCGTCGGCCGTCACGCGCCAGTGGTCGAACGCCCACACGTGCTCGAGGTACGCCGGGATGTCCGCCGCGTCCTCCGGCAGCAGCAGCGTGAGCACCTCCGGGCAGCGCGCCCGCATCTCGGCGCACTCCTTCGCGTTGTCGTCGACGAAGATGAAGCTGTCGAGGCCCAGGTCCAGCTCGCGCGCGAGCTCGCGCAGGTTGTCCGGCTTCGGCGCCCAGTTGATGCGCCAGGCGACGATATGCTCGCGCCGGAGCGGAAAGTCCTCCCGCGCCGCGAAGGTGTCCCACACGTCCTGCTCGTTGTTCTTGCTGCACAGGCACAGGAGCATCCCGCTCTCGCGCTGCGCGACGAAGAAGCGCTGGAGCCGCTCGTACGGCGGGTCGAGCGCGATTCCCTCAATCCCGTCCTCGCCGACCACCCCGCGCCAGAGCGTGTTGTCGCAGTCCAGGACGATGACCTTGTAGGGCGCCCGCTGCGCCCCGTGCAGGCGCCGCACGAGGGCCAGCGCGGCCGCCGCGAACCACTCCGCCGTGTACGGCACGTGCCCGAGCCGCTCGCCCTCGGCGTCGTGGTACGCCGCCACCGGGTACAGCCGCCCGACGACGTCCGGCGCGAGCACGTGCACGCCGCCCAGCCCGCGCACGCCCGCCGCGAGCACCTCGTCGCAGCGCCCCAGCGCGGCGGGCCCGCCCGCGGCCGCGAGCAGCCCCGGCGACGGCGGGGTCGTCAGGATCACGAGGTCCCTCGTGTGCCACCCGCGCGAGTCGCGGACCGCGCGGGCGAGTTCCTCCGCCGCCGCCGCCAGCCGGTCGGCCTCCAGCCGGTCGGGCGCCCCGAAGTCCTCCCAGCGCACGAGCAGGACGTTGACCCCGTCGCGCCCCGCGAACGGGCTCGCCGGGTCGAGCAGCGTCTGCAGCACCTGGCCGTACGGCGCGAACGCGACCGCGTACCCCAGCCCCGCCGCCCCGAGCGCGTGCTCGAGCGGCGCCTGCAGCGGCTCCGCCGTAAACGTGGCGCTGACAGCGAGGGGACGTTTTGACATGCTTCCTGAGCTTGGATGGCTGTCGTCCGCCTCGCGGGGCGGAGGTTTCACCAACAGATACCCTGGTAACTCCCTTCCGACATCCGTCCGCCGAACGCCCGCGCCAGATCCACCACCGCCGCATCTAGCCGCCCGTCGAGCGCGCGGAACTCGCTCGCCGAATTACCGACCACGACCGTCTCGCGCACCTGCTAGCGCCTCGTCCGCGCTCGGCGTCATCAGCGTCCAGATGTGGGGAATCTCGCGCTCGATGTACTCGCGGTTCGCCCCGACCAGGTTCGCGTCACGGACGTACGGGTCGTAGATGCGCACCCGCATCCCCTTCCCGAGCAGCATTTCGATCAACGCGACCATCGGGCTCTCACGCAGGTCGTCGGTGCCCGCCTTGAACGCCAACCCGAGCACGCCGACGTTCCGGCCGCCCGCAGCCATGACCATGCGGAAGGCGCGGTCGATCTGGCGCTGGTTGCTGTCGAGGGTTGCCGCCAGAATGGGTGTGTCAACGTCGAGCGTCCGCGCCTGGTAAGTGAGCGCACGCAGGTCCTTGGGCAGGCACGAGCCGCCGAACGCGTAGCCCGGCTTCAGGTACGCCGGCGAGATGTTCAGCTTGCGGTCCTCGCAGAACAGCCGCATCACCTCGTGGCTGTCCACGCCTAACGTCTTGCAGATGTTCCCGATCTCGTTCGCGAAGCCGATCTTCAGGCCATGGAAGCAGTTGCAAACGTACTTCACCATCTCGGCCACGCGCACCGCGGCGACGTGCACCGGCGCGTTGATGCCAGCGTACAGCGCGGCCACCGGCTCGGCATGCGCCGGGTCGTGCGCGCCGAGCAGCGTGAACGGCGGGTCGTAGAAATCCTTGATCGACGTTCCTTCGCGCAGAAACTCCGGGTTGCTGCACACCGCGAACGATTCGCCGTGCTTCGCCCCCGAAGTCCGCTCGATCGCCGGGATCACGACGTTGTCGATCGTCCCGGGCATGACCGTGCTGCGGATCACAACCGTGTGCCGGCCGGCGGCCGCATCCTTCCCGGCTAGCGCCTCACCGATCTGCTCGCAGACGCGCTCGATGTAGCGCAGGTCGATGCTGCCGTTCGGCCGACTCGGCGTTCCCACGGCGACCAATGATACCGAGGTCGCACGGACCGCCTCGCCCACGTCGGTCGTGGCCCGCAGTCGGCCCGACTCGCGCTGCGCGGCGACGAGCTCCGCGATTCCTTCCTCGAGAATCGTGCTGCGGCCGGCGTTGACCATATCGACCTTCGCCTGGCTCACGTCCACGCCCACGACGTCGAAACCCTGCTTGGCGAAGCACGCGGCCGACACGCAGCCCACGTACCCGAGCCCGAAAACACTGATCGCGTTCGTCATCCTGAAATCGTGAAAGGTCCGGGCGCGCTCACCGGCGCCCAGTAAGGATCGCGCGTACCGCGCCGAAACCGCGCGGGCTCACCGTCTTAATCGCCTTCTTGCCGTTCCACGTCACCCAGTGCGTGGCGCGGAGTACCGCGTCACCGGCCGCGAGGCGCGCGGCGTCGACCGGCCGCGAGTCGGTCTTGAACGAGTATCGGCCCAGCACGAGGCACCCCTCGACGAGACGAGGACGGACCGTCGGCTCGGAGTTGAACAGCACGGTGATCCCCTCCGCTGCCGCCGCCCGGGCCACGTGCACGCCGTACAGCCCGCCCGGTACGGACGCGACCGTAACCGCTCGGCCGAGCGTGTCCTCGAGCGTGTGCCGGCTCTCGCGCCACTCGCGGCGGAGCGTCGCCGCGTCGAGGTCCGCCATCCGCGCCGGGTGCGACACGGTATGCGAGCCGAGCACGTGGCCGCGGTCGGCGAGCGTGCGCAATTCCGCCGCGCCCATGAACCCGCGCGTCCCGGTGTAGCCGGTGCTGATGAAGAAGTGCCCGCGCCAGCCGCGCGCCTCGAGCATGTCTGCGGTCGGCGCGAGCGCGCTCGCGCCGCCGTCGTCGAACGAGATCACCCACGCGTCGCCCGTCGCCGTCGTTAGGCCGGTCGGGCCAGCGAGCGCGGGCGCGTCGCCTCGCACCGCCGCGACCGCCGCGAGGTGCGCGGCGAAATCGGACGCGGCGAGCTTGTACGTGTCGGCGAGGGGGTTGGCGAACCCGCTCGTCCCGAACGAGCCCGGCGCGGTCACGTCGTGGTAGAGCAGCGTCGCGACCCGGCGCGGCGCCGTCGGCGGCGTCACGGCGCGCCCGCGACGACGCGCGGCCCGCGCACGTCGGCCAGGGGCGCCACCGGCACGCCGCGGGCGCGGTCGCGACGCGCCGCGCGCTTCCAACGCATCCACGCGCTCAGTCGCGGCTGGCCCCACACGGCCGACGGGCGGCCGTGCGTGTCCACCGTCGGCGCGCGACCGTCGCGTACGGCGAGCAGCGTGTCGCGGATCGCGTTCAGATTGTCGAGTACGACGCGGTTCTGGATCACGTAGTGCGACTCCGCCACCTCGTCCAGCTGGTAGCTGAAGTACCCGTATACCGGACCGGTGTCGACACCTTCGTCGATGCGGAGCAGCGTCATGCCGACGCGGCCGAGGTCACGCTGGGCGAGCGCCCAGAAACAGCCGTGCGCGTTACGGTACTCGGGGCAGACACCGGGGTGGAACACGTATGTCCCGTGCGTCGGGATCGAGAAGACGCTCTTCTTGAGCAGCGTCTTACACAGCGCGAAGGTCATGTCCGGCGCGCACGCGCGCACGAACGCCTCCGACTCCGCGGAGTTAGGACTCGCGGCGACGAGGCGCGGCACGTCCGCGGGGACCGCCGCGTAGCGCGCGCGTAGCGCGTCGAGCGTGCGCCCGACCCAGGCGTGGTCGGGCGCCGCGAGGGTCGCGCGGTAATACGCGCGGAACGCGACGACGTCGGCGAGGCCTAACGCGCCGACGCGCTGGTACTCGCGCTTGACGCGCTGCTTGGTGCGCCCGGGCGGCTCGCGCAGTACCAGGACGCCCGCGAGGGTGGAGAACGACGCGAGCCAGCGCGCGAGCCCTTCCTCGTGGAGCGGCGCGCCCTCGTGACAGACGAGCAACGTGCGCAGCGGACGCGGTTCGGCGACGACGTCTCTCACGCGCCCACCGCCGCCGGCGTCGCCCGCTCCGCCGCACTGCCAAGCACGCGCCGACGCGTCACTTCGCAGGTCGCCGCGAACTGCTCGGCCACGCGGTCCCAGCCGTAGCGCGCGCGCACGAGCGCGGCTCCCTCCAGGGCGAGCGCGCGCGCCCGCGCCGGGTCCCGCAGCACCGACACGACCGCGTCGGCGAAAGCTTCGGGTTCGGCCGCGAGCAGCGCGTCGACGCCGTCGCGTACCGGCAGCCCCTCGGCACCGACCGGGGTCGAGACCACCGGCTGCTCCATCGCCATTGCCTCGTAGACCTTCAAGCGCGTGCCGCCGCCGATCCGGATCGGCACGACGAACGCGGCGGCGCGCTCCATGTATGGCCTAACATCGGGCACCGACCCCGTCACCTCGATGCCGAGCCCGGCGTCGACCAGCGCGCGCACGCGCGGCGGCGGGTGGCGGCCGACCACGGTCAGCGTCACGTCCGGCACCGCGGCCCGCACGCGCGGCAGGATCGCCTCGGCGAACCACAGGATCGCGTCCTCGTTCGGCATCCAGTCCATCGAGCCGGTAAAGACGAGGTTGTGCGCGCGCCGGGTCTCGCGGCCCGAGGGGCGGAAGTACTCGGTGTCGACGCCGGTCGGCACGTCGGACGGGTCGTGCACGTCGTAGTCGCGCGCGAACACCTCCGCGTCCTGCGGCGAGACCGCGACCACGTGGTCGAACCGCCGGCACTCCGCGCCCTCGTGGCGGCGCATGCGGCGCCACTGCTCGGCCATGTACGCCTTCTTGACGGAGGTGGCCGCGACTGCGGCGTGTCGCTCCCAGATCATCGCCTCGACGTTGTGCTGGAAGAGCACCGTCGGAGCGTCGAGCCCGTTGGGAACGTTGACGCTCGGGAAGAGGAAGTCGCAGACTACCACGTCCGCGCCCGCGCGCACGGCGCGCGTCACCGCCGCGCGCATGGCGGTCGAGCGGTACTTCGCGACCGCGTACGGCAGCGGCGACACGAGGTTGGCCGCGAGTTCGGCGAAGAATCGCGCACTGCGCTTGGGCGCGGTCGCGAACGGCACACGCACGAGTTCGTGACAGTACTCCGTCGCCCGCTCGACCGCGTCCGGCGCCGCCGTCCCGTCGTCAAGCGTCAGGTACGTGACGCGGTGCTCACGGCAGAGCGCGCGGAGCATGTTATACGTCCGGATGCGCCCGCCCTTGTCGACAGGATGGAGCAGCTCCGTCTTCAACCAGAGGATGTGCAAGGGCCTATACCGTCAACGGCGAGCCGACCGAGCCACTCGGCGCATCGCGTCGAGGACCGTGAGCCGCCCGGCCGCGTTCAGCGTGTGCGTACCAATGATCCCCGGATCCCAATCCGGCTCGATGCGCTCGACCGGGGTCTCCCGGAACTCCGTCGGCGTGAGCACGTCGATACGATGGATGGTCATGGCGTGACCGTAGTGGGGCGCGCCGTCCTGCACGGGGCGGTAGTAGTGCCCGTCGCGTTCGAACACGCGCCCGGCCGGACGAGCAGCGTGCACGTCGACGGCCACAGGGTTGAGCGCGTGCGGGATCCACGGTCCGAGTGGCGAGTCGGCATGATATACCAGAAGCACGGTTGCCTCCATCGCCTCCGGCGGTAGTACGCCGACGAACATCCACCACCGTTGGTCAACGAGCGCGATGACTGGATCGACGAATCGCTGACCGCGGAGGAGGTCCCCTACGTAAGTCCACTCGTCCGGGAAGCGCTCGGCGCGGTACAACTGGACTGTTTTCTCTGTCGAGGTTTCAGGCGTCATGTACCACGTATCGTCCCAGCAGAACACCGACGGGAACGAAAGGTGATACGGCCGTTGCAGGACGATGCGCGGATGGATCAAGCCGCGACTCGGGTCCAGTTCGGCGACCGAGAGATGCGCGTCGCGGACGCCGGCGAGGTGTTCCTCGTAGAAGAGGTAATGACGACCTTCCCACGCAACCGGAAACGGATCCGCCCAGTAGCGGTCGCCGGGCGGCGCCAACTCGGTAAACCGCCGCGGGTCGGTCACCGGAACGCCAGCGTCCGGCTTGCCGTCGGCAGGCGCGGCAGCCTCGAAGTGATAGCCGAGCAGCCACTGACGAGTCGTGCGAGCGTCTCGCCATTTGGAGCTGACGAGGCTCATCGCAATCCGGGCGGACATGCGCGCGACACTCCCCGGTCCGAGCACGGGTTGGGCCTCGGGTTCTTCTGCCGCGGGATCTGACGGGGCGACGCCGGCAGGACTGCCACGGTACGCACGGCCGATTGCTCCTTCGAACATGGCCGCGACGTGGCGAACGTGCTCCGCCTGGTTCATGGCCACCGAGACCGACTTTGTGCTCGTACGCGCGATCGCGATAGTCTTGCCCTCAGACCCCGAATCGCGCATGCGTCGCAACGTCGTTATCGTCGTCGTCGCTCCGTTGCTCACCGCATGCGCCCCGTCCGCTCCGTGCACGGGGTTGAGCGTCCAGAGACCCAGCCGCGCGACGACGGGCGTCGGTTCGACAATAGGCGCTGTCGCGAGATACCAGACAACGTCGGCGCTGAAAGCGCGAAGCCGCTCGGTTCCGATCGCGTTCGGAGCCCAGCGATCGACCACGAAGTGGCCCGCGATGTCTACCGGACACAGATCGCTCAGGTGGGGTGCGAGGTCGACAAAACGTGTAAGGTCGTCAGGACGGCCGTAACGGCGGATGTCAAGTGACCGGTACGCCGAGTATACCAAGCTGGAGGGCTGCGCGGACGACGCGGACGATTCAGCGCGAATCCCGATCCCGACGAGAGTCACCATCCGCTCGGCGGCTACGCGGTCGAGCACCTCCGCGACCCAGGCTGGCTGTGCAAGCCCGTCCAACAACAAGGCAAGCCGGACCGGCTGCCGCGCGGGGGCAGCCGATTCCGCGGCGGTGGATCCGCCGGTGAGCGCGTCCATCATCACCTACGACCGTGACTAACGCGCGGCGGCGAGCGCCGGCGCGCGCGCCGACACGAACTCGGGGAGCCCGGGCGGGGCACCTACGTCCTCGCCGTCGAAGAAGGTGCGCTGCCACATCTCGAACGTCACCAGCGCCCAGAGTCGCTCGCTGTGGTTCTCCCCTGCGCTGTGCCGGGCGACGAGCGCGCGGACGGCGTCCGGCTCGAACACCCCGCGAGCGAGCGCGCGCGGGCCCAGCACGTACTCGTCAATTACGTCCCGGTACTGCCCTCGGAACCACGCGCCAACCGGCACGGGGAAGCCCATCTTTTTGCGGCTCAGGATGGCGGCTGGCAAGTGTGGACGCATGGCCTCGCGCAGGATGTACTTCGTCGTGTACCCGCGCAGCTTCATCCGGTCTGGCAGCGCGGCCACCCACTCGACCAAGGGATGATCGAGGAACGGGACACGACTCTCGATCGACGCCGCCATGCTCATCTGATCCTGCTTCATGAGCAGCTCGTGCAGGTACGTGTTCGAGTCGGCGTAAAGCAGTCGGTCTAGGAGCGTGTGCGCGTCACTCTGCGCGAGCGCGTCGTGATACGCGGCGTACGGATCGACGCCGGCAACACGGGCGCGTGCCTCACGCGTGAGCAGGCCCGGCTGCTCGCCGCGTCCGAACACGGCGAAGTTCTCGAAGTAGAGCGCGTCGAGCGTCGCCGGGCGCGCGAGGATCGTCCGCCCGAGACGTTGCCGCAGACGCCCGGCGGGCAACGCGGCTACAGCTCCGCGTACGGCCGCGCGTACGGCCCCCGGCGTGAGGCGCTCGTACTGCCTCCCTACCTGCATTTGGAGCAGCGTCGCGCGGTAGCGGTTGTAGCCGGCGAGCGTCTCGTCGCTGCCCTCACCCGTCAAGACGACCTTCACGTGCTCGCCCGCGAGGCGCGAAACGAAGTTGAGCGCGACGCTCGAAGGATGCGCGAGTGGCTCGTCCTCGTGCCACACGAGGGACGGCAACGCGGCGAAAAACTGCGCGGGCGTGACCGTGACTTCGTGGTGGTCGGTGTTGTAGCGAGCCGCCACCATCCGCGCGTAGGTCAGTTCGTTGGCCTCGCGCTCCGCGAACGCAACGGAGAAGGTCTTGATCGGATCGCGCACGAGCTGACTCATCGCCGCCGTGATCGCCGACGAGTCGATCCCGCCCGACAGGAACACGCCGAGCGGCACGTCGGCCATCAGGCGTACGCGGACGGCCTCGCGGAAGCGCTCGAAGTACTCGGCCACAACCTCGCGCTCGGGTCGCGCGTCGGTACCCTCCGCCGCGAACGACAGATCCCAGTAGCGACGTAGCTCGATGCGGCCGTTGCGCCAAGTCAGCGAATGGCCCGCGGGAAGGCGGCGAACGCCCTCGAACAGGGTTTCGTCGCCACTCGGCGCATGGTTGGCGAGGAAGTCGGGGAGGGCCCGCCAGTTGAGGGCGGGCCGCACAGCCCCTGCCTCGATCAGCGCTTTGATTTCGGATGCGAAGTAGAGCGCTCCGTCCGCCGTGTGCACGTAGTAAAGCGGCTTCACTCCGAAGCGGTCGCGGCAGAGAAAGAGCGTGCGTTCCGCACGATCCCACACCGCGATCGCGAACATGCCACGCAACGCCTCGGGCGCGCGCGCGCCGTCGCGCTCGTACACATGCAGAACGCTCTCCGTGTCGCAAGTCGTCGTGTAATGGCACCCCTGCCCGGTCAGCTCGCGCGTGAGCTCGGGATGGTTGTACACCTCGCCGTTGTACACGAGGCGGTAACGTCCATCGCCGCTCGCCATCGGCTGGGCCCCGTGCGCCAGATCGACGATGCTCAGTCGTCGGTGCCCCAGCCCTACTGTCTCTCCGCCGTCGTGGCGCTCGAGGTATTCACCGGCGCCATCCGGCCCGCGGTGGACGAGGGTATCGCGCATACGCGCGAGCGATCGACCGGCGATCGCTCGGCTGCTGCCCGCGGGCAGAACTACTCCACAAATTCCACACATCGTCCGAACGCGCCTTGGAAGCTCGAGTCAACGCGCGCGATCTGGTCGACGCGGCGCGGCCCGCCGGCGACCCGGATTCGCGTGCGGCCTGACGCGAAAACTACCTCGCCTGGATGGCGATCGTGACAGGCCCGCCAGAGTGTCGGCACCATTAGTGTCGTCACCATTAAGGTACCGGTCAGTCGGACGGCTCCGGATGCCGATACTTTCGGGATCGCGTCGCCTCCGGCCGTGTGCACAGGGGAAGAACCCACATTCTTCCGGTGCATCGCTCCGCATAAGCCTTCTTGTGACTGCTCCCGCCGACCTGCCCGCCCGCGCCCTAGCCGATACATCGACCGCGACGCCGAGCTTTCTTACGGAACTGGACGAGCGAGCGCGGGCCGAAAGCGAGTCGGCAGCGGCCGGACGGCCCTTGCCGCTTCACGCGCTGGCAGCTTGGGCCGTGGCGTTTCCCGAGGTGCCGAGCGCGATCGCGGCGCTGCGGGCGCACAGTGGCAGCTATTTAGGCGCCGTCGGGGTCGCGCTCAACGCCAGCCGGGCGCTCCCGGGGCACCAGATCTGGCGGGTCGACCGCGTGACGGATGTTCTCGATCCGCTCGACGCGGCGCGCCTCCTCGGAGCCGTAGCGGCAGAGGCGCGCCGACGCATGCGCGTCCTCCGGCTTGAGGTGTCTGTCACCTCGCGCTCGGACGCGTTCCGGCGTGCGCTTTCGGCGCAGCTGGCGCAGGCGCAGTTCCAGAAGATCCCTGCTCGCCGGACGTACGACTACACGCTGGTGCTCGATCTGGACGGCGAAGACGAGATGCTTGCCGGATTGTCGCGGCAGACGCGTCGCAACATTCGCGCGACCGAGCGGCAGCCCGTTACCGTGCGGCCCATCGTCGATCCGGCTCTCGCGCCGCGTATGACCGAGTTGATGCGCGAGACCCTCGCCCGCACGGGCGGGACCTACCAGCCGGTAGATTGGAGTGGTG
Source organism: uncultured Gemmatimonadales bacterium (assembly GCA_963763675.1). Classification (GTDB taxonomy): domain Bacteria; phylum Gemmatimonadota; class Gemmatimonadetes; order Gemmatimonadales; family Gemmatimonadaceae; genus BPUI01. Next base: position 26,500 of record CAVXPN010000005.1, read on the forward strand.
CCATGCGCCTCTCAGCGGCCGTTCCCGATCGGTCGCGTTTGGTGGGGATGTTCCGTACGGACGCCGACGGACCGGAGGCACTACTCGCATTCTCGTGGGGAATGCACCACGGTGACCATGCGGTGTACGACGCCGGTGCTTCGACGCGCGCGACCGACGTGCGGATCGCGATGGCCTACCCGCTCATCTGGGATCTCGTCGTGTGGGCTCGACGCGGAGGCGCCAAGTGGTTCGACTTTGGAGGTGTCTCCCGGCCGGAACCGGGCGCCGAGGACCCGCTCGCCGGGATATCCGATTTCAAGAGGAGCTTCTCCAGGCAGGTCGAGGAGGTCGGCGACGAGTACGTCATTGAGCTCGCGCCGATCCGCAGCGCCGTCGCACGCGCGTTCGGCAGTGGCGCGCGGGCGGTCCGCGGGTTGACGACGCGCTGATGGGTGACCAGCTAGGCCGCCGTCGGACCGTCGAGCGTGCCCTGCGGGCGATCCGTCGTCGACTGTTCCGGGTCGAAGAATCACGTGTGTACCGGATGGCGGCTGCGCGAGCGGCCGCGCTCACCGGGGGTGAGGAGTTCGCGTACGACGCGGTTACGGACTTCGAGGCGTACCAACCGGACAATCCGTGGGACGCGCGCGTGGCCGACCAACGTGCGCTGGTGACGGCCCGACTGCGCGAGGGCGGCCACTCGTATACCCTCGTCGAGCGCGGTGTACTGATTCACCACAGCTACATGGCCGCGCCGGCCTCGTCGATCGAACTGGACCACGGGCTTGGCGAGTACCCACTTCCGCCACACTCCGCCAGGCTATGGGACGACAACACCCACACGGCAGCCAGGGGACGCGGCTTACACCAGGCGTCGCTGCGCAGGCGCGCCCGGGACGCGGCACACACGTCGGGAGTGCGGTGGGTGTACATCGTCGTGCGGGCGGACAACGGTCCGTCGCGGCACAACATCGAGAAAGTTGGCTTCGAGCACGCGGCCAGCATCCGGGGGATACGGGTACTGGGCGTCTGCATCCGCCGCAGCCGGCTTGAGGTAGCGTGACCCGGCTGTCGATGCGTTAGGAACGTTCGGACGGCGCGAGTTGCAGGACGCGATCGTCACCCGCCTGCACGGCGGCCCCGACGGATTCCCGCCCGAACACGGCCGCAAGACCGACATCCCAGCCGACGCCAGCGCCTAACATGATCAGGACGGGCGGGTGCGCTGCCGGGCGCACGATGAAGGCCCGCGCGACACCCGGGATCGCGCATTCCTCCAACTCTGGGAATCGGGACGCGGCGTGCGCGCCGAGCAACAGCGCCGTGACAACTTCGTGCGCGCCGACCTGTCGCTGCGCGTAGACTACACGCGTTGCCGGAAACCGTGCGCCGTACCGTGGCGAAATCCACGCCGCCTCTGACGTTAGGCACCCGGCCCCGAACGCCGCCACGCGCAAGAGTGGTCGCGACTCTTCGTCCAGCAGTTCGGCGCCCCTGTCGTCCGCTTCGACGCGGACCTGCAGACGAGGCCCCGCGTGCCAGTGCAGACGCACGTCGTGCGCTCCACTCGCCTCCAGTCGGTCGCGCACGAACCAGCCGACCCCCGGAAGGAACAGCACCGAACGTCGATGCGCGCCGACCCCGGGGATTCGGGCGAAACCGTCGTGCTCACCCTCGAAGCGCACGAACTCCGGACGCACGGTCCAGTCGAGCAGCCGGCCGCTTGTCATACTCCGCCACTGGAACGCGTTCGACGCCGGCTCGCTACTTCCTTCTCCGTCGACGAGAAGAACGTTGTGGGCGGTCGCCGCGCGAAACTCGTTCCGCTCCGGCCCCGAGTACGTGTACGTCCCGCTGTCGGTGAGCAGCGTACGTCCACCGGCACTGGCCGTGATGGACAGCAGATCAGCATGCGCGTGACCGGCGTTGAACGCGCCATGCGGCCCGCAGTCGATGATCGCGTGCGCCGCGTCGGGTCGCCACGCCTCGCGCATGACGAATACCCCTGATTCCCGGAACGCCGCCGATGTTGCGGCAGGCGCCGTGACCGGGGGCGACGCGACCGAACGGGACGCTTCGGCTCCAAGTAGCCAGATCGCGGACGGCGGTGGCTCTGCCGATTCCGCCATCGCCCCAGCGGTATGGCGCAGAGTCGGAGATTCGAGGTACGCGGCGAGTTGCGCCATGACGCCGCGCAGGTCGTCGGGCGCACGCCCGTCCAGCGATATCAGGGTTCCGCCATCGTCATCGCCGATGAGCGACATCGTCCCGTCCGGGCGCGTGACCGCCTGCAGGTACGTCGCGAGTCGCTCCAACAGGGGGCGTAGCCATCGCTCCAAACCCCACCCGTGCCGTGCGTCGAGCAACGACAAGTGGAGCGCGAATTCGGTCGTGTAGCGGTGGTATTGCGTTGCCTGTTCGAAATAGCCGCCGTCGGCACGCACCTGGCGCGGGAGCCACTTCGTGAGCACGTCGACGCCGGTGCGGAGCCAGCGCTCCGCTCCGCCCAGCTCGGGGACGAGTGCCCCGATGTGTACGAGGCCTAATGCCTCACCCGTCAGGTGCGTGTTGGGACTGAAGTACGTCGAGAGGTACCGCTCTAGGTGTCGCGCGTGAATGTGAAGCGCGTTAAGAACGCGCGCGTACAGCGTTGGGGTCAGCGAGCGCGACCCCCGAAAGAAGTGAATCGCCCAGATCCATGACATCGCGCGGAACGCGACCTCGAGCGAACTCGCCCAATTCATCCCGCGCTTGGGATGGTTGGCGTCGAGCCACGCGGTAACGTGCTCGGCGAACGTGTCCGCCCATCGTTCGTCACCGGTATACCAGTACGCCTGACCGAGCGTGACGAGGTACTGCTGTCGACTCACTTCCCACGTCACTTTGTGGTCGCCGACCGCCTCCGCATCCAGGTACGGGACGCGACTCCAGTGCAGCTCGGGGGCGCGCCTTTCGTGAACGGGATCGCGCTGCCAGTCGATTGGCGCGCCATACGACAGCCCCTCGTAGCCTAGCAGGTCAAAACGGCCTTCTACCACGCGTGACGCTCGCCTGAGCACGTCGGTCTTGTCGCCGGGACACTGAGCTTTCAGACTGGCAAGGGTGCCGCGAGGATCGTCGAACAAGGGCATGAATCGCGGCGGGCGCGATTGGAAGCTCGTCAGCAGCGCCTCTGGGCTTGCGCTGAGTCCAGGGCGGAGTCGACCTGCCAATGCTCGGTGGTCGAACGCGAGCTCTCCGGGCGCGAGCCCGTTGCGCTCGCGCCACGCCGCGAATGCCTGGCCGCCACGTTCGCGGAACTCCGCGACGCTTCGGCCGCGTAGTGCGCGCCTGAGGCGCGCGACACGATCAATCACGTTTAGCGGCTCTGGGCGGGGCAATCGGGTACTCACAGCCACGTCCGCGGCAGCTCACGTCCACTCGGATCCACGCCGAGTCGAGACGATCCCCACGAGTCGTATATTCCAATCTGATGTTCTCTGACACTACTGCCGCTCCCGCAAACGCGGAGTCGCCTCGCGTCAGCGTCGTCGTGCCAAGTTACAACGTGTCGGAGTACCTCGGCGAAGCGATCGCGTCGATCCGGGCTCAGACCTACCCGGTTTCAGAGGTCATCGTCGTCGATGACGCTTCGACGGACGACTCGGCTGACGTAGCGCGACGGCTCGGCGCGACGACGCTGGTGCAGGAACAGAATCGCGGGCCTTCGGCCGCACGCAATAGAGGGGTCCAGGCGGCATCCCACGAAATTGTCGCCTTCCTTGATGCCGACGACGCCTGGCTTCCAGGGCACCTCGAATACTGCGTAGCGACGTTGACGCAGCACCCGCGCGTTGCGGCGGTGAGTACGTCATGCCAGTTGTGGGACGGCCGCCCTGTCGGACGCGCGCTGGACGGGCAGCTCGACCTCCCGGAGGACCCCGTGGTGGCCCTCCTGGAAGCGAACCTCATCGAGCAGACCAGCGTCGCCGTCCGGCGATCCTCGGTGCTCGACGCGGGCGGCTACGATGAATCGCGCCGATGGGCGGAGGATTACGATCTCTGGCTCAAGATAGCTGAGCGCCACCGTATCGCCCGGCTCTGGGTGCCGGGAAGTCGACATCGCTACCGGCCAGGGCAGCTGAGCCATGACCAACTGCGAATGGTCGTGAACGGCTTCGAAGTGCGCCTCAAGCACCTTGATGTCATCCGTTCTATGGGGGATGAGGAGCGAGTGAGTCGTGCAACCGCCGCGGTCGTGCGCGCCCTCGACAGTGACCTCGACGCGACCTGGTACTTGAACAACCTCGAGGCGTTCGATCACGTACTCGGCGTGGCGCGTGCCCTTCCCGGTGCAGAGGGCGTCTACCGTCGCTGGGCATTAAGGCGTCGGGGATGGACACCGGTACAGGCGCTCCGCCGTTTGAAGCGGCGCTTGTACCGGCAGACCGACGTGCCGTCACAAGCATCTTAGTCCTGTTCGTGCGGCGCGCGCGAGCTTGCCGCACCCGCCCCTGGAACCCACGTCCGGTCGCGACGTGAGACCAGTTAGTCCGCACCGTAACAGCAATGCTACGAACGCGTTTTCTGGCAGGCGCGTCCAGAGTCAGGGTGTTGTCACGAGTACGCGGTGGTTAGCCGTGACCTGGATCCTTCGTGGCCGTCCCGGTGATCAGTAGCGTCAATGCAGTATTAGCCGCGGTACCGACTTTGTTAGCTGCACCCCACACGCCCGAGCGGGGTAGATTGCCCCGCCGGTCCACTATCCGGTACCCCGGCGAGTCAAGTGCCTGGGCGCGCGGAGATCTTCTCCCAGTCTCTCGAGAATGCACTGCCTCGTCACCGGCGGCGCTGGCTTCATCGGTTCTCACATCGTCGAACAGTTGCTCGCGCGCGGTGATACTGTGTGCGTGCTCGACAATCTGAGCAACGGATTCCTGACCAACATCGACGCGGCGACCGGCGGCGATCGCGGCCGCGTCGATTTCGTGACCGGGGACGTGCAGGACCCCGCCGCCTGCGCCCGCGCGGTCGAGGGCGTCGAGACGGTCTTCCACCTCGCCGCGCTCGGCTCGGTTCCGCGCTCGATGCGCGACCCGTGGGCCTCGCACGACGCCAACACCAACGGCACGCTCCGCCTGCTTGAGGCGTCGCGCGCCGCGGGCGTCCGCCGCTTCGTCTACTCGAGCTCCAGCTCGGTATATGGCGACACGCCGACCCTGCCAAAGGTCGAGACCGCGGAGCCGCTCTGCCGGTCGCCGTACGCGGCGTCGAAGCTCGCGGCGGAGCAGTACACACTGGCCTACGCGCGCGCCGGGCTGCTCGAGGGCGTCGCGCTCCGCTACTTCAACGTCTTCGGCCCGCGGCAGAGCCCCGAGGGGCCGTACGCGGCCGTGATTCCGCTCTTCTTACGCGCGGCGCACGACGGCGTCGCGGCGCCGGTGTTTGGCGACGGCGAGCAGTCACGCGACTTCACGTACGTCGACAACGTCGTGCGCGCCAACCTGCTTGCCGCCGATGGGCCGGCCGCGCGCGTGAGCGGGCAGGTGGTCAACGTCGGCGCGGGCGCGCGCACCTCGCTGCTCGAGCTCGCCGCGCTCGTCGGCGAGGTGAGCGGTACCACGCTCACAGTCGAGCATCGCCCGCCGCGCGCCGGCGACGTGCGCGACTCCCTGGCCGGGCTCGACCGCGCGCGCGCCGTACTCGGCTACGTGCCGCTGGTCTCGCTCGCCGACGGGCTCCGCGTGACGTGGGAAGCGTCCTACGGGCAGACGCCCGCGCACGCTGCGGCCTGATCTTCCATTCTTCCTTCATGAGCATCCCGTCCATCCCCGTGCGCATCGCCGCGGCACCCGCGCGCGTGAGCACCGTCCAGGTCACCGTCGGCTCCGAGGAGAGCGGCCGCAACGTCTTCGCCGACGTCGTCCGGGATGTCTACGCGCACCGCGAGCTGCTCCTGCAGCTCACGCGGCGCGACATCACGATCCGCTACAAGCAGGCGGCGATGGGCTTCCTCTGGGCGATCCTTATCCCGACGATCGTCGTCCTCGCCGGCGTGCTCGTGCGGTTCGGCATCGCGGTGGCGAGCGGGACCAAGTTGCCCGCGTCCGAGATCGGCGGGATCATGGTCAAGGCGATGCCGTGGTCCTTCTTCGTCGGGTCGATCAGCTTCGCTTCGAACAGCCTGACGGGGAACATGAACCTCGTCACTAAGGTGGCGTTCCCGCGCGAGGTGCTGCCGCTCTCGACCGTGCTCGCGCAGGGGTTCGACGCGGCCGTCGCCGGCAGCGCCGTGATCGTCGCCCTCTTCTTCGTCGGTGGTACCTTCTCGGCGCAGCTGCTTTGGGTTCCGGTGATGCTCGCGCTCTTCCTCGCGTTCACCACCGCGGTCAGCTTCTTCCTCGCCTGCGCCAACCTGTTCTTCCGCGACGTGAAGTACCTGGTACAGGTGTTCCTGACGTTCGGGATCTTCTTCACGCCCGTCTTCTTCGACGCGTCGCAGTTCGGGCCGAAGGGACGCTTCCTGATGATCAACCCGCTCGCGCCGATGCTCGAGGGGCTGCGGCTCGCGGTCATTCAGGGCCACAACCTGCTCCAGCCGCTGACCGTTCTCACGCCGAAGGGCGTGCCGGTCCTGGCCTGGACGCCGTGGTACTTGCTGTACAGCGCGGTGTGGGCGGTCGGCGGTCTCCTCCTCGCCGTGCTGCTCTTTCATCGCGCGCAGGACACGTTCGCCGAGTACATCTGAGCGCCGAGCCATGACGCAACCGGGAATCGTTTTCGACGGAATCTGGAAGAAATTCCAGCGCGGCGAGGTGCACGACAGCCTGCGCGACCTCATCCCCGCGATGGCGCGCCGCGTGATGGGCCGCGGCCCCCGCAAGGACCAGCTCGAGAGCAAGAACGACTTCTGGGCTCTCGAGGGGCTGTCCTTCGAGGTGAAGCCGGGCGAAGTGCTCGGCCTCATCGGCGGGAACGGCGCCGGGAAGTCGACCGCGCTCAAGATCATGAACGGCATCCTGCGCCCGAGCCGCGGCACGCGCATCGTGCGCGGCCGCATCGGGGCGCTGATCGAGGTCGCCGCCGGCTTCCACCAGGACCTAACCGGGCGCGAGAACGTCTTCCTCCAGGGCTCGATCATGGGGATGCCGCGCCAGCTGATCCAGCAGAAGTTCGACGAGATCGTCGACTTCTCGGGCATCTCCGAGTTCATCGACACGCCCGTCAAACGCTACTCCAGCGGTATGAACGCGCGCCTCGGCTTCGCCATCGCGGCGAACCTTGAGCCCGACGTGCTCATTATCGACGAGGTGCTGGCGGTCGGCGACGCGTCGTTCCAGCAGCGCGCGTTTGGCCGTATCCAATCGATGGCGACCAGCGGGATCCCGGTCGCGATCGTGTCGCACCAGCTCGACCGCATCAACAGCCTGTGCACGAAGGCCATCGTGCTGCAGCGCGGGCGGCCGATCATGGAGGGGGCCGCCGCCGACTGCACCGCGTTCTACCTGGGGCAGACGCTCGGCAGCGAGGAGCTGCTGACGGGCACGACCGACGGGGTCGTCCACTTGCAGGCCTTGCGCGTCGTCAGCAACAAGACCGTGCCCGTGGGCGGTGTGGTGGCGTTCGAACTCGAAGGGCGGACCCGTGACTGGTACACGGCCGGGGAGCGCTCCTTTCAGATCCTCGTCCGGTCGGCGCACGACCAGGTCGTGCACTTCCGCGCGAGCACGAGCGTGCACGGCATCCAGCTCGAGCCGAACAGCGACTTCAAGCTGCAGTTCAGTCTGCAACTCAACATGATGGCGCAGGACTACACCATCACCGTCGAGAGCTGGGACGACGCCGCGTACACCAACCACTCGACGTCGCCGCCGACCTTCGTCACGGTCGAAGCCGAGCGCCCGTTCGAGGGCTTCGTTTACCTGAAGCCCGAGATGTCGATTAGGAGCGAACAGCGTGGCGAACTCGTCGACGTTCAGGCGGTGGCCGCGTAGTCGCGGCCTGCACGCGATCGGCACGACCCGACACGAAAGCCCCCGGCGCTCAGTCTGAGCGCCGGGGGCTTTCGTGTCGGGTTCTTCTGTCGTACGCGGCCTTGTGGCGGCCGGTCTTACGACGCGCTAGGCGCCGCGGGGAGGGCGTTGCGCACGCCGGGCACGAGCTGCGCGGCGACCGCGGACGCGAGGCGGTCCGCGGACGCGTAGTCGGGACGCTCGTTGCCCTTCAGCCCGCGCGTGTCGATCGGGACGACAATGCGCACCAGGGCCTCCTCGGTGCGGCCGTAGCGGGCGGCGTCGCGGATCAGGTTCCACTTCACGCGGTACTCGCTCGGCTCGACGCGGCCGCGCCCTTCGTACCAGTAGTAAACCAGCGCCTGCGAGCCCTTGTTGGCGAGCAGGAAGCGGTTGACGTGGGCGGAGTCGCCGCCGGGCAGGGCAACGGTCCTGACCCCGGCGTCGAGCGGCTCCCAGCCCGCGCCGGGGAGGCAGTTCTTGGGGGAGTGGATGGTCTTCCCCTGCACCTGGTAATCGTAGTAGCCGACGTACACGCCGAAGCCGTCCGCGGCCGAACGGCCCGAGTAGATCCGGGACAGGTAATGGCTCATCCCGGCGACTTGCTGCTCGGCCTGGTCGACCGTGGTATCGCGCGGCACGTACCCGGGCAGGTCGACGCGCACGGTCGATAGCGGCAGGCGCGGGGCCATGCGCTTCTGCTCTCGGGCGCCGGAAATGAGTAGGCACCCGACGCCGAGGAGGGCGGCAGGGGCGAAGCGGACGAAATTAGACATGAGTGGGCTCAAGGGGCGGGGCGCCGCCGGCGCGCACGACCGGCGGAAGCAGCCGCTGCTCGATCGCGCCGAAGGCGACGGCGAGCGCGCCGATGATCGCGAAGGCGACGATGAACACGGCCATCCCCTCGGTCTTGTGCATGAACCCCTCGCCGAGCGCGGGGTCGATGAAATAGACCAGGAAGCCGGTGAGGAAGACGCGCACGCCATTGAGCACGATCGCCACCGGGATCACCGCGGCGAGCAGGAAGAGGCGGCCGATCGGGTGCCGCAGCAGGATCGCGCCAATCAGCACGCCGAGGCTGATGAGCGCGGTGAGCGAGCGGAGCCCGCTGCACGCCTCGGCGACGAAGAGCTCGTGGCCGGGGATGCGGATCACGTTGCCGTCGAGGAGCACCGGGATCTGGCGCCACGCGAGGAGCGACGCGCCGATCTTGCTGGCGAGGAACTGCAGCGGCAGCGCGATCTTGTTGAGAATGATGTCCGGCAGCGGGATCGAGAGCGCGAACAGCGCGAACGGAAGCCACCAGCGCACGAGCTGCCGTACGCCGTAGTGCCACACCACGAGCCCGGCCACCGCCAGCAGCATGGACCCGCGCATCACGAACAGCTCGGCGGCGAGGTCGGCGAGCCAGCGGAATCCGACGCCGCTGACGATGAGCGCGGCGCCCACGGCGCGGTTGGGGCGGGCGTCCGCGCGCACGCCAGTCTTGTACGCGAACCAGAGGGCGAGCGGGGCGAGCAGGAGTCCGTGCCCGGCCTCGGGGTTCACCCACCAGTCGTGGACGAGCAGGTACGCCGGGCGCGCGAAGAGGAACGCGAAGAGCGCGGCGGTCAGGAGTCCGACCGGGGTCGCGGCGGCGCGGAGCTGCCCGGCCAACCGCGTCAGCTCATCGATCACGGCGCGCGTGATGCTGTTGCGCGGGGCCGCGTCGGCGGCCGGGGCGGTCGGACGCGCGGCCGCGGTGACTACCGCCGGGCGGGGCGCGTCGGCAACGTCGAGCGGCTCGACGCCGAGCGGCGCGGACAGTGCTGGCGTGGTCACACCGCGTCGCCCGTCCCGGGCGCCATGACGAGCGGCGACGGCGCGCGGCCGCGGGTCGTGACCGGGCGCGTGTCGCGGCTGGCGGTCATCGCCGCGCGGCCCATGAGGAACCAGGCCATCGTGCCAAGGAGGCCGGTGAAGGCGGCTCCGGCGGCGGACGTCGCGACTTGTGTCTTCAGATTGACGGCGACGAGCTGCCGTAGCTGGATCGCGTCGAGCCCGAAGAGGGCGAGAATCGCGAGTGTGACGACCGCCATGATGAGCGAGCCGACGCCGACGGCGCGCAGGATGCCGCGGTCACCAATGAGGGCGGCCGTGAACCCGATGAGGGCGACCCCGAGGATAAGGGTGCCGTAGTTGCCGAGGAACAGCCCGGTCGCGGAGTAGCGCCACTGTAGCGTCCCGAACTGCGGCGGGAGCGAGCGCAGGACGAGGTCGACGACCGGCACGAGCATGAGCATCAGCCCGACCGGATACAGGGCGCGGACGTACCGAAGGAAGCTGTCCTCGGAGAGCACGGGCGGTGGGGAAGTAAGGGAGGGAAAGACGCGCAACGCGCCGGGCGCCCCGGTGGCAAACAGGGGCGAGCTGTCGCCCGCTAGTCGCCAAACGTAATACGCAGTGCCGGCTCGGTGTGTCGCGCGCGTCGCGTGCTCGCTACGCGTCGAGACGCGGAGAGACGTGATACGGGCGCGAGGATGCGACCCGCGGATGCTGACGATTGTTCCAGTGCAACGGTCTCGCCGCGCCAGCGGCGGGAGCGCGTTGGCTTGCCGCGGCCGGCGGGCGCGGCGAGCTTGCACGCGTGGCCACCTTCCTCGTCGTCCTCAGTCTCGCCATCGGCGTGCTCCGCACCGCCGTGTTCGGCGTGTCGGCCGTGGTGGCCGTGCTCGCGGCGCTCAGCTGGTCGGTGCGCGCGCGGCGCGTGAGTCCGTTCGGCGGGGTGGGGCGGTTCGTCCGGACGCGGGTGGACCCGTTGTTTCTGCCGATGGAGCGGAAGCTGGTGCGGGCGGGGGGGCTGCCGACGAACGCCCCCTGGTGGGCGCTCGCCGCCGTGGTGGTGGGCGGGCTGCTGCTCGTGTACGCGCTGTCGTTCGTGCGCGACCAGCTCGTGGGTCTGCTCCTCGCGGCGAGCCGGGGGTCGGGGCCGCTCGTCGTCGAGCTGATCGCGCTGACATTCGCGGCGCTGCAGCTCGCGTTGTTCGTGCGCGTGATGTCCAGCTGGTTCGGGCTGACGCCGTACTCGCCGTGGGTGCGGTGGTCGTTCGTGCTGACCGACTGGATCATCAACCCGCTGCGGCAGGTCGTGCCGCCGCTCGGTATGTTCGACGTGACGCCAATCGTCGCGTACTTCGCGCTCAGCCTGCTGGAGCGGCTGGTGCTTGGCGCGGTCGCGGGGGGGATGTAACGCGGTGGTCTCCGCTGTCCGGAGCGCGGCGGGGGGTCTTGAGATTCGGTCTCCCGTAGACGGCGATGACCGGCGAGGTCCGTCGCCGCACCTGGGATGACAGCGGTCCTACTGGTCGGACTACTGCTGGTGCTGGTGCCGTGGCTGCTCTACCCGGCGGCGACTTTCGGGGCGGCGGCGCTCGTCGGACGGCTGGGGCGCCGCCCCGAGGCTCCCGCGGGGGCGTGGCCGACCGTGACATGCGTGCTCGCGACGCGGGACGCACCCGACGTGGTGCGCGAGCGCGTGGCGGACTTCCTCGCTCAGGATTATCCGACGGAGCGGCTGGACGTGGTGGTCGCGGTGGACGCCGCGGCGGCGGACGCGCTACTCCCGGCCCTCGGGGCGCTCGCCATCGAGCGGGTGACGGTGGTCGCGGGGGACGGGCCGGGGGGGAAGTGTCCCGCCCTCAACGCGGCGGTGCGTGCGGCGCGTGGGGAGGTCCTGCTCTTCTCCGACGCGCGCCAGCGATTCGCGCCGGACGTGGCGCACAAGCTCGTCGGCGCACTGCGCGCCGACCCGCGGCTCGCGATCACGTCGGGTCGGCTGCTCCTCCCGGCGGACGCGGAGGGCTCGGGGCTGTTCCGCCTCTACTCGCGGCTCGAGCTGAACCTGCGCGCGGCGGAGGCGCGGCTCCACTCGGCGGTCGGGGTGAGCGGGTCGATCTATGCGGTGTGGCGGCGGCACTGGGCCCCGCTCCCTGAGGGGCTGATCCTCGACGACGTGTACCTGCCGATGCGGCTCGCGCTCGCGGGGGGGAGGGTGGGCTTCGTGCCGGACGCCTACGCGTACGAGACGCGGCGCGTGGTGGCGGCGCAGGAGTTCCGGCGCAAGGTCCGGACGCTGACGGGGAACTACCAGCTGTGCGCGTGGCTGCCAGGGGTGCTCGTCCCGCTCCGCAATCCGATCTGGCTGCAGTTCGTCTGCCACAAGTTGCTGCGGTTGTTGCTGCCGGTCGGGGTGCTGTTGGCGGGAGCGGGACTCGCGGGGGTCGTGGCGCGGGGGGTGGTGGGACGGTTCGGCGGGGGGGGGCTGGCGGGGGCGGTCACGGCGGCGGCGTTAGGCGCGGTGTGGGTTGCGTGGGGGCGGGATGGCGTGGCGAGGCGGCTGAGGGGGGGGGTGGTGCAGTTCGGAAGTATGCAGGCGGCGGTGGTGGTGGCGGCGTTTTATGGAGTGAGAGGGGAGTGGGATGTTTGGAAGGCGTAGCGCGGGATCCGTCGCGCAGTAATCGTCTCGCGGTCCCCGCCCCGCGCCGCCGCGCTCGTTTCGCGGTTGCCGTGTCGAACGGCCTGAGCGGAAGGGGCCTGTTGATTTTGGTCGGAGCGAGAGACACGGTGGACCCGTGGCGGGTGGGGCGACGGGTCCACCGTGTCTCTCGCTCCGACCTAATCAACCAGTGTCTTCCGAACAGGCCGTTCGGGACAACCGCGGCGGCTCAGGGACTGCGGGACGACTCAGGCGCTGCGGGGCGTGTACGCCAAATTCGACGCGAGCCACCGCTCCACCACGTGGACCTCGAGTCCCTTGCGCCGCGCGTAGTCCTCGACCTGATCGCGGCCCACCTTGCCGATCCCGAAGTACCGGGCCTGCGGGTGCGAGAAGTAGTAGCCGCTGACCGCCGCCGTGGGGGTCATCGCGAAGCTCTCGGTAAGGCGAACGCCGATCCGCGCCGTCGCGTCCAGGCGCTCGAAGAGCGGCCCCTTCTCGGTGTGGTCCGGGCACGCCGGGTACCCCGGCGCCGGGCGGATGCCGTGGTACTGCTCGCGGATGAGCGCGGCGTTGTCGAGCGATTCGGTCGGGGAGTAGCCCCACCACTCGCGGCGCACGGTCTCGTGCACGCGTTCGGCCAGGGACTCGGCGAGGCGGTCGGCGAGGGCCTTGGCGAGGATCGAGGAGTAGTCATCGTGGCACGCGGCGAACTCCGCGACGAGCGCGTCGAGGCCGACGCCGGCGGTGACGGCGAACATGCCGAGGTGGTCGGGGCGGCCGCTCGCGACAGGGGCGATATAGTCGGCCAGGCAATAATTGGGGCGGCCGTCGTGTTCGCCGGTCGGCTTGCGCTTGTCCTGCTGCTGGCGGAGGAAGTGGACGGTGCCGGTCTGGTCGCGCCGGCCGTCGGCCCCTTGCTCGGTGTAGAGCGCGACGTCGTCGCCGACGCTGTTGGCCGGCCAGAAGCCGACGACGGCGCGGGCGGTCAGCAGCTTGTCGCGGACGATGCGCTCGAGCATCGCCTGCGCGTCGGCGAACAGGTTGCGCGCGGCGGCGCCGACCGTGGGGTCGTCGAGGATGGCCGGGTAGTGGCCCGCGAGCTCCCACGTCTGGAAGAAGGGGGTCCAGTCGATGCGCGGGACGAGGTCCTCCAGCGGCCAGCACTCGATGACGCGCGTGCCGGTGAAGGTGGGCGCGGGGGGCGTGTAGCTCGACCAGTCGATCGCGACCGGGTTGCGGCGGGCGACTTCGAGCGGGAGCAGGCGCTCGGCGTCGCGGCGATTGGCGCGGGCCTCGCGCACGGCGTCGTACTCGGCGCGCGTGCCGGCGACGAAGGCGTCGCGGAGCGTGTCGCTGCCTAACGAGCTCGCGACGCCCACGGCGCGCGAGGCGTCGAGCACGTGGACGACGGGGCCCGCGTAGTTGGGGGCGATCTTGACCGCCGTGTGGACCTTGCTGGTCGTCGCGCCGCCGATGAGGAGCGGGACGGTGAAGCCCTGGCGCTGCATCTCGCCGGCGACGAAGGCCATCTCTTCGAGCGAGGGCGTGATGAGGCCGGAGAGGCCGATCACGTCGACGCCTTCGGTCCGGGCGCGCTCGAGGATCGTCGCGGCGGGGACCATCACGCCCATGTCGATGACCTCGAAGCCGTTACACTGGAGCACCACGCCGACGATGTTCTTGCCGATGTCGTGCACGTCGCCCTTCACGGTGGCGAGCAGCACCTTCCCCGCCCCCTTCGCGGCCGCGGCGCCCGGCTCGGCGGCGCGGTCGATCTTCTCCTGCTCGATGTAGGGGATCAGGTGCGCGACGGCGCGCTTCATCACGCGCGCGCTCTTGACCACCTGCGGGAGGAACATCTTCCCCGCCCCGAACAGGTCGCCGACGACGTTCATCCCGGCCATGAGCGGGCCCTCGATGACCTCGATCGGGCGGGCGAAGGACTGGCGCGCCTCCTCGGTGTCCTCGACGACGTACTGGTCGATGCCGTTGACGAGGGCGTGCGAGAGCCGGTCGGCCACGGGCCGGTCGCGCCAGGCGAGGTCCTCGGTGGTGCCCGTCTGGGTCTTCCGGCCGCGGTAGCGTTCGGCCAGCTCAAGGAGCCGCTCGGTCGAGTCGGCGCGGCGGTTGAGCAGGACGTCCTCGACGCGCTCGCGCAGCTCGGGCTCGATGCTGTCGTAGCCGGGAAGGGCGCCGGCGTTGACGATGCCCATCGTCAGGCCGGCGCGCACGGCGTGGTAGAGGAACACCGCGTGGATCGCGGTGCGCACGTGCTCGTTGCCGCGGAACGAGAACGACACGTTGCTCACGCCGCCGCTCGTCGACGCGTGGGGGAGCTCGGCCGAGATCCGCTTCACCGCGTCGACGAACGCGACGCCGTAGCCGTCGTGCTCGGGGATGCCGGTCGCGACGGCGAAGATGTTGGCGTCGAAGATGATGTCCTCGGGCGCGAAGCCGGCGCGCTCGGTCAGGAGCCGGTAGGCGCGCGTGCAGATCGCGACCTTCCGCTCGACCGTGTCGGCCTGGCCGTCCTCGTCGAAGGCCATCACGACGACGGCCGCGCCGTAGCGGCGGACCAACGCGGCCTGGCGCAGGAACTCCGCCTCGCCCTCCTTCATCGAGATCGAGTTGACGACGCCCTTGCCCTGGATGCAGCGCAGGCCGGCCTCGATGACGGAGAACTTGCTCGAGTCGATCATGATCGGCACGCGCGCGACGTCGGGCTCGGCGGCGAGCAGGCGCAGGAACGTCGTCATCGCGGCCGCGGCGTCGAGCATGCCCTCGTCCATGTTGACGTCGAGGATCTGCGCGCCGTTCTCGACCTGCTGGCGCGCGACGGCGAGCGCCGCGCCGTAGTCGCCCGCGAGGACCAGCTTGGCGAACTGCCGCGAGCCGGTGACGTTGGTGCGCTCGCCGACGTTGACGAAGTTGGTCTCGGGGCCGACGACGACGGGCTCGAGGCCGGAGAGCCGCAGGCGGCGCGGGAGGTCGGGCCGCGCGCGCGGCGCGACGCCGGCGACCGCGGCGGCGATCGCGCGGATGTGGTCGGGCGTGGTGCCGCAGCAGCCGCCGACCACGTTCACGATGCCCGCGGCGGCGAACTCGCCGAGCACGGCGGCCATCGCCTCGGGGGTCTCGTCGTAACCGCCCATCTCGTTGGGCAGGCCGGCGTTGGGGTGCGCGGTGACGAGGCAGTCGGCCACGCGCGCGAGGTCCTGCACGTGGCGCCGGAGGTCCTTCGCGCCTAACGCGCAGTTGAGCCCGATCGAGAGCGGCCGCGCGTGCATCAGCGAGTACCAGAACGCCTCGGCCGTCTGCCCGGAGAGCGTGCGCCCGCTCTGGTCGGTGATCGTGCCCGAGATCATCACCGGCACGCGCTCGCCGCGCGCGGCGAAGACGCCCTCGACCGCGAAGAGCGCGGCCTTGGCGTTGAGCGTGTCGAAGATCGTCTCGACCAGGAGCAGGTCCGCGCCGCCGTCGAGCAGCCCGTTGGCGGCCTCGGTGTACGAGGCGGCGAGCTCCTCGAAGGTCACGTTGCGGAAGCCCGGGTCGTTGACGTCGGGGCTGATGCTCGCGGTGCGGCTCGTCGGACCCAGCACGCCGGCCACCCAGCGCGGGCGCTCGGGGTCGGCGGCCTCGGCGTCGTCGGCGACGGCGCGCGCGAGGCGGGCGCCGGCGACGTTCAGCTCGTAGGCGAGGTCCGACATGCCGTAGTCGGCCATCGAGATCGCCGTCGAGTTGAACGTGTTGGTCTCGAGGATGTCGGCGCCCGCGTCGAGGTAGGCGCGGTGGATCCCGGCGATGACGTCGGGGCGCGTGATCGCGAGGAGGTCGTTGTTCCCCTTGAGGTCCGACGGCCAGGCCATGAAGCGCTCGCCCGCCGGGCCGCCCGCGCCGCGGTAGTCCGCCTCGCCCAGCCGGTGGCGCTGGATCATGGTGCCCATCGCGCCGTCGAGGACGAGGATGCGCTTCGCGAGCGCGGGCTCGAGCAGGGCGAGGCGGTCCGCGCGGGTGTACGTGGTCGGGCGCGGGGCGGCCGGGGCGTCGGCGAGGGCGGTCACGGGAGCGTCTGGGCTGGGTGGAGCGGGTTCCATCCGTCTATCCGGATGATAAGATAGAAGGTCCGGCGCCGCCCGGTTCGCGCCTACCATTCCGCACTCCGCCTGTGACCTCCGCCGACCGCCCCGCCGCGCGCGCCGCCGCCCTGGCGCGCCTCACCGACCCCGCCGCGGTCACCCTGTTCGACGGGGCGATGGGGACAGAGCTGTACGCCCGCGGCGTGTTCATCAACCAGTGCTACGACGAGCTCTGCCTGCGCGCGCCCGACCTGGTGCGCGGCGTGCACGACGCCTACGTCGCGGCGGGCGCCGAGGTGGTGGAAACCAACACCTTCGGGGCGAACCGGCCCAAGCTCTCGCACTACGGGCTCGAGGGGCAGGTCGAGGCGATCAACCGGCGTGGGGCGGAGCTGGCGCGCGCGGCGGCCGACGCCGCGCCGCACGGGCGCGTGGTGCTCGTTGCCGGCGCCGTCGGCCCGCTCGGCGTGCGCCTCGAGCCCTACGGGCCGACGAGCCGCGAGGAGGCGCGCGCGCTCTTCCGCGAGCAGATCGCGGCGCTGGTCGCGGGCGGGGCGGACTGCGTGATCCTAGAGACCTTCGGCGACCTGATCGAGATCGAGCAGGCGATCGCCGCGGCGCGCGAGGTCGACCCGGCGATGCCGGTGGTCGCGCAGATGACGGTGGGCGCGGACCTGCGGACGCCGTACGGCGCGACGCCGGCCGACGTGGCGCGCGCCCTAGACGGGTGGGGGGCGGACGTGATCGGGCTCAACTGTTCGGTCGGGCCGCAGACGATGCTCGACGCGGTCGAGCAGATGGCGGCGGTCACGCGGCGGAAGCTGTCCGCGATGCCCAACGCGGGGCTGCCGCGCGAGGTGGGCGGGCGGCTGATGTACATGGCGAGCGCGGAGTACCTGGCGACGTACGCGCGGCGGCTGGTGCAGGCCGGGGCGAACGTGGTCGGCGGCTGCTGCGGCACGACGCCCGAGCACGTGCGGGCGATGAGCCAGTCGCTGCGCGTCGCGCGCGCGATGCAGGCGTCGGCACGCGGGCAGTCCGCGGCCGAGCCGGTCGTGGACGCGTCGGCGCCGACCGCGCCGGGCGCGCGGCCGGGGGTGGAGCCGGTGCCGTTCGCCGAGCGGTCGCGGTTCGCGGCCGGGCTGGCGGGGGGGCGGTTCGTGACGACGGTCGAGATCGTGCCGCCGCGCGGCGTGGACACGGCCAAGTTGGTGGCCGACGCGCGCACGTTAGGCGTGGCCGGCGTCGACGCGATCAACGTACCCGATGGGCCGCGCGCGCAGAGCCGGATGGGGGCGATCGCGACCTCGCTCATCATCGAGCAGCAAGCCCGGATCGAGGCGGTCACGCACTACGCCTGCCGGGACCGCAACCTTCTCGGGATGCTGAGCGACTTGTTGGGCGCGGCGGCGCTCGGGCTGCGGAACGTGCTGCTGGTGACGGGCGACCCGCCCAAGATGGGGCCGTACCCGGACGCGACGGCGGTGTTCGACGTCGACTCGGTGGGGCTGACCAACCTGGTCGCGCGGCTCAACCGCGGGTTGGACCCGGGCGCGGGGTCGATCGGCGCGCCGACGCGGTTCGTGATCGGCGTGGGGGTGAACCCCGGGGCGATCGACCCGGCGCACGAGTTGGAGCGGTTCCGCTACAAAGTCGAGGCGGGCGCCGAGTACGCGATCACGCAGCCGGTGTTCGACGCCGAGCAGTTGGAGCGGTTCGTGGCGTCGGTGGACGTCGCGTTAGGCGCGGCGCGGCCGCCGGTCGTCGCCGGGATCTGGCCGCTGGTGTCAGCGCGCAACGCGGAGTTCCTCGCCAACGAGGTGCCGGGCGTGACGGTGCCCGAGGCGGTGCTGGAGCGGATGCGCCGGGCGAACGCGCGCGGCAAGGAGTACGCGGTGCAGGAGGGGATCGCGATCGCGCGCGAGATGCTCGCGCGGGTGCGCGGCGTCGTGCAGGGCGTGCAGGTGAGCGCGCCGTTCGGGCGGGCGGACCTCGCGCTCGAGGTGTTGGACGGCGTGCTGGGCGGCGTTCCGGCCGGGGTGACGGCCCAGGTGCCGACCGGCGGGGTCGCCGCGGGCGGCGTGCTCGCGGCGGCGTCCGCCTGAGGGCCGTCTGAGCCCCGGGCGGCGATGACGCCGCGGGTCGTCGCGTTCGCGCACGAGGGGCGCGACTGGATCCGCGGGAGCGAGCAGTGCCTGCTCGACCTCGTGGCGCGCTTGGACCCGGCGCGGGTGCGGTCGGTCGTGTTCTGCAACGCGCCGACGCTCGCGCGCGAGGCCGAGCGGCGGGGGGCGACGGCCGTGCTCATCGACGGCTGGGGGGTCGGGCCCGTGTGCCCGGCGCCGGTGCGGCGGCGCACAGCGGCGCTCCTGCGCGAGCACGGCGTGTCGCTCGTGCACGCGAACATGGTGCAGGTGCTTCCGGCCGTGGTGCCGGCCGCGCGCGCGCTGCGACTGCCGGTGGTCGCGCACGTGCACATCCCGCTCTCGCCGTCGGAGCGGTTGCACAACCTGGTGCACCAGGCCGACGTGGTGGTGGGGGTGGCCGAGCACGTGGTGGCCGAGCTGCGCGGCGAGGGCATGGCGCCGTGGCGCGTGCGGGTGATCCCGAACGCGGTCGACGAGACGCGACTGGCCGCGGGCGACGCGACGGGGCTGCGCGCGGCGCTCGGCATCGCGGCCGGGGCGTGCGTGGTCGCGTCGGTCGGGTCGCTCATCGTCCGGAAGGGGCACGACGTGTCGATCCGCGCGACGGCGGCGGCGCGCGCGCGCGGGCGCGACGTGCAGCTGCTCATCTGCGGCAGCGGCGAGGAGGAGGACGCGTTCCACGCGCTCGCGGCGGAACTCGGCGTCGCGGACGCGGTGCACTTCCTCGGGTTGCGCTCGGACGTGGGGGCGGTGCTGCGCGACGCGGCGGACGTGTACGTGAGCGCGGCGCGCGAGGAGGCGCTGCCGCTGAACGTGCTCGAGGCGCAGTGGGCCGGGCTGCCGGTGGTGTGCTCCGACATCGCGGCGCACCACGAGGCGATGCGCCCGGGGGTGACCGGCGTGCTGGTCCGCGGCGGGGACGCGGACGGCTTCGCCGGGGCGATTCTCGCGCTGGATGGTGACGCGGCGCACCGGCACATGATGGGTGCGGCGGGGCGGGCGTTGGTCGCCGAGCGGTTCTCGATGCGGCAGTACGTCGGCGGATTTTCCGCACTCTACGACGAACTCCTGGCGCGGCCGGCGGCGGCGTACGGCTGGCTCCGGGGGGCGCGGTGGCCGCGGGTCTACACCGGGTGGCTCGGCGGCGTCGTCGCGCGGCGGCTCGGGCGCTGACGGGCCGCTGACGAGCCGCTGACGGGGGCGCCGGCGGCCGCGGCCTTTCGCGCCGCACCACGTGTTTTGTTAGGCACGGCCCGGATTTGTAGCGCAATCGTCACGGCAAAATGCGCACAAAGGTGTTGACCACCGCCCTCCGGATCGGGTACGCTTGGAACGTCGGGTATGCTGGTATGCCGGCGGTAACGCGATGCGAGAGCGGCAGTTGGGCCGCGCCACGCACGCGCGGTTCGGGTGTGTTCGACAGTGTTCGATGGTGGTTCGGCAACGGCTGAGTCCGACGTGGGCGCCGCGATGCGGCTGGCGCCGCGCGTCTGCGTTCGCGACCCGGGTGAGTGATGACGGTAGAGCAGCTGACGACGTACGAGGGGTGGATCACCGGGTCGGCGCTCCCGTTCTGGGCGGCGGACGGGTTCGACGCGGCCGGCGAGCGCTTCCGTGAGCGGCTCAGCTGGAACGGGGCGCCGCTCGGCGTGCCGCATCGTGCGATGGTGCAGGCGCGGCAGATCTACGTCTACTCGCACGCGAGTCTGGTCGGCTGGTTCCCCGACGGGGGCCGGCTGGCGGAGCAGGCGATGCGCTCGCTGCGGCGCGACTTCGCCGAGGTGTCGCGGGGCGGGGCGAGCGTCGCGTTCTCGATCGACCCGGCGGGCGCTGGGGTGGTGTCGGACGTGCGGGACGCGTACACGCACGCGTTCCTGCTCTTCGCGGCGGCGTGGTTGTACCGCGTGAACGGTGACGCGTCGCTGCTCGCGTTCGCCGACCAGGCCAATGCGTTCGTGAAGGCGCGGCTGTTCGACGCGCGGCACGGCGGGATGTTCGACGCGCACCCGGTGGTCGCGCGCGAGAAGCGACAGAACCCGCTCATGCACCTGCTGGAGGCGTACCTCGCGCTGGAGCGCGCCGCGCCGGGGCGCGGGTACCTCGAGGACGCGGCCGGGATCGTCGAGCTGTTCAAGGCGCGCCTGTACCGGGCCGTGCCGGGGGTGCTGCTGGAGTACTTCGCCGAGGACTGGGCGGGGCACGCGGACGCGGACCGGGCGACCGTGTTCGAGCCCGGGCACCACTTCGAGTGGGTGTGGCTGCTGCGCGAGTACGGGCTGCTCTCGGGCGAGGACCTGCGGCCGTGGGGCGACCGGCTGTACGAGGTGGCGCGGGCGCACGGCGTCGCGCCTAACGGACTCATCTATGACGAACTCGGGGTTGGCGGTCCGGGCGGCGGGGTGGGGATCACCGTGCGGAAGGGCTCGCACCGGGTGTGGCCGCACACGGAGGGGGTCAAGGCCGCGGTCGCGCGGGCGGCGGAGGGCGACGCGGAGGCGCCCGGGTTCGCCGGGGCGATGGCGGGGGGGCTGCTGGCGCACTTCCTCGATCGGCCGTTCGCGGGCGGCTGGGCGGACCACGTGACGCCCGACGGCACCCCGCTGGTCGACTACGTGCCGGCGAGCTCGCTGTACCACCTGTTCTTCGCGGCGGCGGAGGCGGCGGCCGCCGCCCGCCTTCCCGAGACCCAGCTGATCGCATGAAGACCTACCTGGATCGATTCCCCGGCGTGAGCGTCGCCGTGATCGGCGACATCATGCTGGATAGTTACTTATACGGCGACGTCAACCGGATCTCGCCGGAGGCGCCGGTGCCGGTGCTCCGCGCGGCGTCGGAGAAGGCGGTGGCCGGCGGCGCGGCGAACGTCGCGGCCAACCTGGCCGCGCTCGGGCTGCAGGTGCACATCGTCGGCGTGAGCGGGCAGGACGCGACGCGCGACGACCTGGTCGCGGTGCTGCGGGGGATGGGGCGCGTGGACTGCTCGCGGATCGTCGCGCGGCCGGACCGGCGCACGACGCGCAAGCTGCGGATCATCGGCGCGCAGCAGCAGATCGTGCGCATCGACCACGAGGACGCGCACCCGTGCGACGCGGCGACCGAGGCCGAGTCGGTGGCCGCGGCGCGCTCGGCGATCGACGCGTCGGACGTGGTCGTGCTCTCGGACTACAACAAGGGCGTGTGCTCGGACGCGCTGGTGCGCGCGGTGATCGAGCACGCGGCGCGGCAGGGCAAGCGGGTGATCGTCGACCCGAAGCGGCGCGACCTGTCGATCTACCGCGGGGCGTCGGTCCTGACGCCCAACCGCAAGGAGCTGACGGACGCGACCGGGATGCCGTGCGAGACCGACGACGAGGCGGCCGCGGCGACCGCGCGGGCGCAGGAGGCGTGCGGCGCCGACGTGCTGCTGACGCGGTCGGAGAAGGGCATGTCGTACTTCCCGGTCGACGGGCCGCCGGTGCACCTGGCGACGGTCGCGCAGAACGTGTTCGACGTGTCGGGCGCGGGCGACACGGTGGTCGCGGTGCTGGCTGCGGCCGCGGGCGCGCGCGTGCCGATGATCGACGGGATGCGGATGGCCAACCACGCCGCGGGCATCGTGGTGTCGAAGATGGGCACGGCCACGGTCACGCGCGAGGAGCTGATCGGGTCGATGAGCGCGGAACACACGTCGCCGGCGATCAACGACGGGCGGTTCGTGAACTGGGAGGAGGCGGTCGCGCTGCGCTGGAGCTGGGCGAACGAGCGTCTCACGGTGGGCGTGGCGAACGGCTGCTTCGACCTGCTGCACCCGGGGCACATCGCGCTCATCCGGCAGGCGGCGACGAGCTGCGACCGGCTGATCATGGCACTCAACTCGGACGACTCGGTGCGGCGGCTCAAGGGCCCGCTGCGCCCGGTGCAGGACGAGCAGTCGCGCGCGGCGGTGGTCGGCGCGCTCAAGGGGGTGTCGGCGGTGGTCGTGTTCGACGAGGACACGCCGCTGCAGCTGATCGAGGCGCTGCTGCCGGACGTGCTGGTCAAGGGGTCGGACTACACCGAGGACCAGGTGGTGGGGGCGGACGTCGTGAAGGCCCGGGGCGGGCGCGTGGTGCTGGTCGACCTGCGGCCCGGGCACTCGACGACCAACCTCGTCGCGGCGGCCGGCCGTTAGGCCGGCGGGCTGTCAGGCGGGGCGGACGATGAGGCGGCTTCGACGGGAGGGGCTGTGTCCATGGTGACGGTACTGGCGAAGAAGGCCGAGACGCTCAGGCGCGTCGTGCGGCAGCACGGGGTGACGGGCGTGACGGCGATCGTGCGGGGGAAGCTCGACCCGTTCGTGCAGCCGCCGGCGGACTACGCGCGGCTGCTGCCGCCGGTGGCCGCGCTGATCGCGCGCCACGGCCGGCCCGACGTGTTCATCTCCGCGGTGGGCGCGGGGATCGGGGACGACCTGCTGTGCACGGCGATCTTCCGCGAGCTGCGGCGGCGCGGCGTGCACAAGTTCTGGTCGACGAGCAGGCACGGCGAGCTGTACGCGCACAACGCGGACGCGCCGGTGGTCGTGCCGGCGATGTCGCGGTGCGACACACTCCTGCGTGGGCTCGGGACGAGCGTGATCTACCCGTTCTACACGAGCTACAACCCGGCCTTCGACCGCGACGAGCCGCTGCCGCAGCAGCACCTGGTCTCGATCATGTGCCAGAAGGTCGGGATCACGGGCGAGGTCGCGCTGCGCCCGTACTTGATGCTGACGGACGCGGAGGCGGCGGGCGGGAAGGTCGTCCCGCGCCAGGTCGCGATCCAGAGCGCGGGGCTCGACGCCAAGCACGCGATGCTGACGAAGAACTGGTTCGTCGAGCGCTACCAGGGCGTGGTCGACGCGCTCCGGGATCGGTACGACTTCGTGCAGGTCGGCTCGCGCAACGATCCGCCGCTCGAGGGGGCGACCGACCTGCGCGGCAAAACGACGCTGCGCGAGACGGCCGCGGTGCTCAGCCAGTCGCTCGCCTTCGTCGGGCAGATCGGGTTCCTGATGCACCTCGCGCGGTCGGTCGACTGCCGGTCGGTGGTCGTCTACGGCGGCCGCGAGCTGCCGTCGCAGTCGGGTTATCCGTGCAACGAGAACCTGCACTCGGCGGTGAGCTGCTCGCCGTGCTGGCGCCTCAACAGCTGTCCGTACGATCGGAAGTGCCTGCGGATGATCGAGGTCGACGACGTCGTGGCGGCGGTGGAGCGCCAGGTCGCGCGGCACGGAACGCCGCTCGAGGTCGACACGGCCACGATCACCGAAGGGATGATCATGGACAACGTGCACCGCTACGAGGCCGCGGTGCGCGCGCACAAGTACGCGTGGGCGGTGCTGTTCCCGTGACCGTGCCCGCGACTGCACCCGCGCGTACGACGCCGACCGTCCCTGGCGGCGCGTCCGACGACCCGGCGGCCGACGTGGCCCGCACGCTCCGCCACGCGCAGGCGGCGGCGCTGGATTACCACAAGGACGCCCTGCGGCTGCCGCCGCCGCTGCGCGTCCACGCGTCGATCGAGGGCGAGGGCACGGTCTGCCACGGCGAGCGGACCCTGTGCGAGGTGGCCTACTGGCTCAAGGACGTCGAGGAGGACGACACGTCGGTGTTCCCGACCGGGCACCCGCGCGACGGTGAGCCGACCGACGCGCGGACGGGGTCGCGCGGGCTGTACGGCTTCCTGCGTGGCTCGACGAAGGACAACGTGCTGGGGGCGTTCATCGGGACGCCGCTCACGCTCCGCGCGCAGGACGGGCGGGCGCTGGAGTTCACCGTGACCAAGGTGCTCACGGCGGAGGACGCGCTCTTCCCCAACTACCTGGTGCAGGGCGTGTCGCCCGCGTGAGGTCGCCAGCATGAGGCGACGCGCGTGAGGTCGCCCGCGTACGTCGCGCGGCTCGCGTGGCAGCACGGCCGGTGGGTGGCCGGCGAGCTGGCGCGCCGCGGCCGACCGCGGCACCTGGTCCACTTCTACGGGCAAACGCCCGGCGACGACCTGATGTGCACGGCCGTGCTCCGCGAGATGCGCAAGCGCGGCCGCCGCGGCGTCTGGATGATGACGCGCTTCCCGGGGCTGTTCGAGGGGAATGCGGACGTCGACCAGGTGGTGCCGTTCGACTTCCGCTACGAGCGGATGGTGCACTGGACTGGGGGGCCACGACTGGTACGCCCACTACGGCGGGCACGACCAGCGCGAGGACCGCGGCCCTCGCCCCGCGCGGCACATCATCGCCCTGATGTGCCAGGCGTGCGGCATCGACGGGCCGGTGACGGTCCGCCCGTACCTGCGCCTCACGGACGCGGAGCGCGCGGCGGGGCGGCTGGCGCCGCGGCAGATCGCGCTCCACAGCTCGGGCGCGAGCGCGTTCTCCGCGATGAAGAACAAGGAGTGGTTCGCGGACCGGCTGCAGGCGGTGGTGCACGCGCTCCGCGGCGAGTTCACCCTCGTCCAACTCGGCTCGCCTAACGACCCGCCGCTCGACGGCTGCGTGGACCTGCGCGGCAAGACCTCGATGCGCGAGAGCGCCGCGATCATCGCCAACTCGGCCGTGCTTCTCGGGCAGGTCGGGTTTTTGATGCACCTGACGCGGGCCGTGGACCGGCCGGCGGTGATCATCTACGGCGGGCGCGAGATGCCCTGGGAGTCGGGGTACTCGTGCAACACGAACCTGTACACCGAGCTGCCGTGCGCGCCGTGCTGGCGCTGGAACACCTGTTACAACCAACTCGAGCGGCTGTGCATGCGGAGCATCACCGCGGAGATGGTGGTCGAAGCGGTGCGCGACCGGGCGGCGCGTGCGGACGAGCCGCTGGCCGAGGATACGGTCGAAGTGCCCGCGGCGGCGCCGACCGATCGGCGCTGACGCCGTCCGGCGGGCGGCCATTAGTGCTGTCCCCAGCTGAGGTGCAGCACCGGGTCGTCGGGGAACATGCGCCAGCGGCCGCGACGGAGCAGGTGGGCCTTGAGCCCCACGCGCGCGCGGAGGTCGTCGGCCCACGCGAGGGCCCGGGTGCCCTCCGCCGCGGCCGCGCGGCGCCACCGGCCGGCGTCCCACTCGCGGCGGGCCTGTGCCGCGATCGGCTCGTCGTGCGCGGTCCGCAGCTTGCTCGCCGACGCCCACCGAACGATCGCGCGGCGGTCGGACGGGATCGCCGCAACGTGGTGCCGCGCGACGCGCCGACTCGAGCGGTACATGCGGGCCATGTTGCGCGACGCGTTCTCGGCGTGCATGCGGTACGCCAGGACGGGGTGGAGAATCTTCCGCGCGGAATAGCGCGCGAGCAGGCGCAGCCAGAGGTCCCAGTCGTCCGTGCCCCAGATTGAGGCGTCGAACCCGCCCACGTCGATGAACGCCCGCCGCCGGATCAGCGCCTGACCGGGCGAGCCCATGTCGGTGAAGACGAGGAATTGGGTCCGGTCCACCGCGCGCGACGGACTGTCGGACGGAACGGGCGCTGGCGTCGGGGGGGCAGCGCGAAAGTGCATGTCGCCGCCGAAAGCGAACCCCGCCTCGGGGTGCCGCTCCAACTCGGCGACCAGCCGCGCGAGACCGCCGGGGAGGGCCACGTCGTCGTCATCGAGGAAGTAGAGGTACTCGCTCGTCGCGAGTGCCGCGCCGGCGTTGCGGGCGGCGGCCATCCCGGCGTTCGCCTGGCGTACGTAGCGGACGCGTCCTGTCGCGGTGATCGGCGCGACGCGCTCGGCGGTGTCGTCGGGCGAGCCGTCGTCCACGACGATGACCTCGCGCGGCGGCGCCTCCTGATCGAGCACGGAGTGGAGCGATGTCAGGATGTGGTCCGCGTGGTTGTACGCCGGGGTGACGACGCTGACGGGCGCGGTCGCGACAGAGTCGGGCACGGTCGGGAAGGGTGAAGGATTGGGGTGGCGTCGTGATGGGCGCGACGCACGTGGGCCGGTCCGCCGTATCGGCGCGGCGGTGCCACATCCACGGCTCGGTCGTCGGGTGATCATCGGCGCTTGCCAGCGGCCTGTAGCATACGCTGTATTGCCCGTGGCGTGCGTCACATCGTCGACGGCTACCTTCCCTGCCTCGGCCCTCACCCGCTCACTCGTTTCCGCGACATGCTCCGCGAGCGACTCACGGATTTGGACGACGATGCGCTCGTGACGCGCGCGATGCGACGCGTCCTGCGCGGCCGCGCGATGCCGCCGCCGGACTGGGACGCGCGGCCGCGCCGCGTGCTCTTCCTGCGCCACGACAGGATCGGCGACATGATTATGGCGACGGGCGTCATCCGGGCGATCGCCGAGTCGCACCCGACAATCACGGTGGACGTCCTGGCCTCGCCGGGCAACGCCGCCGTGCTGACGGGCCTTCGATTCGTGCGCGAGGTGCTCCAGCTGGACGGCGTCAAGGAGGGCGCACGCCCCGGGGTCGCGCTGCCGTGGGCCTGGGACCTCTGGTCGCGGCGTTACGATGCGGCCGTCGACGGTCTGGTGTTGAGCCCGGCGGTCAGCCCGCTCACGGCCACGCTGCTGTCGGTGTGCGGGACCTCTTGCCGGATCGGGATGCGGGCCGTGATGGGCCAACGACGTCCCGGGACGCAAGTCTACACGACCCCCGTCGAGCCGCCGGAGAATCCGGGGGCCAACCACATCGAGTATCTTCAGCGGCTGGCGGTTCCATTCGGGGTGGCTCCGGAAGACGTGCCCCACCCGACGTTGCAGCTGGCGGTCGCGGAGCGGGAAGCGGCAGAGCAGGTGTGGGCGGACGCGGCGCGCGACCAGCACGGCCTCGCGCCGGCGACCTCGGACACGCGCGAGGGAGGGCGGCTGCTGGTGAACGTGTCCGCCGGGCACCCACTGCGGCGGTGGGGCGACGCGCAGTTCGTCGCGGTCCTGCGCCACGTGCGCGCGGCGCATCCGGGCGCGACGGTGGTCGTCGTGGGCGAGCCCGCCGAGCGGGCGGCCTTCGAGAACGTCGCGCGCGAAGCCGGCGCGACCGCGGCGTCCACGGCGGGGATCCGTGCAGCGCTCGCCCTCGTCGCGGCCGCGGACGGCGTGCTCACGCCCGACACCTCGATCGCGCACGCCGCCTCGGCGTTTCACAAGCCGTGCGTGACGCTCATGCTGCCGGGGGCGGAGCCGTTCACGCCTTACCGGACGGCCGGTGAGGTGGTGATGAGTTCGGTGATGGAGATGACTGCGGTTCCGGTCGCCGCCGTGGTACGCGCGCTCGACCGACTCTTCGTCCTGATGGCGCGGTGCGGGGTGACGGCCGGGGTTGCGGGGTAGCCAGGTCACGGACGCGTCGGCGATCTTGTGCCGGACGCGCCATTCTCCCCGACCGCCACGCAGATGTCCACAGACGTACTCGCCGCCCGCCCGCCGCTCACGCTCCTCTCCGAGGAGGAGGTCCTCTTCCGCGACGCCGTGACGGCGCTGGCCGAGTCCGAAGTGCGGCCGCGGGTGATGGACATGGAGGCGGCGAAGCAGATCGACCCCGCGCTGACACGACAGTTCTTCGAGATGGGGCTGATGGGGATCGAACTGCCGGAGGAGTACGGCGGCGCGGGCGGTTCGGCGATGATGATCGTGCTCGCCGTCGAGGAGCTGTCCAAGGTGGACGCGAGCGCGGCGATCCAGGTGGACGTGCAGAATACGCTCGTCGAGTACCCGATCCGCGCCTACGGCAGCGAGGCGCAGAAGGCCAAATACCTGACGCGGCTGACGAGCGAGGCGGTGGGGGCGTACGCGCTCTCGGAGGCGGGCTCGGGGTCGGACGCGTTCGGGTTGGCGACGCGGGCGGACAAGGTCCCGGGCGGGCACCGCCTGACGGGGAGCAAGGCGTGGATCACGAACGGCGGCGAGGCCGAGGTGTTCGTGGTGTTCGCGTCGGAGGACCCGTCGAAGGGCTACAAGGGGATCACGGCGTTCATCGTCGAGAAGGGGACGGAGGGCTTCTCGATCGGGAAGCGCGAGGACAAGCTCGGGATCCGGGCGTCGAGCACCACGTCGCTGCACTTCGACAACGTGTTCGTGCCGGACGAGAACCTGTTGGGCGAGCCGGGGAAGGGGTACAAGATCGCGATCGACACGCTCAACGGCGGGCGCATCGGGATCGGGGCGCAGATGATCGGCGTGGCGGGCGGGGCGCTCGCGGCGGCGACCAAGTACCTGAAGGAGCGCAAGCAGTTCGGAAAGTCGCTGTCCGAGTTCCAGGGGATCCAGTTCCAGGTCGGGCAGGCGGCGACCGAGTTGGAGGCGGCGCGGCTGATGGTCTACAACGCGGCGCGGCTCAAGGACGTGGGGCGGGACATCGCGCACGAGGGGGCGATGGCGAAGCTGTACTCGTCGCAGGTGGCCGAGCGGGTGACGTCGCTCTGCGTGGAGCTGTTCGGCGGGTACGGGTACACGAAGGAGTACCCGGTGGAGAAGTTCTACCGCGACGCGAAGATCGGGACGATCTACGAGGGGACGTCGAACATGCAGCTGCAGACGATCGCGAAGACGGTGTTGAAGTAGGGTCGGGTCGTCGCGCGGGGCAGAGGAACGGGGGGCCGGCGGCCGCGGTTCAGCAATGGTACTGCAGCTTCACCGCGGCCGCCGGCCCCCCGTTCCTCTGCCCCCACGGGCGTTTTCGCGCGCACCTTTCGAGACCCGATCGCATGCCCGTGCAGTTACAGCCGTTAGGCGAACAGACCCTCGTCGTCACGGGGGCGTCGTCGGGGATTGGGCGGGCGACGGCGCGGTTGGCGGGGGAGGCGGGCGCGCGGGTCGTGCTCGCGGCGCGGGACCGGGACGCGCTGGAGTCGTCGGCGGACGCGGTCGAGCGGGCCGGCGGGCGGGCGGCGGTCGTGGTGTGCGACGTGAGTCGCGAGCGGGACGTCGAGCGTCTGGCGCGCGAGGCGGTGCGCGCGTTCGGCGGGGTGGACACGTGGGTCAACAACGCCGGGACGAGCATCTACGGGACGCTCGAAGAGGTGCCGGTCGAGGACCTGCGGCGGTTGATGGACGTGAACTTCTGGGGCGTGGTCTACGGGTCGCGCGCGGCGGTGCCGGTGCTGGAGGCGCGGGCGGGCGCAACCGGCGCGGGCGCGGCGCTCGTGAACCTGGGGAGCGTGCTCTCGGAGCGGGCGATCCCACTGCAGGGGATGTACTGCGCGACGAAGCACGCGGTGAAGGCGTTCACGGACGCGCTACGCATCGAGCTGATGCACCGCGGGGCGCCGGTGAGCGTGTCGCTCGTGAAGCCGGCGAGCATCGACACGCCGTTCTACGACACGTCGCGCAACTACATGGGGCGGCGGCAGCGGCCCGTGCCGCCGCTGTACGCGCCCGAGGTGCCGGCGCGGGCGATCCTCGCGTGCGCGACGCGGCCGACGCGCGAGGTGTACGCGGGCGGGGCGGCGGTGGCGATCGGGGCGTCGGAGGCGTGGGCGCCGGGGCTCACGGACGAGGCGATGGCGCGGGCGATGTTCGCCGCACAGCAGCGGGATGAGCCGGCGGAGCGCGCGGCGGGGAATCTGGAGGCGCCGCTGGATGATGCGGCGGAGCGCGGGCGGTACGAGGGGCCGGTGTTGGAACACAGCGCGTACACGGCGGCCGCGTCGCGCGTGGGGGCGGCGGGCGTGGGGCTGATCGCAGCGGCGGCCGTGGTGGGGACGGCCGCGCTCTTCGGGCGGTGGGGGCGACGCTAGGGCTGGTCGTCACGCGCGTTCGGGGGTTGCCGCGGGTGGTGGCGGGCACATATTGCCGCCGCGACCGCCCGACGTACCCTCCCCTGCCCCGTCCATGACCGACCTCGCCCTCCGCCCGCGGTCCTCGACGGAGATCATCGACCTCGCGGTCCGGCTGGTGCGGCGGCACTTCGGGGCGATGTTCGCGGTCGCGCTCGTGGGGCTGGTGCCGAGCCTGGTGCTCCAGGTGCTTTTTCTGACGACGATCATGCGGGACCCGACTGTCGGCGGGTTTTCGCGCGTCGGCTGGATCGCGGTGGCCTCGTGGCCGGTGCTTCTGGTCGCGTTGGTGGCGATGCTCGGCTCGCTGTACGCGGCGGCCGACCAGGGGCTGCGAACGGGGAACGTCGACGTGCGCGCGGCGGTGGGGCGCGGGGTGCGGCGGCTCGGGGTCACGCTTGGCGTGCTGATTCTGTCGTCGCTCGCGATCGGGGTCGGGTTCCTGTTGCTCCTCGTTCCGGGGATCTACGTGTCGCTGCGCCTGGCGACGGCGCTGCCGGCCGCGGCGACGGAGGACCGCGGCGTGGTGGAGACGTTGCGGCGGGCGTGGGCGCGCGGCGACGGCATGCTGATACACACGTTCGTGACGATGCTGCTCATGGGCCTCGTGGCGATCGTCGTGCTGATCATGGGGGCGGTGATTGGGGGGGTGGTGAGCTTCGCCGCGGCGGGGCGCGCGGGGACGCTGGTGGTGACGCAGGTGATCAACACGTTGGCGACGGCGGCGGTGTACCCGCTGCTGACGAGCACGCTGCTGGTGCTCGCCTACGACCTGCGCGTGCGCCGCGAGGCGTACGACGTGGAGGCAATGGCGGGCGCGTTAGGCGGCGTCGGCTGACGGCGGCGCCGCACGGGATGGGCCCGGTGCCCGGGGAGGGGTCGCTGGACGGGGCGGCGGTCCGCGACACGATCGCGGCGGTGTTCCGCGGGCCGGCGTTCGCGGAGCGGTCGTGGGCGGAGCTGGCGTGGCTGCGGCTGCTCGACGTGCTGCGGGCGCTGTTCTCGGCGGTGCGCGGCCCGGGGGTCGCGGGGCCGGTGATGTTCTGGAGCGCGGTCGCGGTGCTCGCGGCGTTGATCGCCGGGGCGGCGGTGCGGCTGGCGGCGCGGCGCGAGGCGCTGCCCCGGCGCCGACGCGCGGGGGCCCCGGGGGGTGTGGGGGACGCGTGGGCGGAGGCCGAGGCGGCCGCGGGCGCGGGACGGTACGACGTCGCGGCGCAGCGGCTGTACGCGGGCGTGGTCGCGGCGCTCGCGCGGGCGGGGGTCGTGCGGCCGCACGCGAGCAAGACGGCGGGCGACTACCTGCGCGAGTTGCGCCGGGCCGGGGCGCCGGCGGCCGTCGAGTTCGCCCACGCGTTCGCGCCGTTCGCGCGCGGGTACCAGGCCGTGGTGTACGGGCCGCGCGCCGTGGACCGGGCGCGGTACGAGGCGTTGCGCGCGAGCGCGCGCCCGCTGCTGGAGCGGGCGGCGGGGTGAGCGCGCCCACGAGCGCCTCCGTGAGCGCGGCGCGGCGGCGCCCGGCGCTCCTCCTCGTGCTGGTGGCGACGGTGGCCGTGCTCGCGGCAGCGGTCGCGGTGCTCACGCCGCGGCAGGCGCCGACGCAGAGTTCGCTGGCGTCGGCGAGTGCCTCGCCGCGGGGGGCGCTCGGGCTCTACCAGACGCTCTCGCGGTTCGGGTGGCCGGTGCGGCGCGCGACGACGCCGCTCGAGCAGGCGTCCGCGGGGGCGGTGTACGTCGCGGTCCGCTCGGACCACGGGGTCGGCGACACGACGGCGGCGCGGGTACTCGCCGCGGTGCGGGGCGGCGCGGGGTTGGTGGTCGACGTGCGGCCGGGGGACCCGCTGTCGGACTCGCTCAAGCTCGTGCTCGACGACGACGCAGGGAGCACCGCGGCGATCGACAACGGAGCGGCTGCGGCGGCGCTCGACGCGTCGGCGGCGCTCCGCCGGCCGGGGTGTCGCGGCGCGGGCCCGGCCGACGTGGAGGCGGGGACGACGTACGCGAGCTTCGCGCTCGCCGACTCGGGTCCGGCGGCGGCGCCGGGGCGGCGGGTGCTGCTCGCCGTGAGGCGCCCGCGCGGCGGCGGCGCGCCGGTGGTCGTGGGCTTCCCGTACGGGCGCGGGCGGGTGGTGGCGGTGGCGGACGCGTCGCTGCTCGCGAACGCGGCGCTCCGGACGTGTTGGGCGGCGGCGGGGCCGCTCGCGGTGCGCTCGTTCGAGTACGCGTCGGCGGGCGCCGGCGGGGCGCCGGCCGCGCGGCCGCCGGTGGTGTTCTTGGAAGGGCTCGCGGAGGACGTGGAGCGGCGGCAGCCGAGCGTATTGCGGGCGGTACGGCGGGCGCTCACGGAGGTGCCGGCGGGGCGGGCGGTGACGCAGATGGTCGCGGCCGCGCTGCTGCTGTTGGCCGCGGCGGCGTCGCGCGCGATCGCGCCCCTGCCGTCGCCGCGCGTCGCGCGCCGGTCGCCGCTCGAGCACGTCGGGGCGCTCGCGCGGGCGTACCGCGAGGCGCGGGCGAGCCGGGTGGCGGCGCGTCGACTCGCCGCGGGGCTGCGGCGCCGGTACGGGGGGGCCGCCTGGGGCGGGCCGGCGTGGGGCGGGCCGGCCGTGGGTGCCGCGACGGGCGCGTCGGCCGTCGCGGACGATCCGGACGTACGCTTCCTGGCGGGCGTGGCGGCGCGGCACCCCGCGCGAGCCGCGGACGCGGAACGGTTGGCGGCGGCGCTGGCCGCGCCGATCCCGCCGGCCGAGGTCGTCGCGGTGGGGGCGGCGGCCGCGCGGATCGCCGAGGCGCTGGCGGCGGCGCGGCGTGGGGCGGCGGTGTGAAGGGCGTGTGAAGGGCGTGTGAAGGGCGTGTGAAGGGCGTGTGAAGGTGGCGGTGTGCGGGCGTTCGTAATTGCGCGCGGGCGCCCGGGCTTGCTTCGTTCCCCCGCATGACTGATCCGGTGACGGACGACGCGTCGGGCGGCGCACTCGGCGCGGCGGCGCCCGCGGACGCGGAGCGGCTGGCCGAGCGGCTGGCGCGGGTGCGCGAGGCGGTGGCGGGGGTGGTGGTCGGGCAGACGCAGGTCGTCGACGAGGCGCTGGTGGCGGTACTCGCGCGCGGGCACGCGCTGCTCGAGGGCGTGCCGGGGACGGCGAAGACGCTGCTCGTACGGGCGCTGGCCGGCGCGTTAGGC
The DNA here is from genome assembly GCA_963763675.1 of uncultured Gemmatimonadales bacterium. Taxonomy (GTDB): domain Bacteria; phylum Gemmatimonadota; class Gemmatimonadetes; order Gemmatimonadales; family Gemmatimonadaceae; genus BPUI01. Next base: position 60,047 of record CAVXPN010000005.1, read on the forward strand.
GCGCGGTTCGGGCGCGTGCAGTTCACGCCGGACCTGATGCCGGCGGACGTGACGGGGGTGAGCGTGCTGCGCGACGACGGCGCGGGCGGGCGGCGGTTCGAGTTCGTGCCGGGGCCGGTGTTCACGGACCTGCTGCTGGGCGACGAGATCAACCGCGCGCCGGCGAAGACGCAGGCCGCGCTGCTGGAGGCGATGGCGGAGCGGCAGGTGACGGTCGACGGGCGGTCGCGGCCGTTAGGCGAGGGGTTCACGGTGTTCGCGACGCAGAACCCGGTGGAGTTCGAGGGGACGTACCCGCTGCCGGAGGCGCAGCTCGACCGCTTCCTGCTGAAGATCCGGGTGGAGTACCCGGACGCGGAGGCGGAGCGCGCGATTCTGGACCGGTACGCGGCGGGCTTCGACGCGGAGCGCGCGTCGGACGCGTCGCCCGCGGCGGTGCTGGACGAGGACGAGCGGCGCGCGCTCCGCACCGCGGTCGACGGGGTGACGGTGGCGCCCGAGGTGCGGGGGTACGTGGTCGCGCTGGTGCGGGCGACGCGCGAGGAGGCGTCGCTCACGTTAGGCGGGTCGCCGCGGGCGACGGTCGCGCTGTTCCGGGCGGCGCGGGCGGCGGCGCTGCTCGACGGGCGGGCGTTCGCGACGCCCGACGACGTGAAGGCGTACGCGCCGGCGGTGCTGCGGCACCGGGTGATACTCGCGCCGGAGCTGGAGGTGGAGCAGCGGACGCCGGACGACGTGCTCGCGGCGGTGCTGGACCGGGTGCCGGCGCCGAAGTGACGGCACCGACGTGACGGGGCTGGCGTGATCGCGCCGACGCGGCGGCTGGCGCTGGCGGCGGCGCTGCTCGCGCCGCTGTGGCTGCTGTCCGGGTACGCGGCGGGGCGGGTCGCGGCGGCGCTCGCGGTGGTGCTGCTCGCGGTGGCGGCGGGGGTCGACGCGGCGTTGACGCCGGCGGCGCGGGACGTGGACGTCGAGCGCCGGGCGCCGGCGACCGCCGGGCTCGGCGACCCGACGCCGGCGGCCTACGTGGTGCGCTCGCGCTGGCCGCGCCGGCTGCGGGCGTGGGTCGCCGACCGGCCGCCGCGCGAGGTCGCGCGCGAGGGCCCGGCGCTGCTGCCGGTGGTGCTCGCGGCCGGGGGCGCCGCCGAGGTCACGGTCACGCTACCCGTGACGCTCGTCCCGCGGGCGCGCGGCGTGCATGCGTTAGGCCCGGTCGCGCTCGTCGTCGCGGGGCCGTTGGGCCTCGTGCGGCGCACGCTGCGGTGGGAGCCCGGGGACGTGGTCGCGGTGGCGCCGTCGACGGCCGACGTGCGCCGGTTCCGGCTGCTCGCGGCGCAGCACCGGCTGCGCGACGCGGGCGTGCGGCGGCTGCGTCGCCGGGGCGAGGGCGCGACGGTCGCGACGCTCCGGGAGTACGCGCCGGGCGACGACCCGCGGCGGGTGGACTGGAAGGCGTCCGCGCGACGCGACGCGCCGGTGGTGCGCGAGTACCAGGCGGAGCAGGGGCAGACGGTGGTGCTCCTGGTCGACGCGGGGCGGCTCATGACGCAGCTCGTGGACGCGGAGCCGGCGGGCGGGCGGGGGCCGGACGACGGCCCGGGGCGCTCGCGCTTCGACGCGGCGCTGGATTCGGCGCTCGTGCTGGCGGACGTGGCGGCGCGGGCCGGGGATCGCGTGGGGCTGCTGGTGTTCGACGACGCGGTGCGCGCGTGGGTGCCGCCGGCGACGGGGGTCGGGGCCGTGGTCCGGATCCGGGACGCGCTCGTGCCGGTGCAGCCGGTGCTGCTGGAGAGCGACTACGCGGGGGCGTTCCGGACGCTGGCGGAGCGGCACCGGAAGCGGTCGTTGGTCGTGCTCTTTACGGACGTGATCGACGCCCGGGCGTCGCGGGCGCTGCTGGCGCACGTGGCGAGGGGGGCGGTGCGGCACCTGACGCTGGTCGTGGCGCTGCGGGATGCGGCGCTCGATGGGGTGGCCAGGCGGCACGACGGCGGGGGGACGCTCGCGGTGTACGAGCGGGCGGCGGCGGAGGAGTTGTTGCTGGCGCGCGAGGAGGCGCTGGCGCAGATGCGGAGGGGTGGCGTGGTCGTGCTGGACGTGGCCGCGGAGGGGATGACGGCGGGGGTGGTCAACCGATATCTGGAGTTGAAGGGGAGGGGGGCGGTGTAGGGGTCGCTCTATCCGTCGTGTCGCCGCACCCGTGCCGCGCCGCCGTACGCGTTCCGCGGGCGCCGTCCCGAACGGCCTGAGCGGACGAAAGTGGTTGATTGAGTCCGGGCGAGAGACACGGTGGACCAGGGTCGGATAGTGCGACGGGTCCCGCGTTTCGGGTCCCGCCGTTCGGGTACCGCATTCCGGGTGGTGCGAGATGCTGCGGCACGACGGAGGCGTACGGAGTGGGGCGTCCGCCGCATACGGCGGGACTCAGCGCCGTGATTGAGGGGGCGCAGGCGGGACGGCGACGGCGGGGGTTACGCGCTTGTAGGGGGTGAGCCATGCGACCAGAAAGAGCGCCGTCGCGGCGCTGACCGCGAGCTTTTCCGCGAGGGGCCAGCCTGGGATTGGGGAGACCAGGCCCTCGAGGGTGCCGGCGACGAGGAGGAGCAGGGTCGCGAACACGGCCAGATGGAGGGCGAGGCGGGCGTTGGCGGCGACGGCTTCGCGGCGCGTGAGCGGGCCGGGGAGGAGGAGGCCCGCGGCGAGGAGGAAGCCGCCGCCGCCGCCGACACAGATCGCGAACAGTTCGAGCACCCCGTGCGGGGCGACGAAGGCGAGGAAGAGGGGGAGCGTGCCCTCGTGCTGGTAGAGGCCGAACATGCCCCCGATCGAGACGCCGTTGGCGACGAGGGCGAGCACGGTGCCCGCGCCGGCCGTGACGCCCGCGGCGAAGCTCAGGTAGGTGACGAGCACGTTGTTGGCGATGATCGCGCTCGCCATCACCGGGCGTTCGGCCTCGGGGTCGGGGATGTAGCCGGCGCGCGCGCGGGCGCGCTCGACGCTGCCCTCGGCCCGGGCGATCATCGCGCGCGGCATGAACTCGGTCGCGAGGGCCGGGCGGCGCGCGACGACGACGGCGGTCGTCAGCATCGGGCCGAAGAGGAGGAGGGCGGCGAGGGCGATCGGGCGCCAGGCGGCGCGGACCGCGGCGGGGAGCGTCTGGAGCACGTAGCGCGCGGCGGCGCGCGGGGTGTTGACGTCGCGGCGGTAGAGGAGATTGTGCCCTTCGGATACCAAACGCCCGAGGCGGAACGCCTCGTCCGACTCGCGGCCGGCGAGCGCGGTGTTCAGCCGCGCGAGGTCGGCGGCCGCGTCGCGGTACTCGGCGGCGAACGCGCGGACGCCCTGCTCGCCGAGGGAGGCGAGGCCGCCGGCGCGCGCGGCGGCGAGGCGTGCGGCGAAGCTCGCCCAGCGGCCCGCGCCCTCGGCGACGATCGCGTGGCGCGCCCGGCCGCCGCCGCGCGCGCCGGCGACCGCGGCGCCGCCCGCGCGGGCGGCGCGCTCGCGGGCGTAGAGGCGGGCGAGCGGGCCCATGGCGTCGCCACCGCGCGGGTCGTCGGAGGCCCGGGTGCGCGACGGCCGGACATCCCGGCCGCGCCCCTCCTCGCGCTCGAGCGCTTCGAGCGCGGGGGCGAAGGCGGTGGCGAGCTGGCGGGCGAGGGCGGCGGCGCGCGCGGGCTCGAGGTCTCCGCGCCGCGCGGCGAAGCGCTCGAGCACGGCGTAGCGCTCGTCGTCGAGCAGGGTGGTCTGGAAGGCGGGGGCCGGCGGGCGGCTGCCGGCCGCGCGCGCGTTCGGCACGCGGGGCGTCGACGCGCGGGGCGCGGGCGCGTCGCGCGGGACGCGCTCCTGCACGACGATGGTGCCCGCGACGAGGTCGCCGAGTCGCTTGCTCCGTTTGGAGGCGAGCGCCGATATGGTGCCGACGCCGTAGAGGAAGCCCGGCTGCGCGTCGAGCACGCGCACGAGGTTGCGGAGCGCCGCGGCGCCGAGCGAGACCGAATAGCCGCCCTCGCGGACGACGCGGAGGCCGAGCCAGCGCTTGCCAGGGGTCTGGCCGTCCCAGAGCACTTCGAAGACGACGTGGTAGCCCCAGAGGACGCCGAACTGCGCCAGCAGCAGTACGGCGGCGACCCACGCGCCGGCCCGCCCGCCGCCCGCGCCGTGGGTGGGGAAGGTCGCCGCGGCCGCACCGACGAGGAGGTTGAGCGCGACGAGAATCGCCACGCTGAGCAGGAAGTCCACGAACGCGGCCGCCGCGCGCGAGCCGATCCCCGCGACCGCGTACGAGACGAGGACGAGCTCGGGCGTCTCGACCGTGACCGTGGTCGAGAGGGCGGCGGCGCCTGAAGCGGCGCCTGAAGCGGCGCCTGCAGCGGCGCCTGCAGCGGCGCCGGCCGCGGCGGTCGCGCGTGGTGGGGGCGAGGCGGTGGCCATCGGCCCCAAGCTACTCCCCGCGCCCAAGGGCCTTCGTCCCGAGACGGGCGCTGTCGGGTTGGCGACGCGGCGGGCCATATTGGCCACATGGCCACCGCCTCCCTCCCCGAGCAGCCCCGCGTCGCCCCCGCGGCCGACCGCGTCCCCCTGGCCGGCGACACGGCCGACTTCGCGCCGTACGTCGCGGCAGAGACCGACCTGCCCGAGCTCACGGCACCGGCGATCGCGACGGGCGTCCTGCTCGGGCTCGTCTTCGCGGCCTCGAGCGTGTACCTGGCGCTCAAGATCGGGCTCACGGTGAGCGCGTCGATTCCGATCGCGGTGCTCTCGATCACGATCTTCCGCTGGGTGACGAACGCGACCGGCGGCCGCTCGTCGATCCTGCGCAACAACATCGTGCAGACCACCGGGTCGGCGGGCGAGTCGATCGCCGCGGGGACGGTGTTCACGCTGCCCGCGCTCCTGCTGCTCGGCTACTCGCTGCCGTGGACGCAGGTGGCCGCGATCGCGCTGGTCGGCGGACTGCTGGGCGTGCTGCTGATGATCCCGCTCCGCCGCTCGCTGATCGTCGACGAGCACGAGAATCTCAAGTACCCCGAGGGCACCGCGTGCGCGGAGGTGCTGATCGCCGGCGAGGAGGGCGGCACGCAGGCGAAGACGGTGTTCGGCGGCTTCTTCCTCGGCGCGGTCTACAAGTTCCTCAACTCGGGCGTGCACGCGTGGTCGGAGGTGCCGAGGCAGACCTTCCAGCGTGCGTTAGGCGGGGGGCGGTCGGAGCTGTTCGGCGAGATCCAGTGCGAGGTGAGCCCGGAGCTGGCGGGGGTGGGCTACATCATCGGGCCGAGAATCGCGGGGCTGCTCTTCGGCGGCGGGCTGACGTCGTTCTTCGTGCTGATCCCGGCGATCAAGTTCTTCGGCGGCGGCCTGGCGGCGCCGGTGGCGCCGGCGACGAAGCTGATCGGCGGGATGTCGGCGATGGAGGTGCGCGCCAACTACGTGTACTACATCGGCGCGGGCGCGGTGACGATGGCGGGGCTGATCTCGTTAGGCCGGTCGCTGCCGACGATCGTCGGGGCGCTGGCGGGCGGGTTCCGGCGCGCGCCGCGGGCGGTGGGCGCGTCCGCGGGGGCGGGCGCGGCCAGCGCGGCGGGGGACCGGCGGCAGCGGGACCTGCCGTTCGCGGTGGTCGGCGTGGGCGCGGTCGTCCTCGTCGCGGCGATGGTGCTGCTGCCGCAGATCGGGATCAACCTCCCGGGGGCGCTGCTCGCGCTGTTCTTCGCGTTCCTCTTCGTCACGGTGTCGAGCCGGATCACGGGGCAGATCGGCTCGTCGTCCAACCCGATTTCGGGGATGACGGTGGCGACGGTGCTGCTCACGGCGCTGATCTTCCTCGCGGTGGGGTGGACGGGGGTGGAGCACCGGGTGCTGGCGCTGTCGATCGGCGGCGTGGTGTGCGTGGCGGCGGCGGTGGCGGGGGCGACGTCGCAGGATTTGAAGACGGGCTTTCTCGTCGGGGCGACGCCGGCGCGGCAGCAGGTGGGGCTCCTGTTCGGCGTGACGACGAGCGCGCTGCTGATCGGCTTCACGATCCAGGCGCTCGACCGTGCGTACACCACGTACGCGCCGCGAACGTACCCGGGCGTCGTGGCGCGCGACGTCGAGCCCGCGCGCTACCAGCTCGCGGGCGACCGGCTGGTGGCGGCGCCGGCCTCGGTTCCGAACGGTGCGCTCCGCGTGGGGCACCTGTACGAGCAGACGGGCGCCGCGCCCGCCGGGCGCTACCTCGTGAACGAGGCGGGGGCGATCGCCTACCTCGTCGACCCGGGGATCGGCGGCACCGAGGAGACGACGACGACGGGGCGCCGGGTGAAGAAGCTCGACTCGCCGAAGGCGCAGATCATGCGGCTCGTGGTCGACGGCATCCTGACGCAGAAGCTGTCGTGGGGGCTGATCCTGATCGGCGCGTTCTTCGCGGTCGCGCTCGAAATCATCGGCGTGTCGTCGCTGCCGGTGGCGGTGGGGCTGTACCTGCCGATCTCGACGTCGGCGGGGATCTTCGCGGGGGGGGCGGTGCGGTGGCTCGCGGAGCGCGCGGTGGCGCGGCGGCGGGCGGCGACGGGCGCGGGCGGCGGCGCGGCGACCGACGCGGAGTCGGAGAGCGGGCCGGGGGTGCTGCTGTCGTCGGGGCTGATCGCGGGCGGGGCGATCACGGGGATCGCGCTGGCGGCGCTGGCGGCGTACGACGTGGCGGGCGGGATCGACCTCGAGAAGCAGCTCGGGGCCGTGGCGGAGAGCCCGGGGGTCGCGTTCGGGATTTTCGTCGTCGCGATCCTGGTGCCGCTCTACATCACGGCGCGGCGGGCGGAACGTTAGGCGTCGCCGACGTCTCGACTGTCGAGCGTCTCGACGTCGGCGAGATCCTTGAGCCGCCCCGACGCCCTCTTGTTCGCGAGCAGTTCCGAGCGGCCGAGGAACGGGACGGCGGGCAGGCGCCCGGCCGGCTGCACGAGTCGGTGGGCCCATGCCGCCGCGAAGCTTTCGACCCCGCTGATCGACGTCATCAGGTCGATACGGAATGGCGGCAGACCGAACTGCATCACCATATCCGGATTCCGTACGTCGTCCGGACCGATCCCGAGGTCGCGGACCGGTGCCCCGAACGCGAGCACGGCGCGCCACACGCGACCGGCGTTGTCGTCGGCTGGGTCGACCCAAACGTCGAGGTCCTGCGTGAAGCGCGGGACGCCGTGGGCGGCCAACGCGTGCGCCCCCACGACGAGGAACCGCGCGTCGGCCGCCAGCAACTCCTCGAGTAGATCGACGAAGTCGCGTTCCATCGGACTCAGTCGTTGGGGCGTTCGCGGCGGCGAAAGAACACGCGGACGGGCATAGTCTGCCGGTCGTACGCCGGCCACGGCCGGCGCGCGAGGTTCCACGCGTTCCGCGTAATGGAGCTGACCATGGCGATACGCTGCGCGGGCGTCGTCGCCCCCCACAACCCGTTCTCGCCTGAGCGGTCCTGAAGCGTGGTCTTCCGCACTTGCATCGTCGCCCGGCGGTGCTCGCGTCGGGCCTCGCGTTCGGCGTCGGAGTCCATGCCGAAAGCTACCGCGCGGCGGCCCCACACGCACCGCGGGGCCGGTCGCGCTTGCGACCGGCCCCGCGACCCCGCGTCTCGCCTAACGGATAGCTCAGAGCCCCGTCGAGTCCGCCGGGGTCAGCGCCCGGATGTTGGAGCCGAGCGTCGAGCCGTACTTGCCGTTGATGAGCGTGATGAGGGCGTTGGCGAGCACGTAGTGCGCGGAGGTGCTCGGGTGGACGCCGTCGTTGGTGATGTAGCGGCCCGCGGCGGTCGCGAACGGCGCGGTCGGGGCGGCGAGGTTCGGGAAGGGCGGGATCGCGCCGGCCTGCTTGAGTTGCAGGAACAGCGGGTTGGGGTCGAGGTAGGCGAAGCCGACGCTGTCGGCCTTGGCCTGGATGTAGGCGTTGTACGCCGCCACCCGGGCCTGGTAGTACGTGCGCTCGGCGTCGGTCACGAAGAGCACGGTCTGCGGCGGGTTGGCCGCCGAGACCGCGGCCGCGGGGTTGAGCGGGGTCGCGCCACTGCAGTCGATGACGAAGCCCGGCGCGGTCGCGGGGATGACGCGGTTGAGCTGGACGAGCGCCGGGAAGGGGATGCTCGCCGCCGACGTGTTGCAGTTGGGGTTGAACAGGAGGCGGAACGTCGCCGGGCGCGTGGTGCCGACGCCTAACACGCCGAGCACGGCCTGGTAGGCCGCCGCGCTGGAGCCCGGGACGTTCGGGTTGAACACCGCGAACGGGATCAGGAGCGGGACGTTGGTCGGGTCGACGACGCCGATCAGCACGCCGCCTTTCAGGTTGGGGCTGCCGGTGACCAGGCCGTTGACGAGCGTGGCGTAGTTGCTGCGGAAGTTGGCGAGCGAGGTCGCCCTGGTGCTGTCGCCCGGCGTGCCGCCCGAGCCGAGCGCGCCCGCGAGGACGTCGTTGTTGCCGATCCAGACGGTGGCGAACGTCGGGTTGAGTTGGACGGCCCGCTGGAGCTGCGTCTGCCCGCCGAGGATGAGCGCGGTGAGGACGCTGTAGCCGCCGGTGGTGAGCGAGGTCGTCGCACCGGGCGTGAGGCCGAGGCCGACGGCGTCGAACGAGTTGGCGCCCGGGACGGCGACGCTGTTGAGCGAGGCGGTCACCGACGACGCCACGCGGAAGTTGGGGCAGGTCGACGCGGTGTCGCCGCTCGTGCGCACGCCGGTCAGGAAGTTGACGATCGGCGCCGGGCACCCGGGCGCGTTGAACGCCGGGTAGTTGAACGGCGCGCCCGCGGCAATGGCGAGCATGCGCGCGTAGCTGCGGCGCTGGGTCGAGTCGTTGATGCCGCCCGACTGGTAGCCGGCGGTGATGCTGTTGCCGATCGCGACGTAGCGCGCCATGAACGGCGCGGTCGACGGCGCGGTGGTGCCGACGAGGACGGGGTCCTTGCTACAGGCGGCCGCGGCGAGGGCGGCGGCGCCGGCCGCGGTGGCGACCGCGGCGCGGGTCGTGAGGCGCAGTTTCATGGGAGGCACGTCAGACGCGTCAGAAGGTGGCCCGCACGCTGGCCGAGAAGACGTTCGCGTTCAGGTTGTAGAAGCCGTTGTTCACGTCGACCGTGCGGCCGCGGCGGCCGCGGGTCTCGACGCGGAAGTACGAGGCGTCAAGGGCGTAGCGAGCGAAGCCCTGGCCCATGTAGCGGGCGAGCGGGATGCCGAGGCCGCCGCCGAAGTTGTAGCGGTTCATGTCGGGCAGCAGCGGCGTGACCGTCTGGTCGGGCGCGGCGGCCTCGGAGTACGCGAAGCCGAGGCGGCCGGCGACGCCGCCGTCGCCGCCGAAGCGGTGCTCGAGCCCCGTGCGGATGGAGCTGGAATTCTTGTACTGCTCCACCGTCACGCGCGAGAGCGCCGCGTTGACCGTGCCGTCGGGGCCGTAGAAGGTGACCGGCAGCGACTGGAACGACGACCAGCGGATCTGCGCGTAGTCGACCGAGATGGTCGTGTTGGGCAGCCCGGTGTAGCCGATGCCCGCCTGGATCTGCGCGGGGTTGGTGATCACCGAGTTGGCCGTCTGCCCGGGCCGGAGCGTGCCCTGCCCGGCGAAGCTGCCGGGCTGGAACTGCGGCGCGACGAGCTGCTGGAGCGAGCTGCCCGCGGGGAGGCCGAACGGGTTGCCGGCGCCGAAGATCACGCTGTCGGCGGCCGGCGAGGTGTAGAAGTTGACCTGTGCCTTGGTGTACTCGATGCGCACCTTGCTGAGGTAGCGCGCGCCGATCTGCAGGGTCGAGGTGGGGCGGGCGTGCAGGCCGAGCGTGTAGCCGCCGCCGACGCCGTTGCCGGCGACCTTGGCGGTGGCGAACTCGGTGCCCGGCTGGACGCCGATGAGGGCGAGCGTGCTGCCCGGGGGTCCGCCCGGAAGGGGACTCTGCGAGAAGTCGAGCGACTGGCGCAGCTCGAGCTGCGAGTAGGCGAGGATGGCCCCGGCGCCGATCGAGAGGCGGCCGGGGATGAGCTCGAAGGCGACGTTGGGCTGGATGTAGAAGTCTTGCAGCGCGGCCTTCTGGGCGGAGAACTTGCCCGGGAAGTCGCTGTTCCACTGCGACGTCAGGCCGTACGGCACGTAGGCCGCGATGCCGACCATGAGACGCGGCGCGTTCTGCGGTCGGACGGCGATGCCGACGAACGGCGGCAACGCCGTCGGCACGTTGGAGTTGTACTGCCGGCCGGTGACGTCCGCGGTGAACTTGCCCTTGACGCCGATGGCGGTCGAGCCGATGTAGGTCGAGACGCCGACGGGCAGGTTGCTGACCGCGCCGGGGTTCCAGACGATCGACGAGGCGTCGTTGCAGGGCGCGCTGGTGACGGCGAAGCCGCGCGCGATGGCGCAGCTGCCGATCTCGTTCAAGCCGAATCCCTGGGCGAGGGCGGCGGGGGCCGCGGCCGTCACGGCGGTGGCGGCGGCGCCCACGGCGGCGAGGGCGGGCCACGCCCGGGCCTGCCGCCAGCTGACGGTCCGGCGCCGGCGTGCGTGCGCACGAAGCCTCATGTTTTCTCTTCTCCTACGGGCGGGCGTTGGATGGGGACCTGCATTGGGACGTGCGATCGGCGCGGCGCGGGTGTGCCGCCGCCGCGCAGCCCGGGACGGTCACACCGCGGACGTCCGAAGGCAAGACCCGGCAGGTACAAAGTCCGTCACCGCCGGCCAGGGCCTAGTTTGCGCGCCATGCCTCTCCCCGCCCTCCTCCGCTGGGCCGCCGCGCTGGGAGCGACTGCCGCACCGCTCGTGGCGCAGACGGTGGTCGCGCCGACACTGGTCGCCCCGACGCCGCCTGCCGAGCTGGTCGTCGTCCACGCGCGTGTCTACACCGCCGACGCCGGGCGGCCGCTGGCGACGGCGCTCGCCGTCCGCGGCGGCCGGCTCGCGTTCGTCGGCGACGACCCGGGCGCGCTCGCGCTCCGCGGGCCGGCGACGCGCGTGCTCGACTTGGGCGGGCGCACGGTGCTGCCCGGCCTCACGGACGCGCACGGACACCTGCTGGAGCTCGGGCTCGTGCTGCACCAGGTGGACGTGGCGGGGACGCGCTCGTACGCGGAGGTGGTGCGCCTGGTCGCCGCGCACGCCCGGACGGGCGCGGGCGGGACGGGCTGGGTGCAGGGGCACGGGTGGGACCAGAACGCGTGGGGAAACACGCGATTCCCGACGCACGAGGCGCTCGACGCCGCGCTCCCCGACCGGCCGGCGTGGATCGAGCGGGTCGACGGACACGCGGGGCTCGCCAACGCGGCCGCCATGCGCCTGGCGGGCGTCACCCGCGAGACGAAGGACCCCGCGGGCGGGCGGATCGAGCGCGACGCGGCGGGGAACCCGACGGGCGTGTTCGTCGACAACGCGCAGGCGCTGGTCACGCGCGTCATCCCCCCGCCGTCGCGCGAGGAGCTGCGCGCCGCGATCCGAGACGCGGCGGCCGCGCTCCACCGCGTCGGCCTCACGGGCGTGCACGACCCGGGCGAGCCGCGCCCGGTGCTCGAGCTGATGGAGGAGATGGCGGGGCGCGGCGAGCTGGAGTTGCGTACGTACGCGATGGTCGCGGACGACTCCGCGGCCCTCGCGTACTACTTCGCGCGCGGGCCGCGCTCGGGCCTGGCCGGCGGGCGGCTCTGGGTGCGCGCGGTCAAGCTCTACGCCGACGGCGCGTTAGGCAGCCGCGGCGCGGCGCTGCTCGAGCCCTACAGCGACGACCCGGCGAACACGGGGCTCCTCGTCAGCGCGCCCGCGCACATCCGCGACGTGGCCGAGCGCGCGCTGCGGGCGGGATTTCAGGTGAACACGCACGCGATCGGCGACCGCGGGAACCGGCTGGTGCTGGACGCGTACGCGGCGGCGCTCGCGGCCGTGCCGACCGCGGACCACCGCTTCCGCATCGAGCACGCGCAGATCCTCCACCACGACGACGTGCCGCGCTTCGCCGCGCTCGGCGTGATCCCGAGCATGCAGGCGAGCCACCAGACGAGCGACATGTACTGGGCGGCCTCGCGGCTCGGCGAGGGGCGGCTGCTGGGCGCGTACGCGTGGCGCTCGCTGATCGACGCGGGGTCGATCGTGCCGAACGGGAGCGACTTCCCGGTCGAGCGCGTCAACCCGCTGCTGTCGTTCCACGCCGCGGTGAGCCGGCAGGACTCGGCGGGGTGGCCGGCGGGCGGGTGGCACGCGGAGCAGCGGATGACCCGGGACGAGGCGCTCCGCGCGATGACGCTCTGGCCGGCGGTGGCCGCGTTCCAGGAGCGCGAGCTGGGCTCGCTCACGGCGGGCAAGTACGCGGACTTCGTGGTCTTCGACCGCGACGTGATGCGCGCGGCGCCGGAGGAGATCCTGTGGGCGCGGGTGCTCGCCACCTACGTCGGCGGGCGCGCGGTCTACGAGGCCCCGCCCGCGGGGCGGTGAGACGGCCGTGACGGCGCGGGCCGAGCGACTCGACCGGCTGGGGCTCGGGGCGGCGGGGGCGACGGCGGTCACGTGGGGGCTCGTGGGCACGCTCGTGCGCGAGATCCCGGCGCTCTCGCCGCGCGAGCTGGTGGCGGGGCGGCTGGCGTTCGCGCTGGCGGCCGCGGCGCCGATGGCGGCGGCGCCTCGGGTGCGGCGCGACGTCGCGGCGGCGCTCGCCGCGCCGGCGGCGTGGGCGCTCGCGGCGATGCTCACGGCGTACTACCTGGTGGCGGTCGCCGCCTTCCGCGTCGCGCCGGTGGCGGAGGTGGCGCTGCTGATCGCGACGTCGCCGCTCTGTGCGTTAGGCATGCGGCGACTGCGGGGGGAGCGGGCGGGGGCGCGCGAGCGGCAGGGGGCGGCGGTCGCGGTCGCGGGCGTGGCGGTGACGCTGGTGCCGGCGCTGCGCGCGGGGCTGGGCGGGGTGGCGGGCGAGGGCGGGGCGGCGGCGCACGCGGTGGGCGACGTGCTCGCGCTCGCGTCGGCCGCGCTGTCGGCGGCGTACGCGCTGACGTTCCAGGCGGCGCGGCGGCGCGCGGCGGCGGGCGGGCGCGAGGCGCCGGGGGCGGTGGGGGTGGCGGTGCTGACGTTCGTCGTCGGGACGGGCGCGCTCGCGGCGCACGCGGCGGCGGTGGGGGTGCCGTTCGTGCGGGCGGCGGCGCTCGACGGGCGCGGGTGGGCGCTGCTCGCGCTGTTCGGGGTGGCGTGCACGTTCGTGCCGACCGTGGGGTTCGCGGTGGCGTCGCGGCGCCTGCCGCCGGTGCTGGCGAGCGCGGCGTTGTTGTTGGTGCCGGTGGTGTCGGCGGTGGCGGCGGCGGTGGCGCTGCGCGAGGTGCCGTCGGCGTGGTTGGTGCCGGGGGGGGCGCTAGTGCTGGTCGGGATTCTGCGGCTGTTGGGGGTGGGGGGCGGGTAGGACGGGGGGGACGGCGCTGTTGAAGGGGCGCTGTTGGTGGGGCGCTGTTGAGATAGCGCTGTTGGAGGGGCGTCCCTTGTGTGCCCGGCGAGTCTACGGCGCAGGGAGAAAAGCATGCGGCCAACGTGGCGGGCGTGCGCGCGTGCGCGGCGTGCAGCGCTCATGCCGTCCGAGCTCTTGTCCGAGCTCACGTACTCGGCGAGGTCGAGCAGCGCCTCAAGCTCGCGTAGCGAGCCCCAGGCGATGGTGAAGCAGCGCAGGCGGTCGGCGGTGGTCGCGCGGCCCTCACCCTCGGCGAGGTTGGCGTAAACGGACGTCGACGCTCGCCGGATCTGGTCCGCGAGATCTCCGCGTCCGCCGCGCGGAAGCAGGTGCGCGACGTCGTACGCAGCCCGCGCGAGTAGGCCCGCCTCGTGGCGGGCGCGGAGGCCGCGGCCGGGCTGGGGCTGGGCCGCAGGATCCGATGTGACGTTGGGCTCGGTCGGCATGCGCGCCACGGTAGTATGCCCGTCGTCGGTCGTGTGCATCGAAACGCCGCACACTGGCCCGTAATGACGCACGCGCCCGGCCCGGATGCCGCAGGAACCCCGCCGTTCCATCAGCGCCCCGCCAACAGCGCCGTCCTAACAGCGCCCGCCCAACAGCGCAGTTCCCCCCGCCTTCTTCCGTACCCCGATGCGCGCCGTCTCGCTTCTCCCCGCCGCCACCGAGATCTGCGCCGCGTTAGGCGCCCTCGACTGCCTCGCCGGCGTCACGCACGAGTGCGACTTCCCGAGCACGGTTGCCGCGCTGCCGCGCGTGACGCGGAGCGCGGTGCCCGTGCACGCGCCGCCGGCGGAGGTGGACGCGGCGGTGCGCGAGGCCGTGGCCGCGGGGGCACCGGTGTTCGAACTCGACGAGGCCGCGATCGCGGCGCTCGGCCCCGACGTGCTCCTCACGCAGGCGCTCTGCGACGTGTGCGCCGTCTCGGCGGACGACGTCTGCGCACTCGCGCGGCGGATCGGCGAGGCGACGGGGCGTGCGCCCGCGGTCGTCACGCTCGGCGGGACCACGCTCGCGGGGGTGTGCGACGACGTGCGCCGCGCGGGCGAGGCGTTGGGCCGGCCGGCGGCGGGCGAGGCGCTCGCGGCGGCGTTCGCGGCGCGGCTGGCGGCCGTGCACGAGGCGCTCAAGGCCGCCCGCGCGCCGCGGCCACGCGTGGCGGTGGTCGAGTGGACCGACCCCGTCTTCCTCGCCGGCCACTGGGGGCCCGAGATGGTGCGGCGCGCGGGCGGCGTCGACGTGCTCGGCACCGCGGGGGCGCACTCGACGACGGTACCGGTCGAGGCGCTGGCGGCGGCCGACGCGGAGGTCGTCGTGGTCGCGCCGTGCGGCTACGACCTGGCGCGCGCGGCCGAGGAGGCCGCGGGGCTCGTCGGGCGGCCCGGGTGGGGGTGGCTGGCCGGGCGCGCGGTGTGGGCTGTGGACGCCAACGCGTACGTGAGCCGGCCGGGGCCGCGGCTCGCCGACGGGGTCGAGCTGTTCGCGCGGATCTTCCACCCCGGGCTGTTCGGCGCGCCGGACCCGACGCGCGCGGCGCGGATCGCCTGACGGACCGGGCGCGCGGGGCGCGACCCCGGGCGACCTACTTCCGCGCCGCCACGCTCTCGTAGACGGCGGCGACGAACTGGTCCGCGCTCACCGGGCCGTGCCCCCACGCGCCGTCGAACTCCGCGGCGGGGCGCGCGGCGACGACCGCGGCCGACGAGCGGCCCGCGGCGGCCAGCCGGCGGACGCGGTCGCGCACCGCGACCAGCATGTCGCCGTACGTGCCTAACGTCGACACCGTCGCGACCGGGCCGCGCCCCGGGATCATGTGGACCGCGGCCGGGAAGCGGCGGAAGAACGCGACCGTGGTGATCATCGAGTCGATCGAGCCGCCCTGGCCCGGGTCGAGCGCGGGGTAGCCGTCCGCGGTGAACACGCCGCCGAGGTAGACGGCGGCCGCGTCCTCGAAGTGGACGACCGCGTCGCCGCCGGTCGCGCCCGGGCGCTGGCGGATGACGTGCACGTCGCTGCCGCCGGCGCGTAGCTGGACGACTTCGGAGAATCCGACGGCGGGCAGGGTTGTGGTGGGCCCCCACCCGCCCGACTCGGCGCGCTGCGCGAGGCGCGCGCGGAACCGCTCGTGCGCGAGGACGACGGCGCCGGTGCGCGTCCAGCCGCCGTCGCCGTACGCGGCCGCGTCCGCCGCCGCGTTTCCGCCCGGGGTCGCGACGACGAAGGCCACGTGCCGCGCGCCGCGTTCGGCCAGCAGGGCGCGGGCGGCGGCCGTGAGCGCGGGCAGCTGCGGGCCGACGACGACGGCGGTGTCGTGGCGGAGGAGCACGACGAGGTTCGCCTCCGGGGTCGCGACGACCTCGAGGCCGGGCTCGACGGCGACGCGGCGGGGCGGCGTCGGGCGCGCGGACTGAGCTCGGCATGCCGCCGCGGGGCGAGGCGGCATGCCGAGCAGGGCGCCGAGCGTGGCGGCGAGGACGGCCGCGGCGCGAGGGGCGCGCCTCATTACGCGGGCCATCACGCGCCCTTCGCCGTGACCCACAGGCGCACCGCGACGGCAACGAGGAAGACGGCGAACGCCCGCTTCGCCTGCACCGGCGAGAGCAGGTGGTTGAGCCGAGCGCCGAAGTACGCCCCGACGGTGAGGCCGAGGGCGACGAGGAGCGAGGCGCGGACGTCGAGGTCGCCGTTCTTATAGTACTCCCACGCGCCGAGCACCCCGACCGGGAGGAGGAGGGCGCCGAGTGAGGTGCCGGTCGCCCTGGCGGGCTGCATCTGGGCGAAGGCGAGGAGCGCCGGGACGATCACGATGCCGCCGCCGATGCCGAAGAGGCCCGAAAGCACG
This sequence comes from uncultured Gemmatimonadales bacterium, assembly GCA_963763675.1. Taxonomy (GTDB): domain Bacteria; phylum Gemmatimonadota; class Gemmatimonadetes; order Gemmatimonadales; family Gemmatimonadaceae; genus BPUI01. The sequence goes on from CAVXPN010000005.1 coordinate 76,303, forward strand.
CCGGCCGCGAGGCCGACGGCGAGGAGGACGAGAGTCATGCGGCAACCTGCCGGCGTGTCGCGCGGTTTACAAAGCCTAATGTCCGCGCGGGGTTGACAAGGCCGGCGCGGGTTCGCGTTCGTGCTCGCATGCTCAACGATACCTCCACCGCATTCTTAAAGCGCCTGCTCGACACGCCCGGCCCGTCCGGCTACGAGCGGGCCCCCGCGCGCGTCTGGCGCGAGCACGCCCGGACCTTCGCCGAGGTCAGCGCCGACGTGATCGGTAACAGCTACGCGGCCGCGGGCCCGGCCGACGGGCCGGCGATCCTGCTGGCCGGGCACGTCGACGAGATCGGCCTCGTCGTCACGCACATCGACGACCAGGGCTACGTGTCGGTGGGCCCGATCGGCGGCTGGGACCCGCAGGTGCTCGTCGCGCAGCGCGTGCGCTTCGAGGGTCGCGCCGGCCCCGTGCTCGGCGTCGTCGGCAAGAAGCCGATCCACCTGATCAAGCCCGAGGAGCGCGAGAAGGCGTCGAAGCTGACCGACCTGTGGGTCGACGTCGGCGCGAAGAACAAGGAAGAGGCCGCCGCGCGACTCGAGGTCGGCGACGCCGGGGTGATCGACGCGCAGCTGTTGGAACTGCCGAACGGCCGCATCGTGTCGCGCTCGATCGACGACCGGGTGGGGGCATTCGTGGTCCTCGAGGCGCTCCGGCGCTACGCCGAGCGGCCGGGCGCGGCGCGCGTGGTCGCGGTGGCGACGACGCAGGAGGAGATCGGCTTCCGGGGCGGCGGCGCGCTGCCGAGCGCGGTGCGCGTGAACCCGGCGATGGCGGTGGTCGTCGACGTCACGTTCGCGACCGACCACCCCGGGGTCGAAAAGAAGGAGATCGGCGAGGCCGCGCTCGGCGGCGGGCCGGTACTCACCCGGGGGTCGGTGGTGTCGCCGGTCGCGTACCGGCTGCTGCGCGAAGCCGCCGACCGGCTCGGCGTGCCGATCCAGGTGCACGCGGCGGGGCGCATGAGTTCGACCGACGCGGACTCGATCCACAACGCGGGGACGGGGGTCGCGACCGCGCTCCTCTCGATCCCCAACCGCTACATGCACTCGCCCAACGAGATGGTGGCGCTGGACGACCTGGACCGCGCGGCGGAGGTGATCGCCGAGGCGTGCCGCGCGGTCACGGCGGGGACGGATTTCACGGACCGCTGACGCGGTCGAGGTGACGGGTAGGCCATGGTGAAGCGTGCACTCTGCCGCGCGGCGGCGTCGATGACGACCGCCGCGGCGGCGCTGGCGTTGGCGGTCCCGGGCGTCGCCGGGGCGCAGCGCCCCGGGAACCGGCCCGGGCACGAGCCGGAGCGCGGGCGGTTCGAGGCGCCGCGCGCGTCGATCGGGCGCGGCGACACGAGCACGGCGGCGGTGGCCGCGCGCGTCCTGGCCGACATCACGTACCTCGCCGCGCCGCGGTTGGAGGGACGGCTGACCGGTTCGCCGGGCGCTGACACCGCGGCGGCGTACGTGGCGCGGCGCTTCGGCGCGCTCGGGCTGCGGCCGGTGGTCGTCGACGAGGCGGACGCGGCACGCTGCGCGACCCGCGTGTCGGTCCTGGGCGGACCCCGCGAGGCGCACGGGCCGGACGCCGGCGCGCCTAACGCGGTTTTCACCGCCGACAGCGTGCCGTGCGCGGGCTTCTACCAGCGCTTCTCGGCGCGGTCGGCGGCGCTGGCGCACGCGGGTCGGGCGTTCGCGCTGCCGGCGGAGAACGTCGTCGGCCTGGTCGAGGGGACGGACCCGGCGCTCCGCGGCGAGCTGGTGGTCGTGGGGGCGCACTACGACCACCTCGGGCGCGAGACGATGTTCGCGATGGACCCGCAGGCGGGCGCGGTCGTCCATCCCGGGGCGGACGACAACGCGTCGGGCGTGGCCGCGGTGCTCGAGCTCGCGCGGCGCTTGGCCGCGCGCCCGGCGCGGCGCGGGGTGCTCTTCGTCGCCTTCAGCGGCGAGGAGCTCGGCGTGCTCGGCTCGCAGTACTTCGTGCAGCACAGCCCGCTCCCGCTCGACAGCGCGTCGGCGATGCTCAACTTCGACATGGTCGGGCGCCTCGCCAACGACCGACTGCTGGTGTACGGCGTGGCGACCGCGGCCGAGCTACCGGGGATCGTCGACTCGGCCAACGCGGCCGGCCCGCGGCTTGGCGTGAAAGCGTTAGGCGACGGCGAGGGGCCGAGCGACCACGCGTCGTTCTACGAGGCAGGGGTGCCAGTGCTGCACTTCTTCACCGACCAGCACCCCGACTACCACGCGGCGACCGACGTGGCGGCCAAGATCAACGCGCCGGGCGAGGCGCGGGTGATCGCGCTGGCCGAGGGCGTGCTGCGGCGCGTGGCGGACCGGCCGGCGCGGCTGACGTTCCGGCGGGCGCCGGCGACGCAGCACGTGATGGCCGGCGTGGCCGGTCCGGATGGGCCGCGGCCGTACTTCGGTTCGATCCCGGACATGGCCGCGGACGAGGCGCAGGGGCTCAGGCTGCAGGGCGTGACCCCCGGGAGCCCGGCCGACAAGGGCGGCCTCAAGGCCGGCGACCTCGTCGTGGAGCTCGGAGGGCGGCCGGTGACCGACCTGTACACGTACAGCGGCGCGCTCTACAGCCACGCGCCGGGGGACGTGGTCGACGTCGTCGTGGTGCGCGGCGCGGAGCGGGTGCGGACGCGCGTGACGTTAGGCCGGCGGGGCGACTGAGCGCGGGGCGAGGACGCGCGAGTCGCGGCGCCGTCGGGCTCTGGGCGCGGCGCGTCGGCGCGGTCGTGCTGTGGGGCGGCGCGCAGAGTCTGTTCGTCCTCCCGCGCGGCTTCGGGCCCGACGCGCTCATCCCGGCGGGGTACCGGCCGCTCGTGCCGCCCGCGGTCGGGGTGGCTCTCAACGCCGTGCTCGTGCTGCTCTTCCTGTGGTGGTTTCCGCGGCGCGTCCTGGCGCGCGGCGAGTGGCGGCGGGCGGTGGCGTTCCGGCTGCGGCCGGTGCCCGAGGGGGCATGGCCGGCGCTCGCGGCGACGGGGGCGGCGATGGTCGCCGGGGTGACGGCGTCGCTGCTCGTGCTGCCGCGGCTGCTGCCGTTCGCGCCGGCGGGCGACCCGCTCGTGGCGGCGTACCTGCGGCAACCGCTGGCGCCGCTGGCGTTCGCGGTCGTCGCGGTGGCGCTCGCGCCGCTGATGGAGGAGTTCCTCTTTCGCGGATGGGTGCAGGGGCGGCTCGAGCGGGCGTTCGCGGGGCGCGGGGCGCCCGGACGGTACGTGGGGCACGCGCGTGTGAGGCGCGCGCCTGTGGGTCGCGCGCCGTGGGCGGCGATCGGGGTGACGGCGCTGATCTTCGCGGCGGTGCACGCGCAGAGCTTCGGCTTCCTGCCGCGGCTGGGGTTCGCGGTGGCGGCGGGCTACGCGGCGTGGCGCACGCGCTCGATCTGGGCGAGCGTGGCGCTGCACGCGATGTACAACGGCGGGCTGCTGGTCGCGACGCCGCTCCTGGCGGTCCTGGTGCCGCGCTTCGGGGCCGCGGACGAGCGGTCGCTCGCGCGCCTGGCGGGGGACGACGGGGTGTTCTGGCCGGCGCTCGCGGTGCTCGTGCTGAGCGCGGCGGCGGCGGCCGTTGCGTTAGGCAGATTAGGCCGCGAGGGGCACGGCCCCATCGCCGCCGCGGGGTAGGCCGCGACGGTAGGCCGGGGTGGCCGCGGCGGTGCGCACCACACGCGGGTCGCCGGGGCGCTGCTTGGCCGTCGGTTCAGAGCGTAGCTTCGGGGACCCCCGCCCTTCCCCCCGATCCCGTCCCGCCATGCGCCGCCTCCGACTCCTCGCCCTCCCCGCGTTCGCGCCGCTCGCGCTCGCCGCCCGCCCCGCCGCCGCCCAGTTCCCCGAGCCCGCGCCCGCGCTCGCGCGGCAGACCGTCGTGCTGCGGGCGGCGCGGATGATCGACGGCACCGGCGCGGCGCCCGTGCGCGACGCGGCGGTCGTGGTCGTGGGCGACCGGATCACCGCGGCGGGCCCGGCCGCCTCGGTCGCGGTGCCCGCCGGCGCGCGCGTGATCGACCTCGGCGACGCCACGCTGCTGCCGGGCTTCGTCGACGCGCACACGCACATCATCGGGCGGTCGTTAGGCCAGCCGGGCGGCGACGACTCGCCGGTGCGCGACTTCCAGGGCTACAACGCGATCCTCGGCGTCGAGAACGCGCGCAAGACGCTGATGGCCGGCTTCACGAGCATCCGCAACGTCGGCGCACCGGACTTCGACGACATGGCGCTCCGCCAGGCGGTCGACGAGGGGCACGCCGTCGGCCCGCGGATGGAGAACGCGGGGCACTCGTTCGGTATTACGGGCGGGCACTGCGACGAGAACGGCTTCAAGCCCGGCCTCATGGACGCCGACTACCGCACGGGCGCGGCGAACGGCCCGGACGAAGGGCGGAAGGCGGTGCGCTACCAGGTGAAGTACGGCGCCGACGTGATCAAGATCTGCGCGACCGGCGGCGTGCTCTCGGAGGGCGACGCGGTCGGCGCCACGCAGTACACGCTCGAAGAGATGCAGGCGATCGTCGCCGAGGCGCACAAGCTGGAGCGCCCGGTCGCGGCGCACGCGCACGGCGCGGAGGGGATCCGGCTCGCGGTGCAGGCCGGCGTGACGAGCATCGAGCACGGCACGTTCCTCGACGACGAGGGCGCGCGGATGATGAAGGCGCGCGGCACGTACCTCGTGCCGACGCTGCAGGCCAACGAGGTGGTGAAGAAGGCGGCGGACGACGGCACGCTCAAGGGCCTCCGCGCGCGGAAGGCGCTCGCGGCCTACGCGGCGGGGCCGCGGCGCATCCGGCTCGCGCTGCAGTACGGGATCCCGGTCGCGTTAGGCACCGACGCGGGCGTGGGCCCGCACGGGGAGAACGCGGAGGAGTTCGGGCTGATGGTGCGCGCGGGGATGACGCCGATGCAGGCGCTGGTCGCGGGGACGGCGACGGGGGCGAGGCTGCTGGGGTGGCAGGACCGGGTGGGGACGCTCGCCGCGGGCAAGCTGGCGGACGTGGTCGCGGTGCCGGGGGATCCGCTGGCGGATATCTCGGCGACGAGGAGGGTGCAGTTCGTGATGAAGGGGGGGGTGATTTACGTGCAGGGGGGGGAGCCCGCCGTGGCCGTCGCGCGGTAGCGGCTTCGCGGTACCCGTCGCACGCTGCCGTGCCCCTCCACCTCTGGTCCTCCTCCTCGTACGCTCTCCCCCTGCCGGAGGGCCACCGATTCCCGATGGCCAAGTATTCCCTCCTGCGCGACGGCGTGCTCGCCGCGGGACTGGTTCCGCCGGAGCGGCTGCACGACCCTCCTCGCGCGCCGCTGGAGGACCTGCTGCTGGTGCACACGCCGGAGTACGTGCGGGAGATCACGGAGGGCACCCTGCCCGCCGCCGAGCAGCGGCGGATCGGGCTGCCGTGGTCGGAGGCGTTCGTCGAACGCGCGTACCGGGTGGTGCGCGGCACGTGCGAGGCCGCGGAGGCCGCGCTGCAGTACGGCGTGGCGATGAACCTCGCGGGGGGGACGCACCACGCGTTCCCCGGGCGCGGCGAGGGGTTCTGCACCTTCAACGACGTCGCGGTGGCCATCCGGCGGCTGCGGCGGGGCGGGCACCTCCGGCGCGCGTGCGTGGTCGACCTCGACGTACACCAGGGGAACGGCACGCACGCGTGCTTCGCGGGGGACCCGGACACGTACACGTTTTCGATGCACGGGGCGAAGAACTTCCCGTTCCACAAGGTGCCCGGGACGCTCGACGTCGAGCTGGCGGATGGGACGGGGGACGCCGCGTACCTCGCCGCGTTAGGCGCGCACCTGCCGCGCGTGCTGCGCGACGCGGCGCCGGACCTCGTCGTCTACCTCGCCGGCGCGGACCCGCACGAGGGGGATCGGCTGGGGCGATTGAAGCTGACGTTCGAGGGCCTCGTGCGGCGCGACTGGATGGTGCTGGAGGCGTGCCGCGAGGTGGGGATCCCGGTGTGCGCGACGATCGCCGGCGGGTACGGGCGGGACGTGCGCGACACCGTCCGAGTGCACGTGAACACGGTGGGGGTGCTGGCGCGGTTCGCGTGAGGGGCGCGGCGCCGGGGCCGAGTGGCCGGGCCGAGCGTATGCCGGCTCGCGCGCGAGGGCTGAGCGAGCTCGCGGCGCGGCTATCTTCGCCGCATGCCGCTCCCCATCCCCGCCCCGCGCGCCGCGGGCGAGACGCGCGCCACCTCGCGCCCGCTGTACTGGGCGGCGTGGGGGCCCGATTCGGCGACCACCGACGCCCCCCGCCTGCTCGTCCTGCACGGCGGCCCGGGGGCGGACCACCAGTACCTGCTGCCGCAGCTGCTGCGGCTGGCCGAGCGCCACGACTGCGTGTTCTACGACCAGCGCGGCGGCGGGCGGAGTAAGGCGGCGGCCGACGACGTGGGTCCGGTCACGTGGCGTACCCACGTCGACGACCTGGCGCGCGTCGCCGGGGAGTTGGTCGGCGACCGGCCGCTTCACCTCGTCGGCTACTCGTGGGGCGGGCTGCTCGCGCTGCTCTACGCACTCGACGCGGCCGGGGCGGCGCTGCCCGCGTTAGGGGAGCCGGTCGGCGGCGGGCCCGCGCACGCCCGCGTCGCGCCGGCGTCGCTCACGCTGATCGACCCCGCGCCGGTGACGCGGCGCTTCCGCGACCAGTTCGAGGGGGAGTTCGCGCGGCGGTCGCAGGATCCGCGCGTCGCGGCGATGCGCGCCGAGCTGGCCGCGGGCGGGCTGCGCGAGCGCGACCCGGCGGCGTTCCGCCAGCGCGCCTTCGAGCTGAGCGTCGCCGGGTACTTCTTCGACCCCGAGCGGTCGCGCGACCTCACGCCCTTCCGCGTTACCGGGCGCGTGCAGCAGAGCGTCTGGGAATCGTTAGGCGACTACGACCTGCTCCCGCACCTCGGCCGCCTCGCGTGCCCCGTGTTCGTCGCGCACGGGCGCGAGGACCCGATCCCGCTCGCGTCGAGCGAGGCGCTGGTCGGCGCGGTCGCGGGCGCGCGGCTCGCGGTGCTGGACCGCTGCGGGCACGTGCCCTACGTCGAGCAGCCCGACGCGCTGTGGGCGGCGGTGCTGCCCTTCCTCGCGACGGTCACGCGCGGAGCCGCCCACAAGTAGCCTTGGCCCGACGGCCCCGCAGGAGGTGCTCCATGAGGTGCTCATGGCTACCGCGACCCGACCCGAGTTCGACCCGCGCGTCCCTGCCACCGGCACACGCCTGACCCTCGACGAGTTCATGGCGCTCCCCGGCGACGCCCGGGGGGAGCTCGTGGACGGAGTGCTCGTCTCGTCCCCACCGGCCGGCGGCGCGCACGGCGACATCAACATGCGACTCGGCGCGCTCCTCGCCGCCCACGTCTACCCGCGCGACCTCGGCTACCTGTTCGGCGCGTCGACGGCGTTCCTCCTCCGCCCCGCGCCGCCGCTGGTGCGGTCGCCGGACTTGGCATTCGTGCCCAAGCACGCGCTGCCGGGCGGGCCGCCGCGCGGCGCGGTCCCGGTGCCGCCAGCACTCGCCGTCGAGGTCGTGTCGCCGTCCAACCGCCCGGGCGAGATCGCCCGGAGAGTGGCCGAGTACGTCCGCCACGGCTCGGCGCTGGTCTGGGTGGTCGACCCGGACGACCGGAGCGTGACGGTGCACGCGGGCGGCCCGTTCGCGGAGTGGCTGGGTGAGGCGAACACGGTCGACGGCGGCGCGGTCCTCCCCGGGTTCTCGACGCCGGTGGCTGCGCTGTTCGCCGGGCTGGCCCGCGACGCGGGGCCGTAGCTGGCCCGGCCGAGCTCGCCCTGTCGCGAACCGCTCGGCGGGCCCATATTGGCGCGTCCCAACTGCCACCCCGTGACCGCGCCAGCCGCCACTTCGATCACCCAACTGCTGCACGACGTGCGCGACGCCGGCGCCGACGCCCGCCCCGTGGCGGTCGACCGGCTCGCGGCCGCGGTGTACGACGAGCTGTACCGGGTGGCCGACGCGTACCTGCGGCGCGAGCGCGCGGACCACACCCTCGAGCCTACGGCACTCGTCCACGACGCATTCCTGCGGCTGGTGGAGCAGCGGCGGGCGCGGTGGCAGAATCGCACGCAGTTCTTTGTGGTGGCGGCCGAGCAGATGCGGCGGCTGCTCGTCGACCACGCGCGGCGGGCGCAGGCGGCGAAGCGCGCGGGCACGCACGTCACGCTCGATCCCGAACTGGCTGGCACCGCCGAGGGGACCGCGGACGTCCTGCGCGTGGATGAGGCGTTGCGGGCGCTCGCGCAGGTCGACCCGCGGCAGGCGCGGATCGTCGAGCTGCGTTTCTTCACCGGGCTCACGATCGAAGAGACGGCCGCCGCGCTCGGCATCGCGCCCGTGACCGTGTCGCGGGAGTGGGCCGTAGCGCGGGCGTGGCTCTCCGCGGAGCTGACCGGGTGAGTGGCGGGAGGCGCGTGTAGCGGCGCCGCTGCGTGACGCGATCCGGGGCAGTTCTGCGCGTTGCCGGGTACGGCCGCCACTAGCGGCGGCCGGCACGGCCCGGCGCGTCCGCTCGGGTCACCACCTCCGTACGGAGTCCCGCCATGTCAGCTCTGCCCTCACGAATTGCCCTCCGACTCGCCGCCGGCGTTCTCGTCGCGGCTGGATCTGCCGCGCTGGCATCGCCGGCGGCGGCGCAGCAGCAGCTCGTCGCGAACGGAAATTTTTCGGCCGGCGACACTGGCTTCAGCAGTGACTACGTGGATAGGACGGCGGGGCCCACCGGCGTTGTGAACGGGAGCTACGCGATCGGCAGCAACGCGGCCACGGTCCCCAACGCCTCGCCCGACTGGGGCGGGTTCGGCGACCACACCACCGGCGCGGGCAACATGTTGATCGCCGACGGCGCGCTCGGGCGCGGGTGGTACGAAACGGTCACCCTGGTCGGCGGCACGACGTACAACTGGTCGTTCTGGGCGCACACCGTCCAGGGCAACACCGGCCCCAGCGCGGTGCTGTCGTTTCAGGTCAACGGTGCCAACGTCGGCGGCCCAGTCACGCTGCCCGGCAATAGCGCGTCGGCGTGGCAGCAGGTGAGTGGCAGCTACACCGCGGCGGCAAGTGGCACCGCGGTGCTGTCGATCTACGACGCTAACGGCGCCGGCCCGTTTAACGACTTCGCGCTCGACGACATCAGCATGTCCGGCCCCGCATCGACGGTTCCGGAGCCGACGACCTGGGCGATGATGGTCGCCGGCCTCGGCGCCCTCGGCGCCGGCGCGCGCCGGCGTACACGTGGCTGACGCCTAACGGATTCTCATGGCGCGCGCCCCCGCCGCGGAGCACTGGCCGGCCGTCAAGCAGCTCTTCTGGGAGACGGCCGGCCTCCCCGCGGCGGAGCGCGACGCGCACCTCGTCCGGAGCGCCGCCGACCCGGCGGTGCTCCGCGAGGTGCGCCGGCTCTTGGCCGCTGACGCCACAGCGGGCGACCGGTTCGAGCACCCCACCCTGACCGGCCGCGCGTGGGCGACCCTCCTCGGCGCCGACGCCGACCGGTCCGCGGGCCCGCCCGACGTGGCCGCGCCGCCGTTCGAGGGCCGCCAGCTCGGCCCGTACCGCGTCGAACGCCGCGTGGGCGAGGGCGGCATGGGCACGGTCTACGAGGCCGTGCGCGTCGACGGCACGTACGCCCACCGCGTCGCGATCAAAACCGTCTGGCGCGGGGCCGACAGCGCGCTCATGACGCGCCGGCTGCGGAGCGAGCGCCAGATTCTCGCCTCGCTGGCGCACCCCAACATCGCGCAGCTCCTCGACGGCGGCGCGACGCCCGAGGGACTTCCCTACCTCGTCATGGAGTTCGTCGACGGGGAGCCGATCGACGCGTGGTGCGACGCGCGGACGTTGGGCATCCCCGCGCGCCTCGACCTCTTCCGCCAGGTGTGCGCCGCCGTGGCGCACGCGCACCGCGCGCTCGTCGTGCACCGCGACCTCAAGCCGAGCAACGTGTTCGTCACGGCGGGGGGCGACGTCAAGCTGCTCGACTTCGGCGTCGCCAAGCTGCTGGACGGCGCCGAGCGGCCGGGGACGCTCACCGGCGCGGGCGTGTCGCCGTTCACCGCCGCGTTCGCCGCGCCCGAGCAGGTCAGGGGCGGGCCGGCGACGACCGCGGCGGACGTCTACGCGTTGGGCGCGCTCCTACACCTGCTGCTCACGGGGCGCACCCCGCTCGACGCGGATACGTTAGGCCCCGCGGAGGCGATCATCGCCGTCCTCGACCGGCCGGTGCCGCCGCTCCCCGAGCAGGCGACCGGCGGGGCCGCGCGCGCGCGCGGCCTGCCTAACGCCGGGCGCCTCGCGCGTGCGCTCGCGGGCGATCTCGATGCGATCGTGCGTACCGCGCTCCGCAAGGAGCCGGAGCGCCGCTACGGCACCGTGGACGCCCTGGCCGATGACGTCAAGCGCTACCTGCGTGGCGACCGCGTGCTCGCCCGCGCCGACACGCTCGGCTATCGCGCGCGGGTGTTCGTGCGGCGGCGGCGCGCGCTCGTCGCCGGCCTCGGTGCCGCCGCGCTCGCGCTCGTGGTCGGCAGCGGCGGCGCGCTCTGGGAGGCGCGCGAGAGCCGGCGCGAGGCGGAGCGCTCGGAGCGCGTCGCCGCGTTCCTACAGACCATGCTCGGCGTCACGGCGTCGACCACCGGCGGCGCCGTGACCCGGCTGGGCCGGCAGGCCTCGCTCGCGCAGGTGCTCGACAGCGTGGTGCCGCGCGTCCCCGCGGCGTTCCCGTCGGACCCGCGCACGCGCGCGCGGCTCTACACGGCGATCGGCGCGACGTACGTGGCGCAGGACCGCGCTGCTGCCGCAGCGCCGGTGCTCGACTCGGCCGTCGCGCTCGCCGCGGCCGGCTACGGCCCCGGCTCGCCCGCGTTCGCGGAGGCGAGCCTCGCGGCGGGGCTCGGCGCGCTCCGCGTCAACCGCTTCGACGCCGCCGCGCGGCACCTCGCGGCGGCCTGCGCGGCGCTGCCGGCCGCGGGCGCCGCGCGGGACGATGCGTTAGGCGAGCTGCGCGCCCGCGTCGTCGGCGCGCGGGCCACGCTCGCCCTCGCCCAGGGCCAGTTCCGCGCGGCCGACTCGCTCGCGAGCGAGGTGCTCGCGGCCGAGCGGGCCCGCACGCGCGCGCCCACGGCCGCCCGCGCGTGGGCCTACCGCGTGCTCGGGACGACGCGCCCCGACACGGCCGACGCGTATTACGTGCGCGCGATCGCCGTCATGGACTCGCTCGGCGCCCCACTCGCCGTCGAGCGGCTCGACGCCATGCTCGGGCACGCGGGCCTGCTGCGCGACGCCGGCGCCTACACCGCGTCCGACGCGGTGGCCCGGGAGGGCCTGCGGCTCGCCACGCTCGGCTACGGCGCGCGCAGCCGCGAGGCGGCGCACTTCCGCTCGTACCGAAGTTTGACCGCGCTTCTGCGCGGCGACCCGGCGACCGCCGAGGCGGAGAGCGACACGGCGCTCGCCATCCTCGCCGAGCTACCCGACGTGGTCGCGCCGGTGCGCATCGACATCGTCAGCACCGCGATCGAGACCCTGGCCGCGCGCGGGCGCTGGGTCGACGTCGAGCGCGAGGCGGGGCGGCTCCGCGCGTTCGGGCTGGCGCACGGCACGCCGGTGGCGGTCTGGCAGGGCGCGCGGTACGCCGGCGACGCTCGGCTCCGCGGCGGGGACTCGGCGGGCGCGGCGGCGCGCTACGCGGAGGCGCTCGCCGCCGCGACTCGGGCCGCCATGCCGGCCGCCCAAACCGGCCCCTTGCGCGCGCGCCTCGACACGCTGCGCGCGCGCGGCTTCGGCGGGCCGCGATAGCCGCGGCCGCGCCTACCAGATCCGCCTAACGCCGTACCGATCGAACAGCACCTCGTTCGAAACGAGCGGCATGCGCTCGGCGAGCGACTGCGCGATCAGCATGCGGTCGAACGGGTCGCGGTGATGGAGCGGCAGCGCGCCGGCCGCTTGGGCGTGCTCCGTCGTGATCGGGAGCGGGGTGTAGTCCTCGGCCACGATCGCCCGCGTAAAGTCGGCCGCGAGCGACCCGGCCGCGGGCAGCTTGCCTGATCGGTGCTTGGTGACCAGTTCCCACGCGGTCGCCGCGCTCACGTACACCGCGTTCGCGGGGTCCACAATGACGTCCCGCGCTGCAGTCGACAACTTGCCGCCGCCGTGGCCGGCCAGATGCCAGAGAAGCGCGTGGGTGTCGAGCAGGACGCGCACGTTAGTGTCCCCGCCGCGCCGTCCCGCTCAGAGCCCCCACTCCTCGAGCTCTTCGTCGGTCATGGGCGCGAACGCCTCCGGCGGGAGATCGCCGAGCTGGCCACGCATGGAGCCGAACTCACGGCGCGGGCGCGCTTCGGCGTAGGCCACCAGCCGCGCCACCGGCGTGCGGCCGCGCATGATCACCACTTCCTCGCCCCGCTCGACGGCGGCGAGCAGGCGGGAGAGGTGCGTCTTCGCTTCGTGGACGGGGACCTGCAGCATCGTGCCTCCGGCGACGGTTGGTCATCCAAGTTAGCCAACCACCGCGTACCCCGAAACCGTGAGGCGGCACTAGCTTGGCCGGCATGGACTCGCGCGCCGCCGCCGACGCCCTGGAACGCATCGGCCAACTCCTCGAACTCCGCGGCGACAACCCGTTCAAGACGCGCGCGTACCACAACGCCGCCCGCGCCCTGACCGCCCTCGACGCCGACGACCTCGCCCCGCTGCTCGCTGACGGCACGCTCGACGACACGCCCGGCCTCGGCCCCGGCACGCTCGCCGTCGTGCGCGACCTCGTGAGTACCGGGCGCAGCACCCTGCTCGACCAGCTCGCCGCCGAGACGCCGGAGGGTCTCACCGAGCTGCTCCGCGTCCCCGGGCTCGGCACGAGCAAGATCCACCTCCTGCACACGACGTTGGGCGTCGACTCGCTCGACGCCCTCGAAGCAGCGGCCCGCGACGGGCGGCTGGCGGGGGTGAAGGGGTTCGGGGCCAAGACGGCCGCGAAGGTCGCCGAGGGCGTGGCGTTCCTGCGCGCGAGCGCTGGGCAGCTCCGCTTCCCCGAAGCCGCGGTCGAGGCGGGGCGGCTCGCCGCGGCCGTGCGGTCGCAGCTCGGCGTGATCACCGCCGAGGTCGCGGGGGAGCTGCGGCGGCGGCTCGAGGTGGTGTCCGAGATCGATGTCGTCGCGGCGGTCGACGGGCAGGAGGCGACCCCGCGCGTCCCCCCGGCGCACGGGATCGCGGCGCGCCTCGTCTGCGCGGCGCCGGCGCGGTACGCGGTCGCGCGGTGGCGGGCGACGGGGAGCGCGACGCACGTCGCGCAGGTGGCCGAGCGGCTCGCGGGGCGCGGCTACGCGCTCGCCGCCGACGACGCGGTGCGGGGCGCGGACGGCGCTATCGTCCCGGTTCGCGACGAATTCGAGCTGTACGCGCTCTCCGGCCTCGCGTTCGTCGTGCCCGAGCTGCGCGAGGGGCTCGGCGAGGTCGAGGCCGCGGCGGCCGGCGCGCTCCCCGCGCTCGTCGAGCCGGCGGACCTGCGCGGCGTGATCCACTGCCACACGACCTACTCCGACGGCCGGGCGAGCGTCGCCGAAATGGCCGAGGCGGCGCGGGCGCGCGGATGGGAGTACGTCGGGATCACGGACCACTCGCAGAGCGCGGCGTACGCGGGCGGCCTGACGCCCGCGGCGGTGGTCCAGCAGCACGCCGAGATCGACCGGGTGAACGAGGACTACGCGGCGCGGGGCGTCGCCTTCCGCGTGCTCAGGGGGATCGAGTGCGACATCCTGGGCGACGGCGAGTTGGACTACGACGAGCGCACGCTCGCGCGCTTCGAGTTCGTCGTCGGGAGCGTGCATTCGCGCTTCGGCCTGAGCGAGCGGGAGATGACCGAACGCGTCTGCCGCGCGGTGGCCAACCCATTCCTCACCGTGTTAGGCCACCCCACGGGGCGGCTCTTGCTGCAGCGCGACGCGTACGCGGTGGACCTGGGCGCGGTGGTCGCGGCGGCGGCCGAGCACGGCGCGGCGGTCGAGCTCAACGCCGACCCGCACCGCCTCGACCTCGACTGGCGCCTGCTGCGCGGCGCGAAGGCGCGGGGCGTCGTGATCGAGATCGGCCCCGACGCGCACTCGCCCGAGGGGCTCGCGAACGTGGAGTTCGGCGTCGGCGCCGCGCGGAAGGGGTGGCTCGGGCCGGGCGACGTGCTCAACGCGCGCTCGGCCGACGACGTGCTCGCCTTCGCGCGGGCCAAGCGCGAGGGGCCCGGTGCCCGTTAGGCAATCGGCGGGCGGGCCGGCGCGCGCCCGCGCCGGGCGTCCCAAGCGGGTGCTGAAGCGCGACCTCCCCGCGCACGCCGCGCGCGTGTGGGACGCGCTCGCCGCCGCGCACCCGGACGCGCACTGCGAGCTCGCCCACCGCAACCCCTTCGAGCTGCTCTGCGCGACGATCCTCTCCGCGCAGTGCACCGACCGGCGGGTGAACCTGACCACGCCCGCGCTCTTCGCCGCCTACCCCGACGCCGCGTCGCTGGCGGCCGCCGACGTGGCCGACGTCGAACGGCTGGTGCAGCCCACGGGCTTCTACCGCAGCAAGGCGCGCAGCCTGGTCGGCATGGCGCGCGCCCTCGTCGAGCGCCACGGCGGCGAGGTGCCGCAGGCGATGGCCGAACTCGTCGAACTCCCCGGCGTCGGCCGCAAGACCGCGAACGTGATCCTCGGCAACGCCTACGGCATCAACGCGGGCGTGACCGTCGACACCCACGTGCACCGGCTGAGCCGCCGGCTGGGCCTCGCGCGCGGCGACGACCCCGTGGCGATCGAGCAGGAGCTGATCCCGCTCTTTCCGCGCGCGGACTGGGCGATGCTCTCGCACCGGCTGATCTTCCACGGGCGGCGCGTGTGCGACGCGCGGACGCCGCGCTGCGGGGCGTGCACGCTCGCCGCGTTCTGCCCGTCGGCCACCGTTCCGTCGGTCACGACCCCGTCGGCCAGCGCCCCGCCCGGATGACCGCGGCATGACGCGGCATGACCACGGCATGACCGCGGCCGCCCGGCTGCGCCGGCGGCTCAACCGCCGCGTCTACCGGCTGGCCTACGCGCTCGAGCGCCTCGCCTTCCCGACCGACGTCCGCCCCGGGCGGCTGGACCCGGGCGCGCTCCGGCGCGTGCTCGTGCTGCCTAACTACAAGGTCGGCGACCTCGTCGTCGCAACGCCCGCGCTCGCCTTCCTCCGCGCGATCGCGCCGGACGCGCGGCTCGACGTGCTGGTGTCGCCGCGCAACGCGTCGCTCCTGGAGGGCGACCCGCGCGTCGACCGCGTCGTCCTCCACGAGCCGCTCCGCGAGCCGTGGCTCCCCGTCGTGCGCCGCCTGCGCCGCGAGCGCTACGACCTCGTCGTCGACTTCGTACTGCCGCACCACGCGCGCGAGGGGCTCCTCACCGCGCTCGTCGCGGGGCGGCGCGCGGCGCGCGTGACGCCCTTCCGGCCGACGCGATACTGGGGCTTTTTCACGCACCGCCCGCGCGTGCCCGGGCTCGAGCGGCGCTACATGGCAGAGCGGCTGCTGTACGCGGTGCAGGCGCCGTTCGGGCGCGCGCGCGCCGACGGGCCCGACCTCGCGCCCTACCCGATGCGACTGGCGGTCGCGCCGGCGGCGGCCGCGCGCGCCGCCGCGTTCCTCGACGCGGCCGTCGGCGAGCGGCCGTTCGTCGCGCTCAACGCCTGGGCGTCGACCCCGGTGCGCACGCTCGCCGTCGCGCAGGCGGCCGCGTTGGCCGCGGAGATCGCCCGGCGGCACCCGGCGCTCGCCGTCGTGTTCACGCCCCCGCCCGCGGCCGCCGCGGACGCGCGCGCGATGGCCGCCGCCGCGCGCGAGCGCCTAACGGAAGCGGGCGGTGACGGGGCGAGCGTGGCCGTGTTCCCGCCCTCGCCGCGGCTGGCCGACCTCGTCGCGCTCCTCGCGCGCGCGGCCGCCGTCGTCACCCCCGACACGGCCAACATCCACCTCGCCGCCGCGCTCGGCCGCCCCGTCGTCGCGCTCTACACGCGGGCCGCGACGGAGAAGGTCGCGCACTGGGTGCCGACCGGCGTGCCGTTCCGCGCGGTCGTGATGGACGAGCCGCGCCCGCTCGCCGCGCTCGACCCGGCGCGCGCGGCGGACGCGCTCGACGCCCTGTTGGACACTCTACCGGGCGCGTCGTTCGGCGTACCGGCGACCGCCGCGTGAGCCCCGCGCGTACCCGCCTCACGCGGCGGTTCTACCGCGTGCTCTTCGCCGTCTACCGCGCCCTCTTCCCGACGCGCGCGCCCAACGCCCGCCTCGCGCCCGCGTCCGTGCGGCGCGTCCTCGTCGGCCGCACCGACCGCGTCGGCGACACCGTCGTCTTCACGCCGGCGCTCGCCTACCTGCGCGCCGTGCTGCCGCACGCGGAAATCGACGTCGTCACCGCGGCCGGCGCGTCGCTGCTCGCCGGCGATCCGCGCGTGACGCGCGTCGTCACGCCGGGGCGCGGACTCGGCGCGTGGTGGCGGCACGCCCGCGACCTGCGCCGGCGCCACTACGACCTCGTCCTCTCGGTCCGGCTTCGCGACCACATGGACGAGGGCGTGACGACCGCGTTCGTCGCCGGGCGCCGCGGAGCGCGCGTCACGGCGCGGCGCCCGCCGCAGTACGCGGGATTCTTCACGCGCCAGGTGCGCGTCTCGCCCAGCCGACGGCACATCACGCAGCACCTGCTCTACCTCGCGTGGGCCGCGGTCGGCGAGCCCGACGCCGCGCCGCCCGGCCTCGCCGACTACCCGGCCGCGCTCGCGGGCGACGCGGGGGCCGACGCGCGGGCGGCCGCGTTCATCCGCGAGGCGTGCGGCGGCGCGCCCCGCCCGTTCGTCGCCTTCAACGCGTGGGGGAGCGACCCCAAACGCTGCTTCGCGGTCGAGCAGGCGGGCGAGATCGCGGCCCGCATCGCCGAGCGGCACCCGGAGCTGGTGGTCGTCCTCACCCCGCCGCCCAGCGCGGCTGCCGGCGCCGCGGCGATGGCGCAGGCCGCGGCCGCGCGCGCCCCCGCCGCCGCGGCGCGGGTCGTCGTCGCGCCGCCGTCGCCCGACCTCCGCCGCCTCGTCGCCCTGGTTCGGCGCGCCGCCGTGGTCGTCACCCCGGACACGGCCAACATGCACGTCGCGAGCGCGGTCGGCGCCCCGGTGCTCGCGGTCTACAGCGGCTACACGGCGGTCGACGTCTGGGGCGCGTGGGGCGCGCAGCCGCGCCGCGTCGTCTTCCTCCCCGGCGACCGGCCGATCACCGAGGTCGCGGCCGACGCGGTGGCCGACGCTTTCGACTCGTTGTGGTCCGAACTCGCGGCGCCGCGCGCGACGGCAAGTGACCCGCGTGGGTGACGCGCGTGGGTGACGCGCTTGGGTGACAACCGGCTCCGGCGCGCCTGGCGCGACGTCGCACTCGGCGCCGCGACGCGGCTCGCCGCCGGCGAGGGCGCGGACGCCGCGCGCGCGCGCTGGGCGGCCGCGCCCCCGCGGCGCGTGCTCGTCCTCCGCCACGACAAGATCGGCGACATGCTGATGTCGACGGGCATCATCCGCGCGATCGCGCACTCCCACCCCGGGATCGAGCTCGACGTGCTCGCCTCGCCGTCCAACGCGCCGGTGCTCGAAGGAGTCGGCGAGGTGCACGAGGTCTTCGCCCCGCGCATCACGGGGGCGCGCGATGCCCTCCGCGTCGGGCGCGCGCTCCGCGACCGGCGCTACGACGCCGTGGTCGACGGCCTCGTCCTCACGCACCGCGTGAGCGCAGTCGTCGCGATGCTCATGGCCGGCACCGGCGCGGCGGCGCGCGTCGGCATGGGCGGCGGGCGACAGCAGGAACACGTCTACACGCACGCCGTCCCCCCGCCGCCCGACCCGGCCCGCGCGCACCACGTGCGCTGGCTCGCCCAACTCGCCCTCCCCTTCGGCATCGACCCGGCGACCGTCCCGCACCCGACGCTCGCCCTCGCCGACGCGGAGCGCGCGGCCGCCGAACGGGCCTGGCGCGCCGATGATACCGCACCGCGGCGTCCGCGCCTGCTCGTCAACCTCTCCGCGGGCACGTTCCACCGCCGCTGGACGGACGCGCAGTTCGCGGCCGTCCTCGCGCACGTCGCCGCGCACCGCCCCGAAGTACGCGTCGCCGTGGTCGGCGAGCCCGCCGACCGCGCGTCGGCGCTCGCCCTCGCCGCCGCCGCGGGCGCGCTCGCCCCGGCGACGCCCGGCCTGCGCGACGCGATCGCGCTCGTCGCGACCGCCGACGCGGTGCTCACGCCCGACACGGCGATCGCCCACGTGGCCGCCGCGTTCCGCCGCCCCTGCGTGGCGATGATGCTCCCGCGCACTGAGCGCTTCGCCCCGTACGACACGCCCGGCGAGATCCTCGTCAGCCCCGGCCCGCTCCTCCCGACGCTCGACGCCGGCGCGGTCATCGCCGCGGTCGACCACGTGCTCGCGGCCGTCGCCCCTGCCCCACGCCCGCCGTCTTCGTCCCGCTCGCGCACCTAACACCGCGCTCAGTCCCGCCGCTCGCGGCGGACGCCCCACCCCGTTCGCACCGGCCGTACTGCCCCACCTCGCCCTGCCCCCTCCCCCTCCCACCCTTCACCCAACCAGCCTCGTCCGAATCCCCCCCCACTCCTCCACCCGCCCTCTCACCGCCTCGACCTCGATCTCTCCCACCGACACGGCCTCCAGCACCTCCGCCCGCGGCCCCAAAGGCCCCCACCGCCCCGCGTGCACCGGCCGCACGGTCGCGTACAACCCGAGCGCGTGCCGCCCGAGCAGCGCCCCCACGTGCAGCGGCCCGGTGCTCGCCGCGACTACTCCTCCCGCCGCCGCGAGCACCGCGAGCAACTCCGCCAGCTCCAACCGCCCCGTGAGGTCGTGCACGTGCGCCGGCAGCCCGTCCAGCCACCCGCGCATCGCCCCCCCCTCCTCCGCCGACCCCGTGACGAGCACCCGGAACCGCTCCGGCGCGAGCCCGTCGACCAGCGCCCGCCACCGCGCGAGCGGCCACGTCCCCGCGCTCCCCGACGACCCGGGGTGCACGACCAGCGTGAAGCGGTCCGGCGCCAGTAGGGGCCGCACCCCCTCCGGCACCGCGACCCGCGGCGCGAGCCCGGCGAACGCGGCCAGCGACGCCGCGGGGAGCGCGAGGTCGTCCGCCCCGAGGAACGCGCGCGCGAGCCGCACGTTGAGCTGCGCCTCGTGCAGCGGCGAATCCCGCCGCTCGAGCGGCTCGCGCAGATTGCACGTCGCCCAGTGGTACCAGCGGTGCGTCGTCCCGACCCGTCGCGGCACCCCGGCCGCGAGCGCGGCCCATGCGACGCCCGCGCGCGGGAACACGTGCAGGATCGCGTCCGGGCGCGCCGCGCGCAGCAGGTCGCGCCGCACGCCGAGCGGGGCGTCGGCGACCCCGTCCCAATCGAGCACCTCGTCCACCGCATCGCTCGCCTCGAGCAGCGGCCGCGTGTACGCGCGCCCCAGGAACACCGTCGTCGCGCCGAGCCGCCGCTTGAGCAGGCCGCAGAGCGGCAGCGTGAGCGCGACGTCGCCCAGGCGGTCCGTGCGGCTGACGAGGATACGCATGCGGCCGCGCAATGTAGGACCGCCGGGCGCGCGCCGGACGGCCGTGACGCGTAGCCCGCGCGGCCATGGCGGCACTGAGGGCACGCGGCATCATTGGTGTGTACCGAAGCGGACGCCCGACCGACGCGCGCCGCCGCCGACGTCCCACCCGCCACCCGCCTCACGCCCCCACGGATGACCGCGCCCACCGTCCGCGGACGCGTCGACCAGTCGTCCCCCCGCGGGCGGCCGCAGGTGACCCTCTTCCACCCCACCTTCGGCTACGTCGGCGGCGCCGAGGTGCTCGTCCTGCGCCACGCCGCGCTGCTGTGCGCGTTGGACTGTGACGTCCGGCTCGTCACGCGCGCGTACGACGCCGACCGGTGGCGCCCGTGGGTCGCCGACGCCGAGATCGAGGTCGCGTGCGTCGGGCGCGGCTGGTGGGAGAAGAAGCTGTACCGCGGCCCGCGGCGCTCCCTGCTGGGCGCGGCCCGCCGCCTCGCCCCGCGCATGACGGGGTCCGACGCGGTGGTCGCCTACAACGCCCCCGCGCCCGCGATCCTCGGCACCCTCCGGCCCGGGGCCGCGCGGCTCGTGTGGCACTGCAACGAACCCCCGCGCGCGCTCCACTTCGCCGAGGTCACGCGCACGTCGGTCGCCCGCGTGCCGGCGGCGCCGCTGACCAACGGCGGCGGGGGAACGCCGCCGCTCGACCTCGGGTGGGTCGCCCAGCAGCTCGCCGAGTACCGGCAGCGGCTCGCCGGGCGGTGGCGCTTCGCCCTCGACCGCGCGCTCGACGTCGAGCGCGTGCGGCGGATCGACCGGATCGTCGCGCTCAGCGACTACTCCGCCGAGAGCGTGCGGCTCGTTTACGGGCGGGCCGCCGACCGCGTGATCCCCCCGCCGATCCCCGAGCCCGGGGCCGCGCCGCGCCGCGCGGGGCTCGACCGCGCCGGCGGCGGGCTCCACGTCCTCGCGCACGCCCGAATCGAGCCGCTGAAGAACGTGCACACCTTGCTGCTCGGCTTCGCGCGCTTCCGCGCGCAGGTGCCGGGCGCACACCGGCTGCACGTCGTCGGCACCGGCCCGTGGCTCGACGGGCTGCGCGCGGCGGCCGACGCGCTCGGGCTCGCGGACGCCGTCGCCTGGCACGGCTTCCTCGACGCGCCCGCGCTCGAGGCCGTCTACGCGCGCTGCGACGTGTTCGCCCTGCTGCCGTTCGACGAGCCGTTCGGCATGGTTTTCCCCGAGGCCGCGCTCCGCGGGCTGCTCCTGGTCGGGTCGGACCACGGCGGGCCCGCCGAGATCCTCGACGGCGGCACGTACGGGTGGGCGGTCGACGCGTTCGACCCCGAACCGCTGGCCGATGCGCTCGAGGAGGCGTGGGGGCTGAGCGACGGCGAGGCCGACCGGCGTCGCGCGCGCGCGGCCGCGGCCATGCGCGGGCGCTACGGCGCCGCGGCCGTCGGCCCGCAGCTGCGCGCCGCCTTCCTCGACGACAGGTAGGATCGGTGGAGGGGTCCACCTTTCCGGTCCGAGTGTCTTAGCTTGGGCGCGTACCCACCCAACCCAGCCATGTCCAAGCGCGTCACCTTCGAGACCAACAAGGGCACCATTGTCGCCGAGCTGTACGACAAGGACGCCCCCAAGACCGTCGCGAACTTCGAGAAGCTCGCGAGCGAGCACTACTACGACGGGGTCAAATTCCACCGCGTGATCCCGGACTTCATGATCCAGGGCGGCGACCCGCTCTCGCGCGACCTGCCGGCGGGCGACCGCCGCATCGGGACCGGCGGCCCGGGCTACACGATCCCGGACGAGCTCAAGGGCAATCCGCATAAGCACGAAGAGGGCGCGCTGTCGATGGCGCACGCCGGGCCCAACACCGGCGGCAGCCAGTTCTTCATCGTCCTCAGCACCCCCAACACGCGCCACCTCAACGGCGTGCACACCGTGTTCGGCAAGGTGGTCGAGGGGATGGACGTCGTGCGGCAGATCTCGGCCAACGACGTGATGACCACCGTCCGCGTCAGCTGAGAGGAACGCGAGCCATGGCACACGGCACCGCCCGCGGCGACGGCAGCATGCCCGTCGAGACGCACCCCGCCGCCCACGGCGCGCACCACGACGTGAATGCCGACAAGAGCGCCGCGTTTGTCGGGCTCATCGGCGGCCTGGTCCTGATCGGCAGTTTCCTCTTCGGGATGGTCAAGTGGACCAGCCACCACCTGGACGCCGCCGAGGGCGGGGGCTCGAAGGTCGAGGCGACCAAGTAGCGCGAAAAACCGTCAGTTCCGGGAACGGGGCGCAACCGCGCCCCGTTTTTGCGTGTAATAGGTGACTGACCAGTCAGTAATCAGATGTCCACCACCTGCGACCTCACCCGGCGGCGTGCCCCGGACGAACGCCCGCACCAGATTCTCGAGGCCGCCCTCGAGATTTTCGGCGAGCACGGCCTCGCCGGCGCGCGCCTCGAAGACATCGCGCGCCGCGCCGGCATCGCCAAGGGCACCATCTACCTCTACTTCCCCAACAAGGAAGCGCTCTTCCGCGACGTCGTCCGCCACACCGTGGTCGACCAGCTCGACCGCCTCGCCGCGGTCATCGCCGGCCAGCCCGACGCGCGCGCCGCCGACCAGCTCGACGCCTGCATGGCCGAGTGGTGGAACTTCCTCCGCGCCGAGCCCTTCCGCACGGTCTACCGGCTGGTCGTGAGCGAGCTCCACCGCTTCCCCGACCTCGTCGAGTTCTACTCGCGCGAGGTGCTCAGCCGCGGCAATCGCCTCATCGGCGGCGTCATCGCCCGCGGCGTCGCCGACGGGGAATTTCGACCCGTCGAGCCCTACGCGGCCGCCCGCATGCTCTCGGCCATGTTCATCACGCACACGCTGTGGATGGGGCCCAACCAGGCCTTCATGCCCACGATGCACGACCTCTCGCCGGACCAGGTGTTCGCGCAGCTCCGGGACTTCGCGTTCCACGCCCTCCGCCCCGCTCCCGCACCGCACGCATGACCGACCGCACGACCTTACGCGCCTCGCTCCGGCCCCGCGTCGTCGCCGCGCTGATCGCCCTCGCGGCGGGCGCGCGCGCGGCGCACGCCCAGGTGCCCGCGCCCGCGCCGCCGAGCCCGGCGCCGCCGAGCCCGGGCTCGCCGACCCCGACGCCTGGCACCCGTCGGGCAGCCCGTCGACACCCGGCTCGACGCTCCCCAACCCGGGGGCGCCCGCCGCGCCGAACACCTCGCCCGTGTCGCCCAACGTGCCCGGGAACAACACCGCCCCGGGTGGCAACGCGCCCGGCGCCCCGGGCGCCGTCGTCACCCCAGGGAACCCGGGGACGTCGGGCACCTCGACCTCGCCGAGCGCAGCGAGCCAGCCCGGCGCCGCGACGCTGAGCGCGACGCCCGTGGGCCCGCTCTCGTTGGGCGCCGCCGCGCGCCTCGCCGCGGTGCAGAGCGCCAACTCCGAGGAGGCGCGCTACCGCATCGAGCAGGCTCAGGGCCGCCTCCGCCAGAGCCGGAGCGCGCTCCTCCCCTCGCTCTCCGCGCTCGGCAGCCAGAACCAGCGGACGTTCAACACCGCGTCGTTCGGCATCACCTTCCCGAGCGTCCCCGGGCAGCCGCCGCTCTTCGACCCCAACGGCCAGGTCGTCGGGCCGGTCAACCTCTACGACTTCCGCGCGCGCGTCGCGAGCACGCTGCTCGACCTCTCCGCGCGCGAGCGCGTGCGCGCCTCGCGCACGCTCGTCCGCGCCGGCACCTTCGACGCGCAGAACCAGGGGCAGCTCGCCGCCGCCAGCGCCGCGGTGACGTACCTCCGCGTGCAGCAGGCCGAGGCGCAGCTCGACAACCGCGTCGCCGACTCGGTGCTCGCCGCCGAGCTGCTGACGATCGCCCGGCAGCAGCTGATCGCCGGGACGGGGGTCGCGCTCGACGTGACCCGGGCCGAGTCGCAGCTCTCGACGACGCGCGCCTCGCTCATCGCGGCGCGCAACACGCGCGACCGCGCGCGGCTCGACCTCAACCGCGCCGTGGGCGTCGCGCTCGACCAGACGCTGACGTTGACCGACCGGCTCGCCGCGCTCCCGATCGACACGGTCAACCTTCCCGACGAAGGCGCCGCGGAGCGCACCGCGCTCGCGCGCCGCGCCGACCTCCGGGTCGCCGCCGAGCAGGCCGCGGCCGCGCAGCAGTCGGCCAACGCGATCCGCGCCGAACGCTACCCCGCGCTCCAGGCGTTCGCCGACGACGGCCAGACCGGACTCGGGTTCACGCGCGGGCGGCTCCTCAACACGTACACGTACGGCGTGCAGGTCTCGGTGCCCATCTACAACGGCGGGCTGCGGCAGGGGCGCGAGCAGGAGCAGCGCGCCGCCGCCTCGGAGCTCGACGTGCGCGCGCGCGACCTGCAGACGCAGGCCGCGGTCGACGTGCGCGGCGCGCTCCTCGACCTGCGCTCGGCGCGCGAGCAGGTCGGCGCCGCGCAGGAGCGACTCCGGCTCTCGACGCAGGAAGTCACGCAGGCGCGCGACCGCTTCCGCGCGGGCGTGGCCGGCAACGCCGACGTCATCACCGCCTCGCAGTCCCTGACCAACGCGCGCACGGGATACGTCGACGCGTTGGCCGCGTTCCAGAACGCCCGCGTCGCGCTCGCGCGCGCCGAGGGCACCGTCGTCGACCTGCCGTAACCGCCGCAACCGCCGTCGTTCGTATCACACCGTCACCACACGCCCCGCTCATGTCTACCGCGACCCGACCCGAGCCCGCCTCCGCCACGCCCCCGGCCGCCCCGGGCGCGGCCCCCGCCGCTCAGGGCAACGCCCCGGCTAACGCCCCCGGCGGCGCACCGCCGGCCGCCCCCGCCGCCGACCCCGCGCCGGCCGGCGGGGGGAACCGCCGCCGCATCGTGATCCCCATCGTCGGCGTGATCCTGATCGGCGGCGGCGTCTGGGGCTTCAACACCTGGAACTACTCGCGCGCCCACGAGACCACCGACGACGCCCAGGTCGACGGCCACATCGTCCCGGTGCTCGCCAAGGTCGGCGGCTACGTCGAGCGCGTGACCGTCGACGAGAACCAGCCGGTCAAGGAAGACCAGCTCCTCGTCCAGCTCGACACCGCCGACTACGCGCTCCGCGTCACGCAGATGCAGGCCGACCTCCAGGCGTCGCAGGCCGGCGTGGGCGCCCGCGGCTCGTCGGCCGCGCAGGTGCAGACGGCCGAGAGCCAGACGGCGGTCGGCCAGGCCAACGTCGCGGCCGCGCGCGCGCAGCTCGTCAAGGCGCAGGCGGACTACAGCCGCTTCCAGCAGCTCGCCGCACAGCAGATCATCTCGCAGCAGCAACTCGACGCCGCCCGCGCGGCGGTCGACGTCGCCGCCGCGCAGGTGACGGCCGCGCAGCGCCAGGTGTCGGCGCAGGGTGCCGGCGTCGGCAACGCGCAGGCCGGCGTGCGCCTCGCCGACGCCCGTCTCGCCAGCTCCCGGGCCGGGGTCGAGAACGCCCGACTGCAGCTCTCGTACACGCACATCACCGCCCCGGTGACCGGCGTGGTGTCCAAGAAGACGGTCGAGGTCGGGCAGCTCGTGCAGCCCGGGCAGACGCTGATGAGCGTCGTCGCCGACACCGGCGTCTGGATCACGGCCAACCTCAAGGAGACGCAGCTCGTCGACGTCCGCGTCGGCCAGCCGGTCGACATCGATGTCGACGCCTACGACGGCGCCACGGCCAAGGGCGTGGTCGAGAGCATCTCCGCGGCGAGCGGGGCGAAGTTCGCCTTGCTGCCGCCGGACAACGCGACGGGCAACTTCACCAAGGTCGTCCAGCGCGTCCCCGTGCGCATCCGTATCACGCAAGGGCTCGGCGCCGCCCGCCCGCTCCGCCCGGGGATGAGCGTGTTCGCGCGCGTCTCGACGAAGGCCGGCACCGCGTCGGGCGCCGCGCCCGCGCCGGGCGCCGCGCCCGCGCCGGGCCAGGCCGCGACCGGCCAGGCCCAGACCTCGAAGTGATCCGGGCGTGACCGACGCGACGCGGGACGCGGCGCTGCCGTCGCGCGAGGACGCCCTCGCCCTCGTCCACGAGTGGACGGCGGGCGAGTCGCTCCGCAAGCACATGCTCGCCGTCGAGGCCGCGATGCGCGCCTACGCCCGCCACTTCGGCGAGGACGAGGCGCGCTGGGGCCTCGCGGGCCTCGTGCACGACTTCGACTACGAGCGCTACCCCAACGCCGGCCGCTCCGCGACCGAGGAGCACCCCGCCGAGGGCGTGCGCCGGCTGCGCGCGTTAGGCTACCCGGAGGACGTGCTCGACGCGGTGCTGGGGCACGCCGACTACACCGGGGTGCCGCGCGCGTCCCGCATCGCCCGGGCGCTCTTCGCCGTCGACGAGCTCACCGGCCTCATCACGGCGGCCGCGCTCGTCAAACCGTCGCGCCGCGTGGCCGACGTCGACGTCGCGGGCGTGCGGCGGAAGATGAAGGACAAGGGCTTCGCGCGCGGCGTCAACCGCGACGACGTCGTCAACGGCGCCGCGGCCCTCGGCGTCGACCTCGACGAGCACGTCGGCCGGGTGCTCGCGGCGATGCAGGCGGAGGCCGGCGCGCTCGGGCTCTGAGCGACGCCGGCCGGCGCGTTAGGCGAACGCGGGAAGGCGGGAAGGCCGCGGAGATCCGTCACGCACCCGGCGCGGCGAACGACTGCGACTGGAAGGCGATGAACACCGCCGTCCACGTCGCGGCCCCCCCGCCGGCCGCGGGCGTGTGGACGAAGAGCCCGCCATCCTGGTACGCGCCGTTGTCGCCGCCGTGGCTCCCCGACGGGTTGCCCTGGTTCATGTGCACGTCGTGCACGCCGTCGTCCGGGCTGAGGCCGAACGGGTTCGCGCCGAGCGTCCCCCCGCCCGGGCCGCTGAACAGGCTGCCGAAGACGAACAGGTCGGCGCCCGCCGCGATCGCCGACGCGACGAGCGTGCCTAACGCGTTGTCGAGGTCCTGCGCCGGGTGCGCCCGGTCGACCGGCAGGAGCGTCAGGTCGGCCCGCGCCACGAGGTGCTGCCGCAGGTAGTCGAGCCCGAGTCCGTTCGCATCCCCCGACCCGATCGGGGTCGCCCCGGCGGGGAGCGCCAGGAGGTCCGCGGCGCGGGCCGGCGCGACGCCGGGCGCGATCTGGTAGAGGACCTCCGACCCGTCCTTGGAGAAGACGTTGACGGCCGCGTCGTAGCGACGAGCGCCGCCGTCCAGCAGGACGTGGAGGTGCGGCGAGTCGGCAGCGCCCGTGGCCCCGACGACCTGCTGCTGGAGGGGCCGGCCGCGCACGACGCCGTACGCTGCGAGACCCGAGCCGCCGGGAGCCGCCGCGGCGGAGGGCGCAGCGGCCGCCGCGTGGGGATCGTGACGAGCAGAAGGCACGGGGGAGAGTCGCTCGGCGTGGGGGTTCTCGCGCGCCCTCAGTACGCGCGCGCCGCAGCGCAAGCTAGGCCGCCCCCCGGTCCGCCCGCCACACACCGGCCACACACCCGCCAAGCGGTGGAATTCTTCACACGAACCTGACGTCGAGGACTCGGGGTCCGGCCGCCGTCGCGCGTATCTACGGCGACCGCGGCGCCCAGCCGTCCAGCCGCCCGCCCCCCGCCCCCGCTCCGATGCCCCCGCGGCCCAACGACCTGCAGCAACTCATCCGTACGATCGAGCGCCAGCTCGCCGGCGCCGCGCGCATCGCGGAGTGGCTGCTCTTCCCCGGACGCGACGGCACGCCGCGCGAGGTCGACACCCTCATCGAGTGGACGGCCCCGCGCCCCGCCGACGAGCGCCCCCTCCGCGTCGCGCTCGAGTACCGCGACCACGCGCGCCCCGCCGACCTGACGTGGATCGAGCAGCTGCGCGGCAAGTACGACAGCCTGCCCGTGGACCGCGTCGTCGCGGTCGCACGCCGCGGCTTCACGCCGGCCGCCCGCGCCCGGGCCGCCGCCTGCTGCATCCTCGCGCTCACCCTCGCCGAGGCGCAGGCGGCCGACTGGGCGCGTACGCTCGACGGGTTGTAAGTCGGGCCAACGCCGGCGCGCCGCGGGCCGCGCGCCAACGCCCGCGCATCGGCGCGCGTTAAGTTGGCCGGATGCTTACCACCGAGGCGCTTCCCCAGCCGCGCGCCGTCGCGTTCGCCGACGACGGGTCCGAGCGCGCCGCCGCCGAACGCGCGTTCGTCGCCGCCGCGCAGGCCGGCGACGCGACCGCGTTCGCCGGCCTCGTCCGCCTGCACCAGCGCCGCGCGTACGTGGTCGCCCGCGCCATCGTGCTCACGCACGAGGACGCGGAGGACGCGGTGCAGGAAGGATTCCTCCACGCCTACCGCGCGCTCGACCGCTTCCGCCCCGAGCAGGCGTTCGGCGCGTGGCTCCACCGCATCGTCGCCAACGCGGCGCTCGACATCGCGCGGCGCCGCAAGGTCCGCGACGCGGACGAACTCCCCGACTCGGTCGCCTCGCCCCACGGCCACCGCGACCCCGCCGAGCGCGGCGAGCTGCGCGAACGCCTGCGCGCGGGCCTCGCGCGACTCGCCGAACGGCAGCGCGCGGTGATCGTGCTCCACGACGTCGAGGGCTTCAAACACGCCGAGATCGGCGCGATGCTCGGCATCCCCGAGGGCACCGCCCGCTCCGACCTGCACCACGCGCGCGCGGCCCTGCGCCGCTGGCTCGGCGGGGTGCGGAGCGCACTGTGAAACGCCCGGACCGGCGTCGGCGCACCACGCACCGCACGACTTGCCGTACCACGTGCCGCACCACGCGGGGCGCGACGCGGCGGTAACGCGATGAGCGACCCACGACGACCGCTGCGGCCGCCCTTCGGCGGGCCCACGCGCCGGCGCCGCGCGCCGGGCGCCCCCGACCCGCTCGCGCGCGACCTCCGCGCCGCGCTCGGCGCCGACTACGCCGCGCCCGACGAGCCCCGCTACTGGGACGCCTTCGAGGCGCGCGTCCTCGCCGCCGTGCGCGACGGCGCCGCGCGTGCGGCCACGACCACCAGCGGCGCGATCCGCGCCGTCCCGGCCGCGGCCGTCGAGTGGTGGCACGCGCTCGCCCGGTGGGCCGAGCCCGGGATCGCCGCCGCGGCCGTCGTCGTCGTCATCGCCGGCGCCGTGTTCGTCGACGCGCGCGCGACGGCCGCGGCCTCGCGGGCCGGGTCCGCGTTCCGGGACGTGCTCGACGTCCCCGTCGATCCGTCCACACCGCCCGCACCGTCCCCCAACGCCGTACTCGACGCCGGCCTCGCCCGTGCGGGCGACGACGCCGCGAGCGACGACACCGCCGACCAGGCCCGCGCCCGCCGCGCCCGCCTCGTCGACGAACTGCTGAGCGGCGGCCTCGCCCGCCGCCGGACGGTCGAGGACGGCCGACGGGCGAACGGGCTCGGCGCACACCGCGAGCGCGGCGCCGCGGACGGTCGGCGGGGCGCGCTCTTCCCCGACCTCCTCCCGCCCGAGTGAGCGCGCGGCGGTGACCCGCACGACCCTCACGTGAGCGCGACCCTCGCGACGCGGGGCGCGCCTGAGGCCGCGCCCCGCGTCGCGGCGCGCGAGTCGCGCTCCCGCGCCCTTGCCGCGGCCGTGGTGGCAGCCGCCGCCGTAGCAGGCGGCGCGTTGGGCATCGCGGCCGACCGCTTCGCCATCGCGCGCCGCCCCACCCCGGCGCCCTCCGGCCTCGACGCCTTCGCCGCCGAGCTCGAGCTGACCCCCTCTCAGCACCGCGCGGTCGACTCGATCATGACCGCGCGCCGCCGCGCCGTCGACGCGATCGTCGCCCCCGTGCGCCCCCAACTCGACGCCGTCCGCGACGCCAGCCGCCGCGACATCCGCCGGCGCCTCACCCCTGCCCAGCAGGCGCGCTACGACGCCTACCTGGCCCGCATCGAGCGCCAGGACCGGGACGGCCGCCGCTAACGCGGTCCCCTCCAAGTGCGCCGCTCCAAGCGCGCCTCATCAAGAGCGCCGTTCCAAGAGCGCCCCCCCAACAGCGCCCCCCGCCGCCCCACCCGTGCGCGCCCCCACCCGCCTCCTCGCCGCCGCCCTCCTCGCGGCCGCCCCCGCCGCCGCGCAACCCCTCCTCCCCGGCACCCCCGACACCGCCGTCCGCGACACCCGCCGCTTCGCCTTCGACGCCCGCGGCCCCTACCGCCCCGACGTCCCCCGCCCCGAAGCCCTCCTCGGCTACCCGTTAGGCGCCCGCAACACCCAGTACGGCGAGCAGGAGCGCGTCCTCCTCGCCGTCGCCGCCGCCGCCCGCGACCGCGTGCGCGTCGAGGAGATCGGCGCCTCGCACGAGGGCCGCCGCATGCGCGTGTTCATCGTCAGCGCCCCCGAGAACGTCGCCCGCCTCGACGCGATCCGCGCCGACCTCGACCGCCTCGCCGACCCGAGGACGGCAGGCCCCGGCGAGGCCGCGGACATCGCGCGGCGCACCCCGGCCGTGGTCTGGATCAACGAGAGCGTCCACGGCGACGAGTCGCCCGGCTTCGAGAGCGGCATGCAGCTGCTCTACCAACTGGCCGCGAGCACCGAGCCCGCCACGCTCGACGCGCTCCGCCACGCCGTCGTCGTGATCAACCCCAGCTCCAACCCCGACGGCCACGAGCGCTTCGCGGTCTGGTACAACTCCGTCGCCCGCGGCGACCCGGCCAACGACGCCTACGAGCACCGCGAGCCGTGGAGCATCCAGGGCCGCTTCAACCACTACCGGTTCGACATGAACCGCGACGTGATCGCCAGCACCCAGCCCGAGGTGCAGGCGATCATGCGCGGGATGCTGCGGTGGCACCCGCAGGTCGCCGTCGACCAGCACGGCCAGGTGCCGACGTACTTCTTCCCGCCCGCCGCGGCCCCGGTCAACGCCAACATCGGCGCCGAGAGCGAGAAGTGGCTCGCGATCATCGGCCGCGCCAACGCGGCGGCCTTCGACCACTACGGCTGGCAGTACTTCGTCCGCAACGAGTTCGACCTCTACTACCCGGGCTACTGGGACACCTGGCCGTCGCTCAACGGCGCGACCGGCATGACCTACGAGACCGACGGCGGCGGCTGGAAGGGCACGCTCTGGCGCCGCGAGGACGGCTCGCTCCTTTCCTTCCGCGACGGCATCGCCAAGCACTGGACTGCCGCGATGGCGACGATCGAGGCCACCGCCGCGCGCGCGGCCGAGCGCCTGACCGACTACGCCGCGTTCCGCCGCCGCGCGGTCGAGCAGGGGCGGAGCGGCCGCATGCGCTACGTCGTCCTCGTCCCGGGCGCCGACCCCGAGCGCGCGGGCGACCTCGCCGCCGCGCTCCGGCGCGCCGGCGTCGAGGTGCGCCGCGCCGCCACCGCCTACACCGCGCGCCGCGCCCACGCCTACGGCGCCGGTTCGGTCCCCGAGGCGCCTAACGCAGCGGGCGCCGAGCGCCGCGTCGAGGCGGGCGCGTACGTCGTCGACCTCGCCCAGCCGCAGGGCCGCCTCGCGCGCGCCGTGCTCGAGCCCGCGCCCACGCTCGACACCGCCTTCGCGCGCCGCCAGATCGACCGCTTCCGCCGCAACCTGCGCCGCGCCGGCGGCGCTGGCGCCGAGGAGCCCGAGTTCTACGACATCACCGCGTGGTCGCTCCCCGCGGCCTTCGGCGTCGAGGCGTACTGGACCGAGGACGCGCCCGCGACGGGCGTCACCACGACCGGCGAGGACGCGCCGGGCGCCGGCCCCGCCGTCGCCGAACACGTCCCAGGACGGGACGCCGAACGCGACCCCGTACGCCGCGCCGCCCGCCGCGCTCGCCGGCCCCGCCGCCCCCGCGGCCGACGCCGCCGTCGCGGCATCCCTCGGCGGCGGTCTGACCGACGCCGCCGCGTCGGCCACCGCGTACCTCTTCGCCCCCGAGCGCAGCGGCGCCGCGCCGCTGGCCTTCGCCCTGCTCGCCGCGGGCTACCGCGTCGACGTCGCCACCGACACGATCGAGGCCGGCGGGCGGCTCTGGCCGCGCGGGACCTTCGTCGCCCTCGCCTCGCGCAACGCCGCGTCGTTGGGCGCGACCCTCGACCGCCTCGGGCGCGCCCGAGGCGTCCCCGTCGTCCCTATCGCCACGGCCTTCACCGAGCGCGCCCAGTTCGGCATCGGCTCCTCCGCCGTCACCGCGCTCAAGCGCCCGCGCGTCGCCGTCGTCGGCGACGAGGGCGTCTCGCAGACCGCCTTCGGCGCCCTCTGGTGGACGATGGACCGGCGCTGGCAGATCGACTTCGTGCACCTCAACTGGGCCGCGCTCTCGGGCGGCGACCTCGCGCGCTTCGACGTGGTCGTCATCCCCGACGGCTCGCCCGGTGCGATCGGCCGCGCGTTGGGCGGCGAGGCCGTCGCGCGCCTCCGCGCCTGGGCCCGCGCGGGTGGCACGCTCGTCACCATGGGCGGCGCGACTGAGTGGGCCGCCCGCCCCGACGTCGACCTCACGAGCGCCCGCCGCGTCGGCGGCGACACGACCAGCAACGCCGCCCGCCCCGCGCCCGCCGACACCGCCGCCCCGCCCCGCGGCGACGTGCTCGCCGTGACCAGCCCCGGCGCCACGCCCAACACCCCCGCGCCGGTCCCGGGCGCGACCTTCGACGCCGTCCTCGACCGCACCCACTGGCTCACCTTCGGCTACACCCAGCCGCGCGTGACCGCGCTCGTCGAGGGCAGCACCTTCCTGCGGCTCTCGCGCGAGGGGACCAACGTCGCCGTCTTTCCGCGGACGGGCCCCTTCGCGCGCGCCGGGTTCACCTGGCCGGGGAACACCGAGCGGCTGCTGCGCAACACCGCCCTCGTCGTCGAGGAGCCGTTAGGCCGCGGGCACGTCGTGCTGTTCGAGAACGACCCGACGTTCCGCGGGTGGGTGCGGAGCATGGACCGGCTGCTGCTGAACGCGGTGCTGCTGGGGCCGAGCTTTTAGGGCCGGGCGGCGCGGTGCCCCGGGGTGCGTCACTGCACCCCGAGCCACGTGGTGTCCGTCCCGTGGTCGTTGGGCCCCCCGACTCCGGACACGTTGAAGGTGACGGTCGCGCGGTCGCTGGCCGTGCCGCCGATGGCCGGGAAGAGCACCTGCACCGGCTGCGCGGCGCCGTTCGCCGCCAGCACCCGCACGGTCGCCCCATACTGCCCGAGCGGAACATCCCTGAACTTCGGGTCGCTCGCCGGCGCCGTGAGGACGAGGGTCTTCCCGGCGCTCCCGTTGATCAGCGGGCCCTGTGGCACGAGCGTCACTTCCACCTGTCCGCCGTCCGGGAACCTCGTTCCGGGACGCCCCTGGTACACGAAGCGCCCGCGACCCATCACGCGCAGATCGCCGCCGTAGTAGGACTGTGGCGAGGTCGGGTCGCTCCCCCTCGCCGTCCGCCCCTGAATGAGGAACTGCAGGTTCGCGACCGGCCCCTCGGCGATGTCGCGGTCGGTGAGATTCACCGGGTCGGTCGCCAGTGGAAGCTTCCAGTCACGGCCGGCGTAGCCGTTGACGTGCGCCCACGCCCAGGCGAGGTCGTAGTTCCCCGGCGGCAGGTGGACGCGGTACGTTCCGTCGGGTTTGGTGAACACCGTGAGGCCGACCGGACTGCCGGCCGCGCTCACGCCGCCGAAGTTGATCTCGGCGCCGCCCACGGGCGCGCCGGCCGCTGTCGTCACACGCCCCGAGTCGTAGCCCGGGGTGCCCGCGGTATGGTCGCCCGCTGCGGAGTCGGCGGCCGCGGCCGCGCGACATCCCGACGCGATGATGCCAGTCGACAGAGTGAGAGCGACCGCGCGGATCAGCGTTGCACGCATCGTGATGGCGATGGACATCGAGGCGGTCAGCTCTTCCGGGCAAGCGGGTGTGCGGTCAGCACGGCGAGCCGGCCGTCGCATCCCTCGCTCACCGTGTGGAACGTGAGGCGGTCACCGCGGACCGCGTAGCGGTAGGTCGCCGGCGAGTGACACGCGCCGGAACCCGTGTCCTTCGCGTCGAAGTAGACGCGGTGCCCCGCCCGGGGCTGCGCCACCCCATCGACGACCTGCACCCCGTTCCGCTGCACCGTGAAGTGGCCGTTGTCGTCGAACGCCACGGTCCAGGCGCCGACCATGCTGTCCACCGGCGTGGACTTCACGCGACCGCGCACGTCGGCCTTCGTGAGAGTGGTCGTATACGTCCCAGCCGGTATGTCGAGCGTCGAGGTACCTGCACCGACGGCATGACGCCTGGTCCCGGCCGGGGTTTGAGCTGCGGCCGACGCGGCCGCGAGAACAGTGATGGTGAGGAGCAGCGTCACGGGCGACGTCCGGGCCATCTGGGCCTCCAATGTGAAAGAACGGCAGCTCCGCGGAATGGGGCGCTGCGCCCACACGATAGTGCGCGCGCGTGACCCAGCCGGGATCTGCACCGTCGAACCGAAATCACGGCTGGATCGGTGACGCGCACCCGCCCGAGGTCCCGGCACCACACGCCCGGGCACCCGAGCGGCAAACATGTGTATCCCGACATAAGCCTCACGATCCGGGAATCATGCCACGTCGCAGCCGCCGCTCGATCCTCATCGAACTCGCCCTGGGCGCCGCGGCCGTCGTCGCCGCCCTCGGCGTCCGTGCGACCAGCCGTGCCGACCTCCCCACGGCGCCCGCCCAGGCGACCGGCCCCCTCGGCCGCGCCGCCGTCCGCTACGCGACCGCCCCGACCGTCACGTACGTCGCCCCGACCCGCACGGCCGCCGAGTTGCGGATCGACTCGGTCGTCACGGCCCTGGCGCCGTCGGTCCGCACGCTGAGCCACCCGGAGGCGCTCGAGGACGCGGTGCGCAGCTACATCGCGTACCGCACCGCGCACCCCGAGACCGCGGGCAACCCGTACCTCTACTTCGTCGACTACGGCTTGCCGAGCACGACGCCGCGCGGGTACGTCTTCGACATGGCGGCCCGGCAGGTCGTCGAGGGCCCATTCGCCGTCGCCCACGGCCGCGGCTCCTCCGAGTCGCAGTACGGGGTCCCGACGCGCTTCTCCAACGCCTTCGGCAGCGCCGCCACCTCGCTCGGCCTCTACGTCGCCCGCGGCCTCTACCCCTTCCGCGGCCACACCGCTTACGGCGAGTACGCCTCGCTCGGCATGCGTCTGGACGGCGTGAGTGAAGGCTTCAACGACGCCGCCCTCGCGCGGCGCGTCGTGGCCCACGGCGCCCCGTACGTGACCGACGACAAGGCCGGCCGCAGCGAAGGATGCCCCGCGCTCGAACCCGCGCGCGCGCAGCGACTGCTCCCCAAGCTGGCCAACGGCGGGCTCGTCTTCCTCTTCGCCCCCGACCGTACCTGGATGACGGGCGACCCCTGGGTACGAACGCCGATCGGCTGATCGGAGATGGTCGGGGCGGCCGATCGACGTCGCCCCAAGTGCGGTCCGCCCGCGGCGTCACGCGATCCACGCCGCGCGGTTGGGGAATCCGGAGGCACGCGCGGACGCTGGACACCCCGCGCCCGCGGCGTCATGTTCGCCGCGCGGTCGCGAGTCCGCGCCGCCTGCCCCTTCCTCCCCCGCCATGCGGATCGTTCCGACCCTCCTCCCCACCACGCGCCGCGACGAGACCTACGCCGGCGTCACCTACCACATCGAGGGCGAGCTCGTCCCCGCCCTCCACGTCGAGCTCTCCGGCGAGGCCGTCTACTTCGAGCACCACGTCCTGCTCTGGAAGAACACCTCGGTCCAGGTCGGCGTGAAGCCGTTAGGCGGCGCCTTTTCCCGCCTCCTCGCCGGGATGCCCATCTTCATGACCGAGGCGCGCGGCCCGGGCGAGATCGGCTTCAGCCGCGACGGCGCCGGCCACGTCATCGCCATGCACCTCGCCCCCGGCCAGGCGCTCGACGTCCGCGAGCACCAGTTCCTCGCCGCCACCGACGGCGTCGCGTACACCTTCCGCCGCGTCCGGGGCGTCGCCAACCTGCTCTTCGGCGGCTCGGGCTTCTTCGTCGACACCTTCACCTGCCACCAGCCCGGGGGCGGCATCGTCTGGCTGCACGGGTACGGCAACCTCTTCGAGGTGACACTCGAGGCGGGCCAGCAGATCGACGTCGAGCCCGGCGGGTGGGTCTACAAGGATCCGTCGGTCCAGCTCGAGACCGTCGCGCAGGGGCTGAGCACGGGCTTCTTCGCCAGCACGG
Source organism: uncultured Gemmatimonadales bacterium (assembly GCA_963763675.1). GTDB lineage: Bacteria > Gemmatimonadota > Gemmatimonadetes > Gemmatimonadales > Gemmatimonadaceae > BPUI01. The sequence goes on from CAVXPN010000005.1 coordinate 112,077, forward strand.
GGACGCTCGCCTTCAACCGCTTCACCGGCCCCGGGCGGCTCGGCCTGCAGTCGATGTACCTGCACGGCGGTACCGGCGCCGACGACCAGAACACCCGCGCCGGCGGCGCCGCGTCCGGCGGCTCGGTCGCCGGCACCATCCTCGGCGCGCTCTTCAAGAACGAGTAATGCGGCCGCTGTAGGGACCGCGACGCGCGACCGGCGTCAGGCCGGCACCCCTGCCACCTGCGCCGCGTCGCGCTCGTCCCCGCCACGGCGCGACCACATCCAAAACACCACGCTCATCACCAGGTAGAAGAACATCCCGCCCGGCACCCACATGATCAGCCCGCCGTAGCGCTGGTCCTCCAGCGGCGAGATCCCCGCGACCCGCGGCGCGATCGCGTACAGCGGGTACAGCACCCGGTCGGCCATCGTGATGTAGACCGCGACGACCGACATCGGCAGCGTCATCAGGAAGCAGTACAGCATCTGCCCCGGGTAGCTGAGCCTCGGCAGCTCGGGCAACGGGCTCAGCAGCGGCCACCACATCACCACGCTCGCGCTCAGGAACATCAGGTGCTGGACGATGTGCACCGGGTGATACGCGAGCGCGAGGTTGTAGAGCACCGGCAGGTGCCACGCCGCGAGCACGACGTTGAAGAGCGCGAAGCAGCTCGTCGGCCGGAGCGCCACCTCCGCCAACCGCCGCACGGCGCGCGGCCGGATGAGCGGGCGCAGCATCCACCCCGGCGTCCCCGCGATCAGCAGCGGCGGCACGATCAGCTCCAGCACGAGGTGCTGGATCATGTGGGCGGAAAACAGGTAGTCGTCGCTCAGGTCGTGCAGCGGGCCGTTGAGCGTGCCCAACAGGATCGCCAGCGCGCCGAAGAACATCGCGCGCTGCGCGGTCGTCGGCGACCCCGGGCGCGCGCCGTCCGCGGCCGACGCGCCGGCCTGCCGCGCGCGCCACTCGTACAGCGCGCCGAGCGCGACCGACCCGACGACGGTGCTCGCGTGGATCGAGATGCCGCCCGCGAGCTGGGCGGAGGGGTGCAGGAGCATGAGCATGAACGTCGGTACCCCACAACGCGCGAGGCGGCCGGCGCGGTCCCCCGCGCGCGGCCGCCCCGCCGGCCTAACGGCGGATCAGGTCAGGATCCCCAGCCGGATCGCCAGCTTCCCGAACAGGAACATCAGGATCATCATCGTGATCCCCGCGATCATGAACGGCCCGGTGAACAGCGCCCGGAACAGCTTGTGGTCGTACTTCAGGTGCATGTAGAACATGACCACCGTGAAGAACTTGACCGCCGAAAGCGTGAGCAGGAGCGTCACGAACACGCCCTTCATCGCCACGAGGCTCGGCACGTAGTACGCCCAGACTTCGGCGACCGTGATGAGCGTGAGCACGACGCCGACCTTGACGTACGTGCCCGCCGTCGGGTGGTCGCCGTGCAGCGCCTCGTGGGCGTCGTGCGCGGCCTGTCCGGCGACGGGGTTGTTGGACGGGGTGGCCATCGGGCGTCCCTACTGGATGAGGTAGACGAGCGTGAAAATCACGATCCAGACCACGTCGACGAAGTGCCAGTACAGCGCGGCCAGGTCGACGATGAGCGCGTCCGCCGGGCGCAGCCCGCGCCTGACGTCGATCGCCAGCAGCGCCAGCAGCCAGATCACCCCGGCCGTCACGTGCCCGCCGTGGAACCCGGTCAGCGTGAAGAACGACGAGCCGAACAGGTTGGTGCGGATCGTCAGCCCCTCGTGCACGAACGACGTGAACTCGTACGCCTGGAACCCGAGGAACGTCGCGCCGAGGATCGCGGTCATCGCGAGCCAGAGCTTGGAGTTGTTGATCAGGCTCTTGCGCGGGTTGTCCGCGTTCACCACCGCGTTGTGCGCGAGCACCATGCACAGCGACGACATCAGCAGCACGAACGTCGACGCCGACGTCACCGGGATGTTGAGGATCGCCTTGTGCACGACCCCCGACGGGTCGCGGTAGACCTCGTGCGGGAACGGGCCGACGAGCGACCGCCCCTTGTAGATCAGGTACGTCGAGATGAGCGACGTGAAGAGCATGCACTCCGACCCGATGAACGCCCAGATGGCGATCTTCCGGCTGTCGAGCCCGGTGGTCGTGTAGTGACCACCGGTGTGCGTGTCCGCCTGGTTGGCGGACGTGATCGTGTCGACCGTCGTCGCCATGCTAGTGCGCGTCCTCGAGCGGGGTCGTGAGCCAGTTGACGAGCGCCGAGGTCCACCACAGGGCGCCGAACGCCATGATGCCGACGCCGACGAGCAGGTTCTTCTCGAGGAACATCAGCCCCGAGAACATCACCACGACGCCCAGCGCGCAGACCAGCGGCATGATGCTCGGGTTCGGCATCGGGATGCCGAGCTCGCGGGCCGTCGGGATGATCCCGGTGCGCCCGACCTCGCCGCGCGACGGGCGGTCGCCCGGCGTCCGGCCGCCGGCCGGCACGTTCGCGTTCGCCATCACCGGCGCGCCGCCTAACGGCGCCTCGCCGCCCGTCGGGTTCACGTGCGTGTGCCCCGCCTCGGCGCCGTTCGCGCCGAGTCCGGCGCCCGGCACGCCGATCCCGAGCCGCGTGTCGCCGTACTCCGAGTGCGGCACCTCGCGCGTCAGCTCCGGCGCCTTCACGTCCCACAGCGGGTAGCGCGACGTCACGCGCGGCAGCTCGGCGAAGTTGTAGTCCGGCGGCGGCGACGGGATCGTCCACTCCAGCGTACCCGCGCCCCACGGGTCGTTCCCCGCCTTCTCGCCCTTGTTCCAGCTCTTCAGCAAGTTGTAGATCGTGAACCAGACGCCGACGATCAGGATCGCAGTGCCGATCGACGAGGCGAGGTTGAACCCCGTGTAGCCCTGGTCCGCGTCGTACGTGTACACGCGGCGCGGCATGCCCAGGAGCCCCGAGAAGTGCATCGGGAAGAACGTCACGTTCATCCCGACCAGCATCGTCCAGAAGCTCCAGCTCCCCAGGCGCTCGTCCAGCAGGCGCCCCGTGAACTTCGGGAAGTAGTAGTAGATGCCCGCGAACAGCCCCATCATCGAACCGCCGAACAGCACGTAGTGGAAGTGCGCGACGATGAAGTACGAGTCCGTCTGCTGCAGGTCGGCCGGCGGCGACGAGTGCATCACGCCCGAGATCCCGCCGATCGTGAACAGCCCGACGAGCGCGGTCGCGTACTTCATCGCCGTCTTAAAGTTCAGCGCCCCGCCCCACATCGTGCTGATCCAGTTGAAGATCTTCACGCCCGTCGGGATCGCGATGAGCATCGTCGTCATCGAGAACAGCGAGTCCGCCACCGGGCCCATGCCCACGGCGAACATGTGGTGCGCCCACACGCCGAACCCGAGGAAGCCGATCAGCACCGTCGCGTACACCATCACCGGGTAGCCGAACACCGGCTTCCGGCTGAACGTCGGGATCACCTCGCTCACCAGCCCGAACGCGGGCAGGATGAGGATGTAGACCTCGGGATGCCCGAAAATCCAGAACAGGTGCTGCCACAGCAGCGGGTCCGCGCCCGCGGCCGTCGTGTAGAAGTTGGTCCCGAAGAACCGGTCGAAGATCAGGAACTGCAGCGCGATCGTGATGACCGGGAAGGCCAGCAGGATCAGGAACTGCACGATGAACGCGTTCCAGGTGAACATGGGCATGCGCATCATGTTCATCCCGGGCGCCCGCATGTTGATGACGGTCGTGATGAAGTTGAACGACGCCGCCAGCGTGCTGATGCCGAGGATCTGGAGCCCGATCACCCAGAAGTCGATGTTGATCCCGGGGCTCGACGCCTTGGTCGTCAGCGGCGTGTACCCGAACCACCCGCCGTCCGGCGCGGCGTGGAAGAGGACCGGCAGCGTGATGAAGATGCCGCCTAACAGGTAGATCCAGTACGAGAACGCGTTGAGCCGCGGGAACGCGACGTCCCGCGCCCCGATCTGGAGCGGGATCAGCAGGTTGAAGAACGCCGCCGACAACGGCATGATGGCGAGGAACACCATCGTCGTGCCGTGCATCGTGAACAACTGGTTGTACGTCTCCGCCGAGACGAGGTGCTGGTTGGGCTGCGCCAGCTGCGCGCGGATCAGCGCCGCCTCGAGCCCACCCCAGATGAAGAAGGCCAGGGACGTGATCAGGTACAGCGTCCCGATCTTCTTGTGGTCGACCGTCGTGAGCCATCCCCAGAGGCCGGTGTTCTCCTCCGAGACTCGCGTCGTCTCCGCCGGCGCGAAGACCGGCGGTGCAATCGTGGTGGCCATGTGTGGGTGCGTCGTCGTCTCTTCGGGTTACTTCAGCGCCTGCAGGTAGGCCGCAATGTCGGCGATCTCCTGGTCCGTGAGCCCGCCGAGGCTCGCCGTCACCTTGGCCTTGGTGATCGGATCGTACTCGTTCAGCCCGAGCGTGGGCATCGTGACGCCGGGCTTCATCGCGCGCGCGTTCTTGAGCCACGCGACGAGGTGAGGCGTGTCGTTCACGAAGAGCCCGCCGGCGATCGTGTTGCGCGACCCGACGTGCGTCAGGTTCGGCCCGATCTTCCCCATCGACATCGGGTTGCCGTTGATGTAATGGCACCCGATGCACGCCTTCGCCGAGTACGTCTTGAGCCCGCGCGCCGCGTCGCCGTGGAGCGCGAGGTTGGTGTGGATCTCGCCGGGGATCGGCGTCTGGGGGCGGATGCCGCCCCGCACGTCCGCCGTCGGGAACGTGTAGCCCGCCGGCACCGCCGCGTACTGCGCCTGCTGCTGCGCCGTCTGCGGCGTCACCGGGCCCTGCGCCTTGACCGTGCCCGGCGCCGCGCCGGCCACGCCGGCCTGCGGCGTGCCCTTGCCCGACGCGTTCACCGTCGCCGAGGCGTTGTTGCGCCCCGCGGCATCACTCGGCAGCGCCGGCTGGTCCGACCCGGCCTTGGGCCCCGCGTTGCCGATCTCCCGCGACTGGCGCGCCGTCGCCTTCGCGGCCGCCGAGTCGCCGATCGACGCCGGCATGCTCGACTGCGGCGCGCCCGTGCCCGGCGCGGCCGCCGTCGGCGTCGCGCCGAACGCGGCCACCTGCTGCTGCCCCTTCGCCCAGCTCTCGAACTGCGCCGGGCTCACCGTGTAGACGCGGAACCGCATGTTCGCGTGGCTCGACCCGCAGTACTCCGCGCAGTGGCCGTTCCACGCCGCCGTCCCGAGCGCGCTGTCCGGCGTGAACCACAGGTAGTTGGTGTGGTTCGCGATCAGGTCGCGCTTGCCCGAGAGCGCCGGGATCCAGAAGGAGTGCAGCACGTCCGCCGTCTTGAGCGCGAAGTTCACCGTGCGCCCCGTCGGCAGGTACAGCTCGTTGGACGTCGTGATGCCGTACTCCGGGTAGCGGAACTCCCACCACCACTGGTGCCCGATCACGTCCACCTGCAGCGCGCCGACCTTCGCCTTCGCCTGCGTGCGGAAGATGGTGCGCACCGTCGGCACCGCGATGAAAACGAGGATCACGGCCGGGATCGCCGTCCACAGCACCTCGAGCGTCGTGTTGCCGTGCACGTGCCGCGGCTCCGCCTGGCCGGGCTTCCGGCGGAACCGGAACACGACGTAGAGCAGCAGCGACTCGACGATCACGAAGACGAGCGAGCCGAAGCCGAACAGGTACTTCCACAGCCCCAACACCGCGACGTTGGTGTCGCTGTGCGCGGTGAGTACCGCGTCGGGCGTGGTCGGGCTCTCGCAAGCCGCGAGGCCCGCGACCACGAGCGCGAGGAGCGCAGCGGCCGCGGTGACGCCGCGCGGTCGCAAGCGGGAAAAGCGTGTCATGCCAGTCGGTGTGAGGCGGCGTGCGTCCGTCCGCCGGCGGAGCCAGCGGTGGGGGCCTTCGCGGGTGCGATCGGCGTGCATCATGGGTGCGTCAGCGTGGGCAAGGTAACTGTCGCGTTTCCGGACGAGCAAGCGAGCTGTTCATAGGATTGCGCTCTGTCGTGCGCGAACGCGAACCGGCGACGGTTTCGCGCGCCGAGCGCCGATCGTCGTCCCGGCGCCCGCCCCGATCCCTCGCCACTCCCGCCCGCCCCGATGCCTGCCCTTCGTGCGCCGGGCCTCTCGACCCGACCCCGCGCACTCAACGTCGCGACCCGCGCGAGTTGTGCCCGGTGGTCGCTCACCGCGGCGCTCACCTCGGCGCTCGCCATCGGCTGCGCCGACGCCGGGGCCGCCGGCGGTACCGCCACGGGCGGGCCCGGCCTCGCCGGCAACCGCGACGTCGCCCTCGGCGTCGCCCTCAACCCCGAGCGCGCCGGGATGGCCGCGGTCGCGCGCGGCGTCGAACTCGCCGTCTCGACCCTCAATACAGAGCCAGCCACGCGCGCGCGCCACGTCCACTTCGTCGTTCGCCACACGCCGCACGGCGTAACGGGCGCCGTCGCCGCGGCCGAGCGCCTGCGCGATGACCCGGCCGTGATCGGCATCGTCGGCGACGCGGAGAGCGGCCGCACCCTCGATGCGCTCCCGGTCATCGACGACGCCGAGCACGACGGCGCCCACGCACTCGCCGCGATCACGCCGACCGCGACCAGCGCCGCGCTCGCCGGACGCTCGCCCTGGCTCTTCCGCCTGTCGCCCGACGACGAGACCGCGAGCCGGGCCGTCGCCGCCTACGCCACCGACTCGCTCGGCGCGCGCCGCGCGGCGGTCATCTACCGCAACGACTCCTACGGCCGCGACTGGGCCGCCGCCTTCGCCCGAGCCTTCGAGCGCCGCGGGGGCACGCTCGTCGTGCGCGATCCGTACCTCGCCGGGGTCACCAGCTGGCCGGTCTACGCCCGCTACATCGCGGCCCGCCACCCCGACGTCCTGCTCTTCCCCGGCAGCGCCGAGGACGCGGCGGAGCTGCTGCGCGCCCTCCGCGCCGCGGGCGACCGGACGCCCGTGATCGGCGGCGACGCGGTGGCATCGCTCGTCGACTCGGCGCAGTTCGCCGGCCTGCGCTACGCCGTGCCGTTCACGGCCGACGCCGCCACGCGCCCCGGGGCGCCCGCACCCGGCCGCGCCTTCGTCGCGCGCTACCAGGCCCGCTACGGCGAACGCCCCGGCGTCCGCGCCGCGATGGCCTACGAGGGCGCGATGCTCCTCGGCCGCGCGACGCTCGCCGTCGACCCGGCCGCCCCCGACCGCCGCCGCCGCGTCCGGGACTGGCTCGCCGCACTCGGCCGCACCGCCCCAGCCGTGCCGGGCGTCGTGGGGCCGATCGCCTTCGACCCGCGCCACGGCGTGACCGGCCGCGGGATCACGATCGCCACCGTCCGAGCCGCGGTCCCGGCCGCGGTCCCGGCCGCGACCCGGGGAACCCGCCGATGAGCCGCTGGACGATCGTCAGCCGTCTGCGGCTCGGCTTCGGCGGCACCCTCGCGCTCCTCGGCGCCGCCGGAGCCCTCGGCGTGGCCACGCTACACGCAGCGTCGGAGCAGCATGCAGCCATCGTCACGGCACTCCACTCACACTACGACACCGTCGGCCAGGTCAGCCCCGCCCTGCTCCGCGAGATCGTCGCCGGTACGCGCTACGCCGACGAGGGGAGTGACGACGCCGCGCGCCGCTACCAACGTGCAATGGAAGAGGCCGACGGACTTCGGCGCGACGCGATCGCCCTCCCCGGGCTTGGCGACGCCGAGCGCGAGCGCCTCGAGGCCGTCGGCCGCGCGCAGGCCGCGATCGAGGCCCGGCTCGCCATGGTGCGGGCCTACAACGCCGTGGGCGAGCATGCCGACGCGTCGGGCGCGATCGCGCGCGCCAGCGCCGACGTCGATCAAGTTGAACAGGACCTCGGCCACCTGCGTGCCGCCGCCTCGATCCGCGCCGCCGCGCGCGAAGCCGACGCCGCGACGCTCCTCCGCGATCGCGAGCTCAGCCTCGTCTGCCTGCTCCTCGGCGCGGTGCTCGTCTCGGCCTACGCGGCCCTGCGGACGTCCGAGGCGGTGACCCGCCCGCTCACCGCACTGGGCGCCGAACTCGGTGCGATGGGCGGGGGGGACCTGCGCGACGCGCGGGCCCGCACCGGCGAGGACGCCGGGACCGACGACGCCTCGGCCGAGTACGCGCGCCTCGGGCACACGCTCGACGGCGCCCGCGAGCGCCTGCGTACGCTCCTCGCGCGCGTCCAGGAGGAGGCCGACCAGGTCTCGGCGGCGAGCGCGGAGCTGGCCGGCAACGCGACCGGCACCGCCGCCGCGACGCAGCACGTGACCGGCGCGGTGCTCGAGATCTCGGCGGGCGCGGCGACGCAGCTGCACGCGCTGGACGAGGCGGGCGGCGCGGTGCGCGAACTGGCCGAGCGCGGCCTGGCGATCCGGCGCGCCGCCGTCGACGCCGAGCGCGCGGGGCGCGAGATCCGCCGCACGGCCGCCTCCGCGCGCGCGGAGATCGGGCGCGCGGTCGCGCTTCTGCTCGGCGCGCGCGAGGTCGCCGACGCGTCGGCGCGCGAGCTCGGCGCGCTGCGCGAGGCGGCCGGCGTGGCGGACAACTTCGCCGCGGTGATCGGCGAGGTGGCGGCGCAGACCCACCTGCTCGCGCTCAACGCCGCGCTCGAGGCGGCGCGCGCGGGCCCGGCCGGGCGCGGGTTCGCCGTCGTCGCCGACGAGGTGCGCGCGCTGGCCGAGCAGAGTGCGGCCGCGGCGGACGAGGTGGCGGGACAGGTGCGCCGGATGCGCGCGCAGGTGGCCGGCGCGGTCGCGGCCGCGGACGCCGGCGCGGCGCGGCTGCGCGACGCCGAGGCGGTGGCGGGCGGGGCGTCGGGGGCGCTCGGGCGGGTGGACGCGGCCGTGGCGCGCGTCGCCGAGTCGGCGGCGCGCGTCGCAGGCGCGGTGCGCGAGAGCCGCGACGCGGTCGCCGCGGCGGACGACGCGTTAGGTCGGGCGCGCGACGCGGCCGGGCGTCACGCCGCGGCCGCGGAGGAAGTCGCCGCCGCGACGGAGCAGACCGCCGCGGGGGTGGAGGAGGTCAGCGCGACGGCCGAGCAGCTGGCGACCGGCGCGGCGGGGGTGCGGGCGCTGATCGCGGGGTTCCGCACGTAATCCGTCAGCCGAACAGGCCGTCACCCCCGCGAACGCGGGGGTGACGGCTTCAGACCCCGACCATCGTCGCCGGGTCTAACGCCCGGTCCAGCTCCTCGCGCGTCATCAGCCCGCGCTCGGTCACCAGTTCGTAGACCCCGCGGCCGCTGGCGAGCGCGGCCCGGGCGATCTCGGTGGCCTTGTCGTAGCCGATCGCCGGGACGAGCGCCGTGACGATGCCGATCGAGTGCTCGACGAAGTAGCGCATCCGGTCCGGGTTGGCCGTGATGCCCACGACGCAGCGCTCGCGCAGCGCGTCGCACGCGTTGCGGAGCGTCGCGAGCCCGCCCAGCAGGCGGTAGGCGATCACCGGCTCGAAGACGTTGAGCTGGAGCTGGCCCCCCTCGGCCGCCATCGTCACCGTGACGTCGCCGCCGACGATGTCGAAGCACACCTGGTTGACGACCTCGGGGATGACCGGGTTGACCTTGCCGGGCATGATCGACGAGCCCGGCTGCATGGCCGGGAGGTTGATCTCGCCGAAGCCGGCGCGCGGGCCGGACGACAGCAGGCGCAGGTCGTTGCAGACCTTCGACAGCTTCACCGCGCAGCGCTTGAGCACGCCCGACAGCTGCACGAAGACGCCCGTGTCGGCCGTGGCCTCGACGAGGTCGGGGGCGGTGACGAGGTCGAGGTTGGTGATCGCCGCGAGGTGGCGGCGCACCGCCTCGGCGTAGCCCGCGGGCGCGGTGATGCCGGTGCCGATCGCGGTCGCGCCGAGGTTGATCTCGCGCAGTAGGGCCTGCACCTCGCCGAGGCGGTCGACGTCCTCGAGGATCGTGTGGCCGAACGCGGTGAACTCCTGCCCGAGCGTCATCGGCACGGCGTCCTGCAGCTGCGTGCGCCCCATCTTGAGGAACGGGGCGAACTCGCGCCCCTTGGCGAGGAACGCCTCGGCGAGGGCGCGCATCGCGGCGCGCAGGGCGTCGATGCTCTCGTGCAGGGCGAGCTTGAGCGCCGTCGGGTAGACGTCGTTGGTGCTCTGCGAGAGGTTGACGTGCGAGTTGGGGTGGACGTGCTCGTAGGCGCCGCGCGGGTGGCCCAACAGTTCGAGGGCGCGATTGGCGATGACCTCGTTCGCGTTCATGTTGGTCGACGTGCCCGCGCCGCCCTGGATCATGTCGACCAGGAAGTGCTCGTGGTGGCGCCCGGCGCGGACCTCGTCGGCGGCGCGCTCGACGGCGTCGGCGACGTCGGGGGTCAGAAGGCCGAGCTCGGCGTTGGCGCGCGCCGCGGCGGCCTTGACGGTGGCGAGCGCGGAGACGAGCGCGGGGAAGTCGCGCAGCGGGACCTTGGTGATCGCGAAGTTCTCGAGCGCGCGGAGCGTCTGCACGCCGTAGAGCGCGTCCGAGGGCACGTTGCGCTCGCCGAGCAGGTCGTGCTCGCGGCGCGTCCCGCCGCCGGTGAAGCCGGTCGCGCGGCCGTGGCCCAACAGCGTGGCGTCGGCCGCGCGCAGGCGCTGCGCGATGGCGCGCGCCGCGCGGGCGACGAGTGCCGCGAAGATGGGCGGGTTCTCCTTGAGGAGATCGTCCATGCGGGCACGCGTCATCACGGCGGCGACCACGGGCGCGAGGGCGCGGGCCGTCGTGCCGTGCGCGTCCGTGTCGCCGAGCAGCAGCCCCTCGCCGACGGCCTCGCCGGTGCCGAACGTCGAGAGGCGCACGGCGCGCCCCTCGGCAATCTTCTCGATCGCGACCGAGCCCGAGAGTAGGACGGCGAGGAAGCGGCGCGGCGCACCCTCGTCGAAGAGGGTGGCCTCCTCGTCGAAGGCCTCGATGGTAAAGGCGCGCGACAGGCGCCAGAAGTACGCGTCCGGCAACCCGGCGAGGAACGTCGTCGCGCGCAGGCGTTCGGCGAGCGCGGCGGGCGGAGTGGGCGCGGGCGGAAGTTCGAGGGTCGAAGCCATCATGGCGACCAACGTAGGGACGGGACCGGGACGCGGGGAGCGGACGTCTGGCGAACAGGAGGCGACGAGCCGAGTGCTACCCCGCAACGGCGAGACCGCACCGGCGACGACGCGAAGACGACACGAAGTCGCGGGCGCGGCGTGTAGGAAGCGGGTCGCACGTGCGTCGCGATCCGCGTGCGGAGCGCGCCGGCGCGCGCGGGGTAGCACGACGCATGCGCCTCGCCCCACGCCGCCCCGGGTTTCGGGCGTCCACCGCCGCGCTCGCGACCACGTCCGTCGTCGGCGCGTGCCTCGCCGCGGGTTGTAATGTCGCGCGCATCCGGCACGACATCGGCGACCAGGTCCGCGCGATCGGCGACCGGTTGCGCGGCGCGTCGCCGCGCGCGCGCTACGCCGACGCGCTCCGCGGCGAGGGGCCGGACGGCGACGCGCTCGCCCGGGACTGGCTGGCGGCGGGCGACCGGGCGTTAGGCGCGCCGGCCGCCGCCGCGCTGCCCGCGCGCGCGCAGGGCGTCGTCACCGGCGCCGAGCCCGCCGCGCTCGCCTGGCGCGTGCGCCCGCGCCGCGGCGAGCGCGTGACGGTGCGCGTAGACGCCGACGCCGACTCGGCGGCGCGCGTCTTCAGCGAGCTCTGGGAGGAGGAGCGCGGCGACCCCGGCGCCCGGCGCCTCGTCGCGAGCGGCGAGACACCGGCCGCGTCGTACGACGTGGTCGACGACGACCCGGGGGCGGAGTACGTGCTCCGCCTCCAGCCCGAGCTCCGCCGCCGGGTGCGGTGGCGCGTCGCGTTCGGCGTGGGGCCGTCGCTCGCGTTCCCGGTCGCGGGCAAGGACGCGCGCGCGATCGAGAGCGGGTGGGGCGCGCCGCGCGACGGCGGCGCGCGCCCGCACGAGGGCGTCGACATCATGGCGCGCCGCGGCACGCCCGCCCTCGCCGCCGAGGACGGCGTCGTGAGCTTCGTCGGCGACGACCGGCTCGGCGGGCGCGTGGTTTCGATCGTGTCGGCCGCGCGCGGGCATTCGCTGTACTACGCGCACCTCGACGCCCAGGCGGTACACGCCGGGCAGTCGGTGCGGACGGGCGACACCGTCGGCTTCGTCGGCAACACCGGCAACGCGCGGGGCGGGCCGACGCACCTCCACTTCGGCGTCTACACGGCCGACGGGGCGGTCGACCCGCTGCCGTACCTGGAAGATCGACAGCGGGACGACCGGCGGCGTGGCGAGCCGGCTCGCGCGGGTGAGCGCCGCGTGGGTTAGGGCTTCGTGGCCACGCGGCGCGTCGTGTCGGCCTTTTCCTTCTCGCGCTTCTCGATGTCGAACTTGGCGCTGTCGCTCGGCGTCGGGTAGGGCGCCGCCGGCCCGATCTTGGTGGCCTTCTTGAAGCCGACCGCGCCGCCGGTCAGCGAGCCCGCGATGAGAGCGCCCGGCACGTTTCCGACGATCGCCCCGACGATCACCCCCGCGCCGCCACCGGCGCCGACCCCCTTGGCCACCAGCCACCGCTGCGCCCGAGTCCACGGCCAGGTGCGCTTGTGCTTGGGCCGCCCCGCGCCGCCCGCGTCCGCGATCGTGCTGTCCGCGGCGGAGAGGCTGTCCTCGCGCGCCGCGAGTGTGGCTTCCTGACGCCGCCGCCCACGCCGGCGGGCCGACACCGCGCGGGTACGGGTCGCGGCGCGGTCGGCGGCCCCGCGCGCGGACTGCGCATGCGTCGCGGAATCGGCCGCGACGGTTCGCGCTCCGACGAGTGCGGCGAGCGCCTCGGCCGAGTCGGCCGCGGTGCGCGGGACCGCCGACGTGGTCGGGGCGGTCCCCCCGCTGCCGGCTCCCGCCCAGGGTGCGACCGCGACCGCGACGTCGGACCCGAGCGCGCCGACCTCGCCGAAGGCGACCGCCGGGATCGCCCGGAGGGCGCGGCCCGGGGTCGCGTGGCTGGCCACGGGACCGAGGATCCGGTCGGGGTGGGCGAACGGCACGTCGACCTCGTCGGGCGCGACGCCGCCGAGGCTGGCGAGCGCGGTGCGGGCCGCGTCGTTATTCGGGTCGACGCGGAGCGTGGCTTCGAGGTAGCGCCGGGCGGCCGACAGGTCGTCCGCCGACGCCGCCTGCGTGCCGCCGATGCCAGCCGCCGCGTGCGCGGCGCCGAGCTGCGTGCCGAGCGCGGAGCGCGCCTCGGCGGCGGGTCGGTCTCCGCCGCACGCACCGGCGCCGAGCGCGGCCAGCCCGAGGAGTACCGCCGTCCGCGCCGGCCGGAGGCTCGAGCGCTGGGTGGGTGGATCGGTCATGATGAAGCCTTGCCTCGAGACGTTGCGTGACGATCACGTCATGGTGCGGCGCCGGGCGTCTCAGTCGTTGCACGTTGTGTGCGCGGATGACTGACGCATGTACCACCGACCAGACCAGATCCGCGCCCGTTCGATAGTGGCGGCTGCGTCGCCATCGGTGGTAGCGATTTCGGTGCGGGCCGCGTGGGAGTCGTCGGGCGCGTCGGCGCGCCGCGGAAAGGCGAGACCGGATCGGGCTAGATTGCGACCATCACCCCGATCTGCCCGCCCCGCATGACCGTCCCGACCGCCACGACCCCCGCGCCCGCCGCCGGCACGCCCGAGCCCGACCGCTACGACCCCGCCGCCGTCGAGGCGGCGTGGCAGCGCCGCTGGCGGGAGCGCGGCACGAACCAGGTCGACGTCGCGGCGCGCGACCCCGCGCGCCCGCCGTTCTACCAGCTCATGATGTTTCCCTACCCGTCAGCCGAGGGGCTGCACGTGGGGAACCTGTTCGCGTTCACGGGGACCGACATCCAGGCGCGGTTCCACCGGCAGCAGGGGCGGAACGTCTTCCAGCCGTTGGGCTTCGACGCGTTCGGCATCCACTCGGAGAATTACGCGCTCAAGGTCGGCGCGCACCCGATGACGATGACCCCGCGCAACGTCGCCAACTTCCGGCGGCAGCTCGACCGCGCGGGGCTCATGGTCGACTGGCGGTACTCGGTCGACACGTCGCAGCCCGACTACTACCGGTGGACGCAGTGGGTCTTCCTGCAGCTACACAAGCAGGGGCTGGCGTACAAGAAGCGGGCGGCCGTCAACTGGTGCCCGTTCGACAAGACCGTGCTCGCCAACGAGCAGGTCATCGACGGCCACTGCGAGCGCTGCGGCACGGCCGTCGAGCAGCGCCAGCTCGAGCAGTGGTTCTTCCGCATCTCGGATTACGCGTCGCGGCTGCTGGGCGACCTCGACTGGCTGGACTGGAGCGAGACCACCAAGACGGCGCAGCGGAACTGGATCGGCCGCTCGACGGGCGCGCAGGTCGACTTCGCGGTCGCGACGCCTAACGGCGATGCGGCCGCCGCCAAGCTCGCGACGGTGTTCACGACGCGCGTCGACACGATCTTCGGCGCGACGTACCTCGTGCTCGCCCCGGAGCACCCGCTGGTCGACGCGGTGACGACGCCGGCGCAGCGGGCGGCCGTCGACGCGTACCGCGCGGCGACCGCGCGGCAGGACGTGGTCAGCCGCAAGATCGACAAGGAGAAGACCGGCGTCTTCACGGGCGCGACCGCGACCAACCCGGCCACGGGCGCGCCGATCCCGGTCTGGATCGCGGACTACGTGCTGATGGAGTACGGCACGGGCGCGATCATGGCCGTGCCGGCGCACGACGCCCGGGACCTGGAGTTCGCGGAGAAGTTCTCGCTCCCCGTCGTCCCGGTGGTCGAGGGCGAGGGCGAGGGCGCGCGCCTCGTCCGCTCGGGGCCGTTCGACGGGCTGACGGTCGAGGAGGGCAAGGCGGCGGTGGCCGCGTGGCTCGCCGAACGCGGCGCGGCGCGCGCGACGACCAACTACCGCCTGCACGACTGGTGCATCTCGCGGCAGCGCTACTGGGGGCCGCCGATCCCGATCGTCTACTGCGACCGCTGCGGCACGGTGCCCGTGCCCGAGTCGCAGCTGCCGGTGGTGCTCCCCTTCCTCGAGGACTTCAAGCCCGACGACTCGGGGGTGAGCCCGCTCGCGCGCGACGCGTCGTGGTACCACGCGGCGTGCCCCACGTGCGGCGGCGACGCGCGGCGCGAGACCGACGTGAGCGACACGTTCCTCGACAGCTCCTGGTACTTCCTGCGCTATCCGAGCGCGGACGTCGCGACGGCGGCGTTCGGCCGCGAGCGCACGATGACGTGGCTGCCCGTCGACAGCTACATCGGCGGCAACGAGCACGCGGTGCTCCACCTCCTTTACTCACGTTTCGTGACGATGGCGCTCCGGGACGGCGGGCACGTCGACTTCGAGGAGCCGTTCACGAAGTTCCGCGCGCACGGGCTGATCGTGCGCGACGGCGCCAAGATGTCGAAGTCGAAGGGGAACGTGATCAACCCCGACGAGATCATCGAGCAGTACGGCGCGGACGCGTTCCGCACGTACCTCATGTTCCTCGGGCCGTACGAGGAGGGGGGCGACTACCGCACGGGCGGTATCTCGGGCGTTAGGCGCTTCCTCGACCGCGTCTACCACTCGGCGCGCGACATGGCCGCCGACGGCGCGCCCGACCGCGAGGTGCTCCGCAAGCTGCACCAGACGATCAAGAAGGTCGGCGACGACGTCGCGCGGCTGTCGTACAACACGGCGATCGCGCAGATGATGACCTACACCAACGTGCTGCGGCAGGGCGAGCGCACGCCGCACCGCGACGAGGTGATGCCCCTGGTGCAGCTCGTCGCGCCGTTCGCGCCGCACCTCGCCGAGGAACTATGGGCGCGCGCGCACGGGGCCGACGTCGGGAGCGTGTTCGACGCGGGGTGGCCGCTGTACGACCCCGCCGTCGCGGCGGAGGACGCGGTCACGCTGGCCGTGCAGGTGAACGGCAAGACGCGCGGCACCGTGCAGCTGCCCGTCGGCGCCACCCAGGCGGAGGCCGTCGCGGCGGCGATGGGCGAGGCGGGGATCGCGAAGTTCGTGACGGGCGAGCCCCGGAAGGTGATCTTCGTGCCGGGGCGGCTGCTCAACCTGGTGGTGTAAGGGGCGACGCCCAACGCTGCGGCGCCGACTCAGCGCATCGCCACCACCGCGTCCGCCAGCGCGTACAGCGTGTTCACCTCGAGCTCCGGGCGCAGCGCGGTCCGGTCCAGCGCCTGCCCCGGGCGCCGGACGAACGCGGCGCGGCACCCCGCGGCCAGCGCCCCCGCGCAGTCCCACCCGTGCGCGGCGACGAGCAGCACCCGCTTGGGCTTCACGCCCAGCTTGCGCGCGGCGTACTCGTAGGCCTTCGCGTCCGGCTTGTATCGCTCGACCGCGTCGGCCGACAGCAGCCGCTCGAAGCGGTCGGCCACGCCGTTCGCCTCCATCTGGGCGCGCACCGCCCGCTCGGTCGAGTTGGTCAGGACCGCGACGCGGACCTCGGCCGCGCGCAGCCGCTCCAGCGCGGGCTTCACGTCCGCGTGCAGCGGGAGCGTCATCAACTCGGCCGTGATCCGCGCGCGCCCCGCCGCCGGCACCGCCGCGAGCCCCAGCTGCTCGGCCGTCATGTCGAGCGCGGCGGCGGCCAGCTGATCGAACGGGCGGTACGCGCCGGTGACGGTCGCCGTGAGGAAGAGTTCGAGCACCTGCTTGAACCACGCGCGGCGCGCGGCCGTGCCGTCGGCGCCGACGCCGGCGAACGCCTCGCGGAACGCGGGGTCGAGCGCGGCCAGGTCGAGCAGCGTTTCGTTCGAATCAAAGACGACGATGTCGGGGCGACGCGGGGCGAGGAGTGGCATGGCGGGGCGGACCATGCAAATTCCGCCCTCTTTCCCTCACCCAGACTCTATTGACCGCTCCCGTCCGGCTCCGCCGCACGCTCACGACGCGCGCCGTCGTCTTCCTGCTCTTCTTCACGGTCTCGGGCGGCGCGTTCACCACCGAGACCCTGGTCGCGAGCGTCGGGCCCGGGCTCGCGCTGCTGCTCCTCGCCGCGCTCCCGGTGCTGTGGAGCGTACCCGAGGCGCTCATCATCGGCGAACTCGCGAGCATGCTGCCCGAGGAGGGCGGCTACTACCAGTGGGTGCGGCGCGCGTTCGGGCCGTTCTGGGCCTACCAGAACGCGTGGTGCACGTGGCTGTACTCGCTGGTCGACATGGCGATCTACCCGGTGCTGTTTACCCAGTACCTGGCGTGGTTCGCGCCGGGGCTGCCCTGGTGGGCGGTGTGGGGGGTGCGGCTCGCGGTGATCTGGGGGGCGACGGCGATCAACCTGCGCGGCGCGCGCCGCGTCGGGGGCGTGGGGACGTGGGCCGGCTACTTCGTGCTCGGCACCTTCGGCGCGGTCGCCGTCGCGGCGCTGGTGACCGGCCTAACGCACGGCGCCGCGCCGGGCGGCGCGGGCGCGACTCCGGGCGCGGCGCACGCGGCGGTACGCGCGGCGGCGTGGCACGCGCCGTGGGCGCCGTTCGCGAAGGCGGGCGCGGCCGGCGGCGCGCCGCTCGCCGGCCTCGGCGTCGGGCTATCGGTCGCGATGTGGAACTACTTCGGGTGGGACAACGCCAGCACCGTGCTCGGCGAGGTCGAGGACGCGGGGCGGGCGTACCCGCGCGCGCTGGCGGTTGCGGTGCCGCTGGTCGCGGCGAGCTACTTCGTGCCGCTCCTGCCGACGCTCGCGGCGTCGGACTGGACGACGTGGACGGACGGCGCGTGGCCGGCGATCGCGCGCGCGACGGGCGGGGCGGCCGGGCCGGCGCTCGCCGCGGCGGTCGCGGTCGCCGGGATGGTGAGCGCGCTCGCCCTCTACAACGCGCTCCTGCTCGCGTTCAGCCGCGTGCCGCTCGCGGTGGCGGCTGACGGCCTCCTCCCGGCGTCGCTCGCGCGGGTCGACGCGCGCGGGACGCCGCGCGCCGCGGTGCTCGCGGCGGCGGCGTGCTACTCCCTCTTCACCCTGCTGCCGTTCAAGGAGCTCGTCGTCGCGGACGCGCTGCTCTACGCGCTCGCGATGCTGCTGGAGTTCGGCGCGCTGATCCGCCTGCGCGTGCGCGAGCCCGACCTCCGCGGGCCGTTCCGCGTGCCGTTAGGCACGCGCGGCGTGGTCGCGCTGGCCGCGCTGCCGACGTTCGTGTTTCTCGTCGCGACCGCGTACTCGATCGCCGGCGGCGACGTGGGCGCGACGGCGGTGGCGGGGTCGCTCGTCGCCGTCGCGCTCGGGCCGGGTGCTTACACCCTGGCCGCGCGGCGCCGCTCGGCGGCGACGTCGACGTCGACCTGATTGGTGCGGCGGTCGCCGTCGTAGCCGTCCGCCAGCCCGCTCTGCGCGCGCGCGATGAGGGCGGGGTGGCGGCGGTACATGTAGTAGCCCATCGCCCCCGCGGCGATCAGGTTGGCCATCATCACCTGGTACCAGGCGAGCGACCCGTACGCCTCGTCGCGCGAGAGCACGGCCGTCAGCCCGTACCAGCCGAGCTCGAAGGCGATGAACAGGATGAGGAGGCCGAAGAGCAGCGACGGCTCGGTCTCCGCGCTGTTGACCACCGCCGAGACGATGAGGCCGGAGACGCAGAACGCGATCACGTGGAAGAGCGTATAGCCGAGGACGTAGGCGGTGGCCGACCCGCCACCGGTGCCCCCGAACAACGACGCGACGCTCTCGCCGAGGCGGAGTGGGGTCGCGAACGGGTGTCCACCGAGCACGTCGAGGAGGAGGAACCACACCGCCACGGCCGACGCCGCGACCAACCCGCCCACGATCCCTTCGCGTAACGTCCGATTGCCGATCGCCATACGCCATCCCCCCCAGGGTGATCGTCCGCGGCCCGCGGCCGGACGCCAACCGGCGTCCGGCGCGACCGCACTCCGCGCCGTGCTCCTGCTCCTACGCCAAGTTGTCACTGGGACCGCGGAAGCGCGAACGTTCGCACGCGAGCGCCGTGCGCGCGAAGGCTGCGCGCGCGAACGTTTCGCGGTGGCGGTGCGTGGGTCCGGGTGTAACGTTCGGCCACAACCCCCGTTCCACCATGTCTGCGACTCTCGTTCCACCGGCCGCGTCGTCGGCCCCGCCCCGCCCCGCTGCGTCGTCCGGCGCGGGATCCGCGCCGGCCGGACCGGCCACGGCCGCCGCGCCGCGCGAACGCCTCCTCTCCCTGGACGTGTTCCGCGGACTGACTGTTGCCGGGATGCTCCTCGTCAACGACCCGGGGTCGTGGGAGCACATCTACCCCCCACTCGAGCACGCGGAGTGGCACGGGTGGACGCCGACCGATCTGATCTTTCCGTTCTTCCTGTTCATCGTCGGCATCACGACGCAGCTCTCGCTCGGTGCGCGCCGCGCGGCGGGCGCGGACGACGCGGCGATCACGCGGCAGGTCCTGCGGCGCGGCGCGCTGATCTTCCTCTTCGGGCTGCTGCTCAACTACTTCCCCTTCCTGCAGTGGGGGGAGCTGCCCGGGCTCAAGGACCCCAACGTGCTGCAGCGCGTGCTCTACCGGCTGGAGCACCTGCGCATCATGGGCGTGCTGCAGCGGATCGGCATCGCCTACGCGCTCGCGGGGCTGCTGACGCTGCGCACGACCGTCAAGCAGCAGGTCGTGATCCTGGCGGTGCTGCTGTACGGCTACTGGTGGGCGATGACGCTGCTGCCGGTGCCCGGGCTCGGCGGGGTGCAGGGGATGTTCGTGTTGCACCGCCCGGGGATGACGCTCGACGCGTGGGTCGACCGCGTGGTGCTGACGCCGGACCACTTGTGGGTCGGCGGCAACCGCGTGCGCGACCCCGAGGGCCTGCTCTCGACGATCCCGGCGATCGGGACGGCGATGTTCGGCAACTTCGCGGGGCGCTGGATCGGCGAGCGCGGCCGGTCGCTGGCCGAGCGGATCAACGGGCTGTACGCGGCGGGGGCGCTCGGGATGATGGGCGGGCTGATGTGGAACTGGGTGTTCCCGATCAACAAGTCCCTCTGGACGAGCTCGTACGCGCTCTTCGCGGCGGGGATGGCGTGCGTGACGCTCGCGACGTGCATGTGGGTGATCGACGCGCACGGGGTGCGCGGGTGGACGCGGCCGTTCGTGGTGTACGGGACCAACCCGATGATCGCGTTCATCGGGTCGGGGGTCATGGCGCGGATGCTCTACTCGATTCTCCACGTGCAGTACCAGGGGCAGCGGACGAATCTGGTCGAGGCGTTCTACCAGACCGCGCTCGCGTCGTGGCTCGAACCGCGGGACGCGTCGCTGGCGTTCGCGCTGCTATTCGTCGCGTTCTGGTACGGCGTGCTGGCGTGGTGCCTGAAGCGGAAGATCGTGTTCCGGGTGTAGGGACCTGGGGGGCCCTCCGGAAGAGGGGGGCGCGGGGGATGCTGGGGCCGGGGATGCTCCGGCCCCAGCATCCCCCAGCCCCTCACGGGCCTGCGCGACATCCTGACCGAGCGACCCGCCCCACCGTCCCCCCTTCCGGTGCTGTGTAGACTTGGCGCGCCCCTCGTTCGACCCGCCGTCGCCGCCGCACCGTAGATGCTGTCGTTCGTCCTGAACCGCCTGCCGCGCCGTGCGGCGGCCGCGCTCCTCGCGGCCGCCGTTTGTCTGTCCGCCGTCGCCGCGGATGCCGCGGCCCAGACCGCCCACCGGCGCGGCGCCCGGGGGGCGGCGGCGAAGAGCGGCGTGAGGAGTAGCGCGCGGCGCAGGGCCACGAGCACCCCGCGGAGCCGGGCCGGGCGCGCGGCACGGGCCGCCGCGGCGCGCCCGGCGCCGATCGTGCGCCCCGGCTACACCGCCCCGCAGAGCGCCGCCGAGTTGAACGCCGCGCTCGGCGCGCTGCTGTCGCGGCGCGAGGACGGGCGGTGGGGGGTGATGGTCGTCTCGCTCAGCCGCGGGGACACGCTCTTCGCGCGCGAGCCGGACGCGCCGGTAATGCCCGCATCGACGATGAAGATGTTCACGTCGGTGCTCGCCTTCGACCGGCTCGGGCCCGACTGGCGGTTTCGGACCGAAGTGCTCCGAACCGGCCCGCTCGACGCGGACGGCACGGTGCGCGGTGACCTCGTCGTGCGCGGCGACGGCGACCCGTCGTTCTCGCGGCGCTTCTGGGGCGGCGGCGAGTACGGGACCGGCTACGACGCGCCGGCGCGCGCGCTCGCGCGGCGCGTGGCGCAGGCCGGCGTCAAGCACGTGACCGGCGCAGTCGTCGGCGACGCGAGCGCGTTCGAGGCGCGCACGATCCCCGACGGCTGGCTCTCGCGCTACGCGGGGTCCGGCTACGCGGCGCCCTTCGGCGCGCTGTCGATGAACGAGAACGTGGTCGTCGTCGCCGTCTCGGGCGACGGCTCGGTCGCGCTGGAGCCCGCGACGGCGGGCATCCGCGTCGAGAACCTGGTGCGCGTCACCGGCGGCGGGGGCATGACGGTGCGCGTCTACCGCGCCGCAGACGGCCACGTGGTCGCGCGCGGCACGGTCGGGCGCGCGGCCGGCGTGCGGCGGCTGCAGCTGACGATCGCCGACCCGACGGCGTTCACCGCGGGCGCGGTCGAGCGCGCGCTGGAGGCCGAGGGCGTGCGGGTGGACGGCGGGCTGCGGGCGGGGCCCACGTCGGCGGAGGCTGCGTCGACGGGGTCGGCGCCGGCCGGGTCGGCGCCCGTAGCCGTGCTCGAATCGCCGCCGCTCCGGGACCTCGTCGGGACGATGAACTTCGAGAGCATCAACCACTTCGCGGAGCTGATCTTCCGCGACGCGGTGCGCGGGCCGCGGCGCGACGCGGTCGGGTCGGCCGCCGCGGGGAGCGCGCTCCTCGGGCGCCTGCTGGCCGACAGCGCGGGGGTGCGGCCGGGCGCGGTCTCGGTGAGCGACGGGAGCGGGCTCTCGGTGCTCGACCGCGTCACGGCGCGCGCGATGGTCCAGATGCTCGGCTTCGCGCACCGTTCGTCGTTCGGTCCCGCGTTCCACGCCTCGCTCCCCGTGGCCGGCGAGAGCGGGCTGATGCGCGGCCGGATGGCCGGCACCGCGGCCGCGGACAACCTGCACGCCAAGACCGGGACCACCGACGAGGTGATCGCGCTCGGCGGCTACGTCACCGCGGCCGACGGCGAGGTGCTCGCCTTCTCGTTCATCTTCAACGGGCGCGACCGCTGGAACGCGCGCGCGACGATCGACGCGATGGGCGCGACGATGGCCGGCTTCGGCCGTTAGGCGGCTCGCTCGCGGATCAGCACGCCGCGCCGCGCCAGCTCGGCGACGTAGCGCTCGGCGGGGACGCACTCGTCGGGCGTCCACACGCCCGGGCGCACCTCGCCCCGGGCCTGCAGCTGCGCCGTGATCGAGAGCGAGTAGCCCGTCGCGCGCATCATCGCCGAGATGCCGCGCTCGGCGTCGGCGCGGTCGACCAGCTCCCAGGCGCGGACGACGGGCGTGCCGTCCCGCTCGCCCTCGACCACCACGCGCAGCGCGACCAGGTCGGGCGCGGCCGGCTTGCGCAGGCGCGGCCCCATCACGGCCACCGCGAGGTCGCGCGGGACGACGCGCTGCCCCTTGACCTCGACCGGGTCGAGTTCGAGAAAGCCTAACGCGCGCACCGCTTCCATCAGCCGCGCGTGCCCCGGGTAGCGCAGCGTCTTGTATTCCATCGTCGGGATGCGCCCCTCGTAGCGCGCGCCCATCGTCGAGAGCCCGCCCGCGGTGTGGAACGCCTCGAGCTCGCCGACGCCGGGCATGTCGACCCGCTCGACCTCGGAGAGCGCGTCCACCTGCCGGCGCTCGCCCCCGCGCACGACCCACGACTTGGTCGTGTAGTAGTCGAGCACGCCCTCCAGCGAGTAGACAATCTGGTAGTTGAGCGGCGGCTCGGGCCGCTGCGGCAGCCCGCCGACGAAGATGCGCACCGACGTCACGCGCCCGCCGTCCGCCTCGACGAGGTCGATGCCGCGCTGCGCGAGGATGTTGACCATGCCCGGCGCGAGCCCGCAGTCGGGGATGATCGACTTGCCCTGCTCGACAATGCGCGCGGCGAGCCCGCGCTGCTGCTCGACGATTTCGGTGTTGCCGCCGAGGTCGCAGAAGTGCACGCCCACCTCGGCGGCCGCGCGCGCCATCTCGAAGTTGAAGTAGTACGGCAGCGCGCTCGCCACCGCGTCGGCTCCGCGCATGAGCGCCCGCACGGCCTCGCCGTCGCGCGCGTCGAGCGGCGTGGGAATCAGCCGGGGACGGGCGTCCCCGACGTGCGCCGGGTCGGTGTACGGGGCGAGGAATGGCGGTAGCTGGCCGACCGTGAGATCGGCGAGCCGCACCGCACTCACGTCGGGCGATTGGAGCAGGTCGTAGGCGCAGGACGAACCCTGCAGCCCCGCCCCGAGGACGAGCATGCGCATCGGAATTCCGGAACAGGTCGGTAGCGCGGGCAAGGTAGCCGCGGGCGCCGCGCGCGCACGATCTTCGCACGGCGCGGGTGCATGACGCTCTCCCAAGACACGCCGTCCGCGGAACGGGTCACGCGCGACACCCCCCTCGACCCCGGCGACGACGCCTGGCGCGCGCACCTCGTCGACACGCCGGCCGAGATCCGCGCCCTCCTCGGCGCCGTCCGACGCATCGCGGTGCTCGGCATCAAGACGCCCGACACGGGCGCGCCCGCCTACTACGTCCCCGCGTACGCGCAGCGCGCCGGCTACGAGGTCGTGCCCGTGCCGGTCTACTACCCCGACGTGACCGAGATCCTCGGCCAGCCCGTCGTCCGCCGCGTGGCCGACGCGCCCGGGCCGGTCGACCTGGTCAACGTCTTTCGACGCCCGCACGACATCCCGGCGCATGTCGACGACATCCTCGCCGCGCGGCCGCGGGCGGTGTGGTTCCAGCTCGGCATCCGGAACGACGAGGCGGCGGAGCGGCTGGCGCGCGCGGGGATCGACGTGGTGCAGGACCGCTGCCTGCTGGTGGAGCTGCAGGCGATAGGGCGTTAGCCCCGCACTCAGGCCCGCACCCGGTTCCGCCCCTCCGCCTTGGCCCGGTACAGCGCCGCGTCCGCGCGGGCGAACAGGTCGTCGACGCTCTCGATCCGCGCCGCCGGGAACGTCGCCATGCCGATGCTCGCCGTGACCTCGAGCGCGCCCTCGCCCTCCCACGCGCGGAACGCGTGCCCCGCCACCCGCTCGCGCATGCGCTCGGCGAGCGAGGCCGCGCCCGCGTCGTCGGTCTCGGGCAGCACGACGAGGAACTCCTCGCCGCCGTAGCGCCCGACCAGGTCGCTCGAACGCGCCTCCTCCGTCAGCAGCTCCGCCACGGCGCGCAGGACACCGTCGCCGGCCAGGTGGCCGTGCGTGTCGTTGACCCGCTTGAAATGGTCGAGGTCGACGAGCAGCAGCGCGACCGAGGTGTCGTAGCGCAACGCGCGCTCCATCTCGGTCGTGAGGCGTTCGGAGAGCGCGCGGCGGTTGAGCAGCCCCGTGAGCGGGTCCGTCGTCGCGAGGTACTCGAGCCGCGCGTTGTCGGCGCGCGTCGTCTCAATCATCTGTGCGCGCTGCACGACCGCCACCGCCGCCCCGATCACCGCCTCCGCGAACGCGACGTCCTCCGCCGAGAGCGGCGGCTCCTCGCGCGTACGGCGGAGCAGGAAGGCGCCGCGCTGGGCGCGGTCGACGGAGAATGGCAGCGCGATGCTCGACCGGACGGCGATGGTCCCGCCGTCGATCCCGGCCGGCACGCGCGCCGCGTACAGCGGGTGCCCGTCGACCTCTTCGATCAGTACCGGCGCGCCGGTCTCCAACGCCTGCCCGACCTCGGGAAAGCTCGCGAGCGCGACCGCCGCGGCGCGCAGCTTGGGCAGCTCGAACGCGGTCGCGACGACGCCGGACGCCCCGTCCGCAGCTTCGAGGATCACCGCGCAGTGGGCCACCGACAGCGCGCGGGCGACGCGCCGCGAGAGCAGGTGGTAGATCTCGTCGGCGGCGAGGTCGCTCGTGACCTCGTGCAGGATGTCGACGAGCTTGCGGCGGTTCTCGGCGTCGGCCCGCGCGCGCACCAACTCGGCCTCGGTGCGGCGCAGCGCCTCGCGCGTGGTACGGAGCACGGTGCCCGCGCGCAGGTGTGCGTCGACGCGCGCGGCGAGCTCGCGCGGGCGGACGGGCTTGCGTACGAAGTCCGCGGCCCCGAGCCCGAGCGCGCGCACCGTGTAGTCCTCGGCCGCGGCGGCGGAGAGCATCAGGACCGGCACGTCGCGCCACCGCTCGTCGGCCTTGAGGTGTGCGAGCACGTCGACCCCGTCGCCATCGCCGAGCAGGATGTCGAGCAGCACCACGTCGGGGAGCGGCGACGCCTCGGCCACCTGCGCCAGGACCTCGCGCGCGCCGGTCGCGGCCTGCACGCGGTAGCCCTGCGCGGTCAGCGCCCAGCGGACGCCGTCGACGAAGGCCGGGTCGTCGTCGACGACGAGGACGCAGGACGAGGTCGGCGCAGGCCCCGCCGCTCCGCCCGATACAACGCCTAACGTATTGCCGAACGCTTCGCCCAGCGGGGCGTCGCCCGACGCGTCCTCGCGGGACGCGCGGCCGGCCGCGTCAGTGGTCGGCGGTCCCACGGCCTTTCCCCCCGAGCACGCCGAGCAGGCCGTCCCATTCGATGTTGCCGCCGCTGAGGACGCACACCGTGTCGCCCTCCGCGGCGGGTTCGACGAGCCCGAGCCGGAGCGCGGCGAGCGTGACCGCGCCGCTCGGCTCGGTGACGAGCTTGAGGCGGTCGAGCAGGACGCGCACGGTCTCGGGGAGTACGTCGTCCGCCACGCCGACCACCTCGTCGACGAAGGCCGCGTGGTGCGCGAAGGGCAGCGCGCCCACGCTCGTCGTCAGCAGCCCGTCGGCGATCCCGCCCGCGTAGGGGAGCGTGACCGGTCGCCCCGCCGCGCGCGCCCGGGACAGCTTGGGCGTCGCGGCCGGCTCGACGCCGACCACGCGCGCGGCGGGCGCGAGCGCCTTGACCGCCGCGGCCACGCCGGCCAGGAGCCCCCCGCCGCCCACGGGCACGAGGACCAGCCGCACGTCGGGAAGGTCCTCAGCGATCTCGAGGCCGATCGTGCCCTGTCCGGCGACGATGTCCGGGTGGTCGTACGGCGGGACGAGCACCGCGCCCGTGTCGGCGACGATCTCCGCGGCGCGGGCGGCGCGCTCGTCGCTCGTCGGCCCGACGAGGATCACCGTGGCGCCGAAGCGCTCGGCCCCGCGGCGCTTGGCCTCGGGCGCGTTGCTCGGCATGACCACGGTCGCGGGGACGCCGAAGAGGCGCGCGGCGAGGGCGACGGCCTGCGCGTGGTTGCCCGACGACGGCGCGACCACGCCGCGCGCGCGCTCCGCGGGGTCGAGGGCGGCGAGGAAGTTGTACGCGCCACGGAGTTTGAACGCCCCGCCGCGCTGCAGCATCTCGGGCTTGACCCAGACCCGCGCGCCCGGTCCCGCCCCCGGCACCAACTCGTCGGCCGGCAGGAGTGGCGTCCGTACCGCGACCCCGCGGAGCCGATGCTGCGCCGCGCGCAGCGCGCCGAGGCCGACGAGTTGTGGGGGTGGAGAGGTGAGCGACACGGTAGCGGAGCAGGCGACCCCCGTGCCGCCGAGCCCGGGACCACCACGGATCCCGGCCCGTGGGGTGACGACGGTCACATGAGCGTACGGAGCTTCCGAATGTAGTCGCGCCCGGGGCGGCAGCAATGCTCGCTCCGGGCGCGACGAAACTGCCACACCGCGCTCACCGGCAGCCGCCACACGGCGGCTGCCGGTGGCGCCGTCAGACCTCGTCCGGGCCGGTCCCGTCCGGGCTGGTCCCGTCCGGGCCCGCGCCGTCGCCGTCGAGCCCGTCGGGGATGAGCGGGTCGTCGGTGAGCGTGTCGCCGTCCTCTTCCTTCTCGGTCACGACGCGGGCGACGGCGCACAGTTCGTCGTTGGCGTCGAGCCGCACGAGGTTGACGCCCTGCGCGTTGCGCCCCGTGTTGCGCACCTCGTTGACGGCCGAGCGGATGATCACGCCGTTCTTGGTGATGAGCACGATCTCCTCGTCCTGCATGACTTCCATCGTGGCGACGACGTTGCCCGTGCGGTCGGTGCGGTTGAGGGTGAGGATGCCCTTGCCGCCGCGGCCCTGGACGCGGTACTCGGTCAGGTCGGTGACCTTGCCCATGCCCTTGGTCGTGGTGACGAGGAGCGTCGCGTCGCCGCGGCGCACGATGACGAGGCTGACGACCTTGTCCTCGGGGCGGAGCGTGATCCCCTTCACGCCGGTGGTGTCGCGCCCCATCTCGCGCACCTCGAGCTCGGGGAAGCGGATCGAGAGGCCGTGCTTGGTGGCGAGCACGACGTCGTTGGTCCCGCTCGTGATCTGCACGTCGATCAGCTCGTCGCCGTCGTCGATCTTGACCGCCTTGACGCCAGCCGCGCGCACGTTGCCGTACTCGGAGAGGGCGGTCTTCTTGACCGTGCCGTTGCGGGTCGCGAAGAAGAGGTACTGGTCGTCGCGGAACTCGCGCACCGCGACCATGGAGCGGATCGTGGTCTCGGGGCCGACGTTGATGAGGTTGACGATCGGCTTGCCGCGCGTGGCGCGCCCGGCGGCCGGGATCTCGTGGACCTTCAGCCAGTAGCAGCGGCCGTCGTCCGTGAAGATCATGATGTAGTCGTGCGTGCTCGCGATGAAGAGCCGCTCGATGAAGTCGAGGTCCTTGAGGTCCTGCCCGCTCAGGCCCCGGCCGCCGCGGCGCTGCTTGCGGTACGTGGTCACCGGCGTGCGCTTGATGTAGCCCGAGTGGGAGATGGTCACGACCATGTCCTCCTCGGCGATCAGGTCCTCGATCGTGAACTCCCCCTCGTCGGCCGTGATCTCGGACCGGCGCTCGTCGCCGTACTTGGCGGCGATCTCGGCGAGTTCGACCTTCATGATCTGCATGCGGCGCGGGCGGCTGCCGAGGATGTCGCGCAGGTCGGCGATCGTCGCGCGCAGCGTTTGCAACTCCTCGTCGAGTTCGCCGATGGCGAGCCCCGTGAGGCGGGCGAGGCGCAGGTTGAGGATCGCCTCGGCCTGCTTCTCCGAGAGCTTGAAGCGCTGCTGCAGCTGCGCGCTCGCGACGGGCGAGTCCGCCGCGGCGCGGATGATCCGGATCACCGCGTCGATGTTGTCGACGGCGATCTTGAGCCCCTCGAGGATGTGCTCGCGGTCGGCGGCCTTGCCGAGCTCGAACTCCGTGCGCCGGACGATGACTTGGTGCCGGTGGGCGACGAAGTGCTCGAGCACCGTCTTGACCGGCATGACCTTCGGCACGAGCCGCCCCGTCTGCGAGTCGGGCACGAGCGCGAGCATGATCACGCCGAACGTCGACTGCATCGTCGAGTGCTTGTAGAGCTGGTTGAGCACCACGCGCGGGATCGCGTCGCGCTTGAGCTCGACGACGACGCGCATGCCCTCGCGGTCGCTCTCGTCGCGGAGCGCGGAGATGCCCTCGACCTTGCCCTCGCGGTGCAGGTCGGCGATCTGCTCGACGAGGCGCGCCTTGTTGACCTGGTAGGGGAGTTCGGTCACGACGATCTGCGACTTGTTGCTGCTCTCCTTCTCCTCGATCACGGCGCGCGCGCGCATGACGATGCGGCCGCGGCCGGTCTCGATGTAGTCCTTGATGCCCTGCCGGCCGTAGATGTAGGCGCCGGTCGGGAAGTCGGGCCCCTTGATGAGCTTGCGGAGCGCCTCGACCGGGAGCTCGGGGTCGTCGATGAGCGCGTGCAGCGCGGCGACGACCTCGCGCATGTTGTGCGGCGGGATGTTGGTCGCCATGCCCACCGCGATCCCCGACGAGCCGTTGACGAGCAGGTTGGGCACGCTCGACGGCAGGACGGTGGGCTCGGTGAGCTTGTCGTCGAAGTTGGGGCCGAAGTTGACGGTCTGCTTCTCGATGTCGGCGAGGAGGTCGACGGCGACGCGCGTGAGCCGCGCCTCGGTGTAGCGGTAGGCCGCCGCGGGGTCGCCGTCGACCGACCCGAAGTTCCCCTGCCCGTCGACGAGCGGGTAGCGCAGCGAGAACTGCTGCACCATGCGCACGAGCGCGTCGTACACCGAGCTGTCGCCGTGCGGGTGGTACTTGCCGAGCACGTCGCCGACGACGGTCGCGCTCTTCTTGTAGGGGCGGCCCGGGACGAGGCCGATCTCGTTCATCGCGTGGAGCACGCGCCGCTGCACCGGCTTGAGCCCGTCGCGCACGTCCGGCAGGGCGCGCGAGACGATGACGCTCATCGAGTAGTTGATGAACGACTCCTTGATCTCCTCGTCGATCAGACGGGGGAGGATGCGTTCGCGGGCGTTGGGTGCGGTCATGGCGGGGGCAAGCGGAGCGTGCAGGAACGAGGGGATGCACCCTGAAGTGCAGCCCCCTAAGATAGCCGATTCCGGCGGACGCGCCGACCGGGCCACGCCACACACAAGATGATGCGGCACAAATACTTACCCCGCGCGAGCGCGGTGGTTCTCGCGCTCGGCGCGCTGAGCTCCCGCTCCGGGGTTGGGCGCGATCTATCTGTGGCGCCCGGCGACGAACCGCGGGACCGCGCGCCTCCTCACTCCGGCGCCGTGGGCCCTACCGGCTGCGCCAGATCCGCCTCCCCCTCGGCCTCCCCTGGTGCAGCCCGCGCCCCTCGCTCGGCGACAGATCAGAAAGATCCGCGAGGACGCGCGCGTGAGTCAGCCGGTGTTCGCGCGCTACCTCAACACCAGTGAGAGCACCCTGGAAAAGCGGGAGACTGGGGCGAAGCGGCCGAGCGGCGCGGCCCTCAAGCTGCTCGCCGTCGTGCAGAAGCACGGCCTCGGGGTGCTGGCCTGAAGCCGGCGGACCCGCTCATTCCGGCGCGGGGCTCGTCGGAGTCGGTACCACGTTAGGCGACGCCGCCGCGCGCGGCGCTCGCCGGAACGCCACCGGCCGCGCCAGCTCCGCCTCCTGCTCGGCCTCCTCGCGCGCCTGCTCGCGGTCGATCGCGGCCCGCTCCGCGCGGTAGCGCCCGTACCACTCGCGCGTGACCTCGCCGGCGAGTTCGCGGTTGCCCAACCCGAACGACAGCGCGAGCGCGAGGGCCACCGCGCCGAAGAGGATCGCGAACGCGGTCGTGACGATCTCGGTCGCTACGCCCAGCTCCTGCAGCGCCATGAACACCGCGATCACCACCACGCCCACGCGCGCCGCCCGCGCGAGCGTCGGCCCGCCGTGGATCGTGCCCGCCGAGGCGCGGATGAGGCCCTCGACGAATCCGCCCAGCAGGATGCCGGCGATGACGATCACCACCGCCGCGATCACGCTCGGGACGTAGCCCACCAGCTCGGCGAAGACGTCGGCGAGCGATTTGAGGCCTAACGCGTTCGCCGCGACCAGGAGCACGGCGAACATCACGCACCAGAACGCCAGGTTGGCGAGGATGCGCGCCGGGTTCACGTGCGCGCCCGAGCGCTCGACCGCGGGCGTCACGCCGCCGCGCGCGAGCGCCTCGTTGAGGCGCAGGCGCAGCAGGACGCGCTGCACGCCGCGCTGGATCAGCTTCGCCAGCAGGTAGCCGGCGAACAGGATGACGAGCGCGGCGAGCAGGTTGGGGACGAGCGTGCCGAGTTGCGCCACGCTGTCCTGCAGCCGGCCGTTGAAGTCGGGGGGCGGCGCGGGCGCGGCGGCGGGGGCTTGGAGCAGGGGCATGGGGCGGGAAGATAAGGACGAGGCGTGATGGCCTGATGCAGTCGTCACCCCCGCGAGGGCGGGGGTGACGGGGACAGAGCGGCGCGCCGCGACCTAGTTCCGACCTA
Source organism: uncultured Gemmatimonadales bacterium (assembly GCA_963763675.1). GTDB lineage: Bacteria > Gemmatimonadota > Gemmatimonadetes > Gemmatimonadales > Gemmatimonadaceae > BPUI01. The sequence continues at coordinate 142,797 of CAVXPN010000005.1, forward strand.
ATTCCGACCTAGCTCCGACCTAGTTCCGCGTCCCGCGCTTCACGTCGAACAGCGCGCTCCGCCGGCACCGGGGGCAGATCAGCCACTCGCGCCGCCGCGAGTAGCCGAGCCCGAACGACCCCCCGCCCACCGGCCGCCGCGTCATCGCGGCCCCGTCGCGCGGGCACGCCGGCACCGCGCCCGCCGCGACCGCCTCGCGCAGCCGCCGCTGCTCGTCCGCCGTGTACGCGGCCGTGCCCCCGCCGTCGGGCGCCTCAGATTCGGACAACGACCTTGCCGAACTGCCGCCCACTCTCGAGCCGCGCGTACGCGCCGCGCCCCCCCTCGAGCGCCCACACCGAATCCACGGGCGGCACCAACCGCCCCGCGCGCAGCTCGTCGGCGATCGCGTCGTACTCGGCGTTCGTCCCCATCGTCGAGCCCATGATCGTCCACTGATTCCAGAAGAGCCGCCGCACGTCGGTCTCGACCATCGGGCCGGACGTGCCGCCGCAGGTCACCAGCCGCCCGCGCCTGCCTAACGCGCCGAGCGAGCGCGCCCACGTCGCCTCCCCCACCGAGTCGACGACGACGTCGGCGCCGCGCTTGCCGGTCGCGGCGCGGATCGCGCGCGGCACGTCCTCGGTCGCGTGGTTCAGCGTGTGGTCCGCGCCGAGCGCCCGCGCGCGCGCCAGCTTCTCGTCGCTGCCGCTCGTCACCCACGTCGTCGCGCCGATGCGGCGGCAGATCTGCAGCGCGGCGAGCGCGACCCCGCCGCCGATCCCCCAGATGAGCACCTGGTCGCCCGGGCGCACCGCGGCGCGCGTGACCACCATGCGCCACGCCGTGAGCGTCGCGAGCGAGAACGCGGCCCGCTCCGCCGCCGGGATCGACGCCGGCACCGCGCGCACGCAGTGCTCGGGCACCACGGCGTACTCGGCGCAGAAGCCCGGCCGGTGCTCGCCGAAGATCTGGTAGCGCGGGCAGAGCGGCTCCTCGCCAGCCAGGCAGTACTCGCAGCGGCCGCAGCTCGTGCCCGGGTTGATGATCACGGCGTCGCCGGGGCGCACGCGCGTCACGCCGGTGCCGACGCTGTCGACGACCCCGGCGCCGTCGGAGCCGACGACCCACGGCGGCGTGATCGTGATCCCGGGCAGTCCGCCCAACAGGAAGAGATCGAGGCGGTTGAGCGCGGCCGCCTCGACGCGCACGCGCACCTCGTTGGGTGCGGTGATCTCGGGCGCGGGAACGTCGTCGCGGTACGCGAGTTGGTCGAGGCCGCCGTGGGCCGAAATGGTGAGGGCGCGCAAGGGAAGCGGGCGGGATCGGCGGGGTTGGGCCCCGTGGCCGGGGCTATATTGCCGGCGAACGCTACCGGCCCGCGCCCGCGAGGGCTACCCGCCGTTTTCCCTACCAGTTCTGGCTGCAATGATCGCGATCAAGGTGCCGCCCCTCGGCGAGTCGATCGTCGAAGCGACGATCTCCCGCTGGCTCAAGAAGGAGGGCGACACCGTCACGGCCGGCGAGACGCTCGTCGAGCTCGAGACGGACAAGATCACCGTCGAGGTGCCCGCGCTCGGCGCCGGCGTGCTGACGAAGCGCGTCAAGGCCGAAGGCGACGTCGTCAACGTCGACGAACAGCTCGGCGAGATCGACGAGCACGCGACCGCGGGCGCCGCGGCGACCCCGGCGCCCGCGCCAGCTCCCACCCCCGCGCCGACGCCCACGCCGACGGCGGCGCCCGCCCCTGCCCCGCACGGGAGCGAGGTGCGCGCGTCGCCCGGCGCGCAGCGCCTCGCGGCCGAATCGGGCGTGAACCTCGGCGCGGTCGCGGGCACCGGCCGCGGCGGCGTCGTGAGCAAGCCCGACGTGGTGATGGCGATCGCGTCGTCGGCGCCCAAGGGGCCCTCGCCGCTCCCCCCACCGCCTCCCACGCCGGCGGCCGTTCGCCCGGCGCCCGTTCCCCCGACGCCCGCCGGCGGCAACGACGGCGGGAACGGCGCCCGCGAGACGCGCGAGAAGATGACGACGCGGCGCCGCCGCATCGCCGAGAACCTGCTGGCGTCGCAGCAGCAGACCGCGCACCTCACGACGTTCAACGAGATCGACATGACGGCCGTGACCGCGCTCCGCGACCGCGTGCGCGAGCGCGTCGAGAAGGAGCAGGGCGTGCGCCTCTCCTTCATGCCGTTCTTCGTCAAGGCGGCGGTGATGGCCTTGCAGCAGTACCCGACGGTCAACGCCGCGATCGACGGCGACAGCATCGTCTACCACCACTACGTCAACATGGGGATCGCCGTCGCCAGCGACGCGGGCCTCGTGGTGCCCAACGTGAAGGACGCGCAGGCCAAGGGCGTGCTCGACGTGAGCCGCGACATCGCCGCGGTCGCGAAGCGCGCCCGCGACGGCAAGCTGACGATGGACGACCTCACCGGCGGCACGTTCACGATCACGAACGGCGGCGTGTTCGGTTCGCTGATTTCGACGCCGATCATCAATTATCCGCAGGTCGGCATCCTCGGGCTGCACAAGACGCAGGACCGGCCGATGGCCGTGGGCGGCCAGGTCCAGATCCGGCCGATGATGTACGTCGCGCTCTCCTACGACCACCGGCTCATCGACGGGCAGCAGGCGGTGCTGTTCCTGGTGCGGTTCAAGGAGTTGATGGAGGACCCGGCCGCGATGCTCATCGCGTGACCGACGCCCCGCGCCGCACGGCCCTCGTCACGGGCGCGACGGGCGGCATCGGGCGCGCCACGTCCGTCGCGCTCGCCGAGCGCGGCTTCCGCGTGCTGCTCGTCGGGCGCGACCGGGCGCGCGGGGAGGACGCGCGGCGCGAGGTCGAGGGGCGCGCCGCGTCGGCCGGTCGCGGCGGGGCGGCCGAGCTGTTCGTGGCCGACCTGTCGCGGCAGGCCGAGGTCCGCCGCCTGGCGGACGAGGTGCGCGGGCGCGTCCCGCGGCTGGACGTGCTGGTCAACAACGCGGGCGCGCTGTTCGACACCCGCCGCGAGGTCGACGGGGTCGAGGCGACGATGGCGCTCAACCACGTCGCCTATTTCCTGCTCACGACCGAGCTGCTGGGACCGCTGCGCGCGGCGGCGGCGGCCACGGGCGACGCGCGCGTGGTCGCCGTCTCGTCGAGCGCGCACGAGATCCCCACGGGGTACGCGCCGGACGACTTGCGCCTCGAGCGCCGCTGGTCGTCGTTGGGCGCCTACGGGCACAGCAAGCTGGCGAACGTGCTCTTCGCGTACGCGCTCGCGCGGCGGATGGCGGGCACGGGTGTGACGGCCAACGCGTTGCACCCGGGCGTGATCGCGAGCGGCTTCGGGTCGGCGTCGGGCGGCACGTTCGGCATGCTGTTTCGCCTCGCGCGGCCGTTCCTGTCGAGCCCCGAAAAGGGCGCGCGGACGAGTGTGTACCTCGCGTCGGATCCGGCGATCCGCGGGGCCACCGGCGGGTACTACAAACACGAGCGCCCGGCGCGGTCGTCGCGGGCGACGCACGACGTCGCGGCGCAGGACGCGCTCTGGGCGGCGACGGAGCGGGCCGTGGGGTGAGTGGGGCCCCGCCGCGCCCGCGACGATCCCGACTTCGACTTCATCTTCAGCACGATACATGAGCAACACCCCGACTCCCTGCGACGTCCTCGTCCTCGGCGGCGGCCCCGGCGGCTACGTCGCCGCGATCCGCGCCGCGCAGCTCGGCCTCCAGGTCGTCTGCGTCGAGAGCGACAAGACGTTAGGCGGCACCTGCGTCAACGTCGGCTGCATCCCGTCCAAGGCGCTGCTCGCGTCGAGCGAGCACTACGAGTTCGCCCGGCTCCACGCCGCGGAGCACGGCGTGCTGCTCGGCGACGTCCGGTTCGACCTCGGCGCGATGATGAAGCGCAAGGACGACGTCGTCGGCGCCAACACCAAGGGCGTCGAGTTCCTCTTCAAGAAGAACAAGGTCACCTGGGCGCGCGGCGAGGGCACGCTCGTCAGCGCGGGCGAGGGCCGGAACCGCGTCGACGTGCGCGGCGCGGACGGGACGACGACGAGCTACGCGCCCAAGGACGTCATCATCGCCACCGGCTCGGTGTCGAGCGAGCTGCCGTTCCTGCGCTTCGACGAGGAGCGCGTGCTGTCCAACATCGGCGCGCTCAAGATCCCCGAGGTGCCCGGCCGGCTGCTCGTCGTCGGCGGCGGCGTGATCGGGCTCGAGTTGGGCTCGGTGTGGCGCCGGCTGGGCGCGACGGTGACCGTGGTCGAGCTCGCGCCGACGATCCTCCCCGGCAACGACGAGGACATCGTGAAGGAGGCGACGCGCATCTTCACCAAGCAGGGCCTCGTGCTCAGGACCGGCGTGGGCGTGACCGGCGGCGAGCGCGCGGGCGACGTCGTCCGCGTCACGATCGAGAAGGACGGCGTGCCCGAGGTGCTCGAGGCGGACTACGCGCTGGTCTCGGTCGGGCGCCGGCCGGCGCTGCGCGGGGTCGACGCCGCCGCGTTAGGCATCGAGTTGGGCCGGCGCGGCGAGGTGGTCGTCGACGACCGGATGCGGACCACGGTGCCGACCGTGTACGCGATCGGCGACGTGGTCGGCGGCAAGCTCCTCGCCCACAAGGCGGAGGAGGAGGGCACGATCGCGGCCGAGGTGATCGCGGGCAAGCCGGTGCACATGCATTACCGCTCGATGCCGAGCGTGGTCTACACGCACCCCGAGATCGCCTCGGTCGGTTACGCGGAGCACGAGGTCAAGGCGGAGGGGCGCAAGTACAAAATCGGCAAGTTCCCCTTCTCCGCCAACGGCCGCGCGCGTACGATGGGCGACACGGCCGGCCTGGTGAAGTTCATCGCCGACGCCGAGACGGACGAGCTGCTGGGGGCGCACATGATCGGGCCCAACGCGAGCGACCTGATCTCGGAGGTGGTGCTGGCGTTCGAGTACCGCGGGGCGAGCGAGGACCTGGGCGTGACGGTGCACGCGCACCCGACGCTGAGCGAGGCGGTCAAGGAGGCCGCGCTCGCGACGACGGGGCGCGCGATCCACATCTGACGGGCGCGCGGGGCGACGGCGCGCCGAGAGTTAGGGCCTCGAACGCCGGCCTTCCAGGGACCCCGCGGATGCACGGCGCCAGCCGGCTGCAGCGAGCACGCCGAGCCCGGCAGCCACGAGCGCAAGTGACGCAGGCTCCGGTGCGGTGACCGCGGCGATCGTGGTCAGATAGCCGTGCCGCCCCGCGGCGTCGTCATACCAGCCGACGATCTGCCCGGCGTTGTTGATGCTAAAGCCACTCGTGCCGCTCGCGCCCGGCACGTCGTACGACGTGTACGCACCGCCCGCGTACACGTATCCGTGATTCAGCCCACCGACGTCGACGTAGCGGCCGACGATCTGTCCGACGGCGTTGATCTCGGGGACGAACGTACTCGTCGAACCCGGGAAGTCGATAAAACTGTACGCGCCGCCGGCGTACAGGAAACCCTGGCGGACCGCGGAGGTGAACGACCCGTACGTTCCCACGATCTGCCCCGCGTCGTTGATGCCGCTTGCGCCCGAGAAGGTCGCGCCGGGCACGTCGGGCAGGTAGCTGAGCGCACCGCCGCTGTACAAAAACGTGTGCCCGAGCGTCGCGGTGCGGTACGGGCCGACGATCTGGCCGGCGTCGTTGAGCCCGCGCCCGAGCGTGGCGGTCGCACCCGGCACGTCGATCGTCGTGAACGTTCCGCCGGCGTACAGGAATGCATGCGTCCCCGTTGCGTCGGCGTAGTCCCCGGTGATCTGCCCGGACGCGTTGATGCCGTACGGCGACGTGCTCATCGCCCCGGGTACGCCGAACCGCGTGAACGTACCGCCGGCGTACAGGAAGCCGTGCACGCCAGTCGCGTCGTTATAGAACCCGACGACTTGCCCGGCGTTGTTGATGTGCGTCGCCGTCGTGGCGGTCGCCCCGGGCACGTCGATCGTGCTGAAGGGGAGACCCTGTGCGTGCGCGGCGGGCGCGGCGAAGAGTGCGCCGCCTGCACAGACGGTGAGGGCGTGCGCAACAATCCCTGGCAGGGATGGCGCTATCGGAACGCGCATCGGGCGTCTCGCAGGTCGAGGGTGGGACGCGCCCGAGCCAGGGTGGCTGGCGCGTCGGCGCGATCATGCGACAGGGCACTCACCCGATCCTCACGCGATCCTCACTCGCGCGGCGGGGTCCGGGGCGTATTGTTGTGACCGCGGCGCCGCACGCCCCCCCACCCCGCCGACCCGATGACGGACGACCTGCCGCGCCTCGCCGCCGCGCTCGACGGCACCTACACGCTCGGCGAAGCACTCGCGGGCGGCGGGATGGCGCGCGTCCTCGCCGCGACGGAATGCGCGCTCGGGCGGCCCGTCGCGCTCAAGGTGCTGTCGACCGAGTTCGACACGGCGGTCGCGCTCGGCCGCTTCCGGCGCGAGGTGCGCGTGGCCGCCTCGCTCCAGCACCCGCACATCGTCCCGCTGCTCCACGCCGGCGTCGCGGCCGGGCTGCTGTATTACACCATGCCGCTCGTGGCCGGCGAGTCGCTGCGCACGCGCCTCGCGCGCGGGCCGCGGCTGGACGTCGCGCGGGGCGCGAGCGTGCTGCACGACGTGGCCGAAGCGCTCGCGTACGCCCACGCACGCGGCGTGGTGCACCGCGACGTCAAGCCGGGGAATATTCTGCTGGCGGGGGGCGACGCCCTCGTGATCGACTTCGGCATCGCCAGCGCGCTCGCCGCCGTGGCGGCCGACGAGCGCGAGCGCGGGACCGACGCGACGCTCACCGACGCCGTCGTCGTGGTCGGCTCGCCCGGCTACATGTCTCCCGAGCAGGCCGCGGGCGACCCGGTGGACCACCGGACCGACGTCTACGCGCTCGGGTGCGTGGCGTACGAGATCTTCGCCGGCGCGCCGCCGTTCGGCGGGCGCAGCGGGCGCGCGCTCCTCGCGGCACACATGTTCGACACGCCGGAGCCGCTGGCGCGCCGATGCCCGACGCTGCCCGCCGAACTCGCGGCGCTCGTCGGCCGGTGTCTCGCGAAGGACCCCCGCGACCGGCCCCAGAGCGCCACGGAGTTGCTGCCGACGCTCGCGCGGTTTCGGTCGGCCGCCGCTTCGGCCGAGCGCCCCGCGTCCGCGCGCGCGCGCACCCGGCCGCGCGCGTGGCGCGCTGTAGGCGTCGCGCTCGTCGGCGTCGCGCTGCTCGCGTCGGCCGCCGCCGTCGCCGCGGTCGGCGCGCACGAGCGCACGGCGCCCGTCGACGCGCCCGCCGTTGCCGTGGCACCGTTCCGCGTACTCGCGCAGGACACGTCGCTCGCCTTCCTGGGCGCGGGGATGGTGGACCTCCTCGACTCGCGGCTCCGGAGCTCGATGGCCGTAGCGGAGTCCGCGTCGGCGGCCCGGCCGCCCTTCGTTAGGCACCGGATTACCGGCGAGGTCGTCGGGACGGCGCGCCGCGTCGTCCTGTCGGCGTCGCTCCAGGACGTGCCCGCCGGACGCGAGCAGCGCGCGAGCGCCGAGGGGCCGCTCGACAGTCTGCCGGCCGTGGTCGACCGGCTCTCCAACGCGCTCCTCGCCCTCGCCGCCGGGGAGGGTGCGGAGCGCGCGGCCCTGGTGGCGGGCGAACCGCCGCTCGCGCTCCGCGACTACCTCGCCGGACGGGCGTTGCAGCGGCGGGGGTTGGCCGACGACGCCAACCGGCGCTTCCTCGCGGCCGTGGAGCAGGACTCGACGTTCGCGCAGGCCGCCCTGCAGCTCGCGACGACCGCGACCGGGAACCGCAATCGTCTCTTCCACGTCGACGCGCTCGCACTGGCGTGGCGACACCGGGACCGGCTCGGGCCGCGGGACCGCGCCGTCGCGGAGGCGCGCGGGGCCGCGTTCCCGCCGTTCGGCGAGCCGAGCGCGGAGCTGGTGCGCCTCTCCGAACGCGCGGTGGACATCGCCCCCAACGATTGGGAGGTGTGGCAGTGGCTGGGGATCGTCCTGTACCGGTACGGCGCGGCCGCGGGGGTGCCTAACGCGGATGCCCGGGCCGCCGCCGCGTTCGAGCGCGCGGCCGCCCTCGATTCGGGCGCCGACCGGATGAGCCCGATGCGCGTCGCGGTGGATGTCCTACGGGGCGACACCGGCGCCGTGCGGCGCGCGATCGGGGCGGGACTCGCCGGCGACTCGACGTCCCCCGCGCCGCTGCTCCACGCGTGGTTGGCCGGTGTCCTGCTCGGCGACAGCGTCCAGCACGCGCGCGCGCGGCGCCACTTCGTCCCGGCCGAGGCCGAGGCGCTGAACCGCGTCGTCTCGCTCGCCCTCGACCTCGGGGTCGGGCTCGACGACGCCGACCGGGTCGTCCAAGCGCAGAGCCGCAGCGCCGCGACGCCGCAACAGCGGCTCGGCGCCGTGATGATGGCCCGCCAGCTGTACCTCGCCCGCGGGCAGCCCTCGCGCGCGGCGCGGGCGTACGCGGAGCTGTCGCCCGTGCGCGCGGGGACCGACGACCCGTCACACCCGGCGGAGAACGCCGTCCTGGACGCCGCGTTCGGCGACGGCGACGCGGCGTTAGGCAGCGCCGGGCGCCGCGTGCTCGACGCGGCGTTCACGCCGGGCGCGCCGCCGAACGACGCCGCGCGGGCGCGCGCCATCGCGGCGGTGTACGACCTCACCCGCGGCGACGCCCGCGCCGCGCGACGCGCGCTCGCGGCGGCGCGCGACGCCAGTCGCACGCCGCCCCGCCCGGCCGCCGCCGGGTCCGCGTCCGGGACCGGGTTCGCCGCGCTCCTCGTCCCGGCGCTCGACGCCTGGGTGGCGGTCGAGGAGCGGCGGCCCGACGCGCGGACGCGGGTCGCCCGGCTCGACTCCGTGTTGCGCGCCGCGCCGCCGTACCAGGTCGAGGTGCCGAACCTCGTCGCGTCCGACCTCTGGGCGCGCCTCGGCGACCTGCCGCGCGCACTCGCGGCGTCGCGCCGCCGGACGCGGTGGTTGCTGTCGAGCCAGTACGTCGCGGCGTTCCTGCGCCGCGAGGCGCGGCTCGCGGCCGCGACCGGGGACACCGCGGGCGCGGTCCGCGCGTACCGCGGCTACGCGCGCCTCCGCGCCGACGCCGAGCCCGCGCTGCGCGCCGACCTCGCCGCGGCGCGGGCAGAGCTCGCGCGACTGGAGCGCGTCCCGCTTGCACGCGGCCCACGTTAGGCGCGCCTCACGGCCCGACGCCGGCGGCGACGCGCCGGAGGGCGTCGCGCAGCTCGGCCGCGGACCGCGGCCGGTCGGCGGGCACCGGGGCGAGCGCGCGCGCCACGAGGTCGTCGAGCGCCGCCGGGACGCCGGCCCGGCAGGCGCGCACCGACGGCGGCCGCTCGTGCAGCTTGCGCGTCAACACGCCTAACGCACTCCCGCGGCCGAAGGGCGGGTCGCCGGCCAGCATCTCGAACAGGACGCAGCCGAGCGCGTAGACGTCGCCCCGCGCGTCGGCGACGACCTCGCCGGCGATCTGCTCGGGGCTGAGGTACGCGGGCGCGCCGACCGTGACGGCCGTGGACGCGTCGTCGGCGGGCCGCATCGCGGCCGCCGCCTGGATGACGCCGAGCGCCGCGAGCGTGACGCCGTCCGGCCCGAGGCGCACGTGCTTGGGGCGCAGGTCGCCGTGCGCGACGCCCGCCGACTCCGCCGCCGCGAGCGCGTCGCAGATCTCGGCGCCGACGCGTACCGCCTCCCCCAGCGCCAGCCCGCGCCCCGCGCCGAGCCGGTCGCGCAGGGTGGTCCCGACCTCGGGCGCCGTCGCGTAGTACACGACGCCGTCGGCGACGCCGCAGTCCAACACCCGCTCTACGCGCGGCTCGTGCAGCGCCGCGACGCGCTCCAGCACGCGGAGCGCGTCGCCGGCCCGCGCGTCCGCGCCGCCGCGGCGCGGCGCGAGCACGTGCACGCGCACCGCCTGCGTACGCCCGCGGTCGCGGGCGTCGAACGTGGTGAGTGTGGGGCCATCGCTCCGTACGGCGTCGAGCGCGTAGCGCGCCTGCAGCCGGCTGCGCACGAACTCGTGCCACGGCGGCCGGTCGGACGGTCCCGCCGCGTCCGCGGCGCGAGGCGGAAGCGCGCGGGACACGGCGTCCCGTGGTATTCCTATCCCGCCCTCCCCCGGTACGCCTAACGAGTCACCCGCGACCGCCGCGGTCTCCGCGCGCAGGCGCGCGATCCACGCCCGCACCGACGCGTCGGGAGCCGCGTCGAGCTCGGCGCGCACCAGCCGCTCGTGGACCAGTGCGGCCTGCAGTGCTCCAGAGCCGTCGCCCGCGGCTACGAGGGCTTCGACCAGCCCGCATGCGGCCCTCGCGTCCAGCGGCTCGGCCGCCGCGAGCCGGCGACTCCAGTGCACCGCGGCGACCGCGTCGCGCCTACCTCGCGCGTCCGCGGCGAGCCGGGCGAGCGCGGCGGCGTAGTCGCGTGCGCGCCGCTCGCGTGCGGCCGCGCACCACCGCGCGAACTCGTCGCGCCCGGCTGCCGCGTCCGCCCCGTCGAGGAACGGGCCGCCGTACAGGCGCGCCGCCGTCTCCAGCGCGCCCCGTTCGACAGCGGCGTCGAACTCCGCGACGTCGCTCGCCACGAGTGTGGCGTCGAGCGCGAGCGTCGCCGTCCCGCGCACCGCGTCGGCTCCCGCCGCGCGCCGGAGCAGATGCGTGACCTGGTTCAGCGCGTGTCGCGCGGCGTCCGGTCCGGCATCCGGCCAGAGTAGCGCGAGGACCCGGTCGCGCGGGACACCGCGTCGGCCGGCTGCTGCCAGGAGCGCCAGCAGGACGAGACAACGGCGCTGGCCGGCCGGCCCTTCGTGCGGCGCGCCGTCGTGGAGGAGTGCGAGCGAGCCGAACGTGATCAGACGAAACATGTCGCTCACACGGGGCCGCCCCCGACGGCGAGGAGTGCGGGCGCGCCACGTGCCCGCGCGAAAATGGCGACGCGCTGCGGCGGCCGCCACCGTTCGCCTCCGGGGCCGAATCGAAGAAGGGGGGCGGCTCCGCGGAGCCGCCCCCCTCTTTCGTGTCCGTCGAACTCTTACTTGCCGAAGAGCTTCTTCACCTTGCCGAGCACCCCGTCCTCGTCGGGCACGGGGGTCGCCGGGATGGCGGCCATGATGCGGTCGAGGACCGGGGCCGGCGTCGTCATGCGGCCGCGGCGCTCGGTCTCGCCCTGCACCTGCGCCCACATCGCGGTCTCCTGCGGCGACTCGCGGCGGGCCTCGGCCTCGGAGCGCTCGCCGTCGAGCCACTGCTGGACGACCGGAGCCGGGCGGCCGGTGAGCGCCTCGGTGTCGAGGTCGGTGGCCGTCTCGGGGCGGGGGGCGGCGACCGGCGTCGTGGCGGCGTCGGGGCGGCGGACGCGCTCAACCTCGGGGCGCGTCGAATCGGGGGTCATGTCCGTCATGTGTACTTCTCCTCCAGGATGGCGTGCAGCGCCTCGCGTGCGCGGTGGACGCGCATCTTCAGCGCGCCGACGGTGGTCCCGAGCATGTCGCTCATCTCTTCGTACGACCGCCCCTCGACGTGCTTCATGACGAAGGCCTCGCGCAGGCTCGCGTTGAGCGTGGACAGCGCGCGGTCCAAGTCCTTCCGCAACTCGCTGCGGTCGAGGTCCTCGTCGGGGGTCGCGTAGTTGGACGGCTGGTCGTCCTCTTCGTAGCTGACGTGGGTGCGCCGGATGTTCTTCAGCCAGTCCTTGCACCCATTCGCCACGATTCGGAACAGCCAGGCGTCGAAACGCCCGCGCACCTCGGCGAGGTGGTTGTACGCCTTGATGAACGACTGCTGCAGGATGTCTTCCGCGACGTCCGGACTTCCGGTCATCCCCAACGCGTGCCGGTAGAGCGCGTCGCTATACCGGTGGATGAGGACCGAGAATGCGTCGCGGTTGCCCCCGAGCACGCTCGTGATGACCTGCTGATCCGCTTCGGAGGGGTCGAGGCTCGCCCCGGGTACCGTGGTGGTGGACACGGCCAAGAGCTTAACCCCCCGCAGCGGCGCCCGACAGGCCGGCCCAGCGCCGGATGGACCAGTCGTACGGTGCCGCGGTGCGACATTCGGGGGAGTGACGAGGCCCGGGGGGGGAGGTAACGCTCCAGTTGGGCGATTTCGGCGCCTTCTGCACACCGGGGGTGACCGGCGATACCAGACGGGTGATCCCGAGGGGCGGGTTAGTGCGCGATCGGCTCGAACGCGGCCCACCCGCACGCGCGCACCAGGGCGCCGTGCGCGTCGAGCGCCGGCGGCGGGCGGCGAACCGCGCCGGGGACGCTCGGCGCGACGCCCGTCAGCGGCGAGGCGTCGACCTCGCGGAGCGTTTCGAGGACCGTGCGGACGACGCCCGCGGGGACGCCGGCCGCCTCGAGCGCCGCGAGCCACTCGGCGGCGGGGCGCGTCCGAACGCGCGCGGCGACGGCGGCGACGAGTTCGGTCCGGCCGGCGAGTCGGCCGGCGTTGGTGGCGAAACGCGGGTCGGCGGCGAGCGCGGGCAGGCCGAGCGCGCGGGCGCAGGCCTGCCACTGGGGATCGCTGCCGACGGCGACGACGATCGCGCGGTCGGCCGCGTCGAACAGCTGGTAGGGCACGAGGTTGGGGTGCGCGTTGCCCCAGCGGCGCGCGTCCTCGCCGGTGACGAGGGTGTTCTGCGCGACGTTGACGAGGGCCGCCGCGGCGCTCGCGGCGAGCGAGACGTGGATCCGACGCGCGGCAGCCGGGACGGGGCCCCGCCCGCGGGCGACGAGCGCGGCGAGTATCGCGACGGCGGCGTCCTTGCCGGTGACCACGTCGACGAGCGCGACGCCGGCGCGCAGGGGCGGACCGTCGGGGTCGCCGTTGATCGCCATCCACCCGCGTTCGGCCTGGACGACGACGTCGTAGCCTGGGCGCGGCGAGCTGGGGCCGAAGCCGGTCACGGTGCACCAGACGAGGCCGGGGTGCGTTTCCAGCAGCTCGTGCGGGGCGAGGCCGCGGCGCTCGAGCGTGCCCGGGCGGAAGTTGTCGACGACCACGTCGGCGCCAGCGGCGAGGTCGCGCAGGAGGGCGACGTCCTCGGGTACGTCGAGAGCGGCGGCGAGGCTCAGCTTGTTGCGGTTGGTGCTGAGGAAGTAGGCGCTCTCGCCGCGGGCGTCGAAGGGCGGGCCCCAGCCGCGGGTCTCGTCGCCGGTGCCGGGGCGCTCGACCTTGAGGACGTCGGCGCCCAGGTCGCCGAGCATCATGGTGCAGAGCGGGCCCGCGAGGACCCGCGAGAGATCAAGCACCCGGAGGCCGGCGAGGGGCAGCACGACGGGCGGTCCATGGGGTAGCGCGAGGGGCGGCGGCGCGGGCGCGGACATGCGGGAGCTTACGTTGCCGCGATGCCGACGCGCGAGCCGTCCTTCGATCCGACCTCCGATGCACACGCGGCCGAGGGGGCGCGGCTGGCGGCGGAAGGGCGGGCGATCGCGGACGAGGCGCGCGCGCTGCTGGCCGACGCCCTCGCGGCGGTGCTCGCGGACGAGGCGGAGGTCGCCGCGCTGCACCCGGCGAGCGCGCGCGACGCGGTGGAGTTCCTCGTGCGCGTGGGGCGGATGGCGCGCGCGGAGGGGGAGGCGGTGGTGCGGCGCGCCGGCGGGGCGGCCCCGCCGGCCGACGCGTCAGGCGCCTAACGCGTCCGCGAGGTCCGCGAGGAAGGCCGCGAGTGCGGCGGGGTCGTCGACGCGGTACTCGGCGCCGGTCGGCGCGTCGGGGCCGACGCGCACGGTGAAGGCCGCCGGGGCGGCGGCGCGCAGGCGGCCGAAGAGGTGCTCGTCGGTGGTATCGTCGCCGGCGGCGAGGACGCCCGCGCCGTCGCCGAGGGCTTGCCAGCGCTCGAGGAGGGCGAGGGCGGCGGTGCCCTTGTCAACGGCGACAGGCGCCTTGAACTCGAGGACGGACTTCCCCGCGTCGACCTGGAGGCCCTCGGACTCGCCGAGAGCGCGGGCCTGGTCGGCGATGGCGGCGCCGGCGCCGGGCGCCACGAGGCGCGTGTGAAGCGAGACCGTGAGGCCCTTGTCTTCGACGAGCACGCCGGGCGTACTGGCGAGCGGCGCGAGGGCGGCGGCGACGCGCTCGATCGCGGGGACGTGGGCGGCGACGGCGGGGTCGACCTCGGCTTCGCGGGCGTCGGGGGGGAGGACTTCGGCGCCGTGGTTGCCGACGATCCAGAGGCCGGGGACGGGGACGAGTGCGTGGGCGCCCGCCGGCGCGCGGCCGGTGACGAGGGCCACGCGCACGTGCGGGTGCGCCGCGAGGCGCGCGAGCGTCCGGAGGGTCGGCTCGGGGGTGCGGGCGTCGGTGGGGCGCGGGGCGATCGGCGCGAGCGTGCCGTCGATGTCGAGGCAGAGGGCGAGCGGACGTGCGGCGGTCAGCGCGGCGAGGACGTGCGCGCGCGCGCCGCCCGTGAGGAGCGTCGCGGACGCACGGTCGCGGCGCTCCGGCGAGCTCTGCGGCTCGTCGGGCGTGCCCGCGCCGGCCGCCGGCGCGCCGCGCGCCGGCGGGTCGAGCAGATCGGGCTGTGTCAGACGGTCGACTCCGCGCCGATCGCCTGTGCGGCCCCGGTGTCGCGGCCGACCGCCGCCGCGGACGCGCGGGCGCCGTCGACGGCGGTACGCGAGCCGGGCGGAGGGGCGTCGGCCGGCGGGGCGAGCTCGGCGACGCGCGCGAGGATCGAGGCGAGCCAGTCGAAGATGGTCGCCCGGTTGAGCTGGTCGCGCATGCTGCGCATGCGCCGCCGCCGCTCGCTGATCGGCATGTCGATCGCCGAGCGCAGCCCCTGGACGAAGCCGTCGACGTTGAACGGGTTGATGAGCACCGCGCCGTAGATTTCCTCGGCCGCGCCGGTCAGGCGCGAGAGGACGAGGACGCCGTGCTCGTCGACGTTGCAGGCGACGTACTCCTTCGCGACGAGATTCATCCCGTCCTGCAGCGACGAGACGAGGCAGAGGTCGGCCGCGCGGTACATCGCGGCGAGTTCGGCGGCGCCGACGTTCTCGTGCACGTACACGATGGGCGTCCAGTCGGGCGTGCCCCACTGCGCGTTGATGTGCTGCACGAGCCCCTCGACCTCGACGTCGAGCGCCTTGTACGACGCGATCTCGCTGCGTGACGGCGTGCCGACGAGGAGGACGGTGAGACGCTCGCGGAGTTCGGGGGCGCCGGACCAGAGGGCGTCGAGGGCGCGGAGCCGCTCGGGGATGCCCTTGGTGTAATCGATGCGGTCGACCGAGACGGCGAGCGTGCGGCCGGCGCTCGCGTACTGCGCGCGGAGCTCGGCAGCGCGGCCGGCGCCCTCGCGCGCGAGTCGCTCGTAGTAGGCCGCGTCGACCGAGATCGGGAATGCGCCGACGCGCACCGTGCGGCCTTCGTAGCGGACGAAGTGGTGCTCGCGCCGGACCTGCGCGCCGGGGACGAAGGTGGCCACGCAGTCCATGAAGTTCATCGCGTGGCGCTCGGTGTGGAATTCGAGCAGGTCGTTGCCGAGCATCCCGCGGAGGACGTCGCCCTGCACCTCGGTGGGGAGCAGGTTGAAGAGGTCGGGCGGCGGGAAGGGGATGTGCCAGAAGTGGTGCAGGAACGCGCGCTTGACCGTTCCGTCCGCGGTCAGGGCGGCGCGGATCATCGCCGGGGCGAGCGCGAAGTGGTAGTCCTGCGTCCAGATGACGGGCGGGTGCGGCGCGCGGCGGCACTCCTCGGCGACCGCCTCGGCGAAGCGCGCGTTGACGGTCTGGTAGCGCTGCCAGTGCTCCTCGCGGAAGCTGTAATGCTGGAGGAGCATGTGGCACACGGGCCAGAGCGCCGAGTTGGCGAAGCCGAGGTAGTAGCCCTCGACGTCGGCCTCGTCGAGCCAGACGCGGCGGAGCGTGTAGCGGGGCGCCTCGGGCGGCACGCCGAGTCGGCCGTCGGCGTCGGCGCCCCCGCGGTCGGCCGAGCCCGAGCCCCATGCGACCCAGGTGCCCTGGGTGCGCTGCATGGTCGGGTCGAGGGCCGAGACGAGCCCACCGGGGGGGCGCCGAACGACCGGCGCGTCGCTGCCGTCGTTGGACGCGACGTGCTCGTAGGGCTCCCGGTTGGACAGGAGGATGAGCGTGCGTCCGCGCAGATACTCTTCGAAATCCGGCATCGACCTCTCCGGGGCAAACGACGTGCCCTGCAACCCAGGCGCTACCCCGCCCCCTAGATTCGCGGCGCCCGCGCAGGGCTTGGCGGGTCCGCGCCACCTTCGTCCAGGGATCCGAATGCTAGTTGCGGTGCAACAAGTCTGCTGCGCGATCCAGCCGCCGGTACGGCACGGCCTCGTCCGGCGGCCGACCGGGGCCGACACCGCGACGCGGGCCGCCGTGCAGACCATGCTCGACCGGTCGGCGGAGGCGTGGAACCGCGGCGACCTCGACGCCTTCGTCGGCTTCTACGCGCAGGGCGAGGGGACGACGTACATCGGGCGGCGCGGGATCGTGCGCGGGCCCGCGGAGATCCGCGCAGTCTACGCGCCGCGCTTCGCGCCGGGGGTCGAGCGCGGCACGCTGCGCTTCGAGGACCTCGAGGTCGACCTGCTCGCGCCGGGCGTGGCGAACGCGATCGCGTTCTACGTGCTGTCGCGGCGGACGGCGGCGGGCGCGGACTCGGTGATCGCGCGCGGGCCGACGTCGCTCGTCGTGCGCCGGTTGGGCGGCGCGTGGAAGATCGTGCACGACCACTCGTCGTGACGCTCGCCGTGGTCGCGCGCGCCCCCGCGCGGCTCGACTTCGGCGGCGGGTGGACGGACGTGCCGCCGTACTGCGACGAGCAGGGCGGGACGGTCTGCAACGTCGCGATCGCGCGGCGGGCGACGGTGCGCGTCTCGGCGGCGTCGACCGCGGTGCCGCCGCTCGACGCGCCGGGTCGGGTCGAGGTGGGCGGCCTGCTCGCGGCGGCCGCGGTGCGGCGCGCCGGGCTGGCGGGCGCGGGGCTCCGGGTCGAGGTCGCGAGCGACTTCCCGGTGGCCGCGGGGCTCGGCGGGTCGAGCGCGGCGGGGGTCGCGCTCGCGGCGGCGCTGGCCGCGTGGCGTGGCGGTGGGGCTCCGATCGGGGCGGTCGACGACGCCGCGCGCGCCGGGCTGGCCGAGTGGAGCCGGGCGGCGGAAGTCGACGAGGCCGGGATCGCGGGCGGGCGGCAGGACCACTACGCGGCGGCGTTCGGGGGGGCGCTGCGGCTGGAGTTCGGGGCGGCGGCCTCGGGGGCGGCGGTCTCGGGGGCGCCGGCGCGGGTGACGCGTGTGCCGCTCGCCGCCGCGACGCGCGCGGCGTTGGAGCGGCGGTGCGTGGTGGTCTACACCGGCGAGTCGCGCATCTCGGGGGAGACGATCACCGCGGTGCTGGGCGCGTACGCGGCCGGCGAGCCGCGCGTGGTGGGCGCGCTCGCGCGCATGCGGGCGCTCGCGGGCGAGATGGCGGCGGCGCTGGGGGCGGGCGACGTGGACGCGCTGGGCGCGCTCGTCGGCGAGCACTGGGGGGAGCAGCGGTCGCTGCACGCGGCGATCCCGACGGCGCGCATCGACGCGATCGTCGCGGCGGGGGGGAAGGCCGGGGCGTTAGGCGCGAAGGCGTTGGGGGCGTCGGGCGGGGGGTGCGTGTTGCTCGTGGCGGCGGAGGGGCGGGAGGAGGAGGTGCGGGGGGCGGTGGCGGGGCTGGGGGAGGTGGTGGGGTGGGGGGTGGACGAGGTGGGGGTGGAGGGGATGGGGGGAGGGGCGCTATTGGTCGGGCGCTCATGATGCGGCGCTGGTGGTGGGGCGCTGTTGCTGGGGCGTTGGTGGGGTGGGGAGAAATCGCGGGCGGGCAGGTGCCGCCGTCGCCGGCGGGAGATTCGGCGCTCGTCATGGACGTGGCGCTGGCGGAGCGGTGGGTACACGGCGGCGCGCGCGACGCGTTCACGGCGCGCGTCCGGTCGACCGTGCGGCTCACGCTCGATTCGCTGGTGCCGCCGCCCAATCCCGAGCGGCGGCTGCGAGTGACGTTTGGCCGGTCGGAGCGGCCGGGGGCGCGCGTGTCGCTCGCGGTCGGCGCGGACGGGCGGCCCGCGCGCGAGACGGTCACGCCGGCGCCGATGCCGGAGTACGTGCGGCAGTGGCAACCTGGCGAGTTCGGCACGAGCCCCGAGCGGTGGCGGCGCGACGAGGAGGCCGCGCGCGTGCACGCGAGTGCCCTGGTGTGGGACCTCGTGCCGCCGGTGCCCGCGCCGCGGGCCGGCGCGCGGCGGGTGGACGCGATCGCGCGCGCGGCCTCGGGCGGGGGCGACCGCGAGGAGGTGCGCGGCGAGCGCGTGACGCGCGTACTCGGCGACACCGTGGTCGAAGGGCGGCGGTTGCTCGTGGTGGTCGACACGGCGCGCGTGCGGCTCGCGGCGCGGTGGACGCCGCGCGAGCGCACGCTCGACACCGCGGTCACGGTCGAGCGCACCGCGGCGGGGACCGTGGTCGGGCGCTCGCTCTACGACCCCGCGCTCGGGCTGTTCCGGGCGCGCGTCGACACGGCGCGCCTCGCCGGGACGGCGGTGCTCCGCTACCCGGCCGGGGCGCCGGCGGGTGCTCCGTTAGGCGGCTACCCCGCGCGGCGCCGAGTTCGCGACGCCGGCGCGCTACGAGCGGTTCCGCAGCTGGACGCTGCGCGGGCCCGCCGGGCGGGCCGCGGCCGATTCCGCCGAGCGCGCGGCATTGCGCCGGCGATACGGTGGGGGGATGGTCATCCCGCCGCCGGAGCCGCGCACCGACGTCGAGCGGCGGCTGGCCGCGGGGGACACGGTGGTGCGCGACTCGATCGTGCGCGCGTGGCGAGCGGCCGCCGACCCCGACGCGCGCACGGCCGCCCGCTCGCTGCTGGCGCGGTACGTCGACGACGGGCGGGCGGGCGCGGCGTTCGGCGCGCGGCTCGACACGCTGGCGTGGGCGGACGGGGATGCGGGCGCGCGCTACGCGCACCTCGTCGCCGGCCGCCTACACCGGCGGCGGGCGCGGGCTCGACACGGTGGAGATGCGCGAGGCGATCGCGTTCATGGCCGACCCGGGCCGCGCCTTCGCGTTAGGCAGCGAGCGCGACCCGCTGTACGAGGACCTCGCGCAGGGGCTGACCACGTGGCCGCCCGCGCTGGCGGGGGCGACACCGCGCGGCGTGTCGTGCCAGCCCGCGGCGTGCCGGCTGCTGGCCGCCGAGTGGCCGGGGGCGCGCGAGCCGCGGCTGCGCGAGGTCGCGCTCGTCGCGCGGGCGATGACGAAACCCAGACCGTGGGGCGACACGCTCCGGGCGCGGACGGCCGCGGCGCCGGTCCCGTCGCTGCTGCGCGATGCGGCACAGGTGGCGGCGGGGGTCGGGGCGACGTGGCCCGCGGCCAGCAAGCTCCCGCTGCCACCTCCCGGGGCCGCGTGGGGCGCGTGGCTCGCCTGGATGACGGGCTTCGACCCCGCCGACACGGCGGCCGCCGCGCGGGCGCTCGCGCCGTCGGAGGGGCCGGGGATGGCCGGGTTGCGCGCGCAGCAGGTGCGCGCGCGCCGGACGCCGCGGTTCGGGTCGACGCACTCCGTAGCCATTCGATACGAAATGCTCCGCGGCGGACGCGACGTGGTCGGGGAGCTGCGGCGCGGGTTCGCCGCCGCGGACCGCGCCGGCCCCGCGGGCGACTCCGCGCGGCTCGTCTTCGGGACGATGCTGCGCGGACTCGGCGCGCTCTCGCTCACGCCGGACGAGGTGGCGGCGGGGCTGCGATCCGGCGAGCCGGGGCGGGTCGCGTTCGCGCGGGAGGCGGTGCCGGGGCTGTTGCGCGACGCGCCGCCGGCCGATTCCGCGACCGCCGTCGCGCTCACGGACCGACTGCTGGAAGTCGTACTGGAGGGGCGCGAGCCGTGGCCGACCTTTGGCGAGGACTCGACCGGGCGCGGGTCGGGGCGCGGGTCGGGGCGCCGGACGGGCCCCGAGTTGCACCGCCGCCCGGCGCCCGGGACGGTGTTCCTGCTCGCCGACGACTTGCCGGCGGCGCTCCGTGCCCGCTGGCGCGACCGGGCGGCGGTCGTCGGCGAGGCCGAATGGCGCGCCCGGCCGATCCGCGCCGGCGGGGTGCTGTACCGGGTGGGCCCGGTCCGCCGGCGCGGCGCGTTCGCCGTACTCGAGGTGTCGGCCGACGAGCGCCTCCCGCGGGCGCCCGACAGTGCGCCAGCGATGAACGCGTCGAGCACCACGTACTACCTCTTCGACGCCGGCGGGGGCCGCTGGACGGTCGTGGGGGTGAGCGCGTGGGTGACGTGAGGCGGGGAGGCGTGGGGCGCGGAGGCCCAGCGGGTAGCTTGCGCCCGATGACGCCCGTTCCCTTCGCCGACCCCGTCGCCCTCGCGCGCGCGCTCGTGCGCGTGGATTCCCGCAACCCCGACATGATTCCGGGCGCGCCGGGCGAGGGGCCGTGCGCCGCGGTGCTGGCGGCGGTGCTGCGCGACTGGGGGTTCGCGGTCGACGTGTACGACGCCGCGCCGGGGCGGCCGAACGTGATCGCGCGGCTCGGGCGCGCGGAGCCGGGGGCGCCGGTGCTGATGCTCAACGGGCACCTCGACGTGGTCGGCACCGAGGGGATGGCGCACGCGCCGTTCGACGGCGAGGAGCGCGACGGGCGGCTCTACGGGCGTGGCGCGGCGGACATGAAGGGCGGCGTGGCGGCGATGTGCGCGGCGGCGGCGCGGGCGCACGCGGCGGGAGCGCTGCGGGGCGAGGTCGTCGTCGCGGCCGTGGCGGACGAGGAGTTCGAGAGCGCGGGGACGCTCGCGCTCGTCGAGCGGCTGAAGCACGGCGCGCTGCGGGCGGACGCGTGCGTGATCACCGAGCCGACGCGCCTCGCGATCATGCCCGCGCACCGCGGCTTCGCGTGGTACACGGTCACGGTGCGCGGGCGCGCGGCGCACGGCAGCCGCTACGACATCGGCGTCGACGCGATCCGGCACGCGGGGCTGCTGCTGGCCGAGTTGGACGCGCTGGACGCGGTCGAGCTGCCGGGGCGGGCCCCGCACCCGTTGTTAGGCCGCGGCTCGCTGCACGCGTCGACGGTCGAGGGCGGCGTGGGGCTCACGACCTACCCCGAGCGGTGCGTGCTGCGGCTGGAGCGGCGGACGATCCCGGGGGAGAGCGCGGCCTCGGCGCTCGCGGAGATCGAGGCGGCGGCGGCGCGCGTGGGGGCGCGGCTCGAGGCGGCGGGGCGCGGGCCGTTCCGGGCGGAGGTCGCGCTCGACTTCGCGCAGCCGCCGAGCGACGTGTCGGCGGACGCGCCGGTGGTGCAGGCGTTAGGCGCGGCGCTCGCCGGCGCGGGGGAGCCGGTGCGCGTCGAGGGGATGCCCGCGTGG
The DNA here is from genome assembly GCA_963763675.1 of uncultured Gemmatimonadales bacterium. Classification (GTDB taxonomy): domain Bacteria; phylum Gemmatimonadota; class Gemmatimonadetes; order Gemmatimonadales; family Gemmatimonadaceae; genus BPUI01. The sequence continues at coordinate 164,139 of CAVXPN010000005.1, forward strand.
ACGGACGCGGCGCTGCTCAACGCGGCCGGCGTGCCGACCGTGTGCTTTGGCCCCGGCGACATCGGGCTCGCGCACAGCGCGGAGGAGTGGGTCCCGCTGGGCGAGGTGGAGCGCGCGACGGGGGTGCTGGCGGGGCTCGTGCGCGCGTGGTGCGCGTCGTAGCCCGGCGGTGATTCGGGCCCCTACATTGCCCGCATGGCCACCTTTTCCACCGCCCAGTACGACGCCCTCGAACGGGCCATCGACGAGCGGCGGCGCGTCGCACTCCGCCGCCGGAACGCGCACGACCTCGTCGTCGTCCCCGACGCGCTGCGCCTGGTCGGCGGGCGCGAGCGGATCGACGCCGTCCACCCGACCACCGGCGACCCGCTGCACCTCTGGCTCGACGAGCTCGTCGGGTTCGAGGTCGTGACGTGAGCGCCGCGCACCCGCTCGTCGCGGTCTACGCCGACGAGAGCTGCCTCGGCAACGGCCGGGCCGGCGACACGCCGGGCGGCGCGGGCGGGCTCGTCGAGTGGCGGCACCCGACGTCGGGCGAAGTCCTCCGCTGGGACTGGTGGGTGAGCGAGCGCGACACGACCAACAACCGCATGGCGCTCCGGTCGGTGATCGAGACCTTCGACGGGCTGTCGCAGAAGGAGCGCACGTTCTCGGTCGTGTTCACGAGCGACTCGAAGTACGTCGTCGACGGGATGACGGCGTGGGTGCCGGGGTGGATGGCGCGCGGGTGGACGCGCAAGGCGGGGCCGATCGAGAACCTCGAGCTGTGGAAGGCCGCGGTCGCGTCGGCCGCGCGGCACGAGCGCATGTGGCGCTGGGTGCGCGGGCACAACGGGCACCCGCAGAACGAGTATGCCAACCACCTCGCGACGCGGGCCGCGGCCGACCAGACGCAGTCGGGCGGGCTCGTGCCGTCGGGGTTCGACGCGTGGGTGGCCGGCGAGCGGGCGAAGGGGAAGCTGCGCGGCGCGCTCGACCCGTTCCCGACGGCGGCGGGGTTCGTCGCGGCACCGGCGTACCGGGGCTTCCCCGCGCCCGTTGCGGGCGCCGCGGTTGCGGGGGTGGCGGCGGGGGCGTCTCCGGGGTGACTGCTTCTTCACCTTCCCACCACGGCCGCACATGTCTCGCCCCCTCCTTCTCATCGCCCTCGGCGCCGCCGTCGGGTACGCGGTCGGGTTCCGCGACGCCCAGCAGCACGACGAGACGGTCGTGCGGCGGGTGATCGACCACGTGGTCATGCGCGCGGGCGGCAGCGCGCGCGGCAAGTACGACTCCGACCTCGACGGGCGCCCGGGCGGCCCCGAGGGCGCGGACAGCAGCGCGCGTCACTGAGCACCGCAACGCCCGACCGCCCCCGCCCCGGTGCCCTTCCCCGTTCGCCCGCCGACGCCCGTGCTCGGGGGAACGTGCCGCGCCTGCGCCCGGGCGCTGCCCGAGGGGCGCGCGGTCACGTTCTGCCCCGCATGCGGGGAGAACCTGACGGTGCACCGCTGCCCGGCCTGCAGCACGGAGTTGGAGAACGGCTGGCGATTCTGCATCACCTGCGGCCGCCCGGCGGACGAGTCCGCGTAGGCGTTCGCGGGGGTGGGTAGGTCGGGTGGATGGATCGTACGGGGCGGTGCGGGCGTACTGACGCGTATGCGGACCCGCCTCCTCTTCACACTGCTCGCGCTCGGGGCCGGGATCGCCGCCGGTCCGGCGCCGGCCCAGCCCGCGCCGGCGACGCCGGCCGCCCCGGCGCAGCCCGGCGAGCTGCGCTGGCGCGTGCGGACGGCGGAGCACGTCGACCTGTGGCTGCACGGGCTCGCGCTGATCGAGGACGACACCGCGCGCGTGCCGCTCTTCCGCCGCGGGTACCGGGCGGAGTTGCAGGCCGAGCGGGCGCGGGCGAACGTGTACACCGACCTCGACGCCAACCGCGAGCGGCTGCGCGCGCGACTCGCCGCGAATCCGCGGCTCGCGCTCGGCGCGCAGTTCGTACCGCTCGCGTTCCCCTCGTTCGAGCAGATGCGGGTCGCGGTCGACGCGTTCGTGCAGGCGGGCGGGGACGCGCGCCGCGCGCGGAGCCAGGACGAGGCGGGGGCGTTCGCGGTGCTCGCCGGCACCTTCCCGGCCGCGGCGGACCGCGACTGGCTGCGGCTCTACGCGACGGCGTTAGGCGACGAGCGCGAGCGGTTCTACCACCGCTACTGGACGGGCCTGCAGCAGGCGCGGGGCCCGGCCCTGGCCGCGGCGGACTCGGTGTGGCAGCGCGCGGTGCGGCCCAGGGTGCAGCGCTTCCTCTCGGGCTCGCAGCAGAGCGACGGCACGCTCCTGCTGTCGCCGGTGCTGGGCGGCGAGGGGCGGACGCAGGCGGGGTCGCGCACGGACGCGGTGACCGCGGTGGCGTTCCCGGCGCGTCCCGCCGACGCGGCCGCGTCGAGCTACGCGGCGGTGCACGAGCTGGTGGGCGCCATCGTCGGGCAGGTGGTCGCGGACAACACGTCGCCCGCCGACCAGCGCGCGGGGCGCGCGGACCAGTACGTGAGCGCGGGGCAGGTGCGCGCGGGGCTCCTGCTGCTGCGCCGCGCGGCACCCGAGTTCGCCGACGGGTACGCGCGCTTCTACCTGCGCGAGGCCGGGCTGCCGGTGCCGAGCGATGCGGCCCGCGGGTCGCCCCGGGCGGACGCGGGGGCCGCGCTCGAGGCGGCGTTTCCGCTGCCGCCGGCGATTTTGGAGGCGGTGGCGCGGCAGCTGGACGTCGTGCTCGGCGGGATCTGACGGTGGGTGCCTAACGATGCCGTTGGACCGGGCGGCGGCGGAGCGGGTGCTGGCGCGGGCGGCCGAGTTGCAGGCGTCGGCGGCGGACGCGGGAGACGAGCGCGGGCTGAGCGACGCGGAGTTGCTGGACGCGGCGCGCGAGGCGGGCCTCTCGCCGGAGCACGTGCGCGCGGCGCTCGCCGAGGAGCGGCTGCGCGCGTCGGCGCCGCGCGCCGCCCTGGCCGAGCGCGAGCGGGCGCCGGCCGGCGTCGCGGCGCGCCGCGACCTGGCGACGCGGCTGGCAGGGCCGGAGCACGCGGCGGCGCAGCGCGTGGTGGCGGGCGCGCCGGGCGCGGCCCTGGACGCGTTAGGCGGCTGGCTGGAGCGCGGCGAGGGGATGCGCCCCGCGCGGCGGGCGGCCGACGCGGCGGGGGGCGCGGTCTACGGCGCGTGGGAGGCGCGGACGGACGTGGTCGGGCAGCTGGCGCGCGGGCTGCGGCTCGCGGGCGGGACGCCCGGGCTGCGCGGCGCGCGCGGGGTGCGCGCGGTGGCGCTGCCGGCGGAGGCGGGGCGCACGCTGCTGCGGCTCGAGCTGGACCTGGGCGGCGCGCGGGGCGGGCGGCTGGCGGTGGGGGGCGTGGCGGCGGGGGGCGGGGTGCTCGCGGGGGGCGGGCTGCTGGGCGCGGGGGTGGTCGCGCACGCGATGATCGCGGTGGTCGCGCCGCTCGCGGCGCTGCCGGTGCTCGCGGGCGGGGCGGCGGCGTGGGCGATCGCGCGCGGGCACCGCGGGCTGGTCGCGCGCGGCGGGGGGGCGCTCGAGACGGTGCTCGACCGGGTGGAGGCCGCGCTGGCGGCGGGGGCCGGGCCCGGTCGGCCGCCGCTGGGCGCGGCGGAGCGGGCGGCGGGGCTGCTCGACGCGATCGACGGGGTGCGGCGGGCATTACGGTGAAGGGACCGGGGTGTCGCGCGAGGGCGTGACGGGCCGGGTCCTACGACCGGCCCCACCGTCACGTCCGCTGCGGCCGGCGTAGAAGGGCGGATCTGGCGTGACTTGCCGTTAGGCGCAGCGGCGGATGGTCCCGCTTACCGCCGCACGCGCACCGACACCTCGAACGCGCGCGGCTGCCCCGGCGAGACCACGCCACCGGCGATCAGCTCCGGGTAGCGCCGGTCGAGGACGTTCCGCACGCCCGCGTCGAGCTCGGCGCCGCGCACGATCCCGGGGACGCGCACCGCGCCGCCCACGTTGAGCAGCGCCCACGCGCCGGTGACCACGCCCGGCTCGTCGAACGGCGAGTACGGCCCGTTGAACACGCCGTCGACCCGCGCCCGCCACGCCCCGGAGGCCGGCGCGACGTCGAGCGCGGCGACGCCGACGTACTTGGAGGTGTTGTAGACGCGGAGTCCGTCGAGCACCACCGACGGGCCGCCCCCGTCGGACGCGATGGCCGCCGTGCGGTACCGCGCGTCGTTGAAGGTCCAGTCGCCGGAGACGGTCGCCCCCACGCCGCCCGCGGGCGGGGCGGCGAGCACCGGTACGCGCCACTCCACCTCCAGCCCCCGGCGGCGGCTTCGCCCGCCGTTGGTCGGCAGGAGCGTCAGCGGGTTCACGGTCTGCTCGTTGCTCACGTCCATGCGGAAGAGTCCCGCCTGGGCGAACGCCGCGCCGCGGGCGAGCTTGAGCCCGCCCTCGTAGGCCCACGCCGTGATCGGCGCGAGCGTCGGGTCGAGGATGACGCCGTCCGACGAGCGGAAGCCGCGCGACACGTTGCCGTACACGCCGAGCAGGGACGTGAGGCGGTAGAGCGCGCCGGCCTTGGGGCTCAGTACCGCGTGCGTCGCACTGGCCGCCGCGACCGCGCCGGGGGCGCCGCCGTCGGGGGCGGCGCCGTCGGGGGCCGAGCGCATGCCGAGCGCGTCGTAGCGCGCGCCGAGGTCGACGCGGAGGCGCCCGGTCACGTCGGTGTGGCCCTGCACGAAGAGGGCGCCTAACAGCTGGCGTCCGGTGACGAGCGCGTTGGCCGAGTCGCGGGCGCGGGCCGTCGTGGAGTAGTTCTCGTAGTGCGACTGATCCCAGCGTCCCTCGCCGCCGGCGGTGAACTCGCCCGCGCCCGGGAGCAGCCAGGTGACCGCGCTCGTCAGGCCGTAGCCGCGGCGGCGGTCCTCCTCCTCGGTCTGGCTCCCCGAGCCCTCGAAGACGCCGCCCGCGGGTGGGATGGTGAGGAAGAGCGACCAGCGGCTCTGGGTCGCGTAGGCCGTGGTGCGCCAGAGCGCGCGGCCGGCGATGACGCTCAGGCTCACGCGCTCCTGGGCGCGGCGCTTGAAGCCACCGTCGCTGGCGTTGGACACGACGTCGTACTGCCCGGCGGCGAACTCGTCGCTGCTCAGGTAGCCGGGCGAGCGCCAGCCGCTCGAGTAGAGCTCGACGCCGCCGTCGATGCGCACCCCCGGGGCGAGGTCGTGCACGACGCGCGCGTGCCCCTGGCCCAGGTTGTAGCCGGCGTTGGGTCGGAAGCCGTCCTGGCGGGCGAAGCGCAGCCCGAGCACCCCGCCCCCCGCGGCGCCGTGGTCGAAGCCGGTGAGGAACATCGCTTCCCCCCGGCCGAACGCGCCGCCGGTGAGCGTGGCGTCGCTGCCGGTCATGCGCTCGAGCGTGCGCACGTTGATGACGCCCGACAGGGCGAAGTTGCCGAACAGGGCACTGGTGGGCCCGCGGACGACGTCGATGTCCTGGATGCCGCCCGGGAAGAGCACGCTCCAGTCGTTGTAGCCCTCGGCGTGGCCGTTGACCGGCTCGTTGACCGGGACGCCGTCGACCCAGAGTGCCACGTCGGTGGAGTGGTCGGAGCTGAAGCCGCGGAGCGACGCGTCGGAGGCGAAGCCGGGGCCCTGCCCCTGCTCGTGGACCGCGACGCCGGCGGTCTGACGCAGGAGGTCGTAGGGGCTCGCGGCGGGCGTGACGGCGATGGTCGCGGCGTCGACGTGCGTGGCCGCGAGCGGCGCCGACCGCTCGGCCGGGGTCGCCGTGATCGTGACGGGCGCGAGCGTGGCGGGGCGGCGCGCCGCGCCCGCGCCGCGGCCGGCCGAATCGCGGCGGGCGGAATCGGGAACCGCCTGCGCGCGCAGCGAGGCCGCGGCGGCACTACAGAGGATGACGACGGCGGCGGCCCGGGCGGGCGCGCGCGTCGAGCGACGGTGAGACGGCACGAAAGGACCCCACAACGCGACGGTGCTGGAGCGGGGACGCGGAGGTGCGCACCCCGCCGCACGGCGCCGCGGGCGCGCCCGCGTGGGGCGGCCCGGGCGTCGTGCTGGACGGTCAGGCGGTGCGGGGCGCCGGGGGGCCGACGGACGGCGGTCGGGCGTGCTCGGGGGCGGTCGGGCGGTAGGAGACCGGGGCGGCGAACGGGGCGGCCGGGGCGGCGACGCGGGTCAGGGCCGCGACCTGCACCTCGGGGGCGCGGGGCGCGGGCGCGGCGGACGCCGCGCAGCAGGCGCCGAGGCAGCCGCAGACGTGGCCGGCGGCGTGGTGGTGCGACGCGTGGTGGTGCGACGCGTCGTGGTCCGCGTGGGCGGCGTGCATCTCGTGCGGGGCGGCCACGCCCGGCGCGGCCGCGTGCATCGCGGCCGCGTACATCGCGGGCTCGTGCATCGGGCACGCGCGCAGCCATCCCGCGTCCGCGAGGACGAGGGGGAGCCAGCAGGCGAGCCAGCCGGCGATCAGGCGGCGCAAGAGCGACGGACGCACGCCGGCAACCTAACGGCGCCAGCGTCCGGCCGTCAGGCGCCGTCAGCGCGCCGTCAGCGCGCCGTCAGCGCGCCGTCAGCGCGCCGTCAGCGCGCCGTCAGCGCACGACCGCGGGGGCTGGCGGCCGGACGCTGGCGCGCGCGAGCGCGAGCTCGAAGGGGCGCCGCCGCACGCGCTCGACGAGGCGGCGGACGAGGCGGTTGCTGCTGATGACCAGCGTCCCCGTGACCAGCAGCGCCTTCACCTCGCGGCGCGAGATCTTGACCCCGCCGCCGGGCAGGAGCATCGCCGAGGTGCGGGCGAGGTCGCGGAGCGTCGCGTAGGCGTAGAGCAGCGGGAGCGCGCAGAAGAGCCGGATCGGCACGGCGCGCCGCGGGATGAGGAGCAGGTACCGCCGCGCCTCGTCGAGGTCGGCCCACGCGAGCTCGATCAGCCGCGCCACGGCCGCGCGCGTCTCCGGGATGCACTCGGCCGCCAGCACCGCGGCGTGGGTCGAGCCGTGCGCGCGCAGTAGCTGCTCGGGGACGTAGATCGAGTTCTCGACCCGGGCGTCGTGGCCGACGTCCTTGAGGATGTTGACCGTCTGCAGCGCCTCGCCGAAGGCGCGGCAGCGCTCGCGCAGGCGCTCGTAGGTGGCGCCGCCGACCGCGGGCGAGTGTTCGTGCCAGAGGTCGGTGAGCAGGTAGCCCACGGTGCCCGCGACGTAGTAGCAGTACTCGCGGAACTCCTCGACCGTCTGGATGCGGATGCCGTCGGGGTAGAGCTCGACGAACTTGCGCATGCCGGTGACCATCTCGGTCACCCAGTGGCGCACGACGCGCCGCGTACCCGCGGGGAGCGTGAGGAAGTGGCCGAAGACGAGGTCGGCGTGGTGGACGAGCGCGAGGTGCGCCGGGTCGCCGGTGACCGCGCCGGCCAGCGGCGGGAAGCGATCGGCGGCGTCCTGCCCGTCGAAGCAGTCGAGTAAGGCCTCGAAGAGTGGGGCCTTCTCGGCGGGCGTCATGCCCGGCGCGTCCTCGACGGTGTCGGCGAGGCGGCAGATGAGGTAGGCGGTGAGTACGCCTTTGCCGAGGTCGCCGGGGAGGGCGCGGATGCCGATCGCGAACGTGCGCGATACGGCCGGGAGGACGAGGTCGCAGAAGCGGCGGGCGTCGCGGCGGGCGACGGCTTCGGCGAGGGCGGACTGCGGGAGTGCCGGCATGAGACGGGCGGCGGAGGAACCGGGGCGCGGGCGACCCGCTTAGTCTACGTTACCCCCGAGACGCGCGTTAGAAACACTGGGGCCGAGATCGTGCGCCCGGCGGGGGCGGGTGCTGGCCAACGGCCCGGCGGGTGGTACATTCGCGTCAGCGTACCCCGCCGGTTCTCCAACCCCGCGCCGCGCGATGTCTCAGGTCACCGCGGGCGGCGGACGCCCACCGCCCGACACGCCGGACCCCCGCATCCACGACAGCGCGCCCGCCGCCCTTGGGCGCGAGCGCGCTGTCTCGCTACCCGTGCCTTCCGTGGACGGGTCGATCGATCCGGCGCTCGCCGGCGCCCTCGCGCCGCGGTACACGGTGCAGCGCGAGTTGGGGCGTGGTGGGATGGCGACCGTCTACCAGGCGTGGGACGAACGGCGCGGCGCGCTCGTCGCGCTCAAGGTGATGCGCGCGGAGATCGCGTCGCTCATCAACGCGGCGCGGTTCGCGCGCGAGGTGCGGATCACAGCGCAACTGCAGCATCCCCATCTCGTCCCGGTGCTCGAGTCGGGCGACGCCGGGGGCGTGCCCTTCTACACGATGCCCTGCGTCGCGGGCGAGTCGCTCGCCGCGCGTCTGGCGCGCGAGGGACCGCTGCCGACGGCCGACGCGCTGCGTGTGGCGAGCCAGGTCGCCGACGCGCTCGCCTACGCCCACGCGCGGGGCTTCGTGCACCGGGACATCAAGCCGGGGAACGTGCTGCTCGGTGGATACGAGGGGGTGGGCGGGACGGCGGGAGCGGCGACGGGAGGCGGGGGCACGTGGCACGCGTTGCTGTCCGACTTCGGGATCGCGCGGGCGCTCGACGCGGGGGCGACCGAATACACCCGACAAACCCTGGGCGGCCTGACGTCCTCGGTCAGCGAGACCGGGATGGTCGTCGGGACGGTGTCGTACATGAGCCCCGAGCAGGCGGCCGGGGAGCGCGTCGACGGACGGAGCGACGTCTACGGGCTGGGCTGCGTGCTGTACGAGATGCTGGCCGGAACGCCGCCGTTCGCGGCGCCGACGGCGCGCGCGGTGATCGCGCGGCACATGGTGGATCCGGTGCCGAGCCTGCAGGCGGTGCGCCCGGGGATCCCCGCGGGGATCGAGGCGATCGTGATGACCGCGCTGGCCAAGGTGCCGGCCGACCGGTTTGCGGACGCGGCGGCGTTCACGGCGGCGCTCGACGCTCAAGCGGTGGCGCTCGCCACAGGCTCGCTCACCGCGGGCGCGCGGGGGCGGCGTCCGCGGGGGGCGGGCGGGTCGCGCGGGCGACGCTGGTGGATCGCGGCCGCGGCCGGCGTAATCGGCCTCGCCGCACTCGGCGTGGCGTTCGCGCCGGGGCTGCGCGGCGCGGCGTGGCCGTGGACCCGGGCGCTCGACGCGCACCGCGTGCTCGTCTTTCCATTCGTCACTGCCGGAGTGCCGGGCGTGACCGGGCGAACCGTCGGCGAGGACGTGGCGACGGTCGTCGGGACGGTGATCGACGGGGTCGGGCCGATCCGGGCGGTCGACGGATGGCGTCTCATGAACGCGGCCGAGCGCCGGGACGTGCGGGCCCTCGGCCCGGACGACGCCACGCGGCTCAGCCGTGAGCAGCGGGCACGCTACTACCTGACGGGGCGCGTGGTCGCGCGTGGCACTGACTCGACGGAAGTCGTACTGGAACTGGCCGACGCGGCGGGGGACTCGGTCGTGGCCCGTGGGAGCGCGGTCGGGCGGGCCGCGGACGCGTGGCGCGTGGGGCTGCGCGCGATCAACGGGGTGTTGCCGGCGCTCGTCGGTACGGGGTCAGCGGCGGTGCTGGCGGACTGGGCGGACCGCGACCCGGGCGCGATGGCGAGCTTCCTGTTAGGCGAGGCCAGCTTCCGGCGGCTGGCGCTGGCCGACGCGCTGGGGCACTATCGCGAGGCGGTGCGGCGCGACTCGGGGTTCGCCCTGGCGGCGCTGCGCGGGGCGCAGGCGGCAGGGTGGGCGCTGCGGCGGGACGAGGCGGCCACGCTGGTCGACGTCGCACTCCGTCGGCCGCTGCCCGCACGCTACGCGCACTTCGCGCGGGGGTACCAGGCGTACGTCGGGGGCTTGGCCGACTCGGCGGCGGCGGAGTTCCGCCGCGCGCTCGCGCTGGACCCCGAAATGGGGGTCGCGTGGATGCAACTCGGCGAGACGTACACGCACCTGCTGCCCGCGGCGGGGACGCCGGATCGGTCGGCCGACTCGGCGTTCACGGAAGCGCACCGGCTCGACCCGTCGGCGTCGGACGTGCTCTTTCACCTGATCGAGATCCGGCTGCGGCAGGGGCAGATCGCGGCGGCGGCGCCGCTCGTCGCGCAGTTCGCGGCGGTCGCGCCCGAGTCGTCGCTCGTCGAGCAGATCGGCGTGATGCGGGACTGCGTGCGCGGCGGGCCCGCGGCGGTCGACTGGGCGGCCGCGGTGCGCCGGCGACCGCTCGCGGTGCTGGGCGCGGGGCAGTCGCTCGCGGCGGGGCTCTCCCAGCCGCGCTGCGCCGAGGCGGCGTATGCGGCGGTGATCGCCGGGGATACGGGGGCTGCCGCGCCGCTGGAGCGCCAGACCGCGCTCTTCGGGCTCGCGCCGCTGCTGCTGGCCCGCGGGCGGGGGGCGGCGGCGATCGCGGCGATCGACGCGTCGATCGCGCGGGGGGACGGCGGGGCCACGCTCTTTCTGCTGCTGGCGCCGGTGGCGCCCGCGGCCGACGCGCCGGCGCTCGCGGCGCGGGCGGCGGCGGTCGCGGCCGGGGACGCGGCACGCTACGGGCCCGACTACGCGGGCGCGCCGGCCGAGCGGCGGTGGATGTTGGGCGTGTGGGAGGCGTCGCACGGGCGCGGCGGCCCGGCCCTCGCCGCCGCGCGCGCGCTCGCCCGCGACTCGGGTGCGTCGCCGCTGCTGGCGCCCAGCGCGGCGGCGTGGGCGGCGCTCGCGGCGGGGGACACGACGCTCGCGATGGGGCGCTTCGATGCGCTGCTCGCGGCGCCGCAGGCGGCGGGGCCGGCGGTGGCGTGGGGGATCGCCGAGCCGCGCGGGGCCGCGCGGCTCGCGTACGCGCGGCTGCTGGTCGCGCGCGGCGCGCGCGAGCGGGCGGTCGCGGTGTTGGGCGGGTTCGAGTCGCCGGCACCACAGCTGTACGCGTTGTACCTCCCCGCCGCCCGCGCACTCCGCGCGGCGGCGGGCGCGGGGCCGTGAGCGAGCGGCCGCGTGGTTGGACCAACCCACCTCGCTGATTGTGCGACACCGGAGACTCTGTATGAACGAGGACGCGATGCAATCCGACGACGACGCCCTGGCCCCAGAGCCGGTCCCGCCGCCCGTCGGCACCGGCCCCCGAGGGAGCGCGCCGACGGTGGAGGACGACGGCTCGCGCGAGCCGGTACCGCCGCCCGTGCGCACCGGCCCGCGCGACCCCGGCCCGCCGTCGCCGCACGTCCCCGGGGCGAACTAGCGCGCCGGCCGCGTTAGGCGCGGTACGCCTAACGCGGCCGCGTCGGGCGCGCCGCGCCCGCGCCCCGCACCCGGTCTATCCCTCCCCTTCCGTCCCCCCGCCCGATGTCCGCCGACGCCCGGCCCGCCCCCCCGCCGACCAAGCGCGCGCTGCTGGTCGGCATCGACGCCTACCAGTTCGTGTCGCCCCTGGAGGGGTGCGTCAACGACGCGCGGCTGATGCGCGACGTGCTCGCCGACGCGTTCGGCTTTTCGCCGGAGGGGATGACGCTGGTCACCGACGCGGCGGCGACGCGGGACGGGCTGCTCGCCGCGCTCGACGGCCTCGTGGCGGCGACCGGGCGCGACGACGTCGTCGTGTTCTACTACGCGGGGCACGGGTCGCAGATGACCGACCGCGCGGGCACAAAGGCGAGCGGAATGGACAGCACGCTCTTTCCGGTCGATTCTGGGCGGGACTGGACCGCGCAGGGGGGGAGTCGCACCCGAACCGCGACATCACCGACGACGAGATCAACGTGCGACTGGCGGCGCTGGCCGAGCGCACGCGGTTCATCACGGTCATCGTCGACGCGTGCCACTCGGGGACGATCACGCGCGACGCGCTGGCGCCGGGGTTCGGGGTGCGGGCGCGGAGCGTGCCGCCGGACCTGCGGCCGGCGTCGGAGCTGCCCCCATCGCCCGTGCCGGCCGCGGCGCGGTCGCGCGGCGAGGCGGGCGGCGCGAGCGGCGGGTGGTCGCCGCTCGCCGACGCGTACGTGCTCGTGGCGGGGTGCCGCGACGACGAGCGGTCGTACGAGTACCGCGCGCCGGTCGACGACGGCGCGGGCGGTGGCCGGGGGACCGTGACCCACGGGGCGCTGACGTACTTCCTCGCCCAGGAACTGCGCGCGGTGCGGGCGGGGACGACGTACCGGGACGTCTACGAGCGCGCCGCGGCGCGCGTGACGGCGGCTAACGGCGAGCAGCACCCGCAGTTGGAGGGGCGCGCGGACCTGGAGGTCTTGGGGGTGCGGGACGTCGCGCCGGTGCGCGGCGTGCGGGTGCTCGCGGCCGACGGGGACCGGGTCACGCTCGAGACGGGGGCGGCGTTAGGCGCGGCGGCCGGGGCGCGGTACGCGGTCTACGCCGCCGGGACCAAGGCGGGGGACGGCGCGGCGCCGTTGGGCGAGGCCGAGCTGGTCGCGGTCGGGGCGGTGTCGAGCGAGGCGCGGCTGCTCGCCGGCGCGGGGGCCGTCGCCGCGGGGGCGCGCGCGGTGCCGACGTCGCCCGGGGCGGGGGCGCGGCTTCGCGTGCAGTGCGTCGTCGAGCCCGGGGCGGCGGATCCGGACGGGGCGGCCGGGCGGCTCGGCGGCGCGCTCGCGGCGTCGCCGCTCGTCGAGGTCGCGGCGGCGGACGCGCCGGCGTCGGTGCGCGTGTACCTGCTGGCGCCGCGCGGCGCGCCCGCCGCGGGGGGCACCGCGATCCACGTCCCGCCAGTCCACGTCCCGCAGCTCGGCGCGCTGGCGGCGGCGACGTGGGCGGTGGTGGGCGACAGCGGGCAGCTGCTCGCCCCGCCCAAGCCGATCGGGGCGACGGACGACGTGCTCGCCAACGTCGAGACGATCGCGCGGTACCGGCGCACGCTCGCTCTCACGAATCCGGATCCGGGGAGCGCGCTCGCGGGGCGCTTCACGGTCGAGCTGTTGCGGCGGACCGCGGCGGGGGGGTGGGAGGTGGCGCCCCCGGGTCCGACGGGGATGGTGGAGTACGAGGAAGGGGACCGGATCGGCTTCCGCGTGACGAGCCGGCACGACGCGCCGGTCTACCTCAACCTGCTGGACTTCGGGCTGACGGGGCGCGTGTCGCTGGTCTACCCGCCGCCCGGGGCGCGCGACACGTTAGGCGCGGGGGTGACGTTCGACCTCGTCGGGCAGCCGCCGGCCAACCTGGGGTGGCCGGTGACGTGGCCGGCGGCGCTGCCGTTCGGGGGCGCGGCCGCGGGGGCGGGGGTGACGGACGCCGTCGAGACGGTGAAGCTGTTCGCGGCGACCGGGCCGGCGGACTTCTCGTTTCTGACCCAGCGCGGAGTGCGCGCGGTCGGGCCCGCGGGGCGGGCGACCGCGCTGGAGCGGCTGGCGCGCGCGGCGGCCGGCGCGGTGGGGCGCGACATCGGCGATCCGGAGCCGACGGCGGCGGCGCTCCCCGCCGACGACTGGACGACGGTGGAGCGGGCGTTCGTGGTGCGCCGGCGGCAGCGCGCGGCGCTGGGCGCGGGCGGCGCGCCGGCGACGGTCGGCGGTGCGACGCTGCGCGCCACGGGGATCACCGGATCGGCCGCGGCGGACTCCGGGGGGGCGATAGCCCCGGCGGCCGGCGCCGCCGCGCCCGACGACGCACTCGCCGCGGCGCTCGGGGCGGCGGGGGCGACGGTGCGGCAGACGATCGTCGTCACGGCGGCGCCCGCGCCCGCCGGGGCTGCGACGCGCGACGTCGCCCCGCGCGCGGTCGACGTGACGGTGGCCGACCCGGGGGCGGGGTTCGGGCAGCTGCTGGTGAGCACGGACGCGGCGGGGGTGGTGCGCTTCCACTTCGCGCCGGAGGCGGACGGCGGCGGCGCGGCCGCCGCGCGCGGGGTCGACGCGCCGGCGACGCGGACGTTCCACGTGCCGGTCCCGGCCACGCCCGCGGACGCGCCGGCCGCGCCGGGCGAGCGCGGGGTGCTCGACGTGGGCGTCGCGCGGCTCGTGCTCAAGCACGTCGTCTTCCCGCTGATCGACCCGCTCGTCGGCGAGGTCGCCGAACATTACGCGGCGGCCTGGGAGGCGCGGCACCGGCCGTACCGCGTGCGGCCGTTCGACCCGGACAACTACGCGGTGGACGACGTCGCGCCGGTCGACGCCGACGGCTGGCGGCGGCTCGCGGCGGGGCGCGCGCTCCTCTTCGTCCACGGCACGTTCAGCCGCGCGTCCTCGGCGTTCGGCGCGCTGCCGGCGTCGGCGATGGCCGCGCTGCACGAGGCGTACGGCGGGCGCGTGTTCGCCTTCGACCACCCGTCGCTCTCGGAGGACCCCGAGGACAACGTGCGGTGGCTGGTCGGGCAGATCCCGGACGGGACGTCGCTCGACGTCGACGTGGTGTGCCACTCGCGCGGCGGGCTGGTGAGCCGCGTGCTGGCCGAGCGGCAGGGGGAGCTGCTGTTAGGCAGTCGGGCGGTGCGGGTGGGGAAGGTGGTGTTCGTCGGCGCGCCCAACGCGGGGACGCTGCTCGCCGACGCGGACCGGATGGGGACGCTGATCGACACGTACGCGACGCTGCTCAACCTCATCCCCGAGCCCGCCGCGCGCGAGGTGCTGCAGGCGGTGGTGACGGTGGCCAAGCAGCTCGCCGTGGGGGCGTGCAAGGGGCTCCCCGGGTTGCAGGCGATGCGGCCGGGCGGGCCGTTCGCCGCGCGGCTCAACGCGGCCGGGCCGGCCGGCGCGGCGCGGTACTTCGCGCTCGCCTCGGCCTACACGCCGCGGCTGGCCGGGCTCCGCGCGCTGCTCGAAGCCCGCGCGATGGACAAGGTGTTCGCCGGCGCGAACGACCTGGTCGTGCCGACCGCGGGCGTGTGGGACGCGAACGGCTCGGGCTGGTTCCCGATCGAGCAGCGGCGCGTGTTCGTCGACGGGGAGAGCTGCGCGCACACGGAGTACTTCGCGAGCCGGGCGGCCCAGGCGCAGCTGCTCGCCTGGCTGACCGCGGCCTAACGGCGCGCCGTCCCCCGCGGGTCCACTGCCGCCGGCCGCGATGCCCAAGCCCGTCTTCCTGCTCGCGTTCGCCAACGCGCACATCGACGGCGTCGCGGCGCTGCGCAACCTGCCGCTCGAGCTGGGCGGGATCCGCGAGGCGCTGCGCGCGGCGGCGACCGCGCCCGGGGCGCCGCCCGGCGCGCCGGGGGACGCGCCGTGGGAGACGGTCGAGCGCACCGACGCGACGCTCGACGACGTCGTGCGGGTGCTGGCGGACTACCGGGGGCGGCTGGCGATCTTCCACTACGGGGGGCACGCCGGCGGCGACGAGCTGGCCCTCGAGTCGCCGACCGGCGCGCACGCGCCGGCCTACGCGGAGGGGCTCGCCGCGCTGCTCGGGCAGCAGGCGCTGCCGCTCGTCTTCCTCAACGGGTGCTCGACGCAGGGGCAGGTCAAGCACCTCCTGGACGCGGGCGTGCAGGCCGTGATCGCGACGTCGCGGTCGATCGACGACGCGCGGGCGACGCGCTTCGCGACCGACTTCTACGCCGCGCTCGGCGGGGGGGCGAGCTTGCGGCGCGCCTTCGAGCAGGCCGCGGCCGCCGCGCGCGCGGCGGCCGGCGACCTCCCGCGCGCGGCCTACCGCGATATCGGCGCGGAGGACGACGGCGCCGCCGGGCAGGTGACCGACGCACAGTGGCCGTGGGCGCTGCACGTCTCCGACGGCGCGGCGGCGCGCGCGGACTGGAGCCTGGCCGAGGCGATCGGGGACCCGCTGTTCGGGCTACCACGGCTGCCCGACGGCGACCTGCCGCCGGACCCCTTCCGCGGCCTGCAGCCGTTCACGGCGCGCGAGGCGCGGATCTTCTTCGGGCGCGGGGCGGAGATCCGCGCGCTCTACGACCAGATCCACAACCCGGCGGGTGCGCCGATTCTGCTGCTCTATGGGCAGTCGGGCGCGGGGAAGTCGTCGCTGCTCGACGCGGGGTTGATGCCGCGACTGGCGGCGGCCGCCGCGCCCGGGGCGCCCCCGCCCTGCTGCTACGGGCCGGTCGACGCGGGTCTCGGCCTGGCGGGGACGCTGCGGCGGCTGCTCGGCATCGGCGCGCACGACGCGGCGACGACGCCCGCCGCCGCGTGGCGCGCGCGCGTGGGCGCGGGGACGCCGGCCGAGCGGCCGTTCACGGTGGTCCTCGACCAGGTGGAGCAGGCGTACACGCGCGCGTCGGCCGACGACGGCGCGGCGCACCGGGCGCGCGACGACTTCGCGGCGTTCGTCGCCGCGTTAGGCGACCTGTTCGGCGATCCGCACGCGCGGCCGCCCGGGCGGCTGGTGCTGGCCTTCCGCAAAGAGTGGCTGGCCGAGGTCGAGGCGCGGCTGCGGCAGGCCGGGCTGCCGTACGAGAAAGTGTTTCTGGAGCGCCTGGACGCGCGCGGCGTCGCACAGGCGGTGACCGGGGTGGCGACCGACGCGGGGCTCTGCGCGCACTACCACCTCGAGATCGACGTGCCGGACGCGCTGGGGCGCGAGATCGCGGACGACCTAGTGACCGACCCTGACTCGCCGATCGCGCCGACGCTCCAGGTGCTGCTCACCAAGCTGTGGGCCGAGGCGGGAAAGGGCGCCACGCCGACGGCGAGGATCGACGCCGCGCTCTATCGCCGGGTGAAGGCGCAGGGGCTCGCGCTCGGCGCGTTCGTCAACGAGCAGCTCGACGCGCTCGCGAAGGAGGACGCGTTCGCCGGCGCGATCGCCTCGGGGCTCGTGCTGGACCTGCTCGCGTCGCACACCACGGCGCTGGTGACGGCACAGGCGCGGCCGTGGGCCGACCTGGTCCGGGATTACGGGCACTACGAGCGGCTCGGCGCGCTCGTCGACCGGTGCGAGGCGCTGTCGCTGCTGGCCGAAGTGCCGGGGGGCGACGCGCCCGTGGTGCCCCGCGTCTCCATGCAGACGACCACCGAGCTGCGGACGGCGTCGGCCGCGCGGCCGACGATGGCGCTGGCGCACGACACGCTCGCGCCGCTCGTGCGGCGGCTGTTCGCCGAGTCGGACCGGCCCGGGCAGCGTGCGCGGCGCATCCTCGAGAGCCGGCTGTGCGGCGCGACGAGCGACGCGAACGAGGTACTGGACGGCATCGATCTGCGGACCGTCGAGGCGGGGGTGCCCGGGATGCGGGCGCTCACGCAGGGCGAGACCGCGCTCGTCACAACGAGCGCGCGGGCGCGCACCGTGCGACGGCTCGCCCGTCGGCTGGGGTGGGGGGCAGCGGCGGCCGGGCTCGCGGTCCTCGTCGTGACCGGCGCGAAGCTGTGGTCGCAGTCGATCGAGGCCGCGTCGGAGCGCGACCGCCTGGCGATCAACGCCGCGGCGGCGGTCGCGAGGAGCGACCCGCTCGAAGGCACACTCGTCCTCGCCACGCTCGACGGCGCGGACGAGCAGCCGGGCTTTCTCCAGACCGGGCTGTCCGTGGCCGCCCATCCGATCCCGGCGGCGGTGCTCGCGTCGGGGCGCGAGGTCAACGCGGCGGCGGTGAGTCCGGACGGCCGGTGGCTGGCGACGGCGGAGCGCGGGGGGGTGGTGCGGCTCCTCGCCCGCGACGGAGCGGACACGGGGCGGGTGATCGGGCGGCACGCGCACGACGCGATCGACGTGGCGTTCAGCCCCGACGGGCGCCGGCTCGCGTCGGCCGGGGACGGCGGCTGGGTAATCGCCTGGCGGCTCGCCACGCACGATTCGGTGGCGATGCGGCAGACGACCGCGCGCGGCGACTCGGCGCCGGCCCGCGCCGTGGTGTGGGACCCGAGCGGGCACGAGGTGATGACGGCGGGCGCCGACGGCGTGATCCGCTTCTGGGTGCCGACGCGGGGAGTGCGAGCGCCGCGCGATACGCTCGACTACGACCGCCTCCTGCGCAGCGCCGCGTTCGATCCGCCGGGGCAGAACGTGGTGCAGACGACGCCCGACGGCTTCGTGCGCGTGCGGCGCATGACGCACGGCGCGCCGCTGTTCGACGGCGCGGCGGGGACGTCCGACGTGGCGGCGGCGCTCTCGGCGGACAGGCGGGTCGTCGGCGCGCACGGGCCGTACGTGCTCGCGTGGAAAGTCGGGGCGCCAGCCGGCGACAGTTCGCCCGACACGCTCGGCACGCACGCGGGCCGCGTGAACGCCATCGCGCTCGCGCCGGACGGGCTCATGGCGGCGTCGGTCGCCGACGACAGCACGGCCCGACTCTGGCGGGTCGACGGCCCCGCGCGGGACACGACCGGCCGGACGATCCTCGTGCTGCCGCACCCGGCGCACGTGCGGTCGGTGCACTTCACGGGCGACGGGCGGTGGATCGTGACCACGGCGCGCGACCGGCGCGTGCGCTTCTGGAGCACCGAGCGGGAAGGGATCGTGCCCGTGCTCCGCGGCCCGCCGGGGGAGGTCACCCGCGTGGCGTACGACAGCGCCGGGGCGCACGTCCTCGCGGCGTCGGCGTCGGGCGTGGTGAGCGTGTGGACGCTCGACGGGTCCGCGCCGCCGGTGAACCTGCGCCACCCGTGCCTCCGGCGGCCGTGCGAGGTGCTCGCCGCGGCGTTCGCGCCCAACGGCTCGCGGGTCGTCACGGCGGCCGGCGATTCGGTGCGCGTGTGGAACGTGGCCGACCCCCGCGCGTGGCGCGCGCTCGGCGCCACGCCGGCCGACCTGCGCGACCTCGTCTACAGCCGCGACGGCGAGCGCATCGTCGCGGTACGCGGCAACGGGACGCTCGTCGTGTGGCCGGCGGACGGCATCGGCGCGCGGGTCGACGGCCCCGCCGCGGCGCAGGCCGCGGGCGCACTCCCCGCGGGGAGTGCGAGTCCGGACGGCGCGCTCGTCGCGACGGCAGACGACTCGCTGCTGCGCGTGTGGGACGCGCGCGGGGCCCGGCCGCCACGCGTGCTCGGCGGCCACACCGGCGACGTGCTGAGCGCCGCCTTCGCCCGCGACGGACGGCACCTCGTGAGCGCGGGCGGCGACGCGACGGCGATCGTGTGGGATCTCGCGACCGGCGACACCGTCGTGCTGCGCGGCCACACGGACGTCGTGTGGCGGGCGGTGTTCTCGCCGGACGGCCGGCGCGTCGCCACCGCGTCGCAGGACGGCAGCGTGCGCATCTGGCAGGCCGACGGGACCGGAACGCCGCTCGCGACGCCGGCGCAGGACGACGCGCCGACGGCGGTGGCGTTCGCGCCCGACGGCGCGCACATCGCGGTCGCGGGCGAGTCGGGGTTGGTGCGCCTGTGGCCGGTGACGTGGAAGGCGCTGATGGACGGCGTGCGTGCCGCGGTCCCCGGGTGCCTCGGCGCGCACGAGCGCGAGACGATGCTCGCGGAGCACGCGGACGACGCGCGCTCGGCGTACGCGCGGTGCGTGGAGGCGCGGCGGCGCACCGTGCGGCAGAAGTCCGCCGAGCCGTGATCGCCGCGGCGCCAGACCACCCTTTCCCCCCTCCTCGCCATGCCTCACTCGCCCACGCGCCGCGCGCCGATGCGTACCGCCATCGCCCTCGCGGGATTCTGTCTCGTCGCGCTCGCCGACTGCGGCGGTGCGCGGTCGGCCGCGCAACCAGCGCCCCCGCCCCCGCCCCCGCCCCCGCCCGCGCACGGCGACGGCCCCGGCCCCGGGCGCGGCCCCAGGCGCGCCGGTGCCGGGGACAGCGGTGGGGGAGACGGCCCCGGTCCCGATGCCCACCGTGAGCGCGGGGATGATGGCGGTCGCGGCGAACGTGCGGGTGAGCCTCAAGGCACCGCCCGCCGCGCGCGTCTACCTGTTCCGCGACGCGTCGGACGTGGCCGAACCGTCGGACGCCGCCGGGATGCGCGCGCACCTCGTGGCCGATTCGGCGCGGATCGTGACCAATGCCACGGCGGGGGACCGGTGGGCGGTGCGTCTGGTGTGCCCGGGGCAGCGGCGGGCGCGCATGCGGACGGTGGACGTGGGCGTGCGGGACACGACGGTCACGCTCGCGTGCCGGTGAGGGCGCACCGCTGACGGCGCGCCGGCGAATGCTCCCGTGTCCCCGGCGTCACGGCCGCGGGCCGGTCGCCCCGGGCGTGAACGGGACCGCCGTGCCGACCGCCCGCGCCAGCTCCGCCCGCGCGATCCGCGCCCCCACCTCCGCGGCGAACGCCGCCGCGTCCGCGCTCGCCGCGGCGGCGCGCTGCTCCTCGCCCGACGACGCGAGCCGGAGCCCCGCGGCCCCCTCGTCGACCGCCACGCGGGCGAGGTCGCGCCGCGCCGCCGCCGCGGCGTCCGCGGCGTCCCACAGCCGCTCGGCGCGCACCGCCGCGCGGTAGGCCTTGATCACGGACGTCGCCGTGCGCTCCTCGACGCGCGCGGCGTCCTCGCTGGCGGCGAACTGCCGCGCAGCGGCGGCGTCGACCGCGCTCCGCCGCCGCCCGAAGTCGGCGATCGTCCACGCGAACGACAGCCCGCCCGTGACGTTGTCGTGCGGCAGCACGGTGGTCAGCGTCTGGTGGTAGTACTGCGCGTAGAGCGCGACGTCGGGGACGTAGGCCGCGCGCGCGGCGCGGGTGCCGCCCGCGGCCTCGTCGCGCGTCGCGCGCGCCGCGCGCACCTCGGGGTTGGCGGCGAGCGCGATACGCAGCAGCGCGGTCAGCCGCACGCTGTCCTCGGCCGTCAGAACGTCCGGCGCGTCGCTGCCTAACGATTCGGCCGGGTCGCGCCCCCGCCCCGCCGCCGTGCGCGCCGGCCGCGCGTCCGACGCCGCGGGCGCCGTGAGCCGCTCGAGCGGCGCGGGCGCCTCGAGGGCCATCGGCACGGCCGCGGGCCAGCCGATCAGCTCGGCCAGGTCGGCCTCGTCGTCGGCCGCCTGGTTGGCCGCGGCCACGAGTCGCTCCTCGGCGTCGAGGACGGCGGCGCGCGCCTCGGCCGCGCGGGCGTCCAGCGCGAGCCCGGCCGCGACCGCGCGCGCCACGTCGCCGCCCTGCCGCCGCCGCGCCGCGAGCACCAGCCGAGCCGCGTCGCGCTGCCGCTGGGCGGCGAGCGCGCCGAGGTAGAGCCGCGTGACGCCTAACGCAACGTCCTGGGCGGTCGCGTCGCGCGCGGCCGCGCTCCGCGCGTACGCCGCTTCCGCGGCGCGCTCGCCGGCGCGGATGCGCACGCCCTGGGTCAGCGGCTGCGTCGCGGTGACGATCGAGTAGAAGGTGCTGCGACTCGCCTGCGACAGCTCGCGGTCGCTCCCCGGGAGCGGGCGGCCGTTGACGTCGTTGCCGAGCGCGCCCTGCGGGATGAGCACGCTCTGCACGCCGCTCCGCCCCGAGTAGTTGGCCGTGGCGGAGAGCGTCGGCAGCCGCTCGGCGCGGGCGCCGCGCACGCGCGCCGCCTGCTCGGCGACCTGCGCGGCGGCGATGCGCGTCGCGCGGCCGTTGGACGTGGCGAGGCGCACGGCCTCGTCGAGCGTGAGGCGACGCGCCACCGCGAAGGCGGGGGTGAGGGCCTGCGCGCCTAACGAACGCGCGGGCGCCGCGGCCAGCGCGGCGAGGACGAGCGCGCCGGCCGCGAGCCCGCCGGCGCCGATCCCGCCGGCGGCCAGCCCGGGCGCGAGCGTCGACGCGGCGCGGGCGAGGGGCGCGTCCGCGGCGCGGGGGATCTCGACGGCGCCCGCGTGCCCCGCCCGCCGCGCCTCTTTACGCTCCCGCCGCGATTCGACCAGCACGTAGAGCACGGGCACGACGACGAGGGTGAAGACCATCGAGCAGACGAGGCCGACCGCGAGCACGCTCGCGAGCGGCGACCACAGGCTCGAGCCGCTGACGATGAGCGGCACCACGCCCACCGCGGCCGCGACCGTGGTGAGGAAGATGGGGCGCAGCCGGCGGCGCCCGGCGTCGAGCGCGGCCTCCTCCAGCGATTCGCCCGCGGCGCGGCGCAACAGGATGAAGTCGACGAGGATGATCGCGTTGCGCACGACGACGCCCGTGAGCGCGGTGAGGCCGAGCTGCGCGGTGAAGCCGAACGGGTTGCGCGTGAGGACCAGGCCTAACGCCGAGCCGAAGACGGCGAGCGGAATCGAGACCATCACGATGAGCGGGTAGCGCGCGTTGCGGAACTGGAGGAAGAGGATGAGGAAGATCCCGAGCAGGCTGACCGAGAGCGCGACGCTCATCGGCCCCTGCACCTCGCCCTGGTTCTCCGCCTCGCCGCCCAACTCCATCGCGTAGCCGGCGGGGAGCGGGATCGCGTGCAGGCGCGGGAGCGCCGCGTGCAGCACCGTCGAGGCGAGCACGCCGGGGCGCGCGAAGGTCGACACGGTGACCGTCCGCACGCCGTTCCGCCGCACGATCCGGCTCGGCTGCCACTCGGGGCGCACGTCGGCCACCTCGCGGAGCGGCAGGCGCCCGCCGGTCACGGGCGAGGTCACATAGGCATCGCGCACATCCCCGACGCCCGTGCGGCTCGCCGAGTCGAGGCGGAGGCGCACGTCGATCCGCCGGTCGCCCTCGTAGTACGGGGTCGCCGAAGCGCCGTCGAAGCCGCCGGCGAGCTGTTGCGCCACGTCGGCGTCGGTGATGCCTAACCGCGCGGCGGTCTCGCGGCGCAGGTCGACCCGCACGCCGTAGCGGTCGTCGCGCCAGTCGGTCGTGGTGTACTCGCTGCCCGGCGTGGCCTCGAGCACGCGCCCCGCGGAGTCCGCGAGGCGCCGCAGCGCGGCCAGGTCGGCGCCGACGAAACGGACCTCGATCGGGGCCTTGAGCGCGGGGCCCTGCTGCAGTTCCTTGACCATCACCGTCGCCTCGGGGGCGAGGGCGGAGAGCCGGGCGTGGAGCGACGCGGCCACGGCGGGTGCGTCGTCGGTCGTGGCGGTGTTGACGACGAGCTGGCCGTAGTTGGTCGCGGGCGGCTCGGGGTTGATGTTGTAGTAGAAGCGGGGCGAGCCGCCGCCGGTGAACGAGCCTACCGCGCGCACGCCCGCGACCCGCCGCACACTCGCGGCCAGGCGCTGCACTACGGCGTCGGTCGCCTCGAACCGGGTCCCCTCGGGCGTCCACACGTCGACGACGAACTGCGCGCGCTCGGCGGCCGGGAAGAAGCGCATCGGGATGAGCCGGAGCATCACGACGCCGGCGACGAAGGCCGCGGCGCTCAGCGCGAGCGTGAGCCCTTTGCGCGGCATCGCGACGCGCATCGTGCGCTCGTAGAGCCGCTGCATGGCGCCTAACGGGTCGAAGCGCCGGGCCGTTTCTTCACCCGCGCGGGGCCGCAGGCCGGTCTTGATGAACGCCAGGCAGAGGACCGGGGTGAGCAGCATCGCGACGGCGTACGAACAGAGTAGCGCGACGCTCACCGTGAACGGGAGCGCGCGGATGAACTCGCCCACGGTCCCGGGGAGCAGGATGCCGAGCGGGAGGAAGCTCGCGACGATGGTGAGTGTGGCGCCCAACACCGGGACCGCGAGATCGCTCGCTGAGCGCCAGGCGGCCTCCTCGCGCGCGAGGCCGTGGTCGAGCAGCTCGACGTAGTTGTCGGCGATCACGATCGCGTCGTCGACGACCATGCCGAGCGCGACGACGAGGCCGGCGAACGACATCTGGTGCAGCTCGATGCCGAGCGCGCTGAGCGCGGCGATCGTGACGGCGACGGTGATCGGGATCGCGGTGGCCGCGATCGCCGCGACCCGAAGTGGCAGCAGCAGCACGGTCACGAGGACCACCGAGACGACGGCGATCGTGAACTCGCGCCCGAAGCCCAGGACGCGGTGCTGCACGCTCGCGGGCTGGTCGGCGACGAGGTCGATCGAGAGGTCGCGCGGCAGCTGGGACCGCACCGCCGCCAGCGTGGCGTCGATCTCGCGGCCGACCGAGACGAGATTGCGGCCCTCCTGCGCCTCGATCGACATCAGCACCACCGGCTGATTGTCGACGCGGGCGACGAAGGTAGGGTCGGCGTAGCGGCGCTCGACGCCAGCGACGTCGCGGAGCGTGACGGGCACGCCGCGCGGCCCCGTCGCGACCTGCAGCGCGCCCACCTCCTCGACGGTGTTGAACGGGCCGGCGGGGCGGATGCGCACGTCGCTCGCACCCGCGTCGACGGCGCCGCCGTCGGCCACCGCGTTGCGGGCGCGGAGGGCGCCCAACACCTGCGCCGTGGTGACGCCGTACTGGGCGAGTCGCTCGGGGCGCGCGGTGACGGCGATCTCTTCCGGCTGCTCGCCGTAGCGCTTGATCTTGGAGACGTCGGCGAGCGTGCGGACGGCGTCCTCGATGCGGTCGAGGAAGGTCGCGAGCTCGCGCGAGCCGTAGCGCCCGGGCGGGCCGTGCACGGTGAGGAGCACCGCGACGACGTCGCCGAAATCGGCGTTCACGATCGGGCCGACCACGCCGGCCGGGAGGTCGGTCGCGTGCGTCTCGTTGAGGTCGTGGCGGAGGGTCGACCAGAACTGCGCGGGGTCGCGCACGTCGTCGTTGAGCTCGACGTTGGCGACGAGCGCGCCGGGGCGGCTCGTGGTGTAGGTCTTGGCCTTCTTCACCTCCGCGTGCGCGAACAGTCGCCGCTCGACGGGCTCCGCCACCTGGCGCTCGACCTGCTCGGCCGTCGCGCCCGGGTAGAGGGCGAGGACGAGGCCCTGGCGGATCGTGATCTTGGGGTCCTCGCGCCGGGGCATGCGCACGAGGGCGCTGAGGCCGAGGATGACGGCGAGAGCGGTGAGGACGTAGACGACCTGGCGGTTGGCGAGCGCCGCGCGGATCAGGTTCCAGGGTCGGCCGGAACGGCGGTCGTGGTGGTCCGGCGCGGCGGGGGCGGTGGCGTCGCGCATCTCAGCGTCCCCCCGGCACGGTCACGGCGGAGCCGTCGCGCACGCGCTGCTGCCCGGCGACGACGACGGGCTCGCCGGCCGTCAGGCCGCGGGCGACCTCGACGTCGGCGCCGCGCGCGCCGCCGACCTCGACGCGGCGGGCGCGCACGCGGCCCTCGCCCGGCGCGTAGACGTAGACCACCGTCGCGCCGTCCGGGTCGCGCGCCACGGCGGCGGCGGGGACGACCACGGCGTCGCGCGCGCGGCCGGTGGGGAGGAGCACGGTCGCGACCATGCCGCCGCGGAGCGCGCCCGAGGCGTTGGGCACGGCGACCTTCACGCTGTACGTGCGGCTCGCCGGGTCGGCGACGACGCCGACGTGGGCGACGCGGCCGGCGACCGTGGTGCCTAACGCGGGGACCTCGACCGAGGCGGGCTGGCCGACGCGGACCTGGCCGACGTCGGCCTCGCTCACGCCGACGCGCACGTCGACCTCGCCGAGGTCGACGAGGGTGAGCACGGTCGAGCCGGTGCTCGCCGTGGCGCCGACTTCGACCGACTTGCGGGCGATCGTGCCCGCGAACGGGGCGGCCAGGCGGGTGTCGGCGAGGCGCTTGGCGGCCAGCTCGCGCGAGACCGTGGCCTGCCGTGCGCCGTTCTCGAGCTTGTCGAAATCGTTGGCGGCGATCGCGTTGGACGCGCGGAGGAGGCGCGCGCGGGCGAGTTCGTCGCCCTGCCGGGCGCGCGCGAGGTCGGCCTGCTCGTAGGCGAGGCGGTACTCGGTCGGGTCGACGGCGGCGAGGAGCTGGCCGCGGGCGACGCGCGTGCCCTCGTCGACAGCGACGGTGACCACGCGGCCGGGGACCTGGAAGGCGAGGTCGGCGGTGGCGCGCGGCTCGGTGACGCCGCCGGCCCGGATCACGGCGCGGCCGGTGTCGCGCGCGGCCGGGGCGACGCGGACGGGGGTCGCGGGGGCGGCCCCCGTCGCGACGGACGCTGGGGAGGCCGGCGAAGCGGCGCTGGCGTCGCGCGAGCAGGCGTCGGCGGCCGCGGCCACCGCGAGCAGGGTGAGCGTGAGCGCGGCCGGGTGGGCGCGTGGGCGGCGGCGTGCGGAGCGCGGGGCGGGCATCGACGGAACGGCCAGGGGTGGACGCCGGTACACTCGAACATGAGCGGTCGCTCATGTGAGCAATTACTCGCGTCTAGATATGAGCGATCGCTCACCTTGTCAATAGGCGAGTCGCCGCTCATGTTCTTTCCCATGGACCCGGATTCCGTCGAGCTCGACCCCGCACCGACCGCCGAGCCCGCACCTCAGGGGCGCGCGGGCGTGCTGCGCCGCGTGCCCCAGCAGGACCGCGGGCAGCGCCGCATCGAGCGCATCCTCGACGCGGCCGCCGACGTCATCGGCGAGGTGGGCGTCGAGGCCGCGTCGACGAACGCGATCGCGGCGCGGGCGGCGACGTCGGTCGGCTCGCTCTACCAGTTCTTCCCGAACAAGGACGCGATCGTGCAGGCGCTCGCGATCCGCTACGTCGCGATGTTCGGGCAGCTCAAGGACACGATCCTGGCGGCGGAGGTGGCGGACCTGCCCCTCGACGCGATGATGCGCGGCATCGTCGCGCCGATCGCGCAGTTCTGCGACGCGCACCCGGCGTACCGGCATGTGTTCTCCGCGACCAACGACACGCGGAGCGCGGCGGCCGCGGCGGACGCGGCGCTGCACGCGACGGTGGTCGAGCGGGTCGAGTCGCTCATCGGGCGGCGGATGCCGTGGCTCGCGCCGGCGCAGCGGCGCCTAACGGCGGTGGTGCAGGTCGAGACGGTGCACGCGGTGCTGTTCCACGTGCAGGCGCTGCCGCCGGACGAGCGGCCGCCGCTCCGGGAGGAGCTGGTGCGCATGCTCGTCGCCGCGCTCGAGGCGTTCGAGCGGAAACGCGCGTGACGACGATCCCCGCCCCGCCGCCCGGCTTCCGCGGCGTGTGGCGCGCCGACGACGAGGCGCGCGCCGTCTACAGCGAGGCCGCCGGGATCGCGCGCGTCGTGCCGCGCGCCGTCGCCGTGCCGGCCGACGCGGCGGACGTGCGGGCGCTCGCGCGCTGGGCGTCGGCGACGGGCACGCCGCTCGTCCCGCGCGGCGCCGGCAGCTCGATGGCCGGCGGCGCCGTCGGCGACGGGGTCGTCGTCGACCTCGGCCGCCTGGACACGTTAGGCGCGGTCGACGCGGCCGCCCGCCGCGTGTGGTGCGGGCCCGGCGCGAGCGGCGCGGCCGTCGACCGGGCGGCGCGCGCGCGCGGGCTCCGCTTCCCCGTCGACCCGTCGAGCTGGGCGTGGGCGACCGTGGCCGGGATGGCGTCGACCAACGCGGCGGGCGCGCACACGCTCCGCCACGGCGCGATGCGGCCGTGGGTCGCCGCGCTCGACTGCGTGTTCGCGGACGGTTCGCGCGCGGTCGTTAGGCGGGGCGGCGCGCCGCCGACCGAGGTGCCCGCCGTCGCCCGTCTCGTCGGGGACGTGCTGCCGCGGGTCCGCGGGGCCCTGGCGGCCGGCGCGGTGCTGGAGCACGCGACGCGCAAGGAGTCGTCGGGCTACGCGCTCGCCGAGTGGGCGCGGACGGGGGCGCTGGTCGACCTGCTGGTGGGGAGCGAAGGCACGCTCGCCCTGTTCGTGGGGGTCGAGCTCGCGCTGGCCGAGCTGCCGGGGGCGACGGCGAGCGTGTTAGGCACCTTCCCCACGCTCGAGGCCGCGGTGGACGCGGCCGAGCGGGCGCGGGGGGCGGGGGCGGCGGCGTGCGAGCTGCTCGACCGCACGTTCCTCGACGTGGCGGCGGAGGGCGGCGCGCTGCCGGACGCGGTGCGCACCGCCGCGGGCGCCGTGCCCGAGGCGGTGCTGCTCGCCGAGGTCGAAGGGGCGGACGCGGGGGCGGCGCGCGCAGGGGCGGAGGCGTTGGGCGCGGCGTTCCGGGCGGCCGGGGCGTCGGTCGTGTCGCTCGCGCTGGACCCCGGGGCGGAGCACGCGCTCTGGGCGCTCCGCCACGCGGCGAGTCCGATCCTCGCGCGGCTGGACCCGGCGCTCGCGTCGATGCAGTTCGTCGAGGACGGGTGCGTGCCGCCGGGGCGGCTGCCGGCGTACGTGCGCGGGGTGCGGGCGGCGCTCGCGCGGCACGGGGTGCGCGGGGTGGTGTTCGGGCACGCGGGGGACGCGCACGTGCACGTGAACCCGCTCGTCGACACGCGCGCCCCCGGGTGGCGCGCGAAGGTCGAGGCGCTGCTGGACGAGGTGAGCGCGCTGGCGGCGTCGTTAGGCGGGACGCTCGCGGGCGAGCACGGGGACGGGCGGCTGCGCACGCCGCTGCTGGCGCGCGTGTGGGGGCCCGAGGCGCGGGCGCTGTTCGGCGCGGTGAAGCGGGCGGCGGACCCGGCGGGCGTGCTCAACCCGGGGGTGAAGGTGCCGCTCGCGGGGCAGGCGCCGATCGGGGACGTGAAGTACGACCCCGCGCTCGCGCCGCTGCCGCCGGGCGCGGCGCGGGCGCTGGCGCACGTGGCCGCGCGGCGGGCCTACGCCGCGGCGCGGCTGGATCTGCTGTCCGACGCGGGGTTCGACCCGCCGGACGGGGTCGACGGCGTGCGCGAGCTGCCGCCCTGACCGCGCGGACACTTTACGCGGCAAAGCGCTCCGCGTACGTTCTCCCGCGACAGCCGGCCTGCCCGGTCCCCGCCCCCGAGGTGCGCGCGTGAGTGCCCTGACGTCGTTCTTCTTCACCCCAGTCGTCCGACCGGACAGCCGCTGGGCCGTCGTCGCGTGGTGGGAGCGGCGCCGCCCGGCCTACAACGCGGCCGTCGGCGCCGCGGGCCTCGTCGCCCTCGCCGCGATCTACGGCTTCGCCGCGCTGCCGCCACACGCCGCGCTCGTGCGCATCCCCTGGCAGCTCCCGCTCGTCTACGCCCTGCTCGCCAACCTCGCCTACTGCGCCGGCCCCCTGGCCGACCTCTGGGCCCGGCGCGCCGGCGGCGAGCGCTGGGCCGTGGTCGGGCCGACGATCTTCCGGTACGGGTTCGTGTTCGCCGTCGGGCTGACGCTACTGCCCGTGGTCCTGGCGGTCGGGAGTTGGGGGGTGCGGCTGCTGCTCGCGCTCGGCGGGCGCGGCCTTCCGTCCTGAACGAAGGATTCTCCCGGCAACACCGCCGCGGGGTCGGTCACCGGTTCGAAGCTGTCGAGCACGCGGCCGGCGTCGCGGAGGTCGGTGCGGGCGCGGTACGGGCGCGGTACGGGCGCGGTACGGGCGGCTGACCCGCACGCCGGCCGCGCCCTCGTACGCGCTCCCGTCGCCTTGTTAGTTGCAAGCACGACGTGGCGTCGTGCCGGGCATTGGGCTGTTGGACCGCGCGCCGACGCCGCCCCGGCTTCCCGAGCGCCTCCCGAGTGACGTCCCCAGCCGCCGCCATGCCCGCCGACCCGTCCCCGGGTGCACCGCCGGGTGCTCCCTCCGCGGGCGCGCCGGCCGTGCACCCTGGCGCCGCGCCGCTCGTGTTGGACGAGGACCGGTACTTCGACCCGGACCCGGCCGTGCGGCGCGTGGCCCGCGCGCTCTACGACGAGACGCGCGGGCTGCCGCTCGTCTGCCCGCACGGACACGTCGAGCCCGCGCTCCTCGCCGACGACGCGCCCTTCCCCGAGCCGACGGCGCTGCTGCTGACGCCGGACCACTACATCCTCCGGATGCTGTACTCGCAGGGCGTCCCGATGGAGGAGCTCGGGGTCCCGACGCGCGACGGCACGCCGGTCGACGCGGACCCCCGCCGCGTCTGGCGGCGGTTCGCCGAGCGGTGGCACCTCTTCCGCGGGACCCCGACGGGGCTGTGGCTGACGCACGAACTCCACGACGTGTTCGGCGTGCGGGTGCAGCTCTCGGGCGCGACCGCCGGGCGCGTCTACGACGAGATCGCCGAGCGGCTCGCGAGCCCCGAGTTCCGGCCGCGGGCGTTGTTCGAGCGGTTCAACATCGAGGTGCTCGCGACGACGGACGCGGCGGGCGACCCGCTCGAGGCGCACCGGCGGCTGCGGGCCTCGGGGTGGCGCGGCGCCGACCGCGTGATCCCGACGTTCCGCCCGGACGCGACGTTCCGCCTCGCGCAGCCGGGGTGGGCCGAGGCCGTCGCGGAGCTCGGGCGGGCGCACGGCGGGCCGATCGCCGACTACGCCGCGTTCGTCCGCGCGCTCGCCGGGCGGCGCGCGTACTTCCGCTCGTTAGGCGCGACCGCGACGGACCACGCGGTGGTCGAGCCCTACACCGAGCGGCTGCCCGAGGCGGACGCCGCCGCGCTCTTCGCGCGCGCGCTCGCCGGCGCCGCCACCGCGGCCGACCAGCGGCGCTTCGAGGCGCACATGCTCATGGAGATGGCGCGCATGAGCACCGAGGACGGCATGGTGATGCAGCTGCACCCGGGCGCGCTGCGCGACCACCACGCGAGCGTGGCCGAGCGCTTCGGGCCCGACCGGGGCGCCGACATTCCGGTCGCGACCGAATACACGCGCAACCTCCGGGCACTGCTGAACGCGTACGGCGGCGACGCGCGCCTCACGCTCGTGCTCTTCACGCTCGACGAGAGCACCTACGCCCGCGAGCTGGCGCCGCTCGCCGGGCACTACCCGGCCGTGCGGCTCGGGCCGCCGTGGTGGTTCCACGACTCGCTCGCGGGGATGCGGCGCTTCCGCGACCGCGTGACCGAGACGGCCGGGATCTACAACACGGCGGGCTTCAACGACGACACGCGGGCCTTCTGCTCGATCCCGGCGCGGCACGACCTGGCGCGGCGCGCGGACGCGGACTGGCTGGCGGGGCTCGTCGCGCGGCACGTGGTCGGGATGGACGACGCGCGCGAGATGGCACGCGCCCTGGCCTACGACCTCGCGCGGCAGACGTACCGACTGGACCGGCCGCCCGACCCCGCCCCGGCGGCGCTCGCCTGACCGCCCCCCCCCGCCCGCCCCGCCCTCCGTGCCCGCCTACCCCCCCGCCCGCACCAGCGCCGCCGGCATCCGTGCCGATCGTGCATTCGTCGTCGAGCAGCTCGTCGCGCGCGCCGCCGTCGCCGTCGTCCGCCTCTCGGACACCGGGCGCGCGCTCGACGCCGTGCGCGCGGTCGCCGACGGCGGCGTGACCGCGATCGAGCTGACGATGACCACGCCCGGCGCGCTCCACCTGCTCGAGGCGCTCGCCGCGGCGGGCGACGGCCTCCTGTTAGGTGCCGGCACGGTGCTCGACGCCGAGCAGGCGCGACGCGCGGTCGACGCGGGCGCGGCGTTCGTGGTCAGCCCGGTGTTCGCCCCCGGCGTGATCGACGAGGGGCACCGGCTCGGCGTGCCGGTGGCCGCCGGCGCGTTCACGCCGACCGAGATCTTCAACGCGCACCTCGCCGGCGCGGACCTCGTGAAGGTGTTCCCCGCCGACACGTTAGGCCCGGCGCACGTGAAGGGCGTGCTCGCGCCGATGCCGTTCCTGCGGCTCATGCCCACGGGCGGAGTCACGCCGGAGAACGTCGGCGACTGGCTCCGCGCCGGCGCGGTCGCCGTCGGGCTCGGCTCCGCGCTCGTCGACCCCAAACTCGTCGCGGCCGGCGACATGGCCGCGCTCACCGCGCGAGCCCGGCGCGTCGCGGCCGCGGTGGCCGAGGCGCGCGTGTGAGCCCGCGTGTGAGCCCGCGCGTGAGCCAGCCCGCCGCGCCCTGCGTGGTCACGTTCGGCGAGGTGCTGCTGCGGCTCTCGCCACCGCACCCGCACGAGCGACTCTTCCAGTCGCCGGCGCTGCGCACGTGGTTCGGCGGCAGCGAGGCGAACGTCGCGGCGGGCCTCGCGCAGCTCGGGACGGCGGTGGAACACGTCACGCGTGTCCCGGCCCACGCGGTCGGCGACGCCGCGCTCGCCGCGCTCCGCGCCGAGGGCGTCGGCGTGCGCCACGTCGCCCGCGGCGGCCCGCGGCTCGGCGCCTACTTCGTCGAGAGCGGGGCCGACCTGCGGCCGCTGCGCACGGTCTACGACCGCGCGGGCTCGGCCTTCGCGGAGCTCGAGCCCGGGCACCTCGACTGGGACGCGGCGCTCGGCGGGGCCGCGTGGTTCCACGTGTCGGGCATCGTGCTGGCGTTAGGCGACGGGCCGCGGCGCGTGCTCGGCGAGGCGCTCGCGGCCGCGCGCGCGCACGGCGTCCCGGTCAGCGTGGACCTCAACTGGCGCCCCGCGCTCTGGCAGGAGCGCGACCCGCGACCCCTCGTCGAGCCGCTCGCCGCGGCCGCCGACCTGCTGATCGCCAACCCCGGCGCGATCGCGGTCATGCTCGGCGAACCGACCGCGGGGGCCGCGCCCGAGCCGCCCGCGGCGCTCCGCGACACGGCCGCGCGGCTCTGCCGACGCTTCGGCTGCCGCGAGGTCGCACTCACGCAGCGCGACGTGCGCTCGGCGCACGCGCACGCGTGGACCGCGCACCTGTACGAGGGCGCGACGGGGGCGCTGCACTCGGCCGACCGGTACGACGTGCAGGTGGTCGACCGGGTGGGGGGCGGGGATAGCTTCGTCGCCGCCCTGCTGCACGCGCGCCTCGCGGGCCGCCCGGCCGCGGAGGCGGTGCGCTTCGCCGCCGCGGCGGGCGCGTTGAAGCTGACGATCCCGGGCGACTTCAACCGCGTCACGGCCGACGAGGTCGACCGGCTGGTCGCGGCCCGCACGCCCACCACCGCCTGAGCCGCGCCGGTGACCGCCTCGCAGGCCCCCGCGCCCGGCGTCGCCGCCGCTCTGGACACCGCCCCGGAGGCCGCCGCGGGCGCGGGGGCGCGGGCGGGGCGCCTCCGCTGGGTCGTGTGCGCGCTGCTGTTCGCCGCGACGACGATCAACTACGTCGACCGCCAGACCACGGGCGTCCTCGCGCCGACCCTGCAGCGCGAGTTCGGGTGGACCGAGACGCAGTACGCCGACATCACGTCGTACTGGACCGCGGCGTACGCGGTGGGGTTCGTGTTCGTCGGGCGCTTCGTCGACCGCGTGGGCGTGCGCGTCGGGTTCGCGGCGGCGGTGGTGCTCTGGAGCCTCGCGGCGGCCTCGCACGGGCTCGCGCACACCGTGCTGGGCTTCGCCCTCGCCCGCTTCGCGTTAGGCATCGGCGAGAGCGGCAACTTCCCCGCGGCGATCAAGGCGACCGCGGAGTGGTTCCCCAAGCACGAGCGCGCGCTCGCGACCGGGATATTCAACGCCGGCTCGAACGTGGGCGCGGTCGTCACGGCGATCGTCGTGCCGTGGCTGACGCTGGCGTACGGCTGGCGCACGGCGTTCGTCGCGACCGGCCTGATCGGGCTCCTGTGGCTCGCGCTCTGGTGGCCCCTGTACCGGGAGCCGGGGGAGCACCCGCGGCTCGGGGCGGCGGAGCGCGCGTACATCGAGGCCGGGCGCGAGCCGCAGGCGGCGGGCGCATCCGCGGGCGCGTCCGCGGGCCCGCCTCCCGCGCGGGTCGCGTGGGGCGAGCTGCTGCGCCACCGGCAGACCTGGGCGTTCATCGTCGGCAAGCTGCTGACCGACGGCGTGTGGTGGTTCTACCTGTTCTGGCTCCCCAAGTTCTTGGACGCGCGCTACGGCATCAAACTCGGCAAGCTGGCGCTGCCGCTACTCGTGATCTACGTGGTGGCCGACGTGGGGTCGGTGTTCGGCGGGTGGCTGTCCGGGGCCCTGATCGGACGTGGCTGGGGGGTCGCGCGGGCGCGCAGGACGGCGCTACTCGCGGCGGCGCTGCTCATCGTGCCGACCGCGCTCACGCCGACGGTGACGCGCCTGTGGGCCGCCGTCGCGCTCGTGAGCGTGGCGGCCGCGGCGCACCAGTGGTGGAGCGCGAACCTGTATACGCTGACGAGTGACATGTTCCCGCGCCGCGCGGTAGGCTCTGTGGTCGGGCTCGGGGGCTTCGCGGGGGCGGCGGGTGGCGTGCTCTTCCAGCGTGCTACGGGAGCCCTCCTGCAGTCGAACGGCAGCGACTACCGCCCGATCTTCCTCGCCTGCGGTTTCGCTTACGTCACGGCGTTCGGCATCATGCACCTCCTCGCGCCGCGGATGGAGCCGGTGCGGCTCGGGGGAGCCGCGCGGCTCCTCGAAGCGGCCCATTAGCTTGTCGCTCCCGCAACGCTCCGGCGCCCCGCGCCGGCCCCCCAGCCCCGCCGCGCCGCCGTGCTCTACACCGCCCCCGTCGTCACCCTCGTCTCCCGGCCGCAGTTCACCGAGCCCGCGCACCTGCCGGTCGCCTGGCAGGGCGAGAGCACCGACGGCGAGCGCCTGGCCGAGTTCGCCGGGCGGCTGTGCTACATGTCGCAGCACAACCCCGCGGGGCGGACGACGGCCGAGTACCTCGAGAACATCAAGCGCCAGCGCCACGGCTCGGTGCTGGAGCACGCGACGTACGGGCTCCTGCTGGAGGGCGTGAGTCGCTCGCTCACGCACGAACTCGTGCGGCACCGCGCCGGAACCGCGATGAGCCAGCTCTCGCAGCGCTACGTCGACGAGAGCGAGGCCAACTTCGTCGTCCCGCCCGCGATCATCGGCGAGGCGGAGTTGGAGGCGGCGTGGCGCGCGCAGGTCGAGGCCGCGCAGGCGAGCTACGTCGCGCTCGTCGAGCGGCTGATGGAGCGCTACCGGTGGGTGGACGACAAGGTCCACCGCCGCAAGATGGCCCGCGAGGCCGCGCGCGGCGTGCTGCCCAACTCGACCGAGACCAAGATCCTCTTCACCGCCAACGCCCGCGCCTGGCGCGCGATCCTCGAGATGCGCGGCGGCGAGGCCGCCGAGCTCGAAATCCGCCGCCTCGCCGTGACCGCGCTCCAGGTGCTGCAGGGCGCCGCGCCGGCGTTCTTCGGCGACTTCGAGGTCTACCAGGCCGCCGACCGCCGCGACGCGCTGCGCGTGCAGCACTCGAAGGTCTGACCCCCCCGCGCCCGCCCCGAGTGCCGCCCAACCGCTGATGCGCGCCCTTCGCTTCGCGCGCTACGGCGCGCCCGACGTGCTAGAACTCGCCGACCTCCCGCGCCCCGAGCCCGACGCCGAGCACGCCGTCGTGCGCGTCGAGGCCGCCGGCATCAACCCGAGCGACGTGCGCAACGTCGCGGGCGGGATGGAGGGCACGACGCTCCCCCGGGTGCCCGGCCGCGAGTTCGCCGGCACCGTCGTCGACGGGCCGGCCGCGTGGGTCGGCCGCGCGGTGTGGGGCACCGGCGCCGCGTTAGGCTTCTCGCAGGACGGCACGCACGCCGAGTACGTGCGGTTCCCCGCGGGCGCGCTCCGGGAGCGCCCGCGCGCCCTCGACGCGCCCGAGGCGGCGGGCGTCCCGGTGACGTTCCTCACCGCCTGGGTCGGCCTCGTCGACGACCTCGCCGTGCGCGCGGGCGAAACGGTCGTCGTGATCGGCGCGGCCGGCGGCGTGGGCAGCGCCGTCGTCCAGCTCGCCCACTGGCGGGGCGCGCGCGTCGTCGGCGTCGTGCGCGCCGCGCTCCCGGACGACGCGCCCGCCGCGGCCCGCCCCGACGCCGTCGTCCGGAGCGGCGACCACGCCGAGCCCGGCGCGCTCGCCGCCGCGATCCGCGAGGCCGCGGGCGGCGCGGGCGCGGCCTGCGGCTACGACACCGTCGGCGGCCGCACCTTCGAGGAGCACCTGGGCGGCCTCGCGCAGGGCGGGCGCATGGCCGTGATCGCCTCGCCCGGCGAGCGCCGCGTCAGCTTCGACCTCATCACGTTCTACCGCCGCGAGTTGCGCCTCGTCGGCGTCGACTCGCGCAAGCACGACGCGCACGCCGCGGCGCGCGTGTTAGGCGAGCTCGCGGCGGGGTTCGAGAGCGGCGCCCTCGCCGCCCCGCGGGTCGCCCGCACGCTCCCGCTGGAGCGGGCGCGCGAGGCGTACGAAGCGGTCCAGGCCGGCTCCCGCGGCCGCGTCGTGCTCACCCCCTGAGGCCGCGCGCCGCCCCCCCACCCTCGGCTCCGCCGTAGGGAGGGAGCCCGCCGGGGTGTAGTTTGGCGTGACGCACGCCGAGTCGTGGCGGCGCCGCAGTCGATCCCGACGAACTTTCCATGGTCATGCTCCCCCCCGCCCGGGCCCGTCGTGCCCGGACGGCCGCCGTCGCGTTCGCCCTCACCCTCGGTCCGGCCGCCGCACGCCCGCGCGCGGCCGCGGCCCAGACCGCGCGCGACCTCAAGGCAACCACCGAGCGCCCCGAGGTGCGCGAGGTGCGCTTCGTCGGCGTGCACTCGGTGCCCAAGCCGATCCTGAGCGTCGCGGTCGCCACCCAGGCGTCGCAGTGCCTGGCGCTCATCTACCGCCCGTTCTGCCTCTTTTCCAAGTCGCCCTACATCTACCAGCGGGCGTACCTCGACCGCACCGAGCTCGAGCGCGACGTCGTGCGCGTGCTCGTCTTCTACTACAAGCGCGGCTACCGCGACGCGCAGGTCGACACCGCGGTGACCCGCGCGGGCCGCAACGAGGTCGACGTCACGTTCACGGTGCGCGAGGGCCGGCCGACGCTGGTGCGCACACTCGCCGTCGGAGACACGGCGGCCCCGGCCGGCGCGCCGGGGGCGACGCCGCCGCGCTCGCGCGTGACCCCCGCCGCGCTCGCCAAGCTGCTCGAGCCGCGCCCCGGGCTCCCGCTCAACACGCTCGTCCTCGACTCGTCGGTCGTGCGCGTGCGCGACGCGTACTTCGAGCAGGGCTACGGCAACGCCATCGTCGCGAAGGCCAAGATCCGCGACGACACCGCCGCGCGCGCGGCCGACGTCCTGATCCCCGTCGCGCCGGGCCCGCTCACGCCGATCTCGCGCATCGACATCGTCCACCTCGGCGCGCAGCACGAGGTCTCGGATCGGACCATCCGCGCCGCGGTCGGCCTCAAGCCCGGCGACCTCTTCCGCCGGAGCGAGGTCGCGCGCGGCCAGCGCACGCTCTACGAGTCGGGGCTCTTCCGGAGCGCGATCATCGACACGGCCGTGGCGACCGACCCGGCCACCGGGCGCACGGTCTGCGCGTCGCAGGCCGGCGAGGTCGCCCGCCCCGCGAGCGCGGCGGCGGGAGCCAAGCCCGACAGCACCAAGGCGCTCGCCATCTGCGTCGCCGAGGCGGCGCTCCGCGAGGCGCGGACGAGCTTCGGCTTCAACACGGCCGACTTCTTCCAAGCCGAGGGGCGCTTCACGCACAACTACTTCACCGGGACGTCGCGCCGGCTAGACGTGCAGGCGGTCATCGGCAACCTCGGGTCGAAGGCGCTCTACCGCGCGCTGCCGGGCGCGTTCCAGAACCCGTTCCAGGCGAGCAACCTACCGGGCAACCGGGACTCGAGGTTCTTCGAGCCGACGTACAACCTGGGCGTGAACCTGCAGCAGCAGTACGTCGGCTCGCCGCGCAACACGTTAGGACTCGGGGTCTTCGCCAGCCGCCGCTCGTCGCCCGGCGTCTACGTCGACGAGAGCGAGGGCGCCACCGCGACCTTCACGCGCCGCCTCGCCGACGCCGTCAACGCCTCGCTCGCCTACCGCTTCGCGCTCACGCGCGTGCAGGCCGGCGACGTGTACTTCTGCGTGAACTTCGGCATCTGCGACGAGCCGACGATCGGCGTGCTGCAGAGCCGGCGCAAGCTCTCGCCGGTCTCGGCGGTCGTGTCCTTCTCCCGCACCGACGACCCGTTCGAGCCCACGCGCGGTACGCAGGGGCAGCTGACGCTCGAGCACGCGTCCAACCTCACGCTCTCCGACTTCAAGTACAACCGCGCGATGGCCGAGGTCGCGGTCTACCACCCCGCGCCCGCGTTCCCGCGCGTGACGCTCGCCGCGCGCATCCGCGGCGGCTACCTCGCGGCCTTCGGCTCGAGCAGCACCAACAACGTGCTGCAGCCGCAGACGCGCTTCTACGCCGGCGGCGCGCAGAGCGTGCGCGGTTACGGCGAGAACCAACTCGGCCCCCGCACGCTGACCGTCGCGCCCAACGACATCCTCGGCCAGGGCACGCGTACGGTCAACGGCGTGACGACGACGACCTACAGCTGCCCCTACGCCGCCGCGTCGCCCGACCCCAACAGCGCGGACGTGCTCCGGCAGTGCTTCGCGGCCCGCCGCGACTCGCTCGGCGACAGCTACTTCACCCCGCGCGCGCTCGGAGGCTCCGCTCTGCTCGAGGGCAACCTCGAGGCGCGCGTGCCGATCTTCGGGCCCGTCCTCGGCGCGGTGTTCGTCGACGCCGGCGCGCTAGGCAACAAATCGCTCCGCGACCTCGCCTCGGGCTCGATCGCCGTCACGCCCGGCTTCGGCGTGCGCTACAAGTCGCCCGTCGGGCCGGTGCGCGTCGACCTCGGCATCCGCCCCAAGCTCGTCGAGACGCTCCCCGTGGTCACCCAGTACACCGACTCGGCCGGCGTCAACCGCCTGCTCACCCTCACCAGCGGCCGGAGCTGCTCGACGCCGGTCGGCGCGCTCGGCTGCCGCAACTACCCGGCCGACAGCCTCTCGGGGCTTCGCAAGATCACCGGCCGGCTCGTCCTCCACCTCTCGATCGGCGAGGCCTTCTAGAGTGACCGCGCCCGCGAGCACCCCCTCGACCGCGCCGGAGACCCCGCCGCCTAACGCTCCACACCGCCGCCCGCTGCTGCGCGCCCTCGCCTGGGTCGCCGCGGGCGTGCTCGCGCTCGGCGCCCTCGTCGTCGGGCTCGTGCTGGTGCTGACCAACACCGATTGGGGGCGCGAGCAGCTCCGCCGCCGCGTCGTCGCCGCGCTCGCCGGCACCATCCACGGGCGCTTCCGCCTCGGCCGCCTCGACGGCAACCTGCTGACCGGCGCGACGGTCCACGACGTCGCGATCACCGACTCCGCCGGCGCGCCCTTCTTCGCCGCTGACTCGGCGCGCGTGCGCTACGCCCTCTCGCCGTTCCTGTCGAAGAAGGTCATCCTCGACTCGCTCGCGCTGTACCACCCCGCGGTCGTGCTCGACCGCAAGCCCGGGCGCGCGTGGAACTGGCAGCAGATCTTCCCGACCGACTCGACCAAGCCGCCGAGCAAGGCGCCGGCGTTCGGCGACTACGTGGTGCTGCGCAACGCGCGGCTCTTCGGCGGGCGGGTGCTCGTGCGCACGCCCTACAACACGCCCGACTCCGTGCGCGGCGTGCCGCTCACCGCGGGGCAGAAGGACTCCGCGCTGCGCGTCGCGCTCGACACGGCGTCGCGCGCCCTCGTCGTCCCGGTCGCGGGCATGCCCAACGCGTACCAGCGCGTGCAGGAGTACCGCGACCTGACCGGCAGCTTCCCGCTGGTCACCGTCGCCGACCCGGCGCGCAAGGGCTACCGCCGCGTCGACGTCGCGTCGCTGCAGCTGACGGGACTCCCCTTCCGCCCGCCCGCGGTGCAGGTGCGCCAGGCGCGCGGCACGGTCGAGATCGTCACCGACTCGCTGTGGTTCCGCAACGTGGTCGCCGAGCTGCCCGGGTCGCGCGCCACGGTTTCGGGCTCGTACAACCTGAACACCGGCGACACGCGCGTCGCGGGCGACGCGCCGCAGGTCACGCTCGCCGACGTGCGCGTCGCGTACCCGCGCCTGCCCGCGGGCCGCGCGCGCGGGGCGTTCCGCGCCTCGCTCTTCGCGCACGCGCAGACCTACGCCGTCACCGGACTCGACCTCGCGATCGCCGACCCCGAGGGCGGCCAGGCGACCGCGCGCGGCCGGCTCGGCGTCGCGCTCCTCGACAGCGCCGACGCCCCGCCGGTGCGCGTCGACTCGACCGACCTCACCTTCGCCAACGCCACGACCGGCCTTGCGCGCGTCTTCTCGCCGACGACGAAGGTCCCGGTCGAGGGTACGTTAGGCGGCCACCTCGCCGCGACCGGCTCGGCGGAGCAGCTGCAGCTCAACTCCGACGTCACGTTCGACGCCCGAGGGCGCGGCCCGGCCGGCGGGGGCCGCAGCCGCGTGCTCGCCGCGGGCGGGCTCGGCTTCGGCAACGATGGGGCGTTCCGCGCCCAGGGGCTCCGGGTGCGCCTCGACCCGGTCGACGTCGCGCTCGCGCGGTCGGTGTCGCCGACGCTCCCCGTGGGCGGCACGCTCCGCGGCACGGCCACGCTCGACGGCTCGACGCTGACCGCGCTCCGCGCGCACGACGTCGACCTCACGCACGTCGACCGCACGGGCACCTCGCGCGTGACCGGCGAGGTCGCCGTCACCCTCGCGCCGGCCGCCCCCTCGGGCCCGTCCAAGGTCGCGAACGCGGTCGCCTCGCGCGCCTCCAAGAGCGTCGCCGCGCCGCGCGATCCGCGCAACGCGGTCGCCGCCTCGACCGCGTCCCGCGCCGAGCGCTCCCGCGCGACGATGACGGCGGCGATGGGCGCGGCGCCCGCGCCCCGCGCCCGGCGCGCGGGCGCCGCCACCGCCGGCAGCTCGCGCCTCACGCGCTTCGACGCCAACGTCACCCTCCGCCCGCTCTCGCTCGCCACCGCGGGCCGCTTCGCCCCCGCCGCGGGCCTGATCGGCACGGTGAGCGGCCCCGTGCGCGCGCGCGGCACGCTGTCCAACGTCCAGTTCGACGCCGACCTGCGCTTCGCCGGCCCGGCAGGGCGCGACGGCGGCGCGCTCGCGCTCCGCGGCACCGCGAGCGTCGGCGCGGTCACCACCTACGACGTCGTCGCACGGCCTAACGCGCTCGACGCGGCCGCGATCTCGACCAAGGGCGTGCGCACCGCCCTCTCGGGCACGGTCGCCGCCCGGGGCCGCGGCACCGACCCGGCGACCGCCGTGGCCACGCTCGCCGCCGACCTGCACGACGTGCGCGTCGACACGGCCGCCGTCGACTCGGTGCGGGCCCGCCTCCGCGTCGGCGGCGGCCTGCTCGCCGTCGACGCGCTCGCCGTGCGCGCGCCCCGTTCGGCGCTCGACGCGGCCGGCACCTTCGGCCTCGTCGCCGGGCGCGAGGGCACGCTGTCCTACAAGGCCACGGTCGACTCGCTGGGCGCGTTCGCCCGGTACTTCCCGCACGACACCGGCGGCGTCGCGCCGCGCCCCGCGCTCAACGCCCGCCTCGTCGCCGCGGCCCACGCCGACAGCGCCGCGCGCTTCCGCCGCACCGCGGTCGCCGTCGCGGCCGGCGACTCGGACGTCGTCCGCCTCAAGCCCGTCGACACCCTCCGCGCGGTACGCCGCGACTCGATCGCCGGCGCGGTCTACGCCGCCGGCACCGTCGCCGGCAACGTCAAGCGCTTCGACCTCCGCGGCCGCGCCGGCACCGAGGGGCTCGCGGCGCTCGGCTCGTCGGTGCGCCGCGCGCGCGTGGCGTATGACTGGATCGGCGCGCCCAACACCACGACCGGCGCGCTCGCCGTCGCCCTGTCCGCCGACTCGATCGTCGCGAGCGGCTTCGCCCTCGACAGCGCCGACGTCCGCGGCACCTACCGCGGCGAGGGCGGCACGCTCGTCGCCTCGGTCGTCCAGGAGACCGGCCGCTCCTACAACGCGCGCGCCGACTACGCGCTCCTCGGCGACCGCAAGGAGCTGCGCTTCGCCGACCTGCGGCTCCGCTTCGACACGGTGGTGTACGCGGCCACCCAGCCCGGCGCCGTGCGCTACGGCCCGCGCGGGCTCGAGGTCGTCGGCCTCGAGCTGACGAACGGCGCCGGCGGCCGCGTCGCCGTCGACGGGCGCCTGCCCGCAACGGGTCCCGTCGACCTCCGCGTCGGCCTCACCAACTTCGAGGCGGCCGACGCGTTAGGCATCGTCCAGAGCGACGTGCCCTTCCGCGGGCTCGTCTCGCTCGACGCGCACCTCACCGGCACGCGCCGCGCGCCCCTCCTCAAGGCCGAGGCGGCGCTCACCAGGGCCTCGTACCGCGGCACGGCCGTCCCCGACCTCAGCGCCTCGGCCGACTACGCCGACGGGCGCCTCGGGTCGCGCGCGGTCGCCACCGTCGCCTACGCCCTCGTCGTCGACACCACGTACGGGCGGCGGAAGTTCCTCGGCATCCTCGGCCCGCGCCGCGTCAAGATCGACACGATGCAGGTCGCCAGCGGCAGCCGCCGCATCCTCGACGCGACGGCCAGCGTGCCCGTCAACCTCGCGCTCGAAGCGCCCGACGGAGGCCCCGTCACCGCCCCGCGCCTCGCCGACGCCGCGCCCGTCACCGCCGACGTGCGCCTCGACTCCCTCCCGCTCGACCTCGCCGAGCGATTCACGGACGCGGTGGCCCACGTGCGGGGCGTGGCCAACGGGACCGTCGCCGTGCGCGGCACCGTCCGCAAGCCGATCGTCGACGGCGACGTCACCGTCGCGGGCGCGCAGATGGACCTGACCGCGGCGGGCGCGCGCCTCCGCGACCTCGCCGGCGTCGTGCACCTGCGCGGCGACTCGCTGCTCGTCGATTCGGTGACGGCCAAGGCCGGCGGCGGCACCGTGCGCCTCGCCGGCCTGATCGGGATCGCGACGCCCACCAACCCGACCCTCGACCTGCAGGTCGGCGCCAGCCACGCGCGCGTCCTCGACAACGAGAAGGGCCGCGTCGACGCCGACGCGCAGATCGCCGTCTTCGGCCCGCTCAGCCGGCTGTTCGTCAGCGGCAACGCGCGCGTCCTCGGCGGCACGCTCTACGTCCCGCCGACGGCGACCACGCAGACGCTCTCCGCCAACGACCCGGCGGTCTTCGCGGTGATCGACACCACGCGCCTGACGGCGCTCCGCGGCACCATCGTCCCGGCGCAGTCGGCGGTCCTCGACAGCCTCCAGACCGACCTCACGGTCGGCATCGACCACGACACGTGGGTGCGCCAGGCGACCAACGCCAACGTCGAGATCTACAGCGACGGCGACCTGCGCGTGCGCGTCGACAACACGCGCCAGGCGATCGTCGTCGACGGCGTCGTCGCCCTCGAGCGCGGCGAATACGAATTCAGCTCCAAGCGCTTCCAGATCCGCCGCGGCACGGCCACGTTCGTCGGCTCGCAGCAGCTCGACCCCAACGTGCAGGTCACGGCCGCGTACGACGTCTCCCAGGTCGGCCGCCCGCCGCTCGAGATCCGCATCCAGATCGGCGGCACCCTCCTCGCCCCCAAGATCGCGCTCGAGAGCGACGCCCAGCCGCCGATCCCGCAGACCGACCTGCTGAGCTACCTCGCCTTCGGCAACCCCACGGGCGCGCTCCCCGTGATCGGCGGCTCCAGCCTCACGACGAGCTCCACCGGCGGGTCGCCCGTCGGCGCGGCCGCCGCCGTCGTCCAGCAGCGCCTGATCGGCGCGGCCAGCGGCATCATCGTCAAGCAGGCCCAGGCCCAGCTCGGCCGCTCGCTCGGCGCCGACGTCATCAACATCACCCCGGCGGGCGAGCTCTCCGCCGAGGCGTCGCAGGGCTCCAGCCAGTCGGGGCTCCGCACGTTCCTGACGGGCACGCAGATCGAGTTCGGCAAGTACCTCAACCGCAACCTCTACCTCGGCCTCCAGACGGTGCCCGCGTTCTACGACGCGCGCCCCCGCATCCCGGGCTTCCGCGTGCAGTACCGCTTCCCGCGGTCGCCCGACCTCTCGTTCGAGGCGCTCTCGACCCCGCGCTACTTCCTCATGCAGCCCACGCTCGCCCCGCAGACGATCGACCCGCAGAGCGCGCTCGGCGTGTACCTCGTGCGGCAGTGGCGCTTCTGATCGGCGCGGAATTTCCGTAGGTTACGCGGCAGTGACCGAGGCCACCGGGGGCGATCGCCCGCCCCCCGGGCCTCCTACCGCCGGAGGGTTGCCGTGAGCACGACGCGTTCGATCGGACCCGACTACGTGCCGGTCCGGATGTTCCGGAGCGACTTCCTCGAGAAGTTCACCCACGTTCAGCCGTGGGTCCCGCACCTGATCTACTTGCCGGTCATCGGGGCCTGCCTCTGGCTCGCCCCGACCCGCCCGGCCGCGACCGCGCTCCTCTTCGCCGTCGGCCTGCTGCTGTGGACGCTGATCGAGTACGTGATGCACCGCTTCGTCTTCCACTGGCCGGACGACATCATGAACGAGACGCACGCGGTCGTCGAATCGCTCGGCCCGGGCCAGGCCGCGATCCCCGCGATGCCGTCCTGGAAGCACCTCGCCTACTTCATCGGCCACGGCGTGCACCACGTCGCGCCGAGCGAGCCGACGCGCCTCGTCATGCCCCCGGGCGCGAGCATCCCGCTCGCCCTCCTCTTCTTCGCCCTCTTCCGCCTCGCCTTCGGCCCCGCCTCCCTCGCCCCCTTCGCCGGCTTCCTCGTCGGCTACCTGATCTACGACACCATCCACTACGCCGTCCACCACCAGGGCCTGCCGACCCGCTGGGGCCGCTACCTCAAGAGGCGCCACGCCCGGCACCACTACGTCGACGCCGACGAAGACTACGGCGTGAGTTCGCCGCTCTGGGATGTCGTGTTCGGGACGTTTAGTCGGAAGGCGGTCAGATAAAAGGCGGTCAGATAAGAAGCCACGGGGCCGCTATCGCGGCCCCGTTTTGTTTCGTTGGGGGGTGGGGCGGATCGGGGGGTCGCGCGGGGGCGTGACCGGCCGGGGATGCGGGGGCCGGGGATGCTGGGGCCGGGGATGCGACCGCCGGGGATGCTCCGACCGCGATGGTGAAGCCGGGGGTAGGGGAGACGGTGGTGCGGTATTTCGGGCCATCTCGCAACGAAAGGATGCAGGCGCGTCCGACGTAGTGTGGTAGGCTCGCGCGCATGGAATCGTCGCGAGATGCAGCACCTTTCCGCCCGGTGCACCGAGGGCTACGTGTGCGGCAGGAATCCGCGGTGCTCGCGGGCGCGGTGTACGCGGCCGTCGATCAGATGCCGGACGGCCGGCGCGGGTCGTTCGGCGATCAGATGCGCCGCGCGGCGGTGTCGATTCACGCCAACCTCGCCGAAGGTGAAGGGCGGTCCTCCCCGCGGGACCGGCTCCACTTCTTCACGATCGCGTGGGCATCACTTCGCGAGCTCAACGCCCACATCGAACTCGCCGCCTCCGTCGGCGCGCTGACCGCCCTCGACGCGGCGCGATTGGACGCGCACGGTCGTCAGGTCGGGCGCATGTTACACGCGCTGCGTCTCGCTTTGATGCGCTCCGGCTCGACACGGACATAGTACGCCCGCGCTGCCTTCTCCCTCTAACCCCGGCCGTACCATCGCGGCCGTCGCATCCCCGGTCCCAGCATCCCCGCGAAGTAGCATCCCCGGCCCCCGCATCCCCGGCCGGTCACGCCCCCGCGCGACCCCCCGATCCGCCCCACCCCTTAACGCCCGTATTCCGAATACAACC
The DNA here is from genome assembly GCA_963763675.1 of uncultured Gemmatimonadales bacterium. GTDB lineage: Bacteria > Gemmatimonadota > Gemmatimonadetes > Gemmatimonadales > Gemmatimonadaceae > BPUI01. Next base: position 209,087 of record CAVXPN010000005.1, read on the forward strand.
GCGCCATCGCCCGCATCCCCTTCTCAAAATTCTCCACACTCATCCACTCATTCGGCGCATGCGCGTTCTCCCCCGGCAGCCCGAACCCCACCAACAACACCGGCGCCCCCAACACCCGCGCAAAATCCCCCACCACCGGGATCGACCCGCCTTCCCCCGTCACCACCGGCTCCCGCCCGAACTCCGCCGCCAAGGCCCGCTTCGCCGCCTCGAACAACGGCCCCTCCAACTCCGCCCGCCACGGCCGCCCGCCGTGCAGGTGCCTAACACTCACCACCACCCCCTCCGGCGCCACCCCCGCCACGTGCTCCGCCATCAGCCGCTCGACCTCCCCCGGCTCCTGGTCCGGCACCAGCCGGCAACTCACCTTCGCCATCGCCTTCGCCGGGAGCACCGTCTTCGCCCCCTCGCCCGTGTACCCCGCCAGCAGCCCGTTCACCTCGCACGTCGGCCGCGTCCACAGCCGCTCGAGCACCGTGTACCCCGCCTCCCCGCCTAACGCCGGCGCCCCCACCTCCGCGCGGAAGTGCTCCTCGTCGAACGGCAGCCCGCGCATCTGCGCCCGCACCGCGTCCGGCCACGCCCGCACCGCGTCGTAGAACCCCGGGATCGCCACCCGCCCCTGGTCGTCGTGGAACGTCGCCAGGATCCGCGCCAGCGCCATCGCCGGGTTCACCACCGCGCCGCCGTAGCTTCCCGAGTGCAGGTCCCCCGACGGGCCCTGCACGTCGATCTGGAAGTACGCCATCCCGCGCAGCGAGCTGAGGATGCTCGGCACCCCGGGCGCGAACATCGCCGAGTCGCTGATCACCACCGCGTCGCACGCGAGCCGCGCCTTCTCCGCCTCGACGAACGCCTCGAGGTGTGCGCTCCCCACCTCTTCCTCCCCCTCCGCCAGCACGATCACGTTCACCGGCAGCGTGCCCGTCGCGGCCAGATGCGCCTCCAGCGCCTTGATGTGCAGGAAGAGCTGTCCCTTGTCGTCCACCGAGCCCCGCGCGTAGATCCGCCCGTCGCGCACCGTCGGCTCGAACGCCGGCGAATCCCACAGCTCGAGCGGTTCCGCCGGCTGCACGTCGTAGTGGCCGTAGACGAGCAGCGTCGGCGCGCCCGCCGCACCGCGCCACTCGCCGAGCACGATCGGGTGCCCGGCCGTCTCGTGGAGCGCGGCCGCGAGCCCCGCGCGCTCGAGCGCCGCGCGCGTCCACTCCGCCGCGCGACGCGTGTCGCCGTCGTGCTCGGAGCGCGCGCTCACGCTCGGGATGCGCAGGAAGTCGAACAGTTCCGCCCGCGCCCGCTCGGCGTTCGCGTCGAAGTACGCGGCGAGCGGCGAGGTGGCGGACTGGGCGGTCGGCGAAGCGGACATGGCGGCAGGTATGGCAGGAGGGGAGCGAAAGCGGTCGACGCCGCGGGCGCGTGCACGCGCAGCCGTGCGCCTGCATGGCCGGGACCGCGTCGAACCCTACCGCCCCGCGGGCCCCGACGGAACGTGCCTTGCTACCTGCCCGCGTGGCGTTCGGAGGGGCCGAGCGCTGCGCACCGAACGCCCCCGCCGAGGCGGCCGCGAGGCCGGACATTCGGCGGGTTTGGCGTTGGCGCGCACCCCGCCGCGCCCGCAGTCCGCGGGCGGCGGGGTGGGGATGTGGAGGCCGCACCGGCCGGGGATGACATGCAGAATCGGACGCACACCTTGACCGGCGCCGGGCGCGTCGGGATCGCGATCGTCGGCCTCGGCGGCGCGGTCGCCACCACCGCCGTCGCCGGCATCACACTGCTCAAGGCCGGCGCCGCGGGCACCAACGGGCTGCCGCTCGCCACCCTGCCGCCCGAGCTCGCCGCCGAGCTCGCCCGCTACGAGGACCTCGTCTTCGGCGGCTGGGACCTCGACGGCTCCGACCTCGCCACCGCCGCCGCCAACCACCGCGTCCTCGAGCGCGACCAGCTCGACGCCGTCCGCGACGCCCTCGCCGCCGTCCGCCCCTGGCCCGCCGTCGGCTCGGCCAAGTACTGCCGCAACATCGACGGCGCCGCGTTCGCGCACCGCGTCGTCGCCGGCACCGCGCGCCAGGCCGTCGAGGCCATCCGCGCCGACCTGCGCCGCTTCCGCGAGGACCACGCGCTCGACGGCGTCGTGATGATCAACCTCGCCTCGACCGAGGCGCGCCCCGACGTCACCGCGCCCGCCTTCGCCACCGCCGACGGCTTCGAGGCCGCGCTCGATGGCGACCACGACGCGCTCAACCCCGCCGTGCTCTACGCCTACGCCGCGATCGCCGAGGGCGTGCCGTACGGCAACTTCACGCCGAGCGTCGCGGTCGACGTGCCGGCGCTGATGCAACTCGCCGAGCGGCGCGGCGTCCCCGTCGCCGGCAAGGACGGCAAGACCGGGCAGACCTTCGTCAAGACGGTCATCGCCCCCGCGCTCCGCGACCGCGCGCTCCACGTCGAGGGCTGGTACTCGCACAACATCCTCGGCAACCGCGACGGGCTCGCGCTGCGCGACCGGGACTCGCTCTCCTCCAAGTTAGGCACCAAGGGCTCCGTCCTCGACGGCATCCTCGGCTACCCGGTCGAGGACCACGTCGTGACGATCGAGTACTACCGCCCCCGCGGCGACAACAAGGAGGCGTGGGACACGATCGACCTCGAGGGCTTCCTCGGGCAGCGGATGCAGCTCAAGCTCAACTTCCTCTGCAAGGACTCGATCCTCGCCGCCCCGCTCGTCGTCGAGATCGCGCGCACCCTCGACCTCGCGCGGCGCCGCGGCCAGGGCGGCGTGCAGGAACAGCTCGGCGTCTTCTTCAAGCAGCCCGGCACGCGCACGCTCGGCGCCGCCCCCGAGCACGCCTTCCCCGAGCAGCAGCGCCGGCTGACCGAGTGGCTCGCCGCGGCCCCTCCCGCCCCGGCCGCGCCCGCCCCGATCCCGCTCGATGACCGCACCCCGCGCGCCGACCGCGCGGGCGCCGCGCCGGCCGCCGCCGGCATTCGTTAGGCAACCGTGCCCGACGAGCACGCCGGCGCCCACGCCGAGGCGGACGCCGAATCCCACGCCGGGGCGCACCTCGCCGCCCTCGTCCCGCTCGCGCGCGAGTGCAACACGCTCAAGCGCGTGCACGCCGCGGGGCGCGCGGGCTCGTGGGCGGCCCGCGCGTTCGCCCGCGCGTGGGCCGCGCTCGCCGCGGGCGAGCCCGCCGAGGAGGTCATGCAGGCCGAACTCGGCGCCGCCGTCGTCGCCACCCGCCTCGGCGCGATCGACGCGGAATTCTTGCGGGAAGAACACCTCCCGCCGGCGCAGGCGCGCGACGTCCTGCGCCGCGGCTGGGACGCCGCCACCGCGCCGCTCCGGCGCGCGGCCGACTGCGCGCCGGACGCCTCGGGCTGGCCCTCGCCCTACGAGGCCCTGCTCACCACCGCCGCGCTCGGCGACGGCCACGTCGACGAGGCCCACCTCGCGCCCGGGCTCCTCGACTACGCCGGCCGCGTCGCCCACGCCCACCCGCCCGCCTTCGTCGCCCGCCTCGCCGCCCAGCCGCGCGCCGGCCCGACCCGCCCCGACACGCCGCGGCTGATGCTCGTGCCGATGGAGAGCCACGCCGAGCACTGCTGGGCCGTGGCCGTCACGGGCGCCCTCGTCGCGCCCGCGTACGACGCCGACCCCGCGCGCGTCTTCCTCGCCGGCCTCGCCCACCACCTCGCCAACGCGTGGCTCCCCGACGCGGGCGACGCCGCCGACGTCGCGTTAGGCAACGCGCTCGCCGGGCTCGTCCCCGCGCTCCGCGAGCGCGCCCTCGCCGAACTCTCCCCCGAGCTGCGCGACGCGGTGGAGGACGCGCTGACCGTGCCCCCCGACACGCACGTCGCCGACGCGCACGCCTTCCACGCCGCCGACGCGCTCGACCGCGTGCTCGAGATGGAATGGTTCGCCCGCGCCGCCGCCTTCACGCTGGGCACCGCCCTCGGCGAGGGCGCGGGCGCCTTCGACGTCCTCCACCCCGGCCCCAACCAGGACGTCGAGCGCGCCGCGCTGCGGGCCGCCGGGCTGTACGCGTGAGCGCCGCGTGAGCGCCGTATGAGCGACGGCGCGAGCCGCGTCCCGGATCGCACGCGCGTCCGCAGCGGCGACGGCGGGCGGATCGGGTGGGGCATCGTCGGCTGCGGCTGGGTCGTGCGCGACTACGTCGCGCCCGCCATCCTCGGCTCGGCCAACGGCGAGATCGTCGCCCTCTGCGACCACGATGAAGCAGCCCTGGATCGTGTCGGCGTCCTGGCCGCGGGGTCCCTGCGCTACGCGACGCTCTCGCCGTTCCTGAAGAATCCGCTGATCGACGCGGTCTACGTCGCCACGCCCAACAGCAGCCACGCCGAGATCGTCCGCGCGGCCGCCGCCGCCGGCAAGCCCCTCCTCTGCGAGAAGCCGATGGCCCGCACGGCCGCCGAAGCCGCGGCGATGGTCGACGCGTGCGCGGCCGCCGGCGTGCCGTACGCGACCGCGTTCGACCAGCGCTTCCACGCCGCGCACCGGCGGCTCGGGGCGTTGGTGGCCGAGGGTACGTTAGGCACCGTCACTTGCGTCCGCATCCACTACGCCTGCTGGACCCCGCCCGACTGGCAGCCCGCCGAGTACGCGCACGACAACTGGCGCGTCGACCCCGCCCGCGCGGGCGGCGGCGCGATGATCGACCTCGCCCCCCACGGCCTCGACCTCGTCCAGACCCTCCTCGGCGAGCCGATCACGACCGTCGCCTGCCTGCTGCAGCGGCGCGTCTTCGACTACCCCGTCGACGACGGCGCCGTGATCAGCGCGCGCACCGCCTCGGGCGTGCTCGTCTCGCACGCGGTCGCCTACAACCGCCCCGACGCCTTCCCGCGACGCGAGCTCGAAGTCATCGGCGACCGCGGCCGCGCGCTCGCCACCAACACGATGGGCCAGACACCCGGCGGCCGCCTGACGCTCACCGGCCTCGACGGCGTCGAGCACGACGTCCCGTTCGCCGACGAGGACCGCTCGCCCTTCACCGCGCAGGTCGAGGCGTTCGCCGCGTGCCTGCTCGCGGGCGAGCCGTTCCCGTTCCCCCCCGCCCGCGACCTCCACACGATGCGCCTGGTCGAGGCGTGCGCGCGCGAGGAAGTCGTGCACGTCGAGCCGCCCGCGGCCTGGGACGCGCGCGCCGCCATGCGTGCTGGACGCGGCGCATCACGTCGCCTCGCACTGATGCCGCTCGCCTACTTCGCCTGCGACCACTGCGGCTTCTGGCAGCGCCACTTTGCCCCGTCGCACTGCCCCGTCTGCGAGGACTTCCGCCACCCGCTCCCCGCAGACGGCTGGTCGTTCTCGCGCGCCGACGCCGTCGCCGCGCGCACCCGCTGCCGGGTCGACGAGGTCCTTCCCGGCCTCCTCGCCGTCTCCGCCGAGCCGCCGTTAGGCATCGGCCCCTCCGGCTACCTCCTCCGCACCGCCGCCGGGAACGTCGCCTTCGAGGGCTGCGGCTGGTACGACGACGACGCGCTCGACGCCCTCGCCGACGCCGGAGACGTCCGCTGGGCCGCCGCGTCGCACCCGCACGTTTACGGGGCCCTCTGGCGCGTCTGCGAGCGCTTCGCCCCCGAGCTCGTCCTGCACCAGGGCGACCTGCCGTTCGCCAAGGCCCTGCCCGTCACGTGGGCCTACGACGACCGCGCCGAGCTCGCGCCCGGCGTGACCCTGCTCCACACCGGCGGCCACACCCCCGGCCACACCGCGCTCCTCTGGCGCGACGCCCCCGGCGGCCCCGCCCTCTTCTGCGGCGACGCCTTCAAGTACACCGTCGACGCCGCCGGCGCCGCGACCAGCGTCAGCACGCACCTCGCCTTCGACGCCGACCTCCCGCTCACCCGCGCGCAGCTCGACGGCTACGCGCGCGCCCTCGACGCCGTCGACGCCACGACCGTCGTCACGCCCTGGGAGGTCGTGACGTCGGGCGGCATGCCCGCCGCGCGCGCCCTGCTCGCCCTGCAGCGCGCCGCGCCGCGCCCGTTCACCGACCGCGTGGTGTTAGGCGCCTGCGGCGTACCCACGGGCGAGCGCGTGCCCGAGCGCGCGTGGCGCGCGGCGCACGGGGCGGGGCGCGTCGTGGCCCCCGACCCGTCGCCCGTACACCCGCCCCCCCGATGACCGACTCCCCCCTCGCCCGCGCCGCCGCCGCGTACCGCGCGACCATCCCCGCGGGCCTCGAGCGCTACGAGTTCCCCCTGCAGGCCCTCGACCGGATCGGCGTCCCCGTCTACTACGCGGCCGCCTTCACCCCCGACGACATCGCCCTCACCGGCGTCGGCTACGGCGAGACCGACCTCCTCGCCCGCGCCAGCGCGTTAGGCGAGATGGTCGAGACCTACAGCACCTTCGCCTCCTTCCGCTCCCTGCCGCAGAAGTCCGGCAGCTACAACGAGCTCCGCCGCGACGGCGCCCTCGCCCTCGACCCGCTCGAGTGCCGCCTCCCCGTCGGCACCACCTACACGCACGACCGCCCGCTCCGGTGGGTCGAGGCCACCCGCTGGCCCGACGGCGCGCGGCGCTGGGTCCCGCTCGAGTTCGCCGCGAGCAACGTCGGCGACACCGGCCCCGGCGACTGGCTCTTCACCCCGATCACCAACGGCATGGGCGCCGGCGACACGCTCGAGCGCGCCCTCGCCCACGGCCTCCTCGAACTCGTCCAGCGCGACGGCAACTCGCTCTCCTACCGCGCCCTCGACCAGGGCGTCGCGCTCGACCTCGACGCCGTCGCCGACCCCGTCGTCCGGGACCTCCGCGCGCGCCTAACGGACGCCGGCGTCGACGTCCTCCCCAAGCTCGCCTCGACCGCCTTCGGGATCAGCAACGTCTACGTCGTCGGCGCCGAGCGCGACCCCGCGCGCGCCCCGCACCCGGTCATGCTCACCGCCTGCGGCGAGGCCGCGCACCCCGACCGCGAGCGCGCCCTCCGCAAGGCGATGCTCGAGTTCTGCTCCAGCCGCGTCCGCAAGCGCTTCGCCCACGACCGCTGGGACGTCGTCGCCCCCCTCCTCCCGGACGGCTACCGCGCCCGCCTCGAGCGCAACCCGCCCGGCTGGGACGACGAGCCCCGCGCGGTGAACGCCATGCGCGACCTCATGGCCCAGGGCCCCGCGGCCGTCGTCGACCTGATCCGCGACACCGTCCTCTCCGTTAGGCGCCGCGTCCCCTTCTCCGAGCTGCCCACCGTCCCCCCGGGCTCGCTCGACGACCCCGCCGCCCTCCTCGCCGACGTCGCCGGCCGCCTCGCCGCGGAGTCGCTCGAGGTCTGGTACGTCGACGTCACCCCGCCCGGCTCCCCGTCGCGCGCCGTCAAGGTCCTCGTCCCCGAACTCGAGGTCGAGGGCATGAGCTACCACCGCGTCGGCCCCCGCGGCCTCCAGCTCCTCGCCGAGCGCGCCGACGGGCTCGGCGGCATCAACGCCCACGGCGGCAACCACGCCCTCCCCGAGGGCGTCGCCCGCGTCCCCCTCACCGCCGAAGCCGAGGCGGAGTTAGGCGGCAGCGGCTGGTTCGACGCCGCCGAGGCCGAGCGCCGACTCGGCCGCCTCTACGCCCTCTACCGCGAACCCGGCGAACACGTCCTCGCCTTCGCGGAGGCGACCGCGTAACGAGTGTCACCCCCGCGCAGGCGGGGGTCCACCTCTCATCGGCGACCAACACAGCCCGTGCTCCGCTACGCCTACAACACCAACGGCACCGCCCACCACCGCCTCGACGACGCCCTCGCCTTCGTCGCCGACAGCGGCTACGACGGCGTCGCCCTCACCCTCGACGTCCACCACCTCGACCCCTTCGCCCCCGACCTCCCCGCCCGCGCCGCCGCCCTCGGCCGCCGCCTCCGCGACCTCGGCCTCGGCCTCGTCGTCGAGACCGGCGCCCGCTACCTCCTCGACCCGCGCGCCAAGCACGAGCCGACCCTCGTCACCGCCGACCCCGCCGGCCGCGCGCGCCGCATCGACTTCCTCCGCCGCTGCCTCGACGTCTGCGCCGAGTGCGGCGGCGAGACCGTCAGCTTCTGGGCCGGCGTCCCCCGCCCAGGCGTCGACCGGCGCGAGGCCTGGGACTGGCTCGCCGCCGGCGTCGCCCAGGTCGTCGCCCTCGCCGCGGAGCGTGGCGTCGCCGCCTCCCTCGAGCCCGAGCCCGGCATGCTCGTCGAGACCGTCGACGACTGGCGCCGACTCCGCGCGTCGTTAGGCAGCGCGGCCCCGCTCCTCCGCCTCGCCCTCGACACCGGCCACTGCCTCGTCACCGGCGACCGCGACCCCGCCGAAGCCGTCCGCGAGTGCCGCGCCGACCTCGGCACCGTCGCCGTCGAAGACATGCGCCGCGGCATCCACGAACACCTCCCCTTCGGCGAGGGCGACATGGACACCGCCTCGGTGCTCCGCGCGCTCGCCGACGTGGCCTTCGACCGCCTCGTCACGGTGGAACTCTCCCGCGACTCCCACCGCGCGCACGAGATGGTGCCTCGCGCACTGGCGTATCTGAAAGCGGCCGAACGCGCCGCGGCCTAGCCCGGCCCCCGTGCGCGTCTGCTTCCTCTCCCGCCGCTTCTTCCCCGCCGTCTCGGGGATGAGCGTCTACGCCGCCAACCTCCTGCGCGAGCTCGTCACGTTAGGCCACGACGTGACCATGCTCTCCGACTACCGCGACGACCCCGCGGGCACCGCCGTCTACGGCGGCGGGCCGCCCCCCGCCGTCCCCGGCGTCCGCGTCGTCGGCCTCGAGAGCCGCGGCGAGGCCCTCGCCACCACGGACACCCCCGCCGACTTCGAAGCCGACCTCCGCGCCCGCGTCGCCGCCGTCGAGGCCCTCCACGCCCAACGCCCCTTCGATCTCCTCCACGCCCAGTACGGCTACCCCAACGGCTTCGCCGCCCTCGAAGCCGGGCGCCGCCTGCGCCGCCCCGTCGTCGTCAGCATCCAGGGCGGCGACGGCCACTGGGTTGGCACCTGCTGCGGCACCCACCGCCGCGCCATGCAGGCCGTCCTCGCCCACGCCGACGCCCTCCTCATCGGCGCCCGCTCCTTCGCCGAGGAGGTCCACGACAACCTCGGCGTCCCCCTCGACCGCTTCACCGTCGTCCCCGGCGCCGTCGACGTCGCGCGCTTCACCCCACGCCCGGGGTGGACGCCCGGCGCCCTGCTCGACCCCGCCGAGCCGCGCATCCTCTACCACGGCCGCGTCGACCGCCGGAAGGGCGCCCTCGACCTCCTCGATGCCCTCGAGCGCCTGACGGCGCGCGGCCGCCCCGCGCGCCTCGTCGTCTCGGGCATCGGCCCCGACTCCGCCGCCGTCGCCGACCGCACGCGCGAACTCGGCCTGACGCACCGCGTCACCCTCCGCGGCCCCGCCCTCTACGACGGCGTCCCCGGCGTCTACCACGAGGGCGACGTCTTCGCGTCGCCCACCTACGCCGAGGGCTTCAGCAACACCATCCTCGAGGCGATGGCGAGCGGGCTCCCGGTGGTGAGCACGCGCAGTGTCGGCGTGGTCGACTGCCTCCGCGACGGCGACAACGGCCTGCTGGTCGAACCCGGCGACGTCGACGCCCTCGCCGCCGCCCTCGCGCGCGTCCTCGACGACGCCGCCCTCCGCGCCCGCCTCGCCACCACCGCCCTCGCCGAGGTGCGCGCGACCTACTCGTGGCCCGCCATCGCCCGCCAGATCGTCGGCGAGTACGAGCGCGCCGCGCGCGACTACCGCGGCCCCGCCGAGTCGTGGGCATTCGACGACACCGTCGACCCCTGCCGCTTCCGCTCCGCCCCCCACCTGCTGTAACCGCGCCCTACCAACAGCGCCCCACCAAACGCGCTTCCCACCAGCGCTCGCCACCAACACCGTCCCCGTGCCCGTCGCGCTCTTCCTCTCCCCCCACCTCGACGACGTCGCCTTCAGCTGCGGCGCCGCCTTTGCCACACTCGCCGCGCGCGGCTGGGACACCCACCTCGCGACCGTCTTCACCCGCTCCGTCCCCGACCCGCGGGGCTTCGCCCTCGCCTGCCAGACCAGCAAGGGCCTCGCCCCCGACGTCGACTACATGGCCCTCCGCCGCGACGAGGACGCCGACGCCGCGCGCGCGTTAGGCGCCACCTCCGTCCGCTGGCTCGACCACGCCGAGGCCCCGCACCGCGGCTACCACTCGGCCCCCGCCCTCTTCGCCGGCGTGCACGACGGCGACCACGACGCCTGGCGCCCCGTCGCCGCCGACCTCGCCCTCCTGCTCGACGAGTTGCAACCAGAACTCGTCGTCGCCCCCCAGGCCATCGGCGGCCACGCCGACCACCGGCACGTCGTCCGCGCCGTCGCCGAGTGCGCGCTCGCGCGCGCCGCTGCCGGCCACCCCCTCGCGGTCGCCTGGTACCGCGACACGCCCTACATCATCCGCCACCCCGGCGCCCTTCCCCCCGCCCCGCTCGACGCGGAGGACGCGCCCGACGCCCCCGCCACCGACCTCGCCCTCCCCGTCGACCCGCCCGCCCTCGCCGCCAAGCTCGACGCCTGCGCCGCCTACGCGTCGCAACTCGGCTTCCAGTTCGGCGGCGCGCCCGCCATGCGCGACGCCCTCACCCAACTCGCTGCTGACGAGGCGCGCCGCGCTGGCACGCGCGCCCCCGCCGCCGAGGTCGTTGCCGCCACCGCGCCCGCCGCCGCACGCCTCACCGCGTCGGACGCCTTTCCGCCCTGACCCGCCCCGCGCACCACGCTCACCGCGCGACGAGTGCCCGCCCGACCACCGCCCCCGCGAACGCCGCCGCCACCCCCGCCCCCACGCTCCCGCCGGCGTACAACACGGCCCGCGCCGCCTCCCCCCGCTCTACCAACCCGACGACCTCCGCGCTGAACGTCGAGAACGTCGTGAACCCGCCGCAAAACCCCGTGCCCAACAGCAGCCGCCCCGCGTGCCCCGCCGGCAACGCCCCGAGCAGCACGCCGAGCACGAACGATCCCGCCACGTTGATCACGAGCGTCCCCCACGGCACCCGCGCCGACGCCCCGGCCAGCGCGAGCGCCACCGCGTAGCGCGCCACCGCCCCCGCCGCCCCCCCGCCCGCGACGAGCGCCGCCTCCGCCCACGCGCCCCGCACGGCCGCCTAACGCCTTCCGCCCGCGCCGCGCGACGCGCCCGGCGCCCCACGCCGCGCGATCACCGCGAGATCACCAGGAGCACGACAGACGCCAAGGGACACGAAGGAGGAAGCACGGACGGGGCGCGAGGAGCGCCGGCGCTACGCCCGGCAGCGCGCGGCGCGGCGGGGCCGTGCACGACCCGCGCCCGCAACCTTTCCGCCGCGCGCTCGTCGTGACCCGAAGGCACCGCCGCCGGGTCTGGAGGGTATCGGAGCGCCGCGGACCGTACATTTCCCGGTCTGCGATCCGTGTGCCCCCCGGTCGTCTACCCGGGGCCGCCCCACGCGGCCGTCCGGCCGGTCCTCTGTTCACCCACCTCCACGATCATGCGGCTCTTCCGCACGACCGGCACCGCCCTATTCGCCGCCGCCGCCGCGCTCGCGTCCGGCGCGTGCACCTTCCTGACCGGCGTCCACCCGGTCTCGCGCGTCTCCGTCACCGTCGCGCCCGACATCATCAACATCGGCCAGCAGGCGCAGGCGTTCGGCACCGCGTTCGACGGCAACACGTCGCTGACCGGGACCAACAACCGCTACAACATCACCTTCACGTCGCGCGATCCCAGCATCGCCACCGTCGTCGAAGCGGGCGGCCTGGTGACCGGCAAGGCGTACGGCAGCACCTACATCGTCGGCGAAAACAACGGCAAGCGCGACAGCGCGCTCGTCACCGTCCGCCCGACCCAGGCGGTGCAGATCATCTTCGGCATCAAGACGCCGACCTACCGCGTCGGCGCCCAGAACGTCGTCTCCGCGACCGGCTACGACTCGCTCGGCCGCGCCGTCGGCGACCGCGGCGTCACCTACACGGCCCGCTCGCCCAGCGTGCTCACCGTCAGCACCATCGGCGTCGTCACCCCGGCGTCCGTCGGCACCTCGTGGATCGTCGGCTCGCTCGACAACGGGCCCGGCAACAAGCCCGCCGTCGACTCGGTGCTCGCCACCGTCACGCCGGTGCCGGTCGCCAGCGTCTCGATTACGCCCAACAACGACAACAACGCGCTGCCGACCGTCTACGTCGGCCAGTCGCTGACGTTCTCGGCGACGCTCCTCGACAGCCTCAACAACACCACCACCCGGCCGATCACGTGGAGCACGGCCAACGCCGGCACGCTCCTCACGATCGACCCGTCGAGCGGCAAGGCCGTCGGTATCGCGCCCCTCCCGGGCGGCACCACCGCCGTTCAGGCGAGCGTCGACCGCGTGCCCAACGCGCCCAGCCCGTCGACGGTCTACAACTACGTCACGATCGCCGTCCTCGCGCCCGTGGACACCGTCCGCGTGCTGAACAACAACGCGGCCGTCACCACGGTGACCACGACCGCCGGCTCGTCGCTCTCGCTCGGGCTCCTGCCGCTCGACCCGGCCGGAAACGCGCTCCTCTTCGAAGCGCGCCCCCGCAACTTCACCGTCACGTCGAGTAATCCGGCCGTCGCCACCGTCCCCGCCAACACCAACTCGGGGACCGCGCTCCGCGTCACGGCGGGCACGGCCGGCACCGCGACCGTTACGATCCAGGCCCTCGACTGGACCAACAAGCCCCAGGGCAAGGCGTCCACCATCACCGTGACGGTGCAGTAAGCGGTGCGGTAGGCCATTTGACGGTCGGCACCCCCGCGACGAAAGCGGGGGTCCACGCGTGCCACGCGCAGACGCGTTCTGCTCTGGCACGCGCCGACCGGCGCCATCGCCTCGCGCCTCTGCGGCGCCGTCGGCACCCCGACGGCGCCGCACGCGTTTCGTCACCCGACGACGCCTGCGGGGTACCACGACTCATGTCCGACACGCGCATGCCCGATGCCCGGAGCGGCGAAGCCCGCCCCAGCGACCGCCACCCCCCCAAGCCGTCCTTCCTCCGCGGCCTCTTCGCCGGCCGCATCGACGACGCGCTCCTCTTTCCGTACCCCGACGCGCTCGAGCGCCAGCGCCCCGACGAGGCCCGCACCGTGCGCCGCCTCCTCGCCGCCCTCGACGCGATGAAAGCCGGCGGCCTCATCGACTCCGCCCGCTTCGACGAGGAAGAAGCGATCCCCGAGGAGACGCTCCGCGCCTTCGCCGAGTCCGGCATCCTCGGCATCACCGTGCCCCGCGAGTACGGCGGCTCCGGCCTTTCCAACACCGGCTACGCCCGCGTCTTCGGCGCCGTCGCTACGGCGGACCCCTCCCTGGGCGTCGTCCTCGGCGTGCACGCCGGGCTCGGCTGCAAGCCGCTCGTCCTCTTCGGCACCGACGAACAGAAGGCCCGCTACCTCCCGTCGCTCGCCCGCGGCGAGACCCTCGCCGCCTACGGCCTCACCGAGCCCGAGACCGGCTCCGACGCGCAGCACATCGTCACCCGCGCCGAGCGCGACCCCGAAGGCCGCGGCTGGCGCATCTACGGCCGCAAGCACTGGATCGGCCTCGGCCACCGCGCCGGCGTCATCACCGTCTTCGCGCAGACGCCCGTCACGGGCAAGGACGGCGCGCCCACGCAGAAGCCCACCGCCTTCCTCGTCCGCCCCGACATGCCCGGCTTCCGCGTCGTCGGGACCGCGCGCAAGATGGGCATCCGCGGCTCGACGCAGGCGGAGCTCGCCTTCGACGGCATGTTCGTCCCCGACGACCACGTGTTAGGCACGGTCGGCAAGGGCTTCAGCATCGCCGTCAACGTGCTCAACGGCGGCCGCCTCGCCCTCGCGGCCGGCTGCGCCCAGAGCACCAAGGAGGTCGCCGGCGAGATGGCCCGCTACGCCGAGCAGCGCGTCCAGTTCGGCGCGCCGCTCGCCTCGTTCGAAATCACGCAGCGCAAGATCGCGTCGGCCGCCGCCGGCGCCTACGCCTGCGACGCGATCGTCGGCCACCTCTCCGCCGCGCTCGACAACCCCGACGTCGACGCCTCGCTCGAGGCGGCCGCCGCCAAGGTCTTCGCCTCGGAACTCGTCTGGAACGCCACCGACGACCTCGTCCAGGTCGCCGGCGGCCGCGGCTACGTCAAGCCGTGGCCCTACGAGCGCATGCTCCGCGACGCCCGCATCAACCGCATCTTCGAGGGCGCCAACGACGTGCTCCGCCTCTTCGTCGCGCTCAACGGCGTGCAGGAGCCGGCCGGCCGCCTCGAGGCCGTGGGCAGGGCGCTCAAGAACCCGATCCACGACTTCAACGTCGTCGCCGGGTACGCCACCGAGCGCGTCACCGCCCGCGTGCGCTCCGCCGCCGCGCCGCTCGGCGTCACGTTAGGCACCGCCCCACTCGCCGACGGCGCCGACGTCCGCCTCCACGAGCGCCTGCTCCCGCACAAGCGCTTCTTCGAGAAGCACGTCGCCGAGCTCAAGGCCGCCACCGAGGCCGCCATCACGCAGCACCGCAAGAAGCTCGTCGAGCGCCAGTTCGTCACCGAGCGCCTCGCCAACATGGCGATCGAGCTCTACGCCCGCGCGGCCACCATCGCGCGCACGCAGAAGCTCCTCGCCGAGCGCGGGGGCGGCGCGCAGGGCGAGCGCGCCTGCGCCCACGAGCTCGCCCTCTGCGACCTCTTCTGCGTCGAGAGCGGCCAGCGCTTCCGCGCCCAGCGCCAGCTCCTGGCTGGCCGCGCCGACCGCGTCGACGACACCCGCCGCGCGGTTGCCGCCGCCCTCCGCGCATCGGGCGCCTACGCGGTCCCCGACGCCGTCCTCGACGCCGGCACCCCGCCCGAGCCCGCCGACGCCGCCGAGCGCCTCACGGAAGACGAGGCGGCGACGGCCGGCGCGTCCGCGGCCGAGGTGGGACGCAACTGAGCAGCCCCGAGCGGAGCGGCCTCGAACCGCGCGGCCTCGAACGGTACGCCGCCTTCCGCGCCGCCCAACCCCGGCCCCCGCGCCTCACCCGCCGCACGGTGCGGGCGCGGGGGCTCGACTTCGCCGTCTGGACCACGCCCCCGGTCCCCGGCGCCATCCCCCTCGCCTGCGTCAACGGCGGCCTGCTCTACGGCCACCGCTCGCTCTGGCCCACCCTCGCCCCGCTCGCCGCGCGGCGCCAGCTCGTCCTCTACGACCAGCGCGGCCGCGGCGAGAGCGCCGCGCCCCCGGGCGCCCGCGCCGCCCGCATCGAGCACGACGCCCTCGACCTCCCCGCCCTGCGCGCGGCCCTCGGCGTTCCCGCGTGGGACCTCCTCGGCCACTCCTGGGGCGGCGGGATCGCGATGCTCGCCGCCGCCCACGAGGCGGCCCACGCGGACGGCGTGCGCCGCCTCGTCCTCGTCGACGCCGTCGGCGCCGACGGCGCGTGGCTCCCCGGCCTGCACGCGCGCGCCGTCGCGCGTTTGACGCTGACGAACGAGCCCGCGCGCGACGCCCTCGCCGCGCTCGACCCGACGGCGCTTCATGACCCGAACGTCACGTATCACGCGACCTACGCGCGCGCGTTCTCGCCCGCGTGGTTCACCGACCAACGGCTGGCGCCCCGCTTCGCGCCTCCTAACGCCGTCGGCGTGACAGGTGTCACCGTAGCGGCCCGGCTGCGTCGTGAACTTTACGCGTGGTCGGACGTCGTACGCGGCGTGCGCGCGCCGACGCTCCTGCTCCACGGCGGCGACGACGTGCTCGACCCCGCGCTCGCCCGCGCGACGGCCGCCCTCCTCCCATCCGCCACCGCCACGATCATCCCCGGCGCGGGGCACATGCCCTTCTGGGAGGCCCCCGCGGAGTTCTTCGCCGCGGTGGAGTTCTTCCTGGCCGCGCCGACACTCCCGACGACGGACGGCTGACCGACCCACGTCACGCGTGAGACCCGGTGCGTCGGACCGCCGCGACTTCCCCGGCACGACCCCCCTCCCGCGTTCGTGGGTCCCCCGATGCAGCACCGCCCGCAGCCCGTCAGCTTCAATCGCGCCGCCGGCCCGTCCCGCGCGGCGCGCGCGGTCCTCGCGCTGTGCGCCACGGCGGCCGCGCTCCCGATGGCGTTCCCGCCGGCGGCCCGCGCGCCGCGCCCCGCGAGCGGAAGAGCCGTCGTGACCGAGTCGGGCGGCGCCGTGGCCGCCCTGCTCGCCCCCGCGCTCCCGCGCCGCACGCCGGCGCCGACCGCCGCCGCCCCGGCCCCGCTGAGCCCCCGCGAGCGCCTCGCCCTCGACGCGCCCGGCACCTACATCGGCGAGATGCTCCGCGCGCGCGACTCCGCCATCGTCCGCTGGCCCGAGCGCGTCGACCGCCCGCTCACCATCTGGATCGCCGACGCGGCCCGCCTCCCCGACTGGCGCCCCGCCTACGTCGCGCGCGTCGCCGACGCCTTCGGCGAGTGGGCGCGCACCGGCGTCCCCGTCCGCTTCCGCTTCGTCCAGGACTCCAGCGCCGCCGAGGTGCA
Source organism: uncultured Gemmatimonadales bacterium (assembly GCA_963763675.1). Taxonomy (GTDB): domain Bacteria; phylum Gemmatimonadota; class Gemmatimonadetes; order Gemmatimonadales; family Gemmatimonadaceae; genus BPUI01. The sequence continues at coordinate 225,563 of CAVXPN010000005.1, forward strand.
CATCGCCTGGACCGATCGCTTCCACGAGCCCATCTCGGGCCTCACGCACTGGTCGCGCGACGACCGCTGGTGGATCACCGACGCCAACATCACCCTGGCGCTCCACCACAACGACGGCAGCCCGCTCGACGAGGACCAGATCCGCGCCATCGCGCTCCACGAGGTCGGCCACCTCCTCGGCCTCGACCACTCGAGCGACCCGGCCAACATCATGGCCGCCCGCGTGCGCGTCCGCGAGCTGTCCGGCGCCGACCAGGCCACGGCGCGCCTCGTCTACTCGCTCCCTCCGGGCCACCTGTAACGCGGGCCCCTGGCACGGCGCGTGCCCCCCGCGACGCGCCATGACAGATGAGTATGACGTTGTGATCGTCGGCGGCGGGCCGGCCGGGCTCTCCGCCGCGATCTGGCTCGGACGCTACCTGCACCGAGTCGCGCTCATCGACTCCGGCGACCCGCGCAACTGGGAAACCCGCGGGATCAACGGCTACCTCGGCGCTCCCGACGTGCGGCCCGCGGAGTTGCGCAAGTCCGGCCGCGACGAGGCCCGCCGCTACGGCGTCGAACTCATCAACGGCTTCGTCGTCCAGGCCCGCTGCGAGGCCCGCGACCGCTTCCTCGTCGAGTACGACCCGCTCGCCCAGACCAAGGCCGACCGCGACGGCCACGGCCCGAGCCACGCGCGCACGCCCGACGACAACGCGCTCCACCCCGACACGCGCCCGCTCGTCGCCCGGCGCCTCCTCGTCGCCATCGGCATGCGCGACGTGTGGCCCCACGTCCCAGGCCTCGAGCACATCTACGGCGACAAGGCCCACGTGTGCCCCGACTGCGACGGCTACACCGCGCACGGCAAGAAGACCGTCGTCCTCGGCTGGGGGCGCAAGGCCGTCGGCATGGCGCTCAACCTCACCACCTGGACGAACGACATCACGATCTGTACGGCCGGCCACGACGCCGAGATGGACGACCCCGAGTACGTCGAGAAGCTCGCCGACAACGGCATCGGCGTCGTCACGAAGCCGATCCGCGAGCTCAACTTCCGCGACGACACGCTCCGCTCGCTGCACTTCACCGACGGCTCGTCGCTCGGCGTCGAGAAGGTCTTCTACGCCATCGGCCAGTACCCGGCCGACGACCTCGCCGCCCAACTCGGCTGCGACCGTGACGAGAACGGCCACGTCCTCGTCGACGACGCGTACCACACCTCGGTGTACAACGTGTTCGCGGCGGGGGACCTCGTCCCCGGCCCGCAGCTCGGCGTCGCCGCGGCCGCCGACGGCGCCATCGCCGCGCTCGCGATCCACAAGTCGCTCGTGCCCGATTCGCGCAAGCTCGCCAAGCGCCCCCCGCCCGAGAACGCCGAGGACGCGAGCGGGTACCACCCGACGTCGCACGCGACCTCGGCGACCACGACCTGGGGCAGTTGAGCCGGGCCAGTCCGACGCGGGTCCGCCCGCCGGCTTGACGCCGGCGCCGGCGCCTCCCAAGATCTATCCTTTCGTAATCGCCGTCACCGCCGGCCGGCCACGCCCCGTGGTCGCCCGGCGCCGTCTGCCGTTCAGGAGTCCCCGGTGTCGTTCAGGCCTTTCGTCACCGCCGCCGCACTCGCGGTGCTCGGCACGTCCGGCACGCTCGTCGTCGGTCGCCGCGCGCCGCTGTCCGACGGCCTGCCGCTGCGCCCGCCCACGACCGTCGGCATGTCCGCCGAACGCCTCGCCGCGGTCGACCGCGTCGTCCTGAGCGGCATCAGCGCCGGCGGCTACCCCGGGGCCGCCGTCGTCGTCGGACGCGGCGGGTACTCGGTCGTCAAGCGCGGCTACGGCCACCTCGGCTGGACGGCCGACAGCCCCGTCGCCGACGAGCACTCGATCTACGACCTCGCCTCGCTCACCAAGGTCGTCGGCACCACGTCGGCCATCATGGTGCTCTACGACGAGGGCAAAATCGACCTCGACGCGCCCGTGCGCACCTACCTGCCCGCCTTCTCGGGCGGCGCCAAGGACCGCGTCACCGTCCGGCACCTCCTGCTCCACCGCTCGGGCCTTCCCGCCGGACGCGACCTCTGGCGCCTCACGTCCTCCCCCGCCGAGGCGCGGCGCATCGTCATCGAGACCCCGCTCGGCTGCGCGCCGGGCGTCTGCTACGAGTACTCCGACCTCGGCGCCGACGTCCTCGGCTTCGTCGTCGAGGCCGTGAGCGGCGAACGCCTCGACGCGTTTCTCGCCCAGCGCGTCTACGGGCCGTTGGGCATGAACGACACCTACTTCCGGCCCCCCGCGCCCCTGCGCAACCGGATCGCCCCGACCGAGGTCGCCCCGCCGCGCGGCTACCCGCTCCGCGGCGAGGTGCACGACGAGAACTCGTACGCGTTAGGCGGCGTCGCCGGCCACGCGGGCCTCTTCAGCTCCGCCGCCGACCTCTCGATCTTCGCGCAGACCCTGCTCAACGGCGGCGCCTACGCGGGCGTCCGCGTCTTCGCCGACAGCACGGTCCGCCTCTTCACCCGGCACGAGGTCGGCTCGCGCGCCCTCGGCTGGGACACCTGCACCAACGGCAGCACCAGCGGCTCGTGCGGCTCGATGATGGGCGAGACCGCCTTCGGCCACACCGGCTTCACGGGCACGTCGATGTGGATGGACCCGGCCCGCGGGATGTTCGTCGTCCTACTTACCAACCGCGTCCACGAGGCCCGCGCCCGCCGCCCGGCCAAGGTCATCGCCGACGTGCGCGCCGACCTCGCCGACGCGGCCGAACTGGCGGTGCTCGACGACCCACGCGGCGTGCGCGACATGCCGGCCAGCTTCCGCGCCGACGACGAGACCGACTGGAACCGCGCCCCCGAGCGCGCCCACGTCGTCGTCCACCACGCCAGCCGCCAGGAGCGCGCCCACCACGAGCACGCCCGCCACGGCAGCCATGGCTCGCACGAGTCGCACACCAGTCACGCGCGCACCCACGCGCACGCGGAGCACCACGGCAAGAGCGGCTCGAGCAGCAAGTCGTCCGGCAGCAAGTCGAAGGGCGGTGGACGGACCGCGTCCAGGGGCGAGTCGAAGGGCGGATCGAAGGGCGGCGCCAAGCACGGGCACTCGTCCAAGCACCGCGGGTAATTGGGGCATGTCCACCGCCGACCGCACGTCCGACTCCGCGCCCCAACTCGACGCGGCGACCGTCTCCGACGCCGGCGCTCCCGCCGCCGACACGCCGGGCGTCACCCGCGACCAGGCCAGGCTCGCCCTGCGCCGGGTCAAGGACCCCGAGCTCAACCTCAACATCGTCGACCTCGGCCTCGTCTACGAGATCGACGTCGTCGGCGACCTCGTGCGCGTCGACATGAGTCTGACGTCGCCGGGCTGCCCCTCGGGGCCGGACATCATGAAGGACGCCGAGGACCAGCTCCGCGCGGTGCCGGGCGTCGGCGACGTCGAGATGAACCTCGTCTGGTCGCCGCCCTGGAGCCCCGACCGCATCGAGCCGCGCGTCCGCGCGTACCTGGGGTTCTGAGCGGCTTCCGAGCGAAGGCAGACCGAAGCACCAGACACGACGACGGGGGCGGAACCGAGTGGTTCCGCCCCCGTCGCGCGTCCGGACCTACCGCGGTGCCCCCGGCGCCGCGCCCCCACCGCCCAGCGTTAGGCGGCGACGTGGGCCCCGGCGCCACGGAGCCGCATCTGCCGGACGAGTTCCAGCCCCGTCCGCGCCATCAGCGCCAGGCCGATCCACATCGCCAGGTCCGCGACGTTTACGACGATCGCGCGGTCGCCCAGGTGGAGGGCGATGAAGTCCACCACGCCGCGCGGCGACGTCGCCAGGCTCGCGAGGTTCCCGAGTCCGCCGCCCACGACCAGCGCCATGCGCGCCGTCGACCGGCGGTCGATCCGCGCCAGCGTCGGGACGAGCATCACGAGGAGCCCGACGATGATCCCGGTCGACACGAGGTTGATCGCCCGCGTGTGATCGCCGAGCGACATCCCGCCGGCCGTACCCGCGTTGTAGGCGAGGTAGAACCCCACCGGGCCGCGCGAGTAGAGCTGGCCGAGCGGCAGCACCGCGACCGCGAGCGCCTTCGCCAACAGGTCGACCACCGCGACGAGCAGGGCGGCCGTGAAGAAGCGTCGGGCGAGCGCCGCCTCCGAGATGACCGGCGTCGCCCCGATCGCGGCCGAGCCGACAGCGCGGAGCGCGCGGCGGGGGAGCGGCGTCGGGCGCGGCGCCGACGAGCTGACGGCGCGGTGGGCGACGGCGGGGGTACGGCGGCGGAATGCGGGATCGAACGGAAGGACGCTGGCCATCGAAAGCTCCGGAGGTTGTCGGGACGCCACGCCCAGGTGCACGCGTCGTACCCGCCGGCCGAGCCCGCCCCACCGCCGCGCGCGAGCTCAGCCTCGAACGCTCAATTGTGATAAAACATTGCTGTACAAAGACTTACGCGTACATGCCGCCGATCGCACCGTCGACGCACGCACACCACACCGCGCCGCAGTGTAGCAACTGCACCACACGTGCGCCGTAGCGAGCCCGCTGCGAATCCGGGCGCGGCGCGCCTAGGCGTCCCGATACGGAGAACGGCCGCTGTGGCCGCCAGCCTCTGCGCCCGCGCCGCCGGCGCCGCCGCCGGGCTCGCGGAGCGCCGCGAGCAGGCCATCGCCCAGTTCGCCGATCTGCCACCGGCGCAGGTCGGGCACCTCCGCGAGCGCCTCCACCGTCGTCGGCCGCCGGCGTGCGATCGTCTCGAGGCGCTCGCGCGAGCAGAGCACGCCGGGGTCGAGCGATAGCCGCGCGGCCGCGGCGTCGCGAACCGCCCGCAGCCGCCCCACGCGGTTGTCGAAGTCCGCGTCGCGGTCCCAGCGCGGCACGCGCGGAAAGCGCGGCAGGTCGGCCTCGGGTACCTCGAGCCCGCGGCGAACCGCGTCGAGCATCTCACCCGCGCGCCCGTCGAGCGACCCGCGCGGCACGCCCTTGATCGCCCCGAGGACCTCGCGCGTGCGCGGCGCCCGTCGCGCCACTTCGAGCAGCACGTCGTTGGCCGCGACCCGGAACGTCGCGCGGTCGAGCTCGCGCGCGATGCCGTCGCGCCAGCGCACGAGCTCGCGCAGCAGGGCCAGCTCGCGGCGCGTGAGGTCGCGCGCGCCCTTCACGCGCAGGTACGCCTCGTCCGCGTCGTCGGGCGCCCACCGCACCTGCTCCAGCCGCGCAAACTCCTCCTCCGCCCAAGGCATCCGCCCGAGCCGCTCGAGGCGCTCGCGCATCCGGTCGCGGAGCCCGAGCAACCAGTACGTGTCCTGCGCCGCGTAGTCGAGCATGTCGGCCGTGAGCGGCCGCATGGACCAGTCGGCGCGCTGGTGCTTCTTGTCCAGCTTCACCCCAAACTCCTGCTCCAGCAGCGCCGCAAGGCCGAATGCCTGCACGCCGAGGAGTTGGGCCGCGATCCGCGTGTCGAACACGTTGGCCACCTGCCACCCGTAGTCCTGCCGCAGGAGGCGCAGGTCGTAGTCCGCGTCGTGAAATACTTTCTGCACGCCCCGATCTTCGACCAGCGCGCCGAGTGCAGGCAGCGGGCCCGCGCCGAGCGGGTCGATGACCGCGCTGACCTCGCGCTCGCCCGGGCGCGCGTCGTCGGCCAGGCGCGCCGTGAGCTGCAGCAGGTACACCCGGTCCGTGAAGCGGTGAAAACTCGCGGCCTCGGTGTCGAGCGCGAGGTCGCGTGTCGGCTCCCGGCCGGCCGCGGCGGCCCCGGTCGTGAGGGCGGCAAGGAACTGCGCCGTGGCGTCGGGCGCATCGAGGTAGGCGAATGTTGGTCGGCTCACCCCCGCAAGGCCGCACGACGCCCGCCCGAAGTCAATCCCCTACCAGACCCTAGCACCCGACCGGCCGGCGGCACCTCGCTTGCCACGTCGCTGCTACATGTCATCCTCCGTCCTCCCCGACGTGGGCGGTCCGGCACGCCGGTCCGCCGACGTGCCGCACTCCGGCCCCGCCGCCACACGTCCGATCACCGGCCCGCCGCTCGGCGTCAGCGAGCGGCGCGACCGAGTCCACGGCTGGCGCAGCCGCGACGTCGCCCGGGCGGCCGCGATCGTCTTCGGGATCTACATCCTCGGCCAGCTCTTCTGGTTCGCCAACTCGCTCGTCTTCGTCGTCTTCCTCGGTGTGCTCTTCGGCCTCGCCGTCGCGGCGGTCGTCGACAGGATGGAGCGCTTCAAAATCCGCCGGGGTGTGGCGTCCGCGCTCGTCGTCCTGGCCGCGTTAGGCCTCATCGGCGGCGGCGGCGCGATCATCGCGCCGACGCTGACCGACCAGATCGGCACCCTGCGGCAGCAGATCCCCGCCGCGCTCGACAAGGTCGATTCGTGGGCGCAGTCGCACCAGAACGGCATCATCGGCGCGCTGCTGCGCGGCCAGGCCGCCCCGCCGGGGAGCGCGGCCGCCAAGATCGACGCACACCCGGTGACCGCCGGGACGCGCGCACCCACGACGGCTGCAACGAGGACGGGCACGACCGCCACGGCCGCGACGGGCGCGCTCGGTCCCGCGGCGGCGAACGCTGCCCAACAGCAGGCCGCCGCGGGCGCGCCGTCCGCGGTCGAAGGGCTCAAGGGCCGGCTCGGCGGCGCGCTCTCGGAAGCCAGCAAGTACCTGTTCCCCTTCCTCACGTCGACCGTCGCGGTGGTGAGCGGCCTGCTGCTCATCATCTTCCTCGCCGTCTACGTGGGCGCGGAGCCCGACACCTACCACGATGGGCTCATGCACCTCTTCCCGCACCGGGCGCGCAAGCAGGCCGGCGAGGTGCTGACCGAAATCTCGGCGGTGCTCCGGAAGTGGCTCGTCACGCAGCTCATCGCGATGGCCGTCATCGGCGGGACGGTGACCGTCGCGATGGCCCTCCTCGGCGTGAAGGCGGCCATCGCCCTCGGCTTCATCGCCGGCCTGCTCGAATTCATCCCGACCGTGGGCCCGATCCTGTCGGCGGTCCCCGCGATCGCGATGGGCTTCGTCGACTCGCCGCAGAAGGCCCTCTACGTCCTGATCGCGTTCTGGGCGATCCAGTTCATGGAGAACAACTTCCTCATCCCGTTCCTCATGCGGGGCGCGATGGACCTGCCCCCCGCGCTGACGCTCGTCTCGCAGGCGCTGATGACACTCGTCTTCGGCTTCCTCGGGCTGATGGTCGCCGTGCCGGTCACGGCCGCCGCGCTCGTCCCGATCAAGCTGCTCTGGGTGCGCAACACGATCGGCGACGACCTGGAGGTGCGCGACCCCGACGAGGACGAGGACGACGGCGGGGGTGGGCGCGGCGGCACGGCCGGCCGCATTCCCGGCAACGACGACGGGCGAGAGGCCGACAAGCTCGGCGTGGCCGGCCCGCGGCGCGGCTGACGCCCGGCATGCCGCACGAGATCACGCACCACGTCTACCCGACGGACTGCGACATCTTCGGGCACGTCAACCACGCCACGATGATCACCCTGCTCGAGCACGCCCGCTGGGCGCTGCTCGAGCCGGCAATGTCGGTGCACGACCTCACGCACGGCGACGTGTGGACCGTCGTGCGCCAGGTCGACATTTCGTACGACTGGCAGAGCGTCCCGGGCGACGACCTCGTCATCCGCTCCGGACTGCTGCGCATCGGCCGCACGAGCTACACCATCCGGCAGAGCGTGCGACACGCGCGCACGGGACGGCTCCACGCGGCGGCGACGCTCACCTTCGTCTGCCTGACGCGCGACAGCCGCCCCACGCCGGTTCCCGAGCACTGGCGGTCGATCTTCCCCGCGTGGGACGACGCGCTCGACGATGCGTTCACCACCGGCCGTCGCGGGCCCACGGACCGCGCGTCTGGGCCAATCCGGCCAGGCGTGGATAAGTTGCCGGCGTGACCGCCGCGCCCCCGCACACCCCACCCGTTTCCGCCCCACCGGCCGTCTCGCCGGCCGAACAGACGCGGGCCGCCGCACTCGGTGCCGTCCTGTTCCGCAACCGCGGCTGGCTTCCGGTGCCGTTCGTCGCGGTGCCGCTGCTCGCGCCGTCGCAACTTCAGCCCGGGCAGCACGCGGCGGCATGGGCCGTGGGCGCTCTGCTCGTCGCCCTCGGGGAGACCTTCCGCCTGGCGGGCGTGGCCGCGGCCGGAACCGTCACCCGCCGCCGCTCGCGCCCCGTCCAGCGCCTCGTCACCTACGGCGTGTTCGCCTGGATGCGGAACCCGCTGTACGTCGGCAACTTCTTCGCCTGGCTCGGCGTCGTCGTCGCGAGTGGCGTGTATTGGTTCCTGCCCGTCGCCGCGCTGCTCTTCGCGATCGAGTACTCCCTCATCGTCCGCTACGAGGAAGGCGTGCTCGAGTCGATCTTCGGCGGCGAGTACCTGGAGTACAAGGCCCGCACCCCGCGCTGGTTCCCGCGTCCGCCGCGTGGCGCCGCGGAGCCCGGACCGCACGCCTGGGGCGAGGCGTGGCGCAGCGAGGTCTCGACGCTGCTGCAGTACGTCGGGCTCGCCGCCGCGCTCGGCATCAAGTACTGGGTCGGCGCGCGGCCGTAAGCTCTCACATCAGGGACGGGTGGCCCCCCGCCTGCGCGGAGGTCCACCCGTCCGTAGCGCGGACCTTACCGCGTCGGCCGCCCGGGCGGCGTCGGGCTCTTGAACACGTCGCGGTTCTTCGTCACGAAGGCCGCGAGGTTGGTCGGCACGTCTTCCTCGGGGAAGATCGCCGTCACCGGGCACTCCGGCTCGCACGCCCCGCAGTCGATGCACTCGTCGGGGTGGATGTAGAGCTGGTCGCCGCCTTCGTAGATGCAGTCGACCGGGCAGACGTCGACGCACGACTTGTCCTTGACGTTGATGCAGGCTTCGGTGATGACGTACGGCATGAATGCGGGGGCTCGCGGGCAGTAGAGGAGAAGAGCGCAAAGATAGGCGGGCAGGTTCTGGGCCTACAACGCCCTCGGCGTCTGGCGCGCCACCGACCGCCCGTGCGCGCCGGATTCGGGATCCCGAACAGGGGACGAAGCGGTTGAGGTGTCCTGGAGTACGGAGGCCGCGGATCGCTCACGCCGTGTGCCGCACGCGTGGTATGGCAGTTGCCCCTTGTTCCTCGACGCGCGACGACGTCGCCGCGTGTCGCCGCACCAGCGGATGCCGCCCCGATCGCTTCGGGCGCGGCCGTTCGTGTCACCCCTGCACGGGGACCCCTTGATGCACCGCCCTGCAGCCCTCGCTTCGGTCCTGCGGCGCCTCGCGCGCGCGGCAGCCGTTGTCGTGCCCACCCTCGCCGCCCTCGCCGGGGCTACCCGCCCGGCCAGCGCGCAGTACTTCGGCCGGAATAAGGTCAACTACCAGACCTTCAACTTCCGGACGCTCAAGACGCCGCACTTCGACGTCCTCTACTACCCGTACGAGGAAGCGGCGGCACGCGACGGCGGGCGCCTGGCCGAGCGGTGGTACGCGCGGTTCAGCCCGTTCATGCGGCACACGTTCCAGCGGAAGACGATCGTTTTCTTCTCGGACCAGTCGGATTTCCAGCAGAACAACATCACCGACATCGAGAGCGAGGGCACGGGCGGCGTCACCGAGAGTTTCCGCCAGCGCGTGATCATGCCGTTCACCGGCGTGTACGCGGACAACAACCACGTCCTCGGCCACGAGCTCGTCCACGTCTTCCAGTACGACATCGCCAACGCCACGCCGGGCGCCCAGCAGGGCCTCAACACGCTCCCGCTCTGGCTGATCGAGGGCATGGCGGAGTACCTGTCGCTCGGCCGCTCGGACGTGAACACGGCGATGTGGCTGCGCGACGCCGCGCGCCGCAACGACGTCCCCACCATCAAGCAGCTCACCAACGACCCGCGCTACTTCCCGTACCGCTACGGGCAGGCGCTCTGGGCGTACGTGGGCGGCCGCTACGGCGATCAGGCCGTGGTCGACGTCTACCGCTCGGCCCTGCGCTACGGCTTCGAGGGCGCCATCCGCCGCACGCTCGACGTCTCGACCGATCAGCTGAGCAAGGACTGGAAGGCGTCGATCCAAGGCGCGTACCTGCCGCTCATGGCCGGGCGCACCCCGCCGGACAGCACGGCCAACAAGCTGATTTTCCAGCGCACCAAGCGCGGCGGTGAGTACAACATCGGCCCGACGGTCAGCCCCGACGGCCGCACGGTCGCGTTCTACTCCAGCCGCGGCCTGTTCAGCATCGAGATCTACCTCGCCGACGCGCAGACCGGAAAAATCACGGCGCAGCTCGGCTCGCTCAACTCGCCGCGGCACTTCGACGCGCTCTCGTTCGTCAACTCCGCGGGCACTTGGAGCCCCGACGGCAGCCGGTTCGCCTACGTCGTCTACAAGGAAGGCAACCAGGTCATCGAGGTCTACGACGTCCAGCGCCGCCGCACCGAGCGCGTGCTCAAGACGCCCGGCATCGGCGCCGCGCTCGACCCGTCGTGGAGCCCCGACGGGCGCACGATCGCCTTCGTCGGCCAGGTCGGCGGCATCTCGGACCTGTACACGTACGACCTCGCGTCCGACCGCGTGACGCGGCTGACCGACGACCGCTACGCCAACCTGCAGCCGGCCTGGAGCCCCGACGGGCGCTCCCTCGCCTTCGTTACCGATCAGGGGCCGGGCACCGACTTCGACCGGATGACCTTCGCGCCGACGCGCATCGGCCTCTACAACCTCGACACGCGCCAGACGCGCATCCTCGACGGATTCCCCGGCGCGCGGCACATCAACCCGCAGTTCGCCCCCGACGGCCAGTCGATCTACTACGTCGCCGACCCGGACGGCTTCTCCGACCTGTACCGCCAGACCCTCGCGGGCAACGGCCAGCGCTACCGCATCACGCGCACGGCGACCGGCATCGCCGGCATCACCAACCTCTCCCCCGCGATCTCGGTCGCGCGCCAGACGGGCCGCGTCGTGATGTCGGTGTTCGACCGCGGCGGCTACGACCTCGTCCGCCTGGAGGCCAGCGACGCCCAGGGCACCCCGGTGCCCGAGACCCGCGCCGCCCCCGCCGTCGCCTCGAGCGGCAGCGCGACCGGAGGGACCACCAACGCCATCGTGAGCGCCGGGACGGCGGCGACCGCGGCCAACAACGCGATCGCGATGGCCGATACCGCCACGACGCGGGCCGGCGTCGTCGACGCCACGGCGGCCGGCGCGGGCGGCGTGCTGCCGCCAGCAACCCCCGGCCGGTCCAGCACGATTGAGGGCTACCTCGCCGAAGCCAACACGGGCCTGCCGCGCGCCGATACCACGTTCGCCGCGACCAAGCTCGTACCGCGGATTACGCTCGACTACGTCGCCCCGCCGCAGGTCGGCGTCGGATACAACAGCTACTTCGGCGGCGGCGTGACCGGCGGCGTCGCCGCGTTCTTCAGCGACCAGCTCGGCAATCAGAACGTCGCCGCCGTGGTCCAGGCTCAGGGCCAGTTCGCCGACATCGGCGGACAGGTGCAGTACATCAACACCAAGTACCGGTGGAACTACGGCGGCGGCATCGGGCACGTGCCGATCCCCTTCGGCTACGCCTACCTGGCCCAAGGCGCCAACAGCCTCGACTACCACCAGCTCATCGGCCGGATCACGCAGGACTTCGTCTACGGCCTAACGCAGTACCCGCTCAACGCCGAGCAGCGCATCGAGTTCACCGCGGGCGTCACGCGCCAGACCGTCAGCGGGCGCGACTACCTGACCAACTATGACCCGACCGGGACGTACGTGGTCGGGCAGTCCAACAGCCGCGTCAGCGGGCTCTCGCCGGCCTACAACTTCGCGCAGGTCAGCCTCGGCTTCGTGGGCGACTACTCGACGTTCGGACTCACCTCGCCGATCGCCGGCGGCCGCTACCGGTTCGAGGTCGCGCCGAGCTTCGGCGACCTCAACTTCGCCCAGATCACGGCCGACTACCGCCGCTACGTGTACTTCCGACCGGTGAGCTTCGCCGTGCGCGGCCTGCACATCGGCCGCTACGGCGGCAACTCCAACAAGGGGACGAACCTCGACAGCTTGTTCGCGGGGTACAACGCGTTCAGCCCGACCCAGCCCTTCTACCTCGGCCTGCCCACGCTCATCCGCGGCTACGACCTGCTCAACTCGAGCAACTTCATCAACGAGTGCCCCCAGACGATCACGCAGTACAGCCAGTGCCCGGCGATCACGCGCCTCTTCGGTGACCGCATCGCGGTCGCGAGCGCCGAGTTCCGCATCCCGATCCTCGCGCCGGCCGGCCTCGGCCTGATCAACACCAACATCCTTCCGATCGACCTCGTCCCGTTCGTCGACGGCGGCGTGGCGTGGACGGGCAGCCAGGCGCCGCTGCTCAAGTTCCTCACCGGCGACGCGGCCCGCACCGAGACGCGCAACATCCCGCTCGTCAGCACCGGCGTCTCGACGCGTATCAACGTGCTCGGCTTCGCCGTCGCTGAGGTGTTCTACGCCCACGCCTTCCAGCGACCCGACAAGCCGAACGTGGTTGGGTTCGTTCTCTCGCCAGGTTGGTAAGAATCCGAAGGGAGTGAGGCGCGGCGGCACCACGCCGCCGACGTCGCGCGGCAACACGGACGAAGGGGCGGGCTTCTCGCTGGAGAAGCCCGCCCCTTCGTCCGTGCCGCCATCCAGACCGCGGTCTCCGTGCAGATCGATGACTTCGTCGTAAACGTTTACCGGGCAACCAGTTACCACAGAAACATTTCGTTCAACATCGGTGCGTGTGGTGCCGACGCTCGTCGTCACGGCCCGATGCTGCCGCGCCACACTCGGCGCGGGAGTGGAACGGCGTCGCTCCAACCGAGGTGTCCCGTGCTCGTTCGCTCGCTCATCCTGTCGCTCGGCGGCGCTGCCCTGACCATCACTGCACCGCGGCTCGCCCGCGCGCAGGGTGATGTGTACGGCTCCGAAGACCTGTCCGCCGCACCCAAACTCGTGTCCGCGACCGCGACGGCCCGCCTCGTCGCGCGCTCCTACCCCGAGGATCTCCGCCGCGCCAACACCGGCGGCGCGGTGCAGATCCAGTTCGTCATCGGCCGGGACGGGCACGTCGAGCCCAGCAGCGTCGAGGTGGTCTCCACCCCGGCGGCCTCGCTCGGCACCGCCGCCCGCGCGGTGGTCGAGCGCATGGAGTTCGTTCCCGGCAAGAAGGACGGGGCTCCGGTGCGCACCCGCGTCCAGCTGCCGATCATCTACAAGCCCTGACCTGCAAGCCCTGACCTACGCGCCGGTCACCCGCGCCACGGTGGCTCCGCGCCGGCCTTGCGGGGCAGATCGGGATTGTGGCGGTAGAGCGTCGTCGTCCGCCCGATGACCTGGACGACCTCCGCGGCGGCCGCTGTCGCGAGCGCGTCGGCGACGTCCTTGATGGGAATGTCGACGGTCCGCGTGAGCTGAACCTTCACCAGCTCGCGCGCACGCAGCGCGTCGTCCAGCGATTGAAAGAGCGTGGGCGTGAGGCCCTGGTGCCCGACGTGGACGAGTGGCGTGAGGTGGTGGGCTTCGGCGCGCAACGCGGCGCGTTCTTTTCCGGTCATCGGAGCGTTCCAATCATCGGCATGCCTTCAGTGGGCGGTCGTGAGCGACGCCGTCGCGGCGCGCGCGGCCCGGCTCGAGTCTGCCGCGCGCAGAAACGGTAGCACGTCGACCGGCGTTCCGGCCCAGTAGCGGCGGTCCGCGCCGAGGCGCGCCACCTGGAAGTGCAGGTGCGGGACGTTGGGCGGCGCGTTGCCCGTCGTGCCGACGAAGCCGAGCGTGTCCCCCTTCCGCACCGCCGCGCCCTCGAGCAGCCCGTCGCGGTAGCTGTCGAGGTGGGCGTAGTAGAAGACGAACCGCTCCAGCGGGTCGACGGCGTAGATCGTGTTCCCGCCGAGGGCGTTCCACCTCACCTTCCAGATGCGGCCCTCGTCGGCCGCGAGCACCGGGGTGCCGCGCGCGGCGAGGATGTCGGTCGCGTGGTGCACCCGGCCCCCGCTGCGGTCGTCGTCGAAGCTGCCGGCGACCTTCGCCGCACGCGCGCCGGCAACGGGCATGAGCAGTTCACGCTCGCGCAGGTAGGCGAGGTCCTCGGCACTCACGACGGCCGCGCCCGCCGCGACCGCCGGCGCGCCCACGCCGGGCACCTCGACGCGGGACTCCGACCGTCCCCCGCGCGCCGCGGTCGGCTGCGTCGTCACCGGCGCTCGGCCGGCACACGCGGCGAGCGTGAGGCCGGTGAGCAGCGCGGCGGCGGACGTCGTAGTACGCCGGGTCGATGGAGGCACGACGGAAGGCACGGATTCAGAACCCGACCCGAACGCTCGCTTCGGCAAACGGGCGCACGCGCGCCCGACCGCTTACGAAGTTCTCGTTGGTCACGCGGTCGGCCCCGAACCGGCCGGCGAACGTGTAGCCCCGTCCGAGGGCGCCCTGGGTCGACGCGAGCTGCTCGGCGGCGACCTGGGCACGCACGCGACGTTCGATGGGCAGCTGCCCGAGCTGCACGAACTTCAACGGCCCGTTGGCCGTCCCGTCCGTCGTCGTCGACGTGTACGGGCTCGGGTCGCGCGACTCGCCGGTCAGGACCAGTCGCACGGTTCGCGTCGTCGCGGGCCGCCAGGCGAGCGCGCCCGTGAGCGACTGGCCGTTGGGCCCGAGCGGCGACCCGATGATCTGTTCGCCGTACTGCACGCCCGAGCTGAATTGACCGTGTTCATAGAGTCGCAGCGACGTGTGCTGGAACACGGCGTCGAGCGCAAACGTCCCGTCGTTGCTCAGCCGCGGCAGCGAGAGCCCGAACAGGTGCCCGGAGTCCTGCCAGAGGATACTGCGCAGTCGGCGGGCGTCGAAGTCGTCGAGCGACAGCTCCCAGTAGGCGGTCGCGCCGCGGAGGGCGGGCACGCGTACCCGCACGTCCACGGGAGCGATCTTGTTCGACTCCTGCTTGTCCGCTCCCTTCTTGAGCCAGGTAAGGAAGGGGAACAGGTCCGCCACTCGGTTTCCGAACGACAGAGGCGGCGCCCCGCGCCCACCGAACTCGTCCATCATCCCGGCGCCGAGCTCGATGTCCGGCGTCGGCATGAGCGTGACCTTGTAGGTGGCCAACTTGGAGTGCGGATAGATCTGATCGCGCACGCCCAGGTCCGCGACGAACAACTCGGCCCGCACCCGCCCCACGTACCTGAAGAGCCAGGGCAGCGTGAACGCCGTGTCGGCGCCGAGCGACAGCGCCCGGAGGGGGCGGGCGTTGGCGGAGACGAGCGTACCACCGGGGATCCCGGGTTCGAGCGGCGTCTGCCCCCAGAGCCGCTCGTCAATGCCGGCCTGGAACGCGACGTTGGCGACGACGGCGCGCGCGTACAGGCGCTGCGGTTCGACGGTGACGTGGCTCCCCGCCGGCCCGAACGCGGCATCGCGCGGGGCCACCGTCCACGACAGGCGCGGCTGCGCCACGACCGAGAGCCAGCCCCCGACGCCGACCGCGCTCACCGTCTCGAGCGACGTTGCGACGCCCTGAACGGATGGCCGGCCGAAGCGCCCGTCGAGCGGGGGAAGCGAGAGCGCGTCGACTCCGCCGAGTTGACCGTTGACGGGCACGCGGCGCGTCGGGGCGGTCGTACCGGCGGTGGATGCAAGGACGGATTGCAGCGGGACGACGTGCAATCCGCGCGGCGCGCGCGGTTCGCCGCCCGTCGTCGTGTCCGCCCCGAGTGCGCCGAGAATCTGGGCGGCCAACGAGGCAGCCTGCGGGTCGGACGCGTACGCCCGGCCCCAGTCGCGGCGCGCCGCCACGGCCCGCTCGACCGCTCGCGCGAGCCGAGAGAGCTCGCGCACGGAGTACGGTCGCTGCCCGACGCTGCCGCCGGGCACGGGCGAGAGGGACAGCATGATGTCGGCCGCGCGGGCGACCGGTTCGTCGGGCGCGATCGTCGCGGCGGGCGGGAGCGCCGCGCCGCGCGTGTTGGCTGTTACGCCAGGTTGTGCGCGCAGGATCGCGGGCACGAAAAACGCCGCCATAACGAGAGGCGGCGTAACACGCGGACGGTGGTTCGAGGGTGGCACGGCTGGAAACGCTAGCCGGCCGGGATGCGGCGCGCCAAGACGGTCGTGACTTCTTTGCTCAGGGCGACGTGCGTGGCGCGACCGAGTTCACGCCATCAAGGCCAAGCGCGCTCGCGGACCGCGCTTCTCGCTGCAGAACGGCGTCAGGAACGCGATCAGATCGGCGACCGTCCGAACCGACGCGTCGAGGCGGTTGAGGTCGGCGGTCACCGGGAGGCGCCCCTCACACCGGGCGGCGACGAGGAGGGCGACGTCCTCGACGTCGGCGGCGGACAGCCCGAGGTCGGTCGCCAACCCGGCCGCGCGGGTCACGCGACGCCCGTGCCCGCCCAGCCGCCGCCCGAGCGCCTCGTACGCCTCGACCAGCATGTTGGCCGGCAACCCATCCCCGTCGAACTCGGCCAAGAACTCGCGCCGCGCGGGCATGTCGAACGTGGCGTCCGTGCGGGCCAGGGTGCGGAGACTGGCCACCGCGAAGCCGATCGCGGCGACGAGCAGCAGGGCGAGCAGGGCGATCGATGTCATGAGGCGCGAGGCAGGAGGTTGCGCCCCAGTGTCGGCGCGCTCCGGGCGGGGCTGAACGACACGGGTCGGCAACGCACCTGGTACCCTGCCGCCCCGTTCTGATTCACAAACACTTTCGTTGACGAATAAGGCAATCGGACTTAACTTGTTGTCGTGCAATATCTCCCGACACCGGATGCGGCCCCACTGGGCGGTTTTCGCGGGCTGCGAGCGGAGCTGCTCATCGCGTTGAAGAAGGCGCCGCAGGCGCTCACAGCGCGGGAGCTGGCGGCGCAGTTCGGCGTGACGCCCAACGCGCTGCGGCGGCACCTCGACGCGCTCGAGGCCGACGCGCTCGTGCGGCACGACCGCGAGGTGCGCGGCGTGGGGGCGCCGGTGCACGCGTATGCGCTCACCTCGGCCGGCGAGGCGCTCTTTCCGCAGGCGTACGCGCCCGTGCTCGAGGCCGTGCTCGAGACGCTCCGCGAGGCGGCGGGCACGGAAGGCGTGCGCGCGGCCGTGCGGCGACAGTGGGCGCCGCTGGTCGACGGCGCGGGTTCGCGCCTGGCCGAGCTGCCGCTCGAGGAGCGCGCACAACTCGTCGCCGAACTGCGTTCGTCGCAGGGCTACATGGCCGAGGCGACCCCGAACGCGAACGGGAGCGTCGCCGTCCGCGAGCACCACTGCGCGGTGCGCGACGTCGTCGCCCGCTTCCCCGAGATCTGCGCCGCCGAGCAGGAGCTGATGGAAGAGCTGCTCGGCGTGCCCGTCGTGCGCACCCGGTACATCCCCGATGGCTGCGCGATCTGCGAGTACGTCGCGACCGCGCCCGGGGCCCCCAGCTTTGCTACGACCGCGGCCGGCGCCGCGGACACCCTAGAGACCGCCCGAAACACCGTATGAGCGCCACGATCGAGACCCTCGTCAACCGCGAGTACCAGTACGGCTTCTCCACCGAGCTCGACGTCGACCAACTGCCGGCCGGGCTGTCGGAAGCCATTGTGCGCGAGATCTCGGCGCGCAAGCAGGAGCCCGCGTGGCTGCTCGACTGGCGGCTGAAGGCGTACCGCCGCTGGCTGACGATGACGGAACCGCACTGGCCCAACGTGCAGTACCCGGCGATCGACTACCAGGCCGTCAGCTATTACTCCGCGCCCCGGCAGCAGGTCGGTAAGGCGTCGCTCGACGAGGTCGACCCCAAGATTCTCGAGACGTACAGCAAGCTGGGCATCTCGCTCAACGAGCAGAAGCGGCTCGAGGGCGTGGCCGTCGACGCGGTGTTCGACTCGGTGTCGGTGGCGACCACGTACAAGGGGGAGCTCGCCAAGCACGGGATCATCTTCTGCTCGTTCGGCGAGGCGGTGCGCGAGCACCCCGAGCTCGTGCAGAAGTACCTCGGCTCGGTCGTGCCGTACTCGGACAACTTCTACGCCGCGCTCAACTCGGCGGTGTTCTCCGACGGCTCGTTCGTGTACATCCCGAAGGGCGTGCGCTGCCCGATGGAGCTGTCGACCTACTTCCGCATCAACGCGAGCGGCACGGGCCAGTTCGAGCGCACGCTGATCGTCGCCGACGAGGGCGCGTACGTGAGCTACCTCGAGGGCTGCACGGCGCCCAAGCGCGACGAGAATCAGCTGCACGCGGCCGTGGTCGAGATCGTCGCGCTCGACGACGCGACGGTGAAGTACAGCACCGTGCAGAACTGGTACGCGGGCGACGAGGACGGCGTGGGCGGCATCTACAACTTCGTCACCAAGCGCGGCGCCTGCCGCGGCGCGCGCAGCAAGATCAGCTGGACGCAGGTCGAGACCGGCTCGGCGATCACCTGGAAGTACCCGAGCGTGATCCTGCAGGGCGACGACTCGCACGGCGAGTTCTACTCGGTGGCCGTGGTCAACGGGCGCCAGCAGGCCGACACGGGCACGAAGATGATCCACATCGGCCGCAACACGAAGTCCAACATCGTCAGCAAGGGCATTTCGGCCGGCCGGGGGAACAACTCGTACCGCGGCACGGTGAAGGTGCTGCCGGGGGCGACGGGCGCGCGCAACTACACGCAGTGCGACTCGATGCTCGTCGGCAACGCGTGCGGCGCGCACACCTTTCCCTACGTCGAGGTGCAGAACAACAGTGCGACGGTGGAGCACGAGGCCTCGACGTCCAAGATCGGCGAGGACCAGATCTTCTACCTCAAGCAGCGCGGGCTCAGCCCCGAGCAGGCGGTGAGCATGATCGTCAGCGGCTTCTGCAAGGAGGTCTTCCAGGAGCTGCCGATGGAGTTCGCGCTCGAGGCGCAGCAGCTGCTGGGGATCACGCTCGAAGGCAGCGTCGGCTGACGCGCGTCGGCTGACGCGCGGCATCATCCCACACGATTTCTACCGGCTCCCCGTGCTCGACATCCAGAACCTCACGGCCACCGTCGCCGACAAGCAGATCCTCAACGGCATCACGCTCTCGGTCGGCGCCGGCGAGGTGCACGCCATCATGGGGCCGAACGGCTCGGGCAAGAGCACGCTCGCGCAGGTGCTCGCCGGCCACCCCGCGTACGAGGTGACCGGCGGCACGGCGACCCTGGACGGCGAGGACCTGCTGGACATGGAGCCCGAGGAGCGCGCGCACCACGGCCTCTTCCTCGCCTTCCAGTACCCGATCGAGATCCCGGGCGTGAGCAACGCGTACTTCCTGCGCGCGGCGTACAACGAGGCGCGCAAGGCGCGCGGCGAGGAGGAGGTCGACCCGATCGAGTTCCTGGACCTCGTCGAGGAGAAGGCGAAGCTGGTCGAGATGGACCCGGCGTTCCTCAACCGCTCGGTCAACATGGGCTTCTCGGGCGGCGAGAAGAAGCGCAACGAGATCCTGCAGATGGCCGTGCTCGCGCCCAAGCTCGCGATCCTCGACGAGACCGACTCGGGGCTCGACATCGACGCGCTGCGCGTCGTGGCAGACGGCGTCAACCAGCTGCGCCGCCCCGACAACGCCACGATCGTCGTGACGCACTACCAGCGCCTGCTCAACTACATCGTGCCCGACTACGTGCACGTCCTGGCCGGCGGCCGCATCGTCAAGAGCGGCGGCAAGGAGCTCGCCCTCGAGCTCGAGGCGAAGGGCTACGACTGGCTGCTGGAGGGGGCTGGGGCCTCCGGGGCGGCCGCGTGATCGCCGCGACGGGCGCGGCCCGCGCGCCGCAGCCGATCCTCGCCGGCAGCGTCGCCGAGGCGACCGCCCTCGCGGCGCAGCGCGACGCGACGGCCGCGCCCGGGCAGTTCCTCGCCGCGCCCGCGGCCGTCGAGGCGGAGGTGCGCGCGGCGGTCGCGGAGGCCGAGGCGGAGGGGCCGGCGTGGCTCGCGGCCGTCCGGCGCGCGGGCGCCGCGGCGTTCGCGCGCATGGGCTTCCCGACGACGCGGCACGAGGACTGGCACTACACGACGACCGCGCCGATCGCCGAGGCCGACTTCGCCGGCACGGCGGGGGCGACGGGCGACGTCGAGGGGCGCGACGCGCTCGCGCCGTTCCTCTTCGGGCGTCCGTTAGGCGGCCCGGAGTCGTGGCCGACGCTCGTCTTCGTCAACGGCCGCTTCGCCGCCGGACTCTCCACGCGCGACGCGCTGCCCGACGGCGTGCGGGCGCTGGCCTGGGCCGAGGCGCTGGAGCAGGAGCCCGAGCTCGTCGAGCGCACGCTGGGGCGGATCGCGGACCCCGCGGCGCAGCCGTTCGTCGCGCTCAACCAGGCGGTCTTCGCCGACGGCGCGCTCGTCGTCGTGCGCAAGGAGATGGAGGCCGACCGGCCGGTGCACCTGCTGTTCGTGACCGACGCGACGGCGGCGCGCACGGCGTCGCACGCGCGCGTCCTCGTCGTCGCGGAGCGGCACTCGAAGGTCGCCGTGGTCGAGAGCCACGTCGCGATCGGCGACGCCTCGTACCTGACCAACGCGGTCACCGAGGTCGACGTCGCCGACGGCGCGACCGTGCACCACCTGAAGGTGCAGCGCGAGAGCGCGCGCGCCTTCCACGTCGCCCACGTCGAGGCGCGGCAGGGGCGGGACAGCCACTTCGTGTCGTTCTCGTTCGCCGCGGGGGGCAAGCTCTCGCGCGCCAACGTGTACACGCTCCTGGCGGGCGAGGGGGGCGGCGCGACGCTCAACGGCCTCTACGCGGTGGGCGCCGACCAGCACTGCGACCACCAGACGCGGATCGAGCACCGGGAGCCCAACTGCTTCAGCCGCGAGCTGTACAAGGGCGTGCTCGACGGGCGGGCGCGCGGCGTGTTCAACGGCAAGGTGTACGTGCACCCGGCGGCGCAGAAGACCGACGGCAAGCAGACCAACAACACGCTGCTGCTGTCGGAGGAGGCGCGGATCGACACCAAGCCGCAGCTCGAGATCTTCGCCGACGACGTGAAGTGCACGCACGGCGCGACGGTGGGGCGGCTGGACCAGACCGCGCTCTTCTACATGCAGAGCCGCGGCGTGGGCACCGAGGCCGCGCGCAAGCTGCTCACCTACGCCTTCGCCGCCGACGTGCTCGAGACGATCGAACTCGAGCCCGTGAAGCACGCGCTGGAGGCGCTCGTGCTCGAGCGCTACGCCTCGTGACGCCGGGGCTGGTCGGCTCGCTGGCCCCGACGCCGGCCGCTGGCGTCCGCGCGGTCGTCGGGCGGCGGGCGGGTGACGGCGCGCTCGCCGACGGCGCGCTGGCCGACGGCGCGCTGGCGCCGCGCGCGGACTTCCCGCTCCTCGCCGGCGACCCCGCGCTCCACTACCTCGACTCGGCCGCCACGACGCAGAAGCCGCGCGCGGTGCTGGACGCGCTGCGGGCGTACTACGAGACCGAGAACGCGAACCCGCACCGCGGCGCCTACCGCCTGAGCAGCGCGGCGACCGACGCGTACGCGGCGGCGCGCGCGCGCGTGGCCCGCTTCTGCGGCCTCGCCGACGCGGCGTGCTGCCTCTTCGTGCGCGGCACGACCGAGGCGATGAACCTCGCGGCGGGCGCGTGGGGCCGCACGCACGTCGCGGCCGGCGACGAGGTCGTCGTCACGGCGATGGACCACCACGCGACGTTCGTCACCTGGCAGCAGCTCGCGCGCGAGCGCGGCGCCCGCTTCCGCGTGGCCGAGCTCACGGCGGACGGCCGGGTCGACCTCGACCACCTCGCGTCGCTGCTCTCGCCGGCGACGCGCGTCGTGGCCTTCCCGCACGTCTCCAACGCGTTAGGCACGATCAACCCGGTCGCCCAGATCGCCGCGCTCGCGCGCGAGCGCTCGGGCGGCCGCGCGCTCGTCGTCTGCGACGGCGCGCAGGGCGTGCCGCACCTCCCGGTGCACTTCGACTCGCTCGGCGTCGACCTCTACGCCTTCTCCGGCCACAAGGTCGGCGGGCCGATGGGCGTCGGCGCACTGCTCGGCCGCCGCGCGGTGCTCGACGCGATGCCGCCGTGGCAGTTCGGCGGCGACATGATCTCGCTCGTCGGCGAGGACGAGACGACGTGGAACGTGCTGCCGCACAAGTTCGAGGCGGGCACGCCCAACGTCTCGGGCGCGGTCGGCCTCGCGGCGGCGCTCACCTACCTCGCCGCGCTGGGCCCGGACGCCGTGCTCGCGCACGAGCGCGCGCTCGTCGCCGATGCGATGGCGCGGCTCGCCGCCCTGCCCGGCCTCACGGTCTACGGCCCCGGCGCCGACTCGCGCAGCGGCGTGGTCAGCTTCTCGGCCGACGGCCTGCACCCGCACGACCTCGCCACCGTGCTCGACGAGCGCGGCGTGTGCATCCGCGCCGGGCACCACTGCGCGCAGCCGCTCATGCGCCGCCTGGGCGAGCCGGCGACCGCGCGCGCGTCGTTCTGGATCTACAGCACGCCCGCCGACGTCGACGCCCTCGTCGACGGCGTGCGCGCAGCGCAGCGCATCTTCGGCGTGGGGGGGCGGCGTGACCGACGTGACCGACCGCCCGAAGGAGTCGCCGACCGGCGCGCCGCCCACCGCAGCGCGCCCGGACGCCGACGCCCGTCTCGCGGCCATCTACCAGGACATCATCCTCGACCACTACCGCCGGCCCCGCGGTAAGGGCGCGCTCGCCGCCGCCGAGGGCGCGCCGACGCTGAGCGCGGAGCGCCGCAACCCGCTCTGCGGCGACGAGATCGCACTCGAACTCGCGCTCGACGGCGACGTGGTGCGCGAAGCGCGCTTCACCGGGCGCGGCTGCTCGATCTCGCAGGCGTCGGCCTCGATGCTCACGCAGGCGGTGCGCGGCAAGACGCGCGCGGAGGCCGAGGCGCTGGTCCGGCGCTTCGTCGCGCTCGCGCACGGCGACGCGGAGGCGGCGGGGGACAAGGCGATGGGTGAGCTGCGCGCGCTGCAGGGCGTGGCGCGGTTCCCGGCGCGTATCCGCTGCGCGACGCTCGCGTGGGGCGCGCTCGACGACGCGCTCAAGGGGGACGGGCGGAACGACGCGCGGGGCGAGCGCGAGGACTGACCGCCCCCGCGCCGCCCCGCGGTCGTCGGACCGTCGTCGAACGGTCCCCTACAGGTCGGGCAGCAGCTCGCTGACCGGCGCGGAGAAGCCCGGGAGCACGTTCCCGCCGTCGATCACGTCGCCGTCGCGGAGCAGGCGGGTGTGCCCGTCGGGCGTGTGTACCATCACCACGCGGCGGCGCGGGTCCACGACCCACACGATCGGTCGGGGCCCCGCTCGAGGACGTAGCCGGTCTCGCCGACGACCTTCCCGAGCTTGTGCCGCCGCGCGTATGCGGCGAGGAGCACGGCGATTCCCACCGCAAGGTCGCCGTGCGTGAACCCCGGCGGTTCCGAGACGATGAGTACGCCGCGCACGAGCTCGTACCCGCGGCCGTCGCCGGACATGTCGTACAGCTCTTCGGCGGTGAGCAGTTTGCGGGTGGGCGGGTAGCTCATCGGCGCTCCGGTGTAGGGTGCGGCCGAGCTTACATCCGTCGTCCGCGGCCGCGCTACTCGGCGATGGCCCGTCGCGCTGCGGGGCAGGCCGAAACGCTGCGCCGCGCCGAAACCGGCCGCGCTACCTTCCCGCCCATGTACGCCCTCGCCATCCTCCGCTACCGCCGCCCGCTCGACGAGGTGGTCACCGTGCAGCCCGCCCACCGCGCCTACACGGCCGCCCTCAAAGCGCGCGGCGTGATCGTCGCTTCGGGTCCGTGCGTGCCGCGCACGGCGGGCGTCCTCCTGCTGCACGTCCCGGACGACGGCTACGAGGCCGCGCTCGACCGCGTGCGCGACGAGGACCCCTACACCCGCGCCGGCATGGTGCAGTACGAGCTGCTGCCGTGGGACCCGACGACCGGGCGCGCGGAACTCGACCGCGCCGCCGGCGTCGCCGCGCCCGACCTGCCCGACGACTAACCCCGCACGCCTAAACCGGCGCGCCTAACGGGCGCGCCGCGTCCGGCGTCGCCCCGCGGCCGGCCGTGCCCCACCCGGGGGCGAGCGCGCGGTGGCTGTTGTCGCAGTACGGCGCGTGCCCGGTCCGCCCGCACCGGCACAGCACGAAGCGCCCCGTCTCCGTGCGGTCGTCCTCGAGCGGCCCCACGCGCTCCCCGACGACGCGCGCGGCGCCGTGCACCGCGATCGGGCCATCGCGCGTGACGCGCACCTCGACCACGTCGGGAACGACCTCCTCCGCGCCGCCGTCCGTCCGCGTGTAGGCGAGCGCGCCTGTCGGGCAGCGCTCGACCGCGACGACGATCTGCGCGGTAGTGCCGAGTGACGCGTCGACCCACGGCCGCCGGTTGGGGTCGAACACGAGTCGCTGCGCGGCGATGCAGCGACCCGTGTGGATGCAGCGCTCCGCGCGCCAGTGGATCACGATCCCGTCCCCGACGTAGTCGCGGTGCACGGGGACGCCGCCCGCCGGCGGGTGTGGCGGGTCGGCGGCTGGCTGAGGAGCCGCCGCTTGCGGCGAGGAGGGTGAGGCGGATTCGAAGTCGGCCATGATGTCGCCAGCATTGCACGCGCCCCGCTGGCACGCAAGCTGACCCGCGGGGCCGCATGCCTCCGCGTTCCCCTGGCCGCCGTTCGTCCCCCCGCACCGCGGCCCGCAGCAGCGCCCCGCCCGCGACCGTCCCCGACGCGCTCCGCGCCAAGGTGCTCGAGGTGCACCGGCGGCTCTGCGCGGAGTACGGCTGCCCTATCGGCTACTTCCACGACCTCGACCCGCTCAGCGAACTCGTCTCGTCGCTGCTGTCGCACCGAACCAAGAACTCCGACTCGGGGCGCGCCTTCAAGCAGCTACGCCGCGCGTTTCCGACCTGGCCAGAGGTCCGCGACGCACCGACGGCCGACGTGCAGGCCGCGATCAAGCCCGCAACGTGGCCCGAACTGAAGGCGCCGCGCATCCAGGACACCCTGCGCGAGGTCACGGGCCGCCTTGCCGGCACCCCAGGCGAGGTGCTGGGCGACGACGCGCTCGACTTCCTCGGCGCGCTTCCGGTTCGCGAGGCGCGCGACTGGCTCGAGTCGATCACGGGCGTCGGCCCCAAGACCAGCGCGGCGGTGCTCTCCTTCTCGCGCCTGCGCCTCCCCGCCCTCCCCGTCGACAGTCACCACCACCGAGTCGCCGTGCGGCTCGGTCTCATCCCCGAACACGTCGACGTCGGCCCCGCGCACGCGTGGCTCGAGGCGCAGCTGCCGGAGGACTGGACGGCGCAGCAGGTCTACGACAATCACGAAGTGTTGATGCTGCACGGCCAACGCGTGTGCTTCTGGCGCGACCCCGCCTGCACACGGTGCGTCGTGCTCGGCCTGTGCCCGACCGGACAGGCGCGCCTGGAACCTGCCGCGGGCGCCGCCGCGTCCGGCGTGCCGAGCGCCGCCGGAACGCCCCTTGCCCCCTCACGGCGACCCGCCCCCAGCGATCCGGGCGTGATGTCCTTCGATTTCAGCGCGGCCGATGCCGCAGGAGTAGCTGCCATGCCCGTTCATCCGCACCCCGGGGTCGGCCCCCGCCCCGAAGACGGCGACCACAACCTCGACGCCGCCAGGCAGACCTCCGCGGCCGGCGACGGCCAGATGGCCGGTCCGGGCGACGGGGGTACCGGTGGCGCTTCGGAGTTCGCCCACGGCACGCACGGCAGGGGTGACTCGCGCGAAGTCATGAACGACGAGAAGGCGGTCGACAGCGGCGACCGTGAATCGAGCCGCCGCGGCGGCGGCGGCCCGGACGACGCCCCCGACCCGAAGAAGTTCGCCGACCAGCTCGAAGGCCGGATGATGGGCGCCGGCTGGGGCAGCGAGAGCGTCGGCGGATCGGCCGTCGACCGCCGGCACGACGAAAAGGCGGGCTGACACGGGCGGTGAGGTAAGCGGACGCGCGTGCGCGGGGAGGTCATCTCGTACGCCGAGATGTGCCGCCGCGAACGCGCCCCGCGGCTCCGCCGGGGAATGAACTTCGGCCTCGGCGGTGACCATTCGGTCCTCCTCACCACGCGCCGGAACCTCGGCGCGCCCTACCACGACGCGTTCTCGGCCGAGAACCGCCGCGTCGTCTACCGCGGCCACGACGCCCCGCGCCGCGTCGAGGCGACCGGCGATCCGGCCCTCCTCGATCAGCCCGCGACGACCGTCACCGGGCGACCGACGCAGAACGCGCGCTTCATGGCTGCGGCCGAGGGATTCCGCGCCGGCGTACGGGACCCCGAGCCGGTCCGCCTCTACGAGAAGCTCGAAGTCGGCGTCTGGGAAGACCTCGGCCTCTTTCACCTCGTCGACGGCTGGACCGAGCACGACGGGCGCCGCACGGTCTTCAAGTTCGCGCTCGAACTCGCCGACGACCGCGCATGATGGACAGAATCGGTGCACGCGCGCGGCCGGTCGCACTCGCGTTGCTGTTGACGGCCTGCGCGCCCTCGCGGCCTCTCTCCGACGCCCAGGTACAGGGGCTGGCCGTCGGCGAACTGTTCGTCGCGCGCGAGCACGCGCGGCAACTCGTCGTCTGGAGCGACGCGCGTGAGCGCGGCCCGACGTTCGAGACGATCGACGCGGCGGACGCACGCGCCGACCTGCGCGCGCTCGGTGCCGCGGTCACCGTGCCGGTGCGGCCGGTCGACGCCGCCGCCCTCGGGCGGCTATTTCAGGCGCACCCCGACGGCTGGGCGGCGTTCTACGCGGCGTACCCCGGGGCCCCTGGCCTGATCGAGCTCGCGCGCCCCGCGTGGCGCGGGGACTCGCTCGCCACGGTCGTCGTCGGCCGCGCGTGCGGCGAGCACTGTTTCAACGCGTGGCGCGTCACGCTCCGCGTCGTCATGCGAGGCACGGCGCCGACCGCGGACGTCGTCGCGACCACGCCGCTCCGGTTGCCGAAGTCCTGAGTCCGCATCGCGACGGGCGACGTGTGCCCGCGGGTAGCGCGGCCGCGTCCGGGGAGGGAACTTGAGCCGGCGCGACACCTCCGCCGTCCCACCCTCGTAGGACCGCGCGGCGGCCGGCTCGTGCCGGCCGCGCCCCCTCCCCTCCCCCGCCCCATGACCGAACTGGCGATCGACGTGCGCCACGTGGTCAAGCGCTACGCCGAGCACACGGCCGTGCGCGACCTCTCCCTCCAGGTGCCGCGCGGCGCCGTCTACGGTCTTCTCGGGCCGAACGGTGCCGGCAAGACGACCACCATCCGCATGCTCCTCGACGTGATCCGCCCGGACTCGGGGAGCATCGCCCTGTTCGGCCGGCCGAACGCCGAGCGCGGCGTGCTCGACCGCGTCGGCTACCTGCCGGAGGAGCGCGGCCTGTACAAGAAGATGCAGGTGCGCCGCGTGCTCCGCTTCCTCGCGGAGCTCAAGGGCGTCCCCGGCGCGGAGGCCGACCGGCGCATCGACGAGTGGCTCGAGCGCCTCTCGCTCAAGACTCCCGAGAAGGACTGGGGCGAGCAGAAGGTCGACGAGCTCTCGCGCGGCATGCAGCAGAAGGTGCAGTTCATCGGCACGCTCCTCCACGACCCCGACCTCGTCATCCTCGACGAGCCGTTCTCGGGTCTGGACCCGGTGAACGCGCAGGCCCTCAAGGACACCGTCGTCGAGCTGCACCGGCGCGGCAAGTCGGTGATTTTCTCGACGCACCTGATGGACAACGCCGAGCGGCTGTGCGACGCGGTGTGCATCATCGCCCGCGGCGAGAAGGTCCTCGACGGCGGCGTGCAGGAGGTGAAGCGCGCGCACGGCGGCCGGCAGGTCGCGTTAGGCCTCGACCGCCTCGCGATGAACGGCGCCGGCCCCGCGGTCGACGCCGTGCTCGCCGACCGCGCGCTCGTGTCGAAGGCCGACGACCAGAACCGCTTCCTCGAACTCGAACTCGCCCCCGGCGCGGACCCGCAGGCGCTGCTGCAGCGCCTCGTCGGCGCCGGCGCGGCGATCACGCGCTTCGAACTCGTGCAGCCGTCGCTGCACCAGATCTTCCTCGAAAAAGTCGGCGCCACGGGAGTGGAAGCCGGCATGACCGGGCAGGGGTGAACCGATGAACAGGCTCCTCGTCGTCGTCAAGCGCGAGTTCCTCGAGCGCGTGCGCACGCGCATCTTCGTGCTCACGACCCTCCTCGGGCCGCTCCTCCTGGCGGCGATCACGATCTTCCCCGCCTGGCTCGCCGCGCGCGAGAAGGGCTCCGACACCGTCGCCGCCATCGCCGTGGTGGACGCGACGGGCACGAGCGTCGGGGACCGCATCGCGCGGGCCCTCGCCGACTCGCTCCCCGCGACCGCCGGCGCCGCGGCCCGCCCGACGGTGGTCCGGGTCGCGCCCGCCGACCTCGCCGCCGCGGAGCGCGCGGCGACCGCCGACGTGATCGCGCACCGCCGCGAGGGCGTGCTCGTGCTCGACTCGGCCACGGTCGCCGGGAGTAAGGCCCGCTACGCCGGCCGCAACGCCACCTCGCTGGCCGACGTGCAGCGCCTGCAGGACGTCGTGCGCCGCGAGGTGCTCACCGCGCGTCTCGTGCAGGCCGGCTTCCCCGCCGAGCGCGTCGCGCCGATCACCGCGGCACGCCTGCGCCTGGTGACGACCTCGGTCACCGACCGCGGCACCGGCGGCAGCGGGATCGGCGGCGCGATCGTCGCGGTCGTCGTCGCCGTCCTGCTGTACGCCACGATCATTCTGTTCGGCCAACAGGTGCTGCGCAGCGTGGTCGAGGAAAAGACGACGCGGGTCGCCGAGGTGATCGTCGCGAGTGTCAAACCGGACATCCTCATGGCCGGCAAGGTGCTCGGGGTCGGCGCGGTCGGGCTGCTCCAGCAGACCATCTGGTTCGGCGGCGGGCTGGCGCTCGCGGGCTACGTGCTGCCGTTCTTTCACCTGGACCGGCAGGGCGTGGGCGCCGCGGGGGCGGCGCGTCAGGCCGCGCAGGCCGCCGACGCGACGGCCTCGTTCGTGATGCCCGCGATTTCCGCCGGCACGATCGGGGCGGCCCTGCTCTTCTTCCTGCTCGGCTACCTGCTCTACTCCGCGCTGTTCGCGGCCGCGGGCGCGATGTGCAACAGCGACCAGGAGGCGCAGCAGGCCGCGTTCCCGGTGATGCTGCCGCTGATCGGGAGCGCCGTGTTCATGCAGCTCGTCCTGCAGAACCCGGAGTCGGGCGCCGCGCGCGCGTTCGCCTGGTTCCCGCTCACCGCGCCGATCATCATGCCCATGCGCATGGCGCTCGTCAGCACCACCCCGCTCGAGGTCACGCTCGTCGCGCTCGGCGTGGCGGCGGCCGCGGCGCTCGCGCTCTGGCTCGGGGCGCGCGTCTACCGCGTCGGACTGCTGATGTACGGCAAGCGCCCCTCGATCGGCGAACTCGCCCGCTGGGTGCGGCAGGCCGCGTGAGCGCACGCGTCGCGAGTGTGTTAGGCAGGTGCCCGCCGCGGCGGGCACCTGCCTAACACACTCGCGACGCGCCTATTTCGCCAGCAGCACGCGCTGCGTGAGCGCCGGCTTCGTCCCGAGCACGACGTCCGGCCCGAGGTCCATGCTCCCGGGCGTGTCCAGGAACATCATGATCGTGCCCGCGGGGTACCCGCCGAACGGGCCCTGCAAGCAGCCCGGGTAGTTTCCGTCGGTCGACGAGAAGTAGCACCAGTTGCCGCTCGCGTCGACCTCGTTCATCTGCGTCTGCGGGCAGACGTCGTTGGGCGACTGGAAGTAGCACATGATGCGGGCCCGCCCGACGTCGCGGACCTTGTGGGTCCAGGTCCCGTTGGTGACCACCGAGTCGGTGAGCATGATCCGCGTCTTGACGCCGATCGAGCCGTCGGCGTTGAGGCAGTACGCCAGGTTGGTGTTGCCGTGACGGTTGCAGAGGGTCTGCATGCCCGTGTTCGCCGCCGCGATCAGGTTCGCCTGGTCCTGCGCGGTGGGCGTGAGCAGCGGCTGCTTGACGTCGCCGACCGCCGCGGAGGCGTACGGGCAGAGGTAGTTGCCCTCCGCGACCTGCAGTCCGAGGGTGAAGCCGGCCAGGCCGGAGCTGTAATTGTCGACCGGCTCCCAGTTGGCGTGGCTGCCGAAGCCGCCCGCGTACGACGACGAGCTCGCCGGGAGCTGGCTCGCGGTCGGGTGGTGGTTGGTCGCCCAGTCGGTCTCGTTCGCGTTGGGCGGCAGCACGATGACCGTCCGGCCGGGAAGGCTCGCCTGGTGCGTCGACCCGATGTCCCACAGGACGAAATCCGGGGCGAACGTGCCGGTCCCCGAGTACCGCGTGTCGTACGTGACCCCCGATTCGTAGAACCGGGTGTAGTTGATCGCGATCGGCCGCACGCACGACGCGCCGTTGATGTTCGCGATCCACGCCGTAGCCGTCCGCCGCAGCATGCGCCCGTTGGGCATCATGATGCTCGGCACGCGCGCCTGGGCGGTGACGGTGAACGCGGCGGTGCTCTGACTCCACGATGTCGTGCCGATCGCGCGCGTGGTCGGGTCGTACGTCGCGGGCACGACGTCCTGGCTCTGCACGGCGATCGGCTGGCCCGCCGACGCGTTGAGGGCGGCGACCGCCTGCGCGGAGGCCAGCACGGGCCCCAGGCCGCCCGCCGGGTTGTACTCCTGCGTGCGCGCCGCGGCCAGCGCGGCGGCGTCGGCGGCGGTCTGCACCTCCGCGGCCGAGTAGTACATGCGCCCGATGTCGACGGCGAGCGCGGTCGCGCCGACGAGCGCGGTCAGCATGATGCAGACGAGCGGCATCGTCACGCCGCGCCGCGCGCCCGCGGCGGCCCTCATTTGGAGTTCGCCATCATGCTCAGGACGGCGGGGCCGAGCACGACGATGAAGAAGGCGGGGAGGAGGAAGGTCACGAGCGGGATCATCATCTTCACGCTGGCTTGGGCGGCGCGCTTTTCGGCGAGCTGCTTGCGCCGCGACCGGAGCGACTCACCGTGAATGCGGAGCACGCGCGCGAGCGACGTCCCGAGCCGCTCGGCCTGGATCATCGTCGACACGATCGCGCGCATGTCGTCGATGCCGGTGCGCACGACGAGCGTGCGGAGCGCCTCGTCGCGCGGCAGGCCGGCGCCGACGCGGCGCGTGACGCTGTCCATCTCCGAGGCGAGGAGCGGGTGCGTGGGCGTGAGCTCGCGCGCCACGCGGACGAGCGCCGCGTCGAGCCCCACGCCGGCTTCGAGGCAGACGATCAATAAATCGAGCGCGTCCGGGACCGCGAGCGTCAGCGCGGTCCGCCGCGTCCCCGCGCGGCGGTCGAGCATCGCCTGCGGCAGCGTGAGGCCGGCGAGCAGGCCGAGGCCGAGCGCCATCGGCGTCGGGCTGCCGCCGGGGCCGCCGGCGCCGAGCCCCGTCGCCGCGAGGACGAGGAGCGGCCCGACGACCGGCGCGAGCACGCGCGCGGCGCCGTAGAAGAGCACGGCGTCGGGCTCGTGGTAGCCCGCCTGCGCGAGCCGGTCGAGTGTCTCCTGCGACCGGAACGCGGCCGGGAGCACGCGGGCGATCGCCGCGGCGGCGCGCGCGCGCAACCCGGACGCGGCGCCCTCACCCTCGCCCAAGGCGCCGGCGAAGCCGCGGAGTGCGTCGACTTCGGGGCGGCGCGCGAGGCGCGCGAGGACGGCACGCCGCTCCGCCTGCCCGAGCCAGACGCTCGCGGCCGTGGCGACCGCGAGCGACGCGAGGAGGATGCAGAGGGCCGCCACCCACCACGCGGGGGGGGCGGGGTGGGCCAGCGCGGGCGGGGAGATGTCGGGCGCCACGTCAGAGCTCCACGTCGCCCAGCTTGCGCATCACGAAGTAGCCGCCCAGCGAGAGCGTCCCCGACGCGACGAGCAACAGGCGGCCGAACGGGGTCGAGACCAGCGGCTGCATGTACGGGCGATTGAGCAGGAACAGGAGCGAGAACAGCGACACGGGCAGCAGCGCGAGCACGATCGCGCTCATCCGCGGCTCGGCGGTGAGCGCGGCGACGCGCCCGCGGAACGCGGCGCGGTCGCGCACGAGCGAGGCGAGGTCGGCGAGGAGGTCGGCCAGGTTGCCGCCCGTCTCGCGCTGCACGAGCACCGCGGTGACGAACATGCGCACGTCCGCCGTGCCGACGCGCTCGGCCATCGCGGCGAGCGCCGGGCGCGCCTCGACGCCGAGGCGCTGCTCGTCGCGGACGCGGGCGAGCTCGGGGCCTAACGGCGCCGGGACCTCGCCCGCGGCGAACTCGAGCGCGGCCGGGAACGAGTACCCCGCCTTGAGCGAGTTGACGATCGCGTCGAGCGCTTCGGGCAGCTGCGCCTCGTAGCTCGCCACGCGCAGCTTGGCGAGGCGCCACACGAGCAGCCAGGGCGCGGAGCCGCTCAACGCCGCGAACGCGAGGCCGCCGGCCGCGCCCGCCACCCAGTCCCCGAGGACGAGTCCAGCGGCCGCGGCCGCGGCGGTGGCGAGCACGAACTCGCCGACGGTGCGCTCGACGCCCGCGCGGCGGAGCGCGTCGGCCACGCGCGCCGTGCCGCCCCAGCGGCCGAGCACGCGCTCGAGGAGCGCGAAGCCGCTCAGGCGGTCCGCGCCGCGCAGCAGGCGCACCGACCCCTCGGCGGCCTCCGCGCCGGGGAGCGGTGCGGCGAGCCGCACGCGCACGGCGCGCACCGCCGCGAGCCGCTTGCGGTCGGCGAACATGGCGCCGCCGGCGACGAGGCCGAGCGTGCCGAGGAAGACGAGCGCGAGGGTCAGGTAGAGCATGCGTGTGACCGGGTGGGGCCGGCGGGCGCCGAGCGCCTCAGGCGGCCTCGAAGAGGTAGCCGGGGAGCTCCGCGCCGGCGGCGCGCAGCTTCTCCGCGAACATCGGGCGCACGCCGCTCGCCTCGAACTTGCCTAACACCTTGCCCTCGGGGCTGAGGCCCATGCGGCGGAAGCGGAAGATCTCCTGCGCGGAGATCATGTCGCCCTCCATCCCGGTGACCTCGGTGACGCTCATGACGCGGCGCGTGCCGTCGGCCTGTCGCGACACCTGCACGATGACGTTCACGGCCGAGGCGATCTGCTCGCGGACGGCGCGCGTGGGGAGGTTGGTCCCCGAGAACAGCACCATCACCTCGAGGCGCGAGATCGCGTCGCGCGGCGTGTTGGCGTGCACGGTGGTCATCGAGCCCTCGTGGCCCGTGTTCATCGCCTGCAGCATGTCGATCGCCTCGCCCGAGCGCGTCTCGCCGACGATGATGCGGTCGGGGCGCATGCGGAGCGCGTTCTTCACGAGGTCGCGGGCGCTCACCTCGCCGCGCCCCTCGCTGTTCGGCGGGCGCGTCTCGAGCCGGACGACGTGCGCCTGCTGCAGCCGCAGCTCGGCGGCGTCCTCGATCGTGACCACGCGCTGGTCGTCCGGGATGAACGACGAGAGCGCGTTGAGCAGCGTCGTCTTCCCCGAGCCCGTACCGCCCGAGACCAGCACGTTGAGCCGCGCCCGCACGCACGAGGCGAGCACGAAGAGCATGTTGTCCGTGAAGGCGCCGAACCCGACGAGCTGCTCGGCCGTGATCGACGCGCCGAAGCGGCGGATCGAGAGCACCGGCCCGTCGATCGCGAGCGGCGGGATCACCGCGTTGACGCGCGACCCGTCGGGCAGGCGGGCGTCGACCATCGGGCTCGACTCGTCGACGCGCCGGCCGACGCGACTCACGATGCGGTCGATCACCGCCATCAGGTGGGCGTCGTCGCGGAAGCGCGTCGCCACCCTGGTCAGCTTGCCGCCCTTCTCGATCCAGATGTCCTTGGCGCCGTTGATGAGGATGTCGCTGACCTTCGGGTCGCGGAAGAGCGGCTCGATCGGGCCGAGGCCTAACACCTCGTGCACGACCTGCTCGACGATCGACTCGCGCTCGGCGGTCGAGAGCGGCGTGCTCTCCGCACGCAGGAACTCCGCGACGCCGCGGCGCACCTGCTCGGCGAGCAGGTGCTCGTCCTGCAACTTCTCGAGCGCCTTGAGGTCGAGCCGGTCGACGAGCCGCCGGTGCAGCTCGGCCTTGAGCTGTTCGACCGCGCTCGGCGCGTCGGCCTGGACGCGCCGCGCCTCGGCGGCGAGCGCCTCGACGCGCAGCGCGCCCTGCCCGCGCGACTGCGGCGACGCCTCGTGGTCCGCGCCGGCGTCGGCCGGGGGCGGCGTGGGCGGGGACGCCGGTTCGGCGTCGTCGGCCGGCCGAGCCGGCGCGTCGGGCGCAGAGGCGGCCGCGGTGGTCGGAGCGGCCGGCGACGTCGCGGCGGGCGTGGGGCCGGCGTCGGAGCCGGGCGCGTAACCGCGCGTGAGGCGGTCGCGGATGGAGTAGGCCATGAGGTGTCTTCCGCTCAGCGCTTGAGCATGGTGCGCAGCCGGTCGAGCCGCGTCGCCTGCACGATCGCCTCGGGGGTCGCGCCGCCGAGCTTGGCCGCCAGCTCGAGGTAGCCGCGCGCGAGCGCCGAATCCGGCGCGTGCTCGACGACGGACTTGCCCGTCGCGAGCGCCTCGGCGCACCCGCGGAAGTCGTTCGGCAGCGCGGCGGCGATGTCGTGCTCGAGCGACTCCTGCGCGTCGGCCAGCGTCAGCACGTCACCGCTCTGGTAGCGGTTGACGACGACGAGCACGCGCTCGGGCGGATAGCCCAGCCGGTCGAAGAGGGCGAGCGAGCGCTGCGCCGAGCGCAGCGGCGCGAGGGCGAGCTGGGTGAGGAGTACGACGCGGTCCGCGGCGTCGAGCGCGGCGAGCGAGCGGTCGCTGACGTGGTGCTCGCAGTCGAGCGTGGTGAAGTCGAAGTCGCTGCGCAGCTGGCCGACGATCGCGCCGGCGGCGCCGCCGTCGACGAGTTCGGTCACCTCGGGGCGCTCGCTCGCGGCGAGCACCCACTCGCGCGGGCCCCGCTCGGCGAGCACCGAGCGGAGCAGCTCGGCGTCGAGCGAGCCGGCCTTCCCGGCGAGCGCGCCGATGTCGTACTTGGGCAACATGTCGAGCTGCACGGCCACGTCGCCGCCGCTGACGACGAGGTCGGCCACGGCGACGCGCGCGCGCGGGTTGTTGCGCGCGTAGGCGTGCGCGAGGTTGACGGCCGTCGTCGTCGTGCCGACGCCGCCCTTGGCGCTGTAGACCGCGACCGCGAGGCCGGCGGTCACGCCGCCCGACGCGCGCCGCTCGATGCGCTCCAGCGCGCCTTCGAGCTCTTCGGCGTCGAACGGGGTGACGAGGCACTCCTGGACGCCGGCGCGCATGCCCTTGAGGAGCGTGCCCGCCTCGAGCCGCGGCGCCGCGCCTAACAATCCGGCGCCCGCGGCCTGCGCGGCGCGCGCGGCGACTTCGAGCGCGGCCGGCGGCGCGTCGAGCGGGACGATGAGCAGGTCGACCTGCTCGCGCGCGATCCGCGCGGCCGCCGCCTCGAGCGTGGGCACGCGCCCGGGTACGCCGTAGCCCGCGCGCGCGAGCGCGGCGGCCGCGGCGCCTTCGGGCGCGGGCGCGAGGCCGGCGATGAGGACGACGCGCGTGGGGGCGCCCGCGGCGGGTGGGCCGCCGGCCGGCGTCCCGCGCGACAAGAGGGTGGAAGCGCTCACGGCTGCTTGGAGGCGGGGGTCGCGGAGGCGGACGGGGCCGACGGCGTGTCGAGCCGCGGTTCGAGGACCGAGCGGGCCGGGACCGTGCTGTCCGGCTTGAAGCGGAGGACGTCCTGCGCGCGGGGCCGAGCCGGGTCGATGACGACGGGGGTCACGACGATGACGAGTTCGGTCTCGTTGCGCTGCCAGCGCGTGCTGGAGAAGAGCTTCCCCAGGATCGGCACGTCGATCAGGCCCGGGATCCCGGTGCGCACCTTCTGGCGCTCGTCGTCCATGAGGCCCGAGATGATCACGCTCTGGTCGCGGGGCACGTCCACCGTGCTTTCCAGGCGCCGCGTGCGGAGCGCCGGGATCTTGATCCCGGACAGCGTCACCGCGTTGGCGTAGTCGAGGTTCGATACTTCGGGCTTGACGTGCAGCTTGACGAGGGTGTCGTTGAGCACCTCCGGGGTGAACGACAGCCGCACGCCGAACTCCTTGAAGACGACCGAGATCAGCGGAACGCCGTTGCCCGTGTTGGTCACCGCGGCCGGCACTGGGAATTCACCGCCGGCGAGGAACGACGCGGAATCCCGGTTGGCGGCCATGAGCGTCGGCTCGGCCAGGGTGTGCGCGTTGCCGCGCTGCTCCTCGAGGTCGAGCATGGCCAACACGCCACGCGCGCCGAAGTCGGTGACGAGCGTGCCGAAGCCCGACGCCACGCCGGCGATCGCGCTCGGGAGAAATCCCGGGGTGTTGGGGATGCCCTGGGGCAGGTATCCCCCCGTGCCGGCCGGGTCCAGCCCTCCGATGTTTGCGCCCGTGGCGTCGGACCCCGTGACGCGCCGCGCGCGGATCGACAGCCCGATGGTCTTCAGCAGGTCGCGGCGTACTTCGGCGATCTTGACAGCGAGCATGACCTGTTGCCGGTCCGCCGCTGGCGCGACGACGGCGCGGTAGTGCAGCCGCCGCCCGCCCGACCAGACGAGTACGTCGCTCTCCCCGTACTTCCGGCCGGTGAACACCAGGTCGCGGTCGCTGACGACGAGCGCGTCGGCGATGGTGGTGTCGGCCACGGTGACGCGCGTGACCGGCGCGCTGAGGGTGAGGGGCCGCGACCGCCCGGGTGAGACGAGCACGCGCTCGACGTCCGCGTCGGTCGCGGGCGCCGTCGCCGCCACCGCCACCGCCACCGCTACCGGCACCGGCACCGGCGACGGTGCCGGTGCCGTCTGGGCGCGGCGTGCCGGCGCGGCGGTGCGGCGTGTCCACGCGCCACGCGGCGTCCAGGTGCTACGCGGCGCCCACGCGGCCGTTCGAGGCGGCGTGGCTGTAGGCGGCGCCAGCACGCGCGGTTTGGGCGGGAGCACGGGTGCGGATCCGGAGCGCTGGGCGCCGGCCCGGGCCACCGGCAACACGGCGCAGCATGCTGCGACGACGGCGGCTACTCGGAGGGACACGGGTCGGGTCATGACGGGGCAGCGCAGCAGAGGCGCGAAGTGAGGCGTCGGTACCACACACAGGAGGGTCGGCACATGGACGCGCGAACCTCAGCGGGGCCACGCGCGAGCGCCGACCGGCCGCGAACGAACGCACGACGGGGCGCGCCACATCGGCGCGCCCCGTCGCGTAGCGCACGAAACCGGACGAATTACGGCATCATGCCCGTTCCGGTGCGCACGTCGGCCATCCGGACTGGCGCCGGGGCGGCGGGCGACGGCGTTGCGGGCGCGGACAGCGCGCCCGCGGCGCTCACGTGCAACGTCGTCAGCACGCCGCTGCGGTAGACCTGGATCACGCCGTCGTTTTCTCGCGCGCGTGCGGCGCGGGCGCTGTCGGCGGCCGCACGCTCGGCGGGCACTTCGGCGACGGCCCGGCGCTCGCGATAGACGTGACGCTCCTCGACGCGGGCGGGCAGCGGCCTGGACGTCGCGGCGCCGAACCCGCGCGGCTGGGCGGGGCCCGCTACCGCTCCGACCGCACCCGGTCCGAGCGCGACGGGCACCTCGAGGTGGGTCAGGTCCGGGGTCGCCGCGACCATGGACCCTACGCTGCCGTATCCGCGCAGGACGACCTGGATGGCGCCCTGCCCCTCCGCGGCCGCGAGCTGCTCAGCCTGTGCGGGCGACACCTCAAGCGTGACGATGGATGCCGTCTGACCGCTAGGCTGAGCGGCGTCTGGGGCACCGCCCGCCGCCGGGTCCGACGGGCGCACCGACCCGACACCGAGCACCCGGACGTCGGTCATCAGCACGCGCGCGAAGAGCTGCGAGCTATTCTCGCCGCGCGCGGCCATCAGGACGTCGACGCGGCTGTTGGACCGTACCAGTCCGCTCACGCTCGCGGCTTCGTTGACGCGGACGGCCATGGCGCGGCGCGTCGGGTCGATCACGCCTTCGAGCCCCGGCGGGGCGCCGCGCGGCGCGAGGCGGCTCGTGAGCACGGGCTCGCCCGCGGTCAGCGGGACGCGGCTCACCCGACCGACCACCGAGTCGGCCGCCGCGTAGCTCTCGGCCGGGGCGACGCGCGCCGGCCAGGCCGCGACGCCGAGCGCTTCACGCGGGACGGGCACGCCGGCGGGGACGTCGCGCACCACCACGACTACCGAGCGCACGGGCTCGTGCTTGGGCGTGGCGGCGGCGCCGAGCATGCGGTAGACGGCGAACGTCGCGACGCCCGCGGTCACGAGCGCGCCGCCGAAGATGGCAGTGTAGCGGTGGTCAGACATGGGCGGGGTGCCGGTTGGTCAGGACGTGCGTTCCCAGCGAAAGACGGCCGAGCGCGTGAACGTCACGGTGCCCATGCCGATCATGCCGGCGATGGGCGTGATCGGGACGTACGTGTAGCCCGAGATGCGGACGCTGACGTTGTATAGGCTGCCGTCGGGCGCGGGGACGACGGTGACGGACACGTTGCTGGCCGTGAGCTGTGCGCCGCCGAAGGGCTGGAATTGGCTGATCACGCGCGTCTGGACGGCGGAGACCTGCGCGGGGTCCGAGAGGTTGGTGATCGCGGCACCCTGGCGGGCGCCGTCGCGGGCCGCGGCGGCCAGGCTCGCACCCACGGCCATCATGCGCCCGAAGTCGATGGTCGCGAGCAGCATGATCAACAGCACCGGGAATATCAGCGCGAACTCGACGATGGCCGTGCCGCGCTCGTCGCGCAGCCAGCGGGGTAGCCAGGCGGTCACGCGAGGCCCCAGACGTCGCACAGCACGCCGGCGGCGATGGCGACGCCGTACGGGACGCGCGACCGGCCGGCGTCGGTCGGTTGCAGTATGGCCTGGAGGTTCGAGGCGAGCATCGGCACGGTCGAGGCGAGGCGGCGCGCGCCGATCCACGCGAGCGCGAGGGCGCCGCCGGCGACGGCCGCGTAGAGCGTCGCGCCCGGAACGCCGGCGGGGCCGAGCCAGGCCGCGCAGGCGGCGAAGAGCTTGACGTCGCCCGCGCCGAAAGCGCCGGCTGCGTAGAGCGGTACCCAGAGCGCGAGGCCGGCGACGGCGCCTAACGCCGCGCTTCCGGGTCCTGCGGCGAGTCCCGCGGCCGCAGGCGCGGCGGCGACGCGGACGAACGCGGCGGCGAGCAGCGCCAGCACCAGCGCGTTGGGGATGCGGCGGGCGCGCACGTCGGTGACGCACGCGGCGGCCAGCAGTGCGGTGAGCAGGGCGCGCCAGGCGATCGCGTCGGGGGCGGCCGGGAAGGCGGTCGTCATCCGAGTGAGAAGCCTGACGGTGGTGGAGCAGACGCGGGCGCGGCGGACGACCGCTAGTACTGGCCGCCCGCCGACGGAGCCGCGATCACGCTCAACCGTTGGCGACGTTGTTAGCGGCGGTGTTGAAGCGCGCGCCGATGTTGGTGCCGAGCGTCTTGGCGCCGGCGAGCGCGACGAGGGCGATGACGGCGACGAGGAGGGCGTACTCGGCCATCGTGGCCCC
This sequence comes from uncultured Gemmatimonadales bacterium, assembly GCA_963763675.1. GTDB lineage: Bacteria > Gemmatimonadota > Gemmatimonadetes > Gemmatimonadales > Gemmatimonadaceae > BPUI01. The sequence continues at coordinate 264,968 of CAVXPN010000005.1, forward strand.
TTCCTCGTCACGAACGAAACGGCGGACGGCGCTGGTGAGCTTCGACATGGTGGTGGATCTCCTGCTGGCTGAGCGGTGGGAGGCGGCCCGGGTGGCGCGCCGATGAGAGCTCCGCCGGGGGCGGAGGCGGTCGGGCGTTGCGTTGGCCGCCCTCGGTGTGGAGTGTCGGACTCCGGAGGGTGTGGCTTGAGCGCCTCAGCCGGAAGCGACTGCCGAGATCGTGCTGCGCCTGGCTGGCCCGCGCCGATGACGGCTTCGTCGTCCGAACGCAACACCGGCCGCCCCCGAGGTGGGGGCGGCCGGCGTAGACCGCTGCGGGCGCGTTTGCGCGTGGTGTCCGCGCGGACTCAGTTCATCGGGTGAGGCGGGGTCGTCGACGTGCCGTTGCCGCTGGTGCTGCCGGTGGCGGTGCCGCCGGTCGGAGCGCCGATGGCGATCTTGACCTCTTCGATCAACTCGTCGACGCGGCCCTGGAGGACTTCGCCGACGCCCTGCATGAGGCGGGCGACGATGTCGTCGAGGGCGGGGGCGATACGCGCGCTGGCGCCCTTGGTGGCCATGAGCGTGACCGCGCCGGCCTTGACGTCCGAGCGGGTGCCGCTGAGGAGCATGCCGGCGCCGAAGGCGACGCCGACGGCGGGCCACGGGTTGTCCTTGACGACCTGTGCGACGTTGAGCTTGCGCTCGAGCTGGGCGAGGGTCGAGGACATCCGCTCGCGCGTCAGCTCGATGTCACGCCTCACGTCCGCTGTTGTTTCAGCCATTCCACATCCTCCTGGAGCGTCGCCACGGTCTGGTCGGGGACCAGGTGGGCGGGAGAGAGCAGCGCGAGGCCGCGCCGGGCGAAGAAGGCGGCGACCGCACCAGCGATCACCGTTACGATGAGACCCGCGAGCCAGTAGCGGTCCTGGAGCCACTGGTCGCCGGCGAGCATGATGATTCCGATCAGCAAGGCGAGCGCGCCGACGAGGGCGAGCACGCCACCTGAGGCGACCGCGGCCGCGCCGCTGCCGAGGTGGCGGCCGAGCTGGCCGGCTTCGGTGCGGGCGAGCCGCACCTCGTGCCGGATGAGCTGAGCGCTTCCCTCGGCGAAGTCCTTGAGCAGCGACGGCAGCGAGCGGCCTTGGCCGGCGTTCGAGTCGGGGGCCATGACGAGGCCGGAGCCGGAGAGGATCCGCGCGGCTTAGCGGCGGATGGCCTTGCCGAGCACGTAGCCGAGGCCGAGCGCGATGAGCAGCGTGCGGCCGGGGTTGGTACGGACCTGGTCCTCGACGGCGCCGCGGAGGTCGCCGCTACGCAGGAAGTCGGCGGTCTTTTCCATCGCGTCGGCCGTGGGGCCGGCGAGGCGCTGGACCTGCTCGTTGCTGGCGATGGAACCGGCGCCGGCCGCGGCGAACTGCTGGCCGCCGCCCTGGGCCTGCTGGCGGAGGGCCTGCGCGCCCTGGTCGAGCTTGTCGGCCACCGTGTTCTTGAGCTGGCCGGCCTGGTCGCGCACCTGGCCGAGGCGTTCACCCGCCTGGTCCTTGACGCCGCTGTACGCGCTCGAGGCCTTGTCGCCGAGCTGCTGGGCGGCCTGCTGTGCCTTGTCACCGAGCTGCTGGGCGGCCTGCTGCGCCTTGTCGCCGAGCTGCTGCGCGGCCTGCTGCGCCTGCTGGGCGTAGCCACCGCTCTGCTGTCCGGCGCCGCCCATGCCCTGCGAACCAGCGGACGACGGCGTGTAACCGCCGCTGGTGCTGCTCTGCGACGAGCCCGCGCCGGTCACGCTGATCGAGTCGGTGCCCGCGCCCAGGGTGCTGTTGTTGTCGTTCTGTGCCATGCGTTCGTGTCTCCAGGTGTGAAGCGTCCGAAACGACGGAGCGCGACGAGGAGTGCAGGGCATGTGCCGTTTTGCTGCGTCGGGAGGGGAATCCTGGGATCACAAACGGAGAAGACCCCCGCCTGGGCGGGGGTCTTCTGCCGTGGTGCCGCCGAAGCGAGCGGCCCGGTCAGGCTGCGGTCGACTCGGTGCGGGGAGACTCTGCGCCGGTGCCGCAGTAGGTGTCGAAGGCGTTGGCGAGGTCGCGGGCGATCTGCTGGGCGGTGCGGCCCTCGATCTGCCAGCGCTCGAGCATGAACACCACGTCGCCGTCCTTGAGCAGGCCGATGGCGGGCGACGACGGCGGGTAGCCGACGAAGTGGTCGCGCGCACGTGCGGTCGCCGCCGTGTCCTGGCCGGCGAAGACCGTCGTCGAGCGGTCGGGGACGGTGGCGTTGGCGAGCGCCATCGCGACGGCGGGGCGGGCGTTGCGCGCGGCGCAGCCGCAGACCGAGTTGACGACGACGAGCGTGGTGCCGGGCTCGGCGACGGCGGCGTCGACGGCGTCGGCGGTGCGGAGTTCGGTGACGCCGAGGCGCGTGAGCTCCTGGCGCATGGGGACGATGAGCGGTTCCGGGTACATGCTATTCCTCGTGGGGGTTAGCCGAACAGACTCGCGGCGTCCGACTCGTCGGCGGGCTCGGGCTCGTCCTCGCGGACGAGGGCGAGGACGGCGGCCTGGGGGACGACGAGGTAGCGTTCGCCTTCGAACGTGATCTCGACGGCGGCCTTGCGAAAGAAGAGTGCGAAGTCGCCGGTGCGGGCCTGCATCGGGACGAAGCGCGTCTCACGCCCGCCCGAGCCGGCAAACTTCCAGGGCTCGTCTTCGGCGGATGTGCCGAGGTCGGGGAGCGGGAGGCCGGGGCCGGTGGCAACGATGCGGCCACCCTGGACGGCCTGGCTGTCGACGGCGGTGGGCGGAAGGTAGAGCCCCACTTTCGTGCGCTCGTCGCCGTCCTCGGGCTGAACGAGGACGCGGTCACCGACGACGAGGAGCTGCTTGCTGTTCCGACGCATACGCGCAAGGTAACACCCGCCGGGGGCCCGGCCGTTCCGGCGGCGTGCGCGGGTGGTGAAGGGAAACGGCACGGGGACTACGTCGTCCTCGGCTCGAGAAATCTTCGACTCGTGCCGATACTTCCGCCCCTTTCGCCCTCGCCGCCGTCGGCGTCGCCGCCTGCCCCGCCGCTGTCCGGCGATCGGGCGGTCGACTGGCGTGCGCTGTTCGGGCGCGGGTGGCGGGCGTGGCTTGCAGTGGGCGCGGTGCTGGTCTTCGTCGTCGGGGCGGTCGCGCCGCTGGCCGACCCGGACTTCGGGATGCACCTGCGTATCGGCGAGTGGATCGTCGCGCACGGTCGCGTGCCGACCGTGGAGCCGTTCGCGTGGACGCGGGTGGGGCGGCCGTTCTACGCGTACTCGTGGCTCGCCGAGGTGGCGTACTACGGGGCGCTCCGGGCGTTAGGCCCGCTCGGCCCGCACCTGCTCCACGGCGCGGAGGGGCTGGCCGGCGTGGGGGCGGTGTGGGCGTTCGCGCGGGCGCGCGGGCTCGGCGCGCTGCCGACGCTGTTGCTCGTCGTGTTGCACGCGGCGACGGTAGGGAGCATCGCGCCCGACCTGCGGCCGCACTTGGTGCTGGCCGTGGCGGTGCCCGCGGCGTGGGCGGCAGCGGCGGTGCTGGCCCGGGAGCCCGACGCCGGCGAACACTGGGGATCGGGGTGGGGGCCGTACGCGGTGCTGTTCGCGGCGGCGGCGGTGGCGGCGAACACGCACCTGTTGGCGCCGATGGTGGCCGCTCCGCTCGCGCTGCTCCTACCTGGGGCGTTGCCGGGCCGGCGCGGGCGGCTGGCCGGGGCGGCCGCGTGCGTCGTGGCGGGACTCGCGTGCACGCCCTACGCGGCGCACTGGGCGGACGTCTACCGGCTCAACTTCACGCCTAACGCGCTGTTCCGGTTCCCGTCGCCGATCGGCGAACACGTACCGGGCGCGGTGGCGATCGCGCGGGACGTGCCGGCGTGGGGCGGGTTCGCCCTGTGGCTGGCACTGGTGCCGTGGCTGGTGCCGGCGGGCGCGGCCGGGGCGCGCGCGCGCGTGGAGCGGGCGTTGCTCGCGCTGCTATGGGTGGCGGGGCTCGCGCTGTTCGCGCTCGCGATCCGGGGGCTGCTCGTGTGGTGGTTGGTGGCGCTGCCGCTCACGGCCGCGGCGCTCGGGCGGGTGCCGGCGCCGAGCGGTGGTCGGGTAGGGCGGGCGCTGGCGTGCGTGCCGTTCGCGCTGCCGGTGCTGCTCGCCGCCCACGACGCGCGGCTGACGTGGGCGGCGCGGGCGTGGGAGGGGTGGGGCGCGCCGGTGTTGGGCCGGTCGGCCGCCCACACGGCCGTCGCGGCGAGCGCGCGCGGCGCGATGGCGCTCGCGGACACGCTCGAGCGGCTGGCGCCGGGGGCGGTCGGGTCGCGCGTCCTCACGAGCTTCAACTATGGCAACGCGCTGCTCTGGCGGCTGCCGCGGCTGTCGATGTCGGTCGACGGGCGGACGATCTTCCCGGACTCGGCCGAGAAGTTGGACGCGTACGTGCTCGCGTCCGACTCGGCGCGGGTGCCCGACGTCGCCGGCTCTGCCGAGGTGGCGATCCTGCCGTTGCGCCACTCCGTCGCGCGCCGTCTGACGCCGGCGGCCGGGTGGCGCCGGGTGGCCGTGGCGCGCGTCGCGCCGCCGCCCGGGCTGGCCGGGCTGATCCGCGCGGACACGGCCGGGCTCTGGGTGACCGAGCGCTGGGCCGCGCGCTGGATGCGTTAGGCGGCGCCGTCGCGCGTCCGCGCCGCGCCCGTTCGTCCTCCCTTCTCCTGCCCTTCCCGCCGATGGCGACCCTCGTCCCCCCGACCGCGCCCGCCGGGCGCGACCTCGAGTCCGCGCGCCGCGCGCGTGTGCGCCTAACGCCGAGCGTGCCGCGGGCGGCGGTGGGCGCGCGGCGGGGCGGGCCGCGGCGCGCGGTGATCGCGGGGGCGGGTCCGGCCGGGCTCACCGCGGCGTACGAGCTGCTGGACCGCACGGACGTCGTGCCGCTGGTGCTGGAGGCGACGGGGGCGACGGGCGGGATCGCGCAGACGTACGTGCACAACGGCAACCGCATCGACATCGGGGGGCACCGGTTCTTTTCGAAGGACCAGCGCGTGATGCGGTGGTGGTTCAACGTGCTGCCGCTGCAGGGGGCGCCGGCGTCGGACACGGCGGCGGCGGGCCACGACGTGGACTACGCGGGGTCGGCGCGGGTGCGGGGCATCCGCGGGGCGGCGCGCGAGGTGGCCGCGCCTGACCCCGAGCGCGAGGACGCGGTGATGCTGCAGCGGCCGCGGCTGTCGCGGATCTTCTACCGGCGGCGGTTCTTTCCGTACCCGCTGAGCATCACGCCCGGGGTGGCGGCGCGGCTCGGGTGGCTGAACACGGTGCGGATCGGGCTCAGCTACGTGGCGGCGCGCGTACGGCCGCGGCGGGATGAGACGTACCTGGACGCGTTCTTCGTCAACCGGTTCGGGCGGCGGTTGTACGAGACGTTCTTCCGCGACTACACGCGCAAGGTGTGGGGCGTGGGGTGCGACGAGATCCGCGCGGACTGGGGGGCGCAGCGGGTGAAGGGGCTGTCGCTCACGCGGGCGGTGGCGCAGGCGGTGCGGGACGTATTCACGAGCAAGGCGGCCAAGGCGCGCGAGGAGCGCGAGACGAGTCTCATCACGCGCTTCTTTTACCCGAAGTACGGGCCGGGGCAGATGTGGGAGGCGGTCGCCGAGCAGGTGGCCGAGGCGGGGGGCGCGGTGCGGCACCACCGGAAGGTCGTGGGGGTGCACTGCGAGCGGGACCGCGGCGGCGTGCTCCGGGTGGCGCGGGTGACGGTGGAGGACGCGGCGACGGGGGCGCGCACGACCGAGCCGTGCGACTACTTCGTGAGCACGATGCCGATCCGGGAGCTGGTCGCGATGATGGACCCGCCGCCGCCGGCCGCGGTGCGCGAGGTGGCGGCGGGGCTGCGGTACCGCGACTTCCTCACCGTCGGGTTGTTGGTCGACAAGCTCGCGGTGCAGGAGCACGGGCGGCGGACGCCGGCGGAGCGGATCCCGGACAACTGGGTGTACATCCAGGAGGGGGACGTGCGGGTGGGGCGGGTGCAGGTGTTCAACAACTGGAGTCCGTACATGGTGGCGGACCCGGCGCGCACGGTGTGGATCGGGCTCGAGTACTTCGTGGACGAGGGGGACGACCTGTGGTCGAAGCCGGACGCGGAGATGGTGCGGTTCGGGGTGGAGGAGATGGAGCGGATCGGGTTCCTGCGCGGGGAGGCCGTGCGGGACGGGTGCGTGCTGCGGATGCCGAAGGCGTACCCGGCGTACTTCGGGACCTACGAGCGGCTGGACGAGGTGCGGGCGTGGGCGGCGAGTATTCCGAATCTGGTGCTGGTGGGGCGGAACGGGATGCACCGGTACAACAACCAGGATCACTCGATGCTGACCGCGATGCTGGCGGTGGACGCGATCGCGGAGGGGCGGGAGGAGTTCGGGTCGCTGTGGGATGTGAATCTGGAGATGGTGTACCACGAGGAGCAGCGGAAGCCGGCGGGGGCAGCGGCGGTGTGACGGTCGGGCCGGGGGGGGGACGGCGCGGTTCGTGGGGCGCGGGTGATGGGGCGCTGCTAGTGGGGCGCAGTTAGGCGGGTCAGGAGCCAGGCGAGGCCTTCGCCGGCGTGGGTGCGCCAGTAGGGCCAGTCGTGGGCGCCGGGCCATTCGTGGTAGGCGAGGGGGATGCCTAACGTGGCGAGCCGGTCGCGGAAGGCGCGGTTCTCGTCGGCGAGCTGGTCCTCGGTGCCGACGTCGGCGTACAGGGCCGGCATCAGCGACGCCTGGGTGCGGCGCACGCGCTCGGCGAGGCGGCCGGGGTCGCGGGCCCACCAGCCGGCGGTGTCCGCGCCGAAGGCGAGGGGCTTGGTGGCCCAGGTGCCGGGGCGGTAGGCGCGCAGTTGGGCGACGGTCGCGGCGTAGCGCGCGGGGGGCGCGTAGGGCGTGGGGCCGACGTAGAGCGGCGAGACGACGCCCGAGTGGCTGACGGCGGCCGCGAAGACGTCGGGGTAGCGCAGGGCGAGGGAGAACGCGCCGTAGCCGCCCATGCTGAGGCCGGCGACGGCGCGGTGCGCGCGGTCGGCGCGCGTGCGGTAGACGGAGTCGACGCGGGCGACGAGGTCGTGGGCGACGTAGTCGTCGTAGCGCGGCCAGGCGACGCAGTAGCTCGCGGCGGGCTCGGTGCGGGCGGTGTCGCGGCGGCAGGCGGCGGGGTCGGCCAGGGTGTTCCAGGTCGTGTACCAGCCGTCGTCGCCGTCGGGCATGACGAGGATGGCCTCGCCCGCGCCGAGGGTGGCGAGCGAGTCGGCGGCGGCCGGGAGGGCGCCCTGGCGGACCCAGTCCCACTCGTTGCCGTGGAGGCCGTGGAGGTAGTAAGCGACGGGGTAGCGGCGCTTTCGCGCGCGGTCGTAGGACGGAGGCAGGTAGACGATGAACTGCTTGCGGACGCCGAGCGCGGGGGACCAGAAGCTGTCGGCGGCGACGCGGCCGCGCGGGGGCGCGTGCGGGGGCGCGGGTGCGCGCAGGCTGCGCGCGGGCGGCGGCGGGCGGGGCGAGCGCGAAGATTGCGCAGACGGCGGCGCGCAGACGCGCTCGCGCGAGAGGGCGTACGCGCGGGGTTTTCTCGTCCTTCACGGAGCTACGCATGGCCGACGATCGATCCATTCCCCATCCGCCCGCGGAGGCGCGGCAGCCGACGACGGACGTCGAGCAGGGGATTCCGTTTCACAATACCGACCGGGCGCCGGGGGACGTGACGCCGGACCGCGAGGCGTACGATGCGGCGTCGGCGCCGGAGCCAAAGGTCGAGGACCTGGGGGCGCGGAGTTTCGCGGGGCAGAACGTCGCGAACGACGTGTATCAGGAGCCGGATGGGCGCGATCCGGGGTTGGGCGGCGGGAGCAGTGCGAATCGTGATGCCAGGCATCCGGCGGAGGGGAGTGGCGAGGTGCCGGAGGATGATCTGGACTGACGGGGGAAGCGGCGGATCGGGGCGGTGCGCGGGGGCGTGACCGGCCGGGGATGCTCGGGCCGGGGATGCTACCGCGCGGGGATGCTGGGGCCGGGGATGCTCCGACCGCGATGAGGAAGCCGGGAAGGGCAACGACACCGGCTTGCAGGCCGTGGTCGGTGCGCTTCCCGGCTGGTTGCCGAACGGCGTGCCTCTTTACCGAATCACGTGGCCGATGCGGCCCCAGCGGACGTCGGTGACGAAGGGGGCGGGCTTGTCGCTGCGGTCGGGGTCGCAGCTGTTGGGGCCGGCGTCGTCGTCGGGGGCGGGGCGGTAGGAGTAGTAGACGAAGATGGGGCGGCCGCGGAGGTTGTCACGCGGGACGAGGCCCCAGTAGCGCGAGTCCTTGCTGCAGTAGCGGTTGTCGCCGAGCATCATGTAGTGGCGCGGCGGGATGGCGAGCGGGCCCCAGTTGTCGTGGGTGGGGGTGGCCGGGGCGGCGCCGAAGCGGGAGTTGGCGAGCGCGTACTGGCGCTGCCACGCGAAGAGGTCGTCGGTCGCGTCGGGGTTCCCCTTGTAGTTGGCACTCGTGGCGTAGCCCTGGCGCTGGGGCACGCCGTCGACGTAGAGCAGGCCGTCGCGCATGTAGAGCGTGTCGCCCGGGAGGCCGACGAGGCGCTTGACGAGGGTCGGCGTGGGGTCGGCGCCGCGCGCGGCCTCGTCGCCCTGGTAGGGGGACTCGAAGACGACGACGTCGCCGCGCTTGGGGTCGGCGTAGCCGGGGAGCGTGACGCTGGTGAACGGCAGGTGGGGGCCGTAGACGAGCTTGTTGACGAACAGCCAGTCGCCGACGAGCAGGGTCGGGATCATCGAGCCCGACGGGATGCGGAAGGCCTCGACGAAGAACGTCCGGATGACGAGGAAGAGGACGAGCGTCCCGAGGAAGGCGCGGGTGGTCTCCCACACGCCAGAGCCGCGGCGGGCCGCGGCGCGTCCGCCGCTCTTGGGGCGGGACGGGGTGCGGCGGCCGGCGCGGAGGTCCGCGACGGCGGAGCGGGAGTTGGCGGACTTGGCGGAGGAAGCCACGACGTTGGAGCGGCGGAGTAGAGGGGGCCCTGGTGGGCCAGGGCCGTAGGGCCGAAAGCTGACGCGCCCCCGGGCGGCCGCCAAGTCTGCGGCCGCCCGGGGGCGCGGAGGAGAGCCCGCCCTGGCTATTACGCCGAGGCGTCGGAAAGGTGCGCGTTGACGAGCTTCATCATCTCGAACATGGTGATCTGCTCCTTGCCGAAGATGGGGCGGAGCTTGTCGTCGGCGTTGATGTTCCGGCTCTCCTGCAGCCCGTTCTTCTTGATGTAGTCCCACACGCGCGCGACGACCTGCGTGCGCGGCATCGGCTCCTTGCCCACGACTTCGGCGAGCTGCGCGTCGGGCTGGAGGGGCTTCATGAAGGCGGGGTTGGGCCCGCGCTTGCCGGCCGCGTCCTTGGACGGGGCCTTCTTGGAGGCCGACTTGGTGGCGGCCTTGGCCGCGGTCTTGGTGGCGCTCTTGGCGGCGGACTTCGCCGCGGTCTTGGCGGCGCTCTTCGCCGCCGTCTTGCTCGTGCTCTTCGCCGCGGTCTTGCCGGCGGACTTGGCGGCCGACTTGGCGGCGGGCGCCTTGGCGGTCGCGGCCGCCTTGTTGGGCGCCGCGCGCCCCGACTTCGCCGCGGACTTGGTCGGGGCCTTCTTCGCGGCAGACTTCTTCGCTGTGGCCATCGCGTCTCCTGACTGGGGATGGGCGCTCGGAGCGTCCCGCGGGCTCCGTCGCAATTGGTGACGGTCGCGCCCTAACGTATGTGTGCGCCGCGCCTATGCAATAGGCGTGCGGCGTGACGTTGGGCAGCGCGCCCTACGCGCGGCCGTCGTCGGACGACGCCCGTAGGGCGCGCGTAGGACGCGCTGTAGGGCGCGCGCGCAATGTGCGCTCAGCGCGCGCCGCGCGCGAGGCGTGTGGACAGCCAGTCGGCGACGGCGCCGAGCACCTCGGGGCGCACGGACTTGGAGGGGAGTGCGGCGTAGCGGCTCGGCGCGCCCGACGGGTCGGCGAGGAAGAGGTGGTCGGTGTCGGCGAAGACGCGCGTGGTGACGTCGGCGTCGCCGCCCGCGCGGAACGCGGCGGCGAGCGTGTCGGCCTGCTCGGGGGTGACCTGGCGGTCGGTGGCGCCCTGCAGGATGAGCACGGGCGCGCGCACGCGGCGCGCGGCGTCGAGCGGGTCGTAGGCGGCGAAGTAGCGGTTCCACGCGCTGCTCGCCAGCAGGTCGTCGCGCTGGCGATCGGCGGCGGCGAGGAGCGAGTCGCGGCGGGCGGGCGCGACCGACGCGTCGGCGGGGACGTCGCGGCGCATCTGGTACGTCATGATGCGGCGGCCCGTGTACGCGGGCCCGGCGAGGAGCACGAGGGCGGCGACGCCCGGGTCGTCCGCGGCGACCATCGGCGCGATCATGCCGCCCTCGCTGTGGCCGAGGAGGGCGAGGCGTTGGGCGTCGACGTCGCGGCGCTCGGCGGCGCGCGCTCTCAGGTAGGCGAGCGCGGCGCGCACGTCGTCGGCGAAGTCGCGGCTGGTCGCGGTCGCGAAGGTGCCGCCCGACGCGCCGACGCCGCGGTCGTCGAGGCGCAGCACGGCGATGCCGCGGCGGGCGAGCGTGTCGGCGAGCTGGCGGAACGGGACGTAGTCGGGGAGCCCGGGGATGCCCTCGTCGCGGTCCTCGGGGCCGGAGCCGGTGATGGTGACGACCACGGGCGCCGGTCCGGCCGCCGCGGGGTGCGTGAGCGTTCCGGCGAGGGCGAAGCCGCCGGGCGTGGGGACGCGCACGTCTTCGGCCGAGTAGGGCGCGCCCGCGGGCGCCGCGTAGCTCTTGGGCGGGGGGCCGGCGGGCGCGCCGAGCGCGCTCACGGTGAGCGGGTCGGCGGTCTGGATGAGGATGCCCTGCGCGGGGACGCGCGCGCCGAGGATGCGGTCGTCGGCGGTGGTGCGCATGCGGATCTCGACGCCCGAGAGCGACAGCACGGCGGAGTCGGCGCCGAGGCGCGTGACCGTGGCGGTGAGCCCGGCGGGGGTGCCGGGTCCGGCGTAGAGCGGGATCGTCGCGGGCGCGCCCGGCGCGGCGCCTGCCGCGGCGACGGCGCGCGCGCGGCGCAGGATCAGCTCGAGGCCGGAGACCGCGAGGTTGACGTAGGGCAGCGTGCCGGGCGCGACGGCGACGGTCGTCGAGGGGCCGTTCTCCACGGAGACCTGGACGCTGTCGCCGTGGCCCTCGAAGCTCATCGTGGCGCGCTGGACGGGGGCGGTGGCCGCGGGGGGCGTGACGTCGAGCGTCGCGCGGCGGACGCGGGCGTCGGGGCCGGGCACGAAGACCGCGACGAAGCGCAGGCCCGCGGCCTGGCCGGCCGCGCCGCGGAAGGTGAGGCGCGCGGTGGTGGTGCCGTCGGCGCCGGGCTCGACGCGCTCGGTGACGAGGGTGTCGGCGCCGCGGAGGGTGATGAACGCGCGGGGCGCGGTCGTGGCCGCGGCGCGGGCGGTGCCCTGGGCCGCCGCGGAGGCGGCAGGAAGGGCCGCCGCGACGAGGGCGGTGGCGAGTGTTAGGCGCGTCACGGGGCGGGGTCGGTGGGCGGCGGCGGGATGGGGTGCTCGCCGGTGGTGCGCTGCAGGTCGCGCGAGAGGTCGAGCATGCGGGCGCTGCCGAGGTACTCGACGCTGGTCGGGTCGCGCACCGAGGCGAGGCGCTTCATCACGCCGGCAATGCGCTGGGCCTGTTCGACGATGATCTGCAGGAGCTCGCGCTCCTCGCCGGGCTCGGTGAGGCCGTGCTCGATGAGGGCGGCGTGGCCGAGGAGGGCGGCGAGCGGATTGTTGATCTCGTGTTGCAGGGCAATGGACGTCTCGCCGATGCCGGCCAGGTAGCGGGCGCGGAGCAGGGCGCGTTCGGCCTCGCGGCGCGCGGTGTCCTGGGCCATCCGGCGCTCGGCGATGGCGAGGCGGGCGGCGACGTTGCGCGGCGCGGGCGAGTGGTTGATGTAGTCGTCCGCGCCGGCGTCGAGCGCTTCGAGGAGTTCGCCCGGGCGGTCGCGCGGGGCGACGGCGAGGACGTAGCACACGCCGAGGGCGTCGGCGCCCGCGGCGTGCGCGTGCGGGTCGGCCGCTTCGAGCGCTTCGAGTTCGGCGTCGCGTTCGGACTGGCGGACGCGGCGGCAGAGGGCGAGCGCGGCGGCGGTGCCGTCGGCGCCGCGGAGGTCGAGGTCGAGGACGAGCACCGCGGGGTGGTGTTCGCCGAAGGCGCGCCACGCGGCGTTGGCCTCGGGGACGATCTCGATCGCGTAGCCGCCCGAGGCGAACACCGCCGCGAAGACGTCGGCGGTGGCGTCGTCGCTGGCGGCGATGAGGGCGGCGGGCATGGGCGGCGGGCGGTGCGACTAACGCAGGCGCCCAACGCGGACGACGACGCCGCTCGGGAGCGCGGTGGTCGCCGTGCGCGGGTCGTCGGCGGCTTCGATGCGGCGCGGCGCGACGCGCTCGACCCAGCCGAGGGCGACGCGGCGGTCGGCGAGGGCGAGGACGGGGCGTTCGGCGGACATGCTGCCCGCGCTCGCGGCGAAGCGTTCGGCGAAGGAGTGTCCCGCGGTGTGCGAGAGGGCGATCGAGACGAACGGGCGGCCGCCGGTGTTGGGGTCCTCGTACGCGACGGCGACGAGGTCGCCCTCGGAGGCGACGCTGGTGGCCGCGGGGCGGTCGCCGTAGACGACGACCTGCGGGCGCTCGAAGCCGGCCCTGGGGTCCATCTGGTGCGCGTAGAAGACGCCCTTGCCCTCGGGCGCTTCCATCGAGTAGGCGACGTGGAGGTAGCCGTTGGTCGAGTCGACGGCGATGCTGGCCGCGGGGCGGTCGCAGCCGGCCTCGGAGCGGTCGACGGTGTCGACGGGAACGGGCGCCGCCCAGGTGTGGCCGCCGTCGGTGGAGCGGCTGGCGCGGAGGGCGCCCGAGTGGTCGGCGCGGACGGACCACCAGACGGCGCCGACGACGTGGTTCGGCCCGGTGGCGAGGCGGAGCGACGTGGGGCACGCGCCCGGGTCGGCCGCGGTCGGGAGCGGGTGGCCGGCGGTGTCGGGGGCGGCGGCAGCCGGTGCGCCGGCCGTCCCGACCGCGGCGCGCGGGGCCGCCCGGAGGGCCGCGACGACGCCGCTGGCGGCGGCGGAGTCGGCGGCCACGTCGGGGACGACGGCGCCGGTGGCGGCGGGCGGGGGGAGGTGGCGTTCGGCGGCTTCGTCCCAGACGACCGGGTCGGCGGCGCAGGCGGCGAGGGCGGTGGCCGCGGCGATCGCCGGGAGGAGGGCCGGACGTAAGCCCGGGACGGCGGCGCGTGGGAGCGCGCGTGGGAGCGCGCGGGTCGAGCGACGGAAGCCGAGCGGCATGCGGGGAAGCTACAGTGCAGTGGCGCGCGCGGGGGCGCCGGGAGGGGCGCGCCTAGATTCCCCGCGGCTGTTTCTCGGGCCTGATACACCTTTCATCACGAACCCGCGCCGCGCGCGCTCCTCCTTTATGGCTACCACGTCTGTACCGGCCGCGACCTCGTCCGCGTTCCCCGATCACGTCCCGCACGGCTCGGGCGGCGAGGCGCCGGTGCGCGGGGGGACGGCGCAGAGCGCCGAGCAGCCGGTGTCCGGGCTGGCGTCCGGGGCGGGCGGCGCGGTGGGGTTCGCGGGGACGCGGCGGGTGCCGGCGGCGGTGAACGAGGTGGTGCGCGGTTACGCGCCGGGCTCGCCGGAGCGCGCGGCGTTGAAGGCGCGGCTGCGGGAGATGGCGGCGGAGCACGCGGAGATCCCGCTGGTGATCGGCGGGGAGCGGGTGCACACCGGGGACGTGGCGCGGGTGGCGAACCCGTGCGCGCACGCGGAGTCGTTAGGCGAGTGGCACCGGGCGGGTACGGAGGACGTGGCGCGGGCGGCCGACGCGGCGCGCGCGGCGCACCGGGAGTGGGCGAACTGGGCGTGGGAGGACCGCGCGGGGGTGTTCCTGCGGGCGGCCGAGCTGCTGGCGACGACGTGGCGCGCGACGCTCAACGCGGCGACGATGTTAGGCCAGGCGAAGACGGCGCACCAGGCGGAGATCGACGCGGCGTGCGAGCTGATCGACTTCCTCCGCTTCAACGCACAGTTCGCCCAGGAGCTGTACGCGGAGCAGCCGCTGAGCGACCGCGCGTCGTGGAACCAGCTCGACTACCGGCCGCTCGAGGGGTTCGTGTACGCGGTGACGCCGTTCAACTTCACGGCGATCGCGGGCAACCTGCCGACGAGCGCGGCGCTGATGGGGAACACGGTCGTGTGGAAGCCGTCGGAGAGCGCGATGCTCTCGGCGTGGCACCTGATGCGGCTGCTGGAGGAGGCGGGGCTGCCGCCCGGGGTGATCAACTTCGTGCCCGGCAATCCCAAACTGGTGAGCGACGGGCTGCTCGCGCACCCCGACCTCGCGGGGGTGCATTTCACGGGGAGCACGGGAGTGTTCAACGGGATGTGGGAGACGATCGGGCGCAACATGGGGCGCTACCGGTCGTACCCGCGGATCGTGGGGGAGACGGGGGGGAAGGATTTCATCCTCGCGCACCCGTCGGCGGACCCGCAGGCGCTGGCGGTGGCGATCGTGCGCGGCGCGTTCGAGTACCAGGGGCAGAAGTGCTCGGCGGCGAGCCGGGTGTACGTGCCGCGCTCGATGTGGGCGGACGTGCGGGAGCGCGTGGTGGCGATGATGCGCGAGATCCGGGTGGGCGACGTCCGCGACTTCGGAAACTTCATGGGCGCGGTGATCGACGAGCGCTCGTTCACGAAGATCTCGGGGTACCTGGCGGACGCGCGGGCGAACGCGCGCGTGGTGCAGGGCGGCGGCGCGGACCGGACGACGGGTTGGTTCGTCGAGCCGACGCTGGTCGAGACCGCCGACCCCGGGTACCGGCTGCTCTGCGAGGAGATCTTCGGGCCGGTGGTGACGGCGTACGCGTGGGACGACGCGGCGCCTCACGGATGGGAGGAGGTGCTGGGGCTGGTGGACCGGACGTCGCCGTACGCGCTGACGGGGGCGGTGTTCGCGCGGGACCGGGGGGCGGTGCGGCAGGCGGCGGTGGCGCTGCGGAACGCGGCCGGCAACTTCTACGTGAACGACAAGCCGACGGGTGCGGTGGTCGGGCAGCAGCCGTTCGGCGGGGCCCGGGGGTCGGGGACCAACGACAAGGCGGGGTCGAAGCTGAACCTGCTGCGCTGGGTGAGCCCGCGGACGGTGAAGGAGACGTTCGCGCCGCCGACGGCGTGGCGGTACCCGTTCCTCGCGGACGAGGGCGACGAGCCGGCGGGGCCGGCGCGGCAGGAGGGGGCGATCTGATGGTGGGCGCGGGGGGGCGCTCGTTCCGCTACGTCACCGCCGACGTGTTCACGGACCGGCAGTTCGGGGGGAACCCGCTGGCGGTGGTGCTGGACGCCGGGGGGCTCTCGGACGTCGAGATGCAGGCACTGACCCGCGAGTTCAACTACAGCGAGACGACGTTCGTGCTGCCGCCGGAGCGCGGGGGCACGGCGCGGGTGCGGATCTTCACGCCGGCCGCGGAGGTGCCGTTCGCGGGGCACCCGACGGTGGGCACGGCGCACGTGCTGGTCGCGGTCGGCGCGGCGTCCGCGCCGGCGGGGGGCGAGGCGACGCTGGTGCTGGAGGAGGGGGTCGGCGACGTGCCGGTGCGGGTGGTGTCGGGCGAAGGTGGGGTGACCGAGCTCGGCGGGGTCGAGCCGGCGTACGCGGAGCTGACGACGGTGCGGGCGCCGTCGGAGGCGGCGGCGCCCGAGGCGGGGCTGCTGGCCGAAGCGTTAGGCCTGGGCGCGGGCGACCTGCTGGGGGGCGAGTTCGCGCCGAGCATCGGGTCGTGCGGGCTGCCGTTCACGCTGGTGCCGGTGGTGGACCGGGCGGCGGTGGCGCGGGCGCACGTCCGGGGGGAGGCGTGGGCGCGGGCGTTCCCGGTGGCGCGCTCGGGGCGGGACCCGCACGACGGGGCGCGGGCGTACGAGAGCGAGGGGGTGATGGTGTTCGCGGCGGACGGCGCGGAGGTGCACGCGCGGGTGTTCGTGCCGGAACTGGCGGTGCCCGAGGACCCGGCGACGGGGTCGGCGGCGGCGGCGTTAGGCGGGTACCTCGCGGCGCGGGGGGCGGGACGGGCGTGGCGGGTGGCGCAGGGGGTGGAGATGGGGCGGCCGAGCCGGCTGGCGGTCAGCGTCGCGGAGGACGGGCGGATGCGGGTGGGGGGGGGATCGGTGGTGGTGTGTGATGGGAGGGTGAGGGTCCGAGGGTGAGGGTCCGGGGGTGAGTGTGGAGAGGGGCCGTGGGGGGTGAGCGGGGGCCGTCGTGGTACCCGGCGATCTACCGGGTCGTTAGGCGGATTCCCGAGGGGCGGGTCGCGACCTACGGGCAGGTGGCGTTCCTCGCGGGGGCCGGGGGGCAGGCGCGGCTGGTGGGGTACGCGATGCACGCGGCGGCGCCGGACGATCGGGTGCCGTGGCACCGGGTGGTCAACGCGCGGGGGGAGATCAGTGCGCGGAGTGCGGGGCCGGGGGCGAGTGTGATGCAGCGGCTGCGGCTGGAGCGCGAGGGCGTGGAGTTCGACGCGCGGGGGCGGATCGCGTTGGAGCGGTTTCGGTGGGCGCCGCGGGCGTGGGGGAGCGGGGGGGAGGCACGGCGCGTTTGATGGGGCGCCGTTGATCGGGCGCGCGTGGTGGGGCGCGCTTGATCGGGCGCCACTCGGGAGGCCGTCTGCTGTCGGGCGGCGTTAGGCGGACGTGGGGGACGCCGCGGAGAGGCGGAGCCAGGCGGGGGAGCCGCCTGAAGGGGAGCGGGGGGGCCAGGCGACGGCGCGGTCGCGGCCGCTCTGCTTGGCGGCGTAGAGGGCCTGGTCGGCGCGGGCCTTGAGGACCTCGGCGACGCCGAGGTCCGTGATGCGCGCGATGGCGGCGGTGCCGGCGCTGACGGTGACGCGGCGGCCGGCCGGGACGCTCGGGTAGGCGTGCTCGCGGGCGGCGGCGACGACGCGTTCGGCGAGGGCGGCGGCGCCGGCCGCGTCGGTGTCGGGGAGGATCACGAGGAACTCCTCGCCGCCGACGCGCGCGACCACGTCGCCGGCGCGGGCACCCGCACGGAGAACGGCGCCGATCTCGCGCAGCACGGCGTCGCCGACGAGGTGACCGAGGTCGTCGTTGACGCACTTGAAGTGGTCGACGTCGACGGCGAGGAGGGCGAGCGGAGCGGCTGCCCGTTCAGCGCGGGCGAGCTCGCGGGTGAGTTGCTGCTCGAGGCCGCGGCGGTTCACGCAACCCGTGAGCGGGTCGGTGAGGATGGCCGTGGCGAGCTGGGTGCGCATGCGGTCGTAGGCGCGCCCCACGGCGCTCACGGCGTCGGGGCGTCGGTCCGCGCTCCAGTCGTAGGCGCGGCCGTAGTCGCCCTCTTCCACGCGCTCGAACAGGTCGACGAGGCGCGCGAGGCGGCGCTCGCGGGCGGCCTGCGCGAGGGCGACGAAGCCGCCGCCGAGGCCGAAGAGCGTGAGGTCGACGACCTCACCCCACCAGTCGACGGGGATGCCGCGGTACGCGGCCCAGGCGATGAGGGCCGCGTAGCCGACGACCGCGCCGCGGAAGGCTACGCGCGCCGAGTTCGTGCCCAGGTACAGCTGGGCGGCGAGCACGGCGAAGGTCGAGAGAACGAGGGCGCGCTCGTAGTGGGCCGGGGCGGCGAGGGCGAGCGTAAGCGCGTAGAGGATGGCGACGTCGCCGAGCGCGACCAGGCGGCGCAGGGCCGCCCCCGCGCGGCGGCGGCGCCGGGCGTGCCGCGCGGCGAACGCGGTCCAGCCGGCGTAGAGCGCCGACGCGCCGACCGCGAAGGCGATCGCACGCATCCCGACGCCGGCGAGCGCGCTCACGACGGCGACGACGACGGCGGCCGCGCTCGCGGCGAGGCGGAACCGCGCCTGCCAGGCGAGGACTTCGGCACCCAGCCAATCGCGGGAGGGGTCCGGCGGTCGGGAGGTGTCGATCTCGCTCGGCATTCGTCGGATCGTACCCCAGGCGGGGTCGACCGTGCCGAACGGTGCGGCTACGTCCGTGACGTACGCCGCAAAGCGCTCCCCAACGGTGTCCGGTTAGGCGGCCTACGCCTCGCGGCCTACGCCTCGTGCCGGCCCTGCACGCGTTCGGCGGCGGTGGGCGGGTCGACGCGGCGGTTGGCGGCGTCGACGAAGACGATGCGCGGCGCGAAGCCGGCGGCGAGCTCGTCGGGGGCGTAGTCGCCATAGCTGATGACAATGACGAGGTCGCCGGGCATGCCGAGTCGGGCGGCGGCGCCGTTGAGCTGGATGGTGCCGCTCGCGCGCGGGCCCTCGATGACGTAGGTCTCGAGGCGGGCGCCGGTGTTGACGTTGACGACCTGGACTTTCTCGAAGGGGAGGAGGTCGGCGGCGTCCATGAGGTCGCGGTCGACGGTGAGGCTGCCTTCGTAGTGCAGGTCTGCGCCGGTGAGGGTCGCGCGGTGGATCTTGGACTTGCAGAGGGTGCGGTACATCCCCGGAAGTTAGACGACCACCGAACCCTGTTCGGTGGGGGCGGACTCGGCCGGGCCGAGGTCGGTGCCGACTGGGGCGTCGACCGGGTCGCGGCCGGCGCGGAAGACGACGGCCGCGTGGGCGCCGCCGACGGTCGCGCGCGGGCCGGCGACGTCGAGCCAGCTGCCTTCGGGGAGGCCGACGACGGTCGCCGCGGGGTTGGCGGCGAGGAACTCGGCCAGGCGCTCGCGGCGCGTCTCGCCCTGGAAGCCGGGCGGGTGGGCGTCGGTGAAGTGCGCGTTGATCTGCGCGCCGAAGAGGCCTAACGCGGCGAGGCCGGCGGGGGGCTCGACGACGGGCATGTCGTTGGTCGTGCGGATGGTCGGGCAGGCGACCACCGAGCCCGCGCTCCAGCCCGCGTACGGCACGCCGGCGGCGGCCCGGGCGCGGAGCGCGGGGGCGAGGCCGCGGCGCTGGAGCTGGGCGAGCAGGTGGAAGGTGTTGCCGCCGCCGACGAGCACCGCGTCCGCGGCGGCGAGGGCGGCCGCGGGGTCGTCGGCGGCGTGCACGCCGCGGACGGCGACGCCTAACGGCGCGAGGGCCGCGGCCACGCGCGCGGTGTAGGCGTCCCACGCGACCGTGACGCCGGCGTAGGGCACGAAGGCGGCCTCGCGCACGCCGGCGAGGTGCGCGGCGAGGGCGTCGCGCGCGTGCACGAGGTAGCCGCCGGCGGGGTCGCGGGAGTTGGAGAGGAGCAGGAGGCGGCGGGCGGCGCGGGGGGCGGGGTCCACGGCAGTCACGTCAGGCCACGAACTCCGGCGCCGGCTCCTCGCGCACGCGGCGGAGTGGCGGGCGCTCGGGGACCGTCGCACCGCGGTAGATGAGGGCGAACGGCAGCGCGCCGTCGGCCGGGCACGGCACGGGCACACTGCCGTCGGCGGGGGTGAGGTCCTCGCGCTGCCACGGCGCATCGGCCGCGTCGCGCCAGTGGCGCTCGACGTGGCGGTACTCCTGACTCACGATCAGGTACGCGCGGAGCGAGGGGAGCGTGCGATAAGCGGCGAGCTTGCGCCCGCGGTCGACGTGGGCGGTGCCCGGCGAAAGCACCTCGACCAGCACGCATGGATGGTAGGCCATGTACTCGTCGTCGCCGTCCGGCTCGCAGACGACCATCACGTCCGGGTAGAAGAATTCCTCGTCGATGCGGAGCTTCTCGCCCTCTTGGTACACGCGGCAGTGACCGTCGCCGGCGGCGTTCCAGAGCGTCGCGGACACGTTGAGCGTGACGACGTTGTGCGGCGACGAGCCGCCACTCATCGCGTACACCACGCCGTCGATGAATTCGAAGCGGTCCTCCTGGGCCATCTCCCAGGCGAGGAACTCGTCGATGGTCATCGGGGGCAGGCCGTGTACCCGCACGGATTCGCTCATCGCGCCCTCACAGGTTGGGGAGCGCCGAGTATACGCTCGGCGCGCGGGCGGCCGCTACTCGGCCGGCGACCTCTCGGGGTCGCGCGGCGCCGAGCGCGGGCGGCGGCGCGGGGCGCGCGGCGCGGCGACGCGGGTCACGTTAGGCACCAGTGCCTCGACCGCCCACTCCTCGGCCGTGATCGCCCAGCGCTGGTGGTCGCGCCACGCGCCGGCGAGGTACATGTAGCGCGGCGAGTCGCCCTCGTGGCGGAACCCGAGCGCGGCGAGGAGGGCGAGCGAGCGCGCGTTGTCGGGCTGTACGGCGGCCTCGACGCGGTGCAGGTGCGTGCGCCGGAAGCCGTGCGAGAGGAGCGCGGCGACGCCCTCGCGCACGTAGCCGCGCCCTGCGTGCGGGGCGAAGGTGTAGTAGCCGAGCGCGGCGGAGCACACGCCGCCCCAGACGACGTGGTTGAGGTTGGCGACGCCGACGACGACGCCGTCGCCGGCGCGGCAGACCAGGCGGCAGACGTGGGCGGGGAACTCGTCGTGCTCGCGCGAGGCGCGGTCGAGGTAGGCGTGGAACGCGGCCGGGGTCTCGGGCGGGGCGACCCAGGGGTGGTGGAGCGCCACGCTCGCCTGGACGAGCGCCAGGAAGGGCGCCTCGTCCGCGGCCGTGGGGGGGCGGAGGGTGACGCGGGCGCCGGCCGCCGCCCCCGCCACGACGCTCGTCACTGTCCCGGCTTGGGCTGCGGCGTGTTGGTCGGCGTGCCCGCCGGGCCGACGATCGGCCAGCCGCTGCTCTGCCAGGTGATCTTGTCGATGAGGAGCGGGCGGCGCGAGACGTCCGTGCGGCCGGCGATCAGGTACGGGTTGGCGGTGTTGATCGCGTGGTAGAGCATCCAGTCGTCGTTGCCGACGTGCATCACCGCGTTGTGCCCGGGGGCCGTCCACGGACCGCCCGCCGCGAGCACCGGCATCGCCGGCCCGTTGGTCGAGGTGCGCAGGAACTCGAAGGGCCCCGTCGGACTCGACGAGCGCCCGACCATGACCGCGTAGTGCGCGCCCGCGCCGCAGCACGCGTCGCCCGAGTAGAAGACGTAGTAGGAGGGGGCGTGGTACATGACCCACACGCCCTCGACGAGGTTCTCGTAGGGCTGCCCCGGGCGCGGCGAGACGATCGTCGTCGGCGACGAGCCCGCGACGAAGGAGACGCGGTCGGGGGCGAGTTCCTGCACCTTGATGCCGCCCTGCGGGTCGGAGCCCCAGTAGAGGTAGTGCCGGCCGCTCTGGGGGTCGTCGAAGCCCTGCGGGTCGATGGTCGTGAAGTCGCCGTTGCCGCGCCCCGCGCCGCAGATGATGGGGCGGCCGATGTCGGCGAACGGGCCGACGGGGCTGGCCGACTGCGCCGCGCCGATGCAGTAGGTGCCCGCGGTCGTGTCGGCCTGGGCGGCGTAGTACATCAGGTAGCGGCCGTCGACGTAGTTGACGTCGGGCGCGAAGTAATTGCTGCCGCCCGACGTCCACGCCGGCTTGTTAGGCAGCGCCTCGGCCGGGGTGCTCCAGGCCACGAGGTCCGTGGAGTGCGCGACCTGGATGCGGTAGCCGGTCGTCTGCGTGGCGTAGGCGTAGTAGCTCCCGTCGGCGGCTCTGACGACGCCCGGGTCGGGGAAGTCGCTGTTGATCACCGGGTTCACGTACTGCGACGCCGTGGGCGTGACCGGCGTGACGGGGGTGACCGGCGTCGTGGACCCGCCCCCGCCGCCGCCCCCGCAGGCGGTCAGGAGGGTGAACGCGAGCCAGGCGAGGGGCGTCGAACGTCGAGGCGTGAACACAGCGGACCTAGTGGGACAGCGAAGGTGGTCTCAGGGACGGGCGGCCCCCCGCGCCCGCGGGGGTCCACCCGTCCTTCCGTCGGCAGTAGCCTACCGCGCGGCGCGCGCCCGCGCGACCGGCGGCGCGGCCACGGCGGCGGCCACGGCCGTGAAGTCCTCGCCCGGGTTGATGAAGCGGTTCTCCTCCCACGCGTACTGGCGGTCGTGGAGCGCGCGGTAGCGGCCGCCGAGCGACATGAGCTCGGCGTGGGTCCCGCGCTCGACGATCGCGCCCTGCTCGAGGACGAGGATCTGGTCGGCCGAGCGGATGGTCGACAGGCGGTGCGCGATGACGAAGGTGGTGCGCCCGCCGCGGAGCCGCGCGAGCGCCTCCTGGATTAGCGCCTCGCTCTCGGAGTCGAGCGACGAGGTGGCCTCGTCGAGGATGAGGATGCGGGGGTCGGCGAGCAGGGCGCGCGCGATCGCGATGCGCTGGCGCTGGCCGCCCGACAGCTTCACGCCGCGCTCGCCGACGACGGTGTCGTAGCCCTCGGGGAAGCCGCGTACGAAGTCGTCGCAGTTGGCGAGGCGGGCGACCGCCTCGACCTCGTCGCGCGTGGCCGAGGGGCGCGCGAAGCTGATGTTGTCCGCGACCGTGCCGTCGAAGAGGAAGTTGTCCTGCAGCACGACGCCGAGCTTGGCGCGGTAGTCGCCGAGCTTGACGCCGTCGAGGTCGCGCCCGTCGACCAGGATGCGGCCGCGCGTGGGGCGGTTGAAGGCCATGACGAGCGAGACGAGCGTGCTCTTGCCGCTGCCGCTCGAGCCGACGAGCGCGGTGGTCGTGCCCGCGGGCGCGGCGAAGGCGATCCCGCGCAGCACGTCGACGCCCTCGCGGTAGGCGAACCAGACGTCCTCGAAGGCGACGTCGCCGCGGAGCGCGGGGAGCGCCGCGCGGCGCGCGTCCTCTTCGTTCTCGGTCGGGGTGTTGAGGATCTCGCGGATGCGGTCGAGCCCGGCGATCGCCTCGGAGATCTGCGTGCCGATCGACGCGACCGAGATCACGGGCACGGCGAGCAGGCCGACGAAGAACACGTAGGAGAGGAGCGCGCCTAACGTCATGCGCCCCGCGATCACCGCGGGCCCGCCGACGGCGAGGATCAGCAGCCCGACGAGGCCGACGACGACGGTCCCCGCGCTCGTCGTCGCGCTGACGCCGGTGATGCTGCTCGCGATGTTGCGGAACAGCCGGTTGACGCCGCGCCCGAACACGGCCTGCTCCCGCCGCTCGGTGCCGTACGCCTTCACCACGCGGATGCCGCCCAAGGTCTCGTTCAGCCGCCCGGTGACGTCGGCGGTGATCTTGCCGCGCTCGCGGAAGATCGGCCGCAGCTTCCCGAACGCCTTCGCCATCCCCCACGCGAACAGGGCGAGGATGACGACGATGATCAGCGTCATCAGCCAGTTGAGCCAGACCAGGACGCCCAACGCCAGCACCGCCGTGAACACCCCGCCGACGAGCTGCACGAGCCCGGTGCCGACGAGGTTCCGGATCCCCTCGGCGTCGTTCATCACGCGCGAGATGAGCACGCCGGTCTGGTGCTCGTCGAAGTAGCGCACGGGGAGCCGCGTGATCCGGTTGAGCACGCGCCGCCGCATGTCGCTGATCGCGCGCTGCGCCGCGACGGAGATCACCTGCGAGAGGGCGAAGCCGGTCACCGCCTGGATCACGGTCGCGAGCGTGGCGCCGAGGGCGAGCGGCCAGAGGAGGTTGTGCCGGCCCTTCGTGATCACGTCGTCGATCAGGTACTTGCTCGACAGGGGGAGCACGAAGCCGGCGAGTCGGCTGACGACCATGAGGATCGCGCCGACGCCGAGCGCCTGGCGGTGCTTCCACATGAGGGCGCGGGCCTCGCGCCAGGCGGCCTTGGTGTCGACGGGCTTCTTGGCGGGCTGGTCGGCGGCCGCGGTGGCGGGCAGAGCGGGAGCGGTCATGGGCCAACGTTACCACCCGAACGGCCGACCCGCCGGTCACCCGTTCGGCCGATGGGGACGCGGCCGGCGGCGCGCGATCATGGTGGGGCGCCCGCGACGGGTGCCGCCACCCTACTCATCCATGGCCACGATCCTCGAAACCCTCTCCGCCGACCTCGCCGGCGCCGCCGAAACGGCCGCGCGCTCGACGGTCGCCGTCCACGCCCGGCGCCGCATCCCGGCGTCGGGCATCCTCTGGCGCCCGGGCCTCGTCGTGGCGACGCACCACACGGTGCACAAGGACGACGACGTCCGCGTCACGATGGAGGGCGGTGCCACGGCCCGCGGGACCGTCGTCGGCCGCGACCCCGGGACGGACCTCGTCGTGCTGCGCCTCGATCAGGAGGCCGGTACACCGGCGACCGTGGCGCGCGAGGCGCTCCGCGTCGGGCAGCTCGCCCTCGCGGTGGGCCGCCCGGGCGACGCGATCACGGCCGCGCTCGGCGTGGTCAGCGCGGTCGGGCCGGCGTGGCGCACCTGGCACGGCGGCGAGATCGACCAGTTCGTGCGCGTCGACGTGTCGGTCTACGACGGCTTCTCCGGCGGCCCGCTGGTCGACGCGTCGGGACGCGTGCTCGGCGTCAACACGTCGGCGCTCGCGCGGGCGGCGGCGGTGACGATCCCGGCGACCACGGTCGACCGCGTCGTCGATCAACTGCTCGCGGGCGGCCGCGTGCGCCGCGGCTACCTGGGGATCGCCACGCAGCCGGTCCGCCTGCCCGAAGCGGTCCAGGCGCAGCTCGGTGGGCAGCAGACGGCGCTCATGCTCGTCGCCGTCGAGCCGGGCGCCCCGGCGGACCAGGGCGGCCTCCTGCTCGGCGACGTCCTCGTCGCGCTCGGCGGGCGTGCGACGCAGGACGTGGACGACGTGCTCTCCGCCCTGGGGGGCGAGACGGTCGGCCAGGCGGTCGAGGCGCGGGTGCTGCGCGCGGGCGAGTTGCGCGCGCTCACGGTGACCGTCGGCGACGCGCCACCGGCGCGCCGCTAGACTCGCACGCTCCGGACATTACGCACGCCGCCCGACTCGCCCGCCCCGCCCCGATTGACTACCCGCGTCGCCGTCCTCGCGTCGTCCCCGCTCGTACGGGCGGGTCTCGACGCGCTGCTCGCGGACGCGGCGGGGGTCGTGCCGGTCCCGATGCCGTTCGAGTTCGGCGACGACGGCGCCCAGCTGTCGCCGCTCGAACGGGCCGCGGGCACCGGGGCGGACGTGGTCGTCTGGGCCCCCGCGAGCGCGCTCGACGTCGCGAGCACGCTCGGCGCGGGATTGGTCGACCTGCGGAGCGGGGTCTTCGGCGACGCGGGGCCGGCGAACTTCCCCGCCCTCGTCGTGATCGCGGACCTCGCGCCGCGCGAGGCGGCCGGGGTGCTGCGCGCCGGCGCGCGGGCCGTGCTGCCTAACGGCGTCCGCGCTGAGGCGCTGGCGGCGGCGGTCGCGGCGGCGGCGGCCGGGCTCGTCGTCTTCCCGGCCGACGACGCGGCGGGCGTGCTGCCCGCGGACCCGCGCGACGGGCGGGACGGGCGGGAGGGTCGCGACGGCGGCGGGCCGGACGCGCCGGCCGCGTCGAACGTGACGCCGCTCAGCGGGCGCGAGCGCGACGTGTTGGGGCTGATGGCCGAGGGGCTGGCGAACAAGCAGATCGCCTACCGGCTCGGGATCAGCGAGCACACGGTGAAGACGCACGTCGCGGCCCTGTTCGCGAAGCTGCACGCGGGGACGCGGGCGGAGGCCGTGGTGACGGCGGCGCGGGCCGGGCTGCTGCTGCTCTGACGTCGCGGCGGGCGGGCGGCGTGGCCGGCGCGGCGCCCGGTGGGCGCCCGGTGAGTGCCCTGTGCGGCGCGTCACCCGCGTGCGATGTTGTGGGCGCTCCCCGCCGCGCGGGCGGGGTAGCTCGCTCCATGTTCGCCTCGATGCACCTTCCTGTCCCGTTCCTGCTTCGCGCGCGGCGCGTACCCGTCGTCCTCATCGCCGCCCTGGTTGCGGCGGCCGCGGCCTGTCGCGGCGGCCGCGGCGGGCCGGGCGCGGGCGAGGCGCCGTCGCCGGTGGCGGCGCGGCGCAACCTGCTGCTCGACCCCGACACCGCGCTCGAGCGCCGGGCGGCGCCCGACACGTTCGACGTGCGGTTCGCGACGACCAAGGGCGCGTTCGTCGTGCGGGTGGTGCGCGCGTGGGCGCCGCACGGGGCGGACCGGCTGTTCTACCTCGCCAACAACGGCTTCTACGACGGCGCGCGCTTCTTCCGCGTGCTGCCGCACTTCGCCGCGCAGTTCGGCGCGCCCGGGGACCCGCGGGTCAACCGGGTCTGGGAGTCGCGCACGATCAAGGACGACCCGGTGCACCGGGCCAACGTGCGGGGCTTCGTGAGCTTCGCCACGGCGGGGCCCGACACGCGCACGACGCAGCTCTTCGTCAACCTGTCCAACAACCAACGCCTCGACCGGCTCGGCTTCGCGCCGTTAGGCCGCGTGGTGCTGGGGATGGAGCACGTGGACTCGCTCTACGGCGGCTACGGCGAGGGGGCGCCGGCGGGGCGCGGGCCCGACCAGGACCGCATCGCCGCGGAGGGGAACCGGTACCTCGAGGCGCGGTTCCCGAAGCTTGACGTCGTCGACAGCGCGCGCGTGGTGCGCGCGGTCATGGCCGCGCCCGGCGAGGCCGCGGCGGCCGACTCGGCGCCGGCGAAGCCCGCGGCCAAGCCGGCGGCCAAGGGGGCGAAGAAGAAACCCGCCCGGGCGGGCCGCGGCGCCGGCTGAGGGCGGCGCCGCGGCGGCCTTGCCTAACGAATCGAACGCGGGCGCCGGCGCTCAGGCCTTCTTGTCGAACACCATGTGCGTCGTCTGCTCGCCCATCGGCGTCGTGATCGTCTGGTCGACCATGAGCTGCTTGCCGTCGGGCGACAGCGTGTAGCGCGAGACGATGGGGATGTCGGTCCCCATCATGCTCGCCTTGGCGTCGACGACGAGCGCGGCGCCGTCCCAGCGCATCGACGAGGTGATCGGGAGTGGCTGGCCGCCCGGACCGGCGATCGTGTCCGTGCGCATGGCGGCGCCGGTGTAGCGCATCGTGTTGGACACGTCGCCCATCGACAGCGTGCGGGCGAAGCTGTCACCGGACTGGGTGATCGTCATCGTTCCCTTCGGCGGGACCGCGCCCATGCCGGCGCTGCTCTTGGTGGTGTTCAACTCCCACGTGCCCGAGAAGTTGGGGTGCGCGCCGGCCGGCTGCGCGGCGGCGGGCGACGTGGCCTGCGCATGAGCGGCGACGGGCGCCAGGGCGGCGCAGGCGAGCACGAGGGCGGCACGAGAGATGAGACGGGTCATGGGTGGGGCGGATGGGTGAGCGGGCGCGCCCTCATGGAAGGGCGGGCCGCGCGGGGCCTTCGACGGGCGTGCCCGGGGGCACGACGAGGGTAGTACCCGGGCCCACGGCGGGCGAGCCCACCGCGGCGCCGGACGCGGCGGCCGCGGCCACGCCTTCGACCAGCTCGGCCGCGTCGGTGACGAACCGGCCGAATGCGGCCAGGAGTCCGCGCCCGGCAGTCTGCACCGCCCCCGCGACCGCGGTCGTCACCCGCGTCGTCACCTCGCCGAGGAGCGCGGGCCAGTCGGGGATCGGGTCCGGCTCGCCGGGCTCGCGCAGCGAGTCCATGATCTCGCGCCGGAGCTCGAGCGCGACCGGCGCGGCGAACGTCACCGCGTTGAAGTGCGCGTCGTAGCGCACGCCGAGCCCCTCGATGAGCGCGGTCGTGCGCGCGAAGTAGACGAGGTCCGCCGGCAGCGTGACCGGGAATTCGTAGAGCGTCGCCATCACGCGGTCGGCGACGAGCTGCAGCCGGTCGGTCGTCGACGTGTCGGCCGCGTGCGCGATCTCGAGCAGCGCCTCGACGAGCGCCTGGGCGGTCGCGCGGTCGGCCCCGGGCTCGAGCACGCCCAATGTGTAGAAGCCGTCGACGAGCCCCGCCGCGTCGCGCTTGATCCCGGCGAAGGCCGTGCGCGCGAGCGCCCGGCGCAGCGGCTTCGCGACGCGCACGACCATGCCGAAGTCGAGCACGACGAGCGTGCCGTCGTCCTGCACCAGCAGGTTGCCCGGGTGCGGGTCGGCGTGGAAGAAGCCGTCGACCAGCATCATGCGCATGTAGAGCGAGATCACGCGCCGCACGAGCGCCTGCGGGTCGAGCGCGCCCGCGGCGACCTGCGCCTGCAGCCGGTCGATGCGGGTCCCCGGCATGTACTCGAGCACGAGCACGCGCGGGCGCACGAGGTCGGGCCACACCTCGGGGATCGCGACGCCCGCCCTGCCGGCGAACCGCTCGCGCATCTCGACCGCGTTGGCGGCCTCGTGGCGGAAGTCCATCTCCTCGCCCACGCGGCGCTCGAACTCGTCGACCGCGGCGCGCACCCCGCGCAGGTGCGCCGCCGCCGCGCCGCCCGCCCACCGCCGCTCGGCGACGCCCAACAGCCGCCCGGCGAGCGCCAGGTCGCGCGGCACGGTGCGCTCGACACCCGGGCGGAGCACCTTGACCACGACGGGGCGGCCGAGGACGGTGGCGCGGTGCACCTGGCCTAACGACGCGGCGGCGATCGGGGCCCAGTCGAAGTCGCGGAACACGTTCTCGACGGGGCGGCCGTAGGCGTCCTCGATCGTGCGGCGGACGGCGGCGGCGGGTACGGGCGGCACCTGGTCGTGTAGCCTGCCGAACGTCGTCAGGTACGGCTCGGGGACGAGGTCCGCGCGCGCGGCGAAGACCTGCGCGAGCTTGACGAACGCGGGGCCGAGGGCGCCGACCGTCGCCACGATCCGCTCCGCGCGGCGCGCGTGGAAGGCCGGCGTGCGCGCGACCGGGCCGCCGGCGACGAGCCAGCGGCGGTGGTCGCGCACGAACGACAAGACGAGCGGCAGCAGACGGGCGAGGATGACGAGCGCGCGCACGGCGGAACGGGAGGGGGGTGCGGCCGGGGGGGCACGGAAACGGCCCACCTCGCAACGATCCGCCCTCGTTCATACGCCGGCGGGGCGCGAAGGTGTCCGGTGTCGTCCCGCGCGACGCCCCTCGCTCCCCACCCTAGCGCCCCCGCAGCGCGCTCCTCGTTCGCCGCGTTGAAGCAGCCGCGCCGCGTCCCTCGTGCCTCACGGCCACGCTGCCCTACGGCGCCGCCTCGTGGAACGCGAGCCCCGTCTCCTTCTCGACCGCCGACCGCATCGCCCAGCGGTTCTCGAAAAGCAGCAGCGGGCTCCCCTTGTTGTCGTAGACCAGCAGCCGCCCGTGGGCCGTGCCCGCGCGTTCGATCGCCTTCTTGTCGCCGGTGACCCAGCGCGGGTGCCCGTAGCCTAACGCTTCGAGCTTGGCCGGCGCGCCGTACTCGGCCTCGAGCCGGAAGGCCATCACGTCGAACTGCAGCTGCCCGATGGCGCCGACGATCGGCGACGGGCCCGATCCCAGGCGCGCGTCCTGCTCGGTGAAGAACACCTGCGCCGCGCCCTCTTCCGACAGCTGCTTGAGCCCCGTGTCGAGCTGCTTGCGCCGCATCGGGTCGGCCGAGAGCACGCGGACGAAGGACTCCGGCGGGAAGCGCGGGATGTCGCCGAAGGAGGGCGGGGTCTTGCTCGGCGCCTCGCCTAACAGCGTGTCGCCGATGCGGAGCGTGCCCTTGTCGACGATGCCGACCACGTCGCCCGGCCAGGCCTCCTCGATCGCCTGGCGCTCGCGCGCCATCACGCTCTGCGGCGCGGAGAGGCGGATCGCCTTGCCCGTGCGCGCGAGCGTGACCTCCATCCCCGCCGCGTACCGCCCCGCCACCACGCGCACGAACGCCATGCGGTCGCGGTGCTTGGGGTCCATGTTCGCCTGGATCTTGAAGACGAAGCCCGCGAAGTCCGGGTCGTCGGGCGCGACCAGGCCGTCCGTCCGCTCGCGCGGGCCCGGGGGCGGCGCCAGCTCGACGAACTCGCGCAGGAACGGCTCCACGCCGAAGTTGGTCAGCGCCGAGCCGAAGAACGTCGGGCTGAGCGTCCCCGCCATGAACGCGTCGCGGTCGAAGCTGCCCAGCCCCACGTCGAGCAGCTCCAAATCCTCGCGCAGCTTGTCGAGCGCGTACG
The DNA here is from genome assembly GCA_963763675.1 of uncultured Gemmatimonadales bacterium. Classification (GTDB taxonomy): domain Bacteria; phylum Gemmatimonadota; class Gemmatimonadetes; order Gemmatimonadales; family Gemmatimonadaceae; genus BPUI01. The sequence continues at coordinate 294,812 of CAVXPN010000005.1, forward strand.
GCGAGCAGTGCGCCGCGACCTCGGCCGAGTCGAGGCCCCCCTCGATCGTGGCGACCTCGGTCGCGCCGTGGTGCTCGCCGCGCTCGAAGAGCAGCACGTGCCCGGTGAGCCGGTCGTAGACGCCGACGAACTTGTCGCCGTCGACGATCGGCCACGTCACCGGCGCGAGCGTGATCCGCAGGTCCTTCTCGACGTCGTCGAGGAGCTGCAGCGGATCCATACCCGGCCGGTCGCACTTGTTCACGAAGGTGAACACGGGCGTCTTGCGCTTGTGGCAGACCTCGAAGAGCTGCCGCGTGCGCTCTTCGACCCCGCGGCGGTTGTCGAGGAGCATGACGGCCGAGTCGGCCGCAATGAGCGTGCGGTAGGTGTCCTCGGAGAAGTCCGCGTGGCCGGGCGTGTCGAGCAGGTTGACCTTGTAGCCCTGCCAGTCGAACTGCAGCACGGAGGAGGTCACGGAGATGCCGCGCTCCTGCTCGAGCTTCATCCAGTCCGACGTCGCGTGGCGCGCGGCGCGGCGCGCCTTGACTGAGCCCGCGAGGTGGATCGCGCCGCCGTAGAGCAGCAGCTTTTCGGTAAGCGTGGTCTTGCCCGCGTCGGGGTGTGAGATGATCGCGAACGTGCGGCGGCGGGCGGCCTCGCGCTCGACGCGCGTGTCGCGCGGCGCGAGGTCGGTGGGCGTCGAGGCAGGCAGGACGGCGGTGGTCATGGCAGCTAAGCATAACCCGCACAGGCAGTTGTGTTCATTCGTCCCGCCCGCGTCCCTCTTGCGGGGGCACACCCCGCTCGTAATCGTAGGGCACGCGCGCGACCCGGATCGTGGCCGCGCCGCACGCCGCCCTCCTCCAGCGCCCGGCCGCCTTCGACCGGTTCACGGGCGGCGCGGCCTGGACCACCGAGTACGGCGTCCCCGGCGACTCGGCCGCGTTCCCCTACATCCGCGCGTACTCGCCACTCCAGAACATCAAGCCCGGGGTGTGCTACCCCGCGACGCTGGTCACGACGGCCGACCACGACGACCGCGTGGTGCCGAGCCACTCGTTCAAGTTCACGGCGGCACTCCAAGCGGCCCAGTCCGCGGTGCCCGGGTGCGACCGGCCGGTGCTGATCCGCGTCGAGGCGCAGGGCAGCCACGGCTACCGCCCGCTCGATCGGCGCATCGCGGAGACGGCCGACCTGTGGGCGTTCGCCGCGGCGCACACGGGGATGACGGTCCGGCCCGCGGGTACCGTGCCCTGACCGGGCGGCGGCGGGGTGCCTAACGATACCCCGCCGCCGCGCCGGCGCTCTAGCGGATTGCGTAGTCGACCGTCGTCACCACGCGCACGATCTTCAGCACCTGGCTCTCCTCGCTGATCCCGGGCGCCTGGTCGCGCGGCAGGATCTCGACCGAGCCCTGGCTCGCCGACCGGATCCCGCCGAGCGCGCTGTGCGAGTCCCGCGCGAACTGCTCGGCGGCCTCGCGCGCCCGCGCCGTCGACTCGGCGATCAGCGCGGGCTTGAGGGCGGAGAGCTGCTTGAAGAGGTAGGTCGGCCCGCCGGCGCCGTTGCCCTCGCCCGACGACGAGAGCACGACGCCGCGCTGCACGAGCGTCGCGACGAGCTGGCTCGCCGCCTGGACGCGCTCGGGCGCGGTCGACCGCACGACGATCGTCTCGCGCACCACGAAGCGGTTGCCGCCCTGGTCGGCGTCCTTGCCGCTGTACTGGTTGGTCCGCTTGTCCTCGACGGCGAAGTCCTGCAGGGTGACCGTCGTCGCGCCGCGCCCGGCACCGCTGTCGGGCGACAGCGCGTGCTCGGCGAGGAACTGCTGCACCGTGGCGAGTTGGCGCGCGATCGACGCGTTGGCCGCCGCGAGGTCGTCGTCCGCGGCCACGATGCGGAGCGGCCAGATGGCGAGGTCGGCGCGCGCCTCGCGCTCGCTCACGCCCCGGACGCTGACCGTGCGGTCGCTCGTGCGCATGCGCGCGAACCCCGCGCCCGCGAGCGCGCCGCCGAGCGCGCCGCCGAGCGCGAGGCCGAGGGCGAGGAGTCCGGCGGGGAGCACGTTGGAGGCGCTGAGCGGGGGGCGGGCGGGCGTCACGCGCGCGGCACGGTCGTCGGGGGTGGTCACCGCGCGAATCTACGGCGGCGCGCAAGCGCGGCGGCCTGATCCTCGCCACGCGCGCCGGCATGTCCGACACGATTCCTGCCACCCCGCCCGTCGCCCTCGTCACCGGCGCCACCGACGGCATCGGCCGCGCGACCGCGGTCGCGCTGGCCGAGCGCGGCTTCACGGTGCTGGTGCACGGGCGCGACGCGGAGCGGGCCGCGGCGGTCGCGGCCGCGATCCGCGGCGCCGGCGGGCGGGCGCGTCCGGTGGTCGCCGACCTCGCGCGCCTGGCCGACGTGGCGCGCCTCGCGGCCGAGCTGCGGGCGGAGGGGCCGGACGGCGCCGCGCCGCGGCTCGACGTGCTCGTCAACAATGCCGGCGTCGCGCTCCGCGGCGGCGCGCGGCGGCTGACGGCCGACGGCTTCGAGCTGACCTTCGGCGTGAACCACCTCGCGCATTTTCTGCTCACCACCGAACTCCTGCCGCTGCTCGACGCGAGCGCGCGGGGCGCGGGCGGGGCTGCGCGCGGGACCGCGCGTGTGGCCACGGTCGCCTCGGAGCTGCACGCGCGCGGGCGGCTCGACTTCGACGACCTGCAGGGCGAGCGGCATTACGCGGGGGGCGCGGCCTACGCCAACTCGAAGCTCGCCAACGTGCTGTTCGCGCGGGCGCTCGCGCGGCGGGCGGACCCGCGCGCGGTGGTCGCGCACGCGCTCCACCCGGGCGTGGTGAAGACCAAGCTGCTGCGCGAGGGCTTCGGCTCCACCGGCGGGATCAGCACCGAGCGCGGCGCGGCGACGTCGGTCGCGGTCGCGACGGGCGACGAGGCCGGGCGGACCACGGGGGGCTACTGGGCGAACGAGCGCCCGGCGGAGCCGGCGCCGCAGGCGCGGGACGACGCGGCGGGGGAGCGGCTGTGGGCGGCGAGCGAGGGGCTGGTGGCGGCCTGGCGTTAGGCGGGGGCGGCGGGGAACGCTGGGATGATGAAGGGCGCGCCGTGGCTCGACTCGGCGTCGACAGGTATAAGCTCGACACTCTGGAGCGGTACCGCGCGAAAGGGGCCATGCCGCGGCTGGGCGCGGTCTGGACTTTAGTGACTTCGATCCACGCTCCCGTGAAGGAGCACCGGCGCGGGCGGCGCGGCAGCAGCGGGGATGGTGTTTCAATCCACGCTCCCGTGAAGGAGCGACTCAGGTCGGGCACGCCGACGTCGAGGTACTTCTTGTTTCAATCCACGCTCCCGTGAAGGAGCGACTCCACCGTGGGCGCGACGTGCGTGTAGCCGAGCGCGTTTCAATCCACGCTCCCGTGAAGGAGCGACCCAGCTCGGCCAGCACCGCGGAGAGCCGGACGCCGTTTCAATCCACGCTCCCGTGAAGGAGCGACACCCACCACGCCAGGCGGTGGCCGCATGAGCGTTTCAATCCACGCTCCCGTGAAGGAGCGACTGCTCGGCACGGTCGGCGGCGGCGTGACGGTGACGTTTCAATCCACGCTCCCGTGAAGGGAGCGACCGCGCTCGCATGCGCCAGCTCGAGCGCGGCAGGACGGTCGAGCCGTCAGTTTCAATCCACGCTCCCGTGAAGGAGCGACCGTGCGTGCGCCGAGCGTCGATCCGTCGTGCGAGCCAGCATCGGTTTCAATCCACGCTCCCGTGAAGGAGCGACGCGACGCGGCACGGCCACGGTCGAGCGGCAACACGACGCCTGTTTCAATCCACGCTCCCGTGAAGGAGCGACACGCTGCAGACCCGCGCGAGCGCCCAGAGCGACGTCGTTTCAATCCACGCTCCCGTGAAGGAGCGACTCGCCGCAGGCGCGCATGCTCTACGCGGGCGTGAAGTTTCAATCCACGCTCCCGTGAAGGGAGCGACGTGCGCGCCCGGCTGGCCGTCCTCGCCCACCACCTTGTTTCAATCCACGCTCCCGTGAAGGAGCGACGGCGCCGAACGCACGCCGGCCGACGCCGAGACGTTTCAATCCACGCTCCCGTGAAGGGAGCGACACCGCCGACGTGAAGGCGGCGTCGAGCGGCACCACGTTTCAATCCACGCTCCCGTGAGGGAGCGACCCGCGTGCAGGTTGCGCCGGCGGGGTCGTGTCGTAGTTTCAATCCACGCTCCCGTGAAGGAGCGACCCCGTAGTGCGCGCGTTGCTCGACCCCGACGCGGTTTCAATCCACGCTCCCGTGAAGGAGCGACCCGTACGTGCCCGCGACCGGGTTGTTGAACTGCTTGTTTCAATCCACGCTCCCGTGAAGGAGCGACCCGCCTCGGCCGCGGGACCCGCTCGACAAGCAGGTGTTTCAATCCACGCTCCCGTGAAGGAGCGACCGCCTCGAGCCGGGCGGCGCGGTCATCGTGATCATGTTTCAATCCACGCTCCCGTGAAGGAGCGACCGACGCCGCGCACGGCGGTAGCGGAGCGAACGGAGTTTCAATCCACGCTCCCGTGAAGGAGCGACCTGCCGCGACGCCGGCGATGTAGCTTGAACGCATGGTTTCAATCCACGCTCCCGTGAAGGAGCGACTGGCGAGCGTGGCGTGCGCGCGGCGCTACGTGAGTGTTTCAATCCACGCTCCCGTGAAGGGAGCGACAGCGTCGGCGGGACGGTGACCGTCTGTCACGGGTTTCAATCCACGCTCCCGTGAAGGGAGCGACGACAGCGAGATCGACCACGACCGCGAGGTGAAGTGGTTTCAATCCACGCTCCCGTGAAGGAGCGACCGCCGCGTCCGACATGCCGCGCACCGTCGGCGACGCCTGTTTCAATCCACGCTCCCGTGAAGGAGCGACATCGCCGTCGCGCCGACAGCATCGACGAACGTGTTTCAATCCACGCTCCCGTGAAGGAGCGACGCGCTCGCGCGCCCCGACTACGTGCGTCCCGAGCTGGTTTCAATCCACGCTCCCGTGAAGGGAGCGACCTCGCGGTTCCGTTCGTCGCGCGGCAACACGGGGTTTCAATCCACGCTCCCGTGAAGGGAGCGACACGACGCCGTGCGCGCGATCGGCGGCGTGGTCGACGCGGTTTCAATCCACGCTCCCGTGAAGGGAGCGACCCGTCGACGCCGCGGCGCCGCTGCGCGCGGACGGTGTTTCAATCCACGCTCCCGTGAAGGGAGCGACGTCGTGCCGGCTCGAGCGCGCATCGATCGCGAGCGTGTTTCAATCCACGCTCCCGTGAAGGGAGCGACGCGTCAGCGCCGCGGCGTTCGCCGAGCGTCACGTGTTTCAATCCACGCTCCCGTGAAGGGAGCGACGCGCGCGCATCGACGCGACGCGCGAGCGTGCACGTGTTTCAATCCACGCTCCCGTGAAGGGAGCGACCCGCGACCGAGCGTCGCATCGGCGGCACGTCGGTTTCAATCCACGCTCCCGTGAAGGGAGCGACGACGCGACGCGTCGCGCGTCGGGCGTCGACGTGTTTCAATCCACGCTCCCGTGAAGGGAGCGACGCCGCGCATCGCCGCGACGGCGCGGCCGCAGCGTGTTTCAATCCACGCTCCCGTGAAGGAGCGACGCGCGCGAGCCGCGCGGCTGCCGTCGCGCCGATGCGGTTTCAATCCACGCTCCCGTGAAGGGAGCGACGCGGCGTGCCGCGTCGACGTGCACGCGTCGACGCAGTTTCAATCCACGCTCCCGTGAAGGGAGCGACCGCACGCCGCATCAGCGACGTCGACCGCGCGTCGGGTTTCAATCCACGCTCCCGTGAGGGGAGCGACCGGCGATCCGCGCGGCAGTTCGCCGACGTACGTTTCAATCCACGCTCCCGTGAGGGGAGCGACGCGCGTCGCGGCGACGCCGCCGACGATCGCGAGTTTCAATCCACGCTCCCGTGAGGGGAGCGACACGTCGACGTCCGGCGACTGCGCGCAGTGCCGACGTGCGTTTCAATCCACGCTCCCGTGAGGGGAGCGACTCGACGCTCGACGGCCGCGACGCGTGCGTCGGCGTGTTTCAATCCACGCTCCCGTGAGGGGAGCGACGCGACGTCGCCGGCATCGCCGCAGCGCGACGATGTTTCAATCCACGCTCCCGTGAGGGGAGCGACGCGCGTCGCGACGGCGTGCACGCGCAGCGTCGATGTTTCAATCCACGCTCCCGTGAAGGGAGCGACCGCCGCATCGGCACGCGCGCCGTCGGCGTCGCGCGTTTCAATCCACGCTCCCGTGAAGGGAGCGACCACGTGGCCGCGGTCGGCTCGACGCGCGGCGATCGGTTTCAATCCACGCTCCCGTGAAGGGAGCGACGTCGCGACGCGCGCGCGATCGGCGCGCGTGCACGTGTTTCAATCCACGCTCCCGTGAAGGAGCGACCGGCGCAGCGTCGTGCGGCGCCGCGGCTCAGGTTTCAATCCACGCTCCCGTGAAGGAGCGACGCGGCACGCTCGTGCACGCGACCGCGTCGCGTGTTTCAATCCACGCTCCCGTGAAGGGAGCGACCGCGGTCGCGCGGCGACCGGCGTCGAGCCGGTGCGACGTTTCAATCCACGCTCCCGTGAAGGGAGCGACGCGCGTCGGCTGGCCACGCGCACGGCGCGATGCACGTTTCAATCCACGCTCCCGTGAAGGAGCGACCGTGCACAACGTAAGCTATACGCGTGCAACGACTTACAAAGCGGTACGCGCGAACCGGTCGTCCGGCAACCCGGAACGCACCCGCCTGCGGGCTACCGCACGCCGCAAGTCCAGTTGTGACCGTCAGTTACGAGCCGCGCGAACCCCAGGCGGCACGCACCACCACTCCGGGTTCGCCGCCGACTCACGTGATCAGCGGCCCCGCAAGGTCCACCGCCGGCTTCGCGCCGTGGTGCTCGACCCGACGCTGCCAATTGGACCCAAGATGGTAAAAGCGCAAACTGTCCTCGGCGGGCGCGTACACGTCCAGTAGCCGGTGTCGCAGTTCCGTCCACTGGGCCGGGTCGACCTCACACTCGAACACGGAAAATTGCACGCGCTGGCCGAAATCGGCGCAGAGCTTCGCCACTCGGCGCAAGCGGCGGCGACCAGCGGGCGAGCCCGTCGCGACGTCGTACGTGATCAGCACCAGCATCTCATTCCTCCGCGTCCCTCGGCACCACACGCCACCACTACCGCCATACGAATGGAGGGTAGGCGTCGAGATCCCCGCGCACGTGCCGCGCGAGGAGCCGCGCCTGCATCTGTAGCGCCAGCGCGACCGGCATGCGCTCCCCCAAGAATGAGTGCGTCAGCTCTTCGCGCTTGCGCTCCTGCCACGCCGCGAGGACCGTGCGGCGTGTCGCGTCGGTCATCGACACCGCACCTCCCTGTTCGACACGGAAGCCGTCGGCCGTCACCTGTTGCCGATTCACGAGGGAAAGCACCAGCCGGTCCGCGAGCCACGGCCGGAACTCCTCCATCACGTCGAGCGCCAGCCCGGGGCGGCCCGGCCGATCGCGGTGCAGGAAGCCAACTTGCGGGTCCAGCCCTACACTCTCGAGCGCCGCGCGGACGTCGTGCGTCAGCAAGACGTAGGCGAACGACAGGAGCGCGTTCAGCGGGTCTAACGGCGGACGGCGCGATCGCCCCGTGAACGCGAACGTCGACTTCTGCGCCGTGATTAGGTGATCGAACGCGCCGAAGTAGTGCTGCGCGGCTTCGCCCTCGAGGCCGCGCACGCGCTCCAGGTCGCGCTCGTCGCGCAGCCGGGCGAGGACGCCGCCGAGCCAGTTGACGGCAGCCTCCACCTGACCGCGCCCGGCCATCCCGCCGTGGTCGCGGAGCGCGCGCCGGAGCACGGCCCGCCCGTTGACGATCTTACCGGCGACGATCGCCCGCGCGACGCCCACCGTCCGCTCGGCGTCGTCGGCCCAGCGGTACTGCGAGCGGCGGAGCAGGACGTTCCCCGACACGGGGCCCTCGACCCGGGCCAGGAAGCGGCCCGACTCCGTGAGATACGAGATCGCGACGTCCCGCTCTCCGCAGACCCCCATCAGCGCCGGGCTGCACGACACCTGCCCGAAGCACACGATCCCGGCGAGGTGGTGCAGCGGCACGCGGAGCACCGTCGCCCCCTCGACCCGCACGGCGACGGCCTCGCCGTCCTTGCCGACGTACGCGCCCTGCGTGGTCACGTACAACGTGTTCTGCAGGATCATCCCGCGTCCTCCGTGAAGAGCGCGTCCAGGTACCGCCCCGCGCTCCGCCGCGCCCCGGCGATGCCGATCCCACACGGCCCGGCCAGCGAGCACTTCTCGCACTTCGGCCCCGGCTCGAATGGCGGCGTGAGGCCCGACGCCACGATCGCGTGCAGCCGGTGCGCCGCCTCGCGCGTGCGCTCACGCAGGGCGTCGCCGAACGGCACCGGCAGCCGCCGGCGTGTGAGCCCGAAGTACACGGCGCCCTCGGGCACGGGCACGCCGAGCATCTCCTCGAGGCAGAGCGCCTGCGCGCACAGCTGCACCTCGAACGCGTCTTCTTGGCGCCGCTGCCCGCGCTTGTACTCGACGGGGAGCGGCACCTGCGGGCCGCCCGCCGTATCGGGGAGGAACTCCACAACGTCCGCCGTCCCCGAGAGCCCCAGCGCGAGCGAACGGAGGGGCATGCGCCGGACCACCCGCACGCCGCCTAACGCTTCCCGCGGGGGCCCCGTCTCGTCCACGCGCTCGTGCAGGTGCCGGCCCTCGGCGGTGTAGACGTTCTCCGCCCACAGCCGCTCCACGTGCACGAGCGCGGCGCGGCGGGCGCAGTACGTCAGGTGTTGTAGCCCCGAAAGCGGGAGCAGGTCGTCCTCGGCGTACGCGCCGGCGTGCACGCGGCGCCTCAGCCGCGCCGCGGGTCGAGCCAGTACTCGACCGTCACGCCCGGCGGCAGCCCCGCTTCGTCGACCGTCACGCGGTAGTCGTCGAACCGCCGCGGAGTCTCGACCCCGTCGCGCTTCTCCACCCGCACGCGGTCGAAGAGCGTGTGGGCGGGGGCGTTGCCGAGCGGCGACTCGTGGCGGAACGCCACCGCGCCGCGCGCCTGCATCAGCCCGCGCGCCGCCGAGCGGTCGAGGTCGAACATGTTGACGAGCGCCTGGCGAAACACGTCCAGGTCGGCGTCGCTGAAGCCAGTGCCCTTGGCGCCCATCGCGAGGTGCGGGCTCACGAAGGCGTGCGCCTGGTACAAGCCGTAGGCGACCGTGTGCTTGTTGCCGAGCTCCGTGGTGCTGTTCGTCTCGTCGTGCTTCTTTTGCGTGGTGTAGGCCACGCGGCTGATCCCGTGCTCGGTGGTGAACACGCGGTCGGCCGAGCGCGCGAAGGTGATCTGCACCGGGCCCCGCACCTGGCCGCAGTTGAACTCGGTGGTGCTCATCACGGCGCCGAACGCGCGCACGTCGAAGAAGTGCTCGCACATCCACGCGCGCGCCTGCTCGATGGCGTCGCGCGGGGGCGTCTTGCCCGACTTGCCCGCGAGCGACGCGAGGTGGTCGTACGGCATGCGCTGGCGGCTCTCCAGCGAGTGGCCCTGCAACACGAAAACGTCGTAGCCCGGCTCGATCGCGCCACTCACGCTCTTTAACGCATAGACGTAGTCGCGCACCTTACGCTTGAGCGCCACGTCCGAGACCAGCCCCTGGAACGTCTCTGGGTCGAAGCGCGGCGTGTTCGCCATGTCGGGGTCCCCGTTGGGGTTCCCGTCTTTCACGTCGAACAGGTAGGCGATGTCGTAGCGGTGCGAGACGGCGGGGGCGGTCGTGACGGCGGACATGTGGGTCGGAGGGGGATGGTGAAGTAGGAGAGGTGAGGTCACGCCGCGGCGGGCGGCGCGTCGGCGCGGGCGGCCTTCGCGTCCGCGATCCGGCGCGCGACGTCGGCCTTCTGCTGGTAGTAGCCCAGCGCGAACCGCCCTTGCGCCTGCAGGTCGAGCAGGCCGGGGAAACCGCCGCTCGCGCCCAGCCGGTCGTGCAACGCGGTGATCTCGCGGTCCACGGCCACGGCGGCGCCGGGCTTTTCGCGGCGCAGCTTCCGCAGGTGGGCCAGGCTCAGCTCGCGCAGGTTGCGGAACGCGAGGTTCGGGTTGGTTGACGCGGTCGCGTAGTAGCGGTCCACCACGCTCACGTTCACCTGGCCGCCGTGCGCCTGGTACTGGAGGGATTCGTACACGGCCAGCAGGCGTCCGCAGAGGTACGCGCGGTCGCCAAGGAGGGGGTCCAGCAGCTCGGGCACGGGCACGGCTCCGGGGGTGAGGGGGACGAGGTCGTTGACGCAGAGGCGGACGAGGGCCATACGGACCGGGTCGAGGCGCGCGTCCCCGCGCTCGGCACGCAGCCGGCCGAGCAGGGCCGAGAGCATGGCGTGACCGAGGGGCACGCCCTCCAGCGCGCGGCGGGCGAGCTGCACCACGCGCTCGGCGGGCACGGCGTCGAGGCGCTTGTCGAGCGGGCGCGTCGCCGGCAGCGGCGAAAGCGCCGCCCGCAGGCGCCAGAGCGGCGGCGGGTCCGCCACCGTGCCGCCCGCGAACACGTCCGGCACGCGCAGCGCGTCGAACCAGGCACGGAGGTTCTCGCGCACGCGGTCGAGGCGGTCGTGGAACCAGTCGCGGACCACCAGCCGCGCGCCTGTGGCCGACACCGCGAGCAGGTAGAAATCGTTAGGCTCGACCTGCGCCGGCGCCGCGGCCTGGCCCGTGGACGGCGCGGCGAGGAGGGCCGCGACCTGCGCCGGTTGGGTCACGTTTAGGAACGCGAGCCAGTCGTCGTCGCTCGGCCGGCGCGTCCAGAATAGGAGTGCCACGCCGCCGGCGTCCATACGCGTGGTCACCTGAGTTCCCGACGACCCGCCCTGCCGATGCAGGCCCGGCCGGAGGAGGTCGTTGAGGGCCAGGACGTACGCGGCCGCGCGGCCGGGACTCACCGGCGCGTTCGCGTTCTGCTCCCAGCCGTAGGACTGGAACGCGGGCTTGTCGAAGGACATCAGGGCCACGCCCGACGCCTGCCCGCCGATCGCCGACGTGCCCTTCACCTTGTCGTGCGTGGGGGCGATCGGGCCTAACGTGCCGCTGACGAGACACATGCCGACGTCGCCGCCGACGCGCCTGGCGTACTCGGCGTCGTAGTGCCGCCGCCACCAGTCGCGCACCGCGTCGCGCTCGACCAGACACCCACCCCCGTCGGGCGCGGCCGGGTCGCGCGGCTGGACCACCAGCGCCACGAGCGCCGCGCCGGAGGCCTTGCGCACGGCCAGCTCCGCGCGCGCCGCCGCGACGGCCGCGGGATCGGCGTAGAACCGCGCGCACGCGCCCAGGCACGGGTCGCCCGTCTCGGCCGCCGCGCGCGCGACGAGGGCGGCGAAGGCCGCGTGCTGCCGTTCGTGCTTCGCCTCGTCCGCCGGGCCCGTCCAGGCGCCGGGCGCCGGACCGACCACGTACTGGATTCCATCGCAGCCGAGTAGCGGCGCGATGGCGCTATTGCGGTTGATGGGCGACTTGGGGACGTCCAGCGGCAGCGGCACGTCCATCGTCTTCTTGCCGCGCACCACGGACTCCGTGCGCTCGCGCACCCCCGCGAACGCGCCGTCGTCGAACACCAGGACCGCGTACGGCACGGGCTTCCGCTCGAACGACGGGTCCTCGAGCGCCCCTTTCAGGTACATGTCCGCGTACGCGGCTAACGCGTGGACGAGCATGCGAGCACCTCCGTGCGGAGCGCGGGGTCCGGGAGCGCGACCGCGGGATCGGTGTGGAGCACGCCCGCGTCGAGGCGCGCCTCGAAGAACGCGGCGCGGTTCGCCCGGCCCCGGTCGCGGAAGATCACGTCGTACAGCATGACGCCGAGGTCGCGCGAGTCCGGGACGGGCTGCTCGGCGGCGTGAGGCGGCGAGACCGCGCACGCGAACTCGCGGCACCCGAGGCTCGGGGCGTGAAAGTGCTGCCCTTTGGCGACGCGGCGTTCCAGCATGGCCGCGTACTTCTGCGGAGTGTTCTCCGGCGACGGCGCGTACACGAGGGGTTCGGCCTCGATCACGTACGCGACGTCGCGCAGGGCGAGCGTGTTGCGCGGCGTGGCGTCGTCGCTGCCGGCGCCGGCCGGCTGCGGCGTGTAGGTGGTCGGGTCCTGCATCCAGCGTCGCACGCTCGCCGGGCCGACCTTGCTTTGCAGCTCGTTGCGCCGGAAGCTCGTAAAGCGGATCGGCTTGAGCACTTCGACGCGGAGCACGACCCACCGCATTTCGGGCCGCCACATCACCGCGTCCAGGATGCCGCGGGCCGCGGACGGCGTCATCACCTCGTAGCTGACGCGTTCGACCTTCATCTCGGGGCGGCTGAAGCAGGCGAGCGGGCCGGCGACGCGCACGCGGACACGGGGGAGGGGCACGGCGACGGGGTGCGAGGTCGGGCTGGCCGCGAGTCGGCGTCGCGAGCGGTGCGGGTCACGACCGCAAGAGAGGGTGAGCCCGGCACATTGCGACGCGCGTCACAAACCCGCAAGTTGCCGAGTCCTGCATCTCGCCCGATCACCCCTTCGTCCGTCGTGCCCCGCTCGTACCTCTTCGCCGACGAGAGCGGGAACTTCGACTTCTCACTCGGCCGAGGGGCGTCGCGCTACTTCATCCTCACGACGGTCGCGCTGGCCGACACCGCGGTGGGCGACGCGCTGCTCGCGCTTCGCCGCGAGTTGGCGTGGAACGGCGTCGGGCTCGACACCGAGTTCCACGCCACCACGGACGCGCAGGCGGTGCGGGACCGCGTGTTCGCCGCGGTCTCGGCGTACCACTTCCGGGTGCACGCCACCGTGATCGATAAGCGGCGTGTCCCGCCGACCCTGCGCGCGACCGACCTCGCCTTGTACGGCCACGCGTGGGCACTGCACCTCGCGCGCGTGCTACCCGACGTCGCGGGCCCCGGCGACGAGCTGTTGGTCGTGGGCGCCTCGATCGGTACGCGGCGGCGGCGGGCCGCGTTCCGGGAGGCGATCTCTCACGCCGCAGGCGCTGACCACTCCGGCATCGAGTGCCGCGTGGCGAGCTGGGATGCGGCGAGCGATCCATGCCTGCAGCTCGCCGACTACTGCTCCTGGGCCGTGCAACGCTCGTGGGAGGGCGGTGATCCACGCGCCCGCGCCGCCATCGCCGATCGCATCGCGGGCGAGTACCTACCATATCCACCCGACCTGCCGGCCTTCTACTGAGCCGCGTCGGCGTGGGCGCAAATGCGACGCGACTGACTACCCGGGCCAAAGCCCGGCAGAGCCCAGGGGCTCTTGTCGCCAGTCGCGTCACACCGTACTGACGGGACAGTCTATCACCGCCGGCAACCGATCGGCAGACGAGGGCACCGCGTTCAGACGAGGAGGAGCAACTCCGACTCGAGCGTGAACCCGAGGTCCTCGCGGTAGCAGCCGGGCGTGCACACCCACACGTCGGACCCGGGGTAGGCCGGGTGCACGGCGCCGGCCTGCTGTGCCCGTCGCAAGTCCTCGTCATACAACCCGATCTGAAAGCGCTGCGCACGCCGCATCAGGTCGAGCGTGACCGTGCGTCGGTTCGCCAACTCGTCGATGATCGCCCAGCCACTCGGCTGACCATCCCGCGCGCCCGGCGGCGCGTACGGCACGATCACCGACGTCGTTGCGTCGTCGATCAGCCGCGCCTTCTCGGCGACGTGCGGGAAGTCGAACCCCTCACGTAGCAGCTCGACGTCATCCGGGTCGTGGTTGCGCGCGTCGCCGTAGTAGCGGTCGAAGAATCCTCGCACGTGTGCGGGGTCGTCGATCCGCAACCCGCCCGAAGCCTGCGCACCGCGGAGCATCGTGCGCGTGACGTCGGTCGCGTCGCGGTACGCGGGGCTCGGCGGCAGCGCACCCCGCGGCGGCACGTCTGGCTCGAACACGACGACTCGCCCAGCCGGTGTGCCGGCCGCCGCGGTCAGCCGCCCCTCGCGGTCACACCGCCCCGCCGCCTGCGCGATGCCGTCGAGCGGCGCCATCGCGCGCAGGACGTAGGGGAAGTCGACGTCGACGCCCGCCTCGATGAGTTGGGTCGACACGACGCGGCACGGGTCGTCGCCGTCCTTGAGCGCACGACGGACCGCGTCCAGGACCGCGAGCCGGTGCTCGGGACACATGCGCGTGGACAGGTGCCAGAGCCGGTCCGCCCGGACGTCGGCGCGCGACCGGAGCCGCGTGTAGACCTCGGCCGCGTGGGCCCGCACGTTGACGACGCACAGCGCGCGCGGCTCGTCGGCGACCGCGCCCGCGACCCGGTCCCAATCCCACCGCTCGCTCGCGCCGTCAGCACCTGTTGCCGGCCACTCGACGCGCACCCGCTGCAAATCGGCGAAGAGTCGGGGCGGGTGGGGCACGACCTCGCGGACCGTGCCTTGCGGCCAACGGGCGTCCTCCGGCCTTCCAACCTTGCCCGCGGGGAGTTCGAACGCCGGTTGCGTCGCCGTACAGAACAGGAACGTCACGCCCCAGTGGTCCGCGAGGTCGCGGACCGCCGAGAGCAGCGGCCGCAGCAGCGATCGCGGCAGGGTCTGCACCTCATCGAGGATCACGACCGACCCCGCCACGTTGTGCAGGCGGCGCAAGTCACCCGTGCGGTTCGAGAACAGCCCCTCGAAGAATCGTACCGACGTGGTGACGACCACCGGGGCATCCCAGTTCTCCTGCGCCAACCGCCGCGCGACCGACGCCGCATCCTGGTTCTCGGCGCCGTCGCGGCCGGACGCGGCCACGCCCGAATGGTGCTCGAGAATCGCGTCGGGTCCGAGGGCGCGTTCGTACTCCCGCGCGTTCTGCTCGATGATCGACAAGTAGGGGATGACGACGATAACGCGCCGCCCCCGCCCCGCCACGACCCGCCGCAGCGCGAACGCCATCGACGCGAGCGTCTTGCCGCCGCCGGTCGGGACGGTCAGCGACAGCAGGCGCTCCGGCCACTCCGCCGCGGCGAGGCAGGCGTCGAGCACGGCGCGGCGCGCGTTGCGCACCACATCGACGCGTGCCGCCGCAGCTTTCGTCCCCACGTACGCGAGCAAGCGTGAGAGCCGATCGCCTGCGTCGCCGAGCGTGCGCCGTTCGGCCCGACGCCCTGCCGTATCGAGGCGGTCGGCGTCGACGAGGCAGCTGGCGATCATGCGCGTCCGCAGCTCGTACGCGGCTTTGGACGGCGTTCGGTCGCACGGCAGCCGCGGAACGCGCAGGCGGTCCGCGGCTGCCGGATCGACGCGCGCGACGTCCGCGACGGCGGTGGCGAGCAACGCCTCGGCGATCGGGAGCGCTCCGCCGCAGCGCTCCTTGAGCCCGCTCGGGCCGCCCGAGGGCGACGTCAATCCGGCGTGGTGCCCGGCCACAGCGAACGCCACGTCGAGCGCTCCCGCCCGCAACGCGACCGCGGCGCCGTGGGCGGAGTGCGGCGCGCTGCTGAGCGGCCTGCCCGCGGCCGCATCGTGCAGCATGCGCTGAAAGGCGGGCTGGTACTTCCCGAGGTCGTGCAGCATCCCAGCCCACCACGCGGCGGCGACCACGGTCGGCGCGGCGCCCGCCCCCACGGCCAACATCTCGGCGTTGCGCGCCGTGCCTAACAAATGGTCGGCGAGGGCCTGCCAGCGCGCGCCGGGCGCGGTCGCCGCTAGCCCGTGGGGATCCGTGTGGGCGTAGTAGGCATCCGGCTCGGGATGCGCTCCGCCCCCCTCGGGAATCGACCGGGTGATCTGGACAGACAGGGATTCCTCGGTCACGACCCTCCTCCGGTGTTCGCCAACTTAGTCATGTCGGAGACGTCGTGTAGTATGGTATCCCGAGTCCGCAGCCGCGGCGGCGGACGCACCGGGGCACCGCCGCGCTCAGTAGAACAACCGCCCCTCCCGCCCGTACCGCCCCCCCGCCGCGTGCTCGGCGCCTAACACGCCCTCGAGCGCCCCCGCCGCCGCGACCACCGCGTCGAGCGCGTCGCCGCCCGGGTCGCGCATCATCCGCCGCACGGACGCCGCGTCGAGCGCCACCCGCGCGCCGAGCGCGTCGACGATCGCGCGCCGCGTGCGGCGCCGCACGGGGGAGAGCGGCCCGCCCTCGGGCTGCTTGTAGCGCTGGTGCGGCAGCCCCCAGCGCTTGAGCGTCGACCCCGGGCACGTCTCGACCACGACGCGCCGGACGGCCGCCGCGTCCGGCGGCTCCGCATTCGGGAGGCCGGCCCCGCGCGGCCGCCCGCGCCGCAGCTTCGCGTACTGGAACGGCAGCACCGCCGTCCCCGCGTCCGCGGCGAGCGGCGTGGCGACGTCGCGGACGCCGTAGAACGTCTGGTAGATGATCCGGTAGTGGTAGGGGTCGAACGGCGCCCGCGCCTCGCCGTCGGTCCGCCGCCGCACGTGCATCGGCCCGCCTAACGCCCGCGCGCGCCGCACGCATTCCAGCCCGAGCCCGTACGCGTCGTCCCCCCACTCGCGCACGAGCCGCCGCTGCGCGGCCCACCCCGCGCCCGCCGGCAGCAGCTCCACGGGCAGCCCGAACGGGCAGTCGAAGGCCCAGAGCGCGTCCGCCGACGCGCGCACCATCGCCACGAGGTGCGCGAGCGCCAGCCCGCGCTCCGCCGCCCCCGCGAGCCGGTCCAGCCGGTCGAGTGCGTCCAGGCGCGGGCGCCCGCCGCCGTCCGCGGGAGGCACCGCCAGCCGCGCCACCCACGTCGTGCGCCCCGCCAGCCGGGCGCCACTGAAGTCGACGCCGTACGCGTGCGCGAAGCGCGGCAGCTGCGGACCATTCTCACCCGAACACATACCGAAACGTACGTCACGCGGCGACAACGGAGGCGCGACCGCCCCCGTAACTTGTCGAGCGCGCGGCCGGCGCGCGCTCCCGCGCCCGCGCCCCACTACTCGCGCACTACCCGCGCACTACCCGCGCACTACCCGCGACGCCCGTCATGCGCCTTGCCCCCCGTACCGGGCCCCGTATCGGGGCCGCCGCCCGCCGCCCCGCCGCGGCGGCCGCCACCGCAGTCGCGACCGTGGTCGCGCTCTCTGCCGCGGCTCCGACCCTCCAGTTCGCCCTCGCGCAGACCGCGGCCGCGCCGGCCGCGGCCGCCAGTACTCCCAGTCGCCGCCTCCCGCGCGTGCAGTACCCCGCTACCGCTACCGTCCCCCAGGTCGACGACTATCACGGCGTCCGCGTCGCCGACCCGTACCGCTGGCTCGAAGACCTCGACAGCCCCCAGACCCGGGCGTGGATCGCCGCCCAGAACGCGGTCACGACCGAGTACCTCGCCGCCACCCCGGGGCGCGACGCGATCCGCGACCGCCTGACGGCGCTCTGGAACTACCCGCGCGTGTCGCTCCCCTACCGCGAGGGCGGCCGCCTGTTCTTCACCAAGAACACCGGGCTCCAGAAGCAGTCGCCCTACTACACGGCCGACGCGCCGGCCACGCCGGCCGGCGCGCGGGCGGCCGCCCAGAGCGCCCGCCTCGTCCTCGACCCCAACGAGATCTCGCGCGACGGCTCGACGTCGCTCTCGATGTTCACCCCGGACCCGACCGGCACGTACGTCGCGTACGGGCTGAGCGAGGGCGGCGCCGACTGGCGCACCGTGCACGTCAAGCGCCTCGCCGACGGGCGCGACACCGACGACGTCGTCCGCTGGATCCGCTACAGCGGCGTCAGCTGGACCCGCGACGGCCGCGGCTTCTTCTACACGCGCTACCCCGACCCCGCGACCGGGGCCAACGGCGCCGCGAACGGTGCCGCGAGCGGTGCCGCGAGCGGCGGCCTGAGCGGGCACTCGCTCGCCGGCGCCTCCCGCGACCCGGTCGTCCACTACCACCGGCTCGGCACCGCGCAGTCGGCCGACGTCGCCGTCTTCCGCTACCCCAGCGAGCCCACCTGGGGCGTCGGCGCGTTCGTCAGCGAGGACGGCCGCTACCTCTTCGCCACCGTCGGCCGCGGCACCGACCCCGAGAACCACCTCTACGTCGCGGACCTCGGCGACCCCAAGGCGCCCAACGTCGCCGCCCCGCTCGCCCCCGTCGACACCACGCTCGAGGCGAGCTTCCACCCGGCGGGCGTCGTCGGCCACACGGCCTACGTACTCACCAATTTAGGAGCACCACGGTACAAAGTCGTCGCCGTAGACCTCACCCGCCCCGAGCGGGCCAACTGGACGACCGTCATCCCCGAGGGCCCGCACACCCTCCAGAGCGCGAGCGTCGTCGGCGGCCGGCTGGTCGCCGAGTACCTGGCGGACGTGAAGAGCCTGGTGACGGTGCACGACCTCGACGGGCGCCGGGTCGCGACGCTCCCCCTGCCCGGCCCCGGCGTGGTCGCCGGCCTCTCGGGGCGCGAGGACTCGCCCGAGCTGTTCTACAGCTTCACCTCGTACCTCGCGCCCGCGAGCGTCTACCGCTACGACGTCCGGACCGGCGAGCAGGCGGCGTTCTTCTCGCCCGCCGTACCGTTCGACGCGTCGCGCTACGAAACCGAGCAGGTCTTCTACACCTCGAAGGACGGCACGCGCGTGCCGATGTTCGTCACGCACAAGAAGGGGCTCGTGCGCGACGGGCAGAACCCGACGCTGGTCTACGCCTACGGCGGATTCAACGTGTCGCTCACGCCGGCGTTCTCCGCCTCGACGGCCGTGTGGCTCGAGATGGGCGGCGTG
This sequence comes from uncultured Gemmatimonadales bacterium, assembly GCA_963763675.1. GTDB lineage: Bacteria > Gemmatimonadota > Gemmatimonadetes > Gemmatimonadales > Gemmatimonadaceae > BPUI01. The sequence continues at coordinate 313,494 of CAVXPN010000005.1, forward strand.
TACGCCGTGCCCAACCTGCGCGGCGGCGGCGAGTACGGCGAGGCGTGGCACCAGGCGGGCAAGCTCGGGCGCAAGCAGAACGTCTTCGACGACTACATCGCCGCGGCGCAGTACCTCGTCGACCAGCGCATCACCTCGCCCGCCAAGCTCGCCATCCGCGGCGGCTCCAACGGCGGCCTGCTCGTCGGCGCGGCGATGACCCAGCGCCCCGACCTGTTCGCCGTCGCCCTCCCCGCGGTGGGCGTGATGGACATGCTGCGCTACCAGAAATTCTCGGCCGGCGTCTTTTGGGTCCCCGAGTACGGCTCCAGCGACGACCCCGAGCAGTTCCGCTTCCTCGCCCGCTACTCGCCGCTGCACAACCTCAAGCCGGGCACCTGCTACCCGGCCACGCTCACCACCACCGCCGACCACGACGACCGCGTCGTGCCCGGGCACTCGTTCAAGTGGGCGAGCGCCCTCCAGGCCGCGCAGGACGCCGCGCCGGGCTGCGACCGCCCGGTGCTCATCCGCGTCGAGGCGCAGGGCAGCCACGGCTACCGCCCGCTCGACAAGGCGATCGCCGAGCAGGCGGACGTGTGGGCGTTCGCGGCGCGGAATCTGGGGATGACGGTCGGCTTCCCGAGCGCGCCGGCGCGGCGGAGCCCGTCGGCGGAGTGAGCGCTCGCGGGGCGGATTCCTTACATTAGGTAAGGCGCACAACCCGGGGACGACATGCCGAACGCGAAGATCACGAGCAAGGGTCAGATCACACTGCCGAGGACCGTGCGCGACCAATTGCGCGTCGGCCCCGGCGATCGCGTCGCGTTCCGGACGCGCGAAGATGGGACCGTCGTCGTCGAAGCCGATTCCGCCGACCTCCGCGACATCGCCGCGCGTCTCCGGCCGTACGTCGACGCCGTCGGGCCGCTGACGGTCGAACAGATCGACGACGCGATCGGCCGCGGGATCGCAGAGGACTTCGGGCGCTCGGTCCGTTGATCGCGATCGACACGAACGTCTTACTCCGCCTGATTCTCCGCGACGATACCCGACAGACAGACCGGGCTTCGGCGCTGCTGACGCGCACGGCGGCACACGGCGACGAGCTGTTCGTCCCCGACGTGGTCCTCTGCGAAGTGCTGTGGGTGCTCCGCTCGACGTACCACGTCGGACGCGCCGACCTCGAAGCGACGCTCCGCGACCTGTTGAAAGTCCGGCGCTTCGCGTTCCAGTCGCCGGATGCGGCCGACCGAGCGCTCGCCGCGTTCTCGGCGGGGCGCGGCGACTTCGCCGATTACTTCATCCGTGAACACGCCCGCGCCGCAGGGTGCGCGGCCGTCGCGACGTTCGACCGGGCGCTCCTGCGCGAGGACGGCTTTGTCGCGCCCTGAACCGCCCATCGCTCCAGCGGCCGACCCGCTCGTCTACCTCGACGGCGCGTACGTGCCCAAGTCCGAGGCCCGCGTCTCCCCCGACGACCGCGGCTTCCTCTTCGGCGACGGCGTCTACGAGGTCGTCCGCGTGATCGGCGGCCGGATGGTCGACCTCGACCGCCACCTCGCGCGCCTCGCCCACGGCGCCGCCGCGCTCGACCTCGCGCTCGCCCGCGCCGGCGGCCCCGCGCGCGTGCGCGACGCGTGGGAGCGCCTGCTCGCCGCCAACGGCCTCACGACCGGCGAGGCGCTCTGCTACGCCCAGCTCACGCGCGGCGCGGCGCCCCGCGCGCACGCCTACCCCGGCGCCGCCACGCCCCCCACGCTCTACGCCTTCGCCGCGCGCGTCGACCCGCCCGACGCGCTCCGCGCGCGCGGCGCGGCGGCGGTCACCTACCCCGACCTGCGCTGGGCGCGCTGCGACCTCAAGACCGTCAACCTGCTGCCTAACGTGATGGCCAAGCAGGCCGCCGCCGCCGCGGGCGCCTTCGAGGCGCTGCTCCTGCGCGACGGCGTGCTCACCGAGGCGTCGCACTCGGGCGCGTTCGCCGTCGTCCGGGGCGAGCTCCGCACGCACCCGCTGGGCCCGCGCATCCTGCCGAGCGTGACGCGCGCGGTCGTGCTGGAGCTCGCCGCCGGGCTCGGGATCGCGGCGCGCGAGGACGCCGTCACCGAGGCCGAGCTGCGCGCGGCCGACGAGGTGATGGTGGCGAGTACGACGGCCGACGTGATGCCCGTCGTCTCGCTCGACGGCGCGCCCGTCGGCGCGGCCACGCCCCACGCCGGCGCGCCCGGCCCGGTCGCCCGCGCGCTCGCCGGCGCGCTCGCCGCCCGGCTCGGCCGTTAGGCCCGTGTTCGGCCTCTCCCCCATCGAGGTCGTCGCGACGCTCTTCGGCGCGGTCAGCGTCTACCTCAGCGTCCGGCAGCACATCGCGAGCTGGCCCACGGCGATCGTCAACGTGCTGCTCTACGTCGTCGTGTTCTACCGCGCGCGGCTCTTCGCGGACATGAGCCTGCAGTTCGTCTACGCGGGCCTGTCGGTCTACGGCTGGTACGAGTGGAAGGTCGGCGGCGCGGGGCGCACCGAGCTGCCCGTGAGCCGCACCCCGCTCGCCCTCTGGCCCGCCCTCGTCGCCCTCGGCGTCGCGGGCGGCGCCCTCCTCGGCGTGCTCTTCTCGCACCTCAACTCCGCCAACCCCTTCCTCGACTCGGGCCTCACGGCGGCCAGCCTCGTCGCGCAGTGGATGATGACCCGCAAGCTGGTCGAGAACTGGCTCGTCTGGATCGCCGCCGACCTGGTCTACGTGCCGCTCTACGTGGCCAAGCACCTGCTCCCGACCGCGGTGCTCTACACCGTCTTCCTCGCCCTGGCCGTCAAGGGCTACGTCGACTGGAGCCGCGACCTGCGGGGGCGGGCCGCGGCCGAACGGGCCGTCGCCTAACGGGCAGCGGCCTACCCGGCCGTCGGCGCCGGGAACAGCCCGTCCACGCTCAGGTAGCGCTCGCCCGTGTCGTAGCAGAACGTCAGCACCCGCGCCCCCTCGCGCAGCTCCGGCAGCTTCTGCGCGACCGCCGCGAGCGACGCCCCGCTCGACGCGCCGACGAAGATCCCCTCCTCGCGCGCGCAGCGCCGCGCCATCTCGAAGGCGTCCTCCTCGCCGACCTGGATCACCCCGTCGATCACGTCCGCGTGGTAGTTCGCCGGCACGAATCCCGCCCCGATCCCCTGCAGCCGGTGCGGGCTCGGGCTCCCGCCGCTCAGCACCGGACTCTTCGCCGGCTCGACCGCGTAGCTCTTGTGGTCGGGCCAGGTCCGCCGCAGCACCTCGGACAGCGCCGTGATGTGCCCCCCCGTCCCGACACCCGTGATCGTCGCGTCCAGCCCCTCGGGGAAGTCCGACAGCACCTCCTCCGCCGTCGTCCGCACGTGCACGTCGACGTTGGCCGGGTTCTCGAACTGCTGCGGCATCCACGCGCCTAACGGCGGCGCCCCCGCCGGCCGCGGCGCCTCCGCCCCGCCGTCGATCGCCCCGGGCACGTCGCCGCCGTTCCGTGCCGAGACGAGCTCGTGCGCCCGCGCGATCGCCCCCTTCATCCCCTGCTCGCGCGGCGTGAGCTCGAGGTGCGCCCCGTAGGCGGCCATCACCCGCCGCCGCTCCATGCTCATGCTCTCGGGCATCACGAGCGTGAGCCGGTACCCCTTGACCGCCGCGACCATCGCGAGCCCGATCCCGGTGTTCCCCGACGTCGGCTCGACGATCACCGTGTCCGGCCCGAGCACGCCGCGCCGCTCGGCGTCCTCGATCATCGCCAGCGCGATGCGGTCCTTGATGCTCGCACCCGGATTGGCGCGCTCCAGCTTCATCCACACCTCGCGGCCGCTCCCGGCGAAGAGGCGGTTGAGGCGCACGACGGGGGTCCGCCCGATGGTCGAAAGAATCGTCTCGTGACGCATTGCTTAGTGGTGAGAGAATGCGCGTAAAATACAGAGGAATGGTCCGCCGGACCCTGCGGGGCGTGGCCGTGCCGCCGTCATCCGCAGGGCCTGAGCGGAAGGGAGTGTTGGTTGGGGGAGGGCGAGAGACACGGTGGGCCAGGGTCGGGTGGGGCGACGGGTCCCGCGTTTCGGGTCCCGCCATCCGGGTACCGCATTCCGGATGGTGCGAGATGACGCGGTACGGGTGGGGCCAACGGCGTGAGGCGTCCGCCGCGTGGGGCGGAACCGAGCGCCGTGCCGGGGCGCAAGCGGGACGGAAACGGCGGGGGGGGGCAACGTTTCGCCCCACTCGGCAACACTCCGGCCCACCGGCCTCGCGCGCCGCGTCGCATTGTGGGCGCATGCTTCCGACTGCTTCCGACGCTCCCGAGTGTGCCGCGGCGCCCGACGCGCCCCCGCCGCTCCCCCGCCCGACCCGCCTCCCGCGTCTCCGCGCCCAGGTCGAGGCCACGACGCTCGCCCGCCTCGTCTACGCGGTCACCGAGGCGTTGCCGCCCGCCGAGCGCGCCACGTTAGGCGACCAGATGCGCCGCGCCGCGGTGTCGGTGCCGGCGAACATCGCCGAGGGCTGCGCACGCCCCACGCGCGCCGACCGCTACCGCCTGCTGTCGGTCGCGTGGGGCTCGCTCCGCGAACTCGAAGCGCACATCGACCTAGCAGCCGCGGTGTCCCTGATTCCCGCAGCCCGCGTCGACGAGTTGGAGCGCCACTGCCGCTGGACGGGATGCCTGCTCCACGCCTTGCTGCACTCTCCCATGCGCTAACCCTCCCCACGCCCACCCCCCGCCGTACCAGCCCCGCCCGCGCGCCTAACACCGCGCTCGGTCCCGCCGTTCGCGGCGGACGCCCCACTCCGTACGTCCGTCCAGTCCCGCGTCATCTCGCACGACCCGAACGGCGGTACCCGAAACGCGTGAATCGAAACGCGGGACCCGTCGCCCCACCCGCCACGAGCCCACCGTGTCTCTCGCCCTGACCCAATCAACCAGCCTCTTCCGCTCAGGCCCCGTCGCCAACGAACGGTGACCCCCGCCCTCGCGGCGATGCCGCCGGCACGACCACCCGCCGCGACGCCCCCGCCTGCTCAGATGCTGAAATCCTCCACCCCATCGTACCCCCCCCGCGGCGCCACCTGACTCTGGTGCGTCACCACACTCCCCTCCGGCACGCTCCGCGTCAACCACACGTTCCCCCCGATCACGCTCCCGGCCCCCACCACCGTCCTCCCCCCCAGGATCGTCGCGTTCGCGTACACCACGACGTCGTCCTCCAGCGTCGGGTGCCGCTTCACGCTCGCCAGCTGCTTGGCCACCGCGAGCGCGCCTAACGTCACCCCCTGGTACAGCCGCACCCGATCCCCCAGCACCGCCGTCTCCCCGATGACCACCCCCGTCCCGTGGTCGATCGCGAACGCGCGCCCGATCCGCGCCCCCGGGTGGATGTCGATGCCCGTCTCCCGGTGCGCGAACTCCGTGACCAGCCGCGGCACGAGCGGCACCCCGTGCCGGTGCAGCACGTGGGCGATCCGGTAGCACGCCGTCGCGTAGAACCCCGGGTACGCCGCGATCACCTCGTCCACGCTCGCCGCCGCCGGGTCCCCGTCGTGCGTCGCGCGCGCGTCCTCGAGCAGCGCCTCGTAGACCGCCGGCACCTCCGCCGCGACCGCCGCTTCGAGCGCGTCCACCGACCGCCCCGCCATCGCCGCCGCCGGCTCGAGCACGCCGCGCAGCGCGCGCCGCACCGCGGCCAGCTCGTCGGCCATCTCGCCCGCGTCGCACGGGCCGCCGCAGGGCGCCGCCTCGCTGTCCGGCCGCTCGTTGGCGAGCGGCGGGAAGAGCAACGCGAGCAGCGCGCGCACCGCGTGCTCGGTGTTGGCGCGGAGCCGCGGCGGCAGCACGAACGCCTGCCGCGCGGCCGCCAGGCGTTCGAGGAACGGAGAGGCGGGCGGCGCGTCGTTCGTCATGCCCGACAAACTCGCCCCCGCCGCCCCCGCGCGGCACCCCGCGGAGAACACTCGGGCGGCACCCCGCGCGCCCCGGCCCTTGATCCCGGCCGCCCTGCGGGTTGCTTTCCGCCCCATGACCGACCACCCCCCCCCACGCCCCGGGTCGCCGGGCGCGCCCGAGCGCCGGCGCAACCCCGCGCTCCGCGAACTCATCGACGAGATGCTCGCTTCGATCCGCGTGGCCGCCAACCGCGACCTCTGGACCCTCGCGGAGCGCGCCCAGTACGAGCGCGAACTGGCGGACATCATGGCCCGCGTGCGCAGCGAGGCGATCAGCCGCGCCTGATCGCGGGTACCCCGCGGCCGGTCCCCGCAGGCGCCCGACGGACCGGGGCGCCGCGAGGACTCGCCCCCTACCGCTCCAGCTTGAACCCCGCGTCCACCCCGGGCCGCCGGTCCCGCTCCGCGACCGCCCACCCGGTCGCGTACATCCACCGCGCCATCCGCGTCAGCTTCGCGTAGTCGATCCGCTCCGGCCCGTCGCGCACCGTGTGGTAGTCCGGGTGCAGCAGCGTCGTGAACATCACCGCCGGCACGCCGAGCCGCGCGTACGGCAGGTGGTCGCTCCGGAAGTACCACCCCTCCGGGTGCGAGGGCCGGTCCCACGTCGAGTCGAGCGCGAAGTGCCCGACCGCCCGGTTGGCCGCGAGCGCGATCTCGACCAGGTCCGACGAGTTGCGGTGCGGCGGCTGCGCGCCTAACAACGCCGCCGAGTCGGGGCTGTTCCGCCCGATCATGTCGCCGTTGAGCACCGCGACGATCGAGTCGCGCGGCACCGTCGGGTGTGCGGAGAACCACCGCGAGCCCAGCAGCCCGCGCTCCTCCGCGCCATGCCACACGAAGAGCGCCGAGCGCCGCCCGGGCGCCCGCACGAACGCGCGGCCCGCGGCGAGGATCGCCACGTCCACGCTCGCGTTGTCGTCCGCCCCGTTCCAGATGCTGTCCAGCCGGCCCCCGCCGACGTCCACCGGGGTGCGCACGCCGTCGTGGTCGTGGTGCCCGCTGAAGAGCACGTACTCGCCGCGGAGCCGCGGGTCGCGCCCCGGCGCCACCGCGACGACGTTCGCGCTCGGGTAGACGAAGCTCTCCGCCGTCAGCGCCAGCGCGAGCCGCCCCCCCGCCGCCGCGCCCCGCCGGAGCGACGCGCCTAACGCCTGGCGCACCCACAGCACCGGCGGCGCCGTCGGGATGGCCGCCGCCCCCGTGGTGTCCACGTTGTACCGCCCGCGCAGCAGTCCCGCCCCCGCGAAGGCCCACGCCGCCTCCGCCGTCGAGTCGCCGACGAGCACCACCGCCCCCGCCCCGCGCCGCACCAGCGCCGAACTCTGCTCGCGGATCGCCGCCAGCACGTAGCGGAACGGCCGCAGGCTCACGCCCTCGGGCGGGAGCGCGCGCGGCGGCCGCACGTCGACCACCACCGCCCGCCCGCGCACGTCCGCCGCCGTGTCCCCGGCCGCGGGGGCGACTAACGGCAGCTCCCCGCGGAACTCGGCCGGCGCGGCCGGCACCACGTCGCGCCCCCAGACGAGCGGCGCCTCCCCCGCCACGGCCACCGCGCTCCGCTCGGGCACGAGCCGCACGCGGCGCATCGGCCACCACTGGAAGTACGTCCCGTCGTCGCCCGCCGGTTTGAGCCCGGCTTCGCGCGCCCGCTCGGCCGTCCACACCGCCGCCCGCAGCTCGTCAAGCGTGCCCGCCTCGCGGCCGCGCATCGCGTCGCTCGCCATCGCGTACAGGTCTCGGCGGAGGTCCCCCTCGCGGATCGCGGCCAGGGCGGGCGGCGCCGCGTTCGGCGTGCCCTGCGCGCCGGCCGCCGGCGCGGCGCATGACAGGGCCAGGATCGCCGCCGCGGCGGCACGAAGCAGGGGAGAACGCGACATCGGCCAGGGGGGATCGAAGACGGAATGGCAGCCCCCGGCAACGAAGCGCGCCGCCCCCCGTCGCGCTACGATTCCCCGACGATGTCGCTCCTCTCCGCCGACACGATCTTCGACGGCCCGGACGAGATGCGCGCGCTGTGCCGCGCCGTCGACTGGGCGGCCACCCCGCTCGGGCCCGTCGCGGGGTGGCCCGACGCGCTGCGCACCGTCGTCCGCACCGCGCTCGAGTCGCCGTTCCCCATGTGCCTGTGGTGTGGCCCCGCCCTCACCCTGGTCTACAACGACGGCTACCGCCGCGTCCTGGGCTCCAAGCACCCCGCGGCCCTCGGACGTCCGGGCGCGGCAGTGTGGCCCGAGATCTGGGACGCGATCGGGCCGACGTTCGCGGCGATCGCCGACGGCGGTGCCGCGGCATACGCCGACGACGCGCCGTTCGCCGTCGTCCGGGGCGCCGACGCGACCGGCGCGGCCGCGACCAGCGAGCCCGCGTGGTTCACCTACTCGATCAGCGCCGTGCGCGACGACGTCGACGGCTCCATCGTCGCGTTCCTCAACGTCGTCACCGAGACCACCGAGCGCGTCCGCACGGAGCGCCAACTCGCCGCCACCCTCGGCAGCATCAGCGACGCGTTCTTCGCCCTCGACCGCGCGTGGCGCTTCACCTACGTAAACGACCGCGCCGAGCAGGTGCTCTTCCGCGGGCGCGAGGAGCTGTTGGGCCGCAACGTCTGGGAGGAGTTCGCGCCGGCCGTCGGGTCGACCTTCGACGTCATGTACCACCGCGCGGTGGAGACCGGCGAGGTGGTCACGTTCGAGGAGTACTACGCCCCGCTCGAGACGTGGTTCGAGGTGCGCGCCTACCCCGGCCCCGACGGGCTCGCCGTCTACTTCCAGGACGTCTCCGCCCGCCGCGCGGCCGACGACGCGCTCGCCGAGAGCGAGCGGCGCTTCCGCACCGTGCAGGATGCCTCGCCCGACCTGTCGCTCCTGTTGCGCGCGGTGCGGGACGCGGACGGTGCCGTCCGCGACTTCGCGATCACCTACGCCAACGCGGCCACGTACCGACTGCTGTTCGGGGTCGACATGCCGACGGCCGCCCAGTCACTCGTCGGGCGCCTGTACGGCGAGGTGTTCCCGGGCTCGGGGCCCGAGGGGCGCCTCGACGCGTACCGCCGCGTGGTCGCCACCGGCGAGCCGTGGACGGAAGACGTGCGCTACGTCGTGGGCGCGACCGCGCACGGCCTGCGCGTGATCGCGGTGCGCGTCGACGACGGCGTGCACGTGAGCGCCGCCGACCTCACCGAGCGGGTCCTCGCCGCCGCCGAACGCGAGCGCCTCCTCGCCGCCGCCCAGGAGGCCGCGCACCGCGCCGATCGCCTGCGCACCCTGGCCGTCGCACTCAGCGACGCGGCGACCGAGGCGGAGGTGGGCGGGCGCGTCATGCACGACGGCGTGGCCGCGTTCGGCGCGTACGCCGGCGTGATCGGCGTGCGGAGCCCGGACGGGGCGGAAGTCGAGGTCACGCACAGCATCGGCTACGAGCCGGGGGGCAAGATGGCCGCGGGGGTGCACTGGCCGCTGGCGCAGCCCTCGCCGCTGGCCGAGTCGATCCGCACGGGGCAGCCCGTCTTCGTCGAGTCGCCGGACGCGTGGCGCGCGCGGTACGCCGCCGCGGGCGGCACGCCGCCCAACAGCCCGAGCCGTGCGTGGGCCGTCCTCCCCCTCGTCACCGAGCAGCGGATGCACGGCGCCCTGCTCTGGGCCTTCGCCGAGCCGCGCGCGTTCGAGCCGGCCGAGCGCGAGGTGTTCGTCGCCCTCGCCGCCCAGTGCGCCCAGGCGCTCGAGCGCGCGCGCCTCTACTCGGCGGAGGCCGCGGCGCGCCGGAGCGCGGAGGAGGCGAACCGCGCGAAGAGCGACTTCCTCGCGACGATGAGCCACGAGCTGCGCACGCCGCTCAACGCCATCGCGGGCTACGTGCAGCTGCTCGAGATGGAGCTGCACGGCCCGGTCACGCCCGCGCAGCGCGACGCGCTCGCCCGCGTGCAGAAGAGCCAGCGCCACCTGTTGGGCCTGATCAACGCGGTGCTCAACTTCGCGAAGCTCGAGGCGGGCCGGGTCGAGTACCAGATCGCCGCCGTCCCGCTCGCCGACGCGGTGCACGACGTCGTGCCGCTGCTCGAGCCACAGATGGCCGCCAAGCGCCTCGCCTTCGAGGTCGCGGTCCCCGCGGGGCTCGTCGCGCGCGCCGACCGCGAGAAGCTCGGGCAGGTCCTGCTCAACCTGCTGTCGAACGCGGCCAAGTTCACCTCGGACGGCGGCCGCGTCGCGGTCACGGCCGCCCCCGACGCCCCCGGCCCCGACGGCCGGGGCACCGTGCGGCTCGACGTGCGCGACACCGGCGTCGGCATCGCGCCCGAGCGCCTCGCGAGCGTGTTCGAGCCGTTCGTGCAGATCGCCGCGGGGGCGAGCACCTACACGCGTACCAACGAGGGCACGGGGCTCGGCCTCGCGATCAGCCGCGAGCTGGCCCGCGGCATGGGCGGCGACCTCGCGGCGGAGAGCGCGCCCGGCGTCGGGAGCACGTTCACACTGCGGCTGCCGGCCGCGGCCGCCTAACGCCGTCCCATGCCCGACGCCCCGCTCGTCTGCTTCTCGGTCGACTACGAGCCCGACTGCCCGCCCTACCTGTCGAGCACGTTCCGCGGCGTCGAGGAGGCCACCGCGCCGCTCCTCGCCATGCTCGCGGACCTCGGCGTGCCGGCCACGTGGTTCTCGACCGGCGACGTCGCCGAGCGCTACCCGGACGCCGTGCGCGCCATCGTCGGCGCGCCCGAGGGGCACGAACTCGGCTCGCACGGCCACACCCACCGGCGCTTCGACGCGCTCGGCCCCGACGACGCCCGCGACGAGATCGACCGGTCGAGCGCCGTACTCCGCCGCTTCGCGCCCGTCGACAGCTTTCGCGCCCCCAACCTGACCTTCCCCGACGCGTACCTGCCGCTGCTCGAACGGGCCGGGTACGCGCTCGACTCGTCGCACGCGAAGTACAAGGCGCCGTACTGGCGCGACCGGCGCCGGCCGGCGCCGACCCGCCTCCGGCGCATCGCGGCCTCGGTCACGTCCAGCGTGCTGCGCCTGCCACGCCCGGTGCGCGCCGCCTACTTCGCCGCGCTCGCCTCGCCGGTGGTGCTCTTCGTGCACCCGTGGGAGTTCGTGGACCTGACGCACACGGACCTGCGGCTGGACTGCCGCTTCAACACCGGCCCCGAGGCGTTCCGCCGCGTGCGCGCGGTGCTCGAGGGGTTCGCGCGGGGGGGCGCGCGCTTCGTGACGATGCGCGACGCGGCCCGCCTAACGCCGGCGGGCGCGGGGTGAGCGCCCCCGCGGCCGCGGCGCCGACCCCCTCGCCCGCGGCGCCCCCGCGCGGACGCCGCCTGTCGGGGCGAGCGCGGCTCGCCCTCGCCCTCGCGGCGTGGCTCGTCGCGACCGCCCTCGTCCTCGTCGCCCTGCGCGCGGTGGGCTGGCAGGAGGCGCTGGCCGCGATGCGCCGCGCCAACCCGTGGTGGCTCGTCGCCGCGTCGTGCTGCCACGCGTCGATCGTCTTCCTCTGGGCGTGGCAGACGTACGTGCTCCTCCCGCGGACGCCCGACGGACGCCGGGCCCCCGCCCTCGACGGGACGCGCGTGACCTACGCGCGCTGCGCCGAGGTGCAGGCGCTCACGGCCACCGCGTCCAACACCGTGCCGGCCTTCCTCGGCCAGGCCACGGGCGTCGCACTCCTCGCCGAACGCGCCGGCGTCGGCGGCGCCGGCGCGCTCTCGGTCTTCGCCCAGCACAACCTCGTCGAGGGGTTCGCGAAGCTGGGCGTGCTCTTCGCCGCCGCGCAGGTCGCGCCGCTGCCGAGCTGGATGCGCGAGGCCCTCTTCGCGCTCGCCGCCGGCATGGTCGTCCTCGCCACCTCGCTCGGCGCCGCCGCGTGGTACGCCCGCCGCCACCACCGCCGCGGCGACGACCGCCGCGACCACCGCGACCACCGCGTCGCGGCCGACGCCGCGTTGGACTCGACGTTAGGCGACGCCGCGGGCGCCCCACCGGAGCGCGGGGCCGGCGAGCGGCGCGCCCGGGCGCCGCTCGCGCGCACGCGGGCCTTCCTTCTCAGTTGGGCCGCGTCGCTCGACGCGCTTCGTCGCCCGGGCCAGCTCGCCGCGGCCCTGGCCATTTCGGTCGCCATGAAGGTCGCCGAGGCCGGCGGGTGGTGGGCCATCGAGCACGCCTTCGGCGTCGCGCCGCGCCCGGGGAGCCCCATCCTCGCCCTCGCCGCCACTAACCTCGCCTCCGCGATCCCCGCCTCCCCCGGCAACCTCGGCGTCTACGAGGGCGCGGCGACGTCCGCCTACAACCTGCTCCTCGGCGTGCCGCGCGGGACCGCGGTCGCGATGGGCATCCTCGGCCACGTCTGCTACCTCGTGCCGCTCGTCGGCATCGGCTGGGCGATTCTCTCCGTCCAACAGCTCCGCAACCTCCGCGCGCGCCGCGCGGGCGGCGCACCCGATCGTCGGCGCGTGGCGTAAGCGGCAGGCAGGATCACGCGGCGAGCGGGCGCTCAGGTTCGGTATATATTCGGGTGGTCAGGCTTTGCGTTCGCGTCGCGCCGCCACCCCGCCGTCCCATGTCCGACGCCACTGTTGCCGCTGTCGCCTCGGTAGCCGTTGCCCTCATCACGGCGATCCTGGGCCCCGCCGTGCTCGCCCGCTACAAGTCCCGCCGCACGGCCGCTCTCGCGGCCGTGCGCGTCGGGCGGCCGCTCGTCCCGGCCCGCCCCGGCGCGCGGCACGCACCACCCGTCGCGAGCGCAAAGCCTGCCTCCCGCTTCCGCACGATCGCCGTCGCGCAGCGCGGCGACGGGGGCGCCGCGCTGCGCGTCCTCCTGCGCGAGTCGAGCCCGCGCGCCGTGCTCGCGCGCCTCGCCGACATCCCGCCCCTCAGCCGCCGCGCGATCGCGCACGAGCTCTACGTCGGCCGTTGGGCCGAGTGGGGCGGCGTGGTGCGCGACGTCCGGGAGAGCGACGCGGGCGGCTACTACGTGCACGTCGTCGACCCCGACGACGGTGCCGCAGCGCTGCTCGACTTCACCGCGGCCGAACGCCCCGCGCTCGAGGCGCTGCGCGAGGGCGACCGGGTCCGCTACCTCGGCCGAGTTACCGGCGCCGAGGACGGTTTCGTCACGCTCGACTCGGCGACCATCAGCCCGGTCGCGTGACCAGGGGTGCCACGCCGGGCGCGTCGTCGACGGGCCCCGCGCTCGGTGGCCCAGCGCTGCGACGCGCGATCACGCCGTAGAGCGGGTCCCCGCGCCGCGGCCGGTGCGCACGCACCTCCGCGGCGTCGAAGCCGCGCGCCGCGCGCGCGTACTCGGCGACCAACGCCGCGTGCCCGGGGTCGTCGAGCGACTGCCACGCTGCGACGGCCTTCGTCGGGAAGCAGCGGTTGGAGAAGGTGACCACGAACGGCGCCCCCGGCCGGAGCACGCGCGCGACCTCGCGAAACACCTCGACCGGCCGCACGAGGTACTGCACCGACACGCAGCACCCGGCCCCGTCGAACGCGTCGTCCGCGTACGGCAGCCGCGGGTCGGCGTTGAGGTCCTGCACGCGCCACTCCGTGAGGCGCGGGTTCGCCGCCAGCTCGTCGGCGTTCATCCCGAGCCCGGCGACGCGGCCGTACGCGACGTCGTCGGGCAGGTGACTCACCCAACTCGACATCAAGTCGAGCACGTCGCCCCCGGCCGGCAGCACGTCGCGGTAGAGCGCCGTCACCGCCGCGATCGCGCCGTCGTCGATGTGCGTGACGAAGCGCGGCGCGACGTAGAACCCCGTGTCCGGCGACTCGTCGTAGCGGCGGAACGCCGCGGGCGGACTGCCGGCCGCGGCCAGCCCGCCCGTGTCGCGGCCCTCGCTCACGCGCGGGCCCGCTTGCGTGCTGCGGCCTGCTTGGCCGACGCCTGCTTGGCCGGCGCCTGCTTGACCGCGGCGCGCTTGGCCGTCGTCTTCGCGGCGGTCTTCGCGGTGGTCTTCGCGGTGGTCTTCGCGGCCGCCTTGGCCGGCATGTCGTGCGTGACCGCGTCCCGCCGCGCCGCCGCCGCCGCCCCAGTGTTGGCGACGAACTGCCGCCCCGACGTCGACGCCGATCGCTTCTTCTTGTCGGTGGCGCGGCGCTGCGCCGGCGTGAGTTCTTCCCACGCCTTCTCGGGCAGGTAGCGGGCGGTCGTCTTTCCGCGGATCGCGGGCGTCTTGTCGGCGGTGGTCCACCGCTCGTCGGTCCACGCCTGCAGGTGCTGCTGTGCGGGCGACTTGCCGCCCGTGTAGCCGCCGCCCGCCGCCTCGTACTCGTGCGCGAGCAGTTGCGCCTTGCGCGCGCTCCATTGCCTGGGCCGCCCGCCCTTGTCGCCCGCGAGCACCTCGTCCTTGAGGCGGTCGCGAAGCGCGGGGTCGGTGTAGTGGCTCGGGTCGCTCGCGTGGTGCGCCCCGTGGTGCCCGGCCGCCCGCTTCGTCGTCCCGGTCTTTGCCGCCGTTGCCGCGCCCTGCTTCGCGGTTGCTCGCTTCGCGACTGCCTTACGCGCCGCCTGCTTCGCGCCCGTCCCCGTCGTCGCCGCCATGTGCCCCCGTTGCGAAGGTTTGGTGGCCGCGGGGCAAGAAGTGTGACCAACGCCTGAGGTGTGGGCGGGGTCGCGGGTCAGAAGGCCCGCACCACGGCCGTCCCGCGAAGCGTGTCGGGGCGCGCGCCGCCGCGCACCACCGCGAGCGCGAACGGCACCGAGTCGCCGACCGCGAGCGGGCGCCGCAGCCGCTCGAGCATCGCGTGTCGCCCGAGCGGGGCGAACGCGACCGAGTCCGCGGGCGGCACGACCACGCGCGCGAGCGGCGCCATGTGCGCCATCGCTGCCGCGCCCTCGCCCATGCGCATCGTCTCGTGCAGCGTCGTCGCCGCGGCCGCGGCCGCGCGCGCGCCGACGACGACGAGCGTGTCCGGGCCCGGGTTCACGAGCGTGAAGTAGAGCGCGCCGTCCGCGCCGGCGGCGGCGGGGCGCGCCCACGCGCCCCGGACCGCGGCCGCGCCCGCCGGCGCGCCGCTCCCGCGCGAGCAGCCGCCCGCGGCGGCCGGCAGCAGGAGTGCCGCGCCTAACAGAATCCTGCCGCGCGGCGCGGGGCACCACGCGCGCGGCGTCGCACGCGGGCGCG
This sequence comes from uncultured Gemmatimonadales bacterium, assembly GCA_963763675.1. Lineage (GTDB taxonomy): Bacteria > Gemmatimonadota > Gemmatimonadetes > Gemmatimonadales > Gemmatimonadaceae > BPUI01. The sequence goes on from CAVXPN010000005.1 coordinate 328,529, forward strand.
AGGTGAAGTTGCGATCGGAGTTCGGCTGACCAGTACGCATGTCCGTGGTACCCGGCGTTCGCGGGGACGGCGTCCCCGGGCGGTGAGCGCGGCCGTGCTGACCGTACCGCGACCGTTCATGCCCGTGGATCGCGTCGTTCGAGAAAGGGAGGTTTTCGACCAGTGGGAATGTTCCCCTGCTGCACCGCAGGCGTCCGCCGCAGACACTCCCACCCGGCCCGCCCGTTGCACCCGCCGCGACGCACCGCCCCACTCCCCCACCCCACGACCGCACCCCATGCAGCTCCTCCTGCTGCTCGTCACCGTCGTCGCCGGCGTCCTCAACACACTCCAATCCGGCAGCAACTCCACCCTCAACAAGCGCCTCGACCACCCGTTCGCCAGCGCCGCGGTCGTCTACCTCGGCGGACTCGCCGTCGTCGCCCTCGCCTGGATCGGGGCCACACTCCTCGGCAAGGGCGGGTTCCCCGCCGCCGACCGCGTCGCCCAGGTCCCCTGGTGGGGATGGATCGGCGGCGTCCTCGGCCTCGCCTTCGTCTTCGGCACCCTCCTCATCGCCCCCAAGGTCGGCGCCGCCGTCTATACCGCGTTCTCCGTCACCGCCGCCGTCATCACCTCCCTCACCCTCGACAACTTCGGGTGGATGGGCTTCGAACAGCACTCCGCCGGCATCGGCCGCATCGCCGGCGCCCTGCTCATCATCGGCGGACTCGCCCTGATCGCGAAGTTCTGACCGCGGCACCGCGCCCGCCCTACGCGTCTGCCTTACGCGCGCCTCACGCGTCGGGCAGTACGTCCAGCCCCGCCGTCCCCGCGCCCTCCGCCGGCCCGCGGTCGCGCACGACGCGCCGCTCCGCCGTCGGCGCCGGCCGGTCACCGCGCTTGTCGCCCGCCGGGCGCGCCGCCCGCGGCGGCAACGCCGCCGTGTACCGCGGGACGTACTCGGTCACACGCACCTTCCGCGCGGTCGCCTCGCTCGACATCGGCCGCACCTTGCCGATCACCGGCCGCTCCTGCCACGCGTGGTCGTAGCGGCCCAACACCCACGTGATCCCGCTCGTCGAGTTCGGGTTCCGCCCGTCCAGCGCCCAGCGGTTGTTGATGTGGAGCATGAACGCGAGCGCCTCCTCCCCCGAGCGCGTCCACTCGAGGAATTTCTTGCCCCACAGGATGCGCAGGTAGTTGTGGATGCGCCCGTCCGAGCGGAGCTGCCCCTGCGTCGCGTTCCACAGCGCGTCGTACGTCGCCCCCGCTTCCAGCTCGTCGCGCGTGAACCGCTCGGCCCGCGGGTCGCCCTGGTGCGCCTCCATCGTCGCGCGCGCCCACTCGGGTAGCGACCCGTAGGTCTCGTGCGCGGGCAGGAAGAACGCCGTGTTGTAGGAGAGCTCGCGCCACGTCACGAACTCGTCCATGAATGCCTCGCCGTTGGGCGACATCCCCCACCACCCCTCGCGCTTCCCCGTCGGCCGCGGCGCGAGCCGAGCCGGCGTCCACCCCTCGCGCGCCGCCACGCGCGCGAACACCTCGTGCGCGCTCACGAACCCCCAGTGCAGGTACGGCGACAGCCCGCTGTTGCTGGGCTCCTCGGCCTCATTCCGCCGCGCCGCGTACGTGTCGAGCTTTCGGTCGACGAAGTCGCCGACCACGACGCCGGCCTTCTCGGGGCCGCCGGTGAACGCGACCGGCGCGACGCCGTGGTCGATCGGCAGCGCGCCTAACGCGCGCCGCCCCGCCTCGCCCTGGTCCAGCAGCGCGGGCGCGGGCGCGGGGTAGCGCCGCCGCACGCCGTCCAGGTGCGCCCGCACCGCGCCGGCGAGCGCGGGGAGCCCGCGCGCCCCCCGCAGCGGCGCCTCCGCCGGGAACGCGCCGAGCTGCGCGGGCAGCTCGCGCTGCAGGTGGCGGCGGAAGTGCGGCGCCGCGCTCCAGGCCTTCACGCCCAGCCGCAGCGGCAGCAGCCCGTTCCCGTCGACCGCCTCCAACCGCACGCCGCGCCCGGCGAGCTTCTCCCCCGCGGCCGCGAGCATGCGCGGCAGGAAGAACTCCGGGAACTCGTCCGTCACGACGAGGCACGCCCGCTCCGCCAACGCCTCGAGCAGCCCCGCGTCCGCCCCGGGCTCGGGCTCGACGTAGCTGTAGTGCTCGACCCCCGCGTCGCGGTACGCCGCCGCGTTGTCCGCCATCCCGTCCAGCGCGAAGCGGTGCAGCCGATCGCTCGCCCACGGGTACCCCGCCCGGAGCGCCTCGAAGACGACCAGCGGCCGCCCCCACGCGCGCGCGCAGGCGATCGCGTACTCGAGCGCGAAGTTGTACCGCGTGCGCCGCGCCATCACGCACCAGTAGAGGACGTAGTCGCGCGCCGGATCGGCGGGCACGTCGTTCAGTGCGTTGAGCCGTTCGGCAGGGATGGCGGACGCGAGATCAGCTGGCATGCGGCGTAAACGGGTCGGTGAAACGGTCCCGGAAAACGCCTGCCCGCGCACCGGAGTTCCGCGCCGACGCCGACCGTGCTCCGGCACCGCACGTCACGTCCGCCCAACGCACGACGCCCCGCCGGCGCGAGCCGGCGGGGCGTCGTGCGTTGGCGTCGAGTGGAGTGCTTACTGGCCCGAGGACGGCGGCGCGGGCGGGTTCTGGTTGCCCCAAGTGATGACGTATCCGCTGGTCGTGCCCGCGCCACCAGTCGCCGGCGCGCCGCCGACCCCGGCCTGCGCCCCTACGCCGCCAACGAGCGCGTGAACGGGAGCCTTCGCAGCGCTGGGCGCCCGCGGCGCTGTCGGGTCGTTGCTGGAGCAGGCGGCGGAGAGGGCCGTCGACGCGACGAGCACAACGGCGGTCGCGCGAACAAGGAGGTGCTTCATGAGGGAGGGGATCCGAGGTGACTGCCCGATCGCGGGCGCGGCAGCAGCAGCTCAGCTGCCTACCGCCGGATCCAGTGTCGGTCGCGATTGCGAGTGACTTGACGGCCGCTCGATGTCCCCAGCCGCAGACCGGCCTCCGGAGACGGTCTGCGGCTGGCGCGGTGGACGTGCTCGATCCGATCACGAGCGATGGATTCCGCTCCGCCGGTCAAGTTTCGTGTGGGGCAAACGAAACTCGTTTCCTGAGCTCCCACATCTACGGACCTGGACGGGGCTCGACCCGTTAATCACCCAGAACACGCGTATGTCGACACTCCGCAACATCGCCACCCACGTGTGGCGTGGAAGCATCGTTCGCAAGGCCAACGTCGTCCTCGGCGTCACCGGCGCTGCGCTAACCGCCGCGTGTGCGGCCGAGAACGTCGTGGGTCCGCAGCCGCAGAGTCGGCAGTCGTCGGCAGCCAGCTCGCGGGGAGCGACATTCGATCTGGGCACGCCCGCGCCGAAACCCGCGCCCGCGCCCAAGCCCAAGCCCGGGCCGAGCGTGAGCGCGGCGCAGCTCGACTCGCTTCAGCAGGACTTCCAAGCTTACAAGCACGCCGTACAGTCGGGGTACGCGCAAGCGGAATTTCTCGTTTGCTCGCCGAAGCATGCCGTGACGGTCAGGAAGGTGGTTGGCCCGAAGGGTCTGGTGTTCAACGTCGGACCGCACAAGTTCTCAGTGCCAGCCGGCGCGCTGGACACCAACGTTACGATCACGGCGACTGCGCCGGCGTCCCTGAACGACGAGTTACAGTTCGAGCCGCACGGGTTGCAGTTCAACAAGCCCGTCCAGATGACGATGAGCTACAAGGGCTGCGTCGTCCCGTCCGATGCGGTGCTCGGCGTCGCCTACGTCGGCCACCACGGGAACGCGGCCGCGTCGGACAGTTCCCACGGCGCGACCAAGCAGCGCATGCCGGCGCACGACGACAAGACTACCTCGGCGGTCTCCGCGCTGACCGACCACTTCTCGGGATACGTCATCACGTGGGGGCGTAACTAGCCTTGAATTGACGACACCCCGGCACCGGACTGGTGCCGCGTGATGTGACGTCGCGGAATGGAACGCGGCGGGCCGCCTTCGCGGCGGCCCGCCGCGTTCCATGCTTCCGGGGTAGTAGTTACGCCGATCGCTCGTTGGCGTCTGACCGAGGACGTACCGACCAGTCTTCCGAGCAACAAGTGCTTTCCTCCCCCGCGGCCATCGCCGGCACCCTCCGATCAGTGGCCGACGCGCTACTCCGCGGTGACACCAAGGATGCGCGCGCGCTCTGCCGTGCGGGATACGAGCAGCTGTCAGAGTCGGCGAGCCCCGGGTCAGACGCGTGTGCGCTCGCAAGATTCGAGGCTCGCGCTGCTGTGCTCGAGGGAGATTCAGATGCCGCACTCGACATCCTCGAATTTGCCGTCGCTGTCGCCGACGTGTGGGCTGACGAGGGTGGGGCCGCGCATGCGCTCCACAACAGCGCGAACGTGTATGTAGTTCGTGGAGAACTCGACCGCGCGGAGCAACTCCAGGAAATCGCTCTCGTCCGGGCACGCCGCGCCCGCAATCATCGACTGATCGCCTCCGCGACGCTGTCCCTTGGCACCGTGGCGAATATCCGGGGTGACCTGCGTCGCGCTCGGTCCTACTACCGCCGGGCGCTCCTGCACTGGCGACGACTCGGCAGTTCCGCGGAAATCGCGGGAACGCTCAACAATCTGGGCATGCTTTGCGCGGATCTCGGGCACTGGGAAGAGGCAGAATCCGCGTTCGCCGAAGCTCTAGAGATCACGGCGCAAGGCAGTGACCTCGACGTGCTTGCTCGCCTACACACGAATCTCGCTGAGGTGTGGTTAGGGCGCGGCGACGTCAACCGCGCACGGGCCGGGTGCACGGCAGCAATGGACGTTTGTCTCGGCACAGGTCACGGGGGGCCTCGCGGCGAAGTTCATAAGATGTCCGGGATTGTGGCCCGCGAGTCGGGAGCGCTCGACGAATCTGACGCACACTTCACCAGTGCGGAGCAATTCGCACTGGAGCGCAAGGACTTCTTACTCCTTGCCGAGGTGGCGCGCGAGCAGGGCGACCTCTACCGCCGCCAGGGCCGCAACCGCGACACGCTCGCCGCCCTCAATCGCTCGCACCGACTGTTCCGGCAGCTCCGCGCGCAGCGCGACCTGGCCGACGTCGCGCGCCGGATGGGGCGGCTCGAGAGCGAGTTTCTCGAGGTGGCTCGGCGGTGGGGCGAGTCGATCGAAGCGAAGGACTGCTATACCCAGGGCCACTGCCAGCGCGTGGCCGACCTGGCGTGCCTCGTCGCGGAGCACGCGGGCACCGAGTACGGATTCGACGAGCAGACGATGTTCTGGTACCGCATCGGCGCGCTGCTTCACGACGTGGGCAAGCTGGACGTGCCGGCCGAGGTGCTCAACAAGCCCGGCAAGCTCACCGACGCGGAGTGGGCGATGATGCGCGGGCACGCGGAGGCCGGCGTCGCGCTGTTGGGCGACATCGAGTTCCCGTGGGACATCCGGCCCATCGTGCTCTCGCACCACGAGCGGTGGGACGGGAAGGGGTACCCGCACGGGCTGGTCGGCGACGCGACGCCGCTCGCGGCGCGCGTGCTCGCGGTGGCCGACGTGTACGACGCGCTCACCTCGGTGCGCAGCTACAAGCGCGCGATGACGCACGATGACGCGATGGGGATCATCCGGCAGGACGCCGGGACGGCGTTCGACCCGCAGGTCGTAGCGTGGTTCGATGCGGTCGCGCCGGCGTGGCGGGCGACGCTCGCGGCGGCGGGCGAGGGGACGTCTGGCATGCAGGACCCGGCCGGCGCTGGCGACCCGCGCGCGCAGCGGCGCGCCGCGGGCCTCGACGAGGTCACCGGGCTGCCCGGACGCCAGGCGTTCTTCGACGAGTGCGCGCGCGTGCTGGCGGCGCGCGCCGGGGACGAGCGGTCGACGACGCTGCTGCTGGTCACGCTCGTGCCGGCGGCGGGCGCGCCGGTCTCGGAGGGCGCGCTGTTCGCGGCGGCCGAGGCGATCAGCCGCAACACGCGCGGCGGCGACTTCGTCGGGCGGTATGCGGAGCGCGAGTTCGTCGTGCTGCTCCCCGACACCGACGCGGACGAGGGCGCGTCGACGCTCGGGCGGCTGCGCGACGTCGTCGCCGCCGCGCTGCGGCGTGTGGCGGACGGCGCGCCGCCGAGTGCGGCCGACTTCGCGATGGGGGTCGCGCCCGACAGCGGGACGACGGTGGGGTCGCTCCTCGCGGCGGCGGACGCCAGCCTGCGCCGCGCGCGGGGCGGCATTTTCCCGATGAGCACGCGGGTGCTGCAGTCCGCGGCCTGAACGTGGCCTGAAGACGGCGGCGCAACCGGAACGAGCTGCGACGCTCGTCACCTTGCGCGGTGGGGGGAACTGCCACAACGTGTCGGCTACACGGCGGCTCCGACTTTCATGCTCAAAGCCGCCGTGTCCCGCCTCGATCCGCCCCCCGCCCCGGCCGCGTGACCACACGCGCGGTCCCCGCCACGCGTCATGGTCACACGTCGTCTGTCCGCCCGGGCGCTCACGTCCATCGTCCTCACCGCTTGCGTGGCCGGCTTCGCCCGCGCGCAGGCCCCGCAGCCACCCGCGGCCGCGCCGGCCCCGGCGGGGCGCGCCGACGTGCGCGGAGTCGTGGTCGACGCGGCCGGCGGCGCGCCGGTCGCCCGGGCGACGATCGCGATCCGCGGCGCCACCGATTCGGCACTCGTCGCCGGCGCGGTGGCGACGCCGCAGGGCACGTTTCGCGTGCTCGGGCTGCGCCCCGGTCGGTATCGCGTGCGCGCGACGGCGGTGGGGTTCACCCCGCGCGTTCAGGAGCTGACGGTCACCGAGACGACGGGGCGGGTCGCGTTGCCGGCGCTCGTGCTTGAGCGGGCGACCGCGACGCTCGCCGACGTGCGGGTCTCGGGGGAGCGTGCCGCGCTCGAGGTCGCCGCGGATCGCAACGTGTACCGGCCGCAGGCGCTGGCCCCGGCCGCGACGACGGCGATCGACGTGCTCGACGCCGTGCCGGCCGTGCAGGTGGAGGCCGACGGCGGGATCAGCCTGCGCGGGAGCGCAAGCGTGGCCGTCCAGATCAACGGGCGTCCGGCGCCGATCCGCGGGCCGCAGCTCGCCGCGTACCTCAAGAGCCTGCCGGCACGCGTCGTCGACAAGGTCGAAGTGATCCCGAACCCGTCGGCCAAGAACGACCCCGAGGGGATGGCCGGGATCATCAACATCGTGCTCAAGCAGACCGCGGACCTCGGCCTGAGCGGGGGGTTCACGACGACGGTCGGCGGCGCGGACCGTCGCACGGCGGCGGCCAACGTCGGCTACGGCGCCGGGGCGCTGGCGACGTTCCTGAGCTACGGCTACACGGCCGACGCGCACGCGCCGAGTGGCGACACCGAACGCGCGCTCTACAACGGCGGCGGGCAACTCGTCTCCGCGCTGAGCCAGACGGTGCTCGGCGACAACCACGTCTCGGGCCACAACCTGAGCGGCACGGCGGACTACAAGCTCGGCGCGCGCGACGCGCTGACGACGGCGGTCGCCGCGGGGTGGCGCACGACGGGCGCGCAGTGGACCAACGCGTTCAACGGCGGCGTCGGGGCGGACGCGGCGGCGAACGCCATCGCCCGTTCGCGCGACGCGGCGGCGCACGGGTCGACGCTCGACGCGACGACGACGCTCAAGCACGCGTTCGGGGCCGCGTTCAACCCGCGGCAGCCGCACGAGATCGCGGCGGAGGTGCGCGTGACGCGCAACCGCGACCGCGACGCGATCGACCTGTTCGACGTCCCGGACGCGTCGGTGTCGACGCTGCCGGCGACGGCCGACGCGGCGAGCGTGGCCCTGCCGACGCCGGCGCGGACCAACCTCGCGACGAACGCGACCGACCTGCGCCAGCTCGAGGTCGTCGCGCAGGCCGACTACACGCGCGCCTACACGGCGCGGCGCAAGATCGAGGCGGGGGTGAAGCACGACGACCGGCGCATCGACCGCAACTTCGCCGACGCCGTCGACCCGTCGGGGACGGGCGCGTGGGCGACGAGCCCACTCACCAACCGGGAGCTCTACGCCGAGCGGGTGGACGCGGCGTACGGCGTGTACAGCGACGGCGTCGGCCGCTTCGACCTGCAGGCCGGGCTGCGCGGCGAGCAGGCGCACCGCACGGTCACGCTGGGCGGGGTGGCGACGCCGCGGACCTACGGCAGCCTCTTTCCGAGCGCGGCGGTGGTGTTCAACCAGAGCGACGCGACGACGCTCAAGCTGTCGTACGACCGGCGCATCAACCGGCCGGGCGTGGCGGAGCTGAACCCGTTCCCGACCTACACGGACAACCAGAACGTCGTGTTAGGCAACCCGGGACTGGTGCCGGAGTACGTGAACGCGGTCGAGGCGGGGATCACGCGCGCGGGGCCGCGCGGGATGATCGAGCTGTCGCCCTTCTACCGCAACTCGACGCACGACATCCGGAACGTCATCGACCCGGTCGCGACGATCGACGGGCGCGAGTACACGACGATCACGTTCCGCAACCTCGCGCACAACGTGTCATGGGGGACGGACCTGAACGCGCAGCGCCGTTTCGGGACGCGGTTCAACGTGCTCGCGGCGGGGACGACGTTCCGGATGATCACGAGCGACGGCGCGACGGGCGTGTCGTCGGACGCGACCGCGCTCATCATGCGCGTGAACGCGACGGCGCAGGTGAACCCGACGCTCGCGCTGCAGGGCGGGTACTTCTACCGCTCGACGATCAACGTCGAGGGCGGGCGCTTCCTGAGCACGCAGGCGGCGAATTTCAGCGCGCGGCAGGCGGTGCCGGGGGACCGGGGGACGGTGAATCTGCGGCTGGTGGACCCGTTCAACACGAGTCGCTTCCTCGTGCAGGTCGCGGGGAACAACGCGACGCAGCGCTCGTTCCGGCGGCAGGACGTGCGCGCCGTCTACCTCGGCTACCAGTACAACTTCGGCAAGGCGCCGAAGGTGCGCGTGCTGCGGCCCGAGGCGAGCGCGCCGACGCCGTTCGGTGGGTGAGCCGGCCGGGCGTCCGGGCGTGTGTTAGGCGCGATGGCCTAACGCCCGACCGCCCCGCCGGCGGCTGCCGGCGGGGCGGTCGGGTCGGGCTGATGTCCCGGGGCGCCGTTACTCGGCCGACTTGCCCCACGTGATCACGTAGCCGGACGAAGCGCGCTCGGTCGTAGCGGTCTTGCCCATGGAAACCATGTAGCCGGACGACGTACGTTCGGTCTTGGCGGCCGTGGCATCGGCGGCCGGGGCCGCGTCGGACTTGCTCCAAGACACGAGGTAGCCGGACTGGGCGGAGGCGGTGGAGCCGAGGGCCGCGAGGGAGAGGAGGGCGGCGGTGGTGCGGAGGGCAAAGCGCTTCATGCGCGGGTGTTCTCCAAGAGCCAGGTGCCCGGGGGTGGGCACGGTCCGACCGGCGGGGTGTGGACCGTGCGCCGCAGATGAGCTCGCCTGTGGCGCGCGGCCAACATGGGGATTTTGTTTGGGTCGCGCAAGACGAACATCTGTTTCTGTTTTCGCGCAGCAGTTCTGCCGAACACACGGTGCTTGCGTCGCGGACCTCGGAGCGGTGCGCGGCCCGCGGGGTACCACCATGTCGATCGCATCTCCTCTTCCATTCCTGCTCACGACCATGTCCCGATTCGTTCGTACGTTCGCCGCGCTCACGTTCGGCCTCGCGGTGGCGGCGCCGCTCGCCGGGGCGGCGACGGTCCGCCCGGCCGGGCGTGCGCCGGCCCTCGACACCGCGGTCTTCGCGGGTGGCTGCTTCTGGGGGGTCGAGGGCGTGTTCGAGCACGTGCGCGGCGTGCGCTCGGCGACGGCGGGGTACGCGGGCGGCACGAGCGTCGCGCCGTCGTACGAGCAGGTGAGCACGGGCGAGACGGGGTACGCGGAGTCGGTGCGCGTGGTCTACGATCCGACGCGGGTCTCGTACGATCAGCTCCTGCAAGTGTTCTTCACCGTCGCGCACGATCCGACGGAGCTCAACCGCCAGGGGCCGGACGCCGGGACGCAGTACCGCTCGGCCGTGTTCTACCGCACGCCGGCGCAGAAGGCCGCGGCGGAGGCGTACGTGGCGCGACTGCGCGCGACTCACGCGTTCGCGAAGCCGGTAGTCACGCAGATCGCGCCGCTCACGCGCTTCAACGTGGCCGAGGCGTACCACCAGAACTACATGGCCCAGCACCCGGACGCGCCGTACATCGTGTACAACGACGCGCCAAAGGTGGCGGAGCTGAAGAGGCGCTTCGCGGGGCTGTACCAGGGCTGACCGTTCGGGGCGCGGGCGGGGCGTCGCGTGCAGCCGCCGTTCGCGGTGGTGGTGCGGGTGGTCGACGCGGTCACGGGCCGCGCGCTCGCCAACGCCGACGTGACCGATCTGCGCACCGGGACGGCGCGCCTCGCCGACGAGCGGGGTGAGGTCCGGCTGACCGGCGTGACGGCCGTGGGCGGCCGGGTGCGGGTGCGGCAGATCGGCTATCAGCCGGCGGAGCGGGCGCTCGCCGGCCGGACATCAGGCGCCGCGGGCGCGGTCGACACGGTCGCGGTGCGGCTCGCGCGCGTGGCGTTCCGGCTGCCGGGCGTGGTCACGGCGGCCGCGGCGACGTGTCCCGCCGCAACTGATACGACGGCGGCGGACAGCGCTCGGCGCGCGCTCACCGCCGACGTGCTGCTCCAGATCCGGACGGCCGCGGAGCGGTACGACAGCTTTCAGCGCGCGTACCCGTTCCGGGTGCGGATCGAGCGGCGGTCGGCCGAGGTTCGGCGCGACGGGACCGCGCCACGCATCCGGGTCTCGCGCGAGTCGGGCGAGTCGGACCGCTACGCCGAGCGGTACGAGGCCGGCGCGGTCGTGCGGCGCGAGCGCGGCGGGGTCTCGGTGCCGGTGCTGTTCGTGACCGCGCTCGCGGACCCGGCGTTCCTCGCGCGGCACTGCTTCGCGGTCGGCGGCGTCGAGTCGTTAGGCGTGTCGCGCGTGCTGCGGCTGGACTTCGCGCCCGCGCCCGGCGTGCGGGAGCCGGACTGGGCGGGGGCGGCGCTCGTCGACTCGGCGACGAGCGAGCTGCGGCGCATCGAATTTCGGCTGGCGAACCTCGGGCCGCGGGACGAGCCGGCGCGGATGGAGGGGTACACCACGTTCACGTCGCCGTCGCCGTACGTGGTGCTCCCCGAGTCGACGATGGCCGGGTGGTGGCGCGCGCCGCTCGCCGATCGTGCGAGGTGCGCGTGGGGTCCGCCCGACGCGCTGCAGCTGCTTCGGGTCGACAGCCTGGAGTACCGCAAGGCGCGGCCGCCGGGGCTCCGGGATTCGACGCGGCCGTAGAGACCGTTAGGCGCCTCGCCGAGGTGCGGCGCCCGCGCCGTCGCGGGGGTGGTCAGATCGCGCCGGCGAAGGTGTCGCAGCTGCGCATGTCGCCGCTCTGGAAGCCGCGCTGGAACCAGCTCGCGCGCTGGGCCGAGGTGCCGTGGGTGAAGGTGTCGGGGCGGACCTCACCCGTCTGCTCGCGCTGGAGGCGGTCGTCGCCGACCGCGCTCGCGGCGCGCAGCGCCTCTTCGACGTCGCCCGGGTCGAGGAGGCGCTCGTTGCGCACCTGCGCGCCCCAGACGCCGGCGTAACAGTCGGCCTGCAGTTCGAGGCGCACGGAGAGCGCGTTCTGGAGTTGCGGCCGCGCGGCCTGCGCCTGCTGCACGCGGGCCTCGGTGCCGACGATCTTCTGGATGTGGTGACCCATCTCGTGGGCGACCACGTACGCCTGGGCGAAGTCGCCCGGGGCGCCGAAGCGGCGCGCGAGCTCGTCGAAGAACGACAGGTCGAGGTAGACCTTCTCGTCGCGCGGGCAGTAGAACGGCCCCACCGCGCTCGGCGCGTTGCCGCAGCCCGTCTGGATGGCGTCGCGGAAGAGGACGAGCCGCGCGGGGCGGTACTGCACGCCCGCCTGCCGGGGCAGCAGCGTGTCCCAGATGTGCTGCGTGCTGTTGAAGACCGCGCGCGCGCGGGAGAAGTTGGCGTGCTCGCCGGCGCTCTCCTGGACGGGGGCGCCGGGCGCCGCGGCGCCGGGTCCGGCCCCGTACGCGGCGGGCGCGGCGCGGGGCGGGCCGCTGTCGTCGACCGCCGGTCCGCCGCCGAGGAAGTTGCGCCCGAAGACGAGGCTGAGCACGAGGAGGAGCACGGTGCCGCCGAGCCCCATGCGCCCCACCGGAATCCCGCCGAAGCCACCCCCGCCGCCGCCGTCCGTGTCGCCGCGGCGGTCTTCGATGTACGAGTTGTCGTTGTCGTCGGTCAGGCGCATGGCGGTCTCCGGCGCTCTTGCGAGCCGCGTGGCGGGGAGCCGCGCTGCTCGGTCAGTTCATACGTCAGCGCCCGGGCCCTGCGGCCGAGTGCGGAAAGACACGCCCCTGCCGCGCGCCGCGGCGGCTGCGGCGCGCCTCGCGCCGGGCCTCGCGCGCGGTCTGCGCCGGCAGCGCCGTCGTGTGCAGCGACAGTCCGTGCGACATCCGCCGCGCCTCGGCGTAGATGGCCTCGTGGCGGGCGAGCACCGCGTCCCACGTTTCGGCCGGGCGGGTGGTGCGGTTGTGGCGGGCGATGCTCGCGCGCAGCCGGTCGTCGGTGGCGAGGCGAACGAGGGCCGCGCTCATACCGGCGTCGTCGTCGGCCAGCACGCCCTCGATGCCGTCGCGGATGAAGGCCGCGGGTCCGGCGTGGCGCATGGCGGCGACCGGGAGTCCGGCGCAGCGCGCTTCGAGCGCGGCGATCCCGAACGACTCGAGGATCGACGGTAGGACGAACACGTCGCTTTCGGCGTAGAGGGCGCGGATCGCCTGGCGCGGCTGCCAGCCGAGGAGTTCGACGGTGTCGCCGAGTCCGAGGCGGCGGATGTCGCGCTCGACGGCGCCGCGCTCGGGGCCATCGCCAGCGATGCGCAGGCGGAGGCGGGTGCCGGACGGCAGGGCGGCGCGCACCATCGCGGCGATCTCGATCAGGGCGCGCGGCCGCTTGCGGCTGGCGAGGCGCATGACCGAGGCCATGTGCAGGGCGCCCGGTGTGGCGGGGGCGCGGCGCGCGACGGCCCAGGCGCGCGGGTGGATGCCGTTGGGGAGTACGTGCGTCTCGATCGAGCGGCCCGCGAGGGCGGCGGCCTGGCGTACCTCCTCGGCGACGAACGGGCTCACCGCGGTCTGCAGCACGCGCCAGTGCGTCCAGCCGAAAAGCCGATCGGCGGCGGCGAGGAGCGGGACGGCGCGGCCGAGCACCGAGTGCTGGGTGAGCACCGCGGGGAGGCCGAGGGCGTGGGCGGCCGCCATGCCGGCGAAGGCGAGCGGGGAGAGCACGCTCGCGTGGGCGTGGACGAGGTCGTACTCGCCCTCGGCCAGGGCGTCGGTCATCGCGGCGCGGACGCGGGGCGTCGCGGCGATGGCAAAGTGCGGGACGCAAGCGAGACGTAGGCGGCGCACGCGGACGCCGTCGTGGCCGTGGGCGAGGGCGATCGGCCGGGGCGGGTGCTGGCCGGAGAGCTGCGGGGCACCCGGTTGCAGGCAGTCGAAGGCGTCCGGCGCGGCGTGGCTCGGCGTACTGGCGGGGGCCGGCGGTGCGCCGTCACCTCGGCAGCCGGCCGCGGTGGTGATCACGTCGACCTCGTGCCCGGCCGCGACCAGCTGCTCGGCCAGGGCGCGGACGTGTGTCTCGATGCCGCCGACCCGGGGGGGGTACCAGTCGCACACCAGCGCGAGGCGGAGCGGGCGGAAGGTAGACGGGATCACGTGTCGGGGCGGCGGGACCGGAGGCGCGGCTCGAGCCGCGTGCCGGCGGATGGGGAGGTGGGGGCGCCCGAGGGCGCCGCGGTCGAGCCAGACAGACCGCCCTCGTGCCGGGAGTTATCGGAATAGCACGGCGGCCGGGTCCGCACAAGAGTGCGACCCGGGTAGCCGGCATCACGACCTCTGATGCGTACCCCTCTGGCGCGTGGTGGTCCCCGTCACCAGGTTGGTCGCCCGCGGCCGCCGCATTCGGCGGCCCCCACGTCTCGGGTCACCCGCTGAGGTACCGTCGATGCTCACCGTCCGCGATCTGCTCGCCCGCAAGAAGTCGCACGCCGCCGCGGCGCCCGCGGCCACGTCGTCCGCGTCCTCGGGCGGTCGCCCCGGGGGCGAGCCCGTGGTGATGGTCGACGGGTCCGCCACGGTGCTCGAGGCGGCGCGGCTGATGACGGCGCGCGGGATCGGGGGCCTGATCGTGCGCGGCGACGACGGCGCGATGGCCGGGATCTTCACCGAGCGCGACGTGCTGCGGCGCGTGGTGAACGACGGCCGGGACCCGGCGTCGACGCCGGTGCGCGAGGTGATGACGGCCCCGGTGTTGAGCGTCTCGCCCGAGACGAGCGTGGAGGAGTGCCGCGCCTTGTTCACCGAGCGGCGGATCCGGCACCTGCCGGTCGCGGAGCGGGGCGCGCTGTGCGGCGTGGTGACGAGCGGCGACGTGCTGGCCTTCGAGGCCGACGAGGCGCGCGCGACGATCCAGCACCTCGAGGGCTACGTCTTCTCGAACCGCTGACGGCCGGCGGCGCGGCGCCCGGGGCGGGGTGACCGGGGCGGGGTGACCGGGGCGGGGCGCGCGGTGCTGCCTAACGATCGGTCAGGCGGTAGGCGTCGGCGTGGGCCGCGACCACGGCGTCCCACCCGAAGGCGGTCGGCGGGCGGGCCGCGCTCGCCCGGCCGAGCGCGGCGAGGGCGGCCCGGTCGCGCGCCCACGCCGCCGCACGCTCGGCGAGTTCGGCGTCGGACCGCGCGAGCCAGCCGTCGACGCCCGGAGTGACGAAGTCGGCCACGCCCGACCCCGCGCGCGCGAGGACCGGCAGCCCGGCGGCGCGCGCCTCGAGCGCGGCGATGCCGAACGACTCGCGCACGGTCGGGAGCACGAAGAGGTCGGCGCGGGCGTAGAGCGTGCGCAGCTCGGCGCGTGACTGCCAGCCGAGCGGCGCGACGACGTCGCCGAGCCCGGCACGGCGGGCGGCGCGTTCGAGCCGGGCGCGCTCGGGGCCCTCGCCCGCGACCAGGAGGCGCACGCGCGTGCCCGCGGGCGCGGCGTCGCGCATCGCGGCCGCCGTCGCGAGGAGGGCGAGCGGGCGCTTCTTGCGCACCAGGCGCATCGCGGTCACGGCCCGGAGCTCGGCGCGCCGGTCCGCGCGGCGCGGGGCGCCGCGGGCGGGGTGCGCGCGCCACCAGGCGAGGTCGGCGCCGTTGGGCAGGACGCCGACGCGCGCCGCGGGCACGCCGCGCCGCAGCTGGTCCGCGACGAGGGTGCTCACGCCCGTGAGCGTGACGCCCGGGTCGCGCGCCCAGCCGGTGAGGGCGTCGGCGACGCCGAGCAGGCCCGCGGCGGCGTGGAGCACGGAGTGGAAGGTGACGACGCAGGGCAGCCCGCGGCGGCGCGCGGCGCGCACGGCGGCGAACGCGGCGGGCGAGATGACGCTCGCGTGCGCGTGGACGACGTCGTACGGAGCGCCATCGGGGCCGCCCCGTTCGAGCGCCGCGTCGAGCGCGCGTCCGAGGGCGGGCGTGTAGGCGACGCCCGCGCCCGGGAGGCGCGGGACGTCGAGGCGGACGACGCCTTCCTCGGGCTCGCCCGCGGACTCGGGCGGGGTGGGGGTGAGGACGTCGACCATGTGCCCGGCCGCGCTCAGGTGCGCGGCGAGGCCGGCGAGTTGGATCTCGATTCCGCCGCGGCGGGGGAGGAACCAGTCGGAGACCAGCGCCACGCGAAGCGCGGCCCGGCGCGCGGGGGCGCCGGGCCGCGCCGTCCGCCGGGCGGGAGCGAGGGTGGTCACGCCGATGGCTGTGGGCGCGGCGTCAGGCAGCGTCGGACAGCGTCAAACGACCACGTCAGGCCGCGGCGTTGCGCTCCAGCGCCTCGGGCGCGTGGCGGTGGACCGCCCGCGCGAGCGCCTCGACGACGCGGTCGATCTGCTCGTCGGTGTGCTCGGCGGTCATCGACAGGCGGAGTCGGCAGCCGTTAGGCGGCACCGCCGGCGGCGGGACGGGCTGGACGAAGATGTGGTCCTCTTCGAACAGTGTTCGCCAAACCTTGAGCGTGACGTCGAAGGTGCCGACGACGACGGGGAGGATCGGCGTCTCGGAGGCGATCGGGCGGAGGCCGACCGCGGTGAGCCCGTCGGCCATCCGGCGCGAGTTGCTCATGAGGCGCGTGCGGCGCTCCGGCTCGTCGAGCATGACGTCGAGCGCGGCGATGGTGCCGGCCACCGAGGCCGGGGGCATGGCCGCGGTGAACATCAGGGCGCGCGCGTTGTGGCGCACGAAGTGGATGACCTCCTCGCTCCCCGCGAGCACGCCGCCGACCGAGGCGAGCGACTTGGAGAACGTCGCCATGATAAGGTCGACCTGGTCGTCGAGGCCGAAGTGGCGCGCGGTGCCGGCGCCGTCCTCGCCGAGGACGCCGAGGGCGTGGGCGTCGTCGACGAGGAGCGCGGCGCCATGCTGCTGGCAGAGGCGGGTGAGCCCCGGCACGTCGGCGATCACGCCGTCCATCGAGAAGACGCCGTCGGTGACGACGAGCTTGCCCGCGCCTTCGGGGGCGCGCTCGAGCTGGCGGGCGAGGTGGTTGAGGTCGTTGTGCGCGTAGCGCACGGTCTGCCCCATCGAGAGCCGCGCGCCGTCGACGATGCAGGCGTGGTCGAGCTTGTCGAGGTAGGCGATGTCGTCGCGGCCGACGAGCGCGGCGATCGCGCCGAGGCTGGCCTGGTAGCCGGTCGTGAAGACGAGCGCGGCCTCCTTGCGGTAGAACGCGGCGAGGCGGGCCTCGAGCGTCTCGTGGAGGTCGAGCGTACCGTTGAGCAGGCGGCTGCCGGTGGCGCCGGACCCGTAGCGGCGGGCGGCCGCGGCCCCGGCCTCGAGCACCTTGGGGTGGTGGGTCAGCCCCAGGTAGTTGTTGGAGCCGAGCATGATCTTCCAGCGCCCGTCGATGCGCGCCTCGCTCGGCGTGGTCTCTTCGATCGCGCGGAAGTAGGCGTAGACGCCGCGCGCGATGAGGTCGCGGGCGCGGGTGTCGGCGGCGGCCTTGGCGAAGAGCGCGTTGCGCGCGACGCCCGCCGGCGCCGCGGCGTGCGCGCCGTTGGTCCCGTGCGTACCGTTCGCGGCCGCGCCCTGGGACCCGTTGGTCGACGGGGCGGCCGCCGCGTCGTACGAGTGCGGGCCCGCGCCGTTGCCGTTGGCGTGCGCGCCGTTGCTGGACGCGCCGTTCGCGTGGGCGCCGATGGCCAAAGACGGCCGGTTCATCAGTAGAGTGTCCGCGGGAAACTATGGGCGCCTCGGCGCACGGTGCTCCCGCTAAGGTAACCGACCCGTGACGGCGGCTCTACGATCCTGGCGTCATAAACCGTCATTCGTCCGAGATTCGGGCGGTTGCGGGGCGGGAGGCGGGGAGCCTAGCGTCTACATTGCGGCCGTGCCGCATCCGATCTCCGCCGCGCGGGTAGCGCCCCGGGCCGACGAGCGCCCCGCCGCCGACGCGCGGGGACCCGACCACGCACCGCCGATCGCGCTGATGCCGCCCGTGCGCGCCTCCGCGGGCGCGGCGGTCGGCGCGCCGACCGCCGCGCCCGCGGAGGCGCCGACCGCCGCGTTGCGGCTCCTGATCGTGTGGCTGCTCGTCACCGCGGTGCCGATCCTCGTCGCGGGCGTGGCGCTCGGCGACTGGTGGGGTGGCGCGCGGCACGGCCTGCTGCTCGGCGTGGCGCTGGCGGCGCTGGCGGTCGCGCGGCGCGGGCACGCCGACCGGACCGTGACGCGCGCCACAAATTTTTCTACACCTGCGCCTGCGTCGGACCCTCCGTCGACGCGGGCGGGGGCGGCCGCGGGCGTCCTGCGCGCCACGTTCGTCGCGTGGGCGCCGCTCGTCGCGGTCCCGGGGCTCTACGCGGAGCTGCCCCTGGTGGCGGCCGGGCTCGCGCGGACGGGGCTCGTCGGGCTGGGCGGCGCCCCGGTGATGCACGACGCCGCCGTGATCCGGTGGGAGCTCGCCGCGTTCGGGCCGTGGCTCGGCGGGAGCCCCGCGATGGTACTCGCGACGCGGCTGCCGTGGACGGCGCTGAGCGAACTGCTGCACCTCGCGTATTTGTCGTACTACGTGATCATCTACGTACCGCCCGCGCTGTTGTGGTGGGAGGCGCGGCGGCGGCGCGAGGCGCCGCGCGGTCGGGTGAGCGGGGCCGCCGACCCGGCGGGCGCCTTCGCGGCGAGCGCGTTCACCGTGCTCCTCGCGTTCGTGTGCTGCTACAGCGTGTTCGTCGTGTTCCCGGTGCAGGGGCCGTGGTACACGTGGGACACGGGCGGGGCGCACGGGCTGCCGCTGACGGGGTGGATCCGCGCGTCGGTGCAGGGGCTGCTCGTGGCGGGGTCGTCGCGGGGGACGGCGTTTCCGTCGTCGCACGTCGCGGTGAGCGTGGCGCAGACGGTGGTGCTGGCGCGCGTGGCGCCGCGGCTGGCGTGGCTCGTCGGGCCGGCGACGGCGTTGCTGGCGTTGGGGGCGGTGTACGGCGGATACCACTACGGCGTGGACGCGGTCGTCGGGGCGGCGGTGGGGGCGGTGGTTGGATGGGCTGGAGTGCGGGTGATTTCGGGGGGGGATGCAGGGATGGGTCGGCGCGCGGGGGCGTGACCGGCCGGGGATGCTCGGGCCCTTCGCCCGTCACGGCCCCCTACACAAGTCCGTGCGCCTTGTACCACGCGTACGTGCGCCGCGCCCCTTCGGCGAGGGGGACGTTAGGCACCCAGCCGAGTTCGAGGCGGGCGCGGGCGGCGGAGCAGCACCAGTAGCGGGGGCGGCCGAGGCGGAGCTTTTCGCGCGTGACGAGGACCGGGCGGCGGGTGAGGGCGGACCAGGCGTCGCCGGCGACGCCCGCGGCGGCGAGGACGGCGGCCGGCGTGTCGAGGGCGAGGCGCAGGCGGCGGCCGGCCGCCGCGGCGGCCGCGTCGTAGACGGCGGGCCACGGGACGCGCTCGTCGCCGGCGACGAAGTACGTGCCGCCGACCGCCTGCGGGGCCGTGGCGGCGAGGACGAGGGCGCGGGCGAGGTCGCCGACGTAGACCATCGACAGCCACGCGTCGCGCGTGCCCGGGTACAGCGCGAGCCCGCGCGCGGCGTGGCGGAAGACGGGGAGGAAGTCGCGGTCGCGCGGGCCGTAGACGGCCGCGGGGCGCACGACGGTCCACGGGAGACCGCCCGGGTGCCCGGCCAGCAGCCGCTCCGCCTCGCGCTTGCTGTGGCCGTAGGCGCCCACCGGTTCGGCGGGGTCTCGCTCCGTGCGCGGGCGGTCGGCGGAGCGCGCGGCGCCCGCGGCGGCCTGCGACGAGACGAGGACGAAGCGCGGCGGCGACCCGCGCGGCGCGTCCGGCGCGCGGGCGGCGAGGGCGTCGAGCAGGGCCGCGGTCGGTGCGACGTTGCCCGCGCGGAACTCGGCGAGCGTGCGGGCGCGGGTGACGCCCGCGACGTGGAAGACCGCGTCCGCGCCGTCGAGCGCGCCCGAGCGGCCTAACGCGGCCGCGTCGGCGAGCGGGGCGGCGCGCGTCTCGACGCGGCGCGCGAGCGCGTCGGGGATCGGCGCGGCGGGGGGCGAGCTCTCGGGGCGCACGAGGCGGCGCACGTCCCAGCCCGCGCCCGCGAGCGCCTCGACGAGGTGCGAGCCGACGAAGCCCGACGAGCCGGTGACGAGCGCGAGCACGCGCCTAACGCCGGGACGCCCGCGCGGGCAGCCGCTTCACGAACAGAAACTTCTTGCCGATCGAGAGCTCGGAGCGCGAGATCGCGGCGTAGCGCGCGGCCTTCTCCGGGTAGCGCGCGATGCTCGACCGGCGGAACCCGGCGGACTCGAAGAGGGTGTCGGCGAGCGAGACGGCGAACAGCTCGGGGTAGCCGCGCTGGCGGGCGAGCGCCTCCGCCGCGGCGATCAGGCGCCGGCCGAGCCCCCGCCCCTGCGCCTCGGGCGCGACGGCGAGCGAGACCAACTCGGCGAGCGAGGGCGCGTACTCGTCGATCGCGACGCAGCCGAGGACCGCGCCGGCGCCGCCGTTGGGATCGCGCGCGGGGTCGCGCGCGACGCGGTAGCTCTCGACGCGCGCGGCGACGAAGGCCGGCTCGCGCGGGAGCGTGAGGCCGTCGGCCGCGTAGCGGTTGTTGAGCGCCGCGATCGCGGCCGCGTCCTCGAGGCGGGCGGGCGTGATGGCGGGCGCGGGGTGGGGCGCGTCCTGCGGGATGTGCGTCACCGTCCAACCCCGGTCGCTCGGTGCGGCGGCGGGAGCGGCGCGCGCGGCAGGCGCTCGCCCAGGTTGGCCGCGCCGTAGAGGACCGTCGCGGTCACCACGGCCGCCTGCCGCAGGTCGTCGGGGGCGAGGTTGGCCGCGACGTCGGCGTTGGTGTGGTGCGTGCGCGTCTCGTAGTCCAGCGGGTCCTGCAGGAAGGTGAACGCGGGGATCCCGACGCTCGTGAACGGCATGTGGTCGGTGCTGCCGGTGTTGGCGATCGTGAGCGTGTTGGGCCCGAGGTCGGCGACCGGCCGTAGCAGCTGTCGGAAGACGGGGCGCGCCGCCGCGTTCCCCTGGAGCCACACGCCGCGGATGCGCCCGGTGCCGTTGTCGAAGTTGAGGTAGGTCGAGAGCCGCGCCTGCTCGGGCTTGAGACGCATCGTCTGGGGGTCGCCGAGGTGGGCGCGCACCCAGCCCAGCGAGCCGAAGTAGTCCTCGTGCTCCTCGCCGTCCCAGAGCGCGACGCGCACGGTGCGGCGCGGCCGCGCGCCGGCGGCGGTGAGCAGGCGCACGGCCTCGATCGCCACCGCGGCGCCGGCGGCGTTATCCGTCGCGCCCGTGCCGCCCGGCCACGAGTCGAAGTGCCCGCCGACCATCACCACCTCCGCGGCGAGCGCCGGGTCGCTCCCGGGCAGCTCGGCGACCACGTCGTAGCCGGTCGAGTCGGCGCGCGTCCGCGGCGCGTCGAGGCGGGCGCGGACGTCCACCACGACCTCGGGCGCGGGGCGCCCCGCGCGCTCGGCGAGGCGCACGAGGTTCGCGAGGCGCGCGTAGTCGTCGCGCGACACGCTCATCGCGGGCGGCGCGCCCCGCAGGTCGGTGTCGTACGCCTGGTAGGCGCCGACCATCGTCGCGAGCGGGTTGCGGCTCGGCGCGAGCACGGCGACCGCGCCGGCGCCCGCCAGGGCGACGTAGACCCCCTGGCGCCGCGCGACCATCGCGGGGTAGTCGCCCGCGTCCTCCCAGTAGTCTCGCGGCGAGCCCGGGTCGGTCAGCCGCGCGAGCGAGTCGAGCTGCGCGTCGCTCCAGCGGTGCACGAGCGGCTCGGCGTGCGGGTCGCGCATCCGGTCGGGCGGCACCTCGCCGAGCATCACGATGCGCCCGCGCACCCGCTCGGCCAGCCGCCCGCCTAACGCGCGGGCGACGTCGCCCGCGGAGTCGAGGCGCTCGGTGACGAGGACGGGGGTGCCGCGGACGGCCGCGCCGTCGTGCGCCGCGCCGGTCGCCGGGCTCCACGCGAACGGGTAGGCGACGAGCCGCGCGTAGTACGGCGCCGCGAGTTCGAGCGAGTGGGACTCGAGCGTCCAGCGGTTGCCGCGCCGCGTGCCCCAGGGCTCCAGGCGCGCGGTCAGCCCGTAGCCCGCGAGCGTCGCGCGCGCCCACTCGGCGGCCTCGCCGTAGTTGCGCGAGCCCGCCAGTCGCGGGCCGAAGACGTCGGAAAGGATGGTCGCCGTCTCGGCCACGCGCGAGCGGTTGAGCCCCTCGTCGCGCACCCGCGCGAGCACCCGCGCGTCGACCGCGGAGTCGCCGCCGCGCCCCGTTCCTCTCTGACCGGCCCGCGTCGCGGCACTCTGCGTCGCGGCGGCCTGCGCCCCGGCCGCGGGCGGGCGGACGGCGGCGCAGGCGACGAGCGTGAGCGCGCGGATCAGAGAGCGGGCGGGCATCGACGGGATGAGGGGTCGGACGTGGCGCGGCGGATCATACACCCGCGCGCGGCTCGAACGCGACGGCCCCGACCAGGGGGGCGCTCCGCGCCCGCTCGTAGGCGACGCTCACGGCCAGGGCGTAGGCGGCCGCGCCGACCGCGATCGCGGCGTTGACGTACGGCGGCGCGGTGAGCGCGAGGCGAATCATCAGCGTCGACGCCGCATAGGCGGAGTTGCGGAAGACGACGCGGTGGTCCGCGCTCGCGGCGAGCGACAGGAGGACCAGCAGCACGTCGGTGAAGATCAGGACCGTGAAGCACACCTCGAAGAAGGACGGCGCGCCCGCGCCCCCGGTGCCGGGCGGGTGCGCCACGGGCAGGTGCGTCGCGGCCTCGACGACGCCGACGGCGAGCGCGGCGAGCAGGGCCAGCGCGACGACCTTCTTGGACGCGACGAACGCGGCCTGGTCCTCGCCGGTCGCGATCGCGCGGTGGCGCTGCACGCGCGAGTGCGCCTCGGCGAGGACGAAGACGGCGAGCGCGCCGACCATGTCGGCGAGGGCGACGGGCACGTGCGCGGCCGCGCCGGTCCACGCGATCGGCTCGCCCACGTGGGCGACCTCGAGGATGGCCTTCCGCAGGAGGATGAGGGCGAGCAGCTCGAACTGCTTCGCCACCGACGACCCGACCGACCGCGCGAGCGCGAGGACCAGCGCGACGAGTTCGAGGACGAGGAGGAGCGAGAAGGCGACGTCGACGGCCCAGAAGTGCGAGTGCGGGATCGCGCCCTCGACGGCGCCCGGGAGCCACCCGCGCCGTCCGCACTCGACGGCGACGAGCGCGGCGAGGAAGGCCGCGACGAGGCCGAGTCCGAGCGCGTGCTGGGTACTGGGCCGCTCCCACGCGCGCTCGACGGCGTCGTAGGCGCGCGCGGCCGGGCCGAGCACGCGCCCGAGGTAGCGAGGTGAGGCGCGAGGCGCGAGCGCGAAATCGGACACGGCACACGCTCCGGCGCCGGCGGGCGCCCGTGCGGGGAGTCGGTGGGCGGGGCGCGGCGGAGCGCGGCCCGAATGCTGCCCTAATGTGGCGCCGTCAGCCGCCTCCCGCACCGACCCCGACCGCTCGTGGACCCGATCTCCGCCCTCGTCCGCCTCTCCCCCGCCCTGCCCGCCGCGCCGCGGGCGGCGGCGGGGACGACGGTGGTGCGGGCGGATCTGGGCCCGGTGGGCGCGGTGGCGGTGAGCCCGGTGGCCACGGTCCGGGCGGACGGGCGCGGCGCGAATCCGGCGCCCGGGCGCCCGCTCGACGGGCGCCCGCTCTACGGCGTGGCCGCCTACCTGGCCGCCGGGCGCCTGGCGGCGGACCGCTTGGCCGCGCCGGACGACCGGGTCGAGCTGTCGGGACGCGTGCTCGGCGACGGCGGGCGCGTGCTGGTGGCGCGGCGCTTGGCCGGCGGGCGCGCGGTCGGGATCGACGCCGTCGTCGGCTGATCGGCCGGGGCCGGCGTCGCGAGGGCCGCGAGCGCCTCGGGCCCCGCGCGCTCCGGGCCCACCAGCCACACGCGGCGGAGCGCCTGCTGGCGCTCGCTCGGGTCGTCGACGTCAGTGAGGCGCACGCGCAACACGTCGTAGCCCGCGATCCCCACCGCGACCTGTAGCGACTCGGGGTCGGCGCCCGGGACCGGACGCAGGACGCTCACGGCGACCGTATCGCCGATCCGCGCGCGGGCGATCGCGCGCGCGAACGCCGCGGCGTCGCCGATCGGCGTGTCGTTGACCGAGACGACGAGGTCGCCGCCGCGGAGGCCCGCCTGGTACCAGGCGCCGGTGAGGACCGGCGCGGCCAGGCGCGGACGTCCGCCGGCCGCGCCGCCCGCCGAACCGATGCCGCCGAACGGCAGCGCACTCACGCGCAGGTCCGGGCGCGGTCGGCCGAGCGAGTCGACGGCCGCGTCGCGCGTGGTGTCGAGCTGCCAGCCGGCGGCGAGGAGGCGCGGGGCCCAGTCGATCGGCCGCGCGGCGTGCACGTAGGCGGCGAAGAACGGCGTCAGATTGCAGCCGCACACCTCGCTCGCGGCGCGCTCGAGGTCGGGCGGCGTGAAGCCGACAGGCCCGGAGAAGCGGTCGTAGAGCAGGCGCACGAGGTCGTCCATGCCGCGGCGGCCGCCCGTCGCGCTCCGCAGGCGGATCTCGAGCAGTTCGCCCAGCAGCTTGCCCTGCAGGTAGTACGAAATGTTGTAGCCCCCGTTGGCCGATGCCTGGTCCCACGCCGTGAGGCTCGAGCGCTCGGGGCTGACGCGCGTGCTCGCGGGGTTGTTCAGGAACTCGCCGACGGCCACCTCGAAGTCGCGCACCGCGGCGGCGGAGTCGCGGAGTCCGGCGCGGCGCACGAGTTCGGCGGCGAAGTAGTCGGTGACGCCCTCGCTCCACCAGAGCGACGGCGTGCGGGCGGCGCGGGCGTAGTCGAAGGGCCCGAGCTCGCGGGGGCGGAGGCGCTTGACGTTCCAGAGGTGGAAGAACTCGTGCGCCGTCACGGCCGCGGCGGCGGCCGGGTCGCGCGCGAGTCGCGCGGCGGGGACGCCGATCGCGGTCGAGTTGAGGTGTTCGAGCCCGCCGCCCGCGCCGTCGACGAAGAGGAAGGCGTACTCGCGGTAGGGCAGCTCGCCCATGACGCGGCGCGCGGCGCGGACGACGGTCGCGACCGTGGATTGGAAGCGGTTCGTGTCGAACGGCACCGCGGCCGACGAGCGCCAGTAGGCGACGCGGTGCGGCGCGCCGTCGACGTCGAAGCGCCCGACGCGCAGCGACCCCGGCGGCCCGGTGAGCACCGGGCTGTCGAGCAGCACGTCGACGCTCGGCGCGAAGAAGTTGCGCGGCTCGGACGTCGGGACGAGGCCGGTGACGACCTGCCAGCCGGCGGGCACGTCGAGGTGCACGCGCGCGGGCAGGCGCTCGGCGCCCGTGGGGAAGGCGTAGGTGAGCGGCCCGTCGAGCAGGGCGCCGTCACGGCGGAGGAACGAGCGGTCGGTAGGCGCGGCGGCGGCCGCGGGCGACGGGAAGGTCACGCGGTAGGAGACGACGAGCGCGGTCGTGTCCTCGGGGAGCTTGCGCGCGGAGTCGGGCGAGACGTCGTCGGGCAGGTCGCGCGTGGTGACGATGCGCCAGGTGCTGTCGGGCTGCTTGGTCGGCGTGATCTTGCGGCCGTCGCGGCTGGCCGTGAGGTCCTCGGCGTACTGGCCGAACTCGGCCATGCGGTAGGCGCCCGGCGCCCAGCGGGCGAAGGCGAGGCGCACGGCGGGGAGCTGCGGGTGGCGGACGACGAGGGTGACGCGGTACCCGGCGAGGTCGCCGGTGTCGACGCGCACGGTGTAGTCGAGTTGCGGGTCGGTGCGCGCGCGGTGGACCTCGAAGGCGTCGGTGTAGGGGCGGGCCTGGGCCGGCGTGGTGGACTGGGCGCGGGCGGCGCGCGCGGCGGGCGGCAGGGCGAGCGCGGCGAGGGCCGCGGCGGCGAGGCGGCGGGACGGCATGCGGCCAATCTATGCCGCGCGGGACGGGCGTTCGTGGCGGTGCGCCTTGACGTGGCGTCTGGACACGAACGCGGTGATCCAGATCGTGCGCGGGTACCCTGCCGCCGTGCGGCGCCGGTATGACCTGGCCGTCGAAGCGGACCTCGGCGTCGTGACGGCCACCGTGCGCGAGTTCGCGCGCGTGCCGGGGCTCGCCGTCGAGGACTGGACGGCGGGGTGAGCGCGGGGGGCGGATCGCCTAACGCCTACCGTTAGGCGATCCGCTCAGAACTCGCGCCGCCGCATCTCCTTGAACATCTGCTCGCGCTCGACGCCGGTGTCGTCGGTGTGCGGGTCGCCGGCGGAGCGCGTGGCGTCGAGGGTCGGGTCGAAGCCCTTGGGCTTGCGCGCCTTCGCGGCCTGCTCGGCCTTCTGCTGCGTCTGCTTCATCAGCTTGGCGAACTGCTTGTCGTTCATCGCGCGCTCCTGCGGGGTGGAGGGGGGCGAACGTTAGGCCCGGGCGGGCGCCCCCGGCGGGGGCGCCGGGTGGGGGCCTACGACCACTCGTGCGGCCGCTTCCACAGCTGGCGCCCGAGCTGCCAGCTGCGCTTCGAGACCTCGCCGCCCTCGGCCCAGAGGTCGGCGTCGTCCAGGGCGTCGAGGAAGTCGGTGGCCTTGGCGCTCGCGTCGTCGGCGTGGTGAACGATCTGCGCCTCGACCGTCATCGGCACGACGGGCGAGCCGTACTCCAGCTTGCCGTGGTGCGAGAGGATCATGTGCCGCAGCTCGAGCAGCTGGCCCTCGCTGCAGGGCATTTCGCCCAGCGCCTGCAGGCAGCGCTCGAGGTGGAGCACGCCGAGGACCACGTGGCCGACCAGCAGGCCGCAGGGCGTCGCGGAGAAGCCGGCGGGCGACGTCTCGTACGCCTCGACCTTGCCGACGTCGTGCAGCAGGGCGCCGGCGACGACGAGGTCCTCGCTGACGCGGCGCACGGCCTTGGCCGACATCTTGGCGATCGCGGCCACCTCGACCGTGTGCTGCAGCAGCCCGCCGACCTTGGCGTGGTGCCCCTTGGTCGAGCCCGGGGCGCGCTCGAACTGGACGCGGAAGGCGTCGTCGCCGAAGACCGCGCCGAGCACCGCGCCTAACGCCTCGCTCTGGACGGCGCCGCGGGCCCGGTCGAGGCGGTCCCAGAGCTTCTCGACGTCCTCGTCGACGTGGGGGAGGAAGTCGGCGGCGGCGAACTGCGCCTCGGGCAGCACGCGCAGCGGCGCGGTGACCGTCAGCTGCCGGCGGGCCGCGCCGTTGTAGGCGGCGAGCTTGACGTCGCCGATCACCTGGACGACGCGGCCCTGGTCGGCGCCGTCGACCCAGTCGAGGCGCTCGAACCAGAAGGGCGCGCACTCGATCACGCCGGAGCGGTTGCCGAGCGTGAGGACGACGTACGGCTTGCCGTCCTTGGTGACCTTCTCGGCCCGCTCGCGCACGAGGAGCTCGTGCTGGACGCGGGCGCCGGGGGCGAGTCCGGGGAGGTGGAGCGGCGCGGCGGCGCTCATGGTTCCGGGAAACTCGGGCCCGGCCGCTGGTTAGGCAAGGGCCGCGGGGCGGTTTCGCCGGGGGCGGGGGGCGGGACGGCGGCGCCGACGGCCGCTTCCCGGGCGGCGCGGGCGGCGTCGAGGGCGGCTTCGAGGCGGCCGACGAAGGCGGCCTGCGCGGGGTTCAGCTTCTCGCGGGCCGCGTCGGGGGCGAACCAGCCGTAGCGGTCGACCTCGGGGTACGTGAGCCAGCGCCCCGAGCCCCGGGGCCATTCGGCGCGCGTGGTGTTGCTGGTCGCGGCGTCGGGGTCGGCGTCGCCCTCCCAGGCCCAGGCGTGGACGCGCTTGCCGGCGCGCTGGCGCACGTGGCCGAGGGGGAGGTAGGGGGCGCGGGGTTCGACGCCGGTCTCCTCGCGGAACTCGCGGCAGGCGGCGTCGAGGAGCTCTTCGCCGGGCTGGACGACGCCCTTGGGGATCGTCCACGCGCCGGCGTCGCGGCCGCGCCAGAACGGCCCGCCGGGGTGAGCGAGGAAGACGACGAGCCGACCCCGACCGCCGTTCGGGTCGCCGTTCACGGCGCCGTTCGGCTCGCGCCGGAAGAGCACGAGGCCCGCGCTCACCTGGGCGCGCCCGGTCACGACCCGGATTCCCGGGACACGGCGTCCCGGGATACGGCGCGGGGCGCGGCGGGCGAGGCTTCGCGGGGGCGCATGGTGTGGGAAAGGGTACGCTGGCGGTGCCGAGCCGAGCAAGGCGGGCACGGGCGGGCGGCGGCCGGCGTTGGCACGGATGAGCGGTACAGGCATGAACGCTCGGCGGCGCGGCGCGAGGGTGAACCGCTCAGTTTGGTGCCCCCTCGGTCGGCCCGGACATTGCGCTAACGCGCCGTCTCAGGCCTATCAGGCGGTCCTGTCGTTCCGGAACATTGGGAGCTGTTGCTGTGGAGTCCATTCGTCCTCTCGCGCGCCTGTCGGCCGACGTGCGCGCCGTTCTCGCGCCGTACGGCGCCCGGGCCACCTGGCCCTCGGGTTTCACCATTTACCAGCGCGGCGGCGGTGCCGACGGGCTGTTCGTCGTCCTCGCGGGGCGCGTGGTGCTGCGCAGCCGCGTAAAGGCGGGGCGCGGGTTCGTGCCGGCCGTGGCCGTGGTCGGCGAGACGTTCGGCGCCGAGGGGTTGGTGCCCCGCGGCCAGTACGCGACCGACGCGCGGGCGGAGGAGCCGAGCGAGACGCTGCACGTGCGCGGCCCGCAGCTGCGGACGTTCCTGCGCGAGCAGCCGCTGTACGGGCAGGCGCTGTTGGGCCAGCTCATGGCGGAGCGCACGGAGCTGCTCGACAAGCTGCGCGAGGTGGCGACGCTCTCGGTCGAGGACCGGCTGATCGCGGCGATGCTGCGGCTGGCGGCGCAGCGGCCGCGGGGCACGCCGGTGTCGGAGGCGCTGGTGCTGGGCGCCAACGAGTACCGGCTGCTCTGCGAGCTGGTCGGGGCGACGCGCGAGAGCGTGTCGCTCGTCTTCAACCGCTTCGCGGCGAGCGGGCTGGTCGACCGCGACGGTACGACGTTCACGGTCAGCGACGTGGGGGCGCTGGCCGAGCGGCTCGGGTCGCTGTGGGCGGAGGCGGACGCGCCGATCGCGGTGGAGCGGGAGCCCGGGGTGGCGCGCGCGCCGGCGCGCGCCTAACGGGATAAGGGTTCTAGCGGCCGCCGGGTGGCGCGGCGGTGAGCCGCTGCGCGCCCCGCCAGCGTGCGCCGGGTGCGACGACGACCGGCTCGGCGGCGACGGCCTCGACGCAGACGAAGTGGCGCCAGCCGTCGGGCTCGAGGTCGGCGAGGGCGGCGCCGCGTTCGGGGCCGGGGTTCCAGACGACGACGTCGCGCCAGCCCTCGCGGGCGACGCGGGTGGCGCGGCCGAGGGCGGGGTCGTCGAGGGCGACGACTGGGGGCGCGTCGGGGTAGAGGTGGTCGACCTCGGCGCCGAAGCCGAGCGGGGCGCCTAACGGGTCGCGGGCGGCGCCGGCCGCGGCCTGGTCGCGCGCGGGGGCGGCTTCGAGGCCCAGGACGCGGGCGCGGGCGGCGTCGCCGACGCGCAGGTAGGTGTGGAGCGCGCCGGTGAAGGCGAAGGGCGCCGCGCCGGTGTTCTCGACGTCGAGCGCGAGCGTGAGGGTCGGGCCGGCGGCCCGGACGCGGAGCGTCGCGCGGAAGGCGTGGGGCCAGCGCGCGCGGGTCTCGGCGTCGTCGGCGAGGGTGAAGATCGCGGTGCGCGCGCCCGCGGCCTCGGCGTGCGTGTTGGGGTCGTCCGTGTCGGTCGGTCCTGGGGGTACGAGTTTCCAGGGCCGGGTGCGGGCGAAGCCGTGGCGGATGGACGGGTCGGGTCCCGGGACGCGGTCGCCGAACTGGGGGAAGATGACCGGCACGCCGCCGCGGATCGCGGCGCCCGCGTGGTACTCGGCGCGGGCGCTGACGAAGAGGCGCTCGGCGTCGGCGGCGGGGCGGACGGCGGCGGCGCCGTCGGATTCGGGGGCGGGGCGCCAGCCGACGACGTGGGCGCCGTAGGGAAGGACGGCCGCCCAGGCGCCGTCGGCGGCGGCGAGGACGAGGGGGGCGAACGCGGCGTCGGGCATTGCGGGGAGCGTAGTGCGGCGGGCTTGTGGAGGGGCGCGAGCGGATTAAATTGACCGGTGCGACACATGCGCGCCGCGCATACACCGCCGATGGACAGGGGCCTTCGCTCTCGCGAGGGCCCGCTGCGTTTCGGCCGGTGCGGGCCGCGGGCATGAAGTCGCGTGGTGGCTCCCCACGTTGGGGCTCCGCCCTCATTACAGGATCAGGATCAGCACAATGCGTACGACCGGCACCGTCAAGTGGTTCAACGACACGAAGGGCTTCGGCTTCATCACGCCCGAGAATGGTTCGAAGGATTGCTTCGTCCATCACTCGGCCATCCAGAAGCAGGGCTACAAGAGCCTCGCCGAGGGTGAGCGCGTGGAGTTCGACATCGTGCAGGGCCAGAAGGGCCCCGCCGCCGAGAACGTGGTCACGATCTAAGCACCGATCGTCCCCGCTCGGCCGCCCCTTCGGGCGTGGCCGTCGTGACGGGCCGGGTCGACGTACGTCGACCCGGCCCGTCGCGTATCCGGCCGCCGCGTTCTCCCCACGGTACGACCCTCTCCCCGCAGCCCCCACCACCCATGTCCAGCGTGCCGCAGGAATTCGCCTTCACCGACGGGGACCGCACGTTCACGTGCCGCGTCGAGGCCTCGCCCGTGCGCTCGGGCGCGCTGCGCGCCGACGCGTGGTGGTGGTTCCACGTGTCGACCGAGCGGCACCAGCGGCACGCGCCCTTCCGCGCCGCGGCGGGCGACACGCCGGTCGACGTCGCGACCCGGGTGGTCGCGTACTACGACGACCTACTCGCGCGCCGGGCCGCGCCGCCGGCCACGCGCTGGCAGCGCAAGCCCGAGGCGGCGTCCGTCGCGACCGCGATTGCGGCCGCGCCCGTGCCGGCCTCCGCCTCGTAAGGCGTACGAGGCTACGAAGAGAAATTTGGGCCCGGGTCGTTGCCCGGCCCGTTGGGGTGCCCTACCGTAAGGCGCGTCAGCGGTCGCCCGCGTCGCAGTCCGGCCGCACCCTGCCCCACCCGCACCCCTGTGCGTAATGCGTAAGCTCCGCGTCGGCATCCTGGATTTGGTCACCAACGGCCCGACGCGCGCGCTCTACGCGCGGGTGATGAACGCGAACTTGGCGAGCATCATGCCGCAGGTGCTCGCGGTGTGGTGCGCGCGCCTGGGGCACGACGTCCGCATGGTCGTCTACACGGGGTTCGAGGACCTCGCGGCCGAGCTGCCCGACGACATGGACGTGCTGATGGTCGGCGCGTTCAGCGAGACGGCGCAGCTGGCGTACGCGATCAGCAACCTGTACCGGAAGCGCGGCACGGCGACGGTGCTCGGCGGGCCGCACGCGCGCTGCTACCCCGAGGACGCGCGGCAGTACTTCGACTACGTGCTGGGCTTCACGGACGAGGCGCTGGTGGCCGAGGTGCTCGGGGCGTGCGCGGCCGACCGGCCGGCGGCCTCGCGGCCCCGCGGCGGGGCCCCCCGCGGCGGGGCGCGCCCGGCGGCGCGCCCAGCGGCCCGCCGGGCGCCCGCCCGCTGGGCGTACACCTGGCCGCCGCGCGCCAGCCCGCGGGCCTGCCCGGCGTGCGCGAGCGGTGGCCGCACATCGCCGCCACGCTCCGGAAGGCGCCGGCGCTCAAGATCGTGCCGATGATCGCCTCGCTCGGCTGCCCGTACACGTGCGCCTTCTGCATCGACTCGACGGTCGAGCACCAGCCGTTCGGGCCCGAGGCGATGGCCGACGACCTCCGGTTCCTGCTCACGCAGCTGAAGCGCCCGCGGGTGGCGTGGCACGACCCGAACTTCGGCGTGCGCTTCGACGAGACGATGGACGCGATCGAGGCGGCGGTGCCGGCGGGGCGGATCGAGTTCGTCGCCGAGAGCTCGCTGTCGCTGCTGTCGGAGTCGCGGCTGCCGCGGCTCGCGCGGAACGGCTTCAAGGCGATGCTGCCCGGCGTCGAGTCGTGGTTCTCGTTAGGCAACAAGGCGAGGACGGGCAAGGCCGAGGGGATGGACAAGGTGCGGCACGTGGCGGACCACGTGAACCTGGTCATGCGCCACATCCCGTACCTGCAGGCCAACTTCGTGCTGGGCCTGGACACGGACGAGGGCGACGAGCCGTTCGAGCTGACGAAGCGCTTCGTCGACCTCGCGCCGGGCGCGTTCCCGGGCTACTCGCTGCTCTCGGCGTTCGGGCGGGCGGCGCCGCTCAACCTCGAGCTGCAGCGCGCCGGGCGGGTGCTCCCCTTCCCGCACCACTTCCTGAACAACAACCTCGCGATGAACGTGCGGCCCAAGAACTACGAGTGGGCGCCGTTCTACGACCGGGTGATCGACCTGGTCAAGTACACGTTCTCGAAGAAGAACGTGGCGCGGCGGTTCGCGGCCAACCGCGGGCTGATCCCGAGCACGATGAACGTGGTGCGCGCGCTCTCGAGCGAGGGGACGGGGCGGCGGCACTACTACACGACCGTGCGCGGGCTGCTCGACACGGACCCGACGGTGCGCGGGTACTTCGAGGGCGAGCACGCGGAGCTGCCGGCGTTCTACCGCGACCGGGTCCGGCGCGACCTCGGGCCGCTGTGGGACGAGCTCCCCGCGGGGGCGCTGACGCACGACCCGACGGCGTACCTGAAGGCGGAGACGGCGCGGGCGGCGGCGGGCGGGGCGCCGGTGCTGCCCGTGGCCCGGCGGCGGGTGCAGCCGGCGGCCTAACGGGGAAACCTGTGGTGGGGCGCTCTTATTGGGGCGCCTTTGGTGGGGCGCGCTTGGTCCGGCGCTGTTGGTCCGACGCTGTTGAAAGGGCGCTGTTGAAAGGGCGCTGTTGGTAGAGCGGGAATCCCGCCTATCAACAGCGCCCTTTCAACAGCGTCGGACCAACAGCGCCTCTTCAACAGCGTAGTACCAAGCGCGCCCCACCAAGTGCGCCCCTGGTCGGGCCGGCCGTACCGTTCTCAGCGAGTCGCCACCTGCTCCGCCGCGCCGGCGTTCTCGCCGGTCGCGTCGCGCATCGAGATGCGGAGCGGGCGCGAGACGCAGCCCTCGTAGCCGCCGACCCCGCACTGGGCGGTCGCGTACTGCTCGACCATCTGGCGCACGTGGTTGGGGTAGTGCTGGCAGCGCGCGCGGCCGGGGGTGCAGCCGTTGTAGCGCATCAGGCCCTGGATGACGGCCTTGTCGGCCGTCTCGACCCGCTCGGCGCTGCGGTACAGGTAGCCGCTCAGGATGTGCACGCCGTACTGCAGGTTGGTTTCGTCGCGCGTGAGGTTGCGGCCGAAGAGCTTGGCGAGGGTCGGCACCCAGACGCGCGGGACGACCTGCATGAGGCCCACGGCGCCGAAGCCCGAGCGGGCCGTCGAGCGGAAGTCGCGGTTTTCGGTGAGCAGGACGCCGAAGACGAGGGCCGGCGGCAGGCGGCGCTTGTAGGCCTCGCGCACCGCGACGGTTCCGACGACCTCAGCGCGCGACGAGTCGATGCGGCCGGTGTGCAGGAGGTCCTGCACGAAGGCCAGGCGGTCGATCTCGAAGCGGGCGGAGTGGATGGCGGAATCGACGTCGGCGACCCCGGCCCAGGGCGCGCGGGAGGCGACCGAGTCGGTGGCGACGCCGACGGCGACGAGGTGGTCGAGGCCGGGCGCGCGCCCCACGTACACGGGGCGGACGGACGAGACGGCGGCGGCCATCGACACGACGGCGCCGGCGCCGAGGGCGAGCTGGTGGGCCAAGCGGGACGTCTGGGTGGCGCGCAGAAGCGCGGCCAGACGGGTGGGCAGTAAAGGCAAAGAACGCGTCTCCTCACGCGGCCTCGTCGGCTGGGGCGTGATCGTCGGTCGCACACACGGCGATCGTGCCCCGCCGAGTAGGCGGGCTGTAACCGTCAGACGCGACCTTCCGGGTCGGCGTCGTGCGGCGTGCCGTCCGTGCTGCCAGACCGCGATAGCGTCCGCGGGCCGTGGGCGGCGAGGTTGGGGGTGCGACCGCTCGGCGTGGGGCGCGCGTCGCACGCAGCGCAGCCCGTCGGCGTCCTGGTCGCGTGGGCCTTATGTCACATCGGCCCGCGTCGTTGTCGTGGGAGTGAACCTAGCCCGGGCCCGGGGGGGCGAAATCCGCCCCGCGTCGCGAGTTGCGAGTACGCTTGGCCGGCCGGTCAGACCAGGGTAGGATCCGCGGCAGCTGCCTGGTTGCGGGTACTTTGCCCGGGAAATCGGGCCGCTGAGCTCGTCCGCTGCTCTTCCGCGCTGTCCCGCGACGCGATGTCCATCCCTGGCTCCTCCGAACCGACCTTTCGGGACCACCCGCCGGTGGGCGGTCCCGAGGGGCGGGTGGCGTGGTGGATCGGGGGCGGGGCGATCGCCGCGATGCTCGCGGCTGCGCCGTACCGGCTGTTCGAACTCGACCGGTTCTTCGTGCCGAAGGAGGTCGTGCTGCTGGTCACGGCCGCGGCGGCGTGTTGGGCGGCGGCCGGGCTCGCGCGTGCGCCCGCCCGCGAGCCGCGCGCCGATCGGGGGGACGTTGGAGCCCGGACTGGATCCGGAGGCACGGCGGTGGACCGGTTCGTCGACGGCGCGTTCGCCCTCTACCTCGCGTGGAGCGCGCTCAGTGCAGGACTGGCGGCGAGCCCGTGGCTGGCCGCGCGCGCGCTGGCGATCACGGCCGCGGGCGCGGCGCTCTTCTGGACGGCGCGCGCGGCCGCGCGGCGCGGCGCGGGCGGGCGGATCGTAGGCGCGCTCGCGGCGGCGACGGCAGTGGCGGCCGCGGGCGCGCTACTGCAGGCGTACGGCGTGCGCTCGGAGTACTTCTCGGTGAACCGCGCGCCGGGCGGGCTGTTCGGCAACCGGAACTTCGTCGCGCATCTGTGCGCCGTGGGGCTGCCGCTCGCGGTGTACGTGGCGCTCGCCGCGCGGCGCTTCGCCGCCGCGGTGGGCGCGGTGCTCGCCGCCCTCGCCCTCGGCGCGGCGCTGGTGCTCTCGCGCAGCCGCGGCGCGTGGCTCGCGGCGGCGGTGGCGGTGGCGCCGGTGCTGATCGGGCTCGTGCGGGCGGTCGTGCTCTCGCGCGCGCCCGGGGCGGCGGGGGGATGGCGTCTGCGCCCCGGGCGCGCCCTGCTGCTCGCGGCCGCGGTCGGGGGCGGAGCGGCCGCGGCGGTCCGGCTGCCTAACGCACTCGACTGGCGGAGCGACTCGCCGTACCTGGACTCGGTCAAGGGAGTGGTCGACTACAAGGGCGGGAGCGGGCGCGGGCGCCTCGCCCAATGGGAGAACTCGGCGCGGCTCCTCGCGGAGCACCCGGTGCTGGGGGTGGGGCCGGGGAACTGGTCGGTGCGCTACCCGGCCGCGGCGCCAGCGGGGGACCCGTCGCTGACGGCGGACGGCACGACGGCCAACCCGTGGCCGAGTAGCGATTGGGTGGCGGTGGCGAGCGAGCGGGGGGTGGTCGCGGTGGCGGCGCTCGCGGCGGTGGTGGTCGGGCTCGCGGTCGTGGGGCATCGCGGGGTGTGGGGCGGGGCGCGGGGGCCGGCGCCGCGGGAGGTGGGGTCCGAGGACGCGCGGGCGCGCGAGGCGGCGGGGCGGGCGCTCGCGGGCGGGGCGTTAGGCGGGGTGCTCGCGGCGGCGGTCGTCGCGGGGGCGTTCGACGCGGTGCTGCTGTTGGCGGCGCCGACGGTCGTGGTGTGGCCGGCGGCGGGGGCGCTCGCGGCGATGGCCGGGGGGGGCGGGGCGGGAAGGGCGGCGGGGCGTGGGGTGGCGCTGGCGCGGCTGGGGGCGGGGGGGCTCGCGCTCGGCGCGGCGCTGGCGGGGGCGCATCTGGCGGCGATGCCGTTGTACGAGAACGGCGGGGCGGAAGGGGTGCGGGTCGCGGCGGTGCTCGCGCCGGGGGATTACCGCGTTCGGTTGCGGGCGGCGACGTTGGCGCTCGGGCGAGGGGATTGTGGGGGGGCGAGGGGGAACGCGGAGGCGGCGCACGAGGTCGCGCCGGCGGCGGGGGGGGCGAGGAGGGTGCTCGCGCAGTGTCGGCGGAGGGGGCGGTAGGGGGGATAGCGTACGGAGTGGGGCGTCCGCCGCGTGGGGCGGGACTGAGCGCGGTGTTAGGCGCGGGAGCGGGACGGGAGGGGCGGGGGGCGGGCGACTGGATAGTTTTGGGCGGCGCGGCCGGTCGGTTTGCCCACTGCTCGTTCCGTTCGTTCCTTCCCTCGTTCCGTTCCCTATGGATCACACGCCTGGGTTTCTCCGCCTCGTCGACGACGCGCGCTCGCGCGTGCCCGAGGTGTCGGTCGATGAGGCCAGGGCGCGGATGGCGAATGGGGCGCGGCTGATCGACGTGCGCGAGGACGGCGAGTGGGCGGCCGGGCATCCGGACGGCGCCGAGCACCTCGGGAAGGGGGTGATCGAGCGCGACGTCGAGACCAGGGTGCCCGACCAGGGAGAGGAGTTGCTGCTGCTCTGCGGTGGGGGGTACCGGGCGGTGCTCGCGGCGGACGCGCTGCAGCGCATGGGGTACACGAACGTCGCCTCGGTCAGCGGCGGGTGGCGCGCGTGGCAGGAAGCGGGGGCGCCGACGGTCGCCGGGGCGTAAGCCGGGGCGTCACCGTCGGCGCGGGTCGGTCAGTCGCGCTGCGGATCGGTCTCGCGGTTGCCGGGGCGGGCGTGCTCGTGGTCGTTGGCCTTGTCGCCCGTCGCCTTGCCCTCGTGTTTGAGGTCCATCTTGTCCTGGTGCGTGGCGTTGTGCGGGGCCTTCTTGGTCTGGCCGCTCGCGCCGGTGGT
The DNA here is from genome assembly GCA_963763675.1 of uncultured Gemmatimonadales bacterium. Lineage (GTDB taxonomy): Bacteria > Gemmatimonadota > Gemmatimonadetes > Gemmatimonadales > Gemmatimonadaceae > BPUI01. Next base: position 364,848 of record CAVXPN010000005.1, read on the forward strand.
GGCGCCGACCTCGCTCGGCGCGTGGCCGTGCGCCTTGGCGTCGCGGGCGGCGGCGCGCTTCTGGTCGGCGTCGCCTTCGGTGCTCTTGTTGTGATGGGCCATGGGGTCCTCGGTTGGGGAGACGGGCGATGACCGGCCCGTGACGGCGGGGCGCGCTTCGTCAACAAGCGTACCCGTCGCCTTGGCAGCCAACGGTCGTCCGCACGGGTGCGCGGCGGCCGGTCTCTTGCGCCACGGCCGCGCATGAGCGCGCCCCCGCCCGACGACATCCACACCGTCCCGGCCTGGTTGCTCGGCCGCTGGCGGCTGCTGCGCGCCGAGCCGGGGCTGGACTTCGCGCCCGGGGTGGCGATGGAGTTTCTGAGCGGCGGGCGGCTGCGGTACTCGTTCGAGGTCGGCGAGCGCACGCAGACGCTCGCGCTCGTCTACCGGGTCGAGGGGAACGTGCTGCGCACCGACAACCCGCGCGCGCCCCGCGCGGTCGAGACGCACTACCGCCTAGGGGAGGCGGGGGTGCTGGAGTTCGACTTCTCGGGGGTGCGCGCGTGGTTCGTGAAGGAGACGACGGCGGCCTAGAAGTCCGCCGTGCCGGCCCCGGGGTCACGGCGGGACGTCCAACGCGACCCGGGATGTGGGAAACTCCGCGCGCAGGGGGTAGTTCTCCACAGTCGGGGCGTAGCTTTCCACAGTGACTCTACAGCGGTTCCAGATCCTCTCCACAGCGACACGGCGATGCGAGAGGGTGCGCCGCCACCTTTTCCCCGGTGCGGCGGGCAATGCGCGGCGTTCCACACCGGCGCGGGGGCGATCTCGACGGCCTAACGCGTTGAAGGACCGGCGGTTGTGAGAGTTTTCGACGCGTCCACACTCTCTGCTGTTACGGCTGTTCTTTTGATCTAACAACAGACTACTAACAGCAGGGCGGTGACAATCGCGACGGGCCAGGCGTGGCGTCGCCGGTGGGCGGCCGTGGCGATCGTGCCGAGTCCGACCGCCACGAGTGCGATCGAGACGGGCTCGGGCGGGTGGACCAGCGGCGGCTGGCGGTGCCTCCGAGCCGCCGCTGCGACCCGCGATTGGGAGCTTACGGAGCGGCCGACCCGGCTTGCGTGGGGACTCGCGCCCCCGCGGCCCAGCAGGTGACCACGGCCGTGGACGTGCGCGCGTCGCGGCCCGCCTGATGCGGCAGATCCTCGTCGACCACGCCCGCACGCGCCAAGCCGCGAACCGCGGGGGCGTCGCCGCGGGCGACTCCGCCGCGGACGCGGACGGCGGGGCCGACGTCAAGCGCGAGTGGGCGGTGGCTCGCTCCAACCGCTGCGCGGCTACCCGCCGTTCGAGGCCGTGCTCCACTCCCCGGATTAGCTGGAACGCTATGAGCTGGTACGTCACGATCAGACGTTTGCCTTGACGCCCAGCCCGGGCGGACGTACCCTGGCACTCCGCCCCGCGACCACTCCCGGCGGTTCTCGACTCCCTGCGATTGGTGTCTGATGAAGCTCGCCCCTGCCCCCGTCTCCGCCGCCCCGCGCCCGGCCGTTCTGGCCGTTCTGGCCGTCGGCGCGTCGCGCGTGACATGAGGTCGCACAGGGACTAGCCAGCGCGCGCCGGACGGCGCCGATGCACGCCCCACCTGTGCCCGACTGGCCGGTGGGGCGTTTCGCGTTTCAGCCGTCCTTCCGCACGCTTTCCAGACCCTACACGCCCGGAGTCGCGGCGCATGCCCGCCCTCGAAGACGTAGAAGAGTTCGACCCGCCTAACGCCGTGCCCGGCGCCGCGTCGCTCGCCGGCGCCCCGCTGCCCGACCTGCCCTCCCCGCCCGTCCCCACGCCGGGCTTCTGGGCCTCGGTGCGCGAGGCGCTCGCCGGGAGCGACCAGGACTTCACCGCCGGCCCGCTCGGCCGCGCGATCCTGCTGCTCGCCGTGCCGATGGTGCTCGAGATGGCGATGGAGAGCGTGTTCGCGGTGACCGACGCGTTCTTCGTCTCGCGCCTCGGCGCCGACGCGCTCGCGGCCGTCGGGCTCACCGAGTCGATGCTCGCCGTGGTCTACGCGCTCGCGATGGGGCTCGGCGCGGGCGCGACGGCGCTCGTCGCGCGCCGCGTGGGCGAGAAGGACACGGCGGGCGCGGCGCGGTCGGCGGCGACGGCGGTGGCCGTCGGCACCCTCGTGTCGCTCGTGTTCGGGGTGTTCGGCTTCTTCGGGGCGCCGCGGCTGCTCGCGCTCATGGGCGCGCCGAGCGCGGTGCTGGCGACGGGGACGGGCTACGCGCGCATCATGCTGGGCGGCGAGGCGACGATCGTGCTGCTCTTCGTGGCGAACGCGATCTTCCGCGGCGCGGGGGACGCGGCGATCGCGATGCGGACGCTGTGGGTCGCGAACGCGATCAACATCGTGCTCGGGCCGCTGCTGATCTTCGGCGTCGGGCCGTTCCCGCGGCTCGGGGTCACGGGCGCGGCGGTGGCGACGACGATCGGGCGCGGCACGGGGGCGCTCTACGCGCTCTGGCGCCTGACGCGGCCGACGAGCCGCGTGCCGCTCGCGCGGCGCGACTTCCGCTACGACCGCGGGGTGCTGGCGCGGTTCGTCGAGGTGTCGGGCGCGGCGGCGCTGCAAACGGTGATCGGCACGGCGAGCTTCATCGGGCTCGTGCGCGTGGTGGCGACGTTCGGCGCGGGGGCGCTCGCGGCGTACACGGTCGTGATGCGCGTGATCGTCTTCGCGCTGCTCCCGGCGTTCGGGATGAGCAACGCGGCGGCGACGCTCGTCGGCCAGGCGTTAGGCGCGCGCGACCCGGCGCGCGCGGAGCGGGCGGTGTGGACGACGGGGCACTTCAACGCGGCGTTCCTCGGGGTCGTGTCCGTGCTGTTCGCGGCCTTCGCGCCGGGGATCGTCGGGACGTTCACGCGCGACCCGGCGGTGCTAGCGCTCGGGGTGGACGGGCTGCGCATCGACGCCGCTGGGTTCCTGCTGTACGGCTACGGCATGGTGCTGACGGCGGCGTTCAACGGGGCGGGCGACACGAGGACGCCGACGGTGCTCAACCTGCTGGTGTTCTGGGCGTTCGAGATTCCGGTGGCGTACGCGCTCGCGCGGCCGCTCGGGCTGGGGCCGCACGGGGTGTTCGTGGCGATCGCGCTGGCGTTTTCGTTGTTGGCGGTGGTGAGTGGGGGGGTGTTCCGGCTCGGGGGGTGGAAGGGGCGGGTGGTGTGATCGCCGTATCCGCGTCGCCGTACCCGCGCCGCGCCGCCATACTCGTTGCGCGGTAGCCGTCCCGAACCGCCGATTCGGAAGAGGCTGGTGGATTAGGTCAGAGCGAGATAGGTCAGAGCGAGAGACACGGTGGACCCGTGGCGGGCGGGGCGACGCAGGTACGGCGACGCGGGACGGATACGGCGAGACACTATCTTCCGTTCATGCTCTCCATCGACCTCTCCGGCCGCCGCGCCCTCGTCGCAGGCGTCGCGGACGACAACGGCTACGGCTTCGCGATCGCCAAGGCCCTCGCCTCCGCCGGCGCCTCGGTGTGCGTCGCGACCTGGCCCCCCGCGCTGACCATCTTCCGCAACCTGCTGGAGCGCGGCAAGATGGACGAGTCGCGCCGGATGGCCGACGGGTCGTTGCTCGAGTTCGAGCGCGTCTACCCGCTCGACGCGCTGTACGACACGCTGGCCGACGCGCCGGAGGACGTGCGCGACTCGAAGCGATACAAGGAGACCGGCGACTTCACCGTGCAGGGAATGGTCGACCGGCTGGTGGCGGACTTCGGGGAGCGTCCGCTGGACGTCGTGGTGCACTCGCTGGCCAACGGGCCCGAGGTCAAGAAGCCGCTGCTCGAGACGAGCCGCGCGGGGTATCTGGCTGCGGTGAGCACGAGCGCGTACTCGCTCGTCAGCATGGTGCAGCGGCTCGGGCCCCTGCTGCGGCCCGGCGGGTCGTTCGCCTCGCTCACCTACCTCGCGAGCGAGCGAGCGGTGCCGGGGTACGGCGGCGGGATGTCGAGCGCGAAGGCGGCGCTCGAGAGCGACACGCGGCTCCTGGCCTACGAGGCGGGGCGCAAGTACGGCGTGCGCGTGAACACGATCTCCGCGGGCCCGCTCGCCAGCCGCGCGGCGAGCGCGATCGGGATCATCGACCGGATGGTGCAGTACGCGGCGGCCAACACGCCGCTGCCCGAGCCGACGCGCGCGGAGGAGGTCGGCGCCGTCGCGGCCTTCCTCGCCTCGGACCTCGGCCGCGGGATCACGGGCGCGACGGTCTACGTCGACAAGGGCTACCACGCGATGGGCATGATGGCCGAGGTGCCGAACGCGGACCGTTAGGCGCGCCCGGCGGGCCGCTAGATCTTCTGCTCCTCGAGGCCGAGGAGCTTGAACTTCATCGGCAGCCGGACGAGCTGGCGGACGTGGCGCCCGTGGGCGACGGCGGGGGTGAAGCGCATGAGCGGCAGGGCGTCGCGCACGGCGTCGGCGAACAGCGGGTGGGACGTCTCGACGACGGAGAACGTCGCCAGGTCGGCCCGCCCGGCGGTGTCGACCGTGAACTCCACGAGCACGTCGCCCTGCACGCCTTTCGCGCGCAGCGCGTCGGGGTAGCGCGGGCCGTCGCTGGTCGGGTCGCGCGTGGCGGCGGAGTCGACGTCCTCGATCGTGTAGATGCGCGTCTCGTCGGGCAGGTCGCCGGCGGCCGGCTGCGGCTGGGCGCGCGCGGCCGGGGGCGGGGGGGCGTCGCCGACGGTGTGGGTCCGGGCGGCGTCGGGCGCCGAGCCGGCCGCGGCGCCGGCGAGTCCGGCGCCGGGGGCGACCCACTGGATGCGCTCGCCGACCTCGTGCGCGACGTGGTCGGGCGGCAGCAGGTAGCGGATCGAGATCGGCCCCTCGGGGGGCGGTTCGGACCCGCGGCCGGAGGCGAGGCGCCAGAGCGTCCCCGCGACGCCGGTGGTGTGCACGGCGACACTCGCCACGAGCGCCCACCCGGTGATGACGCGGGCGCGACGCGATTCGAGCAACTTGAGAAACATGGTGCCCCTCCCGGTCCCTCGACCGGCCGCCGCCGGGCGCACGGCTCGGTGCGCCGCATTCGGTGCGGCGCGCGCGCCATCAGCACGTCCCGGCGTACACTTGTCCCTGTACAGTGTGGGCGTGTCGCGGGCCGCGCAAGAGTCGACCCGCGGTCACCCGCGGCCACCCGCGTTCCCACCCCGAATGCCTCTCCGAATCGCTTCCGTCGCGCTCGCCGCCCGCCTCGCCGCTCTCGTCGTGCCTGCGCTCGCGGCCGCGCAGGCACCCGGGCGAGGCGTCGCGGGCGAGTGGGTGGACGTGGCCAAGACCGCGCCGGGGGACACGAGCGTGTGGGTGCTGGCGCCCGGCGGGAGCGACGCCGCGCTCCGCATCCGCGTCGGTGCGGGCGGCCGTATCGAGCACGAGCGGCACTACTTCGGCCGCTGGTCGCTCGGGACGACGGCGGACGGCGCGTCCGCGCTCTGCTTCGTCCGCCGCCCCGGGCGCGACGCGCGGTCGTGCGCGGCGTACCTGCTCGACTCGGTTCCGGGGGTGAGCGGCGCACCGGCACGGCGGCGTCTCGTGCTGCGCGGCTACGCGGGCGAGCACCACACGAGCGACCGCGTGCTCCTCCAACGCGTGCCCGCGGGCGCGACGGCCGTCCGTGCGGCCGGCGGCGGGGGGACGGCGGTGGACGCGGGGACGGCCGCTGCACCGGCCGCCCCCGCGGGGGTCGAAGGCGCGGGCGCCTTCCACCCCCGGTCGGTGCAGCCCGAGCGGCCGAGCGTGGCGACGCACGCGGGCACCGTGGCGCCCGGGTACGCGGAGGTCGAGAGCGGCGTCGAGCGCGACGCGCCCGGCGACGGCACGCACGCGGTGTCGGTGCCGACGCTCGTCAAGTTCGGGCTCGGCGCGCGCACGCAGCTGGGCCTCGCGCTCCCGACGAGTGGCGCGACTGGGACCGCGTTCGGCCTGGGCGACGTGGGCGTGGCGCTCAAGTGGCGCGTGGTCGAGGACCGGCCGCTGCTGCAGGACGTGGCCGTGCTGCCGTCGGTGACGTTCGCGACGGGCGGGGCGCGGGGGGCGGGGGCGTCGGCGGCGGGGCTCGTGCTCATCAACTCGCGCACGGTGGGCCCGGCGAGCCTCGATCTCAACGTCGGCGCGACGTGGCGCGGGGGGGACGGGCGGCGCTCGCCGAAGACGTCGACGCTCTGGGCGGCCGCGGCGGGGATCCCGGTCCGCGGCGGGCTCGGGTGGGCGCTGGAGTGCTACGGCTATCCGGGGACGCGCGGGCCCGCCGGGCAGGCGCCGGTGGTCGGGCTGCTCACGGGGCCGACGTTCGTCGTGCGGCCGGAGCTGGCCGTGGATTTCGGGACGATCGTGCCGGTCGCGGGGCCGCAGGCGCACGCGGTGTACGCGGGGGTGGTGACGAACGGGGGGCGGGTGCGGGGGGTGCGGTGACGGGAGTGGCGGGAGGACGGCGCTGTTAGAACGGCGCTGTTGGTGGGGCGCCGTTGCAGGGGCGCTGTTGGTCGGGCGACCCACCCGACCGGGCGTGCCCGCCGTTCCAACAGCGCCCGTTCAACAGCGCCCCACCAACAGCGCCCCACCAACGGCGCCCCCCCGCAGTTCCCGACACCGCCCCGCCGTGATCCGTTAGGCCGCCGCCCGCGCCACCCGGTCCCGCACCCCCTCCCACCCCGGCGCGTCCGGCGGCCGCTCGACGAGCACGACGGCGTCCCCCCGCTCGTCGGCCGCGTGCAGCGCCGCGTACAGCCCGCGCGCGTAGCCGTCCGGGTCCGCGGGCAGCACGTCGGCCGCGTCGGGCGCGGCGCCTAACGCATCGCCCCATCGCGCGAGCAGCACCGCCCCCGCCCGCGCCCCGGGGTGCTCGGCCCGCCAGCGCGCGAGGCGCGCCGCGACCGCCGGGCGCTCGGGGGGGTCGAACGGCCACACCGCGGCGCGGGGCGCGTAGTGCCGCGCGACCATCCCGGGGGCGAGGCGCGGGGCGTCGGGCGCGGCGTCGTCGGCGGTGCCTAATGACGTGTCTAACGCGGCGCCCAGCGCCGCGGCGATCCGCGCCGGCGCGAGCGGGCCCGGGCGGAGCAGGCGCGGCGGGCCGTCGCCGCGCGCGACTCCCGTGAGGTCGACCACCGTGCTCTCGATTCCCACCGCCGTCGGCCCGCCGTCGAGGACGAGGTCGACGCGGTTGCCGAGCCCGCGCAGCACGTGCGCCGCGGTCGTCGGCGAGACCTCGGTGTAGCGGTTGGCGCTCGGCGCCGCGACCGGGACGCCCGCGGCGGCGACGAGCGCGCGGGCGACCGCGTGCGCCGGCACGCGCACCGCGACCGCCGCGAGCCCCGCGGTGAGCGCGTCGGGCACGTGCGGGCGCTTGGGGAGCACGAGCGTGAGTGGCCCGGGCCAGAACGCCGCCGCGAGCCGCGCGGCCGCGTCGGGCCACGCCGTCACGAGCGCCCGCGCGCCGTCGACGTCGGCGACGTGGGCGATCACCGGGTTGAAGCTCGGGCGCCCCTTGGCGGCGAAGATCCGGCGCACGGCCGCCTCGTCGAGCGCGTCGGCGCCGAGCCCGTAGACCGTCTCGGTCGGGAAGGCGACGAGGCCGCCGGCGCGCAGCACGGCGGCCGCTGCGGCGATCGTCGCCGGGTCGGGGCGGTCGGGGTCGACCGCGCGGACCTGGGCCGCGCGTCCCGGGGGTGTCATCCGGCCAAGCTAACCGTCGTGAACCCCGGCGACCCGCGGCGCCGGGGCGCCCCGGTAGCGATCTTGATACGCGTCGTTGTCCGTGTCGTTCGAGCGCCGTCCGGCCGTCATCCGCCGCCAGCCCAGGAGATTTGCGCATGCCCCCCTCGCCCGTTCCGCCGCGCTACGTCCCCCTCCCCGGCTCGGCGCGCGTGCCCGTGCCCGGCGCTCGCGCCGTCGGCCCCACGCCGGCGGACGAACAGGTGCGCGTGACCGTGCGCCTGCGCCCGCGGGCCGAGCCGCCCGACCCGACGCTCCTGGGAACGCTGCCCGCGGACGCGCGGCCGCCGTACCTGACGCGCGAGGCGTTCGCCGAGCGCTACGGCGCGAGTTCGGAGGACATCGCGCGGGTGCGCGCGTTCGCGACCGCGCACGGGCTGCGCGTGGTGGACGAGCGGGTCGGCGAGCGCGCGGTGATCGTCGAGGGGACGGCGGCCGCGGTGAACGCCGCGTTCGACGTCAAGCTGCTGCGCTTCGCGCTGAGCGGCGGCGGCGAGTACCGCGGCCGCACGGGCGCGGTGCACGTGCCCGAGGAGCTCGCCCCCGTGGTGACGGGGATCTTCGGGCTGGACACGCGGCGCGTGGCCGAGCCGCGGGCGATCTTCCTGCCGCTGCCGGACGCCGGGCCGGCGGCCCCCGCCCCGGCCCAGCCCGCGGCGCCGACCGCGACGGCCGCGCCGCCGCGTACGTGGTTCACGCCGGTGGAGCTCGGGCGGCTGTACGACTTTCCGGCCGGGGACGGCGCCGGGCAGTGCATCGGCATCCTGGAGTTCGGCGGCGGGTTCAGCACCGACGACTTGGCGCAGTACTTCACGACCGTCGGGGTGAGTCCGGCGCCGACGGTCGTCGCGGTCCCGGTGGGCGGGCACGACAACCAGCCGGGCGTGGAGCCCGACGCGGACGGCGAGGTGATGCTGGACATCGAGGTCGCCGGCTCGCTCGCCCCGCGCGCGACGCTGGCCGTGTACTTCTCGACGTTCACCGAGCAGGGGTGGGTGGACGCGGTGAACGCCGCGGTGCACGACACGGTGCACCGGCCGACGGTGATCTCGGTGAGCTGGGGGTACGCGGAGGGGTACGCGGGGTGGACGCCGGCGGCGATCGCGGCCGTGGACCAGACGCTCCGCGACGCCGCGCTGCTCGGCGTGACGGTGTGCTTCGCCTCGGGGGACGACGGCTCGAGCGACGAGGTCGAGGACGGGCACGCGCACGTCGACTTCCCGGCGTCGAGCCCGTTCGCGTTGGGCGTGGGCGGGACGTCGCTCGTCGCGGACGCCGCGCGCGCGGCGATCACGGCGGAGACGGTGTGGAACGGCGGCACGCGCGCGACGGGGAGCGGGGCGACGGGGGGCGGGGTGAGCGACGCGTTCCCGCTGCCGGCGTGGCAGGCGGGGGCGGGCGTGCCGCCGTCGGTGAACCCGGGGCACAAGACCGGACGCGGAGTGCCGGACGTGGCCGCGGTGGCGGACCCGCGCACGGGCTATTACGTGCGCTCGGGCGGGCAGGACGGCGTCGCGGGCGGCACGAGCGCGGCGGCCCCGCTGTGGGCGGCGCTGCTGGCGCGGGTCAACGCGTTAGGCGCCCGGGCGGTGGGGTACATCAATCCGCTGCTCTACGCCTCGGCGGGGGCGGCGGGGTGCCGGGACGTCACGGACGGGACCAACGACACGACCGGGCAGGTGGGCGGGTACCCGGCGGGGCCGGGGTGGGACGCGTGCACGGGCTGGGGCTCGCCCAAGGGGGTGGCGCTGGCGGCGGCGCTGCGCGGGGGCACGGGCGGCGGGTGGGTCCGCCGGGGGTGGCTCCGCTGGAAGTGGCTCCACTGGAGGTGGCTCCGCTGGCGGGGCGAACGGCGGGCCCGCGGGTGGTTCGGGGAATCCGGGAAAGAAGCCGGGCAAGTCGGGCAAATCCGGGAACGCCCCGGGCACGGCCACGGGCACGGCCACGGCTGATTCCGGCGGACGGACGGCGGGGCCGTTGACAGGGCGCGGTCCCGCCGGGATGTTGGGCCGCCGGCCGCCGGTGTAACGACATGGCTACGGTGGCCTCGGCTCGGCATCTTCCTCCCGCCAGGAGTCCCGCGCATGTCGTCCACGTTCCCGACCCGGCGCGTCACGCGCGCCGGGTGTGGCGCCACCCCCACCGCCTACGCCGCCGCCGCGCTCGCGGCGGCGCTCCTCCCCGGCGCGTTACGGGCGCAGACCGCGACCGGCAACGTCCGCGGCTACGTCACCGGGGCCGCGGGCGCCCCGGTGCCCGACGCGCAGGTCGTCGCCCGCTACGTCGAGACCAACGCGCGCCGCACGACGACGACCAACGCCTCGGGCTTCTACTTCCTCGGCGGGCTCCGGCCGGGGCGCTACGAGCTCTCGGTGCGCCGCATCGGCCTCGCGCCGCAGACCCGCCAGGTGACGGTCGGCATCGCGGAGACGAGCGACATCAACGTCTCGGCGTCCGAGACGGCCGTCCAGCTGACGTCGGTGCAGGTGACCGGGACCGCGACCGCGGCGCAGACCACGCGCACCTCGGAGGTCGGCGCGAGCATCACGCGCGCCCAGGTCGCCAACCTGCCCAACTTCGAGCGCAACATCCTCGACCTGGCCAAACTGGTGCCGGGCGTGACGGCGACGGACAACAACAGCGGCAACACGGACAAGACGTTCGCCGCCGGCGGGCAGCCGGCCTCCGCGGTCAACGTCTACGTCGACGGCGCCTCGTACAAGAGCGACGTGCTCCCGGGCGGCACGGCGGGGCAGGACGCGAGCAAGGGGAATCCCTTCCCGCAGGGCGCCATCGAGGAGCTGCGCGTCCTGACGCAGAACTACAAGGCGGAGTACCAGAAGGCATCGAGCGCGATCATCCTCGCCAACACGCGCAGCGGCACGAACGAGACCGCCTTCGACGGGTTCGCCAACGGGATCGGCTACGGCTACGCGGCGCGCGACGCCTACGCGGTGCAGAAGCAGTTCGCGACGCCGGAGTTCCGGCGCCTGCAGGTCGGCGGCGCGCTCGGCGGCCCGATCGTGCACGACAAGCTGTTCTACTTCCTCGACTACGAGGGGAATTTCCGCGACGACCCGGCCTACGTGACGTTAGGCGGCGTCACCGCGCCGGCCTCGGTCGCCTCGCTCGTCGCGCCGTCCCTCGGGCAGTACCAGCAGCCCTTCCGCGAGCACCTCGGCGTCGCCAAGCTGACCTACGTGCAGAGCGAGAAGAGCACCGTCGACGCGTCGTTCAACCTGCGCAACGACCGGGACTTCCGCGACGTCGGCAACCAGAACGCGTACTCGCGCGCCAGCAACCTGCCGATCCAGGTCTACACCGGCATCGTCAACTGGAAGTACGCCGGCGAGCACTGGCTCAACGAGGCGCAGTTCAGCCCGCAGCAGTTCCACTGGCAGCAGGGCGCCGCGGACGTGACCGCCCCCGGGCAGATCTTCAACGGCGTGCTGAACATCGGAGGCGGCGCCGGCTTCCAACAGTTCACGCAGAACCGCTTCTCCTTCCGCGACGACGTCACGCGCTCGGGCGTGCAGGCCGCGGGGGACCACGTCTTCAAGTTCGGCGGGAACGTCGACCTCCTCGGCTACCACGCCGACAAGGACAACGCCCACAACCCGCAGTTCACCTACGACAACAGCAACAACTTCGCGACCCCGATCCAGGTCGTCTTCGGGGGCGGGAACCCGACGATCAAGACGAGCAACCAGCAGTTCGGCGCCTACGCGCAGGACGACTGGACGATCAGCAAGCGCCTCACGCTCAACCTCGGGCTCCGCTGGGACACGGAGACCAACCCGATCAACAACAGCTACGTCGCGCCGACGCCGCTCGCCGACTCGCTCCGCGGCCCGCTGGCGTCCAAGCTGTTCGTGCTCCGCCCCAGTCGCACCGTCGCGAACGCGTACGACACCGTCAACGTCGTCAACGAGCTGGGCGGCATCAATCGCTTCATCGGCGAGGGGCGCAGCAGCCGGCCGCTCTTCCTCAAGGCGTTCCAGCCGCGCGTCGGCTTCTCGTACGACGCGAGCGCGCGCGGCGACAACAGCACCGTGTTCTTCGGCGGCGGCGGCATCTACTACGACCGCCAGAACTGGAACACGTTCTACGACGAGCAGTATCGCCGGCAGTACGGGCAGTACACGGTGCAGTTCAAGAGCAACTGCACGACGTCCGTCGGCTGCACGGCGTGGAACCCGCAGTACCTCTCCAGCCCCTCGACGCTTCGCTCGCTGATCGGCAGCACGGGCGTCCCCGAGGTCTTCCTGGTCGCCAACGACCTCAAGCCACCCCGCACGACGCAGGCGAGCTTCGGCATCCGCCAGGCGGTGGGCGCGACGCAGGTCTCGGCGTCGTACAACGGGGTGTTCGGCAACCACATCACCAACTACGTCCGCGCGAGCGAGTTCGGGTCGCTCGGCCCGAACTACGCGACCGCGTTCGTGACCGACGACCGCGTGAAGACGCGCTACAACGCGCTCCAGGTGCTCATCGACCGCCCGCTGCGCGCCACCACGCGATTCGGCGGGAGCGTCGCCTACACGCTGTCCAAGGCCGAGGAGCAGGGGAACTCGAACGACATCTTCTGGTTCTTCGACAACCGCTACCCCACGGTCGCCGACCTGCCGTGGTACCCGGCGGCCGGCGACCAGCGCCATCAGATCGTCGCGAACGGCATCGCGCGGACGCCCGGCGACTTCCTGCTCAGCGCGATCATCACGCTCGGGACGGGGCTCACGAGCTTCGGGACCGACGCGAGTCAGGGGGGCGGCCCCTATCAGCAGCGCACGTACGTCTACGCGCCGCCGACGCGCGCCTTCCTCGGCGTCGGCCACGTATTCGCAACCCAGAACCTCGACGCGCGGCTGGAGAAGGACCTGCCGCTCCGCGGCGGGCAGCGCGTGGGTGTGCTCCTCGACCTCTACAACGCGCTCAACTCGGCGAACTTCAGCTGCTACAACAACTACATCGCCCCGCTGAGCGGGAACCCGAACACCGGCTACGGCACGCCGGGGTGCGCGGCGGCCGGGCGCCGGCTGCAGATCGGGCTCCGCTACGGCTACAACACGAACACGGCGGGCGACCCGCGGTGAGGCGCGGGCCCGGCGGGGCGCGCGCCGCGGCGGGCGGCGCTCCTCGCGGCGCTCTCGCGGCGGCGCTCCTCGCGGGCGCCGCCGCGGCGCGTCCCGCACCCGCCCAGCCCGCGCCTCACGCCCCGCCCGCGTACGCGGCGCCCGAGGCCGAGCGCGCCTTCGCCGACACGCTCGAACACCGCACCTTCGACTGGTTCTGGGAGACCACCGACAGCGCGACCGGCCTCACGCCCGACCGCTGGCCGACGCCGAGCTTCTCAAGTATCGCCGCGGTCGGCTTCGCGCTCACCGCGTACCCGATCGGCGTCGAGCGCGGCTGGGTCGCGCGCGACCGCGCCCGCGCGCGCGTCCTCGCCACCCTCCGCTTCTTCTGGCGCGCGCCGCAGGGGCCGGGGCCGGACGGCACGGCGGGGTACCGGGGCTTCTTCTACCACTTCCTCGACATGCGCACCGGCCGCCGCTTCGGCCGCGTGGAGCTGTCGACGATCGACACCGCGCTGCTGATCGCCGGCGTGCGCACCTGCCGGGCGTACTTCGACGGCGACGACGCGGGGGACCGCGAGGTGCGCGCGCTCGCCGACTCGCTCTCGCGGCGGGTCGACTGGGACTGGGCGCGCGACGGGCGGCCGCTGGTCGCGATGGGGTGGCTGCCCGACACGGCGGCGGGCGGGGCGCCGGCGCGGCGCGACGCGAACGCGCGCGGCTTCCTCGCGGCCTCGTGGTTCGGCTACACCGAGGCGATGGTGCTCTACGCGCTCGCGTTAGGCAGTCCGACGCACCCCGTGCCCGCGTCGGCGTGGGGGGCGTTCACCAGCACGTACAAGTGGGACCGCTTCGGCGGTCAGGCGTACGTCCAGTTCGCGCCGCTCTTCGGGCACCAGTACTCGCACGTCTGGGTCGACTTCCGCGGCGTGCGCGACGCGTACATGCGCGCGCGCGCCGCGGGCGGTGACGCGAGCCTCGACTACTTCGAGAACTCGCGGCGCGCCGTGCTCGCGCAGCGCGCCTACGCGACGGCCAACCCCGGCGGGTGGCGCGGCTACGGGTCCGACGCGTGGGGGCTCACGGCGAGCGACGGGCCGCTCGACTCGACCCTCGTCGTGGGCGGGCGCGCGCGCACGTTCCACACCTACTGGGCGCGCGGCGCGGGCGCCGACGCGCGCGATGACGACGGCACGATCGCGCCGACCGCGGCCGGCGGCAGCGTCGCCTTCGCGCCCGAGGTCGCGCTCCCCGCGCTCGCCGCGATGCGACGGGCGTACGCCGCGTACGGCGACGCGCTGTTCGGGCGCTACGGGTTCGTCGACGCGTTCAACCCGACGCTGCGCGACGGCGGGCTCCCGGTGCGCCAGGGGCGCGTGGTCGCCGGGGTGGGGTGGTTCGACACCGACTACCTCGGGATCGACCAGGGGCCGATCCTGGCGATGCTGGAGAACTACCGCTCGGGGTTGGTGTGGCGGCTCGTGCGGCGGGACCCGGACGTCACGCGCGGGCTGTGCCGGGCGGGGTTCGCGGGGGGGTGGTTGGAGGGGCGGTGTTGAAGGGGCCGACGCCTAACGTGAACGCCTGACGTGTTCGCCTCGCGCCGTTTGCGTTCGTACGAGCCCGTCGGCGCTCGTCGCGCGGTATACCGCCGGACACGCCGCACCGTGCCAGTCCGCCACACCGATGCCCACGCCACCGCCCCACGCGCCGCGCCGATGGCTACCGTGACCGACGTGCGGCGCCTCGCGGCGGCGCTGCCCGACGCGGGTGCTCCTTCGCCTAACGCGGCCCCGCCCCGCCGCCGCCCCACACGCGCGGCACCTCGACGACGAACTCGCTCCCGCGGCCGGCCTCGCTCGTCGCCCGCACCTCGCCGCCTAACAAGTGGGCGAGCTGCCGCACGATGCTGAGGCCGAGCCCCGTCCCGCCCACCGGCCGCGTCGTCGTGCCCGACCCCGCCCCGCCCGCGGCCTGCACGAACGGCTCGAACACGCGCGCCAGCTGGTCGGGCGCGATGCCGATCCCGCTGTCGCGCACCACGATCCGCAGGCACTCGCGCCCGTCCGCGCCTTGGCTCACCGACGCCCCCGCGGTCACGCGCCCCTCGTGCGTGAACTTGACCGCGTTGCCGACGAGGTTGGTGACGATCTGCCGCAGCTTCCTCTCGTCCGTCAGCACCGGCACCCGCGTCGCCGGGCCGTCGTAGGCCAGCGCGATCCCCCGCCGGTCGGCCAGCGGGGCCGCGATGTCGAGCACCTGCGCGACCGTCGCGGCCGCGTCGAACGGCGTCGCGTCGACTACCTCCTTGCCGGCCTGCGCCCGCGCGAAGCCGAGCAGGTTCTCGATCGTGTCGAGCAGCTGCCCGCCCGCGGCCTGCACGCGGCGCAGGTACTCGTCCTGCCGCGTCGTGAGCGGGCCCGCGATTCCGGCGGTCAGCAGGTCCGAGAAGCCGAGGATCGCCTGGAGCGGGGTGCGCAGCTCGTGCGAGACGACGGCGAGGAAGTCGTCCTTCGCCTGGTTGGCCGCCTCGGCCGCGGCGCGCGCCGCCTCGGCCTCCGCGCGCGCCCGCTCCGCCTCGCCCTGCGCGGCGCGCGCCGCGTAGTAGAGCCGCGCGTGGGCCAGGGCGCGCGCCAGGCGGCTCGCGAGCGCGCGGATCTGCACCTGCTCGGCCGCCGTCAGGCGCCGCGCGTGGTCCCAGGCCAGCACCAGCGCGCCGTGCACGCTGCCCATGTGGCGCGCCGGCACCGCGATCACCGTGTGCAGCCCGAGCCGCTCGACGAGCGGGCGCAGCGTCGGGTAGCTGCGCAGCATCGCCTCGCGCGACTCGCAGTGCACCACGCGCCCCAGGCGGACCGCGTCGCAGGAGGGGAGTCTGGTCGTGACCGGGATGTTGAACCCCCCGAACGGCAGGTCGCCCGTGTCGTAGGTCGACCCCGAGACCTCGAGCGCGGTCCCGTCGTCGGTGACCCGGTAGGTCGCGGCCGCGGACGCCTGCAGGTCGGCGAGCGCGGCGTCGACCAGGCGCACGCCGCGCTCCTCGGGCGTGGACCCCTCGGCGGCGACGCGGCGAAGCGTGTGCTGGAGGGCGTGGGCGCGCGTCACGGCCTGTGCGGCCGCGCGGCGCACGGCCTCGCGGTCGACGACGGAGCGCGGCTCGGGCGCCGAGTCGTCGAGGAATTCCTTCATGCCGACCGGTCGCGGCCGCGGTGCCGACGCTGGTCGTGCGGACGGCCGGCCTGGCACAGTCCGAAGCGCGCCGGCCGCGTCACGCGATGCTGCCTCACTCGGATGCCGCGTCTCCTTCGTCGGCGACCGCACCGCGGGCCGCGTCGAGGCGCTCGGCGAGGCCGCTCAGCTGCGCCGCGAGCGCGAGCAGCGCGTCGGGCCCGAGCGGGGCGGCGGCGTGGGCGACGCGCGTGTGGGCCGGCGCGGGCGCCTGGAAGAGCACGCGGCGGCCGGCCGGCGTGATCGCGATCGGCGTGCGCCGCCGGTCGTCGGGCGCGATGGTGCGCGCGACGAGGCCGCGGTCGACGAGGCCGCGCACGACCACGCTCGCCGTACTCGGGTCGGTCTGCGTGCGCGCGGCGAGTTCGGCGAGCGACGACGCCGAGCGGTCCGAGAGCTTGCGGAGGACGAGGAGTTCGGCGCCGTGGACGCCGAGCTGCTGCTCGGCGGTGCGGGACGCCCCGCGCAGGGCGTGGACGACGCCGCGCACGGCGTCGACGAGCGCCCCCGCGGCGACGTCGAGATCGGGAGCGACCGGCGCCGGCGCGAGGGCCGACGCGCGGGTGGGAGTCGTGCTGTACGGGAGCGCCACGAGAGGAGCGGGTGCGAGGGGGAAGGCGGGAGGTGGGCAGTACGTCAACCCGCCCCGAACGGGGTCGTCAGACGAGGTCGTCGGCCGGATCGCCCAGCTCCGGGGTGATGATCCAGTACAGCAGCGGCGCCGTGGGCGAGGTGAGGCGGGCCGCGTCGGCGGCGGGGGAATGGCAGGCGCCGTCACCCCCGGCCCCCGTGGGGGCGGGGGTGACGGCGCGGACGAACACGCGGCACTCGACGGGCTCGGCGTGCCGTGGGGTGAGGCGCATGCGCCAGCTCTCGACGCGGCCGCTCACCACCGGGCGGGCGAGGGCCGTGCGAAACGCCGGCCGGTCGGCCGGCGCGACGAACACCGCCAGCGGCTTGCACGTCGCGAGGTTGGCCGGCCGCCCGAGGAGGGCGAACGCGGGCGCGTTGAGGCGCAGGATCTGCCCGTCGGCGCGGGTGACCGCGTACGCGACGGGCGCGAGGTCGAAGAGGTCGAGGAACGTGCGCTGCTCCGCGGCGAGCTCGGTCTGGGCGGCGAAGAGAGCCTCGTTCTGCACGCGGAGCTCTTCCTCGGCCTGCCCGAGGTCGTCGAGCGCGGTAGCGAGCGTGCTCGCCAGCAGGCCGGCCGTGGCGCGCACCGGCTCGGGGGGACGCTCGGCCGACTGCTCGAGCGCGAGCAACAGGGGAGGCGCGGCCTCCTGGGCCTGCCGCCGCCGGGCGCCGAGGTGGTCGGCGAATGCGTCGAAGTCCGCGTACGCCGTCATGCTGCCGCCCCCGATGAACGCCGTGGTCCGGTCGTGCCGACCGCGCGGCGACCGCGCGGCGACCGCGCGGCGACCGCGCGGCGACCGCCGCCACGCCGTATGATATTCTAGCGATATGGATGCCAAACAGACTATTACGGTGGCCGACGGTGTGACGGCCGAGCCCGGCGGGCGTCCGCGCGACATCGTCGTCATCGGCGCGTCGGCGGGCGGGGTCGAGGCGCTCAGGTCCGTCCTCGGCGCGCTGCCGCCCGACTACGACGGCACGGTGTTCGTCGTGCTGCACATCCCGCCGACCGTGCCGAGCGTGCTCGCGGACATCCTCGGCCGCTCGACCCGCCTGGTCTGCGTGAGTGCGTACGACGGCGCGCCGGTGCGCCCGGGCGTGGTTTACGTCGCGCCGCCGGACTGGCATCTGCTGCTCGACGACGGCCGCGTGCGGCTGGTGCGCGGCCCGCGGGAGAACGGCCACCGGCCGGCCGTCGATCCGCTCTTCCGGAGCGCGGCGGAGGCCTACGGCCCGCGGGTGGCCGGCGTGATCCTGACCGGCAACCTCGACGACGGCACGCGCGGCCTGTTCGCCATCAAGGACCGCGGCGGGCTGGCCGTGGTGCAGGCGCCCCGGGACGCGCTGTACCCGGGGATGCCCAAGAGCGCGGTCGACCACGTCGCGGTCGACCACGTGCTGCCGGCCGCGGAGATCGGCCCCCTGCTCGCCGCCGCCGCCAAGGGCGTGGCGCCGACGCCGCGCGCGCGTGCCCAGCTCCCAGCGGCGGCCGGATCAACCGACGAGCCCGACGCCCTCGACCAGATCGCGGCGCTCGAGCTCTCGGTCGAGTCCGCACCGCGCGCGAACGGCGGCGCCCCCTCTGCCCCTACCTCCGACGGCGGCGCGAGCAACGGCGGCGTTCGTCACGGCGTCGACGGCGACCGACCGGACGACGGGCTCACGATGTACGCCGCCGACCTCGCGATGGGGATCGGGCGCGTCAACGGCGGCGCGCTCATCAACGAGTCGCTCGGGGGCGTGGTCTCGGGCTACACGTGCCCCGAGTGCCGCGGCTCGCTGTGGGAACTGAAGGAAGGCACGCTCGTGCGCTACCGCTGCCGCGTGGGACATTCGTACACCGAGCCCGGCCTCGTCGACAACAAGGCGCGCGCGGTCGAGGACGCGCTCTGGACGGCGCTCACCGCCCTCGAGGAGAGCGCGGCGATCGCGATGCGCGTCGCGGAGCGCGCCACCCAGCAGGGCCGCGAGCACAACGCGGCGACCTTCCGCCACCGCGCCGAGCACCTCGAGCGCCGCGGGGCCGTGCTGCGCGACCTGCTCGCCGTGCTCCCGGGCCACGTCGATGTCGCCTGATCCCGGGTCTTCGTCCGTGCCGCCGCCGGAGGACGCGCCGGATGCGTCAGGCGCTTCAGGGGCGTCGGGCGCGTTCGCCGAGGACGGCGCACTGGACGGGATGCCGGAGGGCGCGCTGGGCGGGCTGGCGGGGCCCGACTTCGACGCGCTCCTGGAGTACCTGCGCGGCACGCGCAACTTCGACTTCGGCGGCTACAAGCGCGTCGGGCTGGAGCGGCGCGTCGTCAAGCGCATGCGCGCGATCGGGATCGAGGGCTTCACGGCGTACCGCGACCACCTCGAGCGGCACCCCGAGGAGTTCGCGCAGCTGTTCAACACGATCCTGATCAACGTCACCGCGTTCTTCCGCGACGAGCAGCCGTGGGACTACCTGCGCGCGCAGGTCGTGCCGCGCCTGCTCGACGCCAAGCAGTCCTCGGAGCCGATCCGCGTCTGGTGCGCGGGCTGCGCGACGGGGCAGGAGGCGTACACGCTGGCGATCGTGCTCGCCGAGGCGCTGGGCGTCGAGCAGTTCCGCGAGCGCGTCAAGATCTACGCGACCGACGTCGACGAGGACGCGCTCGGCGTCGCGCGCCAGGGGGCGTACGCCGAGCGCGAGGTGGCGGACCTCCCGGCGGAGCTGCTCGAGCGGTACTTCGAGCGCGACGGCGGGCGCTACGCGTTCCGCAAGGACCTGCGGCGGCTGCTGATCTTCGGGCGCAACGATTTGATGCAGGACGCGCCGATCTCGCGCATCGACCTGCTCACGTGCCGCAACACGCTGATGTACTTCGACGCGCCGACGCAGGCGCGGGTGCTGGCGCGCTTCCACTTCGCGCTCAACGAGAGCGGCGTGCTGCTGCTCGGGCGCGCGGAGACGCTGCTGACGCAGACCAACCTGTTCGTGCCGCTGGACCTCAGGCGGCGCGTGTTCGGCAAGGCGCAGCGCCCGGGGAACGCGGCGGCCGGGCTGCGCGAGCGCGCGTACCTGATCTCGAGCGCGACGCGCGCCGACGGCGCGCGCGCGGCGGGCGACCCGGAGCTGCGCGACCCGGCGTTCGACGCGGGGGTCGTCGCGCAGTTCGTCGTCGACCGCAACGGGCGCATGGCGGCGGTCAACGACCGCGCGCGCTCTCTTTTTCAACTTGGCGCGCCCGACGTCGGGCGGCCGCTGCAGGACCTCGAGGTGTCGTACCGCCCGTTCGAGCTCCGGTCGCTGATCGACCAGGCGCACTCGGAGATCCGGGTGGTGACGCGCTCGGAGGTGCCGTGGCGCGCGCCCGACGGCGACCTGCGGTGGTTCGACATCGTCGTCGCGCCGCTGCTGCAGACCCCGCCGGGCGGCGTGGTGCCCACCCCGGCCGCGGTGAGCGTGAGCTTCGTCGAGGTCACGCGGCACAAGCAGCTGCAGCAGCAGATCCAGGAGTCGCAGGCCGAGCTGGAGGCGGCCTACCAGGAGCTGCAGAGCACCAACGAGGAGCTCGAGACGACCAACGAGGAGCTGCACTCCACGGTCGAGGAGCTCGAGACGACCAACGAGGAGCTGCAGAGCACGAACGAGGAGCTCGAGACGATGAACGAGGAGCTCCAGAGCACGAACGAGGAGCTGCAGACGATCAACGACGAGCTGCGCCTGCGCAGCGACGAGCTGAACCGGCTCAACGACTTCCTCGAGTCGGTGTTCACGAGTTTCGGGAGCGGCGTGGTGGTGCTCGGCGCGGACCTGCAGGTGATGGTGTGGAACTCGCGCGCGGAGGACCTGTGGGGGCTGCGCGCGGACGAGGTCACGGGGCTGCCCTTCCTCGGGCTGGACATCGGGCTCCGGGTGGAGCGCCTGGCGCCGCCGGTGCGCGCGGCGCTCACGGCCGGCGCGCCGCGCTACGAGGCGATCCTCCCGGCGACCAACCGGCGCGGGCGGCCGATCCAGTGCCGGACCACGGTGCTGCCGCTGCTCTCGGCGTCGGACCGCCGACCGCGGGGCGTGCTGGTCATCACGGACGAGCTGACGGCGGCCTACGCGGGGGACGGCGACGTCGCCGGTGTGCCGCCCGCGTCGCCCGAGGAGGCCGGGCGGAACGGGGGCGGCGCGGGCGCCTAACGGACGCCCAAGGGGTGACTAACGCCCCGCCACCTCGCCGAGCGCGTCCGCGCACGCTGCGAGGCAGCCGGCGAGGCCCTCGGGGGTGTGGTCGCCCATGTGGCCGACGCGGAACGTGGTCCCCTTCCCCGCCCCGTACCCGCCGCCGACGACGTAGCCGCGCCGCGCCACGGCCGCGACCACCGCCGCGGGGGCGACGCCCGCGGGCAGGGTGATCGCGCTCACCGTGGGCGAGCGCTCCCCCGCGGGCGCGAGCACGCCGACGCCGAACCGCGCCGCGCAGGCCTCGGCCCAGCCCCACGTCTGCCCCGCGAGCACCGCGTGCCGCAGCCACCGCGCCTCGATCGGCTCGGGCGCGGCCAGCGGGTCGCCGTCGACGCCGACCGTGCGCGCGAGCTGCGCCTCGAGCGCGTAGAGGAGCGAGAGCGCCGGCGTGTTGGGCGTCTGCCGCTTCGCGGCGAACGCGGCGAACTCCGCGAGGTCGAAGTAGCGCCCGCGGTCGGGCGCGCCCGCGACCTCGGCCATGTAGCCCTCCCCCGCGACCGCGAAGGCGAGGCCGGGCGGGAGGGCGAGGGCCTTTTGTGAGCCGGTCAGCACGAAGTCCAGTCCCGACGCGTCGACGTCGAGCGGCGCGGCGCCGAGCGCGGTGACGCTGTCGACGAGCATGCGGGCGCCGTGGGCGCGCGCGGCCGCGCCGAGCGCGACGACGTCGGCCAGCGCCCCGCTCGACGTCTCGGAGTGGGCGGCGGTGACCCCCGCGTAGGCGCGCCCGGCGAGGCGCCGCACGAGGTCGTCCGGGTCCGGCGCGCGCCCGAAGGGCACCTGGAGCACGTCGACCTCGCGCCCGCACGCGCGCGCGATCTCGGCGAAGCGCTCGCTGAACGCGCCGTTGACGGCGGCGAGCACGGGGCCGGGGCGCAGGCAGCGGACCGCGCCCTCCATGAGGCCCGTCGCCGAGGAGCTGGAGATGAAGACCGGGCGGGCGGTCTTGAAGACGCGCCGCAGCCCCGCGTCGCAGCGCGCGTAGAGCGCCTCGAAGGCCGCGCCGCGGTGCGGGATCATCGGCCGCGTCATCGCGGCGAGAACCTCGGGGCGGACCTCGGTGGGGCCGGGGAGGAAGAAGGTGCCGAACGAGCTGTTGGGCGCGGTCACGCGGCGCTCGGGCCGGGGGGGGCGGCCGTTCCGGTGGGCGATGACGGCCGGGCGGCCCCTCGCCGGGGCTGACCGCGCGCAAGCTAGGGCAGTTGGCGCCTTTCCGTATCCGCCCACCGGCTCCTCGGCGCACACCCTCGTCCTCCGGACGCGTCGTGACGATTCACGGACGTTTCACGGAGTATTCACGACGGCTCCCTAGAGTGTCGCGCACTGCACGTCGGCGTGCAGCCGTCTTCTCTGCGCGCGAGCGCGTCGCGGGCGAGACGTCGCACCCGCTCCCCGTCCCGAGGTCGTTCCGCATGCCTGCTGCCCCACCGTGTTGTCGGTCGACGACCGCGACCGTCGTGATGACCGGATCCCGTATCCGTATGCGCAGGCTCGCCGCGGGTGCGGCCCTCGTCGGCGCCGTCGGCGTCGTGCCGCACGCCTCTGCGCAATCGGCACCGTATGCCGGGACTGGGGCGGCCTATGCCACGCGCGATCCCGCGCGCTGCCCGGCGGTCCGTAGCGTTCCGTCGGCGACGCAAGCGGCCCAGATCGTCCAGTGCTCGCTGGAGCACCCGGGGTGGCTCTACGAACACGTGACGGTGCAGATCGGCGGTGGCCGTCCCGCGCAGTACGACGGGTACAGCGACCTCGATCGCAGCAAATCCGTCTACCCGATCCGGGGGAGCTTCACCGTGTACCGGTGTCAGGATCTGAAGGAGTATCCCTCGATGGCGCCCAACAACTGCAGCGTCTCCGACGTGCGCGCCGCCACCGGCATCTGCTATCAGACCACGTTCGGGGACTGGCGGTGCAAGATGTCGGGCGAGCTGGCGGCGCGGCCGGCGTACGAGCGGGGGCCGCGCTAGTGGCGCGCGGCGCCGAGCGCGCCGAGCTACCGGTATCGCGGCTGCGTCGTCGGGTCCGGGCGCAGTAACTCGTCGTACCAGGTCACGTACGGGGGAACATTGACGGCGCCTGCCTGACCGGGGGACCTGACCGGCGGGTCGCGGCGTCGCAGACCGTCAGCCTTCCCCGAGTACGAGCGCCGCGAGCGCGTCGAAGCCGTCGACGACGTAGTTCGCCGCGGCCGCCACCGCCTCGCGCCGCGCGAAGCCGGTGAACGCGGCGAGCGCGTCGCACGCCCCCGGGCCGCGGAGCGCCAGGTCCGTACTTCCGTCGCCGCAGCCGAGCGCCGGGCGCGCGCCGGCGCCCCAGGCGGCCAGCGCCGCGCGCGCGACCTCGCCCTTGCCGCCCTGGGTCGCGAGCGGCGACCCGGCGTCGTAGGCGAAGTAGTGGCCGCCCGCGTCGAAGACCACGTCGACCGCGTGGACGTCCGCCGGTGCGACACCGAGCGCGCGGGCGACGGGGAGGATCGCCTGCCGGAGGCCGCCGCTGACGAGCGCGACGTGTACGCCCGCCGCCTGGAGCCGCCCGAGCGCCGCGGCAGCCCCGGGTGCGAGCGCCGATTGGTACGCCTCTGCCAGTGCGGCGCACTCGGCGCGCCCGGGGCGCACGCGGGCGAGGCGGTCGCCGTAGACGGCGTCGAGCGGGAGTTCGCCGCGCATCGCGCGCTCGGTCGCGGCGGCCACGGCGGCGGCGGTCTCGGGCCCGCGCCGCGCGGCGAGCCAGTCGATCCCCTCGACGCCGGCGAGGGTCGAGTCGACGTCGAGCAGGAGGGCGCGGAACGCGAGCATCTGGTTGGGGAGCGGGGGCGCGGCGGCGGCAGGCGCACGAACGATGCACGAGCGGCCGATCCACGAATGAAACGTCGCGCCCGCGGGCCCCCGCAACGACCGGCCGGCTTCATGCGTTAGAGGTCCACGATCCTACTCCCGAGTAAAGCGGCCGAACGCGTGCGCCAGGATCGGACACCGCGCGGTCGCTCGACGTGATCATCGCCTGATACTGCGGAACCTACCGATGGACCTTCCTCGCCCGGACGGGCGCGCCGACGCGGCCGTGCCGGGGTCGTGGCACGAGCGGCAGCGCCGGATGCGCGAGTCCGCCATCCTCGACGCGGCCTCCGAGCTGCTGACCGAGCGCGGCTACGCCGCGACGAGCATGGACGAGATCGCCGGGCACGTCGGCATCTCGAAGCCGACGTTGTACCAGCACTTTCCGTCGAAGGACGCGGTGGCGGTGGCGGTCACGCTGCGCCGTCTGGCGCGCGCGACGGACGACCTGGACGGCGCCGAGCTGGCCATGCAGGAAGGCGCGCGGGCGCGGCCGCAGCTGGAGCGCGTGCTGCGCGGCGCGCTGGCACGCCGCGCCGGCGTGTGGGCCACCCGCGTCGAGTTGCCGAGCAGCGTCGTCGACGGCTCGGCGGCGGTGGTCGCGGCGCGGCGCGAGGTGTGGGAGCGGATCGGCGCCCTCGTCGACCAGGCCAAGGCGGAGGGGGACTGCCGCGAGGACATTCCGACGCCGGTGATCGTGCGCTACTTCGCGGCGATCTTCCGCGGCGATTACAGCGACCGCGTCGAGAGCACGCCGGCCGGCGCGGCCGGCGCGGTGCCGGACGCGTCCGCGGGGGCGCTCGTGTCGCTCGCCTTCGACGGGCTCGCCCCGCGCGAGGACCGCGGGGGAACCCCGGCGCGCGTTGACACGCGCGTGGACGCGCGGCGCGTGGCGCGGCAAGCTGCGCGGCAGGCGTCGGTCCTGGTCGCCGGGCTGCTGGGCGTGGCGGCCCTCACGCCCGCGCGGGCGCAACAGGCGCCGGCGCGGCAGGCCTCGCAGGTGCGGCCGGTCGCCGCGGCCGACACTGCGGGGCCCGAGGCTCCCACCGGCCCGATCGCGGAGGCGCTCCGGGGGCCGAACGCGCGGGATGTGCGCACCGCCGACCCGCGCGGCGTCGACTCGGTAGCGGGTCCGCTGCCGGTGCCGGGGCTGGGCAGTAGCCGCGCGCCGATCGGCGCGCCGAGCACGGCGGCGCACGTCGTCGGGCCGCAGCCGCTGTTCGCGGGGCGGGTGCCGGCGCAGACCGAGCGCGTGCCGGATCTGTCGGCGCAGGCGGGCGGGCGGGCGCCGGGCGCGCCGGCCACGGCGGCGGCGCTCGCGGGGCGGCCGCTCAGCCTGGCTGACGTGTTGGACGCGGCGCTCCGCGCCAACCCGTCGACGAGCGCGGCCGTAGCCAACGCCCAGTCGGCGCGTGCGCAGTTCCTGTCGGCACGCGCGGCCGTGTTCCCGATCGTCTCGTTCAACCCGGGCTTCACGCACTCGCGCTCGCTCGGCCTCGCGGGTGGCGGCGTCACCACCACGACCGGGACGGGCACGGGGGGCACCGGCACGGGGGGGATCGGGACCGGGACCGGTGGGACCGGGACCGGTGGGACCGGGACGGGTGGGACCGGCACCGGGACGGGCACGGGGACCGGCGGCACGGGTGGAACGGGTACCGGCGGCACCACGACGACGACCGCGATTCCGGTGGCCGGGACGGCGGCGGTGTCGCGCACCGCGTTCACGCCGGCCGTTGGTCTGACCTTCCTGGCCTTCGACTTCGGCGGGCGCTCGGGGCAGATCGGCAACGCGCGCGAGACGGCCAACGCCGCGGGCGCGACGCTCGACGCGACGGTCGTCAGCACGCTGCTGCAGGCCGAGACGGCGTACTTCGGCTACCAGAGCGCGCGCGACGTCGTGACCGCGGGCGAGGCCAACGTGCGCACCGCGACGGCGAGCCGAGATGCCTCGGTCATCCTGTTCCGCGCGGGGCTGGCGACGGTGAGCGACACGCTGCAGGCGGCGACGGCGCTCGCCCAGGCGCGCGTCACGCTGCTCAACGCGCGCACCACGCTGTCCAACTCGCGCGACACGCTCGCGACGATCATCAACGCGCGCGCGGACGTGCCGTTCGCGGTCGCGGCCGAGCGGGCGCCGACCGGCGGGGCGGCGACCGACGTGACGGCGCAGCTGACGGCGCGGGTCGACACGCTGGTCGCGCACGCCGTGCGCACGCGCCCCGACGTGGACGCCTCGCGCGACCAGGCGCTCGCCGCGGCGCAGCAGATCCGGGTCGCGCGCTCGGCGCTGCTGCCGCAGGTGACGGTCAGCGGCACGGCCGGCTACAACCAGATCTACGGCGGCACCGTGCCGATCAACGGCACGACGTACAACATCGCGGTCGGGCTGTCGCTGCCGCTCTTCGACGGCGGCGCGCGGCGCGCCACCCTCGAGGCGGCCAACGCGAACGCCGACGCCGCGCGCGCGCGCGCCGACGCGCTCACCACGTCGACGGTCAACCAGGTGGTGACCGCCGCGGACGTGCTGCAGCAGAGCGCCGACCGCCTGACGGCGAACGAGGTCCTGCTCGCCACGGCGGAGCGCAATGCGACGGTGGCGCTCGGGCGGTACCAGGAGGGCGTGGGGACGATCGTCGACCTCCTGAACGCGCAGACCACGCTCGCCACGGCGCGCTCGCAGCTGGCGCAGGCGCGCTGGGCGTGGGCGACGTCGCTCGCGCAGCTCGCGCGCAACGCGGGCATCCTCGGGCTGCGCGGCGAGCTGCCCGCCGTCGCGGCGCCGGCGGTGCCGGCCTCGACCCCGCTGACTCCGTCTCCTTCGACCGGTTCCCGGTGATGCATTACTCCAAAACGCTCGCCCTCGTCGCCACCGGCGCGGCCGCGCTCCTCGCGGCCTGCAACCGGGGTGACCAGAACGCGGCCGCGCGCAAGCCGACCGCCATCCCCGTAGTCGTCGCCGCGTCGTTCACGGGGACGGTGCCGGTCACGATCGCCGCCAATGGCACCGTCGAGCCGCTGCAGACGGTCGAGGTGCAGCCCCAGGTTGCGGGACCGATCACGGCCGTGCGCTTCAACGAGGGCGACGAGGTGCGCGCGGGCCAGGTGCTCTTCGAGATCGATCCCAGGCCCGCGCAGGCCGCGCTCGCGCAGGCCCAGGCGGTGCTGGCGCGCGACCGCGCCACCGCGTCGGCGGCGCAGGCCGACGCGCAGCGCTACGGCCGGCTGGTCACGCAGGGGTACGTCACGCAGTCGCAGGCCGGGCAGCAGGCGGCCACCGCGCAGGCCTCGCAGGCGACGCTCGCCTCGGACCAGGCGCAGGTCGAGGCGGCGCGGCTCAACCTCAACTACACGACGATCCGCGCCCCGATCTCGGGGAAGACGGGCACGCTCAACGTGCGCCTCGGCAACCAGGTGCGCGTGCCCAACACGGTGCCGCTCGTCTCGATCAACGCGGTCGCGCCGGTGCTCGTGCGCTTCCCGGTGCCCGACCGCACGCTGCAGCAGGTGCGCCAGGCGCAGCGCGCGGGGCGCAAGCTCGAGGTGACGATCAGCGGCGCGCCGGTGGGCGGGGCCACCGAGCGCGGCGTGGTCGACTTCATCGATAACGCGGTGGACACGGTGAGCGGGTCGGTGACGCTCAAGGCGCGCTTCGCCAACGCCGACCGCCGGTTGTGGCCCGGCGCGTTCCTCCCGCTCACGCTCTCGCTCGGCGACACGCCCAACGCGGTGCTCGTGCCCAACGTGGCGGTGCAGCAGGGGCCGCAGGGCCCGTACGTGTTCGTGCCTGACGGGCGCGGCAAGGCCAAGCAGGTCACGCTCACCGTCGGCCGCACCACGCCGATCTACACCGTGGTCTCCGCCGGCCTCGCCGCGGGCGATACGGTGGTGGTCGACGGGCAGTCGCGCCTCTTTCCAGGGGCGGCGATGAAGGTCGCGCGGGCGATCGACGCCCGGCAGACGGCGCAGATTGCCGCGCTCGGGGGCGGCCCCGGCTTCGGCGGCGACGGCAGTACCGTCGGCGCGGCCAACGGACAGGGCGGCGGGCCCGGGAGCGGCACCGCGGGCGGGCTCAACGGCACGCCCGTCGGCGGCGCGACGGGGATGACCAACGGCGCGACCAATGCGCAGGCGAGCGCCAACACCGCGGCCAACGCCGGCGGCAACGGCGGCGCCCGCGGCGCCAACACGCCCGGCGCCGCCCCCGCGGGTGCGGCGGGCGCCGGCGCGAGTTCGGGCGCCGGCGTCGGCGGCAGCGGTACGTCCGCCGGCGGCACGAGCGGCACCGAGTAACCGGCCACTTCCAGGATTCCAGAGGACCTTCCCGATGAACTTCGTCGCCCCGTTCATCAAGCGGCCGGTGATGACCACGCTGTTCCTGCTGTCGCTGTTGGCGGCGGGCATTTTCGCGTACCGCGCGCTGCCGGTGAGCGACCTGCCCAACGTCGACTACCCGACGGTCACGGTGAGCGCCTCGCTCCCCGGCGCGAGCCCCGAGACGATGGCCGCCTCGGTCGCCACGCCGCTCGAGAAGCAGTTCTCGACGATCGCCGGCATCGACAACATGACCTCGACGAGCCAGCTCGGCTCGACGAGCATCACGATCCAGTTCTCGCTGGACCGCGACGTGGACGGCGCCGCGCAGGACGTGCAGGCGGCCATCAGCGCCACGCTGCGCACGCTGCCGCAGGGCATCATCCCGCCCAGCTACCAGAAGGTGAACCCGGCCAACTCGCCGATTCTCTTCGTCACCCTGTCGTCGACGACGATCCCGCTCTCGCAGCTCGACGAGATCGCGCAGACGCAGCTCGCGCAACAGATCTCGACGGTCAACGGCGTGGCGCAGGTGCAGGTCTACGGGTCGCAGAAGCGCGCCGTGCGCATCCGCATGGACCCGCGGCGGCTCTACCAGCTCAAGCTCGGCACCTCGGACGTCGCCACCGCGGTCGCGTCGCAGAGTCCCAACCTGCCCTCGGGCACGCTCTACGGGCCCAACCGGGCGTACACGGTGCAGGCCAACGGCCAGCTCACGCAGGCCGCGGAGTTCGGCGACCTGACCGTGACCTACCGCAACGGCGCGCCGGTCAAGCTGAGCGACGTGGCGCGCGTGGTCGACTCGGTGCAGGACGACAAGACCGCGTCGTGGACCGGCACGCCCGCGCAGCACCTGCCCATCCGCCGCTCGATCTCGCTCGCCGTCCAGCGCCAGCCGGGGACCAACACGGTCGAGGTGGCCGACGCGGTCAAGGCGATCCTCCCCAAGCTCTCGGCCAACCTGCCGGGCGGCGTCAAGATCGTCCCGCTCTACGACCGGTCGCTCACGATCGAGCAGAGCGTGCACGACGTCGAGCTCACGCTCTTGCTCACGCTCGCGCTCGTCGTGCTCGTGGTGTTCCTGTTCCTGCGGTCGCCGCGGGCCACGGCGATCCCGTCGGTCGCGCTCCCGCTATCGATCTGCGGCACGTTCGCGATCATGCGGGCGCTCAACTACTCGCTCGATAACCTGTCGCTCATGGCCCTGACGCTCGCCGTGGGCTTCGTGGTCGACGACGCGATCGTGGTGCTCGAGAACATCGTGCGCCACCGCGAGATGGGGAAGGACCCGATGACGGCCGCGTTCGAGGGGTCGCAGGAGGTCGCGTTCACCGTCCTTTCGATGACGCTCTCGCTGGCGGCGGTGTTCATCCCGCTGCTCTTCATGGGCGGGATCGTCGGGCGGCTCTTCCGCGAGTTCGCGGTCACGATCGCGATCTCGATCCTCGTGTCGGGCGTGGTCTCGCTGACGATCACGCCGATGCTCGCCTCGCGCTTCCTCAAGGCCGGCGCCCCCGAGGGCGTGGGCGACGAGGGGCAGCGCACGGGCGACATCAAGACCGGCGAGCAGCCGCATGCGACCGCGACCGGCGCGCCGTCGCCGGCGGGGAGCGCCGCGCTCGCGGGGCAGCCGACCCTGGCGCACGCGTCGGCCAACCCGTCCGCCTCGGCCCAGCACAAGGACGCGCTGCACGACGAGGCCCCCCGCCTCCTGCGCCCCGCCCTCGACCTGTTCGAGCGCGGCTACGAGGCGACGCACCGGCTGTACGAGCGCACGCTCCGCTGGACGATGTTCCACCGCCCGACCGTGCTCGTCGGCTCGGTGTTGGTGCTCGTCGGCACCTATTTCCTGTTCAAGGCCGTGCCGACCGGCTTCCTGCCGAGCGACGACACGAGCTTCCTGCGCGCGACCACCGAGGCCGCGCAGGGGGCCAGCTACGAGGACCTCGTGCGGCACCAGCAGGAGGCCGCGGCGATCGTGCAGCAGGACCCGAACGTGGCCGCGTTCGTCAGCTCGGTCGGCGGCGGGCGCGGACAGTCGAACCAGGGGAGCATGGCGATCCGGCTCACCGACCCGCAGGACCGTGCACTCGACGCCGACGCGGTCGCGCGCGAGCTCACCGTCAAGCTCAACCGGATCCCCGGGCTGCAGACCTTCGTGCAGAACCCGCCGACGATCCAGATCGGCGGGCGCCAGTCGAAGGCGCTCTACCAGTTCACGATGCAGGGCACCGACCTCAACGCCCTCTACGCCGGCGCCAACGCGCTGCAAGCGCGGCTCCGCGGCTCGCCGCTGCTGGCCGACGTGACGAGCGACCTGCAGCTCGCCAACCCCACCGCCGAACTCTCGATCGACCGCGACCGCGCGGGCTCGCTCGGCGTCTCGGCCACGGCGATCGAGCAGACGCTCTACGACGCGTACGGCGCGCGGCAGGTGAGCACGATCTACACGGCCACCAACCAGTACTGGGTGGTGCTCGAGGTCGACCCCGCGGCGCAGCGCGACCCGACGGCGCTCGGCCTGCTCTACGTGAAGAGCGCGACCGGCGGGCTCGTCCCGCTCTCCGCGGTGACGACGGTCAAGAACACGGTGGGCCCGCTCGCGGTGAACCACTCGGGGCAGGTGCCGTCGGTGACGGTCTCGTTCAACCTCAAGGACGGCGTGGCGTTAGGCACGGCGACCAACCTCATCGAACAGCAGTCGGCGCAGGTGTTCCCGCCCGCGTCGGGGATCGTGACGAGCTTCGGCGGCACGGCGCAGGCGTTCCAGTCGAGCCAGGCGGGGCTCGCCACCCTGCTCGTGATCGCGATCCTCGTGATCTACGCGATCCTCGGCGTCCTGTACGAGAGCTTCGTCCACCCGATCACGATCCTGTCGGGGCTGCCGTTCGCGGTCTTCGGCGCCCTGCTCGCGCTCTGGATCTTCCACCAGGAGCTTTCGATCTACGCCTTCATCGGCCTCGTGCTGCTGATCGGCCTGGTGAAGAAGAACGCGATCATGATGGTGGACTTCGCGGTCGAGGCCGAGCGGACGCGGGACCTGAGCCCGAAGGAGTCGATCTTCGAGGCGTGCCTGGTGCGCTTCCGCCCGATCACGATGACCACGGTCGCAGCGCTCGTCGGAACGCTGCCCATCGCGCTCGGGCTCGGCGCGGGCGCCAAGAGCCGCCAGCCGCTGGGCGTGGCGGTGGTGGGCGGCCTGCTGTTCTCGCAGATCGTGACCCTGTACGTGACGCCGGTGCTCTACACGTACTTCGACGGGCTGCAGCAGCGGCTCGCGCACCGCAAGGCGAAGGGGACCGAGGCGCGGCCGGACCGGGCGAGCCGCGGGCCGTTCGACGACGAGGGCCGCGGCACGAGCGCGCCGGCCCCCGCGCCCGAGCGGCGCCCCGCGCCGCAGCCGCTGCCGGCCGCCGCGGCGGTGCGCGCCTGACGGCGCGGGCCTGACACCACAACTCGTTCGACGTCCCTCGACTTCTCATGAGCCACTATCCGCCGATCCCCGAGCGGATCACCCCGGCGCCGGTCGTCCCCGGCGTCTGGGACCTGCCGATCAGCATCGTCCACGCGTACCTCATCGCCGACGGCGACGCGCCCGACGCGCCGCTCGCGCTCGTCGACACCGGCCTCCCCGGCAGCGCGCCGGCGATCCTGAGCGCCGTCGCCGCCCTCGGGCGGCGGCCGGAGGACGTGCGCTGGATCGTCGCGACGCACCTGCACGTCGACCACACGGGAAGCCTCGCGGAGCTCAAGCGGGCGACCGGCGCGGAGGTGATGATGCACCCCGCCGACGCGGCGATGGTCGCCGAAGGCCGGGGCGGGCGGACGATGCACGAATCGCCCGCGCCCGGCTCGGCCCAGTTCGTCGCGGGGTTCGACGCGGCGCTCCGCCGGATGGAGGCGTGCGCGACCGACCGCCTGCTCGCCGACGGCGACGAGCTGCCCTTCGCGGGCGGGGCGCGGGTGGTGCACGCGCCCGGGCACGCGGCCGGGCAGGTAGCGCTGCTGCTGCCGGGCGCGGGCGGGGTGTTGGTCGCGGCCGACGCGCTGGGGAACCGCGGGACGCTGGGCTGGAGCGTCGGGTACGAGGACCTCGCGTTAGGCGCGGCGTCGGTCCGGCGGCTCGCCGAGCTCGAGTTCGACACGGCGGCGTTCGGGCACGGGGACCCGATCGTTGGCGGGGCGGACGCGCAGTTCCGTCGGGCGGCGCGCGAGGTGTTCGAGGCGGGCTCGGCCTGAGCGGCGCGGGGTGGCACTGGCGTTGCCAGACCGGTGCACCCCGTGTCGTTCGGCTCTCACCCATCGCGCACCCTGCGCAGGTAGCACAATGACTACAATTCGCCCGCTCGTCCGGGTCGCGGCCGTCGCCGCGGCACTCGCCGGAACCGCCGCAGCCGCGCACGCGCAGGGCCAGTTGCTCTACGAGTGGCAGGGCCGCGTCGACCACGAGGTGCAGATCTTCCCGGGACGCGGCGGCTACTCGGTCCAGGGCATCAACGGCCAGGAGAACCCCGGGCGCTTCCGCGGCGGCGCCGTCCCGCCGCGCGGGCCGGGGACGATCGTCGTACAGAAGCTGAACGGGCGCGGCGCGGTCGACGTGCTCGACGGCAACGTGGTGCGGATTCGCGACCCGCAGGGCGGCGCGGACCGGTATCGCGTGCGCGTCTACTGGCAGCCGGCCGGTGGCCAGTACGGGCGCGGGGGCAACGACCAGGGCCAGTACGACCGCGGGCGCGATGACCGCGGCCGCGACGACCGCCGCGGCCGCGACGACCGGCGGCCGTACTGAGTGAGGCGCGCCGACATCTGAGCGCCGCGCCCGGCGGTAGCTTGCGGACGACGGACCCGCCGACCAGCGCCCGACTCCGGAGAGAGGTACGTATGGCGACCATCGTTCAGCCCTCCGCCGTCCCGACGCGGATGACCGCGGAGGAGTTCCTCAAATACCCGTGGGGGGACACCCCCGTGGAGCTCGTGCACGGAGAGGTGCGCGTGGCACCGTTTCCGGCCGGCGCGCACGCGCACGTCGTCGCCAACATCTTTCGCGCGCTCGACGCCTACGTCGTCGCCCACCAACTCGGCCGCGTCTACGGCGACAACACCGGCTACGCACTGCCGCACCGCGACGACACGATCCGCGGGCCGGACGTGTCGTTCGTGCGCGCGGGCCGGCTGCCTACCGAGCTGCCGCTCCGCGGCTTGTTCCAGATCGCGCCCGACTTCGGCGTCGAGGTGCTCTCGCCGAGCGACACCTACGCGGAGGTCGCCGAGAAGCTGGACGATTTCTTCTCGGCTGGCGTCGAATTGGTGTGGCTGGTCGACCCGCGCCGGCGCCGAGTGGAGGCCGTGACCCCGGACGGCGCGCGCCGCACCTTCGCCGAGGGCGCGGCCGCGGATGCCGCGCCCGTGCTCCCGGGGTTCGCGGTGGCCGTGGCCGACGTGTTCGCGGGCGTCGCGCGCGAGGCGACGTAGGAGGCGTCGCGCGCCGTCCGGGGTCGCGGCCCGCGGCGCTGTCTACAGCGTTTAATGGTGCGGGATGACGGTCTGCAGGGTCGCGACCCCAAGCGCGACCCCCTGCACGAGCGACGAAAAGACCAGGTCGGCCCCGACGAGGAGCACCGCGTTCCGCAGCGCGTGCCGCGGACCGTAGACCGCGCGCGTCGCCCGCCAGAGGTACGCCATGCAGACGACCACGAGGCCGCCCATGAACAGCTGGACCGGCAGGCCGCCCTCGGGCGCCCACCGCTGGAGCACGATCCAGCCCGGGACGATGAGCGTCGAGAACAGGTAGGTGAACGCGTAGTAGTGCAGCGAGAAGATCACGTGCGGCACCCCGCTCGGCGCGCCGCGGCGTCTGTACAGGAGCCACGCCACGCCGGCGAGCACGGCGACGCTTGCAAACTTGCCGTACCCCTGCAGCTCGACCCAGCGGTCGAAGACCCGCGAGAAGTTCGGGGCCGCGTCGCCGTGCGGCGCCGCCGCTCCGGCACCGCGCAGCCACCCTTTGCGCAACCCCGACTCGAATTGCGCCCGCTGCGGCTCGAAGTACCGCTGGAACGCGTGCACGAAGTAGAGCGCGCTCGTGAGGCCGTAGACCGCGAGCGGCGCGAGTCGGCGCCGCCGCCGCCCGTCGAGCCAGTCGCGCGTCAGCTGTCCAGGCCGGGCGAGCAGCGCGACGACCGTCCCGACGACGCGCGTATCGAACCCGCTCAGCTCGCGCGCGGTCGCGCGCACGTAGCGCCGAAGCGAGAGGTCGTCGTGCGCGGGCCGTGCCTGCCCGCACCCGTGGCAATGCGCGCCGACGAGCGCCTCACCACACTCGGCGCAGGGTGGGGCGGCGGGGGCCGGCGCCGGCGGCGCGTACGGCGGGAAGGGAGAGGCGGAGGCGGCGGTAGTCACGGCGGTACCGGCAACGACGGTGGGGGGACGCCGCCAATGTAGGCGCGGGACCCCCACTCGTCCTCCCCCGAATCTCCCTTCGGGATCTTCAGAGACCTTTACGCCATGAGCCTTACGCCATCTCGTCCTGCGGCGGCGGCCCGCGGAAGGCGTCCTTCCCCGCGACCGCCGGCATCGCCACCGGCCGCCCGGAGCGCGCGGCCTCGTATATCGCCGCCATCACGCGGTGGTCCTGCACGCCCTCCTCGCCCGGCGTGTACGGCTGCCGGTTCTCCCGCACGCACTGCGAGAAGTGGTCGGCCTCGCGCGCGAACTGGCTTTTCTGCGCCATCGGCAGCTCGGCGACGCGCTCCTGCCCGTTCTCCGCGCGCGCCTGCCGCATGCGCAGCCCCTCGTAGCTGAACGCCGGGTCGAGGTCGACCCAGCCGTCCTCGCCGGTCACGCGGTAGCGCCGCGACTGGTGCGTGCCGTAGCTGGACCCGCAGTTGGCGAGCGTCCCCGACGGAAAGCGCATCTGCCAGAGCACCGTCTCTTCGACCTCGCGGAAGCGCGGGTCGTCCCGCGGCTGCATCAGCTGCGCGCGGACCTCGACCGGCTCCTCGCCGGTGAGGAAGCGCGCGGTGTTGAAACAGTAGACGCCGACGTCGGGAAGCGAGCCGCCGCCGGAGAGCGCCAGCTTCTGCCGCCACTGCGTCGGGTCGCCCTGCGCCTGGCCGTTGAACATCTCGATCGCGGTGACCTTGCCTAACGGCCCGCGCCCCGGCCCCGACTCGCGCACCATGCGCATCGCGGCGCGGTTGTGCGGCTCGTACTGGATGCGGTACGCGATCATCAGCTTGCGCCCGGCCGCCGCGCACGCGCGCACCATGCGCTCGGCGTCGGCCACGTTGGTCGCCATCGGCTTCTCGCAGAGCACGTGCTTGCCGGCGCCCGCCGCGCGCACCACCTGGTCGGCGTGCAGGGCGTTGGGCGTGGCGACGTAGACGGCCTCGACACCGCGGTCGTCGCGCAGGCGGTCCCACTCCTCGTAGCCGTAGACGCGCCGCGGGTCGAGCCCGTACTGCGCCGCGACCGCGCGCCCCTTGTCGGGGTCGCCCGTCATCACGGCGACGAGCTTCGAGCGCTTGCTCTGCCCCATCCCGGGGATCATCTCGGTGAGCGCGATGCGGCCGAGCCCGATGACGCAGTAGCCGACGCGCTGGTCGGGGGGCGTCGGGTTGTTCGGCTGTCCCTCACGGCGCTCGGTGCTCTTGTCGATCGGCGGGAACTGGATCTTGGGCGGCTGCGCGCCCGAGCCGGGCGTGGTCTGGCCGCGGTCGACGGGCGCCTGGGCGCGGGCGACCCCGCCGTCGAGGAGCGTGATCGCGCCCCCCGCGAGCGAGAGCGCGCCGAGCCCGGCGCCCGCGCGTGCGAGGAAATCGCGGCGGGTCGCGCCCGCCGGGTCGAGCTCACTGCTGGTCATCCCCCTCTCTCCTCCCGCCGCCGGCCCCGGCGGCGTGCTCCGCGTTGGTCCCCACGCCTGACGCGGCGCGGGCGAGGCCGACGGCCGTCCCCACGGCCGTGGCGGGCGACGTGATGCGCACGCCGTGCGCCACCGGTGGCGTGCGGACCGGGGGAGGCGGGCGCGCCGCGTCGTTTCACGCTCCTTGCGTCCAATACCTCGGCGCACCGACCCGGACGGTGGCGCCCCGTCCGCGCCACCGTCCGCCGTGCGCCACGTCCACCTCCCAGAGGAGACCGCCGGGATGTTTACCTCCCCCGCCGCCGTCCGCCGCGCGTGCCTGCGTGTCGTGCTCGGCGCCGCGCTCGCGCCCGCCGTGGCCGCCGCCCAGAGCGCGGCGTCCGGCCCGTTCACGTCGTTCACCGTCTTCGGCGACAGCTACTCCGACACGGGGAACGTCTTCCAGTTCACGAGCGCGCTGGGCATCCCGACGCCGCCGTCGCCGCCTTACTACAACGGGCGCTTCTCGAACGGCCCCGTCTGGGTCGACTACCTCGCGCAGGCGCTCGGGCGGCCGAACGACGCCGCCCCGGTCTACCTCGCCCCGCAGGCGGCGGGCGTCGCCTCGGGCAACTACGCCGTGGGCGGGGCGCGCACGTACGACACCCAGACGACGATCGGGACGAGCACGGTCACCCTGCCGGGGACGAGCACCCAGATCGCCGACTACTTCTCGCGCGCCGGGGTCGGGCACGCGGACCCGACCGGCCTTTACGCGCTCTTCGTCGGCGGCGACGACCTGCGCGACGTCGCCCAGCTCGCCGACCCGACGGCGCGGCAGGCCGCCGCGGTCACCTCGGCGCAGAACGTCCTCACCCAGGCCGCATTCCTCGCGTCCAACGGCGCGCACAACGTGCTGCTGTTCACGCTGCCGAGCATCGGCGTGCTGCCGGAGCAGCAGGCGATCCCCGGGCGCGTCGCGATCGACAACGCGATCACGGGCACGTTCAACAGCACGCTCGCGGCCGGCATCTTCGGCCTGCATGCCCAGCTGCCCGGGACGACCTTCTTCGACCTGCGGCTCGACAACCTGTTCTCCAACATCGCGGCCGACGCGCAGGGCGGCGGCGGGCGCTACGGGATCACGAACCTCACGACGTCCTGCTTCCTGCCGGGCGCGCCGTCGTGCGCCGTGAGCCTGTTTACCGACGACATGCACCCCACGACGCAGGCCCAGGCGCTGATCGGCCAGTCCGCCTACACGTACGTGACCACGGGGGTGAACGTCGCGGCCGTCCCCGAGCCTGCGACGTTCGTGCTCGTCGGCGGGGGGCTCGTCGCGGCGGGCGCGCTCGCCCGCCGGCGCGCGGCCTAACGGTCTGCCGGCGCGGTGCCCGCGACGTCAGGCCGTCGCGGGCACCGCGTCCGCCCCATCCGGAACGGCCGGGGGAAACACGTTCCCCACCCCGAGGATCCCCGTCGGATCCAGCGTCCGCTTGAGCGCCCCCATCGCGGCGAGCTGCGTCGCCGTCAGCTGCAGCGGCAGCCACCGCCGCTTGAGCTTGCCGACCCCGTGCTCGGCGGCGACCGTGCCCCCCATCGCGAGCACGCGGCGCAGCGTCGCGTCGACCGCCCCCTCGACGCGCGCCAGCTCCGCCGCGTCGCGCGCGACGAAGTGCTGGTGCGGGTGCCCGTTCCCCGCGTGCCCGAACACCGCCGCCACCTCGACCCCGTGCGCGGCCGCGATCGCCGCGCTCTCGCCTAACGCCTCGGCCAGCCGGGGGTAGGGGACCGCCCAGTCGGTCGACACCTTGCGCCCGCCCGCCGCGCGGTAGCGCGCGGCGCGCTCGTTGAGCGTGGACGGCACGGCGTGGCGCATCGCGCGTGCGTTGCGCAGCGGCCCCTCCCCCTCGAACACCTGCACGTCGTCGGCGAGGGCGCCGTGCCGCTCGGCCAGCTCCAGCCACGCGTCGAGCGCGGCCTCGCCGTGGTGCTCCTCCTCGAGGTAGACGTAGGCCGCGGCGCCCTCGCCCCAGCCGCCGCCGAACACGGCGCGGGCGTGGTCGCGGGCGATCGCGAACGCCGGCGCGTCGAGGTACTCGAGGCAGCGCGGGCTCAGCCGCCCCGCGTCGCGCAGCGCCCGCGCCTCCGCGACGAAGGCGAGCGCCCCCGCGGGGGCGCGGAACGGCACGCCCAGCCCGGTGACGACCTCGGGGAGCGGCAGCAGCGCGAACTCGACGCCGAGCACCACGCCTAACGTCCCCTCGCTGCCGACGAACCAGTCCACCGGGTCGTGCGCCATCGCGTAGCCCGCGGTGTTCTTCTCGAGGCGCGGCCGGCGGAACTCGTGCACCGAGCCGTCGGCGAGCGCGACGGTCAGCGCTCGCACGTGCTCGCGCGTGGCGCCGTACTTGAGCGACCGCCCGCCGCTCGCGTTGGCCGCGACCGCGCCTCCCACCGAGCACTCGTCCTCGCTCGTCGGGTCGGGGGCGAGCAGGAACCCTGCCGCCGCGGCCGCGCGCTTCACGTCGCCTAACAGGGCGCCCGGCTCCGCGCGGATCGTGCGCGCCGCGGCGTCGACGTCGAGCACGCGGTCCATCGCGCGCAGCGAGAGCACCGCGCCACGGTCGGTCACCGCGCCCCCCGAGTACCCGGTCAGCGCGCCCGCCGGCGTCACCGGCGTGCCCGACGCGTGGGCAGCGCGCAGCACCTCGACGACCTCCGCGGCCGACGTGGGCCGGGCGACGAGCTCGGGCGTGAGGACCAGGCCCGAGGCGTCGGCCGCGAAGCCGGCGAGGATACCGGGGTCGTCGGTGGCGTGCGGGAGCGCGCCGGGGAGCGCGCCGGGGAGCGCGCCCGGGCGGGCGGAGGGCGGGACGAGGGTGACCATGCGGGGAAGATAAATTCGAATTGCTCCCCGCCTGGTACCCGCGCCGCTCTCCGAATGACCGTCCTGGACCGCCCGACCGCCGCCGCCCCCATTCCGCCCGCCGTCTCGCAGATGGCGGCCGCGCTCGTCGGCTCCGAGATCCTCAAGATCGCCGCCGACATCCGCGGCATGCGCGCCGCGGGGGCGACGATCTGCAACCTGACGGTCGGCGACTTCGACCCCGCGCAGTTCCGCATCCCGGACGCGCTCGAAGACCTGATCGTCGCGGCCCTCCGCGCGGGCGAGACCAACTACCCGCCGTCCGCGGGCATCGACGCCCTCCGCGCCTCGGTCGCGGGCTTCTGGCAGCGCCGCCTCGGCCTCGACTACCCGGCCTCGTCGATCCTCGTCACGGGCGGCTCGCGCCCGGGGATCTACGGCGCCTACCGCACGCTGCTCGACGCGGGCGACAAGGTCGTGTACCCGGTGCCGTCGTGGAACAACAACCACTACGTGCACCTCGTCGACGCAGTGGGCGTGCCGATGCCCTGCGGTCCCGAGAGCGGCTTCCTGCCGACCGCCGAGGCGCTGGCGCCGCTGGTGCGCGACCCCGCGGTGCGCCTCGTGGCGGTCAACTCGCCGCTCAACCCGGCGGGCACCTGCTTCACGGCCGACCAGTTGGGCGCGCTCTGCGACGTGATCCTCGAGGAGAACCGCCGCCGCGGCGCCGCCGACCGGCCGCTGTACCTGCTCTACGACCAGGTCTACTGGACGCTCACCTTCGGTGGCACGCCGCACGTGACGCCGGTCGGGCTCCGCCCCGAGATGCGCGCCTACACGATCTTCGTCGACGGCATCTCGAAGGCGTTCGCGGCGACGGGGGTGCGCGTGGGCTGGGTGGCGGGTCCGGAGCGCGTGGTGCGCGCGATGAGCGACGTGCTGGGCCACGTGGGCGCGTGGGCGCCGCGGGCCGAGCAGGGGGCGACCGCGCGCTTCCTCGCCGACGACGCGGCGGTCGACGCCTACCAGACCTCGTTCATCACCGGCGTGCGCGCGCGGCTCGAC
This sequence comes from uncultured Gemmatimonadales bacterium, assembly GCA_963763675.1. GTDB lineage: Bacteria > Gemmatimonadota > Gemmatimonadetes > Gemmatimonadales > Gemmatimonadaceae > BPUI01. The sequence goes on from CAVXPN010000005.1 coordinate 404,662, forward strand.
GCCCTGTACGACGGCGTCGAGTCGCTGCGCCGCGACGGCCACCCGGTCGAGGCCCTCGCCCCGGCGGGCGCGATCTATCTCTCGATCCGCCTGGGCCTCGTCGGCCGGCGCACGGCGGACGGCACGGTGCTGGACACGAACGAGGCGATCCGCCGCTGGCTGCTCGACGCGGCGGGGTTGGCGCTGGTGCCGTTCCAGGCGTTCGGGACGCGGGGCGAGGACGGCTGGTTCCGGGCGTCGGTGGGGGCGACGTCGGTGGAGGAGATCCGGGCGGTGCTGCCGCGGGTGCGCGAGGCGTTAGGAGGGCTGCGGTGAGGCGTTGGGCCGGTCACGCCCCCGCGCGCTGCCCCCGCCCTACAACGCCCTCCGCCGCATCACCCCCGCCACGGCGCCACCGCCACCCCGTGCACCTCGGGCAGGTCGCGCAGTGCCTCCCGCACCGCCTCGCCGACCACCCCGTCCACCGCCACCACCGCCAGCGCCTCCCCCCCCTGCGCCAGCCGCGCCTGGTGGTACTCCGCGATGTTCACCCCGGCGGTGCCTAACAGCGTCCCCACCCGCCCGATCACCCCGGGCACGTCGCGGTTGGTCAGCACCAGCAGGGTCTGCCGCGGGTTGACGTCCACCGGGAACGCCCCGATCCGCGTCAGCCGCGGGCCCCCATCCGCCGGCGCGACGCCCGCGACCGTCAGCTCCTGCATCGCCCCGCGGAGTGACACCTCGACCCCGTTAGGCGGTAGCGCCCCGCTCTCCCCCGCGGCGAGCTCGATCCCGCGCCCCGCGGCCACCGCGCGCGCGTTGATCAGGTTGAGCCGCTCCTCCTCGACCACCCCCTCGACCGCGCCCAGCGCCGCCGCGCCGAGGAGCGCCTCGCGCCCCGCGGCGAGCCCCGCCCCCGTGCGCAGGGTGAGCCGCTGCACCGCGCGCACGCCGAGGTCCGCGAGCACCGCGCGCGCCACCGCCGCCGCGCGCCGGGCGAGGAGCATCGCCGGGCCGAGCGCGGCCCACGACCCCTCGGCCCCGTCCCCGCCCGCGCCGGCCACGTTCATCGACCGCGACAGCTCGCCGCTGACCAGCGCGTCGCGCACCGCGGCGCACACGTCCACGGCGACGTTCCGCTGCGCCTCCGCCGTGTTGGCGCCGAGGTGCGGCGTGAGGAGGACGTTCGGCATCGCGCGCAGCGGGCTGTCCGCCGCCGGCGGCTCGCTGGTGTATACGTCGAGCACCGCGCCCCGCAGCGCGCCGCCGCCCGGCAGGCCGTCCCGCAGCACCGCCACCAGCGCCGCCTCGTCGATGATGCCGCCGCGCGCCATGTTCACCACGACCGCGCCCGGCTTGAGGCGCGAGAGCTCCCGCCGGCCGACCAGCCCCCGCGTCTCGTCCGTCAGCGGCGTGTGCACCGTCAGCACGTCCGCCTCCTCGGCCAGCGCGTCGAGCGTCGCGGCGCGGCGCACCCGGAGCGCCGCGAAGCGCCCGTCGCCCACGTACGGGTCGTACGCCACCACGGTCGCGCCGAAGGCGTGCGCGCGCGCCGCCACCTCGCCGCCGATCCGCCCGAGCCCGACGATCCCGAGCGTGCGCCCCTTGAGCTCCGCGCCGAGGAAGCTCGCGCGGTCCCAGCGCCCGGCGCGCATCGCCGCGTCGGCCCGGGGCAGCTCGCGCAGCAGCCCGATCACCGTGCCGAAGAACAGCTCCGCCACGGCGACCGTGTTCCCCGCCGGGGCGTTGATCACCGCCACGCCTAACGCCGTCGCGACGTCCATCGCGACGTTGTCCACGCCGACGCCCGCGCGCCCGACCACCTTGAGGCGCTTGCCCGCCTCCAGCAGCTCCGGCGAGATCTTCGTCGCGCTCCGCCCGACGATCGCGTCGTACTCGCCGATGCGCTGCAGCAGCTCGGTCGGGGGGAGCGTGGGCACTTCGTCGACGCGCAGGCGCGCGTCGGCGGCGAGGAGGGCGAGGCCGTCGCGGTCGACGTCGTCGGTCACCAGGATGCGGTACATGGCGCAAAGCTACACATTGCGCGGGCCATGTCCGTCCGCGCCGCCACCGCCCTCGCCGCCGCCCGCACCGCCGGGGCGGCGTACGCGGCGTGGGCGGGCGACTTCGGTTGGTCGACGCGGCGCGCGGGGGCGCGCTTCGCCGCGCGCGACTGGGCGGGGGCCGAGGCCGACGCCGCGCGGCGGCTCGCGCTCTGGTATCGCTGGGTCGACCACGCCGCCGCCGCGATCCGCCGCCAGATGGGTGCCGCGCGCGCCGACCGTGGGCTCTGGCACGCGGCGCGCGACGCCTACGCGGCCGACGCCGCGGCCGGGCCGGACGGCGAGATCGCCGAGTCGTTCTACAACTCGCTCGCGCGCCGCGTGCTCGCCACGCCGGGGCTCGACCCCGAGGTGCACTTCGTCCGCGCCGTGCCGCGGCCGACGCCCGCCGCCGACGCCGCCGAGCGGCGCGCGGTGATGCGCCCGCTCGACCCCGCCGCGGGCCCCGAGGCGCTCGCCCGCGCGCTCCTCGGCGTGTGGCAGGGGCCCGTCGTCTACGGGGCCCCGCGCGACCTCGCGTACCGCAATCCGGCGCACCGCGCCCCCGACGACCCCGCGGCGTGGCCGCAGCTCGCCGCGCCCGGGCGCGCGGGCGACCCGCGCTGGGCCGACCACGCGCGCGACGTGCGGCGCGTCGCGGACGCGCTGGACGGCGCGTGCCGGCAGACGCTCGGCGGCTGGCCCGACGCGGCGGACGTGATCGCGGCGCCGTTCTTCCGCGGGCACGCCGCGTACGTGGTCGCGCGGCTCGCGCGCGGCGACCGGCGCACCGGGGTCGCGCTCGCCCTACGCCACCCCACGCCGGCGGGCGTCGAGGCCGACGCGGTGCTCGCCGGCGAGGACGACCTCTCGATCCTCTTCGGCTTCGCGTGGTCCTACTTCCACGTCGACGCGCCCGTGCCGCGCGCGCTCGTCGACGCGCTCGCCTCGGTGCTCCCGCGCAAGCGGCGCGACGAGCTCTACACCGCGATCGGCTACCACCGCCACGCCAAGACCGAGCTGTTCCGCCTCCTGCAGGCGCACCTCGCGTCGGGGAGCGAGCACTTCGCGCGCGCGCCCGGCGCCCGCGGCCTGGTCATGGAATGCGTCACGCTCGACGGGCTCGACGTGGTCCTCAAGCTCATCAAGGACCGCTTCGGCGAGCCCAAGCGCACGACGCGCCGTCAGGTGATGGAACGCTACCATTTCGTCTTCGTTCGCGACCGCGTGGGGCGGCTGGCCGACGCGCAGGAGTTCGAGGGGCTCGTCTTCCGCCGCCGGTGCTTCCCGGAGGCGCTGTTGGGCGAGCTGGCGGCCGCGGCGCCGAGCGTGGTGCGGCCCGGCTACGGCCCGGGCGGGGACCGGGTGCTCGTGACGCACTGCTACACGGAGCGGCGCCTCACGCCGCTCGACCTCTACGTGCGCGCGGCCCCGCCGGACGCCGCCGTCGCGGCGGTGGTCGACTACGGGCAGGCGGTGCGCGACCTGGCCGTGGCGGGCATCTTCGCGGGCGACCTGCTGCTCAAGAACTTCGGCGTGAGCCGGCACGGGCGCGTGATCTTCTACGACTACGACGAGCTGGCCGCGCTCTCGGAGTGCCGCTTCCGCTCGCTCGCCGAACTCGGCGCGGGCGACGACGACGGCTGGTACGGGGCCGAGCCGTCAGCGGGGGTCGCCGAGGGCGACGTGTTCCCCGAGGAGTTCGCGCGCTTCACGCTGCCGGCGGGGCCGCTGCGGGAGGCGTTCCTCGCGCACCACGCCGACCTGCTCGCGCCCGGGTGGTGGGAGGCCACGCAGGCGCGGCTCGCGGCGGGCGAGGTGGTCGAGGCGTTTCCGTACCCAGCGTCGCGGCGCCTGGCTCCCGCGTAGTCAGCGCGTAGTCAGCGCGTAGTCAGGGCGTAGTGTCAGCGCGTAGCCGGCGCCCGAGACGAGCCCAGCGTCAGTGCGTCAGCCCTACCAGTCGCACGATGGGCCGGCCCGGCGCGGCACTCCGTAACTGGCCCGGCGCCTCGCCGGCGAGCAGGGCGGCCGGCCACACGGGCACCCCCGCCGAGGTGGACCCGAGCAGCGCCGCCGCCTCGAGCGCGCCCGCGGGGAGCGGGATGTACGCGGGCAGGCCGAGGTCGTCGCCCCCGAGCGCGGCGGTCGCGCGGACGCCCGCGCGGCGCCGCGCGGCGTGGAACGCGCGCGAGGCCACCCCCGCGGCGGCGGCCGTGGTCGTGCCTAACGACTCGAACGGCGCGGCGCCGGCCGACGCCTCGCCGAGCAGCGTCGCGGCCGGCGCGGGCGTGCCGACCGTCCCGCCGCCGCTCGCTCCGGCCTCGCCCGCGGAAACCGCGGCCGCCGGGCTCGCCGCCGCGCCGGCCGCGGGCGCGGCGCCCTCGCGGGCGCGCAGCGCGTACCCCGCCGAGACCGCCGCGCAGACGACCGCGGCGGCGGTGGCCTGTCGCCCCCAGCCGCCCGCCTCGCGCGCGAGCCGCGCGTACCACGCCGGGCCCCCGTCCGCGTCGTACGCGCGTCCGTAGGCACCCCTGTATTCGCCGTCGTCGATGCGCCCGATGTCCCGGTCATCCGCCCCACCCTCGGCCCGCACCGCGCACAGCCGCGCTTCGAGGCGCGCGGCGAAGTCGGCCGAGGGCTCGATGGTCGGCAGGTTGCGGGCGAGCAGCAACGACCGGCGGACGAGCGTGTCCTGCGCACCACACGCGGCACACTCGACGCGGTGCCGTTCCGCCGCAACGAGCACGTCACCCGGGAGGGTATCGTCCACGTACGCGAGGTGGTGCCGGCGGAATTCGGTGCAATCCATGGCGGGAGCGGCGGTGAGAGGCGTCGGCGAGCGGTACCCGGGTCGAGGCTCGGGGGTTCCGGATGTTCCCGGAGCGCGCTCGCGCCTGACACGCGCGAGACCGCCGTACGACGATAAAAAGACGGGCGCCCTCATCAGGCGCCCGTCCGTCCCTCTGCCCTGCTCCCCCTCACCGCATGCTCACCTCAGCTTCGGCTCGATCAGATCCGCGAAGCTGTTGCGCGCGCGATTGAGGCGCGACTTCACCGTCCCGAGGTTCGTGTGCGTGATCTCCGCAATCTCCTCGTAGCTCTTCCCTTCCAGCTCGCGCAGCACGAACACCTCGCGGTGGTGCGCCGGCAGCTTGGCCACGCTGTCCTCGACCAGCTCGCGCAGGTGGCGCTTGCGGTAGAGGTCGTCCGGGCGGCTCGCCGAGTCCTCGAACTGCAGCGGCCGGTCGTCTTCCTGGCTCGTCTTCTTGATCGCCTGGAACAGCACGAGCGGGTTGCGTGAGCGGTTGCGCAGCTCGTTCTTCGCCAGGTTGCTGGCAATCGTGTAGATCCACGTCGAGAACTTCTTCGAGCGATCGAAGCGGCCGATGTGACGGTACACGCGGATGAACACCTCCTGGACGAGGTCTTCCGCCTTCTCCCGGTCGCCGATCGTGCGGTAGATGAAATTCAGCAGCCGCGTCTGGTAGCGCGACACGAGCTCCTGGAAGGCGCGCTCCTCGCCGCCGAGGAAGCTGGCGACCACGTCGCCGTCCTCCATCGCCTTGAGCTGCTCGCGCACCGCCGCGCCCTGCTGGGCCGCGGTGATCGGCGAGGTACCACGCTTGAGTGCGACGTCCGCCATCTGCTGCTTCCCCCCAAGATGCCTACGCCATGCCTGCGTGCGGCGGTGGCGTGTCGTCCTCCGACCCCGCCTCGGCCCACCCCGGACGGGGAGAAAAGCACCCCGCGTGCCTCCCGCCCCGCCCAGCCCTCGCCGCGCGCAACTCGTTGACACGCAATGCGATCGCCACCCCTACCGAACCCCGTAATGTAGCCGCCCCGGAACACCCTGTCCACTCGGCGCGACACCCCACAGGACACTCCTGCTGTGATATCTACGCAGCAGCCGCGGCGCTGGATGTTCTCCCGTCTCCCGCGCCGCGTCCGCCGGACCAGCCGCCCCTCACCGCCCCAGCCGGAACCCCGCCGCGAAGAGCAACGACGACACCGTCTTCCCGTCCCGGATCTCCCCGCGCTCGATCATCGCGAGCGCCTCCGACAGCGTCCGCGGCTCGACCGTGAGGAACTCGTCGCGCTCCCGGTGCGCCTCCCCCTGCGTGAGCCCGGTCGCCATGAAGAGATGGATCTGTTCGTCGCAGAACCCCGGTGTCGTCCAGATCGTCGTCAGCCGCTCCACGTGCTCGGCCGTGCACCCGGTCTCCTCCTGCAGCTCGCGCGCGGCGCACACGGCCGGATCCTCCCCCGGCTCCAGCCGCCCCGCCGGCACCTCCCACAGGTAGCCGCCCGAGGCGTAGCGGTACTGCCGGATCAGCAACACCTGCGGGTCGTCGCCCGCCGGATCCGACAGGAACGGAACGACCGCGCTCGCCCCCGGGTGCCGAAACATTTCCATCTTGCCCGTCGACCCGTCCGGGAAGCGCACCGTGTCGACGTCGAGGTGCACGATGCGGCCGGTATAGACGCGCTCGGAGGAGATCTTGCCGGGCTCTTGGGGCTGGTCGGGCATGGAAAGTTTGAAGGACGAGAGGTGCGCGGACGAGCGCGCGATCGGCGGCCCCGTCACCCCGCCCCCCGGTCGGAGCCGGGGGCAAGCTTCGCGGGAACGACGGCAGGGGTCCTGCGCACCTCGCGTACCGCCGCCCGTCGCTCTCCTACTTCTTCCGCCCCCGCCCCTTCTTCTTCGGCGCCAGGATCGTCCCCCGGCAACTCGGCGTCCCGCACCGGCACGCGTAGAACGCCTCGTCCTCCGCCGTGTGCGCGTCCGTGCGCTCGTACTGGTAGTCGTACGTCAGCTCCGTCCCGGCCTGGATGTTCTTCAGCGCGTGGATGAAGATCCGCCCGTCGTCGATCCACGCCTCGCAGTTGGGCTCGCACGAGTGGTTGATGAAGCGCGAGTCGTTCCCCGCCCGCTTCCCGTCGATCACCTCGTCCTCCTCGAGGTTGAACAGGAACGTGTGGTGCCGCCTCATCCCCGCCTCGGCGTACCGCCGGTCCGCCTCGACCTGGGTGATGTGCTCCCCCTCGTACTCCGCCAGCCGCTGCCCCTTGCGCAGCCGCCGGAGCGCGAACGCCCCGTGCCCCTGGATCGCCGACGGCCGGATCTCGAACGGCAGCGGCGTGCCGTCGACCAGCGTCGCGACGCGCCGCTCCCCCGGCTTGGGCTTGCTCGTTCCGCGAGGCGCCATCAGCGCGCCACCGCGTCCGCGTCGTACACGACGAGCGGCCCGAACTCCAGCGCCTCCAGCTGCGGCCGCATCGTCGCCGCGTCGCCGACGATCAGCAACTGCAGCGCCTCGGGGCGCAGGTGCGCCCGCGCGACGCGCTGCACCTCGTCGGCCGTCACCGCGCGCACCCGGCCGCGGTACGCGTCGAAGTAGTCGTCCGGCAGCCCGTAGACCACCGCGCTCGCCAGCGCCGACGCGATCGCCGCCGTCGTCTCGTAGCGGATCGGGAACACGCCGTCGAGGTAGCTCGTCGCGAGCGACAGTTCGTCCGCGCCCACCGGCTCCGCGCGCATGCGGTCGACCTCGACGAGCATCTCCCGCACGGCGGCGATCGCCTTCGCGTTGTCGACCGCGCTGTCGACCGAGAACGGCCCGCGGCCACGTCGCCAGTCGAACCCCGAGCGCGCGCCGTACGTGTAGCCGTTGCGCTCGCGCAGGTTGAGGTTCACCCGCGAGTTGAAGAGCCCGCCGAGTATGCTGTTCATGACCAGCAGCGGGAAGTAGTCGGGCGTGGAGCGCGGCGGGCCGACGTGGCCGAGCCGGATCTCGCTCTGCGCGGCGTCGGGCTTGGCGACGAGGTGCGCGCGGCGCGCCGCCGGTGCCGGCGCGTCGGCCCCGCCCGGCGCCGGCGCCGGCGCGCCCGCCCACGCGCCTAACGTGCGCGCGACCAGCGCCTCCGCCGCGTCCGCGGTCACGTCCCCGGCGACGACGACCGTGGTCGCGCCCGGCCGGTAGCGCGCCGCGTGGAACGCGCGCACCGCGGCCTCGTCCAGCGTCGCGACCGACCCCTCCCCGCCCGCCTCGGCCCGCGCGTACCGCGCCCCCTCGGCGTACACCGCGCGCGCGAACCCTTCCTCCGCCAGCCCGCGCGGGTCGGAGCGCAGGTGCAGCAGCTCGGCCAGCCGCTCGCCCTTGAGCCGCTCGACCTCGCGCGCCGGGAACGCCGGCGCGGTGAGCACCTCCGCGAGGACCTCGAAGGCGGCGCCGAGCTTGGGGGCGAGCGCCGTAAGCGAGACCACGGCGCCATCCCAGTCCGCCCCGCTGTCGAGCGCGGAGCCCAGCCGCTCGACGCGTTCGGCGAGCGCGACGGCGTCCATCGACGCGGTGCCCTCGACGAGCGCGCGCGCCGTGAGCACGGCGAGTCCTTCCTGGCCCGCGGGGTCGCTCGCCGCGCCGGCGTCGACCACCGCGACCACGCTCACCACCGGCAGTCGGTGCACGGGCGCGACGACCAGCCGCAGCCCGTTGGGCAGCGTGCGCCGCTCGAAGTGCGGGAAGTGGTACGGGCGCGGCGCGCCCGGGGCGGGGCGCGGCGGGGCGGCCGGCGTGTCGCCGACGGCGGTCACGCGAGCACCTCGGTCATGACTTCCTCGAGCGACGCCTCCGCCCCGGCCTCGCGCGGCACGTAGACGAGGTACGCGCGGTTCTCGGGCCCGAGCTTGGCCCGCGCGAACGCGTTGATCTGCTCGGCCGTCACGGCCTGGTAGCGCGCCGCCTGCTCGTTGACGAGCGCCGGGTCGCCGAAGTAGGTCGCGAAGCGCGAGAGCTGGTCCGCGCGATCGCCCGCCGACTGCAGGGCGACGACGAAGCCGCTCTCGACGAGCGCCCGCGCGCGGGCGACCTCGTCCTCGGCCACGCCCTCGGTGCGCACGCGCTCGATCTGCGCGTTCAGGGCGGCCTCGAGCTGCTCGGCACTCACGCCCGGGCGCGCCACCGCGTCGACGACGAGCACGTCCGCGCCCTTGGGCAGGTCGTAGGTAAAGGCGTTGACGTCACTCGCCACCTGCTGCTCGCGGACGAGCGCGCGCACCAGCCGGCTCCCCTGCCGCGTCCCCAACACCGCGGCGCACATCTCCGCCACGTAGTGCTCCTCGGTCCCGAACGGCGGGATCCGGAAGGCGAGGAAGACGCGCGGCAGCTGCACGTCGTCCTCGACCGTCTCGCGCAGCGTCCGCCCGAACGTCGCCGGCAGCTCCATCGGCGGCAGCGGCGGCCGACCGGCCCCGCGCGGGATCGGCGCGTACAGCTCGTCGATCAGCCGCTTCGCCTCCGCCGGGTCGAAGTCGCCGGCCACGGTCAGGACCGCGTTGTCGGGCGAGTAGTACGTCGCGAAGAACTGCCGCACGTCGTCGAGCGACGCCGCGTCGAGATCGTCCATCGACCCGATCAGCGAGTGGTGGAACGGGTGCCCCTCGGGGTAGGCGAGCGCGGGCAGCTTCTCCCACCAACTGCCGTAGGGCTGGTTGTCCATGCTCCAGCGGCGCTCGTTCTTCACGACATCGCGCTGCGTGTCCAGCTTCTCCTGCGTCATCGCCGGCAGCAGCCGGGCCATGCGGTCGGCCTCGAGCCACAGCGCGAGCGCGAGCTGGTTGGACGGGACGGTCTCGAAGTAGTTGGTGCGGTCGAGCCAGGTCGAGCCGTTGAGCGTCCCGCCCGCGCGCTGCACCAACTCGAAGTGCTCGTTGGCGCCGACGTTGGCCGAGCCCTGGAAGAGCATGTGCTCGAACAGGTGGGCGAAGCCGGTGCGGCCGGGGCGCTCGTTGGCGGACCCGACGTGGTACCAGAGGTTGACCGCGACGACCGGCGCGGAGTGGTCCTCCGACAGCGTGACGCGCAATCCGTTGGGCAGCGTGTAGGTCTCGAGCGGCAGGTCGAGGCCGGGCGTCTCAGAAGTTGGCATAGGCGTGAAAAGATGGCAGGCCGCGGGGGCGGCGGGAACGGCTTGTGCCACGAGGACCCCGCGCCCGCCCCCCGACCCCGGTATCCCGATGCCAGATTCGCCCGCGCCCCGCCCGATCGTCACCGCCGACCAGCTCGACGAGGTCCTCGCCGCGCCGCTCGCGCTGGTCTACAAGCACAGCAACCGCTGCCCGATCTCCGCGGCGGCGATGCAGGAAGTGCACGCGCTGCTACACGAACGCCCGGACGCGCCGGTGTGGATCGTCGACGTCAATGTGCAGCGAGCCCTGTCGCGCGAGGTGGCTGACCGGACGGGCGTCGCGCACGAGTCGCCGCAGGCGATCCTGCTCTCGAACGGCGAGGTGCTCTACGAGGCGTCGCACTTCGACGTGAAGGCCGATGACCTCGCGCGCGAACTCGACGCGGCGGGGCAGGAGGCGGCGTAGGGGCCGCCGTGGGACGTCGCGCGGCTCCGGTCAGACTTCCCGCGGGCCGCCCGGAGCGCGCCGTTCGCGCGCTTCGACGCGCGCGAACAGGGCGGCGACATCGATGACCAGCGGGTCGTGCACACCAGCGGGCCGCCACGCGAGTTCACTGTCGTAAAATTCCACGTCGGCCCGGCCCGGGCGCGATACCTCAACGCGGCGCGCCGCGTAGTCCGCCACCCAGTACTGCGGCACGCCGCGCGCGGCGTAGAACGCCCGTTTCGTGCCCCTGTCGTCGCGCGCCGTACGCGGCGACAGCACCTCGACGACGAGCGCCAGCGCCTCGACGTCGTGCCAGTCGCGCCCTCCGCCCGCGAGCGGCGGAACGACAAACAGGTCCGGTTGCACTGTCGTCGATGGCGTGAGTCGCACGGCCGCGGGCGCCATCAGCACATCACCAAGCCCATGCTGGTCGACGTACGGACTCAGCCGTAAGAGTAGTTCCATAACGATCCACTGGTGCGCCCAACGCGGCCCCGGGCTCACGAGCAACTCGCCGTCGATGAGCTCGTAACGCGGCCACGCCCAGCTCTCGTGCACGAGCTCGTTCTGCACGCGGTCGGGCGTCCACACCTGCGACGCCAGGTACTCCGCGCTCGGCGCGTCGGGCGGGCCGAAGGCGTCCTCGGCCGGCGTGGTCGTGCGGGGAGCGGACATGCGCATAGTGTGCTCGGCTCGGCGAGGGATTGGCAAGAGGAACGCACGCCGCCACGCTACCGCGCCCCGCGTCGCAGGACCGCACCGAAACGTTGCGGGGTGCATCGTCGTGTTGCCGCCACGCGATGCACCCCGCCCGACTTACCCCGCCGGGGTCAGCGCCCCGACGGCGCCCCCGCGCCCGCCGCCGGCGCGCCGGGCGCACCAGGCGCCGCCGTGCCCAACACGTCGTTCGTCGACCGCACCTCGACCGGCCCGAGGCCCAGCGCCCGGATCTTTGGCTCGATCGACGCCCGATCCCCGACGACCACGACCACGAACCGCGACGGATCCACGTACCGCCGCGCCACGCGCTCGACGTCCGCCTGCGTCACCTCCTGCAGGCGCGCGGCGAACGAGTTGTAGTAGTCCAGCGGCAGTCCGTACGTCACCACCGGCACCAGCCCCGCCGCGATTCCGCCCGTCGTCTCGAACTCACCGGGCATCTGCAGCACGAGGTAGCGCTCCGCCTTGTCCAGCTCCGCCGCCGGCACCACCGTGTCGCGGATCGTGCGCAGCTCGCGCATGAACTCGACGAGCGAGCTGTCGGTCTTCGTCCCCGTCACCTCGGCCGAGGCGAGGAACGGCCCCGTCGAGCGGCGCAGGTCGAAGTGCGAGTTCGCGCCGTACGTGTAGCCGTGCGTCTCGCGCAGGTTCTGGTTGAGGCGACTCGTGAAGCTGCCGCCCAGCACCGTGTTGAGCACCACCATCGGGAAGTAGTCCGCCGTCGCGCGCGAGGCCGCGGGGAGGCCGATGCGCACGCTCGACTGCGGGGCGCCCGGCTTGTCGACGATCACCACGCGCGCCGCCGTCGGGGCGGCCGCGGGCGGCACCACGACGGCCGGGGCCGGCGCGCCGGCCGGCGCCCGCCACCCGCCGAAGGCCCGCTCCACGCGCCGCGCCACGTCGTCGGGCGTGACGTCGCCGACGACGATCAGCGTGGCGTTGTCCGGGCGCCAGTACGTCGCGTAGAAGCGCTGCACGTCGTCCCGCGTGATCGCGCGCGTGCTCGCCTCGGTGCCGCTCGCCGGGCGGCCGTACGGGTGCGCCGGGCCGAAGACCGCCTGCGCGAACGCGCGGTCCGCGATCGACGGGCCGCGGTCGCGCACCTGCAGCAGCCCCGTCAGCCGCTCCTTGCGCAGCCGGTCCAGCTCGGCCGCCGGGAACGCCGGGCGCGCGGTCACGTCCGCCATCAGCGCGAGCGCGCTGTCGAGCTGCGCGGTCGGCGTGTGCAGCGTCACGCGCGACCCGTCCCACCCCGCGCCGGTGCCTAACGATACGCCGAGGAAGGCGGCCTGGTCGGCGATCTGCAGCGAGGAGCGCGTCGCCGTGCCCTCGTCCAGGAGCGACGCGGTGAGCGTCGCGAGCCCCTCGCGTCCCGCCGGGTCGGCCTCGACGCCGGTGCCGAGGACGAGGGCGAAGTCCGCGAGCGGCAGCTCGTGCTGCTCGACGACGACGAGCCGGAGTCCGTTAGGCAGCCGCCGCTCGGTGGCGGGCGGCAGGTGCAGCACCTTGGGCGGCCCCAGCGTCGGGCGCGTCGTCGGGAAGCTGTCGGCGCGCGCGGCGGGGGCCGCCTGGGCGGACGCGCGCCCGGCGGACGTCCCCAGCACCGAGAGCCCGAGCGCGGCGGCGGCCAGGGCGGTCGCGAGCGGGCGGCGGGTTACGTGGCGGGCCATCACCGGGCCCCCCCGCCGTTCGCCGCGCCGGCGGCCGGCGTCGCCGGTGCCCCGTCGGCCGCGGGCGCGACCAGGGTGGCCGACGCGCCGCCCAACGCGAGGGCGCGCTGCCCGGCCGGTACCACGGTGAGCACGACCTTGTGCGCGCCGAGGTACTGGCGCGCGACGCGCTGCAGGTCGGCGGCGGAGACGGCGTCGTAGCGCGCCGCGTCCTGCCGCGCGTAGTCCGGCGTGCCGGCGAAGTAGTTGTAGGTGTTGAGCACGTCGGCCTTGGTGTTGACGCTCGCCAGCCGGTCGAGGAAGCCGACGCGGATCGAGTTCTTGGCGCGGTCGAGCTCGCGCGCGGTCGGGCCCTCGCGCGCGATGCGCGCCACTTCCTCGTCCACCGCCGCGGCGAGCGCGGCCGGCGACTGCCCGGGCTTGGGCGTCACCGCGAGCGTGAACGCCCCCGCGAGGCGCCCGCCGTCCTGGTTGGCGAACACGCTCTGCGCCGTCTGCTGCTCGTAGACGAGGCGCTTGTACAGGCGCGAGTTCTTGTCGTCGGCCAGCACGCTCGCGAGGATCTCGAGCGGCGCGTCGTCCGGCGTGAAGACGCGCACCGTGGGCCACGTGTAGTAGAACCGCGGCAGCTGCACGTTGTCCTCGAGCACGAGCATCGTGTCGCGCGCGAGGCGCACCGGCGCCGGGTTCGGCCGCGGCGGCATCGCCGGGCCGTGCGCGATCCCGCCGAAGTACTTCCGCACGTACGCCCGGGCCGAGTCCGGCGCGAAGTCGCCCGCGATCACCAGCGTCGCGTTGTTGGGCGCGTAGTAGGTGCGGAAGAAGTTCTGCACGTCGCCTAACGTCGCCGCCGACAGGTCCGCCATCGAGCCGATCACCGGCCACGAGTACGGGTTCCCCCTGGGGTAGAGCGCGGCGCGGATTACCTCGTCCGCGCGGCCGTAGGGCACGTTGTCGACGCGCTGGCGGCGCTCGTTCTTCACGACGTCGCGCTGCAGGTCGACCTTCTTCAGGTCCATCGTCGGCAGCAGGTGCCCCATCCGGTCCGCGTCGAGCCACAGCGCGAGCGGCAGCGCGTTGCTCGGCATCCACTCGTAGTAATTGGTCCGGTCCTCGGTGGTCGAGCCGTTGTTGTTGCCGCCGGCCGCCTCGAGCCACTGGTCGAACGCGCCCACGGGCACGTGCTGGCTGCCCATGAACATGATGTGCTCGAAGAGGTGCGCGAAGCCCGTGCGGCCGGGCTTCTCGTCGCCCGAGCCCACGTGGTACCACGTGTCGACGGCGACGAGCGGCACCGTGTGGTCCTCGTGCAGGATCACCTCGAGGCCGTTGGGCAGCGTGTATTTCTCGAAGCGCAGCGCGGGCACGGCCTGCGCGCGGGCCGCGGGCGGCGCCCCGACGGCGAGCACCGCGGGGGCGAGCGCCGCGGCGAGCAGCGTGAACGTCTTCCTAATTCGCGCGGGCATGCAGGTCTTGAGCGGAGGAGGGGTGGAACACGGTAAAGGGCACCTTGACCGACTCGCGGACGAGGTAGCTCCACGCGAGCCCGGGGCGGGCGGAGATGGGGCTCGTCGGCGTCGGCGAGCCGTAGGCGGTGATGCCGTACCGGCGCGCGAGCACGCCGAGCCGGAGCATGTGGAACGGGTCGCTCACGAGCACCGCACTCGGCGGCGCATCAGTCCGCCCGTCGGCGCCCGCATCCCCACTGTCAGCCGCCCCCGCGGATACCCCGCCCGCGCCCGGCGCGGTCCGCTCGAGCTGGCGCAGGAGGGCCGCCGCGGCGCGCAGCGACTGCTCGCTCGTCTGCCCCTCGCTCTCGAGGAACACGGCGGAGTCGGGGACGCCGCGGCCGACCACGTACCGGCGCCCGACGGCCGCCTCGGTGGTGCGGTCGCCCGCGCGGCGCCCGCCGGTCACGATCACGCGCGGCGCGGCCCCGGCGCGCCAGAGCGCGACCGCGTGGTCGAGCCGCGCGCGCAGCACGGGCGAGGGCCGCCCGTCGTACTGCGCCGCGCCGAGCACGATGATCGCGCCCGCGGGCCCGCGCATCCCCGCGGCCGCGTCCTCGCGCGCGGCGTACCACACGGCCGCGAGCGACACGAGCCACCCCGCCGCGACGAGCCCGGCCGCCCCCGCCCCCACGCGCCACGCCCACGACCGCGACCCGCTCATTCGGCCAGGTTGAGAACCGACAGCCAGAACACGTCGAAGCGCAGGCGGTGGTTGGCCTCGGGCTCGACCGTGGCCTCGCCCGCGAGCCCGTCCAAAAACGCCACCGTCACGTCGGCGACGAGCGGCGCCGGCAGCCGCGGGATCAGCGAGAGCGACTGGAAGAGCCACTCGATGGTGCGCGTGGCCTGCGCGCGCCGCGCCTCGCGCGAGCGGCGCACGGCGGCGCGCACCGCCGGCCCCTGCTCCTGCCCGAGGTCGACGAGCGCGCGGATGCGCCCGGTCGCGAGTTCGGCGCCGAGCCATTCCCAGAGGGCGTCCAGCCCGCCCGTGGGCGGCGCCCCGTCGAGCGCCGCCGCCTCGCCCGCGACCACGACGTCGGTCAGCGACTCCGCCAGCCGCGCGAGCAGCGCGTCGCGGTCGCGGAAGTGGTAGTGGATGAGGGCCTTGCTCACCCCGGCCACCCCGGCCACGGTCTGCAACGAGACCTGCGCCACCCCCTGCTGCCCCGCACAGCTGGCCGCCGCCGCGAGGATGCGCTCGGGCGCCCCCGCCGTTGGAGCCGCCGTCGGCGCGACTGCCGACGCCGGATCGGGCGCCGCGCTCGGGGCGGGCGCCGCGCGGGCGGAGCGCACGCGAGGGCGGGGGGGCTGGGACGAGGCGGCGGCCATCATGCAAAACTATGCGGCGGAACTGGCGGAACACCGCTCGCGGGCGCCGGGTTTCCTTCCCAAATGAATCCCGAAGCGACTCGCAGCGTCCAGCCGGGCGCGCGCACGCTGGTCTTCGTCGCCCCGTGGGAGGCGAGCGCCGCGGTCGCGCGCGTCCCGCGCCGGCCCAACGACGCCGTCGTGCTCTGCCTCGTCGAGTCGATCGAGATGGGCGCGCGGCTGCCGTGGCACCGGCAGAAGCTGGTGCTCGTGCTGAGCGCGATGCGCCACTTCGCCGACGAACTGCGCGCGGCGGGGCACCGGGTCGACCTGCGCCGCGCCGCGGACTTCGCGACCGGGCTGGCCGGCGCGGCGCGCGCGTACGGCGCGGCGCGCGTGGTCGCGACGCGCGCGCGCGACTGGTACGTGGCCGCCGAATGGGACCGCCTGCGCGCGGCGTTAGGCGCGGCCGGCGTCGCGCTCGACCTGCGCGAGGACCGCGGGTTCCTCTCCACCCCCGAGGAGTTCGCCGCCTTCGCGCGGCGCCGCGGCGCGGGCGGCGGCCCGGGGTTCCGCCCGGGCCGCTTCCACCAGGAAGACTTCTACGAGGCGACGCGACGCCGCTACGGCGTGCTGCTCGACGCGCGCGGCGGTCCCGAAGGCGGTCGCTGGAGCTACGACCGCGAGAACCGCCGCGCCTGGCCCGCCAACCGCTCCGTCCCGCCGGCGTGGGGCGTCGCGCCCGACGCGCTCACCCGGCGCGTCATGGCCCGCGTGGCGCGCTGGGGCTGGACGTGGGGCCCGGCCGCGGGCTTCGCGCTGCCGGTCACGCGCGCCGACGCGCTCGCCTGGCTCGACCGCTTCGCCGCGGAGCGCCTCCCCGAGTTCGGCCCGTACGAGGACGCGATGCGCCACGGCGAGCCGGACCTGCTCCACTCCACGCTCGCCCCGCTCCTCAACGTCGGGCTGCTGGAGCCGCTGGAGGTGGTGCGCCGCGCGGAGCGGGCGTACCGCGACGGCGCCGCCCCGCTCGCCAGCGTCGAGGGCTTCGTCCGCCAGGTGCTCGGCTGGCGCGAGTACGTGCGCGGCATGTACTGGCGCCTCGGCCCGCGCTTCGAGCAGGCCAACGCGCTCGGCGCGGACCGCGAGCTGCCGCGGGTGTTCTGGTGGCCGGACGGGGAAGGTAGAGACGCCTCGGAGGACGCCAACAACGACGCCGGTGGCGAGGCTGGCGCGCCCCGCCCGGCGGGCACGCCGAGCGCGGACCCGTCGCTCCGCATGCGCTGCCTCACGGATAGCGTCCGCCAGGTGCGCGACCGCGCGCGCGTCCACCACATCCCGCGCCTGATGGTGCAGGCGAACTTCGCGACGCTGTTAGGCGTCCGCCCCGCGGCCCTCAACCGCTGGTTCTGGGCGGCGTTCGCCGACGGCGCGCACTGGGTGACCACGCCCAACGTGGTCGGGATGGCGACCTGGGGCGATGGGGGCCGCGTCGCGAGCAAGCCGTACGTGGCGAGCGGCGCGTACGTCCGGCGCATGAGCGACTACTGCCGGGGGTGCGCGTTCGATTCGACCAAGCGGGTGGGAGAGGACGCGTGCCCGCTCAACGTGCTCTACTGGGACTTTCTGGCGCGGCACCGGGCGCGGTTCGGGGGGCACCCGCGGATGAGGTACGCGGTGGAGCACCTGGATCGGATCCCGGCGGGGGAGTTGGGGGAGGTGAGAAGGAGAGCGGGGGAGATACGGGAAGGGGTGGAGTGCGCCGGATCCGTCCCGCCGTGAGCGGTTCGACGGATACGGCGGCGCGGGTACGGCGGCGCGGCACGGGTCCGGCGAAACGGGTACGGCGGCCCCTTGGTCACCTCTTGATACCCTCCCCATGCTCGTCTACGTGCTTTCCCTTCTGTTCACGCCCGACCGCCGCCACGTCGTCCTCGTCCAGAAGACGCGCCCCTCCTGGCAGGCCGGCCGCGTCAACGCGCTCGGCGGCAAGCTCTCCCCCGGCGAGTCGCCGCTCGCCGCCGCGCGGCGCGAAACACGCGAGGAGGCCGGGGTGGACGTCGCCGCGTGGGAGGAGTTTCTCGTCTGGGAGGACGTGCAGTACCGGATGCACGCGTGCCGCGCGTTCGACGCCGCGGCGGAGCGCGCGTACACGGCGGAAGACCAGACCGTCTTCCTCGCCGACGCGCTGGCCCTGCCGGCGAACGTGATCGACAACCTGCGCTGGCTCGTGCCGCTCGCCCTCGACCGGGACGTGGCGGTGCCGGTGCACGTGCGGAGCGCCGACCCGGCGGGGTCGGGGTTGACCGAGCCCCCGCCCGCGGGGTGAGGGCAGGACCCGGCGCGCTCGCCCCCCCGCGTCCTCGCCGGCGGTGCGCGCCGAATTAATTCCCGCATCACCCGAGCGCCCTCGTCGTTCGAGCCGCCCCGCCACAGCTTGGATTCCATCGTGCCCGATTTCCCTGCCGTCCGCGCGATCGTCGTGCGCGTCGCCCTCGCCGCGAGCGTGCTCGCCGGGCTCGTTCCCTCCGGCGACGTCGCCGCCCAGGACCGCGCGCCTCTCACGCCGCCGCCGCCGACCGGCGTCAGCTCCACCCCCGGCAGCGCCGACCCGTTCGCAACGTTCCAGGCGTTCACGACCAACCACATCGACTGGCCCGGGCCCAACCAGTACCGCGACGCCTCGGGTGCGCCCGGGCCCGCGTACTGGCAGCAGCGCGCCGATTACACCATCGCCGCGACGCTCGACACCGCCAACGGCGGCGCGGTGAGCGGGCAGGTCACGATCCGCTACACCAACAACTCGCCCGACACCCTGCGCTTCGTCTGGCTGCAGCTCGACCAGAACCTCTACCGTCCGGGCTCGAAGGGCTCGGCGATGTTCCCGGCCGACTCGCGCTGGGGCGTGCGCGGCTTCCAGGGCGGCTACGAGCTGAGCGACGTCGCCGTCGACGGGCGCCCCGTCGCCCCGCACACCGACGACACGATGACGCGGCTCGACCTCGCCGCGCCGATCGCGCCCCGCGGCGGGAAGGCCACGATCACGCTGCGCTTCCGCTTCGCCGTGCCCGAGCACGGGTCGGACCGGCTGGGGCGCGACGGGCGGCTGTACGAGATCGCGCAGTGGTACCCGCGCATGGCCGTGTACGACGACGTCCGCGGGTGGAACACCGACGCGTATTTGGGTCAGGGTGAGTTTTATCTGGAGTACGGCGACATCGACTACAGCGTGACCGCGCCCGCGGGCTACGTGATCGCCGGGAGCGGCGTGCTCCAGAACCCGCTGGCGGTGCTGACGGTGGCGCAGCGCGAGCGGCTGGGCCGCGCGCGGACGCTCGTCGCGCAACCCGGGCGCCCCGAGACGGTGGCGCAGGTGATCACCGAGGCCGAGGCGGCGGCAGCGGGGCGCGCGGCGGTGGCGGGGACGAAGACGTGGCGGTTCCACGCGGCCAACGTGCGCGACGTCGCGTGGGCCGGCGCGCCCGACTTCCGCTGGGACGCGACCAGTTATAACGGCGTGACGTGCCAGGCCTACTACGAATTCCCCAAGGCGGGCCGGGCGTGGGAGAGCGGCGCGGAGCAGACCTGCTGGACGGTCCGCACCTACAGCACGCTCTGGTTCCCCTTCCCGTACCCGCAGGCGACGAGCGTCGCGGGGCCGGTGGGCGGGATGGAGTACCCGATGTTCGTGATGGTGCACTACGGTACCTCGGACCCGGCTTCGATCTTCGGCACCGTGGACCACGAGCACGGGCACGAGTGGTTCCCGATGATCGTCGGCAGCAACGAGCGGCGCTACGCGTGGATGGACGAGGGGTTCAACACCTACCAGAACGCGTTCAGCAACGAGCGGCGCTACCCGGGGGCGCCGAGTCCGCTGGCCGGGTACCTGAAGAACTGGCAGCAGGTCGTGCAGAACAACACGCAGGCGCCGCTGATGACGGCGCCCGACCACGTCGACGCCGCGGCGTTAGGCGCGATCGGCTACCGCAAGCCGGGCGCGGTGCTGCTCGCGCTCCGCAACGCCGTCGTCGGCCCCGAGACGATGGACCGCGCGATGCGCGAGTACGTGCGGCGCTGGGCGTTCCGGCACCCGACGCCGGGCGACTTCTTCCGCACGGTCGAGAACGTGAGTGGGCAGGACCTGTCGTGGTTCTGGCGGAGCTTCTGGTACACGACCGACGTGCTGGACATCGGGGTCGAGGGCGTGACGAGCCGGGCGTCGGGCGCGCCGGGCGTCCCGGGCGAGACGATCTCGACCGTGCAGCTGCGGCGGCACACGAGCATCCCGTTCCCGCCGATCATGCGGCTGCGGCTGGCCGACGGGTCGATCCGCGACGTGCGCGCGCCGGTCGACGTGTGGGCGCGGCCGACGGCGGGGGACCGGATCGAGGTGTCGTTCGTGCTGCCGTCGGCGGTGACCGGCGTGCGGCTCTGGCCGAACGGGAGCGTGCCGGACTTCAACCCGGCCAACGACACGTGGGGGAACGCGCCCCCGGGCGACGCGCCGGGGCTGGCCACGGGCGGCGGGCTCGCGGGAACCGTGGGGGCGCGCTGAGCGTCGAAGAGGACGCGTCCTCCGTACTTCCCCGTCCCTGACCGACCGGCCAGTGTCGGTTAGATTCCGTAGTCCGCCGCGCGGGAACGTCCGTTTATGCGGGGTATCCTTCCCCGCGCTGCCTCATCCTCACCCTCCCAGGAGTTTCTCGTCATGCCCGAGTTCGGAAGCTGGGCGTCCCACTGGTGGATGCCGGTGCTGTTCATCGTCGTCGCCGGCCACCTCACCAACGTGTGCGTCACCCTCTTCCTGCACCGTGCGCAGACCCACCGCGGGGTGAAGTTCCACCCGCTGGCCGAGGTCCCGATGCGGGTGTGGCTGTGGCTGTCGACGTCGATCAAGACCAAGGAGTGGGTGGCCTGCCACCGCAAGCACCACGCGTTCGCGGACCGCGAGGGCGACCCGCACTCGCCGCTGGTCGAGGGGCTGCGGAACATCATGCTCAAGGGCGCCTTCTACTACCGCCACGCGGTGCGGCAGCCGGGCGTGCTCGACAAGTACGGCAAGGGTACGCCGGGCGACTGGCTCGAGCGGCACGTGCTGGACAAGCGCTCGCAGCTGGGCATCCTGACGATGCTCGGCGTCGACCTGTGGCTCTTCGGCTGGTTCGTCGGGCCGCTCGTGTGGGGCGTGCAGATGATCTGGATCCCGTTCTGGGCGGCGGGCGTGGTCAACGGCGTGGGGCACGCGCTCGGCTACCGCAACTACGACGTCAAGGACGAGAGCCGCAACATCAGCCCGATCGCGATCTGGATCGCCGGCGAGGAGCTGCACAACAACCACCACGCCGACCCGCATTCGGCGCGCTTCAGCCACAAGTGGTACGAGTTCGACATCGGGTGGGTCTATATCCGCCTGCTCTCGCTCTTCGGGCTGGCGCAGGTGAAGTACGCGCGCGGCGTGGACGGCCACGACCGCGACCGCGGCGACGACCCGACCGCGCGCGTGATGCCCGGCGCGGCCAGCGGCGCCGCCAACGCGGCGGCCTGACGGCGCTCTGACGGCGCCCGCGGCACGTCCGCGCTCGCGCCGGCAAGGCTTCGGTAGCGCCCCCGCTCCGCCACGAACGCCCCGCGCCCGACGGCGCGGGGCGTTTTTGATGCGACATGGTTAGATTACGCGCAGCACCGTTCACCCGACCCGCACCCGCGCCATGCCCGACGTCGTCACCTGCTCCCGCTGCGGCCAGACCCGCGCCGGCTTCGAGCGCCCCCCGGTGGGCGTCGCCGGCGCGGCCGGCGAGCGCATCGCGGCCGAGATCTGCCAGCCGTGCTGGGCCGACTGGCTCAAGCAGCAGACGATGCTCATCAACCACTACGGCCTGAACCTGATGGACCCGCAGGCCCGCACCTTCTTGTCGCGCAACCGCGAGGCCTACCTGTTCAAGGCCGGGCGCGAGGAGGAGGTCGACACCTCCCGCCAGGGCACCGTCGCCTGGTGACCGCGCACGCATGAGCCCTACCCTCGCCTCGACCCCCGCGCCCCGTTCGCGCGCCGCCCGCCGCGGCGGCGGGCGGGACAGCACCTACACCGTCGACCTCGTCGTGCTCACCGTCGTCGACGGCGAGCTCGGCGTGGCCCTCACGCGCGCCGACGCGCACCCGACCGCGACCAAGGGCGCGCGCCCGCGCGAGCGCTACGTGCTGCCGTGGGAAGGCGGCGCGCCCGACGAGCCGCTCCAGACCGCCGCGACGCGCGTCGCGGCCGACCTGCTCGGCGACGCGCCCGGCTGGATGGAGCAGATCGGCGCCTTCGGCGACGGCCGGCGCCACCCCGCGAGCGCCCCGCTCTCGGTGGCCTACGTCGCCCTCGTCCCGACCGGCGCGGAGCTGGACGAGGCGTCGGGCGCGGAGGTGTTCGCCCTGAGCGCGCTGCCGCCGCTCGCGCCGCGGCAGCGCGCGATGGTCGACGCCGCGGTCGCGCACGTGCGGAGCCGCGTGGGGCAGGCGCCCGTCGCGTTCCGCCTGCTCCCGCCGAGCTTCACGCTCAGCGAGTTGCAGGAGCGCTACGAACTGCTGCTCGGCCGGCAGCTGCACAAGGCGAGCTTCCGGCGCGCGCTGCAGGGCGCGCGCATCGTCGAGCCCACGGACGTGTGGCGGAGCGAGGGGCGCGGGCGCCCGGCGCAGCTCTTCCGCTACGCGACGCGCCGCAAGAAGGTCGCGCCGCGCGGCGTGCGCTTCGACGCGTGATCGGCCCGTGACGGCGAGCGCCTAACTGTCGAGTTCGGTAACTGCGGGCGACCTCCCGGAATTGGGAGGTCGCCCGCAGCTGCGTTTGCGCCCGGGCGTGTGCGCATGCGCGCGCATGCACGCGCATGCACGCGCTAGGCCCCGCCTCGAAGCGCCCGCGCTACCTCACATTCGAACCGGTTCGACCCTTTCGGGTGTGTCAACGATCCGGTTAGATTCTGGCTTCATCGTCACCGGGCGCTCTGGCGTACCGGGGATGTGAGCCACGTAGTGCAACATGTGGCTCGGTGCAGACCGGTGCGTGGCGTCCTCAGGCGGCGCGCGTCGACATCCATCATCGGTACAGCTCCGCCCGTCTGGCCACGGGTCGGGGCGGGACATCTTGGAGGGGTCATGCGAAAGCCACGTCCGAACACGTACAACCCGGCGCAGGCGCTCCACCTCATCAGCACCGACCGCGCGGGGTCCGCGCTGAGTTGCCCGTCCTGCTCCGGCGCGATCGAGCGCGACCCGGGCCTGGCGCCGCCGCCGCCGCGCGTGCACGTGACGTTGCGCTGTACGACGTGCGGGCGCTTCGCACGCTACATCGCGGGCGCGGCCTGAGCGGTCCGGATCTGCCCGGATCGGGCCCGATGCGGCCCCGTCCGGGTGGGGGTGCGGCGGTCCCCGCCTAACTCCGCGCGAACCTCGCGCGCCGCGGACGCTGTGCACGGATTTTGCGCCCCCGGCGACCGCTCTTCCACGGGCCCGGCGTCGGGCGGCGTGGATCCCGCTCCAACCGTCAGGCGCCCGCATTCCGCACTGGGCACGAGGTACGTTCCACATGGCTCGCATGACCGGCACCGTGAAGTGGTTCAACGACGCGAAGGGCTTTGGCTTCATCGCGCGCGAAGGCGGCCCCGACGTGTTCGTTCACTTCAGCGCCATCCAGTCGACCGGGTTCAAGAGCCTGGCGGAAGGTGATCGCGTAGAGTTCGAGATCGTGCAGGGACAGAAGGGGCCACAGGCCGCGGACGTCACCCGCGCCTCCTGACCAGCGCCGCGGAGCGGGACCGCACCGACGGGGGCGGCGCCGATCGTGGCGCCGCCCCCGTTTGCGTGCCGGGACCGAGGCGCCGGGGGCAGGTTAGTCCGGCACCGGTATATTCCGCGCCATGGCGTCGACCGAGCGGGGATCGGAGGAGGAATGCGAGGCGGGACCGCGCGACGTGCCCGCGCCCGAACTCGCCGCGCGCCTGCGCGGGCCGCACCCGCCGACGCTGCTCGACGTGCGCGAGCCGTGGGAGT
Organism: uncultured Gemmatimonadales bacterium; assembly: GCA_963763675.1. Classification (GTDB taxonomy): domain Bacteria; phylum Gemmatimonadota; class Gemmatimonadetes; order Gemmatimonadales; family Gemmatimonadaceae; genus BPUI01. The sequence continues at coordinate 428,318 of CAVXPN010000005.1, forward strand.
TCGACCTCGCCCACATCGCGGGATCGCGCCTCGTCCCGCTCGGCACACTGCCGGCCGCGCTGTCCACGCTCGACCCGGCGACCGAGTACGTCCTGCTCTGCCACCATGGGGTGCGGAGCCTCGCGGCGCTGCAGCTGCTGCGCGCGCGAGGGCTGACGCGGGTGGCGCACCTCGCCGGCGGGATCGACGCGTGGAGCACGGCGGTCGATCCGGGTGTGCGCCGGTACTGACGGGGGCACGGGTGGGGCGCTTTTGGAACGGCGCTTTTGGAACGGCGCTTTTGGAGAGGCGCTGTTGAAGGGGCGCTGGTGAGGGAGGGAGGGAGGGCGGCGCGATGGGAGGCCGAGGTCGCGGCGCGGCTTCCGCTCGGACCGGATGGCGTCGTGCGCGGCGCCGAGCCGGTGGCGCTCGAGGCGGCGGGGGATCGGGGGGCGCTCGTGCTGCACGGCTTCGGCGACACGCCCGAGAGCGTGGCGACCGTCGCGCACGCCCTCCACGCGCGCGGGTGGACGGTCGAGGTGCCGCTGCTGGCGGGGCACGGGCGCGACCTGCGCACGTTCGCGGGCTCGGGCGCGGGCGACTGGTTGGCGAGCGCGCGCGCGGCGTACCTCGCACTCGGCGCGCGCCGCGCGCGCGTGGCGATCGTCGCGCAGTCGATGGGGGCCGCGCTGGCCGCGGTGCTCGCGGCGGACGCCGCTGTGGACGCGACGGGGGGGCCGCCGGCGCTCGTCCTGCTCGCGCCCTACCTCGTCGCGCCGGCCAGCGTGCGCTGGGGCGCGCGGCTCGCGCCGGTGCTCGCGCTCGCCGTGCCGTACCTGTCGAGCGACGGCGGCGCGCGGTCGCTGCACGACCCCGAGGCGCGGGCCGTCTCGCTCGGGCCCAAGGTGATCACGCCGCGGCTGGTCGGCGAGCTGGCGCGGGCGGTCGCCTGGGGGCGGGCGGCTGCGCCGCGCGTCGCCGCGCCGACCTTGGTGGTCGCGTCGCGACAGGACAACCGCATCGCGCCGGCGGCGATGGCCGCGGTCGTGGCGCGCATCGGGCGCGCGGTGCCCGGCGCGGTCCCGCCCGAGATCGCGTGGCTCGACGGGTGCGGCCACGTGATCGCGGCGGACTACGAACGGGCGGCGGTCGCGGAGCTCGCGGGCGCGTGGCTCGACCGGCACGTGCCCGCCGCCCCCCGCACGCCTAGTCCACCCGCGACACGCGCGAATCACTGACACGCCCGCCGCCGCAGCGCGCGACCGTTCGTACTACTTCGTCGGGGCGGGTGGTCGAGGGGGACGTGCTCCGGGGGTGAGCTGGCGTCGCTCGCGCCGCTCGACCGTCCGCGCCCGCAGCCGCGGCGCGTGGGCCGCGAGCAGGTCGCTGCGCGTCACGATCCCGATCACGCGCCCCGGCGCGCCGCGTTCGACGACCGGCAGCCGCCCCACGCCGGCCTCGACCATGCGGTCGCCCGCGTCGCGGAGCGTGTGGTCCGGGTAGGTCACGACGGCCGGGCGCCGGACGAGTGCTCCCACGCGGCGCGCATCGTCGTGCGCCGGGTCGAGCAGGTCGCGCCGCGTGACCACGCCGGCCAACCGTCCCGCCGCGTCGAGCACGGGGAAGCCCTGGTGCGCCGAGCCGGGCGCGCCCGCGGCGACCCACGCGCGCACCGCGCCCAACGCGTCGTCGGCGCCGAGGGTGACGGGGGCGCCCCGGCCCGGCGCGGCGAGCGCCTCGCGCACGAACGTGCCCGCGAGCGGGTCGGCCGCGTACTCGGCGCGCACGCTCGCGCCGCGGCGGGCGAGCTTGAAGGTCATGATCGAGTGGCGGCCGAGGAGGAGCGAGACCAGGTATGCCGCCGAGCAGCCGGCGAGGAGCGGCAGGAGTCCCGCGGGCTGGCGCGTGGTCTCGAAGGCGAAGACCACCGAGGCGAGCAGGGCGTGCGAGGCGCCCGCGAACATGGCGGCCATGCCGACGAGCCCGGCCACGCGCGGGTCGACGCCGAGCCCGGGCGCGGCGGCCGCCACGAGGGAACCGCCTAACGCGCCGATCCCGGAGCCGAGCGTGAAGAGCGGCGCCAGGGTGCCGCCCGAGGTGCCGCTACCGAGGTAGACGGCCCAGGCGACGAACTTGGCGACGACGAGGACGAGCAGGGCTCGTCCGACGATGGTGCCCGCGATCGCGCCGGTGATGTTGTCGTAGCCGACGCCTAACGCGCGCGGCTCGACCAGACCGACGAGTCCGACGACGAGCGCGCCGGCCGCGGGCCACCACATCCAGTGCACGCCGAGCCGGTGCCCCGCGCGCTCGAACGCGTCCTCGACGCCGTAGGTGACGCGCGTGACGCCGGCCGCGACCGCGCCGACCGCCGCGCCGAGCAGCGTGTAGCAGGCGAACGCGGCCGGGCTGGCCGGGGCCAGCGTCGGGATCGGGAACACGGGCCCGGTGCCGTCGAACAGTGCGCGGACGGCGGCGGCCGTCGCGGCCGCGAGCGCGACGGGGATGAGCGAGCGCGGGCGGTATTCGAAGAGGAGCAGTTCGACGGCGAGCAGCACGGCCGACACGGGCGAGCCGAACGTCGCGGCCATCCCGGCCGCGGCGCCCGCGGCGAGCAGCACCTTGCGCTCGTCCGCGCTCACGGGAAACCGCTGGCCGGCGAGGGAGCCGAGCGCGCCGCCGGTCGCGATGATCGGTCCTTCCGCGCCGAACGGGCCGCCGGTGCCGATCGCGACGGCCGCCGAGAGCGGTTTGAAGAGGAGCACCTGCCACGAGATGCGGCTCTCGCCGTAGAGCACGCGCTCCATCACTTCGGGGATGCCGTGGCCGCGGATCGCGGCCGAGCCGTAGCGGGCCATCACGCCGACGACGAGCGCGCCAAGGATCGGGATGAGCAGCGTGGCGGCCGGTCCGCGGTGCGCGCCGGCGGGCGACGCGGCCGCGGTGGCGAGGCGGCCGTAGAAGGCGAGGTTGGTCGCGAGGGCGATCAACCGCAGCAGCACCTGGGCGGCGAGTGCGGCGGCGGCGGCGAGCACGACGGCGGCGAGCGAGATCGCGACCGTGCGGGCGTCGGCGGGCGCGTAATCGGCCGAGCGGGAGTCGGCCGCGCCCTCCTCATCCGAGCCGTCGTCGGTCGGCCCCGCGGCGCTCGCGGATTCGGCGGCCGCGACGGCGTCGCCGAGCCCGGGGGCGACGCTGAGGGCGTCGGCGTCCGGCGCCCCGGCTGCCGGGCCTTCCGCGCGCGATGGGGCAGCCGGCGGTCGCGTGGGCGTGCTCATTCGTGCGGTGGGGTGGGGGCCATGCGTCCGGGCTCGAAGAAGAAGGTGGCCGGTACGTCGGCGAGTCCCGCGGCCGCGAGCCACGCTTCGAGCAGCTCGGCGAGTGCGGCGCGCTGGATGGGGGCGAGCGCCTCGAGCCCCGCGGCGAGTTGCTCCTGGACGGTGGCCGGCGCGGTGGTGGCTACGTGGTGGCCGCGCGCGGTGAGGGTGAGCTCCGCCCGGCGGGCGTCGGTCGGACTGGAGCGCCGCTCGACGAGGCCGGCCGTGACGAGGCGGCCGACGACTTCGGACACGGCGCTCTGGCCGGCGAGGGTGCGGCGTGCGAGTTCGCCCGGGGAGAGGCCCGGGGCGGCCGCGATCTGGTGGAGGACGAAGCGCTGCGCGCCGCTGACCGGCGTGCGGCCGGCGGACTCGCGGCCGGAGGCGCCGAGCGCGCGCACGGCGCGGCGCAGGGCATCCATCACGCGCACGGCGTCCGCCGGAGGGCCCGCGGCGGCGTTGGGGGCGGGCCCATTTGAGGGCGGGGCGGTATCGGGCACGGGCCGAATATATCGGAACCGATGGATCCGGTGTGGCAACGGGTGTATGCGGTCCTGGCGCCGTTGCCGCATGGGCGGCCGGGGGCTAACCTCGCCCGCTGCACCTGCCCCGTTCGCTCTGCACGGCCTCACCTGCCCCGCTCCTGTCCGACGTCCGATGCGCCCTCTCGCCCGCTACGCCCTCCTCTCCGCCGCGCTCCTCTCCGCCGCCTGCCGGCCCGCCTCCGACGCGGGCGGCGACCCGCCTCGCGCCGCGGCGGCCGCGGCGCCATCCAAGCCGGCGAACCCCGACCCCGCGGCGAACACCTACGCTCCCACGCTCGGCGTTGCCCTGGCGAAGATGACCAAGCGGCCGAGTGGGCTGTACGTGCACGACGATGTGGTGGGGACGGGAGCCGTCGCGACCAAGGGGGAGGACGTGATGGTCGACTACACGGGCTACCTGACCGACGGGACGCAGTTCGACACGAGCCACGACCGGGGGAGGCCGTTCGCGTTCACGCTGGGGCAGGAGGCGGTGATCGCGGGGTGGGACGAGGGGATCGAAGGGATGAAGGTCGGGGGCTCGCGCACGCTCGTGGTGCCGCCGGCGATGGGATACGGGGAGGGGGGGCAGCCGGGAATTCCGGGGAACGCGGTGCTGGTGTTCAAGGTGAAGCTGGTTGGGGTATCGCGGTAATCGTCCCGCCGGACCCGCGCCGCCGTATCCGTGCCGCGCCGCCGTACTCGTTCCGCGGTGGCCGTCGCGCAGGGCCGACTCGGAAGAGAGTGGCCGAGTGGGGGTCAGGGCGAGAGACACGGTGGATCTTGACACCCTCTCTCCCCCGCCCCTACGCTACCCTCCCTCCCCCGAACGCCGTTCGGTGCTGCCCCACCGAGTCCCTCCCCGAATGACCGCCGCCGCCCCCTCTCCCAACGCGGCCCCCTCCCGCCGCGACGCCTCCCGCCGCGAGGGCGATCTGCGGTCGGCGATCCTCTCCGCCGCGCGGCAGCTGCTGCTGCGCGAGGGCTACCGCGACCTCTCCATGCGCGACGTCTCGCGCGCCGTCGGCTGCAGCGTGAGCAGCATCTATCTGTACTTCGCGAGCAAGGACGCGCTCGTGCACGCGCTCATGGACGAGGGGTTCGGGCGGTGGCACCGCCGCATGCTCGAACTGGCCGAGGAGGGCGAGGGGGCGCCGGCGGCCGAGCGGCTCGAGGCGGCGTGCCGCGCCTACGTCGCCTTCGGGCTCGCCAACCCCGAGTTCTACGAGATCATGTACATGTTCCACTCGGACCGGATGGCGCGCTACCCGAAGGAGCTCTTCCGCCGCGCGCGGCGCAACCTGGACCTCATGGGCGCGCTCGTCGCCGAGTGCCGGGCGGCCACGTTAGGCGCGGGCGCCGACGCCCCCGACGCCGTGGCCGTGGTGACGGCCGCGCTCTGGAGCGCGCTGCACGGCACCGTGTCGACGATCATCGCCGACCGGCTCGACCGGCGGCTCGACCGCGAGCGCGTCGTCGACGGCGCGGTGCGCTTCGCGCTGGCCGGGGTGCTCGGGTGAGCACCCCCGCGGGCGGCGCGGCGGGTGCCGGCGCGCGCTTCGCGCTCGACGGCCGCGTCGCGGTCGTCACCGGCGCGAGCAAGGGGATCGGCGAGTCGGTCGCGCGCGCGCTGGCCGAGTCCGGAGCCAGGGTCGTCGTGAGCAGCCGCAAGCAGGAGGCGGTCGACGAGGTCGCGCACGCGATCACCGCCGCCGGGGGCGAGGCGATCGGCCTCGCGGCCAACGTCGGGCGGGCGGGCGAGGCCGAATCGCTCGTCGAGCGCACGATCGCCCACTGGGGCGGCGTCGACGTGCTCGTCAACAACGCGGCCGTGAACCCGATCTTCGGCCCCGTCCTGGACGCCGACGACGCGGCGTTCGACAAGATCATGGCCGTCAACGTGAAGGGCCCGCTCGCCGCGGCGCGCGCGGCGTACGCGTCGATGCAGGCCCGCGGGCACGGCTCCGTGGTCAACGTCTCGAGCATCGGCGGCATCAGCCCCGAGCCCGGCCTCGGCCTCTACTCGGTGAGCAAGGCGGCGCTCGTCTCGCTCACGAAGGTGATGGCGCAGGAGTGGGGCGCGGCCGGGGTTCGCGCGAACGTGATCTGCCCGGGGCTCATCCAGACCAAGTTCTCCGAGGCGCTCTGGGCGGACGAGCGGATCCTCAAGCGCACCCTCGCGCAGCAGGCGCTGCCGCGCGTGGGGCAGCCCGAGGACGTGGCCGGGCTGGCGCTCTTTCTTGCGTCCGACGCGGGGGCGTACTGCACCGGCGGCGTGTACATGGTCGACGGCGGCTACCTGATCTGACCCCTCCACCCACCACCGCCATGACCGCGCTCCAAGCCCCGCCCCTCGCCGACGGCCAGGTCGCCGCGCGCACGCCCACGCCGCGCGCCCTGCCGCGCGACGCGGCCGCGGACCTCTACGGCTGGTTCGCCACGCTGACGGCCGAGGAGAACGCGGTGCGCCTGCGCGTGCGAGACTTCATGGAGACGCGCGTGCGCCCGATCGCGGATGACTACTGGGAGCGCGGCGAGTTCTACCACGAGGTCGTGCCCGACTTCGTGAAGCTCGACCTGCTGCGCACCGCCTACGACCCGTCGGTGCCCAACGGCACCGTGCGCGACTGCCTCATCAGCGGCGAGCTCGCGCGCGTCGACCCGTCGATGGCGACGTTCTACGGCGTGCACGCGGGCCTCTGCATGGGCTCGATCGCGCTGCACGGGAGCGAGGAGCAGAAGGCCGAGTGGCTGCCCAAGCTGCGCCGCTGGGAGGCGATCGGCGGCTTCGGCCTCACCGAGCCCGAGGTCGGCAGCGGCGTCGCGCGCGGCCTGACGACCGTGTGCCGGCGCGAGGGCGACGTGTGGGTCCTCGACGGGCAGAAGAAGTGGATCGGCAACGCCACCTTCGGCGACGTCATCGTGGTCTGGGCGCGCGACGAGGACTCGAAGCACGTCAAGGGCTTCATCGTCCGCACCAAGGAGGACGACGGCCGGACGCACCGCGCGGGCTACGCCGTCGAGAAGATGCGCGGCAAGATCGCCCAGCGCGCCGTGCAGAACGGGCTCATCACGATGACCGGCCTCCGCGTGCCCGAGAGCGACCGCCTGCAGCGGGCCGACACGTTCGCCGCCACGCAGCAGGTGCTGGGACTCGCGCGCTGCGGCACGGCGTGGCAGGGCGTGGGCTGCGCGATGGGCGCGTTCGAGGCCGCGTTGGGCTACGCGACTGAGCGCACGCAGTTCGGGCGGCCGATCGGCGCGTTCCAGCTGGTGCAGCGCCAGCTGGTCGAGATGGCGGGGCGCGTGACGGCGATCCTCGGCCTCGCCCTGCAGGCCGCGCGCCTCCAGGACGCGGAGGGGATGCGCGACGAGCGCTCGGCGCTGGCCAAGCAGTTCTGCGCCGCGCGCTGCCGCGAGGTGGTCGGACTCGCGCGCGAGCTCATGGGCGGCAACGGGATCCTGCTCGACTACGGCGCCGCGCGGCTGTTCGCGGACGCCGAGGCGATTTATTCGTACGAGGGGTCGAATGAGATCAACACCCTCATCGTCGGGCGCGCGCTGACGGGCATCGGGGCGTTCGTGTGAGCGAGCGCGTGAGCGAGCGCGTGAGCGAGCGTGTGAGCGAGCGCGTGGGTGCGGGCGCGGCGGCGCCGTTCGACCTGCGCGCGGCCGCCCGCGCGGCCGCGGTCGAGGCGGGCTTCGTCGTCACCCTGGGCGCCGCGGCGCGCGGGGAGCTCGCCGCGATCACCGCGGGGCAGCCCAACCCCGGCGGCGTTCCGCCGCTGGTCGGCGCCGGGGGCGCGCCCCTGCCGGTGCGGGACCTCCGCGCCCTGCCGTGGTCGTCGGTCGACGACGCGGCGTCGCGCGACCTCGACCAGGTCGAGGTGGCGGAGGCGCTCCCCGACGGCACCGTGCGCGTGCGCGTCGGCATCGCCGACGTCGACGCGCTCGTGCCGCGCGGCTCCGCGCTCGACGCCCAGGCCGCGGTCAACACGACGACCGTCTACACCGGGCTCGTCACCTTCCCGATGCTCCCCGAGGCGCTGTCGACCGACCGGACCTCGCTCAACGCCGACGCGGACCGCGCGGCGCTCGTCGTCGACTTCGTCGTCGCGGCCGACGGGACGACCTCGGGGGGCGACGTCTACCTCGCGCGCACGGTCAACCGCGCGCGCCTCGCCTACGAGGACCTCGGCGCGTGGTTCGACGGGCGCGGGCCGCGGCCGGATGCGTTAGGCCGGACGCCGGGCATGGAGGCGCAGCTCCGCCTGCAGGAGGAGACGGCCGGGCGGCTGCGGCGGCAGCGCGTGTCGCGGGGCGCGCTGCAGCTCGAGACGATCGAGGCGCGGCCCGTGGTGCGGGACGGCGAGGTCACCGGCCTCGCGGTCACGCCCAAGTCCCGGGCGCGCGACCTGATCGAGGACTTCATGGTCGCGGCCAACGCCGTGCTCGCCGAGACGCTCGAGGCGGCGGGCGTGGCGTCGATCCGGCGCGTGGTGCGGATCCCCGAGCGCTGGGACCGCATCGCCGAGCTCGCCCGCGCCCGCGGCGACGCGCTCCCCGACGCGGCCGACCCGGCGGCGCTCTCGGCGTTCCTCGCCCGGCAGCGCGCGGCGCACCCGGAGCAGTACGCGGATCTCTCGCTCGCCGTCGTCAAGCTGTTAGGCCCGGGCGAGTACGCGGTCGAGCAGCCGGGGGACACGACGCTCAACCACTTCGGGCTCGCGGCGCAGGACTACACGCACGGCACCGCGCCCAACCGGCGCTACGCGGACCTGGTCACGCAGCGCTTGGCCAAGTACATGCTCGCGCGCAGGACGGGCGCGGACGCGGCGGCCGCGGAGCCGGCGCGCCCGTACGCGGACGACGAGCTGGCGGCGATCGCGGCCCGCTGCACCGAGCGCGAGAACGCCGCGCGCAAGGTCGAGCGCCTCACGCGCAAGCAGGCCGCCGCGTCGCTGCTCGCGGGGCGCGTGGGCGAGACGTTCGCCGCGGTGGTGACTGGGGCCAAGCCGAACGGCACGTACGTGCGCGTCGCCGCGCCGCCGGTCGAAGGGCGCGTCGTGCACGGCGCGGCCGGGCTGGACGTGGGCGACCGCCTCGCGGTCCGCCTCGCGTCGGTCGACCCGGCGCGCGGGTGGGTCGACTTCGAGCGGGCGGGGTGAAGGGGACGGGCGCGGCCGTGCCTACCGCGTCCCGCGAAAGAACGCCGCCCACCCCGCCGCGTCGAACGCCCGCGCCGCCCCGATCTCGCGCGCCCGCGCCTGGTGCGCCCGGAGCAGCCCGGGGTCGTCCACGTAGCGCCGCGCCGCCCGCTCGACCTCGGCGTACGTGCGGCAGATGAACCCGCTCTCCCCGTCGCGCACCCACTCGGCCGTCTGCCCCACCGGCGTCGTGATCACGGCGAGCCCCGCGAGCACCGCCTCCATCACGGGCAGCGGCCCGCCCTCCATGTACGACGTGCACACGTAGACGTCCGCCCCCGCGAGCCGCGCCAGGTAGTCGCGCTCGACGAGCTGCGTGTGCCGCGCGCCGTAGCGGAAGTCGACCGCCGCGCCCGGGTGGTCGCCTAACGCGCGCGCCAGCCGTTCGAGCCAGGGGACGTTCTTGCGGTGCACGCGGACGGCCGCGCTCCGCAGCTGGCGCGGGCTGAAGCGGTCCTGCTCGTCGCGCGTCCAGAAGCGCGGCCGCCGGGCGCGGCCGAGCACGCGCGCCCACGGCTCGCGTCCGGGGCCGAGCGCGGTGCTGACGAAGCGTACCGGCGCGCCGGGCGACGGCGCGACGAGCGCGACCGCGCGCAGCGCCGCCGCGTTGTGCGGGTAGGTGGCCGCGTGCCATGCGGGCACCCCGTACCGTGCGCACAGCACCTCGACCATCTCCGCGCTGCACGTGAGCACGCGGTCGAAGGCGCCGAGCACGGGCAGGTGGTGCAGGGGCTCGTCGCGCCAGCCGAGGCGGTCGGTGAAGGTCGACACCTCGTCGGGGTCGTGCACGACCGCGAGGACCTCGCGGACGTAGTCGCGGTAGGGGAAGGTGGGCCAGTAGAAGCTGGTGTGCGCGAGGCACACGGCGTCGGCGCGGGTCGGGCGCGCGAACCACTCGCGGCTGTCGACGACGTCGACGCGCACGCCGTGCGGCAGGAGGGAGGAGCGGAGCGAGAGGCCGACGTTGTGGAGCGACCAGCCGTTGGGCCAGCAGAGGTAGAGAAGGTGCACGCAGGGAAATGCGGGAGGGGGGTGGAGGGATCCCACCCTGGGCTCGCCTTCGCTCGTTCGTCTCGCCGGGGTCGTACCGAACGGCCTCTTCGGAAGAGGCCTGTTTACTGGGTCAGGGCGAGAGACACGGTGGACCCGTCTCCCCACCCGCCACGGGTCCACCGTGGCTCTCGCTCTGACCCCCAATCGGCCACTCTCTTCCGAGTAGGCCCTGCGCGACGGCCACCTCGGAACGAGTACGGCGGCGCGGCACGCCTACGGCGACACGGGTACGGCGGCCCCCTCACCGCAGCGCCCCCCGGAGCACCTCCCCATCCAGCTTCTCCCCCGGCTGGACCCCGATCACCGCCGCGAGCGTCGGCGCCAGGTCGACCACTCTCGCGAACCCGTCGTACCTCCCCGCCCGGAACGCCCTCCCCCAGAAGAGCACCGGCACGCGCGTGTCCCCGTCGTTAGGCGACCCGTGCGTCGCGGAGCCCGTCCCCCCCCAGTAGTAAAACGGCGCGAGCGACACGAACGCCCCCGCCCGCGAGTCGTCCGGCGTCATGTGCAGCCAGCGCCTGGCGTACAGGTCCCCGGCCGCCGCGCGCGGCGCGAGGTCGCGCCGGAGCAGGACGCTCGCCACGCCGGGCACCGCCCGCAGCGACGCGGCCATGGCGGCCGTCGCGCTGTCCGCGTTCACCCCCGCGCGCGCGAGCGCCGCCGCGTCGAGCGTCAGCATTCCGCTCTCGAACTCGAACCCCCCTCCCGCGACGCCGCGCGCCGCGAGCGCCGCCCGCGCGTCCGCGAGCGGCGGTCCCACCTCGGCGTAGCCGTGCCGCGGCGCGTTGGGCGGGAGCGAGAGTGCCGGGTAGGGCTGCATGCCGTGGTCGGCGGTGAGCGCGACCACCACCCTCGTCGAGTCGCGCAGCGCGAAGAGCGTGTCGAGGAAGGCGCCGAGGGAGTGGTCGAGGCGCAGGATCTGGTCGTGCATCTCGCGCGAGTTCATCCCGTAGCGGTGCCCGACGGCGTCGGTCGTCGAGAGCGAGACCGCGAGCACGTCGGTCGCCGGGCCGGCGCCGAGGCGCATCGCGCGCACGCCGGCCAGGGCGAAGGCGAGCGTAGCCTCGTCCATGAAGGGGAACTCGGTCAGGTCGCGCGCGGCGACGGCCGGGTCGGCCGCGAGGACGTGCGGGAAGACGTAGTCCCTGCCGCCGTTCTCCAGCGGGACCGAATCGGGCTCGGTCTCGAGCGCGGGAGCGATCGGCGTCCAGGCGCGGCCCGCGTAGCGCACCGCGAGCGCGCCCGGCCCGGCCGGGACGCCGGCCGCGGGAGCGCCGGCCGCGGCGGCCCCGCTGTCGCCGTCGAAGCGGCGGACCCAGGCGGGCAGCGTGTCGGCATAGTAGCGACTCGTCACGAACCGGCCGTTGCCGCCGTACCAGTACACCGCCTGCCGCGACCGGCCCACGGTCAGGATGGCCCCGCGGTCCTTGCGCGACACCGAGAGCGCGCGCGACCGCGGGTCGGCGTCGTGCAGCCAGTCGACGAGTGTCGTGCCGCGGAAGCGCGCCGGCGACGCGGGCCCCGTGAGGCCGCCCGCGAGCAGCGGCGCCGCCGGGTCCTGCACGCCGGCCGCGTTGCGGATGATCCCCGTGTGCGACGGGAAGCGGCCGCTCAGCGTCGACGCGTGGCCGGGCGCGGTCTCGGTGATCGCGTGGTCCTGGTGCGCGTTGGTGAACAGCGCGCCGCCGTCGCGCAGCCGCGCGAGCCCGCCCCTGAGCCCCGCGCCGAAGCGCGTCGTGAGGTAGTCCTCGCGCATCTGGTCGACGGTGAGCAGGACGACGAGCGTCGGGCGCGGCGCGGCGGGCGTCGACTGCGCGCCGAGCAGGCGGACGGCGAGCAGCGACGCCACCGTCGTGAAAGCGGAGGCGAGGGAGGAGCGGAGCGGGCGATTCATGGCGCGAACGAAGGGGACCGGTGGCGTGCCGCGCCCAGTGTATGCGCGCGCGGCTACGGTCGTGTCACGCCGCCCGGCGCGCGGCCCGTCACGCGCGCGGCGAACTGCAGGGCGAGCGCGGTCGCGACGCGTTCCCCCAGTCCTCCGGGCGCGGCGTCGAAGCCGTGCTCCGCCCACGGCAGCTCCACGTACGCGGCCGCGTCGCCAGCCGCCGCGAGCGCCGCGTCGAGCGCGCGCCCGAAGCGCGCTTCGACCAGATGGTCGTGGCCGCCGTAGATGAGCAGCGTCGGCGGCAGCCCCGGGCGCACGTGGGTAATCGGAGACGCGTCGCGGTACTGCGACGGGCGCTGGTCCGGCGTGCCGCCGAGGAAGTCGCGCAGGACGTCGCGCGCGTCGATCGGGTCGGGGCGCGGCGGATGGCGGTAGCCCTCGACCAGGTCGACCGGGCCGTAGTAGTCGATGACGCCACGCACGGGCGGCGCGGCGGTCGTGGTGTCGTCCCACGCCGCGAGCAGCGCGAGGTGGGCCCCCGACGACCGCCCCCACAGGATCAGGCGTGCGGGGTCGACTCCCCACGCCGCGGCCGAGTCGCGGACGAGGCGGAGCCCGCGCCGCACGTCGTCGAGCGGCGCCGGATAGTGGAAGGCGGGCGCGTGCCGGTAGTCGAGCGCGACGACCGTGTAGCCGTCGGCCACGAGTTGCCGGTCGAACGAGGCCCCCTGCTCCGCATCGCCCGAACGCCACGCGCCGCCGTAGACGACGACGAACGTCGGCCGCGCCGCCCCGCCAGCTGAGCGAAGGAGACGGCCACGGAGCGGCGTGCCGTCGGCCGCGGCGTACGGCAGGGCGCGCTCGTCGATCCGCTCCCCCGCACCCCTCGGCGGGTCTCCCGGCGGGAGACGCCCCGCCGGGGCGGCGGGCGGCGGCACGCGAAGCGCCGCTATCGCCGACGCGCCCGCGCGCTGTGCGGCGCGGGCCTGGACCCACGGCACGCCCGCGACCGCCGCGGCAAGGAGCGCAGCCATCGTCAGCCCGCGCCGCCGCGGCCGCCGCGTCGCCGCGATCACGGCCAGCCCTAGCGCGAGCGCGGCGACGAGCGGCGACGCCTCGCCCGCGACCACCACCGCGGGCAGCATCACGTACGCGAAGGGCGGCACGAGGCGCACCGCCGCGAGCAGCACGACGAGCGTGACGGCCACCTTCAGCCCGCGCCCGCGCCGGGCGCGGACGCGCCTCGCCGGCCCCTCGGCCGGACTCACCGCCGGACCCCCGACCGTGGAGGCTGGCACGAAAGGGGCAGGGACCGCCCGCACGCCTGAGCCTGTCCGCTTCCGTCTACCCGTATCCCGCCGCGCGCCCGTGTGGCTGTCGATCCGAAGTTGTTCAAGGAGGGGGAGACCGAGTTCGGCGTCTTCTATCCGAAAGGATACGTGCTCGCGGCGTTCCCGGACGCGGCGACCGCGGAGGCCGCGTCCGACGCGCTACGCGGGTCGGGCTTCGCGGACGCGGACGTGCGGGTCATGCCGGGCGCGGACGCGGTCGCGCGGAACCAGGACGTCCAGGACCACCGGACGGTGGGCGACCGGGTGCGGCAGTTCTTCGCGGGGCGCTACGGCGACGGTGCTCGGCCCGCTCGGGCCGGCGGTGATGGTCAACTACGGCGCCCTGGCCGTGACCGACCTGCTGCGCTGACGGGGGGTTGACGGGCGGTCCCCCGGAGGCGCGTGGCGTTAGGCCATCGCGGCCCGCTCCTTCCAGTCGACGTGCGCCGCGTCGGTCGGCGGGCGCGGCACCGCGCGCCGCTCGGGGCCGCGGTAGCCGCCCTGCGCCCCACCCCGGTGGGCGGCGCGAGGCGCGGGAGGCGGCGGGGCGGGGCGCCCCGCCGGCGGGTCGGAGACGAGGCGGAGCGCGGCGGCCCAGCAGGCCCGCTCGACCCGCTCGGCATCGGGGTCGGCGGCGTGCGCCGCGCGCACGGCGCGGGCGAGGGCGTGCAGCTCGCGGACGCTCGCGGCGGCGGCGGCCCGCGCGAGGTACTGCTCGGCGACGACTCGGTCCACAAGACCTCCGGGGGCGGGGGCGTGGGCGCAACGACGGCGGCGCGGCTCGGGGCCGCGGGGCGGGGTAGTCTCACAAGTAGACGAATTCACCCCGTCCGGCAGTCTCGGCCGAATATATGCGCTTCGGTCGCAATGTGGACGAACTCGTGACGCGCCCGTGACCGACCCCGGGCTGCTGCTCCTCCTCTTCGCCGCGGCGCTGCTCCTCGCGCTCGCGCTCGTGCCGCTCGGGCTGCCGGGCACGTGGGCGATGCTCGGGGCGGCGTTCGGCTACAACGCGCTCGCCGCGGCCTCGCCCGGCGCGGGGCGCGTCGGGACCGTCACCCTCGCCGGCACGTTCGTGCTCGCCGCGTCGGCCGAGGTGGTGGAGTGGGTGGTCGGCGCGCGGGCGGCGCGGCGGTCGGGCGGGTCGCGCCGCGCGGGGTGGGGCGCGATGGTAGGCGGGCTCGCCGGCGCGGTCGTCGGCGTGCCGGTCCCCGTGGTCGGGTCCGTGCTCGGCGCGCTCGCCGGCTCGTTCGCGGGCGCGTTCGCCGCGGAGCTGACGACGCGCCGCGGGGCCGGCGCGGCGACGCGCGTCGCCGCGGGCGCGCTCGTCGGCCAGGTGGTCGCCGCGGCGCTCAAGACCGCGGCGGGGGTCGTGATCGCGGTCTGGCTGCTGGTCGCGGTGCTGGCGTCCCGCTAGGCGATCTCGCCGACGGTCGCGTTAGGCCGGACGCGCCTGGCGGGCCCGCGCCTCACTCCACCGCGGCCCGCTCCGCGAACGCGTCGAGCCGCTCGACGAGCAGGCGGAGCTCGCGCCCGCGGCCGCGGGCGGCGGTGACGTAGATCGCGCGCGCCAGCGCGTAGCTCCCGCCGACCACGGCGCCGACGAGGCCGAGGGCGGCGGCCACCGAGTGGAAGAGCGGGCCGCCGACCAGCGCCGCCGGCACGCTCAGCCCGCCGCCCATCCCGCCCATCAGCCCGCCGAACAGCCCGCCCGCCAGCGGGCCCAGGTCCTCCTCGGCCCGGAGCGTGGTCCGCCCGCCGCGGACCGCGACCGTCACCAGCAGCCGGCGCCCGCCCGCGCCGTGGCCGGTCACCGTCGGCGTCGGGCTCCACGTCACCGTGCGGCCTAACGTACTGACGAGGCCCGCGTCGGCGAACGTGCGCCGCACCTCCGCCACCAGCGCCTCGACGTCGTCGGGCGCGAGCTCGCCGTCGACGACGCGCTCCACGGCGAGCTTCCGCGCGGCGCCGAGGAACCGCGACGGCGGGTCGGCCGGCGCGGCGGTCGCCAGGTCCGTCGCCGCGCGCCGCACGAGCGCCGGGTCGAGCCCCGCCTCGCGCGCGATGTCCTCGAGGTCCGCGAGCGAGGTGCCGCGCGCCGCCGCGGGCTGGTCGGCCTGCAGCTCCGCCGCGCGGCGCAGGATGAGCGAGACTTCCTGGTCGCTGAAGCGCCGGACGTCGGGCGCGGGGCGGTCGGGGGCGGGCATGGCCGGAAGCTACGCCGGGCGGCTACGTTTGCGGCCCGAGGCGCACCCCCTCCCCCGAGAACACCGTCGATGCGATCCCCGCCGATGCCGTCCGATGCGCCCACTTAGGCGGCGCCCGCACCTCTCGGACGTGCTCACCTGGGTCGCGATCGCGGCCGCGGTCGCCGCGGTGCTCGCCGAGGGGGTCGGGCTGCGCGACGCGGGGCGCCGGCTGCGCGCGCAGGAGGCGCGGGACGCCGCCAGTGCCTCGACCACCCGTTAGGCGTCTCGCGCGGCGCGCGCCGCCGACGCGCTTGCCGGGCCGGGGCGTTCGGGACTAGGGCGCTCGTGTACCTGCGCTGTCCGGCGGGCCGCGCGTTAGTCACCTACCGGCCGAACGCACCGCCGTAGATGTGGCGGAGGAGTGTTACGCGGCCGTGCCGCGGCGGCTCGTCGTCCGACGCCCGGCGGCGACGAGGCCGAACACGCCGAGTCCGGCAACCATGAGCACGTACGTCGCGGGCTCCGGGACCGCGGAGGCGACCGCGACCCCCGAGATCCGGTAGGCGAAGTCGGCGTTGCCGGCTTGCTGGTTTCCGGGCAAACCGAACCCGCCACCCGGGTTCTCTAGATAGCCGTTTTGGTCGCCCGGCGTCGCCCCGGGGCGGCCGTTGCGGCCGTAGACGCCGATTACCCCCCCGATCCCAGACGCGAGGTCTGCCAGGACCGACACGTAGAACGCGCCGGCATGTGGCAGGAGGAAGCTCACCGGCAGGGACGCGAGTGCGCTGTTTGCGTCGCCGCTAAATGGCCGAGTCAACGCGACCTGCGTCGGGGTCAGGACGCCGTGAAATACGTCGCCGTTCACGCTCGCGTTCGCCGCGGCAAGCGAGCTGTAGATGTTGACCTCGTACCCGGTGACGGTGTTGTAGCTCGTCGATCCGTTGGTGGCGAGCAGCGCCGCGCTGACGTTCGTGACGGTGAACGCCGTCGGGGCATTGAAGTTGTCGACGGAGGCGACGGTGCGGGTGGGATCGTCGGTGAACCGCTGCGAGAGATAGATCGTCGCGCCGGTGAAGAAGGCCCCCGACGAGCCGATCTGGTCCATGATCGTCGTCTGGGCGCGGGCGTCGGGTGCGGCAGCGAGGCCGAGCGCGAGTGAAAGGACGGCGACGCGAGTGCGCATGGTGGCGGGCAACGTTGCGAGAGGCGGGTGACCCGGTGGCCACCCGCGTCCTCGGACATGCCTACGATCAAGGCCCTCGGACACCGCCAATGTCGCGCTCGCCACGACGATCCGCCATAGTGCGAAATTGCTACGTTTGCTGCAGGATCACTGTGTACCGCCGGCCCACAGGCGCGGAACTCGGACCGCGCGACCGTCCGCCTCAGCGGAACACCGCGATGTCCTCCAGCCCCCGCCGCCGCAGGTCGGGCACGCGCGCGTCCGCCGCCGGGTGGCCGACCGGCATCACGAGGTAGGCCTTCTCGCGCTCCGGCCGGCCGAGGAGTTGGCCGAGGAACGCCATCGGGTTGGGCGTGTGGGTGAGCGTGACGAGCCCCATCGCGTGCACCGCCGCGACGAACAGCCCGACCGCGATGCCGACGCTCTCCTGCGTGTAGTAGTGCGGGTACCGCGTGCCGTCCTCGCGCACGCCGTACGTCTGCCGGAAGGCGACGACGATCCACGGCGCGTCCGTGAGGTGCGGCTTGATCGCGTCGGTGCCGAACGGCGCGAGCGCCTCGAGCCACTCGGCCGGCATCCGGCCCGGGCGCCCGTCCTCGCCGTAGTTGGCGCGCTCCTCCGCCTCGGCGGCCTCGCGGATGCGCGCCTTGAGCGCCGGGTCGCCCACCGCGACGAAGGTCCACGGCTGCTGGTGCGCCCCGCTCGGCGCGGTGCCGGCGGTGCGGATGGCGAGCTCGATCGCCTCGCGCGGCACCGGCGTCGTCGCGAAGTGGCGCGTGGTGCGACGGGTCGCCATCTGCTCATAAAAGACGCGGCCGCGCGCGAGCAGCTCGGCGTCGTCCGCGGGCGAGGTGTGGGCCAGAGGGACGGAAGCGGGCGCGTGGCGCGGGGGCGGGGCGGACATCGGCGTGGGGCACGGGGGGGTGCGGGGCGCGCACAATCTCGTACAACGCGTCGGACAGCGCGGGCCGGGGCGACGCGTCCCTTCCGTTCGGGCCGTCGTGTTTCCTTGGAGCATGCCTTCGACGCGAGGTGCGTTTCGTCCGGACGTGGCCGCGCCCACGCCGGCCCTCGTCGTGTTCGCGGGCCTGCCCGGAGTCGGCAAGACCACGCTCGCCCGCGCGGCCGCGGGGGGCCTCGGGGCGACGTACCTGCGCGTCGACACCGTCGAGCAGGCGCTCCGGGACGCCGGCACGCTGCCGGGCGACGTGGCGGCCGAGGGGTACGTCGTCGCCTACCGCGTCGCGGCCGACAACCTCGCGCTCGGCCGCTCCGTCGTCGCCGACCAGGTGAACCCGCTCACCGTGACGCGCGACGCGTGGCGGGCCGTGGCCGACGCGACGGGCGCGCGCCTGGTCGACGTCGAAGTCGTCTGCTCTGACCCGGCGGAGCACCGGCGCCGCGTCGAAGCGCGCGTCTCCGACATCCCCGGCCTCGCGCTCCCGACGTGGGGCGACGTGCGGGCGCGCGCGTACGACGCGTGGGATCGGCCCCGGCTCGTGCTCGACACGGCGGGCGTGGACGTCGGGGCGTGCGTCGCGGCGCTCCTCGCGCATGTGGGATCCGCGCCGTAACCTGGAAATATGGCCATACCAAAGATCAAGGCGACCTACTCGCTCGATCCCGAAACGGTCGGCGCACTGGAGCGCGTCGCGCGCCGCTGGGGCGTGTCGAAGTCGGAGGCGGTGCGCCGGGCAATCCACGCGTCGGACGCGTCCGCGTCGGCGCCGCCCGACGCGGATGAGGCGAACCCACGACTGGCGGCGTTCCGCCGTCTACAAGAGACGGTGAACCTCGATGCCGCCGCGGCGGACGCCTGGATCGCCGAAATCCGGGCCGAACGCGAAGCGTCCTCCGAGCGAATCTACCGGCGCTGGGCAGCGGCCGAAGCGAGCGGCGGTCGTCGAGGTCGCGTCGGACGTGGTCGGTGAGCCGTCCCCGTTTGGGGCGCGGGCGGCGCGCATCGCGGCAGAGTGCTTCAACGTGAGCGGGAGGCGGCGCCGAACCATGGTCGACTGCATGATCGCGTCGACGGCGATGGTCGCGGGCGCCGCGCTCGCCACGGCGAACAGGGCCGACTTCGAGCGCCTCGTCCCACTCGGGCTGCGGTTGGCGAGCTAGGGGCGGCCGCGGTGGCGTGCCGGCCGCCCCCGACACAGTTTGGGCGGAACCCTCCGCCCCGCCACCGCCCTCCCGCCGCATGCCGCGCCACCCCCGCCCCCGCGCGCTCCGCCGAGCCCTCGGCGCCCTGCGCTGCGCTGCCACGTTAGGCACCGTCCCCCTCGCCGCCCAGCCCCCGGGCGCGCCCGCCCCGAACCGCGTCGCCATGGCCGTCCGCCCCGTCGTCGTGCGCGCGGCGCGCCTCCTCGACGGCCTCACCGACCGCGTGCGCACCGGCCAGGCCGTGCTCGTCCGCGGCGACCGCATCGCCGCCGTGGGCCCCGCCGACAGCGTGCTCGCGGCGGCCGGCCCCGGCGCGCGCGTCATGGACCTGGGCGACGCGACGCTCATGCCCGGACTCATCGACGCGCACACCCACGTCCTGCTCCAGGGCGACGTCACCGCGGCGGACTACGACGCCCAGGTCCTCGGCGAGAGCATCCCGTACCGCACCATCCGCGCGACCGTCGCCGCGCGGCGCGCGCTCGAGCAGGGCTTCACGACCATCCGCGACCTCGAGACCGAGGGCGCGATGTACGCCGACGTCGACGTGAAGACGGCGATCAACCGCGGCATCATCCCCGGCCCGCGCATGTTCGTCGCCACCCGCGCCTTCGCGCCCACCGGCATGTACGGGCCGAGCGGGTACTCGTGGGAGATCACCACGCTGCCCAAGGGCGTGCAGATCGTCGACGGCGTCGACAACATCCGCCGCGCCGTGCGCGAGCAGGTGGCCAACGGCGCCGACTGGATCAAGGTCTACGCCGACCGCCGCTACTACCTCGCCGAGGACGGGCGCCTCCGCTCGATGCCCAACTACACGGACGAGGAGATGAAGGCCTTCGCCGACGAGGCGCGCCGGTTGGGCAAGCGCACCGCGGCGCACGCGATGGGCTACGACGGCATCGACGCCGCGCTCAAGGCCGGCTTCACGACGGTCGAGCATGGCGCCGGGATGACCGACGACCTGCTCGACCGCGTGGTGCGGCAGGGCACGTACTGGTGCCCGACGATCTCGGTCGAGGACTACGTCGCCGCCGGGCGCGGCGGGGTGTGGGAGCAGATGCCGCGGCTCTCGCGCGCGGCCGTCGCGCGCGGACTCAAGAAGGGCGCGCGGATCGCCAACGGCAGCGACATCGGCGGCATGCCGTGGAGCGAGCCGATGGCGCGCGAGCTCGCCGACCTCGTGAGCGCGGGGATGACGCCGGCGCAGGCCGTGCGCGCCGCGACGAGCGTCGCCGCCGACCTGCTCGACCAGTCGCAGAACCTCGGCGCACTCGCGCCCGGCCGCTACGCCGACCTCGTCGCCGCCCCCGGCGACGCGAGCCGCGACGTGGTCGCGCTGCAACACGTCAGCTTCGTGATGAAGGGCGGGCAGGTCTTCCGGGGCCCCGCCGGCACGATGGACGCCACCACCCAAGAGGCCGCCCGATGACCGCCACCGCCGATGCTCCGCTCCCGACGTTCTCCCACCCGCGCACGCGCGAGGTCGCCGAGTTTTTGGCCGAGCGGCGCGCCGAACTGCGCGCCGCGGTCGACGCGGTCCCGCCCGCGCTGCGCGACCGCCGCCCCGCGCCGGACCGCTGGAGCGTGGCCGAGGTGCTCGAACACCTCGCCGCGCTCGAGGGCGCGGTCACCGGGATGCTCGGCCCCGCGATCGACGAGGCGCGCGCGTTGGGCGAAGAGGCCGACACGTCGAGCGTGCGCGCGCGCCTCGACACCGAGCGGATGCGCGACCGGAGCCGCGTGATCGAGGCGCCCGACCGCGTGAGGCCGCGCGGAGGGCTCGACACCGCGGCCGCGTGGGCGGCGCTCGAACGCGCCCGCGCCGCCCTGCTCGCCGCGCTCGAGCGGGGCGACGGCCGCGCGCTCGGCGCCGTCACCCGCCCGCATCCGGTGCTCGGCCCGCTCGACCTCTACCAATGGGCGCTCGCTGTCGGCGGGCACGAGGCGCGGCACGCGGGGCAGGTGCGCGAGATCGCCGAGGCGTTCGGCACGCCCGCCACGTCGGTCGCCGCCACGCGAGGCACCGCCGCGTGACGCCCGCGGAGATCCCCGAGGCGGCGCTCACCTTCCGCGAGCTGCTCGACTACACCGCGGGCGAGGCGGAGGGCTGGGCGGAGTATTTCGAGGCGCACTCCGAGGCGCTCGACCTGCCGTTCGCCGAGGGGCGGATGAGCACCGTGCGCGGCGCGGTGCAGCACGTCTTCGCCGTCGAGCGGCGCTACGCGGACCGCCTCAACGACGAGCCGGTCTCCGGGTACGAGGCGATCCCGACCGACTCGGCGGCGGCGATGTTCGAAGCCGGGCGCGACGCCCGCGCGCGGCTCGAGCGCTTCCTCGCCACGGCGAGCGGCGCCGACCTCGCGCGGCGGCACACGTTCGAGACGCTGAGCGCGGGGACGCAGACGGCGACGGCGCGCAAGATCGTCGCGCACGCACTCGTACACGCGGTGCGGACGTGGGCGCAGCTGGCCACGGTCGTGCGGCAGCACGGCGTACCGACGGCGGGGCGGCACGACCTCCTGTTCTCGAAGGCGCTGGCGTAACCAGCGGCGGGCGGGCGCGGCCGGGGCGCGCGGCGGCGGGCTGCTAGCTTCCACGCCGATGCCTGCCGCCCCCGCCACCCTCTGGTTCGTCCGCCACGGCGAGAGCGTCGCCAACGTCGCGCGCGAGGCCGCCTTCGCGCGCGACGACGAGGAGGTCGACGTCGGGGCGCGCGACATGGACGTGCCGCTCTCGCCGTTAGGCGAGCGCCAGGCCGCCGCCCTCGGCCGCTGGTTCGCCGAGCGGCCCGCGGCGGAGCGGCCGACGGTGGTGATCGCCTCGCCCTACCGCCGCGCGCGCGACACGGCGGCCCACGTCGTCGCCGCCGGCGGCTCCGCCGCGGGCCCGCTCGCCCCCGACGAGCGCGCGACCGACCGCATCGTCCTCGACGAACGCTTCCGCGAGAAGGAGCTCGGGCTCTACTACCGCATCACCTACCGCGGCGTGCAGCGCCGCTTCCCCGAGCAGTGGGCGCTGCGGCAGGAACTCGGCCTCTTCTACTACCGCCCGCCCAACGGCGAGAGCGGGGCCGACGTGGCGTTCCGCGTGCGCGCCGGCCTCGACGCCCTCGCGCGCGAGTACGCCGGCGAGCGCGTGATGGTCGTCTGCCACCAGGTCACCATCCTCTGCGCGCGCTACGTGCTCGAGGGCATGACCGAGGACGAGCTGCACCGCGCGTGGCGCGCCTACGACCTCGCCAACTGCTCGGTCACGCGCTACCACCCCGACGCGGCGCGCGGCGGCCGGCTCGCGCTGGACGAGGTCGGCTTCACGGTCCCGCTGCGCGACGAGGGCGAGGCGGTCACCCTCGAACCGCCGCCCGCCGGCGCCCCGGCCGGCCCAGCGTGACGCCCGCGGCCCCGCCGGCCCCCGCCCGCCGCCCCGCCGCCGTTCCGCTCGCGCTCGCGGCGCTCGTCGTCGCGCTCGCCCTCGTGCTGGGCGCGTGGCAGGAGCACCGGCGCGACGGCGGCACAGACGGCGACGCGGCGGCGGACGCCCGCGCACTGACGCTCACCGCGGGCCCCGGCGCGGGCGTCGTCGCGCTCCCCACGCGCGCGGCCGACGGGCACGACGTCTCGCTCACCCGGCTCGGCGCGCCGGCCGTCGTGATGGTCGTCTCGACCACCTGCGGCGTGTGCAAGGAAGCCCTCGCCGACTTCGCCCGCACCGCCGCCGGGCGCCCCCTCCCCCGCCTCTACCTGCTGACACTCGAAGGCGCGGGCGAGGGCCCCGCGATCGCCGCGCGCGCCGGCGTCCGCGGCGCGGCCTACGTCGGCCCGGCGACCCCCGCGTCGGCCGTGTACTTCAA
The DNA here is from genome assembly GCA_963763675.1 of uncultured Gemmatimonadales bacterium. Taxonomy (GTDB): domain Bacteria; phylum Gemmatimonadota; class Gemmatimonadetes; order Gemmatimonadales; family Gemmatimonadaceae; genus BPUI01. The sequence continues at coordinate 451,002 of CAVXPN010000005.1, forward strand.
CACCGCCATCGCCGGCACCCCCACGTTCGTCGCGCTCGACGCCGCCGGGCACGCGACCCGCGTCCTCCCCGGCTACCCCGGCCTGGCCGCCATGCGCGGCTGGCTCGCCGTCATGGCCGGCACCCAGACCGCGGTGGAGTAGTTGGTGGGCTCGTTGGTGAAGTAGGAGTCGGCGCCGTGCGCGCCCCGCCAACCGCGCCAGACCAACAGCGCCCCACCAACAGCGCCGTCACAACAGCGCCCCATCAAGACCGCCGCCCGCCCCCGCCATGCCCCGTCACCGCCTCACCGCTGCCGCCCTTACCGCGACAGCCGCCCTCGCCGCCTGTACCCCCGCGCGCCCCCCCGCGACCGCCCCATCGCCCGCCGCGCCTGTGGCCGCGGTCGGCGGCACCCCCGCCCCCGCCGCGCGCATCGCCGCCTGCCCGGCCGCCGGCACCCGCGCCGCCGACACGACGGGCGTCCCGGTCAACTGGCAGCTCCTCGACCCCGCGACCGACGGCGTGCCCGGCACCGGCGCGACCCGCGCCGTCTGCGAGCTGCTCCGCGGCGCCGCTCCCCGCCGCACGGTCGTCGTCGCCGTCGTCGACGGCGGCGTCGACACCGTGCAGACGGCCCTCCGCCCCGTGATCTGGACCAACCCCCGCGAGCCCGTCGGCAACCGCGGCGACACCGACGGCGATGGCCTCGTCGGCGACGTGCACGGGTGGAATTACCTCGGCGGCGCCGACGGCCGCGACATCGACCACGAGCGGCTCGAACTGACGCGTCTGGTGAGCGCGTGCCGCGCCGGGCGCCCCGTACCGACCGGCCCCGGCGTCAACGCGACCTGCGCCGAGCTCCAGCGGCGCTACGAGGTCGAGCGCCGCCGCAACGCCGCCCAGCGCCAGCAGTACGACGCGATCACTCAGGCCTTCGACAGCGCGTCGAGCTTCCTCGCCGCCGCGCTCCGCGTTCCCGCCGACTCGCTCACCGGGGAGCGCGTGCGCACGTACGCGCCGACGACCCCGGCCGGGCGCGCGGCCCGCGAGCAGTACCTCTTCCTCGTCGACCAGGGCGTGACGGCCGCCGACCTGCGCGAGGCGCGCCAGCAGGCCGCCGATCAGGGCCGCTACGACCTCAACCTCGACTTCGACCCGCGCCCGATCGTCGGCGACACGCCGGCCGCCGGCCGGCACTACGGCAACGGCGACGTCGAGGGCCCCGACCCGACGCACGCGACGCACGTCTCGGGGATCATCGCCGCCCTGCCGGTCTCGCCGAGCGCCGCGGCGTTCGCCGACAGCGGCATGCGGGGCATCGCCCCGGCCGGCGCGGTCCGCATCATGTCGGTGCGCACCGTGCCCAACGGCGACGAGCGCGACAAGGACGTCGCCAACGCGATCCGCTTCGCCGTCGATCACGGCGCGCAGATCATCAACATGAGCTTCGGCAAGGCCTACTCGCCCGACAAGGCCGCCGTCGACAGCGCGGTGCGCTACGCCGACGCGCACGGCGTCCTGATGGTGCACGCCGCGGGCAACGAGTCGGCCGACAACGACCGCGCGGGCGAGTACCCCACGCCGACGTACCTCGACGGGGCGCGCGCGGCCAACTGGCTCGAGGTCGGCGCCTCGACGCATCGCCGCGACGCGCTCGCCGCGCGCTTCTCCGACTACGGCCAGCGGACGGTCGACCTGTTCGCCCCCGGCGGCGAGATCTATTCGACGCTCCCCGGCAACAAGTACGGGCGCGAGAGCGGCACGAGCATGGCCACGCCCACGGTGAGCGGCGTCGCCGCGCTGCTCATGGCCTACTTCCCCGCGCTCACCGCGGCCGACGTGAAGCGCATCCTGCTCGCGACGACGACGCGCTTCCCGGGCCTCCTGGTCGCGCGCCCCGGCGACGGCGCGCGCGTGCCGTTCTCCACCCTATCGATCACGGGCGGCGTGGTGAACGCGTACGAGGCCGTGCGCATGGCGCAGCAGCAGGCCGGGCAGGGGGTGTCGCAGGCGCCGTGAACGGGGCGTGAGCGGCTCCACCCGGCCCAAGCAGCTCCGGGCGCCCGCGGCCCCCGACGACCTCCGCCACGCCGCGTACGCGCCGAGCACGGCGGCGCGGCGGCGCGCCCTGCTGGCCCAGGTGCGCGACGCCTGCGAGGACCGCCCCGGCACCTACCGCATGCTCGGCGCGACGGGGCTGGTGCTGTACGTGGGAAAGGCCAAGCGCCTGCGCGCGCGGCTCCTGTCCTACTTCCGCGCCGCGCAGAAGAACCGCCGGCGCGACAAGCAGGCGCGCATCCTCCGCCACGCGCACGCGCTCGAGTGGGAGTACGCGCACAGCGAGTTCGCCGCGCTCCTGCGCGAGCTGCGGCTCATCAAGCAGTACCGGCCGCGCTTCAACGTCCTGCTCAACACCGACGAGGCGCCGCGCGGCTGGCTCGCGCTCGGCGGCGGCGCGGTGCCCGCGCTGCGCGTGGTGCTGCGCACCGACGCCGCGGACGCGCCCGTGCTCTACGGACCGTTCCGGCGGCTGCACCAGCTGACCGACGCCGTGCGCGCGCTCGCCGACGCGACCGGCGTGCGCGACTGCGGGGGCGCGCGCCCGGACCCCGCGTGCCTGCGCGCGCAGGTCGGCGCGTGCGCTTGTCCCGGGGCCGCGCGCGCGACCAGCAAGGCCGCGCGCGACTACGCGGCGCGCGTCGCGCTCGTGCGCAGCTTCCTCGCCGGGCGCACGCGCGCGCCGCTCGACGTGCTGCGCGCGCGCATGCACGAGGCGGCGGAGGCGTGGCAGTTCGAGCGCGCGGGCTCGCTCAAGGCCAAGGCCGAAGCGCTCGAGTGGCTCGCCGGGCGGCTCGAACGCTTCAACGCCGGCGCGGACCGCCTCACGTTCCGCTACCACGCGCGCGGCGCGGACGGGACCGAGCGCGTCTACCTCATCCGCCGCGGCACCGTGCGCGCCGAGTGCGACGCGCCCGAGAGCGACGACGCGCGAGCCGCACTCGACGCGCTCGCCGCGCGCGTGTTCGGCGACGCGGGCGATGGAGCCGCAGGCGGCGCCGGCGCGTCGTCCGCTGTCCCCACGCACGACCTCGACGAGTTCTACCTCGTCGCGAGCTGGTTCCGCCGCCACCCGGACGAACTCGCGCGCGTCGAGCGGCCGGCGTGAGGCCCCCGCGTCAACCGCGCGGTATCATTGCGCAGCATTCCCCTCCTTCCCGCTCAGCCATGCGCCGCCTCCCCCCCCTCCTCTTCGTCGCCGCGGTGTGTCCCGCCGCCACCGCCGCCGCGCAGTCCGGCGATCACGGCGCCTTCGTCACCACCCTCGGCCGCGACACCGTCGCCGTCGAGCAGTACACGCGCCGCGCCGCGGGCGGCGGCGGGAACGTCGTCGAGGGCGACGTGCTCACGCGGCTGTCGGACGTGCGCGTGACGCACTACCGCGTCGCGCTCGACGCGTCGGGCCGGGCGACGTCGGCGGAGTCGAGCACGCGCACGGCGGCCGGCGCGCCGGCCCCGGCGATGTTCCTGAACGCGAAGGTGGCCTACGCCGGCGACTCGGCGCGCTACGACGTGACCTACGCCGACAGCGTCGCGCACCGCCGCTTCGCCGCGCGCGCCGGGACGCTGCCGGTCGTGAACTACTCGTACGCGGTCTACGAGATCGCCACGCGCCGCGCGCGCGCGACCAACGCCGCGTCCGACACCGTGCGCCTCCTCACCCCCGCCGGACAGCACGCCAATCTTCCGCTCGCCGTCACCGGCGACAGCGCGCGGCTCGACTACTTCGGCGATCCGATCTTCATGCGCGTCGACCGCGACGGGCGCGTGCTCGCCGTCGACGGCACGCGTACGACCAACAAGGTGACCGTCGCGCGCGTGCCGTCGGTCGACTTCGCGGCGCTCACGCGGAGCTTCGCGGCGCGCCCCGCGCTCGGCACGGCGTCGCCGACCGACAGCGTGCGCGCGACGGTCGGCGGGGCGCAACTCCTCGTCGTCTACGGCCGGCCGTCGGTGCGCGGGCGCACGGTGTGGGGCGGCGTGCTCGTGCCGTATGGCACGTGGTGGCGCACCGGCGCCAACGCGGCGACGGCGTTCCGCACGTCGGCCGACCTCACGGTGGGCGGCGTGCGCGTGCCGGCCGGGAGCTACACGCTGTTCACGCAGAACGACGCGGCGGGCTCACAGCTGATCATCAGCAAGAAAACCGGCGAGTGGGGCACCGAGTACGACGCGACGCAGGACCTCGCGCGCGTGCCGCTGACGGCGACCGCGCTCGCCGCGCCGGTCGAGCAGTTCACGATCGCGGTCGACCCCACCGGCGGCGACGCGGGTGTGCTACGGATGCGCTGGGCCGACCGCGAGCTCTCGGTCCCGGTCGCCGTCGCGCGTTAGTCGGGCCGGCCGTCGGGCAGGCGCGCGACGGCCGCGGCGACGCGCGCGAGCGGCAGCGTGAGGCGCCCCTCGCCGAACCAGCGTTCAATCGGCGGCTCGGCCGCGACATCCCCGCCCCGCTGGCGCGCGGCGTCGAGGCGCGCGGCGAGGTAGAGCAGCTCGCCCCGCGCGTCGGGGGCGTCGGGCGGGGTGCGGCGATGGTGGTGCGCGACCGCCCACGCCGCGCGCGGGTCGACGCCCCAGCGCAGCAGCGCGATCCCGCCGAGCGGCTCGTGGAGCACGCGGAACGCGTCGTCGGCGAGGCCGTCGGGGAGCGCGACGGCCCCGCCCACCTCGTCCTCGAGCGTGCTGACGAGGTCGAAGAGCACGAGCGCGCCGACGTCGTGCAGCAGGCCGAGCAGGAAGGCCTCGTGCGCGGGGACGCCCGCGACGCGCACGAGGGCGCGCGCGAGGGCGCCGGCGAGCGGCCCGACGCGGATCATGCGCGCCCACGCCGCCTCGGCGGCTGCGCCGTACGCGCCGCCGTGGTACGGCCCGCGCCCGCGCGCGAGCAGCGCCTCGGCCATGCCGGCGAGCACGGCGACCTGCACGCCGGTGGCGCCGAGTCGACGCACGGCCTCATCGATCGAGGCCGGGCGCGCGGCGGCCGCGAAGGCCGCGCTCGAGGCGTGGCGCATGAGGCCGCGCGCGAGGGCGGGGTCGCGCTCGACGACCGCGACGATCCGCGGGAGGTCGCAGTCCGGGTCGCCGGCCGCGGCGAGCGCGTCGCGCGCGGCCGCCGGCGGCTGGCGCACGATCATCTCGGGGTCGACGGTGAGGCGGACGAGCAGGCGTTCGGCGTGCGCGGCCGTCCCGCGCGCCGGCCGTCGTCCGGCTTCCAGGTAGCGGTCGCGCAGGGTGATGGCGCTGCCGGCGACGTCGCGGCGCCACGCGTCGATCATCGCCGACGGGTGGGGCAGGATGGGGTCGCGCGGTGCGCGTCCGTCGCCGGGGCCCGCGGTGGGCGGGGCGAACGTCACCGCCGCGTGGCGAGTCGTGGCGCCCCCTGCAACGCCCGCCGCGACGCCCGCGGGCCGGCCGCCTGGCGGGCCGTGCAGGGCGTGGAGGAGGCGGGTGAGCATCGGCGGCGGGGCGCGGGGGACGGCGGCGGGCGTACGGGTCGGAGTGTCGGCCGGGAAGTCGGGAAGGTGAGCGGCGTGGGCGTGTTAGGCGACGATCAGGCGACGTGGGGGGCCGAAACGCACTCGGCGCCGCCCGCGGGATTGCGGGCGGCGCCGAGTCGCACGGAGCGAGGTGGGACGACGGTCAGGACGGCTTCTTCATGCTGGCCGAGTCAGCCATCATCGCCTTCTTCTTGGCGGAGCGGTGGCGGCGGCTGTGCTTCTTGGATGCCATCTTCATCGACGACGAATCCTGCATCGAGCTGCCCATGGCCGAGCCGCCCATGGCGGAGCCGGTGGCGGGCTGCTGCTGGGCGGCGGCGGTGCCGGCCGCGAGGGCGAGGGCGGCGAACGCGAGACGAGCCTTCATGCGAGTGCTCCGTGTGTGTGTTTCGGCGCGCGTCGATCCCGCTCGCCGGTGAGCGGGAGCCGCGCGTCGAACACGCTACAGCCCGGGCCGCGCGCGCGCTAGAGGGCGCGGGCGCGCGTGGGGCGGCGGTGCCGTCCCTCGCGCGGGCCGCGTCCCGCGTGGGCTGTGTCCGGTGCGCGCGCGCGTGCCGTCGCGCTGCGACGTGCTTCCGCGCGCGACGGCGCGTCGTGTGTTGGCCGACGTTGGCCGCGTGGTCGGCGCGCGTGGGCGTCGCGCGTGAGCGTCGCGCGGGCGGTGCGGGTCGCGCGCGCCGCGCCCGATGTTCGATCGCGCGTAAGGCGTAAGGCGCGCCGATTTCGGCGGGCGGCGGCCGCCGCCCAACGCGCGCAGTACGCGCGTCGTGCGACGAATTCGCGCGTACGCCTTGACTGTTACGTCGCGCGCGCTTATCACGTCGTCACGCGATGTCGCGTCGCACACCGCGCGCGCGTCGTAAGGCCCGTGAGGCGACCCCGCCTTATTGGTCGCTATGTGGGCCGAACACGCGGGTGCGGGGCACGCGGCGTGCAAGGCGTGCGCGGTGCCGGCAGTCCGTCGACCACTCTCTGGAGGCGCGCACAGGAGGCGCACATGCCCACGGGTGACGGTTTGGACGAGGAGCTCGCGCCGGAGCTCCGTCTCGCGCCGCGGCGCGGCGACGACGACGACGAGGACCTCGGCGGCTACGGCTACGACGACGCCGACGAGGAGGAGGACGAGGAAGAAGAGGACGAGGACGACGAGGGCGGCGCGGCGTACGCCGCCCGCCGCCGTCGGCGCGACCGCCTGTTCGACGACCCCGAGTCGGCGGCGCGCGAGGACCTCGACGAGGTCGAGGTGGACGAAGACGGCGGCGGCGCGGCGGGCGACGCCGAGGACGCGGACGAGGACGACGAGGAGCGCGGCGAAGGCGGCGCACTGGTCGGCCCGGACGACGACCCGGAACAGCTCGACCTCGCGGCCGGCGCGGCAGGCCAGGACGCCCCGGACGCCGAACCGCTCGGCAGTGTCGAAGACGACGACGACGCGGACTTCGGCGGCGGCAGTGGCAACGGCAGTGGCAGTGCGACGGATTCCCACCACCCCCACGACGAGGATACCACGATGGCCGAGACCAACGAGATGAGCGGCGCGGACGTGACGGACACCACCGAGACGGCGATGACCAACGGCGGCCACGACGCCGGCGCCTCGCACGCCGACGCCGCGGGCGGCGCCTCGCGCGGCGGCCGCGGCGGCGCCAAGCGCGCGTCGAAGAGCGCGGCCAAGGGCGGCGCGCGCAAGTCGGCCGGCAAGAGCGCGAGCAAGAGCGCCGGCAAGTCGGGCGCGCGCAAGGGTGCGGCCAAGTCCGCCGCGAAGTCCGCCAGTAAGGCCGGCGCGCGGAAGGGCGCCGCGAAGGGCGCGGCCAAGAGCGCGTCGAAGTCGGCCGCCAAGTCGGCGGGCAAGGCCGGCGCACGCAAGGGCGCCGCGAAGGGCGCGAGCAAGTCCGCCGGCAAGAGCGCCGGCAAGAGCGCCGGCAAGAGCGCCGGCAAGTCGGCCGGCAAGAGCGCCGCAAAGGGCGCGGCCAAGGGCGGCGCGCGCAAGGGCGCAGGCAAGTCCGCCTCGAAAAGCACGGCCAAGAGCGCGGCCAAGGGCGGCGCGCGCAAGGGCGCCGCGAAGAGCGCGGGCAAGTCGACCAGCAAGGCCGCGAGCGGCGCGCGCAAGACCGGCGCGAAGACCTCGGCCAAGGGCGGCGCGCGCAAGGGCGCCGGCCGGCCGTCTAACGCGTCGAAGGGCGCGTCCAAGACCGCGTCCAGGGGCGCGGCCAAGGGCGGCGCGCGCCGCGGGCGGTAGACGCGGGCGCGCGCCACGCGCGTCCCATCCGTTAGTCTCCGCGGGGCCCGGGCGGCGTTGCACGCGCAACGCCGCCCGGGCCCCGCGGCGTTTCCTCCCCCGTGCGCCCCACCCGTGTGCTCTGCCCGTGCGTCCTGACCGTGCGGCCTGACGCCGCCACCGCGCTCATCGACGCGGGCATCGCGCTCTCGCGCACGCTCGATCTCGACGGCGTGTACCGCGAGGCCGAGCGGCAGGCGTCGCGCGTACTCGGCGCCGCCGACTTCGCCGCCGCGGCCGCCGACGACGAGACCGCCGCGCTCCGCATCACGCGGCGCGCGGGGTGGCGCGCCGAGCCCGACGACGCGCTCGAACGCCGCCTCGCGCCCGCGTGGCTCGAGGCGCTCGCCACGGCACGCGTGGTCGCGAACGGCGTCGAGTTCACGGCCCCGATCGCGACGCCCGACGGCGCGCTCGGCGCGATGACCGTGCGCGTGCGCCCCGCGCTCCTCGCCGACGACGGGCCCGACACCGTCGCGCGACTCCTCGAGACGCTCGCCGCCCAGACCGCCGCCGCGGTCGAGCGCGCATGGCTCGTGCGGCGCGTCGAACAGAAGCGGCGGCTCGAGGCCGTCGGCGAGGTCGCCGCGGGCGTCGCGCACGAGCTCCGCAACCCGCTCTTCGGGATCTCGAGCGCGGCGCAGCTCCTCGGCTTCCGCGCGGGCGGCGATCCGGTCGTCGAGCGGAACGTCGGACGCATCCTGCGCGAGGCGGAGCGCCTCAACCGGATCATCACCGCCCTCCTCGAGTACGGACGCCCGCCGAGCGCCCGGCTCGCGCCCGGCGACCCGGACGCGGTGTGGGACGACCTGCTCGACGCCGAGCGCGCGCGCCTCGACGCGCGGCGCCTCACGCTGGTGCGCCGCCGCGCGACGCCCGCGGCGTCGCCCGCGTGGCGCTTCGACGCGGACCAGCTGCGGCAGGTCTTCCTCAACCTCTTCGGCAACGCGGTCGACGCCGCCCCCGACGGCGGCACGCTGACGCTCGCCACGGCCGTGCTGCCCAACGGCGGGTGGCGCGGCCAGCTGCACAACGGCGGGCCGGCGATCCCGCCCGAGTCGCTCGTGCGCGTGTTCGAACTGTTCTACTCGACCAAGACCGGCGGGACGGGGATCGGGCTCGCGCTGTCGCAGCGCATCCTCGACGAGCACGGCGGCGCGATCGCGATCGAGAGCGCGCCCGAGGCGGGGACGACGGTGACGGTCACGCTCCCGCCGGCCCCGCCGTGACGGGCCCCGCCGGTCAGGGGTCCAATTCGCGCCGCCGTTGGTCATCCGGACGCCGGTCGAACCCGCGCGCGCGCAGCCGATCCAGCTGCGTGCGGACCGCGACGTCGCACGCGGGCGCCGGGGCGGCGCGCCGGGTGTCCGATGCCGCGAGCGCCTCGCCGAGCCGCACCGCCGCACGCGCCGAGTCACCGAGTCGCAGCAGCGCGCACCCCGCGGCCGCGGCGCCACTCGACACCGCGAAGGGGGCGCCGTGGGCGAGCCCGAACGCGCGCAGCCGCTCGCCCTCGCGCCGCACGTCCCCCCACCGCCCACGGGCCGCGAGCACCGCGAGCGCGCCGCTCACGATGTCGATGCGCACCGGCGCGATCACGTCGGGCAACTCGGCGAGGATCGCGAGCGCCGTGTCGCTCTCGGCCGCCGCGCGCGCGGTGTCGCCGCTCGCCAGGGCCGTGTAGGCGCGGTACGAGCGGAAGTGCGCCGCCTCGCGGCTGCGCGCGCCGTAGCCGAGCGTGGCGAGCCGCACGCCCTCGCGGGCCACCGAATCCGACGCGACGTAGGCGCCGGCGGCGCGCAGCAGCCCCGCGTGGCCGAGCATCGCGTCCAGCCGCTCGACGGCGAGCGGGGCGCCGAGCGAATCCATGACCGCGATGGCGCGCACGTAGTACGCGTCGGCCGCGTCGGGGCGCGTCGTCCCGAGCACGCGGAGCGCCCACGCCCGCGCGGCCGTGGGCGCGCGCGTGCGCGCCTGCTCCGCGGCGAGCACCTCGCTCGCGAGCGAGTCGGCGGCGCGGAACTGGCCGCGCGCGAGGGCCAGCGTGGCGCGCGCGCCGACGACGCGCGCGCGCAGCTCGCCTAACACGGGGTCGCTGGCGGCCGCGCGCGCGGGGAGCGCGTCGCACGCGGCGCCGAGGTGGCGCGCGGCCGCGGCGAAGCCGTTCCCGCGGAGCGCGGCGAGCCCAGCCGCGAGGCTCGCCTCCGCGAACGCGGGCGACGTCGGGCCGTAGCTGGCCGCGGCGAGAGCGACCGCGGAATCGAGGATGGGGGCCGCCGCGCGCGCGCGGTCCTGCGCGACGTAGGTGGCGCCGATCGTCGTGTAGAGCCGCGCGCGCGTCCGCGGGTCGTCGGCGAACGCCGCGGGCACGCGCCACACGGCGCTGTCGAGCAGTTGCGCGACCGTGGCCTGCGGGCCGACGCGGGTGAGCACGCCGCCGGTCGTCGCGCCGGGCACGCCGAGCATCGTCTGGAGGAACACGGCGACGCGCTCCGAGCGCTCCGCCTCGCGCCCGCTCTCGTGCGCCTCCCACAGCGCGACGCCCGCCCCGACGACCAGTGCCGCCACCGCGACGCCCGCGCCGGCCATGAGCGCGCGCTGGCGCCGCGCGAAGGTCCGCACGCGGTAGGCGACCGTGTCGGGGCGCGCGAGCACGCGGTCGCGCCGCAGGTAGCGCCGCACGTCCTCGGCGAGCGCGTCGGCGGTCGCGTACCGGCGCGCGGGGTCGTCGCGGAGCGCCTGGCCGGCGATCGCGTCCAGTTCGCCGCGTAGTGCACGCGCGTGCAGCGCGCGCGTCGCGAAGCCGCGGGCCGCCGCGGCGCCGCCCGCGTCGGCCTGGGCCAGCGCGCTCGGCGGCACGGCCGCGCGCCCCTCGCGCCCGAACGCCCACCGCATCTCCGCGGCCGTGAGCCCGTCGACACCGAACGGCGGCCTGCCGGCCACCAGCACGGTGAGCAGCGCGCCCAACGCGTAGACGTCCGTCGCGGTCGAGACCCGCCCGCCGGCGATCTGCTCGGGCGCGGCGTAGGTGGCGGTAAAGGGCGCGAACCCCGCGCCGGTCAGCGTGCCCGGCGTGTCCGAGCCCGCGCGCGGGTCGTCGACGAGCTTGGCGACGCCGAAGTCGAGCAGCTTGGCCGTGCCGTCGTCCGTGACGAGCACGTTGCTCGGCTTGAGGTCGCGGTGGACGACGAGGTTGCGGTGCGCGTGCGCGACGGCCGCGCACACCTGGCGGAAGAGGTCGAGCCGGGCGGGGAGGCCGAGGCGGTGCTCGTCGCAGTAGTGGTCGATCGGCACGCCGTCGACGTACTCCATGACGAGGTACGGCGTCCCTTCCTCGGTCGCGCCGCCGTCCAACAGCTGGGCGATGTGCGGGTGCTGGAGACCGGCGAGGATCTGCCGCTCGGAGCGGAAGCGGCGCGCGAGCACCTCGCTGTCCGCCCCGCGCCAGATCGTCTTGAGCGCGACCCGGTGCTGGTACGCGTCGTCGGCCCGCGCCGCCGTGTAGACGGCGCCCATGCCGCCCTGGCCGAGCCGCGCGAGGACGACGTAGGGCCCGAGGCGGCGTCCGACGAGCGACGGCGCTTCGGCCCACCCCGCGGCGTGGTCGGCGGCGCGGAAGACCACGTGCGAGGCGTCGAGTCGCGCGCCGAGCGAGGCGTCGGCGTCGAGCAGGCGCGCGACGTAGGCGCGCACGGTGGGGTCGAGCGCCGGGTCGCCGAGCAGGCGCGTGCGGCCGGTCGGCGTCGCCTCGTGCGCGGCGGCGAACAGCCGTTTGGCCTGGGCCCAGGCCGCGGGCGCGAGGGGGGCGGTGGGCACGGGCGAGCGGCGCCGGGGCGTCGGCGTCCGGTCAGCCGTCGCGCAGCTCGGCGGCGAGCCACGCGCGCGCCATCGCCCACTCGCGCGAGACGGTCACGGGCGACACGCCGAGCACGGCGGCGGTCTCGTCGAGGGTGAGGCCGACGAAGAAACGGAGTTCGACGATGCGGGCCTGGCGCGCGTCGAGCGCGGCGAGCGCGTCGAGGGCGTCGTGGACGCGGAGCACGTCGAGCAGCGCGCCGTCGCCGTCAGCGAGGCCGACGACGTCCTCGAGCGCGACCGCGACGCCGCCGTCGCGCTTGGCCCGGCCCGCGCGGCGCGCGTGGTCGACGAGCACCTGGCGCATGACCCGGGCGGCCATGCCGAAGAAGTGCGCCCGGTTGCGCCAGTCAACGCGCGCGCCCCCGAAGAGGCGCAGGTACGCCTCGTGGACGAGCGCGGTGGGTTGGAGGGAGTGGTCCGCGCGCTCGTGCCGCAGGTGGCCGGCGGCGAGGGCGCGGAGCTCGGCGTACACGGCCCGGGCGAGCGCGTCGGTCGCGCCGATCTCCCCCCCGCGCGCGGCGGTGAGGAGACTGGTGAGCGACGCCGATGTGTCCGGTCGGGCCAGCGGGGGCGGCATGCAGGGCACCCTGCGGGCTGTGTGGAGAAAACGTCCCGGCAACTGCTCCCCAACATGCAGGCACGCTGCCGCCCGCGAAATGGCGCAACCGTGCTACACCGCCCGACGTGGGCCGACCTGTGACACTTCGCGCGCACCACGGCCCGCTTCCCGCGCTGGATCTTCGATGCGTGGGCGGCGCGTGGCGACCGCGGGGAGGTGGCGAGATGATGCACGGGGGCTTCGGACGCGGGGGGGTGGTGCGGGGCGACGTGCATCGCCACGTCCCTCAGGCGCGAAAGTCGCCACAAGTCTCTCACTGGCCGGCGTCGTGCCCTTGCCGAGTCGGGTGCGAGGGCTGACCCTTCGAGATCATGCTTTCCGTCCTCGTCGTCGACGACGATCCGACCACCCGCGAGACGCTCGACGAATTCTTCGCCGGGCGCGGCTTTGCGGTGCGCACCGCAGCCAACGCGACTGCGGGGCGCCAGGCCGCGGCCGCGCACGCGCCCGACGTGGCCGTCGTCGACCTGCGCCTGCCCGACGCCAGCGGCCTCACGCTCTTCGAGGCGCTCCGCGCCGACGACCCCGAGCTGGCCGTGGTTTTCCTGACCGGCTACGCCGACGTGCCGAGCGCGGTGCGGGCGATGCGGGGCGGGGCGTCGGACTTTCTGGAGAAGCCGATCGACCTCGCGGCGCTCGAGGGCGCCGTGCGGCGCGCGGCCGACCACGCGAGCATGCGGCGCGAGCTGCGCATGCTGCGCGCGCGCGACGCGGAGGCGCTCTGGCAGGACAGCGCGCCCGCGGCGCTCACCCCCGCCCTCGCGCCGGTGCTCGACCGGCTCGTCGCGCTGGCCGCCCGCAACGACGACGTACCGGTGCTCATCCTCGGCGAGACGGGCACGGGCAAGGGCTTCGTCGCCCGCCGCATCCACGAGCTCTCGCCGCGCAGCTCGGCGCCGTTCGTCGAGATCAACGGCGCGTCGCTCGCCGGCGCGCTGGTCGAGAGCGAGCTCTTCGGACACGAGAAGGGCGCATTCACCGACGCGCGCTCGGCCAAGCGCGGGCTGTTGGAGGTCGCGGGGCGCGGGACGGTCTTCCTCGACGAGGTCGCGGAGCTGGCGACGGAGGTGCAGCCCAAGCTGCTCAAGGTGATCGAGGAGCGGACGTTCCGCCGCGTGGGCGGGACGGCGACGCTGACGAGCGAGGCGCGGCTGCTGGTGGCAACGCACACGCCGCTGGAGCAGGCGGTCGCGGCGGGGCGCTTCCGGGCGGACCTGTACTACCGGCTGCAGGTGCTGATGATCACGCTGCCGCCGCTGCGCGAGCGGCGGGACCAGATCGCGGCGCTCGCGCGCACCTTTCTCCCGTCGGGGGCCACGCTCACCGAGGTCGCGGTCGCGGCGCTGGTCGAGTATAGCTGGCCGGGGAACATCCGCGAGTTGAAGAATGCGCTCTGGCGTGCCGCGATCCTCGCCGACGGCGGGGCGATCATGCCGGAGCACCTGTCGCTCAGCAATGGACTGCGCGGTCCGAGCCGAGTGGTCGAGCGGGAGGTACCGATGCCGGTGATGACGCTCGCCGACGCGGAGCGCCGCGCGATCGACGCGGCCCTGGTCGCCACCGGCGGGAACCGGACGCGCGCCGCGTCGCTTCTCGGCATCGCCCGCTCGACCCTGAACGAGAAGCTGCGCGCGACGTCGCTCACGCCGTCCCGCGCCGAACCGCTGGGTATGCGGACCGAGTAAGGCCGGGCGCCGGCCGGGCGCGGCCGTGGGACGAGCATCGACCGCATTTCAAGCGTCCGAAAGCCGGACAGTGTAGTCTACACTGTCCGGCTTTCGGTCGTTTAGGCATCGACTGCGGGAAGCGTAACATGAGCTAAGTGTCTGTTCTGCAAAGGCTTAGACATTCGGGCCGAGTTGGCGCGGAACTCGCCTTGATGGTAGGCACTTCCCTCCCCCGACCCGCGACGACTCGTGCTCAGCTACGTCCTCATCGTCGAAGACGAACAGAACATCCGCGACATCCTCGTGGAGTTGTTCGACGTGGACGGGACGAGCACCACGGCGGCCGGGACGCTGGCGGAGGCGAAGGCCGCTCTGATGAGCCGTCGCTTCGACCTGATCCTCACGGATCTGCGACTCGGCGGACACCGGGACGGCGGGCTGCAGGTGATGGCCGCGAGCGCGCTGCTCTCGCCCGACGCGACGGTGGTGGTCCTCACGGCCTTCCCGGACGACGACTACCGTCACGCCTCGCAGCGGCTCGGCGCGACGCACTTTCTCGAGAAGCCCGTCTCGCTCCAGACGATCGCGGCCGTGGCGACGGCGGTGGGCGTCGGGACGGCGATCAGCCCCAACACGGTGCCGGCGACGGCGCGCGTCGGGCCGCACAACATGAACGTGTTCTAAGTCCGTCAACACGCAGTGAACGGCCCTCGGGTGCCCGTTCTCGCTAGGTCGGCTCCGCCACGTGTGAGGTGTGGGGTGGGGGGCGGACCGGTCTAGCGGGGCGGGCACTCGCTCGTCCGCCCTCCGGCTACGTGCCGCGGCGGACGAGTCGGCCCAGGGTCTCGTCGTAGACGCGGCTCACCGTCGGCCCGCCGGTGAGGACCGAGCGGTACCCGCGCGCCTCGAGCGCGTCGCCCGACGCGAGGTCGGCGTCGAGCGCGGCGAGCGTGTCTTCCAGTTCGCGCTCGAGCCGGCGCGTGGTCGCCGCGCTCGACCGCGACGCCGCGCCGGCACCGGGCGCCGCCGCGGCAGGGCCGACCCGCACGACGCACTCGGGGCGCGCGACCCCGCGGAACTCGAAGCGGATCGCCACCGGCACGAGCGGCGCCTCGGGCACGAGGCGACTGATCCGCGCGAGCCCGCTCCGAAACCGCAGCGGCGTCCGGCTCGGCAACAGCGCACCCTGTGGGAAGAGCCAGAGCGTGCGCCGCGCTCCGCCGCGCAGGAGCGCGGTCGCGTACTCCGCGATCGCCCGCGCGTCGTCGATCGCCGCCCCGTCCCCTTCCCCCGTCACCCCGAAGCAGCCGACGCGACGGAAGAACGGGTACCGGGCGAGCTGCACGCCGTCCATCAGCCCGTAGCCGTCACGCCGGAACACGTCGTGCGAAAGGAAGACCGCCAACACCGGGTCCCACCACGCGCCGTGGTTGGCGTAGGCGATCGACGGCCCGTCGCCCGTGGGCCAGGCGGCCCCGCCCACGCGCACCCGCGCGAACGCGCGGCGGAGCAGGCGCCGGCCGTACGCGGCGTAGAGCTGCTCGAGTACCGGCTGCTTCCGGGCGGCGATCAACATGGCCTCACCATGGCCGCAGAGTAATCGACGACCCCCGTCCCACGATGACATCCCGCAACGCCCGCTACTGGAAGCCGCTCGCCGCCCTTACCGGCGCCGTCGCCGCCGCGGCCGGCGCCGCCGCGCTCAACGCGGTCGTCGCCCAACCGCTCGGCTCGCTGCCCAACCTCATCGGCGGCGACTCGGGGTGGTACGAGTGGCGCGGGTACCGCATCGCCTGGACGCGGCGGGGCAGCGGGCCGGCGATGCTGCTGGTCCACAGCATTCACGCGGCAGGCTGGTCGTACGAGTGGTTGCACGCGGTGGACCTGCTCGCGGCGGGCGGGCACACGGTCTGGACGCTCGACCTGCTCGGCTTCGGGCGCTCGGACCGTCCGGACGTCGACTACTCGGCCCGGCTCTACGTCGACCTCATCCGCGACTTCATCACCGAGGCGATCGCCGAGCCGACCGTGCTCGTCGGCTCGTCGCTGGCTGCGGCGCACGCGGTGGCCGTCGCGGCCGGGTTTCCGGCCGTCGAGCGCCTCGTGCTGGTCGGCGCGCCCGGCCTCACGATCCTCGCCAAGCCGGCGAGGGGGGTGAACGACGCCACCCACGCGACGATCACCGCGCCGTTCGCGGGGCAGGCGCTGTTCAACGCGCTGGTGACGCGTCCGAGCCTAGCGTTTTTTCTCAGGCGCACGTACGACGACGACGCGCGGGTGACGCCGGAGATGCTCGACGCCTACTCGGCGACGGCGCACCAGCCGAACGCCCGCTACGGCCCGGCGGCGTTCCTCGGCATGCGCCTCAACCTGTACGTCGGTGGCGCGCTCGCCCGGGTGCGCCAGCCGATCCTGCTGACCTGGGGGCGGCAGTCGGTCGAGGTGCCGCTGACGGAGTTGGACGGGTACCGCGCGATCCGGCCGGACGCGGCGGTGCGCACGTTCGAGCGGTGCGGGGCGCTGCCGCACGACGAGAAGGCTGCCGAGTGGTGCGAAGCGGTGCTCGCGTTCACGGCCCCGCAGCGGGCCCCCGTCGAGCAGAACGGAGCGTTCGCCGCGATCTGAGGCGGTCGGCACGCCGTAGTCGCCTGTCGTCGTCGGGCGGCTCTGGCGCAATCGGCCATCGGCCGCCATTGTAGCGCCGACGGCCGCCGCGAAATCGCTCCACGCGATGTCCGCGCGCCCGGCGCGTACCGCACGCGTCGCGGGCGGCCGCCAGAGTCATTCGGCTCCCCCGGCATGACGTACACGCAGGCGCTGCGACCGATGGCGGTCGAGACGGTGCTGGGTCCCGACGCGCTGCTCCTCGCCGGCCTGGCGGGCGAGGAGGAGGTCTCGCGCCCGTTCTGCTTCACGCTCGACCTGGCGAGCGAGCGCCGCGACGTGGACCCCGCGGCGCTGATCGGCACGGCGGCGTGCGTGACGGTCACGACGGCCGGCGGGATCACGCGGCGCATCCACGGGCGCGTGCGGCGCTTCCGGCAGGTGGGGGGCGGGTCCGTGCTGGCCGCGTACCAGGCGGAACTGGTGCCGTGGCTGTGGATGCTGTCGCTGTCGCGCGACTGCCGGATTTATCAGCGGTGTTCGGTCCCCGAGATCGTCGCGCAGGTGTTCGCCGCCCACGGCCACACGGACTACGTGTCGCGGCTGGTGCGCAGCTACCCGAAGCGGGAGTACTGCGTGCAGTACCGCGAGACGCACCTGGACTTCGTGGCGCGGCTGCTCGAGGACGAGGGGATCGCGTACCACTTCGAGCACGCGGAGGACAAGCATACGCTGGTGCTGACCGACAGTCCCGCGGCGCTGCGTCCGTGTCCGGGGCTGGCGGCGATCAGACCCGGCCGCCGAGCCGGCACCGCGGACGGCACCGGCGACGCGTACACGGCGCTCGCGGTCGAGCACGCGGTGCACACGCGGACGGTCGCGCTGGCGGACTACGACTACCTGCACCCCACGACCGCGCTCGGCGCGTCGATCGACGCGGACGGCGGCGTGGGCGAGGCGTTCGACTACCCGGGAGGGTTCGCGGAGTCGAGCGAGGGGGACCGGTATGCGCGGCTGCGGTTGGAGGCGGCGGAGGCGCGGCGCGAGGTGGCGGACGGTAGCGGCTTGGCGCCGGCGCTCGTCAGCGGCCACAAGGTGCGGGTGGACGGCGACGGCCCGGGGGCGCGGGGGCGGACGTGGCTCGTGGTGCGCGTGTCGCACGAGGCGCGGCAGCCGATCGGGGCCGCGGGTGGCGGCGAGCCGTTCGCGTGCACGACGCGCTTCGTGCTCGCGCCGGCGGACGTGCCGTGGCGGCCGGCTCCGCACGCGCCGCGGCCGCGGGTGCAGGGGACGCAGAGCGCGCTCGTGGTCGGGAAGGCGGGGGAGGAGATCTGGACGGACGCGCACGGGCGCGTGAAGCTGCACTTCTACTGGGACCGACACGGGCCGAAGAACGAGAACAGCTCGTGCTGGGTGCGCTGCTCCAGCGCGTGGGCGGGGCGTGGGTACGGGCAGTTCTCGGTGCCGCGGATGGGGCAGGAGGTGCTCGTGGACTTTCTGGAGGGGGACCCGGACCGGCCGGTGGTGGTGGGGCGCGTGTTCAACGCGGAGCAGCCGCCGCCGTGCGACCCCGGGGGCGGGCGGGGCGTGGTGAGCGGGATGCGGTCGAAGACCCACAAGGGGCAGGGCTACAACGGCATCGAGATGAACGACACGGCGGGGAAGGAGCACTTCGCCGTGCACGCGCAGTACGACATGGCGACCGACGTGGGGCACGACGACGTGCAGACGGTGACCAACGACCGGAAGATCACAGTCAAGGGGAAGCACACGGAGGAGGTGACCGGCGACACGGGCGTGATCGTGAAGACCGGCAACTACACACACGCGGTGGCGACGGGGACCGGCACGTTCACGGTCCAGGGTGCGGTCAAGGAGACGTACAACGCGACGCAAAGCACGACGGTCACGGGGAAGATCACGATCAGCTCGAAAGCGGACATCGCGATCACCGCCGCGACCAGTCTCTCGATCACCGTCGGGTCGGCGACGCTGACGATGAAGGCCGACGGTACGGTCGCGCTCAACGGCAAGGCACTCTCGATCATCGGCGACGACGAGGTCAAGATCTCGGCGCCGACCGTCGCGGCGAACGGCGGGAAGAAGGCGACCGTGGGGGTGGGTAATCAGCAGGTCACGTTCGACACGACCAAGGTCAACGTGTCGGGTGCGGCGATCAACGCGTCGGCGGTCGGGACGCACGAGATCGCGGGCGCGCTCGTCAAAATCAACTGACCGGGCGGGCGCGGACGCATGCAGGCGCTCGTCGACGGCTTCAAGGGAACGGTGGTCGCGTTCGCGGCGCAGCGCGACGCGGTCGCCCTGGCCGTGCGCACCAACGACGGCGAGGCCCCGCTGGTCTTCGCGCTGCTCGAGCAGCTGGAGGACGAGCTGGGGGCTGCGATGTGCTGGCTCGTCAACGAGGAATTCCGCGACGCCGAGGCGTTTGTCGGGATGGCCGTCGCGAGCTTCGCCGCGCGGCACGGGGCGGTGCGCCTCGCGATGCTCGCGCGCGGCGACGCGGCGCCGTGGCCCGAGCTGCCCGCGTCGATCGTCGACGAGGCGCGGCCGCCGGTCGAGCGCCTGCGCGAGGCGATGATGTTCTCGCGCGGGCTGCTGCCGTTCCCGGCCGAGATGGTGTCGTTCTGGGTGCTGTTCCCACTCGTCGTGCACGACCTGGAGGGGTGGGCGTGGCTGCAGGCGCAGCTGCTGCCGCACCGGCTGCCCGATCCGTGGTGCCGGGGCGTCCGCGTGCTCGTGCGCGCGACCGCCGGCGACCCGCTGCTGCCGGACGCGCTGGCCGCGGTGCCGCGCGTGCAGTGGACCGCGCCGGACTTCGGGCCCGAGGTGGTGGCGGCGTCACTCGAAGCGGACGCGACGGACCCAAGCCGCCCGCTGTTCGTCCGGATGCAGGGGCTGTTCGCGTCGGCGACGACCGACGGGTCGTTCGGGCGGACCGAGGCCGCGCTCGAGAAGTATGCGCTCGTGCTGAAATACGCGCTCGGCACCGAGGACGCGGCGCTGACGGCGCTGACGCTCAACGGGGTGGGAGAGCTGCACGCGCGCGCCGGGCGCGACGAGCAGGCGGCGCGCTGCTTCGAGGCCGCCGTCGTGCCCGCGGCGGCCGCATCCGGGCCGCCGGTCCCCGTCCTGCTCAACATCGCGCTCAACCTCGGCGGCCTGCGGGCGCGGCAGGGGCGGTGGGCGGACGCGGAACCGTGGTTCGACGGCGCGCAGCAGCTCGCGACCGTGCAGCGCGATGCGGCGACGAAGCTGCACGCGATGGAGCACCTGGGCGTCGCGCAGTACATGCAGGCGCGGTTCGCCGACGCGGAACACACGTGGTACGCGGGCTCGCACGTCGCGGGCGAACTGCAGCTCGCGCCGGTGCGGCAGCGGATGCTCGGGCTGCTGCACCACTTGTACGGGTACGTCGGCGACGACGCGCGGCGGGCGGCGGTGGAGCGGGCGATGGCCGCCCCGCCGCCGGCCGCGGTCGCCTAACGGTCACGCGCCATGCCGCTCGATCTGACCGCGATGCACGCGGACGTCGACCACGCGGTCGCGGCGCACCAGGGGGCGGAGCCGGCGGCCGCCGAGCCGCCGCCGGACGCGCGCGAGCACCCGATCGACGCGGCGCTCGCGGCGACCGGGCTGACTGGTCCCGCGGGGGGCGGGGTCGCGGGCGGTTGGTGGAAGGGGATCCACGATTCGGCGCACAACCTCCTGCACCCGGACCCGCCACCCCCGTCGCAGACGCCGGCGCAGCACACGGTAGCCGCCGTGCGAGCGTTTCAGGGCGTGGTCGGCGGGGTGATGGGCGCGCTCGCGATGCCGCTCGACATGATGAATGCGGGGTTCGCCAACCTCACGGCGCCGCTCGCCGCGCTCTTTCCGAGCTTTCCGGCCGCGACGCTCGGGATGTTGTACGTGGGAATGCCGCACACGCACATACACCCGCCGAGTCTGATCCCGCCGGCGCCGCCGATCCCGCTGCCGAGCCTCGGGCCGATCACGCTCGGCGTGTCGGTGAAGGTCCTGATCGGCGGGATGCCGGCCGCGCGCGCGGGGGACCTGGGACTCGCGCCGACGTGCGGCGGCCTGACGTCGTTCTTTCAGGTGAAGACGGGGTCGTCGAACGTGTTCATCGGCGGCAACCGGGCGGCGCGGATGCTCGACGTCTGCACGGTGTGCGTGGCCGCCCCGCCGCCCGCGGCGCCGATCAGCGCCGGGGCGATCATGGGCGCGGTGGGCGCGGCGGCCCGCGGCGCCGAGGCGGTGATCAAGTACGGGGGCGTGATCGTGCAGGCCGTGGGGATGGCCGCGGACATCGCTGAGGCGGCGGTCGAGGACAACGAGGCGATGGCGGCGGCGAAGGCGCTCGCGGCGGGGATGTCGGCCGCGCAGATGGCCGCCGACGCGGCCAAGATGGCCCTCTCGGCGGCGATGGGAAAGGACCCGGGCGGGCCGCCGGTGGCGCTGATGGGGGCGGTCACGCTCGGGGTGCCTAACGTGGTGATCGGGGGGTTCCCGATGGTGAACTTCCCGAACCCGGTGGACATGCTGCTCGGGCGGCTGGCGCGGTACAAGCGGACGCCGCCGGCGCCGGCGAGGCCGCCGGGGCATTGCGGGACGCCGGACTGTGATTGAGCGCCCCGTGCTGGTGGGGGATCCGATCGACGTCGTACGCGGCGCGAACGTCGACGTTCAGCGCGAGTTCACGCTCCCCGGCGTGCTGCCGCTCGTCTGGCGGCGTCACTACGACAGTGCGCGCCATACGCTCTGGTGCGGGCTGGGGTGGGGCCACGCGCACGAGTTCGAGCATGTGTTGCAGTTCGACCTCGATGGGATGACCCACGTCGGGCCGCTCGGCGCGCGCGTCGCGTTCGCCGCGCTCGTTCGCGACGGCGACGTGACACTCGGCTCCGGCACGATGCTGTGGCGGATCGCGCCCGATCGGTACCACGTGCGGCGGCCGGGGAAGCCGAGTCTGGAGTTCGTCTTTGCGCCCGGGGAGGTGATCGCTCCCCTGTCCGCGCTCGTCCTCGGGCGTCATCGCGTCGAGTTCGCCTACGCCCCCGACGGGCGCCTCGCGGAGATTCACGACGCGTCGGGCCGGGTGGTGCGCGTCGAACACGCCCGCGACGGCGGCGTGCAACGGCTGATCCTGTTCGCCGACCGATGGGCGGAGGACGGGCGGGTGCTCCTGACGTACGGGTACAATCGCGCGGGCAACCTCGTCAGCGGGGTCGACGGCTACCGCCACGCGTTCGCGTTCGCGTACGACGCCGCGAACCGGATGGTGCGTCGCACGGACCGCCGCGGCTACTCCGTCAATTTCGTCTACGACGAAACCAACCGTTGCACCTTCTCGGCGGGCGAAGACGGGCTGCACGCCGTCGAGCTGGCGTACGGGCCGGATCAGCGGATCACGGCGGTGCGCGAGGCCAACGGCGGCGACTGGCAGTACGGGTACAACGACGCGGGGCTCGTCACGCACATCTTCGATCCGTACGGCGGTGCGCGGGTCTTCGAGCTCGAGGGCGGCTGGCTCGCGGCGGAGGTGGACCCGAGCGGCAACCGGATCGGGTACGAGTACGACGCCTCGGGGGCGTTGGTCGGGCGGCGTGACCTGTTCGGGCGATTCGCGGCCGAGGGGACCGATCACTTCCGCGACCCGTTCCACCGCCGGTACACGCCGCGCACGCCGATCGAGTGGGTCGAGGGCGGCGGGCTCGCGTTTTCGACGTACCGGCTGCCGCCGGCAGACGAGCCGACGCGCGTGCCGGCCGGCGTGTCGCCCTTCGTGCGCCGTGCACCCGAGGCCCCCGTCGCGGACTGGTCGGCGCCGCGCACCGGCCCGGTCCGCGTCGGCCCCCCGGTCGCGCCAGGCACGGAGGAGCGTGACCTCTTCGGCGTGCTCGTTCGCTTCACCGACCCGGGCGGAGCCTCGGAGCGCTGGATGTACGACGCGAACGGCAACGTCGTGCAGCACGTGGACGCCGACGGCGGCGTGTGGACGCACGAGTACGGGTCGTGGAATCTGTGCGCCGCGTCGTACGACCCGCTCGGCGGCGTGACCCAGCGCGCGTATTCGGCGGTGGAGCAACTGACGTGGCACGCCGATCCGGGCGGAACGGTGACGGAACGGGTGTACGACCTTCGCCGCCGTCTCGTCGAGACGCGACGGGACGGGCGCGTCGTCGCGTGGCGTCGGTACAACGCCACCGAGGGTGTGGTCGAGCGGCGCTGCGAGCCGGATCGGGTGCTCGCGACGATCGACGTCGGCCCGGGGGACCTGCCGACGGCCGTGCGTTGGGCGGACGGCCGCGACGAGCAGTTCGAGTACGACGCGCGCGGCCGGCTGATTCGCGCCGCGGTGGACGGCGTCGAGGTCGTGCGCTCGTACGACCTGCTCGGCCGGATGACGGTCGACGAACGCGACGGCGCTGGCGTGCGGCACCGATACGCCGGGTCGGCGCTGGCCGAAACCACCGTCATCGGACAGTTCCGGGTCGGCTACGCGCGGGACGAGAACGGCGGGCAGCACGTCGTCGACCCGACCGGGTTCCGACACGCGTCGCGGTACTTGGGGCACGGCCTCTTCGAACGGCTCCGCGCGAACGGCCGCGGCGTCGTATCGCAGTACGACTGGGCGGGCCGGTGCCTGCTGCGCGCCGTGTTCTCCGTCGATGGGCGGGGGCAGGTCGACGCCTGGCGCTACGTGTACTCGCCCGCGGGCCGTCTCATCGCCGCGACCGCTCCGCGCGGCGATCAGACGCGCTACGCGTACGACGAGGCCCAGCGGCTCACGGCTGTGGTGGCGCCCGACGGCTCGGCCGGGCATTACGCGTACGACGCGGCCGGGAGTCTGTATGCCGCCCCGCATCTGCGCGCGACGACCGGGGACGGCAATCGCCTCGCGGCGGCCAACGGCAGCTGGTTGGCGTACGACGAGCGCGGCCGCCTGTCCCGGCGCACGGGCGCCGACGGCGTGACCGAGTACCGCTACGACGACGCCGACCGGTTGGTCGAGGTCGCGACGCCGAACGGGCCGTGGCGCGCGGCCTATGACGCCCTCGGCCGGCGTACGGCGGTCACGTGGCGCGGTGAGGACACGCGGTTCTACTGGGATGCCGAACGGCTCGCGGCGGAGGTCCGGGCCGACGGGGCGACGCGGGTCTACGTCTATCCGGACGTCGACGCGCGCGTCCCGTTCATGTTCGTCGACTACGAGGACCGGCACGACGACCCGGCGCGCGGGCGCGCGTACTTCGTCACCGCCGACCAGCTCGGCGGCCCGCTCGAGATCGAGGACGCGGCCGGCCGGCCGGTGTGGCGCGCGGCCGCCGAGCCGTACGGCCTAACGCGCGTCGCGGCCGGCCCGCGCGTCGACTACGCGCTGCGCTGGCCCGGCCACTACCTCGACGCCGGCACCGGACTCCACTACAACCGCCACCGCTACTACAGCCCGGAGCTGGGGCGGTACCTGCAGCCCGACCCGATCGACATCGACGGCGGCGCGAACGTCTACGCGTACCCCGCCTCGCCGCTCGACCGCGTCGACCTCGACGGGCTCGCCTGCCCCAAGGCGATGATCCTCGACCCGGCCGATCAGGCCGCGTTCGACGAGAAGCAGCAGGAGGCGGTCGCCCTCGCCGCGGCGCTGCGCGACGAGATGATGAATGCGGACACCGGCCGCGTTCGCACCAACCCGGACGGGTCCACGACACCGATCACGGCTCACGACAACACGACGTTAGCCGTGCTCGTGGTGCAACGCGACGGCAAGTACGAGATCGTGGTCGCGTCGAGTGCGGGGCTCGCGGACCTGCCACCGAACGTCGCGCCGTTGCTGAACGACTACCCCGTGGTCAACCCGCCCCCACGGGACCGCGGCACGGTTCCGGAAACGGGGGACACCGGGATGCACGCCGAGCAGCGCGGGCTCCGGGCGGCGGACAACGCCCCCAACGTCGACGGGGTCGCGTCGGTGACGCCGACGCGGCCGTGCTGTCCGGGCTGCGCGCAGGCGGTCCGCGACCGCGGCGATCCGAATCTCGACTCCGTCAGCCCGATTCCCGGGTTGCCGAAGGAGCGCTAACCCGCGCGTCGATCCACACCGCCTTGCGACCTCCGATGACCTTTAAGGAGCAAGTCCAGACCCTCAACGGCCTAACGCCCGCCGCGCGCGTCGCGTTCTGCGCGCGGTCGGCCGAGCGCGCGCTCGCCGAACTCGAACGGTTGCGCCCGGACGAGTACGCGGCCCACGCCGAACTGCGGTACGCGCTGGACGCGCTGTGGTCGCAGGCGGCCGCCTCCGCGCCCACGTTCACCCCAGAGATGCCCGCCCTGCACGATGCCGTCGGTCGTTTCATCCCGGAGACGGAGGACGACCCGGAACCGGACAAGGCGCTCCGCTACACCGCCCAGGCGCTTGCCCTCGGGCTCTCCGCGTTGCGCTTTCCCGACCGTGCCGCCCACCTCGCGGCGCTCGCGGGCGGCGCCATGCGGAGCCTGGTCGGGACGGTGTATGGCGACACGCGTGCCGTCCAGTCGGCAGAGGAACGCTGGCAGGATGCGGCGCTCACCCGTCTGGCCGCACTCCCGCCGGGTCCGATCGGGCGCGAGTCTCTGGCCGACCTCCCCGAGTATGATCGCGGCGCGATCTCCGCGGACTACGCCGACGGTACCGTCTACTGACGCTTCTGGCGCGACACTCCTCGCCTGCCACTCGTAGCGTCTACCGCCGCTCCTCTCCACCACGGCCGTCGATGATCCATCCCGCGAGCGCCATCGCTGTGTTGGTCCTGCTCGGGGTCGGCGCGGCCGCCTGCGCCCGCCCCGGCCCCCCCCGCCCCGCCACCGGCGTGATCGTCGAAAAGCAGCACCGCGACGCGTCCACCTACACCCGCCCCGCCTCGGTCGGCGCCGGCGGCGCGAGCGGCGCGCACACCGACGTCCCGATCGCCGAGTCCTACGGCTTCCTTGTGCGCCTCGACGGGTCGGGCGACACGGTGCGCACGTCGCTCAACGAGGTCATGAGCCGCCGATTCTCCGTCGGCCAGCGCGTGCGCATGCAGCTCGTCGAGCGCGGGCTCGGGCCGCTCGGCCGCAAGGTGTTCGTGCGCGACATGGAGCCGGCCGACACGCCGTAGGCCGCCGGGTCGTTGGGCCGGCCTACCACCCGGCCTACCGCCGGTACTCCCCCGTACTCCGCACCGCCTTCCCGCACGCCGGCCAGGTCACCGGCTGCCCCGTCCGCGGGTCGTTGGGCAGCGGGTCCACCCGGTCCCGCGGGATCGTCCCCGGGTCCTCGCTCGCCTGGTACGCCAGCATCGCCGCGAGCATCGCGTTGGACCGCAGGTCGTCGAACACGATCTTGTCGTACGTGTCCCGCGTCGTGTGCCACGTCGTCTGGAAGTAGTCCCACGACAGCGAGTTCAGGCCGAACGCCGGCGCCCCGTAGCACGCGAACGACGCGTTGTCGCTCCCGCCCGACGCCGGGCTGCCGCGGTCGTCGAAGCGGATGTACTGCGTGACCTCGCCCGGGATCTCGCCCAGGTAGCGCCGCAGGAACGCGCCCGCGCCCGACAGCCCGCCCGCGTTCATCGTGATCACGCGGCCGGTGCCGTTGTCCTGGTTGAACAGCGCCTGCAGCCCGCGCACCACCTCGGGGTGGTCCTCGGTGAACGCGCGCGAGCCGTTGAGCCCCTCTTCCTCCCCGCTCCAGTGCCCGACGAGGATCGTGCGGCGCGGGTGGGGGAGCACCTGCTTGAGGAGCCGCATCGCCTCCATCATCGTCACCGTGCCCGTGCCGTTGTCGGTCGCGCCCGACGCCCCGTCCCACGAGTCGAAGTGGGCCGACAGGATGACGTACTCGTCGGGCTTCTCCCGCCCGCGCAGCTCGGCCACGGTGTTGAACACCGGGCGCTCGCCGAGGAACTCCGACTCGGCCGTTAGGCGCACGAGGGGGCCTCCACCGTGGGGCCCCTGGCCGCGCTCGGCGAGGCGCATCAGCAGGCCGTAGTCCTCGCAGCCGACGTCGAAGGTGGGGAGCTTCTGGCGCGGCGAGCCGAAGACCTTGTCCACGCCCGGGTAGCCGGAGTAGTTGTGCGTGAGCACGGCCACCGCGCCCGCGCCCTGCAGCCGCGCCTGCAGCTCCGCGCCCGAGAGGCCGGGCGTGCCGGCGCCGCCGGCGGCCGTGAGCCGCGGCTGCCAGGCCGCGCGCACCGAGTCCTGCCGCGCCTTCTGCGCGGCCTGCTCGGCGGGGGTGCCGAACTCCTGGAACTGCGACGCGGGGCGGCAGGCGAGCGTGGGCACGCTGACGAGCACCGCGCGGCCGCGGGCGTTGCCGGCGGCGAGCCACGCCGCGAAGGCGGCCGAGTCGGTCACCTCGGGAAGGGCGACGACCGCGGCGTCGACCGCGCGGCCACCCGTCCCGGGGCTCCACGCGAGCATCGTCGACTCGAGCGTGCGCACGCGCGGGGCGAGGAGGTCGAGGTGCGCGGGGCCGCGGCGCCAGCTGTTGAAGGTGCCGAACGCCTCGCGGCGGGCCGGGATACCCCAACGGCGGTACTGCGCGAGGGCCCAGTCGCTCGCGCCGAGGTTGGCGGGGGAGCCGGTCAGGCGGGGGCCGACGGAGTCGGCGAGGGCCTGCGAGAGCGCGGCGAGCTGCGAGTGCGCCAGCTCCTCATCCATGATGCGGCGGATGACGGGGTCGGTCGGGGTGGTGGTGCGGATGTAGGGCGCTGCCGTTGGTTGGCCGAACGGGTTGGGGGCGGCCGACGTCGCGGCGGGGGGGACGGGGGGGCGCGTGGCGGGAGTCTGCGCGAGGGCCGGGAGGGCGGCGGCGAGCAGGGCGGCGAAGGCGAACGGGCGGGGCACGGTGGGGCTCGCTGGGGACGGCGCTCGTGGTCGGGCGCTGTGGGTGAGGCGCTGTTGGTGAGGCGCTGTTGGAGCGGCGCGCTTGGTGGGGCGCGCTTGGTGGGGCGCGCTTGGTGGGGCGCGCTTGGGGGGGCGCTGTTAGGCCGAACGGCCGAGGGCGGCGCGGATGGCTTCGCGCATCGCCAGGAGGGTGTCGTGGTGGGCGGCGGGGGTGTCGCCGCGGACGTGGAGTTCGACGCCGTCGCTCACGGCGACGCGCTGCCACTGGGCGGGCGTGCCATCGACGGCGCCGTCGGGCGTGGGGGCGCCGGGGGCGGCGCCCTGCAGGGCGGGGGCGAGGGCGGTGGCGACGCGGCGCTCGAGGGCGTCGCCCGCGCTGTCCTTCAGCTCGCGCTTGATCGCGTCGAGCGGCTGGCCCTCGCGCTGCCGGATCTTGATCGCGAGCAGCTGCAGGAGGTGCCGGTAGTGGTAGATCGCCGACGTGCCCGCGCCGTCGGGGCGGTCGAGCAGGCCGTTGGCGACGTAGAAGCGCACGGCGCGCGCGCTCGGCGCGGCGCGGGCCGACGCGTTGGTCGGGCGCAGGCCCGCGGCGTCGGCGAGGGCGGTGGCGTGCGCCGCGAGCGAGCGGGCGTTGAACGGCGCGTGACGCGCGTGCAGCCGCAGGAGGTGCACCGGGGACTCGGCCATGGTAGACGGCATGCTACATACCGCGTCCGTGTGCTGCCAGGGTCGCGCCGCAATGGCGCCACACGCCGTAGCTGCAAGCCGCGCCTACAGGACGCGCTCGAGCAGCGCGGCGCCGCCGTCGCGCACCTTCTGCCACCAGGGACGCGCGCGCATCTCGCCGAGCGTCACCTCGCGGCTGTAGCGCAGGTCGTCGAGGAACATGCGCTCCATGCCGCCGGTCACGGCCGAGTCGAGGACGAGGAGCGTGGTCTCGTCGTTGAAGGCGAGCGAGCGGTTGTCGAAGTTCATCGACCCCACGCTCCCCCAGCGGCCGTCGGCGGAGAGCGTCTTGGCGTGCATGTTGGACGGCTGGTATTCGTAGATGCGCACGCCGCCCGCGAGCATTTCCGCGTAGAGGTGGCGCCCCGCCCAGCGCGCGGTCTTCACGTCGCTCCGCGGCCCGGTGGTGAGCACGCGCACGTCGACGCCGCGGCGCGCGGCGGCGATGAGCAGGCGGCGGAAGTCGTCGTCGGGGATGAAGTAGGCGTTGCTGATGTAGAGCCGCCGGCGCGCGCCCGCGATCGACAGCGCGTAGAACCGTTCGGCCGGCGTGCTGCCCGTCGACGGCACGGCGTGGAAGAGCGCCGCCTCGCACGCGCCGGGTGCGAGCGTGTCCGCCGAGGACGGGTCGGTGGAGCCGGCCGTGCGGAACGCGACGTTGGGGAAGAACGCGTGTCCGGTGAGCAGCTCGCCCGTTGCCTCGGCCCACGTCGATGCGAAGGCGGCCTGCAGCTGCGCGACGGCCGGGCCCTCGAAGCGCACGTTGGTCTCGCGCCACTCGTTGGCGCGGCGCCCGGCGCCGAGCCAATAGTCGGCGAGCCCGAAGCCCCCGGTGTAGCCGACGCGGCCGTCGACGACGACCACGCGCGCGTGCGAACGCTCGGCCACGGTGTTGAGCGAGTACCAGCGGAGCCGGCGCAGCCACGCCACCTCGACGCCGGCGCGCACCAGGTGGTCGCCCCACTGTCGCGAGAGTGTCTGCGCGCCGAAGCCGTCGAGCAGCAAGAGGACGCGGACGCCGCGGCGCGCGCAGTCGGCGAGCGCGGCGGCCATCGTGTCGGCCACGGCGCCGGGTTTGGCGAAGTACATCTGCACCGTGACGGTGCGCTGGCACGTGCGGATGTCGCGCCAGAGGACCGGGTACGTGCCGTCGCCATTTTCGAGCACCTGCACCCGGTTGCCCGGGTGCAGCTCGACGCCCGTGTAGAGAGCCATCGTGCGCGAGAAGAGCGAGTCGCCGGGCGCGGGCGCGCCGCGCGGGTCGCCGCGCGCGACCACGTACTCGACCGGCGTACCGCGGGTCATCGTCAGCGCACCGACGAGGGCCAGGGCGAGCACGAGGGCGAGCGTCAGGTAGCCCACCAGGCGCCGGACGACGGTCGACCACGGCGCGCGGTCGGACTCGCCATGGGGCGCGGTGAGACGGGCATCGCGCATTGCGCGGGCGCCAGTGCACCGCGCGTTCCACGCGTGTGCCGCGCGCGGCGTCTCGGAGGGCCCGCGGAGACGTTTGTGGTGACACGGATCGCACGGCAGCGCTGTAGGTTCGCCACGATGCCACCCGCCACGGTCGGCGCGCCACCCCGAGTCGGCCCGCCGCCGACGGCACCCACTCCCGCACTCGCCGGGCCCGGACTCGTCGGGCTCGCGGCGGCGGCCGCCGCGCTCCACCTCGCGGCCGACGCGCTCTCGCCCTACGGCGTGCACCGCGACGAGCTGCTCTACCTCGCGATGGGGCGGCACCTGCGGCTGTGGGCGATGGACTTTCCGCCGTTCATCGCGCTCTGCGCGCAGCTCACGCGCGTCCTGGCCGCGCCGTTCGGCGGCGAGCAGGCGGTGGCGAGTTCGATGGTGGTGCTCCGCCTGCTGCCGGCGCTCGCCGCGGGCGCGATCGTTGGGCTCACCGCGGCGACCGCACGCGCGCTCGGCGGGGGGCGCGCGGCGCAGCTGCTCGCGGTGGGGTGCGTGCTGGCCTCGCCGCTCTACCTGCGCACCGGGGCGCTCTTCCAACCGGTGGTCTTGGACCAGCTGTGGTGGACGCTCGCGCTCTACGCGCTCGTCCGGCTCGGCCGGTCGGCGGACCTCGACGCGCCCGGCGG
Organism: uncultured Gemmatimonadales bacterium; assembly: GCA_963763675.1. Classification (GTDB taxonomy): domain Bacteria; phylum Gemmatimonadota; class Gemmatimonadetes; order Gemmatimonadales; family Gemmatimonadaceae; genus BPUI01. Next base: position 481,276 of record CAVXPN010000005.1, read on the forward strand.
TACCGGGCGCTGGGGCGACTGGCTGCTCCTGGGCGCGGCGCTCGGGCTCGGGCTGCTGACGAAGTTCTCGGTCGTGTTCATCGCCGCCGGCGTCGCAGTGGGCGTGCTCGTCACGCCGCTCCGGCGCGCGCTGCGCACCGCGCGGCCGTGGGCGGCCGCGGGCCTCGCGATGCTGGTGGGGTCGCCGAGCGTGGTGGGGCAGGTGCGGCTGGGATGGCCGGTGGTGAAGCAGATGGCCGACCTGCGTGCCCAGCAGCTCGCGCACGTGGGCTACGGCGAGTTCCTCGCCGGACAGCTGCTGCTCGGGCCGGCAGTACTGCTCGCGGCGCTCGGCGTCTGGGCGCTCGTGGCCCGCCGGTCGCTCCGCGCCGGTCGCGTCGCGGCGGTCGCGTGCGTGGTCGCGTTCGCCCTCCTGCTCCTCGGCCACGGCAAGGCGTACTACATCGGCCCGATCTACCCGACGCTCTGGGCGGCAGGCGCGGTGGCCCTGGCGCAGGATGTCGCGCGGGCGCGCGCGACGTCCGGGTTTCGATCACGGCTGGGCGTTGCGATCGCGCTATCGAGCGCAGCACTCATCGCACTCTACGGCGCCATCACCCTGCCACTCGGCGTCCCGATACTCCCGCCCGTATCGATGGCCCGCTACGCGGCCGCGCTCGGCGTCGGTACCGAAACGAACACCGGCGGCCGCCTCGCCCTCCCGCAAGACTACGCCGACATGCTGGGCTGGCCGGAGCAGGCAGCAGCGGTCGCGCGCGTGTTCCACACCCTCCCACTCGCCGACCAGGCGCGCACCGCGATCCTCGGCGGCAACTACGGCGAGGCCGGGGCCATCGAGTTGTACGGCCCGGCGCGTGAACTGCCCGCGCCGGTCAGCCCGGCCGGCAGCTACTGGTTCTGGGGGCCCGGCCCGCGCGCGGGCGAGGTGCTCGTGGTGCTCGCCGACTCGGCGCACGCCGCCCGCGACCTGCCGCACCTGTACGCGCGCGTGCGGCCGATCGAGCGGGCGATCCCGGACTCCCTCCGGCCGTGGGTGGTGCCGGAGCAGCGGAATACGTGGGTGTTCGTCTGCGACGGGCCACGGCGGACTCTTCAACAGGTGTGGCCGTCGCTCGCGGGGCGGAACTGACCGCGCATTGACTTGCGGCGCTGCTGCAATAGTATGCAGCCCCCAATGCATAACATCCCGGTCGGCATCCTCGGCGCGAGTGGTTACGCCGGGCGCGAGCTGTGCGCGCTCGTCGCCGCCCACCCGCGCCTGGCGCTCGCCTTCGCCACGGCCGACCGGCGCCGCGGCGAGACGGTGCGCGTGGGACCGCCGTACGGCGCGCCACAGGAGGTCACGTTCGTCGCCACCGACGACGCACCGCTCGGCGACGCGGCCCTCGTCTTCGCGGCGCTTCCCCACGGCGCGTCGGCGGAGTGGAGCGCCCGCGCGCGCGCAACGGGCGCCAGGGTCGTCGACCTGTCGAGCGATCTCCGCCCGGGACACCTGAGTGACGCGGTCCGGCTCGCCGTCGCGCCCGGGGCCGCGGCCATCCCGTACGGACTTCCGGAGCTCTTCCGCGAAGCGGTGCGCTGCACGAGCGTGGTCGCAAACCCCGGCTGCTACCCGACGGCGATCCTCCTCGCGCTGGCCCCACTCGCCCGCGCGGGGCTGATTCGACCGGGTGCGACCGTCGTCGCCGACGCTGCGAGCGGCGTGACGGGAGCGGGCAACAGCCCCAAGGAAGACCTGCTCTACGGCGAGGTGACGGAGAACTTCCGGGCGTACGGCTTCGCCAACGGCCCGTCGGGCCCCGCCGCCAACGTCCACCGCCACCTCCCCGAGATGGCCGCCGCCCTCGGCGCGCTCGGCGCCGACGCGGACCTCGTCTTCACGCCGCACCTGCTGCCCGTCGCGCGCGGCATCCTCGCCACCTGCACGGTCCCGGTCACCGAACTCCCGGCCGACGCGCTCGCCCTCTACCGCGAGGCGTACGCGGGCGAGCCGTTCGTCGAGGTCGCCGACGCTGCGCCCGCGCTCGCCGACGTGGTACGCCGGAACGTGGTGCGCCTGCACGCGCTCCCCGTCCGCGGCGTGCGCACGCCGACGCTGCTGGTGATCGCCGCGATGGACAATCTGACCAAGGGCGCGGCCGGCCAGGCGGTGCAGAACGCCAACCTCATGCTCGGCCTCGACGAGACCGCTGGACTGCCGCGGTGACCGCCACCACACGGACCGGTCTCGTGGTCATAAAAGTCGGCGGACGGCCGCAGGCGGATCCGACCCTGCCCGACGCGCTGGCCGCTTGTTGGCGCGCGACCGGCGCGCGGATGGTCGTAGTCCACGGTGGCGGCGACGCGGTGAGCGAGCTGCAGCGCGCCCGCGGCGTCGAGCCGCGCTTCGTCGGCGGCCGGCGCGTGACGACGGCGGGCGACCTCGACGTGCTGCGCATGGCCCTCTCGGGGCTCGCCAACAAGCAGCTCGTCGCGGCGCTCCGGGGTGCGGGCGTGCCGGCCTTCGGCTGCTCGGGGGAGGACGGCGGGCTCCTGCAGGCGACCCGCACGGCGGACGCGGCGCTCGGCGCCGTGGGCGTGCCCGCGCACGTCCACGTCGCCCTCCTCGACGCGCTGCTGGGCGCCGGGTGCTGCCCCGTCGTGTCGCCCGTGTCGGCGGACGCCGACGCGCCGGGCGCCGCGCTCAACGTGAACGGCGACGACGCGGCCGCGTCCGTCGCCGGGGCCCTCGGCGCCGCAGAGCTGTTCTTCCTGGCCGACGTGCCCGGTGTGCTCGCCGCCGGGGCGGCCGTGCCCACGCTCGACCCGGCGGGCGCGCGGGGGCTCGTCGCCGACGGAGTGGCGGCGGGCGGGATGGCGGCCAAGCTCGACGCCGCGCTCGGGGCGCTCGCGGCCGGCGTTGGGCGCGTACGCATCGGCGACGTGGCCGCGCTCGCCGACCCGTCGCGCGGTACCGCGGTCGTCGGCACGGCGGATGCCCGGGCGGGCGTCGCCTAACAGACTTTCAGGATCCGAGTTCTCGCCATGGCTACCCTCGTCGCACCCGAAATCCCGGACGTCGCGTCCGCTCCCGCGCCCGCCGCCCCGCCCGGCGCGGGCCCGACGGACCACCGCGGGGCCGCGACGCACGCGAACCCGGCGGCCGACCACCTGCTCGGCACGTACAAGCGCGCCCCGATGCGCCTCGTGCGCGGCGAGGGCGTCACGCTCTACGACGACGCGGACCGCGCGTACCTCGACTTCACGAGCGGGATCGCCGTCAACGCGCTCGGCTACGGCGACGCCGCCCTCGAGCAGGCGATGCGCGACGCCACCGAGAGTGGGCTCGTGCACGTCTCCAACCTCTTCCGCACCGAGCCCGGCGAGCGGCTGGCGGAGTTCCTCGTCTCGCGGTCGTTCGCGGCGCGGGCGTTCTTCTGCAACTCGGGCGCGGAAGCCAACGAGGGCGCGTTCAAGTTCGCGCGGCGCTGGGCGCGCACGTTCGTGCCGGCGGGCGCGGGCGAGGCGCCGGGCGCGTTCGGGACGGCCGAGAAGCACGAGATCGTCGCGCTGCGCGGAGCCTTCCACGGCCGCACGATGGGCGTGCTCGCCGCGACCGACCGCGTGCAGTACCGCGCGCCCTTCCAGCCGCTCGCCGGCGGCGTGTCGATCGCCGAGCGGGACATGGGTGAGCTGGCGCAGGTGGTGGACGCCGAGCGGACCGCGGCGGTGATCGTCGAGCCGGTGCAGGGCGAGGGCGGGGTGCGGGTGGTCGACCCGGGATTCCTGCGCGAGTTGCGCGCACTGACGAGCGAGCGGCGCGTGGCGCTGATCTTCGACGAGATCCAGTGCGGGCTCGGCCGGTTGGGGACGTTCTTCGCCTACGAGCACACGGGCGTCGTGCCCGACATGGTGACGATGGCCAAGCCACTCGCCGGCGGGCTGCCGATGGGAGCGGTGCTGGTCAACGCCGCGATCGGCGCCGCGATCCAGCCCGGCGACCACGGCACGACTTTCGGCGGCGGGCCGTTCGTGTCGGCGGTGGCGCTGCACGTCTGCCAGCGGATCGCCGAGCCGGCGTTCCTGGCGCACGTCGCGACGGTCGGCGAGGCGATGGGCGCGGGGCTGCGCGCGCTCGGCGAGCGCACGGGCAAGGTGCGGGCGGTGCGAGGCGCGGGGCTGATGTGGGGCGTCGACACGCACGAGCCGGCCGGGGCGATCGTCGAGCGGGCGCGGAACGCCGGGCTCCTCGTCCTCACCGCGGGCGAGCACACGCTTCGACTCTTGCCGCCGCTCGTGATCGGCGAGGACGACGTGGCGCGCGGCCTGGCGGTGCTCGAGGACGTGATCGCGGCGGGCAATCCGGCGGGCGCGCTGGCGTGACATCTCCGGCGCTCGTCGACGACCGCGCGGTCCGCGGGGCGCGCGCGGCCCACGTGCGCCGCGCCGCGCGGGCGGACGTGGCCGGGATAGCGGCGCTCGTCGCGGACTGGGCGGCCGAGGGGCTGTTGCTGCCGCGCGGGGCGGCGGAGATCGCGGCGGCGCTCGACGACTACGTGGTCGCGGTCGACGCGGGGCGGCGCGTGCTCGCCTGCGCGGCGGTGCGCGAGTACGCGCCGTCGCTGGCCGAGGTGGTGAGCGTGGCGGTCGCGCGCGCGGCGCACGGGGCCGGGCTCGGCGCGCGGGTGGTCGCGGCCGCCGAGCTGTTGGCGGCGTTACGCGGGCACGACGAGGTGTTCGCGCACACGCAGAACCCGGAGTTCTTCACCGCGATCGGCTACGAGTGCGTGGACCGCGGGCTGTACCCGGAGAAGCGCGGCCGGGCGCAGTCGGTGTGCGTGCGGCGGCCGCTCGGCGCGTACGGCGGGGTCGAGGTGCGGCGGGCCGCGTAGCGGCCGGCGGGGGTGACGACCAGACCTCGTCCTCATTTCGACGCGAAAACGACGGGAGCCCCGCGTGTCGGACTCCCGTCGCTGCGGACCACCGACGGTGGGCGCGGAATCGGGCGGGCATGGGACGCGAGGTGCGGGGGACGACACGCGGCACGGGTGGTGGGGGCCCACCCGGGCGATACGCGAACGCATTCTGCCCGAGCGGCGGCCCCACCGGGGCAGTTCCTCTCGTCCTGAGGAAAGCTGGTCCGTAGTCTGCCGAGGGGAGTCTGCGCTGCCGCGCCGGTTCGGCCGGCCCGGACAGGCTCCCCCGCCATGCACGCCGCACCCACCCTCGCGCTCCGCGCCAGCTACTCGCCCCCGCTCGTCCTCGCGTCGCTCCTGATCGCGGTACTCGCGTCGTACACGGCGCTCGACTTCGCCGGACGGATCGCGGCGGCGACGCGGGTGGCGCGAGGGTGGTGGCTTGCCGGCGGCGCAATCGCGCTCGGGCTCGGAATCTGGGGCATGCACTTCGTGGGGATGCTCGCCTTCGCGTTGCACGCGGACACCGGGATGTCGCTGGCCGTCGCGTACGACGTGCCGGAGCTCGTGTTGTCGATCGTGGTCGCGGTCGGGGCGGCCGCGCTGGCCCTGTGGGTGGCCGCCCGCGCGACGGTCGGGCGCGCGGCGCTCGTCGCGGCGGCGGTGATCATGGGCGTCGCGATCGCGGGCATGCACTACATCGGCATGGCGTCGATGCGCATGCCGGGCGCCGTCGACGGACGGCCGGGGATCGTCTACCGGCCGTCGCTCGTCGGGCTCGCCTACCTGATCGCCGCCGGCGCGTCACTCGCCGCGCTCTGGCTCGCCCGACGTGCCTACCGGGAGCGCGGGTCATTCCTCATCCGCCTCGTCGGTCCCGCGCTGGCGATGGGCGTCGCGATCGCGGGGATGCACTACACGGGAATGGCGTCGGCCGTCTTCCAGCCGACGCTTCGGGCCGGCGCCCTCGGCGTCGGCGACGCGGAAGGCGGCGACCTGCCGGCCATCGGCGCCGCGACGGGTGCGGTCATGGCGACCCCGGGCCTCGGCGCGAGTTTGACGGTCTCGATCTTCCTCGTGCTGGTCTTCACGCTGCTCGGCACCACGACCGGCCGCTGGGCCTCCACGGCCCCGGTCGGCGACGACGACGGGCTGGGGCCGGACATCCCGGCGCCGTTGCCGCCGCGCCGCCGGTGGACGCCCAGCATCGGCCTGCGCATTGGTGCCGGGCGGGGCGATGTTGGCGCGGGCGGCGGTCCGGGGGACAATCCCGACCGTCGCCACCGACCCAGTCGGCTGGACCTGCTCGGGGTGCGCCAGGGGTGGCGGCGCGAAGTCGACGCGCTGGACGCGGGGGGGCCGTCACTCCGCACCAAGATCGCCGCGGCGAGCGCCGCCGGGGGGCTCGTGCTCGTGGTGGCGCTCATCGCGTACTGGGGCTTCTACCAGTACCAGGACGCGGCGCGGTGGCTGGCGCACACGTCCCAGGTGCGTGCGGCGGTGCAGAGCGTGGGCACGGCCGTGTCGGACGCGGAGGCGGCCGGCCGCGGCTACTTGCTGACCGATCGGCCGCGCTACGAGTCGGATTATCGGGAGGCGGTCGCGCGTGCGCGACTCGAGCTGGCCACGGTGCGGCGTCTGACGCTCGACAACGCCCGTCAGCAGCATCGACTCGACCGGCTCGGGCCGTTGATCGATCGGCGGTTCGCGGTGCTCGACGGCTACGCGGCGGAGCGGCGGTCGGGCGGGGTCGCGGCCGTGGCCGACGCGATCACGCGGCAGGACAGCGCCGCCGGGAGCGACCGCGGGTCCATGCTTTCGGACTCGCTGCACGTCCTGATCGCCCAGGTGGACGCCGCCGAGGGCGCGTTGTACGACATGCGCCACGCGCGCCTGGCCCGGCGGTCGCTCGTCGTCACCGTGACGCTGCTCGGCGGGTCGCTCCTCGCCTTCACGCTCATCTTGCTGATCCTGCAGGCGATCCGGCGGGACGTGGCGGCGCGCGTGGCCGCGCAGGCGCGGGTGCGCGAGCAGGCCGAGTCGATCGCCGCGCAGGCCGAGCAGTTGGAGCAGCAGCAGATCGAGCTCGAGCAGCAAATCGAGGAGCAGCAGGTACTCAACGAGGAGTTGGCCGAGGCCAACATGCAGCTGGAGCGGAGCACGCGCCGGCGCGAGCGGCTGATCCGGCAGTTGGAGCGGAGCAACACGGACCTCGACCAGTTCGCCTACGTCGCGTCGCACGACCTCAAGGCGCCGCTGCGCGGGATCGCGAACCTCTCGAGCTGGATCGAGGAGGACCTCGCGCCGGTGATGACCGACGACACGCGCGAGCAGATGCACCTGATGCGCGGGCGCGTGCAACGGATGGAGGCGCTGATCGACGGCATCCTGCAGTACTCGCGGGCGGGGCGCGTGCGCACCGCGCCCGAGCCGGTCGACACCGGCGCGCTGGTCGGCGACGTGATCGAGCTGCTGGCGCCGCCGCCGGGAACGCAGATCGCGATCGCCGAGGGGATGCCGCAGGTGGTGGCGGAGCGCGTGCCGCTACAACAGGTGTTCATGAACCTGATCGGCAACGCGGTCAAGTACGCGCGGCGCGGCGACGGTTCGATCGAGGTGCACGTGGGGTGGGGCGAGGAGCCGACCGACCCCGACGCGCCGCGCCTGTATAGGTTTTCTGTGGCCGACAACGGCCCGGGCATTGCGGCGCAGTACCACGAGCGCGTGTTCGGCATTTTTCAGACGCTGCAGTCGCGCGACCAGGTCGAGGGCACGGGCATCGGCCTGTCCGTGGTCAAGAAGATCGTCGAAGGCCAGGGTGGGCGGGTGTGGGTCGAGAGCGCCGCGGGCGAGGGCGCGACGTTCCACTTCACGTGGCCCGCGGCCCCCATCCCGAGTTCTGCCGAGGCATGAGCCCCGTATGACTTCGTCCCAGCAACCGGTAGTTCCAGTAGTCGACGCGACCAACCGCGAGCGCTGCCTCAACATCCTCCTCGTCGACGACGACGACGTGGACGTGATGAACGTGAAGCGCGCGTTCGCGAAGGCGCACATCACCAACCCGCTGTTCGTCGCGGGGGACGGGCTGCAGGCGCTCGAGCGGCTGCGCGCCAACGACTTCCCGTGCGACCGCCGGCTGGTGCTGCTCGACCTCAACATGCCGCGGATGAACGGGATCGAGTTCCTGCGCGAGCTGCGCAAGGACCCCGTGCTGCACGCGACGCCGGTGGTGGTGTTGACGACGAGCGACGACGAACGGGACAAGGTCGACGCGTACGGGATGAACGTGGCGGGGTACCTGCTCAAGCCGGTGACGTTCGCGAGCTTCGTCGAGATCATGGCGGCGCTCAACAAGTACTGGACGCTCGTCGAGATGCCCTGAGGCCGGCGCCTGACGCGGACGCGGGGCATCGGGGCGCGGGGCACGAGCACGTGACCGTGACGGAGGAGCCGGCCGTCGGCGCGGCCGAGGAGCGTCTGCGCGTGCTCGTCGTCGACGACGACGCGGTGGACCGCATGGCCGTGCGCCGCGCGCTGCGCGGGACCGGGCTGGCCCTGGACGTCGCGGAGGCGGCGGACGGCGACTCGGCGCTGGCGCGGTTGTTAGGCGGCGAGGCGGCGGGCGCGGCCGGGGGCGCGTTCGACTGCGTGCTGCTCGACTACCAGCTGCCGGGGGCGACGGGGCTCGACGTGCTGCAGGCGGTGCGCGCGGGCGGGTCGGACGTGCCGGTGGTGATGCTCACCGGCCAGAGCGACCCCGAGACGGCCGTGGCGCTAATCAAGGCGGGGGCGGCGGACTTCATCCCCAAGGCGTCGCTCACGGCGGACCGGCTGGCCCGGGTGGTCACGGGCGCGGTGCGCGTGCGGCGCGCCGAGCGGGCGCGGCAGGAAGCGGAGGAGGCGACGCGCCGGGCCCTGCTGGCGGCCGAGGCCGCGCAGCGCCAGGCGGAAGAGGCGCGGGCGCACGCCGAGGAGGAGCGCGAGCGGGCCGAGGTGGCGAACAAGGCGAAGAGCGAGTTCCTGGCGATGATGAGCCACGAGCTGCGCACGCCGCTCAACGCGATCGGCGGCTACGTGCAGCTCATGCAACTCGGCGTGCCCGAGCCGGTGCCGCACGCGCACCTCGATTATCTCGACCGGCTGAAGCGCTCGCAGCAGCACCTGCTGGGGCTGATCAACTCGGTGCTCAACTACGCGAAGCTCGAGGCCGGCCGGGTCGAGTTCGCGGTACAGCCGGTGGCGGTGGGGGACCTGGCCGCGTCGGTCGAGGCGATGGTGACGCCGCTCGCGGCGACCAAGGAGCTGAGCTACGAGTGGGACCCGCCGCCCACCCCGCTGGTCGCGCTCGCGGACCCGGAGAAGACCGCGCAGGTCCTGCTCAACCTGCTGAGCAACGCGGTCAAGTTCACGCCGCCCGGGGGGCGGGTGACGTTAGGCGCGCACGCGCTCGACGGCGGGGAGCGCGTGGCGCTCGAGGTACGCGACACCGGCGTGGGAATTCCGGCGGAGAAGCTCGAGACGGTGTTCGACCCGTTCGTGCAGCTCGACACCGGGTACGCGCGGCAGCAGGAGGGGACGGGGCTGGGGCTGGCGATCAGCCGCGACCTGGCGCGCGGCATGGGCGGCGAGTTGACGGCGACGAGCGAGGTCGGGCGGGGCGCGACGTTCACGCTGACGCTGCGGGCCGGGCCGCCGGCCGACGCGGACGACGCGGCCGACCGCCGCGCGCAAGACGACCGGCGCGCGGGCGACGACGACCGCCGGTCGCACGACGAGCGGCGCGGTCATCTGGACCCGGACCCGACGACCGAGTATCTGACCGGCTGACCCGGTCCCCCAAACGGTCCGCAACCTGCGAGTGGGCGTGCTCCCCGGGGGCGTGCTTGGACGTCGCCGCGGGCCGCCACCCTCACGATCGCGAGACTTCGATGCGGACTTTCCGACTGCACACGGCCGCCGCGCTCACGTCCCTCTGCCTCGCGGCGACGGCGTGCGGCGGCGGGAACAGCAACGCCGGCACGAGCACCATGCCGGCCGCGGCTACGACGATGACGCCGTCGCCGTCGACCGCCGCGACGACCGCGCCCGTCGCGACGCCCACCGCGGTCGCGCCCGTCACGCCGGACCACCACTCCAAGCTGGGCGGCGCGGTCGTGGGCGCGGTCGCCGGCCACATGATCGGCGGCCGGAAGGGAATGCTCGCCGGCGCGGCCGCCGGGGCGATCATCCAGCACGAGCGCAACAAGCGCGCGCAGGCCGCCGCGGCGAACCCGTAGGCGGCGCGCGCGCCGAGCGCGCGCTAGGCGTAGTACGTGGCGCGCGTCAGCGCGGCGGCTCGAACCGGAAGGTCTGTTCGACCGTCTGCGCGACGCGCCGGCCGCCGCGTTCGGCCGGGAGGTAGCGCAACGCGGCGAGCGCGTCGCGCACGGCCGCGGTGAAGAGCGCGTTGCTCGAGCGCACGACGTCGAACGACGACGCGTCGACGCGCCCCGCGCTGTCGACGACGAACCGCGCGTCGACCTCGCCCGGAACGCGCTGTTCCTGCAGGGCGCGTGGGTAGCGCGGCTGGACACTCGCCGGGATCACGCGGGCGCCGGTGACCTCGGTGCCCGATTCGAACGTCGGGCGTCCGGGCCGCGCGCCGGTGGCGAAATCCGCCGGTTCGGCGGCCAGTCGGCGCCCGAGGTCCGCGCCGGCCGCCGGCGCGGGCGCGGTCGCGACGCCGGGCGCGAGGGCGGCCAGTTGCGCGTCGATCCGTGGGACCGGCGGCGCTGCCTCCGAGTCCACCCGGGGCGGCGTCCCGGCCCCGTGGTCCGGCGACCGACGGAAGAGCCCTTCGGCCTCGCCGATCGAGAGCACATCGTAGCGGATCGCGCCCGATTCGGCGCTTGGGGCGCCCGCGGCCGGCGACGCGGTCGCGGGGCCCACCGGCGGCGCGCTGCGGGCGGAGGCCGCGTCGAAGGCGACGCGGTCGCCCGTGCCGGTCGGGCGCGCGCCGGCGAGCCAGCCGGCGGCGATGCCGAGCGCGGCCGCCGCGCCGACGAGTGCCGCGACGGCGGGCCGGCGCGCTGGGCCGGCCCGGCCGGCGGGGCCGGCCGCGAGGGCCGCGAGGGCCGCGGTCGGCGGCTCGGGAGGCGCCATGATCGGCGCGACGAGGGCGACCGCGGGCGCGTCCGGGGTCATGCCCCACGCGCCGCAGGCCGCGGCGAGCGCGGTGATGAAGTCACCGGCCGTCGAGAAGCGGTGCTCGGGCGACGGGTCGCGCGCGACGCCGAGCACGCGCTCGGCCGGCGCGGCGACCGGGCCGAGCAGCGCGGCCGCGAGCACGGCGAGTCCGTACTGGCTGGCCCGCGCGTCGACGCTCCACCCGGGGTGGCGCTGCTCGGGGGCGACGTAGGCGCCGTCGGCGCCGGTTGGGTCGTCGTCGCGCACCAGCACGAGGTGCCGTCCGTCGAGCACTACGCGGCGCGGCGCGAGCGTGCCGACGACGATGCCGACCGACGCCGCCGAGTCGAGCATGGCCGCGATCCGGCGCAGGAGGAGCAGGCCGAGCGCGGTGGGGAGCGGCTCGTGGTTGGCGAGGAGGGCGTCGAGCGGCGCCGCGGGCGCGACGGCCTCCGGGTCCCACCCGTCGGGGCGCGACGCGGCGAGTCGCCGCGTCAGGTACCACCCGAGCTCCGCCGGAATCGGCTCGGCGCTGCGCAGGACGGGATCGGGGCGCACGGCCCACGGGTGGCCGAAGGCGGAAGCGCCGAGGCCAGAGGCGGAGGGGCGAAGTGCCGACGTGCTGCTCGGATCGGCGAGCGGGCGGGGATCGACCATTACAGCACCGTAACGAGTGGTGGAGCGCCCACGTTGCGCCGCAGATCACGGTTGCGCAAGGGCCGCGGACCGCCGAGCGCTCACGGCACGCCTGCACGCGACGCGCCCGCACCGTATCACGCGCGCTACGCCGCGCGCACTCGTGCGTCCCGTCGTTAGCATCCCCCCGCGCCGGAACGTCCCGCCCCGCCTCCCTGCTCCCCCTCGACCCGCGCCCGAACTCGTGTCCGCCCTCGCCCTCACGGCGGCCGTCGCGGTCGGCCTCCCCGTGCTGCTCTTCGCGGCGCTCGGCGTCCTCTTCGTCACGCGCGGAACGCCCGTGGAGCGCGTCCGCGCCCCCGGCGACGCACACGGCCCGCCCGCCGTCGGCGACGCCGCCTTCGCGCCGACCGTCGAGCTGCTCACCAAGACCGCGCTCCACCACGGCCACGCGGTCGAGATCTTCGGCTGCGGCGACGAACTCTACCCGCGCCTCTGGGAGGACATCCGCCGCGCCCGGCGCTCGCTCACGCTGCAGTTCTACTACTACCAGCCCGGGCGCATGGCCGACGATCTGCTCGACCTCGTGCTCGAGCGCGCCGCGGCCGGCGTCCGCGTGCTCTTCATGCGCGACGCGTTCGGGTCGGCGCCGATGCCCGCGTCGTACTGGGAGCGGCTCACCGACGCCGGCGTGCAGGTGGCCGCGTTCCGCCCGACCTCGGTGTGGGAGCTGCACAAGGTCCAGCAGCGCTCGCACATCCGCGTCGTCGTGGTCGACGGCTGCGTGGGCTACACGGGCGGCTTCGGGATCGACGACCGGTGGTTCGGCGACGGGCGGCACCCCGGGCAGTGGCGCGACACCACGGTGCGCTTCGTCGGGCCCGCGGTGCTGCAGCTCCAGGCGACCTTCGCGGCCGGCTGGGCTGAGGCCACGGGCGGGCTGCTCGCCGGCTCGCAGTTCTTCCCGCTCGAGGACGACGGCAGCGCGCGCGAGGCGCGCCGCCCGGGCGAGGACGTCTGCGCCGGGCTGCTGCACTGCGCGCCGACGCTCGGCTCGACCGTCGTCGAGCGCTTCATGGCGCTGACGATCGCGGCCGCGCGGCGCCGCCTCTGGATCAGCAACTCGTATTTCGTCCCGGACGACCACTTCTGCGCCATGCTCGCCGAGGCGGTCGGGCGCGGGGTCGACGTGCGCGTGCTCACGCCCGACCGGCACGGCGACGTGCCGGTGACGTACTGGGCCGGGCGCGCCCGGCGCGAGCGGCTGCTGCAGTCGGGCGTGCGCCTCTACGAGTACACCGCGTCGATGATGCACGCCAAGACGCTCGTCGTCGACGGCTGCTGGGGGTCGGTCGGGACCAACAACTTCGACAACCGCTCGATGGCGTTCAACGACGAGTCGCTCCTCATGATCTACGACGGGGACGCCGCCCGCCGCCTGGAGGAGCTCTTCGCGGCCGACCTGCACTTCGCGCGCGAGGTGCGGCTCGAGGAGTGCCGCGCGCGCCCCGTGACCGACCGCCTGCGCGAGGCCGGGGCGTCGATGCTGTCGCGCGTGCTGTAGCGCGTGCTGTAGCGCGCCGTCTAATTATCAGTCTGCTTCTTAATACGGCGCCTCCCAGCGCCCCGACGCCCCGGACCGGAACAGCGCGTCGAGCACCGCCATGTTGCCGACCGCGTCCTCCAGCGGAACCGGCACCGCGCCGACCCCGCGCACCGCCTCCGCGAAACGGTCCGCCTGCAGCCCGAACTGGTTGACCGCGGGCAGCTCGAACACCTCGCCGGCGTCCCCGGCCGCGCGCCCGTCCAGTCGCACACGCGCCGGTCGGTCGGGCGGCGGGTTGAACGGCACCTCGACCTCGATGCGCCCCGCCGTGCCGAAGACCTCCATGCGCTGGTGCCGCGCGAGCTGCGTGCCGCACGTGAATGTCGCCCGCCCGCGCGCGAAGCGCAGCACCCCCGACGTGAGCCGGTCGATGCCGAACGTCGGGTCGCGCTCGACGAGCGCCACCACATCCAGCGGCTCCGCGCCGAACAGCCACCGCGCGAGCATCACCGGGTAGCAGCCCACGTCCATCAGCCCCCCGCCGCCCCACTCGGGGCGGCTGCGGATGTCGGCCGGGTCGTCGCGGTAGTAGCTGAAGTGGCCGGACACGTGGCGGAGCTCGCCGATGCGGCCGCCGTCCACGAGTTCGCGCACGAGGTGCCACTGCGGGTGCGCCCGCACCATGAACGCCTCGGCGACTTGCACGCCCGCGCGGTCGCGGGCCGCGATCAGCGTCCGCGCCTCGTCGGCCGATAGCGCGATCGGCTTCTCGCAGAGCACGTGCTTGCCCGCCTCCGCCGCGCGCACGGACCAGGGCACGTGCAGGTGGTTGGGCAGCGGGTTGTAGACCGCGTCGACCTCGGGGTCGGCGAGGAGGGCCTCGTACGACCCGTAGGCGCGGGGGATCCCGGCCGCGTCGGCGGCGTCGCGCGCCTTGGCCTCGTCGCGCGAGGCGATCGCGACGACGCGTCCGAGCCGGCTCTGCTGGATGGCGGGGATGACCTGCTTCAGCGCGATGTTCGCCGCGCCGAGCACGCCCCAGCGCAGCGGCGTGGGGTCGTCGATCGTGGGGGCGTTCGGCACGCCGCGGGTGGTGTTAGGCATGACGTGATGTGCGACGTGAGGCGTGGCGTCAGGCGCGGAGCGCCGGGTGGTCGCGGAAGTGGGCGAGCGCCTCGGGGTTGGCGAGCGCGCCGGTGTTCTTGACCGGGCGCCCGTGGACGGCGTCGCGCGCGGCGAGCTCGCTCAGCTTGCCGTTGCGCGTGCGCGGCAGGTCGGGTACGGCGGCCACCACGCGCGGCACGTGGTGCGCCGTCAGCCGCTCGCGGATGCGCGCGCGGACCGCGTCGGCGAGCGCGGGCGTCATCGCGACCCCGTCGGCGAGCCGGACGAAGAGCACGAGGCGCGACGCCCCCCCGCCCACCTGCTGCTCGACGGCCAGCGACTCGGCGACCCCCGGGACCTGCTCGGCCTGGCGGTACAGCTCCGCCGTCCCGATGCGCACGCCGCCCGGGTTGAGTGTGGCGTCGCTGCGGCCGTGGATCACGAGCCCGCGCTGGGCGTCGCCGCGAGGCGTGCGGTGCTCGGTCAGCTCCGCCCAGTCCCCGTGCCGCCACACGCCGGCGATCTGCTCGAAGTACGCCGCCCGGTACCTGGCGCCGCCCGGGTCGTTCCAGAAGGCGACCGGCATGCTCGGGAACGGCCGCGTGCAGACGAGCTCGCCGGCCGCGCCCGGCGGCAGCGTCCGCCCGCCGTCGTCGACGACGTCCACCGCCATGCCGAGCCCGAGGCACTGCAACTCGCCGCGCCAGACGGGGAGCGTGGGGGCGCCGAGCGCGAAGCACGACACGATGTCGGTGCCGCCGCTGATGCTCGAGACGCGCACGCCGGGTTTGACGCGTTGGGCGACGAAGTCGTAGCCCTCGGGCGCGAGCGGGCTGCCGGTCGAGAGCACGGCGCGGAGCGCGCCGAGGTCGTGGGTCGCGCGCACGTCCGCGCCCGCCTGCTCGAGCAGCGCGAGGTAGCGCGCGCTCGTCCCGAAGACCGCGACCTGCTCCGCGGCCGCCATGTCCCAGAGCACCGCCGGCGTCGGCTGCAGCGGGTGCCCGTCGTAGAGCACGAGCGTGCAGCCGAGGGCGAGGGCGCTCAGCTGCCAGTTCCACATCATCCAGCCGAGCGTCGTGTAGTAGAAGAGCCGGTCGCCCGCGCGCAGGTCCGTGTGCAGCGTCAGCTCCTTGGCGTGCTGCAGGAGCGTGCCGCCGGCCGAGTGGACGATGCCCTTGGGCAGCCCCGTGGTGCCGGACGAGTAGAGGACCGCGAGCGGGTGGTCGAAGGGCAGCCGCGCGTACGCCGGCGCCGCGCCCGCGTGCGGCGCGCCGTAGTCGGCCCACGGGATCGCGCCCTCCGCGGGCGCGCCCTCCGCGGTCGCGCCCGCGGCATCTCCGCCGACCACCACCACGCGGCGAAGCGAGGGGAGGCGCGCGGCGACCTCCGCGGCGCGCGCGCGCGCGTCGTGCCGCCGCCCCGCGAATTTGTACTCTTCAGTTACGAAAAGAACCGTCGGCGCCGTCTGCCCGAAGCGGTCCACCACGCCGTCGGCGCCGAAGTCGGGCGAGCACGACGACCACACCGCGCCCACGCTCGCCGCGGCGAGCGCCGCGACCACCGCCTCCCCGGCGTTGGGCAGCACCGCGGCCACGCGGTCGCCGGGCCCGACGCCGTCGGCGCGCAGCGCGGCCGCGAGCGCGGCCACCTCCGCGCGGAGCGCGCCCCATGTGCGCACCGTCCCACGCCCGCTCTCCGTCCACGCGACCACGGCCGGCGCGTCATCGGGCACGCCCGGCCGGGCGCGCAGGAGGTTCTCCGCGTAGTTGAGCCGCGCGCCGACGAACCAGCGCGCCCCGCCCGGGTCGTCCGGCGGCGCCATGCGGTCGCCGCCTTCGAGGACGGCGTCCCACTGACGCCCGCCGGCATCCAGCCGGTCGGCGACGACGTCCGCGTAGCGCCAGACGGCCGCCCAGAACGCGGCCGGCTCGGCGACCGACCACGCATGCAATTGCTCGTAGTCCGACGGGTCGACGGCGGCGAGTGCGGGCACGCTCGCGTGCAGCCCTGCGACGAACGCCGCGAGGTTGGACCGCCGCACGTCGGCGTCGCTCGGCACCCAGACCGGCGCGGCGGGGGGCGGATGGGCCGTCATGCGCGCGGAACGGGGGCAGTCTTGTAAGTAGTCCTGGTTGCGCACGCATACTACGCCCCCTCCCCTCCCCCCGCGACTCCCATGACCGCCATCCCGACCATCGCCCGCTACCTGCTCGGCGTGATGTTCACCGTCTTCGGCCTCAACGGCTTCCTCCACTTCCTGCCGCAGCCGCCGATGGGCGGGCTGGCCGGGCAGTACTTCGCCGTGCTCGGCGCGTCGCACTACCTGGCGTTCGTGTTCGCGGTCCAGCTCGTGTGCGGGCTGCTGTTTCTGGCGGGGCGCTACGTGCCGCTCGCGCTGACGCTCATCGCGCCGGTGATCGTGAATATCCTCCTGTTCCACGCGCTGATGGCGCCCGAAGGGATCGTCCCGGGGCTCGTCGCGGCCGCGTGCTGGGCGGTGGTGTTCGCCCGGTTCCGCCCGGCGTTCGCGGGGATCCTGGCCGACCGCGCGCCCCAGGCGGCGGTCGGGCGGGAGTAGGAGCGGGCCGCAGGCCCGAGCCGGGCACGCCCCTACAACCCCCTTACCGGCCTCACGGCGGCGGCACGTCCCACCCGCCGCCGAGCGCGCGGTAGAGGTCCACGGTCGCGACCAGGTACTGCCGCTCGTCCTGCACGAAGGCCAGCTGCGCCGTGAACAGCTGCCGCTGCGCGTCCAGCACTTCGAGGTACGTCGAGACCCCGCTCCGGTAACGCGACTGCGCGATCGCGAAGGCGCGCCCCAGCGCCTGCACCTGCGTCGCTTGCGCGACCAGCTGGTCGCGCCCGAGTCGCACGCCCGCGAGCGCGTTCCCCGCGTCGCGCTCGGCCGCGAGCACCGTCTGCTCGTACTGCCCCCGCGCCTGCTCGGCCAGCGCGCGCGCCTCGCGCTCCTGCGCCGCGAGGCGGCCGCCCGTGAACAGCGGCACCGAGATCCCCGCCTGTGCGGTGTAGACCTCGCCCGATCGCCCGAACAGGTTGCCGTAGCCGGGCTGCTGCGTGCCGTAGTCGCCGCTCAGCGTCACGGTCGGGAGGCGGTTAGCGGCGGCCACGCCGACGCGCGCCGTCGCCGCCTGCACCGCCCGCGCCGCCGCGCGCACGTCGGGGCGCGCAGCCACGAGCGCCCCCGGCACCGAGTCGGGGACGGTCACCGCCGCGACCGCATCGGCCAGCGGGCGGCCGGGCGGGATCGGCGTCGGCCCGCGCCCGAGCAGCTGCGCCAGCAGGTTCTCCTGCTGCGTGCGCTGCAGCGCGAGCGTCGCCACGCGCGTCGCCGGGTCGGCCAGCTCAGCCTCGAACGTGCGCACGTCGAGTTCCGACGTCACGCCCTGCTGGAAGCGGCGCCGGGCGATGTCGAGCGTGCTCCGGCGCGAGGCCACCGTCTGGTCGGCGAGCGCGAGATTCTCGTCGAGCTCGCGGATCTGCAGGTAGGCGGTGGCGACGTCGCCGACGAGGGTAAGGGTGGTCGCCCGCAGGTCCTCCTGCTGCGCGCCGAGGTCGTAGCGGGCCGCCTCGACGTTGCGGCGCGTGCGGCCCCAGACGTCGAGGTCGAGCGACGCGTCGCCGACGACCTGCGTCGCGTTGTATTTGAAGCCGAGCGGCCCGAAGACCGTGCGGTTCGTCGAGCGCGCCGCGGTCGCGCTCAGCTGGGGGAAGAAGGAGCTGCGCGCGACGCTGACCGCCGCGCGGTACTCGCGGATGCGGGCCTGCGCGACGCGCAGGTCGCGGTTGTTGGCGACGGCGTCGGTGACGAGCGCGACGAGCTGCGGGTCGCGCAGCACCGCGAGCCAGCGCAGGTCGCGCGCGCCGTCGGGGCCGTCGAGGGCGAGGCGCTCGGGGTGCCAGATGGGGCGCGCCGGGTCGGCGGCCGCGCGCGCGACGGCGAGCGAGTCGAGCAGCGCGCGCGTGCCGGCGGGCGTCGCCGCGGCGCCCGGGCCGGCCACGGGCGCGACGCCCGTGTCGACGCGCGCCGCGGGGCCGGCCGCGCAGGCGCCGAGCGCCAAACCGCCGAGCGACGCCGCGGCGCCTAACGTGACGACGGCGCGCAGGGGATGACCGCGCATCGTCACTCCCCCGCCCCGGCGGCGAACGCGGGCGCCGGCGTGGGTGTCGACCCCGGCACCGCCGCCGGGGCGGCGGGCCCGGGGCGCGGCGCCGCCCGCCGCCCGCCGCCGCGCCGCTCGACGAAGCCGCGGATCGTGCTGAAGAAGAGCGGGACGAAGAACACGCCCAGCGCCGTCGCGCCGATCATGCCGAAGAAGACGCTCGTGCCTAACGAGTGGCGGCTCCCCGCGCCCGCGCCGCTCGCGACGATGAGCGGCGAGACGCCGAGGATGAAGGCGAGCGACGTCATCAGGATCGGGCGGAAGCGCTCGCGCGCCGCCTCGAGTGCGGCGTCGCGCACCGACGCGCCCTGCGCCACCTGCTCGGTCGCGAACTCGACGATGAGGATCGCGTTCTTGGCCGCGAGGCCGATCACCGCGAACAGCCCGACCTGGAAGTACACGTCGTTGGGCATGCCGCGGAGCCACACCGCCGCCACCGCGCCCAGCAGCCCGAAGGGCACGCCCAACAGCACCGCGAAGGGCACCGTCCAGCTCTCGTACTGGGCGGCGAGCACGAGGAAGACGAGCACCAGCGCGAGCCCGAGCACGGTCGTGCTCTGCCCGCCCGAGGCCCGCTCCTGGTAGCTCTCGCCGCTGTACGCGAAGCCGATCCCCTGGGACGCGTACTTCTCGTTGAGCAGCCGCTCGACGCCGGCGAGCATCTGCCCCGAGCTCTGCCCGGGCTTGGGCGTGCCGGTGATCGTCGCCGACGGGAAGCCGTTGAAGCGCGTCAGCAGGCTCGGCGCGCTCCGCATCTCGGTGGTGACGAGCGCGGAGACCGGGACCATCGCGCCCGCCGCGCTCCGCACGTAGAAGCGCCCCACGTCCTCGGGCCGCTGGCGGAACTGCTGCTGCGCCTCCGCCTGCACGCGGTACGGCCGGCCGTAGAGCGTGAAGTCGTTGATGTAGAGCGTGGACAGCATCGTCTGGAGCGTCGCGAAGATCGGCGCCGTGCCGACGCCGCGGGCCCGCGCGGCGTCCTCGTCGACGTGCACGAAGAGCTGCGGCACGTCGGTGCGCACGCCGCCGTTGGCGCCCTGCGTGGCGACCGTGTTGGCGTCCTCCACGAAGCGGTGCACGGCGGCGCCGAAGGCCGCGATGTCCGTCCCCGAGCGCTGCTGCAGGTTCATCTCCAGCCCCGCCGTCGTGCCGAGGCCCGGGATCTCGGGCAGGTTGAAGCCGAAGCCGATCGCCTGCTTCATCGCGAACAGCTTGCCGTTGACGCGCCCGAGGACGCTCTCGACGTCGTTCCCCGGGCCGCGCTCGCTCCACGGCTTGAGGCCGATGAACATCGTCGCCGTGTTGGTCTGGTTGGAGCTGGTGAGCAGGTCGAGCCCCGCGATCGCGACCACGTCCCTCACGGCGGGCTCCGCGCGCGCGATCTGCTCCACCTGCTGGACCACGGCGACCGTGCGCTGCAGCGACGCCGCGTCCGGCAGCTGCACGCTGACGGCGAAGTACCCCTTGTCCTCGCTCGGCACGAACCCGCCGGGCACGCGGCGGAAGAGCACGGCGATGAGCGCGACCGCCACGGCGAACACCGCGAACCACACGCGCGGCCGCCCGATCACGCCGCCCGCCGCCCGCAGGTAGCCGTTGGTCAGCGAGCCGAACCGGTCGTTGAACCACGTGAAGAACCGGCCGTGCCGCTGCCCCTCGGGCGTCTCCTTGAGCAGCAGCGAGCAGAGCGCCGGCGTGAGCGTCAGCGCGACCATCCCCGAGAGCAGCACCGCGAAGACCAGCGTCGCGGCGAACTGCTTGTACATCGACCCCGTGATGCCGGGGACGAACGCCACCGGGATGAACACCGCGCAGAGCACGAGCACGATCGCGATCAGCGCGCCCGAGATCTGCCCCATCGCGCGGTTGGTCGCGACGCGCGCCGAGACGTGGTCGGCCGACATGATTCGCTCGACGTTCTCGATCACGACGATCGCGTCGTCGACGACGATGCCGATCGCCAGCACCATGCCGAAGAGCGTGAGCGTGTTGACGGTGAAGCCGACGGCGTAGAGGCCGAGGAAGGTCCCGATGATGCTGACCGGCACGGCGAGCACCGGGATGAGCGTGGCGCGCCAGCTCTGGAGGAAGACGAAGACGACGAGCGTCACCAGCGCCATCGCCTCGGCGAGCGTGAAGATCACCTCGCGGATGCTCTCGTTGATGAACGGCGTGGTGTCGAACGGGATCGTCCAGCGCACGCCGGCCGGGAACGCCTTGGCGAGCTCGTTCATGCGCGCGACGACGGCGGCCTTGACGGCGAGGTTGTTGGCGCCCGGGCGGGCGTAGACGCCGAAGAGCGCCGTCTCCTTGCCGTTGAGCCGCCCAGAGATGTCGTACTGGCGCGAGCCGAGGTGCACGGTCGCGACGTCGCGCACGCGGACGAGCGACCCGTTGGGCAGCGCGCGCACGATGATCGCGCCGAACTGCTCGGGGGTGACGAGCTGCCCGCTCGTCGCCACCGGGATGGTCAGCTGCGTGCCCGAGGGCGACGGCTCGCGGCCGAGCCGGCCGCCGGGCTGCGTCGCGTTCTGCTGCAGCACCGCGGCCTGGACGTCGCCGACCGTGATCCCGAGGTGCGCCATCTTCTCGGGGTCGAGGCTCAGGAGCATCGAGAAGTCGAGCGGCGAGAAGAAGCTCGCGTCGCCGACGCCGGGCAGGCGCTTCATCTCGTTCTCGATGTAGAGCTTGCCGTAGTTGGTGAGGTAGGCCGCGTCGTCGCGCGCGTTGCTCGACGTGAGCGCGCCGACCATGAGGATGTCGGCGTTGGCCTTGGTCACGGTGATGCCGTTCTGCCGCACGGCCGCGGGGAGCTGCGGGCTGGCGACCGAGATCGCGTTCTGCACGTCGACCGCGGCGAGGTCCTGGTCGCGGGCGATGTCGAAGGTGACGGAGAGGTTCATCACCCCGTCGCTCGAGTTGGACGACTTGTAGTAGAGCAGCCCGTTGAGGCCGTTGAGCTGCTGCTCGATCGGCCCCGCGACGGAGGTGGCGACGTCCTGCGCGCTCGCGCCGGGGTAGACGGCGACGACCTGGATGGAGGGCGGCGTGATCTGCGGGTAGCGGTTGATCGGCAGCGCGAGCATCGCGATGAGTCCGAGCAGCGTGACGGTCACCGAGATCACGATCGCGAGCACCGGGCGGCGGACGAAGAGGTACTCGCGCGCGCCGGGTGAATCGTTAGGCGCGGCGGCGTGCGCCGCCGCGTGCGTACCGTTGGTCGAACCGGAGACCCCGTTGGACCCGTTGGACGACCCGTTCGCGGCGGCGCTCACGTGCCCGCCGGCGTGGCGGAGGCCGACGCGGTCGCCGTGGTCGAGGCCGTGGCCGCCGGCGCGAGCGGCGTCGGCCGCACCACGGCGCCGGGGCCGACCTTCTGCACCCCGTCGACGATCACGCGCTCGCCCGCGGCGAGGCCCTGCTCGATGAGCCAGTCGGCGCCCGACCAGCCCGTCGCGGTCACGTTGCGCGCGGCGACGCGGTTGGCCGAGTCGACCACGTACACCGTCTGCCGCCCCATCTGCTCGACGACCGCGCGCTGCGGGACGAGGATCGCGTCGCGCCGCGCGAGGCCGAGCAGGCGGACGCGGACGAACTGCCCGGGCACGAGCAGCGCGCCGGGGTGCGCGAACGTGGCGCGGTACTCCTGCGTGCCGGTCGCCGTGTCGACCACCGGGTCGACGTAGCCGATCCGGCCCTCCGCGGGGAACGGCCGCCCGTCGGCGAGCACCGCCTGCACGCGCGCGCTCCCGTTGGGCGCGATCGCCCGCGCGAGCGCGGGGTCGCGCTTCCAGGCCAACAGCTGGCGCGCGGCGGGGCGGAAGCTCACGTAGACGGGGTCGACGACGTCGACCGTGGTGAGCACGTCGCCGGGCCCGGTGACCCGGGTCCCGAGGTCGAGCAGCGCCCGGCCGACCCGCCCCGAGATCTCGGCGCGCACGGTCGTCTC
The DNA here is from genome assembly GCA_963763675.1 of uncultured Gemmatimonadales bacterium. Taxonomy (GTDB): domain Bacteria; phylum Gemmatimonadota; class Gemmatimonadetes; order Gemmatimonadales; family Gemmatimonadaceae; genus BPUI01. The sequence goes on from CAVXPN010000005.1 coordinate 503,752, forward strand.
GCTCAGGCTCTTGCGCGCGCGGTCCACGGTCGCGCGCGCGTCCGCGAGCGCGGCGCGGTACTGCGCCACGTTCGACTCCGCGTTGTCGACGTCCTGGCGCGCCACGGCGTTGTCGGCGAGCAGCGGGCGCAGGCGCCCCGCGTTGGTCTGCGCGTTGGTCAGCTGCGCCTGCGCCTGCGCGGCGCGCGCCTGGGCGCCGCGGTAGTCGGCGTCGTACGTGGTCGGGTCGATCCGGTAGAGCACGTCCCCCGCGCGCACGGGGGCGCCCTCGGTGAACGGGCGCGCGGTGATCACGCCGCTCACCTGCGCGCGGACCTGCACGGTGCGGAACGCCCGCACCTGCCCCTCGAACTCGAGCGGCTCCTCGGTGGTCCGCGGCGTCGCCGTGATCACGGCCACCTCGGCCGGCGGCGGCGGGGGCGGCGCGGGGGGTTTGGCCGGCTGACAGGCGGCGAGCGCGGCGGCGCCGACCGCCGCCCATCGGCGGCGGGGCGCGGAGATGCGCGACGAGATGAACGACACGGGCATACAGGACCTCGGTGGTCCGAAGGAGAAAGCGAGGGCGGCCGCGTCGCGCGCGCGGCAGGCGAGCACCGATTGCGTCACGACGCAGGTCTCACACTTGACAGTTTTGTCCAAAACGAGTTATGCGCATTCGTGATGGTCGCACGTGGGGTCAGGCGGTTGCCGCGCGTCTCAGCGCGCCGTCAGCTGGTCGATGGTGAAGTCCGCCGCCGCGCGCAGCGCCTCGGGCGTCCGCCCGGCCTTGACGCCGAGCGTGAGGCCCATGCGCGTGGCGAGGAGCGCACTCGCGGCGTGCGTCTCGTCGAGTGACGCCGCGATCTCGCCCTTCGCCTTCGCTTCGCGCAGCAGCTGCACGACCGACTGCTCGAGGAGCACCGCCGTCGGTGCCAGGGTCGCCGCGATCTCCGCGTCGCTCGCCCCGAACTCGGCGAGGCAGTTGACCGTCATGCAGCCCATCGAGCGCCGCTCCGGACTGCCGTCGGCGGCCGCACGCATCAGGGCGCGCAGGGCCTGGAGGGGCGATCCCGCGCGGCGCATCACGTCGATCTGCCCGCCGACGTCGTCGCGCATGTAGCCGCGCAGCGCCTCCAGGTAGCAGCGGCGCTTGTCGCCGAACGTGTCGTAGAAGCTCTGCCGCCCGATGCCCATCGCCTTGGCGAGGTCGTCGGTCGTGGTCGCGGCGAAGCCCTGCTGCCAGAACACGTGCATTCCGGCCCGCAGGGCTTCGTCCCGGTCGAATTGCTTCGGGCGGGGCACGTCGGCAATCCTACCCGTGTTGGACTAGTTTGTCAAGAATCGAGCGGTTCCCGGAGACGGGCTCACCGCACGAGCACGAGGCGTTGTGTCAGACTCGGCGTGTTGCCCAGCTGGATGTCGGGCGTGAGGTCGATCGAGATGGGGCCTTCGATCAGGACGACCACCGTGGCCGGCGTGTAGCCCGACGTCACCGGCGGCCCGCTCCCGTTGTTGGACGGCATTTGCCACCAGACCGACTGGCCGGCCGCGTTGGTGACCTGGGTGCCGGGGCAGGTGGCCTGCGACGTCTGGAAGTAGCACATGATCCGCAGCTGGGTCACCATCCGGATGCGCTGCGAGAACGTCCCCGACCGACTCGGAATCGAGTCGACCAGCGGCACCCGGGCGATCACGCCCGCCGAGCCGTCCGCGTTGCGACACGTCGCGTCGTAGGCCCCGTTGCTTCCGTACTGGTGGCAGAACTGGACGAAGCCGGGGGTGATGTAGTTGCTGGTGAGCGACGCGGAGTCGCTCGGCTGCCAGGTGAAGGGATAGAGGTACCCTCCCACCTGCGCCGTCGCGCCGGCACAGCTCGGGTCCCCGGCCGGCACGGCCATGTTGGTGCTGAACGCCGGCCAGCCGGCGCCGCCGTAGTTGACCGTGTGCCAGAGCCCGGTGATGGGCTGCCCGGCCGAGTCCCAGTGCGCCTCGCTCGACCACGGCGGGATCATGACGAAGGTGCGGTCGACCGCCGGGATCGGCCACGGCGAACTGGGCGAGAGGAGCGCGATCTGCGTCTGGCTGACGTCGGGCGCGTACTGGTGCTGCGAGCTGTACGGGCGCCACGTGAGACCGCTGGCAACCTCGTACATGCGCGTGAACGACGGGGCGACCGGCCGCACGCACGCGCCGCCGACCATGTTGCCGATCCACGCGGTCGCGCGCCGACCGACCGTGCGGGGCGCGATGCCGACGGCGCCGGCCAGGGCGTAGGCGGACTGCGCGCGCGCGGTGGTCTGCACGGCGTTGGCCGACGAGTAGCTCGCGGCGGACATCGTGTTCGCGACCGGGTCGTAGAACATCGGCACGACGTCGGCGGTCGCGACGCTCCCCGGCCGCCCCGCGGCGCGGTTGGCCGCGGCGAGCCGCTGGGCGAACGACGGCGCCGCGGACGACGCGGACCACGGGGCGAACTGCATCCCGGCCACGCCGGCCAGTGCCGCGGCGTCGGTGACGCCCTGCACCTCGTTCACGGTGACGTACAGGCGGCCGAAGTCGACGGCCAGGGCCACGCTCGCGATCAACGCCGCGAGCAGAATGCACACGAAGGGCAGCACGCCACCGTGCCGGGTGCCCGCCGGCACGGCGGGGCGGCGTGTCGTGATCAGCGTAGGCGAGACGTCGGGCGGGTGCTGCAGCAGAGACGTTTGGCCTGACTGGTAATGCATTCGACGATCCTCCGGACGTGGGGTGGATCCCACCGCCGCCGGCTGGCGTGGGGGGGCATTGATCGACGAATGGGGGCAGGCTGCGACACTATTAGTGTGGCACAGAACTGTCGAACGGGGTAACGCGTTCGACACAGGTAGACGAGCGCGTGGGTACCGCCGCGCGCCTGTCTGGCGCCGAGTGCGGGCTGTGATCCACGTCCCCCGTCATCGCCGAACCCTCCAGTCGCGGCGCGGCTCATGCACGCGCTCGCCTAACGTCAGCCCGTCGTGCGGGCCGGCCGCGGACTGGGGAGGGGAGGGGAGAGGGGGAATGGAGAGAGACACACCAATCCGGGGCGCGTCGGCCGACGCCCGCGGGCGAGACGTCGCGGCCGCGTTTCACGCGGAGTTTCGCGCGGTGTTCGATGCCGCGCCGGGGCTGCCCGCGCCGCACCCCGCGTGCGAGGTGTCGGTCGCCATCCCCGCGCGCGACGAGGCCGCGTCGGTCGGGGCGGCGGTGGCCGCGCTCGCCGCGCAGCGCGACCTCGCGGGGCGCCCATTCGGCGCCGAGCGGTACGAAGTCATCGTCCTGGCCAACAACTGCCGCGACGCGACCGCGGCGGCGGCGCGGACCGCCGCGGCCGCGGCCCGGCGGCGCGCGCCGGGCGCGCGCGTGCACGTGGTCGAGGCGTGGCTGCCGGCGGGCGACGCGCACAGCGGCGGCGCCCGCCGGCGCGCGATGGAGCTCGCCGCGGCGCGGCTCGGCGCGTTAGGCCCGACGCGCCGGGGCGGCCCGCGCGTGCTCGCCACGACGGACGCCGACACGACCGTCGCGCCCGACTGGCTCGCGGCGACGCTCGCCGCGGTCGCGGGCGGCGCGGACGCGGTCGGCGGTCGCGTCACCGCCGCCGCGCTCGACGGGCTGCCGGCCGCGGCGCGCGCGCTCTACCTCTACGACGCCGGGTACCGGCACCTCGCGGCCGCGGTGGAGGCGCGGCTCGACCCCGAGCCGCACGACCCGTGGCCGCGCCACCACCAGTACTTCGGCGCCAGCCTGGCCGTGACCGTCGACGCCTACGCGCGGGTGGGCGGGATGCCGGCCGCGGCCGCGCTCGAGGACGTGCGCTTCCACGACGCGCTCGTCCGCGCGGGGCTCCGCGTCCGCCACAGCCCGCTGGTCCGCGCCCGCACCAGCGCGCGCGCGCTCGGCCGCGCGCGCGTCGGCCTCGCGACGCAGATCGCGGAGTGGGCGGGGGCGGCGGGGCGCTGGCCGGTGGAGTCGGCCGCGTTCGTCGAACGGTGGGCGCGCGCGCGCGCCGCGGCGCGCCGGCTGTGGGCGGGGGGCGACGGGCCCGACGCCGAGGCGGGCGACGTCGACGCCCTCGCCGCGGCGCTCTGCCTCGCCCCCGACGCGCTCCGCCGCGAGGCGGCGGCGCGGCGTCCGTTCGGCGCGCTCCTGCTCGACGCCGAGCTGCGCGGGCGCTTCGCGCGGGCGTGGGACGCCCGCCGACTCGGCCCGCCGCGCGAGGACGTGCGCGCGGCGGTGCGCGGCCTGCGCGCGCGGCTCGGCGCGCTGCGCGGCGGACGTTAGGCTGACGTTAGGCCGGCGTCGAGCGTCTCCGGGCGCGGTCGCGGCACCGGGCGCGCGTGACCGCGCCCGGGATCGCGCCGCCTCCTGGCCGACGACGGCTGGCCGGGCTCAAGGGCCCGGGGCCCTCGGAGGCGTCGTGACCCGCGATCTCACCATCGTCGAGCCGACCGCGGCCGGGTTTTCCGCCCACTCCCCGGACCTGCCCGGGTGCGCCGCGACGGGGCGCACCCGGGAAGAGGTCGAGCGCGAGATGCGCGGGGCGGTGGCGTTCGACCTGGACGGGCTGCGCGAGGACGGGCGGCCGTTGCCGCGCCCGAGCGCCGCGGCGGCGTACGTGGACGTGGCGGCGTATGCCGGGCGGGCCGGCGCCTAACGACGCCTCGAAGTTCGTCCGGCGCACGTCACGCGCGGCGCTCGAGGACGTCGAGCCGGTACGTCTCGGCGCGCGCGCCGGCGAGGTGGCGGAACTCCGGCCGCGCCAGCAGCCGGTCGTGCACCGCGTCGCCGGTCTGCGGGTAGTCGGCGACGAACGGCGTCCAGTGCACGAGCACCAGGTGGCCGCCCGGCTCGAGGCGGCGCGCGACGAGATCCGCCGCCCGGTCGAGGTCGGCCGGCGACCAGTAGTAGCCGACCTCCGAGAGGAGCACGAGGTCGTACGCGCCGCCCGGGTCCTCGTCCGGCACGCGCAGGCGCGCGATCGTGACGCCGGGCAGGTCGCGCGTCCGCGCGCGGGCCTGCGCGAGCGCGGCGTCCGACACGTCCACGGCGAGCAGCCGGTCGCAGCGCGCGGCCAACTCGCGGGTCAACACGCCAATCGAGCACCCGACTTCGAGGGCGGAGCGGTACCGGGTCTTCGGAAGCGCGGCGAGCGTCGCGGCGTACTTGGCCGCCTCGTACGGGCGCGTGGCGAAGCCCCACGGGTCGTCGTGCGCCGCGTACACGTCGTCGAAGTACGACGGCGCGAGCGAGGCGCGGTCCTCGGATTCGTTCACCCCGCGCCCTCGGAGGCCGCGCCGGGCGCCGGCCAGAGCAACCCGATACCCTCGGGCCGGGCGAGCGCGTGGCGCCCCACGTCGGCGACGGCGGCGTCGGGCGCGGGCTGGCGCAGGTACATCAGCAGGTCGCGCACGACGCCGGCGAACGGGTGCGGGGCCAGCAGCCCGCGCGCGCCCACCCCGCGCTCGACGAGTTCGCAGACGCGCCCGCACGCCTCCAGCACCGCGGTGCGGGTCATGTTGGCGTGCGCCGCCACGGTCGCCGCGTCGGTGCCGGCCGGATCGGCCGCGTGGGCCTCGGCCACGTCCGCGGCGGCGTGGAGCCACGCGCGTCCGCCCGCGGTGAGCGTGACCGCCTCGCCCAGGCGGGCGAGCTGGTACGGATCGTCGCCCCGTCCGGTCTCGCGCAGGAATCCGCGCAGCGCGTCGACGAGTCGCTCGGCGCCGCCGAGCTGCACCGCCGCGAAGCGCGCGGCCCCGCCGGTGAAGCGCGGCTGCGCGTAGTAGTCGCCCGGCCCGCCTAACAGCGCCCGCGCCGGCACGCGCGCGCCGCGGAACGTCACCGCGTAGCTCGCCGACCCGAGCATGCCGATCGGGCGCCACGTCCCGCGGTCGACCACGGCGGCGCCGGTGCGGCGGAGCGCCGCGACGGGCACCACGCACATCTGCCACCCGCCGTCGCGGCGCGCGCCGGTGACGACCGCGCCGTCCACGCGCGCCGCCCCGGACGCGAACGTCTTCGCGCCGTCCAGGCAGACGCCGGCCGGGCACACGCCGGCCGCGGTGGGCGTGACGCTCACGCCGCCCGCGGCGGGACCGGTGTTCCAGACGCCGAACAGCCGCCCGCCCGCGACGCGGCGCGCCACGCGCGCCTGCTCGGTCGCACTCCCGAATCGCGCGATCAGCAGGAGCGCGTCGACGTGGCCTTCGTAGAGTCGGCCCGCGCTCAGGTCCGCCCGCCCCACCTCGAGCAGCGTGCGCAGGAGCGCGTCGCGCGTGCCGGCGTCGATGCCGAGCCCCGCCCCGCCCGCGGCGCGGGGGAGCGGGGCCCGAAGCAGGCCGGCCCGATGCAGCTCGTCGATGATCGCGGACGGGTACGCTGCCTCGGCATCGAACGCCCCGCGCCCGGCGTCGAACGCGTCGTCGGCGTCCCCGTGGGCGCCGCGGGCGGCCGCGCGCGCGACCGCCCGGTCGGCGACCGCCGCGGCGGCCGCGACGGGGTTCCAGGCCGCGCCCGTGTATTCCGCCCGCGCCGCGGCGTCCGTCCGTGTCATCGTCATCCCGGTGAGTCGTTCGCGCGCCCGACGCGCGCTCGTGCGCCCCGAGACGCCCTACCGCGACGCCGTCGCCGGCGCCGCGAGGAGCTGCGCGACCACGCGGTCCTCCTCGTCGTACGCGCCCTCGCCGAAACGCTGGAAGCGGACCCGTCCGTTCCTGTCCGCGATGTACACGCTCGGCCAGTACTCGTTGTGGAAGGCGCGCCAGATCGTGTACGTGGGGTCGAGCACGACGGGGTAGGTCACGCCGAGCCGGCGGACCGCGTCGGCGACGTTCGACGGGACGCGCTCGCGGGCCAGCTCGGGCGTGTGCACGCCGATGACCACGACGTCCTGGCCGCGGTACCTGGCCTCGAGCGCCTTGATATGCGGCAGCGCGTTGAGGCAGTTGTAGCAGGCGAACGTCCACACGTTCACGACGACGACCTTGCCGCGGAGCGCGGCGGCGGTGAGCGTGCCGCCGGTCGCGCTCAGGCCGCGCGCAGCCTCGCCGAGCGGGCCGGCGGGGGCGCCGACGTTGAGCCAGCCCGCCCCGCCGGCGAAGTCGGGGAGCGGACCGAGGTCGGGGGTCGGGACGGGCGGCGCGGCCGGGGCCGGGGCGGGTCCGGCAGGGGCGGGTCCCGCAGGGGCGGCCCCCGCGCCGATCGCGAGCGCCGGCAGCGAGGGCCCGGTGGCGAGCGCGCGGGCCACCTCGGCCTTCGCGCCCGGCGCGAGGTGCGCCAGCAGCGCCTCCTCCGCGCCGGCCGTCTGCACGACGCCGGCGCGCGCGAGTAGCGGCGCGTCCCAGCCGAGCGCGATCACGGCCACCGCCGCGAGGGACAGGGCGCCGACGCCGCGCCGCGCCCACCGCTCGGCGCCGCCGGCGCGGCGGAGCGCGCCTAACGCCCGGCCGCCGGCGGCCAGGGCGGCGGCGAGCGCGGTGACCGCGCCGGCGCCGAAGACGGCGAACAGCGCCGCCGCGCGCCCGGGCGCCGCCCCGGACGCGCCTAACGTGACGACGAGGCCGAGCACCGGGCCGGCGCACGGCGCCCAGAGCAGCCCCGTCGCCGCGCCGAGCGCGAACGCCCGCGCGGGGCCGCCGGGGAGCGTGTTGCCGTCGGACGGGGTGCCGGCGGGCGCGCCGGGCAGGCCGGCGGCGCGGCGTTCGATCGCCGCGCCGAGCCGGACGAACGGCCGCGAGACGAAGGTCGCGACCCGCGTCGAGAGCAGCGTCGCGCCGGCGACCGCCAGCAGCGCGAGCGCCGCCCACCGGCCGACGTCGGCCGCCTCGGCGACCCACGCCGCGCCGGCCGTGCCGGCCACGGCGACGGCGACGAAGGACAGCACGAGCCCGGCGAGCATCGGCCCCGTCCAGCGCGCGAACGGCCGGCCCGCCGAGGCGAACACGAAGGGGAGCACCGGCAGGATGCACGGGCTCAGGATGGTGAGCACGCCGCCGACGTACACGGCGAGCGCGAGCAGGGGGAAGGACACAGGACCCTCGATGCGTTGGGGACGGCGGCGCGCACCGGTCCGGGCGCGGGGCCGGGCGATGCGGCCGCCACTGCCCGACGTAGCCGCGGCGCGGCGGGGAGTTCCCATCCGGCACGCGCGTAGCTGCGCGGGCGCGCGCCGCTGCCTAACGCATCGCCCGTCGGCCGGCGCGTGTATCTTACGATTCCCCACGGCGGAGGCCGGCGCGCGCCGCCGCGGGACCGGCCATTCTTCGGAGCCCTCATGGACCACGTCACCGCCGCCGAACCCGGTCCCGCGGACGGCGAGTTCGAGCGGCTGACGATGCCACACCTGCGCGACGTCGCGCGCTTCGCGCGGGCGCTCACGCGCGACGCGGCCCGGGCCGACGACCTCGTGCAGGACACCTACCTGCACGCGCTGCGCGGCTGGCACACGTTCCACGCCGGCGCCGACGCGAAGCGCTGGCTGTTCTCCGTGTGCCACCACGCGTTCCTGCGCACCGCGGGCCGCGACGCGCGGTACGTGGACGCGCCGGACGACGACCCCGAGCTCGAATCGCTGGCCACCGCGGTCGCGCACGGGCGGGCGCAGCGGTCGGGCGTGGTCGACGCGCTCGAACGGATGGACGTCGGGCCAGCCATCGACCGCGCGCTCGCTACGCTCCCCGCGCACTACCGCTCGGCGGTGGTGCTCGTCGACGTCGAGGGGCAGAGCTACGAGGAGGCGGCGCTCGTGCTCGCGGTGGCCGTGGGCACGGTGCGGTCGCGCCTGTTCCGCGGGCGCCGGCTGCTCCAGGACTTGCTGTTCGCGTACGCGCGCGACGCCGGATTCGACACGACCCGCGTTCCCAACGCCGCTCCCCACGAAGTACCCCAGACCCGCCGATGACCTCGACCAAAGGCGGCACCGCGGCCGCTACCGCCGCCCCGATCGACTGCGAGACCGCCGTCCGGCGCCTCTGGGACTACGTCGACGGCCGGCTCCTGTCGGACCGGCGCGACGAGGTCGAGGCCCACCTCGCGGCCTGCGCCGTCTGCCCGCCGCACTTCGCGTTCGCGCGGGCGATCCGGGACGCGCTCGCCGCGCCGCCGCCGCCGGTCGCCGACGCGGACGAGGCGCGGTTGCGAGAGCGGGTGCGTGCCACGCTTCGCCGCCACGGCGCCGCGGGCGACGAGGTTGGGACCTCCGATGGGCGCTGACGCCTTGCGGGTCGTCGTCCTCGGCGCGGGCGGCGTCGGCGGCTACTTCGGGGGGGAGCTCGCGCGCGCCGGCCACCACGTCACGCTCCTCGCCCGCGGCGACCACCTCGCGGCGATCCGCGCGCGCGGCCTCGAACTGCGAACGCCCGCGACCGACGTGCCGCACGCTCCACCCGTACGCGTGCCCGTCGACGCCACCGACGACCCGGCCGCCCTGCCCAACGCCGACCTCGTCGTCGTGGCCGTCAAGAGCTACTCCCTGCCCGAGGTCGCGCCGGCCGCCGCGCGACTCGCGGCCGCGGGCGCGACGGTGCTGCCGCTGCTGAACGGCGTCGACGCCGCCGAGCGCCTGGTCGACCTCGGCGTCCCCGCGCCCGCGATCCTCGGCGGCGTCACGTTCATCAGCGCGGCGAGGGTGGCCCCCGGCGTCGTCGAGCGCCGCAGCGGCTTCCAGCGCGTGATCGTCGGCCGATTCGACCCGGCCCGCGGCGGCGATGACGACGCGATGACCGCGCGCATCGTCGAGGCGTTCCGCGCCGCGGGCGTCGACGCGCGCGTCACGCCGCGCATCGACGTCGAGCTCTGGCACAAGCTGATCTTCCTCGCCTCGATCGCGGCCGCCTGCGGGCTGGCCCGCGCCGACGTGGGCGCCGTCCGCGCCGCGCCGCTCGGGGACGTGCTGATCGCGCGCGCCGTCGCCGAGGTCGTCGCGGTCGCGCGCGCGCACGGCGTTGCGGTGGACGCTGAGGTCGGCGCGCAGACCGTCGCGACGATCGACGGACTTCCCGCCGCGATGCGCCCGAGCTTCCTGCTCGACCTGGAACGCGGGGGTCCGACGGAGCTCGACGTGCTGAGCGGAGCCGTGAGCCGACTCGGCCGGCAGTACGGCGTCCCGACGCCGGTGCACGACACCGCGATCGCGGCCCTCGGCGCGACCCGCGCATGACAGTGTTCGCACAGCGCGGCGGGAGCTCCGGCCGCGGGTGCGGGATGAAATGTGTGAGTCCCTCCCCGTCGCGCACGTGCTCGGCGACCGCGTCGCGGAGCGCGGAGTCGCCACTCAGCCGGTCCCGGCCAGCGCCGCCCGGAGCATCGCGCGCACAGCGTCGAGCTCGTCCTCGTTGACGGTGTGCCCCATCCCCGGGTAGAGCTGCATCGTCACTACGCCGCCGAGGCGCTCCAGCACCGCCGCGCTCTCACGAACGCGCACAGCCGGGATGTGAAAGTCCACATCGCTGCAGCCGAGGAACACCGGCGTCTCGGTGAGCGTCCCGGCGTAGTCACGCGGTGTGCCGTCGGGGCCGATCAGGCCCCCGCTCAGCACCGCGAGGCCGCCGAACGGCCCCGCCCCGCGCGCGGCGTCGCGCGCCGCGAACTCGGCGACCAGGCAGGCACCCTGCGAAAAGCCGAGCAGCAGCGTGCGCTCTCGTGGGACGCCTGCCGCGGCCACGTGCGCGAGCGCGCGACCGACCGCGCGCAAGCCCGACGACAGCCCGGGCTCGTTGCTCGCGAGCGGGGCGAGGAAACTGTTCGGGTACCACGTCCCGGCCTCCGCCTCTGGAGCCACGTAGGCAACGTCCGGAAACTCACCGGCCGCGTCGAGCGCCGGGGCGAGCTCCAGGATGCTGCCGGCGGAGGCGCCCCGCCCGTGCACCATGATCATGGCGGCCCGCGCGCGCGCCACCGGGGCGCCGGCCGCGCGTAGCGGTCGCCCGCCGTGCGGGTCCCGCGGGTCGTAGGGGGCCCGGGTCGGGGGCGCGGTCACGTGGCGATCTCTTGGGTGGTCGCGTCGTACCATGCGGGGCCGAGCGGCGCGACAGTCGCGGGCTCCGCCGCCACGGCGTCATACGCGAGCTGCCCCGTTCCCATGTGCCCCGGGCACTCGCGCTTGCGGCGGAAGTAGGTCACGAGCGTCCCCGGCGCGCCGGCGCCGCCGCGGGGCGCGGAACGGTCACTGGGCGCAGGGCGCGCTCGATGTCGGCGCGCTGCCCCTCGAGGAACGGGGGCAGGATCAATCGCTCGCCGAGGTGGGCCGGGTCCTCGTCGACGGCGAACCCTGGGACGTCGGTCGCGATCTCGAACAGGGCGCCCCCCGGCTCGCGGAAGTAGACCGAGTGGAACCAGAAGCGGTCGATGACGTCCGTAACTTGGGCGCCGGCCGCGCGCACCGTGCGCTGCGCGACGAGCTCCGCTGCGTCGTCGGGGACCCGGAAGGCGACATGATGGACGCTGCCCACGCCCCACATCCCCCGCGGGGTGCGCGGCGTCTCGCGCACGTCCACGACGCGCCCAGAGCCGGCGACGCCGCCGGCCGCATACCGCGTCCAGCCGCCCTCTTCGGCCACGGCGGTGAGCCCCAGGCCGGCGCCGAGGAAGCGGGCGGTCACGGCGCGGTCGCGCGCATCGAGCCGCACGCCGTGGAGCCCGCGGATCTGGTGCTCGGCTGGGACGGGGCTCGCGTCCCACGGCGTGAAGGCGCGGTGTGCCGTCTCGACGAGTGCGAGGGCGAGGCCGTGCGGGTCGGCGAACGGAAGCGTCGCCTCGCCGAAGCGGGTCTCGCGCGCGCCGGGTGTCACGCCGTGGGCGGCCAGTCGTGCGGCCCAGTAATCGAGGCTCCCAGGCGGCACCGCGAGCGCGACCTCGTCGGTCAGCCCGGTGCCACGCCGGCCCGGTGGCATGTTGGGCCACGGAAAGAAGGTGAGCTCGGTACCGGGGTTTCCCGCACCGTCGGCGTAGAAGAAGTGGTACGTGTCGGGCGCGTCCTGGTTAACCGTGCGCTTGACGAGGCGGATGCCGAGCACGCCGACGTAGAAGTCGAGGTTCTGCTGCGGGTCGCCCGCGATGACGGTGACGTGGTGCAGGCCGGTGATCGGCAAGATGGCTCGGACGCGGTGATGGGGAGCGTTGTTTATCTCAGTACTAAGATATACGTGAACGGCGGTGGTGCAACCGTGCGCATGCTGGCGCGCCGATCATGCAGGCGCGCCCAACCCGGCCCCCGCACTCGCGGGCGATCGAAAGCCAGCCACCAGAGCAAATCGCGGTTGACCGTGGCAACCTCGAGTGTGCGTGACGGCGCGGCTGATGCGGGACCCCGGGGCCCCCACCAGGGAGGTGTCCCGTGGCGGCCCCGTCCTCCCTCGACCTGCGCGAGCGCGTGCTCGCGGCGGCGCCCGACGACCGCCTGAGCCCCGGCGTGATCGCGGCGCGGTTCTGCGTCGCCAACAGCACGGTGCGCAACTGGCTGCGCCCCGCGCTGAACCCAACCGCGATCTGCCCTGGCGCAGATCGCGGTTACATCTAGCGAGCCCGAGTTCACCATGTCGGAATCGCCGACTCGGACGCGCTCCCCGCATGCGCGTGCCGAAGGGCTGTGGGCGTGACCATCCGGCCGGCACGGGCCGGATGCGGTGGCGACCTGGACCGTGATTCACAGGAATTCACGGAGTTCTAACGGAGCCGCCCTACGTTCGTGCCCGCCGGACCAACCACCGCGTGTTCCTGACGCCTCCGTCCCACGTTCGCGGGCAGGGCACCCCACCTCCCCCTCCCCAGCGCGCCCCTATGACGTCTGCTCCACGCTCCTCCCGCTGCACGCCCTCGCCGACCCCGACGCCGCGGTCCGTCCCGACGCGCGGCATTGCGGCCCTCGCCACCGTCGTCGCCGCGCTCACCGTGGGGCTGCCGAGCGCGCACGCGCAGAGCGCAGCCGCCAGTTGGAGCGGCAAGGACTATCACACCCGCGATCCCCTCGCGTGCCCCGCCGTGCGCGGCGCGCCATCGGCGGCGGCCGCCGCGCAGATTTTCCGCTGCACGTATGAGATGATTCCCGGGTGGCTACTCGAGAATGTGACCGTGCAGATCGGGGTGGGCCGCCCGGCGCACGAGGGGTACACGGACCTCGACCCGTCGAAGCCGGTCTATCCGATCCGGGGCCGCTTCACGCGCTACTCGTGCACGGACGTCAAGCAGTACCCGGCCGCTACCCCCGGGTGCACGGTGGATGAGATGACGTTCCCGGCCGGGCTCTGCTACCAGACCACGTTCGGCGACTGGCGCTGCAAGATGGAGAACTGGACGACGCGCCTGGTGTCGCAGCACACCCCAGGTCCCCAGTAGCGCGGGTCGGTCGTCGGTAGCGCGCGCCCCGCGCAGGTCGCGGGTACGTTGAGCGCGGGGCTGCTGCCGCGACGGTGGCGATGCCCCGCCGTGACCGACGTCGCCCCGCGCGCGGCCCAGCGTCTTCTGTGCCGTCTGGGGTTCGGGCATGCGCGCGACGCGTGGTCCGCCGGTCCTCAGCCGCGCGTGCCGAGTCGTTGTGCGTGGTTGGTCGGGTCCCAGAGCTTGACCTGGTCGCGACCGCCGATCGTACTGCTCGACCCGTACACGACCCAGTCGCGCCGGTCCTCGCCGCCGAGGAGTACGACACGCGCGCCCGGCTCGCTGGCCGACGCCGGGCGCCACCGGCCCCGAATCCACGCCGAGGCCGGGTCGCTCGGAAGCACCTTCCAGGTGAACGTCCCATCGGGGTCAATCTGGACGAACCCCATGCGCGCGCCCGACTCCTCCCGGCGGTAGAGGTAGCCGTCGGCCTTCGCACGATCCACCGTGGGCGCGACGATGGTGAGCGACCACCGGCCCAGGAACCAGCCGAGCGGTTTGACCGCCGTCGAGGCCGCGTTGCCGCGGCTCAGCGGGTGGACGAACTCCACGTTGACCCAGGCCGCCCCGTGGCCCTGCGGGTGGTCCTGGCTCGGCAGCTCGAGGACCTGGAGCTGGACCAGGTTGGCGCCCTGTTGCGTCGGCGCGGTGATGACGACGCCCAACCGCTGGTCGGGAAGCCGGGCGAAGTTGAACTGGACCGTGTCGCCGACGGCAAAGGCTGCGGTCTGGGCGCTCGACCGGGCGGGCGCGAGGGCAGCCCCGGCGAGGAGGGTGAGCACGGCGTAGGACCGGGTGGTGCGGGACACACGAGGCATGAGGCGATTCTGGTGGGGGGCGTTCGGCAGCTCGGACGCGAGACGATACGCGCGTGGCGTGAGAACTCCGTGAATCGCGGTGATTCACGCGCCCGCGTGAGATGCTGGGCCGGCGCAGCCCGACCGAGCGCCTCCTCGACTGGCTCGCCTCAGCGTTCCGAGGTCGAGAGCGACGCCGTGAGCGTCGCGATCTGTTGGCGGATCTGCGGTGATCTGCTGCTGGCCGGCGCCTTGTAGCCCGCACGCGGCCCGTAGCGCGCCCGCACCGCCTACCAGATGTGCGGCACCAGCGCCGGCGGGCGGACCATCGCGTCGCCCGGCGTGCACCCGAACGCCCGCGCGAACGCCTCCGCGTTGGACAGCGGGCCGTTGACGCGCCACCGCTCCGGCGCGTGCGGGTCCACCGTCACGCGCGTGCGAAGATTCTCGGGGCGCGCGTGCGCGCGCCAGGTCTGCGCGTAGGCGAGGAAGAAGCGCTGCTCCGGCGTGTAGCCGTCGAGCAACCCCGGCCGGCCGCGGCGCGCGAGCGCGCGCTGCAGCGCGTCGTAGGCGACCAGGACGCCGCCATAGTCGGCGATGTTCTCGCCCAGCGTGAGGCGCCCGTTCACGTGGAACGTGTCCACCTGCACGTAGCCGTCGAACTGCCGCGCCACGAGTGCCGCCTGCTGCGTGAAGCGGAGCGAGTCCGCCGGCGTCCACCACTCGCGCTGAGCGCCGGCCGCGTCGTAGTGGCGCCCTTCGTCGTCGAAGCCGTGCGTCAGCTCGTGCCCCGCCCAGCTCCCGCCGAGGGCGCCGTAGTTCGCCCCGTCGTCGGCACGCGGGTCGAACGTCTGAGGCACGAGCGCGCCGGCGGGGAAGACCATCTCGTTCTTCGACGGATCGTAGTACGCGTTCACCGTCGGCACGGTCATGGACCACTCGGTGACGTCGACCGGCGCGCCGGGCCGGTTGACGGTGCGCCGCCACTCGAACGCGTTCGCGCGCAACACGTTGCGGACGAACGGCCCCTCCTCCGTCACGAGCGCCGTGTAGTCGCGCCAGCGCTCCGGGTAGCCGACCTTCTCGCCCATCCGCGCCAGCTTCTCGAGCGCCTGCGCCCGCGTCGTGTCTGACATCCACGTGAGGCGCAGCAGCCGCTCGCGGAACGCGGCGCGGATGTCATCGATCACGGCCTTCGCCCGCGCCCGCGCCTCGGGGGAGAACGTCGTGGCGACGAAGCGCTCGCCGAGCGCCTCGCCGACGTCCGCGTCGACCTCGCGGAGGCAGCGCTTCCAGCGCGGCAGGAGCGCCTTCGCGCCGGTGAAGCGGGCGCGGAACGCGAAGTCCTCCTGGACGAACGGCGTGCTGAGCCACGGCGCGGCGCCGGCGAGGATGTGGTAGCGCAGGTAGGCGCGCCAGTCCTCGAGCGGCGCGGCGCCCAGCAGGCTGTCGACGCGTGTCACGAACGCCGGCATCCCGACGTTCACCTGCGCCACCGGGCGCGTGAGGCCGACGTCGTGGAAGTACGCCGCCCAGTCGAGGTGCGGCGCGAGCGCGCGCAGCCGGTCGACGGGCATCACGTGGTCGGTCGCCGCGGGGTCGCGCAGGGCCACGCGGGCGAGCGACGCGTCGGCGAGCGACGTCTCGAGGGCAAGCACGCGCTCGGCGTCGCGCCGCGCGTCGGGGCCCGGCGCGCCGGCCAGCTCGAACAGCCGCGCGGCATGCGCGACGTACGCGCGCCGCGTCGAATCGCCGGCCGCGCCGCGCCCGAGGTAGTAGTCGCGGTCGGGGAGGCCGAGCCCGCCCTGGTACACGGCCGCGACGTAGTGCGCGGCGTCGTGCCGGCCGACCTCGGGCGCGAAGCGGAAGCCGACGTCCGCGCCCTCCGTCTGCAGCGCGGCGAGCTGCCGGGCGAGCGCCGCGCGCGTCGTCACGCGGTCGACCGCGCGCAGCATCGGCGCGACCGGCGTCCCGCCGGCCCGCTCGGTGGCGGCCGAGTCCATACAGGTGCCGTAGAAGGTGGCGAGCTTGCGCGGTGTGCTGCCGGCGGGGAGCGTCGCGCGGTGCGCCAGCAGGTCGTCGAGCACCGAGCGGACCGCGAGCTCGTTGCGGTCGGACATGTCGCGCCCCACCCCGGACGACGCGTACGCCGCCGGGATCGTGTCGCGCGCCAGCCACGCGCCGTTCGCGTACTGGAAGAAGTCGGTGCAGGCGCGGACGGTGGTGTCGACGAAGGCGGCGTCGACCACCTTGAGCGGCGGCAGGGGCACGACGGAGGCGGGCGCGGCGGTCCGCGCGGGGGTGGCCTGCGCACTCGCGCGGGCGGGTGCGAGGAGCGCCGCGAGGGCCGCGGCGCACGCCGCGAGGCGCAGGTGCGCGGGGAGGCGGAACATGGGGCGAGACGGGACGGGGGCGGCCGGCGCCCTGACGCGGGCGGGGGTGGACCATGGTGCCGGCATCCCGCGGGTCGCGCAAGCCGTCGGCACCGCCGGTCGTTCCGGCGTGACGCGCGCCCGCACGCCTGTGCGCGCGGCCCGTGGCGGCCGTCGTCCTGGGGCTGCTCCGCCGCGGCCGTTCGCAACGCGGTCGATCGGGCGACTCTCGGCGTACGTCCCAACACGGTCGGTAGTGCCTAACGCGAGACGCGACCCTCGATCCGAATGACCGTCGGGTTCTCGGCGTCCCACCCGACGTTCGTGCGCATCCGGGATCGTGAGGTCGCGTTCGTCGAACCGCGTGAGCCGCTCTAGGCGGCCGCGAGCGCGGCCAGGTACCGCAGGCCGGTCACGCTCGGCAGGAAGCAGTACGCGCCACCACGCGTGCGCACGAACCGAGAAAACCCGGTCATCACGACTGGCGACTGTCCCTCGACCGGGACGACGAACCGGCTCGCGCCGGACGAGTTGGCGCCGATCACGGGGTCGCGCGCGCTGCCGAGCCCCGGCGCGAATGCGCCGTCGTTGACCCAGTCCGTCATGATGAACTCGAACTGGTCCTTGAGGCTGACGCAGATGAACAGGCCGAGCAGCCCACGGGCCTGCCCGTCGCGGGGACGGGCGGGGTCGTAGGGCGGTCCGTAGGGGAGTCCGCGGCGCACGATGCGGTGCTTGAGCCCAGCCGCTGCGGCGACCGTGGCGTGGCGCGGATTGGTGCGGCGGATGTGCGCCCCGATCGGGCAGCGGTAGCCTTTTCGATCGTCGTACGCGTCGGGGTGCCCGTCGGTCGGCGCGTAGTCGAAGTCGTTCATCCGCTCCGGCGGGATCGGTGGATCGGGGGTGTCGGTGGAAGGCGACAAGGCGAGCGGCACTCCGTTCCGCCACCGCCCGCAGACCTTCGCCGCCACCAACTCGGACGACATCCCGTACGTCGGAGGGGCGTCGTGCAAGAACTGCTCGAAGGCATCGCAGTCTTGTTCGAGGATACGGACCGCGGCGAAGCTGCCGTTGAGACCGAGCGCGACCGGCGTGGGTACGGGATACGTGAACTGGTCGAACTGACTCGGATAGCCGAGCAGGAACGCGCCCGTCGGCGCGTGCGGCAGGACGTCGGGGACGAGCGTCGGCGGCCCGCCCTCGATGGTCGGCTGCGAGAAGCCGTCTCGATACCCGAAGTGCGCGAGGTCTCCGGGAAGCGCGCCACCATCGACCGCCCCGATCTCGTCCAGCGCGCCGTCGGCGGCGAATGCCGCGCGGAGCGCGTCGCACGCCGTCTCGCGGGCGGTCTCGCTCTCGGCGAAGATGAAGAGCAACATGTGCGCACCGCTGCCCGCGAGCGACGGGATCCACTGCGTCGGCGCGCTGTCGCCCACGTCGCCGATCTGGGCGGCGCGCGCGACCACGCCCGCGACGAACTCGTCCGGGAACGACGCGAGCGAATCGTGCGGAACCCCGAGCGCGGCGAGACCCGCGGAGGTCAGCCCGACGTTGACGCAGTGCGGCGGCTTGACCGGCCACGGTGCCGCGGTGGCCACGCGCAGCCCCGGCGACGCGTCAGTTCGGACCAAGGTGCCCAGAAATCGCCGAGCCGCGTCCGGACGGGCGACGCGGAGGACCAGCATGCGCAGCGACGGCATCGCGTAGCTGCGCATGATGAAACCCTGAACGTCGCCCAGGTCGAGCCCACCTTCCATGGCGGCCGCTATTGCCCGAGCGCCGCGCGGATGTCGAGCACGGTCGCGGTCGGGTAGGCACTGTAGAAGGGCTCGAGCCCGCGCAGGTCGTTGGCCCGGACGTAGTCGAGGAATTCCTGCCGGTGCTGCTGCACGGGGAGCGTCGGCGCGCCGGCGATGTGCGCCAGCAACGCGTTGAACACATCGCCGATCTGGTCGATGAACTCGTTGATATAGCTCTCGAACGTGCCATCGTACGTGGTGATCACCGCCAGCCGCGTCTCGTTTTCCATGAACACGAAGCGGGCGAAGTGCACGGTCTGTAGCGTGTCGAGCGCGCGCGAGACGGGGTTGTGGCCTGGTGGCGCGTTCTGGATCTGATGCAGCAGCGCGTGCAGTTGCGCGGCGTCGTCCGCCGACCTGATCGCCATGACGAGCGTGAGCGGGTTCTGCACCGGACGCGGAGCAGAGTTCGGCGGGGCGGACGCGCCGGCCGGCGAGGGCGGGGCGAGGGCGGCGGGGGTGAGACCCGGGGCGGCGGGGGCGACGGGCATGGAATCGGTCATGGTCGCTGTGGTGGGAACGGGCAGTGCCCGGGCGCGACGGAGCGGCGCTCGCGGTGCGCCGTGCGACGGGGGAAGTCTGCGGATTTGCTACAGTACGGTTCGAATGCCGCGCGTCAAGCACGGCACCGGCGAGCACGTCGCTCGGCCGCGCCCTTTCGCCCGTGGGCACGCGCCGCCGGGTGCACTGCGGCGCTCGAACGTCATCACCCGCCGCGAACCGCGGCCCGCGGACCGTACCGCCCCGTGTGCGGCTCCGCCATGGAGCTGCTCCACCGTGCTGGCGCTCCCGGCCGCGCGTGGAGCGGGGATCAGATCGCGCAAGATCATCGAGACGTCGACCGCGGCGGCTGGGCGGCACGGTCACGTGCCGCCATGCGCGGCGTCACAGCGGCATCGCACGGCCCGTCCCACGCCGGCCGTCGTGCGTCCGCCCGCAGCGCCTAACGATCCGCCGCCTGCAGCCACCGAATGACGGCGCCCTCGAGCGCGATCCGCTGGTCGGAGTACGCGTGATCGGTGGCGAGGTGAACGGTGGTCACGTCCGCGTTGCCGCGCGCGCGCACGGCGGCGACGAGCGCGTCGTTCACCGGCGCGAGCCCATCGTCGGATGTGACCACGAGGAGCGGAACGCGGGCGAGCCCGGCGAACGCCGCCGGGAACGCCCAGTCCTGGCGGTGCGCGATCACCTCGTCCGCCATCTGCGCCGCCGACGTCCCCGCGAGCGTCTCCATGTTGTCCGCCATCATCGCCACCACGCGGTCGCGCGGCGCGGTGCGGCCGGCCATATCGGCGGCCGAGATCAGGACGGCGCCGCGCAGGCGATGGTCGTGCGCCGCGGTGAGGACCGTGACCCATCCGCCCATGCTGTGGCCACCGAGGACGAGCCGCGTCGTGTCGACGCCGAGCGCGCGGGCGTGGGCGGGATCGCGGAGGTAGGCGAGCACCGCGTCGGCGTCCTCGAGATTCTGCGCGAAGCGGAAGGTGCCGGGACTTCCCCACGAGCCGCGGTAGTTGAACGTGATCGCGTTCCACCCCGCGCGTCGCACGGCCTGAGCGAGATCGAGGTTCTTTTCGTTGCCCGGGAGTCCGTGCAGTAGAACGAACGTCGGGTGTGCACCGGCGCCGGCCGCGAGGTAGGCAACGCCGTTGATCTGTACGCCGCCCGAGGGGATGTGCAGCACCGCCATGCGCGCGGGAGGTGCCGCGTCGTGCGGCGGATCGGTGGCGATCGCGGCGGGGAGCTGCGCACGGAGCGGCCCCGCGGCGAGGAGTGCCGCCGCAACGAGGGCGAGCGATCGAGGGCGCGTGGTCATGGGAGAGGGCGAGGAGTCGGCGCGCGTCGGCATCTCCCGCAGATACGGAGGTGTCCCGGGATGCGCGGTTCTTGACCGATTGGGAGCAGCCGATCGGCGGCGAAGGGCCGTGTAGGGCCGTGTGCGGGGTCGCGCCGACGAGCGTACCCGCGACCAGACGGGTCACGGGTCCGTCGCGGACGCAGCGGCCGGCGGCGGCACACGGCGTCTCGAAGCCCGCGCGCACAATCAGCATCTCTCCCGAACGCCCCGCAACGGCAGTTGGGAGAATCACCACCCGCGGCCGGATCTCTGCACCGGCCGCGTCGCGGCGCCCCGCCGAGCTCGCTGAGTTCGAGCGCGACTTGCCCTAACGCCCAGCCGACCGCGCCGTGCGCCGTGGTTTCCGGAACCGCACCTTCGCGACGAGAATGACGCCGGCGAGGAAGACGACGCCGACGTTGGTCAGGATCACCGGGCGCTGCGCCGACAGCACGCCGTAGGCGATCCAGAGGACGCCCGACGCGATGAGGAGGGTGACCAGCCCCCACGAGATGTCGTGCACCTCGCGCGTGCGGAACGCACGCACCGCCTGCGGCACGAGCGACAGCACGCTGAGCCCACCGGCGGCGTAGCCCACGTACGGGATGACGTCGGACGCGTTCACGCCGCGCTCTCGATCTGCTGCATCTCGTGTCTCGCCGTGGGTGGAAAGTCTTCCCCGCGCTCGCGGCGCGTCCAGCCCCGCCAGGGCAAATAAATCACGCCGCGGTGCGCCGTGCGCTCGTGCTCCTGGGCGTGCACGTACCCGGGAGTACCCGGGGCGGAACTCGAGCCTTCGCGCGTCAGCTTCAACGCGCCACTCGTGCGACCGGAGCGGCCGTCCCGGGTCCTCGGGGAGTCGGCGTGCGCCTCGATCTGTCGTTCCTGGGGACTCGGCTGCGCGTCGAGTCGCGAGTGGGGAGGACGCTGAGAAGCCCGGCGTCCACGAGCGGCTACGCGCGTGCCACCGTCGACGCGGCGGACGACGGCGTGCGCGGCGCGGGGCCGCCTGGCCCCTGGGTCGTCGTCTGCCCGCGCGACGGCCGACGCCGCAACGCCATCCGGCACGCTTCGGCGACGAACGGCGCGGGCGGGAGCGCGGCGACGACGTGGGCCACGTCGCGCGGCGACGCCACGTCGGAGAGGAAGCGCACGAGCGCGTCGGGCTCGGCGCGGGCGAACAGCCGCGCGAACAGCGCCGGCGCGCCGGCCCAGTCGGCGCGCAGGCGGCGGAGGAAGACGTGGTCGAGCCCCTGCGCGACGTGGCCGCGCGCGGCCGGGGCGGGATGTCGGCCGCCGGCCGCGGCGCCCTGGGAGAACGCCCGGGCGAGGTGCGCGGCGTCGCGCTGCATGGCGAGAAACGCGTAGCCGGTCGACGGCTTGGCCATCCCGCCGGCCACGCCGATGCGCGTCACCCGCGGCGAGGGCCGCCGCTGGACCGGGGCGGCGTCCATCGGGATCACGCCGGCCTCGCGCCAGCGGACGGCGACCCGCGCGCCGGCGGTCACGCGCGCGACGTAGCCCGCGAGGGCCGCCTCGAGTGCGCCCGGCGCGGGCGCGGTGTCGGCGATCACGGCGACCTCGACCAGCGCCTCGCACGCCGTGTAGGGGAGCAGGTAGCCGAAGCCGATCCCCGAGCCGTCCCAGTCGAGCGTGAAGTCCATGAGCGTCGCCGCGCTCGGGTCGAACGCCGGCACGTCCGTGCCGACCGCCACGCCCGCGAACGCCTGGACGAGGCGCACGGGGTGGCCCGAACCGGCCTTGGTCTCGCGGGAACTTCCGGCGGGGCGGCTGTCGAACACGTGGGCAACCCGCAGCACGTCGCCCGCCGTGACGACGTGCGCCGCGGGTCCGGCGTCCTCGACCGCGAGGACGCGCTCGCCGAGGCGGAGCTCGACGTTAGGCGCGCGCGCGATGCGCGCGAGGGCGTCGGCGTAGAACGCGTCGGCGGGCACGTGCTGGTACGTGTAGCGGCCGGAGGTGCGCGTGACCTCGGTGCCGTCCGGGGCCGTCACGCGCCAGCGGGACCAGCGGTGCGTGACGGCGCCCCCGAAGGGCTGTGGGTGCACGTCCCAGAAGCACCACGTGCGGTCGCGCGCGAACGACGTGCGCGCGTCGACGACGACCACCCGCCCAACGCGCGGGCCGGCGTCGGCGAGGGCGGCGGCGAGGCTGAGCCCCGCGCCCCCCGCGCCGACGATCGCGATGTCTGCGCTCCCGCCCCCGCGCCCCACGCGCGATCGCCCCGCGACGGTCTACCGGCGGCTACCGCCGGCTACCGGCGCGTGCCCGCGTACTCGGCGCGCTCGTGCGCGCGCTCGCGCTCGGCGCCCACGGGCCGCGACGACCCGTCCGGCGGGAGTGACGCGATCGGCTCGACGACCGGCCGGTAATTCGCCGCGTGCGGCTCGAGCTGCGCACTGCCGGCGAGCGTGAAGAAGCCGTAGCCCACCTTGGCCACGAGGTCGAACGCCAGGTAGAGGAACGCCGCCGTCGGCGCCTCGTACAGCCGGAACCCGCTCGGCGCGCCCAGCCAGATCAGCGGGTACGCCACCCAGAGCAGCGAGAGCACGGCCGCGTTGCGCGTGTACACCGCGCCCACCCTCGGCGAGCGCTGGCTCCGGGCCTCGCGGCGGAGCGGGCCCCAGACCAGGGCGTAGACCGCGACCTGGAAGGCGCAGCTGACGACGTACCACGCGACCTTGGCCCCCTGCACGTGCGAGAGCGTGGCCCCGAGCCCGGTGAGCATGATGGCGACGTCGGCCAGGAGCAGGCCGACGACGAGGGCGTTCCGGCGGCGGAGCTCGCCGAGCGCGGTGGTGGCCAGGCCGAGCAGGAGGAGCGGGGTGGTGATGGACCAGTCGAGGAAGCGCGCGACGTAGAGGTGGCGCGCCTCGGCGGGGACCTCGACCCGGGTCTGGTCCAGGGCCATCGCGAGGTAGCAGAGGGCGGCCGTGAAGCAGACGAAGAGGTGGTAGACGTGGTGCGGCTCCGAGTCGCGCGGCTTGCCGCGGGAGCGCAGGAGCATCGCGAACGCGCCGAGCGCGAGCGCGACCATGCCCACCCAGTACCACTGCCGTTCGCTGCCGTACGGATCCATACGTCTCTCCTCTCCGCCCTCCGGCGGACCTCGGCCCCGCGGGGCTCATCATTCGCCGGGCTCGGCGCGCCGACCTCGTGCCGGTGCGCCCGCGGACCCGGGCCTGGGCACGGATCTCCGCGCTCCACCGTTCGTCGGAGTCCCGGCCGGTGGTCACGCGCTGTTGGACGGCGGCCGGGCTCCAATGTACAGATATGTACTTTGGCCAGAGCCGTGCCACACAGCCCGCGGCCGGGCGAATCGCCGCGCCGCCGGCGCGTGACCGCGCCGCGGCGGCCGCCGCATGCCTAACGTTGGGCGCCGCGCGGGGCGGCGGCGGTCGACGCCGATGTCGTCGTTATCCCGCGGCGTCGGGCGCGTTGGGCGGCGGTCGCCCGCCGCCGGGTCAGCGCAGGGTGTACAGGTAGGCCGCGATGTCGCGCGCGTCGCGCTCGGTCACGTCCAGGTTAGGCATCGCGCCGCCGGGCTCGTAGCGCTGCGGCGCGCGCAGCCACGCGGTGAGGTTCTCCGGCGTGTTGGGCAGCCGCCCGGCGACGTACACGCGCCGCCCGTAGCGATCGAGCGGCGGCCCCACCTCGGCGTCCACCGCGCGCGCGACGCCCGGGATCGCGTGGCACGAGCCGCAGCCGTAGCGGCGGATCGCCGCCGGCCCGCGCGCGGCGTCGCCGCCCTCCACGCGCCAGGCCGGCGTCCCGCCGCTCGCGTCGCGGCAGGCCGACGCGCCCGCGGCGAGGGCCGTCGCGACGAGCACCACCGCGGCGGCGCGGGTGGCCGCCGCGACGTGCCGTCCCGCACGCTCCCGTTCCACACCCTCCCGATCCGTGCCCTGCAGCCACCGCACGAACAGCGCGCTCGCGACGCCGACGTAGACGATCCCCGCGGGCACCCACATCAGCACGCCGGCGAGCTGCTGGTCCTCGAGCGGCGTCAGCCCCCACGCCGCGGTCGTCGCGTAGTGCCCGGTGTACCAGGGCCGCACGGCGAAGGTGAGCGCGGCGCCGAGCAGCGCCATCGGCACCCCGGCCGCGGTCACGTACAGGAGCCGCGCCCCGTCGTCGAAGCGGCGCCCGCGGCCCGCGACCGCGCGCGCCCGCGGGCGGACCACGGGCCACCAGAAGAGGGCCGCCGCGCCTAACAGCGTCACGTGCTCCAGCGCGTGCACCGCGGGGCGCCGGAGCGCCCAGTCGTACGGGGCCGGCATGTGCCAGAAGAGCACGCTCCCGAGGTGCAGGGCGATCGCGGTCCCCGGCGCGATCAGCAGGGCGAGCGCGGCCCGCAGCCCGGGGCGCGCCGCCCACGCCCGCCCCGCGCGCCGGCGCGCCCGCTCGGGAAGTGCCCACAGCATGGCCAGCGCCGGCACGCCCGCCGCGAGCAGCGGGGCCGCGACGAGGATGAGCAGCAGGTGCTGTCCCATGTGCGCCGTGAACAGCGCGTCCGAGAGCGCGTCGAGCGGCGTGAGCAGGGCCAGGGCGAGGACCGCGAGCCCCGCCGTGTACGCCCACGCGCGCCACCGGACGACGCCCCGCCCCGCCCCCGCCCGCCCCCAGACCCGGCGGACGCCCCACGCGTACCACGCGCCGGCCGCCGCGAGACCGACGACCACGCCCGGACTCGCCGGCCACGTCCGCCAGACGTCGTGCGGCGCGACCGCGAGCCCCGGGTGCGCGTGCGCGACCGCCGGGAGCGCCGCCAGCGCGACCGCGAGGGCCGCGGCCCGCCGCGCCCGCGCCGTCACGTGCCGCACGGCTGCACCAGGAACACGCTCAGCCCGTGCAGTAGGCTCGCCGTGACGAAAACGACGCTCGTCAGGATGCCGGACATCGCCATGAACCGCGTCCGCCCCTCGCCAATCTCGAGCGCCGCGCGCACGTCGGTCGGCTCGCCGTCGCCGCCGCCGTCGCCGCCGTCGGACCGGCCCGATCCGCCCGACCCGCCGCCCTGCTGCGAGCCCTGCAGCGCGTGTTCGGCCCCCGCGCGTCCGCCCGCCCCCCCACCGGTCTCGCCGCTCGTACGCGTCCACTCGCGGTACGCGAACCGCCCGGCCGCCACGCCGACCGCGGTCGCGAGCAGGCTCACCCCGAGGGTCACCGCCCACAGCCCCCCGAAGGCGGGCGTCCCGCGCGGGTAGAGCGCGGGATAGCAACTGTGCGCGGCCAGCGAGTAATTGACGAGCGTCTGCACGCTCCACGCGGCCGGCGCGGCGAAGAGGCCGAACCACAGCGCCGCGCTGCTCGCCTGACCGCGCGCCGGCGCCGGATGCCCGGCCCCGTGCCGGGCCATCCACCCGCCCGACGACGCCCCGCCGGCGCCCGGATCTCCGGGCGCGGCGCCGGCCCGCGGCGCTTCAGACGGCGCCTGACCCTGCCCACTCATCGCGATGCCCTCACCGTGGGGGTGCTCACCAGTGCCTCACCGGAAGTGCGGGGTGACGTAGAGCGACGTGAACACCGCGAGCCACACCACGTCGACGAAGTGCCAGTACATCGCCGCGTTGGTCACCGCGAGGTGCCGGCGGGCCGAGAAGTGCCCGCGGAACGCGCGGACCAGTACGACCAACAGCATCGTCAGGCCCACCGCGACGTGCGCGCCGTGGAACGCCGTGATCGTGTAGAAGAGCGAGGCCGAGGCGTCCTGCGTGGGGCCGAAGCCCTTGCGACTGTACTCGAGGAGCTGGAGCCCGAGGAACACGACGCCCATCGCGGCCGTCACCGCCACGCCGAGCTTCAGCCGCCCCTCGTTCCCCCGACGCGCCCCTCGCTCGGCCCAGATCAGGACGCCCGAACTCGCGATCAGGATCGCCGTGTTGAGGCCGGCGAGCTTGAGGTCCGGGGCGCCGTAGAGGGGCCACGGGTTGGTCGACATCGACCCGAGGTAGAAGTAGCTGAACAGGAAGTAGGCGAAGAGCGCCGCCTCCGTCCCGATCACGCAGCACATGCCCCAGAACCCGACCGAGTTGCTGCCTAACCCCGACGTGGGCAGTTCGCCGAACGGCGTGTCGACCCCGCCGGTGTGGTGCAGCTGGTCCGACGACGGCCAGAGCCACGCGACGACCGCGACGAGCGTCGCCGCCGCGCCGACCTCGGCCAGCCACCACGCGCCGAACAGCAGCCCGTAGCTCAGCGCGAGGAGCGACGCCGCGAGCGCGATCGGCGCGTACGAGTCCTCGGGCATGCGGATCACGGCCGTCGGCTCGCCGTCGAGCGCCGAGGTCTCGAACGTCTCGCGCCCGTCCGCCAGCACCGCGCCGCGGTCGACGATGCTGCGGCCCGTCCCTTCGGTGCCTAACCGGTCCTCCCACAGCGGGTGGCGGCTGGCGACGGTCGGGATGACGGCGAAGTTGTAGGGCGGCGGCGGCGAGCTCGTCGCCCACTCCAGCGTGCCCGCGTCCCACGGGTTGGGGCCCGCGCGCTGGCCGCGGTAGTAGCTGACCACGGCGTCGTACATGAAGAGGAGTACCCCGACCGCGAAGAGCCCCGCGCCGATCGTCTCGACGAGGTTGGGCGCGTCCCAGCCGAGCCCGGTTTGGTACGTGTACACCCGCCGCGGCATGCCGAGCATGCCGACGATGTGCATCGGGAAGAACAGCACGTTGGTCGCGACGAAGAGCGTCCAGAAGCTCCACTTCGCGAGCCGCTCGTCCATCAGCCGCCCCGTGAACTTGGGGAACCAGTAGATGATCCCGGCGAGCACCGGGTACACGTTGATCCCGACGAGCACGTAGTGCAGGTGCGCGACGACGAAGTACGTGTCCGTCAGCTGCCAGTCGAACGGCACCGCGGCGGTCATCACGCCGTTCACGCCGCCGATGACGAAGAGCACGATGAAGCCGAGCATGAAGAGCATCGCCGCCGTGAGGCGCGGCCGCCCGAAGTACACCGTCGCCAGCCACGCGAACGTCGACACGCCGCTCGGGATGGCGATGATCATGCTCGCCGCCCCGAAGAAGGAGAGCGAGAGCGGCGGCAGCCCGGTGGCGAACATGTGGTGCACCCAGACGCCGAAGCCCAGCAGCGCGGTGACCACGGTCGAGAGCGCGACGAAGGTGTAGCCGACGAGCGGGCGCCGCGCGAAGGTCGGCAGCGCGTCCGAGACGATCCCGATCGCCGGGAGCACGATCACGTACACCCACGGGTGCCCGAACATCCAGAACAGGTGCTGCCAGAGGAGCGGGTGCCCTTCGTTGGACGCGTCGTAGAAGTGGAAGCCGAAGCGCCGGTCGAGGTAGAGGAAGATGAGCGCCGCGGAGAGCGACGGCACCGCGGCGAGGTTGACGAACGACGTCGACAGCGTCCCCCAGACGATGATCGGGAGTCGGTTGAGCGACATGCCCGGCGCGCGCGTCGTGAACAGCGTGACGACGAAGTTGACCGCGCCCACCGTCGTCGACACCGCGAGCAGCAGCAGCCCGAGCGCGTAGAAGTCGATGTTGTGCCCGGGGTTGTACGTCGCCCCGGCGTAGGGCACGTAGTCGAACCACCCGGCGTTGGGCATCTCGCCGAGGAGCGTGCTGGTGTAGATGAAGATCCCGGCGGCGAGGAACGTCCAGTACGAGAGCGCGTTGAGCCGCGGGAACGCCATGTCGCGCGCGCCGAGCATCAGCGGCCAGAGGAAGTTGCTGAACCCCGACAGGATCGGCCCGGCGTAGAGGAAGATCATCGTCACGCCGTGCATCGAGAACAGCTCGTTGTACTGCTCGGGCCCCAGCAGCGACAGGCTGGCGCGGGCCAGCTGCGCGCGCATCGCGAGCGCCTCGAGGCCGCCGACGAGGAGGAAGACGAACGCGGTGACGAGGTAGCGCTTGCCGATCGTCTTGTGGTCGACGCTGGAGAGCGTGCCGCGCCAGCCGCGCGGCGTCTCCCAGGTGCGCTGCAGGCGCTCGACCGGGGCGCGGTCGACGGCGACGAGAGTGGCCAAGAAGAGTCCTCCGCCGCTCAGCGCAGCGTCTGCAGGTAGTGGACGACCGCGAGCAGGTCGCCCGGCGGGAGCGGCAGCGTGGGCATCCGGCTCCCCGGCTTGACGCCCTGCGCGTTGGCGATCCAGCCGGCGAGGTTACCCGTGGTGTTGGGCAGGACCCCGCCCGCGATCGTCGCGCGCGAGGCGACGTGCGTGAGGTCGGGCCCGACGCGGCCTAACGCGTCGCTGCCGCGCACCGCGTGGCAGGCGCCGCAGTTGGCGACGAACACGGCCTGCCCGGCGCGGGCGAGCGAGTCGCCCCCGGCGCCCCCGGCGGCGTTCCCGCCGCCGTACCACGCCACGCTCGGCGCGACGACGGGCGACGGCGACGGCACCGGCGGCCCGAAGGCGTGCACGTCGGCGCTGGTGTTGGCGGGCTGCGGCGCGGTGGCGGGCATCGACTCGCCCACGGGCTGGCTCGCGCGCCCCGTCGCCGCGCTCGTGATCGCCGCCGGGATGAGCGCCGCCGCGGACTGCCGCTGCCCCGCCGCCCAGCGCTCGAACTCGGCCGGCGCGTCCGCGACCACGTACAGCGCCATCTTCGCGTGCTCCATCCCGCAGTACTCGGCGCACTGCCCGCGGTAGCGCCCGGCGTGGTCGGCCTGGAGCCACGTCTCGTTCTGCTGCCCCGGGATGAGATCGGTCTTCCCCGCCAGCTCCGGGATCCAGAAGCTGTGGATCACGTCGGCCGTGCGCAGGCGCACGCGCACCGGGCGCCCGACGGGGATGTGCAGCTCGTTGGCGGTGATGAACGTGTGCTCGGGGAGCGAGTCGCGGTACTGCGCCTCCCACCACCACATGTGCCCCGTGACGTCGATCGTGAACGCGGGCGTCGTGGGCGGGCGCGACGCGGCGCGGAGCGTGGCCGCGGTGCCGACGAAGGCGCCGACGAGGACCACGACCGTCGCCGCCGTGCCCCAGTAGATCCACGGCAGGCCCTTGTCGCCGCCGTGGCGCCGGGCGTCGGCGTGGCCCGCCGGGCCGCCCGTCGCCGCCGCGGCATGCCCGCCCGACGCGGGGCCCGCGTCGTCGTCGCCGGCGAGCGCGCGGCGCGCCGAGGGGCGCTCCCGGGCGCCGGCCGCCTCGGGGCGGCGGCGGAAGACCGCGACGAGCAGCACGGCGGTGACCAGCACGACCACCGCGACCGAGATGCCGGTCAGCCACCACCCGAGCGTCGCCTCGGCGTCCGCGGCCGGGCCGGACGGGCGCATGTAGCTCGGCGAGCTGGGCGTGGCGCAGGCGGCCAGGGCGAGGACGCCTAACGCGAGCGCGCCCGACGCGGCGCCGCGCCGGCCCGCCACGTCGCTAGTCTCCATTCTGCAAGCCGCGCAGCGTGCGCGCCCCCGTCGTGTCCTCGTCGCCCAAGTCGCCCTGCTTGCCCCGGTCGGCCAGCGGCGCGGGGAAGGTCCCGCGGAACGACTCGATGTAGGTCACGAGCTTCCAGATCTGCTCCGGCGGGAGCGCGCGCCCCCACGCGGGCATGCCCTGCGGGCGCCCCTCCCAGAGCGTCTTGTAGATCTCCGCGGGCGAGCCGCCGTAGCGCCAGTAGCGGTCGGTCAGGTTGGGGCCCATCCCGCCCTTGCCGTCGTAGCCGTGGCAGTCGGCGCAGTTCATCTGCTGGTAGAGCCGCCCGCCCTCGCGCGCCGCGGCCGAGTCGCCCTCGTACGGGTTGCGGATGGTGTTGGCGAGCGTGTTGGGGGTGGCGCCCGCCCAGTCGCCTAACGGCACGCGGGCGAGCGTGCCCTCGTCGGGGATGGTGCGGGTCCCGCGCCCCGCGCCGGCGACGGCCTGCTCGTGCTCGTGGTCGTCGTAGGCGCCGCCGCAGGCCGAGGCCGCGGCGACCGCGCCGCACAGGGCCGCGAGCACCGCCGCCCGCCAGGGCGCCGCTCGCCAGGGCGCCGCTCGCAGGGGCGCCGCTCGCCGGGGCATCATCCGCATGGTCGGGTACCTCACTCGGTTCACCGGTGGCCCGTCCCCGAGCCCGGCGGGCTCCCCGTGCCGCTCCCGTGCTGCTCGCCGGGCGCGGAGGGGACCGCCGAGATGTTCTCGGGGAGGGTGAAGACGTAGAGCGTCCCGCCGCGCGGCGGGAACCCCTTCTTGTTCTGGATGGTCATCGCGAACCCGCCGACGCCGCTCATCACGGCCACGTACTGGTGCCCGTCGGGGCCGCGGTACGTCATCGGCGGGCTGTGGATGCCGCTGCCTAACTTCTGCGCCCAGAGCACCTGCCCGGTGCGCGCGTTCGCCGCCCGGAACCAGCCGTCGGTGGTGCCGTAGAACACCAGGTCACTCCCGGTCACGAGCGGCCCCCCCCCGACGTAGAACGCCTCGGGGATCGCCCACGCGCGCTTCCCCGCGGCCCCGTCCCAGGCGATCAACTCGCCGTAGTACCCGCCCGGGCCCGGGTGGCGCGTCATGTCGGCGCCCCAGTAGGGCGTGCCGGCGATGTAACTCGTCTCGCGCCCCTTGTAATCCATGCACGAGTTGTTGACCGACGCGTAGTAGAGGCCCGTGCGCGGCGAGTACGCCGCGGGCTGCCAGTTGGACACGCCGATGTCGGACGGGCAGATGTTACGCACCCAGCGCCCCGGCGGGATGGTCCGCTTGTCGGCGTTGACGATCGGCTGCATCGTCGCCGAGTCGATCCCGCTCGACCAGTTCTCGTTGCCGAACGGCCGGGCGACGAGCACCTCGCCGGTCTCGCGGTCGATCGTGTAGGCGTAGCCGTTCCGGTTGAACTGGACGAGCGTCTTGCGCACGCGCCCCTTCACCGGGAGGTCGGCGAGCACGTTCCAGTTCACGCCGTCGTAGTCCCACTCGTTGTTGGGCGTGAACTGGAACGCCCACCGGGCGTAGCCCGTGGTGGCGTCGCGCCCGAACACCGCGCTCGTGAACAGGTTGAGCCCGGGGCGCTGGTCGGCGTTCCACGGCCCGGGGTTGCTCGTGCCGTTGTAGACGAGGTTGAGGTCGGGGTCGTACGAAATCCACCCCCAGACGGCGCCGGCGCCGTGCTTCCACGCGTCGGCCGGCCAGGTCGACTGCCCCATGTCGCGCCCCCGGAGCCAGGGGTAGAACGGCTTGTACGTCTCGTTGATGCGCACGAGCGAGTCGGGGCCGGTGCTGAACGCGCGCCAGAGCTCCTTCCCCGTGTGCACGTCGAGGGCGGCCATCCAGCCGTGCGCGCCCATCTCGCCGCCCGAGTTGCCGACGTAGACCTTGTCGCCGACGACGAGCGGCGCCATGGTCATCGTGACCCCGTCCTCGACGTTGGCCATCTTCGTGCGCCACACCTCGCGGCCGGTGGCGGTGTCGACGGCCACCGTGTGGTCGTCGAGCAGGTTGTAGATCAGCTTCCCGTCGGCGAGCATCGCGCCGCGGGTCACGGCGTCGCAGCACGCCTTCCCGATCGCGGTCGGCGACGGGTCGGGCTTGAAGGTCCACTTGATCGGCGCGCCGGGCTGCGTGAGGTCGAGCGCGTACGCGTTGCTCGGGAACGGGGTGACCACGTACATCGTGTTGCCCGCGACGAGCGGCGCGGCCTCGTGCCCGTGGCGGAGCGCGGTGGAGAACGAGAAGGCCATCTTGAGCCGCCCCACGTTGGCCGCCGTCACCTCCGTGAGCGGGCTGTAGCGCGTCATGCCGAAGTCGCGCCCCGTGGTGAGCCAGTTGCCGTCGGTGGTGCCGGGCGGGTACCAGCGCGCGGCGCGCTCGAGCATCGCGGGGTTGGCGACGTCGGACGACGCCGCGGCGCCGGTCGCGGCGCCCGCCGGCGTGCCGGCCGGCGTCCCGTTCGGACGGAGCGCGGACGCGGCGAGCCCGCGGTCGTCGCGCTTGCCGCACGCGGCGAGGCCACACGCGGCGATGGCGCACGCCGAGGCGAGCGTGAGGGGCGGGGCCAGGGCGGCGCGCGCGGCGCGGCGCGCGGCGGGTCGGGCGGTCGGCGACATGGGGTACGTTAGGCGGCGGTCACGGCCGGGCGGCCGGACAGGTCCGGCACGGCGGGAGCGGGACGAGGTAGAGCGCGTTCTCCTGCATGGACGTGACGGCGAGCCGGCCGCGGCGCGTGTCCACCGCGAGGCCGGCCGGCGACGTCACGCCCGCGAGCACCGGGCGGAGCGGCTCGCCGGCGCGGTAGCGGTACACGGTTCGGGCGTCCCAGCTGGACACGAGCCAGCCGCCGCCCGGCGCGGGGCGCAGGCCGTCGACGCGGCCGCCCGGCAGCCGGGCGACGACGACCTTGCCGCTGTCGGCCGGGCCGACGCGCTCGATCACGCTGTCGCCGAAGGTGGTGACGAGCGCGCGGCCGCCCCCCGCGTCGGCGACGCCGTCGGGGCGGTGGAGGTGCAGCCCGCGCGCGACGACGCGCACGGTGCCGCGTACGATCCCGCCCGGGGCGCCGGCCGCAGGGACGATCCGGTAGACGGCGTCCATGTCCTTCGACGAGTCCACCTGGAGCGCGCCGCCGACGACGCGCCGGTCCGGGCCGGTGTCGGTCACCCAGAGCGAGCCGTCGTCGGCGAACGCCAGGTCGTTGAGCCGGAGCCCGGGCGTGGGCACGACGCCCAACGGCCGGCCGGTGCGGCGGTCGAAGAAGCGCACAGCGGCGAGGTCGGCGACGGCGAGCGTGTCGCCGCGGATCGCGAGCCCCATCGGCGCGTCGAGCGCGACGCCGCCGCGGCCGCCCGCGATCCACTTCAGCTCGCGCACGCGCCCGTCCGGCCCGACGCGGCTCACGTAGCCGTTGCCGTCGCGCGCCGTCGGGGCGCCGTCGACGTTGGACACGAGGTAGACGTCCGCCGCCGAGTCGTAGACGAGGTTCTCCGGGCCGCGGAAGCCGACGTCGCGCACGACGGTCGTGTCGCGCGGGGCCCCACGCGCCGGCGGGCGTACGGGCGCGCCCGCGGGCCGCCGCGCGGGCGCGGCGGCGAGCGCGGCGAGGGCGAGCGCGGGCAAGCCTAACGCGAACTCGTGCCGGCGCAGGGCGGCGGCCGGCGTCGCGGGGCGGCTCGCGGGGCGGCTGACGGGCCCGTTCACGGGGCGGCCGCGGTGAGGGGGAGCGAGAGCCCCGCGAGCAGCGTCAGCGGGCGCGCCGCGTCGAGGTAGCGCCGCTCGCCGCGCGGCACTTCGTCGCCGGCGTGCGGGAGCCCCGTGGCGACGCGGTCCAGGAGCACGGTGACCGCGACGCCGTGCGCCCAGGTGCCGGGCGCGAGGCGGGCGAACGGGTGCGCGTCGGTCACGAACTCGAGGTCGAGCTTGTGCGTGTACGAGCTGCGGTCGTCGGGGCGCTGGGCGGGGCCGTACAGGTCGCCGACGTGCACGCTCGCGTCCAACCAGCCGCGCGTGTCGGCCGCGCGCAGCAGGACGCCGGTGGCGGCGAGCAGGACCGTGGCCGCGTTCGCGCGGTCGTAGGTCGTGCCGAGGTCGCTGGCGGTGTAGCGGGTGAACGGGTTGCCCCGCTCGGTGGCGTTGGGCGTCCACTGCACGCTGCCGACGAACCCGAGCCGGGGGAGCGGCGTCCGGACCGTCCCGACCAGCGTCACCTGCAGGTTGCTCGCGGCCGGGGTCCGGGAGACGCGCCCGTCGCTGAGCCGGAGGACGCGCGGCGCGCCGGCGATCGGCGAGCGGTTGAGCGCCGGCAGGAGTGCGAGCGCGGGCGCGCACAGCACGCGGCACGCCGGCGCGGGCGGCGCCTGCCCCGCGCCGGGCGCGGGGGCGACGATCAGCACGGCGCCCAGCGCGGCGCCCAGCGCCGCCGCTCGTCCACGCCCGGGCGTCCGCCCGGAAGTCCGCAGGAGTGTCCGCCCGAGCGTCCGCGCGGGGGGCCGCAGGAGTGTCCGCATGAGTCGTCGCGCTCCCCGCACGCGGCGGGCCAGACGTATCGTTCTGAACGGGTCGAACGTACTGATTCGTACGTATGATCGCATACGTTCGGCTAGTTAGGCTCGGCGCGCGCGCCGCGCAAGGGCGCCCGCGCGCCGCGCGCCGTTCTTTGCGCGGCCGTCATGCGGCGCCGCGGTAGATTGGCCGCGGGCCGCTCGCCACCTCCGGACGCGTTCGCCCATCCGCCCCGCCCACACCGCCCATGCTCGCCCGGACTCCGCGCCCCGCCGCCCCCGCGTCGACCCGCACCCGCGCGGCGGGCGGCGCGGCCCGCGGCGACGAGCGCAACCGGCTCCTCACCAGCCTGTCGCGCGCCGAGTACGCGCGGCTCGCCCCGCACCTGGAGCTCGTCTCGTTCCCCGCGCGGTCGGTCGTGTACGAGCCGGGCGAGCCGCTCACGCACGTCTACTTCCCGCAGAGCGGCATGTTGTCGCTCATCCTCCCGCTGGCCGACGGCGGCACGGTCGAAGTCGGGATGGTCGGGCGCGAGGGCGTGGCCGGCGTCCCCGCCGTGCTCGGGGTGGACACCGCCGCCGCCCGCTGCGTCGTGCAGCTCGCGGTGCGGCGCCCGGGCCCTCCGCGTCCCGGCGCTGCGCCGCCACGCGCGGGGCGGCGGCACGCTGCACGGGACGCTCCAGCGCTACGTGCAGAGCTACATCGACCAGATCGCGCAGGGGGCCGCGTGCAACCGCCGGCACACGCTCGAGCGCCGCTGCGCGCGCTGGCTGCTGTTGAGTCACGACCGGGCCGAGGCGGACCAGTTCCCGCTCACCCAGGAGTTCCTCGCCTACATGCTCGGCGCCCACCGGCCGGCGGTCGTCACCGCGTTAGGCACGCTCCGGCGCGCGGGGCTCGTCACGTCGTCGCGCGCCGGCGGGATCCACATCCTGGACCGCGCCGGGCTGGAGGGCGCCGCGTGCGAGTGCTACGGGGCGATCCGCGCCCGCTTCGACGCGATCTTCTCGTGATCGCGCCAGTCAGCGCGCCCGTGAGCGCCGCCGCCCCCCCCGGCGGCCCAGGCCGCCGTCCCCGCCGACCCCGTCGCCCTCGTCGTCTCGACGGTGCGCGGCATGCTGGCCGGACTCCTCGAGCGCCTGCCGTACCTCGCGGTCGCGCTCGTCGTGGTCCTGCTGTTCTACGGCGCGGGACGCCTCGTCGGGCGCGCGGCGCACGAGGCCGGCGAGCGCACGCGCCTCGACGTGCAGCTCGCCGACCTGTTCGGCCGGCTGGCCGTCGTGCTCATCACGGCCTTCGGCGTGCTCGTGGCCGCGGTGATCGTCTTCCCGAGCTTCACCCCCGCGGGGCTCGTGCAGGGACTCGGCGTGACGTCGGTGGCCGTCGGGTTCGCCTTCAAGGACATCCTGCAGAACTTCTTCGCCGGCATTCTGATCCTCCTGCGCAAGCCGTTCGTCGTCGGCGACCAGATCGCCGTCAACGGGCACGAAGGCACGGTCGAGGAGATCAACACGCGCTCGACGCGCCTGAAGACCTACGACGGCGAGCGCGTCATCCTGCCCAACGGCGACGTCTACACGAGCAGCATCGTCGTGCGCACCGCCTACCCGACCCGGCGCGTCACGTTCACCGTCGGCATCGGCTACGCCGACTCGATCGAGACGGCCCGCGCGACGATCCTGCGCGTCGTCGCCGCGGCCGAGGGCGTGCTCGCGGACCCGGGTCCGTGGGCGTACGTGAGCGAGCTCGCCGGGTCGTCGGTGAACTTCACCGTCTACTTCTGGACGCACGCGCAGCAGGCGACGGTGCTCGCCGTGCGCGACCGGGTCGCGACGGCCATCAAAGAGGGGCTCGACGCCGCGCACATCGACATGCCGTTCCCACATACGGTGCTGCTCTTCCACGACCAGACGGGCGCGCTGCCGGACGACCGGACCCGGGACGACCGGGCCCGATCGCCGGCGGCGAAGCCCGGCGCAGGCACGCCGGCCGAGGGGGCGGCGAGCGCCGCGACGTGACCGACGCGTCGGGGCCCCTCGCGTCGGGGCCGCCCGAGTCGGGGCCGCTCGAGCCGTGGCCCGCGCTGCGCGCGCACGCACTCGCCCTCTCCGAAGGGAGCTCGGCGTTCTACCTGCTCGTCGTGCTGTCGGCGACGATCGCGACGTTCGGGCTGCTCGCGGACAGCACGGCGGTGGTGATCGGGGCGATGCTCGTCGCCCCACTCATGGGCCCCATCTTCGGCGTCGCGATGGGGCTCACCACCGGCGAGGCGCGCGTGGTCCGGGGCGCGGCGTGGGCCGAGGCGAGTGGGCTCGCCCTCGCCGTGGCGCTCGCCTACGGCATCGGCCGCCTGCCGTACCGCCCGGATTTCGGGGCCGAGATCCTCAGTCGCACGCGCCCCACCGTGTACGACGCCGTCGTGGCGCTCGCCTCGGGGCTGGCCGGGGCGTTCGCCCTGGCCGACAAGCGGGTGAGTCCCGCACTCCCGGGCGTCGCAATCGCCACGGCCATCGTGCCCCCGCTCGCCACCGTCGGGCTCTGTCTCTCGACCGGGCGGCTCGACTGGGCGGGCGGCGCGCTCCTCCTGTTCGCCACCAACTTCGTCGCGATCGAGCTGGCCGCTTTCGGGGTGTTCGCCTGGACCGCGTACCGGCAGGGGGCCCTGCCGCGGGCGCGCTTCCGGGCGCGCGCCTTCGTCGGCGACTTCGGCGTGTCGGCCGTGGTGCTCGTCGCGCTCGGCGCGTTCCTCACCCGCGCCCTCGTTAGGCAGGCGCGCGACGAGCGGCGGCGCGCGGCGGTGCGCGCGGTGCTCGACGCGCAGACGCGCGCCACCCGGGGCGCGCGGGTGGAGCGGCTCACGATCGAGCGCGCGCCGGGCGACCGGGGCGGCGACTCGCTCCGCGTGTTCGCGTCGGTGCTGACGCCGAGCGAGTTCGGGCCGGCGGCGGTCGCGGCGGCGGAGGAGCGCCTGCGCGCGGCGGTCGACCCGCGCATCACGCTCGTGCTGCGCTCGGTCCTCGCGCGCGACTACGACCGGCACGGGGCGGTGTTGGTCGCGTCGGCCGACACGGCGCACCCCGCGGTGCACGCGGCGCCCGGCGCGGCGCCGGGCGCCGCGCGTCTGGACTCGCAACGCGCGGGCGTGGACCAGCAGCCGACCCGCCTCGCCCGCGCGCGGCGCGTGATCGACTCGGTGCTGGGCGCCGTCCCGGGTGTCGACGTGGTGTCGATGCGCGACGACGGGGCCGCGGCGGGTGCGGGTGCAGGTGCGGGTGCAGGTGCGGGCGACACGGCCCGCTACACGACGGTCGTGCAGGCAGACGCGCCCGTGACGCCGGCCCGCGTGGACACGCTCGAGCGCGCGATCGCCGCCGCCACGGGCGCGCCCACCCGGCTCGTCGTCCGCACGCTGCTCGCGCGGGACGCGGACGCGAGCGGCTACCTCGGCGGGTCGAGCGGCGGGGCCGCTGGCGCGACGCCGCTATCCTCCCCCTCGCCCGCTCTGCCGCCGCGCCAGCCGCCGCGCCGGCCGCCGCGATAGCCGCCCGATGCGCCTCCTCCTCGTCGAAGACGACCCCGTCATCGCGGCCAGCCTCGCCAAGGGGCTCCGCGAGCAGGCGTACGCCGTCGACCTCGCGACCGACGGCGACGCGGCGGTGCGCGAGGCGGCGATCGTGCCGTACGACGCCGTGATCCTGGACGTGATGCTGCCGCGGCGCGACGGCTTCGCCGTCTGCCGTGAGATCCGCCGCCGCGGCCTCACGATGCCCGTGCTCATGCTCACCGCCCGCGACGCGGTGGCCGACCGGATCGCGGGACTCGACACGGGCGCGGACGACTACCTCACCAAGCCGTTCGAGTTCGGCGAACTGCTGGCGCGCGTGCGCGCGCTGCTCCGCCGCGGCCCGGCCCTCGCCCCGCCGGTCCTGCGCGTCGCCGACCTGGCGCTCGACACGCGGGCGCAGCGGGCGACGCGCGCGGGCGTTCCGGTCGCGCTCACGACCAAGGAGTACGCGCTGCTCGAGTTCCTCGCCCGCAACGCGGGGCGCGTGGTCGGGCGCGCGGAGATCTCGGACCACGTGTGGGACGACCACTACGACCCCGCGTCGACCCTGATCGAGTCGTACATCAACCGCGTGCGGCGCAAGCTGGACGTGCCCGGCCTGCCGCCGCTCATCCACACGCGCCGCGGCGCCGGCTACGTGCTCGAGGCCGCGCCGGACCGTGGGAGCGCCTAACATTCAGCCTAACGCAACGCCTAACGTCCGGCAGGGCCCCGTCGCGTGGTGATCGCGTGGTGATCCGGTCGATCCGCGTCCGCCTCGCCGCGTGGCACACGCTGGCGGTCGCCGCGCTCCTCGCGCTGTTTTCTGCGGGCACGTGGGTGTTCCTCGCCCGCACCGCGCGCGAGCGCGCCGACGCCGCGCTCGCCGAGCTCACGCGCGCGTACGTCGCCGCGTGGGCGGGCGAGCGCGGCGAGCGCCGCGACGCGCCGGGGGCCTCCGCGGCGGCCGCGGCCGACGCCGCGCGCGAGTTCCGCTACGCCGAGCGCCGCGTGCTGGTGTACGACGGCGCCCGCCGGCTCGTCGCCGCGTCCGACACCACCCCGCTCGCCCCCGCGCTGACAACGCGCGTGCTCGCCGCGACGGCCCGCGGTCCCATCGGAGGCCTCATCGCCGCCGCGCGCCCCGGCCGCGTCGCGTCCGCGTCGCTCGACGGCGGCGTGGACGACGAGGTGCCCGTGCGCGCGGCGGCCACGCGCGTGGTGCTCCGCGGCGCGCCGTTCACCGTCGTGGCCCTCCGCTCGCTGCGCGCGGAGGACGAGGCGGCCGAGGCGTTCACCGAGGTGCTCGTCGTGGCCGTCCCGCTCGCGCTCGTGCTGGCCGCGCTCGGCGGGTACTGGCTCACGCGCGC
This sequence comes from uncultured Gemmatimonadales bacterium, assembly GCA_963763675.1. Classification (GTDB taxonomy): domain Bacteria; phylum Gemmatimonadota; class Gemmatimonadetes; order Gemmatimonadales; family Gemmatimonadaceae; genus BPUI01. The sequence continues at coordinate 542,727 of CAVXPN010000005.1, forward strand.
GAGCCTCGCGCCGGTGGTGGCGATGGGGCGGAGCGCGGCGCGCATCGGCGGCGGGACGCTCGACGAGCGCCTCCCGGTGCTCACGCCGCACGACGAGCTCGGCGCGCTGGCCACCGTGTTCAACGAGCTGCTGGCGCGCGTCGAGGCCGCGTTCGCGCAGCAGGCCCGCGTCGCGGAGCAGCAGCGGCAGTTCATGGCCGACGCCTCGCACGAGCTGCGCACGCCGGTGACCGCGCTGACCACGGTGGCCGACGTGGCGCTCGCCCGCGAGGACCGCGGCGGCGCGGAGTTGCGCGAGGCGCTCGACGTCGTGCGCGACGAGGGGCGCCGGCTGGGGCGCATCGTCGAGGACCTGTTCCTCCTCGCCCGCGCGGACGCGGGGCAGCTGCCCGTGCGCCGCGAGCCGCTCTACCTGGAAGAGGTCGTGCAGGCGAGCGCCCGCGCGGCCCGCCCGGTCGCGACGGCGCGGGGCGTCACGCTCGACGTCCCCCCCGCGGACGAGTCGCCGTTCTTCGGCGACCCGCACCTGCTCCGCCGGCTGCTGATGAACCTGCTCGACAACGCGGTCAAGTACACGCCCGCGGGCGGGCGCGTGCGCGTGACGCTCGGCGCCACGGGCGACGGGGACGCCCCGGCGTACGTGATCGCGGTGGAAGACACCGGAGCCGGAGTCGCGCCCGAAGCACGCACGCGCCTCTTCGAGCGGTTCTACCGGGCCGACGCCGCCCGCACGCGCGACGTCGCGCCGGAGAGCGACGAGCCGCCGGGCGGCGCTGGGCTCGGACTCGCGATCGCGCGCTGGATCGCCGAGGTGCACGGAGGGACGGTGGCACTCGCGCGGAGCGGGCCACAGGGGTCGCGGTTCGAGGTGGTTCTGCCGCGGCCGGACGCCGCAGGCCCGACCGCGCCGCACGGCCACACCGACCGCGGCCACACGGACCGCGGCCACACCGACCGGGGGCGCCGCCCTTCACCGCGTTAGCTCCGTGTCAGCTCCGTGTCAGGTGGGCGCGCTACGCTCCTTGCACTACGCGCCTCGCGACGGGCGTGGCGCCGACACGAACGACACGCCGTCGGCCCACCCACACTGCCCTTCGAAGAGCGCCATGCCGAGCATGCCGTGGACACTGCGTTGGTAAGCCCGATGCTGGACGACGTCGATTTCCCGGGCCGAGCGCCCACGCGTTGAACGGCGACCGCGAGACCATGCGTCACATACATGCAGGCGGTGTCCGCCGGCGGGTCGCTCGCCGGTTCTCGCGCTGCGCCCTGGCCGCGGGCGTGGTGGGCTGGGGGGCCGCGGCCCAGGCGCAACAGACGCCGTCGGTCGCGGGCGCCGCCGACGGATCGCTCCAGCCCGTCACGCGCGATCAGGCGGTGGCGAGCGCGCTCGCGCGCGGGACAACGGCCCTCGTCGGCCGGGCGGACACCGCCGCGGCGCGTGCCCAACTCACCATCGCCCGGGCGCGACCCAACCCGACGCTCTCGGCGAGCTACACCGGCGCCGCGCCGCAGCTGCACGCCAGCGTCGATTTTCCGTTCGACCTCCCCGGGCTGCGCCGGCTGCGCGTGGGGAGCGCGCAGTCCACGTACGAGGCGAGCCGGCTGCAGTTCGCCTACACGCGCGCGACGGTCCGCTACGACGTCGAGGTCGCCTACGGCCAGGCCCTCGCCGCGGGCGAGCGGGCCACGCTCTCGCGGCAGACGGCGCGCGACGCGGACAGCCTGCTCACCCTCGTGCGGGTCCAGCGGACCGCGGGCGACGCGAGCGACCTCGACGTCGACCTCGCGGCGATCAACGCGGGCAATCAGTCGAACGTGGCGACGACGGACTCGCTCGCGGCGGCCGTGGCCGTGCTCGACCTGCAGACGCTCATGGGCCTGCCATCCGACCGGCGGATCATCACGCCGGCGGATTCGCTGCCCGCGCTCCTCGCCTCCGCCGCGGCCGCCGACAGTGCGGGCGCGGGTCAGGCCGGGATCACGACGGGGCAGCCCTCGATCGCGGCCAGGGCGCAGCCGCTGCAGGTGGCCGCGGCGGCGGCGAGCTACGAGGCGCAGGACTTCGCGCTCGGGCTCGCCCGCCGGCGGAACGCGCTCACGCCCTCGGTGCAGGTCGGGGTGGAAGGGCGCGACCCGACCGGCGGTCCGCGCGGGCCGCTCCCGCTGCTCGGCGTGTCGGTCCCGCTCCCCGTGTTCAACCACTTCCAGGGCGACGTCGCGCTCGCCGCGGCGGACCGCGCGCGCGCCGAAGCATTGCTCGAGGGCGCGCGGCGCACCGCGGCCGGGGCGATCGCGCGCGCGCGGCGGGACCTCGCGCTCGGGCAGGCGCGCGTCGCCCTCGACCGCCGCCTGCTCGAGACCGCGCGCACCGTGGCCGCCAAGACCCTCGTCGGCTACCGCGCCGGGGCGTCGGCGCTCCCCGCGGTGCTCCAGGCGCAGCGCGCGGTCCGCGACGCGTTCGCCCAGTACGCGACCGACGCCGTCACCGCCGCGAACGCCGCCGCCGCCGTGCGCCTCTCACCCCACCGCCACCGCCACCTCGCCCTGATGCCGTCCGTTCTTCCTCCAGGCGCCGCGCGGCCCGCCACCATGCGCACGCGCGGCCGCGCGCGCCTCGCCGCGCTCACCGCCGCGGCCACGATCGGCGCAGGAGTGGCCGGCGCGTGCGGCCACGCCGCGCCGGAGGCGGCCGGCACACCCGCGCTGCCGACGGTGAGCGTCCGCACGACGCCGGTCACGCGCATGACCGTGCCCGTGACCTTCGCGGCCACCGGCACGGTCGCGCCGCGGCCGGGCAGCTTCGTCACGCTCAGCGCGCCGGCGCCGACGCGGATCACGCGCGTGTACGTCGCGACCGGAGACCGCGTGCGGGCCGGGCAGCCGCTCGTCGACTTCGACCGCGCCCCGTTCGCGGCGGCGTTCCAGCAGGCGCAGGTCGCGCGGCAGACCGCGCAGCAGGCCTACGACCGCGCGAGCGGGCTCGCCGCGCAGGGGATCGTCGCCCGGCGCGAGGTCGAGACGGCGCGCGCGGCCCTGGCGCAGGCGGAGGCCGCCCTCGTGCCGGCGCGGCGCGCGCTGGAGTTCGCGACGCTGCGCTCGCCGATCGCGGGCGTCGTCGCGCGGATCACGGCCGTGCGCGACGCCTCGGCCGACCCCGCGCAGCCCCTGGTCCAGGTGGTCGACCCGACCGCGCAGGAAGTGCGCGTCCTGCTCACCGCGGCCGACGCGGCCCGGGTGCACGCGGGCGCCGCGGTGACGGTCACGGCGGGGACGGCGGCCGGCGGCGAGTCGCTCGGCCGGGGCGTCGTCGTGGCGTTAGGCGCGGGCGTCGACTCGGTCAGCGGCGGCGTCGAGGCGCGCGCGCGCCTCACCCGGCCGACGCGCGCGCTCCGCCTGGGCGAGGTGGTGCGCGCGACGATCGAGGCGGGCAGCCACCCGGACGCCCTCGTCGTCCCCGCGCCGGCGCTCGTTCCGTCGACCAGCGGCGACGGGTACCAGGTGTTCGTCGTGACGGCCGGGGACACGGCCCGCGTCCGCCCGGTGACCGTCGGCGTCCGCACCGAACAGGTCGCCGAGATCCTGCGCGGCGTCGCGGCCGGCGACGTCGTGGTCAGCGAGGGCGCCTACGGCGTCGAGGACGGCGTGCGCGTCACCGCCCAGCGGTCGCCGCCCGCGGCGGCCGCGGCGCCGGCCGCGCGCGGCACGACCGCGGCGGTGCCGCGATGAGGGACTTCTTCGGCCTCCTCGTCCGGCAGCGGCGCCTGGTCTTCCTGCTCGTCGCCGGGCTGAGCGCGGCCGGCATCTGGGCCGCGCTGCGGCTGCCTTCGGCGATCTACCCCGAGCTGCAGTTCCCGCGCGTGACGATCGTCGCGGGCGGGTCCGCGCTCGGTGCGCGGCAGGTCGTCTTCAGCATCACCCGGCCGATCGAGCAGGCGGTGAGCATCGTGCCCGGCGTGACGCGGGTGCGCTCGCGCTCGATCCGCGGCTCGTCGGAGGTGGACGTGACGTTCCTGCCCAACACGGACATGAACCTCGCGCTGCAGCAGACGCAGCAGCGCGTCGCGCAGGCCACGCTCCCCGCGGGGCTCGACATCCAGATCGAGCGCCTCACGCCGTCGGTCTTCCCGATCCTCTCCTACAACCTGGAGGGGGGCGACCCCGCGGTGCTGTACGACATCGCGCGCTACCAGATCGTCCCCGTCCTCTCGCGCATCCCGGGCATCGGGCGCGTGCAGGCGCAGGGGAGCGCGGCGCGCGAGGTCGAGGTGATCGCGGACCCGTCCCGACTCGCGGCGTTGGGCCTGACCTACGCCGACCTCGCCACCGCCATCCGCGTCGGGATCACGCCGGCCGCGGTCGGGCGGGTGCCGCAGGACTACAAGCAGTACCTCGTCGTCACCGACCTCGAGGCGCACACGCCCGACGACGTGGCCAACGTGGTCGTGCGCGCGGGCGTGCGCGTGCGCGACGTCGCGTCCGTGCAGCTCGGCACGGAGGACCGCGTGAGCGTGGTGGCCGGCGACGGCCGCCCGGCGGCGCTCATCAACATCTCGCGCCAGCCCGGGGCGAGCACGCTCGCCGTCGCCGACAGCGTCGCGGCGGTGATGGCGTCGCTCCAGCACACGCTCCCCTCGGGCGCGGTGCTCCGCCCCGTGTACGACCAGGCGTCGCTCGTGCGCGAGAGCGTGGCCTCGGTCCGGGACGCGATGCTCATCGGCGCGGGGCTCGCCGTCGTCGTGCTCCTGATCTTCCTGCGCCAGGGCCGCATCACCGCCGTGAGCGCGACGGCGATCCCGCTCACGATGGCGATCACGGTCTTCGTGATGTGGGTGCTCGGCGAGACGCTCAACCTCATGAGCCTGGGCGCGATGGCGATCGCGATCGGGCTCGTGATCGACGACGCGGTGGTCGTGGTCGAGAACATCGCCCGCCACCTCGCGTTCGGCGGGGGCCGCCATCAGGCGATCCGCGACGCCCTCCAGGAGCTGATCTGGCCGGTGACCACGTCGACGATCACGACGGTCGTCGTCTTCCTCCCGCTCGGGCTCCTGCAGGGGGTGGTGGGGCAGTTCTTCAAGACGCTCTCGACCACGCTCACGATCGCGGTGCTCGTCTCGCTGCTGCTCGCGCTGTCGGTGATCCCGCTCCTGAGCGACCGGTTCGTCGCCGAGCAGGTCGAGCCCGAGCACGCCGCGGGGGGGGCGGGCGGCGCGCCGGCGCGCGGCGTCCTGGCCCGCGTCGGCCGCGGGATCGGCCGCGGGCTCGACCGGCTCGGCGACGGCTACGAGCGCGTGCTCGCGGCGTCGCTCGCGCGGCCGTTCGTCGTCGTCGGCCTCGTCGTCGCGTTAGGCATCGCGGGCTACCTGCTCTACGGGCGCGCGGGCACGGGCTTCCTGCCGGAGATGGACGAGGGCGCGTTCGTGTTCGACTACTTCGCGCCGGGCGGTACGGCGCTGGCCGAGACGGACCGGCAGGTGCACGTGGCCGAGCAGCTGATGCTGCGGACGCCCGAGGTGCAGGGCATCTCGCGGCGCACCGGGGCGGAGCTCGGCCTCGCCGCCACGCAGCAGAACCGCGGCGACATGGTGGTGCGGCTCGTGCCCCGCGCCGAGCGCTCGCGCTCCGTGTTCGAGATCATGGACGCGCTCCGCGCCCAGACCGGCGCGGCGGTGCCGCGGCTGCGCACGGACTTCATCCAGATCCTCTCCGACGCCCTCAACGACCTCGCCGGCGCGGCGACGCCGGTCGAGGTGAAGCTCTTCGGCGACCAGCTCGACTCGCTCGAGGCGTACGCCGCCCGCGTCGGCCCGAAGGTCGAGAAGGTCGAGGGGATCGCCGACTTCTACAACGGCGTCAGCGAGCCCAACGCCGAGATGCTGCTGCGCGTGGAGGGGTCGCAGGCGGCGCGGCTCGGGCTCACGGCCGACCAGGTCGGGCAGGCGGTGAGCGGCGCGCTCCTGGGCGTGAGCGCGGGCGAGGTGCGCACGTCCGACCGCGCCATCGGCGTGCGGGTGCGCGCGCCGGACTCGGTGCGCTACGACCCGCTGCGGCTGGCCTCGCTGCCGGTGGCCGTGCGCCCGGGCGCGCCGGCCACGCCGTTGGGCGCGGTCGCGGCCACGCGCGACACCACGTCGCGGGCCGAGCTGCTGCGCGAGAACCAGCGGCAGCTGATCGCGATGACCGCGCAGGTCGACCAGCGCTCGCTCGGCGCCGTCGTCGGCGACGTGCAGCGCATCCTCACCGCCAACCCGCCGCCCGCGGGGGTGCAGGTCGAGATCGGCGGGCAGTACGCCAACCAGCAGGACTCGTTCAAGGCGCTGCTCACCATCCTGCTGCTCGCGGCGGTGAGCGTGGTGACGGTCATGGTCGTGCAGTTCGAGTCGTTCGTCGAGCCGCTCGTCGTGCTGCTCGCGGCGCCGGTGTCGTTCGCGGGCGCGCTCGCGCTGCTGCTGCTGACCGGCACGGCGCTCAACGTGTCGAGCCTGATGGGGCTGATCCTGCTGATCGGGCTCGTCGTGAAGAACGGGATCATCCTGCTCGACTTCACCCGGCTCGTGATGCGCGACGAGGGGCGCGACCTCGGCGACGCGCTCCGCCACGCGGGGCGGGTGCGGCTGCGGCCGATCCTGATGACGACGCTCTGCACGCTCTTCGGCCTGCTGCCGCTGGCGTTAGGCATCGGGGCGGGGAGCGAGCTGCAGAAGCCGCTCGCGCTCGCCGTCATCGGCGGGCTCGCGCTCTCCACGCCGATCACGCTGTTCGTCGTGCCGACGCTGCTGGTCGCGGTGCGGGGGCGGGAGTACCGGCTCGCCGACGAGCCGGCGGGCGAACCGGTACGGCCGCAGCGGGAAGCGAGCGCGGGACGCTGACGGCCGCCCACGCCCCTCCCCGCGGGCGACTCAGCGGCCGCCGTCGGACTTCTCTGTCTTCTCGACGCCGGCCCCCTCGTGCTTCATCGCCTTGTGCTTGCGCGCGGCGCGGGCGTCCTGCCGCGCCTCGGCCGCCTCGGCCGCCGGGCTCTCGTGGGTGTGCGAGACCAGCGCGCCCGTCTTCGCGTCGACGAGCACCTCGTCGATCCCGGTCTTGCCGCGGACCTTGAGGTCGTACGAGTAGACCAGCTTGCCGTGCTCCTGCTCGATCTCGGCCTCCTGGATCTGCCCGTTGGTGACCTGCTGCATGGCGGTCCGGGTCGCCGCCTCGGGGGTGATCGTCGCCTGCCGCAGCAGGCCCGGCTTGGCCTCCTTGACCTGCGGCGTGGTGGACGTGGCCGGCTGCGTCCCGGCCGTCGCGCCCGCCTGGGCGTGGGCGGCGACGGCGGTCGCGGTGAGCGCGAACAGGGACAGCAGCGCGGCGCGCGCGGTACGCGTGATGTGCAGGGTGGTGCGCATGGATGGATCCTCGACGAGGTCCGAAGCGGATGGACCGGAAGCGGCGGGGACGCCGCGAGGCGGGACGGCGGGTGCTCGGACCGAAACCCGTCGTACGCGGCTGAACCTAGGAGTCGTAGTTGACGCCTCCCTCAACGCGTGGCTCGAACCATCCGTCGACGGGCGGGGGCGGGCCGCCGGCGCATTTGCGCCCCGGCGCGTCGCCCGGTACCGTGCGCCGTCCCGATCGCGCGGCGCGACGCCGCCGCGGTGTGCGGTCGTGTGGGGCCCCGGCGCGTCATGCGCGCCGGCCCGCCGCCCACCCCAAGCCCGAGGACGTCCATGCGCTCCCCCGTGACCCGCGCCCTCCCGTCGTCCGTCCTCGTCGGCGCCGTCCTCGTCGGCGCCGCGCGGCCGCCGCGCCGGGGCGCCCCGGAACCGCCGGCGCCGCCGACGCGCGGCACGTTCGCGTTGATGTTAGGCAGCGACACCGTGGCCACCGAGCGGTTCACGCGCAGCGCCGACCGGCTCGAGGCGGAGTTGGCCGGGCGCGGGTCGGCCGGCATCCGGGCGTCGGTCCACTACGAGGCCGTGCTGCGCCCCGACGCCTCGATGGAGCGCTTCGTCGGCGCCATCCCGGGCGCGCCGGTGGCCTCGGTGACGTTCCAGGGCGACTCCGCGATCGTGACCCGCGGCGCCGACACCGTCCGGCGCGCGGTGCCGCGCGGCGCCGTGCTCTACATCAACCCGAGCCCGTCGCTCATGGAGCAGATCGTGCGGCGCGCCCGCGCACTCGGCGGCACGCGCGGCGGCCCGGCGCAGGAGGTCCCGGTGCTCGTCTCCGGTGCGGGCGGGCAGACGGCGATGGCCGCGGTCACGTTCCCCGCCGCGGACTCCGCGCAACTCGTGCTCGGCCCCGCCACCGTGCTACTCCGCGTGGACGCCGCGGGCGCCGTGCTCGGCGGGAGCGTGCCGGGCCAGGGGGTGACGATTTCCCGCAGCGTCGACGCGCGGTGACCCCGGCGGCCTGACGTCGCCTAACGCCGGGCGCCGCGCCCGCGGCCGTGGCCGTCCCGCGCGGCGCGCGGATACTCGACGGGCGCGGCCGCTCCCTGATCCCGGGCCTGCGAGACGCGCACGTCATCGTCGCCGGCGAGGCCGCGCGCTCGCTGTATGTCGCCAACGGCGTGACGACGGCGCGGGACCTCGGCGGGCGCCCGCAGGCGTTGCTAGCATGGCGCGAGGAGGTCCGCGACGGCGCGCGCGTCGGCCCGCGCCTGCTCGTCGCCGGGCCGACCCTGAAGCGCGCGACCCTGAAGCGCGCGGGTTGGCTCGGCACCGTCGAGCGGCTCCTGACGTCCGACAGCGCCCTGCGCCGCGTGCCCGTGTTCGACCTCTCGCCGCGCCTCCGGGTCGGCCCGCCAGCGGAGGCGCCGGCCGTCGTCGACTCGCTCGCTCGGCGCGGACCCGCTCGCCGAGGTGCGGAATACGACGCGCGTGCGCGCGGTCGTGCTCGGCAGGCGGGTCCTGTGTCCAGACTGCTGCCTCTCTCGATCCGCGCTCGACCCCCGGTAAACGCGAGAGGCGACCAGATAAGCCGACTGGTCGCCCCTCGCCTACGTCAGTGCTTTTATCGAGTGGCTAGGGAGGGAATTGAACCCCCGACACGCGGATTTTCAGTCCGCTGCTCTACCAACTGAGCTACCTAGCCGTGCCTGGCAAGTCGTTGCGAGTCATAGACTTACAAGCCTGTGCCAGAAGCAGTCCGCGTACCTGTGCCACAACCTGTGCCAAAACAAGGTCGGTCCGGGCCGACGCGCGGCGCTCCGCAGGATAGCCGGACCGACGCGGACCGGGCAAGCGGGCGCGAAACGGCCCAATGCTCTGAACCGACGTTCGCCGACCGACCCGGTGGGCCGTCACTGCGAGCGAAGAAGCTGATCTGGTACAACCCACCGGGGGCGGGGGGCAGGGCCTACGCGAGCGTCGCGCTTTTCGGGGCGCGATCTTCGAACCAGTAAGAAGACGTCCCAGAGTGTGCAAAGCCGCCGCCTAGAACCCCCACGAAGCCGCCTCCGTTGTTGCCGGTGAAGCTGTACCCGTCTGGCTGTCTGGGGTTGACCTAGTTGGGAATGTAGGTGCCACCCTCGAAGGCGCAGTTCTGGACGAGGTTCCCGACGACGGTCGCGCAGTCCGTGTAGCTCTGCGCCGCGACGGGGCGCGCGGCGCCCGCCAGGGCAGCCGCGAGGGCGGCCGCGAGGGGGCGGTGACGGTCGCGGTGCGGGCACGCGGGGGCATGAGCGGGACCAGACGTGGAGCGGGGTGGGGTGGGCTCCGTCGGGCGCCCCGGTAACCGGAACCTGCGGCGCCGCGCGGGCGGCCGGCGGGGCCCGCCGGATCGCACGCGGTGTGACGGCGCGCCCACGATACGGCCCGTCGTCGGCGCGCGCCGGCGCAGACCGTCGTCATCAGCAGGGCGTCTTTGCGGCCGCCTAGTGGTTTGTAGCTGGATCGCTGCGCGCGGTCGGCGGGACCGCCGGCCGACGGGCGAGTCGGCGCATTACCGCCCGTGGGCCGGGTTCGCCGTGTGCGGCGTGCGCCCGAGGTCCTGCCACCGCGTCTCGCGCACCTCCACCCCGAAGTGCCGCGCCGCGGCCTGCATGTTCGCCCACGCGAGGTCGCGGTCCGCGTCGCTCACGCCGGCGACCTGGTCGAAGCGGGCGAGCGCGGCCCGGACGTGCCCCGCATCGGTGAGCGGGAGCTTGCGGTGGGCGGGCATCGCGTAGGCGCTGTCGGGCAGCTCGTCGCGCTCGGACGTCTCGAGGCGGTGGTTGTGGTTGCGGTCGACGTCCACCGTCGGCGGGTGCCAGGTCGGCTTGGAAGACATGGGCGGCAGGGTATGCGGAGAAGGGAGCAGCCGGCCCCGCTGCGGGGCAGACCGCATGCCGGCGGGAGGCGCGCGACACCGGCTGGGCCTACGCACGAGGGAACCGTCCCACCGTCGCCAGCGCGGCCCCGCTGTGGATTCCGCGGCATAACGTCTATTTCCGCGTATGTTTACCGGAATTCTGATCGCAATGACGTACATCCATCGTTTCGAGTACGACTCAATCGCACGCGACGCACTCATGCTCGACCCCGTCGATTACCAGATCCTGCACCTCCTGCAGGAGAATGCCCGCACTTCGCACGCGGAGATCGCACGCCGTGTCGGCATGGCCCCCTCCGCCATCGTCGAGCGCGTCCGCAAGCTCGAGGAACGCGGCGTCATCCGCGGGTACGCCGCCGACCTCGACCCGCGCACCCTCGACCTCGGCCTGCTCGCCTTCGTCTTCGTGCGGACCACCGACCGCGGCTCGCCCGACACCGCCAGCCGTCTCGCCGCCCTGCCCGGCGTCCTCGAAGTCCACGACGTCGCCGGCGAGGACTGCTACCTCGTCAAGGTCCGCGCGGCCGACCCCGAAGCCCTCTACGAACGTCTGCGCGACGCCTTCGCCGGGGTCCCCTCGGTCGTCTCGACCCGCACCACGATCGTACTCAAGACGCTGAAAGCGACGACGTCGCTCCCGCTTCCACACCTCGCCACCCCGGAGGCGTCCGATGTCGCCCCGGGCTGACGGCCGCCCGCGCCGCGCCGCGGTCCTCGCGGCCTACGCCGCCCTCTACGTCATTTGGGGCTCGACGTACCTCGGCATTCGCGTCGGGCTCGCAACGCTCCCCCCCTTCGGCATGGCCGGCGCGCGCTTCGTCATCGCCGGCACGATCCTCTACACGTGGGCGCGCCTCCGGGGTGCCCCACGGCCGACCGCGCGCCAGTGGGGCGCGGCCGCGGTGGTCGGCGCGCTCCTGCTCCTCGCCGGCAACGGCGGCGTCACCTGGGCCGAGCAGCGCGTCCCGTCCGGCGTCGCCGCACTCCTGATCGCGAGCGAGCCGCTCTGGATCGTCCTGCTCGGCTGGCGCCGCGCCGGCGGCACGCGCCCGAACCTCGCCACCGCCCTCGGCCTCGCCCTCGGCGTCGCCGGCGTGGTCGTCCTCGTGCGGCCCGGCGCTTCGGGCGCGGGCCACGTCGACCCGCGCGGCGCGGCCGTCATCCTCGCCGGCGCCCTCTCCTGGGCCGCGGGCTCGCTCTGGGCCACCGGCCCTGCCGGACGCGCACGCCTCCCCGCCGCAGCCCCGCTCGCCACCGGCATGCAGATGCTCACCGGCGGCGCCCTCCTGCTCGGCGCGAGCGTCGCCGCGGGCGAACCGGCCGCGTTCCGACCCGCCGCCGTGTCCCTGACCTCGGTCGCCGCACTCGGCTACCTGGTCGTGTTCGGGTCGATCGTCGCCTTCAGCGCGTACGTGTGGCTCATGGGCGTCGAACCGCCCGCGCGCGTCGCCACCTACGCCTTCGTCAATCCGGTCGTCGCCGTCCTGCTCGGCTGGGCCGTCGCGGGCGAACCGCTGACCGGCCGCGTCGCCGTCGCCTCCGCCGTGATCGTCGGGGCAGTCGTCCTGCTGACCCTGCGACCCGCCGCACCGCGGGCTCCCGTGCAGCCTCCCATGCAGCCGCCCGTTCAGCCGTCCGCGCCGACAGCGGAGGACAACGACGTGCCCCTCGCGACGCCCCGCGCGCCCCGCCTCGCGAGCGCCTGAGTCCGCTACCGCCGTACCGCGCTCACCGGCGGCAGCACCGCCGGCAGCTCCGCCCCGACACGCGCCGTGATGATCGACTTGATCCCGCCGCGGACCGCGAAGTCTCCCACGACCTCCATCGCCTTCGGCTCGACGGCCGCGGCGAGGTCGTCGAGGATGCGGTTGACCGCGCGCTCGTAGAACACGCCGTCGTTCCGGAAACTCCACAGGTAGAGCTTGAGCGACTTGAGCTCCACGCACTTCGCCGCCGGCACGTAGCGGATGTGAATCGTCGCGAAGTCCGGCGCCCCGCCGTCGAGCGCCCGCAGGTCCGTCGCGTCCCCCTCGATCCCGCCCAGCGGGCAGAGCGAGGTGAACTCGGGACACTCCATGCGGACGTCGTAGTCGCGGTTGGGGTAGGGGTTGGGGAAGGTTTCGAGGAGTTCGGGCTTGGGCATGGAACGGGGCGGAAATGACCGAAGGGCCGGCACGACCGGTCCGGCGAGTTTGGTACCGCGCTGTCGACGCCCCTACTGCCCCCGCAGCTTCTTCGCCGTCTCGTCGAGCAACTGCCGCTCCTCCCCGGTCAGACTCTCGATCCCCGTCGCCGAGATCTTGTCCAGCAACAGATCGAGCGTATCCGACCGCGGCGTCACCGGCACGGCGCCCGCCGCCGGCGTCGCCACACGCCGCGGCGGCCGCGGCGGCACCGCACTCGGCGGTGCCCCGGTCGACGTCCCACTCGGCGGCGTCCCCGGCCCCGCCCCGGGCACCGGCGGCGGTCCACCGGAGAGCGCGCCGCCCCGCACGCCGCCGGGGTTGGTCGTGCCCGGCGGCAGCGCGGGCGGCGTCTGGCCGGTGAGGGGCGCTGGCGGGGCGGCGGGCGGCGCCGCGGACGGTCGCGGCGGCTCGCGCGGCGGCGGCGCGGGCGGGCGGGCGGTGGCCGCGCGGCTCTGCTCGACGGCCTGGTCGGCGGCGCTGCCGCGCTCGCGCGGGTCGAGGTCGCGCGCGCCGCGTTCGCGCGCGTCGCGCTCCCGGCCGTCGCGCTCACGGCCGTCACGCGGGGCGGCGCGCGGCACCGCGCGCGGCAGCCCGTCGACGATGTCCGGCGCGGGCGCGACGCGCTGGCGCAGCCGGTCGACGTCGGGCGCGGCTGGGCGGAAGAGCCAGAGCGCCGCGAAGACGAACCCGCCGAGGTGCGCCAGGTGCGCCGTCCCCCCGACCGCCGCGCCGCCGTCCGCGGAGACGTCGAGCACGCCCATCCCGAGGTTGATCGCCGCCAGGAACGCGACCAGCCACCACACCTTCATCGGCACCACGCCGAAGAAGAGCGCCTCGTCGTCCGGCCAGCGAAGCGCGTAGGCGAGCAGTACGCCGAAGATCGCCGCCGACGCGCCGACCAGCACCGACGGCCCGCGCGTGAACACCGCGTGCGCCGCCGCCCCGCCCAGTCCGCACCACACGTAGAAGGCCGTGAACGCCTTCGTCCCCCACGCCCGCTCCAGCCGCGGCCCGAACACCCAGAGCGTGTACACGTTGAGCGCGAGGTGCCAGAACCCCGCGTGTACGAACATGTAGGTGAACGCCGTCCACCACGCGCCCGTCGCGGCCACCGTCCCGCCCGCGAACCCCAACAGGTCGGGCAGGTCGTGCTGTACGGTGAGCTGCAGGAACGCGACCGCGACGTTGGCCACCACGAGCCAGAGCACGGCCGGCGGCGCCGACGCGCCCGGCGCGGAGGCGCGGCGCGGCAGCCCGGCGTCGCCGCCGGTCGGGTCGTAGGGCGTGACGTAGGACGACATCGAGGGACCAGGCGAAAAGAGCGCGGCGGGCGGCGGGCGGGCGCCCCGGTCAGAAACCCCGGGCGGGGGCAACGGTTCCGGCGGCCGCGGGACCCCCCGCGGCGAGCCGGACGATTTCTTCACACAACGCCCCGAAGTCGAGCCCCGCCGCCGCCGCGCCCTGCGGCAGCAAGCTCAGCTCGGTCATCCCCGGCAGCGTGTTCACCTCCAGACAGTACGCCACGGGCGACGATCCGTCCGCCCCCGACTCGCGCAGCCGGAAGTCCACGCGCGCGTACCCGCGCAGGCCCAGCGCCTCGAACGCCAGCCGCGCCTGCCGCTGCAACTCGGCGGCCACCGCGGCCGGCAGCTCCGCGACGCGCTCCTCGGTCATCCCCGGCGTGTACTTGCACTCGTAGTCGTAGACCTCGTGCGACGGCAGGATCTCGATCGCCGGCAGCGCGCGGTCGCCCAGGATCCCGACCGTGAGCTCGCGCCCGGGGACGAACGCCTCGACCATCACCTCGTCGTCGTAGCGCGCCGCCAACTCGATCGCCGGCCACAGCGTCCCGCGCTCGCGCACCACCGTGAGCGCCACGCTCGACCCCTGCTTGCTCGGCTTGACGATCACCGGCAGCCCGAGCGCCGCCTCGACCGCCGCGGCGAACGCGTCGCGTTCCCCCGCGGCGGTCGGCGGCACGCCGCCCTCAAGCGGCGCCATCCGCCAGTCCGCCGTCCCGACGCCCGCGGCGCGGAAGACGAGCTTGCTGCGGTGCTTGTCCATCGCGAGCGCGCTCCCCAGGTGCCCGCTCCCGCTGTAGCGCACGCCCGCGAGGTCGAGCAGCGCCTGCAGCGTGCCGTCCTCCCCCTGGCCGCCGTGCAGGGCGAGCAGGACCACGTCCGCCCCGCGCACCGCCGGCCAGTCGGCGAGCGCGGGCGGGATCCCGGCCCCACCCCCGCGCCCGAGCCGCTCCAACTCGTCGAGCGACGGCGGCGCCGCCCCGACCGCGGCCGCGAGCACGCGCGCCTCTTCCTCGCGCGTCAGCACGCCCCGCGCGTCCACGGCCGCGGGGTCGACGCACGTCACCGCGTGCCCGCGCGCGCGCAGCGCGCCCGCGATCCGCAGCCCCGAGGCGAGCGACACGTTCCGCTCGGCGGAGTAGCCGCCGAGCAGGACGGCGATGTTCATCGCCTCACCGCGCCATCAAGAACTGCAGCATGTCCCCGCGCGTCACGATCCCCACCACGCGCCCCTGCTCGGCGACCAGCAGCGCCGGCGTCGCCTTGCTCAGCAACTTGGTCGTCGCGTCCGCCGGCTCCCCCGCCCCCACCGTCGGGAACGGCTCGTCCATCACCTCGCCCACCGTCGCGTCGAGGAAGCGCGTGCTCTCGAGCGAGCGCGTCGTCAGGTACTGCTCGGTCACGCTCCCCACGCACGCCTCCCCGTCCATCACCGGCAGCTGCGACACGTCGTGCAGCCGCATCAGGCCTAACGCCTGCCGCACGAGCGCCCCGGGCGCGGTCGCGATCAGCGCCGACGGCGCCGAGCCGTCACCCTGCGCCTTGTGCGCGACCAGCGCGCCGAGCGTGACGCGGTCGGGCTCGAGCAGCTGGTTCTCGCGCATCCACTCGTCGTTGTAGAGCTTCGAGAGGTAGCGCTCCCCGGTGTCGCAGAGGAACGTCACGACGCACGCGCCGGGGTCGTCGATCCGCCGCGCCACGGCGAGCGCCGCGTGCGCGATGAGCCCCGCCGAGCCGCCGACGAAGAGCCCCTCCTCGCGCGTGAGGCGGCGCGCGGCGGCGAAGGCGTCGCGGTCGCTCACCGTCACGTAGTCGTCCAGCACCGACAGGTCGAGCGTCGAGGGCAGCTTGTCCTGCCCGATCCCCTCGACCTTGAACGGCGCCGGCTGCCCCGCGGGCGCGGTCGGGTCCTTCCGCTGCTTCCAGAGCGCGGCGAGGATCGAGCCCACCGGGTCGGCGGCGATGATCTGGACGTCGGGGTTCCGCTCCTTCAGGTAGCGGCCGACACCACTCAGCGTGCCGCCCGTGCCCGCCGCGGCGACGAAGTGCGTGATCCGGCCGCCGGTCTGCTCCCACAGCTCGGGCCCGGTGGTCGCGTAGTGCGCATCCGGGTTGGCCTGGTTGTCGAACTGGCCGGCGAGGACTGCCCCGGGCGTTTCGGCGGCGATGCGCTTCGCCATCATCACGTAGTTGTCCGGGTGGTCCGGCGCGACCGCGGTCGGCGTGACGATGACCTCGGCGCCAAACGCCTTGAGCAGGCGCACCTTCTCCTGGCTCATCTTGTCGGGCATCGTGAAGATGCACTTGTAGCCCCGCATCGCCGCGGCGATCGCGAGCCCGACGCCGGTGTTGCCGCTCGTGCCCTCGACGATGGTCCCGCCCGGCTTGAGCGCCCCCGCCCGTTCGGCGGCCTCGATGATCGGCAGGCCGATGCGGTCCTTGACCGAGCCGCCCGGGTTGAAGAACTCCGCCTTGCCGTAGAGGGGCGTGCGCGTGCTCCGCCCAAATCGCGAGAGCCGGATGAGCGGCGTCCAGCCAATCGTCTCGAGGACCGACGCGTACGGGGTGCGGTGCCGCGGCTGGTCGGCCGGGCTCGGCCGCGCCGCGCCCGGGGCGGCGGCCGCAGCGTCAATGGGAGAGAGAAGAGTCGCCATACCGAATCCTAAATCATCCGCGCCGCCCGGCGGCCGGGTGGCGGAAATGCACGGGAAAGAGGAGCGCCGCGCCGGCCGGGCGTCCGCCCCGCCGCGCAGGCGTGAACTCGAGCCGGCGGCTCCCGGCCACGGCGGCCGAGTCGAGCAGGCGCGCCCCGGACGACTCTGCCACGCGCGTGCTCTCGGGCCGCACGCGCCCGGCAGAGTCGACCCACAAGCGGAGCGTCACGTTCCCCTGCACGCGGCCGGCGTAGAGCGCCCCCGGGTAATGAAAGGGCGGCCGCGCGTTCCGCATCCGGGGCGGCGCGTCGTCCGGAACCGCCGGAACCGGATGGGGGCGCGACGCCGTTGGGGTGTCTGGAACGGGGGTCGTCGTACGCGCCGTTGCCGGCACCGTCGCACGCCCCGGCAGCGCCGCCTGTGGTCCGGCTTGCGTGACATTTACACGCGACCTGGCGTCACGCGCGGGCGCCGGGGGATCGGGTACGCGCCCTGCTGTCTGACCTCCCGCGGGCGCGCGACCACCTGTCGCGTCCCCGCGCCCGCAGGCGCCGAGCACGAGACCGAGCACGACGAGGGTCGCGGGCACGGCGGCGCGCATAGGCCGGCGAATCTACGCGGGGGCGTCCCCGCGTGGGCGCGGCCGCCACACCGCCCTTCTCTTCCCGGAGCCGTCCCCTTGGTGTTTGCGAACCGCCCCCGCCGCACCCCCGCCGTCCTGGCCGCGCTCGCGGCGGCCGCCGCCGCCGCGAGCGCGTGCAGCAGCGACGCCGCGACGAGCCCGGGCTCGGGCTCGGGCTGCGCGACGACCAACTGCCAGGTGTCGGCGACGTCGGCCGTGGGTGACACGGTGCTGCTCAACGTCCGCGTCGAAGACGGGGCCAGCTCCGACAACGTCGGCGCCGGAGCGGCCGATTGCGGCACGCCCAACCGGGTCAAGGCGCGCATCGCGGCGATCTCCAACAAGGCGGTGATCGTCGTCGACACGCGCAACCCCGCCAGCGGACTCACCGACGCGTACTACGCCGGCATCGCGCAGACCTTCGACACGCTCGTCTACCCGACCGACGTGCGGCACTTCGGGGCGCCGTTCGACATCGACAACAACGGGCGCGTCATCGCCTTCTA
This sequence comes from uncultured Gemmatimonadales bacterium, assembly GCA_963763675.1. GTDB lineage: Bacteria > Gemmatimonadota > Gemmatimonadetes > Gemmatimonadales > Gemmatimonadaceae > BPUI01. The sequence continues at coordinate 560,295 of CAVXPN010000005.1, forward strand.
CACGCGCACCGTCAACGGCCTGACGCCGGCCAACTCCGGCTTCTACATCGGCGGCTTCTTCTACGCCCGCGACATCCTGCCGACCACGGGCGCCAACGCCTGCGCGGGGAGCAACGCGGCGGAGATGTTCTACCTGCTCGCCCCCGACCCCAACGGCGAGGTGAACGGCAACGTGCGCTCGTCCGACTTCGTCAGCCGCATCACGGTCGGCACGATCGCGCACGAGTTCCAGCACCTGATCAGCGCCGAGCGGCGGCTGTACGGGCTCTCCACGCAGAACTTCGACGAGGAGGTCTGGCTCAACGAAGGCATGAGCCACATCGCCGAGGAGCTCAACTTCTACCGCTCGGCCAACCTGTCGCCGGCGGGGCAGCCCGGGCAGTCGCCGCGCGCGCGCCTCACCGCGACGTCGATCGCCAGCCTGAGCGGCGGGCTCGCCGCGCTCAACGGCTTCCAGTACCAGAACCTCGTCCGCTTCAGCACGTACCTCGCGGCGACCGAGACGTTCTCGCCCTACACGCACAACGACTCGCTCCAGACCCGCGGCGCGACCTGGAGCTTCCTGCGCTACGCGCTCGACCGCGCGGGCAGCACCGACAGCGCGCTCACCTACCCGCTCGTCAACAGCGTGGACACGGGGCTCGTGAACCTGCGCGCCGTGCTCGCCGCGCACGGCGGGGCGAGCGCGTCGGTGCCGCTCGAGACGTGGTTCCGCGACTACGCGGTCTCCAACTACGCCGACGTGATCGCCCCCGTCGCCGCGCAGTACACGCAGCCGAGCTGGAACTTCCGCAGCGTGCTCACCGGGTTCTCGTCGGGGTCGCAGCCGATCAACGGCGGCGTGTACCCGCTCGCCACGCGCGCGCTGGGGACGACGCAGACGATCGCCCTGACCGGGGGCGGTGCGACGTACCTGCGCTTCTCGGTGGCGGCGGGCTCGACGACGTCGCTGAGCGCGGTCGCCGCGGGCACGGCGTCGCTGCCGACCGCGGTGCGGCTCGCGCTCGTCCAGACCACGGGGGCCAACGCGGGCGCGGTGACGACGGTGGACGGCACCGGCAGCGGGGCCGGAACGGTCTCGGTCGCCAACAGCTCGGCCGCCGCGATCCAGGCCGCGCTCGTCGTCTTCAACGCCGGCGAGCCGGCCACGGCCACGCAGACGGTGACGGTCACCGCGACGAACGTCGCCGCGCCGCTGGCCCGCCTGGCCGACGCGCGGCTCGGCGCCGTCGGCCCCACGGTCGCCGCGCTGGCCGCCGCGCGCGAGCCGGTGATGAGCGACGCGGGCTTCATGGCGCGCGTCGCCCCGTCGCTCCGCGCGCGCATCGCGCCGCACGCGTCCGAGCTCCGCGCGCAGTACCTCGAGGCGCGGCGGACGGGCGACTTCCGCGCGTGGACGCGGCCGACCTACCTGCCCGGCACCGTCAAGGGCGCGGTGGTGCGGGGCGCGCCGTAAGGATCATCCCGGGACGAAGGGTGGACCCCCGCGAAAGCGGGGGTCCACCCTTCGGTCCACCCTTCCTTGGTGACCCCGTGCGCTGGCCGCCGACCGTCGCCTACCGCCGGTCGAACCGCACCTCGTACAGCCGGGAGTAGTTCTTCCCCGTGACGTAGAGCTTGTCCTGCGCGGCGTCGTACGCGATGCCGTTGAGGACGTCTTCCTTGCCCGTGCGGTCGGTCGCCAGCGGCAGCACGCTCACGTCGACCCAGCCGGTGACGGCGCCGGTCTTGGGGTCGATCCGGGCGATCTGGTTGCTCTGCCAGATGTTGGCGAAGATCTCGCCCTTGACCCACTCGAGTTCGTTGAGCTGCGAGACCGGCGCCGCGCCGTCGTGCACGTCGAGCGTGCGGCGCACGGCGAACGTCTTCGGGTCGAGGAAGCGGAGCCGCGCGGTGCCGTCGCTCATGACGAGCGACTCGCCGTCGGTGGTCAGCGCCCACCCCTCGCCCGGGTAGGTGAAGGTCTGCGCGCGCGGCGTGAACGTGGCGAGGTCGTAGGTGAACGCCTTGCCATTCTTCCACGTCAGCTCGTAGAGCACGTCGCCGAACGCGACGATGCCCTCGCCGAAGATCTTGGGGTCGGTGATGTCGTGCTTGAGCTCGACGGCGCCCGTCGTGAGGTCGGTCCGCTGGATGAAGCTCTTCCCCTCGAGGCCGGTGCTCTCGTAGAGCTTGCCGTCCTTGATGAACAGCCCTTCGGTGAAGGCGGCGGGGTCGTGCGGGTAGCTGCGTACGACGGTCGCGACGTAGTTGGCCGCGCCGGTGGTCGTGGTCGACGGGGCGAGCGCCGCGCTGTCCGGGGCAGGGGGCGTATCGTTGCCGCGGCAGGCGGCGAGCCCGGCGACCAGCGCGAGCGCGGCGGGGCGCACGACGGAGCGTGACATCAAGAGCTTCATCCTCGAGGACTGCATCCCGCGCGTCACGGTGCGGTGGCCTGGGCGGCGAGCCGAGCGACGAGGTCGAGCGCCTGCATGGGCGTGAGGTGGTTGGGGTCGACCGCGCGCAACGCCTCGACCACGGGATGCGGCGGCGCCGGGGCGGCGGGCGCCGGGGCGAACAGACCGAGCTGGTCGAGCGGCGCACCCGCTGATACCCGCCGCCCGCGGCGTCGATCATCCGGAAGGCCCGGCGGGGCGCCCTTCCGCTCCCCCTCCAGCCCCGCGAGGACTGCCTTGGCCCGCGCGATCACCGGCGCGGGGAGCCCCGCCAGGCGCCCGACCTCGATGCCGTACGAGCGGTCCGCGCCCCCCGGCACCAGCCGGTGCAGAAAGAGCACGCGGTCCTCGGTCTCGCGCACCAGGACCGTCATGTTGCGCGCGGCGGCCAGCTCGTCGGCGAGCGCGACGAGCTCGTGGTAGTGCGTCGCGAACACCGTCTTGCACCCGACCGCGTCGTGCAGGTGCTCGCTCACGCTCCACGCGATCGACACGCCGTCGTAGGTGCTCGTGCCGCGGCCGATCTCGTCGAGCAACACCAGCGAGCGGCGCGTCGCGGCGGCGAGGATCGCGGCGGTCTCGGTCATCTCGACCATGAACGTGCTCTGCCCGCGCACGAGATTGTCGCTCGCGCCGACCCGCGTGAACAGCCGGTCGACGACGCCGATCGTCGCGCGCGACGCGGGCACGAAGCTCCCCACCTGCGCCATGAGCACGATCAGCCCGGTCTGCCGCAGCACCGTGCTCTTGCCGGCCATGTTGGGCCCGGTGAGGATCACGAGCCGCGACGCCTCCGTCAGCTGCAGGTCGTTGGGAATGAAGCGCTCGCGCGGCATCATCCGCTCGACCACGGGGTGCCGGCCGCCGACGACGTCGAGGTCGTAGCCGTCGGTCACCGCGGGGCGCACGTACCCCTCGCGCTCCGCGACCTCGGCCAGCGCCGCCAGCACGTCCAGCTCGGCCAGACGCGCGGCGGCGCGCTGCAGCGGGCCGATCGCCGCGCCGGCCCGCGCGCGGAGCGCGTCGCACACCGCGCGCTCGCGCGCCTCGATCGCCTCGGCCGCGCCCAACACCGCCGCCTCGTGCTCCTTGAGCGCGGGCGTGACGTAGCGCTCCGCGCCGGCCAGCGTCTGCCGGCGCTGGAAGTCGGCGGGGACGAGGTGCCGGTGCGCGTTGGTCACCTCGAGGAAGTAGCCGAACACGCGGTTGAAGCCGACCTTGAGCGACCCGATCCCGGTGCGCGCCCGCTCGGCCGTCTGGATCGCCGCGATCGCGTCGCGCCCGCCGTCCCGGAGCGCGCGCGCGCGGTCGAGCGCGGGGTCGACGCCGTCGGCGACGGTCGGCTCGTCGCCGCCGAGCTGCAGCGGCGGGCGCGCGACGAGCGCCGCGACGACGGCCGCGCCTAACGCCGCGACGCCCGCGGCCATCTCGTCCCACTCCGCGGCGACCTCCGCCAGCCGGCCGCCCGCGGCCACCTCGGGCGCGACGTCGTCGAGCACGCGCCCGAGCGCGGCGCGCACGTCCGGCAGGCGCCCGAGCGAGTCGCCCAGCAGCCGCAGCTCGCGCGGCGTGGCCCGGTTGGCGGCGGCCTTGCCGGCCAGGCGCTCGACGTCGCGCACGCCGTCCAGGGCCTCGCGCAGCGCGCCGCGCGCGAGCGGGTCCGCGGCGAACGCGGCCACCGCGTCGAGCCGCGCCTCGATCGCCGCGACCTCGACCAGCGGCGCGAGCAGCCAGCGGCGCAGCAGCCGCGCGCCCATCGGCGTGGCCGTGCGGTCGAGCACCGCGACGAGGGTCGTCGCGCCGCCCGCGTCCTCGCCGTCGTCGGCCCCGCCGCGCAGCGACTCGACCAGCTCGAGGTTGCGGCGCGTCATCTCGTCGAGCGGCATCGCGCCGCCCGCGCGCTCGACCGTGGGGCGCGCGAGGTGCGGGAGGCCGCCGGGCTGCAGCTCGCGCAGGTAACGGAGCAGCGCCCCCGCCGCGCCGACCAGCAATTCGTCACCCTGCGTGCGTAACCCGAGGGCGTCGGGTCCGAGCGCGTACTGGCGGCGGAGCTCGTCGGCGCCGAGCGGGGCGTCGAACTCCCAGGGCTCGCGCTCGGTGACGAGCGCGGTGGCGGCGTGGCCGGCGAGCGCGCGGCAGGATTCGTCGCGCGCCATCAGCAGCTCGCGGGGGGCGTAGCGCGCGAGCAGCGCGTCGGCGTCGGCAAGCGGCGCGGTGGCGAGGCGCAGCTCGCCGGTCGACAGGTCGGCCGCGGCCAGCGCGAGGCGCCCGGCGTCGGCGCGCGCGGCGGCGACGAACGTGTTGCGCGACGCGTCGAGGAGTTCGTCGGCGAAGGCGGCGCCCGGCGTGACGGTCTCGACGACCTCGCGGCGCACGACGCCCTTGGCCTGCTTGGGGTCCTCGACCTGCTCGCAGATCGCGACGCGGAAGCCGCGCGTGACGAGGCGGCGCACGTACTCCTGGCACGCGCGCACGGGCACGCCGGCGAGCGGCACGTCGGCCGCGCCGCCGTTGTTGCGCGCGGTGAGCGTGAGGCCTAACACGCGCGCGGCGACTTCGGCGTCTCCGTAGAACATCTCGTAGAAGTCGCCCATGCGGAAGAACACGATCGCGCCGGGGTGGCGCGCCTTGATCTCCAGGTACTGCTGCATGGCCGGCGTCGCGGCCGCCTCGGCCGGCGCCGTCACGCGGTCCTCATCCCGCGCTCACGGCCGGCGCGGCCCGTCGCCCGCGTCGGTGACGAAGCCGGTGAGGCCCTGCCCGGCGAACTCCGCGCGCGCGCTCGCCGCCGCGGCGCGCGTCGCGTAGCGGCCGAGCTTGACGCGAAACGGCGCGACCGCGCCCGTCGCCCGCGCGTCGAGCCCGCGCCCGCGCAGCCGCGTCACGAGCGCGTCCGCCTGGTCGCGCTGGTTGAACGCGGCGACCTGCACCGCGAACGCGCCCGCGTCGGATGCCGCCGGGGGAGGCGTGGTAGGCGCGGGGGCCGCGGCGACGCGCGCCGGGGCCGCCGCGGGGGCGGGCGTCGGCACGGCGACGCCCGCCGATGCCGGGGTCGAGGCCGGCGCTGCCTTCGCGGCGACCGGCGCGGCCGCCCGGGTGGGCGGGCGCTGCACCGTCCGCTGCGGCGCGTGCTGCTCGAACGGCACGGCCTTGCCCGGGGTCGCGGCGCGCGGCGTCGCCTCGACGATGGTGAAGCCCGGGTGCGCGCTGTCGCGCACGGCGGCCGGGGCGGCGGCGGGCGCCGCCGCGGCCACCGCGGCGCGCTGGGCCTCGCGCTGCGTCTCCCGCTGCGCTTCGCGCTGGGCCTCCGCCCGCTGCGCCTCGGCGCCGAGCTGTTCGAGCGCCGCGGGCGGTTTGACGCCCGGCGGCATCGCGGTCACGGCCGACGTCGGGTCGCACGCGGGGAGGCGGCGGCGCAGGTCGCCGATCTGCTGGCGGGTGCCGGTCTCACTGCTCCGGAGCGCGGTCGCCGCGTCGCCGAGCGCCACGCAGGCGCCGTGCAGGTCGCCGAGCTCGAGGCGCGCGCGCGCGAGCCAGTACGCGGCCTGGGCGCGCGCGGGGTCCTCGGGGTGCTCGCGGACGAGTTGGGCGAGCGTGGGCGCGGCCACGTCGGGGCGGTCGCGCGCGATATCGAGCTGGGCGAGGCGCACCGTCACGTCGCCGACCCGGGGCGAGGCCGGGAACTCGTCGAGGATGCGCCGCAGGTCCTGCTCGGCGCGTGCGCCGTCGGCACCGAGCGTCGCGCGCCACCAGAGCGCCTCGGCCAGCGCCGGCGACCCCGCGGGCGAGGCGGCGACGAGCGAGTCCGCGACCGCGCGGCCGAGCGCGCCCTGGCCCTGCTCGACGAGGCGGCGGGCGCGCTCGTAGGGGCCGACGGCGGAGCCCGACGCGGGCCCCGACGCGGAGCGCTGCGCGCCGGCGGCGCGGCCGGCGAGCAGCAGGGCGGAGAGGAGGACGACCGGGAGAGCAGACACGGCGACGGGGCGCGGCACCCGGGCAAAATACGACGGCCTCATGATCGGCAACGGCAGGGCATCAACGACGCGTGAGCGACGCGTGGGCGACGCGTCAGCGGCGGGCGGTGGACCGCTCCTGGGCCGCGCGGGGCTGTGGCGGCCGGACCTGCGGGAGCGCGCAGAGCGCGAGGACGAGCGTACTGAGCAGCTGCGCGTCGGACGACACGCCCGTCTCCTTCAGGGCAACATCGGCGTCGAGCAGCAGGTCGAGCGCGCGGTCGAGCGCGGGCGCGGTCCACCGGTCGACGGCGCCCGTCCACGCGCGCACCGCCTCGCCCCAGGGGCGGCCGGTGTAGGCGTTCCCGAGTTCCTTGAGCAGGGTCATGTAGCCGTCGGGCCCGTTGCCCGCGAGCGCCCCGCCGCTCACGCCGCGCGTCCGGCGCGCCTCGCCCCACGCGAGGGCCAGGGTCTGCGTGGCGAGCGCCATCACGGCCGTGACCGCGCTGCTCTTGGGGAGCGAGAGGACGTGGGGGACGAGCCCGACGGCGGCGCCCGCGTCCTGCCGCGCGACGGCGTCGAGCAGGTCCGCGAGCGTCTCGCCGCGGCGCACGCCGACGACGGCGGCGACGGCGTCCTCGTCGATGGTGAGCGCCCCGCCCGGCCGCGCGCGTCCCGGCGCGTTCCCCTCGGCGTAGCTCGCCAGCTTGTCGAGCTCGGCGGCGAGCTGCGGGAGGTCGTTGCCGACCGCTTCCTGCAGAAGACGCGCGGCCTCGGGCGTGACGCGGGCGCCGAGGGCGGTGGCCGCGTGGTGAGCGATCCAGCGGAGGAGGCGGTCCTCGCGGAGTGGGGCGAACTCGAACGCGCCGGCGCCGGCGCGCGCGGCGAGCGCGGGGGCGGGCTTGGCGCCGGCGGGCGCGATCATCAGGAGGACCGTATCGGCCGCGGGCCGCTCGAGGTAGCGGTCGAGGGCGGCGCGGGCGTCCTTCTTGAGAGCGGCCGGGTCGCGCAGGACCACGGCGCGTCGGTCGGCCATCATCGGCGGGGTACCGAGGAGGGAGCCGAGCGCGCCCGCCTCGGCCTCGGCGCCGCGCAGGGTTTCGAGGTTGAAGTCGCGGGTGGCGGGGTCGACGGCCGCGGCGAGGAGCTGGCGCGCGGCGTCGTCCTTCTGGTAGTCGTCGTCGCCGTGGAAGTAGTAGACGGGCGCGAAGATGCCGGCGGCCAGGGCGGTGTTGAGCGCCTTGTGCGCGGTAGCGGGAGGCGGGGCGGCCATGGTGAGAAGATAGGGCGGCTCCGGCGGCCTGCCCTACCCGTCGTCGACCACGACGTCGGGCGCCACGTCGATCACCAGCTCCCACCGCTCGTCCCCGCGGACGCCGAGCACGCGGTGCGCGTTGGTGTCGGCGACGTAGACGACGTCGCCGGCGACGGCGAGCGCGCCCGGCTCCGCGAACCCGCGCTGCCACGTCGTGACGGCGCGCGTCTCGGGGTCGAGCCACTTGAGCGCGTCGTTGTAGGCGTCGGCGACGACGAGGCGCCCGCCGCCCACGGGGCCGGGGTTAGGCAGCCAGGCCAGGCCTTGCGGGTGCTGGAGCCGGACGTCGTCCGCGGCGCCGTCGCGGTCGCCGAAGTCGAACAGCCCCGTGCCGACGAGCGTGCGCACGCCGTCCGGCACCGTGCCGTCGAGCGCGGCGAGTGTCGTCTCGCGGACGGCGCTCGCCTCCGCGTCGACCCACCAGACGCGGCGGCCGTCGGTGGCCAGGGCGAGCGGTTGGGCGAGCAGGGCGTCGAGCGCGGGCGTGCCGGGCGGCGCGTCGACGAGTCCCTCGCCGCGCCCGCCCGCGACGGGGCGGGCGCCCGCGGCGTCGCGGCGCCAGAGCTCGTGCGTGCCGGCCATCGCGACGAGCAGCGCGCCGTCGTCGAGCGCGAGCAGTCCCCACGGCGACGCGATCGCGCCCGCGGCGCGGTCGGCCGCGGTGCGCAGGCGCGCGCCGGTACCCGCGACCGTGCGGACGCGGCCGGTGGCGAGGTCCGCCGCGCGCACGCGGTGCGTGCCCGTGTCGGCGACGTAGAGCATCGCGGGCGCGCCATCAGTGCGCACGCCGCCCAGGCCCGCGGCGAAGGCCAAGCCCTGCGGACGCACGAACGGGTCGTCCGCGGGGGCGATCACGCGCTCCACGGCGAGCCGGCGGCCGTCGTCGGCGAGGCGGCCGACGAGCACGCGCGCGCCGGGCCTGCCGTCGCCGTTGTCGGCCACCGCGAGCCGGCGGGCGCCGCGCGCGTCGGGCGCGCTGGCGGCGAGCCCGCCGGGGTAGCGGAAGGCGGTGCCTAACGCGTCGGCGGGAAGGGCCGGCGGCGCTTCTTCCCACGCGCGCGGCGCGCGGTCGAGCGTCCCCGCCGCGTCGGCCGCGGAGACGACGCGCGCGACGCGGTCGGCGAGCACGTCGAGGCGCGGCTCGCCCGCTTGCTGCCACACGACGTACCCGCGGGGGTCGACGAGCGCGAGGGTCGGCCAGCCGCGCGCCGCCCAGGCGCGCCACAGGCGGAACTGGCGGTCGTTGACCGTCGGGTGGCCCGCGGCGCCGAGCCGGCGGGCGGCGTGCGCGATGCGCGCGGGGTCGCGTTCGGCGGCGAACTTGCCGCTGTGCACGCCGACGACGACGAGTTCGCGCGGGAAGCGCGCCTCGAGGGCGGCGAGCGTCGCGAGCACGTGCTGGCAGTTGATGCAGCCGTAGGTCCAGAGGTCGACGACGACGACCTTCCCGCGGAGGTCCGCGAGCGCGAGCGCGCGGCCCGCGTCCGTGAAGAGCCACCCGAGTTCTGGCGGGAAGTCGGGGGCGCGGACGGCGGGGGTGGGGGTCGGGTCGGACATGGATGAACGATACGCCGCGCGCGTCGTGCGGGCGCGCGCGGCGACCGGGCGATACGTTGCCGCACGTGACCAACGCGACCCGCCCGGACATCGCGGACGCTCCCGGCGCCGACGACCGGCCGTCGCGCCACGCGCCCGTGCGCCACGCGCCCGCGCACCACGCGCCCGGCGGCGGCTTTCGGAACCCGTGGCCGGGCGCGCGCCCGTCGGGCGGGGCGGCGCTGGCGCGGTGGATGTTGGTCGAGCGGGTGGCGCACCCGCGCGCGCCGGACCCGGACCCGCGCGTCGCGTTCCCGCGCGTGGCGAGCGCGTTCCGCGCGCCGCGCGCGCCGGCAGACGTGGTGACCGCGACGTGGGTGGGGCACTCGTCGTGGCTCGTGCAGCTCGGCGGGTGGAACGTGCTGCTGGACCCGGTGTGGGGCGAGCGTGCGTCGCCGCTCGCGTTCGCGGGGCCGCGGCGGTTCACGCCACCGGGCGTCGCGTTCGACGCGCTGCCGCCGGTGGACCTCGTCGTGCTCTCGCACGACCACTACGACCACCTCGACGCGCCGACCGTGCGGCGGCTCGCCGGGCGCGACCCGGGGGCGCGCTGGGTCGCGCCGCTCGGGGTCGCGGCGCGGCTGCGCGCGTTAGGCGTGCCGGCGGCGTCGGTCGGCGAGTGCGACTGGTGGGACGAGGCGACGGCGGGGCCGCTGGAGGCGACGTGCGTGCCGGCGCGGCACTTCTCCGGGCGCGGGCTGGGCGACCGCGACCGGACGCTCTGGTGCGGGTGGGTGCTGCGCGCGCGCGGGGTTGGCGCGTCCGCCGCCGCGTCCGGCGGCGCGGCGCCGCGCGCCGTCTACTACGCGGGCGACACCGCGCTGCACCCGGACTTCGCGGAGGTGGCGCGGCGGTGCGGGCCGGTGGCGCTGGCGATCCTGCCGGTGGGCGCGTACGCGCCGCGGTGGTTCATGCGGCCGGTGCACTGCGACCCGGAGGACGCGGTCGCGGCGTACGACGCGTTCTGCGCGGGGCAGCGCGCGGCGCACCCGCTCGCGCCGGACCCGGTGTTGGGCGCGACGCACTTCGGCGCGTTCAAGCTCACCGACGAGCCGACGGACGAGCCGCCGCGGCGGACGCGCGCGCTGTGGGAGGCCGCGGGGCGCGACGCGTCGCGGCTGTGGGTGCCGCGGCACGGCGAGACGCGCACGTTCTGACGCGCGCCGCGGGCGCGTACCGTGTGCGTGCCGCGCGCGTTCGGACGCGGCGCGGTGTCACGCGGCGTGACGCGCGCGATACGCCGGGGGTCTAACAGTCGTCTAACGCCGGGACGCGGCGGCGCGGGCGGAGGCCCGCCGGTTTCGGACCGATAGCGGACGAAACGCCGCGAATATTTGTCCCCACGCACCCCGCGCCGGGCAGTTAGGCCCGTTTCTTGCGCTCGGCGCGGGCACACCTCCCACCAGGAGACTACCAATGGCGACTCGTTCCAAGACACAGGGCGGCGACACGTCGGGCGCGCGCGCGCGCGCCGGCTCTGGCACGAACGGCACGTCGAAGGGGGGCGCCGCGGGTTCGGCGTCGAAGGGCACCAAGTCGGGCGCGAAGGCCGGCACGTCGGCCGGCGCGAAGGCCCGCAGCGGCGCCGCCGCCAAGAAGCCGCGCGGCGCGTCGTCGACCGCGACGGCCGGCGCCGCCAAGCCCGGCCCGAAGGCGGCCGCGAAGCCCCGCCCGAAGGCGAAGTCCGCGGGCGCGGCGAAGCGCGCCACGACCAAGCGCGCCACCGCCAAGCGCGCGACGACCAAGCGCGCGACGGCGAAGCGGCCGGCGGCCGGCAAGCCGGCAACCAAGCCAGCGGCCAAGCCGGCCGCGAAGCGCGCGACGGCGAAGCGCGCCGCCGCCACGCGCCCCGCGGCCAAGCGCGCCGTCAAGCGCGCGGCCCCGCGCAAGGCGCCCGCCAAGGGCGGCGCGGCGTCGTAAGGCGTCTCCGGCGGCGGGATCGCGCCCCGGCCTAACACGCCCGGGGCGCGCGACGCGGGCGGCGGTCGGGTATTCCGGCCGCCGCCCGCGCGCGCGGGCGATGCGTTAGGCTTCCGCGCGTGCCCCCGCTCCCGCTCCCCGACCCCGCGCTCGTCCTCCTCGTGGGCCCGTCGGGCGCCGGCAAGAGCACCTTCGCGCGCGCGCACTTCGGCACGTACGAGGCCGTCTCGTCCGACGCCTGCCGCGGCGCGGTCGCCAACGACCCCGACGACCAGACCGCGACCGCCGACGCCTTCGCCCTCCTGCACCACACGGTCGCGCTCCGCCTCGCGCGCGGGCTGCTCACCGTCGTCGACGCGACCAACCTGCAGCGCGAAGCGCGGCGCCCGCTGCTCGCCCTCGCCCGCCAGTACCATCTGCCCGCCGCCGCGGTCGTCTTCGACGTCGGCGAGGACGTCGCCTACGCGCGCAACCGCGCGCGCCCCGACCGGCAGGTCGGCCGCCACGTCGTGCGCGCGCAGGCCGCGCAGCTGCGCGCGGCCCTCCCAGCGCTCGAGCGCGAGGGGCTCCACCCGGTCCACGTGCTGCGCTCCGCGGCGGAGGCCGACGGCGCCGCCGTCGCGCGCGAGCCCCTGCCGAGCCGGCGCGCGTGGGACCGCGGGCCGTTCGACGTCGTCGGCGACGTGCACGGCTGCGCCGACGAACTCGACGAACTCCTCGACGCGCTCGGCTACGTACCGCACCCCGCGTCTAACGAGATGACGAGTGTCGGGCGGCGCCACCCCGCCGGGCGCCGGCTCGTCTTCCTCGGCGACCTCGTCGACCGCGGGCCGCGCACGCCCGACGTGCTGCGCGTCGCGATGGCGTGCGTGGCCGCGGGCACCGCGCTCGCCGTCCCCGGCAACCACGACGCCAAGCTGCTCAAGGCCCTCCGCGGGCGCACGGTGCGGCAGACGCACGGCCTCGCGCTCTCGCTCGAGCAGCTCGACGCCGAGCCGCCCGCGTTCCGCGCGCGCGCGGCGGACTTCCTCGAGGCGCTCGTCCACGGGCCGAGCCACTACGTCCTCGACGAGGGGCGGCTCGTGGTCGCGCACGCGGGGCTCCCCGAGGCGATGCAGGGGCGCGCCTCGGGCGCGGTGCGCGCGTTCGCGCTCTACGGCGAGGCGGACGGCGCGCGCGACGCGACGGGTTTCCCGCTGCGCGACGCGTGGGCGGCGGACTACCGCGGGCGCGCCGCCGTCGTGTACGGACACACGCCGGTCGCCGAGGCCGCATGGCGCGGCGCGACGCTCGACGTCGACACGGGATGCGTGTTCGGCGGGCGGCTCACCGCACTCCGGTGGCCGGAGCGAGAGCTGATCTCGGTGCCCGCGCGCGCGCGCTACGCCGAGCCGCGGCGGCCGTTCCTGCCCGCCGCGGCCGACGAATCGCAGGACGCCGTTCGTTAGGCGTCCGCCCCGGCGCCCTACTTCGACCCCGAGCCCGGCTCGGCCATCTTGCGGTGCTGCTCGGCCTTGATCGTGTCCGGCGTGATCTGCGCCAGCACGCTCTGCAGCAGGTTCTTGGACGAGCCGCCGACGACGTGGTCCTTCCCTTCCATCATCGCGTCGAAGCCGTCCTTCGCCACGGCCGCCGCGTCGTCCTTCTTGTCGCTGCCGACCTTGGTGTCGTCCATGCCGGCGCGGTGGAAGAAGTTGGTCTCGGTCGGACCAGGCTGGAGCGCGGTGATCGTCACGCCCGTGTCCTTGATCTCGTTGCGGACCGCCTCGGCGAAGCTCTGGACGAACGCCTTCGACGCGTTGTAGACCGCCTGGAACGACCCCGGCAGCTGGGCGGCGATCGACGACGTGAAGAGCACGCGCCCCGCACCACGCGCGACCATCCCCGGCAGCAGCTGGTGGGCGAGGTGCACGGTCGAGCGCACGTTCAGGTCGATGAGGTTGAACACGCGCTCGAGGTCCTGGTCGAGGAACGCGCCACCGAGCCCGACGCCGGCGTTGAGCGCGAGCGCGTCGAGCGCGCGCCCGCCGCCCGCGGCGCGCCCTCCGGCCGTGAAGTGCCCGGCGAGGCGGTCGACGCCGTCCGTGGTCGCGAGGTCGACCTGCACGGCGTCGATGGTCGCCGCGGACCCGCCCTCCGCGCGCAGCGCGGCGGCGGCCTGCTCGATGCCCGCGTCCTCCGCGGCGATGACGACGTCGTAGCCGTTCTGGACGAACAACCGCGCGAGTTCGAGGCCGATGCCGCTCGACGCGCCGGTGACGAGGGCGAGGGGGCGGGCGGTGGTCGAGTCTGCCATGCGAAGCTCCTAAAAGTCCGAAGGGGGCCGAATCGGGCGCGGCGGGCGGGCCCGGGGGCGCGCACTACGGCAAGCGCGGCGCCGTCGGCCGCCGCCGATCCCGAAAACGGCGGGCCTACGCGCGGCCCGCCCGCGCCTCCCCCTGCTGCACTTCGAGGATCCCCTGCTCGATGTAGATCGGCCGCACGTACGCGGACAGCCCCTTGCGCTGCATCGCGAACCACGCGCCCGCGGCCAAGCACCCGACCGCGCCGGCGAGGATCGTGTGCGGCGTGCCGATGCGCGCCGCGAGCGCGCCCGCGAGCAGCGAGCCGATCGGCGCGGTCCCGAGGAACGCCACCGTGTAGAGCGCCATGACGCGCCCGCGGAGCGCCTCGGGGAGGACGGTCTGCAGGATCGTGTTGCACGACGCGGTCGTGACCATGAACGTGCCGCCGACGACCGTCAGGAGGAGCAGCGCCGCCGCGGGCGTGCGCGCGAACGAGAACGCGACGAGCGCCAAGCCGACGCCCACGCCGCCGGCCGAGATCACGCGGCCCAGGCCGACGACGCTCGTGCGGCCCGCGAGGTAGAGCGCGCCGCCTAACGCGCCGACGCCGCCGGCGGTCATCAGCCAGCCGAGCAGGTGCGCTCCGCCGTGCAGGGTCTTGGAGGCGACCTCGGGCATGAGCGTCGTGTACGGCATGCCGAACACGCCGAGCAGCGCGACCAACACCAGCAGGCTGCGTACGGGCGGGAAGCCGGACGCGTAGCGCACGCCCTCGCCGAGCTCCGCGACCACCGTGGCGAGGCCGCGGGCGTGCGACGACACCGCGCGCGACGGAAGCCGCATCAGCAGGAGCGAGGCGAGCACCGCCACGTAGCTCGCCGCGTCGAGCGCGAAGCACCACCCCGCGCCCGCCCCCGCGAGCAGCGCGCCGCCGATCGCCGGCCCGACCACGCGCGTGCCGTTGAACATCGACGAGTTGAGCGCGATCGCGTTGGGCAGGTCGGCGCGGTCGTCGACCATCTGCACGACGAACGCCTGCCGCGCCGGCGTGTCGAGCGCGTTGACGAGTCCCTGCACGAGCTGCAGCCACAGGATGTGGGCGACCGTGACCGTGTGCGTGAAGACGAGCGCGGCGAGCGCGGCCGACTGCAGGAGCGACAGCGCCTGCGTCACGACGAGCACGCGGTGCCGGTCCCACCGGTCGACGAGCACGCCGGCGACGGGTGCGACGACCAGGGTCGGCAGCAGCCCGACGAAGCCGACCACGCCGAGCCACCACGCGGACCCGGTGAGCTGGTAGACCAGCCAACTCGTCGCGATGCGCGTGACCCAGGTGCCGACGAGTGACACGCTCTGGCCGATGAAGAACAGGCGGTAGTTGCGCGAGCGCAGGGCGCGCACGCGGGAGGGCCCGGCCCCGGCGGGGCCGACTGGAACGGAAGACGCAGCAGGCACGCCCCCGCGGCAAGCACGGACAGTGCCGGCCCTCCGTTCCGCCCGCCCCTCCACCCGCCTGCCCTCGCCGCCCGCCCGATGCCCACACTCGTCAGCGACCACCTGCTCGCCCTGCTCCAGCGCTGGAACGTCCGCCGCGTCTTCGGCTACCCGGGCGACGGGATCAACGGCGTGATGGGCGCGCTCAACCGGCTGCACGCGGCGCCGCGGGGCGCGGACGGCGCCGCCCCGCCGCCGCTCGAGTTCATCCAGGCCGCGCACGAGGAGCTCGCCGCGCTCATGGCCGTCGCCCACGCCAAGTTCACGGGCGCCGACGGCGCGCCCGAGCCGGGCGTCGTCGTCGTGACGAGCGGCCCGGGCGCGACGCACGCGCTCACCGGGCTCTACGACGCCAAACTGGACCACCAGCCGGTCGTGGCCATCGTCGGCCAGCAGGGCGCCAGCGGGCTCGGCGGGAGTCAGCAGCAGGAGATCGACCTCAAGCTCCTCCTGCAAGACGTCGCGGGCGCGTACTGCGAGATGGTCACGCACCCCGAGCAGCTCCGCCACGTGGTCGACCGCGCGTTCCGCATCGCGCTCGCCGAGCGCACGGTGACGGCGATCATCCTGCCCAACGACGTGCAGCGCCTGAGCGCCGCCGAACATCCCGCGCACGAGCACGGCCGCCAGCACGCGAGCGCCGGCTACGCGGCGCCGCGCCTCGTCCCGCACGACGACGAGCTGCGCCGCGCCGCGGGCGTGCTCAACGCCGGGCGCCGGGTCGCCCTCCTGGTCGGGGCGGGCGCGCTCGGCGCGGGGGACGAGGTGCTCGCCGCCGCCGAAGCGTTAGGCGCCGGGGTCGCCAAGGCCCTCCTCGGCAAGGCCGCGACGCCCGACGACCACCCGCTCGTCACGGGCGCCGTGGGCTGGCTCGGCACGCCGGCCAGCAACCGCATGATGAAGGAGTGCGACACGCTCTTCGTCGTCGGCTCCAGCTTCCCCTACCCCGAGTTCCTCCCCGACGAGGGGCGCGCGCGCTGCGTCCAGATCGACCGCGCCGCCGCCAACCTCGGCCTGCGCTACCCGGCCGAGGTCGCGCTGCAGGGCGACGCCCGCGAGACGCTCCGCCTGCTCCTGCCGCTGCTGGGGCCCGGGGGCGCGCCCGACGCCGAGCGCGACGCGTCCCGCGCGCGCTGGCGCGCGGAGGTCGAGGGCTGGGTGCGCGAGTCGCGCGAGGCCGCGGAGCGCCACGCCCTGGCGCCCGCCGATCCGATCAACCCGCTGCGCGTGATCTGGGAGATGGATGCGCGGCTGCCCGACGGCGCCGTGGTCACCGCCGACTCGGGGTCGAGTTCGCTCCTGCTCGCGCGCGGCGTGCGGATCCGGCGCGGGATGCGCTTCTCGGTGTCCGGCGGGCTCGCGACGATGGGATCGGCCGTGCCGTACGCGGTCGCGGCGAAGTTCGCGCACCCGGACCGCGTGGTGGTCGCGGTCCCGGGGGACGGCGCGATGCAGATGAGCGGGCTCAACGCGCTCATCGACGTGGCCAAGTACTGGCGGCGGTGGAAGGACCCGCGGCTCGTCGTGCTCGTGCTCAACAACCGCGATCTCAACTACGTCACGTGGGAGCAGCGCGCGATGGAGGGCGACCCGCGCTACGCGGCGTCGCAGTCGCTGCCCGACCTGCCCTACGCGGACCTCGCGCGGCTGTTAGGCCTCGACGGCGTCCGGGTCGAGCGGCCCGACGACGTCGCGGGCGCGTGGGAGCGCGCGTTCGCCGCGGACCGGCCGTTCGTCATCGACGCGGTGGTCGACCCCGACGTGCCGCCGCTCCCACCCGAGCTCACGCCGGAGCAGGAAGACAAGCTCGCCCGCGCGCTCGTCGGCCACGACGGCGCGCCGCCGGACGACCGGGCGGCCGGCGTGCTGGAGCATCTGCAGCGGCAGGAAGTCCGGCAGGCGGCCGGGTAGGCGACGGTCAGGCGGCACCGAGTCCGCCCGGTCTTCGGGGGCCTTAACGTCTGCTGTTCGGCCCCCGCGTCCGCGGGCGCGGACGGCAGCGCGTCTCAGTTCGGGGACGCGCCGCGCCCGTGCTCGCGGGCCGTCGCCCGGACGGGTTTCGTAAGCGCTTATACGGCAACCGGTTAGCGCGCAGCGTCCGCACGCCCGGGCGCGCCGGCCCGCGGCACTCGCGATGCTTGATGACGTCCCCGAGCGCCGGGCGCCTCGCCGCGACGCGTTGGAATCTGGGACTCGGCATTTGCCATGAGGAACCTGCACATGCACACCACCACGCACACGCGCTCGACCGTCGCCGCCCTCAGCCGTTCACTCGTCGTCGCGGGCGCGGCCGCGGCGGTGCTCGCGGCCCCGGCCGCGGCCCAGGGCCGCTGGGGACGCGGCGGGTCCGGTAACGGCGGGTACGACCAGGGCACGTATGGCCAGGGTACGTACGACCAGGGCGGCTACGGCCGGGGCAACGCCGACGGCCGGGTGCTGTACCAGTGGAGCGGCCGCGTCGACCGCGAGGCGCTGATCGTCATGCAGAACGGCGACGTGCGGACGCGCCTGGACGGCTACGACAACGGCGCGGGCGGCCGGGTGCGCGTCGCCTCGGGGCTACCGCAGGCCGACGGCGTGGTCGACGTGCGGGTGACCGAGGGTCGCGGGCGGGTCGACGTCGTCGAACAGCCGTCGCGCCAGAACGGGTACCGCGCCGTCGTGCGCGTGCGCGACGACGACGCGGGCGCGGGCCTCTACCGCCTGGTCGCCACCTGGCGCCCCACCGGCGGGTACGGGGGCGGGTACGCGGGCGGCTACGGCGGCGACGGGCGCGACAACAGCCGCCGCGACGACGGGCGGTACGGCAACGACCGCGGCAACGGCAACGACCGCGGCAACGGCAACGACCGCGGCAATGGCGACGGTCGCTACGACAACAACGGCGGCTATGGCGGGACGTACGGCGGGACGTACGGCGGCGGCTCGGGCGTGCTCCACTGGCGCGGGCGCGTCGACGACGTCGAGGACATCCGCGTGCAGGGCAACCGCGTGGACGTCCGCACGGTGAGCGGGCAGGGCGCCGCCAACGTGCAGAGCCAGCTGGCGGGCGCGGGGCTGCCGCCGCGCGACGTCGCGGTGCGCGTGAACGAGCGCTCCGGGCGGGGCCGCGTGACGGTGATCCAGCAGCCGCACGCGTTCAACGGCTACACCGCGGTCGTCCGGGTCGAGGACCGCGACGCGGGCGCCGGCTGGTACGACCTCGACATCAGCTGGTAGGCTGGTAGATCAGCCGGCCGCCCCGGCGCCGACGCGGGCGGTGGACGGGACCTCGGGCGACGGACGCTCGAGGTCCTGGTCGCGCTCCAGGACGTCGCGCAGCCGCCCCGCGTGGCCCAGCAGGTACGGCACGCTCGTCACGACGACGTTCTGCCGGAACAGGAAGGCCGTGCGGATGTAGAGCGCGGTCTTGTTGTGCAGCAGGTGTTCCCACCAGCGGTGCGGGACGACCTCGGGCACGACGACGGTGATCAGGTCGGTCTGTCCGTCGCGCAGCAGCCCGTTGACGTAGTCGACGAGGGGGCGCAGCACCGACCGGAAAGGAGAGGGCAGGACGGCGAGGTCCACGCCGATGTCCCAGGTGGCCCACTGGTCGCGGAAGCGCTCGGTCGCGGCGGGGTCCACCTCGATGTAGGCGGCGCGCACGTCCTCGCTGATCGCGGTGGCGTAGACGAGCGCGCCCGCCGACGCCTTGGTGATCGCGCCGACGGGGACGACGACCGTGTGGTGCAGGAAGAGCAGCGGCGCCTGCCCGGTGAAGGCGACCTCGCGGCTGAAGGTCTCGTAGTGGCGGTGGATGCCGACGAGCATCCAGATGATGAGCGGCACGAGCACGACGACGATCCACCCGCCGGCCTCGAACTTCGTGACGACCTGGATCACCGTGACGATGGCCGTCGCCAGCGCGCCGACGCCGTTGAGCGCGGCGCGCCACCGCCAGCCGGGCTCCTTCGTCGTGCGCCAGTGCTGCACCATCCCGGCCTGCGAGAGCGTGAAGCAGAGGAACACGCCTAACGCGTAGAGCGGGACGAGCGAGTTGGTGTCGCCCTTGAAGAGCCAGACGAGCAGCGCGGCGATGACCGCGAGCGCGATGATGCCGTTGGAAAACGCGAGCCGGTCGCCGCGGGCCGCGAGCTGGCGCGGCAGGTAGCGGTCGTTGGCGAGGATCGACCCGAGCCGCGGGAAGTCGGCGAACGCGGTGTTGGCCGCGAGCACGAGCACGGCGAACGTGCTGTACTGCAGCAGGTAGTAGAAGAAGCCGCCGCCGAAGACGTGGTGCCCGAGGATCGAGAGCACGGTCTGGTCGGTGGTGGGCATCACCGCGTAGTGCTTGGCGAGGAAGCTGACGCCGATGAAGAAAACCGCGAGGATCGCGACCATCCACGAGAGCGTGGTCGCGGCGTTCTTCTGCGCGGGGTTCTTGAACGCCATCACGCCGTTCGAGATCGCCTCGGTTCCGGTCATCGCCGCGCACCCCTCGGCGAAGCCGCGCAGCAGGAGGTAGCCGAGGGCCAGGCCGGTGATCGGACTGAATCTGTGCGGGGCGGTGGTCGGGTCGACCTTGAGCGGCGCGGTCAGCGGGGCGAGCTCGTGCCCGCTGGCGAGGCGATAGAGTCCGGTGCCGATGAGCAGGCACATGGCCGCGATGAACACGTACGTGGGCACCGAGAACGCCGCGCCGCTCTCGCGCACGCCGCGCAGGTTGACCACGCCCAGTAGCAGGATGCTGACGAGGCAGATCGCGACCGTGTGCGGCAGGAGCCCCGGGTATGCGGAGGTGATTGCCGCGACGCCGCCCGAAATGCTCACGGCGACGGTGAGGATGTAGTCGGTCAGGAGAGCGGCGGCGGCGACGAGGCCGGCGCTGGTGCCGAGGTTCTCCTTGGCAACCGTGTACGAGCCGCCGCCGCCGGGGTAGGCGAAGACGGTCTGCCGGTACGAGAGGCCGACGAGGACGAGCAGGCCGACGATGGTCGCCGTGATCGGGACGACGTAGCCGACGGCCGCCGCGCCGATCGCCCCGCCCAGGACGAAGAGGATCTGGTCGGTGGCGTAGGCGACCGACGAGATCGCGTCCGAGGAGAGGACGGCGAGGGCGGTGCGCTTGTTCAGGCGCTCGTGCTCGAGCCGGTCGCTGGGGAGCGGACGGCCGAACACGATGTGTTTGGCGCGGGTCAACGCGGAGGGCATGGTCGCGTACTCGGCAATCTGCACGCCGCGCGCGGGACGGCCCCGAACCGGCGTGCGAGCGCCCTACGAACTTTCGGTCGATGCCCTACCACAACCCGATCGCGGCCGACAGCCAATCGTCGAGCCCGTCGACCTGGGGGAGACATGCCAATAGCGCAACCGCGCGGCCGGCGGCGTCCAACACCCGGCGCGTCCGGCGTCGCAGGCCGCGCTCCGCGCCGCTCGCCGACCCGACCGAGTCCCCCGCCTGCGAAGCAGGTGGTGACGTTGGCGCCGCGACGGCCGACGGCGCACCCGTCGCGGCGGGCAGGGGGAGGGCCGCCGCCCCGCGCACGTCGGCGCGCCGCGGGCGGTGCGCGGCGCACGCGGCGTTGAAGCGGGCGAGGACGTGCGCGAGGCCGCCCGCGGCGCGTACCGCGCCCGCCCCGGCCCCGGTGTAACGCTTGAGCGTGTTCCGCAGACCGGCGGGGGTGTCGAAGTCCAGCTGCATCGCCACGCTCTCCACGGTTCGGCCGGGCTCTTCCAACAGGCGCGCGGCGACGAACAGGCGGCACCACGTGCGCAACGCGCGCGGCGTCGGACAGCCGACGGCGGCCAGCCGGTTGACGAGGGTCTTGCGGTGCACGCCGAGCGCCTCGGCGGCGGCGGCGACCGAGGGCGGCTCGCCGTCGGCGCGCAGGTACAGGGCGACGAGCGGCGCGACGGCCGCGGGCAGGTGATCGCGCACCCGCTCGTAGACGAGCCGCGACACGCACGCCTGCTCGGCGGCGCGCAGGGCGGCGCGGAAGGCGTAGCGCTCGTCGTCGACGCCGCGGACGACCAGGGCGTGCACGCCCGCGCGCGCGAGCGCGAGGATGTCCTCCGAGCTCCCCGCCCCGCTCGCGCTATACGCCACGACGGTCACGCTAGGCCACCGACTCCGCACCTCGGCCGCGAACGGGGCCACGGCGAGGCCGCCAGCGTCGCGCGGCCCGACGACGAGCAACCGGACGTCGCCCGCGGCGAGGCGGGCGCGCGCGTCGCGCACGTGGGCGACGCCGTCGACGGCCGGCACCGCGCCCTTGAGCGCGTCGACGAGACGGAGCCGCAAGACGACGTCGGTCAGCAGCGCGACGACGGCCATCGGCGGGAGACGAATCGGGGGACCATGGGCGGAATTCTGGTGCGGCGTCGTTGCTACAGTGTAGCGGTCGTGGAGCGCGGCGGGGAGGGACGGGACCACCGGATCGACATATTCACATACAGTAACTTTGTGCCCCTGGCGGGCGGGGCGGGGCGACCGACGCAGGCCTAACGGCGGGGGCCGGCGAGGGCGTCGAGCACGGTGGTGGCGTGGCGGTCGCGGGGCGGGGTGGCGGGCCAGGGGCGGCGGGGTTCGCCGAGTGCACGGCGGCGGAGCGCGTCCCGGGCGGCCTCGATTTCGAAGGACAGCTGGTGGTAGCCGTGGCGGGTGGCGAGGGCGTCGGCCGCGGCGAGGCATCGGGTGGCGGCGGCCGCGTCGTGCCAGGTCGCGTGCGATTCGGCGAGGGCGAGCCAGGCGGCGGCGTCCTCGTGCAGGTCGCCGCCTGTGCCGATGCAGGCCGCGAGTTGGGCGGCGTACTCTCGGGCGCTGGCGTCGTCGCCGCCGGCGCGTGCGGCGGTGAGGGCGATGCGGAGGAGGGAGATGCGCAGGCGGACGAGGTCGGTCAGCTGGAGCGCCGCGCGTGCGGCGCGGGTGGCGGACTCGTGGCGGCCGAGTCGGGTGCAGAGGTCGGCGAGCAGGCTGAGGGCTTCGGCGCGGGCGGTCACGTCGGCGCGGCGGGTGCGGAACGCCTGCCAGCCGTGGCGGAGCGCGCCGGCGTAGTCGCCCGCGGCGGTCGTGCAGAGCACGAGGCCGTGGTGGGCGGCGCGTGCGAGGATCGAGTCGGGCGGCATCAGGTGCAGCACGTACGCGAAGGCCTCGCGGGCGGCGGGGTGATTGCCGCGGAAGGTGTGGACCCCGCCCACGCCGAGTGCGCTGCGGGCGCGGAGCCACCGATCGTGGTGCGTGTGGGCGATGCGGAGGCCGGAGGCGTAGCGGGCGAGGGCGGCGTCGAGGGCGCCCAGGGTGCGGAGGGGGCGTCCGGACTGGGCGAGCGCGTACCCGGCGCGCCGGCTGCCGGGCGGGACGAGATCCGTCACGGCGGTGAGGCCGGCGTAGGCGGTCCGGACGCCGCCGACGGACTCGAGTTGTTCGAGGGCCCAGAGGAGGTCGCGGACGAGGGCCAGCGAGGGGTCGGACCGACGCCAGCGGGCGAGGCGGGCGCCGAGTTGGGCGTAGCGGGGTTCGTCCCAGCGGTGGGCGGCGTCGGTCCAGAGTTGGCGGGCGGCGCGGAGGTAGGCGGGTCGGTGGCGGGGTGCGAGGCGTGGGAGTTGGGTGAGCGAGTTGACGAGGGCGAGCCAGAGGTCCGCGTCGGCGTGGAGGCGTGTAGTGGGGCGGGCGGGCAGCGCGTCGACGTCGGTGGCGAGGGCCGTCGTGGGGTCGGCGGTGAGGAGCGAATCCGGGATCGTCGCCGTGGCCTCGTCGCCCGGCGTGCCGGACTGTGCGTCGGGCGGCGGGGCGACCGGCGGGGTGTCGCGGGGCGTGCGGTCCGGAGTCATCGTGCGTGGGGGCGGGCGGGCCGTGGAGGCTGTCAGGTCCTGGCGATGCGCGCCGGGTGAGGGGCGTCGGGGCGCGGGGCTGCCAAGCGCAGCGCTCCCGGGCGCGGGACGTAGGTCGCCCACCCGGTCGGGCGTGGGGCGCGCCAGTTGCGGCGCGGGGCCAACTGGGTAGCGGGGAGCGGGAGGCGCGGGGGGCGGCCGAGTCCGTTGTTGGCGGCGAGGGCGGGAGGCGTCGGCATGGCGGGGAGGGAGGGGGTGGTGGGCGGCGACACCATCCTAGGGTGGGGGACTCGGAATACTGCGCGCCCGAATGGCCCGCGGGGTTACGCCATGGGCAATGCGATGAGCGACGCCTGCGGCACGCCGCTCGCAGACCGGGTCGCGTCATGACTGGTCCCGATGTTGTCGAGCCGAGTGGGGCGCCGCGGAAGGCAACGGTGCCGTGTGCCGCGTGTCAGACCCTCAACCGGGTGGACCTTGGGCGGCTCGCGGCGGGGCCGCGGTGCGCGTCGTGTCGCGCGCCGATCGAGTTGGACCGGCCGATGGTGCTCACGGACGCGACGTTCGCGCGGGTGGTCGCGGACGCGCCGGTGCCGGTGTTGGTGGACTTCTACGCCGACTGGTGCGGGCCCTGCCGGGTGATCGCGCCGCAGGTCGAGGCGTTGGCACGTCGGCATGCCGGGCGGGCGTTGGTTGGCAAGCTCGACACCGACCGCAGTCAGGCGACGGCGGGGCGGTTCGGGATCCGGAGCATCCCCGCGCTCATCGCGTTCCGCGAGGGGCGGGAGACCGGGCGCGAGGTCGGCGTGGTACCGCCGGCGCGGCTGGAGCGGCTGATCGAGGGCTGATCCGCTCGCCGCCGCGCGAGCCAGGGGCGGCTGGCGCGTCGTCGAGCAGCTACTGTCGCGATACTGAGCCGGATGACTGGCTCAGCGTCGTGTCGAGCAGGGCGGCCAGTCGGTACGCGGCGAGGGCCGCGCGCGGCAGGGCGGCCGCGCGGGCGCGGGCGACGTAGGCCGCGGAGACCGGGCCGCCGTCCGCGAGGTCGGGCGTGTACACCTGCGTCTCGTCGATTGCCTGCCCTTCCTGCGCCCACACGCTCGGCCGCATCTCGCGCGTCGCGCCCCTGACGGCGGCGGCCGGCGTCCCGCGCTCGATCGCATCGGCGGCGCGTTCGGCTTCGGCGAAGAGGGCCTCGGGGCCCGGCGCCCCGCGGCCCTGGCTGTTGGCGCGGCGCCCCGGGGCGTCCAACAGGTCGTCCCAGACCGCGTGGAGGTTGGTCGGCCGGCCGTCGTCGGTGAGGCGCACCGCGTTGGCGCCGTGGTCGCCCACGGGGCTCGCGGCCGTGACGCGCGAGGCAGTGTGCACCGGCTGGTGGACGTCGCCCACGAGGTGGAGCACCCAGGCCAGCGCGACCGCGCGCGACTCGACCGGGACCGTGCCGTCGGCGAGCAGCGGGCGGAGCACGTTGATGCGCTCGACGACGTTCTCCGAGTCGGTCGGCAAGCCCGTGACCGGGACGGCGTGTCCGGCCGAATCGGCGCGCCAGTACCAGCTGAGGTAATGCCAGGTCGCGTGGTGGTACGTGGCGAAGCGCACCGAGTCGCGCCGGTCGCGGACGATGTCGGGCCAGGTCGCTGCCCGTGCGAACAGGGCGAGGTCGCGCGCCTCGGGGCCGCCCTCGTTGGGGCGCAGCTGGGCGAGGCCCGCGTTGGCGGGGGCGGCGCGGAGCAGGGCGACGGCGCGCGCGCGCGCGGC
Source organism: uncultured Gemmatimonadales bacterium (assembly GCA_963763675.1). Taxonomy (GTDB): domain Bacteria; phylum Gemmatimonadota; class Gemmatimonadetes; order Gemmatimonadales; family Gemmatimonadaceae; genus BPUI01. The sequence continues at coordinate 584,860 of CAVXPN010000005.1, forward strand.
CGGGGTCATGTGGCGCCAGGCGACGATCGCGATCGCCATGTGGCCGACGTCGTCCCACGCGCGCGCGGGCGCGGGGATGAGGGCGAGCGCGGCGGCGACGGTAGCGGCGAGGGCCGTCGTGCGGAGCGACCAGCCGTGGGCGGCGGTCGTGAGCTGGCGGAGGCGCGGCATGGGCCCAAGGTACACGCCGCGGACGCTCGCGTGCCGGCCGCGCGGCCCGAGCGGCTCTAACGCGGCCGCGACCCGCGCGCGCGCGCCACCGAGTCGACCGCGAACGTGAACGGCTGCTCGTAGAGCTGGCGCACCTTGCGACCGCCGAGCAGCGCGGGGAAGAAGTCGGTGGCGGCGACCGCGCTGCGCACCGCGGTCGTGAACGCGGTGTCGCTGCTCGAGAGGACCTTGAAGGTCTGCATCTCGGGGCGGCCGGCGGTGTCGACGACGAACTGGACGACCACGGTCCCGCCGACGTGCCGCGCCCGCAGCGCCGCCGGGTAGCGGGGCGCGAACGTCGCGGGATTGGGTTCGGCCAGGGTGTCGACCTGAACGTCGGTGTAGACGGAATCGGTCGCCGCGGTGGGGGCCGGGGTGGCGGCTGCCTTCTTCGCCGCAACTTTCGCGGCGGCCGCCTTTTTCGCCGCGGCCGTCTTAGCTGCCTTTGCCCTGGACGCGGCCGTGCCGCGCGTGGTCTGCGCGCCGAGCGCGGCGGAAACGGCCGTGGGCTCGGCGAGCGCGAGCAGGCCCGACGCGAGGAGGGCCGACGCGAGCCGAGCGGCGGTGCGGTGATTCATGACGCGGATGGTGAACGGTCGTGGCGCGGCCGGCGGCAAAAGGCCGCGGCCCGCCGCGGGCACCCTACGGTGCGCGGCGGGCCGTCGCTAGTGTCCTGCCCCGACCTCGACTCAACCCGGCCAGCCCGGCCCTCTGAGCCCGTTCCGCGGTGCTCGGTCAGTGCGGGGCGGCGGGCGCCAGCTCGCGCCGGAACTCGTCCGCGCGCGTCGGAGCGGACGGGGTCGCCGTCGTCGGCCCGTTGATGATGATGAACGTCGGCACACTCGGCGCCGCGACCGCGGGCTCGGCGGCGGGCGCCGTCCGGGCGCGGTCGCCCTCTGCGCCGACGAGACCGCGATCGGTCCTACGCGCTGCGTGCGCGTCGGCATGGCCGCGCTCGCGGGCGCCGCGCCCCGCCTCCGCGGGCGTCACCGAGGCGGCAGCCGTCGCCGTCGGCGCGACGGGTCCGGACGCGACCGGCCCGGGAACGACCGACGCCACCACGTGCGCGGGCGACGCCGCGGACCGCGCGGGCGTCGCGGGCGCCGTCGACGGGGTGCCCGCGCGGAGCACCGCCCCGTGCGCGAGCGACAACCCGATTCCCGCGATCCCGACGACCAGGGCCGCGGGCGCCCACCGCCGCTGGTGGCGCCGACCGGCGGCCGCCATGCTCGGCGGCGTCGCGAGGCTGGTCGCGACAGCGTCCACGCGGACGTCCACGCCCGACGTCACCGTGGGGGCCAGCGCGGCACCCGCGGCGACCGGTGTCGAACGCACGGGCGCCGGCGTCCCAGCGCTCCACGCGGCGGCCTCGCGCAGGGCGTTCGACGGCTCGCCCGCCACCAGCGCGGCGAGGAAGTCGTCCCAGAGCGCCTTCACGCTCGCGGGCCGCTGCGCCGGGTCCGCGGCGCAACCCGCCGCCAGGACCGCCACCGCCCGCGCGTGCGCCACACCCCTGCCCCCCGCGGCGCCGTCGGGCGGCGCGCCGGTCAGCGCGTGGTACAGCAGCGCCGCGAGCCCGAACACGTCGCTCGCCACGTCGGGTTCGGCGCCGGCCAACCGCTCGGGACTCGTGTACGCGCAGTCCGTCGGGAGGGCGCCGCCGGCGCGGATCGCCGTGACCCCGAGCCCGGTGAGCGTCACCAGCGGTCCACCGCCCGCGTCCGCGACGTCGAGCGCGTCGGCGACGATCACCGCGCCGGGCGTCAGGTGCCCGTGCGCGAGGCCCAACGCGTGCGCCTCGTCGAGCGCTTCGACGAGGCGGTACGCGAGCCGGACCAGCGTCGTGGGCGCCAGCGCCCCGCGCTCGGCCAGCACGGCGGCGAGCGGACGCCCGGACGGGCGCTCGACGGCGACGTACAGCCGCCGGCTCGGCGTGTGGCCGTACCCGTCGACCTTGGCCGCCGCGGGGTGCCGGATCCAGTGCGCCGTGTCGGCCTCGTAGACGGCGCGGTGCACCAGCGGCGAGTCCTGCATCGCCTTCGGCCGCAACACGTAGACGAGCCGCGGCGCACGGGTGTGCGCGTGCCACGCGGCGTAGACGTCGGCCGCCGCCCGCCGTTCCAACGGCTCGCCGAGGACGTACTGGTCGAGGACCCGTCCGACGGCACCGGCGTCCGATCCGCCCGTCGTGGCAAGCTGGGGAAAGCGCGTGTCGTCCATCGGGCCTGCTCCGTCCGGGTCGTCGTCGGGGAATCGGGTGTGGCGAGTACGCGACAGACGCGGCAATGACGGCGGGGTCACGGCCTATGGTGCAGACGAGCGGCGCGCGTGCCGACACTGGGAGCGTTTGCGGCGCGACGGGACTGCCGGCGGGCGCCCGCGCGGTAGTTTCGGAGCTCGTATGTCCCGCGCCCCCGCCACGGCCACGGCCGCGCTCGAAGCCCTCGTCACCAACTTCGCGGCCCTCGTGCGCCGCGTGGGACAGCGCCACCGGCTATCGGGCGCCGATGTGGACGAGCTCATGCAGGAGGTGCGCGTGCGCCTCTGGCGCGTGCACGCCGACGACGGCGAGAAGATCGGAGCGGTGTCGGCGTCTTACGTACATCAGACCGCGGTGTCGGCCGCGCTGGACCTCATGCGCCGCCGGCGGGCGCACCGGGCCGACGCGCACGACGCCCGGCCCGAGGCGTTCGACCACACGGCCACGCGTGGCGGGCCCGAGCACGACCTCGCAGAGGCCGAGTTGGCTGCGACTGTCGCGCGGGCGATCGACACGATCCCGGCGTCGCGACGGCCGGTCGTTCGCATGTACCTCGCCGGCTACCCGCGCGAGGAGATCGCCACCCTGCTCGGCTGGTCCGAGCCCAAGACCCGCAACCTGCTCTACCGTGGACTCGATGACTTACGCGCGCGGCTCACCGAATGGGGGGTGACCCCTCGGGGAACGCCATGAGAGATCGCCATGAAAGATGAAGAGCTGCGCGGCGCCTACGCCGCCCACCTGCGCGCGCGGCCCGAACCCGCCGAGGGCGCGTGCGTGTCGCCGGAGGCGCTTCTGGCGCTCGTGCGACGCGAGGGAGACGAGGCGAGCCGCCTGGCCGCGCTCGACCACGTCATGGCGTGCACGCGATGCCGGGCGGAGTTCGATCTGCTGCGCGCGGTCGAGGGCGCGGGGGCCCCGGCAGGGACGGCCGCCTCGACGCCCGCACGGATGCTCGCACGGATGCTCGCACGGGCGCCCGCGGCGCGGCCGGCGCGGCGGTGGGCGGGCCCCGTCGGGCTCGCCCTCGCCGCGTCGCTCCTCGTGACGGTCGGCGTGCGCCAGTACCGCGACCCGTCCCGCGCGCGCGACGCCGCGGCAGGGGCGGACGTGGAGCGAGGGGCACCGGACGGCGCCACAGACGGCGGGGCGGGCGTGACGCTCGTCGCTCCCGCCGCGGGCGACGTGCCGGCGGGCGCGCCGCTTCGCTTCGTCTGGCACGCCGTGCCGGGGGCGTCGCGCTACGACGTCGAAGTGCTCGGCGCGGACGGCGCGGTGGCGGTCGCCGGCGCGACCGCCGACACGGTCTTCGCGCCGACCGACGCGGGCCGCCTCGCGCCGGGCGCGACCTACCGCTGGTGGGTGAGCGCCGCGGGGGTCGACGGCGGCGCGGCGCGCCGGTCGTCGCTCCGCACGCTGCGGGTCGCGCCGCGCTGAGCTGAGGGCGCGCCGGGGAGAATCGGGGCGCGCCGGGGGGAGTGAGAATCCGCGCGGCGGGGGTGCGTCAACAGGGGCGATGCGGCGCGCACGACGACGCCGCGCCCGGCGGGTTGGTCCGCCGGGCCCTTCCTGATCGCCCGCCCGAGGCCCCCGCCCATGTCGCGCCAGAACCCGCTGCTCGCCGTCGCCGTCACGCTCGCCCTCGCCGCCTCCGCGCACCCCGCGCGGGCCCAGGGGTGGCTCAACAAGGTGAAGGAAAAGGCCGCGGGCGTGGTCGGCCAGGCGGGGGACGCGGCCAACAAGGCCGCGACCGACGTGGCCAGCAAGAAGGCGGACCGCGCGGTGCGCTGCGCGATGCGGGACCAGGCGTGCGTCGACTCGGCCAAGGCGGCCGGCAAGGCTGTGACGATCGACAGCACTGCCGTGGCGCGCCCGGCCGCCTCGGCACCTAACGCCGCCGCGCCTAACGCTGCGGCGGCGGCCGGCGCCGCGGCGCCCGCGCCGAAGCCCGGTGAGGGCGCGTGGGCGAACTACGACTTCAAGCCCGGCGACACGCCGCTCTTCACCGACGATTTCTCGCAGGAGGTGGTGGGCAACTTCCCGCGGCGGCTCGCGATGAAGAGCGGCGCGAGTGAGGTCGTCGAGTGGCAGGGCAAGCGCTGGCTGTCGTCGGGCGTCCGCTCCGAGTTCTACATCCCGCTCGGCCAGGTGCCGCCGCAGCGCTACACGATCGAGTTCGACATGGCCGGCGCCGGGGCGGTCGAGATGACCGGCGACCCGAAGCGGAGCGTCTACCACCACGACGCGACCGACGAGGTCCTGGAGTTCGGCGACTGGTACGGCGGGCTCAAGCGCGAGAACGACGCGACCAGCGCGACCGGCTTCCACACGTCGGAGGCGCCGGTGCACGTCGCGGTGCAGGTCGACGGCGACTACGTGAAGGCGTACGTCAACGAGAAGCGCGTGGCCAACGTGCCGAACGCCAAGCTCGTGCGCTCCAACAAGCTGTACGTGCGGCTCGAGGGCGCGAACGACAAGACCCCGATGATGATCGCCAACCTGCGCGTGATGGCCGGCGGCCGCGCGCTCTACGACGCGCTCGCCGCGTCGGGGCGCGTCGCGACCCAGGGGATCTACTTCGCCACCGGCTCCGACGACGTCCGCCCCGAGAGCTCGCCGACGCTCAAGGAGATCGGCGCGATGCTCGCCGACCACCCCGACCTGCAGCTGACCATCGTCGGGCACACCGACAACGTGGGCGACGCGGCGGCCAACCAGGCGCTCTCGCAGCGGCGCGCCGAGGCCGTGCGGCAGGCGCTCGTCTCCGGGTACGGCGTCGACGCGGCGCGCCTCACGGCGAAGGGCATGGGCGCGGCCGCGCCCGTCGCCACGAACACCACGGCCGAGGGGCGCGCGGCGAACCGCCGCGTGGAACTCGTCCGCGCCGGCGCCTGACGCACCGGCGCCTCGCCCCACACCGCCTCACACACAACCACCTCCCCCGATGTCCCCGTCCCGCACCATCCCGTTCGCCGCGGCGCTCGCCGCCCTCGTGTTCGCCGCGCCGGCCCGCGCGCAGCAGCCGGCGCCCGCCAAGACTTCGACCGCGCCGGCGAACCGCATGCACGCGACCGCCGACAACGCCAAGGTCACGGCGTGCCCACAGGCGGAGCTCATCGCGGGCGAGTCGATCAGCACGCCCAACGGCGGCTGCACCTCGGCCCCGATCGACGCGCGCCCGGTCGACTCCAACAGCAACCAGGACGCCTCGGACAAGAACGGCCCCAAGAGTTCGGGCGACGACGACGAGAAGTGCGGGGCCGGGATGAACCCGGTGCAGCGCAAGCAGGCGTGCGCGCCCGGCGGGTCCCACCTCACGCCGAAGCCGACGGCCCCGAAGCCGACGGCCCCGAAGCCGACCGCGCCCAAGTCGACCGCCCCCGCCCCCGCGCCCAAGCCGCCCGTGCACAAGCCGGCGCCGTCGACCGACGATGCGCGGCGCGACGCGCCGCTGCCCAAGGCGCCGTCCCCCACGGCGTCCCGAGCCGCGGGGGCGACCCCGTGAGCGCGCGGGCGTGGGCCGTATGCCTAACGGCCGCGGGCGCGGCCGCCCCGCACGCGGCGGCCGCGCAGGCCGTCCAGAGCATCGGCCTAATGGGCGCCCGCAGCATGGCCAACCGCTACCTGCAGGCGCACACGGAAGGCGAACTCCACGCGAGCAACCCGCAACGGAACGAGGAGGAAACGTGGGTTCTCGTCCAGGTGGATCCGAGCAACAATGTCTACGCGCTGCTGAACTGGAAGAACGCCCGATTCCTGAGTAAACAGCGTGGCTGCGCGCCAGCCGTCGCGACGTCGATCGGGCCGTCGGAGCAGTGGGTGATCGTTCCGGGTTCGGCCTACAGTATCGCAAACGCGGCCCCCACCGAGATTACCGTCGCGTTCCGGAACGTGGCCGACGGCACGTACCTCGTCACCAACGGACCTGGCAACGACACAGGGTGCGGCGGCGAGGTCTCCGCCACGGGCCGCGCCGGCCCGCCCGCGGCCGACGGCGGTTGGGGCGGGTGGTGGCTCGTGGACGGCGCGTCCAAGCCGACGTCCGGAACGCCCGGCGTCATCCACAACGTGTTCACGCCTATCACACAGATCTACGGGTCACACCTGTACACGGAGGCATCGCTCAAAGTCGCCGATCTTCGCGTGACCCTCGCGGCCAAGACGGGCGCGACGAGCCGTGATGCGTTGCGTGCTGGCGGGTCGGGCTCTGGTACACCCAGCACTCCCCGGCCCGCCTACCGGCCGCCGGTACCCCGCTGATGCCGGCCGCCCGATTCGCCCGCCTCGGGCTCGCGTTAGGCGCGTGCGCGTGGGCCGGCGCGCCGCGCGCGGCGTCGGCGCAGGGCGGCCGCCCGCTCGGGGAGGCCGGCGTCCGGAGCACCGACGGCCGCTAGCTCGTGCTCTTCGTCCTGCTCTTCACCAAGGGCCTGCTGGTCGCGCTCGTCGCGCTCGGCGTGTTCGGCCCGCGGTGACGCGGCGCCCGCTCGCGAGTTTCCTCACCTTCCCACACACCCATCCCGTGCCACACCGCTCGCACTCGCGCGCGACCGCGCTCGTTCCTCTCGTCCTTGCTGTTTCCTGGCTCGCTGCGGCGTGCTCGCACGGCGGCGATGCACAATCGGCCGCGGGCGGCGACGCACCGGCCTCCGCGTCCGCGTCCGCCCCCGCCGGCGGCACGAGCGGCGGGGGCGGTGCCACGTCCGAGCTGCATTTCGTCCTCACGGGCGGCCACGACGCGGGCAGCTACGACGCCAAATCCACGGACGGCGGGTGCAGTTACGGCTTCGCCGAGCCTAACGCCTGGGGCGAACAGTACTCCGACGCGAAGGCCGCGCGCGGGATGTCGAGCGTGCAGATGATCATCCCCGGCGGCAAGGCGGCCACCGCCGGCACCAGGGCGTTCAACATCACCGTCACGGTCGGCCCCATGCTGAGCGGCGGTCACAACTACGAGATCGACACGCGGCCCGACCACAACAAGGGAACCGGCACGGTCACCGTCGCGGACCACGGGGGCACGGCCACCTACACCGTGGACGGCGCCACCGCGGAGGGCGTGAAGATCCACGGGACGGTGGCGTGCAACGAAGTCACGCGAGCGGGCTGACCGGCTTTACCGTAGGGCGTTAGGCGCGCCGACGCCGGAGGGCCGCCGCGCCCGCGGCCAGGCCGAGGGCGCCGGCGGCGGCCCACGGCCAGCGCGCCGCGGGCGGGGGCGCTCGGAGCGGCACGACCACCGTCGGGTCGCCGACGACGGTGAACGCGGCCCACTCCGCCGGCGGCGCGCCGCGCGCGATCGCGTCGAGCTTCGCCGCCCGCAGCGCGTCGGCCACGGGGAGCCCGCGCGCGAGGTGGCCGTAGAACGCGTCGACGAACCGCGCCGTACCTCGGTCGCGGATGCGCCACTCGGTGGCCACGACCGAGCGCGCGCCCGCCTCGAGCAGCGGCGCCGTGAGGCCCTGCACGCCCTCGCCGTCCACCACCACGCCGCCCGCGCTCCGGCACGCGGAAAGCACGACCAGCCGCGCCGCCAGGTGCAGCGCGGCCAGGTCGCCCGCCGAGACGAACCCGCTCTCGCCCGCGCCCGGGGCGAGGGCGAGCGCGGTGCGCGCCACCGAGCGCTCGTCGACGAGCGCGTGCGTGGCGAAGTGGATCACGTCGAACGCGTCGAGCGGCGCGTGCTTCAGGTAGGCGGCGGTGGCTTCATCGCCGAGCCGCACCACAGCCTCAGGCGCGTAGCGCGCCACGTCGCGCGCCTCGTCGCCCGAGGCCGCGAGGCGCGGGAGCCCGCCGCCCGAGTCGAACGCGGAGCGGAACGTCGCGCCCGCGTCGGCGCCGCGCGCCTCTGGCCCGCCGGCGTTCGGCGCGCGCGTGGCGTCGCCGAAGGTGGGGTCGCCGAACGCGAGGAGCCGCTCGGGGCGTGCCGCCGGCGCCGGTCGGGCGCGCAGCGCGCCCGCCACGGTCGCCGACGGCGCGAGGCTCACCGCGTACCGCTCGACCACGAACCGCCCGTCCGCGGTGCGCAGCGCGTCGAACGGCAGCGCGTGCAGCGGCCCGTCTGGGACGACGACGAGGCGGCGCACGCCGGCGGGTAGCCCGCCGAGCGCCGGCGCGAGCACCGCGTCGCCGAGGGTCTTCGCGAACGGCCCGGGGTCGGCCCCGGCTTCGAGCAGGGCCGCGAGCCGCGCCGCCGCCGGCGCGAGCGACGTCGCGCTCGGCAGGACGTGCGCGGTCACGGCCGGGCCCGCGCCACCCGCGCCGCGCGTGACGACGAACAGCGTGGTCGGCGCGTCCTCCGCGCCCGTCACGTACTCCAGGAGCGCCGTGCCGCCGTCGGCGAGCAGCGGGGCCACCGCCGCGCCCGCCCGCCCCCGCCCGCGGCTCGCGCCCAATGACGCACCGGCCGTCGTCGTCTCGGCGAGCGTCGCCGCGCGCACGAGCAGGTCGGCGAGCATGCGCGCCCGGCGGCGTTCCGCCAGCTCGAACGCCGCCGGCGCGCGCCCGTGCGAGGCGAGCGCGGCGATCACGAACGGCGCGCTGCTCGCCCCGACGTCGTAGTCGAACCCGCGCGCCTGGAAGGCGAGCGCCCGCACCGCGCGGTCGGACAACGTCGCGCGCCACGCGTCGAGCTCGTCCCCGGCCGCGGTCAACTCGCGCTCGGCCGCGGCGTAGTCCCCGGCCCGCGCGGCCGCCTCGGCGAGCATCGCGCGCGCGCGGTGGCGGACCGCGTGGTCGCCGGTGTCGAGCGTCGCGAGGTAGGCCGTCAGGAACCGCCGCGCGCCCGGCAGGTCGCCCCGCGCGAGCGCGAGCGCGGCGCGGTCCCGCCCGAGCGAGGCCGCCTGCGCGGGCAGCCGGTGCACGCGGGCGACCACGTCGGCGGTGTCGAGCCACGCGCGGGCCGCGTCGTACGCCCCCGCGCGCCGCTCCACCGCGGCGCGTGTGCGGAGCACCTCGAACTCCTCGGTCGCGTCGCTCGTGCCGTGGTGGAAGTCGCGAACCCGGGCGGCGAGCGCACGCGCCCGAGCGAGGTCCCCGGCCGCGAGCGCGAGGTTCGCCTGGTACGTCCAGACGATCACGAGCGCCGAGGTGTCGCCGTGCGCCGCGGACAGCCGGCCGGCTTCGGCGAAGTGCGTACGCGCGCTGGTCAGATCGCCGAAGCCGAGCGCGACGACGCCGAGGCTGACGTGGGCCGACGTGAGTACGTACTGGTTGTCCGAGGCGTTCGCGTCCGCAATCCCCTGCTCGGTCAGCGCCTTCATCCGCCCGTAGTCACTGCGGCTGTGGTAGATGTCGGCGTGGCGAATCAGCGTCATCGCGCGCTCCGAGGCGTCGCGCGCGTCCCGTTGCAGGCGTTCGGCGTCGGCGAGCACGACGAGGGCGGAGTCGTCCTGCCCGCGCAGGTGGAGGTCGAGCGCGATCGCGCGCCAGGCGAGCGCCTCGGCCCGCCGATCGCCGCCGCGCCGCGCGAGGGCGAGCGCCCGCGCCCCCTCGGCCGGGGCCCGCCGGTCCGACGTCACCGCTAACAGAATGGTCCGCCGTACGGCGATCTGTGCGCCCAGGGCGGCGTCGCCCGGCGGCGCGATGCGGCGCGCGGAGTCGATCAGGGCCAGGCCGGCCGGGGCGCCGCGCATCGGGGCGCGCGCCATCGCGAGGCCGATGAGCGCCTCCGCCTCCGCCGCGCTGTCGCGCGCGGCGGCGCTCAGCGTGCGCGCGCGGGCGAACAGGGTGTCGCTGCGCGGGGTCGCCCCGCGGTCGTACGCGCCCCACGCCGCGCCGAGCAGCGCGTAGCGCGCGACCCCGTCGGGCGTCGCGGCGGCGGAGAGCGCGGCGTAGCGCCGGTCGGCGTCCGGGTAGTCGTAGGTGAAGCGCGCCAGCGTCGCGACGCCTAACGCGGCCGCGCGGGCGCCGGGGTCGGCGCGGAGCCGTTCCGCCCAGCGGGCGCGGACGCGGCCGACGCTGTCCCCCTCGACCGCGCGCAGGGCGTCGTGCACGACGGCGCGGGGCTCGACGTGTTGCTCGACGCGCGCCGCCGGGGCCTGGACCGCGGTCACGGCGGCCGCGGCCAGTTGCATCCAGAGCGGTACCATCGCGCGAGTATACGGCCGGGCGGCGATTCGCGCGAGACCGATCTGCGCGGCGCGGGCCCACGCAGCATTCCTGCTGCGGCGACCCGCCCCGCTCACCGCAGGACCGCGTCCTCCCGCGCCTCGGCCACCAGGCCAAGCGGCACGCGCCGCCACCCGGTCCACACGCGCGCCCCGCCGTCCCCCGCACGCACGAGCAGCTGCCCCGATACCCCGCCGTCGAGCGCCAGCACCCCGCCGAGCACCTGGAAGCGCGTGAGCACGAGGAGCAGCCGCCCGTCGGGGAGGGTGCCTAACGCGAGGCGCGAGGCGCGGAGCGCGGCGATCGAGTCCGCGGGGACGATCCGCAGCACCCCGCCCGCGTCGACGACCACGGCCGGGGCGAGCGGTCCGCGCCCCGGCGGCGCCACCTCGCGCCCGCCGCGCACCACCCACCCCCACGGCGTCGCGCCCCGCGGCGCAGGACGGCCGCCGTGTCGACGGGTTGTCCGGTGCTGGCGCGCCGCTCGTTCTCCTCGTCCAGGGCCGCTAGGCGCGCCGACAGCGCTTCACCCGGACGCCCGCGCTCGGGCTCCCCCGAACGTCGGATGCCCCACGCCGATCGCCCGCCGTACGTTCCGTGCGGATGCCACCACGTTCCTCCGCGCCGCGCTCCACCGGTCTCAACGGCCCCGTCACCCCGCGCCGACCGCGGCGCGACGACACCGCCCCGGCGCCGACGTGGCGCGAGCGCTTCCGCGCCCTTCGCCACGTCCCGGCGCTCCTCCGACTCGTCTGGGCGACCCACCGGGGCTACGCCGCCGGGGTCGCGCTGCTGCGCCTCGTGCGCGCGGGCTTCCCGGTGCTCACCCTGCTGGTGGGCAAGCTCATCATCGACGCCGTGGTCGCGGGCGCTCGGGCGGCCGGCCCCGGCGGGTCCGCCGCGGCGCGCGACGCCGCCGTGGGCCGCCTCTGGCACTTCGTCGCGATCGAGGTCGGACTCGTCGTCGCCGCCGACCTGTTGGGCCGCGCCTCGTCCCTGCTCGAGTCGCTCCTGGCCGACCGGTTCAGCAACCGCACGAGCGTGCGCCTCATGGAGCACGCCGCGACGCTGGACCTCGCGCAGTTCGAGGACCCGACGTTCTACGACCAGCTCGAGCGCGCGCGCCGCCAGACGGCCGGGCGCATCGGGCTCTTCACGCAACTGTTAGGCATGGCGCAGGACTCGCTCACCCTCGCTTCGCTCGTCGCGACGATGGCGGCGTTCGACTGGCGGCTCCTGATCCTCTTGGTCGCCGCGATCCTCCCCTCGTTCCTGGGCGAGACGCACTTCGCCGGGCTCGGCTACTCCCTGCTCTTCCGCTGGACGCCCGAGCGGCGGCAGCTCGACTACCTGCGCTACGTGGGCGCGAGCGACAAGACGGCCAAGGAGGTGCAGAGCTTCGGCCTCGCGCCGTGGCTCGTGGGCCGGTACAGCGCGCTGGCCGACCGCTTCGAGGCGGAGAACGCGCGCCTCGCCGTGCGCCGCGCGGGCGTCGGCGGCCTGCTCGGCCTGCTGAGCACCGGCGGCTACTACGCGGCCTACGTGCTCATCCTCGCCCGCGCCGTGGCGGGGGTGATCTCGTTAGGCACGCTCACGCTGCTGGCGGGCGCGTTCGCCCGCGGGCGCGACACCCTGCAGCGCGTGCTCAGCACGGCGGGCGACGCCGCGGAGCAGGCGCTCTACCTGGGCGACCTCTTCGACTTCTTCGCGATGCAGCCGACGATCCGCTCCCGGCCCGGCGCGCCGCCCGTGCCGGCGCGGATCCGCGAGGGCTTCGTCTTCGAGGACGTGGGCTTCCGCTACCCGGGGAGCGAGCGCTGGGCGGTGCGCCACGTCGACCTCGCGATCCGCGCGGGCGAGCGCGTCGCCCTCGTCGGCGAGAACGGCGCGGGCAAGACGACGCTCACCAAGCTCCTCGCCCGCCTCTACGAGCCCACCGAGGGCCGCATTCTGCTCGACGGCGTCGACCTGCGCGACTACGACCTCGCCTCGCTGCGCGCCGCGGTGGGGGTGATCTTCCAGGACTTCGTGCGCTACGACTTCGCGTTCGACGAGAACGTCGGCGTCGGCGAGGTCGCGGTCCTGGAGCGCGCGGGCGCGGCGGGCGCGGCGGGCGCGCCGGCCGAAACGCCCGCGCCGATCCGCACGGCGGCCGAGCGCTCGCTCGCGGCGTCGCTCCTCCCCAAGCTGCCCAACGGCTACCGCCAGATGCTGGGCCGCCGCTTCGAGGGCGGGGTCGACCTCTCGGGCGGCGAATGGCAGAAGGTGGCCCTCGCGCGCGCCTACCTGCGCGACGCGCAGGTGCTAGTCCTCGACGAGCCCACGGCGGCGCTCGACGCGCGCGCCGAGTTCGAGGTGTTCGAGCGCTTCGCCGAGCTCGTCGCGGGACGGATGGCGGTGCTCATCTCGCACCGCTTCTCGACGGTGCGCATGGCGGACCGGATCGTGGTGTTAGGCGGCGGCCGCGTCGTCGAGGAAGGGTCCCACGAGGCGCTGATCGAGCGGGGAGGAGAGTACGCCGAGTTGTTCGGGTTGCAGGCGGTGGGGTATCGGTAGGCCTTCGGCCTGCTGTGCTCTTGGGGGTCGGAGGGCGGGGTCGTCGCGCGGGGGCGTGACCGGCCGGGGATGCTCGGGCCGGGGATGCTGGGGCCGGGGATGCGACCGCCGGGGATGCTCCGACCGCGATGATACGGCCGGGACGAGCAACAGCGACCGCCTACGACCAGTTTGTCGTGCCCCCCCCGGCTTCATCATCGCGGTCGTCGCATCCCCGGCCCCAGCATCCCCGCGCCGTAGCATCCCCGGTTGTCGCATCCCCGGCCGGTCACGGCCCAGCGCGACAGACCAATCCGCCACCCCTCCAATCACCCGGGCACTTCGAACCGCTCCCCGATCTGCACGACCTTCACCCGCGCGCCTAACGCATGCGTCCCGACGAGCGCCCGCAGCTCGCCGATCGCCCCGTACGCGTCCGACGTGACGTGGTTGAACGTGCCCCAGTGGTGCGGCACCATCCACCGCGCGCCGAGCCGCGCGAGCAGTTCGAGCGCGTCCTCCGCGGTCAGGTGCCCCGCGCGGAAGCGCTCCCGCTTCCACGCCGGCGCGGTGCCGATCGGCAGCAGCGCGACGTCGAGCGCCCGCCCGTCGAGCGCCTCGTGCGCCAGGCGGTGCGTGCCCGGGGCGAGGGCCGTGTCGCTCGCGAAGAACGCCGTGCCCCCCTCGCCCGCGTCCAGCAGGTAGTGCTGCGCCTCCGTGCGCCCGCGCACCCGGTCGATCGCGCCCCAGCGCGCGCCCACGTGCGCCGCGTGCGCCGTGTGGACCGAGACCGCGGCCGGGCGTGCACCCCGGCCCACGTGCCGCACCTCGCCCGGCGCGAGCGCCTCGACCGTCGCGAAGCCCTCGCCCCTGAGCCAGCGCGCGACCGTGGGCGGCGCGAGCACCGGCGGGGGCGCCGCGCCGCGCGCGTCCGCCCCCGCCGCGATCCCCCGGAGTGAGGCCAGCGACAGGTGGTCGACGTGGGCGTGCGTCACCAGCACCGCGTCGAGCGGCGGCAGGTCGCCGAGCGCGACGCCCGGCGGCGCCACGCGCCGGAGCCGCGAGCCGAGGGCGACCGGGCCTAACGCAAGGTCGAAGTTCGGGTCCGTGAGGACCGTCGCGCCCCCGAGTTCGAGGAGGAGCGTCGCGTGGCCGACGTAGGTGACGTGCACGGCGCAGCCAGGTGCACGGCCCGCGCCGCGCGGCGGCGGCCCGGAGACGGCCACGTCGCCGCGCCCGAGATCGACGTGACCCGCGAGTGCCCCGGCGGCGTCGCCCGCGTCGAAACCCAGCAGAGCTTCGTCAACGGCCTCGTCGGCACGCTGACCAGCGGCATCTACACGCCCCTCCAGGTGACCACGACGTGCGCCAACGCCCGCCCGAGCGCGCAACTCGGCATCCCCCTCGAGCGACTCGGCGCCGTGCCGCCCGCGTCCGAGCCCGCCCAACAGGACAGCACGCCCCGCCGCGGGCGCTAACCCGTTCGCCGTACGGCCCGCCGTACGGCGGACCGTACGGGCCGCCGCGCGGTGGCGACGCACGACGGGGCGGGATCCTTCGCGGATCCCGCCCCGTCGTCGTGCAAGCCGTGTTCAGGCCGCGCGCCGGACGCCCGTCACGCCGTCCGCGTCTTCCGCACCGGCGTCCCCTGCACCACCGGCTTGGCCGGCGGCGCGCCGCCCGACGGGCTGCCCCCGGCCGACCCCCCGCCGCCGAGCCCCGCCTTGGCCCGCTCCTTGGCCAGCAGCCACTGCTGCGGCAGCATGACCAGGTTCTGCGTCAGGTAGTACAGGTTGAGCCCCGCGGCGACGTTGATGAAGAAGAACAGGAACATCGCCGGCATCATGTAGCCCATCATCTGCGTCTGCGGGTTGGCCGGCGCGCCGCGCATGCCGATCCACGAGATGATGAACTGCGTCGCCGCGACCAGCACCGGCAGCGCGTAGAACGGGTCCTTGAGCGAGATGTCGCCGAGCCACAGGAACGGCACGCCGCGGAACTCGATCGTGTTCTGGAACACGAAGAACAGCGCGAAGAAGATCGGCAGCGGGATGAGCATCGGCAGACACCCCGTGATCGGCGCGAACGGTGTCATGCCGTGCGACGCGTACACCTTCATCATCTCCTGCTGCAGCCGCTGCGGGTCGTTCTTGTACTTCGACTGCACCAGCTGAATCTCCGGCTGCACGCGCTGCATCTTGA
The DNA here is from genome assembly GCA_963763675.1 of uncultured Gemmatimonadales bacterium. Lineage (GTDB taxonomy): Bacteria > Gemmatimonadota > Gemmatimonadetes > Gemmatimonadales > Gemmatimonadaceae > BPUI01. Next base: position 600,173 of record CAVXPN010000005.1, read on the forward strand.
TCTGGTTGCGCAGCATGTTCTGCTGCAGCGGCCAGAGCACGAGCCGGATCGCCACGCCGAGCGCGACGAGGACCCAGCCGTAGCTGAGCTTGAGCGCGTCGTGCATCCAGAGGATCGCGCGGATCGCGAGCGTCGCGAACGGCTGCACCACGGCCTGCGTAAAGCCGCCGTACGGGTTGGCTTCCTCGAACGCCCGCCCCTCGGCCGCGAGCCGCCGCCACTCCTGCGGGCCCGCGTAGACGTCGAACGCCGCCGCGGTGCCGCCGCTCGCCGCCGCCATAGGCACGACGAGCGTCGCCTGCGCCCGCTCAGCGACCTTGGTCGTCCGCGGGCCGCCGGCCATCAGCAGGCCGCCGAACGGCTGCGCCACGCCCTTGCCCGTGGCCGCCCGGGGCGCGAGCACGCCGAGGAGGAAGTACTTGCTCTTGGCCACCGCCCAGTCGAGCGGGCCGGCCGCGGTGTCGCGCTCGCCCGGGTCCAGCTTCGCGAACGCCTTGCTGTGGGCCGACCCGTTGCTCGACTTCCAGGTGTAGGCCAGGTGCCCGAAGTGGTCGAGCGTGTCGCGCTCGCTGATCGCGAACGTCGGCGGCAGGTCGACGAGGAGCACGGGCGGCGCGCTCGCGGTCTGCCCGGCCGCGGTCTGCGCATCGGCGCGCACGTGCACCGAGTAGCTGTCGGGCACGAACGTGTAGGTGATCGCGACGGGCACGGCCGCCCCGGCGCGCGTCGTGGCGGTGCCCGTGAAGCGCACCTCCTGCGTCGTCGCGCCGATCGCGGGCGTCACGCCGGTGGGCGCGCGGCTGAACGTGACGCGCGCGAGCGGCAGCGTGTCGCCTGCGAGCACCAGTCGGTACGCGAGCAGCGCCTCGCCCGGGCGCGCGAGCTGCACGTTGGGCGCTTCGGCCGGCGACGCGTCCCCCTTCTGCGCGCCGCGCAGCTTGGCCACCTCGCGCAGGTTCTTGAACGTGCGCATCTCGGCGCCGACGAGGGCGGCGCCCTGCGAGCTGACCGCGTAAGCCGCGCGCGTGCCGGCGACCGTGGTCGTCTCGACCCGGGCGGCCGCGGCGCGCGCGAGGCCGGTGTCGGCGGTCGCGGCGGTGCCGGGGGCGGTGCCAGGCGGCACGGTCGGCACGCCGGGCGCGCCCGGGGCCACGGCCGCAACACCAGGTGTCGCCGCGCCGGCCGTGGGCACGCCCGGCGCGCCGGCCTGGGCTGCGGGCGCGGGGCGCGTCGCCGGCTGCGGGAAGAAGTACTGAACGCCGAGGAAAACGAGGATCGAGAGCGCGACGGCGATCAGGAACCGGCGATTCGTGTCCATGCGGGGAAGAGAAGAAGGGCGGCGCGCGTGCGATGCGGCGCGCGTCGCAAACGACGGGGCGGGCCCGCCGGGAGTGTCAGGGAGAAGCTTGCTGCATCACGGCCCGACCGCGGTCTTCACGGCACCGGGTCGAACCCGCCCGGCCGGAACGGGTGGCACCGTCCGATGCGCCGCAGCGTGAGCCACGCGCCGCGCCGCGCCCCGTGCTTCTCGAGCGCTTCGATGCCGTAGGCCGAGCAGGTCGGGTAGTAGCGGCACTGCCCGCCGAGCATGGGGGAGAGCGCGACCTGGTAGCCGCGCACGCCGAGGACGAGCAGGCGGGCGACGATGCTGGCGCGCGGGGTGGCGGTGTGGGGCGCGGCGGCGTGGTCCATGCCGGCGTGATCCGTCATGGCGGACTGGTACCCGGCGCGCCGGCGATCGGCGCGGCCGCAGCCGCGCCCGCAGCCGCGCCCGCAGCCAGCCACCGCGCGGCCTCGCGCGCCGCGCGCTCCACGTCGCGCCCGAGCGCCTCGAACGCCGCCGCGTACGCCTCGGGGCGCGCGCGGAGCAGGACCGCGCCGTGTGCGAGAGCGGGCAGCAGGCGCAGCCGGGCGAGTTCGCGCAGGCGGCGTTTGAGCTGGTTCCGCTCCACGCCCGAGTGCTTGTGCTTGGGCACGATGATGCCCACGCGGGCGCCGACGCTTCCCTCCTCGCTCGGCGCCGGCAGCCCCGGGAACGCGGGAAGGGAAGCGAGGACCCGGACGTCGAGATGCTCGGTCCGGACCCGCTTCCCTTCGCGTCGGAGGACGTCCAACTCGCGTCCCCGGGTCACGCGGCGGCGGCGCGGGTACGGGCGGCGGTCCGGATCTCCGGCCGTACCCTCCGCGCCGCCGGCCGGCGCGATCGTCAGGCGCCCGCCGTGTACTTGGTCGGGATCTGAACCGTGAGCTTCTTGCGCCCCTTCTTGCGGCGGCGGCTCAGCACTTGGCGCCCCCACTTGTCCGCCATGCGCGCACGGAAGCCGTGCGTGCGTGCGCGGCGCTTATTGCGCGGCCGGTAGGTGGGCTTCCCCATAACACGAACTCCAACAGGAGCAAACGGGTGGACGAGCGAGTCGACGGACTCGGACGCGTGCGCGGTCGCGCACCGATCACGAACGGGTGACAACACGGCGGGCCGCGTCGACGGACGGTTTGCGAGCGTCCAGCCGCGAGCACACCACGACACAAAACGCCGGCGGCGGCGCGCCATCCGCGCACCGCCCGCCGACGTCGCCCACAACGCTAGCCGCCACCGCCCCCCGGGTCAAGCGGATCGCACCGTTTCGCGACCCCGCCCGAACGTCCGTAGGTGTAGGCGCCGCATGCACTTCCACAGCTGTAACCGGGTCGTCGGGACGCGGGACGTGAGTGCGAGCAAGCAACGTCTGAAAACGTTGCCCGCCCCCGCCCATGCACTTCACTTATCCACACGCGCGCCGTACGTTCGCGCCCCCGACCTCTCACCCCCTTCCATGTCGCTCTCGGCCGCCGAAGTCTGGGACCGCCTGCTCGCCCGCGCGCGCCAGGAATTACCCGAGCAGACATTCCGCACCTGGCTCGAGCCCACGGCGCCGCTCGCCGTCGACGGCCACCGCCTGCTCGTCGGCACGCCCGACCGGTTTTCGGCCGAGTGGAACGAGAGCAAGCACGCGCCCCTGCTGGCGAGTCTGGCGCCCGTGGCGCTGGGCCACCCGCTCGTCGTGATCTTCCAGGTCGACGACGCGCTCAAGACCCGCCCGCAGATCGACCTGTTCGTCGAACCGCCGGTTTCTGCGCCGACGGCCCATGCGGCCGCGACGCCTCCGGGCCGACTGTCGCCCGCGACCGTCCAGGGAACGTCCGCCGCCACGCCATCCACGGTCGCGCCAGGCGTCTCAGGCGCCAGCCGCGGGTCAGCCCGCGACGCCAGCCGACCCGCGTACCCCCCGCCCCGCGTGGCGCCGCCCGGCGCGGGCGACACGCCCTCCGCGCCGCTCAACCCGCGCTACACCTTCGCCAACTTCGTCGTCGGCAAGTCCAACGACGTCGCCGCCGCCGCGTCCATGGGCGCCGCCGAAGCCCCCGGCCGCGTCTACAACCCGCTCTTCATCTACGGCGACACCGGGCTCGGCAAGACGCACCTGATGCAGGGCGTCGCGCACGCGATGCTCGAGCGCAACCCCGCCACGCGCATCACCTACATCGGCACCGAGCAGTTCACCAACGAGTTCATCGCCGCGCTCCAGAGCCGCACCACCGCGGAGTTCCGGCGCCGCTACCGCGCCACCGACCTGCTGCTCGTCGACGACGTCCAGTTCCTCCGGGGGAAGGAGACCACGCAGGAAGAGTTCTTCCACACGTTCAACGCGATCTACGAGGCCGGCCGCCAGATCTGCCTCACGAGCGACCGCCCGCCCAAGGACATCCCCGGCCTCGAAGCCCGGCTCGTCAGCCGCTTCGAATGGGGCATGGTCGCCCACGTCGACCTCCCAGCCTTCGAGGACCGCCTCGCCATCCTCCAGCAGAAGGCCGGGCAGGAGCACCTGCAGGCGACGATCCCCCTGCGCGTGCTCGAGTTCATCGCCCAGCACGTCCGCTCCAGCGTCCGCGAACTCGAAGGCGCGATCGTCAAGCTGCTCGCCTTCGCCTCGCTCAAGCGCCGCGACGTCACGCTCGACCTCGCGCACGAGGCGCTCCGCGACAAGGTCCGCACCGAAGATGCGGTGGGGCAGCTCGCCGACTCGGCGCGCACCGGCATCCCCGTGCGCGCCCCCAACGGCATCATCCCGGGCTCCCCGCTCACGCCCTTCGTCATCCAGCAGGCCGTCGCCGCCGAATGGCGCGTCACGCCCGACGGCCTGCAGAGCAAGGTGCGCACGAAGACGCTCACCGTGCCGCGGCAGGTCGCCATGTTCCTCTGCCGCGAACTGCTCGCCCTGCAACTGGTCGAGATCGGCAACGCGTTCGGCGGCCGCGACCACTCGACCGTGATCCACTCGCTCGAACGCGCCGCGGCGATGATGAACGAAGCGGACGCGTTCCGCGCGCGTGTGGAGAAGGTGCGCGGATTGTTGGAAACTCTCCGCCAGTAGCCGACTTCTCCACACCGCTCTCCACAGGGCGTCGACAGGGTCTCCACACCCGCGACCGGAACGCGCCACGATTCTCCGCACACGGCCGCGCAATGCGCGCCTTTCCACACCCGCGCCGCGCCACATTCCCACTACCCAACCCCCGACGCGGCCGTAACTTCCGCGCGTTCTCGACGCCCCCCACACCCCCTGCTGTTACGGCTGTTCTTTTGATCTAAAAAGACAGACTACTAACAGCAGCCCCTCCGGTCCGTACGCGTGCGCTTCACGATCTCGCGGGAAAAGCTCCAGGAAGGACTCGGCGCCGTGGCGGCGAGCATCCCCGCCAAGACGACGCTCCCAGTCCTCGCCAACCTCCTCGTCGAGACCACCGAACGCGGGATCCGCCTGTCGGGCACCGACCTCGACATCGCGGTCAGCACCGAGGTCGCCGCCGACGTCGAGACCCCGGGCGCGATCACGATCCCGGCCAAGAAGCTCCAGGAGATCGCCCGCGAACTGCCGCCCTCCCCGGTCAAGGTCGCCTCGACCGGCGAACAGCGCATCACGCTCGAGTGCGGCCGCGCACGCTTCAAACTCCTCGGCCTCCCCCGCGACGAGTTCCCGGCCTTCCCCGCCGTCCGGTTCGACGACAGCGCCTCGACCTGGCGCATCAAGAGCGGCGACGTCCAGAAGCTCATCCAGCACACCGCCTTCGCCGTCTCGACCGAGGAAAGCCGCCCGATCCTCAACGGCGTCCTCTGGGAACTCCGCCCCGAGCGCATGCGCATGGTCGCCACCAACGGCCATCGCCTCGCCCGCATGGAGCTGCCGACGGCCGCACCCGGCGAGGACGGCGGCCCGGCCGCCGATCAGACGGAAGCCCGCCTGTCCGGCGACCTGATCGTCCCGCCCAAGGCGCTCGACCAGATCCGCAAACTCTTCCCGCCCGACGTCGAGCTCGAAATCGCCCGCGGCGACAACCACCTCGGCTTCCGCTCGCCGACCACCGCCGTCTACACGCGCCTCATCGAAGGCCCGTACCCCAACTACGAACAGGTCATCCCGAAGGACAACGACAAGGTCGCCTACGCCGACAAGGGCCAGCTGATGTCGGCCCTGCGACGCATGTCGGTCATCGCCTCCGACCAGACCCACCGCATCCGGCTCTCCTTCAACGCCGGCATGCTCAAGTTCGCCGTCCAAACGCCCGACCTCGGCGAAGCCGCCGACGAACTGCCGATCCGCTACGACGGCGACCCGCTCGACATCGGCTTCAACGCCAGCTACCTGCTCGAAATCCTGCGCTACGTCCCGACCGACGAGGTCAAGCTCACCTTCCGCGCTCCGGAACGCGCCGCGACGCTCGAACCCGAAGGCTGGAACGACCCGTCGAAGTACCTCTGCCTCGTGATGCCGCTCCGCCTGATGGACTGACGCGGACGGGGGGGCCGGCGTCCGGCTCGACGACGCCTGGCTCGAAGAACTCCAGCTTCCCGGCGCACGACTCGTGCGCGGCAGCTTCCGGCATGCCCACCTCAGGCGCGCCGACTTCGCGAACGCCAACCTCGAAGGCGCCGACTTCACCGGGGCCGACCTCGGCCTAGCCGACCTCACGAACGCCAAGCTCCGGGGCGCAACGCTCGCCGACGCCCGCCTCTTCGCGGCCACGCTGGACGGCGCCGACCTGCACGACGTGAAGGGATGGACCGAGGTCGGCTCGTACGCTTACACCAGCGTCGTCGGCGTCCGCAACACCCCGGCCGGCTTCCTCGACGTCGCGTACATGGCGGGCGCGGTGCGCCCCGGGCGCGCGGACGACGTCACCGGCGAGACGCGGAACTTCTCGCGCGTGTTCCGCGCGGTGTAGCCGTCCGGCGTCGACCCGCGGCCGGACCCGCAGGCCGACCGCGCGCACGCGAGTGGGGTATCCCTCGCCGAACGACACCAAAATCGTCCGCGGCCCCTCCCCCCCGCCCCTGCCACCGTCGCGCCATGGAGACGTCGCTCTTCGCCCAGGCCCTCGCCCTCGCGACCGCCGCCGGCATCAGCACCTACGGCACGGTCGCCCTACTCGGCGCTTCCGCCTTCTTCGGACTGATCGGTCCACTCCCGGCCGGGTTGGGCGTGATCCAGAACCCCTGGGTCTTCGGCTTCGCCGCCGCGCTCTACGTCGTCGAGTTCCTCGGAACGCTGGTCCCCGGCATCGCCTCCCTCTGGGAAACGGTTCACACGGCCATCCGCCCCGTCGCCGGCGCGGTCCTCGCCGCCGCCACGGTCTCGCACGCCGACCCGCGCCTCACCGCCGCCGCCGCCCTCGTCGGCGGCACGCTCGCCCTCGGCACCCACCTGACGAAGCTGGGCACCCGCGTCGCCATCGACGCGAGCCCCGAACCGTTCAGCAACGGCGCCGCCAACCTCGCCGAACTGGGATTCTTCGGCGCGCTGACCCTCGCGGCCTGGCAGCACCCGTTCCTGACCCTGCTCGTCGGCCTCTCGCTGGTCCTCGTCACCGCCGTCCTCGTCCGCGCGGCCTACAAGGCGATCCGCGGGACGCTCCGCCGGCTCCGCTTCGGACGGGTCGGCGAAGCGGCCTGATTCGGCGGCGGCGTGTGGGCGCGTAACGCGCCCACACGCCGCCGCCGCTCGAACCGCGCTCAGAACGGCTCGAACGCCCGCAGCTGCTCCCGGTAGGGCACCAACACGTCGTCCGCGAAGCGCCCGAGCATCGCCGCGCCGTCATAGGACCGCCGAAACTCCCGCGGCCGCAGCGACAGCTGGAGGTACAGGTGGCGCGAAAATGCCTGGGCGCTCGAGTACTCCAGTTCGGCCGCGACCGATTCGACGGTCCACCGCGGCGACTCGAAGAGCTGCGCCGCCCGCACCAGCCGCGCGAGCGCGAGGTAGCGCCGGGGCGCCGGCAACCCGGCGCGGAAGAACCGGCTCATGAGCGTCGTCGCCAACACGCCGAACCGCGGCGCGTAGCCCCGCACCGACCGCACCCGCGGCGGCACCTCGAACAGCTCGACCACGAACCGCCGCATCCCGGGGCTCGCGTCGACCAGCGCGTCGCCGAGCGCCTCCGCCGCGCGCTGGGCGAGCGAGCGCATCCCGACCGCCGGCCAGACGCTCTGCAGCACGCTCCACCCGGCCGCCCCGCGGACGTCCAACACCGCGCGCGCCCCACTCCGCCCGAGCGCGACGAGCACCGCGGGCGTCACCTCGCCCGACACGAGCACGACGAGCGGCGTCGTCGCGAACGCCCGCCCCAACTCGACGATCCCTGCCACGGCGCGCGTCCCGCCGGCCGCGAGCGCGGTCGCGGATACCACGATCCCGTCCGCCGGCCGCCGCCGCATCGCCGCCGCGAGTGCCGCCACCGACTCGACGTGCGTCGCCGCACACGCGCCGTCGACCACGCTGTCGAACCGCGTCCGCTCGCCGGGCGTCAGCAGGACGACCGCGCTGGGCAGCGTCCGGTCCGCGAGGCCCGCCCCCGGCGCGCCGACCGCGGTCGCCCGCCCGCGCGCGAGCTGGTCGGCGCGCGGCTGGTACACGAGACGGTCGCGCGCGGGGTTCGGGGTCCACCGCGACGAGGTGGGCGGCAGGACGGCGGCGTCGGGGCAGGTGGTGGACACGGCGGCGGGGGAGAACGGTGGGAGGCGAACGAACGCGGAATCCCCACCTTACGCGCGGGCGTCACACGAGCGTCACACGCGTCTCACACCTGGCTCCGTATATTGCGCGCGTGGCGGCCGGTCGGACGGTCGCGAGACGGGCGGCTGCCAGTGGATCGGAGCCGAGTCTGCTCGAGGAAAGTCCGGGCTCCATAGGGCAGACCGCCAGGTAACCCCTGGGCGCCCCCGACACGCCGCGAGGCGTGGCCGCGCGGAGGCGACGGACAGTGCAACAGAGAGCAGACCGCCGATGGCCGGCCGCAAGGTCGGCACAGGCAAGGGTGAAAGGGTGCGCGGCCGCGGACCGCGGCCGGCCCGCGGGCCGCGTGCGGCGCGCGGCCGGCGGGTAAGAGCCCACCGCGCCGTCGGCAACGGCGGCGGCCCGGTAAACCCCGGTCGGAGCAAGGCCAAATAGGCGGCGAGAGACGGCCCGTCTCGCACAGCCCGCGCGCGCGTGCGATCGTTGCCCGCCGCCGGAGCCAGCCGCGGGTAGGCTGCTAGAGGGCGCGGGCGACCGCGCTCCGAGAGAAATGACCGTCCGGGCGGCGATCGTTGCCGTCCGACAGAACCCGGCTTACAGACCGGTCGCCACGCTCCACCCCCGTCCTGTTGGTCCGTTTGGTCCGTCCGTCCCGCGTGGCGTGCGCCGTCGTCCTGGCGGCCTGCGCCACAGCCGGCGCCGCGGCGTGCGCCGGGAGCACCCCCGCGCCCGCCGCCGCGCCGGCCCCCGTCGACGCGCCGCCCGCGGCGCGCGCGCCCGACACCCCGGCCGCCGCCTCCGGCGCGACCCGCTTCTCGTGGAGCGCAGGCCCGCGCGGCATCGAGGTCCGCACCGACGTCGACGTCACGAGCGACGGACCTGCGTCCGTCGCGGCGTCGGCCCCCGGCCCTGTCACATCCCCCGCGGCGCAGCACATCGCGAGCGTCGCCTCCATCTCCGCGATGCTCACGCTGTCGGACCCGCCCGCGGCCGACGCTCCGCCTGCCGTCGTGGTGAGCGGAGTCGTCGACTCGCTCGTCGTGAACGCCTCCACCCTGATCGCCGGCCTACGCTTCCGGGCGGCGAGCGACGCGCGCGGCGTGCGCGTCGAGGCCGCCGACCCCGCCGTCGACCTGCGCTGTACCGCCCCCAACGGCGCCGCCGCGCTCGGCGCGCTCGCCGCCGTGCGCGAGGCCCTACCCCGCATCCCCGCGGGCCTCGCCGCCGGCGCGCGGTGGCGCGACACCACCGTCACCGCGAGCTGCGCCGGCCCCGTGCTCCTCGTCGCGCAGACCGTCGCGCGCTACGAGAGCGCGGCGGACCCCGCCGCCCCCGGCCGCCTCCGCGTGACGCGCCAGAGCATCACGTCGGCCCGCGGTCAGGGAACCGCCGGCATCCGGCCGCTGACCGTCGTCGCGACCGGAACCGCGCGCACCGTCTACGCTCTCGACCCCGCGCGCGGCCAGCTCGTCGACGGCAGCGGCGAGGGGCGCACCGCCGTCACGCTCACCGTGTCGGGCGTGCCGCAGCGCTTCACCCAGCAGACTCGCACGCGGCTGACCGTGCGCTGACCGGCGACAACGGACACGACCTCGCTTACGCGATCGTCAGCCGCCGCTGACCCCGCGTGAGTTCGTGCGCCGCGTCGACGATCTCGTCTGCAGAGGCGCGGATGGCCCAGGCCGGGCCGCGCGCGTCGAGCACCGGGTCGACGAGGCGTGCGCCGACGTAATAGCCCGCGCGCTCGGGCAGGACCCAGCGCCCGTCGACTGCGCGCGCGTCCTCGCTCATCCCCCCCGAGAGCCAGCGGAGGCGGAGACCCAGGGCCGCGACGTCGAGTTCGGACGTCGCCGCGCGGGCGAGTTGCGGCTCGAGTTCGCGGACGCGGGCGTACTGGCGGCGGCCGTAGCCCAGGTACTCCCACGCGGCGTGGTCCGGGGCGACGCGGCGCGCGACCTCGACCGCGAGCCCCTCGTTGACCAGGTGTTCGCGGAGCGGGGCGCGGCGCCCCGTCTCCCAGTACGAGTAGTACCCGTCGGCGCCCTGCACGAGGTCGCGGAGCACCGAGCGGCTCGTCGGCGACGTGTAGCGCACCGCGTGGGCAGTTTCGTGCGCGACCCAGAGCGGAATCAGCTCCGGGTCGAGCCCGAGCCCCTGCGTGGTCGGGTTGGCCACGGCGGTGAAGTGTTCGACGCAGACGAACGCGACGCCGCGGCCGTCAACGACCAGTTCGCCCGCGTTGGCGGCGCCGACGCCGACCATCACCACGACGTCGGTCGCGACGTCCGCCTCGAGCAGGGCGCGCGCCCGCTCGTGCGCTAACTCGGCGACCGCGGCCACGTCCACCTCGTCGAGCAGGGCGCGGAGGTCGTCGCGGTCGGCGTCGACCACCGCGCGGGCCACCTCGTCGAAGAACGGCCCGTCCGGGTCGACGACGTAGTTGTCCCAGTACGCGGCCAGGATCGGGCGGTGGGCCTCGAAGTAGCGGCGGTAGGCCGCGAGCCGGTCACCACTCGCGAGCACGCCCAGGAACTCGGGCAGCAGGTTGATCAGCAACGAAGTCGACGACCCGGGAACCGCCGAGTGGGCGCGAAGGGCGTGGCGCGCGGGCAGAGGGCATCCCGCGGCGAGCGCGGGGCGCGGGCTGGCCGTTGGAGGGGGAGGGCGAAGATAGCCCGCACCGGGCGCGCCGGACAAGCTGGCATGGAAATGGCCCTTCGTTTCACCGCGCCCGCTTCGGTTCCCGATCCCGCTCGTGCACGCAACCGTAAGCCGGTCACACACTTAGGTAGCGCCGTCGCCGCCCGCAAGGGCGGATCGGCGGTGACCGACGGAATCTTCCCGCGGCCGCACACACGCTTCCGACACAGTAGACGGTAGGAGCAGGCCATGACCACGCTGCAGCAGATCGAACTTCAGTGTCCCGTGTGCGAGACCCGGTTCCGCTCGCAGGCCGTGGTCTCGACCAACTCGTTCGGCGGCAAGCGCACCGACTTCCACGAGCGCGCGGCCGGCACGCAGCCGCTGCCGTACCTGGTGCACATGTGCCAGCACTGTGGCTACACCGGGGCGGAGCGCGACTTCACCGAGGACGCGGACGTGACGCCGCTCGTGCGCGAGCACGTGTGGACGGAGCTCGCGCCGCAGCTCGCGCACGGCGCGGTTGCGGTGGGCCCGCCGGGTCGGCCGTCGGTCGCGGGGTCGGCCAAGTACGAGGCCGCGGCGAAAGTCGCCGAGTGGCAGAATTTCGAGCCGCGGCACGTGGCGGACCTGCTGCTCCGGGCGGCGTGGTGCTGCGTGGACGAGGGCGACGTGGAGGCCGAGCGGTTCTTTAGGCGGAAGGCGGCGTGGGCCTTCGCGACGGCGCTCGACGAGTTCGACGGCGTGGCGCGCGAGGAGCGTGCGGTGCTGACCTACCTCGTCGGCGAGCTGTGGCGGCGCGTGGGAGACCGCGGGCAGGCGTCCGAGTGGTTCGACCGCGTCGACGGCGAGGTCGTCGACGGGTCGACGCAGCAGTGGGTGTTGGACGCGGCCCGCCAGCAGCGCGAATGTCCGCGGGAGTGGTTCGGCTGAGCGACGGACGACCTACCGCGTCCCGAACAGCCGGTCCCCCGCGTCCCCGAGCCCGGGCAGGATGTAGCCCTGCTCGTTGAGCTCCCGGTCGAGCGCGGCCGCGTAGATCGTTACGTCCGGGTGCGCCGCGAGCAACCGCCGCACCCCCTCGGGGGCCGCGACCAGGCAGAGAAACTTGATCCGCGTCGCCCCCGCGCGCTTGAGGGATGCCACCGCGCTCGCCGCGCTCCCGCCCGTCGCCAGCATCGGGTCGAGTACGAAGAACTCGCGCTCCGGCGCATCCCCGGGGACCTTGAAGTAGTAGTCCACCGGCTCGAGTGTGTTGTGGTCGCGGTAGAGCCCGATGTGCCCGACCCGCGCCGCGGGCACGAGCCGTAGCACCCCCTCGACCATCCCGAGCCCCGCGCGCAGGATCGGCACGAGCGTCAGCTTCTTCCCGCTCACCGCCTCGCCCGTCATCAGCTCGAGTGGCGTCTCGACCGGCGCGGGGGCGAGCGGCAGGTCGCGCGTCGCCTCGTACGCCATCAAGGTCGCGATCTCGTCGACGAGTTCCTTGAAGATCTTCGTCGGCGTGCGCCGGTCGCGCAGCAGCGTGAGCTTGTGCCGCACCAGCGGATGCCGCACGAGCACGAGGCCGGGCAGCTCCGAAACCGGCCGCTCCGAGACGGGCAGCTCCGAAGCCGTCAGCTTCGAATCCGGGGGCTCGGCACGCGCGGCGTCGGGCGTCGGCGCAGGGGTGGTGTCCATGCGCCAAGCTACTAAGTTGGCGCGGATGAAAGAATATCAGGCGGTCGTCGTTCGTCTGACCCGCCACCTGCGTGACGACGAAGATGCGCTCACCGACCTCCTCAACGAGCGCAGTCGCGGCGGCTGGGTCCCGACTATGATGTCCCAGGACACCGCGCGACTCACGGTCGTCTTCGAGCGCGACCTCGGCGCCGACGCCCCGGCCACCTGACGCGGCGCGGCCGCCCGCCGTCGGGCGCCCCACGCTCCAGCCGCCTACCGTCGGACCGCCCACGGACCTCGGCCCCGACTTCGATAGTACGGACGACGAGATGCCACGCCGCCGTCCACCCCGTTCCGCGCCTCACGCCGTGCGTCGAGCCCTCCCGTATGCGCTCGCCGCAACCTGCGCCCTCTTGCTCGCCGTCGACGGCGGTTGGGCGAGCGGCGTCGGCCGGCACGCCCTGACCCGCGATCCGGCCTCGGACCGCACGGTCCCGAGCACGCCGCGCCGCGCCCCCCATCGCACCCCGATTCGGCACGGCTCCCCCGCCGACTCGGCGACCGTGCGCCGCGTGGCCGACCTCGTCCGACACGCCCGCGACGCGGAACGCGCCGCCCAGGCCCACGCCCCGCCGTCGCTCGCGACGGCCCCCGGCGCGCCCGATCCCGCCCTCGCCGACTCGGCACGACGTGCCTACCTCGCGGCCGCCGCTCTCCTCCCCGACGCCGCCGACTGGCTGCGCCTGCGCGCCGCCGCGCTCACCACCAACGCCACGGAGCGCGCCCGCATACTCGGCGCGGTCCGCCTCCCCGCCGCGCGCGACCGCATCCCGATCGCCGACGCCCTCGCCACCGCCCGCGCCGGCGACCCACTCGGCGCCGCGGCGACGCTCGACCGCGCGGGACGCCCGGCCCAGGCCCTCGCGCTCCGCCTGCAAGCCGCGTCAGACCCGGCCGCGCGCGCCGCCGTCCGCGCGGCACTGGTGAAGTTGCTGCGGCCCATTGCCGACCCGACGCTCGACACCCGTCCCGACGTTCGTCCCGGCGCCGCCGAACTTCCCCGCGATCGCGCCCGCTCGGCCGCAACACTGCTCGATAGCGCGTTCTCACGCGACAGCACCACGCCACTATCGACGGAGGAGCGACTTCGGGTCGCGCGTACGCTGGCCCTCGCGCGCGACGCGGCGACGTTGCGCCGCGCCGCCGCCGAGTTCGCGTCCGCCCGCGCCTCGCTCCCAGATGGGCTCGCGGGTGACGACGCCTTCCAGTACGCCGGCGTCCTCGCCCGCACGGGCCAGTGGCGCGAGGCGGCCGCGGCCTACGCCCGCGTCCAGACCCCTGCCGCGGCGTACGAGCGTGCCCACGCCCTCCTGCGCGCGGGCGACGCCGCGGGCGCGCGCGCCGCACTCCGCACGCTCGCCGACGCGCCCGCCGCCTCCGACACGGCCGCGACCACGGCCGCCGCGGGCGCGCGCTTCCTGCTGGCCGAACTGACCGCCGACGACGGCGCGGTCGCGGACGCCCGCGCGGAGTACCGGCGCGTCGCGCGCGAGTACCCGGCCACCCGCTGGGGGCCGCTCGCGCGCGTGCGCGCCGGACTCATCGCCCTCGTCACCGGAGATCCGCGCGGGGCCGCGGCGGACCTCGACGCCGTCGCCCGCCCCGCCGCGGCCCCGCTCGCCAGCGCGACCCCGGACAGCGCCATCGCAGACAGCGCCGCCAACGGCACCGTCGACGCGTCCGGCGTCGCCGCCGCGTACTGGGCGGGGCGCGCGTGGGCCGCGGCCGGTGACACGGCCCAGGCCTGGGCCCGCTGGGAACTCACGCTGGCCCGCGACCCGGCCTCCTACTACGCCTGGCGCGCCGCCGCGCGGCTCGGCCGCCCCTGGAACCCCATCACCGGCGGTGCGGGCGGCGTGCCCGTCGACGGCGACGTCGAGGCCGCCGGCCGGCGCGCCGGGCTGCTCGAGCGCGTCGGCCTCACCGTCGAGGCGGGGTACGAGCGCGACTACGTGATCCGCGCGGCCGGCGACGCGCCCGACCGGCTGCTCGCCGCGGCGCACGCCTTCGCCGCCGGTCCGCGCCCGGGCGTCGGGATCCGACTCGCCGCCCGCGCCGTCGAGCGCGGAGCGCCGCGCACCGCGGCCGTCTGGCATCTGCTCGACCCGCTGCTCTATGGCGACGCCGTACGCCGCGCCGCCAACGCGGCGGGCGTGGACCCCGCGCTCGGCGCCGGCCTGATTCGCCAGGAGTCGAACTTCACCGCCGACGCCGTGTCGCCCGTCGGCGCGCGCGGTCTGATGCAGCTCATGCCCGACGTGGGCCGTTCGCTCTGGCGTGGTGAAGGCGGCGCGTCCGCGTGGTCGCCCGACCTCCTCTACGTCCCCGACGTCAACCTCGCGCTCGGCATGCGCCACCTCGCGGCCGGGCTGCGCGGCTACCCCGACCCCGCGTACGCGCTCGCGGCCTACAACGCCGGCGGCGCGCGCGTGGCCCGGTGGCGGCGGCAGCCGGGCGCCGCTGATCCCGAACTCTTCGTCGAAGGCATCCCATTCGCCGAAACCCGCGACTACGTGCGCGTCGTACTGCGGAATCGGGAGCTCTACCGCGCCCTTTACCGGCTCTGACGCGGGTCTGACCGCAGGCGAGCCGGCGCGACTCCCCATCCCCTGCCCCCGCCGCCATGCCCACCGCGACCCGTGCCATCCGCCGCGCCGTACTCACTCTCCTGGCCGTAGCGCCGGCCGCCGCGGCCGCCTGCGGCCACCGCCCTGCGGACCGCGGGACAGACGCCCGGCGCGAGCAGATCGACTCGCTCGCCCGCGAGGCCGCGCGGCTGGCGACGAGCGACACCACCGCGCGCACTGCCTCGCCGGTCGGGCGTGCGACCGTGCCGCTCGCGGTCGGGACGGCGCAGGCGACCGGCGCCGTTCCCGACTCGCTGCGGATCGTCAGCACCGACGGCGCGGTCGTCTACAGCCTCGTGCGCGACACCGTCCGCATGCAGCTCGGCGACACCGTGCTGCGCGAGGTGCGGCGCAAGATGCAGGCGAACACCGACTCCGCGACCGGCAACTTCGGCAACCTGATTGCCCGCACCGTCGCCGGCGCCGTGGGCTCCGCGATGACCTTCGTCGCCAAGACGCCGGTGCGCGACATCCGGTCGGCCAGCTACGAGGGCGGCGAGCTGAAGATCGAGACCCGCACCGGGCTCCTTCACGGCAACGTGCGCGTCAACAGCGGCTCCGACCGGAAGGACGGCAAGCAGGGCACCGTGTTCGCGCCCGCGGACGCCGAGCGGTTCGTGGCGGCGGTCCAGGCCCGTCGGCGCGCCTTGGGGGTCGAGTAGCGCCTCGGGCGGCCGTGCGGGGCCGACGTACGGGGCCGACGTGCGGGGCCGTGCCGCCATACATACGCCCGGGTTCGGCGCCGACTGAACGCTTCTTGCGCTTGGGGCCGGTCGTGTGGTCGCGCCCGTCGGCGCGGCCTGTCTCTTACTTCTCGAGAATGCCCAAGCTGACACTGACCACGGCGGGAATCGCCAGGTCGCTCCCGCAAGCCGCCGCGCTCGGCCTCGTCCTCCTCGGTGTCACGGCTGGCGCGACGGTCGCGCGCGCGCAGACCGCCGCGCGCTCGGCGCGCTACGACGTCCGCTCACCCGCGATGCCCGTCGCCGGCTTCACCCTGACGAGCGGCGACGTGCGCTCGGGGGGCATGCTGACCCGGCGCCAGGAGGCCAACACCTTCGGTTGCAGCGGCGAGAACGTGTCGCCCGCCCTCACGTGGACCGGCGCACCCGCGGGCACGAAGAGCTTCGCGGTGACCATGTTCGACCCCGACGCGCCGACGGGCAGCGGCTTCTGGCACTGGGTGGTCTACAACATCCCGGCCTCGACCACGTCGCTGCCGTCGGGCGCGGGAAGCCAGGGCGGGACGCTGCCGGCCGGCGTCGCGCAAGGGACCACCGACTACGGCGCGCCGGGCTACGGCGGCGCCTGCCCGCCCCCGGGCGACGGGCCGCACCGCTACATCGTGACCGTCCACGCGCTCAAGGCCGCCCACGTCGACATCCCGTCGGGCGCCACGGCGGCGGTCGTTGGGTACACGCTGCACGCCCAGACGATCGGGACGGCCAGTCTGACCGCGCGGTACGCGAGGTAAGGGCCGGTTAGTCGGGACGGTGGGGCCGGTCACGCCCCCGCGCGACACGCTGATTCGGCGCCCCCCAAACAGGCCCCCGGTCCTACCTTCGTGTCGCCCGCCCCAATCTGGTCCTCCGTCGCCGGCCTCTCCCCGCCCGCGCCCCGGACGCTCGTCCTCCTCGCCCACCCGGACGACGAGACCTTAGGCTCGAGCACCCTGCTGGCCGCCCTCGGGCCCGAGGCGCGGGTCGTCCACGTCACCGACGGCGCCCCGCGCGCGATGGGCGACGCGCACCACGCCGGGTGCGCGACGCGCGAGGCGTACGCCGCGCTGCGGGCCGCGGAGTGCGACGCCGCGCTGGCCCGCGCGGGGATCCGACCCGCCCAACGCGAGTCGTTCGGCCTCGTCGACCAGGAGGCGTGGCGCGACCTCGCCGGGCTCGCGCGGCGGGTGGCCGACCTCGTCGACCGCGTGCGCCCGGCGCTCCTCGTCACGCACCCCTACGAGGGCGGGCACCCGGACCACGACGCCACGGCCTTCGCGGCGCACGCCGCGTGCGCCCTGCTCGACGCCGACGGCCGCCCCGCGCCCGTCCTCGTCGAGCAGACCTCCTACCACGCGAGCCCCGACCCCGACACGCCCGACCAACTCGTCACCGACTCGTTCCTCGCCGCCGCCGGCGCGTCCGCAGCGGCGACCCCGACGGTGACGACCGTGGAACTCAACCCGGACGCGCGCGCGCGCAAGCTGGCGATGATGGCCGACTACGCGTCGCAGGCGCGGGTGCTCGCACACTTCGCCGTGCGCGTCGAGCGGTTCCGCCGCGCGCCGGCCTACGCGTTCTCCCGCCCCCCCGCGGCGACCGTCTGGTACGAGCGGCTCGGCTGGGGGATCACGGCCGCCGGCCTCGCCGCGGCCGCGCGCGAGGCGAGCGCCGCCCTCGGCCTGCCGTCCGCGCGCGCATGACTCTTCGCGTGACGCTCCGCGAGAGGTTCGGCGCGCCGCTCACCGTCGTCTCGGTCGCCTACGCGCTGGCCCCCGTGCGCCCCGAGACGGCCGGCGGCTCGGAGCAGGTGCTCGCCGCGCTCGACCGCGCGCTCGTCGCCGCGGGGCACCGTTCGGTGGTCGTCGCGATGGAGGGGTCGGCGGTGGCCGGCACGCTCGTCCCGGTCGCGGCGCCCGGGGGGGCGCTCGACGACGCGGCGCGCGACCGGCAGCAGGCGCGCGTGCGCGCCGCACTGGCGGACGCGTTAGGCGCGCTCGCGCGCGCGGGCACGCCGGCCGACGTCGTCCACCTGCACGGCATCGACTTCCCCGCCGTGCTCCCGCCTGCGGGCGTCCCCGTCCTCGCCACGCTCCACCTGCCGCCCGCGTGGTACCCGCCCGAGGTGTGGGCCTTCGGCGGGCGCGACGGCCCGCGGCCGCACACGTACCTCCACTGCGTGTCCGAGGCGCAGGCGCGCCGCTGCCCCGCCGGCGCGGTGCTCCTCCCCGTGATCCCCAACGGCGTCCCGGTCCCCGACGACCCGTGGCGCGTCCGGCCGCGCGGCTACGCCCTCTGCCTCGGCCGCATCTGCCCCGAGAAGGGCTACCACCTCGCCGTCGGCGCCGCGGCGCGGGCGGGCGTGCCGCTGCTCATCGCCGGGCAGCTGTTCGCGTACGCGGAGCACGCGCGCTACTGGGCGGAAGAGCTCGCGCCGCGGTTAGGCCGCGGGCGGGCGCGGTTCGTCGGGCCGGTCTCGGGCGCGGCCAAGCAGCGGCTGCTCGCCGGCGCGCGCTGCCTCGTCGTGCCCAGCCTCGCGGAGGAGACGAGTTCGCTCGTCGCGATGGAGGCGGCCGCGGCGGGCACGCCGGTCGTCGCGTTCCGACGCGGCGCGCTCCCCGAGGTCGTCGTCGACGGGCGGACGGGGTGGCTCTGCGAGAACGAAGAAGACTTAGCAGCGGGGATCGCCCGCGCTGGCGCGCTCGACCGTAGCGTGTGTTGGGCCGAGGCGCGCGCGCGCTTCGACGAGCACACGATGGGCGCGCGGTATCTCCTGCGCTACCACGAGTTAGCCGGGGTCGGGCACGCCGCCGCCGCGGCACGGATGGCGCACTAGGGCGCATCACGGCAGGACGGGCAGTAGCGGAAGTCGGGCGGCGGTCGGGGCGGGGCATGTCACGCCAGCACACGCCGGAGGCGGCGCACGATGCACCACGGACATCCGGACCGCGGGCCCGATCGGGGGCCCGAGCAGGAGGCGCGCGAGTTCTTCCGTCGCTTCGCCCAGCGCACGTCGTCGGCGACGGGGTCGGCGGGGGCGTTCGTCACCGCGGTGGTCATCATCACGGTGTGGGGCGTGACGGGGCCGCTCTTCCACTACTCCGACGCCTGGCAGCTGGTGATCAACACCGGGACGACGATCGTCACGTTCCTCATGGTCTTCCTGATCCAGGCCACGCAGAACCGCGACACCCGCGCGGTGCACCTCAAACTCGACGAGCTGTTGCGCGCGGTCTCGCAGGCGCGCACGTCGATGGTCGAGCTCGAGAGCCGCTCGGACGCGGAGTTGGACCGGCTGCGCGCGGAGTTCGGCGAGCTGCGCGCGCACGCGGAGGACGAGGCGGCGCGCGCCGTCGCTGGCGAGCCGGAGCGGCGCGCGGGCGGGCGGCGGATCGTCGACCGGGTGAGCTGACGGCGCCGCGGCGGCCGTAGATTGCCGGCGCGTCGTTCCCTTCATGCCCTGATCCCCGCGTCCTCGCCGCCATGTCCGCCGCCCCCACTTCGGCCCCCTCGTCCGCCGCCCCGTCCCTCGCCCAGGTCTCGTTGGGCGACTTCGAACACGAGCTCGGCACCACGCGCCGCGTGCTGGAGCGCGTGCCCGACGAGCAGTGGGACTGGAAGCCGCACGCGAAATCGATGTCGTTGGGTCAGCTGGCCGGGCACACCGCCAACCTGCTGCTCTGGGGCGAGCACACGCTGGCCGAGACGCAGGTCGACTTCGCCAGCCCGCCGCCGGCCCCGCCCAAGCACGCGGACCGCGCCTCGATGCTCGACGCGTTCGACGCGAGCGCGGGCCGCGTGCGCGCGGCGCTCGCGTCGGCGGACGACGAGGCGTTAGGCCAGACCTACACCATGCGCCGCGGCGAGCAGGTGATGATGGCCATGCCGCGCACGGCGATGCTGCGCGGCTGGATCCTGAGCCACATCATCCACCACCGCGGGCAGCTCAGCGTGTACCTCCGCCTGCTCGACGTGCCCGTGCCGTCCATCTACGGGCCGTCGGCGGACGAGGGGAAGTTCTAGAAGACAGCCGTTAGGCGGTCGTCAGGCCGCCGCCGCGGCCGGCGCCGCCGCGGCGGGCGCGCCCAACGGCGACGTGCAGTGCGGGCAGCGCGTCGCCTGGCGCGACACCGTCATCGTGCAGTAGGGGCACGGGGCGGTGTCGGGCGTCGGCGCGGCGGGCTGGTTGTAGAGCTTGTTGATCGCGCGCACGAGCAGGAAGATCGCGAACGCGATCAGCAGGAAGGTGATGATCGTGTTGACGAAGGCGCCGTAGTTGAGCGTGACGGCGCCGTCCGCCTTGGCCAGCGCGGGGGTCGCGTACGCCGCGCCCGCGCCCGCCTTGCCGGCCTTGAGCAGGACGAACTTGCTGCCGAAGTCGACCCCGCCGGTGAGCAGCCCGAGCGGCGGCATGAGCACGTCGTCGACGAGCGACTTGCTGATCGCGCCGAACGCGCCGCCGATGATCACGCCGACGGCGAGGTCGAGCACGTTGCCGCGCATGACGAACGCCTTGAATTCCTTCCACACGATCGACCGCTCCGGGCTGGGGTGATGTGACGGACGGCCGCGCGGGGCGGCGGCGGCGGTCGTCGCGCAATGTCTCACGGCCGGGGTCGCCGCGCCAGCGGTACCGCGACTGCTGGGTGGCCTCCGCCTCAGAACTCCCCGACCATCCCGATCTCGGTCTCCAGTCGGTGCCCCGTCTCGCGCGCGACGGCGTCCTGCGCGAGCGCGATCAGCTCGCGCACGTCCCTGGCCGTCGCGCGCCCGCGGTTGACGATGATGTTGGCGTGCAGCGGCGAGATCTGCGCGCCGCCGTGGCGGTGGCCCTTGAGCCCGACCTGGTCGACCAGCCGCCCCGCGCCGACGCCGCCCCCGAGCTTCTTGAAGATCGAACCCGCGCTCGGGTGGATCTGGAGCCACGGGTGGCGCGCGCCGCGCCAGCTCAGGTTCTCGTGGAGGACGCGGTGCATGCGGTCGACGTCGCCGTGCGCGAGGCGGAACGTCGCCGCGAGCACCACGTCGCGGCGGTGGTGGAAGACCGTGTCGTCGTAGCCGAAGCCGACGTAGGCCGCGTCCACGGTCTTGCGCTCGTTCTCCTCGCTCAGGATCTCGGCCGATTCGAAGACGTCGGCGATGAACATCGTCCGGTCGCGTTCGGGGGCGGGGGAGAGGAAGTGCAGGTTCTGCCAGATCGCGCCGCCCACCGTGCTCGGGATCCCGATGAAGTGTTCGAGCCCGCTCCAGCCGCGCTCGACGGCGTCGAGGATGAGGTCCTGCATCACCGCGCCGCTTTCGGCGCGCAGCAGACCCTCTGCCCCGTCGGCGCGGAAGCGCACGTGGTCGGCGCGGTTGCGGATGACCAGGCCGCGGTAGCCGCGGTCGCCGACGAGGATGTTGGCGCCGAGGCCGAGGAGGAAGTAGGGCACGGCGAGTTCGCGGGCGGCGAGGACGGCGGCGGCGAGGTCGTCGGCGGTGCGGGCGGTGTAGAGGGCGTCGGCGGGGCCGCCGATCCGGAAGGACGTGTACTGGGCGAGTGCGACGCGCCGCCGCACGCGGCCGGCGCCGAGCCGGGCGTCGAGGGCGGTGAGGGTGTCGGGCGTGAGAGGGGCGGGCGGCACGGCGGTCATGCGGCGTAAGGAAGCCGCGGCCGGGGTACGAGAGTAGCTGTGTCGCACTTGCTGTACGGCGTGGCACCTTTCCCCCGCCCACGGGGTTTTCGCGCGTAGCCGTTCGTCCCCCTGCCCTTCCCCGCTCCTTCGTGCGTCCCTTGCGCCTTCTGCGCGTCGCGCTCTGCGCCGGCGCCGCCCTCGCCGGCGTGTCCGCGGCTCCGTCCCTGGTCCGTGCCCAGTCGCGGGCCGAACTCTCGCGCGTGATCCGCCGGCTCGTGATGTCCAACGGGCTCGAAGTCGTCGTGGTCGAGAACCACAGCGTCCCGCTCGCCACCGTCGAGATCGACGTCAAGAACGGCTCGTACACGCAGACGCCCGAGTACGCGGGGCTCGCGCACATGTACGAGCACATGTTCTTCAAGGCGAGCCGCGACTACCCCGCGCCCGACGAGTTCACCCAGCGCCTGGGCGAGCTCGGCGCCGTCTTCAATGCCACCACGCAGGAGGAGGACGTCAGCTATTACATGACGCTCCCCTCGGACTCGGCGCGTACGGCGATGGAGGCGCTGGCCAGCGCGGTGCGCTCGCCGCTCTTCCGCGAGGACGAGCTCTCGCGCGAGAAGGAGGTCGTGCTCGGCGAGTACGACCGCAACCAGTCGGGGCCGGGCTTCGATTTCCAGCAGGAGATGACGCGACGGCTCTACCCCGGCGCGTTCAGCCGCAAGAACGTCATCGGCGACCGCGACGTGCTGCGCACGGTCACGCCCGAGAAGATGCGCGTCATCGAGAAGCGCTACTACGTGCCCAACAACGCCGCGCTCGTCGTCACCGGCGACGTGCGGCCGGACTCGGTGTTCGCGTGGGCGGCGCGCTTCTACGGCGGGTGGGAGCGCGCGGCCAACCCGTTCGTGGCCAACCCCGTCCCGCCGCTCGCCCCGCTCGCCGCCGACCAGGGCGTGATCGCGACGGCGCCGGTGAGCGCGACCACGGTGATCGTGCAGTGGCAGGGGCCGAGCGTGCGGCACGACCGCGCGAGCACGTACGCGGCCGACGTGCTGAGCGACGCGCTCAACACCGAGGGGTCGCGCTTCCAGCACCGGCTGGTCGACAGCGGGCTGTGGCAGAGCGTGGGAGCCAACTACTACACGCTCGACCAGAAGGGGCCGATCACGTTCTCGGGCCAGCCCGCGCCGGGTCGCGCCAAGGAGGCGCTCGAGGCGCTCTTCGACGAGATCGAGCACCTCGCCGACCCCGGCTACTTCTCGCCCGACGAGCTGCAGGCGGTCAAGGCGCAGCGCACGATGAGCTCCGCGTTAGGCGCCGAGCGGACCAGCGCGCTAACGCACGTGGTCGGCTTCTGGTGGGCGGTGGCCGACATCGACTACTTCATGGGGTACGGCGACACGATGGCGCAGCAGACGCCCGACGACCTGCGGCGCTACGCCGCGACCTACATCGTTGGCCGCCCGCGGGTGACCGGCGTGCTGCTGCCCTCGAGCGAGCGCGCGCACTTCCCGTTCCGCGAGCAGGATTTGGCGGTGTTGTGGCGCCAGGTGGTCGCGAGCCGGCCGGCGCCGGCCCCAGCGCCGACCGCTCCCAAGCCCGGGACGCCGACGCGCGTCGGGCGCCGCGCCGCGGGGGCCCGCTAGTGGGCTCGCTCATGCGGCGCCTCCCGACCCGCTGCGCGGGGCTCCTCGCGGGGCTCCTCGGCCTGCTCGCCGCGCCGACCGTCCGCGCGCAGCAGCCTGGCGCGCAGCAGCCTGCCCCGGCGGCCCCCGTGCCGACGACGGCCGCGCGCGACACGGGCACGTCGAGCTTCGAGATCGGCGGCATGCAGGTCATCCTGCGCCGGGTCACCGCCAACCAGGTGGTCGCCGCCAACCTCTACCTTCTGGGCGGCACGCGGCAGACCCCGCCCGAGCAGGCGGGCCTCGAGCCGTTCCTGTTGGAGGCGAGCGAGCAGGGCACGGCCAAGTACCCGCGCGACGCGCTGCGCGCGCACATGGCCCGCCTCGGCACGAGCATCGGCGTGAGCGCCGACCACGACTGGACGGACTTCGCGCTCCGCAGCACGCCGGCCACGCTCGACTCGACGTGGGCGGTCTTCGCCGACCGGCTGCTGCACCCGACGCTCGACAGCGCGGGCGTCGAGCTCGTGCGCGCGCAGCTGTTGGGCGCGGTCCGCCAGCGGCGCGACGACCCCGACGCCTCGCTCGACTACCTGGCCGACAGCATCGCCTTCGCGGGCACGTCGTACGCGATCCCCCCGGTCGGCGACGCGGCCTCGATCGGCCGGCTCACGCTGGCGGACCTGCGCCGCTACGAGGCGCAGCAGATGGTCACCTCGCGCATGCTGCTCGTGGTCGTCGGCGACGTCTCGCGCGAGCACCTGATCCGCCTCATCATGCCGACGATCGGGGCGCTGCCGCGCGGCGACTACCGCTGGACGCCGCCCGCGCTCCCGACCACGCAGGCGAGCGCGCTCGCCGTCGAGCGCCGCACGCTCCCGACCAACTACGTGCTGGGCTACTTCCCCGGCGCGGCCGCCGCGGGCCCCGACTACGTCCCGCTCCGCATCGCGGCCGCGGTGCTCTCGGGCCGGCTGTTCGCCGAGATCCGGTCGAAGCGGAACCTGAGCTACGCGGTCGACGCCCGGTTCCTGGAGCGCGCGAGCGGCGCGGCCGGGCTCTACGTGACCACGGTCGACCCGCGCACCACGCTCCGCATCATGCGCGAGGAGCTGACCAACCTGCAGCAGGGCATGATCACGTCGCACGGGCTCGAGCAGCTGACGCAGCACTTCATCACCGAGTACTTCCTCGACAACGAGACCAACGGAGACCAGGCCAACTTCCTCGCGCGCGCGCAGCTGTACCGCGGGGACTGGCACCGGGCGACGCGGTTCGCGCAGGAGCTGCGCGCGGTGACGCCGGCGGACGTGCAGCGGGTGGCGCGGCAGTACCTGAAGGGGCTGCGGCTGGCGTACATCGGAGATCCCGGGAAGCTGGATCCGGCGATCGTGGGGGAGTTCTGAGGGGTGTTGGGGGGCGTTAGGCGAGGTCGGCGCGCGGGGGCGTGACCGGCCGGGGATGCTGGGGCCGGGGATGCTACGGCGCGGGGATGCTGGGGCCGGGGATGCGCGGACCGCGATGGTACGGCCGGGAAGGGCAACAGTCACAGCATCACGAGCAGTTCGTCGTGGCCGTTTCCGGCTTCATCATCGCGGCCGTCGCATCCCCGGGCCCAGCATCCCCGGTAGTCGCATCCCCGGCCGTCGCATCCCCGGCCGGTCACGCCCTCGCGCGCCGCCCCCCGCCCAACGCCCCCCAGCAAACACCGACGGCCTACCCTTTGCCCGAAGCGTCGCCACTTACTCCGGAGCCTCCATGCCGCCGCGCCTGCAAGAACTTCATCCGTCCCTGGTTCATTTCCCGATCGCCCTGCTGCCGCTGTCGATCGGCGCCGACCTGCTCGGTACGATCACGGGGAGCCGCGCGCTCTCCAACGCCGGGCGCGTCCTGATGCCCATCGCGGCCGGGGCCGCGGCGATCTCGGCGGCGGCGGGCCTCGTCGCCCAGCAGGAGGTCAACGCGGAGGGCGTCGCGGGCGACCTGCTCGTGACGCACCGCAACATGAACCTCTCGCTCACCGCCATCTCGGCCCTCATGGCGGCGCGCCGCGCGGGCGCGGAGAAGGCTGGCGTGGGGTACCTCGCGCTCGGCCTCGCCGGGCTCGGCGCCCTCAGCTACAGCGCCTACCTCGGCGGCAAGATGACGTACGAGCACGGGCTGGGCGTCAAGCCCGCGGACGGACTGCGCAAGGGCGACACGCCGGCGCTCTCGATCGACGAGGCGCCGAGCGCGGCGAAGCAGGCGTGGACGGACCTGAAGGAGGCGACTGCGGTCACCATCGCCGACCTCAAGGCCGGCCGCATCGCGCCCGCGATCGGCGAGTCGCTCGAGAACCCCGACGCCGCGCCGCCCTCGGTCGGCACCGCGCCCGACGGTCGCAGCCTCGACGGTCGCAGCCTCGACGGCCGGAGCGCCGCGGCGGCACACGCGCGCGGCAACGGGGGTACCGACCTGCTCGCCGATCGCGGCGCGGGGTCGCCCGAAGCGATGCCCTGACGTAGCATACGCGCGCTCGCGGCGCGGTCCTGCGTCCGCCGTCCGCCCTTCGCTCCTTCACACCGATCCTTCACGCCGGAGCGCGCCCCATGCCGACCCGCCCCAAGCCGTCCTCCAAGCCCGCGCCCGCTAAGGGGAGCGCGAAGACCCAGCCCAGCCGCGCCAGCGCGACCGCGAAACCCGCGCGACCCGCGGCGAAGGCAGCCGGCAAGGGTACCGCGACCAAGCCCGCGGCGAAGACGGCGAAGGGCGGAGCCAAGACCACGGCCGCCAAGCCCGCCTCCGCGGTCAAGGCGGCCAGGCCCGCCGCGCCAAAGAGCGCGGCCAAGGTGCCCGCCAGGCGCCCGGCGTCCACCGCAGGCACGGCCGCGGGTACCGCGGCCGGCCGTTCGAAGACCGCCGCGGCTCCGGCCAAGCGGCCCGCCGCGAAGAGCGCGGCCCCGGCCAAGACGTCCGCGGCGAAGGCCCCCGCGGCGCGCGCGGCCGCCCCGGCGCCCGACGCGATCGTCGACGTCATCCCGCCCGCGGCGGCGCCCGAGGAGATCACCGCCGCCGCGCTCGGGGCCGACGCTGGGATCGCTACCGACGCCCCGGCCTCGTCGCCGGAGCCCGAGCCGGTCGCGGCGGCCGAGCCGGAGGACGCCGCCGTCGCCGACGCGCCGGCCGCGCCGCCGCGCCAGGTGACGATCACCGTGATCCCGAGCGAGCCCGCGACCCCCGAGCGCCCACCGCGCGAGCCGACCGACGAGCCGCACCCCGAGCTCGGCGCCGAGGACTGGTACAAGCGCGAGAAGGCGCGCCGCACCAAGCCACTCACCAACGACTTGATGGCCGAGGCGCGCGAGCTGCTGCTGCAGGCGGTCGCCGAGGCCGGGCCGCGACGCGGGCGGCCGGTGCGCGTGGGGGCCGCGGCCAAGCCGAAGCCCAAGGCACGCGCGGCCGACGACTTCGACCTCGACGAGTACCGCCCGGGGGAGAAGAAGTCGACCTGAGGTCCGGCCGCCCGCGCTATCCCGCGCGGGCGGCCAGCACCTGCCGCACGTCGTCGAGCGACACGCCCAGCGCGCGGAGCGCGACGAGGGCGTGGTACACGAGATCGGCGCCCTCTTCGGCCGCCCGGTGCGGGTCGGCGTCGGCGCAGGCCGTGACGAGCTCCGCCGCCTCCTCGCCGATCTTCTTGAGCCGCAGGTTGCGGTCGGTGAGCAGCCGCTGCGTGTAGCTCGGCCGTTCCGCGGCCGTGGCTCCGGCCGCGTCCGTCGCGCGGAGTTCGATCGTCGCGTCGAGTGCGGCCAGCGCGTCGGAGGCCGGCGGCGGCCCGGCCTGCGCGAAGCAGCTGACGGCCCCGGTGTGGCACGCGGGGCCGGCGGGCGCGACGCGCGCGAGGATCGCGTCGCCGTCGCAGTCGGCCGCGAGCCCGACGACGCGCTGCACGTTGCCGCTGGTCGCGCCCTTGTGCCACAAACCGCGCGTGCGCGAGCGGTAGTGCATCTCGCCGGTCGCGAGCGTGCGCTGCAGCGCTTCGCGGTCCGCGTGGGCCACCATCAGGACGGCGCCGGTCACCGCGTCCTGGGCGACGACGGTGACGAGGCCGCCGCCTTTCGTGAAATCGAGGGCGTCGAGGTCGAGCATGCGCGCAAACTAGGCGCGCGGTCCAGGCTCGGGCCCTAGCTCCGCGCTCTGCGTCGTGCGGCGCCCAGCGCGAGGGCGCCGGCGAGTCCGGCCGCGGCGAGCGCGGCGGTCGTCGGCTCGGGGGCGGTCGTGGCGCTCACCGACACGTCGTCGAGGTCGTAGATCGCCGACGCGTTGCGCATGACGAACCGAATGTCGGTGCTCGCCGCCGTCGCCGTCTGCGTGAAGCTGTAGCGCGCGTACCCGACGTCGAAGTTGGGACCCTGACCGACGAGATCGAGCACCTGCTGCCCGCCGAAAAACGCCTGGAAAAACGCCGAACTGGCCGGGTCGCCGCCGGGGCTGAGGCTGACGAGGTAGAAGGTGAACGTGTAGGGCGTGCCCGGCGTGGTGGCGAGGCTTTCCATCACCGTACTGGCCTGGAACCCCGAGAGCTGCGCGACGTAGCGGCCGCTGTGGGCGCTCGTCGGCAGCTCGGCGATCTCGGCCGAATTCCCGAGCGGAACGGACAGCGTCCAACCCGACGGATCGCCCGTTTCGAAGCCACAATTCTGGACGAGGTTGCCGGGCGTGGCGTCGCAGAGCGACGTCGCCAGGAACTGCGCGCGGGCGGGCCGCGCCGGCGCGACCAGACCAAACAGGCCGGCGACGATCGCGACGCCGGCGCGGAGGTGGGTCCATCGTGGTGACCGTGTCATGGCAATCGTGACGGCCATGCAAAGGTCGGGCTTACTCCTCAGGCGGACAAGATTGCGCGTACGGAGTCGGCCAGGTGTCCGTTCGACGCGACCGCACTCCCCCCGAACGCCGTGCGCGTTCCGTCCCAATCGGTGAAGACGCCGCCCGCCTCCTCAATGACAGGGAGCAGCGCGGCGGTGTCCCAGTCACCGACGACGGCGTCGACCATTACCTCGGCCCGTCCGGTCGCGACGAGCAGGTAGCCGTAGCAATCACCCCACGATCGCGACAGTCCGGCAGCACTTTCGAGCCGCTCCCACGCAATTCGTCGCTCCGGCCGGTGCGAGAACTTGGGGTCGGTCGTGCACACGGTCGCCGCGGCCAGCGCGTCGACGGTCGACACGCGGGCGCGGGCGCCGTTCCACCAGCACCCCTCGCCGGGTGCGGCCGCGACCAGCTCGCCGACGCCGGGGAAGTACGCCGCGCCCGCCAACACCTCGCCGAACGTGCCGTCCGCCCGCTGCTCGACGCAGGCGACGAGCGTGCCCCAGAGCGGCACCCCGCGCACGAACGTCTTCGTGCCGTCGATCGGGTCGAGCACCCAGCAGCGCGCCGCGCTCGGCCGGCTCCGTCCGTACTCCTCGCCGAGTATGCCGTCGGTTGGGTAGCGCGCGGCGAGCCAGGCGCGCGCGGCCTGCTCCGCCGCGCGGTCGGCCGCCGTGACCGGCGACCCGTCCCCCTTGGTCTCGACGGCGAGCGCGTCGCCGGCCGGGCCGGGGCGGAAGTGGCGCAGGGCGACGTCGCCGGCGACGCGGGCGAGGTCGGCGGCGGCGTGCAGGAGAATGGCGGGCGCGGGCTGGTCGGGCATGCGGCAAGTATGCGGGGTGGTCAGCGACTCGTGCAGGCTTGCCGGGCAGCCTCGCCGTCCAGGCTTGCGCGCGGGCGCGGGCCGGCGATCTTGGGCCGGTGGCGGCCGGCGGCGGCCCGCCGGCCTTCTCACCGCCCTCCCCGGTCGTATGCGCATTCTGGTCCTCGATGTCGGTGGTACGCACGTCAAGGCGCTCGTCCTCAGCGGCCCCGACGCCGACAAGCCGATCGCGGACCCGGGCACGCCCGCGCCGGGCACGCCCGCGCCGGCCGCGTCCGCCGCGGAGGGGTCGTCGACGTCGGCCGTTGCGACGTCCGATACCACCCCGGCGCGCATCGATTCGGGGCCGACGCTCACGCCGCCCGCGATGGTCGAGGGCATCCAGGCGATCACCGCCGACTGGCAGTACGAGGCCATCTCGATCGGCTACCCGGGTCCGGTCGTCGACGGCCGGCCCGCGGTCGAGCCGCACAACCTCGGCGCGGGCTGGGTAGGCTTCGACTTCGCCGGCGCCTTCGGCCGCCCCGTCCGCGTCATCAACGACGCCGCCATGCAGGCCCTCGGCGGCTACCGCGGCGGCCGCATGCTCTTCCTCGGACTCGGCACCGGGCTCGGCTCCGCCCTCGTCATCCAGGGCCACCTCCAACCGCTCGAACTGGCCCACCTCCCTTACAAGCGCGGCCGCACGTTCGAGGAGTACGTCGGGGAGGACGCGCGCGCGAAGGCCGGCACTCACAAGTGGCGCCGCTCGGTGATCGACGTCGTCGGCCGCCTGCACGTCGCGATGCAGGCGGATTCGGTCCTGCTCGGCGGCGGGAACGCGCGGCGCCTCGACAACACCCTCGGCAAGCTGCCCGCGGGAACCCGGCTCGGCTCCAACGCCGACGCCCTGCGCGGCGGCGTGCGCCTGTGGGTCGGCCCGAGCGACCGCGCCGACCTCGAACTGTCCGTGAGCGCCGAACAGGCCGCCTCGCAGTAGTATTCCTCCATGCGCCCCTCCCTTCGCTGGGCGACGTCGGTCGCTCACGCGTTCGCCGCCGCGCTGCTGCTCGCCGCCTGTGCCAGTTCGGCGACCGAGCCGCCGACGACCACTGGTCCGCGGCTCACCGTGACGCCGTTGGGGAACAACGGACTTCCGCTCACGTCCAGTAGCGGGCTCTCGACCGCCCAGCGCACCGTCGTCCGCGACGCGGCGACGTGGCGCGACGTGTGGAACACGATCTGGGCGCGTAGCACGCCCATCCCCGCCCTCCCCGACGTCGACTTCAGCCGCGAGATGATCGTCATTGCCGCCTTGGGCGAGCGCAACAGTGGCGGCTTCGGCATCCACGTCGACTCGGCGACGACCGACGCGACGGGGGCGGCCGTCGTGTGGGTGCGCAGCGTCAGCCCGGGGCCGACGTGTACGACGCCTGCCGTGATCACCCAGCCGGTCGACGCCGCCCGGCTCCCGCTGGTCGCCGGGGCGGTCACCTTCCGCGAGCAGAGCCAGATCACCGACTGCCGCTGACGCGGAGCGGCCGCGGCGGCGCGCACCGCTGCGCCCCCCCCTTATCGCACCGCCAGCCCCGCCCCGCGCATCGCCCCCTTGAGCGCGGCGACCGTGGTCACCCCGTCGTGCAGGATCCCCGCGACGAGCGCCGCGTCGGCCCCGCCTTCCCGGATCGCCGCCGGCACGTGCGCCGCGTCGCCCGCGCCCCCCGAGGCGATCACCGGCACGTCCACCGCGTCCGCCACCGCGCGCGTGAGCGGCAGGTCGTAGCCCGTGCGCGCGCCGTCGCGGTCGATGCTCGTCAGCAGCACCTCGCCCGCCCCGCGCGCCAC
Source organism: uncultured Gemmatimonadales bacterium (assembly GCA_963763675.1). Classification (GTDB taxonomy): domain Bacteria; phylum Gemmatimonadota; class Gemmatimonadetes; order Gemmatimonadales; family Gemmatimonadaceae; genus BPUI01. Next base: position 630,670 of record CAVXPN010000005.1, read on the forward strand.
GCACTCGCGCGCCCACGCCACCGCGTCGAGCGCGGTCGGCTCGCGCCCGCCCTTCACGTAGACGCGAAACATCCCCGCCGCCGGGTCCCACTTGGCGTCGATGCTCGCCACCACGCACTGCGCGCCGAAGCGCCACGCGCTCTCGGTCAGCACCTCGGGGCGCGAGACCGCGGCGGAGTTGATGCTCACCTTGTCCGCCCCCGCGCGGAGCGCGCGCCCCACGTCGTCCGCTGTCCGCACGCCGCCGCCCACCGTCAGCGGCACGAACAGCCGCTCCGCCGTGCGCGCGACCACGTCCAGCAGCGTCGCGCGCTCCTCCGCGCTGGCCGAGATGTCGAGGAACGTCACCTCGTCGGCGCCCTCCATCTCGTAGCGGGACGCGAGCGACACGGGGTCGCCCACGTCGCGCAGGGCGACGAACTGCGTCCCCTTCACCACGCGCCCGCCCCGCACGTCGAGGCAGACGATCAGCCGCCGGGTGAGCACTACCCGCCCGCCCCGGCGTCCGCGGCGGCGTTGTCGTCGGCGACGGTGCTGACCGCCCCCTTGGTCGAGAACACCGCCCCCGTGTCGGCCAGCGCGTCGCGGAGCGCGAGGCCTAACGCCTTGAACGCCGCCTCGACGACGTGGTGGCGGTCGCGCCCCCGCAACACGCGCAGGTGCAGCGTCGCCCGCGCGTTGAACGCGAACGACTGCATCCAGTGGTCGTAGAGCCGCGCCGGTAGCGGCCCCTCGTACCACGCCCGGCCGCCGAGATCGACGCAGGCGTGGACGAGCGCGTCGTCCATCGGGACCGTGCGGTCGCCGTAGCGCGCCGCGGTCGCGGGCGCGAAGCGGCGGAGCGCCTCGCCGACGGCGATCCCGACGTCCTCGATCAGGTGGTGCTTGAGGTCGCCCCGCGCGTGCACGGCGAGGTCGAGCCCCGCGTAGCGCGCGAGCGCGGTCAGCATGTGGTCGAGGAACGGCTCCGACGTGTCGACCGTGGCGATGCCCGCGCCCCGGGCGATCGAGACGCGGATCTGCGTCTCGCGGGTCTCGCGGACGAGCGTCGTCACGCGCCCCCGCCGGCAAAAGCCTCGGGCGACGGCGCTGGCCACCCGGCGCCGTGTTCGCGGACCCGGCCGCCGCCGCGACGCTCCGGGCGTTGATCGAAGTCGTCGCCGAGCGCGTCGCTCAGCGTGATCAACTCCAACTCGAAGCGGTCGGCGTAAATGCCGGTTTCGATCTCGGCGGACCGGATCCCTTGCGGGATCGCGAGCGCGAAGGCCTCGTCGAGGTACCCGCGCAGACTCGGCGATCGGGCGAGGATGCGCGCGAGATAGCTGCGCTGCACGTTCAAGGTGCTTCGCCAGCTGCGCCCGTCCAGCTCGGGCTGGACGCGCTGCTTGAGCAGGTGGTGCACGATCACCGCGAGCCGCGAAACGATCTCGCGCCGGTCGCTCCCGCCCATGCTCTCGATCTCCTCCGCCAGGTGCTCGCGGTCGAGCGCGTCGAAGCGCCCCTCGCGGATCGCGCGTGCCTGCTCCTCGATCCAGCGCCCGAAATCCTGCTCATACAGCGCGTCCAGGCTGGTCATCCCTCACCCTCCCCCGAATTCTTCGGCCACCGCGCGCGCGTCGAGCGCGCCCGTGTAGAGCGCCATCCCCACCACCGCGCCCGCCGCGCCGCACTCGGCCAGCGCGCGCAGGTCGTCCACCGACCCGACCCCGCCCGAGGCGAGCACCGGCACCGTCGCGACCTCGACCACGTCCTCGATCAGCCGCCGGTCGACGCCCTGCATCTGCCCTTCCTTGTGCACGGCCGTGACGAGGATGCCCGCGAGCGGCACGCCGGCGAGCTCCTCGACGAGGTCGGTCACGCGCGTGGCGAGCGTGCGCTCCCAGCCGCGCGTCACCACCAGGCGCTCGCGCACGTCGGCCGCGAGGACGAGCATGCCGGGGGCGCGTTCGGCCGCCGCGGCGAGCCAGTCCGGGTCCTCCACGCCGCGCGTGCCGACGACGGCGGCGGCGGCGCCTAACGCGAGCACGCGCTCGACCGCGTCGTCGTCGCGCACGCCGCCGCCGACCTGCACGGCGTCGAAGCCGCCGTGCCGTACGAGCTCCTCGACGACGCCGGCGTTCGAGCCGCGCCCGGTCGCCGCGTCGAGGTCGACGACGTGCAGGCGGCGGAAGCCGAGCCGCGACCACTCGCGCGCGGCGGCGAGCGGGTCGTCGAGGCGCACGCGCTCCTCCGCGTACGCGCCCCCGACGAGTTGCACGCACGCGCCCTCGCGGAGATCGACGGCGGGGAGGACGATCACAGCGACGCCACCCACGCGGCCACGAACGCCACGCCCGGCGCGCTCGACTTCTCGGGGTGGAACTGCGCGCCGACGGCGCTCCCGACGCGCACCACGGCCGGAAACCGATCGCCCTCGTGCTCGCTCCAGGCCGTCACGCACGTGGCGGGGTCCGTGGGGCGGCAGACGAAGGTGTTGGCGTAGTACGCCGTCTCGAGCGCCGCGGCCGTGACGAGCGGATCGCCGGCCCCTGCCACGTCGATCCCGTTCCACCCGATCTGCGGCACCCGCCGCGCCGCCAGCCGCGTCACGCGCCCCGGCGCGAGGGCGAGCCCCTCGCCCGGCCCCTCGTCGCTCGCCTCGAAGAAGAGTTGCATGCCGAGGCAGATGCCGAGGGTCGGAAGCCCGCCCACGACCGCGGCGCGCATCGCGTCGCGGCCCGGCGCGAGCCGTTCGGCGGCCGGGGCGAACGCGCCCACGCCGGGGAGCACGAGGGCGTCGGTATTCGCCACCGCGGCGGCCGGGTCCTCCTCGACGCGCACCGCCGCGCCCGCGCGCTCGAGCGACTTGGCGAGTGAGTGCAGGTTGCCCGCGCCGTAGTCGAAGAGCGTGACCGTGGGGTGCGTCATCGGCCCGGCCCCGCCTCGGACAACTCCGCCCCGAGCGCCGCCAGCAGCAGGTCCTGCACGGTGTCCGGCCCCACGTTGAGCCGGAGCCCCGCGCCGCCGCTCGCCCAGAGCGCGGGCACCTGCTGCGGCAGCCCGTCGAACACCCGCACGCCCACGCCGTGCCGCGCGCGCAGCCGCGCCGCGAGCGCGCGCGCGTCCGGCACCGGTGCGAAGACGAAGTGCGCCGCCGCGGGCGCCGGGTCGAGGCCGAGGGCGCGGAGCCCCGCCGCGAGCCGGTCGCGTTGCGCGACGGCCAGCCGCGCGCGCTCGCGCACCCAGCCGAGCGCCCCGGGGCCCGGGCCTAACGCGGCGCGCACGGCGGCCTCGGCGGGGAACGTCACCTTGAACGGTCCGCGCGCCTTCTCGACCGCGCGCACCACGTCCGGGTGCCCCACGCCGTAGCCCACCCGGAGCCCCGCGAGCCCGAACGCCTTGCTCAGCGTGCGCGTCGCGAGCACCCGCCCCCACCCCGGCGCCTCGGGCGTGAACACCTCCGCCAACACCCCCGCCGTCGGCGCGCCGTCGGCCAACACGTACTCCGCGTACGCCTCGTCGAGGATGACGAGCCCGCGCGCGCCGGCGACGACCCGCTCGACCGTCGCGCGCGCGAGCGCCGTCGACGTCGGGTTGTTGGGCGAGCAGAGGTAGATCACCGCCGCGCCCGTCGCGAGGAGCGCGTCCGCGTCCGCCTCGTACGACGCGCCCGCGAGCGGCACGCCCACCGGCGTCATCCCGTTGGCCCGCGCGTACGCCGGCACCATCGAGAACGTCGGCGCCGCGTGCGCGACCATGCCCCCGGGCTCGCCGAAGGCGCGCAGCGCGCAGTCGATCACGTCGTCCGAGCCGCAGCCGGTCACGACCTCGTCGGGCGCGACGCCCGCGTACGCGGCGAGCGGCGCCTTGAGCTCCGCGTTGTAGAGCGCGGGGTACGTCGAGAGCATCGCCTCCGACGCCGCGCGCACGGCCGCGACGGCGTCGGGCGGCGCGCCCCACAGGTTCACCGTGTCGCTCACGTCGGCGGCGCACGGCGCTTCGCCGCCCGCCGCCTGGCCGCCCGCGGCCTGGCCGCCCACGGCGGGCGCGTACAGCGGGATCGCGTCGTAGCCGGCGCGCGGGGCGGGACTGGCTACCGTCGTCATGCGTCCTCGTCCCCCGCCGCCTCGTCTGCGCCGACGTCCAGCAGCTCGCCCCCCGCCTCCGTCGCGATGCGACGCAGCCGCTGGCGGAACGCGCGCTCGGCGAGGCGCGTGCGCCCGCCGTCGCGGTGCTTCATCCACGCGCGCGCCGCCTCCGCGTGTCCCGGCAGCCCCTCCGCGTCCGCAAACCGCCCCACGTCGTAGGCGAGCTTCGCCGCGGCCTGCGGCGTCACGCGCTGGTACGTCGTCCACCGCACGAAGTCGAGCGTCGAGAGCCCGCTGTAGCTCCGCGCCAGCCCGCCCGTCGGCAGCACGTGGTTGGCCCCCGTCATGTAGTCGCCGTAGGCCACCGAGGTCGTCTCGCCGAGGAACACGGTGCCCGTGTTGCGGAGCCTGGCGAGCACCATCATCTGCTCGGGCTCGCCGATCGCCAGCTGCAGGTGTTCGGCTGCGTACTCCGAGGCGAACGCGGCCGCCGCGTCGTACGTCTGCGCGACGAGCACCGCCCCCTGCCGCGCGAGCGCCGCGGCGACGATCTCGCGCCGCCCGGCTGTCGGCACGAGCGCCGCGAGCGCGGCCTCGACCTGCTCGGCCGTTTCGTCGCCGACCGCCACGCAGACCACCGCGGCCATCGGGTCGTGCTCGGCCTGCGCGACCATCTCGCGCGCGACCGCGGCGGGGTCGGCGGCGTGGTCGGCGATGACGAGCAGCTCGCTCGGACCCGCGGGCGAGTCGATCCCGCAGACGCGCGACACCTGCACCTTGGCCTCGGCGACGTACGCGTTGCCCGGGCCGACGATGCGGTCCACCCGGGGCACGCTCTCGGTGCCGTAGGCCATCGCCGCGACCGCCCCCGCGCCGCCCAACGCGAACACCCGGTCCGCCCCGGCCAGCGCCGCCGCCGCGAGCACCACCGCGCTCGGCAGCCCGTCGGGGCCGGCGGGGGGCGAGCAGACCACCACCTCGCCCACCCCCGCCACCTTGGCCGGGACGACGCCCATGATGAGCGAGCTCGGGTAGGCCGCGCGCCCGCCCGGCGCGTAGACGCCGACGCGGCCCAACGGGTCCGGGCGGCGCCCGACGATGATCCCCGGCTCGGGCTCGACCTCGGCCGCCTTCGGGCGGAACGCCTCGTGGACGGTGCGCACGTTGGCCGCCGCGCGCTCCATCGCGCGTCGCAGCCCCGCGTCGACCTCCTCGAGCGCGGCGCGCCACTCCGCGCGCGGCACCTCGAGCTGCGCGAGCTCCGCCCCGTCGAACTCGCGCGCCATCGCGACGAGCGCGGCGTCGCCCTCGCGCCGGACGCGCGCGACGATCGCCGCGACGCGCGCCGGAATCGCGTCCGCGTCCCCCGCGCGCCCGTCACCCATCGCGCCCCCGGCGCGCTCCAGCAGCAGCCGGCGCTCGTCCGCCGAGAGGCGGTCGACGCGCCCGCGCACGCGGAGCGCGACCGTGAGGCCCGCGCCCTCCGCCGCGGCCGTCGCGGCGAGCGGCACGTCGCGCTCCGCCGCGGCCGCGCGCAAGTCGCCCGCGACCCCCGCGGACACGCCCCCGGCCTTGCCGTTCTTCCCGCCCCCGGCCCCCCGCGCTCGCCCGCTCACGGCATCAGCCGTTCGATGCGCGTCACGAGGATCCCCTCGGCGCCTAACGCCTTGAGCTGCGCGATGGTGCGGTAGATCGTCGCGGCGTCGGCGACCGCGTGCACGGCGACGTGCGCGCCGCCGTCGAGGATGTCGATCACCGTCGGCCCGTTGAGGCCGGGCAGGACCCGCTTGACCTCGTCGAGCGCCGAGCGCGGCACGTTGGCCATCACGTAGCGCTTGTCGCGCGCGCGCAGCACCGAGGCGAGCGCGGTGACGAGTTCGCCCATTGCCTTCTGCCTGGGGCTGGCCGGGGCGCCCGGCGCGGCCGTCGCCCCGGGCGCGGCGATCAGGCGCGCGCTGCTCTCGAGCACCGTGGCGACCTCGCGCAGTCCGTTGGTCTTGAGCGTCGAGCCGGTCGAGGTGAGGTCGACGATCATGTCGGCGATGCCCAGGTGCGGCGCGACCTCGACGGCCCCCGACATCGGCACGAGGTCGAACGGGCGCCCGGCCTCGGTGAAGTAGCGTGCGGTGAGGCGCGGGAAGACGGTCGCGACGCGCACGGGGGCGCTGCCGGCGGCTCCGTCGCGGGCGCCGTTGCCGCCGCCCTCCGCGGCCGCGACGACGATGCGGCAGCGGCCGAAGCCCAGGTCGAGCAGCGCGTCGAGCGCGCGGCCGCTCTCGCACACCAGGTCCCAACCCGTCACGCCCGCGTCGGCCGCGCCGTCGGCGACGAACTCGGGCACGTCGGCGGCGCGGACGAAGATGGCCTCGAACTCGCCGCCTAACGACGCGGTGAGCGCGCGGTCGCCGCTCACGCGCGCCGGCAGCCCGGCGTCGGCGAACAGCTCGCGGGCTTCGGCGGCCAGGCGGCCTTTGTTGGGGAGGGCGATGCGCAGCATGCGCGCAAGATGGCCGCCCCGGGCGCCCCGGCGAAACCGCCCTTGCGAAACCCGCCCCGGCGCGCAACTATGCCGCGCGCACGCCGCGCCGGCCCCCCCCGCCCCCGGACGACCCGCCATGAACAAATCGGAACTGATCCAGCAGGTGGCCGAGGAGGCCGAACTGTCGCGGGCGCAGGCGGCCCGCATCGTCAACCTGCTGTTCGACCCCGCCGGCGGGTTGATCGCGAAGGCGATCAAGAAGGGCGAGACGGTCTCGATCACCGGGTTCGGCAACTTCGAGCAGCGGCAGCGCGGCGCGCGCACGTTCCGGAACCCGCGCACGGGCGACCCGGTTAAGGCGAAGGCGGTCAAGGTCCCCGCGTTCCGCGCGGGGGCGACGCTCAAGGCCACGATCCGAGGCGGGAAGGCGGCCAAGAAGGCGGCCAAGCCGGCGCCGTAGCGGCACCGTAGTCTTGTTGTTACACGTCCTTGTGAATAGATTCACAAGCTCGCCGGCGGAGACCGGCGGGTGCGGCGCGCACACACGGTGCCGCCGCGCGACCGACCGGAAACGGAGACCCATCCCAATGCGTTTTTCTGCGATTACGCTCGCGGCTAGCGTGCTCCTCCTCGGGGCGTGCGGCGGCGGCGATAAGAAGGCGGGCGGCGACAGCGCCGGCGCGACTGCCGCGGCTCCTGCGGCGACCACGGGCGGCGCGGGCGATACCGCCGCTAAGGCGGGGGCGGCCGGCGCGACCGGCGGCGCCGTCGCGGCCAAGCCGGCGACCGGCGCGACCCACGAAGTCAAGATGTACGGCGACGACAAGGGCTACCGCTTCGAGCCCGCCAACCTGACGGTCAAGCAGGGTGACGCGGTCAAGTTCATCATGGTCAACGGCGGCCCGCACAACGTCGCCTTCGACCCGGCCGCCATCCCGTCGGGCGCCGCGCCGCAGCTCAACGCCAACATGTCGCCGGCGTCCAGCGACGAATCGAGCCCGATGCTCATGAACCCGAACGACGCGGTCACCGTCTCGTTCGCGGGCCTTCCGGCTGGTGCGTACAACTACCACTGCACGCCGCACCTCGCCATGAACATGAAGGGCGTCATCACGGTCCAGTAAGACCGCGCTCCACGGCAGCACACGACCGCACGACCCGAGCGCGCCGAGCACCTGCCCGGCGCGCTCGTCTTTTGCGTACAACCGTAGGGCCATGATCCGTTGGGGCCTCTGCTGCCAGTTCGTCGACGCCGACGCCATCAAGTTCCGCGCGGCCACGCACCGCTACGTCTCGGGCCTCGACTCCGAGGCCCGGCGCGACTACCTCGTCCAGATCGCGCGCGATAACGCCGCCGCGCTGGCCCAGGCCGTCGAGTACTGCGCCGCGCTCGGCATCGGTGCCTTTCGCATCAACTCGCAGGTCCTCCCGCTCGCCACGCATCCGGTCAGCGGTTACACCCTCGCGACCCTCGACGAGGCCGTGGACCTCGCCGGCGCGTTCGCCGCCGTCCGCCCGCTCGCCCAGTCACTCGGCGTCCGCCTGTCGTTCCATCCGGACCAGTTCGTCGTGCTCAACTCCGAGCGCGACCGCGTCCGCGACAGCTCCCGCCAGGAGCTCGAGATGCAGGCCACGCTCGCCGAACTGGTCGGCGCCGACCTGCTCACCCTGCACGTCGGCGGCGCCACCGGCGGCGTCCCCGCGGCGATCGACCGCCTCGAGCGCTCGCTCGACCTGCTCTCCGACCGCGTCCGCGCCCGACTCGGCTTCGAGAACGACGACCGCCTGTTCTCCCCGGCCGACCTGCTGCCGTTCTGCCGTCGCGCGAATGTCGCGCTGGTGTACGACTCGCACCACCACCGCTGCCACCCCGACGCGCTCTCGGTCGAGGAGGCCTCGATGCGCGCGGCCGAGACGTGGGCCGGCCGCGACCCGTCGATCGGCTTCGCGGCGCGCGAGCCGTACTTCCACGTCTCCTCCCCCCGCGACGGCTGGGACGCCAAGAACCCGCGCCCCCACGGCGACTACCTCGACCCGGCCGACCTGCCCGCCGTATGGCGCCTGATGGACGTCACCGTCGACGTCGAGGCCAAGGAGAAGGAACGCGCCGTCCTCACCATCAAGGCTGTCGTCGACGGCGAGATCCCGACCGCCGACGCGGTCCCGATGCTCGACCCCGACGCCGACGCGCGCGAAGGGAGCGGCGACGACCCGGACGATGCCGGCATCGAAGAGCCGCTGGCGGACGCTCCGCTGGCGGACGCTCCGCTCGCGGGTGCTTCGCTGCGGGCAGCCGCGTGACCGCGCCCGCCGTGTCGCCGCCGCCGGCGGCCGCCGCAGCGGCGGCCACGCCGGCGGCGCTCCCGCCCGGCGTGCGCCTTCGCGCGGCGTGGGCCAGCGCCCGCGCGCGCAACGCCCTCCGCCGCCGCCGCATCATCGGCGGGGTCGGCCTCGTCGCCCTCGGCGGCACGCTCGCCGCCCTCGTCGTCGTCCCGCGCGAGGCCATCCGCGAAGCCCGCGCGACCGCCCCGCGCCCGGGCGAGAAGGCCGACACGGCGGCCCTCGCCGCGTCGGTCGCCGCCGCCCACGGCGCATATCAAGCGGCCGACGCCGCGGTCGCCGGCAAGCGGACCGCCGCGGCGCGCGCCACGGCCGCCCTCGCCGCCGCGCGCCAGCGCGCGGCCGCCGCCGTGGCCGCCGTCCACGTGAGCGGCAACCGCGACTCCCTGCGCGCCGCCGCGGCCGACCTCGATCGCCTGATCGGCCGCGCCCGCACGTCGCCGCTCCCGAGCTCCTACCGCGCACTCGCCGACGCGCCCGGGCTGCGCGGCGACCCGCGCGTGCGCGCCCTCGTCGACTCGCTCGACGACGTCGAGCGCGAGCGCGAGTCGTTCGGCGTCGGCGGCGTCGATCCGGTCTACGTCTCCCTCACCAACCGCGCGACGCAACTCGGCCGCGCCGTCCAGGCCATCGCCGAACGCCGCCGCGCCGCGCTCGACGTCGCCCTGAGCGACGCCGCGGCGGCCCCCGCCCCGACGCCAGTCGCGCCGCCGCCGACCACCGCGGCCGCCCCGGCCGCGGGGCCCGCGGTCGCGGCGTCGGCCGTTGCACCCGTCGACGGCGCGCCGTCCGACTCGACCGCCGCCGCGGCGAGGCGTGCGGCCCTGCGCGCCGCGCGGCCCACGGTCGTCGTCGCCGACACGGCCGCCGAAACGGTGCGGCGGGCCGCGGCCGCGGCGCAGCTCGCGCAGGCGCAGGGCACGCTCGCCCGGGCGCGCGCCCGCAACCTCGCCGTCGACCGCCGCGTCGAGGCCGCCCGCGCCCGCGCCGACTTCGAAACGCCGCCGCTCGCCGTCGCGGCCGCCGCCCTCGTCCTCGGCGCCGCGCTCGGCTTCGGTGTCGCGTTCGTCACCGAGGTCCGCCGTCCGCGGGTGGCCGACGCCGAAGAGGCGGAACGCGTGACCCGCACCCGCGTGCTGGCGGTGGTGCGGCCGAGTGCGGACGTCACGCCCGAGCGCGGGCGACGGCTCGCGGACGAGCGCGCGCCCGCCGCGCAGTACCCGGCGGCGGCGATCCCGTCGCTCGTCGACCCGGCGGTCGAGGGCTACCGCCTCCTCTACCTGGGGCTCGCGCCCATCGGGGCGGCGGTGCCGCGCATGGCGATCACCGCCACCGAGCCCGCCGTGGCCGCCGCGGTCGCGCTCAACCTCGCGGCCGCGGCCGCCGAAGACGGGCGGAGCACGCTGCTCGTCGACGCCGACCTGCGGGCGGCCTCGCTCTCCGCCGCGCTCGGGGTGCGCGACCGGATCGGACTCGTCGACCTGGCGCGCGCGGGGTTCGCGCCGCGCGAGGCCGTGGTCCCGGTGGCGGTGGGGCGCGACGTGACCGTCGACGTGCTGCCGGCCGGGCTCACCGGGCTGGCGTCCGCCGGCGCCGCGACCATGCCGGGCGTGGGGGCCGCGGTCGAGCGCGAGGACGACGACCCGCGCGCGGTGCTCGCGCGGCTGGCGCGGGCGTACGACGTCACGGTGACCAGCGTCCCCCCGGCGTCCGCGCCGTCGGCGGCGCCCGCGGACGGCGCCGCGGCCACGCCGCGCGAGGTGGCGGAGTCGCTCGCGCGCGAGGTGCTGGCGCGCGAGGTGATCGTCTGCGCGCGGGCCGGCCACACGCCGCTCGCGGCCCTCACGCGCGAGATCGCGCGCCTCAACGCGAGCGGCGCGCACGTCCGGGGCTTGGTCCTGTGGGACGACGCCCCCCCCGCGCTGCGCCCGCCGGCGGTGCGCCCGGCCGGCGGCCGCGCGCCCGCCCCGCGGCCCGCGGCGGCCCGCGCCTGACGGGCATCGCCCGTGGCCCGGCGGCACGGCGCGTGCCAGCGACGTGGGCCGCCGGCGTGTGTCGCGGGCGCGTGCCGGCGGCGGACGTGCGCGACCGGCTCAGGATCAATCCGGGGGTGCGCGAGATGGCGGATGCGGGAGAAGACCTGGTCGCGCGAGGGCTCGAAGCGGTCGGCGCGCACCAGCGGGCGGCGACCCGCGCGGCGATGCACCACTCCGAGACCGCGGAGGCGCTGACCGGCCTGTTGATGAACGGCCTGCGGCGCGTCTACGCCGCGCACCGCGAGGCGGTCACCCGACTCCCCGAGCGCGCCGGGCAGGCGGGCGCGCCCGACCTCAAGGCCGCCTTCGTCCGCGCGGCCGCCGAGAACGACGCGCAGCTGGAGCGCCTGGAGCGCGTCTTCCGCGTGACGAGCTTCTCGGTCGAGGGGACGCCCGACCAGACGCTCACGGCGATCGTCGACGACGCGCGGGCGGCCGCCGCGGCCGCCGGGCCGGGCATGGCGCGCGACCAGCTCCTCATCGCCGGCGAGCAGCTCGTCGCGCACTACTACCTGGCGCTCTACGGCACGCTGCGCGCGTGGGCGCGCACGCTCGACAACGGCGACGCGGCCGGGCTGCTGGGCGAGACGCTCGGCGAGGTCTCGCGCGCGGACGAGGCGCTCACCGCCCTCGCGCAGCACCTCGTCGCCGCCGCCTAACGTCTTCCGGGAAAGCCTAACGCCGCCCGGCGTGGCCCGGCGGATTCACCCGGCCGCCGCGTCGCCGCCCTCCCCCGCCAGCGCGCGCACCGCCGCCAGCGTGTCGACCTCGGCCGCGGGCTTGTCGTCGCGCACGCGCAGGATGCGCGGAAACCGGAGCGCGTACCCGGCCTTGTGCCGCGCGCTCTTCTGCACCACGTCGAACGTCACCTCGAGCACCACCTCTGGGCGCACCTGCTGGTAGCGCCCGAACTTCTGCACGGTGAGCGCCTGCAGCCGCTCGGTGAGCGCGGCGATCTCGACGTCGGTCAGGCCGTTGTACGCCTTGCCGACGGTGAGGAGCGTCGGGTCGTCGTCCGCGGCGCGCACGGCGAACGTGTAGTCGGAGAGGAACTTGGCGCGGCGCCCGTGCCCCCACTCGGCCCCGACGACCACGACGTCGAGCGTGGCGAGCGCCTTCTTGAGCTTGATCCACAGCTTACCGCGCCGACCCGGCGTGTAGGGCGAGGCGAGCGCCTTGGCGATGACGCCCTCGTTGCCCGCCGCGCGCGCGGCGTCGAACGCGGCGTCGACCTCCGCGGCCGTCGAGACGAGGCGCCGCGGCGCGAGGCGCGCATCGAGGCGCGCGGCCGTGCCGGCCGCGGGGCTGCCGTCGGCGGCGGGGGCGGCCGGATCGGGCCACGGCAGCGCGGCCAGGCGGACGCGCCGCGCCTCGTAGGGCTCCTCGATGACGAGCGCGCCGTCCCAGGCGAGCAGGTCGTAGGCGACGAACTGTACCGGCACCTCCGCCCGCAGCGCCGCGTCGGGCGCCTTGCGGCCGAGCCGGCGCTGCATCTCGGTGAACGGCAGGGCGCGCAGCGGGTCGGCGGGCGCGTAGGCGAGCAGCTCGCCGTCGAGGATCATCCCGCCGCCGACCCCGCCGAATGCCGCGCCTAACGCATCGCCGATCGCCGCGAGCGCGGCCGCCGCCTCTGGGTAGCCGTGCGTGATCTCGTCGAGCGTGCGCGAGTAGAGGGCGACGCGCGCCGCTCCATCGCCGCCGCGCCCGACGTGGGCCTGCGCGCGGATCCCGTCGTACTTGTCCTCGACCGCGAACGGCGCGTCCAGCGCCGCCGCGATCTCCGCGGCCGTCTCGAGCGGCTGGGCGAGCATGAAGCCCATCGGGTGGAACAGGGCGAGCCGGGCCTCCTCGAGCCGCCCGTCGCGCGCGAGCACCGCGACCTCGCCGACGTCGCCGCGCAGCAGGTTGGCGTGGCGCACCGCGCCCAGCGGCCGCCCGAACGCCCGCGCGAGCGCCTCCTCGACCTGCGCCTCCTTGAGCCCGATGCGCAACTCGCCGCCGCCGAGCAGCAGCTTGACGGCGTACCGCGCCTCGGAGGGGCCGAGCGCAGCGAGCAGCGCGCGCACGCGCTCGCGCTTGGCGAGCGACCCCCGCGTCGCCGCGAGTTCGTCGAACGCCGCCGCGAGGTCCTCGAGCGTGAGCCCGCTCGGAGGAGGAGGAGGCTCGCGCTCCTCGAGCAGCAGCCCGGCGACGTCCCCGAGGTCGCCGACCGCGACGACGCGCGCGTGCAGCGCCTCGCGCGAGAGCCCGGTGATCCCCGCGACCGCCTCACTCACCGCCGCCCCTCCGACGCTCGTCGTGCGCTGGTCGTGACGCGGGAAGGGGAGGCCGGAGAAGAAGCGCGCGGCGATCGCGAGCGAGGGGGAGGGCAGGGTCGGGAAGTAGGACTCGAGGGCCGCGCTCTTCTCGAGGCGTTTGGGGGTGGAGCGGATGGTATTGGCGGTCGAGCACCAGGAGGAGAAGGAGGACATGAGGGGGATGCTAAGGGGGAGCGCGCGCTGGATTCGTCCCGCGCCGCCGTACTCGTCTCGCCGTGGTCGTCTCGCCGGTTACGGCGGGACGGGTACTACGGGACGCCTCCACCCTACTTTCCTCCCCATGCGCCTCCTCCCCTTCTGCCTGCTCTGCCCCTCCCTCCTCCTCGCCCAGCCCCCGATCCCGACTGGCTCGCGCCCGGTGCCCGCGGACAGCGGCGAGACCCACCTCGCGAACGTCCGCCAGCTGACCTTCGGCGGCGAGAACGCGGAGGCGTACTTCAGCGCGGATGGCAACTATCTCACCTTCCAGGGCCGCATCGCCCCGGGGTCGTGCGACCAGCAGTACGTCGTCCGCGTCGCCGACGGCGGAGGGCTGACCCTCGTCTCGCCGGGCGAGGGCAAGACCACGTGCGGGTTTTTCTACGGCGACGACCGCCGCGTGCTCTTCGGGTCGACGCACGCCAACGCGCGCGGCTGCCCCGCCCCGCCCGACAAGTCGCGCGGCTACGTCTGGAAGCTCGACCCGTACGACATCTTCACCGCCAACCGCGACGGCTCCGACGTGAGGCGCCTGACGAGCTACGGCACCTACACCGCGGAGGCCGTCGTCTCGCCCGACGGCCGGCGGATCGTGTTCACGTCGCTCAAGGACGGGGACCTCGACATCTACACCATGAACGTCGACGGCAGCGGCGTGCGCCAGCTCACGCACACCCTCGGTTACGACGGCGGGCCGTGGTGGAGTCCCGACGGGACCCGGATCGCGTACCGCGCGTGGCACCCCGTCGACTCGGCCGACGTCGCGCAGTACAAGGCGCTGCTCAAGGACGGGCTCGTGAAGCCCAACCGGATGGAGCTGTGGACGATGAACGCCGACGGCAGCGACCAGCGGCAGATCACCCACCTCGGCGGCGCCAACTTCGGGCCGAGTTGGACGGCGGACGGGCGACGGATCATCTTCTCGAGCAACTACAAGCAGCCGCGGAGCGGGAACTTCGACCTCTACCTCGTCAACCCCGACGGCACGGGGCTGGAGCAAGTGACGACGAGCCCGACGTTCGACGGGTTCCCGATGTTCAGCCGGGACGGGCGGCATCTGGTGTGGGCGAGCAACCGCCGCGGCGCGACCTCGGGCGAGACCAACCTGTTCGTCGCGGACTGGCGGGACTGACGGGCGCGGCGTCGTGATCCGTCCTGACGCCGGGCCGCGCCCCGCTCGGGTCGGGGATGTCTCCCACCACGCCGGCGTGTGCGAACGGCCGAGCTACGTTCGACACGAGCACCGCCCCACCACCGCGCTCACCCCCGCCGGGTACCATGGTCGGCCCCCCGCCCATGCGCCGCGCTCAGCGTGCCGTCTACCGGGCGCTTCTCGCGCCCGTGCCGTTCGGCCTGAAGCTGTTCGTCGCCAGGCGCCTCGCGCCTAACCTGTTTCGCTACCTGCCGGCCGGGCGCGAGGTCACCCAACACGACTACCTGGGCCGGTACACGGTCGTGCTCGACCCGCAGTATCCGGTCGAAGGACGCATGCTCGTCAGCAAGTGGGAGCCGACCACGGTGGCACTGATCCGGGCACTCGTGGGGGACGGCGGCGTCTGCCTCGACGTCGGCGCGAACGTGGGCCCGCTCACGATCGCGATGGCCGAGTGCGTGGGGCCGCACGGCCGCGTGTACGCGTTCGAGCCGGGGCCGCTGCCGTACGGGCGCCTCGCGCGCAACCTCGCACTCAACCCCGAGCTCGCGGGCCGCGTGGACGCGCTGCAGCTTGGCGTGGCCGACCGGCCCGGCACGCGCTACTGGAGTCCGGACGAGAACGGGAACCCGGCGAACGCGACGATGCAGGGTTCGACGGGCACACCGGTCGCGGTGGTCTCGGTCGACGGGTTCTTCGCGGACCGCCCGCTCCCGCGCCTCGACTTCGTCAAGGTCGACGTAGAGGACATGGAGTACGAGGTGTTAGTCGGGGGCGTGGCGACGTGGGTCACGTACCGACCGGTGATTTACTTCGAGTCGGAGGACCGGGGCGACACCGCGCGCGCCCGACCGACCTTCGCGCGCATCGAGCAGCTGCTGCGCGGGATCGGGTATGGGATGTACCGTGTCGGGAAGGACTGGCGGCTCGGCGCCGTGACCGCGCGGACGATGCCCGGCTACACGTTCGCTGCCCCCGCGGACCATCCGGCGCTCCGCGACGGCGCCCGGCTTCCCGGAAGGCCGCCGGCCTAACGTAGCGGGGCATGCGGAGCTGGACGGCTGCGTCCGGACGGCGATCGGGCGCTTCGTCGACGCCGGGGCGCGGTGACGGCGCGCACGCCCGGCCTGCGCGGGTGGGCCGCGGGCGCGTTGCTCGCCAACCGCGCGGCGCGTCGGTAACATACCGTCCGAACGACCCCTCCCCTGCCTGCCATGTCCTCCGCCTCCCTGCTCGAGCAGATGGCCGAGCGCCGCCGCGACGAGGCGCGCGCGGCCGACCGCGACCGGACGCACGACTTCATCCGCGCCGGGTTGGAGTGCGTGGGGTGGTGCGCGCTCGGGCTGCTGGCGATCGGGTGGTCGGTGACGACCACGGACCAGGCGCTCGGGGAGCTGGCGTTTTGGGGCGGGATCGGGGTGGGAAATGCCGGGTGGTTGTTTTCGGTGTTGGGGGCGTATCGGAGGGGAGAACGGCGCGGGGATTGGTAACGGGGGTGGCGGAGTGGGGTGGCGCGCGGGGGCGTGACCGGCCGGGGATGCGACGGCCGGGGATGCGACGGCGCGGGGATGCTCGGGCCGGGGATGCTCGGACCGCGATGGTGAAGCCGGAAACGGCCACGGCGAACTGCTCGGCGGGGGCGATCTTCCGGAGGTCGCGCACGCGGCGCGCGGACGGGTCGACGCTCGCGAAGAGTTGGCGCGAGAAGAGGGGGACGGTCACTGAAACGGCGACGCCGCAATCACCCCGCGACTTCGGGCCCGGCGTTGGCCCGCAGCAACTCGATCCCGCCGCCGGCGACGCGGAGCGTCGTCACGCGGGCGTGGTCCACCCGCACGCGGAACGCGCTCCCCCGGGGCAGATCGAGCGCATGGACGAGCAGGGCGCGGATGCTCCCGGCGTGCGCCACCGCGACCAGCTCGCCGGCGCCGTCGGCCCGGGCGGCGGCGACGGCGTCGGCCAGCCACGCCGCGGCGCGCGCGATCACGTCTCCGAAGCCCTCGCCGCCCGGGGTGCGCGCGTCCTGCCACGCCGCCATCCACGCGCCTAACGCCGGCCCGTCGTCGCGCTCCAGATCGGCCCACGTCCGGCCGTCCCAGGCGCCGAAGTCCATCTCGGCTAGACGGGAGTCGGCCGGCACCGGTTCCGCGCGGCCCCACGCCGCGGCGAGTAAGGCGGCCGACTCGCGGGCGCGGCGGAGGTCGCTCGACACCAGGCGCGGCGGGCGCGGGGCGGGCCACGCGGCGGCGAGGCGGATGAGGGCGGCGTCGGCGCCCGGGGCGAGCGGGAGGTCGGTGCGGCCGATGCAGCGTCCCTCGGCGCCCGCGGCGACGCCGTGGCGGACGAGGTGAATGGTGGCCGCAGTGTCCGGATTGGGAAGAGAGATGTTGGTCATGGAGAGCGGGCGCATCCCCGGCCGGTCACGCCCCCGCGCATCCCCCCGATCCGCCACCCGCCACTTCCGTCCCGCCCTACCTGCGGAGCCACACCGAGGCGAGCAGTAGGTACGTACAAAGCTCCACCATCTGGTTGGCGGCGCCGAGGCAGTCGCCGGTCATGCCGCCGATGCGGCGGCGGAAGTAGCGGGCGCCGAGGGCGGTGACGAGGGAGGCGAGGGCGAGGGCGGCGGCGATAATGGCGGGGCCGAGGGGCGCGAGGGCGACGGCGGTGACGGCGGCGGTGATCGCGCTGCCCGCGGCGAGGCGCGGGGCGGTCACGCTCGCGGCGAAGGGGCGGCCCTTGGATCCGTCTCCCTCGCGCACGTAGGGCAGAGCCCAGATGAGCGGCAGGCTCGACCAACGGCCTAACGTGTGCGCGACCACGAGGGCGCGCAGGGCGAGCCCCGCGTCGGCCCCCGCGATCGCGGCGACCGCGCCGACCTTGGTGACGAGCACCAGGGCGAGGCCGACGGCGCCGTACGAGCCGATCCGGCTGTCCTTCATGATCGCGAGCACCTGGTCGCGCTCCCAGCCGCCGCCGAAGCCGTCGCAGCTGTCGGCGAGCGCGTCCTCGTGGAAGGCGCCCGTCGCCCACACCGTGGCCGCGGTCGAGAGCGCGGCGGCGACGAGCGGCGTCCAGACGCGCGCCGCGGCCCACACGGCCGCGCCGCCGAGCAGGCCGACCAGGAGGCCGAC
Organism: uncultured Gemmatimonadales bacterium; assembly: GCA_963763675.1. GTDB lineage: Bacteria > Gemmatimonadota > Gemmatimonadetes > Gemmatimonadales > Gemmatimonadaceae > BPUI01. Next base: position 648,395 of record CAVXPN010000005.1, read on the forward strand.
GAGCGGGAAGTACGCGGTCGAGCGCGCAAGCCGCGCGGGGTCGTGCCCCGCCCACCGCGGCACCGGGATGCGCGTGAGGAACATGACCGCGGCGAGGAACACGCGCACCTCGTCCGCGAGCGCGCCGAACACGGCCCCGCGCTACTCGGCGCCGCGCGCGTCGACCGGGGGGTCGATCCCGGCCTCGGCGAAGGTGCGCACGTCGGTGAGCAGCGCGCAGGCCGCGCGCGCCAGCGGCAGCGCGAGCGCCGCGCCCGATCCCTCGCCGAGCCGCAGGCCGAGGTCGAGGAGCGGCCCCGCCGCCGCGCCCGGCCCAGCGTTCCCCCCGGCGAGCCCGAGCGCTTCGAGCGCGAGCCCGTGCGCGCGCTCGGCGGAGCGGTGCGAGGGAACGAGGTAGTCGGCGGCCGCGGGCGCGAGGCGGACGGCGACGAGCGCGGCCGCGGCCGTGATGAAGCCGTCGAGGAGGACGGGCGCCCGGTGCGCGGCCGCCGCGAGCACCGCGCCGGTGAGGGCCGCGATCTCGAGCCCACCGACGGCGGCGAGTGCGGCGATCGGGTCGTCGGCGATCGATTCGGCGGTGTTCGCGCGCCCCTGGTCGCCCCCCTGGTCGCGCGTACGCGCGAGCGCGCGCGCGACCAGGGCCGTCTTGCGCGCCCGCGCGCGCGCGCCGACGCCGGTGCCCGCGCCGACGACGTCGTCGGCCGACGCGCCGGTGAGCAGCGCGAGGAGCGCGGCCGCGCTCGTCGTGTTGCCGATGCCGACCTCTCCCAGCGCGAGCAGGTCCGCCGGCGCTCCCGCCGCGACCGCGCCCGCCCCGGCGAGCAGCGCCGCGATCGCTTCGGCGCGCGTCATCGTGGGTCCGTCGGCGAGGTTGCGCGTGCCGCGGCGCACCTTGGCCGCACCGACCCGCGCCCCCGCGCCGAAGGCGTGGTCGACGCCGACGTCGACCACCTCGGGGGCGAGGCCTTGCGGACGGAGCAGCGCGTTCACGACCGCGCCGCCGGCGACCATGTTGTAGCAGAGGCGCGCGGTCACCTCCGCGCGGTACGCGCTCACCCCCTCGACCGCGACGCCGTGGTCGCCGGCGAAGACGAGCACGCGCGGCCGGTCCGCGGTGGGCGCGTCGCGTCCCTGCGCGGCGGCAAGCCGCACCGCGAGGTCCTCCAAGCGTCCCATGCTCCCGGGCGGCATCGCGAGGGCGGCGAGGCGCGCGCGCACCCGGGCGGCGCGCGCCCCGCCGGGGTCCGCGGGGCACACGGCGGCGGCGAGGGCGCGGAGGCGCGCCTCGGGGTCGTTCTCCCCGTCGCCTGACGGGTTGCCCGACGGGTCGGGCGCGCCCGCCGGCGAGTCGCCCGCCCGCGGCGCGTTTGACTGGACGCTCTGGCGCGGCCCCCAGCGCTCCTCGTGGATCAGCGCGTCGAGCGGCAGGCGGCCGCGCCAGCCCGTGGCCTCGAGCATCGGCGACGGCGCGAACTCGACCGGGTAGCCGACGCAGAGGAAGGCGACCGGGACGACGTGCGGCGGCAGCGAGAGCGCGCGCGCGAGGTCGACGTTGTCGACGATGCTCACCCAGCCGACGCCGACGCCCTCGGCCCGCGCGGCGAGCCAGAGGTTCTGGACCGCGAGGCACGTGCTGTAGCGGTCCATCTCGGGGATCGAGTCGCGGCCGAGCACGTGCGGGCCGCCGCGGGCGGTGTCGCAGGTGACGCAGACCGAGAGCGGGGCGTCGAGGATGCCCTGCAGCTTGAGCGCGCCGTAGGCCGCGCGCCGGTCGTCGCCGTAGCGCGCCGCGGCCCGCTCGGTGGCGCGGCGGAAGAGCTCGTAGACCTCGGCCTTGCGCTCGGGCGAGCGGACGAGGATGAAGTCCCACGGCTGCATGAAGCCTACCGAGCCCGCGCGGTGCGCCGCCTCGAGCACGCGGCGCAGCACGTCGTCGGGAACCGGGTCGGGGCGGAAATTGCGCACGTCGCGCCGGAGCGCGATCGCGTCGTAGACCGCGCGCTTCGCCGCGGGGGCGAACTCGCCGGGTACTATTCCGCCCGGCGCCGCCCCGCCCGGCGCTACCTCGTCCACGCCCTCACCCCGCGAGCATCACGGCCGACGCCGCGCCCGGGGACCCCGGCGCGGCGTCGACCACCACGCACGCCGCGTTGGGCTGCGGTAGGGTCCAGAACGCCGCGCGCGGCAGGCCTAACGCGTGGACGAGGAGCACGCGGTTGAGGTGGCCGTGCGCGCTGACGAGCACCGTCTGCCCGCGGTGGCGCGCGACGAGCGCGTCCCACACCGGCGCCGCGCGGCGGTGCACGTCGACGAGCGACTCGCCGCCCGGGAAGGTCACCGTCCAGGGCTCCGCGTCCCAGCGCGCCACGAACGCGGGCTCGCTCGCGATCCAGTCGGCGCGCCGCTGCCCCTGCCGCTCCCCGTACGACAGCTCGGCGAGCGCGGGGAGCGCGGCCGCGCGCACCGGCCGCCCGGCGAGGACGAGCGCCGCGGTGTCGGCCGCTCTGCCTAACGGAGACGTGTACGCCGCGTCGATGCGCACGCCGCCCAGCAGGCGCCCGAGCGCGGCCGCCTGGGCGCGGCCCTCGTCGTTGAGCGGGACGTCGGTCACGCCCTGGTGGCGCCCCTCCAGATTCCACGCCGTCGCGCCGTGGCGTACGAGGAGCACGCGCGTCGCGTCGGCCGCCACCGGGGGCAGCGCCGCCGGGTCTCCCGTCGCGACCGGAAACGCGGCCAGCGCGGACGGCGGCCCGCTCGTCACCGCGCTCGTCCCCGCGCTCGCGCTCGTGCTCGTCCTCGTGCGGTCTCCCCCCGCGACCGCGGTCACAGCTCGATCCCCGGCTGCGCGCCGATCCCCTGGTCCTGGTAGGGGTGCTTGACGAGCCGCATCTCGGTGACGAGGTCGGCGGCGGCGACGAGCGCGTCGGGCGCGTCGCGGCCGGTGACGACGACGTGCGTGCCCACCGGGCGCGCGCGGAGCGCCGCGACCACCTCGTCCACGTCCAGCCAGCCGTAGGTGAAGGCGTAGGTCATCTCGTCGAAGATCAGCACGTCGAACTCGCCCGACGCGAGCGCGGCGCGGCACCGCTCCCACCCGGCGACGGCGAGCGCGCGGTCGGCCGCGATGTCGTCGGAGAGCCACGTGAAGCCGTCGCCCAGCGGCACGATCTCGACGCCGAGCCGGGCGGCGGCGCGGTGCTCGCCGTAGGGGTTCTCCGCGCTCTTGATGAACTGGAACATGCCGACGCGCATCCCGCGCCCGGCCGCGCGCAACAGCACGCCGAGCGCGGCGGTCGTCTTCCCCTTGCCGTGCCCGGTGTTGACGATGACGAGCCCGTGGCGGCGCTCGCGCGGGGGGACGCGGTAGGGGCCGGGTCGCTTCTGCTTGGGGCGCGGCGCGCGGCGGCCGGCGGGCGGCATCGCGCCGGCGTCGGCGGGCGGCGTCGCGGGGTCCTGGGCGGGCGGAGCGTCGGGAACTTCGGCCACGGCAATCGGCGGTGAAGAGGCGTCAGGGCGCGGGCGCGTCGTGGCCCGCCTCGCGGAGCACGTCGCGCAGCGCGGCGGCGAGCCGCGCGTTCTCGGGATCAGTGCGCGCGGCGACGCGGATGTGCCCGGGGAGGCCGAACGAGGCGCAGTCGCGCACGCGGAGCGCGTGGCGCGCGCGGAGCTGGTGCGCGACCCGCGCCGCGCCGTCTTCCGCCGCGCCGTCCCCCACCGGGCGCCCCGACACGCCGCCCGCCGCGTCCCGGACGTCGAGCAAAAAATAGTGTACGTCGGACGGCGCCCCCGCGCGCGCGGCGAACGCGGCCCGGAGCCCGCCCGCCGCCGCCCGCAGCCGCGCCGTGGTCCGCCGCACGTGCGCGGCGGCCTCGGGGCGGCACGCGGCGGCGGCGGCGGCCTGCGCCGCGGTCGACACGCCCCAGGGCACGCGGGCGCGCTCCAGCGCGGCGACGACGGCGCTCGGGCCGACGGCGTACCCGACGCGCACGCCGGCCAGCGCGTGGTCCTTGGTGAGCGAGCGCAGGTGCAGCACCGCGGGGTGTCCGGGGAGCGCGGGCGTGCCTAACGGTTCGGCGAGGAACGCGTCGTACGACTGGTCGAGGACGAGCAGCGCGCCCGCCGCCCGGCACGCGTCCGCGGCCCCGCGCAGGGCGTCGGGCGCCAGGGCCCGGCCGCCCGGGCTCTCGGGGGCGCAGAGGAAGGCGAGGCGCGGGCGCCGCGCGCGCACGGCGTCGGCGAACGGCTCGCCGTCGGCGGGCGCGACCGCCGCCGCCCCGGCGATCGCCGCGGCCCGCGCGTACTCGCCGAACGCGTGCCGCGGGACGAGCACGCCCCGCCCCCGCGCGGTCCCCCCGCGCGCGAAGGCGAGCGCCGCCGCGAGGATCAGCTCCGCCGCGCCCGCGCCTAACGCGACGCACGCCGGGTCCACGCCCGCCCGCTCGGCCAGCGCGCGCCGCGCGGCGCCGCAGGTCGGGTCCGGGTAGGCGGCCAGGCGCGCCGGGGCCGTCGCCGCCCGCACGGCCTCGACGACGACGTCCGCCGGGCCGTACGCGTTGACCGACGTCGAGAAGTCGGCCGCGACCGGGTGCTCGCCCTCGTCACCCGCCGGGCCGCCGTGGGCGAAGTGCGCGAACGGCGGGGGACGTCCAGTCATTGCACCATCACCGCCCGAACGCCGCCGCCAGCGCGCCCGCGAGCCCCGCCGCCGCGGCGACGACGCGGCGCGCCCGCGCGAGGTCCTCGACCCCCGGCGCGCGCCCGGCGGCGTGCAGCACGTAGACCGAGGTCCCCGCCGCGCCCCGCTTGTCGAGCCGCACGCCCAACGCGCCGGCCATCGCCGCCATCGGCCACCCGGCGTTGGGGCTCGGCGTGCGCCCGGCGTCGGCGCGCGCGGCGGCGACGGCGCCCGCGACCGAGCCGCCCCCCGCGGGCGCGGCGAGCGCGATGAGAACGGCCGTTAGGCGGGCGGGGGCGAGGTTGAGCAGGTCGTCCGCGCGCGCCGCCGCCTTGCCGAACCACTCCAGCTCCGCCGAGCGGTAGCCGAGCACGGCGTCGGCGGTGTTGACGAAGCGGTAGGCGTAGGCGCCGCCCAGCCCCGCCGCCGCGTGGGCCATCAGCGGCGCGACGACGCCGTCGCCCAAGTTCTCCGCGAGCGACTCGACCGCGGCGCCGGCGACCTCGGACGCGGTGAGCCCGCCGGTGTCGCGCGAGACGAGGTGCCACGCGAGGAGCCGCCGCGCCCCGGCCAGATCGCCGCGGCGGAGGGCGCGCTCGACCGCGCCCCCGGCGGCGAGCAGGGCGCGGACAGAGAAGGCGGGCTTGAGGAGCAGGCCGCCGAGCGCGGCGCGGAGGCTCACGTTAGGCACGCGGGCGAGCGCGCGCCCGGCGGCGCCCCCCGCGGCGCCCGCGGCGAGGGCGCCGGCCGCGAGGGTCAGGGCGCCGGCCAGGAGCGCCGGCGCGGGCGACGGGCGGGCGCGGGCGTTCCACGCGCGCGCGGCGCCGAGGGGGCGGCCCATCCAGACCGTCGGGTGGAGCGCGTTCGGCGGCTCGCCGAGGAGGAAGTCGGCGGCGAGGGCGGCGGGGAGGGGGGTGGGCATGCCGGGATGGACGGGGGCACCGGTCGAGCCGGCCCTCCCCCCCCGATCAAAATGTCCGAATCTGAATCTCTGCCGGTCCCGCCCCCGCCGCGACGCTGTCGCGCAGGGCGAACGTCCCCGGGCTGTACACGAACACCTGCGGCGCGAGCCCCGTCGACGCGCTGCCGAAGAACGCCTGGTACAGCGTGCCGTCGCTCGCCGGCGCCGCGCCGAAGGCGCCGCGGCACTTACCCGTCGTGCCGATCGGCGCGCACACCGGGTTGGACGGCCCGCGCACGAACTGGCGCGTCCCCGAGTTCCACACGATCGTCCCGAAGTAGAAGCCCGAGACGTAGGCCAGGCCGTTGCCGTCGAAGGTGATCGCGCCCGGCCCCGCGCCCATCCCCGTGACGTTCGCCTCGACGGCGAGCGTCGACGGGTTGATGATCGTGAGGCTCCCGCCCGCGTACGTGTCCGTGGTGTTGACGACGTAGAGTTTGCCGTCGGGGCCCACGGCGACGTCCGTCGGGTTGGTGTCGCCGGTGTTCACCGTGCCCACGACGGTCATGGTCGCGGGGTCGATCTCGGTGACGACGCCCGGGCCGAGCGCGCTGTAGGTGACCGGGTCGAGGTTGGACGAGACGACGAAGGCGCGGCCGTTCACCACCGCGACGGCCGTCGGCCCCGGGGCGACGCCCACGGTGGTCGTGATCGCGTCGCCGGCCTGACCGACGCGGATGCGGCCGACCGTGTTGGTGTTGGGGTTGGCCGCGATGATCGTGCTGTCGTCCACCCACGCCGAGCCGGTCGCGTTGCCCGAGGGGAAGGTGAAGTAGCGGGTGACCGTCCCGGCGGAGAGGTCGACGAGGGCGACGCTCGCCGCGTCGCCGAGCGGCACCGCCGCGCGCGTGCCCCGGAGCGAAAAGCCCACGGGCGTCACCGTGCTGCTCGTGCCTAACGCGACGACCTTCGTGGTCGCCGGGCTGCCGACCTGGAAGAGGGTCAGCGCCTTGCCGGTCGAGTTGAGGACGACGCCGATCTGGTGCTCGGTGGGCGTGCCGCCGAGGAATCCCTGGGCGACGGGGTTGGTGACGGAGTCGCTGCTGCAGCCGGCGGCGACCGCGGCGGCGAGGACGAGGAACGCGCGGGCGCGCGGGGCGGGGCGGGCGGCGGGCGACACGGGTACGGGCACGGGTACTCGCACTGGGTGGAGGGGCGGCTCAGGGCCGCGGGGCGCCGCGCCGCAGGCGGAGCGCGAGGCTCCACGTGCGGCTCGGGAACGGGTAGTCGATGAGCATCGCGGCCTGGCGGTCGAAGAGGTTCTCGACGCCGGCGGTCGCGTCGAGCGACCAGCCGGATACCGCGTCAGGCGTGGCGAGCGGTACGGCGAGGCGCGCGTCGGTGCGCCAGTAGGGCGCGAGCGAGTTGACGGCGTAGCCCGGCACCGTGCGCCGCGCGCCGACGTAGCGGGTCACGGCCTCGAGGCGGGTGCCCCGGGGCGCGAGGCGCGGGACGAACAGCCCCGCGGTCGCGCTCCCGGTGGTGCGCGGGCGGTAGACCACCTGTCCCGAGAGCACGGGCCCGGCGTAGGTCACGTCCGCTCGGGCGACCGACCCCCGCACGTCCGCGCCTAACGTGGGGAGGGCGGCGCCCAGCCCCGCTTCGGCGCCGCGGCGGCGCACGTCGTAGTTGGACGGGCTCCAGACGAAGCGGTAGTCGGGCATCCAGAGGATCAGCCCGTCGACGTCGGCGCGGTACGCGCTCAGCTCCGCGTCGACGCGCGCGGGCCCGGCCGGCACGTCGCGCACCGCGGCTCGCGCTTCGAGCTCGCCCCGGACGCGCTCCGGGCGCAGGTCGGGGTTGGGGCGCACGAGCACGCCCTCGTGGAAGAACTGGTCGGCGAGCGTCGGCGTCGCGAAGGACGACGAGACCGAAGCGCCGACCGACGCGCGCCCCGCCGCGAGCGTGAGGCCGGCGCGCGGCGAGGCCACCGTCCCCGCGGCGAGCGAGCTGCGGTCGAGCCGCACGCCGGCGTCGGCGGCGAGCTCCGCGGGCGCGCCGAACGCGGCGCCTAACGTGTGCGACGCGCGGAGCGCCCCGAAGACCCCGAGCTGCCGCTGGCCGCCCGGCGCGGTCGGGCCGAGCGACGCCGCGCGCACGCGGTAGAGGCGCGCCTCCGCCCCGAGCTCCGCCGTCGCCGGGCCGAAGGGCGTGGCGAACGGCGCCGCGACGCCCCCTGTCGCGATCCCCGCGCGCGCGTCGACCGCGTCGGCGTAGGGCGCGCCGAAGGGCGGCGCGGGGTCGGCGAGCGAGGCGCGCTCGCGGGCGAGCGAGGCCGTGCCGCTCCACGTGAGCGGGGCCCCCGCGACCGCGCCCCCCGCCCACCGCCCGTCGAGTGCAGCGGTCGCGCGGTCGCCGTGCGATCGCCCGGTGAGCGACGGTTGCACGACCGAGCCGACGAGCCCGCGCGCGTCCTCCTCGTACGTGGCGCGCGCGCGGAGCGCGCCCTGGACGCCGTCGAGCCCGGCGGCGCCGACCAGGCTGGTGATGCGCGCGTCCGCGTTCGCGCGCCGCGCGACCCCGCCGCCGCGCTCGGGCGGCACGTCGTACGGGAAGTCGCCGCGCACCGTCCGCCGGTCGCCGCTCACCGACGCACTGAGGCGCCTCGCGACGCCGGCGTCACCGCCCACGTCGCCCGCGGTGCCGACGGCCAGCGCCGCGTCCCGCTCCCCCCACGCCCCCGTGCGCGCCGACGCGCTCGCCTCGCGCTCGGCCCGCCGCGTCTCGACCAGGATCACGCCGCCCAGCGCGCGGTCGCCGTAGCGCGTCGACTGCGAGCCGGGGAGCACGGTCACGCGCTGGATCGCGTCGAGCGAGAGGCGCGACAGGTCGGCGCCGCCGGTGAGGGCCGAGTTGAGCGGGACGCCGTCGACCAGCACGAGCACCTGCGCCGCGCTGGACCCGCGGATCGAGACGGCGGCCGGCGCGCCCGGCCCGCCGGCCTGCGTGACGACCACGCCCGGCACGGCCTGCAGCAGCTCGCCGACGTCGCGCCGCCCCGAGCGCTCGATCGCCGCGCGGTCGAAGCTGACGGCGCCCGCGCCCGCGACCGCGCCGGCGACCGCCGCCGCGCGCTCGCCCTCGACGCGTACCGGGTCGAGCCGCGCGGGCGTTAGGCCGGCGGCGACGCCCGGCGCGGCGGGGCGGAGCAGCACGCGCACGAGTTCCGCGCGGCCGTTGGCGACCGAAACCACGAGCTCCTGCGGCAGATACCCGACCGCGCGCACGCGGAGCGCGTGCCCGGCGGGCTCGAGCCCGCGCAGCACGAACGCGCCGTCCTCCCCGGCGGCGGCCGCGAGCCCGGCGTCGCCGGCCTCGACGCGCGCGCCCGCGACCGGCGCGCCGGTGCGCGCGTCGAGCACGCGGCCGCGCACCTCGCCCGGCACCTGCGCGCGGGCGGGCGCGGCGGCGGCGAGGATGCCTAACGCCGTGACGACGCGTGCGCTCACTCGCGTCCTCATCCGCCCGCCCCGGCCAGCGGGACGACCTGCGGGGCCGCGCCGCCCCCGCGCGGGAACGCGTGCGGGAACGGCACCACCTCCACCGGCCACCCGTACACGCGCGACACGCGCTCCGCCGTGAGCACCTCGGCCCCCGAGCCCGCGGCCTCGACGCGCCCCTCGTGCATCAGCACCAGCCGGTCGGCGTAGCGCGCCGCGAGGTTCAGGTGGTGCGTGACGAGCAGCACCGTCGTCCCCGCGTCGGCCAGCGCGCGCGCGAGCTCGAAGAAACTCATCTCGTGCGCGAGGTCCAGCGCGGCCGTGGGCTCGTCGAGGGCGAGCGCGCTGCCGGGCCCGGGCGCCGCGGGGTCGTCCCCCGCCCCGCCGGCCACCTGCCCGCCCGCGATCTGCGCCAGCGCGCGCGCCAGCCGCGCCCGCTGCCGCTCCCCCCCGCTCAGCGTCGCCACGTCCCGCTCGGCCATGCCCTCGAGCCCCGCGCGGGCGATCGCGGCGTCGACGACGCGGCGGTCGGCGGCGCGCGCCGGCTCCCACGCGCCGAGGTGCGGGTAGCGGCCCATCTCGACGAGGTCGCGCACGGCGAGCGGGAAGGCGAACGCCTCGCCCTGGGGCACCACGCCCACGCGCCGCGCGAGGGCGGCGCGCGGCCACGCGCCGAGCGGCGTCCCGGCGAACGCGGCCGAGCCGGCGGCGGGGCGGAGCGTGCCTAACAGCAGCGCGAGGAGCGTCGACTTCCCCGCCCCGTTGGGCCCGAGCACGGCCGTGAGGCGCCCCGCGGGGACGTCGAGCGTGACGCCGTCGACGGCCGGGCGCGGGGCGCCCGGATGGCGGTAGGTGAGGCCGCGCGCCTCCCACCCCGGCGCCGCGTGGGGCGCGGCCGCGCTCACGACGCGCCCCCCGCGGTCGTCGGCCGCCGCAGCAGCCAGACGAAGAACGGCACGCCGACGAACGCCGTCACGACGCCGACCGGCAGCTCGGTCGCGCCGCCGACGGTGCGCGCGAGCGCGTCGGCGAGGACGAGGAACGCCGCGCCGGCGAGCGCCGCGCACGGCAGCAGCGTGCGGTTGTCGCTCCCCCACACCATCCGCACCGCGTGCGGCACGACGAGCCCGACGAACCCGATCGTCCCGCTCACCGCGACCGACGCCGCGGCGAGGAGCGTCGCGACCGCGAAGGCGGCGAACTGCACGCGGTCGACGCGGGCGCCCAGGTGCGCCGCGGTGGCCTCGCCCACGGCGAGCAGGTTGAGCGGGCGGGCGAGCGCGAGGAGCGCGACCGCGGCGGGCGCGAGGCACACGCCTAACGTCGCCACCGAGCGCCAGGTCGCGCCCGCGTGGCTCCCCATCATCCAGAAGATCGCCGAGCGCACCGACTCGACGTCGGCGAAGGTGAGCACGAGCCAGATCGCGGCGGTGAGGAACGAGCTGAGCACCACGCCCGCGAGCAGCAGCACGCGCGTGTCGAACGCGCGCCCGGCCGCGCCCGCCGCGATCCGGACGACGAGCACCATCGAGAGCGCCGCCCCCGCGAACGCCGACGCGGGGAGCCCCCACGCGGTGCGCGCCGAGAGTCCGGTCACCACGGCGAGCACCGCGCCCGCGGCCGCGCCGCTCGAGACCCCGAGCACGTAGGGTTCGGCGAGCGGGTTGCGCAGCAGCGCCTGGAACGTGGCCCCGCTCAGCGCGAGCGCGGCGCCGACGAGCGCGGCCTGCGCGGCGCGCGGCAGCCGGAGTTCGCGGACGATGGTCACCGTGGTCGGGTCGCCGCGCCCGGCGAGCGCGTCGACGACCGCGCCCGCGCTGAGCGACGTCGCGCCGATGCGCACCGCGCCGACCATCGCGGCGGCGAGCGCGGCGGCGAGGACGAGGAGGCGCGCGCCCAACGTCCAGCGCGACGGCGCGAGCGCCGAGGTCACCGCGGGCCCGCGCGCTCGGCGCCCACTTCCGGGTGCAACACCGCGCGCAGCGCGCGCGCCGCCTCGCCCAGGTGCGGGCCGGGTCGGTTGACGAGGTTCTCCTCCACGGTCACCACGCGCCCGCGCCTGACCGCGCCCACGTCGCGCCACCCCCCGCGCGCGCGCAGCTCGGCCAGCGCCGCGCCCGGCGCCTCGCCGCGCGAGCGCGCGCCCCGCGGCACGACGACGAGGTCGGGGTCGCGCCGGACGATCTCCTCCATGCTCACCGTCGGCCACGCCTGGGGCACGTCGGGGAACACCGACTGCCCGCCCGCGAGCCCGATCAGCTGCGCGATGAAGGTGTTGGGCCCCGCGGTCATCGGCGGGTCGTTGTAGACGACGTAGAACACGCGCGGCCGCGGCCGCCCGGCGACCGAGCGGCGCACGGCGTCGAACTCGCGCCGCACGCCGGCGGCGACCGCGGCGGCCGCCGCGTCGCGCCCCGTCAGGCGCCCGAGCGAGGCGAGGTTGCGGAAGACGTCGACGGTGTCGTCGGTCTTGAGCGAGAAGACGGGCACGCCCAGCGCGACGAGCTTCTCGACCACGGCCTGGCGCTTGTCGTTGGCCCAGCCGACGACGAGGTCGGGGTGGAGGGCGACGATTGTCTCGAGGCTCGGGTCGAGGCCGCCGCCGACGGACGCGGCGCCGGCGACCTCGGGGGCGACGTCGTAGCGCGTGCGGCCGACGACGCGGTCCGCGGCGCCGAGCGCGACGAGCGACTCGGTGGCGCTCGGGATGAGCGAGATGATGCGGCGCGCGGGGCCGGCGAGGTGGACCGGGCGGCCGGTGTCGTCGCGGAGGCTGATGCCCGCCGCCTGGGGCGGCGCCGCGGGCTGCGCCGCGGCCGCACGCCGGTCGGTGCACGCGCCGCCGGCCGCGCACGCGCATGCGGCGAGCGCGGCGGCGCGGAGGACCCGAGTCAACGTCTGCGAACGAAACACAACACCCGTCCTTCCGCGGCGGAGGGACGGGCTGGGGGAGAGGGGGCGCGCGGGTCCGGTCGTGCGGCGCAGAAGGCTGCGGACCGCGAGACCGGACGTCGCTGGCGGCCCGCGGCTCGCGCCGCGCGGCCCTCCACCCCGCACCCCTCCCTCGAGGGGCTTGCATGCGGGCGCGGGCGGGGCCGGTCTCCTGACTCGAGGCGGGGCCGCCCGCCTTCCCGACGCGGCGGGCGCGTCAGTGGCGTGGTGGGCGGTCCGGGGGCGGCGCGCGGGGACCCCCGCGCGCCGCGCCTCTCACAGTGGCGGGGCCGTGCCGGCGTCGCACCGGCTTCCAACTACTTGACCCCGCTCGCACCATCGATTGTGGAAACAACCGTAGCGCGGGCGCGGGGCGCTGGCAACCCGCGGCGTGCGTCGTGGCGGGGCGGTGAGCGATCTTGGCGCCTCAGGTCTGGCGATGTGCGCCGTCGCGGCTGCGACGCCCGGCGAGGCGCGCGCCGGTACGTACAGCTTCACCTTCGGCGGCCTGGGCATCGGCGGCCCGCTCGTCCTGACCTACGGCACCGCGACGGACCGGATATACCCGAACGCGCTCGAGGTCACCGGGATCAGCGGCACCTTCTACGACACGAACGCCGGCGTCAACGTCGTGAACGCGCCGGTCGGATCGCTCCAGGCGGTCACCCACGCGATGCCGGAGCCGGGGAACACGCTGGCGCCTAACGATTTCAGCCGCTTCGCGGTCGCCAAGAACCTGCCGGACGACAGCGGGGGCCGCGTCACCTACGACAACCTGTTCTGGCCCGGCGGGTCGCCGCCGACCGCGTACGACGACCGCTCCCCGCCCCGGCCACGTACCGCGCGGCGCCCGGCGTCAATGCCGGGCGCCGCGCGGCACGTCGGGTCACGACGTCGGGCGTGCCCGTCGACGGCGCGCGGTCCCCACGCCGGCGACCATGGTGAGCCCGGCCGCGCACAGCGCCCAGCTGCCCGGCTCCGGCACGGCCGCGATGCTCGCCGTATAGGGCGCGGTGCCTGGCGCGTCGTCGTCGTACGTGCCGAGTACCAACCCGAACGACTGGCCCGACCACGTCATCGGGATCGGCGTGACGGCGTTCGCCTGGCAGTTGGCGCCGCCCCCGACGGTGCACACGCCGCTCTGCACGCCGACGCCGAAGTAGCCGGTGAACGTCGCGGGCACGACGACGCCGGACGCCAGGTTGTACGCCGGCGACGCGCCCACGAAGTCCGGTACGATCCCGGCGCCGTCCTTGACCGGATCCTGAATCAGGCCGACCGCGTAGTGGCCGGGCGGTCCGAACGGCGTCGTGCCGTCGAAGATCGCGACCGAGACCCCCGCGGGGTGCGCGGCGTCGAACGCCTGGAGCGTGTACGTACGGCCCCCCATCGTGAGCAGGACCGACGACGGCGTGTAGGCGCGGAAGCCGGGCGGGACCATCCCGGCGACGAGGTTCGGGGAGGAGGCGTTGAAGAACGCCTGCACGGTGAACGCCGAACCCGCGGCGAGTGACGTCACCGTGCTGCCACTCATCAACGCCGAGCGGGCGTCGAGCGCGCCCTGCATGATCAACTCGAATGACTGGGCGTGGGCGGGCGCGACGGCGCCTGTGACCAACATCGCCGCGGCCACCGCCGCCGGTGTGACGCGCGGGCTGCGGCCGGCGCGTGAGAGCTGGGTCATCCTGGTGTCCTCGTTGAGGGAAGGTCGCCCGCGGTTCGAAGTCGCTCCCGACCATCCGGTGCGCCCGGCGAGAACATAGGGGCGATTCGTGATCCCGCCATCGCCCCGCCGACGGAGGGCGCGCCGTATCAGGGCGCGCCGTATCAGGGCGCGGGCGCGCCCGGCGCCGGGGCGTTAGGCACCGGCGCGGGCGGCGCCACCGTCGCGGCCGGTCGCGCCGCGACCAGCCGCCGCCCGCGCAGGTGCTCGTCCAGCTCCAGCCGTGGCACCCCCTTGGCGATCCAGTCCGGCGCCGGCGTCCCGCGCAGCTGCACGTCGAACCACTCCGCCATGCGCTGCTGATAATCCTTCAGGTTGGCGCGCTGCGCCAGCCCGTGGTTCTCCCCCGGGTACTCGAGCAGGATCACCGGCTTGCCCAGCTGCTTGAGCGTGTTGTAGAACGTGATCCCCTGGTTGAAGTCCACCGCCCCGTCGCGGTCGTTGTGCAGCATGAGGAGCGGCGTCGTCACGCGGTCGGCGAAGCGGTTGGGCGAATTCCGCACGTACGCGTCCCAATTCTCCAGGAAGTTCCCCTTGAACCGCCCCTGGCTCGACTGGAAGATCCCCTGGTTGGCGCTCCCCGTGTTCCAGTAGACCGAGCTGTACATGCTCACCATGTCGGTGAGCGGCGCGCCCGCGACCGCCGCGCGGAAGATCGGCGTCTGCGTGACGATGAACGCCGTCTGGTAGCCGCTCCAGCTGTGCCCCTGGATGCCGACGCGCGCCGAGTCGACGACGCCGCCCGCGACGGCGGCGCGCACCGCCGGGACCATGCAGCCGACCGCGCTCACCCCCGGGTCGTTGACGCGGTACGTGATGTCGGGCATCACCACCGCGTAGCCGCGGCTCGCGAACATCCCCGGGTGGACCATCACCCCGTTCACCTCGCTCGGCTGCGTGAAGACGTGGCGGTTCTGCGACATTTTTTCGTAGAACGTGACCACCGTCGGGTAGCGCGTCCCCGGGGCGTAGTCGGCCGGGAGGAAGACGGCCGCCTGGAGCGAGTCGCCGTTGGCGCACACGTAGTCGACGAGGCGCGTGCCCGCCGACCACCGGAACGCGGCGAGCTGCGCGCCGACGTCCGTGAGGCGCGTCGTGAGGCGGCCGCCCCCGGGCCCCGTCTCCAGCCGCCACCAGTCGGGCGCCTCGGTGAACGTGCCGCGCGTGGTCACCCACACGTCCGCGTCGCGCGCGCGCCGCGGCGCGAACGCCGCGTCGTCGAACAGCACCATCTGCGCGCCCCCGCGCACCGGGTCCACCCGGGCGAAGCCGCCCTTCTTCGTGCGCTCGCCGTAGGTCGCGAGGTAGAGCGGCGCTCTCGGGTCCACCCCCGGCGCGCGCGGGTCGACGACGATGCGGCGCTGGTACCGCACCTTCTCGGCGCGCCCCGTGCGCGTGAGGTTGAGGGGCGCGCCGCCGGCGGGGCCGTTGGCCGGGAAGCGCCACACGTCCCAGTTGTCCGACAGCAGCACCGCCGCGCCGTCGCTCGTCCACCCCACCGGCGTCGTCGCCGGCTTCTCGACGTTGTGGTCGTCCTCGGCGTCCCAGAACGGCACCGGCGCCCCCTTGGTCAGGTTCCGCCGCTCAAGCGTCGCGAGGTCGAGCACGTGAAAGTCTCCGTCCGCGAAGAAGAGCAGCCGGCGCCCGTCGGGCGACGGGAACGTCGGCCCCTGGCGCACGGCCCGGAGCGCGGCGCGGCGCTCGCCGGTGCGCGGGTCGATCACGGCGACGTCCGCGCGCGGCAGCCCCTCCAGGTACCCGCGCCGCTCGTCCGCGCGCACGTCGGTGCCCAACGCCCAGCGGTCGTGCGGCGTCATCGTCACCTGCCGCACGGCGGTGTCGGCGAGCGCGACGAGCCGGTCGGGGCCGGTCCAGTACGCCGCGAGGTAGCTGAACGTGCGGTCGGCCTGCTCCTGCACGAACTGCTGCGACTGCAGGCGCGGCTCCTTCCAGTGCCAGATGAGGAGGTTGGGCCGCTCGTCGTCGCCGCCGGCGCTGTCGCGCACCGCGGGAGGCCGCCGTTCGCGCAGCCCGAACAGGAGTCCGTCCCCCGCCTCGGTCCAGCGCGGCGTGCGGTCGGGCGAGACGCGCATGGTGTTCGGCACGTCCTTGCGCCCCGCGAGCGCCACCGTCGTCGCGCGCGGCTCGCCGGACGCCGCGAACTGTTGGAAGCCGAGCACCGCGTAGGCGGTGTCGCGGGCGACGGTGTCGACGACGCCGCGGAGGACGGCGAGCTGCGGGAGCGAGTCGTTCCACGCGAGGCGGCGGTAGAGCGCGCGCCGGCTGTCGAGCACGCGCACGGTGCCGGCGCGCAGGTCGTGGAGCTGCACGCCGTTCCCCTGCGGGTCCCGCCCCTCGATGGTGTAGGCGAGCCACGCGCCCGACGAGTCCGGGGCGAACTCGCCCACCGAGCCGACGGTGAGCACGGCGTCGGTGCCCAGCCGGTGCAGGAGCAGGTCGGCCGGCTCGACGCGCGCGGGCACGGTGGGCGCGGGCGTGCCGCCGGGGAGCCCGGTCGACGCCGGCGCGGCCGCCGTCGCAGGACCCGCCGGCGCCGCCCCGGCCGGCGCGTCGGCCGGGTAGCCGTGCATCACGACGTACGACGGCCGCGGCCCCGCGAAGGCGTAGCGCCGCACGTGCTCGAAGCGCCGCTGCGTGCCATCCCGGGTGCGCACGACGACCATCCCGTTCTGCGCCGGCCGGTGCTCGCGCCGCGCCTGCCGCGCCGCGGCCTGCGCGGGGTAGGCCGTGACCGCGAGCCACTCGCCGTCGCCGCTGAAGGCGACGGTCGCGGGCGCGGCGGCCCCGGGTGCCGCCGGCGCCGCCCCGGCCGGCGGCTCGCCGATCGGGATCCGCAGCACCTCGCGCCCGTCGGCCACCGCGCGCAGCACCACCACCGCGTCGCCCTCGTTGGGCGCGAGCTGGTAGGCGAACCAGCGGCCGTCGTGGGAGAGCTGCGCGTTGCGCACGGTCTTCCACGCGACGAGGTCGGCGTGCGTGAAGGGGCGCCGCGCGGCTGGCGCGGCCGGCGCGGCGGCGGGCGGCTGGGCGGTGATCGGCGGCGCGGCCAGGGTGGCGAGCGCGGCCAGGTAGGATGCGGAGCGCGGAACGGACATTGGGGAGTGTGGAAGGAGTGGGGAGATTACGGGGGGTTTCGGGTTAGTGCTGTGGCGCGCGACCGGGCGTGCACCGGCCCCAGCATCCCCGGCCGGTCACGCCCCGCGCGACGCCCCGATCCGCCACTCCCCCAACAACCCCTTCCGCACCCCGTGCCCGCTCGCGTCCTCATGATCCAGGGCACGACCTCCGACGCCGGCAAGTCGACCCTGACCGCCGCGCTCTGCCGCGTCTTCGCCCGGGCCGGCTACCGCGTCGCGCCCTTCAAGGCGCAGAACATGTCCAACAACGCCGCGGTCGTCGACGGCGGCGAGATCGGCCGCGCGCAGGCCGTGCAGGCGATGGCCGCGGGCGTCGAGCCCACGGTCGACATGAACCCCGTGCTCCTCAAGCCCCAGGGCGACCGCACGTCGCAGCTCGTCGTCCTGGGGCGCGCGACGAGCACCAACGACGCCCGCGGCTACTACGCGCGCAAGGCCGAGCTCTGGCCCGTCGTCACGGGCGCGCTCGACCGGCTGCGCGCGGCGTACGACGTCGTCGTCGTCGAGGGCGCCGGCAGCCCCGCGGAGATCAACCTCGCCCAGTACGACATCGTCAACATGCGCGTCGCGCGCCACGCCGGCGCGCCGGTCCTCCTGGTGGGCGACATCGAGCGCGGGGGCGTGTTCGCCGCGCTCTACGGCACCATCGCCCTGCTCGCCGACGAGGAGCGCGCGCTCGTGCGCGGCTTCGTCATCAACAAGTTCCGCGGCGACCCCGACCTGCTCACCCCCGGGTTCGCGATGCTGGAGGCGCGTACCGGGGTGCCCACGTTAGGCGTGCTCCCCTACCTCGACCTCTCGCGCCTGCCGGCCGAGGACGGACTCGCACTCGGGCCGGACGGGCGGCTGGCGAACGCGCACGGCGCGGGGGACGGCGACGCGGTCGAGGGGGACGACGCCGAGGGCGACGCGGTCGACGTCGCCGTGCTCCGCCTGCCGCGCATCGCCAACCTCGACGAGTTCCAGCCGCTGGCCGCGGAGCCCGGGGTGCGCGTGCGCTTCGTGCGCGACGCCGATGCGTTAGGCACGCCCGACCTCGTCGTCGTGCCCGGCACCAAGGCGACGCGCGCCGACCTCGCGTGGGCGCGCGCCCGCGGGCTCGACGCCGCGGTCCGCCGCGCCCACGCCGCGGGCGCCGCGGTCCTCGGGATCTGCGGCGGCTACCAGATGCTCGGCCGCCGCGTCGAGGACCCCGACGGCGTCGAGGGCCCGCCCGGCGGCGAGGACGGCTTCGGGCTGCTGGCCGTCGTCACCGCGTTCGAGGCGGACAAGGTCACCGTGCGCGTCCGCGCCCGCGCCGCCGCGGCGAACGCGGCGTGGGGGCACGAGGCGTTAGGCGGCGCGCGGCTCGACGCCTACGAGATCCACATGGGCCGCACGCGCCCCGCCGGCCCGCTCGGCCCGCCGCCCTTCGCGGTCCGGCGCGCGGGCCCGGGCGCGGGCGCGGAGGGCGGCGTCGGCGGCGAGGACGCGGACGGCGCGACGTCGCCCGACGGGCGCGTCGTCGGCACCTACCTGCACGGCCTCTTCGAGAACGCCGGCTTCCGACGCGCGGTGGCCGCGGCGGCGGCGGCGCGGCGCGGCGTCCGACTCCCGCCCGCGCCGCCCCCCACCGCCCACGCCGACGCGGTCGGCCGAGCGTTCGACGCGCTCGCCGACGCGGCCGCCGCGCACCTCGACCTGAACGCGATCGCCGCAATGCTCGGCCTCCCCCCGCTCGCCCCCGCCCGTGGCTGACCGCACGCCGAACAACGCGCCTAACCGCTCGCCTAACCGCGCGCCCGATGACGGCCCCCTCCCGCTCACGCTCCTGCTCGGCGGCGTGCGGTCGGGGAAGAGCGCGCGGGCGGTGGCGATGGCCGAGTCGGTTGCCGGCGCGGGCGGGCGCGTGCTGTTCGCGGCCACCGCGCAGGCGTTCGACGACGACATGACGCGCCGGATCGCGGCGCACCGGGCCGAGCGCCCGGCGCACTGGGACACGATCGAGGCCCCGCTCGACCTCGCCGAGCGGCTGACCGAGCGGCTGACCGAGCGCCTGACGCACGCCCGCGCCGCGCCCGCGCCGGGTCCGCCCGCGCCCTACGCGGCGGTGGTCGTCGACTGCCTCACGCTCTGGGCGAGCAACCTCCTCCTCGCGCTCCCCGACCCCGCGAACGCGGAGGCGGTCGTCGCGGCGCGCGCCCGCGCGCTGCTTGCGGCGGTGCGCGCCGCGCCCGGCCCCGCGCGCTGGATCCTCGTGAGCAACGAGGTCGGCCTCGGCGTCGTCCCGCCCACGCCCCTCGGCCGCGCCTTCCGCGACGCGCTCGGGCGCGCCAACCAGATCGTCGCCGCCGCGGCGGACGAGGTCTCGCTGATGGTCGCCGGGATCGAAGTGCCGGTCCGGCGTGGTCGTTAGGCGACCGGCGGGTCCGGGGCCGGCGACCCCGCCCCCGGCGGCGCGAGCTCGAACACGCCCACCGATCCCGCCTCGTCGCCGGTGCCGATGGTCCACTTGGTCATCCCGACCCGCCACCCGTCGCGTTCCATCTCCTCCAGCAGTCCCAGGCTCAGCTTGCGGAACGGGTCCGCGAGCAGCAGCCGGCCGCCGGGCGCGAGGTTCGCCTCGAAGATGCGCCGCAGGCGCGCGTGCATCCCGTCGGCGTAGAGCACGTCGGCGCCGAGGATGAGGTCGTAGCGCTCGGCGTCGTCCCACGCCGCCCAGTCGGCGAGGCGGTGCTCGATCGCGCCGCCGGTGGGCGTGGCGGTAGACAACGCGCGAGGCACGGCGTTGCGCTCGGCGTTGCGCCGCGCGACCCCTAACGCCAGCTCCTGCTTGTCGGTCTGCACCACGCGCGCGCCGAACGACGCGGCGACGATGCCCGGGAGCCCCGTCCCGCCCCCGATCTCGAGCACGCGCCGGCCGCGGAGCGCGCCGCCGCGCGCCGCCAGCTCGTGCGCGAGGGCGATCGAGGACGGCCAGAGCAGGACGCCGTAGGGCAGCCGGTCGCGCTCGCCGATCACGCGCTGCTCCTCCGCGAAGCCGAGCACGGCGCCCGTGTGCAGCACGGACCACACGCGCCCGCCGATCCCCAGACGGTACTCGGCGAGGGGGACGCGGCCGGCGGGGGTGTCGAGGGCCTCGGGAACATCGCGGGCGTCGGGCACGGGCGTTAGGCGTTTAGGTTAGGTTCGTCCGTGCGGCCGGCGCGTCACGCCGGGGCGCCGCCGCGCACCTCGTGCCCGGCTTCGCGGAGCGCGGCGAGCGCGGCGCCGAGCTGCGCGCCCCGCACGAGCACGTAGTCGGTGTCGAAGGTCGCCACGGGAAGGATGCTCACGCCCGCCGCCGCGAGCGGCGCGGCGACGCCGAGCAGCACCCCGACGGCGTCGAAGTCGAACGGGCCGGCGAGTTGGAGCGCGCGCCAGCCGTCGTTCTCGCGCGGGGGACCGCCGGCCGCCCCGCCGCGCGGCACGCGCGCGCTGGCGCACGTCACCGAGAGTTCGTCGCGCGTGCGCGCCACAACGCTGAACGGTGCCTCGAGGGCCCAGGCCGGAACCGCGGCGTGGGCGGGGAAGCGGCAGACGCTGAGGAGGTCGGGGAGGAGGTCGAGGGTCAACGGGGCACGCGGGAGGCGGTGGGGCCGGGGGGAAGGGCGCTGTTGGAAGGGCGCTGTTGGAAGGGCGCTGTTGGAAGGGCGCTGTTGGAAGGGCGCTGTTGAAACGGCGATGCCATCCTGCCGGGCGGGTCGCCCCATCAACAGCGCCCTTCCAACAGCGCCCTTCCAACAGCGCCCGATCAACCGCGGCGTACCATGCGTCCTAACAGCGCGCCAACAGCGCGCCAACAGCGCGCCAACAGCGCGCCAACAGCGCGGTACCGAACCCGCGGCAGCGATCGTACCGGTCGACCGGGCCCGCGAGTCAGCGGATCGGCCCCAACCCGAACGCCGCCCCCGCCTTCGGCCCGAGCGCCGCCCGCCCCCGCACGTCGATCGGCACCGACACGTCCCCGACCGGCGTCCGCACGAGCGCGACGTCGCCGACCACCCGGTACTCCGCCTGGCCCGCGCCCGCGCCGCTCGCGACCACGCCGCCGCCGGCGCGCACGAGCCCGGCCAGCGTCACCTTGATCGGCAGGACGAGCGTCGCCGAGTCGTGCGCGCCGACCGCGAGCGAGTCGGTCGCCTCGCCGGCGCCGACCTCGCCGCCGTCGGCGGTCAGGAGCCGGTAGCGCGCCCGCGCCGCGCGCAGCGGGTACGGGTTGGGGTTGTGCACGATGGCCACCACGTCGACCGTCCCGCCGTCCAGCCCGATCCCTCGCAGCGTCGCGCCGCTGAAGGTGAGCGTCGGGCGCTGGAAGGCGCGGTCGACGGCCGCGCGGCAGCCCGCGCCGGCGATCCCGGCGGCGGCGGCCGCGCCGGCGGCGAGCGCGGTGGAGCGTCGGACGAGGGCGAGGTGGCAGAAGGGGCGCATGATCGGTGGCTGATGCAATCGCCGCGCGCGGCGGCCCGGGGCACCGGAAGTCCGGCCGGGCGTGCCCGCGACGAGTCCGCGACGAGTCCGCGGCAAGCTCAACGAAACAGCTGACGTCGCGGGGGTGAACCCGCCATGTTACGCGCTCCTCGCTGACGACCTCACCCGTGTCCGTGTCCGCGCCTCCCGAGCCCGATCCCGCCGCGACGCTGCCCGCCGCCCCCGCGAGCGCGTGGGTGCTCGACGCGCTCGACGAGGCGGTCTTCCTCGTGGACGCGGCCGGGCGCGTGACGTGGTGCAGCGCGCGCGCCGAAGAGATGCTCGCCGTGGGGCGGGACGAACTCGCCGGCCGGCCCGTGGGCGAGGCCGTCCCCGGTCTGCCGACGCTCGCGACGCCGCCCGCGCGGCCCGTGACCTGGCGCGCCCTCCGCCTCACGCGGCACGACGGCGCGGCGCTCTGGGCCGACGTGACCGCGGCCGCGCGCCGTCCGCTCGTCGCCGCGGCGGTCGACGGCCCCGGGCTCGCCTACGCGCGGCGGAACGGGGCGCACGTCGGGCCCCACGTCGGCGGCCGCTTCGGCGACGACGGGCGCGACTACGTCACCGCCTACGCGATCGCCGACGTGACCCCGCGGGTGACCGCGGAGGCCGCGCGGCGCCGCGCCGACGAGCGCTTCGGCACTCTCGTCGAGCAGGCGGTCGAGGGCATCTACGTGGTGCAGGACGACCGCTTCGTCTACGTCAACGCGCAGCTCGCCGCGCTCACCGGGTACTCGGTCGACGAGCTGCTCGACCTGCCGTCGGTGGGCGTGCTGTTCGCGCGCGGGGCGTACGCGCGCGTCGCGGCCGCGCTCGCGCCCGAGCGCGCGCGCCAGCGCAAGCGCGAGCCGGCCGACACGCGCCGGCGCTCGGACGCGCTCCTCCTCTGGAGCGCCGGGCGCCTCGCCCCGCTCGAACTGCGCCGCAAGGACGGCGCGCGCGTCGAGGTCGAGGTGCGGGGGCGCGTCGCGGAGTACGGCGGCCGCCCCGCGGCGATCGGCACCGCGGTCGACGTCACCGAGCGGCGGCGCACCGAGGCCGCGCTCCGCCGGCAGGCGCTCATCGTCGACGCGCTCCACGACGCGGTGGTGGTGCTCGACCCGGCGTTCCGCGTCGTCGAGTGGAACCGCGGCGCCGAGCGCCTCTTCGGCTACACGCGCGCCCAGGCCCTCGGCCGCGACGCCGACTTCGTGCGCCCGGCCGGTCCGGCGACGGCACCCGCGCCGGACGCCGCGGACGACGCCGAGCCCGCGGCGTCGTCCGCCGACGCGCGGCGCGGCGCGCTCGACCCGGACGGGCGGTGGACGGGCGAGCTGCCCTTCGTCACGCGCCACGGCGCCGCGGGCGTCGCCGACGTCACGCGCGTCGCCAACCGCGGGCCCGACGGCACCCTGGTCGGCTACGTCGAGGTGAGCCGCGACGTGACCGCGCGGCGGCGCGCCGAGGCGGCGCTCGCCGCGCGCGAGGTGCAGCTGCGGCAGGCGCAGAAAATGGAGGCCGTGGGCCGCCTCGCGGGCGGCATCGCGCACGACTTCAACAACCTGCTCGCCGCGATCTCGAGCTACGCGGAGCTGCTGCTCGACGCGCTGCCCGCCGACGCCGCGGCGGCGCCGCCGGCCGCGCTCGCCGCCGCGGTGCACGACGCGCGCGAGGACGTGCGCGAGATCCGCCGCGCCGCCGAGCGCGGCGCGACGCTCACGCGGCAGCTGCTCGCCTTCGGGCGCGGGCAGCTGCTCCAGACGCGCGACCTCGACCTCAACCTCGTCGTCGGCGACCTCGGCCGCCTGTTGGGCCGCGTGTTGGGCGCGGAGGTCGAGCTGCGGCTGCAGCTCGCCGCCGACCCCGCGCCGGTGCGCGCCGACCCGGGGCAGCTGGAGCAGGTGCTGCTCAACCTCGCCGTCAACGCGCGCGACGCGATGCCCGGAGGCGGCGTGCTCTCGATCGGCACGCGGCACGTCCTCGTGCCCGAGGGCACGATCGCCGAGGGCGCCGCGGCGGAGCTGGCGCCCGGGCGCTACGTCGCGGTCGACGTGCGCGACACGGGCGTGGGGATGGACGCCGCGACGCTCGCGCGGATCTTCGAGCCGTTCTTCACGACCAAGCCGGCGGGGCAGGGGACGGGGCTCGGGCTGGCGATGGTCTACGGGATCGTCGCGCAGACGGGCGGGCGCGTGACCGTGGACAGCGCGCCCGGCCGCGGGACGACGTTCACGCTTTACCTGCCCGCGCTCGCCGCGGTCCCGGCGCTCGCGGCGTCGCGCGCGGCGCCGGCCGACGCCCCCGAGTCGCCCGCTCCCGACGGCGCGGGGACGACGGTGCTCGTCGTCGACGACGAGGCCGCGCTGCGCGGCGCGGCGGCGCGGCTGCTCGCGCGGCGCGGATACACGGTGCTCGAGGCCGGCGACGGGGTCGAGGCGTTAGGCGTCGCCGAGCGGCACGCGGGGCCGGTGCACCTGCTGCTGAGCGACGTGCGCATGCCGGGGATGGACGGGCGCGAGCTGGCGCGCCGCTTCCGCGCCGCGCGCCCCGAGGCGCGCGTGCTGCTGATGACGGGCTACCCCGGGTCGGAGGGCGACGAGCACGCGCGCCTCGCGACGGACGTCGGGCCGTCCGCGGCCGGCGTCCCCCCCGGCGGGCCCTTTCCCGACGGCGAACTCGGCGACGCGCCGGCGCTGCAGAAGCCGTTCACGCTCGAGGCGCTGGCGGAGCGGGTGCGGGAAGTGACCGCGCGCGCCGAGCGCTGAGCGCGGCCGCGACCGCCCCGCCCGCCCAGGCCGCGGCCGCGATCCACGCCAGCCACGCGACCCGCTCGGCCCCGGTCAGCTCCCGCGCGGTCTCCCACAGCACGGCGGGCGCGGTGAGCGCGAGCGCCGCCGCCCGCGCGGGCTCGGCGTTAGGCACCGCGACCCGCGCGCGCAGCACCGGCGTGACGAGGTCGCGGCGCCCGCCGCGCAGCACGGCGACGAGCGCCCGGCCTAACGAGTCGGGGGCCATCGCGCGCCAGCCCGGCACCCGCGCCAGGTTCCACCCCGCGGTCGTGCGCCCCCACCCGTGGTGGTTGGAGGCGACGAGCGGGACCAGACCCAACGCCGCGGCGCGCGCGGCGATCGCCGCCCCGTCGCGGTCCGCCTGCGCGTAGCCGCGCGGCGCGCCGTCCGCGACCTCGACCCCGCGGAGCGCCGCCGCGCCGTCGCGCGCCGCGGGCGTGAGCACGTCGAACACCGGGTCGGGGATCGTGGCGATCGTGATCGGCCGGTCGCCGCTGGCCAGGCGCCCCGCACGCTCCAGGCGCGGGAGCACCTGCTCCATGTGATCGTCGGGCAGCAGCGCCGAATCGGCGGGGGTGACGCCCAACACGATGACGTGCACCGTGCCGAGCCGCGCCTCGAGCGCGGGGAGGAGCGACAGCCCGCCGCCGGCGCGCGCCGGGTTGCCGGCGAGCGCCGCCGCCCCCGCGATCGCGCGGTGGTCCGAGACGAACGCGACGTCGTAGCCGGCCGCCGCGTGCCAGCCACGCCGCCACGCGGGCGTGATCCACGCGGGCACGTCGTGCGAGGCCGCGGTGTGGCTGTGGAAGTCGACGCGCACGAGGTCGGGGTCGGCCACGGCCAGCCCGGCCATCGGCCGCGGCCCGAGGATCGCCGCCGCGTACGCCGCGACCAGGAACGCGAGCGTCAGCGCCGCGGCCGCGCCCTCGGCCGCGAACGCCCGCGCGAACGAGCGCCGCTCGCGGATCCGCACCCCGCGCATCCACACGCGGCGGCGCGCGG
The DNA here is from genome assembly GCA_963763675.1 of uncultured Gemmatimonadales bacterium. Taxonomy (GTDB): domain Bacteria; phylum Gemmatimonadota; class Gemmatimonadetes; order Gemmatimonadales; family Gemmatimonadaceae; genus BPUI01. The sequence goes on from CAVXPN010000005.1 coordinate 673,541, forward strand.
CGGCGACCCGCAGCGCGAGCGCGACCGCGGCGATGGTGGCGATCACCGCCACGTGCTGCGCCGTCGACAGCAGGCAGAGCGCGTCGGCCGCCCGCGCGAGCGGCGAGAGCGCGACGTAGGCCATGGACAGCTGGAGGGTGGCGGCCGGCGCCGGCCCCGATCCCGCGAGCACGCGCACGCCGGGCGCGGGGGCGAGCGCGCCCCCTGCGACGAGCGCCACGCCGGCGAGCGCGAGGGCGTGCGGGCGGAGCACGCGGGCGGACACGACCAGACGCGCGGGGGATGGCGGGGAGTGGGGCGGGCGAGCGCCGGAATCTAGGCCCGGCCGGGTATCCTTCGCGGGCCCGTTCCCGCACGCCGCCGTGACGTCCCCCACTCCACACCCCGACCGCGCCCGCCCCGATCGGGACCGCCCCTACGGGCTCTCCCTCGACCGCGTCTGCGTCGTGCTCCTCACCGGGCTCGGCGACGTCGTGCACGGGCTGCCCGTGGTCACCGCGCTCCGCCGCGCCGGCGTGACGCGCGACGTGACGTGGGTGGCCGAACCGATGCCCGCGCAGCTCCTCGCGGGGCACCCCGCGGTCGACCGCGTCGTCGAGTACCGGCGGCGCGACGGGTGGCGGGGCGCGCTGGCGCTCCGCGGCGCCATCGCGGAGGCGCGGCGCGCGGCGGGCGGGTTCGACGCCGCGCTCAACTTCAACGTCTACGCCAAGAGCGCGTGGCCGATGCTCTGGTCGGGCGCGCCGCTGCGCCTGGGCTTCGGGCGCGAGCGGGCGAAGGACGGGGTGTGGCTCGCCGCCAACCGCCACGTGCCGCCGGGGCCGCGGCGGCACACGCAGGACATGTTCCTGGAATTCCTCGACGCGTTGGGCGTGCCCTACGCGCCGCCGTCCGCGCCCGCCGACTGGGGGCTCGACGTGCTCACCCCGGCGGAGCGCGCCGCGCGGGCTGTCTGGGTCGCCCAGCGCACCGGCCGGCCGCGCGCGGCGCTCGTCCCGGCGTCGGCGGTCGCGGCCAAGGACTGGCCGCCCGAGCGCTGGGCCGCGGTCGCCGACGCGCTCGCGGGGGACTACGGGTTCGAGGTGGTCCTCGTCGGCGGGCCGGGCGCGCGCGAGACGGCGACCGCGCGCGCGGTCGCCGCGCAGGCCACGCGCGCGACGACGTGGGCGATGGGCGACGGCGTGCGGCGACTCGCGTGGACGTTGGGCGCGTGCGACCTCGTCGTCGCGCCCGACACGGGGCCGCTCCACATCGCCCGCGCGCTGGGCGTGCCCGTCGTCGGCCTCTACGGCCACACCAACCCGTGGCGCGTCGGGCCGTACCGCGCCGACGAGGACCTGTGGGTGGACGCGTACACGCCGCCCGGCGCCGCGCCCGACCCGAGCGCGTTCGACCCCCCGCCCGACGACCGCATGCGCGCGATCACGGTCGACCAGGTACTCGAGCGCGTCGGGCGCGCGGTGGCACGCCACGGGGCACGTCACGGGGTATTCGCCCCCGCCGCGCCGCGCCCGTGACGATTCTGCGCCACGCACGCTCTGAACGGCACGCGATGTAGCAGACCGGCGTTGACGGCTCGCTACCCTTACTCGCGACCTGCTGCGCCCACGACCCGGCTTTTCACCATTGTCGATTTCCGCTCTCCGTGCCGCGATCGCGGCATTCACGCATTCCCCCATCGGGGTCGCGATCGCTGCCGCATCCGTCGCTGCCGCGTCCGTCGCGGCCGGGGCCGCCGCGCCCGCGGCGCTCGGCGCCCAGTCCGAGCGCGCGCTCGTCGCCTGGAATGCCCTGATGCTCACCCCGATCGGCGCCCTGCCGCCGCTCGCGCCCGACGTACTCAGCCGCGCCGGTGCCGCCGCGCCGCTGACGGTCGCGTTGCAGTACGGCACCTGGCGGTACAACGTCGACGACGTGGCCCACTACAACGCGGGCCTCACCGTGGCCCGGCGCCTCGGGTCCGGGAGCACGCAGGTGTTGGCGACCGGTATGGTCATCACGCCGCCGTGTAGCTCGTGCTCCTCGTGGGCGGCCGGCTCGCTCGAAGTCCGGTCGACGCTCCTGCGCGGCGCCCTACGGCGCGACGCGGGCACGGACCCGGACGGTCGCGCGTCCGGCGCGCTCGGCGTCCGGGTCGCCGCGGCCGCAGCGCGCTACCAGGGCACCACCTACGCGGCCGCCCGCAGCGCGGCCGCGGCGCTCGCCATCGGAGGCAAGCTCCGGGTGACGCGCGGTATCCGCCTCACCGCGGCCGTCCTCCCGGGACTCGGGTTCGGGTCGTTGACGAGCGAGGACGAAGTCGGGCGTGGCCTACGGACCACCTTCGGCACCACGTTCGGGGCGGAACTGGGCCGGCACGTCGCCGTCGACGCGTCGACGCAGCGCATCTACCTCGCGGGCGGCCCCACGCAGATGGGGTTGGCCGTCGCGTGGAGGCCCCGATGACGCCCGCCCCACGGGCGCCACGGGCGGGTTCGCGGCAGGTAGCCGCCGCCCTCCTCGGCCTGCTCGCCGCCGGCGCGTGCGGCGGGGATGCCACCGGTCCGTCCGGCGACTGGAAGCCAGGCACGGCCAGCTACTCGCTCTCGGTCGGCGACCTCACGCGCACGTTCCTCGTCCACGTGCCCACGCACCGCCCGACCACCACCACCGGCGCGCTGCGGCCGTACCCGCTGCTCGTCCTTCTGCACGGCAGCAACGGCGAGGGGGCGAACGTCGAGTACGCCTCGCGCATGGATTCGATCGCCGACGTCCACGGGTACGTGGTCGCGTATCCCAACGCCCTGCGCGCGGGCGGCGGCCTGTACCCGGCCGACTGGAACGCCGGCACCTGCTGCGGCGAGCCGCAGCGCGAGGGCGTCGACGACCTCGGCTTCATCGCCGCGATCGTCACCGACGCGGAGAAGCAACTGCCGGTCGACCCCCACCGCGTGTACGTGGCGGGGTTCTCGTCCGGCGCGCTCATGGCCTACCACGCGGGGTGCCAGCTGGCGGGGACGTTCGCCGCGATCGGGGTCGTCGAGGGGAGCATCGACGACGCCGCGTGCGCGCCGCGCCGCGCGGTGCCGCTCGTCGCCGTGCAGGGCACCGCCGACGAGTCGGTGACCTACCACGACCCGTCGCTCACCCCGCCGCCGTACCCCGTGCCGGCAGCCGCGACGAGCCTCCCGCCGAGCGTGCAGTTCTGGGTCGCGGCGAACGGCTGCGCGGCGGCGCGCGATACGGCGACGGCGCCGCACGTGCGCCAGACGAGCTTCACCAAATGCACCGGCGCCGACGTGACGCTGTACACGATCGACGGCGGCCAGCACGGGTGGCCCGGCGAGCCGCCCGACGGCCTCGGGTCGCAGGAGCCGATGGTCGAGCTCAACTTCAGCCGCGCGATGATCAACTTCTTCGACCGGCACCGCCAGCCGTAAGGACCTGCCCGTGTCCGACGCCCGACCGCTCCCGCGCCGCGACTTCCTCGCCGGCGCCGCCGCGCTCGCCGCGGTGGCGGCGGCGGGCTGCGTCTCCGGCCGGCTCGCGCCCGGGCGCGAGCCGGGTGCCGGGAAGGTCCTCGCCGCGCTCGCCGCCGCCGCCGACGCCGGGCTGCCCGACCCGAGGACGAGCGGGATCGAGCACATCGTGGTCGTGATGATGGAGAACCGCTCCTTCGACCACCTCCTCGGCTGGGCGCCGGGGGCGGACGGGCGGCAGGCGGGGCTCGTGTTCCGCGACAGGGCCGGCCTCGCGCACCCGACTCACGCGCTCGCCCCCGACTTCCAGGGCTGCCGCCACCCCGACCCCGACCACTCCTACGAGGGGGCGCGGGCCGAGTACAACGGCGGCGCGTGCGACGGCTGGCTGCGGGCCGGGGCCAACGACGCGTTCTCGATCGGCTACTACCGACAGGCCGACCTGCCCTTCTTCGGGCAGGCGGTGCCCGACTGGACGACGTCGGACCGCTACTTCGCGGCGATCCTCGGGCCCACCTTCCCCAACCGCTTCTACCAGCACGCGGCGCAGACGGACCGCACGGGCGACACGTTCACGATCTCGTCGCTGCCGACGATCTGGGACCGGCTCGCCGCGGCCGACGCCTCGGCGCGGTACTACTTCACCGACCTGCCGTTCACCGCGCTCTGGGGCTTCCGCCACGTGAAGATCTCGCGCCCGGCCGCGGAGTTCTTCGAGGCGTGCGCGAGCGGCCGGCTCCCGGCGGTCTCGTTCGTCGACCAGAGCTTCGTCGGCGAGTTCACGGGGCTCGGCAGCGACGACCACCCGCACACCGACGTGCGAGCGGGCGAGCACTACCTCAACCGGGTGTACGAGGCGGTCACCGCCGGCCCCGCGTGGGACAGGACCCTGCTGGTGATCAACTTCGACGAGTGGGGCGGCTTTTTCGACCACGTGGCCCCGACGGCCGCGCCGGTCCCCGACGCGGACCGCACGGCCGGGTTCACGGACGGGCTGCGCGGGTTCCGCGTGCCGCTGCTCCTGGTCTCGCCCTACGCGCGGCGCGGCCACGTGGGGCACGAGGTGATGGACCACACCTCGGTGCTGCGGATGATCGAGTGGCGCTTCGGGCTCGCGCCGCTGACGGTCCGCGACGCGGGGGCGGCGAACCTCGCCCGGCTGCTCGACTTCAGGAACCCGCGCACCGCGCCGGCGCCGCGCTACGCCGTGCCCGCGGCGAGCGGGAAGCTATGCGTCGAGAGCCCGTTCTCGGGCCGCGAGGTCGCGGGGGCCGGCGCGGGGGCGAACGCAGCGCCTAACGCAGTGCCTAACGCTTCGTCTAACGCGCCGCCGGACTCGGCCGGCGCGGCGCGGCGCGCGCGGCTCCGCGAGATCGCCGTCGCCCACGGGTTCGCCGTCGGGCGCTGAGCGCCGGCGGACGGGCGGGGCGGCGCCGCGCGGCACGGGGATTGACCATGCACGCGGCCCTTCCCCCAGCCCCGACGCATGCTCACGGCACTCATCTTCGACCTCGACGGCACCCTGGCCGACACCAACGAGGCCCACACGCAGAGCTGGATCCAGGGCCTCGCCGAGCACGGCTACCAGATAGCCGCCGACCGCCTCCGCCCCGAGATGGGCAAGGGCGGCGACAACATGTTTCCCGACCTCTTCGGGCAGGAGGCCGAGGCGAAGGACGGCGAGCGGGTCCGCGCGAGCGTCGGCGAGGCGTACAAGAAGATCGCAGCCGCCGAGCACCTGAAGCTGTTCGACGGGACCGTCGAACTGTTGGACGAGCTGAAGCGCCGCGGCATCCGCACCGCGCTCGCGACCTCCAGTGGGGAGGGCGACCTCGAGGCCACCTTCGGGTCGATCGGCGTCGACCTGCGCACGCACGTGGACGAGGTCGTGATGAAGGACGACGTCGAACGGAGCAAGCCGCACCCCGACGTGATCCTCGCCGCGCTCGCGAAGCTGCGGCTGCCGCCGGCCGAGTGCGCGATGGTCGGCGACACGCCCCACGACGCGGAGTCGGCCAAGCAGGCGGGCGTGGTCACGATCGGCTTCCTCGCGGGCCACATGAACGACGCGGCGACGCTCGTGCGCGCCGGCGCGCGGCGCGTGTACGAGGGGCCGGCCGACCTGCTCGCCCACCTCGACGAGGCGTTCGAGGCCGTGAGCCCGACGCAGGTCCGCCTCACCGCGGAGCGCACCGAGGCGATGATGCGCGAGGCGCTCGCCGCCGCGGAGGAGGGGATGGCCGCGGGCGAGGCGCCGATCGGGTGCGCGATCTTCGACGGCGAGGGGCGGCTCGTGGCGCGGGGGTACAACGAGATGAACCGGACGAAGAACAAGACCTCGCACGCCGAGATCGTGACCTTCGCCAAGGCCGCGGGCAAGCTGCCGATCGACGCCCGCGACTTCGTGCTCGTCTCGACGCTCGAGCCGTGCGTGATGTGTACCGGCGCGGCGATGGAGGCGGCGGTCGACACGATCGTCTACGCACTCCAGGCCCCGGCCGATGCGGGGTCGTCGCGCGTGCGCCCGCCCGAGAGCCCCGAAAGCCAGATGCCGCGCATCGTCGGCGGCGTGCTCGCCGACGAGAGCCGGCGGCTATTCGAGCGGTGGATGGAGGCGCACGGCGACGAGCCGCAGGCCGCCTACGTCCGCCAGCTGCTGGGGCTCGTGGAGGCGGCGCCGTGACGGCCCCGCCGGTGACCGGCGTGCTCGAGACGGCGCTCTACGTCGCCGACGTCGACCGCGCCGCCGAGTTCTACCAGCGCCTCCTCGGTGGACGCGTCCTCCTCGACGAGCCCGGGCGGATGCGCGCCCTCGACGTCGCGGGGCGGCAGGTGCTGCTGCTCTTCCTGGTGGGCGCGTCCGACCGGCAGAACCCGGTGCCGGGCGGCCTGGTGCCGCCCCACGACGCGCGCGGGCGCATCCACGTGTGTTTCGCGATCCCCGCCGACGCGCTCGGCGCGTGGGAGACCCACCTCGCCGCGCTCGGCGTCGACGTGATCAGCCGCGTGCACGCCGAGCGCGGCGGGACCTCCCTCTACTTCCGCGACCCCGACGGGCACCTGATCGAGATGGCCACGCCGGGGTTGTGGGAGGGGGTGTACTAGTCCCTCCTCGCCTCGCGTCAGACGGTCGACGCGCGCCCGCGGACGAAGTGCATGATGAGGGCGATCACGGCCACGAGTAGGATGACGTGGAAGGCGGCGACGGTGATGTGGAAGGCGAGAAAGCCCAGGGCCCAGAGCACGAACAGCGCGATGGCGAGGTAGAGCAGCATGTGGGAGTTCTCCGTTGGGTGGGGCGCGGCGGTGCGCGCAGTCGATCGCCTTAGCGCATAGGTCGGGCCGCCGGTTGAAGGCGGCGCCTCGCGCTCGCCGCCCAACGGGCTCATCTGTCCCGTGCGGTTGGGCATGCTAGTCTTTCGAACGGGAACCGCAGCAGTTGCGCGGGCAACTCGTGCGACCCTACGTGTGTATGGAGTAGCAATCTCGCTGCCTCATCCCGGGCCGCGCGCTGCGATACCCCTTCCGTCTGTTCCGCATCGCCATGGTCGCATACCCTCACGTTCTGACCCCTACGACCGACGCCCCCGCGGTCCCGTCCGATCACGCCGCGGCCGCCGCCGGACGGGTCGTCTTCGTCGAGGACGACGTGCTCATCTCGCGCTACTTCCAGCGCGTGTTGCAGGGCGCGCACTACCACGTCCAGGCGGTCGGCACCGTCGCCGAAGCGCGGCGCGCGCTGCTCGACGTGCACGACGCGGTGCTGCTCGACCTCGAGCTGCCCGACGCCAGTGGGCTCACGCTGCTCGAAGAGATGCGCGCGCGCGGAGACCAGGCGCCGGTGATCATTCTCACGGGGCGCGGCGGGGACGAAGAAGTGGTGCGGGGGCTCGACGCGGGTGCGGACGACTTCATCGAGAAGCCGGTCGGCGGCGCCGTGCTGCTGGCCCGCCTGCGCGCGGTGATCCGCCGCGGCGCCCACCAGTCGACCGGGCGGCGCGAGGCCGGCGTGCTCGCGCTCGGCGACCTCACGCTCGACCGCCTCGGGCGGCGCGCGGTCGTCGACGGCCAGACGCTCGACCTCACGCCCAAGGAGTTCACGCTCCTCGAATACCTGCTCCTCTGCGCCGAGGAGACCGTGACGCGCGCCGAACTGCTCGACCACGTGTGGGAGCTGCAGGGCGAGCCCGAGTCGAACGTCGTCGACGCGCACATGGCGCGGCTGCGGGCCAAGCTCCGCACGGTGACCGCGCGCCCCGACATCCGCACCGTCCGCGGCAAGGGCTTCGTCCTGACCGCGGCGTAGACCGGCGGACGCGCCTGCCGATGCGCGTGCTGACTCACCTCCTCGCCGCGGCAACGGTGGCCGCCGCAGCCACCGCTGGCGGCGGCGAGCCGGCCGCGGTGCGCGACGCCCGCAACGCGCAGCGCAGCTTCGAGTTCATGCGGCGCGTGCGGCTGCCGACGACGGAGGCGCGCGACGACGACGCGCGCCTCCGCTTCGGCTACCGCATCGGCGGCTGCACGGTGCGCATCGGACGGCTCTGCTGGTTCGACGACGGCGACGACAGCGCGCCGCCCCCGGAGCCCGCGGCCACCACCGCCGGGCGCAGCGCCCTGCTCGACGCGCTCGCCCGCGCCGCGGCGGCCGACCCGGCCAACGCCTGGGTCGTCGGCCAGCGCGTCCGCTACCTGCTCGAGGCCCGCCGCTCGTCCGAGGCGCTCGCGGTGGCCGAACGCTGCGAGGGCGCGCCCAGCTCGGGCACCCCCAGCTCGGGCACCCTCAGCTCGGGCCCCCCCGATTCGGCGCAGGGCTTCGCGTCCGTGTGGTGCCTCGGCCTGCGCGGCGTCGTGCACCACCTCGCCAACCGGCCGGTCGAGGCCGCGGCCGCGTTCGATTCCGCCGACGCCCTGCGCGCGCCGGCCGACCGCTGCGCGTGGAACGACGTCGGGGTGTGGCTCGAGTCGGGGCCGGCGCGCGTCTATCACCGCCTCGCCTGCGGCAGCCCCGAGCGGGCGCGATGGGAGTCGCGCTTCTGGCGCCTCGCCGAGCCGCTCTGGATGCGCCCCGCCAACGACCTGCGCAACGAGTGGAACGCGCGCCGCGTGATGGCCCTCGTCCACGGCGCGGGCAGCAACGCCTACGGCATGAGCTGGGGCGACGACCTGGCCGAGTTGGACCAGCGCTACGGCTGGCCGACGGGGTGGAGCCACCGCCCCGACGCGGGCGGCGCGTTCGGCGGCTACGCCTTCACCACGGGCGCCGGCGACGGTGTCGTCGGGCACGAACCGGCGCCGAGCTACGACTTCGTCCCGCGGGGGCGCGCGCTCGACGCCGAGCGCACGGGGGCGGCCGACGTGCCCGAGGGCACCTGGAACCTGCGCCCGTCGGCGGCCGATCTCACCTCGCCGATGCGCTACGCCCCGGCCTACGCACTCGGCGGGGTCGCCGAGCCCACGTACCAGCTCGCCCGCTTCCTGCGCGGCGACACGGCGCTCGTCGCGGGCGCGTTCGACACCGCGCGAGACAGCATCTGGAGCGAGGGGCGGCGCGCGCCGGCACTCGCGGCCGCGCTCCTCGTGCTCGACGACCGCGGGGACGTGGCCGGGGCCGACCGGCGCGACTCGGTCGCGCGCTCGGGCGCGCTCCTCGCCCGGGTGCCCGGCGCGGCGGCTGCCGCCGCGCGCGACCGCTGGCTGTTGGGCTTGGAGATCCTGCAGCGCGACACCGTCCACACGCCGGACGGCCGCCGCGTGCTCGGGCGTGCGCTCCGGGCGCGCGACGTGTGGCGCCCGCTGCCCGCCGAATCGGCGCTGTCGGATCTCCTGCTCCTGCGCCACTCGCCGGGCCCGACGCCCACGCTCGAGGCGGCGCTCGATAGTGTGGCCGGATCGACCACCGTGCCGCGCGGGGGCGCGATCGGGGTGTACTGGGAGGAATACGGCGTGCAGAGTGGCGGCGCGCCCGATTCCGCCGCCGCGCCCGACACGATTGTGATTGCGGCCACCCGCCTCGCGCGCAGCCTGCGCGACCGGCTGGCCGACGCGATCGGCCGCGGCTCGGTCGAGCGGCCGATCGCCCTCCGCTTCGCCGACCCCGGCGGATCGGGGGTTGGGCGCGCGATCGGCCTCACCTGGCCGGACGTCGCGCCCGGCGACTACCGCCTCGAGGTCACCCGCGTGCCCGGTACGCCCGGCCGCCAGAGCGCGACGAGTGCGCTCGTCGTGCACCTCGTCGACCCCCAGTGATTCCGCCCGTCACCTCGTTCTGACCGCGCTCAGCCTGCTGCCTTGACCACTCCCGACGCCCGCACGCCCGACACCGAGCCCGCCCGCCACCGCGTGTGGGACCCCGCCGCCTACCGCCGATTCGTCGCCGAGTTGGACGACGACCTGACCGCGGCCCGCGAGGAGGGCGAGGCGTTGGCCGAGGCCGACCGCGAGCTCGGCTGGACGCCCGCGGCGAGCCCGATGACGCTGTGGGCGCTGCTCGCCGACGTCGCCGGCGGGAGCGCCCGGTCGCAGAACGCCCGGTCCCGGGCCGCGCTCGTCGCCTGCGTCGCGCACACCGGCAGCGGGCCGGGTGGCCGACGCGCGAGCACCCTCTTTCCGATCATGCTGGTTCCCGACCCGGAGACCGCGCTGATCCAGGCGCTGGGCGGCACCGAGCCCAAGGACCGCACCGCGTGGCCCGCCTATCTCGCCTCGCTCGCCGTCGAGGTCAGCGAGGACGAAGGCGGGCGCGTCGCCCGCGGGCCGCTCGCCCACGTCCGCGAGCGCGCGATGCAGCTCGTCTCCGACGTCGAGGACGAGATCCAGGAAGCCGTCGCCGCCGTCTACGAGGCGGGCGCGAGCGCGGGCGGTTGGGACGAGGTCACGGACGCGGCCGCGCGGCAGTCGATGGTCGCGGACGGCACCGACGCGCTGGCCCGCGCGGTCGCCGACGGGCGCGTCGAGCGCGCGATCGCGGTCGCCGGCGCGAAAGCGCTCCCGGTGCTCACCACCGACGCCGACCCGTCCGCGATCGTCGCCGACCATTTCGCTACGGGGCTCGCCGTCTGGCGCGAAGTCGTGCGCGGGGTGGTGCGCGGCGACGTGGTCCCGGGGCGCGAAGGGTGGCGGGGCGCGATCTGGGGCCTGCAGGTCGCCTTCCTCGCCGGCGCGGGCGAGGTCGCCGCCGTGCGCACCGGGAGCCGCATCGTGCGCGACGCCGCCGAGCGCGCGGGCGTGGGCGCGGTCGTCACCCGCTGACGCGTCCGGCCGCGGCCGGCGCGGGCCCGCGGACCCACACGTCCACCGTGTAGCCGTCTCGCGCGAGCAGGCCCCGCAACAGCGTGACCGCGTTGGCCGCCGCGCGCGGCGCGAGCCCCATCTCCTGCCCGGCGTGCAGCAGCTGCGCGCGCGCGTCGGCCTGGATGCTGTCGCGGTCCGCGGGGCGGAACGGGTTGAGCAGCCCCGCCCGCTCGTCGTAGGTCCGCACGGTGAGCACCTCGACGCCGAGGATCTGCGCGGGCGGGAGGGCAACGGTGATTCGCCGCGCGGCATCGTCCACGCGCACGTCGGCTCCGCCCCCGGCGTGCGTCGAGTCGAGGTCGATCCCTGCGCTCACGCGCCCGGTCACGACGAGCAGCGCCCGCTTGGTCGAGAAGAAGCGGGTGTTCTCGTAGGTGACGACGTCCCGCACCGTGGCCTCGGCCGTCACGAGCTTCGCCACCGCGCGCACCTGCTCGACGACGAGGTCGTGCGTCACGCGCGGCGGCGGGGCGGGCACGAGGCGGTCGGCCAGCCGCCGACCGCCGACGAGGCCGAGCGCGAGCACGACGCCGAGCGCGGCGACGAGGATCGCGGCGGCCAGGATCAGGGCGGGCGTGCGGCGCCGACCTTGCTCGGGCAGGCGCGCATGCGAAACGGAAAGCGGGCCGCGCGTCACGCCGGTCGTCGGGTGGAAGAACGGGTGGAAGGAACGGTCGGCGAGGCGATGGCCCGCGTGGCGGCGGCCGCGACGGTGTTCGGCATCGCCCACTCGCTGCTCGCCTCGCGGCGCGCCAAGCAGCTGGCCGAGCGCGTGCTGGGGGACCGCGACGCGCGCGGCGTCTATCGCCTCGCGTATAACACCGTCTCGATCGGAATGACGCTCGGCCTCGCCGCCTACGTCCTGCGGCGGCGCGGCCCGGTGGTGTACGAGGTCGGCGGCCCGGCCGCGCTGTTGCTCCGCGCGGGCCAGGCCGCCGCGCTCGCCGTGGCGGCGCGGTCGGCCGCCGACGCCGGCTTCGCCGACCTGTCGGGCTTCGGTCCCGCGTGGCGCCGGCTCACCGGCGCTCCCCTCGCCCCCGCCCCCGACGGCCAGGGCCCGGCCGAAGTCGCCCCCGGCGACCCCGACATCCGCGGCGTCTTCGCCCGAACGCGCAACCCGCTCAACGCGATCGTGATCCCGGTCCTCTGGCTCGCTCCGCGGGCGACCGCCGGCCGCCTCGCCCTGAACGCGGTCTTCACCGCCTACAGCGTGTTTGGCTCCTGGCACGCCAACGCCATGCTGGCCGCGCGCCACGGCGACGCATGGACCGACTACGAAGAGTATGTGCCCTTGATGCTTCCCCGGGGGGGATAGGGAGTGGCGGATTGGTCTGTCGCGCCGGGCCGGTCACGCCCCCGCGCGACCCCCCGATCCGCCACTCCCCCTCAATCAACTCCCAGCAGCCTGAGATACCGCTCCGGCCCCGCCAAAAACTCCCGCGTGAGCGTCACGTGCGACAGCTCCTCATACACGGCCGCCCGCGGCGCCCCATCATCGAAGCTGTACAGCCGCGCCCCCGGCACCGCCAACGCCAGCGCGAGCACGATCGGCGCGTGCGACGCGATCACGAACTGCGCGCCGGTCGCGACCCGCTTCAACACGAGCCCCACGAACGCGAGCTGCCGCTGCGGCGACAGCGCCGCCTCGGGTTCGTCGAGGAGGTAGAGCGCCCGCCCCGCCGTGATCCGGCTCGTGAACGCGTCGAGGAACGTCTCGCCGTGCGAGCGCGAGTCGTAGCGCGCGATGTTGCGCGCAATCACCGCGTCGTCGAGCCGCTTGGCCTCGTCGTCGCCCGAGTCGAGCAACACGTCGTGCTCACGCGTGAGCCGCGCGTCGAGCCGCGCCTGCGCCCGCGCCCAGCCGAAGTAGTCCTCGGCCCTGAGAAAGAACCCGTGCCGCTGCCGCACTCGCCACTCCAGCCGCAGCCCCGCCGCCAGCGCGCGCGCGGGCTCGAGCGTCGGGTCGTAGCGCATGTCGTGCTCGCTCCCGAACGCGCGCACCTCGGCCGCCACCGCGAGCGCCTCGAGCAGCGTCGACTTGCCGGTCCCGTTCTCCCCGACGAAGAGCGTCACCGGCGCGTCCGTGTCGAGCGACTCGAATTCGCGGAGCATCGGCAGCGCGTAGGGAAATTCGTGCGACCCCCACGCACCAAATGGCCCACGCGAGACGCGCGTGAGCAGCGCGCCGGGCGGACGCATGTCGAGCGGCGCGCGCGGCGGCGGCCGTTTCGCCGCCCCGCTCACGGCCGCGGCGTTCGGGTTAGCGCGCGGTCAGCCGCGCGGCCGACCACTCGAAGGCCCGACGTTCGGCGTAGTAGTCGGCGCGCCACGGCAGCCGACCGCCCACGAACCCCACGTGCCCGCCGTGGGCGTGGAATTCCGCCGTGAGGCACGCGTTGCGCGCGGCCACCGCCCGCACCTCGTCGAGCACCGCCGCGGGGAGGAACGGGTCGTCGACCGCGCTCAGCAGGAGCGTCGGAATCGTGATCCGCGCCAGGAAGCCCAGGGCGCTCGACTGCGCGTAGTAGTCCGCCGCGCCCTCGAAGCCGTGCACGCCGGCCGTGAGCACCTCGTCGAAGTCCCACAGCGTGCGGAGCTCCGCCAGTCGCGTTCGGTCGACGAGATCCGGGTAGACCGCCAGCTTGCGCTCCACCTTGCCCACGAGTGAGCGCAGAAAGTTGCGCTCGTACACGCGCGAGAAGCCCTGCCCGATGTGCCGCGCCCCACGCGCGAGGTCGAACGGGACCGAGATTGCGACGGCCCCCCGCACGTTCGTGGGCACGGGCGCGAGCGCTACGGTGTCGGTCGCGCTCGGACCGTTCGGTCCGGACGTGCCGCGCTCGCCCAGGTACTTGAGCAGCACGTTCCCGCCAAGCGAGACCCCGGAGAGGATGAGCGGCCGGTTCGGACGCTCGGCGGCGATCCGTGCCGCGACCATCGCCAGGTCGCTCGTCTCGCCCGAGTGGTAGAACCGCCGCTGCCGGTTCATCTCCGACCCGCAACTCCGGTGGATGAGCACGTCCATCCCCCAGCCGCGCCGCCGGGCCTGCGCGAACATCCCCTGCACGTAGTGCGACCGCTCGCCCCCCTCCAGCCCGTGCAGCAGGAGAATCCGAGGAGCGGCGCTCTCCGCGTCGAGGCGCACGACGTCGACGAAGTCGTGGTCGGGCGTATCCCACCGCTCCGTGCGGACCCGCGCGTCCGGATGCGGCGCCCGACGCCGCTGGCGCACGAACTTCCCATACAACGTCTGCGCGTGCCCCCCTGGCACCCACCAGGCGGGCCGATAACTCGGCGGCGGAACGACGACGGCCATGCGAGATTATACCTCGACCCTCCCGCCGGTGCCTCATGCCCCTCGCGTGTCCACTCCCCTCCTGCTGACCGCCGCCGTCGGGCTCGCCGGGGCGGCGGCCCCGGCCAGCGTGCTCCACCTTGCCCTCGCCTACGCGATGCGCGCACGCGGCCTGCCGCGGTGGCGCCCCGCCGACACGCTGCTCGTGAGCCCGCTGCTCTTCCTCGCCCTGTTCGTTGCGTTCGCCGCCCTCGCCCACGCCCTCGCCCGCGCGACCGTGGGGGAGGGCGCAGCGGCCGAACTGTCGATCGCCGCGGGCGCCTTCGTCGCGGCCGGCTTCGGCGCGCGCGCGGTCGGAAAGCTGTATTGAGCGCCGCGCTGGGAGCCACGTCGGCAGCCGTCCCGGGAGCCGCGCCGCGTCCCTCGTTTCCGCGCGCGATTCTCTTCGACTTCGGCGGCACCCTCGACGCCGACGGCCTACCCGCGGTCGCCCAGTTCCACCGCGCCTACCGGGTCGAAGGGGGCGCGCTGGACGCGGACGCGTTCGCGGACCCGTTCCGCCGCTCCGATCACGCGCTCGCGGCGCGCCCGGACATCGCGAGCCTTACCTATCGCGCCACGGTCGCGGCACAGTGTGCTCACCTTGCCGGCTTGCTGCCGGCTGAGCCCCGCCTCGAATGGCCGGTCGTCGCCCAACGCGTGGTCGCCGCCGCGACGGCCACCGCCGCACGCAACCGCCCGGTCCTTGCCGCCCTCCGCGCCCAGGCCCGGCTCGGCGTCGTCTCCAACTTCACCGGCAACGTCCACCACTGCCTCGCCGAGCTCGGTCTGCTCGATCTCGTCGACACCGTGGCCGACTCGGCCGTCGTCGGCCACGCCAAGCCCGACCCGGCGATCTTCCATGTCGCACTGGACGCGCTCGGCGTCACCCCAGCGGACGCGCTCATGGTCGGCGACAACCCGTTCGCCGATGTGCGCGCCGCCGCCGCGATCGGCGCGCGCACGTGCTGGATCACCCCGCCCGAACGCGCCTTGCCGCCGGACTGCGCCCCGACCTACCGCATCGAGCGCCTCCCCGACCTCCTCGCCGCCCTCGGCGCGGACACGTGAGGACCCCCGCCGCCATGCACGCGCTCATCCTCGCCGGCGGCGAGGGCTCGCGCCTCGCCGCCGGCGGCGTCGCGACGCCCAAGGCGCTCGTGCCGGTCGCCGGCCGCCCGCAACTCCTGGCCCTCGTCGAGCGCTTCGCCGCGCTCGGCTGCCCGTCCATTACCTGCCTGGTCCACGCCGACGTCGCCCCGGCTGTCGACGCGGCCCGCCTGCGCGCCGCCGCCGCGGGCGCGACCGTCGCCGTCGTCCCCTGCCGGACGCCGTCGTCGCTCCACACCCTCGTCGCGGGTCTCGCGGCCGTCCCCGCGGGCGCCGTGTTCTGCTCGATGGTCGACACGGTGATGGCGCCGTCGGATTGGCGGGCCGTCTACGCCGCCGCCCTCCAGACTCTCGACGCGGGCGCCGACGCGCTCCTCGCCCTCACCCCCGACCCCGAGGACGACGACGCCCCGCTCCG
Organism: uncultured Gemmatimonadales bacterium; assembly: GCA_963763675.1. Classification (GTDB taxonomy): domain Bacteria; phylum Gemmatimonadota; class Gemmatimonadetes; order Gemmatimonadales; family Gemmatimonadaceae; genus BPUI01. Next base: position 689,154 of record CAVXPN010000005.1, read on the forward strand.
CGTTCGCGTCGCGGAGGCGGACCGCGTGACCCGCATCGGCGGCCCCGCGGCCGACTACCCCGAACGCCCCGTGCTCATCACCGGCGGCGTGTACGCCTTCGCGCCCGCGGCCCGCGCGCGCGCCGCGGCCCTCGCCGTGGCCGGCGGTCAGCGCATGCGCGCCTTCCTTGCTGCCCTCGTCGACGACGGCGCCGACGTGCGAGCCGCCATCGTGCCCCGCATCCTCGACGTCGACCACCGGCGCGACCTCGACGCGGCCAACACGTACGCCGCGGAGTGGGAGAGCACCTGACGCGGCGGGGCGCAGACCGAGGTGCCCCTGAGGAGTGCAGCGCGGGCACGTATACGAGCGAAGACAACTCGTTGCGCAAGCGTTGCGTGGGCCGCGCGGTTCGGATTGCATACCATCCGGCCCCGTCCGGCCGCGTCCACGGTTCCGTCATGCCCCACCACGTCCTCGCCCTCTACCGCAAGTCGTCCTACTCTCCGGCCCAGCACCGCACCAACGACACCGCGATCCTCGACGACACCCTCGCCCACTTCACGGCGGCTGGGTGGGAGGTGACGCGGGTCGACGAGGCGGCGCTGGACGGCGAGCACGCGGACGCCGCCGTGGTGCCCGAGGCCGACCTGTACCTGAGCATGTGTCAGGGCCCGGCCACCGCCGCCCTGCTCGGCCTCGAGCGCGCGGGCGCGCTGCTCATCAACCGGCCGTCGAGCGTGCTGGGGTGCCACCGCCACCGCCTCGTGCCGGCGCTGGCCGCGGCGGGGTTGCCGTTCCCGGCGACCGACGTCGTCGATCTCGCGGGGCTCGACGGGCCCGGCGTCGCGGCGTCGGCCGTCGTGCGCGCCGCGCAGGCCGCCGACGCGCGGGTGTGGATCAAGCGCGGCGACGTGCACGCCGAGCGGGCCGACGACGTCGTCGCGGTGCCCGCGGCCGGGGTGGCCGGGGCGGTCGCCGAGTTCCGCGCGCGCGGGATCGGGCGCGTGGCGTTGCAGGCCGACGTCCCCGGGCCCGTGCTCAAGTTCTACGGCGTCGCGAGTGGCGGCGATGACAGCGGCGACGCCGGTTCGTTCTTCCGCTGGTACGACGCGGTCGCCGGGGCCGACGGCCCCCGGCCCGCGGTCGACGAGGAGCGCCTGCGCGCGCTCGCCTTCGGCGCCGCGCGCGCGCTCGGGCTCGAGGTGTTCGGCGGCGACGTCGCGCTGCCGGCGCCCGACCGACCCGTGCTCATCGACCTCAACGACTGGCCGAGCTTCGCCCCCTTCCGGGCGGACGCGGCGGCCGCGATCGCGCGGTACGCGCGCGCGCGCGCGGACGACCGGCGCGCCGTGCGCACGTCCCGCGTCCCGCGCGACCGCCGGCCGGTCGAGTTCGCCTAACACCAAGTTCCTGCCCAACACGCATATGGCTGGCGGCGTCCTGATTCCGACCGACCGACCGTTCACCGACGCGCCCACGGCCGCGGGCCCCGCCTCGCTCGTCCTGCACGAGGTCGAGGCGCTCTACCTCGCGCCCGGCACCCAGAGCGTCGCCCTGTTCAGCAAGCTCGCCATCGACCACGGCCAGGGCGCCACGCTGTGGGACGTCGACGGCCGGCGCTACACCGACCTCCTGGCCGGCGTCGGCGTCGCGGTGCTCGGCCACGCGCACCCCAAGTTCGTCGCCGCGATGCAGAAGCAGGTGGCGAAGGTGCACGTCGGCTCGTTCACCACCGAGCACCGCGCCGCGCTCGTCAAGCTCGTCGCCGACATCGCGCCCGGCGACCTCACGCGCACGCAGCTCTACTCGAGCGGCGCCGAGGCGGTCGAGAGCGCGCTGCGGCTGGCGAAGGCCTACACCGGCAAGACCGAGTTCGTCGGCTTCTGGGGCGGCTTCCACGGCAAGACCGCCGGCGTGCTGCCCCTGCTCTCGGGGAGCTTCAAGCACGGGCTCGGGCCCCTCATGCCGGGCACCTACAGCACGCCCTACGCGGGCTACGGCCGCTGCCCGATCTGCCGCACCGGCGGCGCGTGCGACTGGTCGTGCATCGACTTCCTGCGCAAGAAGATCTTCAACGAGACGGCCAACGACGTCGCCGCGATCATCGTCGAGCCGATCCAGGGCACGGCCGGCAACATCGTCCCGACCGCGGGCTTCCTGCGCCAGTTACGCGCCCTGTGCGACGAGATCGGCGCCGTGCTCATCGCCGACGAGATGCTCACCGGCTTCGGCCGGACGGGGACGATGTTCGCGGTCGAGCACGACGGCGTGGTCCCCGACATCATGACCATCGGCAAGGGCTTCGGTGGCGGCTACCCGATGACCGGGCTCGTCGCCCGCGACGAGATCGCGCGCGCCAAGCCCTGGAGCAACCCGAGCGGCAGCTCGTCCAGCTACGGCGGCAACCCGCTCGCGTCGGCGGCCTCGCGCGTGACGATCGAGACCATCCTCGAGGAGGACCTCGTCGGCAACAGCCGCCGCGTCGGCGCGCGCATGCTCGAGGAGGTCGAGCGCTGGGAGCGCGACCTGCCCATCGTGCGCGGCGCGCGCGGCAAGGGGCTCATGATCGGCTTCGACCTCGTCTACCCCGAGGGGCACGCCCGCGCCGGCCAGCTGCTCGACAAGCAGGTCGCGCGCTGGCTGTTCGACACCGCGCTCGACCGCGGCGTGATGGCGATGCTCTACAACCCCGAGGTGCGCATCAACCCGCCGCTCGTGATCACCGAGGCGGAGGCGCTCGAGGCCCTGGGCGTGCTGGAAGGCGTGCTGCGCGAGGCGGCGGAGCGGCTGGGTGCCTGACCCCGCGGGCGCGCCGCCCGCGGAAGCGCTCGCGGACGCGGTCCCGGACGCGCTCGCGAGCAAGGGCGGGGCGGTGGAGGAGTGGGTCGACCTCCACTTCTTCCGCCCGTTAGGCGTCCGGGTCGCGCGGGCGCTGCTCCCGACCCCGGTCTCGCCCGACCACGTCACGCTCGGCTGCCTCGCGCTCGGCCTCGCCGCCGGGTGGTGCTTCGTCCCGGCGAGCCCCGCGATCAACGCCGCCGGCTTCGTGCTGTTCGTCGCCTCCGACCTGCTCGACAGCGCCGACGGCCAGCTGGCGCGGCTGCGCGGCACGTCGACGCGCTTCGGACGCATCCTCGACGGCGTGTCGGACAACTCGCGCTTCATCAATCTCTACTTCAGCGTCATCGCGCGCTTGGTGCTGCACGAGGGCTGGACGTTCCCGGCGGCGTTCCTCCTCGCCCTCGCCGCCGGCGTCGGCCACTCGTACCAGAGCGCGGCCGTCGACGCGGTCCGCAACGCGTACCTCGAGGTGGCCGAGGGCGGCAAGGGCGAGTTCGAGCTGCCCGAGGACACCCCCGCGCCGTCGGGGTCCCTGTTCTCACGCCTCGCGCAGGGCGGCTACGCGGCCTACGTGCGCCGCCAGGCGGGGCTCCTCCCGGCCACGGTGCGCCTCGTGCGCCGCTTGCGCGTGCTCGACGCGGCCCCCGGCGGGCCCCCGCCGGCCGCCGCGACGGCGCGCGCCGCCTACGCCGTCCGCGAAGCGCCAGTCGTCCGCCAGCTCGCCTGGCTCGGCCAGAACATCCGTTTCCCGCTCGTCGCGCTCCCCTGCATCTTCGGCTGGCCGGCGGCGTTCCTCTGGCTCACCCTCGTGCCGCTCGACCTCGTCCTCTGCGCGGTGCTCGTCGCGCACGAAGGGCGCGCGGCGCGCGTCGCGGCCGCGCTCGCGGGCGTCGCGCCCGGGGCGGACGACGACCACCACCGCCAGCCGGCGGCCGCGGGCGCGTATGCCCGGGGGTAGCGGTGTGGAGGGGGACGGCGGGCGGAGCGACGGCGTGAGGGCCACGCCATGACCGCCGCCCCCCGCCGCTGGCGGGGCGCCGTCGTCGGGCTCGGCGGGATCGCGACCGGCTCGCACCTGCCCGCGTTCCGCGCCACGCCCCTGCTGCGCGAGCGCGCCGAGATCGTCTGCGCCGTCGACCCGCGCCACGCGGCGGCGGGCGCGGTCGACGGGCTCCCGGTCGTCGCGACCCTGGACGCGGTAGGCCCATCGGGATCGTTAGGCACGGCCGCCGCCGTCGACTTCGTCGACCTCGCCACGCCCAGCGCGACGCACGTCGCGCTCGCGCGCGAGGCGCTCGGGCGCGGACTGCACGTGCTCTGCGAGAAGCCCGTGGCGACGCGGCGCGCGGACGCCGTCGCGCTCGCGCGGTGCGCGCGCGGGGCCGGCCGCGTGCTCGCGCCCTGCCATCAGTACCGCTTCAACCCCGTGTGGCGTCGCGTGGGCGAGTGGGTGCGCGGGGGCGCGATCGGCCGCTGGCACCTGATCGAGGTGAGCGTGCACCGCGCGGGCGCCGACCCCGGCCAGCAGGGCGCCGACGAGGCGCTGCCCTGGCGCGTGCGGCGCGGCGACGCCGGCGGCGGCGTGCTCCTCGACCACGGCACGCACCTGCTCTACACGCTGCTCGACATCGCCGGCCCCGCGCCCGAGCGCCTGAGCGCCTACACCGGCCGCCTCGCCCACGCCGCCTACGAGGTCGAGGACACCGCCGAGGTGCGCCTCGAGTACCGCGACGGAGGCGGGGACCGCGTCGCGCGCCTCTTCTGCACCTGGGCCGACCGCCGGCGCGAGACGCGCGTCAACGTCGTCGGCGAGCGCGGCGCGATCCGCTGGGTCGACGGCCTGCTCACGCTCGAGCGCGACGGCCGCGCCGAGACGCAGGACGTCGCGCGCGAGCTCGACAAGGCGGCGTACGCGGGGTGGTTCGCGGAGCTGTTCGAGGACTTCGTCGCCACGCTCGACGCCGGCGCGGGGAGCCCGGCGGCGGAGCGCGCGCTCGACGACGTGGTGCGCGTGGCGACGGTGCTCGAAGCCGCGTACGCGTCGGCCGCGGGCGGGGCGGCGGTCCGGCTGCCCGACGACCTCGGCGCGTGACGCGCCGCCTCCAGCTCGTCGCCTTCGCCGCCGGCGCGGTCTTCCTCGCCTACCTCGTCGCGGTCACCGGCCCGGCCACCATCGCGCGCGACCTCGCGCGCACCGGCTGGACGTTCGGGCCGATCGTGCTCGTCTGGGCCGGCGTGTACGTGTGCAACACGCTCGCCTGGACCGCCCTGCAGCGCGGCACCGCGGCGGTCGCAACTCACGAACCCGCGCCGGACGACGCGGGCGTCGACCCCCGCGGCGCGCTCTCCGTCCCGCTGCCGCGGGCGTTCGCGATCACCGTCTCGGCCTTCGCGATCAACTACGTCACCCCGTTCGTCAGCCTCGGCGGCGAGCCGTTCAAAGGCGCCGCGGCCGCGCGCTGGGTCGGCGCGCGGCGCGCCGCCGCGTCGGTCGTCGGCTTCCGCATCGTCCACTCGCTCGGCCAGTTCGTCTTCTGGGCGCTGACGGTGCCCGTGGCGTGGGCGGTGCTGCCCGCCAACCACACCGTGCGCGCCCTCCTCGTCGCCGCCGGCCTGGTGCTGATCCCCGCCAGCCTCGGCGGCCTCGTGCTGATGCGCGCCCGCCTGTTCGGGCGCGCGCTCGACGCGCTCGCGCGGCTCGGGCGCGTCCGCCTGCTGGGTGCCGTCGGCCGCCGCCTGAGCGCCGCCCTCGAGCCCCGGCGCCCCGCGCTCGCCGCCGTCGACGCCGAACTCGCCGCCGTCGCCCGCCAGCCCGCCGCCCTCGCCACCGCGCTCGCCGCCGAGATCGCGAGCCGCTTCCTGAGCGCCTACGAGTTCGTGCTCGTCGCCCGCGTCGCGGGCGTGCCGTTCGACTACGCCGACGCGGTCGTCGCGGCCGGCGTGTCGCAGGTCTTCATGAACCTGCTCTTCTTCGTCCCCTTCGAAGCCGGCACGCGCGAGGGCGGCCTCTTCCTCGTCGCGCGCCTCCTCGGCCTCTCGCCCGCCGTCGGCGTCTACGCCGCCCTCGTCACCCGCCTGCGCGAGTTCGTGTGGATCGGAATTGGACTGCTCCTGATCTGGGCGACCGGCGAGCGAGGACGGGAGCGGGAGTCGGGGGACCGGGGATTGGGGCAGCGCGCGGGGGCGTGACCGGCCGGGGATGGCGGGACCGTGCTATCCCCGGCCCGGCGATCCCCGGCCGGTCACGGCGCCGCGTACCCCCTCGCCTAACGCTCCCTCGAACGCCCTTTACAGCGCCCGGTCGTACAACCGGTACCGCTTCGTCACCTCGGCTCCAAGCCGCTCCATCGGCGTCCGCATCGCAAGATTGTCCTCCAGGATCCACGAGAACTCCCCACTCGTGATCCGCTTCCGCACGCCGGTGCGGAACAGGTAGAGGTACAGCAACTCCGCCGCCCCCGTCCGCCGGAACCGCGGCAGCACGCCGAGCGTCAGCACGCGCAACGCGCTGATCTTGCGGCCGTACCAGAGGCCCTTGGCCCAGCCGAACGGGAAGAGTGACCCGTTCATCCGCTTGAGCGCCTGGTTGAGGTCGGGGAGTGCGATCGCGAAGCCCGCCGTCTCGCCCTTGACCTCGACGAACGCCACCAGGTCGAAGTCCGCGACCGGCTTGAGCTGCTTCGCCAGGTGGTCGAATTCCGCGGGCGTGAACGGGACGAACCCCCAGTTCGCCTCCCACGCGCCGTTGTACAGCTCGCGGATGCGCTCGATCTCGGCGTCGAAGTTCTTCTTGTCGAACGGCCGCACCGTGACGCCGAAGCGCTCGCGCGCGAGGCGCTCGAAGTTGCGCAGGCGCTCCGGGATGCGCGCTTCCATCTCTTCGACCGTCGCGTTCGGCGACAGACCGTACGTGTTGACCGAGAGCTCGTAGGCGAGGATGTCCTTCGCCTTGACGAACCCCGCGCCCTCGACGAGTTCGGCGTAGGAGGGCGGGTTGTAGGGCATCATGATCGACGGGTCGCGGTCGAAGCCGTCCACCAGCAGGCCCCAGTCGTCGTTGGACGAGAAGTTGGCCGGGCCGCGCACCGTCGTCAGCCCGCGCGCCCGGAGCCAGTCGGCCGCCGCGTCCAGGAGGGCGCGCGCGATCACCGCGTCGCGCTCGGTCTCGAAGAAGCCGAAGAAGCCGACCGCCTCGTGGTGGGTCTCCTCATGCAGGCGGTTGCGGATCGCCGCCACGCGGCCGACCACCTTGCCCCCGCCGTCGGCGCCCTGCCGCGCCAGGAACAGCTCGACCTCGGCGTGCTCGAAGAACGGGTTCTTCTTGGGGTCGAGCAGGGCGGCCACCTCGTTCTTGAGCGGCGGGACCCAGTGCGGCGCGTTCCGGTACAGGCGGAACGGCAGATCGATGAAGGCGCGCCGGTCGGCGGCGGTGCGCACCGGCGTGATCTGGACGGCGCCGGCGCGTGCGGCGGGCGAGGGAGCGAGCGAGGTGGCCACAGGCGTTGGAGTGAGGGCTGGCGCAATGTGGCCCGTGCGGCCGAGCGGCGCCACGCGCGGGCCCCGTCACGGCGGCAAACGATTCGCCAAATTGCGGCCGTCGCGGCCGCGACCCTCGCGCGCCGCCCGCCCCTTCAACCTCTCGACGATGGCCAGCTCGACCGTCTCCACCCCGGCCGCGACGGCGACGTCGGGGCTCGTCCCCGCTCGCTGGACCGACCTCGTGCTCCTCGCCCTGCGCGTGGTCGTGGGCCTCATGCTCGCGTGCCACGGCGCGCAAAAACTCTTCGGCTGGTTCGGCGGCCCGGGCGGGAACGGCGGATCGGCGCCGCTGATCTCGATGTTCGGCCTCGCCGGCGTGCTCGAAGTGGTCGGCGGCCTTTTGATCGCCGTCGGGCTCTCGACGCGTGCGGTGGCCTTCGTGCTCGCGGGGGAGATGGCGGTGGCGTACCTCATGATGCACGTCCGGGGCGGCTTCTTCCCGATCGTGAACCACGGCGAGCTGGCCGTGCTCTACTGCTTCATTTTTCTCGCGCTCTGGGCGGTCGGGCCAGGCGCGTACAGCCTCGACGCGCGGCGGGGGCTGGTGCGGTAGCGCGCGGTATGGAGGTCCAGATCTTCGGCCACAAGAAGGACGCGGCCACCCGCGCCGCCCAGCGCTTCTTCGCCGAGCGGCGCGTGAAGGTGCACTTCGTCGACTTCATGGACCGCTGGCCATCGGCCGGGGAGCTCAAGCGCTTCGCGCAGAAGTTTGGTGCGGAGTCGCTGGTGGACCGCGCGGGCAAGCGCTTCGCGGAGCGCGGGCTCGCGCCGGCGCGCTACGGCGAGGAGCGGTGGCTGGAGGTGCTCGTCGACGACCCGTGGCTGCTGCGGGTGCCACTGGTGCGGTGGCAGCACAAGTTGACGGTCGGGGCCGCCGAGGCGGAGTGGAAGGGGTGGATCGACGCCGACCGGGGCGGCGGGTGAGGGGCCGGTCGAGGGGGGGCGGGGCGTCGATTCCGCCCTGATGTGACGCCGGTGACGGGAATCACCCGGGTTTGGCGCTTGTGGAGAGCGAGGGGCCATTCGGGTCCCGGATCATCTCCCCCAGAGGATCGCCCACCATGCCCGCCCGCGTTCGCCCGACCGTGCTCCGGTCGCGTTCGATTGCCCTCCCCTCCGACCTCGAGGGCGGCGCATGCTAGTCCGTTTCGATTCGCGGCACCTCGCCGCGACCGCCGCGACGGCGGCGCTCACCTGGAGCGTCGCCCTCGCCCCGGGGACCGCCCTCGCGCAGAGCCACGCCGTTCGCGGCGCGTCGTCGACCGCCGCGTACAGTCCGTCGTACACGGTCACGATCGCCGGGCTGGGGCAGATCGCCCGGGCGGCCGCCGCCGGGCCGACGCGCGCCGCGATCTCCGCGGCGGTGCTCCGCGCCGCGGTCGGCGCTCCGCTCGACGGCCTCATCGGCGGCGTGATGCCGGCCGACGCGTCGTCGCAGAACATCAGCGGGAGCTACACGAACAGCGGCACGCTCAGCGCGGGGTCGGGGGCCGGCGTCCCGGGCACGATCAACTTCAACGGCGCGGCGGTCACCAACAACGGCATCATCCAGGCGCTCGACGGCGGCGTCGTCAGCATCAACGGCAGCAGCATCACCGGCGGCACGCTCGCGACCTCCGGGACCGGCGTGCTCCAGGCGAACAACAGCGGGAACAACTACCTGGTCGGCGTCACGCTCGCCGGCACGCTGGACCTGGCGACCAACACCAGCATCGAGCGGGTCCAGGGCGGGCTGACGTTCGGCAGCGGCGGCACGGTCAACATCAACAGCAACAGCGTCCTCGCCATCGAGGGGAGCCAGACCCTCGGCGGCACCGGCACGGTCGTCTTCGGCGGCAGCGGCGCGGGCAACCGGCTCAACATCGAAAGCCCGAGCGGGTTGAGCACCCTGACCGTCGGGCCCAACGTCACGATCCGCGGGCAGAACGGCACGATCGGCGGCCAGAACTTCGAGGGTGGCCCCAACGCGCTCGTCAACAACGGGACCATCCGGGCCGACGTCTCCGGCGGCACGATCGAGATCGACAACGCCTCCGTCTCCAACACCGGGACGCTCGCGGCGGCCAACGGCGGCACGCTCAACCTGCGGTCGGCGGTGACCAACAGCGGGAACGGCAGCCTCACGGCGACCAACGGCGGCGTGCTCCTCCTCAACGGCACGAGCATCACCGGCGGGACGATCGCGACCAGCGGCGGGGGCCTGTTCCAGGCCAGCAACAACGGCAACAACTTCGTGAACGGCGCCACCCTCAGCGGCGGCATCGACCTGGCCTCCAATACGAGCATCGTGCGCGTCGGCGGGGGCGGGCTGACCCTCGCCGGGTCCGCGGTGGTCAGCATCAACAGCAACAGCGTCCTGGCCATCGAGGGGAGCCAGACCCTCGGCGGCACTGGCACGGTCGTCTTCGGCGGCACCGGCGCGGGCAACCGGCTCAACATCGAGACGCCGGGCGGCGCGGGGACGACCGGGACGCTGACGATCGGGCAGAACGTGACCGTCCGCGGGCAGAACGGTACGATCGGCGGGCAGAACTTCGAGGGCGGGGCCAACGCCCTCGTCAACAACGGCGTGATCAGCGCCGACGTGGCCGGCGGCACCATCACCATCAACAACGCGCCGGTCGCCAACAACGGGACGCTGAGCGCGCAGAACGGCGGCACCCTCGTCCTCAACAGCAACGTCACCGGCGCGGCCGGGTCGCAGATCGTCGCCGGCGCCGGGAGCGTCGTGCTCCAGAACGGCGTGACGATCGCGGGGCAGATCAATACGGCCGGCACGGGGTCGTTCCAGGCCAGCAACAACGGCAACAACGTCTTCAACGCGGTCGCGCTCAACGGCACCCTGGACCTCGCGTCCAACACCGGCATCGAGCGCGCGTCCGGCGGCCTGACGCTCCAGAACGGGGCGACGGTCAACATCAACAGCAACAGCGTCCTCGCCTTCGAGGGGAGCCAGACCCTCGGCGGCTCGGGGACGGTCCTCCTCGGCGGGACCGGATGCGGGCAACCGCATCAACATCGAGAGCCCGAGCGGGTTGAGCACCCTGACCGTCGGGCCCAACGTCACGATCCGCGGCATCAACGGTACGATCGGCGGCCAGAACTTCGAGGGCGGCCCCAACGCGCTCGTCAACAACGGCGTGATCAGCGCCGAGGGGAACGGCGGCACGATCAGCATCAACAACGCGCCGGTGACCAACAACGGCACGCTGCAGGCGATCAACGGCGCGACGCTCGTCCTCAACAGCAACGTCACCGGGACGACGGGCTCCCAGCTGATCGCCGGCACCGGGAGCGTGATCTATCAGAACGGCGTCACGCTCGCGGGGCAGATCACGACCTCCGGGAGCGGGCTGCTCCAGGCCGCCAACAGCGGCGGCAACTACCTGAACACCGTCACCTTCGCGGGCGCACTGGACCTCGCGTCCAACACCGGCATCGAGCGTGTGACCGGCGGCCTCACACTCCAGAACGGGGCGACCATCAGCATCAACAGCAACAGCGTCACCGCGTTCGAAGGCACGCAGACGCTGGGCGGGAGTGGGACGATCGTCCTCGGCGCGACCGGCTCGGGCAACCGGGTCAACATCGAGACGCCGGGCGGCTCGGGGACGACCGGGACGCTGACCGTCGGGCCTAACGTCACGATCCGCGGCCAGAACGGCACGATCGGCGGGCAGAACTTCGAGGGCGGGGCCAACGCGCTCGTCAACAACGGCACGATCAGCGCCGACGTGGCGGGCGGCACGATCACCATCGTCAACGCCCCCGTGACCAACGCGGGGACGCTGCAGGCGCAGAACGGCGGGACGCTCGTCCTCAACAGCAACGTGTCGAGCGTCGGCAACGGCCAGCTTCTCGCCGGCAACGGCAGCCTCGTGGTGCAGAACGGCGTGACGCTCGCCGGGCAGATCAACACCGCGGGCACCGGCGTGCTCCAGACCACCAACAACGGCAACAACTACCTCAGCGCCGCCACGCTCAACGGCACGCTCGACCTGGCGTCGACTACCGCGATCGAACGCGTGACCGGCGGCGGCCTGACACTGCAGAACGGCGGGGCGGTCAACATCAACAGCAACAGCGTCCTCGCGATCGAGGGGAGTCAGACCCTGGGCGGCGCGGGGTCGATCGCCTTCGGCAACACGGGGTCCGGCAACCGACTCAACATCGAGACGCCGGGCGGCTCGGGGACGACCGGGACGCTGACGGTGGGGCCTAACGTCACGATCCACGGCCAGAACGGCACGATCGGCGGGCAGAACTTCGAGGGCGGGGCCAACGCGCTCGTCAACAACGGCACGATCAACAGCGACGGCGGCGGTACGATCACCGTCGTCAACGCGCCGGTGACCAACAACGGCCTGCTGCGCGCGCAGAACGGCACCCTGACGCTCAGCACGCCGCTGAGCGGGACCGGAACGCTCCAGGTCGACGCGGCCGGCGTGGTGAACCTCACGTCGAACGCCCCCGTCACCCAGGGCACGCTCGCCATCGGCGCCGCGGGGGCGACGCTCAACAACGGCACGCAGAACATCACCCTCTCCGCCGACTACACCAACGCGTCGGCGGGCACGGGCAACAGCTTCAACCGCCACGCCGGGATCACCGGCACCGGGCAGATCCTCGCCGGCGGCGACGTCGCGCAGACGATCACGGGCGCGGGCGTCACCAGCACCGGGCCCAACGCCTACCAGCTGACCGTCAACAACGTCCGCGTCGGCGCCAACACCTACAGCTACAACGTCGCCGAGACCGGGACCAACGGCCCCGCGCTCCGCGGGGCGATCCAGACGGCGGCCAACGGGGCCAGCATCACCGACGCGCGCCTCTCGGGCTCCGGCGTCACGGCCGGCAACTACGGCCCGACCACGCTCGGCAACCCGCAGGGCTACACGGTCACCTTCACCGCCGCCCAGGCCGGCGCCCTCGCGCCGCTCAGCGGCCAGGTCGTCAACCTCAACAGCACGTACGACAACATCGGCGACCAGAACGGCAACCAGAAGCTCAACATCGTCCTCGGCTCGGGCGCCGCGGCCTACCAGGTCGCGCAGGGGCGGCTCAACACCGCGGCGCTGAACTTCGGCACCGTGCAGGTCGGGCAGCAGGTGAGCCAGACCCTGTCGTTCACCAACACCGCCACGGGCGCCGCCGGCTACGTCGAGGACCTCAACGTCGGCTTCGGCCAGACGAGCGGCACCGGCGCCGGCCGCATCAGCGGCTCGGGGTCGATCACCGGCCTCACGGCGGGCTCCACCAACGCCAGCGGCCTCGTCGTGACCGTCAACACGTCGAGCGCGGGCGCGGTCAGCGGCGCCATCGGCATCACCTACGCGAGCGCCGGCACCGTGAACGGCACGAGCAACGGTCTCGGCGTCCTCGCCCTGTCCGGCACGAGCTACGGCGTCACCGGCACGATCCAGGGCCAGGGTACCGTCGTCGACCAGGCGAAGCCCGTCGTCAACACGCCCACCGTCAACCTCGGCGCCGCGCGCGTCGGCGACGCGGCGCTCGCCGGCGTCGTCAGCGTCACCAACCAGGCCACGGGCAACCAGCAGGCGGCGCTCAGCGCCAGCATCGTCGGCACCGCGCCCGTCACCGCGAGCGGCACCTTCAACCTCCTGGCGCCCGGCGCGACCAACGCCAGCGCGCTCAAGGTCGGCCTCGGCACCGGCACCGCGGGTAGCTTCGGCGGGATGGCGACGCTCACGCTCGTCTCCGACGCCAGCAACATCGGCGGCTGCGGCAGCAACTGCCAGATGACCCTCGCCCCGCAGAACGTCAACGTCAGCGGCAAGGTCTACACGGCCGCGGTCGGCCAGGTGAACACGCAGAGCGTCGACTTCGGGATCGTCCACGTCGGCGACAACGTCGCGGCCCGGGGCATCTCGGTGACCAACGCCGCCGCCGCGTCGGCGCTCAACGACGTGCTCGCCGGCGGCGTGAGCACCAGCAGCGCCGGGTTCACGGCGTCGGGCTCGCTCGGGTCCGGCGTCGGGGCCGGGCAGACCAGCGCGGCCGGGCTCGGCGTCGGCCTCAACACCGCGAGCGCGGGGCGCTTCACCGGCACCGCCGCGGTGGCCCTCGCCAGCCACGACGCCGACCTCGCCGACCTCGGCGTCGGCACGACCAGCGTCGCGCTCACCGGGCAGGTCAACAACTACGCCGCGGGCGGCTTCACGCAGAGCGGCGGCGCCGGGGCGCTGGGCCGACTCTCGGCCACGGCCTACACGCTCGACTTCGGCACCTTCGTGCTCGGCGCCGCGAACCAGACGGCGACCCTCGCGGTGGGCAACGTCGCCCAGGGCTTCGCCGACTTCCTCAGCGGGTCGTTCACGCAGACCGGCTCGGGCTTCACGCTCGGCGGATTCAACCCGTTCAGCAACCTCGCGGGCGGCGGCAGCCTGGGCGGCCTCATGGTCAGCTTCAACGGCGCGACCGCGGGGATGTTCTCCGAGGTCATCACGCTCAACGGCGTCGGGACCAACGTCAGCGGCTACTCGGGCGCGGTGGCGCCGGTGACGCTGACGCTCCGCGGGCAGGTGGGCGGCGCGGTGACGACGCCGGAACCGGGCACGTGGGCGCTGCTCGCGGCCGGGCTGGCGGGCGTCGGCGTCGCGGCGCGCCGCCGGCGGCGCCTCGTGTCCTGACCGGGACGCCTAACGCGCCGACCACTCCCCACGCCCAACCCCATCCCCGTGCCCCACGCCCCCCGACCCGGCGCCGCACCCGCGGCGCCGGTCCTCACCCGGCGCCAGTTCCACGCGCTCACCACACTCGGCGCCCTCGCCGTCGGCCTCACGCTCGCCAACGGCTCGCTCTTCGTCACCAACCGCGCGGCGCAGGACGAGATCGCCGCGCGCACCGCGGCCGTGCAGCAGGGCGCGCAACTCGAGGTGTTGCAGCGCGACATCGCGCGGTCGCTCGCCGACCTCGCGGTCAAGGGGCGCGACCGCCCACTCCTCGACATGCTTGCCGCCCACGGCGTGACGGTGACGATGAATGCCCCCGCCGCGGGCGGCGGCGCCGATCCCTCCTCCGACACGACCCGGCCATGAGCACCTCGCTCCCGTTCCCGGCCGCGCCGGCCGACGCGCGCCCCGACGCGCGCCCCGAGGCGCGCCCTGACACGCGTCCGGACGTGCGCGCCGATGTGCGCGCCGATGTGCGCGCCGAGGCGCGCAGCAATGCGGCCGCGGCGACTCACGCGATCTTTCTACCGCTGCTGCTGCTCGCCTTCGCGGTGGTCGGGTGGTTCGGCTTCCAGTGCTACGAGCTCGCGCGCGAGCGGGCGCAGCTCGCGGCGGTGTCCGCGGCGCAGCAGCCGCAGGTCGAGGCGGCGGCGCGCGTCCGGGCCAACCTCGACGCGCTCGCCGCGGCGACGCAGCGGATGGCCAACGCCGGCAACGCCAACGCGCGGACCGTCGTCGACGCGCTACGGCGGCGGGGCGTGAACATCAACCCCAACCCGCGGTGACGGCGGCCGTGCCGGCGTCGGGCGCGACCCCGTAGGCGGCCCCGTAGACGGGGCCGGGCCGCGGGCGTTTCCCGCCCGTGGTAGCTTGCAGGCATGACCCAGCTGGCCCTGTCCGACGTCGGCGTCGAGTTCGGCGCGACGACGCTTTTTTCCGGCGTGACCTTCACCGTCGCCCAGGGCGAGCGGTGGGGCGTGATCGGGCGGAACGGGAGTGGGAAGACCACGCTCTTCCGCCTGCTCACGGGGCAGATGCAGCCCAGCGCCGGCCAGATCGCGCGGCAGCCCGGGCTGCGGGTGACGCTCCTCGAGCAGCACCGCGACTTCGGCGACGCGGCGACCGTGTGGGACGCGGTCGCCGGCGGGCTCGCCGAACTGCGCGCGCTGGAGGCGAGCCTGGCGGTGCAGGCCGCGGCGCTCGAGCACGACCACTCCGAGGCCGCGATGGCGAAGTACGGGCGTGACCTCGAGCGCTTCGAGCAGGACGGCGGGTACACGTACCACGCGCGCGTCGACCAGGTGCTCGAGGGCCTGGGCTTCGACCCCGAGCAGTCCAAGGTGCGCGGCCTCGACAAGTTGAGCGGCGGCGAGCGCGGGCGCGTCGGGCTCGCGCGGCAGCTGGTGCTCGCGGGCGACGTGCTGCTGCTGGACGAGCCGACCAACCACCTCGACCTCGAGACGACGCGCTGGCTCGAGAACTACCTGCGGACGACCGACCGTACGGTGATCCTCGTCAGCCACGACCGCGCGTTCCTGTCGGCCGTGGTCGACCACGTGCTGCACGTCGAGTCGCGGACGATGACGCCCTACGCGGGCACGTACGAGCACTTCGTCGCGCAGCGCACCGAACGCCGCCTCGTGCAGCAGCGGCAGTTCGACAAGCAGAGCAAGACGATCTCGGCGCAGGAGGACTACATCCGCCGCAACCTCGCCGGGCAGAACACCAAGCAGGCAAAGGGGCGACGGAAGCTGCTCGCGCGCACGCCGCGGCTGTCGCCGCCGCCGGGCGAGGAGGACGTGATGGCGCTGCGGCTGGAAGTCGCCGCGCGCGGCGGCGACCAGGTGGTCGTGGCGGACAAGGCGACGCTCGCCGTGCCGGTGGCGGGGTCGTCGGAGCGCCGCACGCTCATCCGCGACTTCACCGCGCGCCTCACCCGCGGCGAGGTCATCGGCTTCCTCGGGGCCAACGGGGCGGGCAAGAGCACGCTCCTCAAGGCGGTCATGGGCGAGCGCGACCCGCTCGTCTCCGGCTCGCTCCGCGTGGGCGACTCGATTCAGGCGGCGCACTACCGGCAGGACATGACGCAGGTGCCGTTAGGCAAGACGCTCTACGACGTGATCCAGGACCTGCGGCCGACGTGGGAGCGGCGGCTCGTGCAGGGGCACCTGGGGCGCTTCGGCTTCTCGGGCGACGAGGTGCTGCGCAAGGCGGACACGCTCTCCGGGGGCGAGCGGGCGCGGGTGGCGCTGGCGATGATGATGCTCTCGCGCGCCAACCTGCTCATCCTCGACGAGCCGACCAACCACCTCGACGTCGAGAGCATCGAGGCGCTGGAGGACGCGCTGGAGGGCTACGAGGGGACGGTGCTGCTGGTCAGCCACGACCGCGCGATGCTGCGCGCGCTGTCGACGCAGGTGTGGGCGCTGCACGACGGCCGGGTGCACGTGTTCGAGGAGCCGTTCGACGAGTGGGAGGCGAACGGGGGCGAGGACGCGATGGCCGCGCACGCGGCGCGCCGGGTGGCGCTCGAGGCCAGCGCGGACGCGGCCGAGCGGTCGCGGGCGGAGGAGGCGGCGCGGGCGCGGAAGCGCGAGGAGGAGCGGGCCGCGCGCGCGCGCGAGGCCGAGCAGCAGGCGCGGCGCGCGGAGGGCGACGCGCGGCGCGTGGGGGACCGCGACGCGCGCAAACTGCAGCGCGAGGCGGAGCGGCGCGCGGAGCGGGCGGAGCGACGCGCGGGCGAGCTCGAGGCGCAGGCGGCCGCGCTGCAGCGCGAGCTGGACGACGCGGGCCTCTACACCACGCCCGACGGCGTGCGGAAGGCGGGGGAGCTGTCGCGCCGCCTGGACGCCGCGCGCGCGGAGCTCGAGCGCGCGATGGAGGAGTGGGCCGCGGCGAGTGAGGCGGTGGAGAGTGGCGTGGCGTGACGGGTCGAATCGATTGGGTAGGTCGGACGGGGGGAGGGTGGCCGGGATGACGGGGGGGAGGGGAATGCGGTCAGACATGGTGGGGCGCGCGCGGTGGGGCGGGGTGGTGGGCGCGGCGTTCGCGCTGAGCGCGTGCGGGGCGGCGCGGCCGCCCGCGCCGGCCGTCGTGCCGCCGGTCGCGGCCGCGGCGCCCGCGCCCGACACGGCGGCGCTGAGGGCGGCCGCGGTGGCCGCCGCCGCGGCGCCCCGGGATACCGCGCGGCTCGCCCCGGCGCCGCTCGCCCTCGACTCCGCGCCCCCGCTCGACCCGACCGACGGGAGCGGGCGGGTGCGCTGGATCGGGCGCGAGGCGGACCACACGCTCGCCCCCGCGGACCGCGCCCTGCTGCGGACCGTCTTCGGGATCGACGACGTGCGGCGCATCTACATCCCGACCACCGCCGGCGAGGTGCTGCGCTACGCCGCGCACGCCCCGGGGTGCCCGACGCTCGAGAACGGCGGGCGTCCGACCACCCGCGGGGGCGCGTGCCGCGTCGTCGGCGTGCGCATCGGCCTCGCCGCGCCGCGCGACACCGGCGAGACGTGGGACGCGTTCACCGCGCGCGTCGAGCACGGCGGCCCGCGCGCGTGGACCGCGTCCGGCGGGCGGACGGAGTACGCCGGGCTCGACGCCCTCGACCCCGACGCGCGCCCGGCCTTCGAGCGACTCGTCGCCGACGCGCGCGCGGCGGGGTTTCCGATCCACATCCGCGAGACGTTCCGCACCCCCGAGCGCCAGGCGGCGATCCTCTCGCGCAACGACGGGCGCACCACCACGCTCACCTCCGCGCACTCGTACGGTCGCGCGGTCGACATCTCGGTGGCCGGCCGGCACTCCGCCTGGGTCGAGTTCCGGCGCTGGGTGCTGCGGCAGCAGAACGGGGCTTTCCGCCTGATCGGCACGCCGGAGAGCACCTGGGACTGGCCGCACGTCGAGTACGTCGGCGCGGCCACCGCCACCCCGCTCGGGTACCGCACCGTCGACGCGCTCGTCGCCGCGGCGCGGGCCTGCCGCGCCGGCGCGGCCTCCGACGCCGCGGCGGCGGCGCGGTGCACGGTCGCCCCGCCACGCCCGGCGGCCGACGTCGCGGTGACGACGGTGTCGGACGACGCGCCGGCGTCGCGGTCGCGCGGGCGCCGGGGACGGCACCACGCGTCGCGGGGGTCGTCGCGCGGGTCGTCGCGCGGGGGGCGGTCGCACGGCAAGTCGGCGCACGGTAAGTCGCACGGGAAGTCCTCGCGTGCGGCGTCGCACGCGTCGTCACACGGCACGGCGCACGCGAAGAGCTCGCACCCGAAGGCGTCGCACGCCAAGCGGCACGCGCGGTAGCGCGCGGGAGCGGCTCGCCGACGCGCCGTGCGTTAGTATCGGGGCCGGTGGGCCGGGGTGCGCCCCGGTCCCGCGACGGAGCGCCTTCCGGCCCGCCCCCGCTCTCACCCGCCATGCCCCGCCTTCTCGCCGCCCCGCCTGGCGCCCTGCTCGTCGCCCTGCTGGGCGCCGTGCTCGTCGCCCTGCCCGTCGCCCGGCCCCTGCGCGCCCAGCCGACCGGCCGCCTGCCGATCATCGGCCTGATCACGAAGACCGAGACCAACCCGTTCTTCGTCAAGATGCGCCAGGCCGCCGAGTCGGCGGCGACCGCGGGGGGCGCCCGGCTCGTGTCGGGCGCGGGGCGCAACGACGGCGACAACGCCGGCCAGGTGACCGCGCTCGAGAACATGGTCGCCGCCGGCGCGCGCGCCGTGCTCATCACCGTCAACGACGCGCGGGCGATCGTGCCGGCGATCCAGCGCGCCCGCGCCCGGGGCGTCCTCGTCGTCGCCCTCGACAGCCCGAGCGACCCGGCGAGCGCGGTCGACGCCGTCTACGCGACCGACAACTACCAGGCCGGGCTGCTCGTCGGCCGCTACGCCCGCGCTGCGTTAGGCACCCGCCCGGTGCGCGCGGCGACGCTCGACCTCCTCCCCGGGCACCCGGTCGGCGCGCAGCGACACAACGGCTTCCTGCGCGGCCTCGGCCTTCCCGCGCCCGACGCCCGGAGCAACACCCTCGGCCGCCCGCCGGAGCTCGTCTGCGCCGGCGACACCTTCGGCGACCAGGCCCGGGGGCGCACGGTGATGGAGAACTGCCTGCAGAAGAACCCCGACATCACCGTCGTCTACACGATCAACGAGCCCGTCGCCGCCGGCGCCTACCGCGCGATCACCGCCGCCGGCAAGGCCGGGCGGATCGTCGTCGTCTCTGTCGACGGCGGGTGCCAGGGGGTCCGCGACGTCGCCGGCGGGGCGATCGCCGCCACCGCGCAGCAGTACCCGACGCGGATGGCGACGATGGGCGTCGCGGCCGCGCTCGCGTTCCTCCGCACGGGGCAGAAGCCGAGCGGGTACACCGACACGGGCGTCGCGCTCATCACCGCGCACCCCGAGCCCGGCGTGCCGAGCCGGGACGTCGCGACGGGGGCGGCGCTCTGCTTCGGGCGCAAGTAGAAGGGCCGGACGCGGGCGCGCCGGCGGCGGCCCGCGGCGGCGCCCGCCTCGGCGTCCGGCTCGGCCCGATCGCGGGGCGGCTCGGCCCCGTGCTCGCGCTCCTCGTCGCGTGCGCCTTCTTCGCCGCGCGGAGCGACCGCTTCCTGACCGGCGACAACCTGTCGCTCGTGCTGCAGCAGGTGATGGTCGTCGGCGTGCTCGCCGTCGGCGAGACGCTGGTGATCCTGACCGCCGGCGTCGACCTGTCGTGCGGGATGGTGATGGCGCTCGGCGGCGTGGTCGCGGCCCGGCTCGCGGTCGCGGCGGGGGTGTCGCCCGCGCTCGCGATCGCCGGCGGGCTGGCGGCGACGACCGGGTTCGGGGTCGTCAACGGGCTCCTCGTGACGGCGGTGCGGCTGCCGCCGTTCATCGTCACGTTAGGCACCCTCAACGTCGCCTTCGCGCTCGCCCAGCTGGCGTCCGACGCGCAGACGATCAACGACCTGCCGGCGCCGCTCACCGCGCTCGGGGCGACGTTCCGGGTGGGCGGGACGGCGGTGGCGTACGGCGTGGCGCTGATGCTCGCCCTGTACGCGGCGGCCGCGTACGTCCTGCGCCAGACGGCCGCCGGGCGCCACGTCTACGCCGTCGGCGGCGCGCCCGAGGCCGCGCGCCTCGCCGGGATCGACACGCGGCGCGTGCTGCTCGGCGTCTACGCCCTCGCGGGACTCTGCTACGGCGTCGCCGCGCTGCTCTCGGTGGCGCGCACGGGCGCGGGCGACCCCAACGCCGGCCAGACCGAGAACCTCGACGCGATCACCGCCGTGGTGCTCGGCGGGACGAGCCTCTTCGGCGGGCGCGGCGCGGTGCTGGGGTCACTCGTCGGCGCGCTCATCGTCGGCGTCTTCCGCAACGGCCTCACGCTGCTCGGCGTGTCGTCGGTCTACCAGGTGCTGGTGACGGGCGTGCTGGTGATCCTCGCGGTGGCGGTCGACCGGGTCGCCCGGCGGGACGCGCGGTGACCGGGGCCGCGGCCGACGCCGGCGTGCCTAACGAGGGCGTCGTGCTCGAGGCGCGCGGGCTGGTCAAGCGCTACGGGCAGGTGACCGCACTCGACGGCGCCGACTTCGCGCTGCGCGCGGGCGAGATCCTCGCCGTCGTCGGCGACAACGGCGCCGGGAAGTCGTCGCTCATCCGCGCGCTCTCGGGCGCGCTCGTCCCCGACGCGGGCGAGATCCGCCTCGACGGCCGCCCGGTGCACTTCCGCGGCCCGCTGGACGCGCGGCGCGCGGGGATCGAGACGGTCTACCAGGAGCTCGCCGTCGCGCCGGCGCTGACGATCGCCGAGAACCTGTTCCTGGGGCGCGAGCCGCGCCGCCCCGGTCCGTTAGGCACGGTGTTCCGCATGGTCGACGCCCGGCGCATGGTGCGCGAGAGCGAGGCCCACCTGCGCGACCTCGGCGTCGAGGTCCGCTCGCCGACGCAGGCGGTCGAGACGCTCTCGGGCGGGCAGCGCCAGGCGGTCGCGGTCGCCCGCGGCGCGGCCTTCGCCCGCCACGTCGTGATCCTCGACGAGCCCACGGCCGCCCTCGGCGTGCGGCAGAGCGGGATGGTGCTCGACCTGATCCGGCGCGTGCGCGACCGCGGGCTGGCCGTGGTGCTCGTCTCGCACGACATGCCGCACGTGTTCGAACTCGCGGACCGGATCCACGTCGCGCGGCTCGGGCGGCGGGCGGCGGTGCTCGACCCGCGGCGGGTGACGATGGCCGACGTGGTGGCGGTGATGACGGGGGCGGTGCGCGCGGAGGCGCTGGGGGCCGGTGCCTAACGTCCGCATGTAGCACGTGGGCCACCGGAACGCGTGTTGCATTGCTCGACATCCCACCCGCGGTCCGACACGCGGCCCCGAACCCGATCTCACCGGAGCGCACGCCATGACGACGCCCTCGATCCGCACGCCCAAGTCCCTCGCCGCCCTGCTGCTCCCCGCGCTCCTCGCGGCCTCGACGCTCGCCGCGGGCGCGCAGACGACCCCGGCGCACAAGCACCACAGCAAGACCAAGGGCGCCCTCGTCGGCGCCGCCGGCGGCGCGGTCGTCGGCGGGCCGGTGGGTGCCGTGGCCGGCGCGGCGGTGGGCGCCGAGGTCCAGCACCACCGGAACGTGAAGGCGCGCCGCCGCGCGGCCGCGGGCACGCCGTGACCCGACGCGCGGTTACGTGCGCGTGATTGCGCGCGCGTGACCGCCCGCGCCGGCGCGCCGCCCGGGAGCCCGCGGTAGACGCGGCACCGCCGGCGGCGCGCCGGCACCTACCACGCCCCCGGCCGTCGTCCTTCGTGACGCGGCCGGGGGCGTGGTACGTTTGCCCACCGGGCCGCGGGCGCGCCACAGCGGTCGCTCGGCCGCCCCGGCCCGGTCCCGTTCACGAGCTCATGTCGCCCTGGATCCTCGGCGCCCGCCCGCGCACCCTCCCCGCCGCCGTCGTCCCGGTCGTCGTCGGCACCGCCTGCGCCGCGCCCCACGTGGTCGCCTGGCGCGCCCTCGCCGCCCTCGTCGTCGCGCTCGCCCTGCAGGTGGGCGTCAACTACGCCAACGACTACAGCGACGGCGTGCGCGGCACCGACGCCCAACGCGTCGGCCCCGTGCGCCTCGTCGCCTCCGGGCTCAGGAGCGCCGCCGCCGTCCGGCGCGCCGCCTTCCTCGCCTTCGGCGTCGCGGCCCTCGCCGGGCTCGCGCTCGCCGCCGCCGCGGACCCGCGGCTGATCCTCGTCGGCCTCGCCTCCATCCTGGCCGCGTGGTTCTACACGGGCGGCACCCGCCCCTACGGATACCAGGGCTTCGGCGAGCTGAGCGTGTTCGTGTTCTTCGGACTCGTCGCCACGGTCGGCACGGCGTACGTGCAGGCCCCGGGGTGGAACGCCACCACCCAGCTCGCCACGCGCGCCGCGGGCCCGGTGGGCCTCCTCGCGTGCGCCCTCCTCGTCGTCAACAACTTGCGCGACGTGCCGAGCGACACGGTGGCCGGGAAGCGCACGCTGGCCGTGCGGATGGGCGAGGCGCGGACGCGTGGATTCTACGCGGCGCTCGTGCTGCTGCCGTTCACGGGGCTGTTCTCGTTCGTGCTGTCGCGGCCGACGGCGCTGACCGCGCTGCTCGCGCTGCCGCTGGCGGTCGGGCCGATCCGGCGCGTCGCCGCCGGCGCCCGCGGGCCGGCCCTCATCCCGGTGCTCGGCGAGACGGGGCGGCTGCAGCTCGCGTTCGGGGCGCTGCTGGCGGTGGGACTGGTGCTGGGGGCGCGGTAAGCCGCCCGGTAAGCGGCCCCGCCCATGACCGCCCTCCTCGCCCGACTCGGCCTCCGCACCCCGGCCCTCCGCGCGTGGGCCCTGTACGACATCGGCATGGCCGCCGTGTTCACCGTCATGGTCACGGCCGTCTTCCCGATCTACTTCGCGAAGGTCGCCGCCGGCACCCTCGCCCCCCAAGTCGCGAGCAACCGCTTCTCGTTAGGCAGCACGGTCGCCCTGCTCCTGGCCGTCGTCGCCTCGCCCCTGTTGGGCGCGGTCGCCGACGCGCGCCCGCTCAAGAAACGCGTCCTCGCCCTCTCGGTCGGCGTCGGCGCGCTCGCCTGCGCGGCGCTCGGCCTCGCGGGGCGCGGGAGCTGGGCCCTCGCGCTCGTCGCCTTCGGCGTGCTCAACGTCGCCGTCAACGGCAGCCAGGTGGTCTACGACGCCCTCCTGCCCCACATCGCCCGCCCGGACGAACTCGACCGCGCGTCGACGGCGGCCTACGGCGTCCACTACTTCGGCGGCGGGCTCGTGCTGCTCGCCGCGCTCGTGGCGATCCAGAAACCCGCCGCCGTCGGCCTCGGCGCCCTCGCCGCGCACGACGGCACCCTGCCGACCCGACTCGTCTTCGTCGCCGTGGCGGTGTGGTGGGCGCTGTTCACGGTGCCGCTCATGCGCCGCGTGCCCGAGCCGCCCGCGGCCCCGCGCCCGGCGGGCGAGCCCGAGCCGTCGTTAGGCCAGGCCGCGGCGGGCGCCTTCCACACCCTCGCCGGCACCGTCCGCACGCTCCGCGCGCTGCCCAACGCGGGCCGCTTCCTCCTCGGGTTCGTGCTCTACAACGACGGCGTCAACACGATCATCCGCCTCGCCACCGTCTACGGCAGCGAGCTCAAACTCCGCGAGTCGGCACTCATCGGCGCGATCGTCATGGTCCAGTTCCTCGGCGTGCCGTTCGCCTTCCTCTTCGGCGCGATCGCGGGGCGGATCGGGGCCAAGCGCGCCGTGCTCGTCGCGATCGCGGTCTACGGCGTGATCTCGGTGATCGCCTACGGGATGAAGACCGAGCGCGATTTCTGGGTCCTGGCCGTGCTCGTCTCGATGGTGCAGGGCGGGGCGCAGGCGCTCTCGCGCTCGCTCTACGCGAGCCTCACCCCGGCCGTGCGCTCGGGCGAGTTCTTCGCGCTGTTCTCGGTCTTCAGCCGCTTCGGCGGGGTGATCGGGCAGACGGCGTTCTTCGTCATTACCCGGGCCGGTGGGTCGAGCCGGCTCGGCATCGTCTCGGTCCTGGTCCTCTTCGCCGCGGGCGCGGCGTTCCTGACTCGCGTGAACCTCGACCGCGGGCGCGCCGACGCGCGCGCGCTCAACGCGGCCGGCGGGGGGCGCGAGCCGCTCGCGGCCTGAGTCGCTTCAAGGCGCCCGACCGGACGTGGCCTTCGACATGCTTTCTACCATGCTCAGCCATCCGGGCGAGGATCGTACCCGGGCGACGCCCTGTCGTCCGCGCCCATCTGCCTTCCGCTCGCACCCCGTCCGTCGTGCTCCGCCCCACCTCCTGGTGCGCGTGTTGGTGCGCGCTGCTCGCGCTCCCCGCCGCGGCCGTCGCGCAGGCGAAGCCGCCGGCGCCGCGCGACACGGCCACCTACGCCACTGCCGCGCTCCGCGGACTCGTCGCCGACGCGGCGCGCGGCAACCGCGTCCCGGACTCGCTCGCCAGCTACCGCGCCCGCATCGAGAGCGAGATCGCCGTCTCCGCCCGCCGCGAGGACGGGCAGGAGGCGCTGTTCGGGGTCGAACAGGTGGCCTCGGTGCTCCGCTGGACGCGCGCCGGCTACTACGACCAGCACGTCGTCGGCGACCGCGCCCGCCAGTCGGGGCTGTCGTTCTCCCTGCTGTCGGTCGCGCGTACGGGGTGGGCGACGCCGCTCCTCTACGGCAACCGCCTGCGGCTGCGCCGCGAGGAGGAACGCCGCCCGGCGACGGACAAGATCGGCAAGGTGGCCGACAAGATCGAAACGCGAGTGGCGGGGCGCATCTTCCGCGGCGGAACGGCGTCGCAAGCAGGCGCGGGCCGCTCGGCGGCGGCCGACACGGTGCCGGTCATCCACCCGCTGGCCGACGACCGCGACGCGTACTACCGCTACACGGGCGGCGACACGGTGGTGACGCTCCGCCTGCCCAACGGCGGCCCGGCCAACGGGGCCCCGGGGGGCGCGCCGCGCGTGATCCCGATCGTGCGCGTCCACGTTGAGCCGCGCGGGCCGGTCGGCGGGCGCACCGGGCTGTTCGAAGGGGACCTCGACCTCGACGCGGTCCAGCACGCGGTCGTCCGACTCCGCGGGCGCTTCCTCGTCGCCTCGCGCCCGGACCGCTCGGTCATCGCACGCCTGCGCAGCGCGATCTCGCCCAAGGGCTACGCGTACGTCGAGTACGTCAACGCCGAACGCACGAGCCCGAGTGGGGCCCGCTACTGGCTCCCCGCGACGCAGCGCATCGAACTGCAGGCGACCGCCCCGGCGGTGGGCGACGTGCGCGCGGTCGTGCGCATCCTCTCGCGCTTCAGCGACGTCGCAATCAACGACACGACGCTTACGCCGGCCGAACTCGCCGCGAACGCGGACTCGATCCTGCCACTCGCCCGCCGCCGACTCACCCTCGCCCGCGGCGACTCGCTCGGTCACTTTACGGGGTGGCGCGGCGCGCTCGGCGCTGCCTCGGGCGCCGCGCACGCGGACGACTTCGACGACCTCGCACCGGGCATCGCGCAATCGTCGGGGCCGCCGGTCGCGTCGATCTTCTACCCGCGCGTCTCGGACCTCGTCCACTTCAACCGCGTCGAGGGACTCTACCTCGGACTCGGCGGACGCGTGCGCTTCCGCGACGCCGCCCCGGGACTCTCGGTCGCGGGCACGGCGGGCTACGCGTTCAGCGAACGCACCGTCCGCGGACGTATCGAAGCGGCGCAGGCCTTGGGACCCGGCGCGGCCCGCACCCCGACGGCGGGCGCGCCGGGCGCACTGCCGGCCGTCTCGGACGCGACGGGGGGCAGCCCGACGGGGCGCACGACGTGGACGCTGCTCGCCCGCGCGGGCCGTACCCTCGACATCACCAATGACTTCCGCGCGCCCTTCGACTCGGGCTCGTCGCTCGGTGCGATCCTCGGCGCGGATGACTACGACTACGTCGACCGCCGCTTCGCCTCGGTCGGCATCGCCCGCGCCGCGGCCGACCGCGCCTCGATCGTCCGCTTCGACGCGGGCGTCGCGAGCGACCGCGGGGACAGCACGCGCCTGCGTCACCCGCTCTTCCGTCGCCACACGCTCTACCGCCCCAACCGCGGCGTGGACGAGGGCCGCTACTTCCGCGCGTCGGCCACGCTCGAGTACCACCCGGACGTGGCCGCGGAATTCGTCCGCCCGGGACTCGGCGCGCGACTATATGGAGAGAATGGAACGGGCGACCTGCGCTACACGCGCATCGAAGGCCGCATCACGGGCCGCCACGACCTGCTCGACGCGGCATCGGGTCACTTCCTCGGCTTCCCACTCGCAGGAAGCACACTGTCTTTGGTCGGGCGCGTGGATGCGGGTATGGTGTTCGCGCCCTCCAACTACGGCCCGCCGCCGCAGCAGCTCTTCGAGCTCGGCAACGCCCAGGGCCTCCTCGGCTACGGCTACAAGGAGTTCGCCGGCGACCGCGCGGTGTCGGCGCGCTCGGCGCTGCTGTTCACGGGACCGTTCCTCCGCGCGCCGATCCGGGTCCGGCGCTTCATCCTGCCCGCCGCCGCGCCGGGCCTGGCGGTGACGGGGCAGCTCGGCTACGCCGACGCCTCCGACGACGCGGCACGCCGAAGCATCGCGCGCCTGGGCTACCGGAACGACACGACCGGCGTGCTGGGCAGCCCGGTCCTCGCCTCGCGGCCCACGGATGGCGTGCGGGCGAGCGTGAGCGCGGGGGTGACGTTCTTCGGAGGCGCGCTGTTCGGCGGCGTCGCGACAGTGGTGGACCGCCACGCGGACCGGCCGCGCGGTGTGCGCGGGGTCTTCACGTTCAACCAGCCGCTGTAAAGCTGGCGGCGCTGTTCGGACCGATGAGTCCGAACAGCGCTCCCGTCCCGCTTACGCCTTCTTCACCGCCGCCTTGAGGTCGTCGTACGCCGACTGACTGAGCGCGTTGAACTTGAGGTCGCGGTACACCACGCGCCCGTCCCGCCCGATGACGAACACCGCGCGCTGCGACATGGGCATCGTGCCCATCTGGGTGCCGTACGCCGTGACCGCGGTCAGCGCCGTGTCGGCCGCGAGGGCGAAGGGGTAGTTGGACTCCTTGGCCCACGACGCGTGGGAGGCGACGCCGTCCGCCGAAATCGGGACGACGACGACGTCCTTGCCGGCCTTGTTGCCGAAGAGCGAGGTGTACTCGTCGCGGAACTTGGTGAGCTCCGCCGTGCAGCCGCCGGTGCGGTCCTTGGGGTAGAAGGCGAGCACGACGATCTTGCCGCGCAGCGACGAGAGCGTGAGCGGCGTCGCGCGCGGCCCGTTCGCGTCGGCCCAGGGGAGCGTGAAGTTCGGCGCCATCTGGCCGACGTCGGGCGGGGTCGCGGCAGCCATCGCGCCCGCCGCCGCGACGGGCGCGGCATCGGCCGCCGTCTGGGCGCCAGCGGCGGTCGTGGCGGCGAACAGGGCAGTGGCGGTGAGAAGCAGGGCGCGCATGAGCGGGGCGGGCGAGAGTGGAGAAGGGCAGGGCGGGCTTGGTCGTGCGCCCTCTACCCCCAACCTCGCCGGGCGCTCCATGGATGAGCAAGCGCGCGTATCACGCAGCTCGTCTGTTGCCCGACTCTTCGTGCCATGGCCCCGCGCCGGCACGCTCACGGCGGCAGCCGGTCCGCCGGGAACTGCCGCGCCTCTTCATGCGGCCTCATGCGGCCTCATGCGGCACGACATCGCCCCGGTCGGCGGCCTCGAGCCCGCGCGCGACCTCGGCGAGAAAGTAGAGGCGGTCCATCGCGTCCTCGACCGTAGCGTCCTCGGGCCGGCGCTCGACGGCGGGGCCTCGAGAATCTACGCGCGAGCCCAAGCCTCGACGCCCAGAGAGCGCCCGGGGCTTCGTACAGTGAACTCTGTTCAGTCAGTCGACCGCGATCGCGCGCCGGCCGAGGGCCGCGGGGGCCGACGTGCGTCCCGCGACGCCGGCCAGGATGGCGAGGGTGAGCAGGTAGGGCACGGCGAGGAAGAGCTGGTACGGGAGAGCCCAGCCCATCGACTGAAACAGGTACTGCAGGGCGTACGACGCCCCGAACAGCAGCGCGGCGGCGGCGACGCCGGCCGGCTGCCAGCGGCCGAGCACGACGACGGCGATCGCGATGAACCCGCGGCCCGCGCTCGCGTCCTCCGCGAACGTCCCGGCCTGTGCCACGACGAGGGTCGCGCCGGCGATGCCGCCCAGGAGGCCGCCGGCGAGCACGGCGAGCGCCTGGACGCGGCGGACGCGCACGCCAGCTGCGGCGGCCGCCTCGGGGCGTTCGCCGACGGCGCGCACGGCAAGCCCGGCATGCGTGCGCCGCATCGCCCACGCGAGCGCCGGGACCAGCAGGTAGAGGCCGTAGGTGACCGGCGGCTGGGCGAACAGGGCGCGCCCGACGAGCGGAACCGACGCCAGCCCGGGAATCGGCAACGGGCCTGACGTCGGGATGGTCAGCGCGGCCCCCGCACCAGCATACAGGGCGCGGTAGAGCGTCCCCGTGACGCCGAGGGCCGCGAGGGTGACGGCGGTGCCGGTGATGATCTGGTCGGTGCGCAGGCCGACAGCGAACACGGCAAAGAGGCCCGCGGTGAGCAGTCCGGCGAGCGCGCCGACCGCAAACCCGAGCGTCGTGCCCGCGGCGCCCGGGGCGAGTCCGGCACCGACCAGAGCGCCGAACGCGCCGGCAGCGATCACCCCTTCGAGTCCGAGGTTGATGACGCCGGCGCGTTCGACGATGACCTCGCCGAGCGCGGCGTAGGCGAGCGGGGTCGCGGTGCGGACGGCGGACTCGAGGAAGCTGGCGAGGGTCGAGGCGGCCGTGCTCGGACCACTCAGTCCGACGGTGGGCAGTTCGATCACGTGCCCGCCTCTGTCGTGCGGCGGCGGCGCGTTTCGGCGGCGAGTACGGCGAGGACGAGGGTGGCCTCGATCACACCGGCGACGGTGGAGGGCACGCCGGCGTCGCGCTGCATCGCGGTTGCTCCGGCTTCGAGGGCGCCGAAGAGGATGCCAGTCGCGACCACCGCCAGCGGGTGCAGGCCGGCGAGGAGGGCGACGGCGACCGCCGTGTAGCCGTAGCCGGGCGACTGGTCGTAGAGCGCGAACGTGACGCCCGTGACCTCGACCGCGCCGGCGAGGCCGGCCAGCGCGCCGCTGGCGAGGAAGGCACGTCCCGTCACGCGCGAGGTGTCGATCAGGCCTGCGCTCGCCGCGGCGGCGGGGTTGAGGCCGACGGCGCGGAGGCGGAAGCCGGCGGCGGTCGTCCGGAGCAGCCACCAGAGTCCGGCCGCCGCGGCGAGTGCGAGGGCGAGGCCGGCGTGGAGTCGCGAGTCGGGGACCAGCAGCGGCAGTCGCGCGCCGGCGGCGAGCGTGCGCGACTGCGGGTAGGCGTGCGTCGGCTCCTGCAGCGGGCCGCGGACGAGGTAGCCGACCGCGTAGAGGGCGACGAAGTTGAGCATCAGCGTGCTGATCACTTCGAGCACGCCGCGGCGGCGGAGCCACTGCGGGATGGCCGCCCACGCCGCGCCCGCGGCGGCCCCCGCGGCCAGGGCGGCGACTACCGTCGCGCCGCCGAGGAATGGGGCGAGCGTGACCCCCACCGTCGCCGCGGCGGCCGATCCGGCGAGCAGTTGCCCTTCGGCACCGAGGTTGAGCACGCCCGCGCGGAAGGCGAGGGCGACGGCGAGGCCGGTGAGGATGAGCGGCGTCGCGCGGACGAGGGTGGCCGACACGATCGCGTCGGTCGACCCGAAGGAGCCGTTCCAGAACGCGACGAGTGCTTCGGGGAGGGTGGCGGCGATCACGCCGCGGTCGGCGCGGTTGCGGTCACCACGGGCAGCCGCCGCCCGCGTTGGCGAAGGGGAGGCGGCGTTCGCGTTCGCCCGCGGCGGCGCGGAGGAAGGCGTCGCGGAGCCGGTCGACCGCCGGCGCGGCGAACTCGGGGCGCCAGGGGCCGCCGAGGAGCGGTTGGGCGGACCAGCCCCACCACGCGCCGCCGGCGGCGGCGGCGCGGAGCGCGCGGGCGCGGACGAAGCCGCGGGCGCGTGCGTCGGCCGCCAGCCAGAGGAGGCGCGCCTGCCAGGGTGCGGGTGCGCCTCCTCCTGGGCCGGTGCGGCAGCCGTCGCGGCGCGGGGCGGACTGTCCGGGCCACGTGCCGTCCGCGGCCGGGCCGTCGCCGCCGCTGAGCCCGCCCGGGACGCCGTCCGCGCGGAGTGTGCCTTCCGCGTCCCAGGTCGGGGTCGCGTGGAGCACGTCGTTGACGACGGCCAGTGGCGTGCGCGTTCCCTCGCGTCCGAAGCGGGCGAGGTACCACTGGCGCGCGGTGGGGGGGACGAGTGTCATCGCGTCCAGCACGTCGACGAGGGCTTCGGCCGTGCCGTCGCCCGGGTCGGGGGCGCGCACGCCGGCGTAGCCGACCAGCAGCGGGTCCTGGACCGCGGTGAGGGTGCCGTCGCTCCGGCCCTCGCGGGCGAGTGAGGCGGCGACGAAGAAGTCCACGCCGCGGGCGAACAGTTCGGCGGGGCGGCTACTGTCGTCGGTCCCGCGGCCGGGCGGGGGTGCCCCGAGGGCCCCGCGCGTGGTCGGGGCGAGGGTGGTGTGGACGCCGGACATGGTGCGGACCGCGTCGGCGAGGGTGCGGTCGCCGGTCGCATCTCTGACCGCTCGGTCCGACGCGTAGACGCCGCGAACGCCGAGCTGGGTGCGGGCCGTTTGCCAGTCGAGGTCGTGGGCGAGTTCGTGGGCGAGGGTGCCCGCGGCCGTGAGCGGCGGGAGGTAGACCGTGTGACGCGACGGGTCGTGCAGGGCGAGGGCGAGGTCGTGCTTGGGGCTGTCGCCGATGCGGAGGGTGAGGCCGTCAAGGGCGAGGTTGGGGAGGATGCTGCGCAGGTCGGCGGTCGCGGCGCTCAGGGTCGTCGCGATGTGCGGGCCCCAGGCGGGCGGCAGCGTCGGGTCGATGCTCACCTCGCGGACGCCGTCGCGGTACTGGAGCGTGGTGACCGCGTTTCGTTCGGCGTCGGGGGTGTTCGCGGCGGCGAAGGCCGGGGCGTCCTGCGCGCCGGACCGGGCGGCGACGGCCGCGGCGAGTACTGCGCGGGCGAGTTGCTGGCGGGTCGGGTCGCCCAGGGGGATGGCGGCCCGGGTGAGTGCCCATTCTGCGGCGAGCGACTCGTCGGTGCGGGCGCGGGCGACGAAGCGGCTGCGGAGCTGCTGGGCCGCCGCGGACGGTGCGTCGTTCGGGGCGGTGTTGCCAGCGGTGATGTTGCCGGCGGCGTCGCCGAGCGCGTCGTGGCGGAACCCGCCGAGTGAGACGACGATGGGCGGGGAGGGGACACCGAGTCGGACGCTCGGGAGGGCGCTGAGCCGAGCGGCGGCGGCGAGGGGGAACGCCGGGGCGACGAGCGCGGAGTCTCGGACCGTCCGGTCCAAAGCGGTCGAGTCGTGAGCGGCCGAGTCGTGCGGGGCGAGCGCGACCGTGCGGAGGATGGTGAGCGCGCGTTCGGCGTCCTGGACGGCGCGCGCGTGGTCGGGGGCGAGGTCGTCGGCGAGCAGCGGGCGTTCGGACGTGAACAGGCGACCGATGCGCCACGAACGCGCCAGTAATAGGCGAGTCGAATCGCCGGCGGTCAGCGGTGCCGCGAGCAGCCGTTCGGCGTCGGACTGGGCGAGTCGGCGGTCCCGGGCGAGGGCGGCCGCATTCACCGCGGCGGCGGCCGTCTGCGGCGTGACCAGCCATTCGGCGCGGGCCAGCGCGTACGTGAGGCGCGCCGTTTCCTCGCCGGTGCGCGCGGCCGGTGCGGCGCGGACGAGCGAGTCGATGAACGCGCGGTGCCAGCCGCCGTCGACCAGGACGGTTGGGGGCGCGTCCGGGCCGTCGCCGAGCGCGGCCGTGTCTGGCTCGAACGCGTCGCCGCGGCGTAGCTGGTCGATGAGCGCCCAGGCGATGCGCGGGCGGAGGCCGGGCGGGAGTCGCGGGTCGCCCGCCGCCTGTTCGACCAGGCGAAAGGGCGCGGTGACGCCCAGGCGGAGCCGTTCGAAGTAGCCGAGTGCGACGGCGCGGGCGTCGGACACGGCGGGCGTGGTGCGGAGCGAGTCGGCCGTCTGGGCGGCGAGGGCGAGCTCGCGCCGGTCGTCCTCGACCACCCCACCGCGCCGGCACGCCCCCGCGAGCCCGGCCGCGACCACGGCCGCGAGAACCGTCGCGCGCCGCCCGATCGCGGCGCGCACAGTCGCCGGGCGCGCGGCGGCGGCGGGACCGCGGCGTCGCGATCGGGCGGGGGAACGGCGGGACATTACGGTTCGGCTCCGAGCATCAGGCGGCCGACGACGTGGCGGTCGGCGGGGGCACGGCGGACGGTGCCGTCGTACACCACCAGCATCTCGTCGGCCAGGGCGAGCACTTCATCGAGATCGCTCGCATAGACGACGACCGCCGCGCCGGCGGTGGCCGCATCGCGAAGTCGGGCGCGCACGCTCGCGGCCGCGCGTACGTCGAGGCCGCGGGTCGGGTTCTCCGCGACGACGAGGGGCGGGGCGTCGGCCAGCTCGCGGGCGACGACGAACTTCTGCTGGTTGCCGCCCGAGAGGGCGCGGGCGGTGGCCGTGGGGGCGCCGCCGCGCACGTCCGCGCCGGCGACGAGTGCGGCCGCCGCGTCGCGCAGTCGCGCCCAGCGCAGGCGCCCGCGCCGCGCGCCGGCGCCGGCCAGGGCGAGGTTCTCGACGAGCGAGCCGTCCAGCAGGAGGGCGTCGCGGTGCCGGTCCTCGGGGATGAAGGCGACGCGCGGCGGGCGCTCGACCGTGCCGGCCGCGGGCGCGAGGCGGCCGGCGAGGACGCGGAGCAGCTCGTGCTGGCCGCTGCCTTCGACGGCGGCGACGCCGACGACCGCCCCCGCGCGCAGTTCGAGCGAGGCGTCGCGGAGGCGGGTGACGCCGGCGGCGTCGGTCACGCGGACGCCGGCGAGGCGAGCGACGATCCGTTCGTCGCCCGGGGCCGGGCGCTCGGTGGTCGGCCCCGCCTCCTTTCGCAACGCGTCGCTCGCGGCATCGCCGACCATCGCCGACGTGAGCCCCGCCTCGTCGAGCGCGGGCGCGCCGGCTGGGGGACCGCCGCGCGTCGCCGCGGCGAGGACCGTGCAGCCCCGGCGGAGCACGGTCACCGCGTCGGCGTGGCGGAGCGCGTCGCGGAGCTTGTGCGTCACGAGCACCGCCGTCCCTCCCGCGTCCACCCACCCCCGGAGCCAGCCGAGCAGCTCCTCCGACTCGGCCGGAGCCAGCACGGCCGCGGGTTCGTCGAGGATCAGCAGCCGCGTGCCGGCACCGTCCTCGCCGCCGCGCGCGAGCGCCTTCAGCACCTCGAGGCGCTGCTGGGCCGCGACGCCGAGCGAGCCGGCGAGAACGCCCGGCTCGAGTCGGAGTCCGGTGGCGTCGCCGAGGGCGCGGACGCGCGCGGCGGCGCGGGCGGGGTCGTAGCCGCCGCGACCGCCGAGGGCGACGTTCTCCGCCACCGTCATGGCGGGGACGATGGTGAAGTGCTGGTGCACCATTCCCAGCCCGGCGGCGATCGCGTCGCGCGGCGAGTCGAAGTGGCGCGGGGTCCCACCGACGCGCAGCACCCCCGCGTCCGGCCGCACGAGGCCGAACGCGACGCGCATGAGCGTCGTCTTCCCGGCGCCGTTCTCCCCCAACACGGCGTGCAGGGTACCGCGCGCGACGGCGAGCGACGCGTCGTCGAGCGCGCGGACGGCGGCGGCCCCGTACTGCTTGACGACGCCGTCGAGCCCGAGCATCTCGCCGGGCCGGTCGCCGTCGGGGTTTGTTCGCACGCCGTCAGTCCGCGCTGTCAAACTGCACCTCGAGCGTGCCGCCGAGCGGGAGCGCACGCCACGCGCCGACGAGCGCCCGGGCGTGGGTGCGCACCGCGGAGAGCTCCGCGTCGGACAGGTCGCGCCAGCGAGCAGCGCTTGCCGCGTCGGCGCGCGCGGAGGCGAAGAAGATCACCGCGGTTGCGTTCAGTGCCGCGGCGTCCGCGTCCGTGCCGTCGTCGAGCCCCGTGCGGTCGAGGAATCCGACGATCAGCTCGGACGGGTCGACGTCGACCAACCGTCCCCGCGGCCACGGCGCGCCGAAGTCGCCCAGATCCCAACCGGCCGCCACGAGCCCGTAGAACCCGCGCCGATGCCCGAGCGTCGACTCGACGGCGAGGTGCGTGAGGTCGTGCGGCGGAAAGAACGCGCCCGTGCCGTCGCGCACGCGCTGCCACGTGGCCGTGCCATCCGGGCGTGTGAGGCGGAAGCTCGTGCTCCCGTCGGTGTGCTTGGCAAGGGTGAGCCGCAGCATGCCGTCACGCCCCCCCCGCCCGGACCGCGGACGCCCAGACCCACCACATCATCAGCGGCTGCATCGGCAACCGGGCGACGAGCAGCGCCTGCCACCACGCCGCGGCGCGTGTGCGCCGCGCGGCCACCAGCATCTCGATGTTGGCGGGGAAGACCGCGACCAACAGGAGGACCAGCCCCCACCCCGCGGCGACCCGCGTCGGCGCGTAGAGGACCCCGAGCGCGCCGAGGATCTCGAAGACGCCGCTCGCCACCACGAGCGTTCGGCGGCCGAACGGCCCCGCGGCCGGCACCCACCGCGGCAGGATCTGCTCGAAGAAGCGCGGCCGGACGAGGTGCAGGGCGCCGATCGCGGCGAAGATGAGGACCACCGCCCACGGCGCGCCGGCCCACGGCACGCCATCAGCGGTCGTCGCCGGAGGGAGGGGCGCAGACATGCCGCCAACCTCGCCGGTAGCGGACGGCCGCGCCACCCCGCATGTTCGGCGGGATGCGATCCGCCCTCGCTCGCCTCGCCGCGGCCACCCTGCTCGCCGCGCCGAGCGCGCGATCTGCTGCACAAGCACCCACGCAGTCGGGCACGCCCCGTGATCCGCTGGCGGGCTTCGACGCGTACGTCGAGCGGGCGCGCCGCGACTGGGGCGTGCCGGGGCTCGCGGTCGGCGTCGTGCGCAACGACTCGGTGGTCTTCCTCAAGGGCTACGGCGTCCGCACCCTCGGAACGCACGACTCGGTCGGCGTGCACACCTTGTTCGCCAACGCGTCCACGACGAAGGCCTTCACCGCGGCCGTCGCCGCGATGCTCGTCGACGAGGGGCGGCTGCGGTGGGACGACCGCGTCGTCGACCGCGTGCCGGGCTTCGCGCTCCGCGACCCCTGGGTCACGCGCGAGATCACCCTCCGGGACCTGCTCTCCCACCAGCTCGGCTTCGGCGACCCGCAGTACCTCTGGTACCTGCACCCCGACGACTCGCTCCCCCAACTGCTGCCACGCCTCCGGCTGGTGCCGGCGCAGACGAGCTTCCGCTCGCACTTCGCCTACAACAACGTGGGGTACGCGCTCGCCGGGGCGGTCGACGCCGCGGCCGCCGGCGCCTCCTGGGACGCCCTCGTCCGCCGCCGCTTCCTCGAACCGCTCGGCATGCGCGACACGCGCACGCGCGGCGCAGACGTCGCCGGGCTGGCCGACGTCGCCCGCCCGCACGACCTCGTGCGCGACACGCTCCGCCCGCTGCCCGACTGGTCGCGCCGCCTCGTCGACGGCGTGCCGGCCGCGGGCGCGATGTACTCGAGCGCGTCGGACATGACGCGCTGGGTGCGCTTCCTCCTCGACAGCGCGCGCACGCCGGACGCGGCCCACCGCCGTCTCATCAGCGACACCGCGTTCGCGGCCCTCTTCGCCCCGCAGACGCTCGTATCGCCGGGGGAGTTCTACCCGACGGCGCGCCTCACGCGGCCGGCGTTCATGGCTTACGGGTTCGGGTGGTTCCTGCAGGACTATGCGGGGGAGAAGGTCGCATACCACACGGGCAGCATCGACGGCACGGTCGCCCTCGTCGGCCTCGTCCCCGCCCGCCGACTCGGCGTCGTCGTCTTCGCCAACCGCGACCACGCCGAGCTGCGTCACGCGCTGCTCTGGCGGGTCGTGGACGCCCACCTGCCTAACGCCCGCACCGCGGGCGCCGCGCCGCGCGACTGGAGCGCCGAGCTCCTCGCGCTGTACGCGCGCGCGGACACGGCGCGCCAGGTCGCGCTGCGGGCGGCGGCGGTGGCCCGCCCCGCGGACGCGCGCGCGCCGCTGCCGCTCGCAC
The DNA here is from genome assembly GCA_963763675.1 of uncultured Gemmatimonadales bacterium. Lineage (GTDB taxonomy): Bacteria > Gemmatimonadota > Gemmatimonadetes > Gemmatimonadales > Gemmatimonadaceae > BPUI01. The sequence continues at coordinate 725,305 of CAVXPN010000005.1, forward strand.
GCTACGTCGGATCTTACGCCGACTCGCTCTACGGCTCGCTCCGCGTGCGGCCCGATTCCGCCGCGCGCTCGCTCGTTCTCGAGTACGCGCCGGACGTCATCGCCGACCTTCGGCCGCTCGGGGCGGACACGTTCCGCGTCGTCTGGCGGCCGGGGTGGATGACGCCCGACGTCGCCCGGTTCCGCATCGGTCCGGACGGGCGGGCGATGGACGTTTTGATCGGCGACGACCCCGGCGGCCCGACCTATGCCCGTATGACCGCTCGGCGCTGACCCATGTCGATCGTTACGTCTCCCCGCAATGTCACCCCGCCCGCCGGCCTTCCGCGGGCGGCGTTCGTTCTGCCGGACGGGCGGGGCAAGGTGGATCTCCCGACGATCGCGGGGATGGCCGCGTTCGTCTACGTGGTCAGCACGTTGCTGCACGAGGCGGGTGGCCACGGGGTGGCCTGCCTCGCCGTGGGTGCGCCGCCCCGGGCGTGGGGGGCGTACTACTTCGACTGTGACTTCCACGGCCTCTCGTTCTGGGCGGGACGCATCGTCGCCGCGGCCGGAAGCACGGCCAACCTCCTCGTCGCCGCTCTCGCACTGCCTCTCTGGGCCCTCGTTCGCGAGCGCGGGCCCGCCACGCGCCTTTTCGTCTGGCTGCTGTTCACGGTCAACGCGTTCCAGTGGGCGGGCTACTTCCTCTACTCGGGGGTGACGGGGTTCGGGGATTGGGGAACCGAGGAAGTGCTTTCGGGGATCGTCCACGCGCCGCACGCGCGGGTGGTCATGGTCGCCGTCGGCGCCTACCTCTATTTCTGGTGGATCAACGAGCGCTCGGGTCGCATGCTCGGCGCGATCCTCGGTGGCACCTCCGCGGCCCGCCGCACGGGCCAGTACGTGAGCATGACGGCCTACGCCGTCGGCGGCGCGGTGGCGCTGCTCGTCGCGCTCCTCAGCCCACTCGGCGCGCCGCTCGTCATCGGCTCCGCCCTGGCCTCGTCGCTCGTCGGCACGTTCGGGCTGCTGTTCGTCTCGCTCCAGATGCCGCGCGACGGCCGCGGCGCCGGTCCGAGCCTCGTTCGCCGGTGGCCGTGGATCGCGCTCGGCGCCGCGGCCGCCCTCGCCTACGCCGCGACGCTCGGGCCGAGCATCGTCTTCCGCACGTGAATTCCGCTGACACCCGCATGACGCATCCCGAATGACGCATCCCGAAACGCCTGGGGCGTCGCTCGCCGACGTCGTCGCCCACCTCGACGTGCTGCTGCACGTCCGCGAGGTGCCGGACTACGGCGGCGCGGTCAACGGCCTGCAGGTCGCCAACCCGGGCCGCGTACGGCGCGCGGCGGTCGCGGTCGACTTCTCGCGACCCGCGGTCGAGCAGGCGGTCGCCGCCGGCGCAGACCTTCTGGTCGTGCACCACGGCATGTTCTGGGGCGGCGCGCAGGCGATCGTCGGCCCGGCGTACGACCGGCTCCGCCTCGTGTTCGCCCACGACCTCGCGGTTTACTCGGCGCACCTACCGCTCGACGCCCACCCCGCTGTCGGCAACAACGTCCTCCTCGCGCGCGCCCTCGGACTCACCGCCGACGGGGGCTTCGCGCGCTTCAAGACGATCGACGTCGGGGTGAGCGGCCACGACGACGTGGACACCGCCGACCTCGCGGCCCGCGCCGCCACGTTCGCCGCGCAGTGGGGCCACCTCGCGCGTCACACCCCGATCGCCCCGGGCCGCCGCACGCGCCACTGGGGGATATGCACCGGCGGGGGCGCGTCGAGCGACACCCTGGCCGAGGCGAGCGCGCGGGGGATCGACACGCTGATCGTGGGCGAGGGGCCGCACCATACGGCGGTCGATGCGGCCGAGCGCGACGTGGTCGTGATCTACGCCGGCCACTACGCGACCGAGACGTTAGGCGTGCGGGCGCTGGGCGAGGAACTCGACGTGACGTTCGGGATTCCGTGGAGCTTCGTGGGGGACCCGACGGGGCTTTGATAGAGACGCCCCGCTTGCCCGGCCCGCATCCGCGGTGCCGCCCTCAACGAACCATCGCTCACGCATTCGTCGCGCGGCCTACTGGCGCGACCTGACCGCGCGGTTCGCGGCGTAGCCGAACCCGGCGGCGGTGACCAGCCAGGCGGCGCAAACGGTGGCGACGACGGTGATGTACGGCATGGAGGCGGACCAGGCGCGGGAGTGAAGGACGTCACGCGGTACCCGGCGCGTACCCGGGTCGTGGGCCCGTCCAATCGGCAAAGGCGGTACCGGTAGCGCGCCGGCTACGGAGACCGCACGGCCCCTGGTCGGCTCATGCTGCTCATCACGAGTACGCGGCGGGTAGCCGTCGGCTACCCGCCACACCCGGACGCGCCCGCTGTTGCGTAGCCGCGACAGTCGCGCGCGGTCGAACTCCATTCTGGTCCGTAAGCTGTCGTGCTGTAGCCAGCTACGCCCCTGCCGTCCGTCGTCCCCGTGTCCGATGCGCCGGGTGCGGCGCTCGCGATCAGTTCGACTGGACGGTGACCGTCGACGGCAGCCCCGCCGCGCTGAGGTCCGACGTCTGATAGTCGCGCCGGTTCGCGGCCTGGTCGGAGACGCTGGCGGTCAGCGACCAGGTCCCGGCGGGCACGCCCTGCGCGAAAGGGATGACGCACTGCCAGATCCCGTCGTTCCGGGTGCCTGAGGCGAGGGCGAGCGAGCAACCCTGGATGATCAGCTGCGTGCTCCCGAACGGCGACTGCAAGTTGATGCTGGCGGAGCGCACCCCCGACCCCGCGTCGGTCACATGGAGCGAGACCGTGACCGACGCCGCGGCGCTCGTGACATCGACCGTCGTCGGTGCGAGCGTCACGTCCGCGATCGTCGGCGCGGTCTTGTCCACCGTGACGGTCGCGCTCCCCGTTTTGCCCTCGCTCGATGCGGTGATCGTGGCCGCCCCCTCTGCGAGGGCCTGCACGACGCCCGTGCTACCGACCGTCGCGACGGTGGCGTCGCTCGTTGCGTAAGTCACGGTCCGATTGCGCAGCACGGTCCCGTTCGCGTCGTTCAACGTCACGGTACTTCCTGTGCTGTGTCCCGGCGCGAGAAACGGGGTGTCGAGCACGAGCGCTACGGTCGTCACCGGGTCCGACGTGACGGTCACCGTGGCGGTTCCGCTTCGGCCCTCGGCGGTCGCCGAGAGCGTGGCGGTCCCGGGCGATACCGCCGCAACCGAGCCCCCGGCGCTGATCGTCGCGACGCCGGCGTCGCTCGTCGCGTACGTGATCGTGCGCCCCGCGAGCGTGTTGCCCGCCCCGTCGCGCGCCGTGGCGCTCGCCTGCGTGGTCTGGCCGACGACGAGCGCCGAACTGGCCAACGCCAGCGTCACACTCGCGACCGGTACGGGAACGACGCTCAGCGCGACCGTGCCCGCGCGCGTTTCACTCGTCGCGGTGAGCACCACCGTACCCGGGGCGACGGCGGTGACGTACCCGGTGGTATTCACCGTCGCGACCGTGGTGTCACTCGAGGCGTAGCTCACGGCGCGCCCAGTGAGCGCGGCCCCGGACCCGTCGCGCGTGACGACCGTGGCCTGCTCGCTCTGGCCCGCGACGAGCGTCGGCGCCGGCAGACTGATCGCGATCGTCGCGACCGGGATCGGCGTCACGAGGACGGCCGCCGACCCGGACACGCCGTCGACGGTGGCGCTGAGCGTCGTGCGCCCCGCGCGCCGCGCGGTCACCACGCCACTCGCCCCGACCGATGCCACCGTGGTGTCCTGCACGGCCCACACGACCGAACGGCCGCCGACCGTGGCGCCACTCGCGTCGCGGGGTGTGGCCGCAGCCGTCGTCTGCTGGCCCTCGAGGACGACGACGGTGTCGGGAGTCACCGCGACGGCGCGCACCGTCGCGGTGACCGGACCGGGGCTGGCGTGATCACTGGCGCCCCCGCAGGACGCGCATAGGACGCCGAGGCCGAGCGGGCCTAGGCGTGCGGTCAATCGTGGCATGAACTCGTCTCTGTCTCTGAATGCACCAACGTCGCAACTGTTAGCCTGCCCGACGCCCGGGACGCTCGGCCGTCACGACGTGGCCGGCGGCTCGCGGGTCGGCGTCCTTCGACGCCGCGTGACGAGTCGACCGCCCGAGTTCAGCGGGCTCCTGGCTTCGCCTCGCTGACCTTAACGCCCGAGCCCTCCCCGAACCGCGCGCTGGCCGGCAGCGGTTTGAGCGTCCCGGCCTCGATCGCCCGCTCGGCGGAGTCGACCGACGCCGTCACACCCGCCGGGAGCTTGGCGGCTAGGGCGGCATTCGGGACGTAGGTCACGACCTTGGTGTCGAGGCCGAGAGTGACGACCTGACCCTTGAACGTTCCCGCCTTGACCTCGCGCGCGATGCGCAAAAACGCGCGCGGCAGGTCGATGACCACGGAGCCGAGCACCACGTCGGGGGCGACGCCGTTCTGGTTGGAATTGGAGCCGAAGGCGTAGACGCCCCGCTCGCGCGCGGCCTGGAAGACGCCGAGCCCGGCGGCGTCGGCGTTCTGGAAGATCACGTCCGCCCCGCGGCCGATCTGGGCGAGTGCCTGCTCCTTACCCGCGCTCACGTCATCCCAGTTGCCGATGAATGACGAGAGGACGCGCACGCGCGGGTTGGCGGCCTTCGCGCCCGCCTCAAAGGCGGCGAAGCTCGACTTCACGGGCGGCAGCTCGGTCCCGCCGATCACGCCGACGACGCCGGTCTTCGTCACCCGGCCGGCGACGATTCCCGCCAAATAGCTGGGCTCCTCGAAGGCGAACGTCATCCCGGCGACGTTGCCGTGGGCGGTGTTACCCGAGGTGGTGACGTAGGTGGTCTTCGGGTACGACGGTCCAACACGTACCGCCGCGTCCTGAAACTCGAACCCGTGGCCGAAGACCAGCGAGTACCCCTTGGCCCCGTACTGCCGGAAGTTCTCCTCGAACTCCGCCGGGGTCTTGGTCTGGACGTGGCTGATCTGCGCGCCGAGCGAGTCGTGGATGGCCACGAGGCCCTTGTACGCGCCCGAGTTCCAGGACTGGTCCGAGATCGGGCCTGGGGTGAGTAGTGCGACGCGGAACGTGCTGTCGCCGGCGGCGTTCGGGCCCGCGCCGCCCGTGGCGGCGGCGCGCTGCTCGCCCGCACGTCCGCACGCGGCGAGGGCGAGCGCGCCCGCCGTGATCCACACGCCCCAGGCTCCTGTCCGGACCCCTGTCCACGGGGTACTCGCGCTGTCGAAAAGTGTGGGAAAGCGGCGCACGTTCATGAGGATGGGTGTGGGAAAGTTCGCTAAGTCGTGGATTCCCAATACGATGGCCGGATGTGGAGAACAGCACCACATCCGGCCGGTTCCTTGAATCAACGCTGATCAGTCCGGTCGGGTGCCGAGTAGCGCGAGAACGCGGTCGAAATCGTCGGGGGAGTAGAAGGCGATACGGATCTCGCCCTTGTCCTGCCCCGAGAGGCGGATCGCGACGTCGGTCGCGAAGTGTCGACGGAGGTGGTCCTCGGTGCGGCGCACCTCGGCGGGCCGTGCGTCCTCACTTGGGGCGGGACGGGGCGGGCGTTCGAGGAGGGCGCGGACGCGACGTTCGACCTCGCGGACGCTCCAGCCGTTCGCGACCGCCTCGCGCGCGAGTTCCGTCATCGGCCGTTCGTCACCCAGGGCCAGCAGGGCGCGCGCGTGTCCGGCGCTCAGCTCGCGTGCCTGCAGCATGCGGCGTACGGACGCGGGAAGGGCGAGCAGGCGGAGGGTACTCGCGACGGTCGAGCGGTCCTTGCCGACGACGTCCGCGACCTGCTGCTGTGTGAGCCCGAACTCGTCGAGGAGTCGCTGGTAACCTTCGGCCTCCTCGAGCGCGTCGAGGTCGGTGCGCTGCAGGTTCTCGACGAGGGCGAGCGTGAGCAGCGTCCGGTCGTCGATCGGTTTGACGACGGCCGGGATCTCGGTCCACCCGAGGTTGATCGCGGCCCGGAGGCGACGCTCGCCGGCGACGAGTTCGTAGGCCGTGCCGTCGCCGGCCGGGCGTACCGTGATCGGCTGGAGGAGTCCCGTCGCCCGGAGGCTCGCTTCGAGTTCGGCGAGTTCGCCAGCGTCGAACGTCTGCCGCGGCTGATACGGATTGGGGCGGATCGCGGCGACGGGGATCGTCTGCAGGGCGCTCTTCTCCTCCGCTGCGGGCTCGGCGCTCTCGCGCGAGGCGAGCAGGGCTTCGAGGCCGCGTCCTAGCCGGCGGGGCGGGGGAGGGGCCATCACGCCGCCTCGGCCGCGGGGGCGACCGGCGGCGCCGCGGCGACGCCGTTGCGCGCCCGACCGCGCTCGATGATCTCCTGCGCGACGGCCATGTACGCCTGCGCCCCGACCGAGGTGACGTCGTAGAGCGCGATCGGCTTCCCGAAGCTCGGCGCCTCCGCGAGGCGGACGTTGCGGGGGATGACGGTGCGGAACACGCCCGCGCCGAAGTGTTCGCGCGCGTCGGTCGCGACCTGGCGCGAGAGGTTGAGTCGGGCGTCGTACATGGTGAGGAGCACGCCGTCGATGGTCAGCCCCGGGTTGGTGCCCTGCTGCACGCGGCGCACGGTGTCGAGCAGCTGCGAGAGCCCTTCGAGGGCGTAGTACTCGCACTGCAGCGGGATGAGGACCGCGTCGGCCGCGGCGAGCATGTTGACGGTGAGCAAGCCGAGCGACGGCGGGCAGTCGATGAGGACGTAGTCGTACGCGTCGCGGACTGGCGCGAGCGCGTCGCGCATCGCGTGGACGCGTCGGGCGCGGTCGACGAGCTCGACTTCGGCGCCGGCGAGGTCCGGGGTCGCGCCGAGGACGTCGAGGTGGGGGAACTGCACGCCGCGCCGGATGGCGTCGGCGGAGGTGCGCTCCCCCATGAGTACGTCGTAGAGAGAGGCATCGAGCTCGTTACGCCCGAGTCCGATGCCACTGGTCGCGTTGCCCTGCGGGTCGGCGTCGATCAGAAGCGTGCGTTGCTCCGCCACCGCGAGGCTCGCCGCGAGGTTCACGGCGGAGGTGGTCTTTCCGACCCCTCCCTTCTGGTTGGCGATGGCGAGGACGCGAGGCACGGCGGGGCGGGCGGGCAACGGGGCGGGGAAGGTTGGGCGCGGGAAGATACCGGTTTCGCGCGGGGCCGCTGTGTGAAGGCCGGTGTGGCACGTGCCACACCGCCGTCGGACATGCGGTGCAGCCTCTGGCTACCGCGAACTACCGCGAGGCGATGAACTGCCAGCGGGCGGTGACGGTCGCCGTCGTGGTCTCGGTGCCCTCGCTGATCGGCGTCGCCGCGGGTGCGCCGGCGATCCGGGCCATCGCCATCGGGCGTGGAAACGGCGAGCCCTGGAAGCCGGAGCTGAGGTCGAGGAGGGCGCCGAGCCGGCCGCCGGCGGCGGCGGCCATCGCTTCGGCGTCGGCGCGGGCGCGTTCGACGGCGCGGGAGAGGGCGCGGCGGCGCGAGGCTTCCTGCTCGGACGAGTAGAGATCGAGCGACGAGACGGTGTTGGCACCGCGGGCGAGCACGGCGTCGAGGACGGGACCGACCTGATCGATGCGGTGGAGTTCGACGATCACGGTGTTCTGGACCGAGTAGCCGGTGAGCCGCGAGCGCTGGGTCTGCGCGTTGTACTCGGAGGTCGGGGTGACGCTGTAGCCGCGGGTGGCGATCTGCTCTGCCGGGATTCCCTGGCCGCGGACGGCGTCGAGCACGGCGCGCTGCACGCGGGCGTTCTCCTGCGCGGCCGCGGCGGCAGTCGGCGCCTGGGTGACGACACCGAGCGAGACGCGGGCGCGGTCGGGGGTGATCTGGTCTTCGCCGGTCCCCGAGACCGTGATGGCCGCACCCGCGTCGAACGTGTCGATGCCGGTCGGGCGCTGGGCGCGGGCCGCCGCCGGGGCGCCGAGCACCGTGGCGGTGGTGAGGAGCGCGGCGGTGAGCGCGCGGAGTAAGGACGGGGCGGGGCGGCGCTGGGCTGGACGCATCGTCGGGCGGGTGGAGGGGGAGTGCTGCAGGCCGCGGCGGATCTTGCTGTTACCCCAGGAACCCCGGACCGCTCAGTCCGCCGCGTTCGCCGCGGCGCGCAGCCAGCGCGCCGATTCGACGAGGAGGTGTTGGAGGTCGCTGGCCGAGACGCCGGGCACGCGGGCGGCCTGGGCGAGGGTCGTGGGGCGGAGGACGGCGAGCTTCTGGCGCGCCTCGGTCGAGAGCGAGCGCAGGGCGGGGTAGGGGAGATCGGCGGCGAGGGGGACGTCGCGTAGGCGGGCGACGCGGGCGGCCTCGTCGCGTTCGCGGCTCATGTAGGTCGCGTACTTGATCTCGAGTTCGGCCGCGTTGACCGACTCGGGGTGGAGGTCGGCGCCGACGTCGCAGGCCGCGAGGAGGGCGGCGAGCGAGACACCCGGGCGTCGGACGAGGTCGTCGGCGCGCACGGCGTGGGCGGGCGGGCCGCCGACCGCGGCGCCGGCCGCCGCCGCCGCGGCCAGGATGGGTGCGGCAATCTCGGGGCGCACGCTCGTCCGCGCGGCGAGTGCCGTCGCGTCGTCCTCGTCCTGGAGTCGGCGTTCCGCGTCGCGCTCCTCGGCGTCCGTGTAGAGGCCCAGGGCGCGGGCGACCGGGGCGAGGCGGCGGAGCGCGTTGTCCTGGCGGACGGTGAGGCGGAACTCGGAGCGCGAGGTGAACAGGCGGTAGGGTTCGTCGACGCCGCGGGTGACGAGGTCGTCGACGAGCACGCCGAGGTAGGCCTGTTCGCGGCCGAGGGTGAGGGGGGGCGGGACTGGGTATGGAGGGCGGCATTGAGGCCGGCGACCGTGCCCTGGGCGGCGGCTTCTTCGTAGCCCGTGGTGCCGTTGATCTGGCCGGCCAGCCAGAGGCCGTCGACCGTGCGGACGCGGAGGGTGGGGTCGAGCTGGGTCGGCGGGATGTAGTCGTACTCGATCGCGTAGCCCGCGCGCGTCATGCGGGCCTGTTCGAGTCCGGGGATCGTGTGGAGGACGTCGAGCTGGACGGCGGAGGGGAGGGACGTCGAGAGTCCGTTGACGTAGAGCTCGGAGGTGTCGAGTCCTTCGGGTTCGAGGAACAGTTGGTGGCGGGTCGCGTCGGGAAAGCGGACGATCTTGTCCTCGACGGACGGGCAGTAGCGCGGGCCGCGCGCGCCGATCGCGCCGCCGTACATCGCGCTCTCGTGCAGGTGAGCGGCAATGAGCGCCTTGCCGCTCTCCTCGAGGTAGGTGATCCAACACGGCCGTTGGGGCAGGTCGGGGGTGTGTGGCCCGAAGTGGCTCCAGCGGTAGTGGTGGAAGTAGGGGTCGCCCGAGCGGGTGGCGTCGGGCGACGTCAACTCGCTGTCCTGGCGTTCGACGCGGGCGTAGTCGACCGAGCGGCCGTCGATGCGGGGCGGGGTGCCGGTCTTGAACCGGTCGACCGCGAGGCCGAGCGCCTCGAACTGTTGGGCGAGGTGGGTTGCGGCCGGGTCGCCCGCGCGGCCGCCGGGGATGGCGGTCGTGGTGCCGATGTGCAGGCGGCCTCGGAGGAAGGTGCCGGTGGTGACGACTACGGCGTCGGCGGCGAGGTGGCGGCCTTCGAGTGTGCTGAGCCCTGTGACGCGTCGGACGTCGGCGTGCTCGCCGCGGGCGAGGTGGAGTCGGGCGACGGTGCCCTGCACGAGGTCGAGTCGCGGGTGGCGTTCGAGTTCGCGGCGGACGGCGCGGCGGTAGAGGGTGCGGTCGCACTGGGCGCGCGGGGCCCAGACGGCGGGGCCCTTGCCGCGGTTGAGCATCCGGAACTGGACCGTCGCCTGGTCGGTGGCGCGCGCCATCACGCCGCCGAGGGCGTCGACTTCGCGGACGACGGTGCCCTTGGCGACGCCGCCGATCGCGGGGTTGCACGACATCTGCCCGATGGTGTCGAGGGCGCTGGTAACGAGCGCGGTGCGCGCGCCGCAGCGGCTGGCGGCGACGGCGGCCTCGATGCCGGCGTGCCCGCCCCCGATCGACGATTCGCACGTCGTAGCGCGCGTCGTAGCGCGCGTCGTAGCGTTCACTGTGGACCACCGGATCGACCGCACCGCTTGGCTCGCTCATATCCGCAAGCTATTTCCGTCGGGCGCGATCCTCACCGGGCCTGCCCTCACCGTGGCCGCTCTCAATCATGTGGCACGTGACGATGTGGCACGTGCCACACACGCCGCGAACACACACGCAAACACACACGCAAACACGTCTGCTATGGCTCTCGCGATCACGTCCGGGCACCCGACCCTGGTCATCCGCCGCGCCGCGTACGAACGCGCCGCCCTCACCCGCGCCGCCCTCGACGAGCGGCTCGGGCTGACCCCGGACGAGTTCCGCGTCGAGGGCGGGCTCGTGGTGCTCGGGCCCGTCCACGACGAGGACGCGCTCGGCGGGGTGCTCGCCGACCTCGAGGCACTCGGCCTCGTGTACTTCGACGACTATTTCGAGGTCCCGAGCGCGTGGCCCGAGTGGTTGCGGGTGTACGTGGCGGGCGAGGAGCCGAGGGATGTGCGCGCGTCGGGTGTACAAGGTGCGGTAGGCGCGCCCTAGAGCAACACGCGTTTGCGTCTGGCACCGGTGGACCCCCGCTTTCGCGGGGACGACGACGCTCTCTACACGTCATTCCCGCGAAAGCGGGAATCCACGGGCGCCTAACGCAAGCGCGAAAAGTCCCAGCACAACCGGCGCCGACCGCCCCACCGTCCCCGAACACGACGACCCGCATGCCCCAGCTCGCCCCGCGGCCCCGCCGCGCGCACGCCCCGCTCTGCGACACGATTCGGGTCGCTGTCAGGGCCGGTAGGATCACGGCCGCCACGATCAGCGCCGCGGTCGCGCTCGCGGCGTGTGCGTCGCGCCCCGAGCCCCTGTCCGTCACGCTCTACGGCGAGGCGCGCGTGGGGCGGCCGCCGCTCCGCGCGTTCCTCAACGCCAACGGCTCGCCGCGGATCACGCAGCCGGCATACGGCGACGCGTTCTACACGCGGGTCGTGCCCATCCTCGAGCGGGACGCGGTCAACCCGCAGGTCCAGATCGACCCCAACTACGTCGCCGCGCTGATGATCAAGGAAAGCGCGCTCGACACGCTGGCCGTGAGCGCCGCGCCCGCGCTCGGGATCGCGCAGCTCACGCCGCGCGCGGACGCGGACCTGCGCGCGATGACCGCGTCGCCGACGTTCGCGTGGATGGCGACCGAGGTGAACGGGTGGCCGCGTGACTCGGCGGTGCACGCCGACACCACGCGCCCGCAGATCAGTGCTGACACCGTCCGGGCCCGCCTCGCGCGCGGCGCAATCACCAGCCGCACCGAGTACCTCTTCGACCCGGCGCTCAGCACGCGCGCGGCCGAGTTCTGGATCCGGCTGCTGCAGACCAAGTGGACGTCGGACACGTGGCCGGGCGGGTACGGGACGTTTGCCGCGCAGAAGCTCAACCACGGGCAGACGGTGAGCGGCAACCAGCTGTTCGACCTGGTCACGGTCAGTTACAACCAGGGCTACGGCTGGACCCGGGGCGCGGTCGACCGGCTCGGCGTCGAGTGGGTGCGCCGGCTCCCGGAGCTCGGGCCGGCGGGGGTGGAGGCGGCGGACTACCTGGCGCGGGTGCGGAACTACACGGTCATTCTACAGCGCGGGGATGTGCAGCAGCTGTACCGGGCGCAGCGGAGGCGGTAGAGCGGCTGGACGGGGACGGCGGAGAGACGGCGCTACTGGGGTAGCGCCGTACGCGTCGTCACCCGGGCTTCTTCGTCACGATCTTCGGCGGCGGGAGCACGGCGGCGATCGGCTGCGGGGTCGTCGGGCCGGTGCGGAGCATCCCCTTCCAGCCGCAGACCATGCACCAGCTCGGGCGGAACCAGGGCGTCCACTTGTGCCAGAACACGCGCTGGACGCGCAGCGTCGGCGCGTCGCAGTGGAGGCAGCGGTCGCCTTCGGGGAGGATGTAGAAGAAAAAGACCGTCGCCGCGACGATCCGGAGGACGAACATCCCTCCGATCACGACTACGAAGATTGCCGCGTCCGACATCGCCCCATCCCCCCCCGCCCCACGCTAGAGACGTGCTTCCACCTGCGCCCACTGCTCGACGTACGCCACGCCGTTCTCCACCCGGTCGATCGCGACGTCCTCGCCGGCCGCGACCGGCGAGTCGTCCCAGCCGCGCGCGGGCAGCGTCCACTGCCGCCCGTCGACCTCGTACACGATCTCGCCCTCGCCGCCCGCCGGGATCGCTCGGGTGACCGTGGCCGGCTGCCCCTGCATCAGGTACCGCGCGTCCACGACGTCCTTCCGCGCACTCGGCAGCGCCCACTTCGCCAGCAGCACCGTCGCGAGCGCGGCCGACCCGAGGCCGGCCGCGACCGCGACGACCGCGGCGAGTGCCTCGCTCCAGCCCGCCCGAAGCGCCGCGTAACCCGCCCCGCCGAACGCGGCCGCGAACGCCGCCACCGTTTGGCGGTTGAGCAGGGTGGGCGGTTCGGTCCGCGGGTCGTGCGCGCCCGTCTCCTCGTGCGGGGCGCGCCCCGTGGGTTGCGGCGCGCGCTCCACCCCGAAGAGCATGACGTACACGCCGAGCACCAGGCCGGCGACGAAAGCGGCAACGTAGACGAGCGACATGACGGCCAATGTACAGCGGAACAGCGGGTAGTCTGCGGAGAGTTCCCGGCCGCGATCGGCTCGCGATCGGCTCGCGACCGGATCGCGCCGTCACCCCCGCCGACGCGGGGGACTGCCCTCCGGGCCGGCTCCTAGGCGCCGAGGTACTGCTTGAACCACGCCACCGTGCGCGGCCACGCCTGCTCCGACGCGCGCAGGTTGGCCCCGCTCGAATCCGTCTGCTGGCGCAGGAAGCCGTGCCCCGCACCCGGGAAGATGATGAATTCGTGCGCGCGGCCGAGCGCCGAGAGGGTCGAATCGGCGGGCGGGAGCGTCGCGTCCACGCGCGCGTCGTTGCCGCCGAAGAGTCCGAGGATCGGGGCGCGCTCCTGGGCGAGCTGCTGCGGGCGCGGGGGGGTGCCGTAGTAGACCACTGAGGCGCGCATCGGCGGGGTGGCCTGCGACGCGGCCTCGACCGCGTGGGCGAACGAGATCGACCCGCCCCAGCAGAAGCCCACCACGCCGTACTCGGGGAGCGCGGACGGCAGCGCGGTCGCGTAGTTGGCGGCCATCGTGACCCGGCGCTGGACCTGCGCCACGTCGAGCCCGGAGATCTGCTTGACCGCACCTTGCAGCCCGACGTTGTCCGGGTTGCCCTCGGTCGGGTACCCGGTCAGAAAGTCGGGCGCGATCGCGATGTACCCCTCGGCGGCCAGCTGGTCGGCCACCCCGCGTACCCAGCTCGACAGGCCGAAGATCTCGTGCACGACGACGACGACCGGCGCGCGCGTCGAGCGCTGCGGATACACGACGAACGCGCGCACCGAGTCGTTGCCGGCGCGAACCATCACGTACTCGCCGTGGCGCGGCGACGCGTTGAGGCGGGCGACCGCTTCCGCCGCGTCGGGCGGCAAGTTGACGGCGCGCGCGCCCGGCGTCGGCACGATGGTCGGGGCGGGCGACATTCCAGCCATCCCGCCGTGGTCGTGGACCATGCTCGGGCTCGAGGCGCAGCCGGCCGCGAGGGCGAGGGCGGAAAGGATGGCGGGGGCGGAACGACGCATGACCATGGGGCGGAAGATGAAAAGAGGAAGCGCCGCCCCGGCCTCAGCGGATGACCAGGTCGAAGCGCTGCGGGTCGGGCACGGGGTAGCTGAAGTGCCACCACTCTTCGGGGAGATTCACGAACCCTGCCGTGGCCATCGCGCGGACCAGTCGCGCCCGGTTGGCCGCGACCTCGCCCGACGCGTTGGCCGTGTGGGCGGCCAACGAAAAGGTGTCGAACGCGGTGCCCATCTTCAGCTCGCGCCCGGTCGCCCGGTCGACGAGCGTGAGGTCGACCGCGGCGCCGAGGTTGTGCCGGCTGCGCTCGGCGATGTAGCCGTCGCGGAGCAGGTCCTCGCGGTGCACCCGCTTGGTCCACGCGACCATCGCCTGCGTCGCCCGCACCGGGCGGTAGGCGTCGAAGACCTTGAGTCCGAGCCCCGCGGCCGCGAGCGCGCGCTGGACGGCGCCGAGGGCGTCGGCGGCCTCGCGGCGGAGGAGGGCGTGTGACGCCTCGTATCCTGGCAGGGGCGCGCCGGTGAAGTTGTACGGCGTCGCGTAGCGGAGCTCGACGCGGATCGTCGGGTCGACCGTCCGCACGTCGGCCAGCAGCGCCGCGGCCGTGGCGTCGTCGGCGAGCGGCGTCGGCGGCGCGTTGGTCGTCGCGAGCGCGGCGTCGCGTGCGGCGGTCGCGGCAGGGGCCGAGTCCGCGGGCGCGGCGACGGCCACGACCGGGGGCGTCGGTACGGCGTCCGGGGCTCGTCTCCCCGGGGCGGACGCACAACCCGCGAGCGCCGCGGCGAACGTGGTGGCGAGCGGGCGCACCCGCAGACCGCGGCGGTCAGCTCGCACGCGGGCGGCCCTGGGTGGGGCAGACGGCGCTCGTCCAGCGCGCGTGCCAGTGGCCGGGCGCGTCGCGCTCGAGCAGGGTGTACCGGCTGCCGTCGTCCGCGTCGCGCCCGAGGACGAGTGCCGCACGCGAGGCCGGCACGCCCCCGCGTGGGAGCTGCACCGCCGCGAGCACGTCCATCGCCGGCAGCGATTCCTCGGGTCCCGCCACCGATTCGGCGTACGTGGTCAGCCACGACCGGCCGGGCGCGCGTTCGGCGACGAGCAGGATCTGCTGGGCGAAGGGCGCCGCCTCGGTATTGACCGTGCGCGTGAGCACCGCGACGACGCCCGCCGATCCGTCGGCGAGTGCGAAGCGGTGGGCGTCGCGCACGCGGAAGGGTACGCCGCGGAGGGCCGGCCGCCGCGCGCCGGCGTGCGCGCTCGTGTCGGGCAGCGCCCCTGCGAGCCGCGTCACGGCCGCGGCGAGCGCGGCCGAATCGCGGGGCGAGAGCACGTCGAGCGAGTCGAGCGCGAGCGCGGACGGTTGCGCGGCGTTGGCCGGGACGACGAAGCCCACGGACCACGCGGGCGCGGCGTCGGCGCCCGACGCGGGTCCCATCCGGACGGCGGACCAGGTCGCGCACGCGCCGCCGAGCGGCGGTCCGTCGAGCGCGGAGTCGGCGCGCGCGCGCCCGAGCATCCCCGCGCGGCCGAAGAGGACGACGCCGCCGTCGGCCGCGCCGGCTGCGGCGCGTGCGGCGCCGGTCCGCGCCTCCGCGCTGTCGGGCGTGACGAGCATCTGCGGCCCGTCGGCGCCGGCCCGCACGACCAGTGCGAGCCCGGCCGCGTCGTCCCAGCTGTGCAGGTGGGCGGTCGGTGGCGCCGCGACCGCTACTGCGGGCGGTCCTTCGGACCGGACGGCGGGGCGTGGCTCGTCGCGCCGGCACGCCAGCGTGGCGCCGGCCAGGAGGCTGCCGGCGATCACGACTCCGCGTCCTCGCCCTCCGCTTCGGTTCGTCGTCGCCACGGGCGGTAATGTGGGCGCGCCCGCCGTCCGGCGCTATGCGGTGGCGCGCGGGTGTGGCCGGACCAATATTCTGGGCGCCTGCTCGCGCCCTCACCACCCCGAGCGTTCATGCCCGCCCTGCCGCGTCCGATCGGCCCGTCACTCCCGCGCGTCGCCGGTCTGACGCGCGCGTTCGCGTTGGCATTCGCGCTGGTGCCCGGGGCGCTCGGGCCACGGGCGCTCGCCGCGCAGCGCCCGATGGATGCGCCGTACGACTGGCGGGCCGCCGACGACTCGACGCGGTTCCGCCAGGGCCTCACGCGAAGCGCGCTGGTCGGGGGCACGGTGTCGGGCACGTTCCTCAACCCGGGCACGAGCCTCGTCGGGGCCAGCGCGACGACCGGCACGTTCCTCACCGAACACGTGCAGGTCGGCGTCGGCGGCGCCTACAGCGAGAGCCGATCGACGGGCATCGTCACCGACCGGCAGTACCAGGGACAGGTGGGCGCGAACTACGTGTTCGGCGGGGGCCCGCGGTGGCGGGGGTACGCGGGCGGCTACGTCGGCGCGTCCAACGGCACGTCGGTGGCGGCGCGGAGCGTGGGCGGGGCGCAGGTCGGCGCGCTCTACTTCGTCGAGCCCGAGCTCGCGATCAATGCCGCATACACGTACGGCGGGCGCGTCGGCGACTCCGGCCATCCCCTCGGCCAGTTCAGCGTGCAGCTCCAGCCGCTGTTTTTCGGACGCGTCGACGGGTCGCAGCCGGAGCCGGCCGGGTTCGGCATGAGCGACGTCGCGCTGTCGATCGTGTACTACCAGCGGAGCGGCGTCACGGGGAGCGCGAACGGGCTGATCGCGCCGTACCTGACGCGGTGGCTCCAGGTCGGCGCCCAGGCGCAGCTCTACCGCGCGGCAATCGGCAACGCCGGCGCCCTCGACGTCGGGCCGACGATCCCGGTCAGCACGGCGACCGACGTCACGGGGCTGGCCCGCGCGTACCTGCCGCTCAGCGTGGGGACGCAGCCGTTCGCGGGTGGGTTCGTCACGCGCTCGTCGCTGCGCTCGCCCGACGTGTACGGCGGCGGGCACTCTGGCGTGACGACGTACGGGCCGGTCGCCGGCGTGCGGCACTTCGTGAGCGCGCGCAGCGCGATCGACGTCGCGATCGAGCGGCGGTTCTCCGGGCCGTTGTCGGTGTCGGGGAGCACGGTGAACGGAACTGTCTCGACGACCACCCCGCGCCCTGCGCCGCACACGCTGTTCAGCGTGGGGCTGGTGACCCGGATCGGGCGGGCGCGCGGCGAGGCGTAGAGCGGCCGCTGTTGGCGGCGGACGCCGACCTCCACGACCACGGTCGCCGCAGCCGGTCGCGAGTGACGTTAATGCCTGGCCAGCATGCGCTCGTGCACTTCGCCGAGCCAGTCGACCGCGACGACCACCTCCGGGCTCACACTCGGCGCGGTTTGTAGCATGACGATGTGCCGGCCGTCGGGCGCCACGTCGTAATCGCGCACTCGAGTGCCCGCGAGAAAATCGCCGTCGACGAGCACCTCGCGGGCGACGACCACGAGCCCGGGCTGGGTCGCCGAGTACGTCACCCGCGCCGCGAGCAACCGGCGCCCTGCGCGGTAGAAGATGCGCCGGCCGTCGGGCGACCAGCACGGCTCGGTGCCGCCGTCGGCGGAGACCTGGACGCGCCCCGGCGTGTCGGCGAATGGGCGGACGTATACCTCGCGGCGGCCCGTTTCGTCCGAGACGTAGGCCACCCAGCGACCGTCGTGCGAGAACGCCGGCGAGAACTCGTCGAAGGGCGTCGCGAGCCACGCGCGCGGCGCGCCGCCGGGCAGGTCGACCACCCGCAGGTCGCGCCGGAGGCCGGCCGTGTCGTTCACGATGCCGTACAGCACCGTGCGTCCATTCGGCGACACCACGGTGCCCTCGGGTATCCCGTGCTCCGTGAACAGCTGCTGCGCACGAGCGCCGCCGTCGGCAGGCAGCATCCAGATGCCCCAGGTGTCGCGCGCGATCCCGGGCGTGGACGAGTAGAGCAGGCGGCCGTCGGGGGTCCACGCGGGGGACGTGACTGCCCCTTCCGTCGTTGCCGGCGCGATTCGGGAGAACGTGTGCGCCGACAGGTCGTACACCCACAGCGCGCCCGGAAAGCTCTGCCCCACCTGGAACGCGATCCGCCGGCCGTCTGGCGCGTAGCGCGGCGAGGCGAATGTCCGCTCGCCGGCCTCCAGCAAGGGCACGGGCGGCTCGCGTGCGCCGCGGCCGTCATTCGCACGCGCGTCGACGAGCACCGGGCGCGCGGTTGCCACGTCGGCGTGCGTGGAAACGAGCGTCCCCGCCTCCGCGAGCACGCTGAACGACTGACCGCTCCGTAGGTCCGCGGGCTCGTCGAGCCGGACCGGCTCGCCCGTGAGGCGACGGCGTGCCACGTCGAAGGGCACGGCCATCAACGCGCCGTCGGTGCCCGCATACAGCAGTCGTCCGTCGACGACGCCGAGTGGGTAGCGCCCCGGGAGCGGGAGCACCGTGTGCGTCCCCGTCGCGAGCGAGGCGACGCCGATGTACCCGCGCTCCGAGCCGGTCCCGGCGCCCGGCGGCACGCTCTCGAAGAGCACGGTCTCGCCGTCGGATAATACGACCGGGAAGTGGTGCATCAGGTCGCCGTGCGCCGCGTCCGGCGTCGTCAAGGGTCGCACCACGCGGCCATCGGGCGACACGAGCGTCAGGCCCATGACCGCCGAGTCGCCGTGGACGCTGCTGCGGCCCATGCCCAGGAGGATCGCGCCACCCGGTCCCCAGTTCGCGCCGTTGTTTCTCGTGCCGGCCACGAGCAGCACGGGCGCACCGCCGGCGACCGGCACCTTGAACAGACCGCCCTCGTCGAAGTAACCAATCCAACGCCCGTCCGGCGAGAAGAACGGCGCGTACGCTCCCTCGGTCCCCGGCAGCGCGTGCGCGCGGAGGTCGTCGAGCCGACGCACGCGCAGCCGACGCACCCCGCTACTGTCCGCCGCCGCGTACGCGATCAGGCGGCCGTCCGGTGAGATGGTGACGCCGCGCACGCCGGCGAACTGCTCGCCGGGCGCCGCGGTCAAGGCGAAGCGGGCGCGCATCGGGGCCGTGCGCGACGGCTCCCGGTATCCCCGAACAGCCGTGAGGCCCGCGACCAGCACCACGAGGCTACCAATCAGCCACGTCACGGTGCGGGTGCGTCGCCTGACTTTCGGGACGGCCGGCGGGGGCGGAACGACGAGCGGCGCGCTCGCGGGTGCGGTCGCGGTGGCCGCGGGGACTCGGCTCGCGGCAGATGGGACCGCGGCGTCGGAGCCCCTTGCCGCGTCGGGCGTCAACCCGTGCGCCCGCCCGGCCGCCGGACCCCGCAACCGCTCGGCGAGCGCGAGCACCTCCGGGTCGGGCTCGGCGCCGAGGGCGTCGCGCATCAATGCCGCGTACACCTCGGCCTGCCGCACCGCACCGACGCGGTCCCCGGCCGCGTCGAGCGCCTGCACCAGGCGCACGATCCCGCGCGCACTGTACGGATCGTGGGCGACGAGCCGCCGCCACCACGCGATCGCGGCGAGCCTGTCGCCCGCGGCCGCGCGTTGCTCGGCCAGATCCTCGAACGCCCGGGCGGCTTCACGGGCGAGGCGGTCCCGCTCGCCGTCGGCCCAGCGCTCGAACTCCGGCGCGTCGCCGACGTGGAAGCCGTCGAGGAAGGCGCCCGCGTAGGCGGCGGCCGCGGCCGCGACGTCGCCGCGGCGTAGCGCGTGGTCGAACGCGACCGCGTCGCAGGCGACGACGTCGGGGTTGAGCGTCAGGCGATCGCCGACGCCCGGGAGTGCATCCTCGCCGAGCGCGGCGCGGAGCACGTGGAGCGTGTCGGCGAGCCGGTGGCGGGCCTGTTCGGTCGTGCTCTCCGGCCAGAGCAGCGCCAGGAGCCGGTCGCGGCTGACGCCCGCCCGGCCGGACGCCGCGACCACGGCCAGGCAGGCCAGCCGACGACGCTGCGACACGCGGCCGGCGAGGAGTTCGCCGTCCGGGCGGGCTACGGCGCACCCGCCGAGAAGGGCGAGCGAGAAGCGCGGGCGCTCGGCGGACATCGAAAGGACTCCGGAGGACTCCGAGAGGACCAGGGGAAGATCGCGCGCTCCTACGGTACCGGCGGCGGACGGAAGCGACAAGCACGGCCAGCGGCCACGTCGACTCCGCCATCTCCGCCGCATTGCCACCCGTTCACTCCCACCACTCAGAGGCCCTCCCATGCGGTCCGTCGTGCGCCCGTTCCCCCCGCGCCTCGCGCTCCTCGCGGGGTTCCCCCTCATGTTCGGCCTGGGCTGCCAGTCGCCGGTCGAGCCTGCAACCGTTGGTGTCGCCAACTCGAGTGCCGACGGCAATTCGGTCGCGCCTACGGGCACTCCGGGCTCCGGGTCCTACACGCCGAGTCGTTGTCCTGGTGCGCACAACGACGCGCAGCTCATGCCGAATCTCCCTTCCGGATGCTGACCCCACGCGAAGGCCGCCGACCGTTGCACGGCAGCTCCCACCCTCTCAGCCCCGCACCCCACAGGAGACGGTCGATGCGCACACGCGCAGCACTACGCGCAGCACTGCCCCTCGCCGCCGTCGCGAGCCTCGCCCTGGTCGCCGCGGCCCAAGCCCACGCGCAGGTCGCGTTCACGCCGCTGAACGTGCCCGGAGCGACCGCGACCTACGGCTTCGCGCTCAATGATGCGGGGCAGGTCGCCGGACGGTACGACGACGCGTCCAAGACGCACCACGGCTTCCTCTACGCGGGCGGCACGTACACCTCGCTCAGCGTGCCGGGCGCGACGCTCACGGAAGCGTACGGCGTGGACGCGGCGGGCGATGTCTCGGGGACCTACCAGGACGCGGCGGGCGCGTTCCACGGGTTCGTGTACGACGGCGGCACGTACACCACGCTCGCCGTGCCCGGGGCGTTGAACACGTGGGCCCGCGGGATGAACGAGGCCGGGCAGGTCGTCGGATGGTACGACGGGCCGACGGGTGGGTGCCACTGCACCGGGGGCCACAGCTTTGTATACGCCGGCGGCGTGTACACCCTCCTGCCCGACGTCCCGGGGGTGGTCGCCACGAACGCCGGCGGGATCAACGACCAGGGGGCGATCGCCGGCAACTACGGCGGGACGGACTGGCTGATGCACAGCCACGGGTATGTGGAGACCGGCGGGGCGTTCAGCTTCCTCGACTTTCCGGGGGCGACGGCCACGTTCGCGCCGCGCATCAACGCCGCCGGGCAGGTCGCCGGCCGCTGGGTGGACGCCGCCGGCGTGAACCACGGCTATCTGTACGCCGCGGGCGCGTTTCGGTCGTACGACGTCGGCCCCCTCGGCACGAGCGGGTTCGGCGCCAACGACGCGGGGCAGATCGTCGGCTGGTACCAGGACGCCGCGGGGTTCCACGGCTATCTGTCGTCGGTCGCGGCGGTGACCGCGCCGGAGCCCGCGACACTCGCGCTGCTCGCGGCCGGCCTCGGCGGTCTCGGGGCCGTCACCGGGCGCCGCGGCGCGCGCCGGCTCGGGCGAGCACCTTGATCTCAGGGCGGCGGCCGGTCGGGTGGCAGCCGGTCGGGCGGCGGGCCGAGTGGCTCGGGTCGGCCGAACTCGGGCGGCGGCGGCGGTCCGCCCGGCGCGAACCGCGGCGGTGGCGCATCGCCGACAGCGCGGCGGCCTTCGCCCTTGTGTCTCCCCGCCGCTCGTCCACTGCCGACGGGATCACGCGCCCCTAGTTTCGGGGCATCGCCCCGCCGACGTCGCCGCCGCGCCACGACCCCTCGCCCCGACCGCCCGTGCCCGCACGATCTCCAGCCGCCATCCGCGTCCTCGGCGCGGCGGCGGTGCTCACCGGCGCGGTCGGTGCCGCGCGCGCGCAGACCGCCGGCGCGCAGGCCGCGCCCGCGGCGACCACCCCCGCATCCGCCGCCGCTCCGGTCGATCCGCGCCTCTACGCCGGCCTTCGGTGGCGCAACATCGGGCCGTTCCGCGCCGGACGCGTCGCCGCGGTGAGCGGCGCGGTCGGCCAGCCCGGCGTCTTCTACGCCGGGCTCCCCGCGGGCGGCGTGTGGAAGACGACGAGCGCGGGCGAGACGTGGACGCCCGTGTTCGACGACGTGCGCGACGTCTCCTCGGTCGGCGCGATCGAGGTCGCGCCCTCCGACCCGACCGTCGTCTACGCCGGCACCGGCGACATGGTCACCGGCGGCGCGATCAACGAGGGCAACGGCGTCTACGTCTCGCGCGACGCCGGGCGCACGTGGCGCCATGCGGGGCTCGACCGGTCCAAGCAGATCCCATCGATCATCGTCGACCCGCGCGACGCGCGCGTCGTCCTCGTCGCAGCGCAGGGCGACCTGCACGCGCGGAGCGACGCGCGCGGCGTCTTCCGCAGCACCGACGGCGGGGCGACGTGGGCCCGCACGCTGTTCGTCGACTCGACGACCGGCATCCAGAAGCTCGCCCGCGCCTACGATGTCCCCGACGTCGTCTTCGCGACGACGATCCGCCACTACATCCCGCCGCTGCCCTCGGCCGCCGCGGCGCCCACCGTCCCGACCACGCCGCCGCCGGACACCGCGCGCACCGGCACGGCGCTCTACAAGTCGACCGACGGCGGCGTCACGTGGCGCGAGGTCACCGGCACCGGCCTCCCCCGACTCGCGGGGCGCACGTCGGTCGCCGTCGCGATGCACACCGGCGCGCGGCGCGTCTTCCTCGTCACCAACACGGGGCTGTTCCGCTCCGACGACGGCGGGGAGACGTGGCGCCAGATGGCCGCCGACGACGAGCGGATCCGCAACGGCCAGGGCGGCTACAACTGCGGCGTCTACGTCGACCCGCAGAACCCGGACGTCGTCTACACCATCAACACGTCCAGCTACCGGTCGGCCGACGGCGGCGCCACGTTCACCGGCTTCAAGGGTGCGCCCGGCGGCGACGATCCGCAGCAGCTCTGGATCGACCCGACCAACGGCCAGCGCATGCTCCTCGGGCTCGACCAGGGCGCCACCGTGACGCTCGACGGCGGCGCGGCGTGGAGCTCGTGGTACAACCAGTCGACCGAGCAGATCTACCACCTGTCGGTCGACAACTCGTTCCCCTACTGGGTCTACGGCACCCAGCAGGACGCCGGCGCGATCCGCACGCGCGCCCGCGGCAACCTCGGCGCGGTCACCCCGCTCGACTGGAACCCCGTGCCCGGGTGGGAGTGGGGCACCATCGTCGCCGACCCTCGCGACCCCAACACGGTCTACGCGAGCGGCAGCGGGATCGTCCGCATCTCGTACCCGAGCGAGCAGTGGATCAACGTCGCCCCCGACGCCGACCCGGCGGCGAAGCTGCGCACGACGAGCTCGCAGCCGATCGCCTTCGCCCCCCACTTCGCGCCTAACGATCCGCATACGCTGCTCGCGGCGTTCCAGTCGCTCTGGTCGACCGCCGACGGCGGCGCGCACTGGCGCCGCCTGAGCCCCGACCTCACCGTCCGCCATCCGTCGGGCAGCGCGGTCCCCGACTCCGCCGCCGGGCGCGCCGGCGCGATCGAATCCTTCTCCGCCTCGCCGGTCGCGGCGGGCACGGTCTGGGTCGGGGCGAGCACCGGCCCCGTCACCCTCACGCGCGACGGCGGCGCGACGTGGACGGACGTCACGCCACCCGCCTCGCCCGGCCGGCCGCGGATGAACGTCGCGGTCGAGGCGTCGCACGTCGACGCGGCAACGGCCTACCTCGCCGTCGACGACCACTTCTCGGGGGACTACGCGCCGCACGTGTACCGCACGCGCGACGCGGGGCGCACGTGGACGTCGAT
The DNA here is from genome assembly GCA_963763675.1 of uncultured Gemmatimonadales bacterium. Lineage (GTDB taxonomy): Bacteria > Gemmatimonadota > Gemmatimonadetes > Gemmatimonadales > Gemmatimonadaceae > BPUI01. The sequence goes on from CAVXPN010000005.1 coordinate 748,628, forward strand.
CACCGCGGGGCTGCCGTCGGCCGCGCCGGCCGGGGCGATGGTGCGCGTGGTCCGCGAAGACCCGCGCACGCGCGGGCTGCTGTTCGCCGGGACCGAGACCGCGGTGTTCGTCTCGTTCGACGACGGCGACCACTGGCAGCCGCTCGCCCTCAACCTGCCCAACAGCTCCGTCCGCGACGTCGTCATTAAGGACAACGACCTGCTGGTGGCGACCTACGGCCGCGGGTTCTGGGTCGTCGACGACATCTCGACGCTGCGACAGCTCGCCGGGCGCGGGGCGGCCATCGCGCGCGAGCCGGTCCACCTGTTCGTCCCCGGCGACGCCGTCCGCGTGCGGCGCAACGTGAACGCCGACACGCCCTTCCCGCCCGAGGTGCCGCAGGCGCTCAACCCGCCCGAGGGGGCGATCGTCGACTACTGGCTCGCGCGCCCCGCCCGCACCGTGACCCTCGACGTGCTCGACGCCTCGGGCGCGGTCGTCCGCCACCTGTCGAGCACCGCGGAGGCGCCGGTCGCCGAGGCCGCGCGCCCGCCGCACCCCAACTTCTGGGTCGCGCCGCCCGCGGCGCTCCCGACCGCCGCGGGGACCAACCGCGTCAACTGGGACCTGCGCGCCGACGCGCCGCCCGCGTTCCGCCACACGTACGAGATCAACGCGAACCCGGGACGCACGCCGCCCTCCCCCGAGGGCGTGCTCGCCCTCCCCGGCGTCTACACGCTCCGCCTCACGGCCGACGGCCGCAGCGCGTCGCAGCCGGTCACCGTCCGCGCCGACCCGCGGTCGCCCGCGACGATGGACGCTCTGCGGGCGCAGCACGAGCTGCAGACGCGCATCGCCGACGCGCTCGTCGCGACCGCCGACGGGCGGCGCGAGGCGCTCGCGCTGCAGACGCTGGTCCGCGACGCGGCGGGGCCTAACGCGGCGGCGGACGTCGCGGCCGCGACGGCCAGCTTCAGCGCGCGCATCGACACGGCGGCGGGCACGCTCGACCGCGGACGGTCGCGCGGGCCGGCGCGCGGCACGCCGCGCCCGGACTTCGTCAGCCTCAACGCCGCGTTCGCTACGCAGCTCAACGCGCAGGACCTCGGCGACATGGCGCCCACGCCGGCGGCGCTCGCCGCCTACACCGCGTCATGCCAGGAGCTGCGCGCCGTGCTCGGCGACCTCGCACGCCTCGGCACCACCGCACTCGGCGAGGTGAACGCGGCGCTCGGCGTCCGCCGCCTCACGCCGGTCCGCGCGCCCGCCTCACGCGTCCGCGCGCCGACCTGCTAATCCAGGGGCTCACCCCGGCGCACCAGCATCCGGCGCCCGCTTGCGCACCGAGGCGCGGTCCGCCGGATCCCAGCGCACGCGGACGCTCGCCCGCCGTTCCTCCTCGTCGCGCTGTCCGAGAAATTCGCCCACCGAGGCGAGCGACTCGATGTGGTCGCAGAAGATCTTGAACGTCGCCAGAAGCGGGACCGCGATGAAGGCCCCGGGAACGCCCCAGATCCAGAACCAGAACGCAAGCCCGACGAACAACGCCACCGGATTGAGCGACAGCCGGTGCCCGAGCAGGAGCGGGCTCACCAGGTTGCCCTGGATCAGGTTGATCAGCAGGAAGCTCGCGGGCACGAGCAGCGCGTGCCCGACGCTATCGAACGTCGTGATCGCCGCGACGGACAGGATCGCCACCATGGCCAGCGCGCCGAGGTAGGGGATGAACTCGAACACCACGACGAGCGCCCCCCACAGCGCCGGGTTGGGCATCCCCCAGAGGTACATCACCCCGGTCACCACCAGCCCCTCGCCGGCGTTCAGCATCGTCGCCGTGAGCAGGTACTGGGAGATCGACGACTCCGTCGCCCGCGCGATCTCGACCGCCTTGCGCTTCTCGCCCAGGTTCGGGAGGACTTTGATCAGCTTCTGCAGGAACAGGTCGCCCGACGCGAGCAGGAAGTAGAGGAGGATCAGGACCTCGAGGATGCTGGCGAGCGACCGCTGCGTCGTCCCGAAGACCCGCGAGGCCAGGCTCGGTCCCTCGACGACGACGGCCGCCGGCTTGGGACCGCCGGCGCCGCCCGCCGTCGCGGCCGTCGCCCCGTTCGCGACCTGCTCGGCGGTCTTGGACGCGCGCTGGATGGGTCGCAGGATCTTGCTCAGCTTCGCCTCGGCGCTCGCGAGCGTCTTCGGGGCGGTCGCCGCCCAGTCCCGGACGGAGCCCGACAGCCCGAACGCGCCCGAGCCCAGGACCCCCAGGATCGCCAGCACGATGAGCCCGGCGCCGAGGGGCGTCGGTACCCGGAAGCGCGCGAGTCCGCGCACCACCGGGCTGAACAGAAAGTTCAGCAGGAGCGCGAACACGATCGGGAGGAGGAACTCGCGCGCGAAGTACAGCGTGTACAACACGGCGAGCGCCGTCAGGACGGTCAGGTTGATGGATCGCACGCCGAGGCTCGCGACCGCGGCTCCGGTCTTGACGAGGTCCGGCTCGGCCGCGCCCGGGCCCGCCGGGCGTGCGCCGGCCGCCGCGTCCACGTCGGGCGCGAGGACCGACCCGCCGCGCCCCGCGGGGCGCCCCGCGATGCTTCCTGCCTCGCGCGCCGTCTGGCGCGCCGGCTGGCGTGCCGAATCGCGGACGGTCCCGCTCGTGTCGTCGACCATCGGTGCCCTCTCCGGGTTGTCGCGGCGCCAACGCCTGCGCGGAGGCGCGCTTCCGCGCCCCGCGTGGGATTCGTCCGCCGCTGAGGCTGGCGCGCATGTCGCGCGCCACGAGCTACCGCCCGGCGTCCACGCGAACCCGGCCGCTCAGCACTTAGGCGTCGACCACCCGCTCCCGACCGGGGCTGGCCCTGGTTCGTCAGTCCCCAGTTCGTCAGGCGCGCGCGATGAGGTAGCGGAACGTCGCCCCCACCGCGAACCCGCCGTCGGGCGTGCCGAACGCCGCGAGCGCGTCGGCGTGGGCGCGCGTCACCGCGTCCTCGCCCGCGTGCCGGATGGCGCGCTGCGCGACGCCCGACGCGTTGAGCCCGCGGAGGGCGGTCTCGAGGTCGGGATACGTCCACGTCGTCTCGACATCCGCTACGTGCTCGGGCGCGAGCCCAGCTTCGGCCGCGAGCGCGCGGAGCGCCGCCTCGTCGGAGAGCGCGAACGGGCCCGGCGCGCCGGCGGGCGGGGGCGGCAACAGCGGGCGCAGCGCGGTGACGAGCGACGCGGCCGGCATCCCGTCGGGCCGGCCCCAGGTCGCGATCACCACGGGCGCCCCGCGACGCGCGACCCGCCGCGCCTCTCGAAGCGCCGCGACCGGCGTCCCGGCGTACTGAAACGCGTTGAACCCGGTGACCGCGTCGAACTGCGCGTCGGCGAGGGGCAGCGACTCGAGGTCGCCCTGCCGGAACTCGGCGCCCGGGACCCGCGCGCGGGCGATCGCGAGCAGATCGTCCGACGCGTCGACGCCCGAGACCGTCGCGCCGCGCGCCGCGGCGAGCATCGCCGCCATCCCGGCGCCGCACCCCGCGTCCAACAGTCGTGTCCCGCGACCGACCGCGATCGCCTCGAGCACGGCGTCGTAGAGTGCGCGCGCCTGCCCCTCCTGCACGTCGGCCCAGTCCCGGGCCCGCGCGCCCCACAGCCCGCCGTTGACCGGAGCGGTTCCCGTCGCGGCCGCCGTCGTCGTTTGCATCCTCTTCCCTCAGCGCCGAAAGTCCCGTGCGCCCGCCCGACCGTGGTGCCGGACGAGGCGCGGTGTCGAACCGTGCTACCAGCCTACCAGCCTACCCACCTACCAGCCGTCCTACCGCCGATCCGCGTCGCGGAGCCGGCGCAGTGCGTGCTCCGCGACGTACGCGCCGATCGCTCGCCCTTGCACCAGCCCCACCTCGGTCGCGTAGCGGAAGTGGTAGCCGATGTACACGCGCGAGTTGGCGTTCTCCTTGGCCGCCTGGGCCACGCTGGTGAAGCGGCGCGTCACGCCCGGGAGCGACCCGCTCGTCGTGACGAAGGGCGGCGCCGCGGGGACGAGCGCCTCGATGATCGTCGCGGCGGTGGCGCCCGTGACGGCGTGGGTGCTCGGGTAATCGGGGATGGGTGGCGTCGGCGGCGCGAACACCTGCCACCCGTCGACGGGCGTCGTGAGCGGGTTGCCGTCGGTCCCCGCCAGGGCGACCCCCGTGACCGGCCGCCAGAAGTGGTGGTAGTACTTGGAGTCGAGGCCCGCGAGGAATCCGTCGAACTCGCTGATCTGCACCGCGGCGAATAGCCGCGCCGCGTCGGTCGCGTCGAGCCCGCTCCGCTCGGCCACCGTGCGCGCGACCCGGTTCCAGCTCGTCGGCGTGTTCTCCCGCCAGAAAATGGCGATCTCGCTCTGCTCGGCCGACCGCGCGGTGCAGCCGGTGCAGCCGATCGTCTTGACCTCGTTGAAGTCCGCGGTGTAGCGCGCCGTACGCACCGCCTTCGCGTTGGACGCGGCACCGTACGGCGGTGCGACGCGGAACTGCGACGCACTCGCGATGACGAAGGGTTGCACCGTCTGGGCATAGTGCGACGCGTCGGCGAAGCCGCCCGTGCCGAAGAAGTCGAAGGCCGGCGTGTTGAACGGCGCGGTGAAGCGGTAGTCGCCGGGCCCGGTGCCGGGCACGTACGGCGCGATGCCGCCGCTGGCGGTGCCGTCGTTCGCGCGGCGGGCCAGGATCGCGGCCGCCGCCCGGTGACCGATCGCCACCCCGCGCGCGACCCCGGGCGTGTCGTGCAGCGCGCCGATCGCGCCGGCGTACCAGGCGTTCGTAGCGCCCGCGGCGCCGGGCGCGGCGCCGACGATCGCGTCGTGCGCGGCGGTGAGCACGGCGGCGGCCACGTTGGCACCGTGCTCGACTGGCCCACTGTCGGCATATCGCGCGTATTCTGGCTCGATGGAGTTTATCGCGTCGTGCATCGCGACGTTGGCGATCGCGTACAGGCGGGCTTCGTTCCAGGGATCGACTGGATTGCCCGGGGGCGCGAGCGTGGGCTCGGCGGCGACGGCCGCAGCGTTGCCGGCGAACACGGCGATACGGGTGGCTGCCTCGGGACTCTGGTTGTTGACGCTCACCGCCGCGTCCTCGCCCTTTGAAGCGGCGAGCGGCGCGGTGGGGGGCGCGGGCGTGATCGCGTCGTGGCCGCAGGCGGTGAGCAGCGCGGCGACGAGCAGGGCGGGCGCTTGCCGGGTCGTGAGGCGGGACGTGCGGGGCATGCGGTCTCGGGCGTGTGAGGGTGACGGTGCGTCGCCGGCGCGGGCCGGTGCCCGGCGGCGAGCGCAAACGTCGACGTCACGCGTGAGACCGTCGTGAGACCGCCGTGAGACCCTCGTGAGACCATCGTGAGGTGGGTTCGAGGCCGTTGCGGGCGCTCGCCGCTCTGGGATGGCGCCGACGCGCGCGAGAAGCGCGGCGAACTGTGGCCTGTCGCGCACTTCGGTGAACTTCTCGGAGCACGCGAGCTTGTAGAGCAGCCAGCCACGCGCCGGCACCCGCGCGTTGAGCGCGCGCCAGCCCGCCGCCGTGTCGCCGGCCTGGACCGCCGTGGCGGCGGCCCGCTCCGGCGAGACCCACCCATGCCGCCGGCCACCCGCAACTGCGCCAGGTCCCACTGCCCCTGTGCCCGCCAGCGCGCACGTCGTCCCAGCGGTGCATCCCGCGATACATGGCCGCGGCAATGATGTACACCTCCGGGTTGGACGGGTCGGCCGTCATCGCCCGGCGCAGGAACGGCCGCGTATGCCTCGTCGGCCGGGACCTCGTCGCTGGCGAGCTGCGCCGCCCAGGTCGTCGTCAGCCCCGCCCAGGCCCGCGCGTTGACGGGGGCCCGCTGGATCGCCTCCTCGAAGCGCGCGTGATCCACGCATGTCGAAGAAGGCGAAGAAGTGGTGCCAGTCGTCGAGCGTGAGTCGATACGACTCCGGGTCGACCGGACGCGCCGTCGGGTGCGGCATGATGGGTTCGCGCCGGCGGCGCCCCGCCCCGTCCTGCACCTTGCTTCGGGGCATGGTCCCTCCGATCAAGACCGGGTAGAACCCCGCACACAGAATTCCCGGCAGGCCCAGGCCCGGAGCACCCCGCCGGAATCCCGCGGCCACATGCAGCTTACCACGCATGATGGCCGCGACAACTCCGGTGCGCGACACGCGCCGCCTTCTCCTCGCGAGCGCCGTCGGTAGCCTCGTCGAATGGTACGACTTCTTCGTCTTCGCCACCGCGGCCGCGCTCGTCTTCGACCGCGCGTTCTTCCCGCGCGCCGACCCGCTCACCGGGACGCTGCTGGCGCTGATGACCTACGCCGTCGGCTTCGTGACGCGCCCGTTGGGCGGCGTGCTCTTCGGCGCGCTCGGCGACCGCCGCGGGCGCAAGCGCGCGCTCGTCGCGAGCCTCGTGCTGATGGGCGCGGCGACCGTGGGCGTGGGGCTGCTGCCGACATACGCCCAGGCCGGGCCGCTCGCCCCGGCGCTGCTCGTGCTGCTGCGGCTGGTGCAGGGCGTGGCCGTGGGCGGCGAGGTCGGCGGCGCCGTGCTGCTCGTCGCCGAATCGTTGCGCCCAGAGCGCCGCGGCGAGTACACCGCGTGGCCGCAGACCGGCGGGCCGGCGGGGAACGTCCTGGCCGCCGCAGTGCTCGCGCTCCTCGCCGCCGGGCTCGGTGAGGCGCGTTTCGCCTTGTGGGGGTGGCGGGTCGCGTTCCTGCTCTCGGGCGTGCTGGTCGGCGTGGGGCTCTGGATGCGCGCGCGCGTCGAGGAGTCGCCCTTGTTCGAGGCGTACCAGGCGCGGCGGGCCGCGCGCGCCGCGCCGGCCTCGCCGTCAGGCGCCTCGTTAGGCGCGACCGTGGCCGCGCACTGGCGCGCGCTGCTCACGGTGTTCTGCGTCAAGGCGGGGGAGAACGCGCTCTTCTACGTGTTCACCACCTTTTTCGTGGTGTGGGCGACCCGGGTGCTGCACCGCCCGCGCCCGGTGGCGCTCGCGGCCACGCTGGTCGCGTCGGCGGTCGAGGTGGTCGCGGTCGTGCTCGCGGGGCGGTGGTCGGACCGCGTCGGGCGGCGGCCGGTGACGGCGGTCGGGCTCGTCGCTGCGGGCCTGTGGGCGTTCGCGCTGTTCCGCCTCGGCGCCGGCGTGGGGCCGTCGGGCCTCGCGCTGCTCGCCGTGGTCGGCGGGGTGGCGCACGGCGTGGTCGTCGGCGGCATGTCGGCGTTCTTCGTCGAGCTGTTCCCGACCGCGGCGCGCTACACCGGGTTCTCGTTAGGCTACCAGCTGGCGTCGGTGGCCTCGGGTGCGGTGGCGCCGATCGTCGGCGTGGCGCTGCTCGCGCGCTACGGGTCGACGGTGCCGGTGAGCGCGTACGCGGCGCTCATGACCGTGCCCGCGCTGGTCGCCCTCGCGCGCGCGCCGGAAACGCGCGGGCGCGCGCTCGACTGACGTCGAGCGTCCACTTCGGGCCGCACTGGCGGGCGCACGCCGCTCGGCCTATGCTCGGCGACCCCGACCCCGAACAGGAAGCGAAGCGTGAGCGAACCCGAGCGGCTGTACACGGTAGACGAGTACCTGGCGTTCGACGCGGCGGCGCCGGAGAACCACGACTACGTCCGGGGGCGCATCTACGCGATGAGTCCCCCGTCGCCCACGCACGTCCTGAACGTGAGTCTGCTCAATCCTTCGCTGATCGTCGAGATCCTCTCGCCGTCGACCGAGCGGTACGACCGGGCGGGCAAGTTCGCGCTGTACCGCCACATCCCGTCGCTGCGCGAGTACATCCTCGTGGCGCAGGACCGTGTGCAGGTCGAGTGCTTCACCCGCGACGGCGGCTGGGAGCCGCGGATCTACACCGACCTGGCCGACGTCGTCGAACTGCCGTCGTTAGGCGTCGGCCTCGCGCTCGGCGACGTGTACGATGAGATCGAGCTCAGCCCGACGCGCCCGCGCCCGCGCCTCGTGCGCGAGCCGGTCGCCGACTTGTGGGCCTACGCTGCATACCAGTTCGACGAGGAGGGCGGCATCCGGGCGTCCGCCGTCTTGGCGGAGCGTGAGACCGAGTACCTACCCGTCTGACCGCTCTGACCGCGGCGGCAGGAACCGCCCCACCAGGTCCCAGTGCCAGGCGTTCCGCCGCTCGCCGGTTCGCGGGTCCTTGAGCGGCTTGAACTGCAGCCGCCGCGCGTCGATCCCGGCGGCGCGCCCGTAGGCGAGTAGCGCCTCGCGGTCCGTCGAGACCAGGTGCGCCATCGGCGTGCCGCGCCACACGTGGCGGTGCAGCCAGAGGCCGCCGTCCATCGCGTGCAGCATCCCGTCCAAGCGCCGCGGGAACTCGCGGTACGCGGGTGCGAGGGCGACCGGGCCGAAGGCAACGTGCAGCATCGTGGGCGAGGAACCTAGGCGACGGATCGCGCCACGGTGACCGGCCGTCGAAGCGCACCGTTACTGGACAACGAGCGGGAGAACTTGCGTGTGACACGTCTTAGATATATCGTAGATACAGATATATCGACATGCGGTATGTCAGACACTCAAGCGACTCAGCACACATGTTCCAGCATCAACGACACCAGCACTCCGACGACGCCCCGCGGGGCGGCATGTCGGGCCGGCGCTTCGCGCGCCACCTCGCGCACCACTTCGCTCGACGCGCCCGCGGCGGCGAGGGCCCGTTCGGCGGGCCCTTCGGCGGCGGCCCCGAAGGCGGCGCGTTCGGCGGGTTCCCCGGGGGGCCGTTCGGACCCGGCGGACCGTTCGGCGGAGCGCGGACGCGGGGGACGCGGTCCCGGCCGCGGCGGTCTCGGCCGCTTCTTCGCGCACGGCGACCTGCGGCTCGTCTTCCTGTCACTCATCGCCGACAAGCCACGGCACGGCTACGAGCTCATCAAAGCGGTCGAGGAGCGCGTGGCGGGCGCCTACGCGCCGAGCCCGGGCGTGGTCTACCCCACGCTGACCCTCCTCGAAGAGCTCGGCTACGTCACTGTCCAGTCGGGCGATGGCAAGAAGCTGTACGAGATCACGGCCGAGGGGCGCGCCTTCCTCGAGGCGAACCGCGCGGCCGTGGATACGCTCTTCGCCCGGATGGACGCGGCGGCCCGCGAGCAGGGCGGCCCGCCCGCCCCACCGGTCCTCCGCGCGATGGAGAATCTCCGCCTCGCGCTCCGGCTCCGCCTCACGCGCGGGCCGCTCGACGAGGCCCAGGCGCAGGCGGTCGCCGCCGCCCTCGACGCGGCCGCGGTCGCGGTCGAGCGGGCCTGACGATCGCGGCGGCCGCCCTCGATGGGCGCCACGCAAAACGCCGCCCCCGCGCTCCGGAGCGCGGGGGCGGCGTCTCATCATGCGTCGAACGACGGCCGTCCTACTGGCAGGTAATCACGCCCTCGGACGTCGCCGGAGCGACGGGGGTGGCCGACCCGTAGTAGACGGCGCAGGTGACCGGCACCGCGGCCGGGTGCACCGCCGTCGCCGACCACCCGTTGGCGGTCGCCTCGACGATCGTGATGCTCACGCTCGGCGACGGCTGGACGTTGAGCAGGGCCAGACTCTGCGTGTAGACGGCGTAGTCGTAGAAGTAGTTCTCCTGCGCCTGGCTGAGCGTGTGGAGGTCCGACTTCACGTTGGCGAGGTCGGCCTTGGCGGTTGTGGCCGAGAACTTGGGGATCGCCACGGCGGCGAGGATGCCGATGATGACGACCACGACCATCAGCTCGATGAGCGTGAAGCCGGGACGGACGCCGACGCGGGCGTGGGAGCGGGGCATGGGCGGGTGCGCGGGGGAAGGGCCTCGCGGCAGACGCGCGACGCCGCCGCGGGTCACCCGCCGGGTCCCGCCCGGTCCCGCCCGGGGCCCCCCGCGGGGCCCTACTTGGCGTCCAGCCAGTTGTCGCCCGCGCCGGTCTCGACCACGAGCGGCACCGAGAGTTGGGTCGCCCCCTCCATCTCGCCCTTCACGAGCGCCGTCACCTCCTCCAGTTCGGGCCCGGGCACCTCGAGCACGAGCTCGTCGTGCACCTGCAGGAGCATGCGCGCCTGCAGCCGCCGGTCGCGGAGCGCGTCGTGGATGCGGATCATCGCGACCTTGATCATGTCGGCGGCCGAGCCCTGGATGGGGGCGTTCTGGGCGACGCGCTCGCCGAAGGCGCGGATGTTGAAGCTGCGCTCCTTGAGCTCGGGCACGTAGCGGCGGCGCTTGAAGAGCGTCTCGACGTAGCCGTGCTGCTTGGCGAACTCGACGCGCGTCTCGAGGTAGCGCTTCACGCCCTGGAAGCGCTCGAAGTACGTGTCGATGAACTGCCGCGCCTCGGCGTTGCTGATCTTGAGCTGCCGGCTGAGCGCGTGCGCGCCGATGCCGTAGATCGTCGCGAAGTTGATCGTCTTGGCGCGGTTGCGCATCGTGGGCGTGACGTCGCCTAACGGCACGTCGAAGATCACGGCCGCCGTCTGCCGGTGGATGTCGCCGCCCGAGCGGAACGCCTCGACGAACGCCGGGTCCTCGGAGAAGTGCGCCAGGAGCCGGAGCTCGATCTGCGAGTAGTCGGCGGAGAAGAGCTGCCACCCCTTCCGCGGCACGAAGCCGCGGCGGATGTCGCGGCCCAACTCGCGGCGGATCGGGATGTTCTGCAGGTTGGGGTCGCTCGACGAGAGGCGGCCGGTGCTCGCCACGGTCTGGTTGAGCGAGGTATGAATGCGCCCGGTGTGCGGGTTGACGAGCACCGGCAGCGCCTCGAGGTACGTGCCCTCGAGCTTGAACAGCTCGCGGTACTCCATCAGCAGCTGCGGCAGCGCGTGCCCCTCGTCCGCCAACTCCTGCAGCACGCTCGCGTCGGTGCTCGGGCCCGTGGCCGTCTTCTTCTTGCTCGGCAGCTGCAACTTCTCGAACAGGATCGCGCGCAGCTGCAGGTTGGAGTTGATGTTGAACTCCTCGCCGGCCTCGGTCCAGATCTCGCGCTCCAGCCGCTCGCGCTCGGTCCTGAAGCGGTCGCGGAGCGTGCCGAAGTAGGGGACGTCGATCGCGATCCCCGCGGCCTCCATGTCGGCCAGCACGTCGACGAGCGGCACTTCGATGTCGCGGAACAGCTCGGCCAGCCCCTGCGACTCGAGCAGCGGCTCGAAGAGGCGGCGGAGCCGGATCGTCATGTCGACGTCCTCGCACGAGTAGTCGCGCGCGGCCTCGATCGGCACCACGTCGAAGGGCAGCTGCGTGCGCCCGCGGCCGCACAGCTCGGTGTACGACGTCATCACGTGGTCGAGGAACTCGAGCGCGAGTGTGTCGAGTCCGTGCGAGCGCCGCCCGGGATCGAGGACGTAGCTGGCGAGCATCGTGTCGAAGTCGACGCCGCGCAGCGCGACGCCCGCCTGCCGCAGGGCGAGGATGTCGTACTTGGCGTTCTGCAGCGTCTTGGACACCGACGCGTCCTCGAGCAGCTCGACCAGCGGCCGCATCTCGGGGCTGTCGAGCGGCGGGAGGTTCTTCACCGGGTACGCGCGCTCGGCCAGCATGCGCCCCGCGATCCCGGTGGGCTCGGGGACCTTGGGCGAAGCGGCTTTTTTCGCCTTGGGCTTCTTCTTCACCTCGCCCGCGGCGGCTTCCCCGTCGCCGTCCGCGTCCGCGGGCGAGTCGGTGGCCATCCGGTCGGTGTCCGTCGACGGCTCGACCGCGGCCCCGCCGATGTCGCCGCCCAGCAGCTCGGTCTGCTCGGGCCGGTACTCGCGGTGCGCGAGCGGCAGGTAGAACGCCTCCGCCGGCTCGAGGGCGAGCGAGATGCTGACGAGGCGCGAGCGGAGCGGGTCGACCTTGACCGGCGCGCCGGCCTCGATCACGGTCTCGGTGTCGACGGCGAGCGTGCCGCCGCCCGCGACGACCTTCCGCGCGCGCGCGACGAACCGCTCGAGCGCCTGCACGGTGTCGATGGTTTCGTAGCGAACTGCTTCTTTTTCGGCCGGCTGCTCGACGTTGGCGCCGAAGTCGAAGGAGATGTCCGAGCCGTCGTCGTCGGCGGCGGCGGCAGCGGCCGCGCCCGCGGCGGCCTCCCGCGCGAGGGTGTTGAACTCGAGCTCGATGTAGAGCGCCTTCAGCCGGTCGCGGTCGGGCTCCTGCAGGCGCATCGCCTCGAGGTCCCAGGGCACGGCGACGTCGGTGTGGATCGTGACGAGCTGCTTCGAGAGGCGCGCGTCGTCGGCGTGCGCGAGCAGGGCTTCGCGCGGGCGCTTCGCCTTGATCCGGTCGACGTTGGCGAGGATGTCCTCGAGCGGGCCGAACTCGGTGATGAGCGCCTGCGCGCCCTTGTCGCCGATCCCCTTCACGCCGGGCACGTTGTCGCTCGCGTCGCCGACGAGGGCCAGGTAGTCGACGGTGCGCTCGGGGGGCACGCCGAGCCGTGCGGAGCCGTTCGCGACCGAGACCCACTGCTCGTCGATCGCGGCCGGCCCGCCGCGGCCGGGGTTGAGCAGCCACACGCCCGGGCGCACGAGCTGCTGGAAGTCCTTGTCCCCACTCACGACGACGACGTTGACGCCCTCGTCGGCGCCGCGCGCCGCCATCGTGCCGATCACGTCGTCGGCCTCGTAGCCCGACACCGAGACGACGGGGACGTGGAAGGCGTCGAGCAGGGCGCGGATGCGCTCCATGCCGCGCGTGAAGTCGTCCTGCAGTTCGTCGGTGAGCTTCTCGCGCGTGGCCTTGTAGGCGGGGTACTGCTCGTGCCGGAAGCTCAGGCCGCTGTCGTTGACCCAGGCCAGGTACTCGGGGCGGTGGGTGGCGACGAGGCGGTTGAGGAAGTGCACGACACCCCACGCCGCGGAGGTGTTCTCGCCGCGGCTCGTGCGCAGCGGGCGCGAGATGAGGGCGAAGAACGCGCGGTAGATGAGCGCGTAGCCGTCGATGAGGAAGAGGCGCGGGGCCTCGGGCGGTACGACCTGGGGCGGGGTGACGTCGGCCATGCGGGGATGATACCGCGGCGCGGCGCTTGGCTCACCCCACCCCATGTGGCTGGACGGCGGCGCGCTAGATGGGCGGGCGCTCGAGCATCGCGCGCCGCGCCGCGTCGACGATGGTGTGGAGGAGCGTGAGGACCTGAGCGTTCTTCTCCTCGAGTACCGGCGCGAGCACCGCGACGGCGTCGGTCGCCCCCGCCGCCTCGGCGAGCCGGTGCGCGACGGCAAACGCCCGGCGCGAGTTGGAGGCTGACAGGTAGAGCTGGTGCACCACGCGCCAGGTGCCGGCGATCCCGTCGCTCAGGGCGTAGAGAAAGTTGACCGCCTCGCGGCTCTTGGCCGTGAGCAGCCCGCCGATCTCGCGCGAGCGGGCCGGCTGGCGCCCGACGGCAGCGAGGGCGGCGATGACGACCTGCTCGTGGCGCCGAGCGTCGGCGAGGACGCGCTCCAGCGTCGCGCGCAGCTCGGGGGTCTGGGCGTCGCCGGCACGAAAAGCGCCGCCCGCCCGGTAGGTAACCGGGCGGGCGGCGTTAGGACGTTCGTCGGCGCGCGGCCGACCGGCAGGTCAAACCCGCTGGACGTTGGTGGCGTGCAGGCCCTTGTCGCCGTTCTTGATCTCGAACTCGACGGCCTGCCCCTCGACGAGGGTCTTGAAGCCGTCCATGGTGATCGACGAGAAGTGGACGAACACGTCGTCGCCGCCGTCCTGTTCGATGAAGCCGTACCCCTTGGCGTCATTGAACCACTTGACCTTGCCCTTGGCCATGCGCGCTATCTCCTGCCGGTGGGCCGGGGCGGGCCGACATGGCGGGCCGCCCCGGTGGGTGATGCGGGTGCTCACGCCGCGCGATCGGACGTGCGGCGGCGCCGACCAGGCGGTTGGCGCGGCGCCTATATAGGAATAGCCGTCAGATGTGTCAAGAACGGGGGGCGTGACCGGCCGGGAATGCTCGCACCGCGATGGTGAAGCAGGGAAGGGCAATGGCAGCTCCAACGGACGCGCGCCCGAATTCACATGAAGTGGGCGACGGTCCAGGCGGCGGCTCCGGCGGCGAGGGCGACGCGGATGTTGTCGTCGAGGGGCCAGCGGGGGCGTTCGGCGAGGGCGGCGGCGATGCCGCAGGCGGCGGCGGGGGCGGGGCCGGTGCGGGCGATGAGGAGGGCGCCGAGTGCGGTGGCGGCGGCGCAGGCGATGCTGCCGGCGGCGGTCTTGGCGCCGGGAGGCGCGGGGGCGGGGCGGAGGGGGGCGGGGCGGAGGCGGGCGGCGAGTCGGCCGACGATCGCGGCGGCCGCGTCGCCGAAGGCGACGGCGAGCATCGCGGCGACCGCATCGGGGCGGGGGAAGAGGAGGGCCGACAGGAGGTAGGCGGCGCACATCCACGTCGCGCCGGACCAGCGGCCGTGCTCGTGCGTGCGGAGCAGGCGCCCGACGACGCGGGTGAACGCGGCGCGCACGCGGGGGGAGCGGGCGCGGGCGATCTCGAGACCGGCCGCGGTCGTGCCGGCGACGGCGAGCGCGCCGATCACCGCGGCCCGCGGGGCGCCGGCCGCGTAGGCGGTCGGGACCGCGGCGGACGCGAGGTGGATGGCCTTGCGGGCGAGTTCGCGGCGGAGCGTGGTCGGCACCGGGGCCAGTCTATTGGGACGGGCAGCGCTTGGGCGGACGGGAGGGCGATACACCCCGTGGGGTACGCGTACCACCATTGGAGTCCCCCGACTTGCTTGCCCCCTCTTCCTCTGCGCAGTAGGTTCGCGCCCATGTCCGCCACCCCTCGCGAGTCGCTGGTCGGTCAGACGCTGGCCGGCTACACCATCCGCGGGGTCGTCGGCGAGGGTGGCACGTCGGCCGTGTACCGCGCGGACCACGCGACCCACGGGCCGGTCGCGCTCAAGGTGCTGCGCGACAAGTTGCGGCAGGACCCGACGGCGGTGACGCGCTTCGTGCGCGAGGCGACGTACGGCGGGAAGGTCCTGCACCCCAACGTGGTGCGGACGCTCGAAGTCGGCGAGGCGAGGGCCGGCGAGGGAGGGCCGGTCCTGCACTTTCTCGCGATCGAGTGGGCGGGGGGCGACCTGCTCGAGAAGTACGCCAAGCGCCACTGCCCGATCCCGTCGGCGGAGGTGGGCGAGATCGTCGGGCAGATTGCCGGCGCGGTGCAGGCTGCGCACGACGCCGGAATCGTGCACCGCGACCTCAAGCCCGACAACGTCATGTGGGACCCGGTCGCGCGACAGGTCAAGCTGCTCGACTTCGGGATCGCGACCGCGGCCGACCAGCCGGCCGACGAGCGGCTGACGCGCGCCGGGTTCTTCGTGGGCACGCTCATGTACGTCGCACCCGAGGCGCTCTCGGGGGCCATGGTGAGCGCCGCGGCCGACCAGTACTCGCTCGCGACGATCGCCTACTTCCTGCTCTCGGGGTGCCACCCGTACACGGGCAAGTCGCCGCGCGAGATGTTCACCCAACTCCTGTCGCAGCCGCCGCAGGACCTGAACGCGGCCAAGGATGGGTTGCGCTTCAACCCCGAGGTCGCCGCGGTGGTGATGAAGGGACTCGCGAAGGCGCCCGAAAATCGCTACCCGGACGTGCGGGCGTTCGCGGCGGCGCTCCAGGCAGCGATCGCGCTGCCCACGCCGGCGGCGACTCCGAGTTCGACCGGGCCCGAGCACGCCGGGGCCGATGATCACCCCGGCGTGCTCGGACGGCTCCGGGGGTTGTTCAAGCGCGGGTAGCGCACGTAGCGCTCAAGTGTAGCGAGCTCGGCAGAAACCGCGGCGATCCGCGCGAGCCCGAACGCACATCCGGCGCGCGGCGTCGGGATTACCGCGACCTACGTCTCGCGTCTCCAACGCTCGACTGAAATGCCAGGAACGCAGACGTTTGCGCGACGGTCGTCTCACGCGCCCCCGTTCTCGACGTAGCGGGCGAAGCTGCGCAGGATCGCCTGCCATCCGGCCCGCTGCTGCTCGACCGGGTGGGTGGACTCCGCGTCGAACGTCACGCACACGCGAGTCCCCCCGGATACTTCCCGGAACGTCACCTCGGCGGCGCGATCGCCGAAGGTGTAGGCGAGCCGCTCGGGCGGGACCACCGCGGTGTACGTACCCGCGAAGTCGAAGCCCACGCTCCCGTCCTTCGCTTCCATGCGGGAGGAGAACGTGCCGCCCGGCCGGAGGTCGACCGCCGCGGCGGTGGTGTGCCAGTCGTCGGACGCGGCGTTCCACTGCGTGATCGCTTCGGGCGTGGTATAGGCGCGCCAGACCCGGTTCGCGGGCGCCGCGACGGTGGTTTCGACGGTGATCTGCGTGCTCGGCATGCGAGGAGGGGCGGGAGGGGTGGGGCCGACGACGCCGCGACCGTCGAGCGACCGCGCTTGCGACAGTCGAACGCAGACCGCTTAGCAGTCAGGCGATGGTCGAGACGGCGTCGTTGCGATCGCCGAGCCGGCGGCCGCCGGCACGCGGGTCGGCCGTCCGGCGCTCGCCGGCGATGGGCATGCGGGCCGCGTGCCCCGGGTCCGCGTCATCGAGGGGCGGGACGACCTCCACGGGGTCGACGGGGAGCCACAGGGTGAAGGTCGAACCCTCGCCCGGCAGGCTTTCGAGCGTGAGCTCGCCGCCCAGCAGGTGGGCGAGTCGCCGCGAGATGGCGAGGCCGAGTCCGGTGCCGCGTTCGGCACCGTCGCCGGTGCGCGAGCCGAGTTGTTCGAACTCGTCGAAGATGCGCGCCTGGTCGGCGGGGCGGACGCCGACGCCCGTGTCGCGCACTTGGAGGGCGATCCACGGCACCACGGCGGGCCCACCTGCGGGGTCGGACGATTCGGCCGCCGGGCGCGTCGGGAGGAGGCGTCGGACGCCCGTCCGCGCGGGCTCGCTCGCGCCGTGTCCCGGGCGCGCGAACGGCGGCTCGCCCACGCGCGCCTCGACGAGCGACGCCCGCACGACGACGCGCCCCCCGGTGGGCGTGAACTTGACCGCATTGCCGAGCAGGTTGACGAGCACCTGGCGGACGTGGAGCGGGTCGCTGCGCAGGCGCGGGAGCGAGACCGGCACGCCGATCGAGAGCGCGAGTCCCTTGTCCTGCACGAGCGACTCGATCTCGCCCACGACGTCGAGGACGAACGGCTGCAGGGCCACCGATTCGGCGTGCACCTCGAGGCGGCCCGCGGCGATCTTGGCGAGGTCGAGAATCTGGTCGACGATGTGGCGCAGGTGGGTCGCGGCCGACGCGATCCGCTGCACCGGGTTCACCTGCTGCGCGGTGAGCTCGCCGTAGACGCCGTCCTGCATCAGCTCGGTGAAGCCGACGACGGCGTTGAGCGGGGTGCGCAGCTCGTGCGAGACGTTGGCGAGGAACTCGCTCTTCGCGCGGTTGGCGCGGATGAGTTCGGCCGAGAGGCGTTCGAGCTCGGTCGCGCGGGCGGCGGCGCGGCGGCGCATGCGGGCACCGTGGACGAGGCCGACCGCGAACGCGCCGAACGCCGCGGCGCCGAACAGCCACGTGGCCGCGCGGTACCGGTCGAGCGCGGCGGCGTCGGCCGGCGGGAGCGCGGCCGCGGCGGCGGCGAGCCCGTGGTTGGCCGTC
This sequence comes from uncultured Gemmatimonadales bacterium, assembly GCA_963763675.1. Classification (GTDB taxonomy): domain Bacteria; phylum Gemmatimonadota; class Gemmatimonadetes; order Gemmatimonadales; family Gemmatimonadaceae; genus BPUI01. Next base: position 766,116 of record CAVXPN010000005.1, read on the forward strand.
CAGAGCGCGGCCACGACCCCGATGCACGCCGCCGCGACCGCGAGCGCGGTCGCGCGGGCGGCCGCGGCGTACGAGGCCGCCCCGTCTCGCACCGCGCGTTCGGCGGCCGCGGGGGTGAGCTCCTGCAGCGCGGTCAGCGGCGCGGCGCGGCCGGGGAGGGGGATGGACGAGGGCACCGGAGCGGTGGGTGCGGAGGAGACGGGGGCCGACGAACGGGCAGCGACGATTTGGTATGACGGCCGTCCGCGTGCAGCCGGACTACGGCCCGCGCGGCCGAACGTTGTCAACGCGTCGCGAAGGCGTTATCAACGCTCGGCCCGGTTGGTAAGCTCCCTCACCCCGATTCCTTCTGCATGCCTGATTCCCCCGCTGGTGCCGCCGCGAGTTCCCCACGGCCCGCCATGTCCTCCGAGGCGCTCGCCGATCTGCTGGCCGTGCGGTCGGCGAAGCGCGGGACCTTCACGCTCGCGTCGGGGCGCACGTCGGACCTCTACATCGACGCGCGCCTGACGACGATGAGCCCCGACGGCCTCGCGCTCGTCGGCCCACTGGGGCTCGCGGCGATCGCCGACGCGGGCTGGACCGCCGATGCGGTCGGCGGCCTGACGCTCGGCGCCGACCCCGTGGCCTACGCGATCGCGTACGCCAGCACCGTGGGGCGCGCGCCGAGTGCGTGGGTGCGCGCGTTCACCGTCCGCAAGCAGGCCAAGGCTCACGGTACCGGGCAGCGCATCGAGGGTCCGTTCCGCGCGGGCGACCGCGTGGTCGTGGTCGAAGACGTGATCACGACGGGCGGATCGGCTCTCCAGGCGGTCGAGGCCGTGCGTGCGGCCGGGGGCGCGGTGGTGGGCGTGCTCGCCGTCGTCGACCGGGAGGAAGGCGGGCGCGAGGCGATCGAGCAGGCTGCTGGCGTCGGCGTCGTCGCGCTGGCGAGTGCGCGCGCGGTCGTCGCCCGCATGGGGTAGGATCGCGCGCGGGCGCCGTCAGCCCGGCGTCGCGGCGGCCGCACTCGCGGCCGGCTCGTCGAGGAGGGGGAGGCAGAGCGAGAGCGACTCGGCGTGCGCGGCGTCCGTCCCGTCGGCGGGATCGGTGCCGAGGCGGCCGCCGTGGTCGGCGGCGAGCGAGATGGCGAGTTCGAGGCCGAACGGGTCCCACCGCGGGCGGTCAGGCGCGCCGCGCGGGCGGAGGACGGACACGCGCAGAACCGCGCATGGGCGTCCGTCGGGCAGCTCGCCCGTGCCCGGGCGGCCTGCGGCGGTTGCGCCCGGCGAGTCGATTTGCACGACGTCGCCCGGCCCCGCGTGCGTGAGTGCAGCGAGCAGGAGGGCGGTGAGCGTGAGCTCGACCGCGGCCGGCTCGACGTAGGAGGGTGGCGCGGCGGGCACGGGCCCGATTACCACGTCACAGTCGGCCAGGCGTGCCGCCTCGCGCACCTCGCGGCGGGCGGCGAGCACCATGTCGCGCAGCGCCACGTCCTGCGGCGGGATCAGGAGCGCGGCCGCGGCGGCGTCGTCGAGGCTGCTCGCGATGAGCTGGTCGAGCGAGCCCGCGTTACGCACGACCATCGAGCGGATCCCCGGGCCGTGGCGCATCTCCTCGGGCACGGTCTCGTCCTCCATCAGCGAGAGGGCACTGCGGATGGTGCCGAGTGGGTTGCGGAGGTCGTGGCGGAGGAGGCGGTAGCGCTCGCGGAGGTTGCGGAGCAGCGCGTGGACGAACCCGGACGCGGCGGCCTGCGTGTAGCGCCCCATGCCGCGCTGCAGCCGTCGCGCGGCGCCGAACGCCGCCGCGGGGTCGGCGACGACACCGGCGGGGAGCGGGTCGCATTCGCGCTCGAGGTCGGTGAGCACGATCGCGAGCAGCAGGTCGGCGTCGCGCACGACGTGGTGGACCGAGAGCCCGCCGTCGAACGCGCGCCCCCCGGCCTGCCAGCCGAGCTGCATGACTTCGGCCGATAGTCGCGCGTCGGTGCCCGGCGGGGCGCCCGGCGGCCCGTCGCCGTTCGTGTCATTGCCGTGCGTCCCGGCGCCGTCGTGGGCCGCGTCGCCCGCGAGGAGCGCGGCCGCCGCCGACGAGGCGATCACCTCGTCGGCGAGCGCGCGGAGCACGCGTTCGGCGTGCGCGCGGTCGGCCGGGGGGTCCGCATCCGCGCCGCCGGCCGGGTGGCGCGGGGTCGCCGCGCGGGCGCGCTCCTCCCAGCGCGAGGCCAGCGACGGAGCGCGGGCGACGAGCGTGGCGGCGACGAATTCCGGGAGGGTACAGTGCGACACGGAGTCAGCGTGGGGACGCGATGAACGGGGCCGACGGGGCTGAACTTCGGGCCGGCGCTAGTGCCAGAGCCAGGCCAGGAACCGAGAATGAGCACCTGACGCTGGCGGCTGAGGCCGCCGGCGACGCGTACGACGGCGCGCGCGGAGTCGCCGCCGCCCTCGCCGCCCGCCGCCGCGGTGCGGCCGACTCGGACGCGGCGCTGGGCGCCGCCGCCGCCCACGCCCGCACGGCGGTCGCGGCGGCGGCCGAGATCGCGTCGGCGGTGGCGCGGGGCGAGGCCCTCGTCGGCACGCTGGCGCGGCTCGCGCGCCAGACGCAGCGGACCGCGCTCAACGCGTCGATCGAGGCGGCACGGGCGGGGGAGGACGGCCACGCATTCGCGGCGGTCGCGGAGGCGTTGCGTCGTCTGGCGGACGACGCCGGCGCGGCCGCGCGCACGGCGGCCGCGGAGATGGCCGATGCGCGGGACGAGGCGGCCCGCGCGGTGATCGCGGCCCGCCGCTCCGCCGACGCCCTGGACGACGCGCGCGGCCCGCTGCGGGACCTCGCGGCCGGACTCGGGACGCTGTGGGAAGAGGCGGCGGCGGTCGAGGAGGCCGCGTCGGCGTGCGCGGGCTACTTGCCGACGCAGAAAGCCTGAAAGAGGCGGTCGAGCACGTCCTCGACGTCGACCGCTCCGATCACGGCCCCGAGACGGCCGGCGGCGGCGTGCAGGTGTACGGCGGCGACCACGGCGGGGAGGGCGCCGTCGCGCCACGCGGCGACGAACGCGGTCAATTCGTCGCGACCCTCGCGGAGGGCGCGCTGGTGGCGCTCCCGCGTGACGAGTGGCAGGTCGGCGTCGGGAGCGCCGTAGCGAGCGTCGACCGCGGCGACGGCTGCGTCTAGAAGGTCGGACAGACCAGCGCCACTCTCCGCACTCACACGCGACGTCCGAGCGCCAGTCACGTCGACTGGGGGCGGTTCGGCACGTGGGTGGAGGTCGGCCTTGGTGTGCACGCGCAGGATGGGCGCCTCGGTCAGGGTGGCCACGTACGCCGCCGTGCGCTCGACGTCGGCCGCGCGCTCGCCGCAGGCGAGGACGACGTGCGCGCGGCGCACCCATCGTTCGCTGAGCTCGACGCCGAGCCGTTCGACGAGATCGTCGGTCTCGCGAAGGCCGGCGGTGTCGACCAGGCGGAGTGGCCAGGGCGCGCGCACGCGGACCCCGGCGCCCCGGGGATCGCTCCGCGGCTCGACGACGACCTCGAGCGCGTCACGCGTGGTGCCCGGCACCGGGGTGACGAGCGCGCGCGCCTCGCCGGCGAGCGCGTTGAACAGCGACGACTTGCCCGCGTTGGGCGGGCCCGCGAGCACGACCGTCGCGCCGTCGCGCGCGATCTGCCCCGCCGGGACGGTCGCCAGGAGGGCGTCGAGGTCGGCGAGCGTGGCATCGGCCGCGGCGAGGACGCGCGCGCGCGGCACCGGGCCGTCGTCTTCTTCCGGGAAGTCGACGTCGTAGGCGACGAGGGCTTCGATCTCGAGCACCCGTTCGCGGAGCCGAGCGATCCGGCGCGACAGCCCGCCATCGAGCTGGCGCACCGCGGCGTCGCGCATCGCGTCGGTGCGGGCGTCGATCAGGTCCCCGACCGCCTCGGCCTGGGCGAGGTCGAGTTTGCCGAGCAGGACGGCGCGGCGGGTGAACTCGCCCGGGAGCGCGGGGCGCGCGCCGGCCGCTACCAGGGCGGCAAGCACCGCAGCCGGCGCGGCGAGCCCGCCGTGGGTCGAGAGCTCGACCACGTCCTCGCCCGTGAACGACGCGGGCGTGGGAAAGACGGTCGCGAGCACGCGGTCGAGCACGCGGCCTGCGGCGTCGCGGGCCGCGCGGAGTGACGCGGTGCGTGGGGGCGGCGGCCAGGACGGGGCCGTGTCGCTCGGCGGGTCCGCGGTGGAAGCGTCCGCACTGGGCGTGGCCGCGCGGGCGACGACGCGCCCGGCAACGGCGATCGCGTCGGGCCCGCTCACCCGGATCACGGCGACGCCCCCGCGGCCGGGCGGCGTCGCGAGGGCGGCGATCGTATCAGCGAGCGAGTCAGGAGCGGCCAACGGCGGCGGGTGGGGGGACGTACGAACGTACTCGGCCGAGTTCTTATTCTTTCGCGCGTAGTTGGCGCTCGCGTTTGGCAGCCGTGGAGTCCCGCCTTCGCGGGAATGACGGCGAAAACGGTCGTCACCCCCGCGGTGTGCTCGCTACGAGCGGTGGGGGTCCACCCTTCCTGACACTTAATGCTCCGTCCGTCCGCGCTGTCCACCGCGCTCGTTTCCCTGCTCGCCCCGCCGGTCGCGCTCGCCCAGCAACCCGCCCAGCAAGCCACGCCCGCCGTCGACACGGCCTACGTCCGCGCGCACTACGCGAAGCGCGAGGTGCGCGTGCCGATGCGCGACGGCGTGACGCTGTTCACGAGCATCTACGTGCCGCGCGACACGACGCGCGCCTACCCCGTGATGCTCGACCGCACGCCCTACTCGGTCGCCCCGTACGGCGCCGACGCCCTCCGCGCGTCGCTCGGCCCCTCGGCGGCCTTCACGCGCGAGGGCTTCGTCTTCGTCTACCAGGACGTGCGCGGGCGGTACATGAGCGAGGGCGCGTTCTACGAGATGACGCCCCACAACGATCGCGCCCACCCGGCGTCGGCGGTGCACCGCGGCACGGCGGCCGACGTCCCCGTCGCGGGGCGCCCGCCGGTGGGCGGGGTGCTGACCGACGAGAGCACCGACACGTACGACACGATCGCGTGGGTGCTGACGCACGTCCCGCACGTCGCGCCGCGCGTCGGGATCTGGGGGATCAGCTACCCGGGCTTCTACACCGCCGCGGGGAGCATCGACGCGCACCCCGCGCTCGTCGCCTCGAGCCCGCAGGCGCCGATGACCGACGAGGCCGCGGGCGACGACGTGATGCACGGCGGCGCGCAAATGCTCGCGGCCAACTTCTCGTTCGACGTGTGCTTCAGCCGCCCGGTGCCGCGGCCGGCGCCGCCCACCGCCTGCCCGTTCGACCCGGGGACTGCGGACGGGTACGCCTATTACCTCGGGATGGGGCCGGTCGGGCCCGGGAGTCGCCGGCTCGCGCGCGAGGGATTTGCGCGGGGCGGGGCGCCGCTCGACAGCGCGATCGACGGCGGGCCGATCGCGGCGCGTCAGGGCCCCACCGGGCTCACGCAGTGGGAGGAGATCCTCGAGCACCCCAACTACGACGCGTACTGGGCGGCCAAGAACACGCGCCCCCACCTGCGCGCGATGCGCCCCGCGATGCTCGTGGTGGGCGGGTGGTACGACGCGGAGGACCTGTTCGGCGCGCTGGCGACGTACCGGGCAGCGAACGGGCAGAGCCCCGGCGGCGACGTCCGCCTCGTCATGGGCCCGTGGTCGCACGGTCAGTGGTCGCGCGGCGACGCCGACCGGCTGGGGCTGGCGCGCTTCGACGCGAAGACGGGCCCGTGGTACCGCGACTCGGTCGAGTTCCCCTTCTTCATGCAGCACCTCAAGGGCGCGCCCGCGCCAGGTCTGCCCGAAGCGCTCGTGTTCGAGACGGGGCGGAACGTGTGGCGGCGCTACGCCCAGTGGCCGCCCGCGGAGGCCCGCCCGATGTCGCTCACCTTCGGGCCCGCGGGGACGCTCGCCCTCTGCCCGCGCGCCTTGCCGGGGCAGGCGAACGGCCGTGGGACCGCCACCGTCGCCTGCAGCGCGGCGCAGTCGGCGCGCGGGAGCGATGCCTACGTGAGCGACCCGGCGCACCCGGTGCCGTTCGTCGAGTCCGTGGACCTCGAGGTCCCGCGCGAGTACATGACGGCCGACCAGCGCTTCGCCTCGCGTCGCCCAGACGTGCTGGTCTACCAGACGGCGCCGCTCGCGGAGGACGTGACGGTCGCGGGCCCGGTCTCCCCGGTCCTGCGGGTGCGCACCACGGGCACCGACGCCGACTACGTCGTCAAGTTGATCGACGTCTTCCCCGACTCGGCGCGCGACCCCGAAGGGCTGCCCGAGGGCTTCCACTACAGCGGCTACCAGCAGCTCGTGCGCGGCGAGCCGCGCCGCGCGCGGTTCCGCGACTCACTCGCGACGCCCCGGCCGATGGTGCCGGGCACCCCGACGCGGATCGCCTACGTGATGCCGGACGTGAACCACACGTTCCGCCGCGGGCACCGGATCATGGTCCAGGTGCAGAGCTCGTGGTTCCCGCTCACCGACCGGAACCCGCAGACGTTCGTGCCCAACATCAACTTTGCGCGGGCGGCGGACTTCCGGGCGGCGGAGATGAGAGTTGACCGCGGAGGGCCAGATGGGTCGCGCGTGGACGTGCTGGTAGTGCCGTAGGCATGGGTCGGCGCGCCGGCCCGTCACACCCCCGCGGAGCCATCGCACCTAACGTCCCCCAAGCGCCCTCCCTGCATCATCGATCGCCCCCGTCGCCGCCCCGATCCTCCGCGCCAGATCTTCCGCCTCGCGTGCCGCGCGCCCGGCATCCCGGTCCCGCAGCGCTTCGGCGATCGACGGGAAGATCACCGTCGCGTAGCCGTTATCCTCGTCGGCCGCGTAGACCAGGTTGCGGAACCAGGGGCGCGTGCGGAGTCCCTCGGGGCGTGTGATCGCGCGTTCGACGCGCTTGAGCGCCTCGTTGGCGGCGGCCAGCGCGCGCGGCGAGGGTGGGGTCGCGGCCGCGAGCGCGGAGTCCCGCGTGACGGCGAAGGCCGTCGCGGCGCGTTCCATCGCGGCGAGCGCCCGCGCGACCGGCGCGGTCACCGGCGCGTCCGCCGAGCCGGCGCCGGCCACCGCGCCCCGCGCGTCGAGCGCCGGGAGCGCGCGGGCCAGCGTGCGCGCGAACTCCGCGTAGTCGTACGGCAGCACGTCCGCGTCCGCGAGCCGGAGCACCATCACCGCCCCGATCCGCGCCGCCGTCGCGTGGAACCGGAACCCCGGGTCGCCGAAGCGCCGCATCCACGTGTACGAGTCGTACTGCGAGTGGTACACCCCGGCCGGCCCGCCGAAGCCCCACTCCGCGATCGGGATACCGAGATGGTTGTAGAACCCGGCGAAGTCGCTCCCGCCGCCCGGGTCGCCGGTCACCGCGTCCGCCTCGCGCCGTGACTCGATCGTGCCCGCGGTGCGGACGCCGGCGCGGCGGCGCCACGCCTCCAGCACGCTCCCCCCCTCGGGGTCGGGGACCGCGCCGGCCACGCTCCGCAGCACCGAGCGGAGCGACGGCGAGCCGCCGCCGCCAAAGACCGCACCCTGGGCCGCGACGTCCTGGTTGAGGTACGCCACGGCGTGCCGCGCGAGCCGGAGCGTGTCCTCTTCCACGAACTCCGTCGACCCCACCAGCCCCCACTCCTCCGCGTCCCACGTCGCGAAGAGGATCGTGCGACGCGGGCGGTGGCCCGCCTTGACCTCGTCGGCGACCGCGCGCGCGGCCTCGAGGACGCTCGTCGTCCCGCTCACGTTGTCGGCCGCGCCCGGGCCCCAACCGTCGCGGTGGCCGCCGATGAGGACGAGCTCGTCGGCGAGGTCGGTGCCGCGGACCACGCCGAACGTGTCCCAGATGGTCTTGTAAGCGTTGTTCGCGCGGTCGTCGGCCACGCGCACGCGCGCCCGCACCGGGCCGGGGCCCGCGTGGTAGCGGAACGGAAGTCCGCCCTGCCACGGCTGAGGCACGCCCGCGCCCCGGGTGGCCTCCAGCAGCTGCCGCGCGTTGCCGTACGAGATGGGCACCACCGGGATGTGCGGGATGTCCATCTGCGCCTCCGGGATGCGCGGCGCGTTGGCCGTGCTCGCGTAACCGGGCGTGCTCGGGTCGCCGTCGCCGTTGTAGACCGAGCCGCGCTGCACGCCGGCCGCGGGGCGCATCGGCCCCTCGGGGTAGACGTCGCCGCGCACGTAGCCGTCGTCCTGCGGGTCGCTGTAGATGAGGAGCGCCGCGGCGCCGCGCTTTTCCGCCTCGCGCGCCTTGATGCCGCGGAAGCTCCGCCCGTAGCGCGCGACGACGACCTTGCCGCGCACCGACACGCCGAGCGAGTCGAGGACGCGGTAGTCGTCGATGAGGCCGTAGTTGGCGTAGACCACCTCGCCGGCGCCCTCGCCCGCGCCGCTCGTGCCGTTGACGGTCAGGTACTGCGGGAGGGCGCTCGTCGGGTCACCGGCCACGGCGGGCTCGCGCAGGTCGAGCGCGACGCTGTCGCCGGTCGCGCCGCCGTAGGACACGGCGACCGCGGTCGCGTGGGGGAGGAAGACGCGGTAAGTGCGGACCTCGGTCGCGATGCCCATCGCGCGCATCTGGTCGAGCACGTAGTCGCGCGTGCGGGCCTGCGCCGGGGTCCCGGCCACGTGCGTCTCTGCGGCGAGCGCGCGCACGTGGGTCTCCGCGCGCGCGGGGTCGGGGCGGGCCGACGCACTCGCCTCGAGCGCCCGCTCCGCGTCGGCGTGGGCGGGCGTGTACCCGACGAGGGGCCCGACGAGGGGGGGCGTGGCGGGCGCCGCCTGCGCGGCCGCGTGGCGGACCGGCCAGGCGCACGCGGCCGCGCAGACGGCGGCGATGGCGAAGAGGGGGCGGGGCACGAGGGGGAGAGCGGGGGAGGAAGAGGCCGCGCCGACGCCGGCCGGCGGACCGGAGGGTAACGCGCGGCCCCGCCGCATTGCTGCGGGCCCAGTGATTGCGAATAGAGCAAATCTGCTGCATACGGCGCGGCCGCGCGGGCCGGTGACCGCCGTGCCGGCCGTTCTCCCGAGCACATCCCGCGGTCTTGCCTCCGTTCCTCGTCGCCAGTGCGGAGTGGTTCCGCCGAGCTGATCGGTACCGCGCCGCCGTGCTGGCGGCCGTGCTGGTCGCGGCCGCGGCGCAGGCGGCCGGTGGCTTCACCATCGAGCCGGCGGTCTTCGTCACCCTCGCCGCGTGGCTCGCGACGGGCTGGGGCATCAGCGTCGCGATGCGTCGCCTGCGCGACCCGGAGCGGATCCGGCGCTGGCGCGTGGCGACGTTCATCGCCGACCTGATCGGCGTCGCGCTCGTCGAGTACGCGAGCGGCGGCATCGGCCTCATCGGCGCCCTGCCGTACATCTTCACCATCGCCTTCTCGGCGGCCACGCTCTCCGAGGTGGCCGTGCTCGCGCTGACCGCGCTCGCGACGGTCGCGTACGGGGTGCCGCTCTTCGGCGTCGCGCTCGGCATCCTGCCGCCGGTCCCACTCGCCGACGCGCCGACCGTGCCGCCGACGTTCGGGCAGGCGTTCGCGGCGTGGATGGCGGGCGCGGGGTTCCTCGTCGTGTTCGCGGTGCTGATGACGACGCTCGTGTGGCTGCTGCGCCGCGCCGCCGACCGCTACCAGCTGCTGTTCGAGCAGACGCCGCTCGTCATCTCGACGTTCGACGGCGCGATGCGGCTGACGTCGATCAACCCGGCGGGCGCGCGCGCCGCGGGAGGGCCGCCCGAGTCGCTGATCGGGCGCTCGTTCCTGGACTGGGTGGGCGAGGACGAGCGCGGGGCGATGCGCGAGCGGTTCGCCGCGGCGGTCGCCGGCGCGCCGCAGCAGTACACCGCGCGCACGCGGCGGGCCGACGGCGAGCCGCGGTGGGTGGAGTTTCTCTTGCGACGGGTCGACGGGCCCGCGCGCCATGGGCCCGCTCGCGACCCAGCCCGCAACGACACGGTACTCTGCCTCGTGCGTGACGTACACGACGAGCGCGCGGCCGCGGCGGCGCTCGTGGCCAGCGAGGCGCGCTTCCGCGCCCTGGTGCAGCACGCGTCCGACGTCGTCGCCATCCTCGACCTCGACGGCACGGTCCGCTACGCGAGTCCCGCGGCGGCGTCCCAGTTCGGGTACGCACCGGACGACCTGGTCGGGATGCGGACCCACGACTTCGTGCACGAGGACGACGCGCCCGCGTTCGCGGCGGCGCTGCGCACGGCTGCCGCCGCGCCGTTCACGATCCGCTACCGCCTGCGGCACGCCAACGGGTCGTGGCGCCAGGTCGAGAGCGTCGCGCGGGACCTGCGCGACGAGCCCGCGGTCGGCGGCATCGTGCTCAACACGCGCGACATCACCGAGCGCGCCGAGCTCGAAGCGGCGCTGCTGCGCCAGGCGTACCACGACGCGCTGACCGGGCTGGCCAACCGCGCCTACTTCGCCGACCGGCTGGCCGAGGCGATCGAGCGCGCGGCGGCGGCCGGCGCGCCGGAGCGCGTGGCGGTGCTGCTCCTCGACCTCGACGACTTCAAGCACGTGAACGACTCGATGGGGCACGCGGCTGGCGACGCGCTGCTCGTCGAGGTCGCCGCGCGGCTGCAGCAGGCGACCCGCGGCGGCGACGTCGTCGCGCGGCTCGGCGGCGACGAGTTCGCCGTGCTGCTCGAACGCCTGCAGAGCGACGCCGACGCGGCGGTCGTGGCGGAGCGCGTGCTCGCGGCGTTCGGACCCGCGTTCTCGATCGGCGGGCGCCGCAGCTTCGTCGGCGTGAGCGTGGGGATCGCGCGCGGCGACGCGGCCGGGGTCGCCGAGGGAGGCGCCGGCGAGACCGTCGACGGCCCCGTCGACGGCCCGCCGCTGCTGCGCAACGCCGACGCCGCGATGTACCAGGCGAAGGCGCGCGGCAAGGGACGGTGGGCGCTCTTCGAGCCCGCGATGCACGCCGCGGCGGTCGAGCGCCTCGCGCTCGAGACCGACCTTCGGCACGCGCTCGATCGCGAGGAGTTCTGCCTGAGCTATCAGCCGATCGTCGCGCTCGACACTGGGCGGGCGGTGGGCGTCGAGGCGCTCGTGCGCTGGCGCCACCCGACGCGCGGGCTACTGCGCCCCGCGGAGTTCATCGGGCTTGCCGAGCAGGCGGGGCTGATCGTCCCGTTAGGCCGCTGGGTGCTGCGCGAGGCGTGCCGGCAGGGGGCCGAGTGGCACCGCGCGGGGTGGGCGGGCGCGGACTCCGGCGCGCCGTTCGGCATGTCGGTCAACGTCTCGGCCCAACAGCTCCAGATCGCGGGCTTCGTCGAGGAGGTGGCCGCGGCGGCCGACGACGCCGGGCTCGCCTACGACGTGCTCACGCTCGAGATCACCGAGTACTCCGTGGTCGCCGAGCCGTCGCTCGCGCGCGAGCGGCTGACCGCGCTGCGCGCGCTCGGCGTGCGCATCGCGATCGACGACTTCGGCACCGGGTACTCGGCCCTCAGCCGGGTTCAACGCTTTCCGCTCGACGTGCTCAAGATCGACCGCTCGTTCGTCGAGGACGCGGCGCACGGCGGGTCGCCGGCCGCCGTCACGCACACGCTCGTCGCGCTCGGCGGCGCGCTGTCGGCCCGGGTGGTGGCCGAGGGGATCGAGACCGAGGCGCAGCGCGCCGCGCTCGCGGCGCTCGGCTGCGCGTACGGGCAGGGCTTTCTCTTCGCGCGCCCCCTCGCGCCCGAGGACGTCGCGCCGTGGGTCGTGCGGGCGAACGTGTCAGCCGCCAGCGCGACCGCCGCGCTCAATCCCTAAGTCGCCGCGGCGCTCCGCCGCGAGGAGCCGCGCCTTGCGCGCCGGCCCCCAACGGTAGCCGCTCACCGCGCTCACGGCGAACCCGCGCGCGGCCGCCCCCGCGGGCACCACGCGGTGGCACGGGATGACGAGCGCGATGCGATTGGTCGCGCACGCGCGGGCCACGGCGCGCGCCGCCGTCGGCCGGCCCAACGCCGCGGCCAGCTCGGCATAGGTGCGTGTCTCGCCGACTGGAATCGCGCGCAGGGCGGCCCACACGGCCTGCTGCCACGGCGTCCCAGGCGCGTCGACCGCGACCGGCCCGTTCCCACGACCGTCGTCGACCACGCCGCCCGCGGGCGCCCGGACGGCCGCTACCGCCGCCGCGAGGTGGGCGAGGGCGGGTATCGCCTCCGCGTCCGGCGTCGTGGGCAAGGCGCGGCGTTCCGCCTGCGGGTACTCCGCCGCGAGCGCGCCCTGGAGTGCGTCGTCCGCGTCGTCCCCCACCGCGCCCTCGTCGGCGAGCAGCACCGCGCAGACCCCGCGCGCCGTCGCCGCCGCGAGCGCGCGGCCGAGTGCGGTGTCGAACGTCGTCCACCAGAGGCGCACGCCCGCGCCGCCGCGGCGGTAGGCGGCCGGGGTCATGCCGAGGTGCGCGTCGGCGGCCGCGTAGGCGCGGCTCGCCGCGGCGTAGCCGGCCGCGAAGGTGGCGCGGCTGACCGTGCCCTCCGAGCGGAGCGCCGTCTTCCAGCACGCCGCGCGCTGCGCGGCCGCGTAGCGCGCGGGCGAGACGCCGACCGCCGCCGTGAAGGCGCGCTGCAGGTGCGCCGCGCTCACCCCCGTCGCCCGGGCGAGCGTCGCCAGCGGTACGCGGTCGCCCCCCGCCGCGGCGGCCGCGTCGAGCAGGGCGCGTGAGCGCGCCACCGCCTCCGTGGTGCGCGTCGGACGCGCGGCCGCGTCGTCGGGCGCGCACCGGCGGCAAGCGCGAAATCCCGCCCCGGCGGCGTCGGCGGCTGTGTCGAAGAACGCCACGCGCTCGCGCCGCGGCCGCCGCGACGGACAACTCGGCCTGCAGTACACGCGCGTGCTTTGCACGGCGTAGATGAACCGGCCGTCCGCGGCAGAATCGCGGCGCAGGACGGCGGCCCAGCGGGCCTCGGAGTCGGCGGAGAACGCGGTGTCGGTCATGGGCGGAACGATGCGGCGGGCGCGCGCGCCCCGCGTCCCACAACATGCGCCCGAACTGGCCGGCCGGCGACCGGGCTGCCGCCGGGCGGCGGCGTCAGGCGCCGATCGCGTCGAGCGCGTCCTGCACGGCGCGGCGGAGGGCGCCCTCGCGGTCGGCGTCGCCGGGCACGTCGCGCGGGCCCGGCGGGCGCGGGGCCCGGCGCGCGGCGCGGTTGGCGGGGGCGGGGGGCGGCGCGGCGGTCGCGCGCGGCGGCTCGCGCCGGATCACGTCGGCCGACAGGCGCTCGAACCACGCGAGCATCTCGGCCTCGACCATGCGGCGCGTGGGCGAGTGCGCGCCCAACTGCTGCATGTGCGTCACCGCGAGCGTGCGCAGCGCGTCGCGCGTCTCGGCCGCGAGCGCGGCCAGCGTGCGCGGGTCGGCCGGGAGCGGAGCCGGGGGCGCGGCCGCGGCGCGGGCGGCGTGCGCCGCGGCGAACGGCTCGAGGTCGACGACGAACGACCCTGCGGTGTGCTCGCGGTAGCCGGCCACGACGTGCCGGCGCGAGAGCGAGCCGAGCAGGTCGAGTACGCCCTGGCGCACGACGCTCACGCCGTCGACGCTGCGGGCGCCGCGCCCGGTGACGACCAGCACCTCGCGGGCGCCCAGGGACTGCTGCTCGCGCAGCCAGCTCTCGCAGCGCGCGACGGCCTGGGCGCGCGTGGGCAGGTGCGCGCGCAGGTTGAGCGTGCGCGTGGGCCCGAAGGCGAGCTCGTCGAAGGCCGACGCGAGGGCGTCGAAACCCTGCTTGCGGTCCGTCATGCCGGCATCAGGCGCGTGTCATACCCGCGCGACGCCCTCGAACAGCTCGGTCACGCCGCAGCGGAAGTCGGCGAGCTTCTCTTGCAGCGTCGACGCGGTTTCGCTTGGCGAGAGCACTTCGACCGCGAGGTCGGGCGCGAACCGGACTGGTCCGTATCGCACCCCGTCGGCGGGCAGTCGCTCGGCGCGCACGAACGCCACGTCGGGCGAGCGTACACTGCCCTCGCGATCGAGCAGGACGAAGGTGCCGTTGTCGACGTACACGCGCCCCAGCCGTCTGGGGACGACGTGCGCGAACAGCAAGGCCGTGACGTTCGAGGCCACGGTCATCGCCGGTTCGGAAGACGGCGCCAATTCGCGAATCTCCCCGCAAACGAGTTCGACCTGGTGGTCGCCCCCCGCGGCGAGCGCCAGGAACGCTTCGACCGTCACCGTCGCCGACATCACGCCCGACATCGCACGCCCTCCAGCAGGTGGTCCGCGTAGTCTATCCCGGCCACGGTCCGCGAGCCGTGCCACGACAGCAACTCCCCGTCCGCGAAGCGGAACCGCTCGCGCGGCAGCCCGGTTTCCGCCGCCAGCTCCTCCGCGTGCCGCTCGGCGAAGGGGAACGGCTCGCTCGAGAGGAAGACCACGTCGGGGTCCGCGGCGCGCAGGGCGTCGGTGGTGACCTCGGGGTAGCGCGTGGCCTCCCCGGCGAAGACGTTCGCCCCGCCCGCCTGGTCCAGCAGCGCGGCGACGAACGTGTCGCCGCCGGCGGCCATCCACGGGCGGCGCCAGATCAGGTACGCCCAGCGCACCGGCGGCTCGCCGAGGGCGGCGCGCGCGGCCGCCGCGGCGCGCACCCGCGCGGTGCGCGCCTCGATCTCGCCGGCGACGCGCTCGGCCTCGCCCGAGGCGCCTAACGCGGCGCCGACGCTCCGCACCATCGCCGCGGTGCCGGGCGCGTCGCGCGGGAAGCTGACGTGGACCGGGACGCCCGCGGCGGCGAGCGCGTCGGCGTCCTCGCGGCGGTTCTCCTCCTCGTTCATCAGCACGAGGTCGGGGCGGAGGGCGACGACGCGCTCGAGCCGGGGGTTCTTCGTGCCGCCTAACGCCTCGACCGCCGCCACGCGCTCGGCGGGGTGGACGCAGAACTTGGTGCGCCCGACGAGCGCGTCGCCGCGGCCGAGGGCGAAGACGAGCTCGGTGAGGGAGGGGCAGAGGGAGACGACGCGCATGCGTAAGATTGTAGCGGTGCGCGCCCCCGCCGACGCCTTCTTCGCCACCGTCGCCTACCACGACGCGTCGTTCTCGCGCGACGGCGCGCGCGTGCTCGTCTCGGGCAACCCGACGGGCGTGTTCAACGTGTACGCGATTCTGGCTGGGGGCGGCCCTCCACTAGCGCTCACCGCGTCCGAGGACGAGGCGACGTACGCCGTGAGCTACTTCCGCACCGACGACCGCGTGCTGTTCACGCGCGACCGGGGCGGCGACGAGATGCACCACCTGTACGTGCGGGAGGTGGACGGCGTGGTGCGCGACCTGACGCCCGAGGGCGGCGAGGACGGCGCGCGCGCACACAAGGCCGGGTTCCTGGGGTGGTCGCGGGCGGGCGACCGGTTCTACGTCGCCACCACCGAGCGCGACCCGGGCGCGGCCGACGTCTACGAGTACGCGGCCGACGGCTACGCGCGCACCCTCGCGTACGAGAACCCGGGCGGCATGCGCCCGGCGGCCGTGTCCCCTGACGGCGCGTGCGTGGCGCTCGAGCACGCCGGCGCGGCCGGGGCGGGGGACTCGGACGTGTTCCTGTTCGAGCGCTCGACGGGGCGGATGCGGCATCTGACCGCGCACGAGGGCGTCGCGGCGCACCGCGTGGGCGCGTTCTCCGCGGACGGCGGCGCGCTCTACCTGATCATGGACGCGGGCGGCGAGTTCGCGCGGCTGGAGCGGGTCGAGCTGGAGACGGGCGAGCGGACGTGCGTGCTGGCGCCGCCGTGGGACGTGACGAGCGTGGCCGCGTCGCCCGACGGCGGAAGCCTGGCCGTCCTGGTCAACGCCGACGCGCGGAGCGCGCTGCACCTCTACGCGCTGCCGTCGATGCGCCCGCTGCCGTCGCCCGCCCCCGCGGGGGCGAGTGTCGCGCGCGTCGCGTTCTCGCCGGACGGGCGGCGCCTCGCGTTCCAGGCCAGCACGAGCCGCGAGCCGGGCGCGCTCCACGTCGCGGCCGTCGGCGACGCGACGGCCTCGCGTCTGACCTACGCGCTCGACCCGCGGCTGGAGCGCGTGGCGCTGGTGGAGGGGCGCGTGGCGCGCTTCACGTCGTCGGACGGGCGCGAGGTGCCGGGGATCCTGTACCTCCCCGTGGGGGCGAGCCCGGACGCGCGCGGGCCCGGCGTCGTGGTCGTCCACGGCGGTCCGGGCGGGCAGGCGCGACTCGGGTGGGACCCGGTCGCGCAGCTCCTCGCCCACCACGGCTACGCCGTCTACGACGTGAACTACCGCGGCTCGTCGGGCTACGGGCGCACGTACTACGGCCTCGACGTGCGGCGGCAGGGCGAGGCGGACCTGGCCGACGTCGTCGAGGCGCGCGGGCTGCTCGTCGCGACGGGCGTGGTCGACCCCGCGCGCATCGCGGTCCTCGGGGCGAGCTACGGCGGGTTCCTGGTCCTGTGCGCGCTCACCCGGCACCCGGCGGCGTTCGCGGCGGGGGTGGATCTGTTCGGGCCGAGCGACTGGCGGCGCACGCTGGCCAGCCTGCCGGCGTGGCTCGGGGCGCAGCGGGATGCCCTCTACGCCAAGACGGGCGATCCGGCGGTCGACGGGGAGCGGATGTCGGCGGTCTCGCCGCTGGCCCACGCGCGCGAGATCCGGCGGCCGCTGCTGGTGCTGCAGGGAGAGAACGACGCGCGCGTGCCGCGGCAGGAGAGCGACGAGATCGTGGCCGCGGCGCGGGCGAACGGGGCGCCGGTCGAGTACCTCGTGTTCGCGGGGGAGGGGCACGGGTTCGCGCGGCGGGAGAGCTTGGTGCGGGGGTACGGGGCGGTGGTGGAGTTTCTCAGGACGTACGTTTGAGGGCGCCGCACCAAGCGCGCCCCAGCCGTGAATCCCCCGGAGGCCCCATGCACGGCCTGATGATGGACTTCCCCCTCACGCTCCCGGCGCTCTTCCGGCGTGCCGAGCGGCTGTTCGCCGGGCGGGCGATCACGAGCCGGCGCGCGGACCGCGGGATCGAGCACTCGACCTACGGCGAGACGATGGCGCGCGGGCGGCGGCTCGCCCTCGCCCTCGCACGGCTCGGCGTGCGCGAGGGGGATCGGGTCGGGACGATCTGCTGGACCCACCGGCGGCACTTCGAGGCGTACGTCGCCGTGCCGTGGATGGGCGCGGTGCTCCACACCGTCAACCCGCGGCTGCACCCCGAGGAGGTCGGGTACGTGGTCGACCACGCGGGCGACCGGGTCGTGCTCGTCGACGAGGCGCTGCTGCCGCTCTGGCGCGCCGCCGCGCCGCACGCGCCGCGGGTCGCGCGCGTGGTCGTCGTGCGCGAGCCCGGGCCGGGGACGCTGCCGGGCGGAGCGCCGGAAGAGGCGTCCGGCGCTCCGTTAGGCAACGCGGAGCTGCTCGACTACGAGACGCTGCTCGCCGCGGAGGACCCGGCGCGCTTCGCGGAGCCGGACCTCGACGAGCGCGCGGCGGCCTCGATGTGCTACACGTCGGGGACGACGGGGCGGCCGAAGGGCGTGGTCTACTCGCACCGCTCGACCGTCCTGCACGCGCTCGTCGGGGCGACGGACGGCACGTTCGCGGTCCGCGAGTCGGACGCGGTCACGCCGGTCGTGCCGATGTTTCACGTCAACGCGTGGGGGCTGCCCTACACGTGCACGCTCGTCGGCGCGGCGCAGGTCTTCCCGGGGCCGCACCTCGACCCGGCGAGCCTGCTCGACCTCTTCGAGCGCGAGCGCGTCACGTTCTCCGCGGGCGTGCCGACCGTGTGGCTCGCGCTGTTGGGCGCCCTCGACGCCGACCCCGCGCGGCGCGACCGGCTCGCGCTCCGCGCGTTGGGCGTCGGCGGCTCGGCCCCGCCCGAGTCGATGATCCGCGCCTTCGGCGAGCGGCACCGCGTCCCGATGATCCACGGCTGGGGGATGACGGAAACCTCCCCGATCGGCAGCGTGGCCGCGGTCCCGCCCGCCCTCGCGGCCGCGCCCGCCGACGTGCGCTATGCCTACGTCGCCCGGCAGGGGCGCCCGCTGCCGTTCTTCGAGATCCGCGCGCGCGCCGACGCCGGCGACCTGGTGGCGTGGGACGGCCAGACGCCGGGCGAACTCGAGGTGCGCGGGCCGTGGGTGGCCTCGTCCTACTACGCGGACCACGCCGCCGCGGCCGACCGGTGGACCGGAGACGGCTGGTTCCGCACGGGCGACGTCGTGACGATCGGCGCCGACGGCACGATCACGATCACCGACCGCTCGAAGGACCTGATCAAGAGCGGCGGCGAGTGGATCAGCTCGGTCGCGCTCGAGAACGCGCTCATGGGACACCCCGAGGTAGCCGAAGCGGCGGTGATCGCGGTGCCGCACGCGGAGTGGCAGGAGCGGCCGCTCGCGGTCGTGGTGCGGCGTGCGGGGACTGCGGTGACGGCCGAGGCGTTGCGCGAGTACCTGGCGCCGCGGTTCGCGCGGTGGTGGCTGCCGGATGCGTACGTGTTCGCCGACGTGATCCCGAGGGGAGCGACGGGGAAGTTCTTGAAGCGGGAGTTGCGGGAGCGGTACGGGGGGGTGGGTGGCGGATCGGGGGGGCGCGCGGGGGCGTGACCGGCCGTCGCATCCCCGGCCGTCGCATCCCCGGCCGGTCACGGCCCGGCGCGACAGACCAATCCGCCCCAACCCCCCTGCCCGGTTTTATTCCGCCACGCAGCCCGCGAGCCCCGCGATCCCGGCTCGCGCTCCTCACCCGTCTCCCGCCCGCTCCGTGCGTCGCCGCGCCTCGCGCCGCTCCTCCTACCTCGCCGCCGCGCTCGCCGCCGCCGTGCTCGCCGCCGCGTGTGGCAGGGCGCGCGACGCCGCGCCCGCGGGCCGCGACACCCTCCCGGCGCCGACCGCGGCCCAGCCGCCCGGTCCACCGCCCAAGCCCGTCCCGCCGCCCAAGCCGATCGCGCCGATGCACCTCGAAGTCGACGTCGCCGCGCGCAAGCTGCTCGTCTACCACCACGACTCGCTCACGCACACCTACCCGGTTGCGGTCGGCACCTCCGAATGGCCCACGCGGCACGGGCGCTGGACCGTGGTGCAGGTGGTGTTCAACCCGACCTGGATTCCCCCCGAGCAGTCCTGGGCCCGCGAGCTCAAGCGCAAGGAGCCCGGCGACCCCGAGAACCCACTCGGCCGCGCGCAGCTCGTCTACGACCCGCCGCGCACCGTACACGGCACCAACAAGCCCCATTCGATCGGCAAGGCCGTCTCGCACGGGTCGATCCGCATGGTCAACGCCGACATCCTGCGCCTCGCGCGCGAGGTGATGGAGACCGCCGGCGCGGGGCGGGACAGCGCGTGGTACGAACAGGCCGAGTCCGACCGGCACGTCAAGCGCATCGTCGACCTCCCCGCGCTCGTGCCCATCCGCGTGCACTGACGCGTGTACGGAGCAGTCCTGCTCGTCCGCGCGGCACCGGGCGTGCACGTCCGCGCGCCGCACCTTCTTCCCACGACCATGACTGCCACCGCCCCCGCTCCCTCCGCGCCCGCCCAGCCCGAGGACGCCGCCCTGACCGCGCTCGCGATCAACGCGATCCGCATGCTGTCGGTCGACATGATCCAACAGGCCAACTCCGGGCACCCCGGGCTGCCGATGGGCGCCGCGCCGATGGCGTACGCGCTCTGGACGCGCTTCCTCCGCTTCAACCCGCGCGACCCGCAGTGGCCCGACCGCGACCGCTTCATCCTGTCCGCAGGCCACGGCTCGGCGCTGCTCTACAGCCTGCTGCACCTGACGGGCTACGACCTCTCGATGGACGAGATCAAGCGCTTCCGCCAGTGGGGGAGCGCGACGCCGGGCCACCCCGAGCGCGGCCACCACACGCCGGGCGTCGAGCTCTCGACCGGCCCACTCGGCCAGGGCTTCGCCAACGGCGTCGGGATGGCGATGGCCGAGGCGTGGCTGGCGGCGCGGTACAACCGGCCGGGGCACGCGGTGGTCGACCACTACACGTACGCGATCGTCTCGGACGGCGACGTGATGGAGGGCGTGACGCAGGAGGCCGCGTCGCTCGCCGGGCACCTGCAGCTCGGCAAGCTCATCTACCTCTACGACCAGAACCACATCACGCTGGCCGGCCAGTCGAGCCTCACGTTCACCGAGGACGTGGCGAAGCGCTTCGACGCGTACGGCTGGCACACGCGCGCGGTGCCCAACGGCAACGACCCCGACGCGGTCGCCGCGGCCATCCGCGAGGCGCAGGCCGAAACGGCGCGCCCGTCGCTGATCCTCGTCCAGACGCAGATCGGCTACGGCAGCCCCAAGAAGCAGGGCACCTACCACGCCCACGGCTCGCCGCTGGGCCCCGACGAGGTGAAGGCCACCAAGGAGGCGCTCGGCTGGCCCTCGCAGGAGCCGTTCTTTCTGCCGCCCGAGGCGGTGGAGCACTTCCGCCGCGCGGTGCCCGCCGGCGCGGCCGCGCAGCAAGCGTGGCAGCAGAAGATGGACGCCTACGCCCAGGCGTTCCCCGAGCTGGCCGCGGAGCTGACGCGGGCGTGGCGCGGCGAGCTGCCCGCGGGCTACGCCGACGGGCTGCCCAAATGGGAAGTCGGAGCCAAGCCGATCGCCACCCGAGCCGCCGGCGGGCAGGCGCTCAACGCGCTCGCCAAGGTGGTGCACAACATCGTCGGCGGCTCGGCCGACCTCAACCCGTCGACCAACACGGCGCTCGCGGGCGAGGGCGACTTCCAGCCGTCGCTGGGCGCGGGCGCCGCGGCGGCGGTGACCGACGCCAAGGTGCAAGGCGCGGTCGGCGGCCCGTGGGGATACGCGGGGCGCAACATGGCGTTCGGCATCCGCGAGCACGCGATGGGCGCGGCGGTCAACGGGATGGCGGCGCACGGCGGCGTGATCCCGTTCGGCGCGACGTTCTTCGTGTTCAGCGACTACCTCAAGCCGGCGCTCCGGCTGGCCGCGATGTCGGGGCTGCACGCGATCTACGTCTTCACCCACGACTCGGTCGCGGTGGGCGAGGACGGCCCGACGCACGAGCCGGTCGAGCAGCTCGCCGGGATCCGCGCGATCCCCGAGCTGGTCACGCTCCGCCCGGCCGACGCCAACGAGACGAGCGAGGCGTGGGCCGTCGCCGTCGCGCGGCCCGCGGCGACGGCGCTCGTGCTCTCGCGGCAGAACCTTCCGATCCTCGACCGCTCGGGGGCGCGGGGCAGCGTGGCGCAGGGCGGCTACGTGCTTACCGACGCGGAGGGCGGGGCGCCCGAGGTGCTCCTCATCGGAACGGGCTCCGAGGTGGCGCTCTGCGTCGACGCGCGCGAGCGGCTCACGGGCTACGGCGTGCGCGCCCGCGTGGTGAGCCTGCCGAGCTGGGAGCTGTTCGCCGCGCAGCCGGCGGAGTACCGGGAGGGCGTGCTGCCCAAGGCGATCCGCGCGCGCGTGGCGGTCGAAGCCGCGGCGTCGCTCGGCTGGGAGCGCTTCGTCGGCCTCGACGGCGCGATCGTCGCGCTCGACCGCTACGGCGCGTCGGCGCCCGGCGAGGAGGTGATGCGCAAGCTCGGCTTCACCGCCGAGCACGTGACCGCGGCGGCGCTCCGGCAGCTCGGCCGCGAGGCCGACGCGGCCAAGGAGGAGGCGGGCGACCAGGAGGGTGGGCAGACAGCCGTCGCGCCGACGCCGTCGCCTGCGGGCCACTCGTGAGCGGATTGGCGTGAGGCGGGCGGGCGGCGTAGCGTAGGGCTGGGCGCGCCGGTGCGGCCGTCCTGCCGCCACCTCCGCCCCGCCGCCGCATGCGCCCCCGCCGCCTCCGTCTCGCCGCCGCGCTGTTCGGGCCGGTCATCCTCGCCACCGGCCCGGCCACGGCGCCGGCGCAACCCGCGGCGGGACCTCCCGCCTCCGGGCCGGTCGTCCCGGCACGCCCGTCGTTCGCCGACCCGTCACTCTCGCCAGACGGGCGCGAGATCGCCTTCGTCTCGGGCGGTGACATCTGGACGGTGCCGGTCGACGGGGGTGACGCGCGGCTGCTCGTCGCCCATCCGGCCACCGAGAGCCGCCCGCTGTACTCCCCCGACGGGCAGCGCCTCGCCTTCGTCTCGACGCGCACGGGCAACGGCGACGTATACGTGCTCGAGCTCCGCACCGGCGTGCTCACCCGCGTCACCTACGACGACGCGCCCGAGATGCTCGATGCGTGGAGCGCGGACGGGCGCTGGCTCTACGTGTCGAGTAGCGCGGGGGACATCGCGGGGATGTCGGACGTATACCGCGTGCGGGCACCACTCCCCGGGTCGGGGCACGCGGCGGGGACGCCGATGGCAGTGGCCGGCGACCGCTACGCGAGCGAGTACTGGGGCGCGCCCTCGCCCGACGGTACCCTGCTCGCCATCACGGCCCGCGGCATCGTCTCGGCCCAGTGGTGGCGGCACGGGCACAGCCACCTCGACGAGAGCGAGATCTGGCTCGTGCGCCCGGATGCACGCGGGGCTGACGGGGCCAGCGCGCCCACGTACACGCCGGTAACCACCGGCGGCGCCAAGAGTGCGTGGCCGATGTGGGCCCCCGACGGGCACACGCTCTACTTCATGAGTGACCGGTCGGGGGCGGAGAACCTGTGGGCGCAGCCGCTCGTCGACGGGCGGCCCACGGGCGACGCGCGGCAGGTGACCACGCTCCGTGGCGGCCGCCTGCTGTGGCCGTCGATCGCGCACGACGGGCGCTCCGCCGTGTTCGAGCGTGATTTCGCCATCTGGCGCGCCGACCTCACGACCGGGCAGGCCGCGCAGGTGCCGATCGCGCTCCGCGGCGCGCCCGCCGGGGTGGGCGCGGAGCACCTGACGCTGACCGCCGGGTTTCAGGAGCTGGCCGTCGCGCCGGACGGGCGCAAGCTCGCCGTCACCGCGCGCGGTGAGGTGTTTGCCGGAATCGCGCGCGACGTCACGACCGCTGGCGGGGCCGGCGCGGCGGCCGCCGCCGCGGGCCCGACGGCCGGCGGCGACGCACTCCGCGTGACCAACACGCCGGGCCCCGAGGAGGGACTCGCGTGGAGCCCCGACAGCCGCCGCGTCGCGTATGCGTCGGAGCGCGACGGCCGCTGGCGCCTCGTGCTCTACGACTTCGTGCGGCGGCGCGAGACCGTGCTCACTTCGGGCGGCGAGGGCGCGAGCGGGCGCGGCGACGTGGGGCCGCGCTGGTCGCCCGACGGGCGCACGATCGCCTTCGTGCGCGACGGCCGCGAGCTGCGCGTGGTGGACGTGGACTCTGCCGGTGCGGGCGCGCGCGAGCGGCTACTGGCGACGGCGCTCTTCGCGCGGCCGCCGTTCGACCGGCCGCGCTCCGTAGCGTGGAGCCACGACGGGCGCTGGATCGCCTACCTCGCGCCCGACGGGCCGCGCGGCTTCGAGAACGTGCGCGTCGTGCCCGCCGCCGGCGGCCCGAGCCGCGCGCTCAGCTTCGTGGCCAACGCGTCGGGCGACGACCTGTCGTGGAGCCCGGACGGCACGGCGCTCTATTTCGTGACGGGGCAGCGCACCGAGAGCGGGCAGGCCGTGCGCATCGACCTCGTGCCGCGGCCGGCGCGCTTTCGCGAGGACCAGTTTCGCGACCTGTTCGCCCCGCCGGGCACGCCGCCCAGCTCGCCCGGCACCCCCGCGCGCGACAGCACCTCGCGCGGCGCGCCCGGCACGGCCCGCGTCGACTCGGCCCTTGCCGCGCGTACCCCCACCGCGGCCGACTCGGCGGCCCGCCGCGCGGCTCCGGCGGCCACGCCCGTCGCCAAGCCCGTGCGCATCGAGTTCGAGGGCATCCGCCAGCGCCTCACCGTGCTGCCCACGGGTGTGGACGTGCGCTCGCTCGACGTGAGCCCCGACGGGCGACAGTTGCTGCTCGTGGCCGAGGCGGCGGGGCAGCCCAACCTGTGGACGTGGTCGCTGGACGAGCTCGCGCGCGAGGCGCCGGTCGCGCGGCAGCTGACGAGCACGGCCGCGGCCAAGGCCGACGCGCAGTGGAGCCCCGACGGTCGCGAGGTCTACTACCGCGAGGGCGGGCGCGTGTTCACGGTGAGCGTCGACACGCGCGCCACCCGCCCCATCCCGGTCAGCGCGGAGCTGGACGTCGACTTCGACCAGGAGAAGACGGTGGTCTTCCGCCAGGCGTGGACCACGCTGCGCGACCACTTCTACGACCCGGAATTTCACGGCGCGGACTGGAACGCGGCGCGCGAACGCGCGGCGCCCCAGGTGGCCGGCGCGCGCACCACCGACGAGCTGCGCCGCGTGCTCAACCTGATGATCGGGGAGCTGAACGCGTCGCACTCGGGCGCGGGCGGCGCGCCGCCGCAGCCGACGCCGGTCACCGGGCGGCTCGGCGTCCGCTTCGACCGTGCCGCCGCCGAGCGGGACGGGGCGCTGCGGGTGCGCGAGGTGTTCGCGTTAGGCCCGGCCGCGATCGCCGGCGTCCGCCCGGGCGACGTGGTCGTCGCCGTCGAGGGGCGAGCGCTCGCGCCCTCCGACGAGCTCGACGAGCGGCTCGCCTACACCGTGGGCCGGCGCGTCGCCCTCACCGTCGCGGCGCCGAACGGCGCGCGGCGCGAGGTCGTCGTGCGCCCCGTGGGGCTCGGCGCCGAAAAGCGCCTGCTCTACCGCGCGTGGGTCGAGTCGCGACGCGCGTACGTGGACTCGATCAGCGGACACCGCCTCGGCTACGTGCACCTGCCCGACATGAGCGCCGAGTCGCTCACGCAGCTCTACGCCGACCTCGACGCGGAGAACCAGGCGCGCGAGGGCGTGGTGGTCGACGTGCGCAACAACAACGGCGGGTTCATCAACGCCTACGCGCTCGACGTGTTCGCGCGCCGCCCGTACCTCACGATGCAGCGCCGCGACATGCCGGCGGTGTCCGCGCGCGCCGCGCTCGGTCAGCGCACGCTCGAGCGGCCGACCGTCCTCGTCACCAACCAGCACTCGCTCTCCGACGCGGAAGACTTCACCGAGGGGTATCGCGCGCTCGGACTCGGCCGCGTCGTCGGCGAGCCGACGGCCGGGTGGATCATCTACACGTCGGGCACCACGCTCGTCGACGGCACCACCCTGCGGATCCCGTCCACGCGTATCCGCGGCGCCGACGGGTCCGACATGGAGCGGCACCCGCGCGCGGTGGACGTGCCCGTAACGCGGCCCGTGGGCGAGAGCTACACGGGGCGCGACGTGCAGCTGGACGCGGCGGTCCGTACGCTGCTGGGCTCGGGGCGCGCATCGCCGTAGCGGCTGGTATCGTTGTCGGTTCCACCCTTCGTCCCGTCCCGATGCGCCGTCGTTTTCCCGCGCGGACGCTGTCCGCGTCGTCGTTCCTGCCCGCCCTGCTCCTCGCCGGCGCCGCGCGCGCGCAGACCTCGGGCCCGTCGCCCGACGCCGAGATCACCCGGCGCGCCGCGGCCGTGCTCCCCAAGGTCGTCGCCTGGCGGCGCGACCTGCACGAGCACCCCGAGCTCTCCAACCAGGAGGTCCGCACGTCGGGGATCGTCGCCGCCGAGCTGCGGTCGTTAGGCCTCGAGGTCCACGCCGGCGTCGGCGGCCACGGCGTGGTCGGCGTGCTGCGCGGCGGGCGGCCGGGCAAGGTCGTCGCGCTCCGCGCCGACATGGACGCGCTCCCCGTGACCGAGCAGGTCGATCTGCCGTTCAAGTCGACCGTGCGCTCGACCTACAACGGGCAGGACGTCGGCGTCATGCACGCCTGCGGCCACGACATGCACACCGCGATGCTGCTCGGCGCGGCGGAGGTGCTCGCGGGGATGCGCCCGGAGCTGCCGGGGACGGTGGTGTTCCTCTTCCAGCCCAACGAGGAGGGCGACCCCGGGAAGCCGAGCGGGGCGAAGGCAATGCTGAACGCCGGCGTGATGGACGGGAGCGCCGCCGCGTTAGGCATCCCGAAGCCCGACGCCGTGTTCGGGCTGCACGTGGGGATCACGCCCGACGAGGTGGGGCACCTCACCTACCGGCCGAACGGCTTCATGGCCGGCGCGGACTTCATGCGCGTCGTGATCCGCGGGCGGCAGACGCACGGCGCGGCGCCGTGGGCCGGCGTCGACCCGGTGGTCGCGGCGAGCTACGTCGTCACCGCGCTGCAGACCGTCGTGAGCCGGCAGGTGGACCTCACGGCCGGCCCAGCGGTGGTGACCGTCGGCGCCCTCAACGCGGGGGTGCGCAACAACATCATCCCCGACAGCGCCGTCCTGTTAGGCACCATCCGCACCTTCGACCCGGCGGTGCGCCGCGACGTGCAGGCGCGCGTGCGGCGCGCGGTCGAGCTGACCGCCGAGGGGCAGGGCGCGAAGGCCGCGGTCACGATCGAGGAGATGACGCCGGTGACGGCCAACGACCCGGCGCTCACGGCGCGCATGGTCGGGACGCTGCGACGGGTCGTGGGCGACGCAGCAGTCAGCGAGGGGAGGCCGGTGACGGGCTCCGAGGACTTCGGCTACTTCGCCGAGCGCGTGCCCGGGCTGTTCGTGTTCCTCGGCGTGCGGCCGAAGGGGAGTCCGGAGACGGCGTTCGTGAGCAACCACAGTCCGAGGTTCTTCGCGGACGAGGGGGCGCTACCGGTCGGAGTCAGAGTCCTCGCCTCACTCGCGGCGGATTATCTGGGGGGGCAGTAAGGAGGGATTCGGACGAGGCTGTTTACTGGGGTTGGGGCGAGAGACACGGTGGACCGGTGGCCGCGTGCCGCGACGGGTCCACCGTGTCTCTCGCCCTTCCCCCCCAACGACCCAGCGAGGGGGCGGCCCGTTGGGCCGCCCCCTCCACCGTTACGCCCCGACGCGCTTCCGCAGCGCGTCGATCGCCTGGACGACCTCCCCGCTCTGCCCGCTCTTCGCCGTCATCGCCTGCACGACGTCCCGATCCCTCGCGTACAGGTCGTTCCCGAAGTACAGCTGCCCCCCCTTCATGTACGTCGTGAAGTACGCGATGTACACCGGGACCTTCTGCGCCAGCGGCACGCTGTAGTTGTCGTGCGTCGAGTCGTTCATCGCCTGTTGTACCCGCTCGGCCGGCCAGCCGAGGACGAACTGCGCCAGCTCGGCGGGCTTCTCGAGGCGGATGCAGCCGTGGCTGAAGCCGCGCACGTCCTTGTCGAACAGCTGCTTCTCGGGCGTGTCGTGGAAGTAGATGTTGAAGCTGTTCGGGAAGAGGAACTTGACCAGGCCTAACGAGTTCTTCGGGCCCGGCTTCTGGCGGATGTGCGTGCGGCCCCCCTCCTGGAACGTCTCGAGGTTCTGCTCCGCCATGTAGTTCGGGTTGGCGTGGATCTTCGGCCACGTCTCCGTCGCGGCGATCTCGTCGGTGATGTTCCAGTAGGGCCGGAAGACCACGGTCTGCATCGAGTCGGCGAAGACCGGCGTCTTCTTGTCCTCGTAGTCCTTGCCGACGACCACCTTCATCTCGAGCGCCTTCTTGCCGTTGTCCCACGCCTCGAGCGAGAACGCCGGAACGTTGGCGATGACGTAGCGCGTGCCGAGCGTGCGCGGGAGCCAGCGGTAGCGCTCGAGGTTGGCGGCGATCTGGCCGAGGCGGTAGGCGACCGGGACGTCGAGGGCGGCAACCGTCTCGGGGCCTAACGCGCTGTCGACGTTGATGCCGTGGCGCGCCTGGAACGCGGCCACCCCCCCGGCGAGCGCCGCGTCGTACACGGCCCCGCCCGCCGCCGACCCGCGCCCGCGCGTGCCGTCCTTCGGCCCGTCCTTCGGCCCGTCCTTCGGCGCCGATGCGACCGGCGGTGCCGAATCGCCGGCGGGTGTGCCCGCGCCGCCGAGGAGCCCCTCGGCGCCGAGGCGCGCGCGGAGCGCGGCGAGGCGGGCGGGGGAATCGGTGTCGCCGGGCTTGAGCGCGCGGCCCGCGGGCACGCGCGCCCAGTCGCCCCTGGCGGCGAGCCCGCGGTACCGGACGAGCTGCCGCCGGAGCGCCGCGTAGTCGGGCTCCTGCGGGCGCATGCGGTCGATCCCGCGGCTCACGTCGGGGTCGCCGAGCGAGCGCGCGAGCGCGCTGTCGATGCGCGTCTCCTGGCGCGAGATGAACCAGTCCTGCTTCTCGAGCTGCTTGGGGTCGACCTGCCCCGTCAGGAGGTCCTCGGCGAGGGCGGCGTACGCGCTCGTGAGCATGACGTCGGCGGCGGCGATCTGGTCGGCGGTCGGCGTCGCGCCCCCGACGCCCAGGCGGTCCAGGGCGGCGGCGAGCTCTGGGACGGGTAGCAGGTCGAGGTTGAGCGCGTCCTGGTCGGCGCTCACGAGGGCCTTGAGCAGCGCGGTACTGCGCGCCTTGTCGGGGCCGTCGGCGGCCATCCAGAGCGGCGCGCCACCGAACTGCCGGTAGAGGTGCTGCACGTGGCGCCACTGGTCGGCGTCGACCGACGCCGGGCGCGCGCCGGCGAGCTGCCGGGCGAGGGCCGTCGTGACGGCGGCCGCGGGAACGCCCGCGACGGCGGCCGGCACCGACGGCGACCAGCCGGCCGTGCCCGAGGGGTCGGCCGGTGCGCCCGCAGCGGGCGCGCCCGGCGCGCCGCCCGCCGTCGCCGCTCGCCCGGACGTGGCGGTCGTCGCCGCGGGGTCGTGCGCCGTCTTGCTCTCCGAGACGGTGCAGGCCGCCGCGGCCAGCGTAGCGACGAGGAGCGCGCCGGAGCGGGCGGTGAGCGCGGGGGCGGAACCGATGGTCGCGCGGGTCGTGGAGCAGGTCGTGGAGCGGGACATGGGGCGGAGCGTCGGACGAACGGGAGGCATGCGGCGGCCTGCGGGTGCGGTGAGGCGACGTCGGGAGCAGCCACGCCTGCGGCGGCGGCCCGGATGCGCGCCGAGCGGGGGGCGAATTGCGCGCCATACCGCGGGGGCCACCCTCGTGCCTCGTGGTACCCCGATCGTACCCCGACCCTCGGCGCGGGATGCGCGCCGCGCGCCGGCGCCGGCCCCCGAACGCGACGGCGCCCCCGACCGTCGAATGACGGCCGGGGGCGCCGGGCGGAACAGGAGAGAGACTGCCGGGAGGCGTCCGCCTACGGCCGGGGCGCGGGGCGCCCCCGCCGTTGGTTAGGCGTTCGCGTTGCGGCGGCGGACCACGGCGCCGGCGAGGCCGACGAAGCCCGTCGCGAGGAGCGCGTAGGTCGAGGGCTCCGGCACCGTCGAAGCGGCCGTCGCCGAGATGCGGCCGCCGATGTTGTTCGGCGAGAAGCCGATGTTGTCGCCGTTGTAGGTGATCACGCCCGACCCGCCGGTGAACGTGAAGTTCGTCGAGCCGCCCGTGTACGAGACGTCGCGCGAGGGCTGGCCGCCGGTGTTGCCGACGAAGCCGTTGACGGTGAACGTCGACGCCGGGGTCGACGCGCCGCCCGGCGCCGTGAGCGCGAAGAGGAGCGTGAACGGCGTGGTGAAGTTCGTGTTCGGCGTCGTCGCCGTCACGCCGTTGAGCACGAAGCTGCCGAAGCTGCCGACCGAGAAACCGTTGGTCGTCGGGTTGGTCGTGCCGCTGAACGACGCGCCGGTGAACAGGATCGACGCGCCGGTGGTGCCGATCGCGTAGGTCGCCGACGCCGAGCCGACCGGGTTGCAGCCCGCGCCGAAGCAGCCGAACGTGCTGCCGCTCACGGTCGTCTGCGCGCCGGCCGGTGCGGCGGCAGCGAGGCCCATGATGGCGAGGGCGAGGGTGGCGGACCGCTTGGTGATCTGCATGCTGAACTCCTGATGGGTGGTGGCCCGCGGGCCTGTGTGCGGCACGTGCTATTTACCGCCGGCGACCGGGGGGTGGTCGGGGCGACGCCGCGCGAGGCATAACGTATTCAGATCTCGTGCCTCTGTCGCCTATTCTAAGCAACGATACGCGTCCGTGGCATGATGGTAGCGAACTCGCTACGCTCCGAACTAGTTCGATTGGTTTCGAATGGCAACTAGGCCCGTTTTGTATGGGGATTCGCTACATCGGCCCGGGGCCGGTACGGTAGCGTACGCGCCGCGGTCGCGGCAGCACGACGGGACTGACGTCATCTGTGTGGCGCCCCCGCAGCACGCGCGCATCGGATGTGTGGCGCGCGCGCGCCACCCGACCAACGTCCGTGTACGGCCTGTGTAGCGCACGTGCCGCGCGCGGGCCGCGTGACGCGCGTCACTTGACAGGGCACGCGGATGCGGCCGAACGCCGGCCGTTAGGCGCGGCCGCGGCCGCGGCGGGTCAGTCGAAGGCCCACGCGCCCGCGGCCGCGTACGACGCGAGCGCGAGCGCACGCCACGCCTCGGTCGCCAGCTCCCACGCCGCCTCGAACGCGTCGCCCCCGCCCCCACCGGCGGCCCCGACCGGGACGCGCACCGCCCACGCCGCCGCGCCCGGCGCGGCGCCCGGCGCGCGCAGGCGCCGCACGCGCACCGACGGGTGGCCGAGGCCGGCGGCGGCGCGCCGCCGCAACACCCGGCGCCACGCCGCCGCCGGCGCCGCGTGCGCGACCCGCACCCCCAGGAGCGCCGCGCGGAGCGACGGCGGCGCGCCTAACAGGCCGCGCCCGAACGCGCCCGCCGCGAGCGCCTCCGCCGCCGCGAGCGTGCGCAGCCCCGCCCCGGCCAGCGCGTCGACCGCGACGAACAGGCCCGGCGGCGCCCCCACCGAGTCGAGCCGCGGCGCGCCCAGCAGCTCCGCCAGCCGCGCCGCGCCCGCCGCCGCCCGCGCGTACCGCTCGGCCGCGTCCAGCGCGTGCTGCTCCGCGGCGTCGACCAGCGGCCGAGCCGCCACCGCCGCGCGCCGCAGCCGCGCGTGCGCCGGCCCCGCCCCCGCCGCCGCGCGCGCGAGCTCGTCGAGCGGCGGCCGCCACCCGAGCGCGCCCGCCGCGGACACGAGCGCCAGCCGCTCGCCCCCGTCCGCCGCGGGCGACGCGAGCGCGACCGGGCGCACCGCGCGCGCCGCCATCCAGCGGTCGAGCGCGCGCGGGCCCGCCGCCGCGCCGGCCGGCGCCGCCGGCGACGCGCCTAACCGGTCGCCTAACGGCCCGCCAGCGGCCGGGCGCCACCCCCCGTCCGCCGCCGCCCACACCACGCCCCCCGTGCAGAGCACGCGCACGACCGGCGCGTCCGCCGCGGCGAGCAGCGCGGCGAGCGGCGGGCGGGCGAAGGGCGGCGGCACAGGCGACAACGGACAGCGCATGAAGGGGAGACCGGGCGGCGGCGAGGCGGGAGTCTAGCGCGGCCTGCTGCAGCTCGTAGCGGGCAGCGGCGTCGCTACAGACGCGGCGCGGCCGGCCCCGCATATTCCGCCCGATGCACGCCCCACGCCCCCCCCACGCCGCCCCGCGCCCGGTCCGCGCGCGCCAGGCCACCCTGCGGCGCGTCCGCCGCGCCGCGCTCGCGGCGGCGACGGCCGCCGTGCCCGCGTGCGCGCGCGCGCCGCGCGCCGCCCGCGACGCGCCGCTCCCGGCCGCGATCCCGCCCGTCGCCGGGCCGGTCCTCACGCAGTACACGATGCGCTACGTCGACGTCGTCCGCGGCGGCGGCGCGCCCGCCGAGCCGGGGCAGGTGTACGCCGTGCACTACACGGGGTGGCTGCGGAACGGGACCAAGTTCGACTCGTCGCGCGACCGCGGCGAGCCGATCCGCTTCGAGCAGGGCAAGCGGCGCGTGATCCCGGGGTGGGACGCGGGGTTCGAAGGGATGCGCGTGGGCGGGCGCCGCCGGCTCTTCATCCCCTACCAGTTGGCCTACGGCGAGCGCGGGCGCGGCCCGATCCCGCCGCGCGCCGAGCTGATCTTCGACGTCGAGCTGGTGGGCGTGTCGCCCGCGCCGCCGGCCGACAGCGCGCGGGCGCGATGACGGCCGCGCCCGCCGCGCCCGCCGCGTCCCCCGGCGTGCCTAACACGGAGCCCGACGCCGGGGCGGCGGCCGCGCCCCCGCCGGCCGGGACCGCGGCGTACGTCGGGCCGTTCGCCGTGTTCGTCGCGTGGCTCGCGCTCGACCACTACGTGCCGCTCGCCAACCCCGCCAAGGAGGTCGTCCGCGACCTCGTCGTGCTCGCGGGCATCGTCGGCTTCGCGCGGCGGCTGCTGCCGGCCGCGCTCCGCCCCACGCGGCCGCTGGCCAGCGTCGCGTTGGGCCTCGCCGTCTGCGCGCTCTGGGTCGCGCCGGACCTGCTCGTCCCGGGGTGGCGCGGGCACTGGCTCTTTCAGAACGCGGTGACGGGCGCGCTCAAGACGTCGATCCCGCCGGGCGAGCTGACCCCGCTCATGCTCGCGCTGCGCACCGCGCGGGCGGCGCTCCTCGTGCCGGTGCTCGAAGAACTGTTCTGGCGCGGGTGGATGCCGCGCTGGCTGCAGGATCAACAGTTCGAGCGCGTGCCGCTGGGCCGCTACACGCCGCTCGCGTTCTGGGGCACGGCCGTGCTGTTCGCCGCGGAGCACGGGCCGTACTGGGAGGTCGGGCTGCTCTGCGGCATCATCTACAACGGGTGGATGTGGCGCACGCGCACGCTCGGCGACCTCGTGCTCGTCCACGCGACGACCAACCTGGCGCTCTCGCTGTTCGTCATCGCGACGGGGCGCTGGACGTTCTGGATGTGAGCGGGGTGCGGCCGGGACCCGCGTCCGCCAGGCGCTGACGGTTAGGCGCCTGCTGTTAGGCGCCGGCTGTTAGGCGTCGGGCCTCAGGCACTCCGCCGGGCGGGCTCGCCGGCGCCGCGGCCCGCGAGTGGCGCTCGGGCGACCGCCCCGGCCGGGACGGCGCCGAACCGCCGCTCGCGCGCCCCGAAGTCGGCCACCGCGCGGGCGAGCTCGCCGGGCGCGAAGTCGGGCCAGAGCGTGGGCGTGAACCACAACTCGGCGTACGCGGCCTCCCAGAGGAGGAAGTCGCTCAGGCGCTGCTCGCCGCCGGTGCGGATGAGCAGATCGACGTCGGGGGCGGGGTCGGGCTCGTGGTAGGCGGCGCCGAGCGCGGCGGCGAACGCGTCGGCATCGGCGTCCGGGGCGAGGGCGCGGGCGGCGCGGAGCATGGCCTCGCGCGCGGAGTAGTCGATCGCGACGCGCAGCCGCATGCGGGCACCGTCGGCGGTCGCGGCCGCGGTCGCCCCCTCGGCCCCCTCGATCGCCGCGCGCAGGGCGGGGGCGAGGCGGTCGCGCCGCCCGATCACGGTCAGCCGAATGCCCTCACTCACGCATCGCGCCGTCTCGGCCGCGAGGAAGCGGCGGAAGAGCCGCATGAGCCCGTCGACCTCCGCGGCGGGCCGGCGCCAGTTGTCGCCCGAGAACGCGTACAGGGTGAGGGTGCGGACGCCGATCCGCGCGGCGGCCTCGACGGCGCTCCGGGTTGCGCGCGCGCCGGCGAGGTGGCCGGTGGCGCGGGGGCGGCCGCGGTGGGTGGCCCAGCGGCCGTTACCGTCCATCACGATCGCGACGTGGCGGGGGAAGCGAGCGGGCTCGGCGTTGCTTTGCATGACAAAGTTAGGCGGTAAGCGAAAGGCGCGATCGGGCGCGGGGTCAGCGCCCGCGACGCGTCGCGGTGATGAGCGCTTCCATGTGGTCGAGGTAACGCTCGAGCGCGGCGCGGCCGGCGGGGGTGAGGCGGTACTCGGTTCGCGGGACGCGCCCGTCGAAGCCCTTCGTCGCGGTCAGGTACCCGGCGTCCTCGAGCTTGCGGGCGTGCACCGAGAGGTTGCCGTCGGACGCCCCGAGTAGACGCTTCAGCTCGGGAAAGGCCAGCGCGTCGTTAACGGCGAGGGCGGAGACGATACCCAGGCGGACACGCTCGTGGATGATCTGGTCGAGCGCGGGCGCGGTCGCCGCGGCGGCCCCGCCGGCGGGCGAGAGTGCGTCGGGCGCCGAGGCGGCGTGGCGCGGAACGCGCTCGGCGTTGGAGCGGGGCACGGTCAGCCTCCGTGGCGGCGCGCGATGTAGGCGCCGAAGCCGAGGTGGACGAGGCCGAAGCCCGCGGTCATGCACGTGTTTCCCCACGCGCCCGGGAGGGCGCCGGCCACCGCGGGCGGGGCGAGCAGGGCGCCGACGAGGGCGAGCACGCCGAGGAAGAGGAAGGCGAGACCCATGACGGGCACCGCACGGACCGAGAAGGCGCCGCCCGTAGCGACGCCCGCACCGTAGCTCAGCAGCCAGAGCGAGGGGAGGAGCGCGTAGAGGCCGTTGTGGACGAGCGCGGCGGTGAGGAGCGCGCCGACGGTGAACGGCGGCAGGAAGCTGAGCAGCAGGCGACGGCCCGAGGCGGCGGCGGAGGGACTACTCCGGAAGCGCGCCGCGTCGCGCGCCTTCCACACGGATGCCGCGGTGGAAAGCGGGAGGGCGAGCGAGGCCGCGGCGAGCCAGTCGGCCGTCCAGTGGGCGCCGTCGGTGCTACGAGCGGACAGGGCGGCGACGACGAGCGCGACGAGCCCGCTGGCGGCGATCCCGAGCCCCGAAACGGCCGTGACCGCGCCGGCGCGGGCCATGGTGTCGCGGATGAACTCCAGGTTGTCCATCGCGCGCCGGTGCAGCGCGGGGGAGTCGGCCGGCGGCGTCGCGAGGGTGCGCACGGGGGGGGAGGGGTGGATCTCGTCGAGCACTTCGCAATACAAAGTGGAAACGGGCGTGGGGGCAAGACCGAGAGGGATAAGGAAGAGGCTTGTTCCTTATCCCCCTTACTCCCCGACGACGGCCCTCGCCGCCCTCAACTGCGCGTCGACCGCCCCGGGCCCCGTCCCTCCCTCAATCTCCCTCTGCGCCACGCTCTCCTCCGCCCCGAGCGCCCCGCCCGCCCCCCGCAGCGCCGGGTGCTCCGCCGCCAGCCGCTCCTCGCCTAACGCGTCGAGTTCGACCCCCCGCTCCTCGGCCTCGCGCACGAGCGCGCCCACCGCCCCGTGCGCCTCCCGGAACGTCGCCCCACGGCGGACCATGTGGTCGGCGAGGTCGGTGGCCATCATCGCCGGGGTGACCGCCGCGCGCAGCCGCGCCTCGTCGAACGTCAGCTCGGCGACCGTGCCCGCGACGGCCGGGAGGACGACGAGCGCGAGGTCCACCGCGTCGAACAGCGCCCGCTTGTCGTCCTGCAGGTCCTTGTTGTAGCCGCTCGGCAGCCCCTTGAGCGTGCCCAGCAGCGCGACGAGGTCGCCTAACGAACGGGCCGCCGCGCCGCGGGCGAGCTCCAACGCGTCGGGGTTGCGCTTCTGCGGCATCATGCTCGAGCCCGTGGAGAAGCCGTCGCCGAAGCGCACGAAGCCGAACTCGCTCGAGCCGAACAGGATCAGGTCCTCGGCGAGCCGCGACAGGTGCGCCCCCATCAGCGCGAGTGCGAAGACGATCTCGGCGACGAAGTCGCGGTCCCCGACCGCGTCGATGCTGTTCTGGCTCACGGCCTCGAAGCCGAGCGCGCGGCGGAGCGACTCGCGCGGGACCGGGAACGCGGAACCCGCGACCGCGCCCGAGCCGAGCGGCATCGTCGACGCGCCGCGCGCCGCGGCCGCCAGCCGGCGCCGGTCGCGCGCCAGCGGCCACACGTGCGCGAGCAGCCAGTGCGCGGCCGCCACCGGCTGCGCGCGCTGCAGGTGCGTGTAGGCCGGCATGAGCGCGTGGCGCAGCCCCGCGGCGCGCTCGACCAGCACCGCCTGCAGGTCCCGCGCGGCCGCGTCGACGCGCCCGCAGGCCTCCATCGCCCAGAGCCGCGTCGCCGTGGCGACCTGGTCGTTCCGGCTGCGGCCGGTGTGCAGCTTGCCCGCCGCGGGGGCGCCGCCTAACGCCTCGTGGAGCAGCCGGTCGATGAACGTGTGCACGTCCTCGTCCGCCGCCGTCGGCGGCTCGCCCGCCGCGATCCGCTCGGCCACCCGGTCGAGGCCCGCGACGATCTGGTCGCGCTCGGCCGCCGTGAGCACCCCGCCCTCGGCCAGCGCCGCCGCCCACGCCTGCGAGAGGCGGACGTCGTGCGGCCAGAGGCGGAGGTCGACGTCAATGCTGCGGTTGATCGCGTCGAGCAGCGGGGAGGGGCCGCCGGAGAACCGGCCGCCCCAGAGTTTGTGGTTCGGGGGGGTCATCGGGACAACGATACAGCACGGAGGGGCGGCACGACCGGTACCGCGCCCGGTCTTCCCTCGTCAATTCCCCGCCAACGCCGGCTCGCCCTGCTCCGCCTCGACGGTCGGGAACTTGGCGTCGCCGGACGCGATCGGCGCGTCGGTCGCGGCCTCCGCGGCCGGCATCGTGGCGAGCGAGGCGGGCGACGGGGCGACGGCGCCGGACTGCTCGAGGTCCTTGAGCGCGCGCACGCGCTGGGAGAGGCCGTAGAGGCGGATGAAGCCGGCCGCGTCGGACTGCTGGTAGACGTCGTCCTCGCCGAAGGTCACGAAGCGCTCGTCGTACAGGGCGTGCGGGCTCGCGCGGCCGATGACCACGGCCGAGCCCTTGAAGAGGCGCATCGTGACCGTGCCCGAGACGCGCTGCTGGGTGACGGCGACGAAGGCGTCGTAGGCCTCGCGCTCGGTGGTCCACCAGCGGCCCTCGTAGACGAGGTCGGCGTAGCGCGGCGCGATGACGTCCTTGGCGGCCAGGGTGCGGCGGTCGAGGACGAGCTGCTCGAGTTCGGAGTGCGCGGCGTAGAGGATCGTGCCGCCCGGGGTCTCGTAGACGCCGCGCGACTTCATGCCGATGAGGCGGTCCTCGACGAGGTCGATGCGGCCGACGCCGTGGCGGGCGCCGAGCGTGTTGAGGTGTGTGAGGAGATCGACGGGGCCGAGTCGGGCGCCGTCGACCGCGACTGGCGTGCCCTGCTCGAAGGTGATCGCGACTTCCTCGGGGGCGTCGGGTGCGGCGGTGACGGGGTCGGCCGTGAGCTGGAACATGTCCGCCGCGGGCGCGGCCGACGGATTTTCGAGCTGGCCGCCCTCGTGCGAGAGGTGCCAGATGTTGCAATCGCGCGAGTAGATCTTGGTGAGGGTGGCGGCCACGGGCACGCCCTTGTCCGCGGCGTAGCGCAGGGCGTCCTCGCGCGAGCGGATGTCCCACTCGCGCCACGGCGCGATGACCGGCAGCTCGGGGGCGAACGCCATGTAGGTCAGTTCGAAGCGCACCTGGTCGTTGCCCTTGCCGGTGCAGCCGTGCGCGAGCGCGTCGGCGCCGACCTGGCGGGCGACCTCGACCTGGCGGCGCGCGATGAGCGGGCGGGCCATCGAGGTGCCGAGCAGGTACTTGCGGTTGTAGATCGCGCCGGCGCGGAGGGTGGGGAAGATGAAGTCGCGGACGAACTCCTCACGGAGGTCTTCGACATAGCACGCGTCCGCGCCCGAGGCGATGGCCTTCTGCTTGATGCCCTCGAGTTCGTCGCCCTGTCCGATGTCGGCCGCCACGCAGACCACCTTCGCGCCCGGGTAGTGCTCCTTGAGCCACGGCACGATGATCGACGTGTCGAGCCCGCCGGAGTAGGCGAGGGCAATGGTGTGAACGGGCGGGTGGGCGGCGGGACGGGACATGGACGACTCCGGTTAGTTATGCAGGCGGACTGCATATCTAGCCGTTCCGGGGACGAAGTCAATGCGGGGTCTACGCGCGGCGGGGCTGGCGCGCGCGTGCGCCGTCCCCCACTGTGTGGGGCCCGCCGAGTAGCGCGTGCCGGCCAGCGGTGCGTGATGGCGCGCGGGGGTGCGATCAACTCGGCGGCGCCGAGGGGGGGGTCGGGACATGCGCACGAGCACCAGGGTGGGGCAGGTTGTGGTAGTCGCGGGCGGATGGGCGGTGTCGGTCGCGGGATGTGCGGGCGGTGGCGGCGCGAACGCGCCGGCGGAGGCGCCGCGCCCGGTCGAGGCGCGCGCGTCGGCGGCCGCGCGCGGGGGGATGCTGCGCGGCCCGATGGACGACAGCGTGCAGGTTGGGTACGGCAGCCAGGGGCGGCGGCGCACGACCGGGAGTGTGGGCAGCGTGTCGGGGGACGAGACGCACACGCAGCACATGACGCGGGTGGAGGAGTTGCTGGAGCGCATCCCCGGCGTGCGGGTGACGCCGCGCGGCGACGGGACGTACGCGGTGGTGGTGCGCGGATCGACGTCGCTCAGCGCGGCGAGCCAGTCGGACCCGCTGTTCGTGATCGACGGCGTGCCCGTGTCGGACGGCGTGGGGGTCCTGAACGCGATCGCGCCACAGGACGTCGAGCGGATCGACGTGCTGAAGGATTCCGAGGCGAGCATCTACGGCTCGCGGGCGGCGAACGGCGTGATCCTCGTGCGCACGCGGCACGCGCGCGTGGGGCGCGACTAGCGCGACGCGGGCGCGTCGGACACGTCGTTAGGCGCCGCGTAGGCGACGCGCCGCGGGCGGCGGGCGGAGCGCGCGGGCGGGTGACCCGCTGGGTTGCCGCCCGCGTGGCCTGCCGCGGGCTCGCTCACGACCGACGGCACGCCCGCGACCCGCGCGAGCCCGCGCGCGAGGCGCAGCGCGTCGGCCGAGTCGGCCAGCAGCGCGGCGACGTCGGGCGGCGGGAGGAGCGCGAGGCGTTCGGCGAGGAGGGCGAGCGTCTCGACGCGGGCGAGCGCGGCCTGCGCGGCGACGAGCGCGCGGCGGTGCTCCGCGCGGTCGAACGACAGGTTGCCGGCCGCGATCCCCGCGGGCACGGCCGCGCCCGCGCGGCGCAGGTCGTCGGCCAGCGAGCGCTCGTCCTCGGGCAGCCGCCGCGCGAGGCGGTGCGCGTGCGCCGCGACGTCGAGCGCGCGCTGCCACGCCCGCAGGATGCGGTACCCGGCCGCGGCGCGCGGGAGGGCGCCGCGCGCGGCCGCCCCGGCCGGGCTGTGGGGTCGGGCGATGAGTTCGGCGAGCGGGCCGTCGACGAGCGGGGCGTCGGCGGGGTGAGTGGCGGTATCGCGGACGGCGTGGGCGACGGCGGCGAGGTTGGTCACGGGCGACTCCGAACGGGGAGGGATGGCGGACGGGGGAGCGGTGGGCGGAGCGCCACACTACCGGACCGCGCCCACGTCCCCAAGGCCGAAACGTTGCGGGGTGGGGTCGAACGTTGCGCCCGCCCCTCGCGCCCGCTCCCCGCCCGCTCCCCGCTGCGCCTACCCCGCCGCCAGCTGCGCCAGCCGTTCGGCGACACGGCCGCGGGCCTCCGCCGAACGACAGATGATGAGCACCGTGTCGTCGCCGCCGATCGTCCCGATGACGTCCGGCCACCGCGCCCCGTCCAGCGCGGCCGCGATCGGCTGCGCCCCGCTCGGGACCGTGTGCACCACGACCAGCTCGCCGACGCCGTCGACCCGCTCGAACAGCTGCGGCAGTAGGGCGGCGAGCGTCGCGACCGCCGCCGCGGTCGGGTCGGCGACCGCGGCGCCCGCGCCGGCCCCGGTCGTCGCATAGCGCATCCCGTCGCCGGTCGGGACGCGGGCGAGGCGCAGCTCGTGCAGGTCGCGCGAGAGCGTCGACTGCGTCACGTCCCAGCCGCGGCCGTGTAGATGTCGGCGGAGCTCCTCCTGGCTGCCGACCGCGTGCGCGCCGATGATGTCGAGGATGGCGCGGTGGCGGTCGCGCTTGGCGGCGGGCGGCGGTTGGGCAGTCATCCTGCATAAGTTAGGGCCCGATGAGCGCTCCCCCGCGTACGCCCGGCCGCCCGAGCCCGCGCAGCGGCGCGCGCGGGGGCGCGCGCTCGATGGTCGCGCTCGACCGCGCGCTCGAACGCCTGCCCCTGTTCCGGCTCAGCGACTCCGCCGACGACGGCGCGCTGCTCTACGCGCCGCGCGCCGGTGCGCGGTGGCGCGTGCTCCCCGCGCCGGGCGACCGGCTGCCGGGCACGTTCGACCAGGACGTGTACGTCGGGCTCCTGCACTGGTGGGCGGAGGCCGGGCGGCCCGACGACGGCGCGATCAGCTTCACGCTGCACGCCTTCCTGCGCGCCCTCGGCCGCACCCCCGACGGGCGCACCTACGAGCAGCTGCGCGGCGCCCTCGCGCGCCTCGAGCGGACGACGCTCGAGTCGTCCGGCGCCGCGTACGAGGCCTTCGACCCGGGCGAGGCGGCGCGCTTCACCGTGCTCGCCTCGGTCGTCATCGAGCGGCGCCGCGTCGTCGAGGACGAACAGCAGGAGCAGCTCGCCCTCTTCCCCGAGCTGGCCGCCACCGAGCCCGGCGACGCGCGGGTCGTGCTCGGCCCGGCGCTCCGAGCCAACGTGGCCGCGGGTCGGACGTCGACCATCTCGTGGGCCCGCTACCAGCGGCTGCGTTCCCCAGTCGCGCGGCGGCTGTATCGGCTGCTCACGGCGCTCTGGGCCGACGCGCCCGAGGTCGCCGCCGCGCCGTGGCGCGTGCCGCTCGAACGGTGGGCGGAACAACTGCCGCTCACGCAGCGCTATCCGTCGCACCTGCAACGCGTGCTCGCGCCGGCCCACGACATGCTCGTGAAGGCGGGCGTGGTGCGCGCGGCCGCGTGCGTCCAGGACGGGCGCGCGTGGTGGGTCGAATACACGGCGTAGCGGGCGCCCCGTAGCGGCCTCTCCAGGCGTCCGCGTCGGGTCAGGAACTTACCCGCGCGGCTCGTGGTATTTGCCTACGTTGTTGGTCCCCCTTCCCGCCCGATTTTGCGCATGCGCCTGACCCGTCGTTCCGGCCGGATGGCCGCCGTCGCCACCGTTGCCGTCGTGCCGCTCGTGGCCGGCGGGTGGCTCGCCCAGTCGCGCGGCACGCGCGAGGGCCCCGCGCTGCTCGAGCAGACGATGCAGCTCGTGTCGCAGCGCTTCGTCGACACCGTCGGCGCGGGGATGCTTTACGAGAAGGCGGCGCGCGGGCTCGTGAAGGAGCTCAACGACCCGTACTCGGAGCTCTTCACGCCCAAGCAGATTGCCGACTTCACGCGCAACACCAACGGGCGGTACGCGGGCATCGGCATGGAGATCACGCCGCCGCAGGGCGGCTACGTGACCGTGTCGCGCGTCTTCCCGCACTCGCCCGCCGAGGGCGCGGGGGTGCAGGAGGGCGACCGCATCGCGGGTATCGACACGGCCAACACGCGCGGCTGGACCAGCACGCAGGTCTCCAACACGCTCCTCGGCACCGCGGGCACGCCGGTCACGGTCAAGTTCCTCCGCCCGGGCGTCGCGCAGCCGATCGTCTCCCGCCTGACGCGCGCGACGATCCACGTCCCCGCCGTGGCGTTCAGCGTCGTGCTGGACGGCACGGTCGGCTACGTGCCGGTCACGCGCTTCAACGAGACGACGGCGCAGGAGATCGGCGACGCGATCCGCGGGCTCGAGCGTCAGGGCGCCAAGAGCCTCGTGCTCGACCTGCGCGACAACGGCGGCGGCATCCTCGACCAGGCGGTCGCGACCAGCAACCTCTTCCTCCGCCGCGGCCAGGAAATCCTCAGCCAGCGCGGCCGCCAGGGCGAGTCGCAGGTCTACGTCGCCACCGAGGCGCCGCTCGTGCCCAACCTCCCGATGGTCGTGATGACCAACGGCGGCACCGCCTCGGCCTCCGAGATCGTCGCCGGCGCGCTGCAGGACCACGACCGCGCGCTCGTCGTCGGTACGACGAGCTTCGGCAAGGGGCTCGTGCAGACGCTCTTCCCGCTCGACGGCGGGTACGCGTTGAAGCTGACTACGGCGAAGTACTACCTGCCGACCGGGCGCTCCATCCACAAGGAGCGCAAGCTCACGGCCGACGGCCAGTTCGTCGAGGTGCACCCGGACTCGCTCGAGACCGACTCCGCCCGCAAGGCGCGCCCGGTCTACCACAGCGACGC
The DNA here is from genome assembly GCA_963763675.1 of uncultured Gemmatimonadales bacterium. GTDB lineage: Bacteria > Gemmatimonadota > Gemmatimonadetes > Gemmatimonadales > Gemmatimonadaceae > BPUI01. The sequence continues at coordinate 807,729 of CAVXPN010000005.1, forward strand.
GGGCCGCGTCGTCTACGGCGGCGGCGCGATCACGCCCGACGTCTCGATCAAGGCCGACACGCTCTCGACGGCCGAGCAGACGCTCGCCAAGGCCGTCGCGCCCAAGTCGGTCGAGTTCTTCAACGCGCTCAACGAGATCGCCTTCGACCAGAAGGGGCGCGTGCAGTCGAACTTCACTGTACAGCCGGCCTGGCGCGAGGCGCTCTACCAGAAGCTGCTACAGGCCAAGGTCACGATGACCCGCGCGCAGTGGGACGCGGGGCACACGTGGGCCGACCGCTACATCGAGGCGCGCGTCGCGCGCGTCGCGTTCGGCGACACGACCGAGTTCCGCCACCGCGTGAGCGACGACGTGCAGCTCGAGCGCGCCGTGCAGATCCTCAAGCGCGGCGGGACGCAGCGCGAGCTGTTCGCGGTCGCGCAGGCGATGGCGCCTTCCAGCACGGCCAACCGCACCGTCGCGCCGCGGGCGGGGACGGCGCCGCAGCAGTAATCCAGGCGTGAGGCGACCGCGCGGGGTCTACGCCCGCGCGGCGCCCCGCACGCCCGCGGCCGCAAGCTCTCCACCGCGCGCCGCGCCCTCCAGCGAGCTCGTGTGCGCGGTCTCGCTGGCCCGCCACAGCCCGGCCATCCCCGTCGCCGCCGCGGTCCGCCGACGCGTCGAGCCCGGCGCCTGGCCGTACTGCGCGTACGGCACCCGCTCCGCCGCGATCGGCACGAGCGCGGGCATCGGCCCCAGCAGCCCCGCCGAGTGCCGCATCCCGGCGAGCTCGGCGAACATACGCGCCGCGAGGACGTCGTCCGGTAACCCCGCGGCCGCGCCCACCGCGCTCACCGCCAGCAGGTGCCGCCCGTGCGGCGCGCCCGCGGCCGCGTACTCGGGCGCGACCTCGGTGAGCGTGATCGCGTGGCTGACCGCCGGCCACGGCTCCGCGGCGGGCGCGTCGGCGTCGCGCTCGTGACTCCGCTCGTGACTCCGCTCGTGACTCCGCTCGTGACTCCGCTCGTGTCCATCGGCGTTGAGCCAGATCGCCCGCCCCGGGAGCGGCGCCTCGTTCGCGGCGAAGTACCACGTGGTCGAGCCGAGCGCGCCGGGCGGGGCGGGGAGCGCGACGCCGGCCGTCGCGGCGAGTCGTTCGGCAACCGGCGCCTCGGTCGCGAGCACGACGTCGGACGCATCGACCTGATCGCCGTCGGCGGTCACGATGCCGCGCGCGCGGCCGTTTGACGCGCGCACGGCCGCGACCGCGACGCCCGTGCGGAACGCGCCCGCGGGCAGGTCGGCCGCGAGCCGCTCGGCCATGCGCCCGATCCCGCCGGCCGGCAGCACCGCGTCGCCCTCGGCCAGCATCTTGAACGTGAAGAGGAGGACGGACGCGCTCGTGCCGAGCGCGGGGTCGAGCAGGATGCCGCCGTAGAAGGGCGCGAAGAAGCGCGCGATCCCGTGCGGCGTGAAGCCGCGTTGGACGAGGAACGCGCGCGCGCTCAGCGAGTCGAAGCGCTCGCCGAAGCAGTCCTCGACCGAGAGCGAGGTGGCGAGGCGCTTGAGCGCGAGCACGCGCAGCTTGTCGCCGAGCGGCAGGGCAGGGGCGAGCGCGGTGCCGGCCAGCATGCGCAGCGACTCGAGCGGCGCGCGGAGCGGGGCGCGGAAGGCGTCGCCCACGTACGACGTGCCGCCGGCCGTGACCACGCGCGCCGCGGGCGAGAAGCGGCGGAGGGCGAGGCCGCCGTCGGCCTCGCGCGCGTCGCCCGCGACCGGGGCGAAGCCGAGCGCGGCGCCTAACACCGGGTAGGCGGTGAAGAGGACCTGGAAGCCGCGGTCGATCGTGTAGCCGTCGACCGACCGCGAGCGCGCGCGGCCGCCGATGGTGGACTCGCGCTCGAAGACGAGGACGCGGCGACCGGCGCGGTGCAGGGCGCGCGCGCAGGCGAGCCCTGCCACGCCGGCGCCGACGACGACGACCGGCGCGTCGTCGGCGGGTGTGGAATCCGAGCTCATCGTTCGCGACATACGGTGGGACCAAACGCACGACGGGGGGCTGGAAGATCCAGCCCCCCGCCGCCCTACAGCGCGCGGGCGACCCGCGCGGTAAGGCCCAGCGTCAGCGTGCCCTTAGCGGGCGCCGACGCGCGAGACGTTCTCGGCCGCCGGGCCCTTCTGGCCCTGCACGATCTCGAACTCCACCGGATCACCCTCGGCCAACGTCTTGAAGCCCTGGCCCTGGATGGCGCTGTAGTGGACGAAGCAGTCCTTCGTGCCGTTGTCGGGCGTGATGAACCCAAAGCCCTTGGCGTCGTTGAACCACTTCACCTTGCCGGTCGTACGCATGCGATCCTACTCCTCTGAAGTGTTGATTTGTCCAGGGAGCGGAACCCCGTACCCCGACAAACTCCGCGGGACCTGCGCCCCCCACGGTGGACCGTCCGGCGCGTCCGCCGGAGCGACGCCAACATATGAACGCAACGGAGGTCGCACAATAGTCAAGGGCGCGCGGCCGTCACGCCCGGACATGCAAGACGGTCGCGACGCGCACGTCGGCAGAACGCGCGCCTAGAACCGCACGCCCACGCGGAGCGGGACCGTCGTGAATCCGGGCCCGGCCGTACCGACGTGGGTGTACCGCACGTCGCCGAACACGCTGACCACGGCGAGCGGGATCGACAGCCCCGCGCCGACGTTGTAGCCGACCTTCGTTCCGCCGGAGTTGTTGACGTTGGCCACCGTGAGGCCGCCCAGCAGGTAGGGGCGCACGAGGCTGAGGGCGACGGGGCTCGAGCGGAGCACGACGTCGGCCGAGCCCGAGAAGGCATGCCAGGTGTCGTAGATCGGTGTTCTTGCTCGAGAACTGCGAGTAACCGCCCTCGATGCGGAAGCCGACGGGCAGCACGGGCACCCGCACCTCGACGAGTGCATCGGCCGTGAAGCCCGCCTTGGCCACGTCGCCGAATTGCCCGACGGGGAACGCGGGCCCGGCCTCGACGCCGAAGCTGAACGGGTTGATGCCGGGCACGAGCGGCAGCTGGGCGCGCGCGGGCGCCGCGGCGAGGGTCGCGGCGAGGCCGGCGATCAGGGCGCACGTGGCGCCCGCGCGGTAGCGCGGAGAAGTAGTCACGGATCGAGAGCAGTGCGGAAGAGGAAGTGGCGGGCAGTCCTCGCACGCGCGATGCGTGCCGAATGTTGCCGGACCGGGCGACGGCCGGTACATACAGCGTTCACCACAATCCACGACCCGCATGCACCGTCCCATCCTCGCCGCGGCGCGTGCGCTGGCGCTCGGCGCGCTCTCGCGTCGCGCGCGATCACAACTCGCGCGGCCGCCCAACTCACGACGTCGGGCCCGGCGACCCCCGCGGGGCCGCGCGTCGGCATCCTCGTCGGCCTCAGCTCGGCGACCCTCAGCGGCGTCGATGCCGTCACCACGCCGGATCGGCCCGTCAATCAAACGATCAATCGCCGGAACGGCCTCGTCGCGGGCCTGACGCTCGCGTTGCCCGTCGGGACGTCGGGCTTCTCGATCCGGCCCGAGCTGCTCTACGCGCAACGCGGGGCCCGCGTGGCGTCATCGTCCGAGATCGGCACCCCCAACGGGGCTGCGATCGTCAACGTCGACGTCGCGACCGACCTCGACTACCTCGAACTCCCGGTGCTGTTGCAGTATCACGGTACCGACCGTCGCCGGCGTACTGCCGTCGCTCTACGCGGGGCCGAGCGTCGCCTACCTCGTTCGCTGCCGCGTCAACCTCGCCTTCAGCGGCACGCAAGAGAGTTTCGCGTGCAACGATCCGAGCATCGGGTCCGCGGCCCCCCGAAAGTTCGACGTGAGCGGCGTCGCGGGTGGCCAGCTCGGGTTCGACCTGGGCGGCCAGCGCGTCGCCGTCGGCGCGCGATACACGCTCGGCTTCACCAAGCTCTCGCCCGACGCGGACACGAAGAACCGAGCCTTCGCCGTCTACGGCAGCGTCGAGTTCCCGTTCGGGCGCTGAGGACGCCGAGGGCGCGTCCGCGTCAGCCGCAAGCGCGGCCTCAGCGCGGCGCCGCGGGCGCGCCCGGCGCGGGGGCGGCGGTCGCGGGCGCCGCCGGTACAGCGGGCACTCCGGGCGCGGCCGGCGCTCCATAGCCTGGGAACGGCGCCTCGGCCGCCGGACGCACGCCGACGACGAAGTACTCGGTCTCGCCGAAGCAGCTGGTCGGCACGCGCACGTGCTGCTCGTACGTGAGCGCGACGCGCTGCCCCTCGAACTGCCGGATGCGCGCCGCGACGGCGTCGTCGCGCACCGAGTAGGCGAAGATCTGCGGCGCCTGGCCGGGCTGGTTGGTGATTGCCAGCTCGCCCTCCCACGTCTTACAGATCCACCCCTTGCGCGAGAACTTCTGGTTGTAGCCGACGCGGTCGCCGCGCGAGTAGGTGTAGTTGAGCGTGATCGTCGTCCAGAGCGCGAAAAGGAGCGCCGGGACGACGACGACGAAGAACAGGAGCGTCGCGCCCCAGTGGCGGCGGACGAAGCCGGGGCGGGCGGCGCTGGCGGACGTGGACGTGGCGGGCGGCATGGGCGCGGGGCGCGGGAAGGGGGAAGCGGGGTAGCATAGCGCAGCAACCGGACCATTTATCCTTCCCGCATGCCGCCCCTGATCCTCCCGGTCGCCGACTTCGCCACGCAGGCGAGCAGCGCCGCCCCGTCGTCCGCCGCGTCCGACCCCGCTGAGTCGTCGACTTTCGCCCGCCGCCGCGCGACCGTGACGAGCTGGGTGCGCGGGGTCCCGGTCGGCTCGGGCCACCCGGTGGTGGTGCAGTCGATGACCAACACCGACACGGCCGACGCCGCGGGCACCGCCGCGCAGGTCGCGGCGCTGTTCCAGGCGGGGTCGCAGATCGTGCGCGTCACGGTCAACAACGACGAGGCCGCGCGCGCCGTCCCCGAGCTGCGCCGGCGCCTCGACGACCTCGGGCTCGACGTGCCGCTCGTCGGCGACTTCCACTACAACGGGCACCTGCTGCTGACGAAGTACCCGGACGCGGCGGCCGCGCTCGACAAGTACCGCATCAACCCGGGCAACGTCGGCAACAAGCGGCGCGACGAGAACTTCGCGCAGATCGTGCGCGTCGCCGTCGACCACGGCAAGCCCGTGCGCATCGGCGTCAACTGGGGCTCGCTCGACCAGGACCTGCTGACGACGATGATGAACGAGAACGCGGCGAGCGCGCGGCCCTTAGGCGCGAAGGAGGTCTACATGGAGGCGATGCTCGAGAGCGCGCTCCGCTCGGCCGCGCTGGCCGAGGAGACCGGGCTCGGGCACGACCGCATCGTGATCTCGGCGAAGGTCTCGGTGGTCCCGGACCTCGTCGAGGTCTACCGCCGCCTCGCGCGCCGCTGCGACTACCCGCTGCACCTCGGCCTGACCGAGGCGGGCATGGGGAGCAAGGGGATCGTCGCCTCGGCCGCGGGGCTCGCGATCCTCCTCGCCGAGGGGATCGGCGACACGATCCGCGTCTCGCTGACGCCCAAGCCGGGCGGCGACCGCACCGAGGAGGTCTACGTCGCGCAGCAGGTGCTGCAGTCGTTAGGCCTGCGCAGCTTCGCGCCGCAGGTCACCGCGTGCCCGGGGTGCGGGCGCACGACGTCGACGTTCTTCCAGCACATGGCCGAGGACATCCAGAGCTACCTGCGCGAGCGCATGCCCGCGTGGAAGCGCGCGCACCCGGGCGTGGTCGAGATGAAGGTCGCCGTGATGGGGTGCGTGGTGAACGGGCCCGGGGAGAGCAAGCACGCGAACATCGGGATCTCGCTGCCGGGAACGTTCGAGGAGCCGGTCGCGCCGGTGTACGTGGACGGGCGGCTGATGACGACGCTCCGGGGCGATCGGATCGTCGAGGAGTTCCTCGTCATCCTCGACGAGTACGTGTCGCGGACGTACCCGGCCGGGGCCGACGAGCCCGGCCGCCCGCCGCACGCGGCGGCGGCAGCCTGACGGCGGCGGCCTAACGCTCCGCGCTCAGGCGCGCCACGAGCGGGGCGTAGCCGAGGGCGCGTGCGTGGACCAGGTAGCGGTGCAGCGTGGCCTCGGCCACGCGCCCCGCGCTCCGCAACACCGCCGCGCACTCGGCGCCGAGCCAGATCGCGGCGTACTGATTGTGGTGCTCGGCGCGCTCGAGCGCGACGAACAGCACCTCCACCGCACCGGCGCCGTCGTGCGGGGCGAGACGGACGTCGAGCGCCTCGCACAGCTCGCGCCCCTCGAACCAGCCGTCGGTCCGCCCCGTGATCAGCGGACGCACGCGGTCCTGGTACACGCGCGCGCTCGGCACCGCGCCCAAGTCGAGCTCCGCGAGGCCGGCCCCCGCCAGCGCGCCCGCGTGCACGTCGACGTGGTTCAACGCCTCGGCCAGCGCCATCACCGCCGCGTACAACTCGAGCGCTCCGGCCGGATCGCCGCGCTCGCGGGCCACGTTGGCGAGGTTGTACAGGGCCGCGAGCCGGTACGGCTCGTTCGCGATCGCCGCGAAGAGCTGCCGCGACTCCTCGAACCGCTCCTGGGCTTCGTCGAAGCGCCCCGTCTTGAGCAGCAGCACGCCAAGGTTCATCGACGCGAGCCCGGCGAGGTCCGTCGCCCGGATGTCGCGCCCGATCGAGAGGGCGGTCACGTACGAAATCTCCGCCCCCGGACTGTTGCCGGCCCGGTCGCACGCGACCCCGATGTTGATGTGACAGCGCAGCTGGCCGTACCGATTCTCCAGGCGCATGAAGATGTCGAGCGCCCGCCGGTAGTGCGGCACGCCGTCCGCCGGGCTCACCTCGGACACCGTCGTGCCGAGCCGCATCGCCGCGTCCGCCTGCAGCGGGAGCTGGCCGATCCGCTCGGCCTCGTCGTTCGCCTCGCGGGCGATCCGCGCGGCCTCCGACCCGTCGCCGCACCGCCCGTGGGCCGTCGAGATCATGATCAGCAGCGGGACGATCTCCTCGTCCGTGCCCGTTTCGCGTGCCTCGGCGAGCAGCGCCGTACACGCGTCGATGACCTGGATCGCCGGCGCCCCGCGCTGGAGACGCAGGCGCTCGCGCATCCGGCGGGCCGCGCGCAGGATGCCGAGCTCCGCGGCCCCGCTCGCGAACGTCGTGAGGACGGCGTCGCACGCAACCTCGGCGTCGGCGTAGCGGCCGCGGATCTCGGCGACCTGGGCCCGGCGCCACTCGACGTCGGCCAGCTCTGGCAGCGTAGTCGCGTGCCGCTGCGCGACCTCGAACAGATCCGCAGCCGTCTCGTAGGCGTACAGCCCCGCCGCACGCGCGCCGGCGCTCATCGCCGTGCGGTACGCGTCGACCGCGCACCCCGCGCGGTCGAAGTGCAGCGCGATCTCGGCCGCCGTGTAGTTGCCGCGCGACTCGAGCGCGCGCCCCACGCGCTCGTGGATGCGGCGAAGGCGCAGCGGGTTGATGCCCTCCAACAGCACGCGCGTGAGCAGGGTGTGCGAGAACGCGAGCGTGGTCGCCGAACGTTCGGAGGGCACGAGCACGGCCGACTCGATCCCCGCGTCGAGCGCGTCGAGCACCGCGTCCTCGTCGACCGTGCACGCCGCCACCAGCGTCTCGGGGTCGAACTCGCGCCCGAGCACGGCGGCGACCGCGAGCACGTCACGCCGACCGCGGTCGAGTCGCGCCACCCGCCGCGCAAGGAGGTCGTGGATCGCGCGCGGCATCACCGAGTCCGGCGCCGCGTCGAACGTCCAGACCCCGTCCGCGTACGTGAGGCGCTCGTCTTCGGCCAGCATCCGCAACGTCTGCAGCGCGAAGAACGAATTCCCCTCGCTCTGCGCGACGAGGTACGCCAGCAGCGCGGGCGCGGGCTCCTGCCCGCCGAGGGCGGTCCGCAGCCACAACGCGAGATCCGCTTCCGTGAGCCGCCCGAGCGGCAGCTCGCTGTACGACGCCTCGCGCGAGAGGCGGCCCCGCCGCGCGTTGCCGACGCGGTCGAGGTCCTCGGCGCGGATCGTGAGGCAGATGAGCAGGCGCTGCCGGTCGAGGCGCGAGACGAGGTGTTCCAGCGCGTCCCACGTCGCCGCGTCGGCCCACTGCATGTCGTCCAGCACGACGACTAACGGCCGCACCTCCGACGCGAGGCGGAAGAAGAGCTCGAGTTCCTCGAGCAGCGCGTGCGACGTACCCGCGCCGCGCGCCGCGACGTCCGCGTTCCCGGCGAGATCCGGAACCAGCCGGGCCAGCTCACGCCACGGGTGCTTGGGCACGATGCCGGTCCGCAGCACGCCGAGCACCACGTCGATCCACGGCGCGTAGGGCGCGCGCACGTCGGCCTCGACGCAGCGCCCCGTGATCAGCGAGCCTGCCCGGACCCCGACGTCCGGCGCGAGTTGCTTGACGAGCGTCGATTTGCCGACCCCGGCCTCGCCAGAGACCGCGATCACATGCGGACGGCCCTGCGCCGCCTCGTCGAGCAGCTCGCGCAGTCGCGCGCGCTCGGCCGTCCGGCCGACGAAGCACTCGAGCAGCAGGGTGCGACGCCGGTCGTCCTCGGTCGACCCCGTGCTGACGGCGTTCCGCCCCGAGCGCTTCGCGGTGTACAGCGCCGCGTCCGCGGCCGCGAACAACGGCTCGAGCCCGCCCCCGTGCTGCGGGAGCGTCGCGACGCCGATCGAGAGGGTGATCTGCAAGGCGCCGGGCCCGTCGCGGCGCGGGAACAGTGTCCGGGCGACGGCGGAACGCAGTCGTTCCCCGACGTCGCGTGCCTCGTCGAGCCGCGTACCGGGGAGCAGGACGACGAACTCGTCGCCCGCATACCGCGCGGGGTAGTCCGACGGCCGGATGTTGGCGCGCAGCGCGTCGGCCACCCCGCGGAGGACGTCGTCGCCCTGCAGGTGGCCGAGGTTGTCGTTGACGAGCTTGAAGTTGTCGACGTCGATGACGAGCAGGGAGACCGGCCGTCCGGTCGTCCGCCGCGCCGCGAGCACGCGCTCGGCCGTGTCGCGGAACGCGCGGCGCAGAGGAAGGCCCGTCAGATCGTCGAGCACGTCCACTCGCGGCGCGGTCGCGTCCGCGTCGACGGGCGCGTCGGCGGACGCCGGCGGCTCCGGCACGTCGTTGGTCGGCGGCTCCGCGGGTGCGGTCTCGCGAGGCGGATTGGCAGCGGCGACCGCCTCGAACCAGGCAAACACCTGCGGATCGAACATCGTCCCGACGTCGCGGCGCATGATGTCCATCGTCTCGGCGTGCGTCAGCGCGCGCTTGTAGGACCGGACGGACGACAGCGCGTCATAGACATCGGCTACGCACAGGATGCGCGCGGTGAGCGGAATCTCCGCGCCCGAGAGGGCGCGCGGGTAGCCACGTCCGTCCCACCGCTCGTGGTGCGCCTCGATCAGCGGGCGCACGTCCCACGGGAACTCGATGTCGGCGAGGATCTCCACCCCGGCCGTCGTGTGGCTCCGCATGAGCACCCACTCTTCGTCCGTCAGCTTGCCCGGTTTGTTGAGTACCTCGGCCGGGATGACGAGCTTGCCGACGTCGTGCAGGAGCGCGCCGATGCGGAACCAGAACATGGCCTGCTCGTCGAACCCGTACGCCGCGCCGGCGTGCTCGGCGATGCGGCACGCGAGGTCCGCGACGCGCTGGCAGTGGCCTTGGGTGTAGCGGTCCTTGGCCTCGATCGACTCGCCCCAGCGGCGCGCGACCTGGAGGAATTGCTGCTCGAGGCCGCCAAGCCGGCGGTCGACGTCGGCCACGTCGACGCCGGCGCGCAGCTGCGTGAAGAGGCGGTGCGAGCGGTTGAGGTGCTGGAGAACGTCGCGGTTCTTGCCGAGGCGGCGCGCGAGGTCGCCGCGCTCGCGCGCGATCTCCGCCTGTACCAGCAGGTCCTGCCGCGCGCTCGCGATCGAGTCGGCGCGGACGAAGTGTTGTTCGGCCGTCGCGAAGTCCCCGGCTTCTCGGGCGACGATCCCGAGCAGCTTGGTCGCCTGGCAGATGATCCCGGAATCGCCCGCGCTGGCGGCGCCTTCGATGGCGCGCGCGACGACCGTCTGTGCGCGGCCGTACTCGCCGCGCGCGACCCACATCTCGGCGATGTTGGCGTCGACGCCGGCGCGGGTGCCGAGGTCGCCGGCGAGGTGGCAGATCTGCGCCGCCTCGAGCAGCGTCTGCTCCGCGGAGTCCCACTGCCCGCGCACCGTGTGCAGGCGCCCCAGGTTGTTGAGGGCGACCGCGACGTCGTGCGTGAGGCCGAGGACGCGGTACTCCGCCAGGCTCATCGCGTAGTGCCGCGCCGCGACGTCGTAGTCGCCGCGGGCGTTGGCGAGCACGCCGAGGTTCTGTGCCGTCATCGCCGCGAGCTTCGCGTCGCCTCCCTGAAGCGCGCGCGCGCGCGCGGTGAGGTACAGTCGCTCGGCCTCATCCAGGCGACCCGTCTGCCAGTGCGCGACGGCCTGCACGTTGATCGCGTAGCCGACGGACGAGGCGTCATCGTGCGCCTCGGCGATCGCGAGGGCCAGTTCCATGCAGTCGACTGCCGCGTCCGCGTCACCGTCCGTCAGGTAGCAACGCGCGATCCAGCGCGCGACCGCCGACGCGTGCTGCCGCACGTCGGCCGGATCGCGCAGCAGCCGGAGCGCGTGTTCGTACATCGTGCGCGCCACGTCACGACGTCCATTGCGCTCCTCGTCCTGCGCCCGGGCGATCAATTCGGCCACGTCCTCCGACGGGTCGGCATCCGGCCGCACGAGGCGGAGATGGGTCGCGTGGTGCGGGGCGTACGCGAGCGCAGACATGCGGAACGGTGGGACGGAGGAGGGGACGTGCGATCGAGCGGTCTCGCGATAGAGCCCGAGTAGGACGGGCAAATCGCCGCTGCGTGACATCCGGCCGTGCCGGCGTGGGCAGACCGCTGCATTCTCTGGGGACTACCGCCACCCTCGAACGCGCAGCGGGGCGGTCGGGCATATGCCCGACCGCCCCGCTCTCGGGCGACTCATCTGCCGCGTCAGTTGACGAAGACGGTGTAGCCGGAGAAGTGCTTCAGGATGCGGTAGACCCACTGGTTGCCACTGTCGTAGCTCGTCGCCACGTTGGGGTCGGTGGCCGCCTCGTTCACGCAGGCGCCGCCCTCCGGGCAGAACCAGATGGCGTCGTGCGTCGTGTACGTCGGGTCCTTGAGATAGAGCCGGACGGGCTGCGCAAGGCCAGGCACGAAGCGCAGCGCCGGGTGAAACTCGCTGACCAACTTGCCCGTGCGCCCGTCGTGGTACGTCTTGGCCGAGATGGTGATCGGGTACGCGGCGGCCCGACACGGTGCGTTCCAGAGCGTGGGCCCGTAGCCGGCGGTCGAGTCGCAGACCGACGCCGCCGAGTAGGGGAACACGATCTTGCTGCTGTTACCGAGGACGACGAGCTGGCTCTGCGCGTTGGTGCCGAGCTTGAAGGTCGTTTGTACCGTGTCGCCGCTGGTCGTTTGCGTGAGCACCTGGGACGCGGCGGTGCTACTGGCCGCGTATGCAGGACCGCGGGTGACCGGCGCGCGGGTCGAGGCGGCCAGGTTCGCAGACGACGGCGAGGTCGGGCCGTCGGAGCAGGCGGCGAGGGCGGCCGTGAGGACGGCGGTGCCGAGGGCCAGGGCCGGGGTGGCCGCGCGCACGGCGCGGCGAATGGACGAGAGGGTCGCGTGCATTAGCGGCGACCGATCGAGACCATGTAGCCCGAGAAGTGCTTGATGTTTCGGTACGCCCAGCCGCGGGCACTGGTGAAGTTCGTCGACACGCTCGCGTCGATGAGCGCTTCGTTGACGCACGACGTCCCGGTGGCTGTCGTGTACGTCGCGCCGGCGGGGCACCACCAGATCACGTCGCCCACCTGGAAGTTCGTGTCCTTGAGGTAGAGCTGGACCGGCCACTTCTGCCCCGGCACGAAGCGGAGCGACGGCTGGAAATCGGCGACCGTCTTGCCGCTCGTCTTGTCGGTCCAGACCTTGGCCGTGATTTGGATCGACTTGGAGGCCGCGGAGCAGGCGCTGTCCCACGTGCCCGCGCCGTAGCTCGACGTCGCCGGGTCGCAGACCGAGAAGAGGCCGAGGGGGAAGTTGACTTCGTTGTTGTCCGCCGCGTCGAGTACGATGTCGGCCTGCTTGCCGTCGGTGCCGAGCACGAAAGTGGTAACGCTCGTGTCGCCGACGAGCTGCCGCGAGAGCACCGACGAGGCCGTGCCGCCCTGGCCGGCCGTCGTCCCGATCAGGCGGGCGGGGCCGGCCGCACTCGCCGGGCCGGTGGGGCTGTCGGAGCAGGCGGCGAGGGCGGCCGTGAGGACGGCGGTGCCGAGGGCCAGGGCCGGCGTGGCCGCGCGCACGGCGCGGCGGACGGCGCTGAGGTGGGAGATCATGCCTCAGGCCGTCGGCGCGGCAGGGGCGGTCGATCCGGCGAAGCCGAGCGCCGGGCCGACGCGGGCGATGTGGCGCGCGCGCGTCAGCACTGGGCGGCTGTTGCGACGTGTCGACATATGCGTCTTTGCTGTGTGAGCGGGGTGGAGGGGCGCACCGGCTGAGATGTCAGCGGACCCGTGCGCTCCTCTATCGGCCGATCATCACGCGCGCTTGAGCGTTTGCTACACGCAGACGCGATCTGCTCTAGTGCGGCGCCGGCGACGGCAGTGCGTGCCCGAGCTCGGTCGCGGTCGTTCGGAGTTCGTCGACGATGCCCGTGCGAAAGCCGGCGCTCGTGAGTCGGTCGGCGGCGTCCCCGTACCACCGGACGCGGCCCGCCGGCCCCTCGGAGACCCGCTGCCACACCGCGTCCGGGAAGCTCGTGCGGCGCAGGTCGGCGAGGAGCGTGGCCGCGTCGTGCACCTCGTGCGCGGCGAACGCCCAGCGCGCGGCGTCCGACGCGCCCGCCAGTCGGTCGAGCGCGTCGAGCTTTTGTTCTTGATGCGACATTTCGACGCCGTCGTCGTCGAAGCGGCGGCGGGCCACGCCGAGCACGGCCTGCACGGCCTCCGCCCCGAATTTGTCGCCGAGCCGCTCGTGCACGCCGTCCGCGCTCGCGCCGTCGCGCAGCATGTCCTCGACGGCGTGGCGCAGCACGCCGGCGACCACCGCGTCCTCGGCGCAGCCGTAGCGCGTGAGGATCACCGCCACGTTGGCCGGCGCCGTGAAGTAGGGCAGCCGCGTCCCCTTCCGCACCTCGCGGTCGTGGTGCTTGGCGGCGAAGGCGAGCGCGTGGTTCACGCGGTCGGAGTATCCGGGCGGGGCCATCCGGAGCGAAGGTATACGCGAACTCAGCGGCCCGCGAACCACCCGACGATCCGCCCCAGCCCCGCGGCGTCGTCCGCGTCGAACGCGCCGACCCGCGCGCTGTCCACGTCCAGCACCGCGGTCAGCGCGCCCGCGGCGTCCCACACCGGCACGACGATCTCGCTCCGCGACCGCGCGTCGCAGGCGATGTGGCCCGGGAACGCCTCGACGTCGTCGACCACCACCGGGCGCCCCGTCGCCGCCGCCGTGCCGCAGACGCCGCGGCCGAAGGCGATGTCCAGGCAGCCCAGCGTGCCCTGGTACGGGCCGACGCGGAGCACGCGCCCGGGGACGACCACGCGGTAGAACCCCGTCCACAGGTGCCCGAACGCGTGGTGGACGAGGCAGCTCACCGTGGCCATGCCGGCGACCGCGTCCGCCGCGGGGTCGAGTCCGTCGAGCACCGCCCGGACGTGCGCGTCGAGCTCGGCGTAGGCCTCGGGCTTGGGGAGGTGGCGCAGGTCGAGGGTCGTTTCAGCCATCCATCGTCACATCGGTCGGGGCGGGGGGAAGCGGCAGCTCGAGGAGGTCGCGCCGCTCCTCGCCCAGGCGCCGCTCGGGCGCCTCGCGGCGCTGGCCGTCGCGGCGCTCCTCGCCGGTCCGGCGGTCCACGTCGGGGGCGGCGGGGAGCACGCGCGGCAGCGTGAACGCGAACACCGAGCCGTGCCCCTCGGCGCTCGTCGCGAGCGTGAGATCGCCGCCCATGCCGCGGGCCAGGTCGCGGCTGATCGCGAGCCCGAGGCCGGTCCCTTCCTGCTGCCGCGCGTAGCCGGCGTCGAGCTGCACGAACGGCTCGAAGATGCGGGCGCGCTCGTCGGCGGGGATGCCGCGGCCCGTGTCGCGCACGCGGAACACGACGACCGGCCCGCCCGCGCCCTCCTCCGCCCGCGCCTCGAGTGCGACCTGCCCGCCGGCGTCGGTGAACTTGACCGCGTTGCCCAGCAGGTTGAGCAGCACCTGCGCCGCCTTCTCGCGGTCGGCCCACGCCACCGCGGCGGCCTCCTCGGGCACGTCGACCGTGAACGCGATGCGCTTGGCCGCGAACTGCGGCTCGACGAGCGCCGCCGCGTCGGCGGCGAGTTCGGACACGACGACCTCGCGCAGGTTGTACTCGACGCGCCCCGCCTCGATGCGCGACAAGTTGAGCACGTCGTTGATGAGGCCCAGTAGGTGCCGTTGCGCGCGCTGGGCGCGCTGCAGCGCGTCGCGCTGCTCGTCGGTGACGGGTCCGTGGAGCCCGAGTTCGACGAGCTGCACGTGGCCCGAGATCGCGTTGAGCGGCGTGCGCAGCTCGTGGCTCATCGTCGCCAGGAACTGGCTCTTCGCGCGGCTCGCCGCCGCCGCCTCGGCCCCGGCGCGCTCCGCCTCCGCGCGCGCCGCGCGCTCGGCGTCGAGCAGCCGCTCGCGCTCCGCCTCGAGCGCGCGCTGCTCGGTCACGTCGGTGTTGGTTCCGAACCAGCGCAGCACCTGGCCGTCCTCGGGGTCGCGGATCGGGTTGGCGCGCGAGAGGAACCAGCGCCATTCGCCGTCGGCGGCGCGGATCGGGAAGACGTCCTCCCAGGGCGTGCCGGCGCGGACCGCCGCGCGGAACTTCTCAGTCACGCGCTCGACGTGGTCGGGGTGGTGGACCGCCCGCCAGCCCCACCCCTGCATCTCGTCGAACGTGGTCCCCGTGTAGTCGTACCACCGCCGATTGTACCAGAAGATCGCGCCCGTCGGGTCGGCCATCCACGCGAGCTGCGGCAGGTTGTCGGCCATGTCGCGGAACCCGGCCTCGCTGCGGCCTAACGCCTCGCGCACGGCCTCGCGATCGCCGAGGATGCGCTCGCGGTCGGCGGCCACGCGGTACGCCGCGGCCCCGGCGCGGGTGAGCGTCGTGACCATGACGACCGTGACGGCGAGCACGAGCGCCGCGACGCCCACGCGCGCCGTGAACAGGCCCATCTCCTCGCCGCGGATGCGCGCCCAGCCGAGGGCCACGGGCACGATCACGACGACGGGGAGCGCGCGCCGCAGCAGCAGCGCGCCCGCGTCGACCCCCGAGAGCAGCCGCGCCACGCCGCGCGAGGGGCGGGCCAGGGCGAGGCCGACCCCGACGAGGCTGAGCGCGGTGGCCGTGTTGAGCGCCATCCCGGCGAGGAGCCCCGACGGGTTGTACAGCCGCTGGATCCCGAACAGGTAGCCGACGAGGGCGAAGTACGGAATGAGCATCCCGGCGCCGGTGCACGCCCAGCGCACGAAGCGCCCGACGCGCGCGACCGCGCCACGCCCGACGAGCGCGGGCGCGTCCAGCAGGAGAAGCGAGGCGCCCAACAGCAGGACCGTGATGGTCGTGTTGGCCGCCATGCGGCCGAGCGCCGCGTGGTAGCCCGGCGGGTGCGCGGCGCGCACGGCCCGGCCGAACAGCAGGCGGTCGACGCCGAGATCGACCCCGGTCGCCCACTCGGCGCCGATGACCAGCGCGAGCATGGTGGCGAGCCCCGCACACGCGCGCGCGACTGCACGCGCACGGGGCGCGACCGCCGGCTCCCCGCCGTCCGCGCCGGCGCGCGGCCGGAGCAGCCAGAGCGCGACCCCAAGCAGGACCAGGGCGGCCGCGGCGTTGGGCAGGGTGACCGCCGGCCCGACGAGCCCGCGGGCCGGGGCGGCGATGCCGAGCGCCCAACCGGCGAGCACCACGCCGCCCATCGCCATCGCGGCGGACGCGCCGACCGCGGGCAGTGCGCGGTAGAATCGGCGTCCCGAGTGGTCGGACGCGTGCTCCGCGGCGGCGGACGCGGTCGGCGGCGGCGACATCGGCGGCGACATCGGCGGGGCGTGGATGGGACGGCGGGGGGCGGCTACAGACTGCCCTGCAACTGCCGGACGAACGCCAGGTCGAGCAGAAACAGCGCGGCTCCCTGGACCGCGACCCCGAGCCCGGCCCCGATCGGCGCGTAGCGCCGGCCGAGGGCCCAGCCGCAGAGGACGAGCGTAACGCCGACGCCCACGTACCCCGCATCGAGGCCCAGGTTGAGCCAGAGCACGCGGTCGAGCTGTCGGGCGGCCGTGAAATCGCGGAGCGCCAGGCCGCGGCGCGCCCAGAGGGCGAGCGCGAGGTCGATCGCGCCCCACGCCGCGGTCTGCACGGCGAAGTGGCGGAGCAGGGCCGGCGACCCGGCCGCCCGTTGGAGCGCCTGCAGCGCAAGGAGCAGGGTGCCGGCGAGGACGCTCCCGCCGCCCCAGATCAGCAGACGGACCAGGTGCGCGCGCTCGAGGAGCAGCAGAGTGTCGGCGAACATGCGGGGAAGTTAGGGCAGATCGGTGCGGCGGGCCGTGGCCCGCTGGGGGATGCGACCTCCGTGGGCGCTCCGGCCGGTCACGAGCCGGCGCGCCGCGTCCATCCTGCGACCCCAAGCTCCCTGCCATCTTCCGTGTAATGCTGCTCCGCCGCACTCCACACGGCCTCTACCTACCGGCCGCCGACCTGCACCTCGACGCGCGCGACGCGCCGGGCACGGTCTTCGTCTCGCACGCGCACAGCGACCACTGTTCGCGGGCGGCGCACATCCTCTGCACGCCCGAGACGGCCGCGCTGCACGACGCGCGGCGCGGGGCGCGCGAGGCCCGGACGCTGCGCTTCGGCGAGGTCGCGCGCGTCGGGGCGGCCGACGTCGTGCTGACGCCGGCCGGTCACGCGCTCGGCTCGGCGATGATCACCGCCCGCTCGGACGAGGGCAGCGTGGCCTACACCGGCGACTACAAGCTGCGGGCTAACCCGTTCTCGCCCCCCGCGGTGATTCCGCGCGTCGACGAGCTCGTGATGGAGTGCACGTTCGGCGAGCCGCGCTACCGCTTTCCGCCGGACGACGCGCTGCTGGCGCGGCTGTTCGCGTTCGTCGACGGCGCGCTCGCGGAGGGAGCGACGCCGGTGCTGCTGGCCTACGCGTTGGGCAAGGGGCAGGAGGTGCTGTGGCACCTCACGCGCGGCGGCTACGACGTGGTGCTGCACGGCGCGATCGCCAACCTCTGCGACCTGCACGAGCGCCTGGGCTGCCGCTTTCCCGGGCCGGGGACGTGGGGGCGCTACGAGCGCGGGAGGGTCGGGCGGCGGGTGCTGCTCACCACGCCGGGGACGCGCAGGACGGCGATGGTCCAGGGGCTGCCGAGCAAGCGCGTGTGCCACCTCACGGGGTGGGCGCTGCACCCGGGGGCGCACCAGATGTACCGCGACTGCGACCTCGTGCTGCCGCTCTCCGACCACGCCGATTTTCCCGAGCTGGTGCGCACGGCGGTCGAGAGCGGGGCGCGCAAGGTCTGGACGGTGCACGGCCCGGCGTCGTTCGCGGGCGAGCTGCGGGCGTTAGGCGTCGACGCCGAGCACCTGGCCGAGCACCCGCAGAGCGCGGGGATCGCGCCGGAGGGGGAAGCGGCGGTGGGAGACGGGCTGTTCGGAGACGGGCGGGTCGGGGACGACGAGGACCGGCGGCCGCCGCGGCCGCGCACACCCGCGAAGCCGAAGCCGGCGAAGGCGGCGCGCCCGGCGGCGGACGCGCGGCAGTTCGGGTTCGACTTCTGACGCGGTCCGCGCGCGTCCGGGCGTGACCGCGTCGAGTTCCGGTTCGCCCGGTCCGCCCGACGGCGACGAGCGCCTGGCCGCCCTCGAGCGCGCCGTCGAGGCGCTCCGGGCGGACGTCGCGGCGCTCCGCGCCGCGGCGCGTGTGCAGGCGCCCCCCACGGTCGCGCCGCCCGCGTCCCCCGCGGCGCGCGAGCCCATGCGCCGCCGGGTCGCGGCGCTCGGCGTGCTCGTTCCGTCGCTCGACCGCGTGAGCGTCGAGACGCTGGTCGGCCGCTACGGCGCGCTGGCGGTCGGCGCGCTCGTGCTGCTGATGGGGGTCGGCGCGTTCCTGACGTGGGCGGTCGAGAACTTCACCCTTGCCCCCGCCGCGCGCGTCGCGCTCGGCGCCGCGGCGGCCCTCACCCTCGCGGCCCTCGGCGAGCGGTTGCGGCGGCGCGACGGGGCCGAGCGCTACGGCGAGGTGCTGCTCGGGCTCGCGCTCGCCGTGGTGCACGTGGACGCGTGGGCCGCGGGCCCGTACCTCGGCGTCGTGAGCGCCGCCGTGGCGCTCGGCGCCGCGGCGGCCGCGTCGGCGGCGCTGACCGCGCTCGCGTGGCGCGCGGGGCGGCAGTCGTTGTTCGTGGTCGGGGTGGGCGGCGCACTGCTGGCGCCCTTCGTCAGCGGGGCCGCCAACGTCCACCTGCTCGTGCGGCCGGTGTACGGCTGGGTCGTGCTTACGGCGGGGGTCGTCGCCCTCGTGCGTGGTAGTTCGGACGAACGGCCCTGGTACGGCGCCGCGGGGCTGCTCGGGCTCGGGGGCGCCGTCTACGCGCTGGCGCAACTGCTGGCGCAGCTCGGCCGGGTGCCGACGGCGCCGGCAGCAGTCGGGGGCGGGCGGTTCGCGCCGAGCCTCGCGGCGATCGAGCTTCCGGCGGCGTTCGCGCTGGCGTGCGCGGCGGGGCCGCTCGCGGCGATCGCGGTGATGCAGGCGCGACGCCCGGGCGCCGCGCCCGGGCCGACCGGCGCGTTGCTGCGGTGGCTCGCGCTCGCTGGACTCGCGACCGGGGTGCTCGTCCTCGCGGCGGCAGCGCTCGCCGCGGCCCCCGCGCCGTCGCTCGTCGCCTACGCGCTCGCGGCGACGGCGGCCTCGTTCGGGCTCCTGGTGGCGGAAGGCGCGCGCGGCGGGCGTCTGGGCTCGATCGCCGGGTTCGGGCTGCCGCTGGCGGCACTCGGCGCGGCGCTCGTCGCCCTGGCGCGCGCGGGCACGCCGACGGCGGCCGGGGTCGCGGGGCTGTGGTCGTTGCTCGCGGCCGCGGCCGCGGTAATTGCGTGGCGACGCAGCACGGCAGCGTTCGCGGATCCGCGGCTCGGCCCCCCGGTGGCCGCGGCGGGCGTCGCGAGCGCGCTCGCCCTGGTGCTCTGGACCAACGATGACGCGGTGCTCCGCGCCGGCCTGCTCGGCGCGCACGCGGGGGCCACGTCGGCGCTCTTCTCGCGGCTCCCGGGCCGCGCGCCGGGGGGCGACGCCCGCCCGCTCCTCGCCCTCGCCCCGCCGCTCCTGGTGCTGACGGGCGCGACCGGGTGGGCGGCGCTCCTGCTGGCGGCGCGCCCGCCCTACGCCTACACGCCGTTCCGGACGCCCGCGTCCGCGGCGGCGCTGGTAGTCGTCCTGGGGTGGGCGGCCTGCGCGACCGCGGTCTGGCGCGCGGGCGACGCCGTGCTACCGCGGGGCGAGCGAGCGGGGGTAGTCTGGGTCGCCGCCGGGGTGGCGCTCCTCTGGGGTCGGGCGGAGCTGGCGCGCGCGGTCGCGCCGGACGTGGCGACGTTCCTGCTCGTGGGCTACTTCGCGGCGGCGGGGGTGGCGGTGCTCGCGCTCGGGCGGGCGCGGGGGGCGGCGCGCGCGCGGCAGGCGGGGCTCGGGCTGGCGCTGTACGCGGCGCTCAAGGCGGTGGTCGAGGGGTCGCAGCTGGACGCGGTGGTGCTGCGGGTGGGGAGTTACCTGCTGGTGGGCGGGTTCCTGTTAGGCGTCGGGTACTGGTACCGGGGCGGGGAGCGGGGGGAGGCGGCGTAGCTTTAGGCAGGGCGGCGCGCCCGCCGACCCGCGTCGATGGCTTCCGTGTGCTTCTTTTGGCCACAGTTGGCGACAGTCGCACCCCTGTGTCGTCTCGACATCCGCGACCACTCGGGTGTTAACGAGGAAGAGGGTAGCTGGATGACGGGTAGAACCCGCAGCGTACTGCGCGTACGAACATTCGCCCTCGGCGCGACGCTGATCGGCGGCGCGGCTCGAGGGCAAACGCCACCGACGGCCGGGACGGGCCTACGCGACTCGGCGCCCGTCATGCAGGGCGCGGTCGCACGCGCGCAGCCCGGCCCCCCCGGCGCCAGTAACGGCGCCGCCGCATCGCCCGATCCAACGCCGCTGGTCGCACGTCGGGGCGTCGGCGCGCAACGCGCCGAGGTGTCGTTCTCGTCGAGTGCCGTCGACGCCGGAACAGCGCTGGGGCCCCTCGGCGGATGTTCTGTGGCCCGAGCGGCCGCGACCGGCGCGGCCGTCGGGGCGGTGCTGTCTTACTTCGCGTTCCCCGTGCTCGGACACAACACGCGGCAACACGTCATGTGGAGCGCGGCGATCACGGGCGCCATGGCGGGCTCCTTCGCCTGGGCCGAGGCGGTGCACTGCCGCCGGTGAGCCGCCGGGCCGGGCGCGCGCCGGCCGGCCGTTCGGCTCCGCACCTGGGCGGTTAGAGCTGGTGTGACTAGAACCCCCGCACCGCGTGCGGCCGGTACGGCCCCTCGAGCGCCGCGACCTCCTCGGCCGTCAGCTTCAGATCGAGCGCCGCGAGCGCCGCCTCCAGGTGCTCCAGCTTCGTCGCCCCGACGATCGGCGCGACCACCCCCGGCCGGCCTAACAGCCAGGCGAGGGCCACCGCGCTCATCCCGACGCCGCGCGCCTTGGCCACGCGCTCGACGGCGTCGACGACCTCGAAGTCCTCCGGCGCGTCGTAGAGCTGCTCCGCGTACGGGTCGCTGCCCGCCCTCGTCGTCCCCGCGCCGGTGACCCGCGAGTCCGCCGGCCGCGGCCGGGCGAGCAGGCCGCGGGCGAGCGGGGACCACGGGATCAGGCCCACGCCCTCCTCCAGGCAGAGCGGGACCATCTCGCGCTCCTCTTCGCGGTAGGCCAGGTTGTAGTGGTTCTGCATCGAGACGAAGCGCGCCCAGCCCTGGCGTTCGCTGACCGAGAGGGCCTGCGCCATGCGCCAGGCCGGGCCCGAGCTCGCGCCGATGTAGCGCACCTTGCCCGCGCGCACGAGGTCGTTGAGCGCCTCGAGCGTCTCGTCGACGGGCACCGAGGGGTCGAAGCGGTGGATCTGGTAGAGGTCGATCACCTCGACGCCCAGCCGCCGCAGGCTCGCCTCGCACGCCTGCACCACGTGCTTGCGGCCGAGGCCCTTCAGGTTGGGCCCGGGGCCCATCGGGTTGAACACCTTCGTCGCGATCACCGTCTCGTCGCGCGGAGCGAGCTCGCGGAGCGCGCGCCCCGTGACCTCCTCGCTCGCGCCTAACGAGTACATGTCGGCCGTGTCGAAGAAGTTGATCCCGGCCTCGACGGCGCGGCGGAAGAACGGGCGCGCGGCGTCGTCGTCGAGGACCCACGGCCGCCACTGCGGCGAGCCGTAGCTCATGCAGCCGAGGCAGAGGCGCGAGACGACGAGGCCGGTGCGGCCGAGGGTGGTGTATTCCATGGCGGGGCAGGGGGCGACGTAGGAAGGGGCGGGAGCGTCCCGGCGCGCGCGGAAGGGTCCGGGCGGGGCGGGGTAGATTCGGTCGTCCCCCAACGCGAACCCCACGCCATGGCCCCGCCCCGCACCGGCGCTCCCGCCGCCCCGCCCTCGGGCACCCTCGTCGGACTGCAGGACGTCACGCTCGCCTTCGGCGGGCCGCCGGTCCTCGACGGCGCCACGCTCGCCCTCACGCGCGGCGAGCGCGTCTGCCTGCTCGGCCGCAACGGCACGGGCAAGAGCACGCTGATGAAGCTGCTCGACGGCACGCAGGCGCCCGACGCGGGCGAGGTGGTGCGGCAGACCGGCGTGACCGTCGCGCGTCTGGAGCAGGAGATCCCGGCGGGCGTGGGGGGCACCGTGTACGAGGTGGTCGCCGCGGGGCTCGGCGAGACCGGGCGGCTGCTCGCGCGCTACCACGCGGCGGGCGCGCAGCTCTCGACGCTGGCGAGCGCGGCCGCCCCGTCGGACTCGGCGCTCCGCGAACTCGACCGGCTGCACGGGGCGCTCGACGCGGCCGGCGCGTGGGTCGTGCAGACCCGCGTCGACACCGTCCTCGGGCACCTCGGCCTCGACGCCGACGCGGCGTTCGAGGGGCTGAGCGGGGGGCGCAAGCGGCAGACCCTGCTCGCGCGCGCGCTCGTCCGCGAGCCCGACGTGCTGCTGCTCGACGAGCCGACCAACCACCTCGACGTCGACGCGATCGCGTGGATGGAGCAGTTCCTCGTCGACCTGAGCGCGGGGCGCGGCACCGCGGTGCTGTTCGTCACGCACGACCGCGCGTTCCTCCGGCGCGTGGCGACGCGCATCGTCGAGCTGGACCGCGGGCGGCTGGCGGACTGGGGCGGCGATTACGACCTCTACGTCGAGCGCAAGGAGGCCTCGCTCGCGGCCGAGTCGCGGGCGCGCGCGGAGTTCGACCGCAAGCTGGCGCAGGAGGAGCGCTGGGTCGGGACGAGCATCACGGCGCGCCGCACGCGTAACGAGGGGCGGGTGCGCGCGCTCGAGGCGATGCGGCGCGAGCGCGCGGCGTGGCGCGAGCGCGCGGGCGCGGCCGCGCTGCAGGTGCAGGAGGCGGAGCGCTCGGGGCGGCGCGTGATCGAGGCGCGGGGCGTCAGCTTCAGCCGGCGCGACGACGGGGGCGCGAGGCGGGCGATCGTGCGCGACTTCTCGACGACGGTGGCGCGGGGCGACCGCGTCGGCATCGTCGGGCCCAACGGGTCGGGGAAGACGACGCTGCTGCGGCTGCTGCTGGGCGAGCTCGCGCCCGACGCGGGGACGGTGCGGGTCGGCACCAATGTGGAGCTCGTCTACTTCGACCAGCTGCGCGAGCAGCTCGACCCGGACCGCACGGTGTTCGACAGCATCGCCGACGGCGCGGAGTGGGTCGAGGTCGGCGGGCCCGGGGGCGCGCGCAAGCACGTGCACGGCTACCTGCAGGACTTCCTCTTCCCGCCGGACCGCGCGCGCACGCCGGTGCGGGCGCTGTCGGGCGGGGAGCGGAACCGGCTGCTGCTGGCGCGGCTGTTCACGCGCGCGTTCAACCTGCTGGTGCTCGACGAGCCGACCAACGACCTCGACGTCGAGACGCTCGAGCTGCTGGAGGGGCTGCTGCTCGACTACGCGGGGACGCTGCTGCTGGTGAGCCACGACCGCGAGTTCCTCGACCACGTGGTGACGAGCACGCTCGTGCTGGAGGGCGGCGGGCGGGTGGGCGAGTACGCGGGCGGCTACACGGACTGGGTGCGGCAGCGCGGCGCGGCGTCGAACGGCGGCGGGTCGAGCGGCGCGGGCGCGCCGGCGGCGCGGCCCGCGGCGGCCCGGCCGGCACCCGCTCCGGCGGCTCGCGCGGACCGCCCGCGTCGGCTCTCGTTCGCCGAGCAGCGCGAGCTGGCGGGGCTGCCCGACGCGATCGACGCGGCGGAGCAGGGGCGCGCGGCGCTCTACGCGACGCTGGCCGACCCGGCGCTGCTGCGCGACGGCGCGGCGGCAGCGGCGGCGAAGGCGCGCCTCGCCGCGGCCGAGGCGGAGGTCGACCGGCTCACGGCGCGGTGGGAGGCGCTGGAGGAGGCGGCCGCGGCGGGGGCGGTCTGACGCCTCCGCCGCGCGCCCCGCACGCGCCTCACGATAGCCTGACGGTCGCCTAACGCTTCGCGCCCTCGATGGACCACCGCGCCATCCCCGCCCACCAGGCGTCCGGGCGCAGCCCCTCGACGCGCAGCCGCCGGGCGACCGTGAGCACCGGGCGCGGGTCGAACAGCCACACGGCCGGCGCGTCGTCGATCACCGTCTGGTACGCGCGGTGGAACCACGGCGCCGCGCCCGCGGGGGTGGGTGCCGCGAGCGCGCGGTCGAGCGCGTCGTCGAAGGCCGGGCTCGCGTAGTCGCCGTAGTTGTACGCGCCCGGGCCGCCCGACTCGCCCCGGCCCCACACGCGCCGGAGGACGCGCGGGCTCGGGTCGAGCAGCAAGCCGTGCACGGCGGCGTCGAACTGGTGGGCACGCAGGCGCGTCATGTACGCGACGAATTCGAGCGCCTCGACGCGCACCTCGACGCCCACGCGGCGCAGCTGTTCCTGCAGCAGCACCGCGTAGCGCATCCGCGGCTGGCTCGAACTGGGCGCGATGAGCGCGAAGCTGAGCCGGCGCCCGCCGCGCGCCCGCACGCCGTCGGGCCCCGGACGCCAGCCGAGCGAGTCGAGCGTGCGGGCCGCGGCGGCGGGGTCGTAGACGGGCTGCGCCACCGTGGTGTCGGCCCACTGCTGGGCGCGCGTGAACGGCCCGAGCGCCACCGCGGCGAGCGTGTCGTACACGTTGCGCACGAGCGTGCGCCGGTCGATCGCGGCGGCAAGCGCGCGGCGGAGGGCGCGCTCGCCGAAGATCGGGTGCGACGTTCCCGCCGCGGAGCCGCGCAGGTTGAAGAGCAGGTACCCGTTGTAGAGGCCCGGGTACGTGATCGTCCGCAGTGCCGGCTCGGATGCGACCGTGCGCAGCTGGTCGGGGCGCAGGGCTTCGTAGACGTCGGCGTCGCCCGTGAGGAGGCGCGCGACGGCCGCGCGCGGATCGGGCGTCACGCTCCACACCACGCGGTCGATCCGCGGGCGGCCGAGGTGGTACGCGGTGTCGGCGGCGAGCTCGATCCGGCTGCCCGGGTCGCGCGCGACGAAGCGGAACGGCCCGCTGCCGACGGGCCCGCGCGCGAACGCCGAGCGCGCGAGGGCGGCGGGCGGCACGCCGCGGAGCCGCGCCGCCGGCAGGACGCGGAGCGATCCGACGGCCGTGTAGAACTGCTCGGGGAAGCGGCGCCGGAACCAGAAGACGGCCGTCAGCGCGTCGGGCGCGCGCACCGAGTCGATGTCGGCGAGTTCGCCCGCGGCCGCGGCCCCGACGGACGGGTCGCGATAGAGGTCGAACGAGAAACGCACGTCGTCCGCGCGCACGGGCGAGCCGTCGTGGAATCGCGCGCGGGGGTCGAGGTGGAAGGCGATCGCGAGCGAGTCGCGCGACCACGTCCAGCGTGTGGCCAGCCGCGGGCGGAACCCCGCGTCGCCGACCGTGCCGAGCGCGGGCCCGATCTCCGCGAGCGGTTCGAACACGAGGTCCCGCACCTGCGCCGCGGTGAGCCCGACGACGAGGGGCGGGACGAGGGTCTCGGCGTCGCCGGCCGCGGCGATCACCACCGTGTTCGCGGCGGCGCGGCCGGCCGACGCCGCGTCGCGGCCGCCGCACGCGAGGGCGAAGGTGGCCAGCATCGTGGCCAGCATCACGGACGCGGACGCGTGGCACCGTGCGTGGTCCCGAGCGCACGCCCTCCGTGTGCCTTCGCGTGGGCGCGATCGTGGGGGGTGCTGCACGGTCGGCACGACCGTAGAATCACGCGAGCGGGGCACACACGCAACGGTAAACCGGGGCGTGTGTTGTACCAGCGCCACGACGCGGTAGGTTGGTGGCAGGCCGACGTCGCGGCGCGCGTCGCGGTGCTCGGGTGCCGCCGTGCGCGGCGTGCTGGGCGCGTTGCGCTCCCAGAATCGCCCATGCGGCGCCGGTCGAGACCCCGCTTCGAGGGGCGTCGGCCGCGGCCGCCCGGTGTCCGTGCACCGCGTTTGCATCACGATCGTGTCGCACCACCGTGTCGCGACGCTTCCGTCGCGCGGTTCCGTCGTGCTGTCCCGACGCCATGCCCACTTCGAACGAGCACATGCCCTCCACCGCCCGCGACGCAGGCGCGCCCGCGCCGTCCGGCGATGCGCCCGGCGGGGCGGTCGGGGCCGAGTCGTCCGTCGGGCCCGGGGTGCGGCTCGAGGCGCTCGGCCTGCTGGCGGGAGGCGTCGCGCACGACTTCAACAACATTCTCGCGATCATTCGTGCCAACGTCGAGTTGGCGCGCGGTGCACTGCAGGGACCGCCGGCCGACGTGCCGACGGCGTTGGCCGACCTCGCCGAGGTGGAGCGCGCGGTAGGTCGCGCTTCGGACCTCGTGCGGCAGTTGCTCGCCTTCGGCCGCCGGCAGCGCCTCGCGCCCGAGCCACTCGACCTGAATGCGGTCGTCCGCGAGACGCTCGCGCTCGTGCGCGTGCTCGTCGGTGATGCGGTGCGCGTGGTCACGCGTCCGGCCGTCGACCTGCCCCGCGTGCGCGCCGACCGGCCGCAGATGGAGCAGGTGCTCGTGAGTCTCGTGCTCAACGGGCGCGACGCGATCGTCGAGGCGCTCGCGGCCGCGGCGACGGCCGCGCCCGCCGCCGCGGGTGGCACGGCAGGTCCCGGGACGCTGACCGTGACCACGCGCACGCTTCGCGTCTCCGACGAGGACGCGGCGCGATTGGGCGTGGCGCGCGCGGGCGCGTACGCCTGTCTGCAGGTGCACGACGACGGGATCGGGATGGACGGGCCGACGCGGGCGCGCATCTTCGAGCCGTTCTTCACCACCAAGGCGGTCGACCGCGGGGCCGGCCTCGGCCTGGCTGCGACGTGGGGAATCGTCCGCCAGTCGGGCGGCGCGATCCACGTGGAGAGCGAGGTGGGCGCCGGCAGCACGTTCACCGTGTACCTCCCGGCGACCGAGGTGACCGCGAGCGAGGCGCCGCCGGCCGGCGCGCGCGGCGGTGTCGCGGCATCCCAGGCGGCGTTCGGCTCGCACACGCCACCCGAGGGGACGCCGGTCCTTCTCGCGCCCGGCACCGAGCCGCCTGCCGCCGATCCCTGGGACGGGGGCGCGGTCACGGTGCTGTTGGCGGAGGACGACGCGGCGGTTCGCCGTGCGACGAGCCGGATCCTGCGCAGCGCGGGGTACCAGGTGCTCGAGGCGGGGGACGGGCGGAGCGCGCTCGCGCTCTGGCGGGCGCGGGCGTCGGAGGTGGCGCTGCTGATCGCCGACATCCGGATGCCGCACCTGCGGGGGGACGCGCTCGCGCGCGCGGTGCGGGCCGAGCGCCCGGATCTTCCGGTGGTGCTGATCACCGGTTTCGGGGAGGAGCCGTCGGCGCACGATCCCGCGCACGACTCCGCGCGGAGTCCCGGGCAGGACGCGGCGGCCGGCTGGTCCGAGGCGCCGCTGGAGGTGCCGGTCCTCGGGAAGCCCTTCACGACGGCGGAACTGCTCGGCCGCGTCGCGGCCTCGCTCGCGGCGGCGCGCGAGCGCCGCGCCGCGCGGGGGGCCGCTCGCCCGACGGGTGCGCCTAACGGCAGCGCCTAACGGCAGCGCCTCGCGGAGTCCGGGCGGGTCCGCCGGGCGCTCGGGACGCGCTCAGGACGCGCTCAGGACGGGACGAGCCCGTCCTCGGCCACGGCGGCCCGGGTCACGCCGCGGCCGCCGTCCGGGTCGGCGCCGAGCGGGTCGGTCTCGCGCGGGGCGGGGCGGCGGCCGGCGATGGCGTCGCAGAACGCGGCGCGGAGGGCCGCGCCGCGGTCGCGGCGGACGTCGCCCGGCCCGAGGTCGGCGTAGCGGCGCAGGAGGTTGCGGAACGCGTTGGCCGAGGCGAAGTCGAGGGCGAGGGCGACGTGGTCGACCGCGCGCCCCTCGCCCGCGAGGAGCTCCCCGGCGAGCAGGAGGCGCGACCAGATGGAGAGGGTGCGCGGTCCGGGCAGGCCGGCGGCGCGCAACCGCGCCGCGAGGGTCTGCCGCGTCACGCCGAGGGCGCGGGCGAGCGCGGGCACGTCGGGCGCGTCGGTGGCGTGCTCGAGCGTGTAGCGGAGCACCGGGAGGGCCGCGAGCGGGACGAGCGGCAGCACGTCGGCGAGCACGCGCTCGGCGACCGAGCGGCGGGCGGCGCGGGCGAGCGTGGTGCGCAGCACGTGCGCCGCGTCGTCGACGTCGGCGACGATGAGTTCGTGGATCCCGGCGCGCGCGAGGGCCAGGATCTCGGGCGACATGCCGCGGCGGTAGGCGACCTGGCCGACGACGGGGAGGTCGGGGTGGCGGGCGCGCAGGGCGCGCACGGCCTCCTCGGTCGACACGTCGTCGGCGTCGCGGGGCTCGACGACGACGAGGGCGTAGGCGCGAGCGTCGAGCGCGTCGCGCAGTTCGGCGACGCGGGTGACGACGCGGAGTTGGGCGGGGGCGCCCGCGTCCCGCCCGACGAGTGCGGAGGGCACGCCGCTGCGCAGCGCGTCGGCGAGGCGCGCGGCGGCGGCGCGCTCGCGGACGAGGGCGAGGACGACCGGGGGTTCGGGCGCCCGCGGCGGAGCCGCGGGGACGTAGAGGATCGGCGTCACGGTGCGCGTCCCCGGAGGCGTCGCGGCGTGTGGCGGCTTTCCGCAGCGTGTGCGTCCGGGCGGCTGGTCGCCCGCATCATTGCCGCATCACCCTTCAGGAGTTGTTGATGCGCGTCTCGATCGTCGCCCGTCTTGTTCGGACCGCCCTGCTCGCCGCGGTCGTGGTTCCCGCCTTCGCGGCCGCCTGCAGCAACGACCCGCTCGCGCCCGCGGCTCAGCCGTCGCGGGTGAGCGGCCGCCTTGTGCGGGCCGACAGTGGTGCGGTGCCGCGTGGGACGATCAGGGCTGACGTCTCGGTTCCGTGGTACCGCAATGGCAGTGACGCGAGCGCTGCGACGTCCGACGTCTCGGTCCCCTGGTACCGGAATGGTGGAAGCGCCGACGCGAAGACGACGGACGTTTCGGTGCCGTGGTACTAGTCCGGCTCGCCGGACGTTTGCTGCCACGACCGCTTCAACGCTCGCGACGGCTCGTGCGCGCGGGAAAGCGTAGGCGCCGCATCGACGCTGCTGACGCGGCGTCATGCAACCAGACCCTCGTATCGGCGCCACGCTGGAAGCGCTTCGAGCGATCGGACGACGGCTTGCGCACGGGCCGACCGGAGGATCGGATCTGGCCCGGCGGGAGCCTCGTCGCTTCCGGGGCTGGTGCCCGAAATGACGCGCTCCGCCCGGGCGACGAGTTCGTGGAAGTTGCCGCTGACGCCGAGCGCCTTCGCGCGCGAGGCGTACTGAAGCGCCAGATCGTTGCGCACGCCGTCGAACGCTTCAGCCAGGTTCAGGAGCGCGCGTGCGTTCTCGAACTGCTGGCCCGACCGTCGCACGCCACGCTTGACCTCTTCCTCGAGATGCGCCAGGAGCCGATGCTCGCCGAGCGCGGCCGCGGCACGCGCGGCGGTACCGAGGGCCGGCAGGCGCAACCGTGGCAGATCCGTGAGCTCGATCACGCTCATGCACGCGCCGAGGGCGGCGCGGTATTCGCGGGCTTGGCGTCCGACCTCGCCGAGGATCAACAGGCTTTCGGCTCGCTGATCGCTCTCGTCCTCGGCGAGACCCCGCAGGGCCGCCCAACCGTGGGCGAGTGCGGTGTCCAGATCGTTCGCGGCGCACGCGGCACCGAGCAGCCCGTGGTGACTGGCCCGCTGGTGGACCGCGGAGCCCGCGCGCGTCGCGTACTTGAGCGCGCGCCGGTAGTACTCGCGCGCTTCGGGGTAGTTGCCGCGCATGCTGGCGAGCACGCCGGCGCCGACGAACGCGACGGCCGCGACGTCGTCCGCCTCCGCGCGGCGGGCGATCCGCGCCGCGCGTCGGTAGAGGCTGGCCGCCGTGGTCAGAGCGCCGAGCTGCCGCGCCACGCGCCCCTGCTGCGCGAGGAGCAGCCCGCGCCCGCGCGCGTCGAGCGCCGGCGCGAGCGCGCGGCGCGCGGCGGCGAGGGTCGTGAAGGCCAGCAGGAAGGCCCCGGCCTGCTCCTGTTGCGCGACGACGGTTTGCACCGCGGCGACGGCGGCCTGCCCCCCGCCCGCCTCGTGCCGCTCGCCGAGGATCAGCTCGCGCGAGACCGCGGCGATCGCGGCGCCGGCGGCGCGCGCGCCGGCGCACACCCGGTCGTCGACCGCCTCGGGGAGCGACGCGGCGACGGCGCGCGCGCCCGCCGCGCACACCGCACCCCGCTCGGCGCGTGGCAGCGCCGCCGCCCGGGCGAGCGCGTGCCCGAGCACGAGCCACGCATCGTCGGCGGCGCCGAGTGGCGCGCGGCCGAGCAGGCGATCGACGTCCGCGGCGTAGGCCTCGAACGGCGCGAGCGGGACGAGCGGCGCGTCGGGGCTGATGTCGGCCGCGACGTCGAACCGCGCGTCGCCGGGCGCGGTACCGGATCCGGTCCCGAGGGCGGTGCTGAGGGCCGTGCCGGGGGCGCCACTGGGCGCACGGCTGGGCACGAAGGCGGGCATGCGGGAGCTCAGGGCCGGAGAGATCGATCCCTACCGTACGGCGCGAACGCGGGGAGCTGGACCCCCCTTGCGTCCTCGAATGATACTGGCACGCAGGCCCCGCGCCAGAGCGCGCCCGGCCGTAGCGCACAGGATAGCGCACGCGGCGGCGCGTGCGGCGCCGCACGACGTACCGCACTGGCCGCGTGAGGTCGTGAGCGCCTACGTCCCGATCCTCGCCACCGACGCCGGCCGACTCGAAGGACTCGCCGCCACCCCCGACGCGGTCAAGGACCGGCTCACGCCGTTCCTCGACGTCACGGCGTCTCCGCGCGGGCGGCCACTCGCGGCCCACCTCGACGCGCTCGTCGCCGCGCTCGGCGCGGCCATCGGCGCGCGCCCCGCGTTCGCCGACGCCCGCGACGCGGGCGCCGAGCGCGGCGACTGCGCGCGCGCGCCCGACGGCCGCGTCCACCTCGCGTACCTGCTCGACGCGGCGCGCGCGCGCGGCCTCGCCCTCGTCCCCGTGACCGGGCTGCGACGCGTCGACCCGTACCAGCTCGCCGTGGGCGACGCCGCGGACGCCGACGGCCGCGGCGTCGCCCTCCGGCTCGAGCGCCCCGACTTCCGCGACCCCGCCACGCTCGCCGCGCGCGCGCTCGGCGTACTCGACGCCCTCGGCGTGGCGCCGCACGACGCCGACCTCGTCCTCGATTTCGGCGGCGTCACGTCGGGACACGTCGCGGCGTACGAGACCACCGGGCGCGCCGTGGTGGCCGCGCTCGCGCGCGAGGTGGCCTGGCGGAGTGTGACCGTCGCGGCGGCGACGCAGCTGCTCGCCGACGCGCGCGGGCTGGCCCGCGGGCCCCGCGCCGTCCCCCGGACCGACTGGCTCCTCTGGCGCGCGCTCACCGCGGGGGCGACGCCGTCGCCCGGCCTCGCGCGGTACGCCCGCGCGGGCACCCTCCGCTTCGGCGACTACGGCCCGCTGCTCTACGGTCCGCACCCCGTGCGCCCCAACGGCGCCGTCGAGTGGGTCGGCTACGCGCACGGCGCGGAGTGGATCGTACGCGACGCCGGCGCCGACGCGCAGCGCGAGGCGGCGCGCGACGAGGCGCGCGAGGACCGCCTCGTCGCCGACGCGCGCTGGGGCGAGGGACGCCGCGCGGTCCGCGTGCTCCGCGAGCCGACCGCGGCGGCGGCCGATCCGGGCCAGCACGCGGGCCAGCACGCGGGCCAGCACGCGGGCCAGCACGCGCGTCCAGAGGTCTTCGGCGTGGGGCCGGTCGCGGAAGGCGCGGCCTGGCCGGCGTCGGCCGTGGCCTGGGTCGCGGGCGACGCCGGCCGCCGCCGCGCCGCCGCCGACGAGTGCCGCGCGTGCGCCGCCGCGGCCGTGACGCACCACCTCACCGTTGCCGTCGAGCAGCTCGCGCCGTCGCCCCGCAGCGCGGCGAGCGACTGACGACGCCCGCGCCCGCTGATCGCCGCCCCGCGTACCGCACCCGGTCCGCCGCCCCTCGTCCACCCGCCAGAGCGTCATCGCCATGTCCCGACACGCGCGCGCGGCCGCGACCTCGCGTCCCGACCTTCCGCCCTCCCGGCTCCGCACGTACGTGCTCGTCGCGATCGACGACGATCCCGGCGCCCACGCCTTCGCCCGCCCGCTCGGGACGCTCATGGCCGCGACTCGCGCGCTCGCCCGGGCGGCCGCGTGCGCGATCCACGCCGACGTCGCGCCCGCGGCCCTGCGCGCGATCGCCGCGGGGAGCGCGCCCGCCGGGTTCCTCGCGGTCGCGCTGGCCCGCGACGGGGAGCGAATCCTGAGCAGCATTGGCGGGTGAGCCCTGTCCCCGACGCGCGGCCCGTCACCGAACGCCCGGCCGCGCTGGTCACGGGCGCGTCGCGCGGGATCGGGCGCGCGATCGCGCGCCGCCTCGCCGCGACGCACGACGTGATCGCCGTGGCCCGCTCGGGCGACGAGCTGGCCGCGCTCGCCGGCGACGTGCGGGGCGTGACGCCGCTCGTCGCCGACGTCGGGGCGGCGGGCGCGGGCGACGCGATCGCGGCGGCGTTGGGCGGGCGCCCCGTCGACGTGCTCGTGCACAACGCCGGCGTCGGCGTGCTGAAACCGCTCGCCGACCTCGCCCCCGACGAGTGGCGCCAGATGGTCGACGTGAACGTCAACGCCCTGTTCCACGTGACGCGCGCCGTGCTGCCGGGGATGGTCGCGCGCGAGCGCGGGCACGTGGTCCTCGTCGGGTCGATCGCCGGGCGGAGCGCGTTCGCGGGGGGCGCATGCTACGCGGCCACCAAGGCGTTCGGGATGAGCTTCGCGGAGTCGCTCCTGCTCGAGGTGCGCGACGCCGGCGTCAAGGTGAGCGTGGTGAGCCCCGGGTCGGTCAGGACGGGGTTCTCGGGCAAGACCGACGCGCCGCGCGACCCGGACTGGCAACTCGTCCCCGAGGACGTGGCGGAGGCCGTGGCCTACGCGGTCGCGACGCCGCCCGGGGTCCTGGTGCACCGGGTCGAGGTGCGGGCATTATCCCCGAAGCGCGCGCGCGGCTGATCGCCGCGGGTCGGGCGCGCTCCCCTCCCGCCCCCGATCGCGCATGCGCACCCCGTTCGTCGCCCTGGCCGCCCTCGCAGCCGCCTTCGCGGCCGCCTCGTTCGTCCCCGCCACCGGCCGCGCCCAGCGCGCGGACCGCGACCCGTCGGTGGTGCACGAGTTCGTCATCCAGAACTTCCACACCGAGGGCGGGGCGGTGCTGCCGCAGGCGCGCGTCGTCTACGGCACCTACGGCCACCTGAACGCGCGGCGCGACAACGTGGTCCTGCTGCCGTCGCACTACATGGCGACGCACCGCGGCTACGAGTGGCTGATCGGCCCCGGGCGCGCGCTCGACACGACGCGGCTGTTCCTCGTCGCCACGGAGCTCTTCGGCAACGGCCACTCGTCGTCGCCGAGCAACACGCCCGAGCCGTTCCACGGGCCGCGCTTCCCGGTGACGACGATCCGCGACAACGTCGAGGCGGTGCACCGGCTGCTCGTCGATTCGTTAGGCGTGACGCACCTGCGCGCGGTCGTGGGCTTCTCGATGGGCGCGCAGCAGGCGTTCCAGTGGGCGGTGAGCTACCCGGACTTCATGGACCGCGCGGTCGCGACGTCGGGGACGGCCAAGACGTACCCGCACGGCGTGGTGCGCCTGGAGGGGCAGATCGCCGCGCTCACGGCGGACGAGGCGTTCCGCGGCGGCGACTACGCGTCGCCGCCGGAGAAGGGGCTCGAGGCGTTCGCGGTGGTGTGGACCGGGTGGCTGTACTCGCAGGAGTGGTGGCGGCGCGGGCTGTGGAAGGAGGGCGCGCCGGCGGGGACGACACTCGCGCAGGTGATCGACAACTACCGCCTGCACTTCATCCCGGGCGCCGACGCGAACAACCTCATCCTGCAGATGCGGACCTGGGAGCGCCACGACGTCGGCGCGACGCCGGGGATGGGCGGCGACGTGGAGCGCGCGCTGCGGTCGATCCGCGTGCCGTTCCTCTACATGCCGTCGGAGACGGACCTGTACTTTCCGTTAGGCGACGCGCGGTACGAGCAGGCGTTCATCCCGCGCGTGACGTTCGCGCCGATTCCGTCGCTCTGGGGGCACACCGCCGGGGCGGCCAGTAATCCGGCGGATGCGAAGTTCCTGAATGAGAAGATTGGGGGATTTCTCGGGGGGTCGTGACGGGACGGGGATAGCACGGCCCCCCGGCTCGGTTATCCCCGTCCCGTCACGCCCCCGCGCGCCCCGCCCCCTACCGGAGCGTGTACAAATACGCCGCAATGTCCCGGGCTTCGGCCTGTGTCACGCCGAGGTTCGGCATCGCGTTCCCCGGCGCGACGCTCTGCGGCGCGACGAGCCAGTGCTCGAGCTGCTCCGGGGTGTTGGGCAGATAGCCCGCCACCATCGTCCGCCGCCCCCAGGCGACGAGCGGCGGCCCGACCATGCCGTCCGCGCCGGTCACGCCGGGGATGGAGTGGCACGAGCCGCAGCCGTAGCTCCGGATCAGTTGTACGCCGTGCTCCGCGGCGCGCGAGTGCGGCCCGACGTCGGCCGCCTCGCCGTGCGGCTGGCCGACGCCTGCGATCGCGACCGGCTGGACGCCCTCGTCGCGCGCGTCGGGCGGCGTCTGGTGCGCGCACCCCGCCAACACGGCGGCCGCCGCCGCGCCGGCGGCCGCGGCGCTCACCCCGCGTCGCGCCCTCCGCCCCGCGCGGCGCGCGTCGGCGAGCATCCACCGCGCGGCCACGGCCAGCGACGCGCCGAGGTAGACGACGCCCGCGGGGACCCACATGATCAGTCCCGCCAGCTGCTGGTCGGCGAGCAGCGTGGTGTGCCACAGCCGCGCGCCCGCCCCGTGCCCGGGGTACCACGGCGTGCCCGAGAAGGCGAGCAGCGCGCCCATCGCCGAGCCGAGGACGCCCATGCTCATCACGTACGGGATCGCCGCGGGGACGCCTAACGCACGGCGGCCGAGCGGCTGGGCGACGCGCCACCAGAAGAGCCACCCCGTGCCGAGGAAGCTCAGGTGCTCGAGCGCGTGGACGGCGGGGCGCTCGAGCGCGGCCTGGTACAGTACCGGTACGTGCCACGCGACGAGCGCCACCGCGTGCAGCAGCCACGCGGCCGCGGGCGCGGCCAGCACGTGCGCGGCGCCGCGGCGCGCGCGGGCGGCGGGGCGCGGGGCGTTCCACCACGCGGCCAGCGCGCGCCGCGCGCCTAACGGTAGCGCCCACGCGAGGGCGAGCGGCACGTTGGCGAGCGCGAGCAGCGGCGCCGCGGCGAGGATCAGCAGCAGATGCTGCACCATGTGCGCCGAGAAGAGCGCGTCGGCGACGGCGTCGAGCGGCGAGGCCAACGCGACGAGCAGCACGACCGCCGCCGCGGCGAACGCCCTGGCCTGCGCGACGCGCACCCCGCGCCCGTGCCCCGCCCGCGCCCATAGCCGCTGCACGCCGGCCGCGTACAGCGCCGCGAGGGCGAGCGTCCCCACCAGCGGCCCGGGGTCGATCGACGACCACCACGCCCCCGCGGCCTCGGCCGCGTGCGCGCCGACTGGGTGGGCCCACGCGGCGGCCGGCGCGGCCGCGAGTCCGGCGGCGAGCACCGCCGCCCCTCGCCTAACAAGAAGGGACCTCACCGACACGCCTCCACGAATCCCGCGACCGTTCCCATCACCACCCCCGCCAGCGCGATCGCCGCCAGCACCCCGCCGAAGAGCGCGAGGAACGCCGCGCGCTCGCGCCGCACGTCGCCCCCGACGCGGTCGGCGTGCGGGTACTGCCGCCGCCCGCGCGCCAGCCCGACCGTCGCCACGCCCATGAGCACGATCGCGACGATCGACGTGGGGAGCGACACCGCCCGCGGCGTCCCGCCGGTCCGGCACGCGAGGTAGGCGCCGACGTAGCTCACGCCTTCGTGCAGCGCCCACACCACCGGCGCGAGCGCGAACCAGCACCACAAACGGCGGAGGGTCCCGCGGGGGAGCGGCGCCGCGGTCGCTCCCGGCCCGGCTTGCGGGTTCGATTCCGTGGTCATCGGGCTCATCGGGTGCCCCCTAGAAGCGCGGCGCCAGGTACAGCGACGTGAACACCACGAGCCACACCACGTCGACGAAGTGCCAGTAGAGGATCACGTTGTTGACCTCGAGCGTGCGCCCGGGCGCGAACGCGCCGGTGAGCGCGCGCAGCAGGGCGTGCGTCAGCGCGAGCAGCCCCGCGAATACGTGCAGCCCGTGCAGCCCGGTGATCGTGAAGAACAGCGAGCCGTACGCGTCGGTCTGCGGGCGGAACTCGAGGCGCGACCACTCGACGCTCTGGACGCCGAGGAAGACGGCGCCCATCGCGATCGTCAGCGCGAGCCCGCCGATCAGGCGCCCGCGGCGCCCCGCCTGCGCCCCGCGATCGGCCCACCACGCCGCGCCGCTGCTCGCGACGAGCAGCGCCGTGTTGGGCGCGACGAGCGCCAGCGGCAGCGGGCCCGAGCTCGGCCACGACGGATGCTGCACGCCGACGTAGAAGTAGCTCGCCAGCAGGTAGCTGAAGAGCGCGGCCTCGGTGGCGAGGAGGACCATCATCCCCCACCAGCCGACGTCGTGCCCCGCACGCCCGGCCGAGAGCCCGGGGCGCGGGTCCGGCGCCCCGGGGGGCGAGCCCGCCGTCGCGGCCGACACCGCCGGGGCGGTCACGCCTCGCCCCCGCGGTACGCCGTCCCGCCCGGCCGCGCGATCCCCGGCCCGCGGTGCCCGCTCGGCCAGAACCACGCGCCCAGCGCGACCACCGTCGCCGCCGCGCCGAGCGCGACCGGCCAGAAGGCGCCGAGCATCACGCCCACGAACAGCAGCATCAGGGCCGAGGCGAGCACGAGCGGCCACGGCGAGTCGCCGGGCATGTGCATCACGCCCTCGTCGGCCCCGTCCATCACGCTCGTGCCTAACGTCTCGCGCCCGTCGAGCAGCACCGCGCCGCGCGCGCCCGAGTCGAGCTTGGTGATCTCGTCGGCGTCCTGCTCCCACAGCGGCTCGCGCCCGCGCACGGTCGGGATCCGCGCGAAGTTGTATGCCGGCGGCGGCGAGCTCACCGACCACTCGAGCGTGCTCGCGCCCCAGGGGTTGTCGCCGGCGGCCGGGCCCTTCCACAGCGAGTAGGCGAGGTTGCCGAGGAAGACGAGGAAGCCCACGCCCATGATCCCCGCGCCGATCGTCGACACCAGGTTGGGCGTGTCGAGGCCCATCCCCGGCGCATACGTGTAGACGCGCCGCGGCATGCCCTGGATGCCCATCTGGTGCATCGGGAAGAAGAGCACGTTGGCGCCGACGAACAGCAGCCAGAACTCGAGCTTCCCGACGGTGTCGTTCAGCAGCTTGCCGCTGAACTTCGGGAACCAGTAGTGGATCCCGGCGAGCACCGGGAAGACGTTGGCCCCGACGAGGACGTAGTGCAGGTGCGCGACGATGAAGTACGTGTCCGTCGCCTGTCGGTCGAAGGCGACGAGCCCGGTCATCACCCCGCTCAGTCCGCCGATCACGAACAGCCCGATGAAGCCCAGGCAGTACAGGAACGGCGTCCTGAACACCGGCTTGCCGTACCAGATGGTCGCGATCCAGCTCGCCGTCGTGATCCCGCTCGGCAGCGACACGGTCATGCTCGCCGCGGAGAAGAACGACGTCGCCATCGCCGACATGCCGGTCGTGAACATGTGGTGCGCCCAGACGCCGAACCCGAACAGCGCCACCGACACGCTCGCCAGCGCGACGAGCGTGTAGGCCGCGAGCGGGCGGCGGCAGAAGGTCGGGATGATCGTCGAGATGATGCCGAACGCGGGGAGTACGATCACGTACACCCACGGGTGCCCGAACACCCAGAACAGGTGCTGCCAGAGGAGCGCGCTGCCGCCGCTCTGCGGGTCGTAGAAGTGCGTGCCATAGCGGCGGTCGAGTTCGAGGAAGAGCAGCGCGACGGTGAGCGACGGCAGGGCGAAGACCATCGCCACCGACGCGCTCAGCGTGCTCCACACGTAGATCGGCATGCGGTTGACCGACATGCCCGGCGCGCGGAGCTTGGCGATCGAGACGATGAAGTTGGCCGCGCCGACCGTCGTCGAGATCGTCAGGAAGAGCAGGCCTAACGCGTAGAAGTCGAGCCCCGGCCCCGGCGTGTAGGCCCGCGTCGAGAGCGGCACGTAGGCGAACCACCCGGCGTCGGGCGCCTGGCTCAACAGGATGCTGCCGTAGAGGAAGCACCCGGCGAACAGGAAGCTCCAGTAGCTGAACGCGTTGAGGCGCGGGAACGCCATGTCGCGCGAGCCGATCAGCAGCGGCACGAGGAAGTTGCTGAACCCCGACAGCACGGGCGAGGCGTACAGGAAGATCATCGCCGTGCCGTGCATCGAGAACAGCTGGTCGTACGCCTCGGGCGAGAGGACGTGCGCCCCGGGGCGGGCCAGCTGCAGGCGCATCAACGCCGCGTCGGCCCCGGCGAGCACGAAGAAGAATGCGGCCGTCCACAGGTAGCGGATGCCGATCGTCTTGTGGTCGACGGTCGTAAGCGAGCCGACGAGCGACCGCGGGGTGTCCCAGATCCAGCGCAGCCGTTCGACGGCCGCCTGCGCCGAGCGCGGACTGGCGTCCGGGCTGCCCGGGACGGGGACGACGGGTTCGACGCGGGTGGCCATTCTCTACCAGTCTCTCGGGTCTAGCGAAGGTCCAGCGAAGGCCTAACGAAGGCTCTCGAGGTAGGCGACGACGGCCTGCAGCTGCGCGCCGGTCATCGGGACGGTCGGCATGCGGTTGCCGGGCTTGGCGCGCTGCGGGTCTGCGACCCACCCCGCGAGGTCGCCGCGCGTGTTGGGCATCGTGCCCGCGGCGAGCGTCACGCGGCTGGCGAGGTGCGTCAGGTCCGGCCCCGCGCGCCCGGCGAACTCGGTCCCGCGCACGGCGTGGCAGCTCGCGCAGCCGAGCGCGGCGAAGGTGCGGTACCCTGCGGCCACGCCGGTGTCGCCCGGGACCGCGCCGGGTGTCATGCCGCTCGGCGCGCCGGTGATCGGCGCGCCCGCGCCGAGCCCGAGGCTCGACGTCACGCCCGCCATCACCGGGATCAGCGTCGGCGGCACGGACGCCGCCGGGGCCTGCTCCGCCGCCTGCCACGCCGTGAAGCCGGCCGGCGGGTCGGCCACGACCGCGAGCCCCATATGCGCGTGCTGCTCTCCGCAGAACTCGCCGCACTCGCCGTAGTAGATGCCGGCGGTGTCGGCCTCGAGCCAGATCGTGTTGGTCTGGCCGGCGACGAGGTCGGTCTTGCCGGCCAGCTGCGGGATCCAGAACGAGTGGTTGACGTCGTCGGTGCGGAGCGCGATCCGCACGCGCCGTCCCACGGGGATGTGCACCTCGTTGGCGCTCACCACCCCGGTCTGCGGGTAGCGCACCTCCCACCACCACTGGTGCCCGATGACGAGCACGTCGGCCTTCGTCTCGGCGTCCGGGTCGTTGACCGCGAACGGCTGCGCCTGCGCGTTGGTCTCGACCGTCGACCAGACGAAGACGGCGGCGAGCACGAGCGCGGGGAGCGCGAGGCCGAGCAGGAGGATGGTCTTCAACTCGCCCGGGTCGTCGTGCTGCGCCCGCACGTTCTCGGCGGCGTCGCGGGCCGAGAGGTCGCCCTGCCCGCGGTTTCGCCAAAGCGGCAGGAAGAGGAACGTCGCGACGATAAGGAAGACGACGGTCGAGATCGCGATGAGCGTCCAGCCCATCGCGGCCGACTCCGCCGCCGCACGTCCGCGCGCGACGAAGGTCGAGAGCGTGGTCGGCGTCTGCCGCGGCAGCAGCGCGAGCACGCCGAGCGTACGGCCGAGCAGCGGATCGAACAACGGAACGGGGGGCAGGGTCGGAAGGGCGCTCACGGGCCGGTGGTGCGCGGGTCCATGATGAGCGTGCTGGTCGCGTGCCGGACGTGCCCGCCGGGCCACGGTTCGCCGCGGGTCTGGGCGATCGCCCAGATGTAGGCCGCGACCTCGCGCGTCTCGTCGGCCGTGAGGTCGCCGCCGAGGCCGCGCATCGGCATCGCGACCTGCGAGCGCGTGATCGCCTCGGGCACGCCGTTGAGGATCAGCGAGTCGAGACCCGTCCACCCGGCCGCGCCCTGGGTCGGCACGTAGATCAGCCCCGCGGTCAGTGACGAGCCGCGCTTGGGGAGCCCGGTGGCCTCCATCCCGTGGCACTGGTAGCAGCCGCCCTTGCCGTGGAAGATGGCGTCGCCCGCGACGAAGTCGGCAGTGCGCATCTCCGGCGGAAGGGTCGGCAGCGTGTCGGGCTGCGCTTCCTCGTCGGTGTCGGTCACGCGGGCGAGGGCGAGAGGCGTCGTGCGCGCGAACTCGCGCGCCCCGTCGGACGACGGCCCCGGCGGGGCCACCGCGCCGAGCGCGCCGAGGTCGCCGAACGCCCCGGCACCCTGGCGCGCGCGTCCTTCCACGTGCCACAAGTTGTTGGCGACGAAGCCGCCGCCGACCGCGATCACCAACGCCGCGGCCCAGACGACCTTGCGGTTGACTTCCTTGCTCTCGCCCGTGTGCTCGTCGCGCGCCATCAGTGCTTCCCGCCGGTGCCGTTGCCGCCGACCGTCGGACGCGGCAGCGTGTCGGCCAGCGTCACGGTGGGCGACGGCACGCGCCCGCGCCCGTCGAGCGTGAACACCACCACCTCGTCGCCGCGCGGCGAGTTGCCGAGGAGGTTGCCGCCGGCCGCGACGGCGACGTACTGCACGCCGTTGATCGCGTAGGTCATCGGCGGCGCGTTGACGCCGGCCCGCGCGTTGTACGTCCACAGCTGCGCGCCCGTGCGCGCGTCGAAGCCGAGCACGTGCTTGTCAGACGTGCCGGTGAACACCACCCCGCCGGCGGTCGCGAGCGCGCCGCCGATCATCGGCTTGGCCATGGGCAGCATCCACGCGACGCGCCCGGTGTTGACGTCGACCGCCGAGAACGTCCCGGTCGGGTGTTGGGTGATCGGGTAGTACCGGCCGCCGACCCACCAGGCGCCGGCGTCGCGGTCTTGATGGCGCCGCTTGTAGATGAACGGCTCCTTGATGCCGAGCACGTACGCGTACCCCGTCTGCGGACTGTAGGCGGCCGGCGACCACTGCGACCCGCCGAACGCGCCGATCTGCTGGACCGCCCCGCCCTGCAGGGGCGGCGGCGGGAAGGTCGGCTCGACGCCGACGAACGACTGCGAGCGGCGGATCGGCGCGCCCGTCCGGCGGTCGACGATGAAGAACCACCCCGTCTTGCCCGCCTCGCCGACCGCGGGCACCACGCGTCCCTGCGCGTCCCGGGCGTCGAAGAGTACCACCGGGCTGGCGAGGTCGAGGTCCCACACGTCGTGCGAGACCGACTGCGCGCACCACGCGCGCTTGCCGGTGCGGTAGTCGACGGCGACGATGCTGTTGGCGCACAGGTTGTCGCCGGGCCGCACGGCGCCGTCGACGTCGGGCGAGGTGTTGCCGGTGGCGAAGATCGCCGTGTGCAGCACCGTATCGACGGCCGGGTTGTTCCAGACCGGCCCGCCGCCCCGCTTCCAGGCGTCGGCGTACTTGGCGCTGTCGCGGTGCTCCTGAGCGAGGTCGCGGTGGAAGTCGGCGCCGAAGGCGTCCTTCGCCCGCCACGGGCCCCACCACCCGCCGTCCTCGGGCCCGAGCGTGGTGTGGAAGCGCCACGCCTCGTCGCCGGTCCGGGTGTCGAGCGCGACGACGAAGCCGCGGATGCCGTACTCGCCGCCGCTCACGCCCAGCAGTACGCGGTTCTCGACCACGGTGGGCGCGGCGGTGAAGCTGTAGCCCTGCGTGTTGTCGGCGACCTTGCGGTCCCAGAGCACGTGCCCGTTGGCCGCGTCGAGCGCGACGATGCGCGCGTCGAGGAGTCCGATGAACACGCGCCCGCCGTAGACGGCGACGCCGCGGTTGTGCGAGCCGCAGCAGATGACCGTCTTGCCGAGTTCGGGCACCCACTCCCAACGCTTGACGCCCGTGCGTGCGTCGAGCGCGACCACGTGGTCGAGCGCGGTCGAGAGGAACATCGTGCCGTCGACGACGACCGGCGTGGCTTCGAAGACGTGCGGCACGCCGGTCTTGTAGACCCACGCGACGCCGAGGCGCGCGACGTTGGCGGTCGTCACCTGCGTGAGCGGCGACCAGCGCTGGTTGCTGTAGTCGCGCCCGTTGAGCGCCCACGCGCCGGTGTCGGCCATCGCGCGGCGGAGGGCCGCGTCGGCCGCGCGCGCGTCGTCGGTGCGCGCGGTCACGCCGGCCGGGGCGCCGCCGGCGCTACCGCCCGCGCTACCGCCGGTCGACGCCGCCGCGGCGGGGCGCCCGCACGCGCCCAG
The DNA here is from genome assembly GCA_963763675.1 of uncultured Gemmatimonadales bacterium. Lineage (GTDB taxonomy): Bacteria > Gemmatimonadota > Gemmatimonadetes > Gemmatimonadales > Gemmatimonadaceae > BPUI01. The sequence continues at coordinate 849,871 of CAVXPN010000005.1, forward strand.
ACCCGCGGCGGCGGCGAGCCCGCCCGCCGCGCACGCCGCGATGCCTAACACGCGGTACCACATGCCGTACGGCGCGCTGTAGGGCGCGCCGCGTGACGCGCGGCGTCGCCGCGCCGCGGACGAGCGGCCACTCCCTCCCATGCTCCCTCTCCTCCCCAGACCACCGACGCGTCGCATACGCCGGCGGCACCATAGCAGACGGCGCGCCGCGGGGCGCCGAGTTGCCCGATTCTGCGCCGGCCCCTAGGTTGGCATGCTTGTGTGCCGGCCGGGGCTCTCGCGCTCGCGAGAGCCCCGGTTCGGTTGTCTGGCCACGCGGCCGTCGGCATCTCGTCCGCGCGTCGTTCGCACCTCGGCCGCCCGACACCGACCGCCGGCGCGCCCAACGGCGCGGGCGACCGCGCGGGAGATGCATGTGATCGAAGACGATGAGGACGGCGTGGGCGGCTTGACCGCGTCCCGCTGGGAAGACCGGCCGACCGCGCAACAGCGCACCGGCGTGCAGCACGCCGTCAACGCCCTGCTCGACGCCCTCGCGCCCGAGCGGCCCCCCGCCCGCGGCGGCGAGGCGGCGGTGGAAGTCCAGCGCGTCCGCACGCCCCGGGGCTGCATCCTGCAGGGCCCCACGCGCGCGGTGAGCGTCTCCTGGTTCCCCCCGGGCGCCTCCGACCTACAGCTCGGCGAACTCCAGATCGTCACCTGGCGCGGCCGCGTCGCCCGCCCAGGCGCCGCGCGCGCCCCGGGCGCGGTCGGCGGCGCCGAGACGCTCGCCCAGGAAATCCTCACGCCTGCCCTCGCCGACGGCGGCGCGTGGGAGTGGAAGGCGCCCGGCGGCGCCCGCTACACGCGCGACGCGCTCGCGGCGCGCTGCGAGGCGATGCTGGTCGGCTGACGTCCCGCGCGGGCCCGGCTCACGCTCGGGCCCGGCGCGTGGGCACTCGGCTCAGGTCGAGCCAGCGCCCTCGGGCGGTGTGATCACGAGCGGTCGGCCGTACTCGTCGAAGCCGGGCTCGGTACTGCTCTCGGCGGGACCGTCGTCCTCGCGGCCCTCCTCGCGGCGCTTCAGCTTCTCTTCCTTCTTGTTCTTGCGTTCGAGCTCCTTCTGGCGCTTCTCGAATCCGTAGTTGGGCTTTCGGGCCACGGGGCAAGCTCCGGGGGCGGGGGGTGAAGGCGGAGCGCACGGCGCCGCAGAACCTCGCAACCTAGTCGACCCGGCCGCCGCCGCGCCTCTTGGTGCACCGCTTCGCGCCCGGTCCACGCGCCCAGCCACGCGCCGACCCACGCGCCCAGCCACGCGCCCCCGAACGTTCATGCACCTCGACCCGATCGACCCCGACCACGTCCCCGCGCTCACCGACGCCGAAGCGGCCCCGCCCGACGGCGCCCCGCACGGCGCGGCGCTCGCCCGGGCCAGCGCCGAGCGGTTGGAACGGCTGAGCGCGCTCCACGAACGGCTGATCGCCGACGGGTCGCGCGCGCTGCTCGTGGTGCTGCAGGCGCGCGACGCGGGCGGGAAGGACGGCACGGTGCGCCACGTCTGCGGCGCGTTCGACCCGTCGGCCACGCGCGTGACCGCGTTCGCCGCGCCGGCGGGCGAGGAGGCGCGCCACGACTACCTCTGGCGCGCCCACCGCGCCTGCCCGCCCCGGGGCGCGGTCGGCATCTTCAACCGCTCGTACTACGAGGACGTGCTCGCCGTGCGCGTCCACGCCCTCGCCCCCGAAGCCGTGTGGTCGCGGCGCTACCGCCACATCGCCGAGTTCGAGCGCCTGCTGGCGGACGAGGGGACGGCCGTGGTGAAGCTGTTCCTGCACGTCTCGCGCGCCGAGCAGGCGCGCCGGCTGCGGGCGCGGCTCGACGACCCGGCCAAGTACTACAAGTACGACCCCGGCGACCTCGACGACCGCGCGGCGTGGCACGCCTACACGGACGCGTACCGGGACGCGTTCAAGAAGACGGCGGCCCGGCGCGCGCCCTGGTACGTCGTGCCCGCCGACAGCAAGAAGCTGCGCAACTACCTCGTCGCGGGCGTGCTCGTGCGCGCGCTCGAGGCGATGGACCCCGAGCCGCGCGGGCTGCCCGCCGCGCGGCTCGAGGCGCTGCGCGCGGAGCTGGACGCGCGGGTCGCCGGGGGCACCGACTAACGCCGCCCCGCGCCGGGGGACGCCGCGATGCCTAACGCGCCGCCCGCCGCGGCCACCGCGTCGCCCACGCGCGCCGCCGCGGCGTCGAGGTCGGCCGCGGCCGAGGCGAAGGAGAAGCGCAGGTGCCCCGCGCCGCGCGGGCCGAACGCGGCGCCGTCGATCGCCGCGACGCCGTGGTCCTCGAGCAACCGGTCCGCGAAGGCGCGCGACGTGAGCCCCGCGGGGCCCAGCACGCCCGAGAAGTCGGGGAACGCGTAGAACGCCCCCGCCGGCGCCGCGCAGCGCACGCCCGGGATCGCCCGCATCGCCCCGACGATCCGGTCGCGCCGCGCGCGGTACGCCGCGACCTGCCGCGCCACCTGCTCCTGCGGCCCGGTCAGCGCGGCCACGCCGGCCCGCTGGATGAACGGCGGCACGCACGTGTGCCCGTTGACCGCCAGCGTCGTGAGGCGCTCGGTCCACGCGTCGGGCGCCAGCAGGTAGCCCAGCCGGTAGCCGGTCATCGCGTAGGTCTTCGAGAAGCCGTCGACCAACAGGGTGCGCTCGGGCGCGAACGCCGCCGCGGTCGGCGCGCGCGCGCCCTCGTAGACGAGGCGCGAGTAGATGTCGTCGGCGACGAGCACGAGGTCGTGCCGCCGCGCCAGCTCGGCCAGGCGCGCGAGCCCCTCGGCGCCTAACGCGCCGCCCGTCGGGTTGCCGGGCGCGTTGAGCGCGACGGCCCGCGTGCGCGGGGTGACGCGCGCGGCGAGGTCGTCGAGGTCGGGCGCGCCGTCGGCGTCGTGCGCGTAGCCCACCGGCACGCCGCCCGCGAAGCGCACGGCCGAGGGGTAGATGGGAAACCCCGGGTCGGGCACGAGTACCTCGTCCCCGGGGTCCACCGCGGCGAGCAGGGCGTAGAACACGGCCGTCTTCGCGCTCGGCGTGACGAGCACGCGCCCGGGGTCGGCGTCGACGCCGCGCGAGCGCAGGTCGTCGGCGATCGCGGCGCGCAGCTCGGGGATGCCCTGCGGGGCGACGTAGCGCGCGTCGCCCTCGCGGAGCGCGCGGACGGCGGCGTCGACGACGTGCGGGGGCGCGTCCACGTCGGGGGCGCCGAGTTCGAGGTGGACCACGGAGCGGCCGGCGCGTTCGAGGTCCTGGGCGCGGCGGAAGACGTCGAGCGCGCCCTCGCCGGAAAGGGAGGCCATGCGGGCGGCGAGAGTGGGCATTGAAGAAGGGCGTTTGAGGGCGTTACGCGGGTGTGGGGCGCGGGGGCGTGACCGGCCCGAGCATCCGCGCCCTGGCCCCGTAACGCCCCCGCACACCGCACCTCACAAGAGGGCGCGGATCCATCCTCCGTCCACCGGAATCGACGCGCCGGTCGTGTAACTCGCCTGCCGCGAACAAAGGAACGCCACCATCGCCCCGAACTCCTCGGGTTCGCCGAGTCGTCCCATCGGAATCTGCCGCGCCCAGCCGTCGAACTCGTCCTCGGGCGTCGTGCCGCGGAGCGACGCGTTGCGGCGCGCGAGCTCGTCGACGCGCGCGGTGCGGGTGTAGCCGGGCATCACGTTGTTCACCGTCACGCCGAACGGGGCGACTTCGTTGGCCAGGGTACGCGCGAAGCCCGTGACGGCCGCGCGCACGCTGTTGGAGAGGATCAGGTTGTCGACCGGCTGCTTGACGGCGATCGACGTGACGTTGACGATCCGCCCCCAGCGCCGCGCCTTCATGCCGGGGAGCACCGCGCGCACGAGCTCGACCACGCTCGCCAGGTTCACGCGCACGGCCTCCTGCCACGCGGCCGCGTCGTGGCTCTCGAAGGGACCCGCCGGCGGCCCACCCGCGTTGGTCACGAGGATGTCGACCGGGCCCAACGACTCGGCGGCCGCCACGGCCCGCGCGATCCCCGCCGGGTCGGCCACGTCGGCCGCGACCGCCGCGACGCGCACCCCGTGGGCGCGCCGGATCGACTCGGCGGCCTCGTCGAGCGCCGCGCCGCCGCGCGCGCAGAGCGCGACGTCCGCGCCCTCCGCCGCGAGCGCCTCCGCCGTCGCGCGCCCGAGCCCGCGGCTCGACGCCGCGACGAGGGCGACCGTGCCCCGGATGCCGAGGTCCACGCCTAACGCTCCGGGGCCGCCGGCGCGGGGGTCTGCGCGGGCGCCTGGTGGAAGTAGCTGTCCGTGCCGTCCAGCCAGTCGGCCCGCGGCGGGCAGAAGATGTCGACGTCGAGCGTGTCCTCGAGCGCCACGGCCGCGTGCGGCAGGTGCGACGGGATGACGAGCACCTCGCCCGCGCGCACGACGACCTCCTCCGCGCCGTCCTCGCCCAGCGAGAAGCGGAGCGCGCCCTCGACGATCCAGGTGATCTGCTCGTTCTCGTGCGAGTGCTTGGGCACGACGCTCCCCGCGTCGAGGTAGACCTGCGCGAGCATCATGCGCTCGCTGGTCACGAGGCGGCGGGCGAGGAGGGGGGTGACCTGCTCGCGAGGCAGGTCCTCCCATCGAACGTGGCGGGCGGCGGACATAGGGCGGGGGCGAAGGGTGGAGGTGCAAGCTCTTCGGCGAGGGGGCGCGGGACAATCCCAGGGCGGCTACAAGGAAGAGGCTGGTTGACGGGGTCAGGGCGAGAGACGCGGTGGACCCGTCACCCCCCCCACCCTGGTCCACGGTGTCTCTCGCTCTGCCCTAACCAACAGGCCCCTTCCTATCCCTGCCTCGCGTCCCAACTCGCCGCGGCGCATGATTCGCCATGCCTCCCCTCCTCCCCCTCGTCGGCGTCCTCGTCATCCTCGCCGGCTTCGCCCGCCGCGTGAATCCCCTGCTCGTCGTCGCCGCGTCAGCCCTTGCGACCGGCCTCGCCGCCGGCCAGTCGCCGCGGGCGGTGCTCGCCACCCTCGGCCACAGCTTCGTCGAGAACCGCTACGTCGCGCTCGTCTGGCTCGTCGTGCCGACCATCGGCTTGCTGGAGGCGGCGGGGATGAAGGCTCGCGCTCGCGCCCTCGTCGGCCGCCTGCGCGGCGCGACGCCCGGGCGCGTCCTGCTCGCCTACCTCGCCCTCCGGCAACTCACCGCCGCGTTGGGCCTGACCTCGCTCGGCGGGCACCCGCAGATGGTGCGCCCGCTGCTGGCGCCGATGACCGAGGGCGCCGCGCCCGGTGCCGACGCGCCGACCAGGGCGCGGCTCCGGGCGCACGCCGCCGCGGCGGACAACATCGGCCTCTTCTTCGGCGAGGACGTCTTCATCGCGATCGGCTCCATATTGCTGATCAAGGGCGTGCTCGCCGGCGCGGGCGTGGCGGTCGAGCCGGCGCGGCTCGCGCTCTGGGCCGTGCCGACGGCGCTCGCCGCGTTCGTCGTGCACGGCGCGCGGCTCGTGCGGCTCGACCGCGGGCTCGCCCGGGGCGGCCCCGCCCGGGGTGGCACGGCCGGCACGACCGGCGACCCTGCGGGGGCGCCATGATCGGGCTCGGCGCCGTCTACGCCCTCATGGGGCTGCTCACGGCGGCCGTGGCCGTCGCCAACGCGCGCGATGCCTCGCACCCGCGGCGGTGGCGGGCGGCGACGTTCTGGGCGCTCTGGTCGCTCACCTTCCTCGCCGGGCCCGCGCTGGGCGACGCCGGCGCGGGACTCGTCGTGCTCGCGCTCGGCCTGCTCGCCGGCGTCGGCGGCGGCATCGTGCGCCCCGCGGGCGCGCCGCCCGAAGCGCGCACGGCACCCGAGACCGCGCGCGTGACCGCACGCGGGGCCGCGCTCGGCAACCGGGTCTTCGCCCCCGCGCTCGTCGTCCCCGCGGTGACCGTCGCCGGCGCGTGGGCGCTCCCGCGGCTCCGCGTCGCCGGCGCCCCGCTTGTCGACCCGAAGCAGGCCACCCTCGTCGCGTTGGGCGCCGGCGCCCTCGTGGGACTCGCGGCGGCGCTCGCGCTCCTGCGCCCCGGGGCCGCCGCCCCGGCGCGCGAGACCCGGCGCCTGATGGACGCCGTCGGCTGGCCGGCCGTGCTCCCGCAGGCCCTCGCCGCCCTCGGCGCCGTCTTCGCGTCGGCCGGCGTCGGGCGCGCGGTCGCCGCGCTCGTCGGCCGCGCCGTGCCGCTCGGCGTCCCGCTCGCCGCCGTCGCCGCCTACACCCTCGGCATGGCCCTCTTCACCGCGCTGCTCGGCAACGCCTTCGCGGCATTCCCGGTCATGACGCTCGCCGTCGGGCTGCCCGTGCTCGCCGGGCGCTTCGGCGCCGAGCCCGCGGCGGTCGCCGCGTTAGGCATGCTCTCCGGGTTCTGCGGCACGCTCTGCACGCCGATGGCCGCCAACTTCAACGTCGTGCCGGCCGCGCTGCTCGACCTGCCGGGGCCGCGGAGCGTGATCCGCGCGCAGGCCCCGACCGCGCTCGCGCTGCTCGCCTTCAACACCGCCCTCCTCTACGCCCTCGTCGCCCATGCCGCCGCCCGGCGCTGACCCGCTGCCCCCCGCCCCCGGCGTCGCCGACACGCCCGCGACCCTCGCGCCCGACGCGCTCACGCCCGACCTCGCCGGCCGGTTCGCGCGGCTCGCCCTCGGTCACGTCACGCGCGAGTACCCCAACAAGCTCGACCACGTCCTCGACGGCCCCGGGGACGTGCGCGGCCCGCGCGCGCTCCACCCGGTGTTCTACGGCAGCTTCGACTGGCACTCGTGCGTGCACGGGTTCTGGCTGCTCGCGCGCGTCGCGCGTCGCTTCCCCGCGCTCCCCGAGGCCGCAGCGGCGCGCGCGCTGTTCGACGCGCACCTCACGCCGGAGCGCGTGGCCGGCGAGGTCGCCTACCTCGCGCGCCCGTCGGCCCGCGGCTTCGAGCGGCCGTACGGGTGGGCGTGGCTGCTCGCGCTCGCGGCGGAGCTGGCGCGGCACGCGACCCCGGACGGGCGGCGCTGGGCCGAGGCGCTCGCTCCCCTGGCGGCGGCGTTCGCGGCGCGCTTCCAGGTGTTCCTGCCGCTGGCGGCGTACCCGGTGCGGGTCGGCACGCACTTCAACACCGCCTTTGCCCTGGCCCTCGCGCTCGACTACGCGGACGCCGGTGGCGCGGATGCGGGTGCCGCCGTCGGCGGCGACGGTGGCCCACCACTCGGCGAGCTGCTGCGCGCGCGGGCGCGCGCCTGGTACGCCGGCGACCGCGACTGCCAGGCGTGGGAGCCCGGGGGCGACGACTTCCTCTCGGGCGCGCTCGTCGAGGCCGAGTGCATGCGGCGCGTCCTGCCCGCCGGCGAATTCGCGGGGTGGTTGCACGCGTTCCTGCCGCGACTGGCCCGCGGCGAGCCGGCGGCGCTCTTCACGCCCGCGGCGGTCAGCGACCGGACCGACGGTAAAATCGCGCACCTCGACGGCTTCAATCTCAGCCGCGCGTGGTGCTGGCGCGCGCTGGCCGGCGCGTTACCCGCAGACGACCCACGCCGCGCGCCGGCGCGCGACGCCGCGCGTGCCCACCTCGCCGCCGGCCTGCCGCACGTCGCAGGCGACTACATGGGCGAGCACTGGCTCGCTACGTTCGCCGTGCTCGCACTCGACGGGTCCGGGGCGTAGCACCGCGCCCGCGTTCGCATTTGCGAACTCGACACCAAACCTGGTGACCCGCCCCTCTGGCGGGACGAGCCCGGCGTGCGCACTGTAAACATATGACCGACGTGCATGAGCTCGCCCGCGAACTCGCCCGCGAGGCGGCGCGGTTCCGCGCCCTCTTCGACGCGACGACCGACCTGGTCTGGCGCACGGACGCGCACGGCCGCCTGGTCGACGGGGAGCGTTGGGCGGCCGTGACCGGTCGGCCCAACGCGCACGCACTGGGCGACGGGTGGCGGGAAGACGTGCACCCCGACGACCTGGAAGGACTGTTCGGCGAGTGGCGGGCGGCGCTGCGCGCGCGGCGACCGTACAACGCGATCGTCCGCCTGCACACCGGGGCGGACCGGTACCGCCGATTCCGCGTCCAGGGCGTCCCCATCCTGGACCCCGACGGCCGCGTCGCCGAGTGGGTCGGGATCACGCGCGACGTCGAGGAGTCGCTCGCCGCGGAGGACGTGATGCGTGCGAGCCAGGCGCGCTACCGCTCGCTCGTCGAGGCCACCTCGCAGATGGTCTGGCGCACCACGGCCGACGGCCGCGAGGCCGACGGCCACGAGGCGTGGAGCGCGTTCACGGGTGTGCCGGTCACCGCCGAGAGCACGTCGGAGGAGTGGTTCCGCCCCGTGTACCCCGACGACCGCGCGGGGCTCGCCCGCGCGTGGCGTGCCGCGCTCGCGGGCGGCCGGGCGTACGAGCACCCCTACCGCGTCCGGGCGGCCGACGGGACATGGCGGTCGATGGTGGTGCGCGCCGTCCCAGTCCGCGACGCCCGGGGCGTGCTCGTCGAGTGGGTGGGGACGCACACCGATGTCACCGAGCGCGAGGCGTCGCGCGAGGCGCGCGAGCGCGAGCGCGCGCTGCTCGCCGAGGCACAGCGGATCGGACGCGTGGGGAGCTGGTCGTGGGACCTCGTCACCGGGGAGATTCTGCTGAGCGACGAGGTCTACCACATGTTCGGCGTGTCGCCGCACGAGCTGCGGGCCTACGGGGCCAACGCGGTCGAGGCGTTCTACGCGCTGCTCGACCCGGCCGAGCGCGCGCGGGCCGCGGACCAGCAGCGGGCCGTGGTCGAGGCGCGGCACCCGTCGAGCAGCGGGCAGTGGCGCGTGCGGCGTCCCGACGGGCACGAGATCGTCGTCGTCACCCGCAGCGAGTGGCACTACGACGCCGCCGGCCGCCTCGTGTTGTCGTCGGGCATGGTGCAGGACGTCACGAATCTGGCCGCCGCCGACGCGGCGCTCCGGGCGAGCGAGGAGCGCTTCCGCCTCGCCGCGCGCGCGACGCGCGACGTGATCTACGAGTACGACATCGCGACTGGCGCCGTGTGGACGAGCGACGGCATGAGCGCGGCGTTCCGCAAGGCGGCGGGCACGGCGAGCGACGCCTCGACCTGGGCCGAGCGTCTGCACCCGGATGACCGGGCGCGCGTGGGGGCGACGCTCGGCGCCGTGCTGGCGGGAGGCGGCGACACGTTCACGGCCGAATACCGATTCCGGCGCGGCGACGGCACGTGGGCCAACGTGATCGACCGCGCGCACGTCGCGCGCGACCCCGACGGGCGCCCGCGACGCCTGGTCGGGGCGATCGCCGACGTTTCGGAGCAGCGCGAACTCGAAGCGCAGCTCCGGCAGGCGCAGAAGATGGAGGCCGTGGGGCAGCTCGCCGGCGGCGTGGCGCACGACTTCAACAACCTGCTCTCGGTCATCCTCGCGAGCAGCGAGCTGTCGCGCAACGCGGCCCCGCCGGGCTCGGTGCTCGCCGCGGACCTCGACGAGATCGCGCGCGCCGCTCGGCGCGGCGCGCAGCTCACGCGCCAGCTGCTCGCCTTCAGCCGGCGGCAGGTACTGCGCCCGCGCCTGCTGGACCTGGTCGACGTCGTGCGCGGGGCGGAACCGCTCCTGCGCCGGCTGCTCCCCGAAACCGTGGTCCTGGAGCTGGCGGTTCCCGCGGCCGCCGGCGCGCACTGCGCGGTGCACGCGGACCCCGGGCAGATCGAGCAGGTGCTGATGAACCTGGTCGTGAACGCCCGCGACGCGGTCGCCGCCGCGGGGTCGGTCGCCGTTGGGTCGGCCGACGCGGGATCCGAGGTGGGACCGACGGGGCTGGTCCAGGTCGCGGTCGACCTGATGACCGACGACGAGGCAGCGGCGGCCGGACTACCGCCGTCGGCGCGCTACGTCGCGCTCCGCGTGCGCGACGACGGGATCGGCATGGACGCGGCGACGCGGGCGAGGGTCTTCGAGCCGTTCTTCACGACGAAGGGCCCGGGGCAGGGCACCGGACTCGGTCTGTCGACGGTCTACGGGATCGCGGCCCAGAGTGGCGGGACGATGCTGGTCGAAAGCACCGTCGGCGGCGGCGCGACGTTCACGCTGCTCCTCCCCGCCGCGCCGGGCGGCTGCGCGGACACCGACGCCCCGTCGACGCCCGCTCCCGCGGCCGAGCCGTCCGTGCCCGCGCCGAGCGCGGGGACTGTCCTCCTCGTCGAGGACGAGGCCGCGGTGCGCCGCATGACGCGCCGCCTGCTCGAGCGCCGCGGCTACCGCGTCCTCGAGGCGCGCCACGGCGCCGACGCCCTCCTCGTCTGGGAGGAGCACGAGGGCGAGGTGGACGTGGTCCTGACCGACCTGCGCATGCCCGAAATGGGAGGCTACGACTTGATCACCCGTCTGCGGGCGCGGAAGCCGGGGCTACCGGCGGTGGTGATGTCGGGCTACGTGACGGAGTTGGAGGGAGGGGGGGTAAGGGCGATCGATAAGCCGTTCACGCCGGAGGAGATGCTCGGGGCGGTCGAAGAGGTGATCCGAGCCACCCCGCCGTCGCCGTTGTGATCGTCGCGCCGGAACCCGTGTCGTCGACAACGATTACAACGACAGCGACAACGAGAGAGCGTCATACCGCATCACTCAACGACGTAAAATTGAAGTCCCTCGCCTTCACCGCCGGCATGACCACCGCGCCCCCGGGACTCCCATCCTCGCTCGCGCTCACGCGCACCGGCCGGCCTAACTGCTCGACGTTGTTCAGCAGGAACACCGGCGAGTCGTTCCAGCGCAGGTTCTTCACCGCGCGCGTGATCTTGCCCCCCTCGATCAGGAACGTCCCGTCGCGCGTGAGGCCCGTGTAGAGGATCGTGCGCGGGTCCACCGGGCGGATGTACCAGAGGCGCGTCACCAGGAGCCCCCGGTCCGTCGACGCGATCAGCTCGTCGAGCGAGGCCGTGCCCCCCGACATGCGGAGCGACCCCGGCCCGCCGCCGAAGCCCCCACCGCCCCCCGCGCTGTTCGCCTGGCGCCCCTGCCGCTGCGCCCAGTAGCGGTCGTAGGCCAGGTCCTTGACGACGCCGTTCTCGATCCACGTCGTCCGGCCCAACGGCAGCCCCTCGCCCGTGAACGGCGCCGCCGGCGCCTCGGGGTCGAACGGGTCGGTGACGAGCGTGACGCGCTCGTCGACCACCTTCTGCCCGATCTTCGTGCCGCCGCCCGGCTTCGAAAAGAACGAGCGTCCCTCGTCCGCCTGGCGCGCGTTGAGCGCGAAGGCCATCAGCTGCACGAGGTTGCCCACCGCCGTCGGCTCGAGCACCACCGTGTAGCGCCCCGGCTCGACCGCGACCGGGTTGACCGAGCGGCGCGCCTTCTCGATCGCGCGCGCGCCGAGCGCGGCGGCGTCGATGCGGGCCGCGTCGTTGTCCGACGCCCCGGCCCACCCCGAGCCCGTGCCGTCGGGCGTGCGCACCGTGGTCGTCATCGACGCCCGCGTCTGCCGGTTGTAGGCGAAGAGCCCGCGGTTGTTCGCCACCGCCACCGCGCCCGTGTCGGTCTCCATGTAGCCCGTCGCGACCAGCCCCGCCGCGCGCGCCGGCTCGGTCACGGCGCGCACCGCCGCGGCCCGCCCGGCCGCGTCGAGCGCCGCGGTCGACGCGAAGTAGCCCGGCGCCTCGCGGTACTGCTGCGGCCCCAACTCGGCCACCCGCTCCGGGTCCTCGGGCGCGAGCCGCGCCAGCTCCTCGGCGCGCCGCACCACCCCGCGCAGCGCGTCGTCGTCGAGCGAGTTGGTCGTCGCCGTCGCCGACCGCGCGCCGAACGTGCTGCGCACCGCGACGACCACGTCCTGGTTGTCGCCCGACGTCGAGACCTGGTTGACCGCGAAGCGCGTGTTGCCGCGCGTGCCGCTCGTGATCGCGACCCGCGTCTCGTCCGCCGTCGCGAAGCCGAGCACCTTCTTCGCGAGCGCCTCGCAGTCGGGCTGACTCAGGACCTGCGGTGCCTGCGCGCTCATGCCGTGCGCCCCGTGTTGATGACGTTGACGTTGCGGAAGCGCGCCGGCACGCAGCCGTGGCTCACCGCGTTGCTCTGGCTCGGCTGCCCCTTGCCGTCGTTGTTGGCCCCGCCCAACAGGTACGACTTGCGGCCCCCGATCATGTCCATCCCCGTCCAGAACTCGGGCGTGCGCATCTGGTAGGCGACGTCCTTGAGCAGCCCGACCACCTTGCCGCCGCGGACCTCGTAGAACATCTGCCCGCCGAACTGCGCGTTGTAGCGCTGCTGGTCGATGCTGAAGCTGCCGTTGCCGACGATCGCGATCCCGCGGTCCGTCGCCGCGATCAGGTCCTCGAACGACTGCTCCTTCGCGCCCGGCAGCAGATTCACGTTGGGCATGCGCTGGAACTGCACGTCCTCCCAGCTCTGCGAGTACGAGTTGCCGTGGCTGCGCACCGGCTGCCCCTGCTCCTTGTACCACCACGCGAGGTAGGGCGCCTGCTCGCGCGTCGTCTGGTAGTCGACCACCGTGCCGTCCTTGATGAGCGTGTACGTCTCGGGCTTCACGCCCTCGTCGTCCCAGCCGCACGCGGAGAGCGACCCGACCTGCGCGCGGTCGGCCTGGATGTTCATCAGCGGCGACCCGTACTTGAGCTTGCCCAGCACGCGCTCGGGCGGCGTGACGAAGCTCGTCCCCGCGTAGTTCGCCTCGAACCCGAGCACGCGGTCGAGCTCCGTCGGGTGCGCCACGCTCTCATGGATCGTGAGCCAGAGGTGCGACGGGTGCAGGATGAGGTCGTAGCGCCCGACGTCGACCGGCTTGGCCTTGAGCTTCGCCTGCGCCTCGCCCGCCCATTTCGCGCTCTGCGCGACCAGGTCGGACCCTGTCACGTGCTCGTAACCCAACCCCATCGGCGCGATCTCCGCGCTCTGGCGCGTCTGGAAGTCGCGGAAGTCCGGGGAGACCGCGGTGACCGTGATCTGCGGGTACGTGCGGTAGAGCGTCTGCACCGTGTACGTGCCGTCCGTCGACGCGAAGCTCTTCTCCTCACGGAGGAAGTTCATCCCCGAGTTGACGAACCGCGCGCCGCCCTTGAGCGCGGCGTCGTTGGCCGCGAGCAGCAGGGCGACCTTGTCGGCCACCGGCACGGTAAACGGGTCGACCTGGATCGGACTCCGCCACTCGCCCGCGGGCGTCGGCGTCACCGGCGCGAGCGTCACCGGGCGGACCTGCGCGGCGCGGTTGGCCCTGGCCTGCGCGACCGCCAGGCGCGCCGCGGCGGCGACGCCGTCGGGCGTGAGGTCGCGCGTCGCCGCGAAGCCCCACGCGCCGTCGACCAGCGCGCGCACGCCGATCCCCTGCGTCTCGCTGTCGGCGAGCGCCTGCACCCGGCGCTCGCGGGTGAACACGGCCTGCGACCGATTGCGCCCGACGCGCGCGTCGGCGTAACTCGCCCCCGCCCCCTTGGCAGCGTCGAGCGCGCGCATCAGGAGATCGCGCACCGCCGGGTCGCCCGGCGACGCGCCGTGGAGGGGGACGTACCCGCCCCCGCCGAACGGGTCCGGCATCAGGCCGGCCGGGGCGAAGACGCGCGGCGGCATCGCGCGGAGCGGGCCGGCGGTGGCCGCCTGGAGCGCGGCACCGGCCGCCGCGGCGGCAGTGCCCTTGAGGAAGTCGCGGCGGTGGAGGGTCACGCGCGGGTAGGGTGATGGTCGGGGACAGGGCGACCACGCATCGGGCGTGGCCCACCTACGATGGCGCTTCGCGTACGCTACGCGCCGGCCCCGGCGAGCGCTGACCGGCCACCCACCTCTCCGCCATCGGTCGCCACCGTCCCGCTCGGCGTACAAGCCTCGCCCATCTCTCCGCTGGAGGCGATGCGGGAGCGGGTGGGGGCGGGTGGGGGCGGCCGCGGAACGCTGACCGCCGGGTGCGCGTAGTGACGGAGGGCCCACCAGGTCGGGCCCACCAGGTCGGGGCTATGGGATCCGCGGCACGCGGCGGCGCAACGTTGTGCGCCGCCGCGCTGTCGTACCGGCGCCTACCCGCGGGCGTCCGCCCGCCGGCCCGAATCTGGCGCTTGCCGCGGCGCTTGCTGCGGCGACTGCCGTCTCTCCCGTTTCCCACGCGTCATGTTGCTACGCCGCGGGCTTCTTGCCGCGTCCTGTTTTCTCGTGCCCGCTGCGGCGCCCGTCGTCGCGCATGGCCAGGCCCCGCGCGCGCGGGGCGAAGTGCGCGGCCTCGTCGTCGGCGCGGCGGACGCGCAGCCGGTAGCCGCGGCCACGATCACCGTGCGGCGCGCGGGCGCGGGCAGGGACACGGCGCTCGTCGGCACCGCCGCGTCGCGCGCCGACGGCACGTTCCGCGTCGAGGGGCTGCGCGCCGGGCGCTACGCCGTCCGGGTCCGCGCCCTCGGCTACACGCCGGTCGTGCGCCCCGCGGTCGTCGCCGACGGCGGCTCGGTCGACCTCGGGCGGTTCGCGCTCGCGCGCGTGGCCGCGCAGCTGGGTGGCGTGCAGGTGCAGGCGCAGCAGGAGGCGGCGACGCTGACCGCGGGCGCCAACACCTACCAGACCAAGGACCTGCCCGGCGCGGCAGGCGGGACGGCGATCGACGTGCTGCGCAACGTGCCACAGGTCGAGGTCGACGCCGACAACAACGTCTCGATCCGCGGCGACCAGAACGTCAAGGTCCAGATCAACGGGCGCCCGACGCCGCTCAAGGGGCAGCAACTGGCGCAGTACCTCGCGCAGCTGCCGGCCAACCTCGTCGCCAAGGTCGCCGTGATCACCAACCCGTCGGCCAAGGAAGATCCCGACGGGGCGGCCGGCGTCATCAACATCACCCTCACGCAGCGCACCGACCTCGGGACGAGCGGCGGCTTCCAGGCAGCGACGTCGACCTCGGGACTCATCAATCCGTCGGGCAACATCGGGCGGCAGCAGGGGCCGTGGACGGGATTCGCGAGCCTCGGCTACTACCACGAGGACCGGTCCAACACCGGGTCGTCCGAGCAGGTCAACACGGCGGCCGTGCTGCCGACCTCGCTCGCGTCGGCGTACACGGGGAGCACGCAGCCCTCGTTCACCTCCGGGACGCTCCGCGGCGAGTACAAGCTGGCCGAGCACGACGCGGTGGCGGCGGACGTGGTGTTCAACGGCGGGACGTTCACCCGGCGCAACGACGCCGACTACGTCGCGCTCGCCGGAGCCGCGGTCTCGCGCTACGGACAGACGACCGCCTCGCGCAACGCGAACACCACGGGCGACTACGCCCTGGCCTACCGCCACATCGTCGACCCCGAGCGGAGCGCGCTCTCGGTGGAGCTGCGGCTCAACGACTCGCGCCCGGGCTTCCGGAGCGACGTCGCGTCGGCGGGCGCGACGACGCTCACGCGCACCCGGGAGGCCGAGCACAACCCGACCTGGCGGCTGCAGGCGGACTGGACCCGCGCGTTAGGCGAACAGACCAAGCTGGAGACGGGCGTCCTGGGCATCCGGCGCCGGAGCGACGTGTCGTTCGGGACCGAGTACTACTACGGCGGCGTCCCGCTCGGCCAGGGGGCGGGGTCGGACGGGTTCGTGACCGACCCGGCGCAGACGGACGCCTTCCAGTACCGCGAGCGGGTGGAGTCCGCCTACGGCGTGCTGACGCACAAGGGGGGCGGCTTCGAGCTGCAGGGCGGGTTGCGGCTGGAGCAGGCGGCGACGACGTTCGACCTCGCGACGCCGGCGGCGCTGTCGACGGTGGCGACCAACGTCGCCGCGTCCGACCTGCAGGGCCGACACTTCGAGAACGGGTACAAGAGCCTGTTCCCGAGCGCCCTCGTGGCCTACAACATCGACCCGAAGCAGCAGGTCAAGGCGAGCTACTCGCGGCGCATCAGCCGGCCGGACCCGTCGCAGCTCAGCCCCTTCGTCGAGCGGCAGGACGCGTTCAACATCTTCCAGGGCAACCCGGGGCTCCGCCCCGAGTACACCGACTCGTACGAACTCGGCTACCAGCGCTCGTTCGCCGCTGGGTCGGTGCAGCTCACCCCGTACTACCGGCGTCGGCCTAACGCGGTGCGCTACATCCGCACGGTCGACTCGTCGGGGATCACGCGCGGCACGTTCGCCAACGTCGCGCTGTCCACGTCGTACGGCACCGACCTCAACGGGAACCTGCGCGCGGGGCGCCTCACGCTGTTCGGCGGCGGCAGCGTGTTCGGCGTGCGGACGGACGCGCACAACGTGACGCCCGACGTGTCGTTCCGCGGCTCCGGGTGGAACGCGCGCGGCAACGTGACTTATAAGGTGTCGCCGATCGTCGACGTGCAGGCGTTCGTGTTCTACCGCGCGCCGCAGCAGATCGAGGGCGGGCGGCTGCGCGGGTTCACGTGGAACTCGCTCGCGCTCAAGGGCAAGCTGAACGGCGACCAGTCGACGCTCACCCTCTCCGCGCAGGACCCGTTCAACCTGATCCGGTTCGGGTCGCAGACGGTGAACGGGCCGCTGGTGCAGACGACGACGACGCGCTTCGGCGCGCGCGCGCTGCGGCTGAGCTACAACTACACGTTCGGCAAGCCGCCGCAGTTCCGGCCGAGCAAGGGCGACGCGCAGCCGGCGCCGAGCGACGCGGGGAGCGGGGGCGGGCCGCCGGGCTGACGCTCGGCGCTAGCTTCGGAACGGGCCTACAGGGACGGACGGACACGGGCGGACACGGAGGCGCGCGCATGACGACGGCCGTCGGCACGGAGCGGATTACCGCGGCGGAGTTTCTGCACCACCCGGCGGCGAACGGGCCGTCGGAACTCGTGCACGGGGAGATCCGGACCTTGGCACCAGCAGGCGGCCGCCACGGCGGCATCGTGGTGAACGTCTTTCGCGTGCTCGATCGGTACGTCGAAGCGCGCGGGTCGGGACAGTGCTTCACGGACGGGACCGGCTTTGCGCTCCCGCCGGACGACGACGTGGTGCGCTCGCCGGACGCCGCGTTCGTGCGGGCCGGGCGCCTGCCCGAGCACACCCTGCCCGAGGGGTGGGTCCCGATCGCGCCCGACCTCGTCGTCGAGGTGCTGTCGCCGAGCGAGAGCCACTCCGACGTGATGGAGAAGCTCGCGGATTATTTCGCGGGTGGGACAGAATTGGCGTGGGTCGTCGACGCGCGCCGGCGCGGGGTCGAGGTGTACGCCGCGGGGCAGCCCGTGCGGTGGGTCGCGTGGGGGGACGAGCTCGACGGCGCGCCCGTGCTGCCCGAGTTCCGGGTCGCGGTCGCCGCGCTCTTCAAGGGCGTGCTGCCGCCGCCGACCTAACGTCCGGCCGGGCCTGGCCGTAGTGGCTGCATGACTGCCGCGCCCGACCGCACCCGACTCGCCGCCGCGCCCGACGCCGACTTCGCCCGGGCCGACGCGCTGCTCGCCGCGGCGGCCGCGCTCCGCGCGCAGCTCGCGCGTCGGGTGGTCGGGCAGGAGGCCGTGGTCGAGGAGATCCTGCTGGCGATCGTCGCCGGGGGGCACGCGCGGCTGGTCGGGGTGCCGGGGCTCGCGAAGACGCTGCTCGTGAAGAGCGTCGCGGAGGCGATGCGG
The DNA here is from genome assembly GCA_963763675.1 of uncultured Gemmatimonadales bacterium. Lineage (GTDB taxonomy): Bacteria > Gemmatimonadota > Gemmatimonadetes > Gemmatimonadales > Gemmatimonadaceae > BPUI01. The sequence continues at coordinate 867,406 of CAVXPN010000005.1, forward strand.
CTCGCGTTCCGCCGCATCCAGTTCACGCCCGACCTGGTGCCGAGCGACATCACCGGGACCGAGGTGCTGGAGGAAGAAGAGGGGACCGGGAAGCGCGCGTTCCGTTTCGTCGAGGGGCCGGTGTTCGCCAACATCGTGCTGGCCGACGAGATCAACCGCGCGCCGCCGCGCACCCAGGCCGCGCTGCTGGAGGCGATGCAGGAGCACGCGGTGAGCGCGGCCGGGCGGACGATGCGGCTGCCGGAGCCGTTCTTCGTGCTCGCGACGCAGAACCCGATCGAGCAGGAGGGCACGTACCCGCTCCCCGAGGCGCAGCTCGACCGCTTCCTGTTCGACGTGCGGGTGGGGTATCCGGACGCGGAAGCCGAGGTGGCGATTTTGCGGGCGACGACAGGGGCGGCGTCGGCGCCGCTGGAGGCGGTGCTGGACGCGGACCAGACGCTCGCGCTGCAGCGACTGGCGCGCGGGGTAGCGGCGAGCGAGGCGGTGCTGCGGTACGCGGCGTCGCTCGTGCGGGCGACGCGGCCGGACGACGCGGGGGCGCCGGCGCTGGTGCGGCGGTCGGTACGGTGGGGGGCGGGGCCGCGCGCCGGGCAGGCGCTCGTGCTCGGCGCCAAGGCGCACGCGCTGTTGGCGGGGCGGTTCGCCGTGGCGCCGGAGGACGTGCGGCGCGTGGCGGCGCCGGTGCTGCGGCACCGCGTGCTGCCGACGTTCGCGGCGGAGGCCGACGGAGTGGACGCGGAGCAGGTCGTCGCGGCGGTGCTGGCCGGCGTCGCGCCGCCGGCGTCCGCCGTGCGCCTGTAGGGCCGTGTTTCGCCACGGTCGGCCGGGCGCGGGATGCCCGGGGCGTACGACGGGTGCCTGACGCGCCTAACGCTGCGGTCGGGTACGCGCCCCTGCTCGACGCCGTGCGCGGGCTGCGGTGGCCGGCGCGGCGGCGCGTGCCCGGGGTGCTACCCGGGGCGCACCCCGCGCGGCTGCGCGGGCCGGGCGGGGAGTTCAGCGAGTACCGGGCGTACCGGCAGGGGGACGATCCGCGGCGGATCGACTGGCGGCTGCTCGCGCGGAGCGACCGCGCGTACGTGCGGCTGGCCGACGACCACGCGCTGCTGCCGACGGTGTGCGTGGTGGACGCGAGCCTGTCGATGGCGTACCCCGACGCGGAAACGGCGCGCGGGGACGCCGCGCGGCTGCACGCGAAATGGCGCGCGGCGTGCGCGCTGGCCGTGGGGCTCGCGGCCGTGGCACAGGCGGCGGGGGATCCGGTCGGCCTGGTCGTCGGCGAGTCCACCGGGGTGCGCGTGCTCCCGCCGCGGGCGCGGCGCGGGGTGGTGCAGGAACTGGCCGGCGCGCTCGACGCCGTCACGCCGGTGGGGAATGGGGCGCTCGCGCCGCTCGTCGCGCGCGCACCAGGGGGGGCGGGAACGCGGCTCGTCTTGATCGGCGACTTCCTCGAAGACGACCTGGCCGTGGTGCGGCGCGCGGTGGCCGCGCACGCGGGGGGCGGAGGCGAGGTGTACGCCGTCCACGTCGTCGCGGCCGAAGAGCTCGCACCGCCCGCGGGCGTGCGGGTCGCGATCGACCCCGAGGACGCGGGCGTGCGGCGGGCGCTGGACGCAGGGGCGCGGACGGCGTACGAGGCTCGGTTCGCCGCGTGGCGCGAGGAGTTGGCGCGCGAGTGGCGCGACGCCGGCGCGGCGTACGCGCTCGTGCGCGCGGACGAGGACCTCGCGCGGGCCGTGCGGCGGGTGGTCCGGGGGGAGGGGAGCCGGGCGTGAACGGGTGGACGTTGCTGGCGCCGTGGTGGCTGGCGTTGGGCGCGGGGGTGGCCGCCGTGCTCGCCCTGTTGCACGCGATCACGGTCGGGCGGCCGCGGCCGGCGTGGCTGCCGACGGCGCGGTTCGCGCCGGACCGCGCGCCGCGCGCGGAGCGGCGGCTGGCGCGGCCGGCGGACCGGGCGCTGCTGGCACTCCGCGCGCTCGCGGCGGCGCTCGCCGCGGTCGCCCTGGCGCGGCCGGTGCGCGAGCCGGCGCGGCGTCGGGTGGCGCGTGTGGTGGTGGCGGACGTCTCAGACAGGGTGACGCGCGGGGCGGTGCGCGACAGCGTCCGCGCGCTCGTGGAGCCCGGGGACGCGCTGATCGCGACGGGCGGGGTGCCGCAGCCCATCGTCCATATCCCGATCGTCGCGCGGGGGGCCGCGGACGCCACGGTCGCGCGGCGCCGGACGGTCGACTCCGCGTTGAGCGCGACAGTCCAGGCGATCGCAGCCCGCGCGACGACGACGACCGTCGACGATGCGCCCGCGGTCCTGTCGACGGCGCTCGTCAGCGCGCGCCGCGCGGCGGCTGGTGTCGCAGAGACGAGCGATTCGGTCGATCTGGTGATGGTGTCGCCGTTCCGGCGCGATGCCGTAGACGCGGGGACGCTCCCCATACGCGCGACGTGGGCGGGGCGGGCTCGGATGGTTCGCGTGAACCAGCGGCCGAGGGACACGACGCGGACCCCGCGTACCTCGGTCGCCGTCCGGGGTGGTCCCGCGGACGATGCGCTCGCGGCGGCGGTCGCGCTGGCGGGCTTCGCACGCGACGATGCGGCGGGGGTGCGCGTGGTGCGGGGCGCGGTCGCCGATGCCGACCGGGCCTGGGCCGCGGCGGGGCACACGCTAGTCGTGTGGCCGGCGGCCGAACAACCTGCCCGCGGCGGCCCGGACCGCGCCGGGGCCTCGACGCCGGCCGCCACGGCGCGCGGATTCGTGGCCGGCGGCCACTCGGTGGTCGGCGCGTTCGGGCGGACCGGCGTCGAAGGTGTGGTCCCGGGGGGCCCCGGCCCCGGACACACCGTCGCCCGGTGGGCGGACGGATCCGCGGCCGCGGCGGAGCGTCGCGCCGGGGACGGGTGTGTCCGCACGGTCGACGTGCGCATCCCGCAGGCCGGCGACGCCGCCCTTCGCGCGACGTTCCTCGCCGTTCTCCCGCCCCTCCTCGCGCCCTGCGCGCCGGCGCGCGACTCCGCGGCGCTCCCTGCCACGCTGAGCGACGCCGACCTTGATCGGCTCGCCGGCGTTGGCCCGCTCCTCGCCGCCGCGCCGCTCCGCGCGCCCCGGAACTCCCGCGAACGCGACCCGCTCGGCGCGGCGCTCCTCGCCCTCGCGGCAGCGATCCTGGTCGTCGAGCTGCCGCTCCGTCGTTTGCTCGGATCCGCTCGTGACGAACAGAACGGCGACACGAACGTGATGGAACAGCGCCAGAAGCCGGCTACCGGTCAACCCGCGCAGGATCGGGCCGCATGACAGTGCTCGGCGCCATGCCGGCGCAGGCGCTCGCGGGCGACCGCCTGCGCGAGACCCGCCGCGCGTTGCGGATGATCGCCGTCGGGCGCGCAGTTCTGTGGACGGGCGCGGCGTTTGCCGCGGCGGCGCTCGTCCGCGGCATCGCGCGGCGGGCCGGGTGGGAAGTGCCGGGCGCGCTCCTCGCCGGAGCCGCCGTCGCGGCCATTGCCGCGGCCGGTGCGGCAGTGGCGCGCCCGTGGGGGCGCTGGACGCTCCCCGCCGTGGCACTCTGGATCGAGGCGCGGGTGCCCGCGCTCCGCTACGCGCTCGTCACCCTGGCCGACGCGGGACCCGGCGCGGCGCCGCTCTCCGCCCCTGTGGCCAACGCCCTCGCCGAACGGGTGCGCGCGGCGCGGTGGGACGACGCCGTCCGCCTCGCCGGACGGCGGGCGCTCGCGCGGCCCGCGGCGGCGCTGGCCGTGGCCGGCGTGCTGTGGCTGGCGCTCGCCCGGCTCGCGCCGGCAGACGCGGTGGCGGCCGTCGGCCCGCTCGCGGCGTCAGGTGGCGGCCGCGGCGCGGTCGCCGCGCGCGCCGCCGCCGATCCCCTCGCGCGCGTGCGCGCGACCGTGACGCCGCCCGCCTACGCGCGCCAGGCCACGCGCACGCTCGACGCGCCCTCGTCCGTCACGGCGCTTGTCGGCAGCACCCTGGTCGTCGAAGGCGAGGGTGAGCCCTCGCGGGTGCGCGCGTCCCTGGTCGCGGCCCCGACGCCCGCTGGCACGACGGTCGAGCCAGCAGGGGGCGCCGCGCCGCTCGGCGTGCGGCCGGCCGGCCCGGGGCGCTGGCGCGTCGTGCTCGCCCTGCCCGCCGGCCCGGCGGGACTGCGGCTGCAGGGTCCAACGCGCGACCGGTTGATCGTGCTCGACCCGCGACCGGATCTGCCGCCCCGCGTCGCGCTCGCCGCGCCAGGGCGCGACACGGTCGTGCGCGCGGCGGCGGGCACGGTCGCCCTGCGCGCCCGCGTCGACGACGACCTCGGGCTCGTCGACGGTGCGTTCGAGTACGTCGTCAGTTCGGGTGAGGGAGAGAACTTCACCTTCCGCACGGGACGCGTCGGCGCGGCCAGCTTCGGCGGCGCGCGCGCGGGGTCGCTCGGTGCCTCGCTGGACCTCGGCGCGCTCGCCCTCAAGCCCGGCGATCTGGTGCACGTCCGCGCGCTGGCCCACGACGCCCGCCCCGGCGCCCCGCCCGGCGCCTCGGAGACGCGCGCCATCCGTGTCGCGCGCGCCGGCGAGTACGACTCGGTGGCCGTCGATGGCGCCCCCCCGCCCGAGGCCGACACGAGCGCGTTCGGCCAGCGCATGCTGCTGCAGTTGACCGAGGCGCTCGTCGCGCGCGCCGAGTCACGCCGGTCGCCCCTCGCCCGCCCGGCGGTGATCGACGAGTCGCGCCGGCTGGGCGGCGAGCAGGCGCGGCTCCGGCGGCGCGTGGGCGACGCCGTCTTCAGCCGCATGGGCAACGGCCCGGGCGGCGAGGAGTCGCAGGGCGGCGCGGACGCCTCCGAACGCCGCGGCCGGCTGTCGCCGGAGGAGCTGCTGGCCGAGGCGAGCCGCGCCACCGGCGCCGGCGCTGGCGCCGCGCTCGAAGGAGAGGAGGCTGAGACGCCGGTGACGGCCGTCAACCGCCCGCTGCTGGAGGCGTACAACGCGATGTGGGAGGCCGGCCGCGCGCTCGAGGGCGGCGTACCGCGGGGGGCGCTGGCGCCGATGCGACGCGCGATCTCGGCGCTCGAGCGCGCGCGCCAGGCGGAGCGACTGTATCTGCGCGGCCGGCCGAAGGTGGTCGTCGTCGATCTCGCCAAGGTGCGCGGACTGGGACACGTGCGCGCGGACACGCTGCGCCCCGCGCCGCGCGGCGCGGGCGTGGCGCCGCTCTACGCGCCGCTCGACCCGGCGGCGCGCGCCCGGGCCGCGACGCTCGACCGCGCGCTCGCCGCACTCGATGGCGGGACCGCGCGGGGCGCGAGCGCGGGCGGGCGTTCGGCGGCGGTGGACTCGCTCGCCGTGCTGCGCGTCGGCGCGCTGGGCGTCGCGCCCGCGCTCGCCGCCGCACTGGGCGACGCGCTCGACGTCCTCGCGCGCGGGGCCGACGCGTCCGCGCCGCTCGCCCGCGCGCGGCGCGCGGCGTTAGGCACCCCCGCGCCCGCGGCGCCCGGCGCCGGCGGGTGGGCGGCGGGGTGGCGGGACCTGCGGCCGTGACGGAGCCCGCCGCGGTGTCGGGCGAGCCGCCCGCCGACTTCGTCTTCGCGACGCTGCAGTACGAGAGCGGCGACTGGGACTCCGCGCCGCTCGTGCCGGCCAACCTGATCGACACGCTCGCGCGCTACACGACGCTCCGCGTGGCGCCGACCGGCGCGATCGTGCCGCTCGCCTCGTCGGCCCTCTTCCGCTACCCGTTCGCCTACCTGACCGGGCACCTGCCGGTGCGCTTCTCCGACGCGGAGCGGCGCAACCTGCGCGCGTGGGTCGACCGCGGCGGGTTCCTCTTCGCCGACGACCACAACCACGACGTCGACGGCGTGTTCCACAAGTCGTGCACCGAGGAGCTGACCCGCGCGTTAGGCCCGGTCGTCGACCTGCCCAACGACCACGCGCTCTACCGCGCGTTCTTCCAGTTCCCCGACGGGCCGCCGACGACGAGCCACGAGCTGAACGGGTGGGGGGACAACCTCGTGCACAAGCAGCTGCGCGCGGTGATGCGCGGCGGGCGCGTGGCGGTGCTGTACAGCAACAAGGACTACAGCTCGGAGTGGGGGTTCCACCCCGACAACAAGCGGTTCCAGAGCGTGGACAACACGCGGTTCTTCGTCAACATCGCGACGTATGCGCTCACGCGGTGAGGGGGGCGCCGCGCGCGCGAGCGCCGAGTACGCGCTCCGTGGGGTCGCGGTAGCCGCCTTTGCCCTCGCCGCGTGGCAGCGCCTGCGCCCGGCCCCCGAGTCCCCGCCCGCGTCCCAACGCGCCGACGCCCGAGCGCTCCCCGCGGCGCTCGCGCGCTGGACGGCCGAGCCCGTCCCCGCCGTCCACGTCGCCTTTGACTCGCTCCCGGACGCGCACACCCGCGCGTGGCTGGGCGCGCTCGCCGGGGCCGGCACGCGCGTGACGTGGCGGGCCGCGCGGGCGCCCGCCCTCGTCGCGTCGGCCGAACGGGTCACCGACCCCGCGGGCGGGCTGCGCGTCGACGCGGCCGCCCCCGACGGGGCGACGCTCGTGGTCGCCGACGCGCTCGGGCTCCTCGACAGCGCGCGGGCGGGGGCGGGCGGGGCCACGTTTCGCCTGGTCGACGCCGGCCCGGGGCTCGCGGTGCGCGCGGCCGGGGGGGGCGCGCGCCTGCCGACGCCGCCCCCGCCGGCACGGCTCGGAGCGGCCGTCGTCGTCGCGCGCGCCGGGTGGGAAGGGAAGTTCACGGCCGCGGCGCTCGAGGAGCGCGGGTGGTTGGTGCGCACCCGGTTCGTCGTGGACCCGGGCGTCGTCGTCGAGGGCGCGTCCGGCGGCACGCCGGGAAGGGCCGACGCCGCGAGCGCGCTCGGCGACCCGCGCCTGGACACCGGCACGGTCGCCGTCGTCGTCGCGCTCGATTCGAGCGCCGCCGCGCTCGCGCCGGCGATCGCGCGCTACGTGCGCGGCGGGGGAGGACTCGTGCTGGCCGGCGAGGCCGCGCTCGCCCCGGGGCTGGCCGAGCTCGCGCCCGCCGTGCCCGCGCTCGTCGCGACCGACGACAGCGCGGGCGCGCTCCGGCCGCTCGAGCGGCTGCGCGGCGACGCGAGCCCGCTCGCCTACCGCACGGTGGCGGGCGCGCGCGTCCTGGTGGCCGCGGCGCGCCGCGCGGGCGCGGGGCGCGTCGTCCAGGTCGCCGACGAGGCCACCTGGCACCGCCGCCTGCGCGCCGACGACGCGGCCCCCGCGGCGCACCGCGCGTGGTGGGGGCAGGTGGTCGCGGCCGCCGCGTACGCCGGCGCACCGCCTAACGCTTCGCCTAACGCGTCGGCCGGCGCCGCGCGCCCCTCGCCCCTGGACCCGCCCGCGGCGGACCCGGCGCCGCTCGCCGCCGCGGTCGCGGCGTTAGGCGCCCCGGCCGACCCGCCCGCCGCCGCGCCGGCCCCGGCGCGCCCGGCCGAGCGCCGCGTGCCCGACGCCGTGCTGGTCCCGCTGGCGCTCGGCGCGCTGCTCGCCGAGGTGGCCAGCCGGCGGCTGCGCGGCACGGGGTAGGGGAACGGCGGGCGGACAGGGAGCAAAAGGGGCGGATGGAACGGCGCTGTTGTAAGGGCGCTGTTACAGCGGCGCTGTTACGAGGGCGCTGCTGAAACGGCGACCCGCCTGGCCCGCGCTCGCCGCCGTTCCAACAGCGGTCCACCAACCGCGGTCCACCAACCGCGCCCCTCCAACGGCGCCGTTCCGCGCCCCCCGCCTCACCCGAGCAACCCGCGCAGATCCTCCGCCGTGAGCCCCGCCGGCGCCCCGTCGTCCGACCGCACCACCGCGTCCGCGAGCGCCCGCTTCCCGGCCTGCAGCTCCAGCACCTTCTCCTCCACCGTCCCGCGCGCGACCAGCCGCAGCGCGTGCACCGGCCGCGTCTGCCCGATGCGGTGCGCGCGGTCGATCGCCTGCGCCTCCGCGGCCGGGTTCCACCACGGGTCGAGCAGGAAGACGTAGTCCGCGGCCGTGAGGTTGAGCCCCACGCCTCCGGCCTTCAGCGAGACGAGGAACACCGGGCACGCCGGGTCGCCCTGGAACCGCTCCACGCGCGCCGCGCGGTCGCGCGTCCGCCCGTCCAGGTACTCGTAGACCACGCCCTCCGCGTCCAGCCGCGCGCGCACGAGCGCCAGCATCGACGTGAACTGCGAGAAGACCACGGCCTTGTGCCCCTCCGCGGTCGACTCGGCCAGGCGGTCGACGAGGACGTCGAGCTTGCTGCTCGATTCCTCGCGGCGCGCCGCGTCGATCAGCCCCGGGTGGCAGGCCGCCTGGCGCAGCCGCAGCAACGCCTCGAGCACGTGCACCTGCGCGCGCCCCGCCCCCACCTGCTCGGCGCGTTCCGCCACCGACGCGCGGTAGTGGTCGCGGAGTTCGTCGTAGAGGCGGCGCTCGGTCGGGCCGAGGTCGACCCAGACCGTCTGCTCGGTGCGGGGTGGCAGCTCCGGGGCGACCTGCGCCTTCGTGCGGCGTAGGAGGAACGGCCGCACCCCGCGCGCGACCGCCTCGCGCCCCGCCGCCCCGCCGTCGTCGCCCGCCTGCACCAGCCGCGCGAACGCAGGCGCCGCGCCCAACAGCCCCGGGGTGAGGAATTCGAACAGGCTCCACAGGTCGTCGAGGCGGTTCTCGACCGGCGTGCCCGTGACCGCCAGGCGGTGCCGCGCGCGCAGCAGGCGCGCCGCCTTGGCCGTGGCCGTCCCGGCGTTCTTGATCGCCTGCGCCTCGTCCAGCACCGCGTAGTCGAACTCGACGTCGCGCATGTCGGCCGCGTCCTGGCGCAGCGTGCCGTACGTGGTCAGCATGAGGTCGTAGTCGCCGAGCGCGGCCACGCGCGCCTTGCGCCCGGGGCCGTGGTGCACGCGCACGCGCATCGCCGGCGCGAAGCGCTCGGCCTCGCGCACCCAGTTGAAGACGAGCGAGCGCGGCACGACCGCGAGCGACGGCCCCGCCCCCGCCTGGCGCCGCGCCTCGAGCAGCGCGAGCACCTGGACCGTCTTGCCGAGCCCCATGTCGTCGGCCAGCACGCCGCCGAACCCGGTGCGGCGGAGGAAGTCGAGCCAGCCGAGGCCCGCGCGTTGGTAGGGGCGGAGCTCCGCGCCGAAGCCGGGCGGCGGGTCGAGCGGCTCGGGCGCCTCGCCGGCCGCGAGCGCCGCGCGCGCGTGGCGGAACGCCGCGTCCACGTTGGCCGCCGGCTCCGAGGCGAGCAGGGCGTCGAGCAGCGCGGCCTGCGAGCGGGCGAAGCGCGCCGCGCCAGCGGGCGGCGCGTCCGGGCCGTCAGGCGCGCCCCCGGCCGGCGCGCTCCCGGCCGGCGCGCTCAGCGCGGCGAGCGCGCCGAACCGCGACGCCCACGACTCGGGCACGAGCCCCGTCGAGCCGTCGGGGAGGGCGAGCGTGCGGTCGCCGCGGCGGAGCGCGCCGAGCAACTCGGGGAAGGGGACGCGGACGCCGTCGAAGTCGACCTCGCCGCCGAGGTCGAACCAGTCGACCCCGGTGCTCACGGCGAGCGCGGCGTTGCCGCCGTGCCGGAGCGTGCGCCCGTCGAGCGTGACCACCCAACCCTCGGCCGCGAGGGCGTCGGCGGCGGCGGCCGCGCGCGCGGCCGGAATGCGATGGACGTAGACGCCCATGCGGTAGTCGGCCTCGTGCCGGAACCCCGCCACCTCCAGCCGCGCCAGCGCCGCCCGCTCGGCGACCCGGTCCCGGTACACGACGCGCGCCGGCGCCGGGGCCGCGGCGCCGGCCTTCCGCCGCCTGCCACCCGCGGGGGGTACGTCCTTCGCGGGCGCCATCACGGTCGCGCCCGGCGCGTCGGCGTCGACCGAGACGCCGTCGTAGTCGAACGCGACCGCGCCGTCGACCTTCGCGCCCATCGACGGCCCGCGCGGCGGCGACGTCAGGGCCAGGGACGGGCGCGGCGCGACGCGCACCGCCGCAATGCCGAGTGAGTCGGGCAGCGCCGCGGGCGGCAGGCGCGGGTAGCGCGCCGCGACCGCCTCGCTCAGCGCCAGCGCCTCCGCGGCCGGCGCTTCGAGCACGGCCCCGCCGCGCAGCGCGCGCACCAGGTCCGTCGCCCCGTGGTCGTCGAAGGCCGCGGCGACATACTCCCCGCCGACGCGGCAGACCATCAGCCCGGGCCCGAGCAGCGTCGGGCTGGCGAGGGGCACCTCGCGCGCGAGAGCCGACGCATCGACGAGCGCGTCGACGAGCGTGCCGGCGATGCGGTAGCGCGCCGCGCGAGCGCCTCCGCCGGGCACCTCGTCCAGCGTGAGCGCGAGCCGCCACGCCGACGCGCCGTCCCACGCGAGCGCCGGCGGATCGCCATCGTCCGGGCGCAGGCGCAGCCGGCAGCGGCCGGTCTCGCACAGGCGCCGGAGCGTGGTCGGGAAGGCGGACGGGGGGAGCTGAAAGCGCCGAGTGCTGCCACCGTACCCGGACCCGTAGCCGGTGCCGTAGGGCGCGACCTCGCGCGCGCCGACGAGGAACTGCGTGATCTCCCGGTCGACCGGGTCGGGCGCGGCCAGCCACTGGGCGTAGCTGAGGCCGAAGCGCTTGGGCGGCCGCCAGCCGCCTTCGCGCGTGGCCGACTGCAGCGCCAGCTCGATCGGGAGCCCGTGCTCGATCGGGAGCGTGGGGTACGCGTCGACGATGTAGACGAGGCGGCGCCCGGCCGGCCAGCCCTCGGGCTCGCGCGCGCCCGGCGGGAAGGGGAGCGCGGCGGCCAGCCGTTCGAGCTCGCGGCGCCACGGGGGCGCCGCGAGCTCGCCCCGCCCGCGGTCGTCCTCGTCGTCTTCCTCGTCGCCCTCCGGCGCCCCGCCGGCCGCGGCGACGACCGGGTGCCCGATCCGCTCGGCCTCGAGCACGGTCGCCCACAGGTGTTTGCAGGGCGCGTCGTGCGACTCGAGGTACGGGCAGGTGCAGTCCATCACGACGCGGCCGCGGCCACGCCGGCGGAGGGTGACCTCGTAGGGCGCCGAGCCGCGCACGAGCGCGACGACTTCCGCGGGGTCGTCCGCGTCGAGCAGGTGCACCCGGCGGGCGCGCCAGTACTCGTCGCCGCGCGCGCGGACGTCGGGGGAGAACTGGGCGACGAGTTCGGGGGGGAGCGGCATGACGTGGACGGCGGGGAAGCGTAGTCGGAGGAATCAACGCACGGCGGGTGCGAAACGCCGCCCCACGTGCGAACGTACGAGGGTCCGTCCCTCTCAACCCCCCCCGATGACCTCCCGACGCGACTTCCTCCGCCAGAGCGGCCTCGCCCTCGGTGCCTTCGCCGGCGCGGGCGGCGCCCTCGGCGCCGTGCCGCGGCTCCTCTCCGCCGCGCCGGCCCCCGCGGGCCGCGCGCTCGACACCTTCGCCGACCCCGCGGCGACCCGCGCGCTGATGATGGCCGCGCTCAACGCCGCGAAGGCCGCCGGGGCGACCTACGCCGACGTGCGCGTCAGCCGGCAGCGCCAGAATTTCGTCTTCACGCGCGAGCAGCAGATCCAGAACGTCGTCGACACCGACACGTTAGGCATCGGCGTGCGCGCGCTCGTCGACGGCACGTGGGGCTTCGCCGCGACCCGCGTGCTCACCGCGGACGGAGCCGCGGGCGCCGCGCGCGAGGCCGCCGCGATCGCGAAGGCCAGCCGCGTCGCCCGCGACCGCGCCGTCGAGTGGCTGCCGAGTCCCGTCTACGCCGACGTGACGTGGAAGAACGCCGCCGAGAAGGACCCGTGGGACGTGCCCGTCGAGCAGAAGGCCGACCTGCTGCTGCGGGCCAACAAGGAGGCGCTCAAGGCGAAGAACGTCAAGTTCATCTTCTCCGGCCTCTTTTTCGTCAAGGACGAGCGCAACTACGCCAACACCGACGGCTCGACGATCCGGCAGGACGTGATCCGCTCGTGGCCGCTGATGCAGATCACGGCGGTCAACGCGACCTTCACCGACTTCCAGACGCGCGGCAACGTGGTGGCCCCCGCGGGCCGCGGGTGGGAGTACGTCGAGGCGAGCGACCTCGCCGGCAACGCCGGCCGCTGGGGCGAGGAAGCCGCGGAGAAGCTGACCGCCAAGCCCGTCGACGTCGGCCGCTACGACCTCGTGCTCGACCCGAGCAACGTCTGGCTCACCATCCACGAGTCCATCGGCCACCCGACGGAACTCGACCGCGCGATGGGCTACGAGGCCAACTACGCCGGCACGAGCTTCGTCTCGCCGCCGGACAAGATGCTCGGCCAGCTCAAGTACGGGCAGCCGCTGATGAACATCCAGGGCGACCGCGAGCAGGCGGGCGGCCTCTCGACGATCGGCTACGACGACGACGGCGTGAAGCCCGACACGTTCCTCATCATCAAGAACGGGGTGATGAACGACTACCAGACCACGCGCGAGCAGGCGGCGTGGCTGCGCTGGTGGTACGACCGGCAGGGGCGCCCGGTGCGCAGCCACGGCTGCTCGTACGCGCAGGGCTGGGACAACGTGCAGTTCCAGCGCATGCCCAACGTGAGCCTGCTGCCGGGCGAGAAGGACCTCACGCGCGACGACCTCGTCGCGGCGACCGACCGCGGCATCCTCATCGTCGGCGACGGCAGCTTCAGCATCGACCAGCAGCGCTACAACGCGCAGTTCGGCGGGCAGACGTTCCACGAGATCCGCGGCGGCAAAGTCGTCGGCGTCCTCAAGGACGTGGCCTACCAGATCCGCACGCCCGACTTCTGGAACAGCATGGACATGATCGGCGGCCGGCGCTCGTACCAGCTCAACGGCAGCTTCTTCGACGGGAAGGGGCAGCCGGGCCAGGTCAACGCGGTGAGCCACGGCGCGCCCGCGGCGCGCTTCCGCAACGTCAACGTCATCAACACGGGGAGGAAGGCCTGATGGACGCGCGGCAGGGAGTGCTCACGCGCGAGGAGGCGCAGGCCGTCGTCGAGCGGGCCGTCGGCTACAGCAAGGCCGACGGCATCGAGGTGCAGGTCAACTCCAACTACACCGGCAACGTCCGCTTCGCGGCGAATCAAATGTCGACCTCGGGCGCGACCACGGACGCGCAGCTCGCCGTGCAGTCGAGCTTCGGGCCGAAGCACGCGGTCGTGACGACCAACGACCTCTCGGACGAGTCGGTCCGCCGCGCGGTCGAGCAGAGCGAGCGCGTGGCGCGCCTCGCCCCGGACGACCCCGAGGCGATGCCCGCGCTCGGGCCGCAGCAGTACCTACCGGTCGACGCCTACTTCGAGAGCACCGCCGCGCTCACCGCCGAGGACCGCGCGCGGGCGGCGCTGGCGGCGTTGAAGCTGACGCGCGGCTCGGGCGACCTCGTCGCCGCGGGCTACCTGGAGGCGGGCATGGGCGCGGCGGCGTTAGGCAACAAGGCCGGCCTGTTCGCCTACCACCGCCGCACGTCGAGCAACTACACGCTCACCGTGCGCAGCACCGACGGCACGGGCTCGGGCTGGGCGGCCGCCGACCACCCCGACTGGTCGCGGGTCGACGTGGCCGCGCTGGCCGAGCGGGCGACGGCCAAGGCGCGGCTGTCGCGCAACCCGGTGGCGATCGAGCCGGGGCGCTACACGGTGATCCTCGAGCCGCAGGCGGTGGGCGACCTCGTGCAGCTCGTCGGCGGCTACGCCGGCGCGCGCGAGGCCGACGAGGGCCGCAGCCCGTTCGTCAAGCCGGGCGGGGGCAACAAGATCGGCCAGAAGGTCGCCGACGAGCGCGTCACCCTCTTCTCCGACCCGGCCGACCCGCAGCTCCTCGCCCGGCCCTGGGACGGCGACGGCCTGCCGCTCGGCCGCCAGGTGTGGATCGAGAACGGGGTCCTGAAGCAGCTCTACTACTCGCGCTTCTGGGCGAAGAAGCAGGGCAAGACGGCCACCGGCGCCCCGAGCTCGCTCAAGATGGCCGGCGGCACGCAGTCGGTGGACGACCTGGTCCGGGGGACCGAGCGCGGGGTGCTGGTCACCCGGCTGTGGTACCTGCGCGAGGTCGACCCGCGCACGATCCTCTACACGGGGCTGACGCGCGACGGCACGTTCCTGGTCGAGAACGGGAAGGTCACGAAGGCGCTCCGGAACTTCCGCTTCAACGAGAGCCCGCTCTTCATGCTCAACAACCTCGAGGCGCTCGGCCGCCCCGAGCGGCTGGCGGGCACCGAGGGGGGCGGCGACGTCGTGATGCCGGCGCTCAAGGTGCGGGACTTCGATTTTACGAGCCTGTCCGAAGCGGTCTGACGCCGCGGGGTCCGGACCAAGTGGGCGGCGGGGGCGGGGCGCGCGGGACGGCGCCCCGCCCCCGCGCGCGTCCGGCCCGTGGGGCGGCCCGCCGGTCAGCCCCCGAGGCTGCGGGCGAGGAGGCGGCCGAAGTAGACGCCGAGGGCGGTCCCGACGATGCTGACGACGAAGGCGGCGAAGACGCCGGCGGGCTCGCCGAGGTCCCAGCCGACCGTCCCGCCGACGAAGGCGCCGGCCGATCCGAGGAGTTTGGCCATCCCGGGGAGTGTCGGCCGGGGCGGCGCGGGCCTTGAGCGGGGGGGGCGCCCGGGGCGTTGGGCGGGCCGTTGGACGGACGGCTGGGAGGCCGCGGGGCGGCCGTTGGGCGCCGCCGTTGGGCGGTCCGGTTAGGCTATGGTTGCGGAATGCGCCCCATCGGGACACCTTCCCGTCGTTAGGAATCTTTCCTAACGCAGTGGTCCTAACGTGAACCCACGCACCGGGGAGTCCGCCATGCCGAGCGCCGACCGCTACTCCAAGTACCGCGCCGACCAGACGACGGTCTGGATCAGCAAGACCGCCCAGGAGTTCATGAACCGCGAGCGCGCCGGCGGCGAGGGCACGGCGGGGGTCCTCGACCGGCTGATCAACGAGCTGAAGAAGCACCGGCGCGCCAACCCGTCGCTCGCCCCCGAGCCGCGCCCGGCGGGCAAGGCGGCCGGCAAGTCCGCGGCGAAGGCGGCCGGCAAGTCGGCCGCGAAGGGCGCGGCGAAGTCCGCGGGCAAGGCCGCCGGCAAGGTCGCCGGCAAGGCCGCGGGCAAGGCGGCCGCCAAGGGCGCGGCCAAGTCCGCCGCCAAGGGCGGGGCCAAGAGCGGCGCCAAGCGCGCGGGCCGCGCGGCCTAGTTCTCCCCGGAGTCCCCTCAAGGGCCGTCCGGCCCGCCCGGTCGGCCCGCCCCGGTCGGGGCCCGCGGCATCGACACGAGTCCGCCCCGGCGCGCAGACCACGCGCGCCGGGGCGGACTCGTGTGTACCAATGCGTTTCGGACTCCGCCCGTCGGCTGGTCCCGCGCTTGCCCGCGCCGCTGCCTCCACCGCTCGACCCCCCTCAGGAGGCAGGCCCGATGTTTTACGCCGACGGTAAGACCCAGTACACGGTCCGCGTCGACCGCCCCGACCCGATCTTCGCCCGAGCCATGCAGCAGGCGATCGGCGGCGTCGAGGGCGAGATCCGCGTGATGATGCAGTACCTCTTCCAGGCCTGGGGGCAGCGCGGCCCCAAGAAGTACCGCGAGATGCTGCTCGCGGTGGCCGCCGAGGAGATCTCGCACGTCGAGAACCTCGCCACCGCCGTCGCGCTCCTGCTCGAGGGCGCGCCCACCCAGCTCCAGGAAGAGGCGGCCAAGGACGGCGCCGTCAACTGCGTGCTCGGCGGGATGAACCTCCGCCACTACCTCTCGGCCGGCTTCGCGGCCACGGGCGAGAACGCGAACGGCGTTCCGTTTAACATGTCGCACGTGTACGCGAGCGGGAACATCGCCGCCGACATGTACGCCAACGTCGCCGCCGAGGCGACGGGGCGCGTCCTCGCCACGCGCCTATGGCACATGACGACGGACACCGGGATGCGCGACCTGCTCGCCTTCCACATCGCCCGCGACACGATGCACCAGCAGCAGTGGCTCGCGGTGCTCGAGGAGCTGGGCGGCTACGAGAAGCAGCTCCCGATCCCGAACGACGTCCCGCCGGAGGCGAACCCCGAGAAGTACGCGTACGTGTTCTACGACTGCCGCATCGGCGACAACCTCCAACCGCTGGAGGGGCGCTACACGCACGGCCCGTCGCTCGACGGAAAGGGCGAGTACAGCGTCGAGCCCGGGCGTCCGTTCGGCACCGAGCCGACGCTGGCCGCGCCCGTGCCGGCCGCGTTCGCGCAGAAGGAGCAGATGACGGCGTCCGCCGGCATCCTCGGCACAATCAAGCACGCGCTCACCGGCGAGGCGTGACCGGGGCCCGGTCCGCCGGCCCGTCCGGCGGCTTGGAGGTCGCGGCGGCCGACTCCGCCGCGGCCGGCCTCGTCGCGGGATTTGGGCTGGGCGGGCTGGTGGACGGGTGGCTGCTGCACCAAATCCTGCAATGGCACAACATGCTGTCCGCGCGCGTCCCGCCGGTGACGATGGCGGCGATGCGCACCAACATGGTCGCCGACGGCCTGTTCGACGCCGGGGCGTGGGCGGTGGTGCTAACGGGGGTGTGGCTGCTGTGGGCGGCCGGCCGGCGGGGCGCGGTGCCTAACGGGCGGCGCTTCGCCGGGCAGCTGCTCGCGGGGTGGGGGCTGTTCAACCTCGTCGAGGGGGTCGTCGACCACCACGTACTACAGCTGCACCACGTGGTCGACCGGCCGGCGCACGTGCCGCTCTACGACTGGCTGTTCCTGGCCGTCGGCGGGGTGCTGTTCCTGGCGCTCGGCGCGGCGCTGGCGCGACCGCTCGCGCGGCGCGGGGCGGCGGCGGGCGCCTAACTCGGCGCCGCGCGCGGGCGGCGATTCCGGCCGAGTTGCGGGGCGGGGGACGCGGTGGTACGCTCGGCGTTCCCCGCCGCCGCTCACCGCCGCCCCGCGCCGATGCCGAGGATCGCCCAGCCGTCCGCCCCGAAGTCCACCGCCGTTCCCGAACCCGGCTTCGCCGAGGGGGCTGCGCAGACAGCCGCGCTCATCTCGCGCGAGACCCCCGACCTGACGGGCTCCACGTGCCCGACCCGGTTCGGGACCAAGCAGTTCTGCGCAGCGTACCGGAGCGACGAGATCGTCGCACCCGTGGTGCGAGGATTGTCGTGGAGCCACCGCGCCGTCATCCTCGCCCGGGCCAAGCAGTTGGAAGAGCGGCGGCGCTCGGCGCAGCGGAGCGTCCGGGCGCGGTGGTCGAGGCGGGGATCTCGGTGCGTGTTGGCCGGGGGCGACCCGTGAGCGCCGCGGCGGCCGGCGCGGCGCCGAGCGCCGTCGGCCAGATCGCGATCGTCGCCGCGGACGTCGCGCGCGCGACGGCGTTCTACCGCGACGTGCTCGGCCTCGCGTTCCTCTTCGCGGCGCCCGGGCCTAACGGGGCGCCGGCGCTGGCCTTCTTCGACGTGGGCGGCGTGCGGCTGATGGTGAGCGCGGCCGAGGCGGTGAGCGACGGCGGGCGCGCGCCGGGGACGTCGGTGATCTACTACCGCGTGGCCGACCTCGACGCCGCCTATGCCGCGGTCACGGGGCGCGGGGCCGCGGGGTCGGGGCCACCGCACCGGATCGCGCGCATGCCGGACCACGACCTGTGGATGGCGTTCGTGCGCGACAGCGAGGGGAACCTGTTAGGCCTGATGAGCGAACGGCCGAGGGCCGCGGCGTAGGGGGCGGGCGGCCGGGGCGCGGGCGGTCCCGGTGCGCAATCCACGCGCGGTCGACCGGCGTAGCTCCGGCGAGTCCGCGCGACGGGCTCGCGACCCGACCACCTCATCAGGAGCTTTCGATGCAGTTCAAGTCCCTTCTCGCCACCACCCTCGTCGCCGCCGCTGCCGCGGCCTCGCCGCTCGCCGCACAGGGCTCGGCCCAGCTCACGCCGGGCACGGTCATGGTCGGCGGCCAGGCCATGTACCCCAACAAGACGATCGTCGCCAACGCGGTCAACTCGGCCGACCACACGACGCTTGTCGCCGCCGTCAAGGCGGCCGGGCTCGTCGAGACGCTGAGCGGCAAGGGGCCGTTCACCGTGTTCGCGCCGACCAACGAGGCCTTCTCGGCGCTGCCGGCCGGGACGGTCGACAACCTGATCAAGCCCGAGAACAAGGCCGCGCTGACCAAGGTGCTGACGTACCACGTGGTGGCGGGGAACATGGACGCGGCCGCGATCATGCGCGCGATCCGCGCCGGCGGCGGCCAGGCGACACTCAAGACCGTCAGCGGCGGTACGCTGACCGCGATGATGAACGGCCCGCGCAATGTCGTCGTGAAGGACGAGCAGGGGAACGTCGCCGAGATCTCGACGTATGACGTACGGCAGTCGAACGGCGTGATCCACGTCGTCGACAAGGTCCTCATGCCCGCGATGTAATTCGTCGACCTTCGACGAATTTTTCACCTTCTGCACCCACGGCCGATGCGAATCCCGACCGCTGTGCTGGCGACGGCCCTCGGGGTCGCATCGGCCGGCGCGCAGCCGCAGCACCCCCAGGCGTCCAAGTCGTCGTACCACCCGGCCGCGGCGCAGGCCGCGCATGCCACGTACGCCCGGGGCGACACGGCGGCGCTCCGCCGGCGGCTCACGCCGCTCCAGTACGCCGTCACGCAGCAGAGCGAGACCGAGGCGCCCTTCCACAACGCGTACTGGGACAACCACCAGGCGGGCATCTACGTCGACGTGGTGAGCGGTGAACCGCTCTTCAGCTCGCTCGACAAATTCGAGTCGGGGACGGGGTGGCCGAGCTTCACGCGGCCGCTCGAGCCGGCCAACGTGCGCCGCGCGTCCGACAACACCCTCGGCATGGCGCGCACCGAGGTGCGCTCGGCCCACGCGGACTCGCACCTGGGGCACGTGTTCGACGACGGCCCCGCGCCGACCGGGCTGCGGTACTGCATGAATTCCGCGGCCATGCGCTTCGTCCCGGCCGACCGGTTGCGGACGGAAGGCTACGGGCAGTACGCCAAGCTCTTCGATAAGGGCGCGCGGTAGAGGTCGGCGGGGCGATATTCCCGCGACCCTCGCCCCCGCGCCTTTCGTGACCGACCGCTCCCTCCTACCCACCCCGGCCCGTGCCGACGCACCCGTCGATCCCCGGCTCGACCCCCGGGCCAGCGACGCGGATGACGCGACGCTCGTGGGTCGCGTCGCGGCCGGGGACGCGGCGGCGCTCGGTACGTTGTACGACCGGCACGGCGCGGAGGCGCACGCGTTCGCGCGCGCGCTGGTCGGCGGCGCCGCGGACGAGGCGGACGACGTGACGGCGGCGGTGTTCGCGCAGCTCTGGCGCACGGCCGCGCGCTACGACGCGTCACGCGGAAGCGTGGCCGCGTGGGTGACGATGGTGACGCGCGCGCGCGCCCTGGACCACGTGCGGGCCCGCGGCCGGCGCGCCCGGGCGGAGGAGCGCGCCGCCGGTCCCAATGCGGTCGAGGCGGCCGTGCCGTTGGGCGGCAGCGCCGAGCCGCCGGACGCGGCGGTCGAGCGTTCGGAGGTCGCGCGCGCCGTGCGGGGCTCGCTCGCCGCGCTCCCCGAGGCGCAGCGGCGCGCCATCGAACTCGCGTTCTACGGCGGACTCTCGCATGCGGACGTGGCGGCGAGGCTCGGCCAGCCCCTGGGGACGGTGAAGACGCGCATCCGGTCCGGGCTCATCAAGCTGCGCGAGGCGCTACGGCCGCTCGCGGAGGGCGGGGCGTGACGCGCGGGCCGGAATCGACGGCGACCGGCGCGCCGCACGAAGCACGGTGGGCGGACGACGCGGCGGCGTACGCCATCGGCGCGTTGGACGCGGCGGAGCGCGTCGAGTACGAGGCGCACCTCGCGGGGTGCGGGGTGTGTGCGGCGGACGTGCAGGCGTGCCGCGATGTGGTGCCGCTCCTCGCGCTCGGCGCGCCCGGTGGGGATGCCCTCGCAGCGCCGTCGCCCGCCCTGCGCGCGCGGATCGTCGCGGCGGCGACGGCCGAGGCGCGTGGGGAGGCGCCGCAGTCGCCGACGGCGCAGGAATCGAGGGCGGAGGCGCCGACGCTGCAGGCGCCGACGCTGCAGGTGCTCCGCCCGCGTTCGAGCGCGGCGCGGCCGGCCGCGCCCGCGTTCGGGCAGGGCGCCGCGCGGCGCGCGCCGTGGCTCGCGGCGGCGGCGGCGCTCGTGCTGGCCGCGGGGTTGGGGGCGGGCTGGTCGCGCGAGCGGCAGGTGCGCGTCGCGGAGCGGCGGGAGTCGGTGCGCTCGCTTCAGGCGCTGGCCGCACGCGTCGCGCGGCGGAGCGCGCTGATCGACAGCGCGCGCGACTCGCTGCTCGCGGCGCTGACCGCGCCCGACGTGCGGATGGCGCGGCTCGCGGTGGCCGGCGAGCCCGCGGCGGCGCGACTGATCTGGAGTCCGCGGCAGGGGGTGGTGCTGCTCACGGCGTCGGCGATGCCGCGGCCGCAGGCGGGGCGGACGTACCAGCTGTGGGGCATTCCGCGGGGCGGGCGGCCGCAGAGTCTCGGGACGTTCGCGCCGGCGGAGGACGGGCGGGTGCAGGCGGTGTTGCGCGTGCCGCCCGAGGCGGAGATGCGGGTCGCGGCGGTAACGGAGGAGCCGGAAGGGGGGTCACCGCAGCCGACGGGGCGGCCGTTGATGTCGGGGGAGATCGCGGGGGAGTGAGAGGCGGGTGACGGTGGGGGAGCGCCTCCCCCGGGGCCGTCGCCGACCCAGAACGAGAGGCGACGACGGGGCCGAGCGACAATCTTTGTGGACGGCTCGGGTGCGCCGTGGTGAGTTCGCGGAATATTCGGAGGCGCCCGTCGACCCTGCCGAACGAGCCCGCACCCGTGATGCGCCTGCCCGCGCCCGCCGTCCTGCTGTCCACCGCTCTCGTGACCGCGGTGTTCGTCGCTGCGGCCGCCGCGGCTCAGCAGCCCGCCGTTGTTCCCATCGCGCTCGCCGCCGAGCTCGTGGACGCCGGGCAGACGGTACGTGGAAGCGATGCGCCGACGGTGGTCGTCGGCCGGCTACCCGACGCTTTTCCCGCGGTCGCGCTGCCAGCGGGCGCTAGGGTGCTCGGCGGCGCGGTGTGGCGGGCGGGAAGTGCGGTGGCCGTGCTCGACCTCGCGGGATCGCCGCAGGACGCGCGGGCCCAGACGCTCGCGGCACTCGACGCGGCAGGGTGGAAGGCCCCGCCGACGCTGCCGGATCCGCAGGACGTGTTCGGCTCCGCGCACTTCCGCTCGTCGGGGCCGATCGACGCCGAACGCGAGGCGACGCGCTGCGCGCCGGGCGACGGTAACGGCGCGATCGTCGTCGGTTCGCGCGCCCGCGACGGACGCGCCATCGTGCACCTGCTCGCCCTACCGCCCGCGCGCGCCGGGCGCTGTCGGCCCCCGCAGCCGCGAAATCTCCTATCCGCGCGGTACACGCGGCCGCCGATGCCCGTACTCCCGCCACCGGCGCGGCATGCGGATCCGGGTCGAGCCCGGCACGGAATTCAGCCAGTACAGCAGCACGGCGAACGCCCGCGCGCTCGCCGACAGTGCGACCGGCGCGCTTCCGCCCGCCGCCGCGGTCCTCGCCCACTACGGTCGGGCCCTCGCCTCGCAGGGGTGGACGGCGATCGCGGTCCCGGGGTGGGACACGACCCGTTCGACGCCCCTCTTCGTTTCACCCGCCGACAGCGCGGGGGCGCGCTGGATCGCGAGCGTCGACGCGCGTCCGGACACGACGGCGCGGTGCGTCTCGCCCTGCGGCGGGTCGTCCGCCGCGCTGGCGCTCCGCCTCCGCGTCGCCCAGATGGGTCGCGCCGAGCCGGGGCAGTGGGCGGGCGGCGTGATCAGCTCGGCGTACTTCACCGTGAACGGGACGGGATCGGTCCGCGTCACCGGGCCCGGCGGCGGCGACACCGCGCGCGCCCGCGCCCCGCACCCCGCGGGCCCGCCGGTGTCGCGCGAGCTGGTCGAGGCGCTCTTCGGGAATCAGTGGTTCGGCGCCGGCGCCGCGGACGCGTCGGATCGCCTCGCCGACGGTCGCCCGCCCGCGGGGTGGCGCGCCCCGGTTCCGACCATGCCCGGCGCCCGCGTCCTCGGTGGTTGGCGGATGGGTGACGACGGGGCGGGGCCGGTCGGCTCCTGGCGGGTGCTCGTCGCGACCGTCCCCGGCGCGCCGTCCGATGCGGCGGCGGCCTACGGGCGCCAGCTCGACGCGGCCGGGTGGCGCACGCCGCCGACTCGGGGCATGCCGCTGGACCCGGGGTCCAATGGCTTTCTCTCGTCGTCGCCGCGCGGCCGGGCGGCGGGTCCGCCGGAGGTCTCGATCGCGCGGTGCGGGCCTGACGGTAGCGGCGACTACCTGACGGGCACCGCCGACCCGCGGGATGTCGCGACCGGGACGCTGCTCCGGCTCACGGTCATGCGCGAGTTCGCGAGCGGGCCGTGTGCGGTGGGAGACCGCGTCGCGGACCGCCCCGACAACCGCGCCGCGCTCGCCCGTGCGCGCGCGCTGACGGCGCCGGTCCCCGTGCTCGCGGTGCCCGCGGGGTTCGTGGTGCAGGGCGGGTTCGGGAGCGGGGGGCCTTTCGAGTGGCACATGTCGGCGACGGTGCGCGGCGCGGCGAGCCCGGCGGCGGTGGTCGCCGCGTACGCCGCCGAGCTTCGGGCGGCCGGCTGGACCGTCGACTCGGCGGCCGCGTCCGCGTCGGTGGCGGCGGCCCCGGTGTGGCGCACGATCGCCGGGACCGCGGACAGCGCGGCGATGTCCGCGGGCGGGCAGGACGCGCCGATGCTGCGGATGTTCGCGGGGCCGCAGGCGTGGAGCGGGAGCCTGACCGCGACGCGCCGGCCGGACGGGGCGTTCGCGGTCGCGTTCGACGCGCAGCGACCGGCGGTCGCGGGGCGGTAGGCGGTAGCGCCCGCTGGCGGGACGCTACACGCGCGCTACACCCCGCGCTCGATCGCCCGCCGCGCGATGCGGTCCGTCACCCCCGGCGCGACCAGCCGGAGCCACTGTCCGACCTTGCCGCGCGTGGTCATCACGACCTCGCGCCGCCGCGCGGCCGCGGCGGCGAGCGTCAGGCGCGCGCACTCGTCGGCCGTCATCACCCTCGCCTCCTGCACCGGGCTGACGCCTAACGGCCGCCCGTCCGGCCCCACGGCATGCCGCCGCACGCCCGTGGCGACGAACCCCGGGTAGACCACCGTCACGGCCACCCCCTCGTCGGCCAGCTCGATGCGGAGCGAGTCGAAGAAGCCGGCCATCGCGTGCTTGCTCGCCGCGTAGCCCGTGCGCGTCGGGACGCCGGTCTTGCCGGTGAGCGACGAGACCGCGACGATCCGCCCCCGCGACCGCGTGAGGTGCGGCAGCGCGGCGTGCGTGCAGTAGACCGCGCCGAAGTAGTTGACCTGCATGATCCGCTCGAGCCCGCGCAGGTCGGCGAGCGCGTCGAAGCGCGCCCACATGCTGATCCCCGCGTTGCAGACCAGCGTATCGACGCGCCCGAACTCCGCGGCCGCGCGCGCGACGAGCGCGCGGCACTGTGCCTCGTCGGCGACGTCGGTCGGCACCGCGACCGCGCGCGCCCCGGACCCGGTGCCCACCGTTAAGCACTCGGCGACCGCCTCGTCCAGCTCCGCCGCGGAGCGCGCGGCGAGGGCGAGCCACGCGCCGCCCGCGGCGAGCTGGCGCGCCATGGCGCGCCCGATGCCGCTGGACGCGCCGGTCAGGACCACGACGTTCGCGGCCCACGGGCCGGCTCCTGGCCCGCCCCGGGCCGCATCCGCGGCCCGGGGCGCCGCCGTCACAGCGACCAGCCCGTCCGGTACTCGCGCTTGAGGTACGCGTTCGCCTCGGGGATGTTGGTCACGGCCATCTGGGCGCTGTCGTAGTGGATCGGTCGCCCCTGCCCGGCGCGCAGCGCGACGATGCCGAGCAGCATCGTCTCGGTGAGCGGCGCGGCGTAGTCGAACGGCGAGCTCGCCGGCTGCTTGGCCTTGACCGCGTTCACCCAGTTCATCTCGTGCGAGACGACCGGGCTCGGGCCGTTGGCGCGCCGGCCCGGCGGGGCGGCGGGGGCCGAGGCCACGCCGCCGGCCTGCTGGCGCCGGCGCTCCTCCTGGGCGTGGCGCTCGCGGTCGCGCTCCTCGACGTAGTCCGGCGCGACGCTCTGGAAGAGCGACTCGGGGTAGATGCGCGGGTTCCGGCCGTAGGTCTCGTGCAGCAGGATGCCCTTGTCGCCGATCATCATCACGCCGCCGCTCCGGTCGAGCACCTCGCTGTCGGGCAGCTGCGGGTGCCGCGCGGGCATCAGCCCGCCGTCGTACCATGACATCCGCACCGGCGGCTGGGCGCCCCGCGCCGGGAAGTCGTAGTGCACCTGCATGCTGATCGGGTACGACGCCGGGTGCCCCTGGTCGCCCCCCCACGGGGTGCTCGTCGCCTCGATGACCGTCGGGTACGTGAGCTCGAGCGCCCAGTACGGGTGGTCGATCAGGTGCGCGCCCATGTCGCCGAGCGCGCCCGAGCCGAAGTTGGTCCACCCGCGCCAGTTGAACGGGTGGTAGATCGGGTGGTACGGCAGCATCGCCGCGGGGCCCGAATACAGATCCCAGTCGAGCCCCGCGGGCGGCGTGTGCGACCCCTCGGCGGCGAGCGCGCCGGCGAGGTCGTCGCTGATCACGCGGTCCGTGTACGGGTTGCCGGACCACCCCACGGGGCGCGCCGGCACACCCGCCGCGCCCGCCGCGGGGTAGGGAATCCCCTGCGGCCAGATGGGGCGGTTGGTCCAGACCTGCACCTCGCGCACCGGGCCGATCCCGCCCGAGCGCACCCACTGGTTGATCAGCGCGGCCTCGCGGCTGGAATGCCCCTGGTTGCCCATCTGCGTGACGACGCCCGTGCGGCGTGCGGTCTCGCGCAGCACGCGGGCCTCGTGCACCGAATACGTCAGCGGCTTCTGGACGTAGACGGGCTTGCCCAGGTCCATCGCGGCCTTGGCGGCGACGGCGTGGATGTGGTCGGGGCAGGCGACGACGACGGCGTCGGCGCCGCGCTCCTTCTCCAGCATGCGGCGGAAGTCGTCGTACCGCGCCGCGGCCGCGTACTGGGCGACCATCCGCGCGCCGTCGGGGTTGGCGACGCCGGTGCGCGGGTCGACGGCGGCGCGGCTGGCCGCGGCCCGCGTGGCGTACGCCTGGTCGATGTCGGCGATGCCGACGATGCGCTGGCCGCCCTGGATGAGGGCGTAGGCGTTGCTCGCCGCCATCCCGCCGCCCCCCACCATCAGGATGTTGAGCGTGTCGCTCGGCGCCGTGTGGCCGCGGCCGCCGAGCACGTGGCGGGGGACGATGGTGACGCCCGCGCCCAACACGGCGGCCTGGGCGAGGAAGGTGCGGCGGGAGGTCGGGGCGGTCATGGGTCGCGGAGTGGGTGTTGGGCGGAACGTTAGGCGATCGCGTTAGGAGAGGACGTTAGGCGCGGGCGTCAGGCGCGCACCTTGCCGGTCGCCGGCGTGACGCGCGTCGCCATGAGCTCGTACCCGACCCCGAGCTTCGCCGTCGCCTCGGGCGGGCACCCGTCCCACGCGGGCCGGGCCACGTTGCCCTCGTACTGCAGGTCCTTCCACCCCACCTGGCTCGAGAAGAATCCCGACGCGGTGAAGTCGCGGAAGGTGTTGAAGAACGCCACGCCGCGCTGCATCTCGGGGCGCGCGCGCTTGGGGTAGGCGATGTCGTCGAGGAGGGCGCGCCGCTGCGCGTCCGTCGCGCCCGCGAACGGCACGCCCCAGCGCCGCCCGCTCTCGGCGTTGAGCCAGGCGAGCCCGCCGCGCACCGCGAGGCGGAAGTGGGGCTCGGTGTCGGGGTGGGCGAGGAACTGGTCCATCCACGCCGGCACCCCGGCGTCGGTCGCGCTCCCCGACCGCTCGTCGCGCGGGATCACGTAGTCGACGAGCACGTTCACCGTGTCGCGCTCGCGCGCGGTGAAGAACGGCGTCGGCAGCCCCGCGACCACCTCCTCGCGCTCGAACGCGTCCGCGACGAGGTCCGGCCGCGCGGACGGCAGCCCGCCCGCGCCTTCGGCGCCGCCGTGGGCGTGCGCGGCGTCGGCCTGGGCGCCGCCGGCGTGCGACGCGGCCGGCGGAGCTTCGGGCGCGCATGCGGCCGCGGCCACGCCGCCGGCCGCGAGCCCCAACACGCGCAGCGCGTCGCGGCGGGAGACCCCGCGCGGCGGCGGCTCCGGTGCCGCCTCTGGCTTCTGTGACTGCTGGTCGTTCATACCGCCCCCTGCTTCCGCAGCTCGGTGATGTGGTCCGCCGTGCGCCAGGCGAGCGCGAGGATCGTCCACGTCGGGTTCTTGTCCGCCTGCGACACGAACGGCGCGCCGTCGGCGACGAACAGGTTCTTCACGTCGTGCGCCTGGCAGTTCTCGTTGAGCACCGACGTCCGCCGGTCCTTGCCCATGCGCGCCCCGCCCGTCTCGTGGATGATGTGGCCGCCCGGGGCGATCCCGTAGCCCTTCTCCTTCGTCGGCATCGGCGAGAGCGGCGTGCCGCCCATCTCGTGGATGAGCGAGCGGAAGGTCTCCTGCATGTGCTTGACCTGCAGCGTCTCGTGGTCCGAGAACTTCCAGTGGAAGCGCAGCACCGGGATCCCCCAGCGGTCCACGACCTCGGGGTCGACCTCGGCGAAGGAGTTGTCGTTGGGAATCATCTCGCCCCGGCCCGAGAAGCCGATCACGGCCCCGTACTGCCGCCGGTATTCCTGCTTGAGCGACGCGCCGTAGCCGCCCTCGACCCCGGGCCGCGTCTGGATGCCGCCGCCGAAGCCGTACCCCGGCTGCCCCTGCCCGCCCCACACCTCGATGTGGTAGCCGCGCGGGAAGTCGAGCTTCCGGTTGTCGGCCCACCACGGCATGTAGACGTGCATCCCGCCCACGCCGTCCTCGTTGTGCGGCACGTGGTCGAGGAGCGCCGGGATGTGCCCCGCCACGTCGGTGCCCGTGGTGTCGGTGATGTACTTGCCGGCGGTCCCGCTGGAGTTGGCGAGCCCGTTGGGGAAGAGCGTCGAGCGCGAGTTGAGCAGCAGTCGCGCGGTCTCGAGCGCGCTCGCCGCGAGCACCACCACGCGGGCCTGGACGTGCTGGTCGCTCCCGTCGCGCTTGTCGACGTAGCTCACGCCCGTCGCGAGGCCGTCCCGGCCGACCGTGACCTCGCGCGCCATCGCGTTGGTCACGAGCGTCAGCTTGCCCGTCTTGAGCGCCGGCGCGATGAGCACGCCCGGGCTCGAGAAGTTGGCGTTCACGCCGCAGCCGCGGCCGCACTGCCCGCAGAAGTGGCACCCCGCGCGGCCGTTGATCGGCTTGGTGAGGATCGAGAGCCGTGACGGGATGCACGTCACCCGCTGCCGGTCGGCCGCCTTCTTGACGAGCAGCTCGTAGCAGCGCGGCTTGGGCGCGGGGAGGAAGTCGCCGTCGGGGTGGTTGCGGAGCCCCTCCTTCGAGCCGAACACGCCGATCAGGCGGTCGACGCGGTCGTAGTACGGCGCCATGTCGTCGTACGAGATCGGCCAGTCGTCGCCGAGCCCGTCCTTGCTCTTCTGCTTGAAGTCGTCGGGGCCGAAGCGGAGCGAGATCCGCCCCCAGTGGTTGGTGCGCCCGCCCAGCATCCGCGCGCGCCACCAGTGGAAGTAGCTCCCCGGGGCGAACGTGTAGGGCTCGCCCTCGATGTCCCAGCCGCCGATGCAGCCGTCGTGCTCGCCGAACGGCTTGCGGGTGGAGCCCGCGCCGCGGCGGACCGTGGCGTAGCTCGGGGTGAGCATGTCGGAGTCCCGGGTGCTGTACCACTCGGGGCCGGCTTCGAGCATGACGACGTTGGCGCCCGCCTGGGTCAGCGCGTAGGCGGCCATCCCGCCGCCGGCGCCGGAGCCGATGATGCAGACGTCGTAGGGGGTGTTAGGCATGACGGGGGGTTCGGGGGCGACGGGGGGGAGCGGCGGGGGCGGTCGGCGGGGGCGGGCGCTACCGCACGTCCGAAAAGTCGGTCGCCCGCAGGAACGCCGACCGGATGACCGAGACGGTCTCCGGATCCGTCCACCCCGGCCGCACGCGGATGCGCTGCCAGTCGGGGTTGGCCCCGAACCGCGCCCACGCCGCCGCGCGCGCCTCCATGCTGTCGAACGCCAGCGCGTAGGTCAGGTGCGGCATCCGCGGCGCCGCGACCGCCTCGCCGAAGAACACCGGCGTGAACCCGGACGCGCGGAAGATGCGGATCTCTTCCTCGTTGAACATCGCGACCTTGGCCCGCAGCCCCGCGTCGCTCGGGGCCTCGTAGGTGCGCAGCTCGAAGACGCGACCGGGCGCGGCGGCGGCCGGCCGCTCGAGCGCCGGGTGGCCGGCGAAGGCGCGGTACAGCGCCGTGTCGTACCGCACGTAGGGCAGCCCGTGCCCGCGCTCCCACGCGTCCGCGGCCGCCTGGTACGGGGCGTCGGCCGCGAGGCGCGCCGCGGCGGCACCGACGGCGGCGAGCGACGGGTACGCGATCACCACGACCACCGAGGGCGTCGGCAGCCCGGTGTCCGGTGTGAACGCCGCCACCGCCCCGGCCCCGGCGCGGCGCAGCGCCGGCGCCATCTGCTCGGCGAAGAACGCCCGCGCGCGCGCGACGTCGAGGTCGCTCCGCAGCTCGTAGGCGCGCAGCTCGTAGTGCGTCCGGTCGCCGTCCGCCATCCCGCCTCCCTGGTCCAACTCGGCGCCCGACGCGCCGGAGCCTAACGCGCCGGAGCCTAACGTCGCGGCGGCGCCGGCCAGCCCCGCGGCGACGAACGCGCGGCGGGTCGTCACGGTGCGCCCGCTCCCGTACCCGCCGCGCCCGCGGCCTCGGGGCCCAGGCGCCGCACGCGGATGTTGCGGAACGCGACGGCGTCGCCGTGGTCCTGCAGCGCGAGGTGCCCGCTCCGCTGCGAGGCGTAGCGCGGGTACGCGTTCCACTTGCCCGCCGCGATCAGCGCGCGCGCGCGCGGGCTCGTGAAGTCGAGGTCCGCCGTGAGCCGGCCGTTGAGGTACTGCCGCACGTGCGTGCCGCGCATCACGATCCGCGCGCGGTTGAACTCGCCCACCGGCCGCGTCACCCCGGGCGGCGGCGCGACGAGGTCGTAGAGCGCGCCCGCGCGGTGCGACGGCAGCTTGCCGTCGGCGTGCCGCGCGTCGTCGAGCACCTGCATCTCGGGCCCGGTCTGCCACGTCGTCGGCTCGGTCTCCGCGACGCGGTAGAGCACCCCGCTGTTGCCGCCCGGCGTGATGCGCCACTCGTACTCGAGGTCGAAGTCGCCGTACTCCTCGCGCGTGACGAGATCGCCGTGCGCGGCGCTGTCGCCGCCGGTCGTGAGTGCGAGCACACCGTTCTCGACGTGCCAGTTGGCCGGGATGTCGGTCCGCCGGTAGCCACGCCAGTTGGCGGCGAGCGACGCAGGCGTGCCGTCGAAGAGCACCGTCCACGCGGAGTCGCGCGCCGCGCTGGGCACCGCACTGAGGACCGCGTGAGGCGCCGCGGGCGCGTGCGGCGCGTGAGCGATGTAGGGCGGCGTGGTGAGGCCGAGGGCGAGCCCGGCGAGGCCGAACGCGAGGCGCGGGGAGCGGGGAACGGTCATGGCAGGGTCGTTGGGGTGTCGGGCCGGTGGCCGGCGCGCACGGTGAGGGGCCAGCGGACGGGCACGCGGCGCCCGGGGTCGCCCCACGCGGGGGCGAGCGCGGCGGTCAGCGCCGCCGTGGCGTCGCGCCCCGTCGCCGCCGCGAAGCGGGTCGCCGCCGACCAGGTGCCGGCGTAGCCCGCGAACTCGGCGAGGGTCCAGTCGCGCTCCATCCGGAACGCCGGGGCAGGCCGCTCGGTGAACGGAAACGAAATGCTCATATATCCATCGCCGACGAAGCGCCGCTCCGGCGGCCAGTACGCCACGACCTCCGCCGCGGCGTCGCGGAAGGCGGCGTCGAGCGCCGCCTCTCCGAGCACCGGGTCGCCGTACGACCAGACGGCGAGCGCGCCGCCCGGCGCCAGCACGCGCGCCGCTTCCGCGTAGAACGCGTCGAGGTCGAACCAGTGGAGTGCCTGCGCGACCGTGACGAGGTCGGCGCACGCGTCCGGGAGTCCGCTCGCCTCGGCGGGCGCGACGCGGTACTCGACGTGGGCGTTAGGCGTGGCGTGGGCGAGTTGCTCCGGGCTCGCGTCGGTCGCCACAACGCGGTCGAAGTGCGCGGCCAGCGCGCGCGCGGCCTGTCCGCTGCCGGTCGCGCAGTCCCACGCCAGCGCCCGCCCGGGCGCGAGCGCCGCCAGCCAGTCGAACAACTCGGCGGGGTATGTCGGCCGGAACGCCGCGTACCCCGCCGCGCGCGGCGCGAAGTACGCCGCAGCGCGCGCGCCCGCCGCGGGCGCACCCCTCGCGGGGGCGCCCGGGCCCCCGCGCTCCATGATCACGCGAGCAGCGCCTGCAGCGCCCGCTCGCTCGCGCGCGCGCTGGCGAGCGGCTCCTTCGTGTCGTCGCGCTCGACGAAGTAGTGCTTGAAGCGCGCGGCCGCGAAGATCTTGCGGAAGTCGATGCTCCCCTGCCCGACGTCGGCCATGTGCGCCGTGCCGCCCGCGCGGCTCAGGTCCTTCACGTGGCAGAGCGGGAACCGCTCCGGGTGGGCGCTGATGTACTTGAGCGGGTCCTGCCCCGCGTACGTGATCCAGTACAGGTCGACCTCCATTTGCACGAGCGACGGGTCGGTGCGCGTCAGGAGCATGTCGAACGGCAGCGTGCCGTCTGGCATGGGCTTGAACTCGAAGTCGTGGTTGTGGTAGGCGAGCTGCATCCCACGCGCCTTGACCTCGCCGCCGATGCGCGACAGGTCGTCGGCGATGCGCGCGAAGCCGTCCGGCGTCCGCTGCGGGTCCATGATGTAGGGGCAGACGATGTACTGATGGCCGAGCACGGCGGCCGCGTCGAGTGCGGGCCCGAGCGCCGTACGCAGCGTCTCGAGGGGGATGTGCGCGCTCGGCGTCGTCACCCCGAGCCCGTCGAGCATCGTGCGGAGCGCGCGCGGGTCGCGCCCGTAGTAGCCCGCGAACTCGAATTCCTTGTAGCCCATCTTCGCCAGCGCGGCGAGCGTGCCGTCGAAGTCGGTCTGCATGAGCGTGCGCACCGTGTAGAGCTGGATGCCGGGCACGTGGGCCGCGGCCGCGTGCGGCCGCGCGGCGCGCGCGGCGCCGGCGACGCCGAACGGGAGGGCGAGCGCCGCGGCGCCGGCGGCGCGCAGCATGTCGCGCCGAGTCATCGGGGTGGTCATGGGCGGGGGGGGATACGTGGAAGGAGAGGCCGGGGCGCGGATGTCGCGCCTACGTCGTGCCCGAGGTCGTGCCCTACGTCGTGCTCGGGTCGTGCTTACGGCTGCAGCTCGGCGGCGATCGCGGGGCCGGTGCGGGGAATCCGCCCGTCGGGCTCCGCGGCCCGCTCGCGGAAGAAGACGGCGAAGAACACCGCGACCGCGGCCGCGAACGTCGCCGGGAACCACCAGAACTGCTGCCACTGCGGAAGCGTCAGCGTCGCCGCGCCGTGCAAGAAGCCGTTGTAGACCGAGCCCGCGACCTGCGCGCCGATCAGCATCCCCACGCCGTAGGTGATCAGCACGAAGAAGCCCTGCGCCTGCCCGCGGATCGCCGCGCTGCTCTTCTTGTCGACGTAGATCTGGCCCGTGACGAAGAAGAAGTCGTAGCAGGCGCCGTGCAGCAGGATGCCGAGCGCGATCATCCAGAACACCGCGCCGGGCGCGGCGACGGCAAACAGGATGTAGCGCAGCACCCACGACACCATCCCGGCCAGCAGCATCCACTTGACGCCGAGCCGCGCGAACAGCATCGGCATCGCGAGCATGAACAACATCTCGGACATCTGCCCGAGCGACTGCGTCGCGGCGATGTTCTCGACCTTGGCCGACTGCAGGAAGAGCTGCGTCATGTTGTAGTACGCCGCGAGCGGGATGCAGATGAGCAGCGCGCTGGCGACGAACACGTAGAACGGCCGGCTGCCTAACTGGTCGAGCGCGTCGAGGCCGAGCACCGAGCGGGCCGACACGCGCTGCCCCGCCGCCGACGGCGGCGTGTGCGGCAGCGTCAGGCAGTACACGCCGAGCACGAGGCTCGCGACCCCCGCCATCCGCAGCGGCAGCGCCGTCGCCTCGGCCGGGCCCGTGGTGAACCGGCTGAGGACGAAGCTGATCACGAGCCCCGCCACGATCCAGCCGATCGTCCCCCACACGCGCACGCGCGGGAACTGCCGCTCCTGGTCGCGGATGTGCTGGAACGCCAGCGAGCTCGAGAGTCCGAGCGTCGGCATGTAGCACAGGTTGTAGAGCAGCAGCAGGAGCATGAACGCCGACGCGTTGCCCGCCAGCCCGGGGGCCAGCAGCAATAGCACGCCGCCGAGGAGGTGCAGCACGGCCAGCACCTTCTGCGTCGCGAAGTAGCGGTCGGCGATCAATCCGACGAAGAAGGGCGCGGCGATGGCGGCGATCGGGTTGGCCTTGTAGGGCCACGCGATGTCCGTCGCCATGCCGTGGTTGGACATGAACACGGCGATGGTCGTGTACCACGCCCCCCAAATGAAGAACTGGAGGAACATCATCACACTCAGCCGCGTGCCGAGCGAGGCGACGGCGGTGGTGGGCTGCGCGAAGGGCGCGGGGCGGGCCGCTGCGGTCATCGGGGCGGGGGAGGGAACGGGGCGGCGGGGGACCTGCGACGAACGTGCGACGAACGTGCGACGAGCCTACGACGGCGGCGCCGCGCGGGCGCTCCATAGGCGAACATCGCTTCCGGTACGCACGCCGTCAACGCAACGTTAGGTTGCGCCGCCACCGGTTCGCCACGCGGCGGCGCGCGCCCAAACCGGTTCGGCCGCTCGGTCTCCCCCCCCACGTCCCCCCAGTCCCACTCGCGTGCCCCTCGGCAGGAAGCTGCGTTACGGC
This sequence comes from uncultured Gemmatimonadales bacterium, assembly GCA_963763675.1. GTDB lineage: Bacteria > Gemmatimonadota > Gemmatimonadetes > Gemmatimonadales > Gemmatimonadaceae > BPUI01. The sequence goes on from CAVXPN010000005.1 coordinate 900,275, forward strand.
ATGATCGGCGGCGGGCCCGGCGCGTTCATCGGCGCCGTGCACCGCCGGGCCGCGGCCCTCGACGGCCTCGCGGTGCTGACCGGGGGCGCGTTCGCGTCGACCGAGGCGCGGTCGCGCGCGCAGGGCGAGGAGCTCGGGCTCGACCCGGCGCGCGTGTACGACGGCTGGGCGCGGATGGCCGACGCCGAGGCGGCGCGCCGGGCCGACGACCGGCTGGACTTCGTGAGCGTCGTCACGCCCAACCACCTGCACGTGCCGGTCGCGCGCGCGTTCCTCGAGCGCGGCTTCGACGTCGTGTGCGACAAGCCGCTCGCCACGACGCTCGAGGACGCGGAGTCGCTCTGCCGCCTCGTCGCCGAGCAGGAGGCGGCGCGCGGGGCGGTGTTCGCGCTCACGCACAATTACTCGGGTTACCCGATGGTCAAGCAGGCGCGCGCGCTGGTGCGCGCGGGGGCGCTCGGGCCGATCCGCAAGGTGGTCGTCGAGTACGCGCAGGACTGGCTGGGCACGGCCGCCGAGCGCGCGGGGTCGAAGCAGGCGGAGTGGCGGACGGACCCGGCGCGGGCCGGCGCGGCCGGCGCGGTGGGCGACATCGGCACGCACGCCGAGCACCTGGTGCGCTACGTGGCGGGGCTGGAATTGGAGTCGCTCTGCGCAGAATTCACGACCTTCGTCCCCGGGCGCGCGCTCGAGGACGACGCGAACATGCTGCTGCGCTTCCGCGGCGGCGCGCGCGGCGTGCTCCTCTGCTCGCAGGTGTCGAGCGGCGAGGAGAACACGCTCACGCTGCGCGTCTACGGCGAGCGCGCGGGGCTGGAGTGGACGCAGCCGCGGTGCAACGAGCTGTGGCTCAAGCGCCCCGACGCCCCGGCGGAGCTGTGGAGCCGCGGCCAGTCGTACCTCGCGCCCGCGGCACTCCGCGCTGGGCGGATCCCGCCGGGGCACCCGGAGGGGTTCCTCGAGGCGTTCGCCAACGTCTACGCCAACGCGATGCGGACGATGGCGGCCCGCCGCTCGGGGGACGAGGAGAACCCGCTCGACCTGGACTTCCCGACGGCGGCGGACGGCGCGCGCGGGGTGCACTTCCTGCTCGCGGCGGTCGACAGCGCGCGGCGCGGGGGGGTCTGGGTGGACGCCGCGTACGAACCGCCGGGCGCGGCCCCGGCCGCCTAACGCCAACCCGAGATCCGGCCATGCCCCGCCCCGTCACGCTCTTCACCGGCCAGTGGGCCGACCTCCCGCTCGAGACGCTGGCCGCGAAGGCGGCGTCGTGGGGCTACGACGGCCTCGAGCTCGCCTGCTGGGGCGACCACTTCGACGTCGCGCGCGCGCTGGCCGAGGACGGCTACTGCGACGAGCGGCGCGCGCTGCTGGCGCGGCACGGGCTCGGGGTGTACGCGATCAGCAACCACCTCGTCGGGCAGGCGGTGTGCGACCGGATCGACGCGCGGCACGAGAGCATCGTGCCGCCGCGGGTCTGGGGCGACGGCGACCCCGAGGGCGTGCGGCAGCGCGCCGCCCGCGAGATCATGGACACGGCGCGCGCCGCCGCGCGGCTCGGCGTGCCGACGGTCAACGGCTTCACGGGCTCGTCGATCTGGCACCTGCTCTACAGCTTCCCGCCGGTGCTGGCGGGGATGATCGACGAGGGGTTCGACGATTTCGCGCGGCGGTGGACGCCGATCCTCGACGCCTTCACCGCGGCGGGGGTGCGGTTCGCGCTCGAGGTGCATCCGTCGGAGATCGCCTTCGACGTGCCGACGGCCGAGCGGGCGCTCCGCGCGGTGCATCACCATCCGGCGTTCGGGTTCAACTTCGATCCGAGCCACTTCGGCTACCAGGCGGTCGACGCGGTGCAGCTGATCGAGCGGTTCGGCGACCGGATCTTCCACGTGCACATGAAGGACGCGTGGTGGGCGCCGTCGGCGCGGGGCTCGGGGGTGTTCGGCGGGCACCTGGACTTCGGGGACCCGCGGCGCGGGTGGGACTTCCGGTCGCCGGGGCGCGGGCGCGTGGACTTCGAGGGCGTGATGCGGGCGCTCAACGGCGCGGGGTACGCGGGGCCGCTCTCGGTCGAGTGGGAGGACCCGGGGATGGACCGCGAGGTGGGCGCCCGGGAGGCGTGCCAGTTCGTGCGGCGGATGGACTACCCGACGGCGGGCGGCCTCTTTGACGCGGCGTTCGCGCGGGACCGGCAGCCCGGCGCGCGGCCGGCGGAGGCGTGAGATGAACCGGCGGGATTTCGTCGCGACTGGCGCCTTGCTCGGCGCGCTGCCCCTGCCTCGTGGTGGTCCCCGCGCGGGCGACGCGGACCGTCACGCGCCGGCCACCCTGGAGGGGGCGCCCATGCGCTACAAGCACTCGGTGAGCCGCTGGATGATCGGGAAGCTCTCGCTCGACGAGCTGGCGGTGGCGGCGGTGCGGATGGGGATCCCCTCGATCGACCTGCTCGAGCCCGACGAGTGGGCGACCGTGCGCGCGCACGGCCTGACCTGCGCGATGGGCTACGCGCCCGCGGGTGACCCCAAAACGCGGCTCACCGTGGGGTGGAACCGCGAGGCGAACCACGCGTGGCTGCTGCCGGGCTACCGCCGGGGGCTCGCGCTGGCGGCGGCCGCGGGCATCCCCAACATCATCTGCTTCTCGGGCAGTCGCGGGGGCCTGAGCGACGCGGCGGGGCTCGCGACGTGCGCGGCCGGCCTGCGCCAGCTCATGCCCGACGCCGAGCGGCTGGGGGTGACGGTGTGCATGGAGCTGCTCAACTCCAAGGTGGACCACCCGGACTATCAGTGCGACCACACGGCGTGGGGCGTCGCGCTCGCCGAACGCGTGGGGTCGCCGCGGTTCAAGTTGCTCTACGACATCTACCACATGCAGATCATGGAGGGCGACGTGATCCGCACGATCCGGCAGCACCACGCGCACCTCGCCCACTTCCACGTCGGCGGCGTCCCGGGCCGGCACGAGCCCGACAACACGCAGGAGCTCTACTACCCCGCGGTGATGCGCGCGATCGCCGACGTCGGCTTCACGGGGTACGTCGCGCAGGAGTTCGTACCGACCGGCGACCCACTCGCGTCGCTCGCCGCCGCGGTGCGGATCTGCACCGTCTGAATCGCACGCCGCTCTCGTCCATGTTGGGCCCTCACGTCCGCACCCCACGACCCGCCACCCGCCCATGCGACTCCACGCCCTCGCCCTCGCGATCCTGACCGGTACGACCGGTACCCTGGCGCTCCCCGCGCATGCGCAGCAGCAGCCCGCTCCGTCGCAGGGCCCGGCGGCGCGCCACGAGGATACCGAGGTCTACGCGCCGGTGCCGCCCGTGGTGACGCCGGCGCCGGGCGCGGGCCTCGCGAACGGGGCGCCGTCGGACGCGATCGTGCTGTTCGACGGCCGCGACCTGTCGCAGTGGGTCACGGTGAGCGACGGCAGCCCCGCGCGCTGGACCGTGGGCGACGGGATTCTCACCGTCAACAAGCCGACCGGCAACATCGAGACCAAGCGCCGCTTCACCAACTACCAGCTGCACGTCGAGTGGCGCGTGCCGACGAACGTGACCGGCTCGGGGCAGCTGCGCGGGAACAGCGGCGTGTTCCTCGCCTCGTTAGGCAAGGGGGACGCGGGGTACGAGCTACAAATCATGGATTCGTACCAGAATCCGACGTACGTGAACGGGCAGGCGGGGAGCATCTACAAGCAGTACGCGCCGCTCGCCAACGCCAACCGGCCGCCGGGCGAGTGGCAGGGGTACGACGTCGTGTGGACCGCGCCGACGTTCAACGCGGACGGCTCGCTCAAGACGCCGGCGTACGTCACGGCCTACCACAACGGGGTGCTCGTCCAGGACCACGTCGCGCTGCGCGGGGCGACGCTGTACGTGGGGCGGCCGTCGTACACGGCGCACGGCCCGTCGCCGATCAAGCTGCAGGCCCACGGCGACCCGAGCCCGCCGCTCAGCTTCCGCAACATCTGGGTCCGCGAGCTACCCGCGGCGCCGCAGACCCCGCTGCCGCCAGTCCCGCCCGCGCCGACGACCCCGTAACGCGTCGCCGTGAGGGGACGGCGGGGGGCGCGGCGTCATTCTGTCAGGCGCCCCCCGCCAGCCGCGGCAGGGCCTCGCCGTCGACGCGCATGATGCGCCACTCGGTCATCATCCGCGCGCCCAGCGCCTCGTAAAACCCGATCGCGGGCGCGTTCCAGTCGAGCACGCTCCACTCGAAGCGGCCGCACCCGCGCGCCACCGCGACCCCCGCGAGGTGCTCCAGCAGCGCCCGCCCCGCGCCCCGCCCGCGCGCCGCGGGGCGCACGAAGAGGTCCTCGAGGTAGAGCCCGCGCCGCGCCTCCCACGTCGAGTAGTTGTGGAAGAAGAGCGCGAACCCCTCCGCCGCCCCGTCGACCTCGGCGATCACGACCTCCGCGTGCGCCGGCGCGCGGTCGGCGGGGTCGGGGAAGAGCGACGCGCGGAGCGCGGCCTCGGTCGCGCGGCACTGGTCGAGGGCGCGCTCGTACTCGGCCAGGTCGCGCACCAGGGCGAGGATGAGCGGAACGTCGGCGGCGGTCGCGGGACGGAGCGCGACGCCGGGGGGAAGCGTGGTCGGCATGGGCGGAAGTTGCCGCATGATCGGTCCGCCCGGGAGCTGCACGCGCACAGCGGCGCGCCCGCGAGGCGCACCTCTCGGTCCGTGTGGGGTACGGCGCCGGGCATCCGAGCCGCTGGCAGCGCACCGCCGCGGCCCCGCGTATAGCGCATGTCGCGTCCGGTCCCGTCCGATGGCGCGTCCTAGTGCGCGTCCCATCGCGCGACGGCCCTCGTCGTCCGCGCCCCGCCCTTTTCCTCCCGTCATGTCCCGTTTCGACCGCCGCCTCCGCGGCGCGCTCGTCGCCGCCGCCGCGCTCGGCGCGCTCGCCCCCGCGGCGGCGCGCGCGCAGGCGCCCGCCGACTTCGTGCCGCTCCCCGCGACGACCCTGCCGCTCAAGCACGCGCCGCGCCCCACGACGGCCGACATCACGGCCGCGGACCTGATGACCCGACTCTACATCTTCGCCGACGACTCGATGATGGGGCGCGAGGCGGGGACGAAGGGAAACGAGAAGGGCACGGACTACATCGCCGCCGAGGTCAAGCGGCTCGGCCTCAAGCCCGCGGGGGAGGACGGGTACTTCCAGACGCTGCCGTTCAAGACGCGCACGATCGACCCGTCGTCGGCCATCACCGCGGCCGGCTCCGGCACGCGCCTCACCTACGGGCGCGACTGGGCCACGCTCGGCCGCGCGCCGGGCGCGAGCTTCCACGACCTGCCCGTCGTCTACGGTGGCGTGCTCGGCGATTCAGCCCGGATGATCGGGGCCGACCAGTCCGAGGGCAAGATGGTCGTCTTCACGCTCACCAACTCGCCGGGCGCGATGCGCCTCCTGCGCCGCGGCCTCGCGCAGGCGTACCCGAAGGCCGCGGTCGTCGCCGGGCTCGGCGTCGCGCCGGCGGTGATTCCGGTGTTCGCGCGCCCGGCGCAATTCGTCGACGACCCGTCGCAGACGGCGCCCGCGACCGGGCCGACGGTGATGCTGATGACGGGCAACGCGGCCACTCAGCTGTTCGACGCGCCGATCGCGGGGCTCGCGCCCGGCGCGCCGGGGCGCACGGTCAACGCCGACGTCAAGGTGAACGTCGTGCCCGTGCCGTTCCCCGCGCGCAACGTCGTGGCGGTCCTCCCCGGGCGCGACCCGGCGCTCGCCGGCGAGTACGTGGCGATCGGCGGGCACAACGACCACATCGGCATCGCGCGCACCACGGTCGACCACGACTCGATCCGCTTCTACAACCACCTCGTGCGGGCGGGCGGCGCGGAGGACGCGCAGAAGGAGGCCACGCCCGAGCAGCAGGCGCAGGTCAACCGGATGCTCGCCGATTACCGGAAGGCGCACCCGGGCTCGATGCGCGCCGACAGCATCAGCAACGGCGCGGACGATGACGGCTCGGGCTCGGTGAGCGTTCTCGAGGTGGCCGAGAAGTTCGCGTCGCTCAAGGGCGACGCGCGGCCGCGGCGCTCGATCCTCTTCGTCTGGCACGTCGGCGAGGAGAAGGGGCTGTTGGGCAGCGCCTACTTCACCGACCATCCGACGGTGCCGCGCGACTCGATCGTCGCCCAGCTCAACATGGACATGGTGGGCCGCGGCGCGGCGAGCGACGTGACGGGCATCAGCAAGGACGGCCGCGTGCTCCACGGCGGCCCGGACTACCTGCAGCTGGTCGGCTCGCGCCGCCTCTCGACCGAGCTCGGCGACCTCGTCGAGACGGTCAACAAGGACGGCAAGCACGGGTTCGTCTTCGACTACGCGATGGACGCCAACGGCCACCCGCAGAACATCTACTGCCGCAGCGACCACTACGAGTACGCGCGCTACGGCATCCCGATCGTGTTCTTCACGACGGGCGGGCACTCGGACTACCACCAGGTGACCGACGAGCCGGAGTACATCGACTACGACCACATGGCCCGCGTCGACAACCTCGTCTACGACGTGGCGCAGCGGGTGGCCAACCTCGACCACCGCGTCGTGGTGGACCAGCCCAAGCCGGACCCGCGCGGGACCTGCCGGCAGTAGCGGCGCTGGAGAACGGCGGGCGGGGCGGCTGAGCCTCAGCCCCTCACCACCCCATCCGCCGCCGCAGCTCCGTCACGTGCGCGACGTGGTGCGCGCCGTGCCACGCGTAGATGGCCAGCGCCGTGCGGAGCGGCACGTCGCCCTGCTCGGGGTGGCGGTACGTCCGCGCGAGATCGGCGGGGCCCAACGCGCGCAGGACGACGTCCCACCGCGCGTGCAGCGCGTCGAGCAGCGCGAGCGACGGCGCGATCGGCAGCCGCGCGTCGGGGAGCTCGGCCCAGCGGGCCTCGTCGTAGACGGCGATCGCCGGCGCGTCCTCGGTGAGCGCCTTCTTGACACGCACGTAGGCGTTCATGTGCGAGTCGGCGACGTGGTGCACCACCTGGCGCACCGTCCAGCCGCCCGGGCGGTAGGGCGTGTCGAGCTGCGCGTCGTCCAACCCGTCGACGGCGGCGCGGAGCGCGGCGGGGGCGGCGGCGATGCGGTCGACGAGGGCGGTGGTGACGGCGGGTGCGGTATCGGCGGGGAGGGGGGCCCAGGTGCCGGTCGGGTAGCGGAGGGGGTCGAGGGCGAGAGGCGTGGTCACGGTGGAGAGGTCGGATTTCCGGAGAATGACGCGCGTGGTGGAACGCGTTTGGTAACGCGCTCTCGGTGCCGCGCGCTTGATGGGCGCGCTTGGTACGGCGCTGTTATAACCGCACGTGCGGCGCCGCGCTGTCGAGGGCACGACGGGCGTCGTTTTTGCCCCCGCGGAGCGCCCCCGAGCAATCCGTTCCCCCACGCCCCCGAGGCACCCGGCGATGGCCAAGTGTGAAGTCTGCGGCAACGAGTACTACCTCGCCTTCGAGGTCGTCACGGCCGGCAACCGGCACGTGTTCGACAGCTTCGAATGCGCGATTCACAAGCTCGCGCCGGTGTGCGCGCATTGTGGCGTGAAGGTGATCGGCCACGGCATCGACGCGAACCAGGACTTCTACTGCTGCGCCTCGTGCGCGCGTGCCGCCGGCGCGCGCGACGTGGCCGACCACGCCGCGAGCTCGCCGATCGGGCGCGAGGGCGCGGCGTCCGGCGGGTGAGTTGCCGGTGAACAACCGGTCGTGAGCGACCGGTGAGCGCGGGCCCGGTGAGGCGGCCGACCCGCGCCGAACTGGTGGCGGCGGGGGCGGCGGGTGTCCCTGTGCGCGACGTGATCGCGCCCGGGCTGCGGGTGCTGTTCTGCGGGATCAACCCCGGGCTCTACACGGCCTACACGGGGCACCACTTCGCGCGGCCGGGCAACCGCTTCTGGCCCGCGCTCCACCGGGCGGGCTTCACGGAGCGGCAGCTCGACCCGAGCGAGGAGCGCACGCTCCTCGGCCGGGGGTACGGGATCACCAACGTCGTGCCGCGCGTGACCGCAACGGCCGCGGAACTCGCGCCCGACGAGTACGTCGCGGGCGGCCGGGCGCTCCGGGCCAAGCTGGCCGAGTACGCCCCGCGCATCCTCGCCGTGCTCGGCGTCGGTGCGTACCGGAGCGCGTTCGACCAGCCGAAAGCCGCGCTCGGACCGCAGCCCGAGCCCGTCGGCGCGACGCGCGTGTGGGTGCTGCCCAACCCGAGCGGGCTGAACGCGCACTACCAGATCGGCGCACTCGCCGCCCTGTTCCGCGAGGTGCGGCTTGCGGCGGATGGCGCGCCGACGGGCTGACGGGCGATCAGCTAACCAACCGCTCTCGGACGAGCAGCTCGTTGGTGTTGCTGCGGTGTTGCTGCGGTGTTGCTGCGCGTCGCCCTGCTCAGGCGACGCGTGTGCGTCCGGTCACTCGTTGGACGTGGGCGTAGGGCCGATGAGCGCCCGCGCGAGATCGTCGAGCATGGCCGCGTGCGCGGCCAGATACTTACCGAGTCGCGCGCGGGCGACCTGCGGCATGCGGCGGGTGCCGAGCCGGTAGGCTTCGAGCGTGGCGCGGGGCATCCCGATGTCGTGGGCGATGCGCTTGACCGTGAGGCAGGTGCGTTCGAGTGCTTCGCGGGCGGGGTCCTGAGGGTCGACGATCCGGACGGGCAGGCTGGCGGCGTTCGCCGACCTGTCACAGCCGGGGTCCTCGATAGCGTCGCTGATAGGGATGAAGGGCACGGGGCGGTCACCAAGGCGGTCGCCGAGTAGTCGGCTGGAATCGAGGCGCTCGTGGGTGAGCGGCTCGTGGTGCGCCCGCGCGTGGAGGGCGGAGGAGAGGGACTCTCGCGGGCGAACGGTGTCGCGCTCCAGGGCAGTCATTGCAGTGGGGCAAGGGGACATCGGACGTAGCGGATGTCGGAGGTGGGCGCGGACGATCGGCTCACTGCGAGTCCACGCGGGCTAGTGCGAGGCGGTGAAAGGCAGTCTGCGGGCCGGACCGGCGGAGCATGCCGGCACACCTCAGGAGCGTCGGTAAGTGATGACGGAAGCTTGACTTACGCTTCCGGTCTCAGCATCCGGTTGCGCCGGATGTTTATGCGTGTGTCCTCGTGTTAAGACATTCGGTGACGTCGCGCGAAGCAGGCGGGTGAGCGCGTGCAGGCGGCGGCGAATGTTCCGCCAAGTACCTCAGGCGTGGTCCCGCTCGCGGCGTCCGTTCGCGCACGGTCTCTGCTTGATGGGTAGCTCATGACTGAGCTACTGAGCGGGGGGACCGGGGTTGCACCCGAGATCGCACCTGCCACCACGCCTGCCGCTGGACCTGACGCGGCACCAGGCCTCTTCACCCCGTTCCGCCAGCGGGGCCTCACGCTCGCGAACCGGATCGTCGTGAGCCCGATGTGCCAGTACTCGAGCGACGACGGCTTCGCGAACGACTGGCACTTCGTCCACCTCGGCAGCCGCGCCGTGGGCGGGGCGGGGCTCGTGCTCCTCGAAGCGACGGCGGTGACGCCCGAGGGGCGAATCTCGCCGCGCGACCTGGGGATCTGGGACGACGCGCACGTCGAGGGTCTGGCGCGGTGCGTCGGCTTCATGGCCGCGCAGGGCGTCCCCGCGGGCGTGCAGCTGGGACACGCGGGGCGCAAGGCGAGCTCGACGCCGCCGTGGCAGGGTAGCCGACGCGTCCCGCCGGAGGACGGCGGGTGGGAGCCGGTGGGGCCGAGCGCGGTGGCGTTCCGCCCGAGTGATCCGGCTCCGCACGCGCTCACGATCGGAGAGGTCGGGGAGGTCGTCGCCGAGTTCGCCGCGGCCGCTCGACGCGCGCACGCGGCGGGGTTCCGCGTCATCGAACTCCACGCGGCGCACGGCTACCTCCTGCACCAGTTCCTGTCGCCGCTCAGCAACCGGCGCACGGACGACTACGGCGGCAGCTTCGAGAACCGCGTGCGGCTCACGCTCGAGGTGGTCCACGCGGTCCGCTCGGAGTGGCCGGAGGAGCACCCGCTCTGGGTCAGGGTGTCGGCGACGGACTGGGCGCCCGGGGGCTGGGACGCCGACCAGACGGTCGCCCTCGCGCGCCTGCTCGCCGACCGAGGGGTGGACCTCATTGACTGCTCGACGGGCGGACTGGTCGGAGGGGTCCAGATCCCGGTCGGGCCGGGGTACCAGGTGGAGTTCGCCGAGCGGGTGCGGCGGGAGGGGGGAATCGCGACGGGGGCGGTGGGGCTGATCACCACGCCGGAGCAGGCGGACGGGGTCGTGCGGGAGGGGAAGGCGGATGTGGTGCTGTTGGCGAGGCAGTTGTTGAGGGATCCGTACTGGCCGCTCAAGGCGGGGAAGGCGATGGGGGTGGGCGTGAAGTGGCCGGTGCAGTACGAGCGGGCGGCGGATTGAAAGGGGATTCGGAAGAGGCTGTTTGGCTTGGTTGACAGCCTCTTCCGAATCCCCTACCTGCTGACCCTCGCGATCCGGCCCTTGTCGCCGACGGCCCACCCCCCTCTCGCCCCGCTGAAGCTCACGGCGTTCCACCCCGTGCTGTCCACGCGGGCCCACGTCCCGCCGTCGTCCCGGGTGACTGCCGTCCCCCCTCCTCCGACCGCGACGGCAGTCCGCCCGAGTCCCGGGACGTACACCAGGCCCGACCAGTAGCCCGGCGCCGTGCCGGCCGGGTCCGCGCGTTCCCACCGCTCGCCGTCGGTCGAACGCGCCATCTGGCCCGTGCCTGTGCGGGCCTGGCGGTAGTCGCCGCCGACCGCGAGCGCCGGGGCGGGGAGGGTGCGCAGGGTTCGGGCGCGGAGCGTCGCGTCGACCGTGCTCCCTCCCCCCCCTGGCACGCCGGCGACCGCGAACAGCCCTGCGCTCGCGCTGCGCGGGGTGGTGATCGGGGCGGGGACGACGTCCCAGCGTGCGCCGCCGGTCGACGTCGTGAAGATCCGCGCACCGTTGGGGCCCCCGGTCACGAACCAGGCGCGCGTATCGGCGACCACCGCCAGCGCGGCGTTCCCCGCCGCGAACGCGCCCTCGTCGGCGAGCGCGTCGGGCATCCCCTCGGCGGGGGTGCGCGACCACGTCGCCCCGCCGTCGCTCGTCATCAGGACCAGAAAGCGGCGGGCGGCGCCCTCGCCGACCGGATCGCTCAGGACCAGGCCGTAGCGGCGGTCCCAGAAGGCGATCGCGTCGTAGAAGGCGCCGCGGGTCGAGTCCTGGCGGGCGAGGGTCCAGCGGCGGCCGCCGTCGACCGTGCGGTAGATGCGGGCCTGGCCGGCCGCAGCGTCGCCGGCGCTCGCGACCACGGCCGTGAGCGAGTCGAATGCCCACACCGAGCGGAAGTCGAGCGCGTCGGCGCCCGGGACGGCGCGGCGCGTCCAGGTCGCGCCGCCGTCGGTGGTGCGGAGCACCGTGCCGCCACTCCCGCTGGCCCAGGCGACCCGGTCGTCGACCGCGCGCACGCCGCGGAGCGACGCGCCCCCGGCCTCGGGCGCGGGCTGGGCGGTCCAGAACGGGCTCGGAAGGGTGCGCCACGGGTCCGCCGCGCCGCCCAGGAGCGAGCGGTCGAACGGCTCGCCGCCGACCGGGGGGCCGATGAGCGGGGCGTTGGTCCGGCCGCAACCGGCCAGCGCGAGCGCCGCGGCGGCGCCGGCGACGTACGGGAGTCGAAATGCTGTCATGCGTGTCCGTCAGAGGGTCGCGGGCCGGTCGCCGGCGTGCGAACCGTCCCCGACGAGCCCGGCCACGCCCAGTAGACGGCCAGCAGGCCGAGCGCGGCGACACTGGCCGGCACGCTCGCGAAGGCGAGCAGGGTCATCGCGATGTACGCGACCGGGCCGTAGCGGAAGCTCGCCGTGATGCTCCGAACGCCGGGGTGCGCGGGGTCGTGCAGCAGCCCGGCGCGGCGGATGTAACGCCAGAGCACGTTGAACGCCACGGCCATCCACACATACGCCGCGCCGAAAAACACGGTCGCCACCGTGCGGTCGTGGCTCGGCCCGTCCGGCAGATACTCGGCCAGGACGGCGGTCGGGAAGGGCAGGAACGTCACGGCCATGAGGAAGAAGACCGTCACCATCAGCAGCCCGCGGTCCGCACGCCGGACGTGGTCCATGACCGCGTGGTGGTTGGCCCAGATCACGCCGATCGTGAGGAAGCTGACGGCGTAGGCGACGTACGACGGCCAGCGCGCCAGCAGCGCGGCGCCGAGCCCCGCGGGGGCGCCGTCAGCGACGTGGGGCACCTTGATCTCGAGCACGAGTAGCGTGATCGCCACCGCGAACACGCCGTCGCTGAACGCCTCGAGCCGCGTCGTCGTGGTGGTGCCGTCGAGCGGCGGCGGGCCCTCGGCCACGCGTAGGGTCGGCCGGGCGGCAGTCGTTAGGCGGCGTCCGTCAGGGGCGCGGGGCGTCGATCTCGTCGATCCGCCGCTGGTGCCGCCCGCCCTCGAACGGGGTGTCGGCCCACGTGCGCACGATCGCCTCGAGGTCGCCCTCGGCGATCAGGCGCTCGCCCAACGACAGCACGTTGGCGTCGTTGTGCTGCCGCCCGAAGCGCGCGGCGTCCACGTTCCAGCAGAGCGCGCAGCGCACGCCCGGCACGCGGTTGGCGACGATCGCCTCGCCGTTGCCGGACCCGCCGAGCACGATGCCGCGCTCGAACTCGCCGCGGGCCACCGCCTCGGCGGCGGGGCGGATGTAGAGCGGGTAGTCGACCGGCTCCTCGGAGTCCGTGCCGAAGTCGGTGACCTCGTGCCCCCAGCCGCGGAGCATCGGGATGATGAGGGACTTGTAGCGGTAGCCCGCGTGGTCCGAAGCGATGACGATGCGCATGGGGGAACGATGTAGCTTCCCGCGCATGTGGGATAGCCCCCCGGCGGCCCCGGTCGTCGTCGCCGACACCTCGGTCGACTCGACCCGCGCCGTCGTCGTACCCGGCGTCGAGGTGCTGCTCGGCGACTCGGTGCGGGTGGTCCGCGGCAAGCGGGTCGGTCTGATCACCAACCCGACGGGGCGCGACCGCGCGGGGACGAGCACGGCCGATCTGCTGGCCCGAGCGCCGGGCGTGCGCCTCACCGCGCTGTTCGGCCCCGAACACGGGATCCGGGGCACCGCGGCCGCCGGCGCGCACGTGGCCTCGTCGGTGGACTCGGCGACCGGCGTGCCGGTCTACTCGCTCTACGGCGCGACGCGCGCGCCGACGCGCGCCATGCTGCGCGACGTCGACGTGCTGGTCTACGACATTCAGGACGTGGGGGCGCGGGTCTACACCTACGTGTGGACGATGGCGCTCGCCGCCGCCGCGGCCGACTCGGCGGGGATCCCGTTCGTCGTGCTCGACCGCCCCGACCCCGTGCGCGCGGACCGGGTCGAGGGCGGCGTGCTCGACCCGCGCTACGCGAGCTTCGTCGGGCAGTACCCGGTGGCGATGCGCTACGGCCTCACGCCCGGTGAGTTGATGCGCTACCTCGCGGGCACAGGGCGCGTCCCGGTGCGGCGCCTGACGGTGGTCCCGATGCGCGGCTACCGCCGCTCGCTCTGGTACGCCGACGCCGGGCTGCCGCGCGTCAACCCGTCGCCCAACCTGCGCGGCGGCGACGCGGAGCTGGTCTACACGGGCACGGTCCTGTTCGAGGGGACGAACGTGAGCGAGGGGCGCGGCACCGACGCGCCGTTCCTGCTGGTCGGGGCGCCGTGGCTCGCCGACGCGCCCGCGGTCGCCGCGGCGCTCGACGCCCGCGCGCGGCGCGACGCGGCGACGGGCGGTCCGTTAGGCGGGGTGCGTTTCGAGGCGGCCGCGCGCGCGGTCGCGCCGGGGACCGAGAAGTACGGCGGCCTGACGATCCCGGTGGTCCGCGTCGTGGTCGTCGACCGCGACCGCGTGCGGCCGGACGCGGTCGGGCTCTGGCTGCTGCGCGCGGTCTACGCGGCGCACCCGCGGGAGTTCGCGTGGCGCGCGGCGCAGGAGGATCGGCTCGCCGGGAGCGACCGCGTGCGGGCCGCGGTCGAGGCCGGGGATGATGCGGTCGCGGCGCTGTTGGAGCAGTACCGGGTTGAGGCCGCGGCGTTCGAAGCGGAAGCGAAGCGGTACTGGTTGTACCGGTGATATTCGGGGGGTGGGGCGGATTGGGCCCGCGCGACGGTCCTGCCTAACGCCCCCTCAATCTCCCGCCTTCCGCAACGTCATGGTAAACACCGACCCTCGTCCCACCGCACTCCGCGCGCGGAGTTCTCCTCCCATCCCGCGGGCGAACTCGCGCGAGATGGCCAACCCCAGTCCGGTGCCTTCGTGCGGGCGGGTCAGCCCCGCGTGGCCCTGCACGAACGGGTCGAAAATCGACTCGATCTGGTCGGCCGCGATGCCGACGCCGGTGTCGCTCACGCGCAGGTAGACCACGCCCGGCGTGTCGGGGCGCTCCGCCACCGACACCGCGACCAGGCCGCCGGACGGGGTGAACTTGACCGCGTTGGCCAGCAGGTTGACGAGCACCTGGCGCAGCTTCTCGCGGTCGGCCAGCACCTGCACGCCCTCGTCCGGCATGCGTACGTCGTAGGCGTGCCGCTTGGCCAGCAGTTGCGGTTCGACCAGCGGGGCCACGTCGGCGAGGACGTCGCGGAGCGCGACCGGGTGCAGGTCGTACTCGACCCGTCCCACCTCGACCTTCGAGTAGTCGAGGACGTCGGTGATGAGCGTCAGCAGGTGTCGTTGTGCGCGCTGGACGCGCGCGAGGGCGACCGTCTGGTCGGGGGTGACGGGGCCGTAGATGCCGAGCTCGATCAACTGCACGTGGCCGCCGATCGCGTTGAGCGGCGTACGCAGCTCGTGGCTCATCGTGGCGAGGAACTGCGACTTCGCCTGGTTGGCCGCCTCCGCGCGCCGCCGGGCGTCCTCGGCCTCCGCGCGCGCGGCGCGCTCCGCGTCGAACAGCCGCACGCGGTCGAGCGCGAGCGCGCACTGGCCGGCGAGCGCGTCGACGAGCGCGCGCTCGCCCGCGCTGAGCGGGTGCGCGGCGGCGAAGCCGAAGAGGAGCGCGCCGAGCGCACGCGGGGGGCCGTCGACGTCGGCGACGAGGGGCGCGGCGCAGAGCGCGCCCGCGCCGAGTTGCGCCGCCGCGTCGACGGCGCCCGGGTACTCGCGGGCGATCGCCGCGGGCGAGTCGAGGACGACCGGCGCGCCCGTGCGGATGGCGGCCCCGATCGGCGTGTGCGCGGCCAGCGGGAACGTGCGCCACGCGGCGGCGAGCGCGGGCGCGACGTTGAACTCGCGCACCAGCTCGACGGTCGCGTCGGCGGCGTCGGCCGGGCCGCGCAGGAGCGCCAGCACGCCGCTGTCCGCGCCGAGCGCCGGGATCGCGCGCCCGACGACGACGTCGGCCACCTGCTGGGCCGTGCGAGCCCCCGCGAGCGCGGCGGTGATCTCGTAGAGCAGGCGGGTGCGTCGGTAGAGTGTCTCGCGCTCCGCTTCGAGCGCGCGCGCGTCCGAGACGTCGACGCTCGCACCGGTCCAGCCGCGGAGCGAGCCGTCGGGGGCGACGATCGGCACGGCCCGCGCGCTCGTGGTGCGGTAGACGCCGTCGTGGCGACGCAGGCGGTACTCGCACCGGTAGTCGCTCGAGTGGGCGAGGGCCACCCGCCACACGGCGGCGGTCCGCTCGCGGTCGTCGGGGTGGATCGCGTTCAGCCACCCCCACCCGCGGTAGCTCGACGGGCCGGCCTCCCAGGTCTGGCCGGTGAACGCGGCCCACCCCGGATTGGGCTCGACGATCGCGCCGTCAGAGTCGGTGTTCCACCCCGCGGCGGTCGACGCGTCGAGCACGGCCGCGTAGCTGGCAAGCTCGGCGCGGGCCGGATCCGGCGCGTCGGGCGGGGGCGCGTGAGGCGCCGGGACGTCGGGGCGCGGCGCAGCGCTCACTGCGGGGGCGTGCCGCTCCCCCGGGCGGCGCTCGGCGTCTTCGCGGGCGCGGCGCCCGCCGGGGCCGCATGCGCGGGCCCGCCCTGCGGGACCATCGAGATGTACGCGGTCGTCGGCTCCTGGCCCGGCGGCACCGCGCGCGGCATGCGCACGCCCACCGGCCCGAGGGCGTGGAGGTAGCGGTACATCGCGCGCAGGTCGGCGTCGCTCGTCTGGGCGGTGTTCTGCCACGGCATCGGCGGGCGGCCGTGGCCGCCGTCGGCCGTGGTGAGGATCTGCACCCAGCGGTCCTCGTTCAACCGGCTCGCGACGAGGCGGAGGTTGGCCGCGTAGCTCGTTCCCCACGGCCCGCGGTAGCCGACGTCACTCCCCGCCAACCGTTCGGCCTCGGGCGTCTTGCCCATCGTCTGATCCCAGTTGGCCGTGTGGCAGTCGTTACACCCGCCGACGACCGCGAGGTACGCACCCGCGGCGGAGTCGGTCGCCGCCGCGACATGCGGCCGCGTGGTGTCTGCCGCGACGGCGCGGGCGACGCGCGGCGCGTGTCGGGCGACCGAACGCGGGGCGACCGAACGCGGGGCGGCCGCGCCGACCGTGGCGCCGACGAGGGTGGCGCCGACGACGAGCGCGGCGACGACGGAGGCGGGGCGGCGAAAGGGCGTGCGCAACGGACTCCGTGGATGAAGAGCGGACGGGCGACGGGCTCAACGCTCCGCTGCACCTCTCGCGCCAGGCAACCGGCGCGGGGGGCTACGGTAGCGCGGCGCGCGGCCGGATCACAGCACGCGGTCGGGCGGCAGGTGCCCGGCGAACACCGCGTCGAGATTGGCGATCGCACGCATCCCCATCGCGACCCGCGTCTCGACCGTGGCGCTCCCGAGGTGCGGCAGGAGGACGACGTTCTCGAGCGCGAGGAGCGCCGGGTCGACGGCAGGCTCGTGCTCGTACACGTCGAGCCCGGCCGCGGCGAGCGGGCCGTCGCGCAGCGCCGCCGCGAGCGCGGCCTCGTCGACCACGGACCCGCGCGCGGTGTTCACCAGGATCGACCCGGGGCGCATGCGCGCGAGCGCGGCCGCGTCGATGAGGTGGCGGGTCTGGGGGGTCGCGGGGCAGTGCAGCGACACCACATCCGACGCGCCGAGCAGCGCGTCGAGCGACCCGGCGTCCGCGGCCCACGGCTCCGGATCGGCAACGGCCCCGCGCGACGCGTAGAGCACGCGCATGCCTAACGCGTGGTGCGCCCGGCCGGCCAGCGCGCGCCCGATGCGCCCGTAGCCGACGACGCCGAGTGTGGCGCCCGAGAGCCCGCGCCCGAGGTGGTGCGTCGGCGCGAGGCCGGTCCAACGGCCCGCGCGCAGCAGGCGCTCCCCCTCGCCCAGCCGCCGCGCGGCCATGAGCATGAGTGCGAGCGCGAGCTCGGCCGTGCTCTCGGTGAGCACGCCCGGGGTGTTGGTCACCGGCACGCCGGCGACGCGCGCGGCGTCGAGGTCGATGTGGTCGACGCCGACCCCGAAGTTGGCGACGACGCGGCAGCGGAGGGGGGCGCCGCCGGTCACGTCGCGCGCGAGGCGCCAGACCGCGCGGTCGAGGCGGTCGCCGACGGCGGGGAGTAGCGCGTCGGCCGCGGCGAGCGCGGTCGCGAGGGCGGCGCCGTCGAGCGGGGCGTCGGCGGGGTTGAACGTGCAGGTGTAGCGCGCGGCGAGGGCGGACTCGACGGGGGCGGGGAGGCGCCGTGTGACGACGACGTGGGGGAGAGGAGGCATAGCGACGGGAAGGGCGGGTGGGGGCGGCACGACCGGTCCGGCGGGTTTGATACCGCGCCGTTGGTCGGGCGCTGTTGGAAGGGCGCTGGTGGTGCGGCGCTGTTGGAACGGCGGGTCGCAAGAACGGCGGTTAGGCGTGCCCTGCCGCCCTTCCTGTCACACGTGACACCACCAGCGCCCGTTCAACAGCGTCACATCAACAGCGTTTCACCAACAGCGCGGTACCAACACCGCGGGACCGGTCGTGACACCGTCGCGCCCGTCTCGTGCTTACCACTACGGCACCCGCATCGCCCCGCCCCGCCCGAACGCCGGCGGATCGGCGAGAAACTCCGCCGCGAGCGCCGTCGCGCGCGGCCGCGACGCGGGCGCGAGCAGGTGGTCCTCTCCGGCGAACGGCACGAGCACGTGCACGACCCCGGCGCGCGCGAGCGTGCGGTCGACGCGTTCGGCCTCCGCGAACGGCACCGCGCCGTCGGCCGTGCCGTGGAGTAGCAGGGTCGGCGGGAAGCGCGGGCCCGCCGAGTCGACGCGGGCGGCGACGCCGCGGAAGAAGCCGCCCGAAACGATGACGAGTGCGGCCGGACGCGGGGCGGCCGCCCGCGGGGCGCGCGCGCCGTAGGCGAGCGCGACGTAACCGCCGAGCGAGAGGCCGACGACGCCGGTGCGCGCGGAATCGACGCCGGCGTCCTGGCGCAGCGCCGCCAGCGCGTCGCCCACGGTCTCGGTCCAGAGCGGCCAGAGGCGCGCCTCGGTCGCGTCGTCCGTGTGGCGCTGGCCGGTGCGGTCGAAGTAGTGGACCACGTAGGCCACGTACCCGCGCCGCGCGAGCGCGTCCGCCCAGCGACGGGTTTCGGCGCCGGTCTTGGCTCCGATGCCGGCGGAGCTGTGCAGGACGAGCACGCCGGGGCGGCCGGGGGCCGCGGCGCCCAGTACCGCGGCGGGCGGAGCGAAGCGCTCGACCGCGATGCGCCGGCCGCCGCTCTCGACGGTCGTGCGGGCGTAGGCGAGGTCGTGCGGCGGGCGGTAGGTCGCGCAGGCGCCCGCGGCGGCGAGGAGGCTCAGGGCACACGCGGCGCGGCGCGTGACGCGCGCGCGCCAACGCCCGGGCGCGCCCGGCGTCGTCAGAGTCGCGGGGCCGGAGCGGGCGACGTCGACGACGTGGGCGCGGCGCGGCGCGCGCTCAGGCTGTCGACGAGCCAGTCGGTGTCGCGCTCGATGAGCGGCCCGGCGATGAGCAGGCGGCGGAACGCGTGCCCGCCGAGCGGGATGAGCGTGCGGCGGAGGCGCGGGCCGCCGGCCGCGGTGAGGCCGGGGTCGGCCTCGCGGTAGACGTCCCCGCCCCCGCGCACCACGGCCACGCGCACCTCGGGCGCGGTTGCCCGGATCGCGTCCGCGGTCGAGAACGTGCCCGGCCCGGTCGGGTTCTGCAGCCGCTCGAGCGGGTTGATGGCCGAGAGGCCGAGGTGGCCGCGCGAGCCGGGTCCCATGGCGAGCACCCCGACCGTGCCCCGCGGCGGCGCGTAGGCCGCCGTCCAGATCGCGAGGTCGGCGCCGAACGAGTGGCCGGCGAGGATCACCGGTGCGTCGGGCGCGGCGAACTCGCGGCGGACGCGCTCGACCAGGGGCCGCACGCTCGCGGCGAAGGCGCTGTCCCGCGCCGCGGGCGGGTCCGACGGCATGCCCTGCAGCAACTGCACGACGTCGACCCCGACCACGTCGTAGCCGCGTTTCGACAACCGTTCGGCGAGCTTCTGGTGCTCGCGCGTGAAGGCGCCGTCGTTGCCGTAAAAGACGATCAGGCCGCGCGGTTCGTGGCGCGGGGCGCGGGCGGTGTCGCCCGGGCCGGCGGCGGGGAAGAGCGAGACGGGCATGTCGCGCAGCAGCGGGTCGCGCGGCACGTAGCGCGGCACGGCCGGCGGGAAGATGAGCCGGTGGGCGAACGGGTACGCGGCGACCAGCGCCACGGCCAGCGTGGCGATCGTCGCGATCCAGCGGCGCCCGCGCGACCACGCCCCCCAGCGCGAACGCGCGCGCCCGCGCCGGTCGCTCGCCCGCGGGGGCGTCGCGCGGCGCTCCGCCCGGCGCCGGTCGGCGGCGGCGCGGGGTGCGGCGACCGCCGCCTCGGAAGGGGGCTCGAGGGGCAGCCCGGACACGCGCATCCCGCCAATCTACGCGCGCCGGGCGCGCGGCCGGCGGCGGGACCGTTCGACCGCGTCGTCGCGGCCCGTCTAGTGACCGACGATCCCGTCCGCGACGAGGTGCGCCATCGCCATGATCGTCGCTTGTGGGTTGACCCCGACCCCGGTCGGCAGCAGCGAGCCGTCGGCCACGTACACCCCCGGCGCGCCGTGCCGCGCGCCCAACCGCTCGGCCGCGCTCGACGCCCCGCTCGTGCGGGGATCGGTACCGAGGCGGCACGTGCCATTGACGTGGGCCGAGAATACCGTGACGTCGTTAGGCGCCGCGGACCGGCGCAGGATCTCGTCGAGGTCCGCCGCGGCGCGGACGACGACCGGGCGCGTGTGCAGCGTGCGCGCCTCGCGCGCGCCGGCCGCGAGGTGGACGCGAGCGGCAGCGACCATGCCCTCGCGCAGGTGGCGCGCGTCGGCCGGGCCCAGGCGGTAGCGCACCCGCGTGCGCCCCGCGCGGTCGACGGCCACCGAGCCGCTCGAGCGCTCCTGGTCCGCGCCGTCGCGCACGAGCGCGACGATCGAGCCCGTGCGCAGGTAGTCGCGGGCGAGCGCGGCGTGCGCGCGCCCGGCGCCCGCGGTCGCGATCGCGGCCATCGCCGGGTGCACCGGCGGCGTCTCAAGCCAGAAGCCGTACCCGTTCGCCCCCGACCCGGTGAACTCGTCGCAGATCGTCGTCAGCGGCGCCCCCGCGCCCGCGTACACCTCGCGGTCGTAGGCGCCGGCCACGGCCGTCGTCGGGTGCAGGCGCAGGTAGCGCCCGACGCCCCCGCCGCCGAGCCCCGAGCGCTGCAGCAGCGCGGGCGTGCCGACCGCGCCCCCGGCCAGCACCACGACCGGCGCGTCGACGGTGAGCGTCGCGCGCGCTCCGCCCGGCGCGCGCGCGTCGCGGCCGCGCACGCTCGCGACCACGCGCCGCGCGGCCCCCGCGCCGACGCCTACCACCTCCACCCGCTCGGCGGTCGCGCCGGCGTAGAGCGTGGCTCCCGCGGCCAGCGCGCGCGGCACGTAGGTCACGAGTGTCCCCTGCTTGGCATCGTATCGGCAGCCCTGGCCGCAGAAGCCCGAGCGCACGCAGCCGCGCGCGTTGAGGTCGAGCGCGCGCACGCGCCAACCGAGCGCGGCCGCGCCGTCGAGCAGCAGGCGGTTGTTGGGCGAGTGGGCGTCGGCGGGCATCGGCCGCGCGCCGACGTCGGCCCACACGCGGTCGAGCGCCGCGTCGAGCGTGCCGTCGAGCATCACGCCGAGCCCGAAGCGCCGCGCCCACTCCTCGCGCACGTGCGGGTCGGGGCGGAGCATCGCCATCCAGTTGACGGTGGTGCTCCCGCCCACGGTGTCGCCCTGCAGGATCGCGACGCCCAGGTCCTCGGTGGCGCGCAGGCCCTGGTCGGCGTACAGCCGTTCGGTCATTTCGGCGTCGCGCTCGGTGAAGTCGTCCGCCGTCCACAAGGCGCCGGATTCGAGCAGGACGACTTCGCGTCCCGCTTCGGCGAGGCGCGCGGCGACCACAGCCCCGCCGGCGCCGCTCCCAATGACCACGACGTCGGCCGTGCGCCGGACGTCGCCGCCGAGCGCGTCGCCGTGCACGACGCCGCGGTGGGCGGCGAGCGGAGCGCTGCGCACGGGCGGCGCGACGCGCTCGACCGCCGCGGCCCGTGCGATCGGTTCGGCGGGCGTGCTCGCGCCCGGGGCGGCGCCCTCCCACGCGACGGCGGGGGCGCGGGTGTGCAGTGGCCCGCGGTAGCCGAGCGCGGCCTGGACCGCGGGCTGGCCGTACCACACGGCGAGCGTGAGGCGGCGGAGGGCCTGATAGACCGTGCGCTGGACGGGCAGGCGCGACGTGGCCCAGCGTTCGAGCATGCGGTCCTGGCGCGCGGGGTCGAGGCGCGCGAAAGGGACGGGGATGCCGAACGTCGCGAATCCCGCCGCTCGACCGCCGAACACCGCGAGGACGCGAGCCAGGTCGCCGCGCAGGTGGTCCGGCGCGCGGGCAATCCTCGCCTCGACGAGCGCCGCGGCGTCGAGCGACGGTGCGTGCTCGAGAGCGCCGTCGAGGATCCGGGCGACGACGGCGGCCAGGGTGGCGCGTTGGGCGGGGGCGAGCGACGAGGTCACCGGGGGAAGCAGGGGGCGGGACCGGCGCGGCGGAAGTAGTGGCGCGGGATGGCCGTCCCGTCCCCCGCTCGGAGACGCGAGTTAGCCGCGCTCCCTCACCGACCGACCATCGCCATCCCGGCCTCCGGGTAGCGCGTGCCCGCGGCGGCGCCGCGCGGGGCGACTTCGTCGATGCGTGCGAGGTCCGCCGGGCTCAGTGCGATCTCACCCGCGGCGACGTTCTCCTCCAGCCGACCGACTCGCCGCGTGCCCGGGATCGGAACGATGTCCTCGCCCTGCGCCAGCAGCCACGCGAGCGCGAGCTGCGCGGGCGTGCAGCCGCGTTCGCGGGCCAGGTCGCGAACGCGCTCGACGAGGTCGAGGTTGCGCTGGAAGTTCTCGCCCTGGAAGCGCGGGTTGGTGCGGCGGAAATCGTCGGCGGCGAGGTCGTCGGGGGAGCGGATCTCGCCCGTGAGGAAGCCGCGGCCGAGCGGACTGTACGGGACGAAGCCGACGCCGAGCGCGCGGCAGGCCGGGAGGATCTCGTCTTCGGGGTCGCGGCTCCAGAGCGAATACTCGGTCTGGAGGGCGGCGATCGGGTGCACGGCGCAGGCGCGGCGGATCGTGTCGGGGCCGGCCTCCGACAGGCCGAGGTGGAGCACCTTGCCCTCGTCGACGAGGCGGGCCATGGCGCCCACGGTCTCCTCGATCGGGACCGCGGCGTCGACGCGGTGCTGGTAGTAGAGGTCGATGTGGGCGACGTTAAGGCGGCGGAGCGAGGCCTCGCACGCCTCGCGGACGTACTCGGGTCGTCCGCTCACGCCGCGCCGCGACGGGTCGGCCGGGTCGCGCAGGATGCCGAACTTGGTCGCGACGACGACCCGCTCGCGCACGGGTCCGTCGGAGCGGCCGATCCCGTTCAGCCAGCGGCCGAGGAGGGCCTCGTTGGTGTGCGGGCCGTACATGTCGGCGGTGTCGTAGAACGTCACGCCGAGGTCGAGGGCGCGGTCGAGCGTCGCAACCGACTCGGCGTCGTCGCGGGGGCCGTAGAAGTCGCTCATCCCCATGCAGCCGAGTCCGAGGGCGGAGACGACCGGCCCGGTGGCGCCGAGGCGGCGGAGTGGGAGCGTCATGATGCGGGGGCGTTTGGGGAGAGATACGACGAACCCCCGCCGGCGCGGGGGTGACGGGTCTGATGCCGTCACCCTCGCGCAAGCGGGGGTCCACCCGTGCTCGCGGCTCGCGTTCTACCCGGCCGTCGTCAGCTGGAAGGGCGTCGGCGGCCGCGGGCCGGGGGAGAGATCAGCGCCCGCGCGACGCGGCCGCCCCAGCGTTGACCGCGAACCCGTCGACGTGCACGTCGAGGTTGTGGTTGACCCGGAAGCCCGCAACGCCGTTGAGCGGGCCCGTCGCGCTCGCGGCGAGCGCGGCGACCGGGCGGTCGTTGGCGTAGAAGCGCACCGAGTCGGCGCCAACCTGAATGCGCAGCGCGTTGGTCGCCTTCCCGGCCGCATCGGCCACATGGAGGGCCGGCGCGGCGGTGAAGTCGACGAGCGTCTTGGGGGTCGCGGCGCCCGAGCGCTGCTTGACGGCGTAGCGGCCGTCGCCGCGGACGATGAAGTAGAGGTAGCTCGCCGCGTCGCTCGACAGATTGCGGCCGGCGACGAACAAGCCGTACGCCTCGGGGTGCGAGGGGTTCTTGGTCTGCGTGAAGCTCGCGCGGACGTTGTACGCGCCCGACGCCATCCGGGTCGAGTCGTAGTAGATCGCGGCCGGGCCGGCGGTCACGTGGTACCCCGAGCCCATCGGGACGAACTTGACGGCGGCGGCGCTGGCGCCGGCGTGGTCGAAGTGCGCGGTCCAGCCCGGCACCTGGAGGCCGCCGGCGACCTGCTTGTCGGGGTCACCGTTCATCGCGCCCATGCCGGAGCCGGCCGGGTGCGTGGTCGCCTGCGCGGCGAGGAGGGCGGGGGTGAGAAAGAGAACGGCGGGCAGAAGACGGCGCATGGGAAGTGGCGGCGGGAAGGAAGTGATGGCAAAACGGCGGGGGAGTGTGCAACGAATCGGCCCTACTCGTACCCCGCATGCGCTGTAACGTGGGCGCCGGGGCCGAGTCGCACCAGGGCGCACCAGCGGTAGGTTCTGTCTATGTTAGTTGTACTACTCGCACCGGGGAGAGAGATCGCCACCTACAACCTGTACGACGCGCGGAACGCGCTCATACGGGAAGTTGCCCGAGGTGGAGCCGCTGATCGTCCACGAGATCGCGCGGGTGCTCAACGCCGAAGACTTCCGGCCGCTGGCGCTGACGTTCGCCGACGGCGACCGCGCGGGCGCGTTCGCCCAGGAGCACACAGACCCGTTCGGCCGCATGCTGGCGGCGCAGGCGCTGCACAACTCCCTCGCGCTGGTGTCGAACGACGCGGCCCTCGACGCGTTCGGCGTCGTGCGCATATGGTGAATCGTTAGGCGCCGGCGTTAGGCGTCGACGTCAGGCGTCCGCCGCCCCGCCGGCGACCGCCGCCGCCCACCCCTCCGCCCCGACTCCCGCCGCGCGCCAGGCCGCGGCCATCGCCGCCGCCACGGCCCCCACGCGCCCCGCCGGCGCCAGCGCGAGTAGCGACGACCCCGCCCCGCTCAGCGTCGCCCCCCACGCCCCCGCGCGCACCGCGGCCGCGGCCACCGCGTCGTAGCCGGGCAGCAGCGCTCTCCGGTGCGGCACGTGGACGACGTCGTCGAGCGCGTGCGCCAGCAGCGCCCCGTCCGCCGCGGCCAGCCCGCGCACGAGCGCGGCCCCGCGCGACGCCGCCCGCACCGCGTCCCCGTGCGGCACCGCCGAGGGCAGCGCCGCCCGCATCGCGCGCGTCGACGTCCCGAAGTCGGGCACCGCGAGCGCGAACCCCACGTCGGGGTGCAACTCGAGCGCGGCGAACGCCCACCCGTCCGCTCCCTCTGCCGCACTCGGTACGCCGAGCACCGCGCCGCCGAGCACCGACGGCGCGGCGTTGTCGGGGTGCCCCTCGGCAGTCGCGCAGAGTGCCGCCACCCGGCGCACCCCGAGCGCGAGTCCGAGCAGGGCGTCCGCCGCGAGCGCGCCCGCCGCGAGCCCCACCGCCGACGACCCGAGCCCGCGCCCGACCGGCACGTCCGAGCACGCGTCGAGGACGAGCCCCGCCGGCAGCGCGAGCCCTGCCGCCTGGCACGCCAGCCGCGCGCCCTCGACGAGCAAGTCGTCCGCGGGCGCGACGCCGTCGCCGTCGAGCAGGGCGAGCGTGCCCGCGCGGCGCACCGCGGGTTCGGCCGCCGCGCCGTCCAACCACGCGTCCACGACCAGCCACCGGTCGAGTGCCACGCCGACGCAGTCGAACCCCCCGCCGAGGTTGGAGGTCGAGCACGGGACGCGCACCCGGACGCGCTTCCGGACGCGCGCCTGAGCGGGTGCCTGAGCGGGCGCCGGCGGCTGCGTCATGCGACCAGTTCGGCCATCGCCCCGTCGACCGCGCGCGCGAGCGCCTCGGGCGTCGCGTCGATCTCGACCGGCGGGTTGGCACCGGGGGCGGTGCTCCCCGCCCGGTGATAGTCGAGCAGCAGCCCGGGGTCCTTCAGCACGTGTCCGGTGAGCACGGCGACGACCGTATCCCCCGGCCGGATCACGCCCTCCTGGACGAGGCGGCGCACGCCCGCCACGCTCGCCGCGCTCGCGGGCTCGCACCCGAGGCCGGCGGCGTCGATCGCGGCCTTCGCCTCGAGCAGCGTGCCGTCGTCCACGTCGGTCACGACGCCGTCGGTCTCACGCACGACGCGTTCGGCCCGCTCCCAACTCGCCGGGTCGCCGATCTTGATGGCCGTCGCCACGGTCTCGGCCGCGACGGCGTGGCGCCGCGCGAACTGCTCGCGGAACGCGCGTGCGAATGGGGCGGCGCCCGCGGCCTGCACCGCGGCCACGCGCGGCGTTCGCGCGATGAGCCCGGCGGCGGTCGCTGCGCGGAGTGCCGCGCCGACGGCGGAGGTATTGCCGAGGTTGCCGGCGGGGAGCACGATCCAGTCGGGCGGCGACCAGGCGAGCTGTTGGAGAATCTCGAAGGCGACGCTCTGCTGCCCGGCCACGCGGTACGGGTTCACCGAGTTGACGAGGTAGACGCCCAACGACTCGGCGTGCGCGCGCAGCAGCGCGAGGCATCGGTCGAAGTCGCCGCGGACGAGCAGCGTCCGCGCCCCGTAGGCGAGCGTCTGCGCGAGCTTCCCCATCGCCACTTGCTGGGCGGGCGCCGCTCCGGCCTCGTGCCTCGCCGCGGGGACGAGCACGAGGCCGGCGATCCCCGCGAGCGCGGCGTAGGCAGCGAGGGCGGCGCTCGTGTTGCCGGTGCTCGCGCACGCGACCGCGCGGGCCCCGGCGCGGCGGGCCTGCGTCAGGGCGACGGTCATCCCGCGGTCCTTGAACGAGCCGGTCGGGTTGTAGCCGTCGTGCTTGAGCAGCAGCGCGTCGTGCCGGGCCCAGCGCGCGACCGCGGCCCGGTGCACGAGCGGCGTGTCGCCCTCGGGCTGGCTCACGACCTCCGTGTCGGTCGCGTCGGGGAGCACGAGTTCGCGGAAGCGCCACACGCCCGACCGTCGCGCGCGGTGGGGGTCATCGCCGAAGGCGACTGGCGCGCGCGACTCGGCGCGGCGCGCGTCGAAGCGCGCGCGCAGGGCGGCGCCGCGCACGTCGGGCGCGGGAACGTCCAAGTCGAGCAGCCCGCCGCACGCCGGGCACTCCGCGAGGAGTGTGCGCGCGCCGTACGCGGCGCCGCAGCGGCTACAGACGGGGTGCGCGTCCCGCCCCGCCGTCACGCCGGCGTCGCCTGGCCCCCGCGCGTGTTCCCGCTCGGGTCGTCGGGCTCGCGCTCGTCGGCGCTCGTCCGCGCGGCGCCGAGCATGCCGCCGTAGCCGGAGACGTGCTCGGTCTGGCGCCCTTCGAGTGGCTGCGAGCCCGCGCTCGCGCCGCCATCGGTCCCGGTGCTGGCGACGTTCTGCTGGCTCGCGACCGCCGGCGAGGGCGGGGCGCCGGCGGCGTCCTGCTGCACGGCGTGCACATTCTCGACCGTCTCGCCGCCCATGCCGAGGGACTTGCCCTTGGGGCTGTCGGATTCGACCATCGTCGGTCCGCTCAGACGTCGTACGTGGCGCGGTCGTCGCCCTGCGCCGGTCCTGGCGTGAGGCCGGCGGCGGCCGCCTGCACCCGCGACTGCTGTTGGCCCTGGCCCGAGTCGCCCGACACCTCCGACCCCTCGATCCCGTCGGGGACGGGCGTGGTGTTGGTGCTGGCCTGCCCGGGCACCTGGTGGCCGCCCTGGGCGTCGTAGGGCGCGACCTGGGCCGAACCGTGCTGCCCGCCGTGGTTGGGGTCCTCGGGGCTCGCGTTGGAGCCGCCGCCGTCGGGGCGCCCGACGCGGGTGCCGCCGTCGTCGCCGAACCCCTCGCGCGCGTCGCGGTCGCGGAACCCGGTGTCGCTGTCCTCGCTCCTATCGTTCTCGGGGGTGTCCTGCATCGCGCGCTCCGTGGTGGGAAGTGAGACGGACCGGGGGTGCAACGCGTGTGCCCGGGGTCGGTCGCCGAGTACGGGCGAGCATGGCTCGTCGACTCGATCGAACTCTTCGACGACGACGTACTCGGCGCCGGATTCGCGCACGCGACGCAGCGGCGGGCGGGCGCCCGGGACGTCATCGGTGTCCTCGTACACGTCGTCGAGCCTGAGCGTCGTCGCGACCGGGCACGGGACGGGCAGGACGGCGTCGCCGGTGACTTCCTCGAACTGCCACGGGCCCTCGGCGTCGCGCCAGTGGCGGGATTCGTCATGGCCGGCTCCGGTCGAGGATCGCCCGCGCGGTCCACGATCTCGGCGCGGGGGACGATTCTACGCTCGGCGCAGGCCTACCCGCAACTCGGCCGCACGAACGTAAGGCCGTGCGGCCGAGTGAGTTGAGCGGGGTCTTACGGGTTGATCGGGAACGGCGCGTTGCGGATCACGTCGCCCATGTCCCACGTGCCGCGCCGGCCGCGGCCGCGGGCCGGGGCGTCCGTGGTCTGCGGGAGCTGCCGCGATCCCGGCGACGGCGAGGCAACCGGGGCGCGCTCCGCGGGGGCTGGCGTCGGCTGCGGTTCGGGCGCGGCGGCGACGGTCGGCTCGGGGGCGGGCGCCGGGGCGGGGGCGGGCGCCCGGTCGACGTAGCGCACCCGGGTGATGATCAGCGGCTTCGGCGCGGGTGCGGCCGGGCGTTGCGGCGCTGGCGCGGGCGCCGCCACCTTCGGCGCCGCGGCCCCCGCCTTCCCGAGCTCGAGGGCGGAGACGACCTGGGTCTGCGACGCGCGCGGGGCGAGCGCGAGGTCGTTCCCGCTCGCGGCGTCGAGGTCGTGCTTGAGCGCGGTCTCATTGCCGGCCGCCTGCCCGCCGCAGGCCGCGACGAAGACGGTCGCCAGCAGGGCGACGGCGCGGAACGGGGGGCGACGAATGGTCATGGCGGCGCTCGGACGAGAGGAGGGGCGATCGTGGACCTGCGAGATACACACGCGCACGCGGCGGCGGCTGTTACGGTGCCGCTACGCTGCCGCGCTGAGCGCGGTTCCGCCCATGATGATACCGTCGGCCGCGGAAAGCGGTCCGGCCGCGCCCGCCATGAGTGGCCGCGCGTCGAGCGGTCGCACGTCGAGCGGTCCGAGGAGCGCGTCCTGTGGGGCGGCGTGCAGCGCGCCCTCGTAACCGGCCGCGTCGAGGGCGGCGCGGGCGGACGCGAGCGCGAGCGCGGGCGTGTTGTTGTGCCGGCTGATGTGCCCGAGGACGACCTGGGCGAGCCCGGGATGGGCGACGGCGCGCAGCACGGCCGCTGCGCGGTCGTTGCTCAAGTGGCCGTGTTCGCCGCCGACGCGGGCCTGGCGCTCGGGCGGGTAGGGGCCCGTGCGGAGCAGTTCGCGGTCGTGGTTGCTCTCCAGGACCAGGGCGCTCGCGCCGCGGAAGAGGTCGACGAGCGCGTCGGGCGCGCGCCCGAGGTCGGTCGCGTATCCCACGCGGAGCCCCTCGTCGCCGTCGGCGGCGGCGAGGAAGGCGGCCGCGTCGTCGACGTCGTGCGGCACGGGCGTGGTGTGCACGGTCCACGGCCCGGCCGCGAACGACTCGCCCGGCTCGAACGGCAGGAGGGGGATCTCGCGCAGCGCCCGCCAGCGCCAGACGGTACCGAGCGCGCCCCAGATGCGCCATCCGTAGGCCCTGGCGCCGGCGGCGGCGCCGACGACGTGGTCGCGGTGCCCGTGGGAGAGCACGACGTCGTCGACGTCCCACGGGTGGAGGCCGGCGGCTTCGAGGCGTTCGACGAGAGCGGGGAGCTCGAAGCCCGCGTCGAACATGAGGTGGTGCCCGGCGTGGGCGAGCACCATCGCGTTGCCCTTCGAGCCCGAGCCGAGGGAGTAGAGGCGGGGCGCGTCGCCGTCGCCTGCGCGGCCGTCGGAGTCACGGAGTACGATCACGGACGTCATACCCCGCGGCCGCGCGCCGGTTTGGCTGCCGCACCCCCTTTGCCCGGCCGCGGTCCGCCTTTCACATTGCCGCACCCACCCGCCGCACCCGCCACCGCGAGGCGTCGTTCATGCCGCAGGTCACGTCGTCCACTCCCGCGTCTTCTCAGCACGCCGTCGTCGTGCACTCGGTGCCCGTGCACGGGCGGACGGTGCTGCACGACTCGTCGCACCCCCTGGCCGCGCTCGCCGCGCGGGTGGGTCCGCGTGATCCCGTCACCGGGTGCCTCGACCGCACGAGCGTGGTGCGGCTCGCCGGCATGCTCGGGCGCGACGCCGCGGCGTCGGTCGGGGTGATCGTCATCCGGCTGGAGGGCGAAGGCGCCGCCGGGGACGACGTGGGCGCGCCCGAGGACTTGCTGCGCGACGCGCTGCGCGTGCAGACCGCGCGCTTCCTCATGCGCCACGTGCGCGACTGCGAGCCGCTGGTCCAGAGCGACGACGACGAGTTCCTGGTCCTGATTCCCGGGGCCGAGGCGCGCGACACCGAGCGGGTCGCGCGGCGCGTGCAGCTCTCCGCATTCAACAAGGCGCCGGCCGCGCTGTCGATCGGCTGGGAGTCGCGGACGCCCGGCGAGCCGCTCGAGGTGCTCGTCGGGCGCGCGCGCGCCGGGCAGGTCGAGGTGCCGCAGGGCGGGTGGGGGGAGGAGCGGCGGCGGTACCGGAGCTGAGGGCGGGCGGAGGGCGCGTGGGCGACCGGCCGGCTTAGTTTGGCCGGGTCGCCCCCTTTCGCCCGGTTTCGATGCCCACGTCCGACTTCGTCGCCGGTGCCGCCGGCGGTCTCCTGCTGGGTGTCGCTGGCGCCGGCGCGTTCGCGTGGACGGCGGCCCGGGCGCGCGGGGCGGCGCAGATTGCGGCGCTCGCCGCGCGCCTCGCCGAGCGCGACGAGGCGCTGCGCCGCGCGGAGGCCGAGCGGGGCGCGCACGCGGCCGCGCGGGGCGAGGCCGAGCGGGCCGCCGCGGCGTTAGGCGCGGAGCTGGCCGCGGAGCGGCGCGCGGCCGCCGGCGAGGCGGCGCGCGCGGCGCGGCTCCGCGAGGAGGTCCTCGCCGCCGCGGCGGAGGCGCGCCGCGACCACGACGCGCACTTCGAGCAACTCGTCGCGCCGCTCCGCGAGTCGCTCGACCGCGTGGGCGGGGCGGTGCAGGCCGTCGAGCTCGCCCGCACGGGCGCGTACGAGGGCCTGCTGGCGCAGGTGCGCGCGCTGGCCGACGGGCAGCGCGCGTTAGGCACGCGGACGCAGCAGCTCGTCGACGCGCTGCGCACGCCGCACGCGCGGGGGCGGTGGGGCGAGGTGCAACTCAAGCGCGTCTGCGAGATGGCGGGGATGCTCGAGCACTGCGACTTCGTCGAGCAGGCGCGCCTGGACGACGGGCGGCTGCGGCCCGACCTCGTCGTGCGACTACCCGGCGGCAAGGTGGTGGTGGTCGACGCGAAGGCGCCGCTCGACGCCTACCTCGCGGCGACCGACGCGGGCGACGACGCCGCGCGCGCGGACCGGCTTCGCGACCACGCGCGGCAGGTGCGCGACCACGTCGGCAAGCTGTCGGCGAAGGCGTACTGGGGCCAGTTCGCGGAGACGCCGGAGTTCGTGGTGATGTTCCTCCCCGGCGAGGGGGTGTTCGGCGCGGCGCTGGCGCACGACCCGGGGCTGCTGGAGGCGGGGGTGGCGCAGCGCGTCATCGCGGCGAGCCCGACGACGCTCATCGCGCTGCTGCGCGCGGTGGCGTACGGCTGGCAGCAGGAGCGCGTGGCGCGCAACGCGGAGCAGGTGAGCGCGGCGGGGCGGGAGCTGTACGACCGGGTGCGCGTGTTCGCCGGGCACTTCGGCGAGCTGCGGCGCGGGCTGGAGCGGGCGGGGGACGCGTACAACGCGGCCGTGGGGTCGCTCGAATCGCGCGTGCTGCCGCAGGCACGGCGCCTGCGCGACCTGGGGGCGACGAGCGCCGAGGAGTTCGCCGCGCCGGAGCGGGTGGCCCGGGCGCTGCGGGCGGCGGAGGACGTGTGTTAGGCCCGACGCTCCGGGACGCGCGCGGGGCCTGACACCCGATGCCTAACGCACCGAGCGGTCCGGCGTCAGTCGGACCGCGTGCCCGCCGGCGGGGAGCAGCCGCGCGCGGAGCGTGTCGGCCGCGGTGACGCGACGCGTCTCGCGCCGCACGCGGTCGAGCGCGCCCGCGCTGTCGGCGTAGACCTCGGCCGTGTACGCGCCCGGCCCGAGGAAGCGGAGCGGGATCGCCACGTCGCGCGCGCTCCCGTCGGTCATCGTGCCCACGTACCACGTGCGGCCGCGGCGGCGGGCGAGGGTGATGAACGCCCCCACCCGGCCGTCGACCGCGCGCGTCTCGTCCCACGTCGTCGGCACCGCGGCGACGAAGTCGAGCCCCGGCTGCCCCTCGTAGGACGCGGGCGCGTCGGCCATCATCGGCAGCGGGTCGTCGTACACGACGTAGGTGGCGAGCGTGCGCGCGCGCGTGCCGATCACGGACGGGCCGGTGTAGCGGGTGTGGAAGTCGCGCTCGGTGGCGTAGCGGAAGCCGCCCTGGTGGAAGTCGAGCGGCCCGGCGAGCATGCGCGTGAACGGCACGGTCACCTCGTGCGAGGGCGTGACGCCGCGCGCGCCGTCGAACTTGTCGTACTCGAGCCCCATGACCCCCTCGACGGTCAGCAGGTTGGGCCACGTGCGCCCCACCCCCGTCGGCTTGGGCACGCCGTGGAAGACCACGGTGAGGTGGCGCGCCGCCGCCTTGCGCACGACGTCCTGGTAGAACGCGAGCATCTCCTGGTCATCGCGGTCCATGAAGTCGACCATCACGCCCTCGATCCCCAGGCGCGCGTAGCGCGCGAGCGCGGTGTCGAGCTGCGGCTTGAGCGCCTTCCAGTGCGTCCAGACGCGCAGGCGCACGCCCTTCTGCCGCGCGTAGCGCAGCACCTCGTCCAGGTCGAGCCCCGGGCGCCCGCGCGTGACGTCGGGGATGCGACCGCCGGGGTCGATCGTCCCGCCGTACCACGCCGAATCCTGGTAGCCGTCGAGCGTGTGGTAGGCGACGCCGTGGGCGGCGCAGAAGTCGATGTAGTACTTCGCCGTCGCGGTGTTGAGCCCCGCCCTGAAGCGAACCGTGTCGGGGACGACGTAGTCGTTCCACCACGGGAACGTGGTCTTGCCCGGCCGGATCCACGACGCGTCCGCGATCCGCGACGGCGGGTTGAGCAGCGTGACCAGTTCGGACTCGATGAGCCGCCCGGGCGCGTCGCCGACCAGTAGCACGCGCCACGGCGTCGCGAGCGGCGCCCGCCCGCGCACCGCGGCCCGTACCGCGACCCGCGCTGAGTCCCCGGCTGTCGTATCGTTAGGCAGCGGCGACAGCCGGCTCACGAGGTCGCCCGCGGGGGCGCCCGCGGGGCCGCTCGCGGACCCGGCGTGGCGCACGAGGTACAGCCCCGCGTAGTCGGTGAGCGCCGCTTCGGTGACGGCGAGCCACGCGCCCCCGGGGTTCTGCGTCAGCACCGGAAGCGCGAGCAGGGTGTCGGCCGCGATCTCGCGGAGCGGCGCGGCGGTGTAGAACCCCTCGTACGACGAGACGAAGCCGGCGCGCGGCAGCACCCACGCGCGGCTCGCGGGGTCGAGCACCACGTGCGTCCGCTCGTCGCGGATCGTGAACTGCCGGAGCGCGGCCTGCGGGGGTACGCGGTAGCGGAACGCGACGCCATCGTCGTAGGCGCGCACGACGAGGTCGATGCGCCGGTGCGGCTCCGGGCGCTCGACGAGCGCGACGACGGCCTCGCGGTAGTGTTCGCGCGCCGAGCTCGCCTTGCCGAGCAGCCCGGTCACGACGCCGTCGTGCGCCGCGCGCCGCACGCCGGCCACCCGCACGTCCCCGCCCCACGCCCCGGTCTCGAGGAAGTCGAGCCCGAGCGCGGACGCACCGACGAGCGGCGCGCCGCGGTAGGTCACCCGGTAGCCGACCGCGTGCGGTCCGGCGGGGCCGCTGTCCACGGCGACGGTGATCGCGAGCCGGCCGTCGGGGGAGCGGGTGGCGACGGAGCGGCTGGCCACCGAGCGGGTGGCGACGGGCGGCGCGTCGGGCCGCTGCGCGCCGACGACCGACACGGGGGCGGCCGCGACGGCCACGATGGCGATCGCGCGCTCGAGCGTCGTGCGGACGGCAGTTCGAGCGAGGAGAACTCGGGGCATGGGCGGGCGGCCGGATGGGGGACCGTTACGCCGCGGGGGCGCCACCCGCAACGTACTCGGCGGTTCGGCGAACCGGGCACGGACGGCCCCGGACAGCCGTTCGGCTGCCGGTCAGCGCGTCTCCCCGTCCCACACCGCACGTCGTGACCGTCGTTCACCCCCCCGAGCCCCGATCGGCCCCGGCCCCGGCCCCGCCCGCGCCCACCGCGCCGCCGGCGCGCCGCGGCGCGTTCCTCCGCGCCGAGTGGCGCTACCTCGTGATGCTCAACTACGAGGTCGACCCCGCGCTGCTCGCGCCGCGCGTGCCGGCCGGGACGGTGCTCGACCTGTACGAGGGGCGCGCGCTCGTGAGCATCGTCGCCTTCCGCTTCCTCGACACGCGCGTGCTGGGCCTCGCGGCCCCGCTCCACCGCGACTTCGACGAGGTGAACCTCCGCTTCTACGTGCGGCGCGAGCTGCCCGGCGGCGAGGTGCGGCGCGCGGCGACGTTCGTCCGCGAACTGGTCCCGCGCCGCGCGATCGCGGTCGTCGCGCGGCTCGCCTACAACGAGCCGTACCTCGCGGTGCCGATGCGGAGCGCGGCGCCCCGCGGCCTAACGGAGAGCCCGGGGCGCCTCGCCTACGAGTGGCGCGCCGCGCCGCGCGCGAGCTGGCAGCGCGCGGCGGCGAAGGCGGTCGGCGCGCCCGCGCTCCCGGCCCCCGGCTCGGAGACGGCGTTCGTCGCGGAGCACTACTGGGGGTACACCCGGCAGCGCGACGGCGGCACGGTCGAGTACCAGGTCGAGCACCCGTCGTGGCGGACGTGGGCGGCCCGCGACGTCGAGTTCGACGCCGACGTGCGCGGCCTGTACGGGGAGGCGTGGGTCGAGGCGCTCGGCCGCGCGCCGAGCTCGGCGTTCGTGGCGGAGGGATCGCGGGTGACGGTCTACCGGCCGCGCCGGGTGCGATGAGGCGCACGACCCCTCGACACGGGCGCGGCGCCCGCGGCGGAGATCGGCGGAGTGACGCCGCCCCCTTCCCCGCCCGCCGACCGTGACCCGCGCCGGTTCGGGCCGGCGGTAGTTTCTGCGTATGCCACCCACCGCGCCGACCACCGCCCTCCTCGACGCCCTCGCGTTCGCCGCCGAGCGCCATCGCGACCAGCGCCGCAAGGGGGCGGACCAGGCCCCGTACGTCAACCATCTGATCGCCGTCGCCGACCTGCTGGCCCGCGTGGGCGGCATCACCGACCCTGTCGTCCTGCAGGCCGCGGTCCTGCACGACGCCGTCGAGGACGTGGGCGTGACCCCGGCGGAGCTGACGGAGCGGTTCGGACCCGCGGTGGCCGCCGTCGTCGCCGAGGTCACCGACGACAAGTCGCTCCCGAAGGCGGAGCGAAAGCGGCTGCAGGTCGAACACGCGCCGCACCGGTCCGACGCCGCGCGCCTCGTCAAGCTGGCCGACAAGATCAGCAACGTCGGCGACGTGGCCGCCGCGCCGCCGCCGTGGTGGGACGACGCGCGGCGGTTGGCGTACCTCGAGTGGGCCGCGGCCGTGGTCGCCGGGCTGCGCGGGCTGAACGCGGCGTTGGAGGCGGAGTTCGACCGCGTGCTCGCGGGCGCCCGCGCGCGGCTGGCCGCGGGCACCGCGTCCCGACCGACCGCCTAACGGCAAGCCGCCGTGCGCCGCGCCCTCCGGGCCGCCACCGCGGCGGCGGCCCTCGCCATCACGCCGCTGCTCGGCGCCACCCTCCGCGCCCAGCGCGCCGCCTGCGACGCCGCGGCGGTCGCCGACACCGTGGTCCGCGCGGCCGCCCCGGACCCCGCCGCCCGCGCGTTCTGGCTCGATGCCGGCACGGTGCAGTGGCCCGGCGCCCCCGCCGGCGCCCGCTACGCGCTCTACGCGTCGGCGACAGCCGCGCTCCGCGTCGCGCCTGGCGCGACCATTGTCGGCGCCGACCGCCGTGTCGCCCTCCCGCCGGACACGCAGCCGTTGCCGGCCGTAGTGGCCGCGCGCTTCCGGTGGATCGGCGCCGGGGCGCGCCTTGCGCTGCCGCCCGCGGCGCGGCCCGCGCTCGACACGCTCCTCCGTGGCCAACTCGTGCTCGTCCGCGAGGACAGCGCCGGCCGCGTCGTCGACGCCACGCGCCTGCAGCTGCCGGGCGCGCTCGACGCGCGGTACGCCGGCGCGGCGGCCGTCCCCGACCTCGGCGCGATCCCGACCGCCCAGCGCGGCGGGGGAGGGGAGCGCACCACGTTCGCCCTCTGGGCCCCGACGGCACGGAGCGTCGCGGTCTGCCTCTACGACGGCGCGGAGGGCGCCTCGACCGGCGTCGCGCCGCTCCACCGCGACCAGGCCACCGGCGTCTGGCGTGGCGCCGTCGACGGCGGCGGGCACGGGCGCCCCTACCTGTACCTGGTCGAAGTGTACGTGCCGGGTGCGGGCGTCGTGCGCAACCGCGTCACCGACCCCTACAGCCGCGGCCTCACCGCCGATTCTCGCCGGAGCGTGGCGCTCGACCTCGACCGCCCCGACACCAAGCCCGCCGGCTGGGACGCGGCGCCGCGCC
The DNA here is from genome assembly GCA_963763675.1 of uncultured Gemmatimonadales bacterium. Lineage (GTDB taxonomy): Bacteria > Gemmatimonadota > Gemmatimonadetes > Gemmatimonadales > Gemmatimonadaceae > BPUI01. The sequence goes on from CAVXPN010000005.1 coordinate 936,492, forward strand.
CGCCGGCGCTCCCCGCCCAGACCGACCTCGTCGTCTACGAGCTCCACGTCCGCGACTTCTCGGCCAACGACACCACGGTGCGCGCCCCGTGGCGCGGCAAGTACCTCGCCTTCACCGAGCCGGCCAGCGATGGCGTTAGGCACTTGCGTCTGCTCGGCGCCGCGGGCGTCACCGACGTGCACCTGCTGCCGGTGTTCGACTTCGCGTCGGTCCCCGAGGTGGGGTGCGTGGTGCCCGACGTCCCGCGCGCGGCGCCGGACGCGGAGACGCAGCAGGCCGCGGTCGACGCGCTGCGCGGGCGCGACTGCTTCAACTGGGGCTACGACCCCTTCCACTACGCGGCGCCGGAGGGGAGCTACGCCACCCGGCCGGACGACGCCGCGGGGCGCGCGCGCGAGATGCGCGCGATGGTGCAGGCGCTGCACGCCGCGGGACTGCGGGTGGGGATGGACCTCGTCTACAACCACACGGTCGCCTCGGGGCAGGACCCGCGCTCGGTGCTCGACCGCGTCGTGCCGGGCTACTACCACCGGCTCGAGGCCGACGGCACCGTCGCGCGCTCGACGTGCTGCGAGAACACGGCGACCGAGCACGCGATGATGGCGAAGCTGATGGTCGAGTCGGCCGCCGCGTGGGCGCGCGACTACCGCGTCGATTCGTTCCGCTTCGACCTCATGGGGCACCAGCCGCGGGCGGCGATGGAGCGGCTGCAGGCCGCGGCGGATCGGGCCGCCGGCCGCCGCGTACCGCTGATCGGCGAAGGCTGGAACTTCGGCGAGGTGGCCGACGGCCGGCGGTTCGTCCAGGCGTCGCAGCTGTCGTTAGGCGGGAGCGGGATCGGGACGTTCAGCGACCGCGCGCGGGACGCGCTGCGCGGCGGCGGGTGCTGCGACGGCGGCGCGGCCCTCGTCACCAGCCGCGGCCTGCTGAGCGGCCTCGCCGACGCCGCGACCGCCGCCGCGGACAGCGCCCTGCTGCGCCGCCTGGCCGACCTCGCGCGCGTGGGGCTCGCGGGCACGCTCCGCGACTACGAGATGACGGGCGCCGACGGCGCGCGCCGGCCGCTCGCCCGGTTCGACTACGCGGGCCAGCCCGCGGGCTACGCCGCCGAGCCGGGCGAGGTCGTCAACTACGTGGAGAACCACGACAACCAGACGCTCGCCGACGTGCTCGCGCTCCGCCTCCCGCGAGACCTGCCCGCGGCCGAGCGGGCGCGGGCGTCGGTGTTGGGCGTGGCGTTCGTCGCGCTCAGCCAGGGCGTCGCGTACCTGCACGCGGGCGGCGAGATCCTGCGCTCCAAGTCGCTCGACCGCAACAGCTTCGACTCGGGCGACTGGTTCAACCGGATCGACTGGACGTACCGGGATAACGGCTTCGGGTCCGGGCTGCCGCCGCGCCACGCGGACGAGGCGGACTGGCCGTGGATGCGCCCCGCGCTCGCCGACCCGCGCCTCGCGCCCTCGCCGGCGGACATCCGCTGGGCACGCGATGCGTCGCTCGACCTGCTGCGCATCCGGCGGAGCTCGACGCTCTTCCGGCTGCGCACGGCCGCGGACGTTAGGCAGCGGCTCGCGTTCCGCAACGTCGGGCCCGCGGCGGACCCCGCCGTGTTCGTCGGGCACCTGGACGGGGCGGACTACCCGGGGGCGGCGTTCCGGGAGGTGCTGTACCTCGTGAACGCGGCCGGCGCCGCGCGCACCGTGACGTTGCCGGAGGAGGCGGGCAAGGCGTACGTGCTCCACCCCGTGCACCGGGCGGCGGACGCGGCGGACCGCCGCGCGCGAGAGGCGCGCGTCGACGCGGCGAGCGGTCGGTTCGCGGTGCCGGGGCGGACGGCGGTGGTGTTCGTGGTTGGGGGGCGCTGAGCGTGGCGACGCGCCACTCCGCCGCGCGCCGGGGATCGCGGGCATGAGTTGGTCGCCGCTCCGACAGGAAGGTGCGAATGCGTGAACTCGAAGCGACCTTCGGCGCGATCGACGTCTATCTGTTCGACCAGATCCTCCGCGGCCGCGTCGCGCCCGGCGCGACCGTCCTCGACGCCGGCTGCGGCGCGGGCCGCAACCTCGTGTACTTCCTCCGCGCCGGCCACCGCGTGCTCGGCGCCGACGCCGACCCGGCCGCGGTGGCCGCGGTCCGTCAGCTGGCCGCCGAACTGGCGCCCGACGCCGCGGACGCCCCGGCCGACGCCTTCCGCGTCGCGCCGGTCGAAGCCATGCCCTTCGCCGACGCCGTCGCCGACTTCGTCGTCAGCAGCGCCGTCCTCCACTTCGCGCGCGACCCGGCGCACTTCGAGGCGATGTTGCGCGGCAGCTGGCGCGTGCTGCGGGCGGGCGGGGTCTTGTTCTGCCGCACCGCGGGCCGCGCCGGGCTCGAGGGGCTCGCGCACCCGTTAGGCCGCGGGCGCTACGCCCTTCCCGACGGCAGCGAGCGCTTCCTCGCCGACGAACGGCTGCTGCGCGCCGCGACCGCCGCGCTCGGGGGCGAACTGCTCGACCCGATCAAGACCACCGTCGTGCACGGCCGCCGCGCGATGATGACGTGGGTGGTGCGGCGGGTCGCCTGACTCCGCATCCGGGCGCCGCCGTGCCAGATTCCCCTCCATGCGACTCCTCCCGATCCTCGGCGCCGCGCTCGCCGCGGCCGGCCTCCCGCGCCCGCCCGCCCCCCGCCCCGCCCCGCCCGCCCCGCGCGTCGCCCTCGACGCCGGGACCCTCGAAGGCACGCGCGATTCGGCGACCGGCGTCCTGCTCTTCCGCGGCGTCCCCTACGCCGCCCCGCCCGTCGGCCCGCTCCGCTTCCGCCCGCCCGCCCCGGCCGCCCGCTGGGCCGGCGTCCGCCCGGCCGCCGCGTTAGGCCATAACTGCATGCAGCCGCAGCCCTACGGCGACATCGACCCGTACGCCGCCGGGGTCTCCGAGGACTGTCTCGTCCTCAACGTCGCGACCGAGGGAACGCGCGGCCCGCCCCGCCCCGTGATGGTCTGGATCCACGGCGGCGGCTTCTTCGCCGGGTTCGGCGGGGAGGAACGCCACGACCCGACGCGCCTCGCCGCCAAGGGCGCCGTCGTCGTCACGCTCAACTACCGGCTCGGCGTCTTCGGCTTCCTCGCCCACCCGGCGCTCGCCGCGGAGCCCGGCAACACGGCCGGTAACTACGGGCTGCTCGACCAGATCGCCGCGCTCCAGTGGGTGCGCCGCAACATCGCCCGCTTCGGCGGAGACCCGACGCGCGTGACGATCTTCGGCGAGAGCGCGGGCGGCATGAGCGTCGGCGCGCTCGTCGCGTCGCCGCTGGCGAAGGGACTCTTCCGGCGCGCGATCCTCGAGAGCGGGAGCGGCATCGGCGGCGTCCTCGCCCGCCGCGACTCGGCCCTCGCCCACGGCGCGCGCTTCGCCGAGGCGTTAGGCATCGCCGGGGGCGGCGCGGCGGCCCGCCTGCGCGCCCTCCCCGCCGACTCGCTCCTCGCCGCCGGCCGCGCCGACTCGCGCGCGCACGGCGGCGAGGGCTCGCCAACCTTCTGGCCCGACGTCGACGGCCGAGTGCTGCCGCTCCCCGTCGACTCGGCGCTCGCCACCGGGCGCGCCAACCTCGTCCCGGTCATCGTCGGCAGCAACCGCGACGAGGCGCCGACGATCTTCGGCGCGCCGGCGCGCTCGTTCGCCCGCCTGCTGACCGCGCGCGGCGTCCCGGCCTACGTCTACCAGTTCACCCGCGCCGGCGAGGACTCGGCGGCCCGCGCGCGCGGCGCCTACCACAGCGCGGAGATCACCTTCGTCTTCGGCCGCCCGCGCCCGATCCAGGCGTCCGCCGGGCGCGCCGCGTACGACTCGACCCTCGCCGAGACGATGAGCGACTACTGGGTCGCCTTCGCCGCGACCGGCGACCCGAACGGGCCGCTGCCGAACGGCCGGACCGTCGCGCGCCCGCACTGGCCGCGCTACGCGCCCGCGACCGACGCCTCGCTCGAACTCGGGCCCCAGGTCGCGGCGCGCGAGCGCGTCCGGCGCGCGGAGTACGATTCGCTCGACGCCCTCGCCCGGGCACGCGGGGAGGTGCGGCCGTGACGCCGGGCGCGTCCGGGGCGTAAACCCCCGCATGCCCGCGGGGTAGGTTGCGGCGTCCCGCACCCTTCGCCGCCACCCCGCCGCGTGATCGCCCCCTCGTTCGACCGGTCCGAAGCGCACGCCCTCGCCGACCTCGCCACGCTCTACGACCTCGTCGGTGAGCTCGGCCGCGGCGGGAGCGCGGTGGTCTACCGCGCCCGCGACCGCCGCCTCGACCGGGAAGTCGCCCTCAAGGTCGTCCGGCTCGCCCCCGCCCTCGACGCCCGCGAGCGGAGCGCGGAAGTCGAGCGCCTGGCGCGCGAGGCGCGCACGATCGCCCGCCTCACCCACCCGCACGTCGTCGCCGTCTACGCCGTCCACGAGCTCGGCGACGGACTCGCGGTCGCGATGCAGTACGTGCGCGGACGGACGCTCAAGCAGCTCGTCGCGGACGAAGGCGCGCTCCCGCCCGCCCGCGCCGTGGCCCTCGTGCGCGACGTCGCGGCGGCGCTCGCCTACGCCCACGCGCACGGCCTCGTCCACCGCGACGTCAAGCCCGAGAACATCTTCGTCGACGACGCGACGGGCCGCGCCCTGCTCGCCGACTTCGGGGCGGCGCGCGGGGCCGCGGCCGACGTTCGCGTGACGCGCACCGGCATGACGATCGGCACGCCGGCCTACATGAGCCCCGAGCAGATCGACGACGCGCCGCTCGACGGCCGCTCCGACCTCTACAGCCTGGGACTGGTCGCCTGGGAAGCGCTCACCGGCCGCCGCCCCTGGCAGGAGGCCGGACTCTACCAGCTACTCCACCACCAGAAACACGACACGCTGCCGCCGATCGGTGCGGTCCGGCCGGCGGGCGCGCCCCCGGTCCCGCTCGCGGTCGAGTACGTGGTCGAACGCCTGCTGGAGAAGCGCCCGGGCGCGCGCTGGGCGGACGCGGACGCCTTGGCCGCCCAGCTGGCGCAACCGGTGCTGCCGGCCGACTTCCCGCTCTGGAAACGCGCCCACGAGCGTCGCACACGCGAATGGGCGCGCGGCGCGGCCGAGTCCCAGGCGGCCGCGGCGCCGTCGTCCGGCGCGCCCACCGAACAGTGGCGCGCCACGGCGCGTGCGTCGGACACGCCCGCCCCGCGGCCCGCACGCGCCGCCCCGGCCGACGACGCCCCGAGTTGGACGGAAGACGCCGCAGACGCCCGGGCGCCGCGGACTGGACGCCGCGCGTGGGTGGCGGGGGGAGGGGCCGCCGCGCTCGCCGTCGCAGGCGTCGTGTTCGCGCGGCGCGCGCCGGCCACCGCAGTGATCAAGCGGCACTCGGTCGCGGTGGTCCGCCCCGCCGACACCGCGCGCACGACCGCGCTCCCCGCGACGCCGACCCAACGCGCGCCGATCGGCGCTCCGACGCCGCCCGCGCCGGGGCGCTCGCCCGTGGCCGTCGCCTCGGTCCCGGTCGCCGCGCCGGAGAACGCACCCGCACCGGCCCGCACGCGCACCCCAGCGGCACCCGCATTGGTCGCCGCACCGGCTGCCCCACCGGTCGCCGCACCGGCCGCCGTCCCGCTCGACCGCACGGTCATCGCGGCGGGCGCGCGCCACAGCTGCGCGCTCGACGCCGCCGGACACGCAGCCTGCTGGGGCGACAACGCCAGTGGCCAGCTCGGCACGGGCGACCTCACGCCGCACGACACGCCGACCCCGGTCGCGGGCGAACTCCGCTTCGTCCAACTCACGACCGGCGGCGCCCACTCGTGCGGCCTCACCACCGACGGCGACGCCTACTGCTGGGGCGAGGACGAGGCCGGCCAACTCGGCGACGCGACGACGAGCCTCCGCGACGCCCCGGTTCGCGTCGCCGGAACCGCCCGATTCCGCAGCGTCCGCGCCGGGCTAGAGTCCACGTGCGCGATCACGGCGTCCGCGACGGTCCTCTGCTGGGGCACCAACGCCCGCGGCGAACTCGGCGACGGCACGACCCGACCGCGCGCCACGCCGGCCCCGGTCGCGGGACTTCGCGCGACCGCACTCGCGGTCGGCTGGCACCACGCCTGCGCCCTCACGCCCGACGGCATCGCCCTCTGCTGGGGCGACAACACCCAGGGCCAGCTCGGCGACAACACCCGCTCGGCACGACTCGCCCCAGTCGAGGTGTCAGGTGGCTTCCGCTTTACTGCCATAGCAGCAGGAGCAAGCCAGACGTGCGCCACCGCGGTCAGCGGTGCCACGTATTGCTGGGGAGCGGTCGCCGACGGCGCCGCCCACCCGACGCCGACCCGCGTCGACGGCGCACCGCCGTTCGTCGCCCTCGTCGCCGGAAGCGTCCACACCTGCGGCCGCACCGCGGCCGGCGCCCTCTACTGCTGGGGCCGAAACTCCTACGGCCAACTCGGCGACGGCACCACCACCGACCACGGCCGCCCGACCCGCGTACCCGGCGGCCCGTTCACCGCCGTGTCCGCCTCCGGCGCACACACCTGCGCCGTCGCCGCCACCGTCCCGCTCTGCTGGGGCTACAACGTCGCCGGCCAACTCGGCGACGGCTCGCGCACCCACCACGCCACGCCCACTCGGGTCCAACGGACCAGTACCTGAACGTTCCATCAATGCAGCATAGCAGCATGCCAGCGCCATCGAAGTCCCTACTGAGTTGGCTGAATTGGAGCAAACGCACCGCTCGCCGCCTCGTCGTTGCGGCGATCACCGCCTGCACCGCCGTGGGTACCGCCGCGTGCGGCGACGCCAGCAGCCCCGCGACGACCGCGACCGCCCGCGTCCTCCTCTCGGATTCACTGGTCAGCGTGCGAGTCGGCGACGATGCGGCGGTGTCCGCGAGCGCGCGCGACGCGGCAGGACAGGACCTCGTCGGCCGGCGCGTGTTCTGGTCCTCCCGCGACACGACCGTCGCGACGGTCTCGCAAGCCGGCGTGATCCACGGGGTCGCCCCCGGCTCGACGCAAATCTCGGCAAACACCGAAGGTCAGAGCGCGCTCGCGACGGTCGCCGTCGTCGCACGCCCCCTCGCGTCGCTCGTCGCCGATCCGGCGACCGCCCAGCTCACCGTCGGCGCCAGCCAGCGGCTCGCCGCCCGCGCGACCAACGACCGCGGGACGCCGGTGAACACACCGATCACGTGGACCAGCCTCGACCCCGGCGTGGTGGGCGTGGCCGCGGACGGAACGATCACCGCGCTCGCCGTCGGGGTCGGCTCGGTGCGCGCCAGCGCCGATAGCCTCACGGCGGTGACCGTCGTGGTCGTCACGCCGGTGCCGGTCGCGAGCGCGCGCGTGACCCCGGCCACCGCCGCCCTGGTCGTCGGCGCCACCCAACAGCTCACCGCCGCCGCGTACGACGCCGCGGGCAACACCCTCGCCGGGCGCACGGTCGCGTGGACCTCCCAGGACCCCGGCGTCGCGGCGACCTCGTCGACCGGCCAGGTGACGGCGATCGCGCCCGGCACCGCCACGATCGCGGCCACGATCGAGGGGCAGACGGCCACGGCCGTGGTCACCGTCCGGCAGGCGCCGGTCGCGGGCGTCACCGTCTCGCCCGCGACCGGCAGCGTCGGCGTCGGTGGCAGCGTCGGCCTCAGCGCGACCACCACCGACGCCAACGGGAACGCGCTCGCCGGACGCGCCGTCGCGTGGACGTCGAGCGCGTCCACGATCGCGCGCGTCGACCAGGCGGGCGTCGTGACTGGCGTCGCGGCGGGCTCGGCCACCATCACCGCGACGAGCGAGGGCGTCACCGGATCGGCGACCGTTCGTGTGGTCGCGCCGCCGGCCACGTCGGTCGCATCCGTCGTCGTGACGCCGGCGACAGCGGCGCTCACCGTCGGTGACACGCGCGCGTTGACGGCTACCGCACGGGCCAGCGACGGCTCCACCATCACCGGCCGCGCGGTCACGTGGTCGAGCAGCGCGACGAACGTGGCGTCGGTGTCGAGCACCGGCGTGGTCACGGCCGTGGCCGCGGGCTCCGCCAGCATCAGCGCCACCGTCGACGGCATCACCGGCACCGCGGCCGTCACGGTGCAGCCTCAGTCGGTCGCGTCGGTGGTCGTCTCGCCCGCCGCGGCGAGCGTGCAGGCGGGGGCGACGACGCAGCTCGCGGCCACGCCGCGCGGCGCTTCGGGCAACGCGCTCTCCGGTCGCGTCGTGACCTGGTCATCGAACAACACGAGCGTCGCCACCGTGACGAGCGGCGGCCTCGTCACCGCCGTCGGGCCCGGCAGCGTGACGATCAGCGCAACGAGCGAGGGCGTGACCGGAACGGCCGCGGTCACGGTAACGGCCGTCGTCTTCGTGTCGCCGACCACCGCCACCATCCGCGACCGCGGCCAGCCGCGGACCACGCAGCTCGCCGCGACCGACCAGACGGGCCGCGTCCTCCTCCCCACCGAGGTCACGTGGTCGAGCGCTAACCCGGGTGCCGCGACCGTCAGCGCGTCGGGGCTCGTGAGCGGCGTCTCGTCCGGCAGCGGGACGGCCACCACGGTCATCACCGTCACGTACCACGGCGCGACGGCGACCGCGACCATCACCGTCACGCACTGATCCGCCCGATGGATGCCCCGTTGCCCCCTACGCGTCCCGCGGCCCGTCCGCTACGCCGCGCGTTGCGCGCCGCCCTGCTCGCCGCCGGTGCGGCCGCCCCGTGTGTCGCGCGATCCGCGGCCGCGCAGGCGACGCCCGCGCCAGCCACGTCCGCGGTGGGCGCGGTGGCCCTCGCGCCCAAGCGGTCGCTCACCCTGGCAGCGGTGCCCGGGTGCGGCCGCGTCGGTGCGGCTGCGGCGACCGCGCCGCGCCGTGACGAACCGGGCGCGCGGGCGGCGGCCGCGCGCGCGCGCGAGCTCGCCCTCGTCGGCGACCGGGCCGGAGCGCGCGCCGCGTTCGCGCGGGCGGCCGCGCTCGACCCGACGGCGCCGCAGCTCGCCTACGACTTCGGCCGCGCCGCGGAGGACGCAGGGGACATGCGCGGCGCGCTCGGGGCGTACTGTCAGGCGCTCGCCCTCGCGCCGACCGGTGCGGCGTCGACCGACGCGCGCGCCCGCGTGGCCCGCCTCGCCGGCGGCGCGGCCGGCGGAGCGGTCGACGCCGACCGTCGCGCGCGCGAGGCCTTCGCCGGCGGGGTCGCGGCCCTCGACGACCGTCGCCCCGACGCGGCCCGCGACCTGTTCGACCGCGTGCTCGCGGCCGTCCCGGGCGCCCCGGAGGCGCTCTACGACCGCGGCCTCGCCTCACTCGCGCTCGGCCGCGACGCCGACGCGGCGCGCGACCTGGCGGCCTACGTGGCGTCGCCGGGCGCGGGCGCGGACCGCGGCGAAGTCCTGCGCGCGGTCGACGCGCTCCGCCGGCCCGCGCTCGAGCCGGGGACGGCGCTCGCGCGCGGCGTGCTCCCCGGCTTCGGCCAGCTCTACACCGGGCGGCCGGTCGCGGGCGTGGGCGTCCTCGCGGCCGCGGCCGCCGCGGTCGGCGTCGCGCTGCACCAGCAGACCACGCAGCGCGAGGCGCCGTTCCTCGACCCGTTCGGCCACCCGTACACATCCCCCGTCGCCGTCCAGCGCCGCCCCTATCTGGTCGCCGGACTCGGCGCGGCGGCCGTCCTCACGGCGGGCGCGGCGTTCGAGGCGTCGCACTACGCGGCCGGCGCGGCCGGGCGGCGCCCGCGCGTGAGCCTGCGGACCGCGGCCGTCGTGCCCGCGCGGGGCGGGGTCGGGCTGGCGTTAGGCGGCGCGTTCTGACCGCGGCGGCGCCGCCGCGCGGGCCGCGGGCCGCCGAGCGTTAGGCTGCCGCGCCGTCGGGCGGCCCGCCGGCGTCCGCGACCCCCCAGCGGGCCAGCTCGCCGTCCTCGATCACGGCGAGGAACGCGCGCCGGACCGGCCGCCCCGCCGCGGCCCCCGCCGCCGCGGCCGCCCGCAGCGCGGTCAGTCCGTCGCAGAGGAACGTGTTGCACGTGCGCGAGCGCAGCGCCCGCGGCAGCGCGCAGCCGGTGCCGGTGTGGTACACGCACGAGTCGGCGACCGTCGTCCGCGGTAGGTGTCGCGCGTACGCCGTGACGAACGCGTCCGCGGACTTCCCCTGGTGCGCGTCGAACCAGGCGCGCGCCGAGCGCGGGGTGAGGTACGCGTGCTCGCCGCCTTGTCGGCAGCAGCGGCCGCCGCACATCGCGCACCCCGCGTCGAAGAGGGCGCCTCCCTCCTGCGCGTCGGTGTCCGAGTCGGGGCCGGGCGGCGGTGCGGGAGGCTCGTCCGCGGCGGCGGCCGCGATACGGCGCAGGTGGGCGCTGAACCCCCGCCGCCGCCGCGGCGGCAGCGGCACGACTGCCGGGCGGTAGGGCGGTGGCGCGTGCATCGGGAACGCGTCCGCGTCGGTCGACGGCACGAGCGCGACCGGGACGTCGTCGGCCGCGTCGGCGGTGTCGCGGAGCGCTCGGGCCGCGGCGTCCAGCCGGGCGTGCTCGCGCTCGTGCCGCGCGCTCCGCATGCGGGCGCGCTCGGCCGTTCGCTGCATCTCGCGGCACGCATGCGTCCCACACTCCCCGGCCGCGCGCGCGGCGGGGATCTCCAGCGGGCGGGCGCAGCGGGCGCAGTTCGCCGACGCGGGCGCCGACGCCACGCGCCAACGGCACGCGACGTCGCCGCACACGCTCACGAGGTCGCGCGCGCCGGTGTGGGTCGGCGCGAGCGCCATCGCGGGCGCGCCCGGGAGCACGGGGCCGCCGCACACGGCGCACGAGCGGCCACGAGCGGGCAGGAGGTCGGTGGTGAGCATCGGGCGTCGCGGAAGCGGCGGAAACGGGGACACGGGCAGCGCCGGGACGGCGGGCGCGCCGAATGCGCCTAATGTGGCGCGCCGGCGCCCGCGCAGTCAGGGCCGCCGATCGCGCTCAGAACGCGTACCGCACGCGGCAGTACGGAAGCTCCTCGGCCAGCAGCGCGGTGAGCGCGCGCACGTAGCGCCCCTTCGTGCCCGCGCGGTAGCGCACGTTGCGCTGCCCCTGCTCGCTCTCCTTCGCCTCCTGGTTTTCGGGCGTCCACAGCAGCGACTCCGCCGCCGGGTGCCAGCCGAGGTTGACGAGGTGCAGGGCCTCGTTGTGGGTCAGAAAAATGACCTCGCACGCGAGCTGTGCCTTGGCCGCGGGGGTGAGCGCGTCGTCGACGTCGCGCAGCAGCGCGCGCCAGTCGTCCAGCCACCCGTCGTAGACGACAACGGGCGAGAAGTTCAGGTGTACTTCGTACCCTGCCGCGACGAAATCACTCACGGCCGCGATCCGCCGCGCGACCGGCGACGTGCGCACGTCGAGCACGCGCGCCACGCGCGGCGGCATGAGCGAGAAGCGCACGCGCGTGCGCCCCCGTGGGTCGTAGTCGAGCAGCGCGCGGTTGACGTACTTGGTCGCGAAGCTCGCCTTCGCGTCCGGCAGCGCGCGGAAGCGCGCGACCGTGTCGCGCACGTTGTCGCTCACGAGCGCGTCGACCGAGCAGTCGCCGTTCTCGCCGACGTCGTAGACCCACGCGGCGGGGTCGACCTGGTTGGGCTCGCGCTTGGGGCCGAGCCGCCGCGCGTGGCGCTCCAGGTAGCCGAGTACCTCGTCGTGGTTGACGAAGGTGGTGATCGGGTTCGCGTAGCCCTTGCGGCGCGGGACGTAGCAGTAGGCGCACGCCATCGCGCAGCCGTTCGACAGGCCGGGCGCGATGTAGTCGGCGCTGCGTCCGTTAGGCCGGCAGGACAGCGACTTGCGCACGCCGAGGACGAGCGTGTCGCGCTTCACGCGGGTCCAGTCGCGCACGAGCCCCTCGTTGCCGTGCAGCCCCGGGATGTTCCAGTGCGACGGCACCTCGACGCGCTCGGCGTCCGGGAACCGCGCGAGGATTTCGCGGCCGCGCGCGTAAGCGGTGACGCCGGGCTCGAGGTAGATGCGGCCGACGCGGAGCAGCCGGTCGCCGGCCGCGGGTCCCGCGGCGAGCACGTCCGCGGCGGGCGGCGGCTCGGCCGGCGGCGGGGCGAACAGGTCGAGCGTCTCGGAGTCGGGTTCGAGCACGGGGAGGCGCGCCATGCCTCATGGTACCCGGCAGGGGGTATGCCGGTGCGCCCGGGCCTAACGAGCGGCCGCGCGTGCCGCGCGCGCCGCGCCCTGCAACGCCGGGTCCGCGTCCGCCCACAGCGCCGCCGCGCGCGCCGACTGCGCCGCCGCGCCCGCCCCGTCGCCGAGCCGCGCGAGCACGGCCGCGCGCCGCAGGTGCACCGGCGCGGCGAGCGCGACCGACGCCCCGAGGTCTTCGGCCGCCGACTCGTACCAGGCGAGCGCCTCGCGGTCGCGGCCCACGGCGCGCAGCAGGTCGCCGCGCAGCACCCGCTCGGTCGCGTGCGTGTACGTCTCGCCGCGCAGCAGGGGCAGTGCGGTCGCGCGGTCGTGGCCCGGCCACCCTTCTTCGGTGTCGCGCAACGCGCCGGCCGCGTCGCCGCGCGCCCAGAGGACGCGCGCCGCGAGCTGGTGCGCGAGGTGGCGCGCCAGGTCGCCCTCCGCGCCGGCCGCCTTCGACGCCGCCGCGAGCGCGCGCGCCGCCCGCGCCACCTCGGCCGTGTCCCCGGCCGCCACCGCGAGGGCGCCGAGCAGGTACGGGCGCCGGACCGCGAGCAGGGCGTCGCGGTCGTGCGCGACGCGATCGCTCGCGCGGCCGATCGTCGAATCCTCGGCCGCGTCGCGCGCCGCCGCGCCGCCCGCGCCCACCCGGGCGAGGGCCGCCCGCGCCGGCCCGACGACCGCGGCCGCGACGCGCGGGTCGAGCGTCGTCGCCGCGATCAGCGCCAGGTTTGCCCGCACCTCGGCGGCGTACAGATCGTCGAGCGCGGCCGCGGTCGTGAGCTCGCGGTCGGCCGCCGCCCAGCGCCCGAGGGCCGCGTCCATGTGCGCCGCCGCCGTGTGACCGAGGAGCTGGAGGTGTGGATCGATATCGGGCGCGGTGAGCAGGGCATCGATCTCGCGCCCCACGCCCGGCGCGTCCGCGTAGGTCGCGACGCGCCACGCGACCAGCCACGCGTCGTCGTCGCCGTACGGCGTCGGACGGCCGACGGCGGTCTGCAGCGTGTCGAGCGCGCGGCGGACGGCCGCCCCGTCGCCCGACAGCGCGGCGCGCAGCGCGCGCAGCTCCAGCACCACGCCGCGCTCGGGCCGCAGCCGGAGCGCGGCGTCCGCGAGCGAGTCCGCCTCGCGCGCGCGACCGTCGAGGGCCGCGATGCGCGCGAGGTGGAGGCGCGCGCCGACGTCCGTCGAGTCGACCGCGGCCAGGCGCGCGAACGCGTCCCGGGCCGCCGCGAGCGGGCGCCCGCGCCAGGGCCCGAGGTGGTAGCGCAGCTCGGCCAGCTGGCGCAGCGCCTCGGGCATGTCGGGGTTGGCGGCGAGCAGCGCCGTGTAGAGCGCCTCCGAATCCTCGAACGCGCCGGCGTTGCTCGCAGCGTTGCCGCGAAGGAGCAGCTGTTCGACGCGCGGCAGCCGGTCGGCGTAGCGGCGCGCCCGGAGCGTCGCCTCGTGGACGAGCCCGGGTTGGACGTTCCACGCCGTGGTCGTCGACAGCCGGTAGTACGCCAGCGCGAACGTCGTGTCGTACCGCACCGCGCGCTCGTACGCCTCGGTGGCCGCGGCCGGCTCCTTGTCGCGGAGGTGCTGTTCGCCCTCAAGGAATGCCTTCAGCGCGGGGAGTGAGGTCGTCGTCGCCGTCGCCGTCCGCGAAAGCGACGCGTCCGGGCCCCCGACCTCGCCGGCCAGCAGCGAGCGCGCGAGCGCGTCGGCCACGGTGAAGAGCGAGGCCTCGCTCGCGCCCGCGGCGTCTGCGCTCGCGCGGCGGCGCCCGTCGGCGTCGTAGAGCGCGGCCGTGACTTCGAGCCGGCCGCCGGCCGAGATCACCGAGCCGACGACGAACTGACCCGCGCCGAAGCGGCGGGCCGCGGCCTGCCCGCGGGCGACATCGTTGGCCGCCGGTGTGCCGTCCGGCGCGGTCTGCACGTAGGCGAGCAGGGTGCGCGGGTCGACCGCCGTCACGCCGTCCGCCCCGTCGAGCTTGGCCGACAACAGTTCGACCATTGCCTCTCGCAGATACGCCGTCGCCGGCGGCCCGCGGACGACGAACGGCAGGACGACCACGCGCCGGGCCGCAGCCGCGGGGACAGCGGGCGTCATCGAGTGCGCGGGCGCGCGGCGTCCGTTGACCGCGATCGCCATCGCGACGGCGGCGAGCGCGGCGACCCCGACGAGCGCCGCGCGCGCCCGCGAACGCGACCGGCGCGGCGGGGGCGTTCGCGCGTCCTCCGTCGGCGCCGCGGGCAAGAGCGGGAGCGGCGCCGCGACGCCGTCGGCCGCTTCCACGACCGTCGGTTCCACGACCGCCGGGGCCGGCGCGAGTGCGACCAGCGGCAGCGGCGCCGCATTTCGCAGTCGGTCCGCAAACGCCTGCAACGCCGCGGAGGGCGGGCCGTCGTCCAGCCGGGCGAGACGGGCGACGTGGGTGTCGTACACGCGGAGCGCGCCGGCCGGGTCCCCCGCGCGCTCGAAGTGCTGGACGGCGACCCGGACCGGCGCCTCGTCGTCGGGCTCGAGCGCGATCCACCGCTCGGCCCACGTGGCCGCCGCGGCGGAGTCGGGCGCCTCGTCGACGAGCGTGCGCACCGTACTCACCGCGAGGGCGCGGAGTCGGGCGCGTTCCGTGTCCAGCCACGCCTCGGCGTCGGGCGCGTCGGGGATGAAGTACGCCGGCAGCAGATCCCCGCCGTACAACGCGACCGCGTCCCCGGGCCGCCCCTCGTCGACCGCGCGCTCGAACTCGACCGCATCGCACCACACCTGCGTCATGTCGAGCCCCAACTCGGCACGACCGCGCCGCACCACCGTTCCGTCGCCGAGCGCGCGGCGGAGTACGTGGACCGCCTGGCGGAGCGAGGCCCGACCGCGATCGGTGTCCGACTCCGGCCAGAACCGCGCGAGCAGCGCGTCCTGCGAGTGGAACCCACGCGGGCGCGCGAGCGCGAGGTAGACGAGCAGCGCGAGCGGCTTCGGGCGCGAAAACGCCGTCGCGAGCGGCGGGCCGTTCGCGTCCCGCACGTCCAGGCCCCCGAGGATCCGAAGCTCGATCATGCGCGATCCGGGTGCCGTGCGCTCAGCATGATCGACCAGCGAGGGAGGGTGCGGCGAGCGTCAAACGCGGCGTGAAACGAAGCGATCGGGCGCAATAACGGAGCTTTCACGGGGCCGCGCTAGTGTCGGCGTGCCTGCCATCGGCCACCCAAGGTGCTGTAGCAACACCGCTTCAGACGCGCCTCGCCGCCAACCGCCACTCGCTCCCGCGCATGACCACCCACGCCGCTCCCGCCCTCACCGGGCCTGCTCGGCTGGATCGACGTGACCCTCGGGCCGATCTGCGGAGTGTGCCGTAGCTCGCACGGCTACTCGGAAGCACGACCACGCCAAATCCTCCCACCCCCGCGGCTCCGCCATGCCTCAACTCTCCCCACCCCTCACCCCCGCCACCCTGGCGCCGAGCGAGGTGGTCATGCTCCGCGCCGCCGACTTCGCCGCGCCCGGCCGGCTCGGTTTCGGCGAGCACGTCCTCGGCGGCGACGGCAAGGTCAACGCGCTCGAGTGGATGCGCGCCGCGTGGCTCGCGGCCACCGCCGCGGTGGTCGCGTCCGGCGACGTGCGCCTCACGCCGACCTCGACCAAGCATCTGTTTGGACTCGTCAACAGCCACGGCGTGAGCGCCGAGCGGGCGGGCGGAGCGGGGGACTGGCCCGCGGGCAGCCTCGAGTCGCGCCTCGTCGGCTGGATCGCGCGCGGCCCGACCAGCCTGAGCGACGCCTACGTCGCCGTGCTCGCCGAGACGACGGCGAATCCCGAGATCCTCGGGCTCGCGATCGCACGGGCCGGGCTGCTCGGCCGCGGGCTGCTCGAATCGCGGGCGACCCGCCTGCTGAAGTTCCTGCCCTCGACCGAGATCGTCGTGCCGCCCGCGACCGCGGCCGCGGCCGACGGCGTCGCGGTCGCGCCCGTGCAGGCCCTCGTGCGCACCGGTGGGGCCGTCGACCCGATCACGTGGGCGCTCGTCGGCGCCGCACTCAAGCGCGCCATCGAGGCCCGCACCAGCCCGCAGGACCGCGCGAGCGAGAGCTGACCCCCGCCGTCCATGCCCCCTTCCGCCTCCCCCGCAACACTTGATACATCCGCCGCGCTCCGCCCCTTCGCGTCCGGTCGCGCCCACGGCACCCGCCACGGCCAGCGTCGCCGCAACGCAGCAGCCGCAGGCCCTGACGCAAGGTCAGCCGGCGCAGGGGATGCCGACGCCGGGGATGCCGCCCCAGGGGCAGCAGCCAGGCGGCGGCTCGGGGTCGCCGCCGTGAGCCCTCGACGCACGAACACTCGACTCGTGAACGCATCCCTCATCCGGAACCAAGTCATGCAAGCACACCGTGTGAACGTCCGACGGGTGGCAGGAGGCGGCTCGGGGCGGGCCGTGGCGCGGGCGGCCGCCGTGCTGGCGCTCGCCGCGGTCGCGGCCGCCGCCGCGCCGCCGGCGCGCGTGGGGCGCGCGTTAGGCGCCGCCGCGCGCGCGGCCGCGCTCAGCGGCCTGTACCTGCAGAACCAGTCGATCGGGCGCGGCGACGTCTGGAACTACTACTACTTCTGGCCGGACGGGCACGTCTGCCACGCGATGCCCAAGGGGGGCATGGACCCCGCCCCGAGCTACGCCGCGGTGGCGCAGCAGGCGCCCGCCGAGTGCGGCACGTACGCGCTCGGCGGCGGGCACCTCGTGCTCGCGTTGGGCGGCCGGCCGGCCGAGGCCCTGGACTACAGCAACCCCGACCCGACCGGCTTCGCGCTCTCGCAGTTCCCCACGATCCGCATCCCCGCCTTCCCGGCCGGGGCGCGCCTCAACGGGCGGTGGCAGATGATGGACGTGCGGACCGCCGACTACCGCGAGGAGGTGTTCACGTTCAACCCCGACGGCACGTTCGCCATCGACGATCGGCCGGTACTCACGTCCGGCTCGCCCGCCCGCCACGCCGCGGGGACGTACACGCTCGGCGGCAACACGATGCAGCTGTCGACCGGCGCGCGCCTGTCCGTGCACCGCTTCCCGGCCGCGGGCGACCGGCGGCTCGGGATCGAGGGGTCCATCCTCCAGCCGCGGTAAGCGCCGCGGTCGCCACGGCGTTGCCCGTGGCGTGCGGCCGTTGCCCGTGGCGGCCGCGCGCGGGGCGCCGGCGTCCCGCATCGTGGCGGGCGGCCGAGCGTAGCTTTCGGGCGGGCTCGGACTCCACCCTCAGTCACGGAGCACGGCATGGCCGCGTCGACCGTTCCCCTGCACACGCGCCCTGCGTACGTCACGCTCGATGCGTTCTACCGTATGGACGACCTTCCCGACTGGGGCGCCGAGCTCTCGGACGGCGAGGTCATCGTGACACCGCCGCCCGCGAGCGAACACGGGTGGCTCGCGAAGGTGCTGTACGACGTCCTGCACGCGTACGCGACCGCGCACGCCCTCGGCGCGTGCTTCCCCGACGGGTTCGGCTACGAGCTGCCGATCCCGGGGCGGCCGGACGTCTACCGCACGCCCGACGTGTCGTTCATCCGGACGGAACGCCTCCCATCGTCACGTCGGCGCGGCCGCGCGCTGGCCGTCGCGCCCGACCTGGCCGTCGAGGTCCGGTCACCGAGCGACACGCCGCGCGTGCTCGCGGGGAAGCTGGCCGACTACCGGGACGCGGGCGTCGCGCTCGTCTGGGTGGTCGACGACGAGACGCGGACGGCGGAGGTGCACGCGCGCGGGGCGCCCGCGCGCGTGATCCGCGAAGGCGACGCGCTCGACGGCGGTGCGGTGCTGCCCGGGTTCACGCTTCCGCTCGCGCGCCTCTTCGCGGAGCTGGACGAGTGACGGCTACGCCGCGACCGGCGCGTCTCCGAGCGGCGCGTTCCCGAGCGGAACCCCCTCGGGCGCGCCGCGGCCCATGCGGTCCGGCAGCGCCGTGCCATCTTCGGTGAAGGCGAGCGACACCGAGTTGAGGCAGTAGCGCTCGTGCGTCGGCGGCGGCCCGTCGGGGAACACGTGCCCGAGGTGGCCGTCGCAGCGCGCGCAGCGGATCTCGACGCGCGTCATGCCGTAGCTCGTGTCGCGCACGAACGCGACGTGTCGCGCGTCGAACGGCGTGAAGAAGCTCGGCCACCCCGTCCCCGACTCGAACTTGGCGTCGGAGCGGAAGAGCGGCAGCCCGCACTGGCGGCACGTGTAGGTGCCCGCCGCCTTGTGCGCGTTGAAGATCCCGCAGAACGCCGCCTCGGTGCCGTGCGTGAGCAGAACGCGCCGCTCCTCGACGGTCAGGTCGGCCGCGATCGCGCGCCGCTGGGCCGCGTCGGGCGGCGTGAGGTCGAAGCCCGCGGCCGAGCGTGCGCCGGTCGTGTCGGTCGTCCCGGCGTCGGCCGGGGTGCTGGAGGTCGTCAACGGAGGCGGAGTGGAGGGACGTTGGAGCCAAAATCGCGACGCGAGCCCGGCGGTTCCGACGTCCCGTGTGCCACTATCGTACCCCGGCCGCCGTCAGTGCTCGCCTCCGTCGCCCGGCTCGGAGGCGCGCGCGCCGGCGGCCGCGACGGGGGCGGGCCCGCGGCCGTGGTTCACGTCGAACGCGTTCCAGTGCGCCATCGCGTTGAGGACCATCGCGTAGCTCCCCTGCGTCTCGTAGCGCCACATCGGCCGGATGCCGAAGAGGAGCACGTGGCCCCGGCCTAACGGCGCGTCGACCACGGCCGCCTTGCCCGCGAGCTCCGACCCGTTCTCCAGCTGGCCGGAGACGAGGAGCGAGTCCGCGTTGGGGTCGAAGCGCAGGACGACGCGCGCGCGCTGGCGCTCGGTCTCGCGCAGGATGCTCGAGTCGGCGACGTTCTGCATCACGGCGCGGGTCTTCGCGTCGGCGGCCGCGTTCTCGTCGGCCTGCACCGCCAGCACCGGCGCCTGGTTGAAGTAGACCGCGAGCGGCCCCGCCTCGCTCCCGCCGGCGTAGCCGTAGAGGATCGGGTGCGAGCGGTCGACCGCCTGCGCGCGGTAGATGCCGCCGCGCGCCACCAGCCGCGGCGTCGCGACGATGCTCACCGTCGGGTTGAACCCCATGTCGACGGGCAGCCGCACCGAGTTGCCCTCGGTGATCAGCAATCCGCCCCGCTCGACGAAGCGGCGGAGCGCGGCCACGCCCTCATAGCCCATCCCGGGGCGCAGGTCGTCGGTCGAGTCGGGCGTCCCGCCGAAGCTGGGCGTCACGGCCGAGCGGCGCCACGGGATCGCCGGCCCGACCATCGGGCGGCCGTTGACGAGTTGGGTCGTGGTGCCGCTCGCGTGAGGGAAGAGCACGACGTCGAAGCGGTCGAGGAAGCGCGGGTCGGCGAGGCGCTGCGTCGACGCGTACGTGAACGGCACCCCTGCGTCGTCGAGCGCGTGGCGGAGCCACCCCTCGTTCTGCGTCTCGAGCCAGGTGTGCACGAAGAGCACGCGCGGCACGGTCAGCGCGTGGGATCGGACGGTGGGCGCGGCCGCGAGCGCGACCGACGGCACGCCGAGCGCCGCGGCGGCGTCGCGGGCTCCGGCGGTGTTGGCGAGGACGAGCGTGCCCGCGGGGAACGTCGCGCCGCCCGCCGAGAAGGCCGTGTCGGCGACGCTCACGCGCGCGCCGCGGAGCCGCCAGGGGAGCACCGCCGAGCGCCAGTCGCCTAACGGGGCGACGGCGAGCGTCCCGCCGGCGCCGGTGGACGCGCCCGTCACGCCCGCGTCCGCGGCGAGCGCGGTCATGGGGCGGGCGAGCACCGACGAGTCGTTGACCGTGTAGACGGTCACGTTCCGCAGCCGGTCCAGCGACCACCCGGTGTCGTCGTACGGCGACGGGTCGTCCGGGCGGTATCGCTGGACGGCGAGCACCGTGCGCACGAGCGCCGTGAAGGGCTGGTCCATGCGCACCACCCAATCGCCGGCGCGGACCTGCACCCGCGCGGCCGCCGCGCGCGCGCTGTCGCGCCGCGCGGCGTGCGTCGTGTCCGCGTCGGCGCCGCGCGCGAGCGTTTCGGCCCCGCGACGCCCCGTGCCTCCCGCGCTGTTGGGGCTCACCGCCGGCGCGCGCTCGACCACCGCGGGCATCGTCCCGGCCGCGAAGTCCGCCGACGCGACCTGCACCTCGGTCCCGGTGCGGCGGAAGTAGTTGACGAGGTCCGCCGCCTCGGCCGCGTGCCGCTGGCCGCGCGGGATGACGAACGCGTAGGGCGCGCCCGTCCGCCCGCGGTCGACCATGCGCCGCGCCTTGAGCGCGAAATTCTCGAGGAACGTCTCGCGGTTGCGCGCCACGTAGTCGAGCGCGACGAGCACGCCCGACTGCTGGTAGTTGATGTTGCTGCGGATGCACCACTTCACCCCGTTGACCGGCGGGTTGGGCCGGTCCCACTCGCGCGAGACCTGCGCGGCGGGGAGGTTCACGACGTGGCAGTCCGCGCCCATCGAGGTGTAGGTCTCGTAGAAGCGCCCGATCGCGTTGTGGAACTGCGCGATCCCGAACATGTAGTTGGGCGCCCACCCGTCGTAGAACCCGTGCGTCCACACGCCCGGCAGCCCGCGCTTCGTGAGCTCGGTGATCTCCTGGTAGGCGAGCGTGTGCCACTCGTCGACCACCACGGGGTCGAACTCCTCGTTGTACGGCCCGGTGCCGGTGCTCGTGTAGAGGAAGGGCACGCTCTCGTGCAGGTCGTGCAGCACGGTCGGGTGCCAGTAGAGCCCGCCGTCGTTGACGTGCTGCGACAGCTTCAAACTCAGCACGAGCCCGTCGCGGTTGTTGTCGTGCGCGACGTACTTCCCCCAGTACACCAGCGGCACCCCGCCCCGCCCGACCTTGAGCTGCCGCTCGAGCGCGTAGGCGTCGACCGCGCGGTCGCGCCCGTCGGTCTCGGTGACGGGGGTGATGAGCGTGATCACGCCGTCGCGGATCCGCCGCACGTTGGGCTCCTCGCTCGCCGCCAACCGGTAGAGTAACTCCATGAGCATCTCGGGGCTCCCGGTCTCGGGGGAGTGGATGCTGCCG
Source organism: uncultured Gemmatimonadales bacterium (assembly GCA_963763675.1). Taxonomy (GTDB): domain Bacteria; phylum Gemmatimonadota; class Gemmatimonadetes; order Gemmatimonadales; family Gemmatimonadaceae; genus BPUI01. The sequence continues at coordinate 957,628 of CAVXPN010000005.1, forward strand.
GTGAGCCAGTAGATCGGCTTCGCCTGCTGGACCAGCCGCGCCCGCTCCGCCTCGCCCAGCCCGCGCGGGTCGGCGAGGCGCCCGGCCATGCCGCGGTAGTCCTCGAGCCGGGCGATCGTCGCCGAGTCGGACACGGCGGCGACGACCATCTCGCGCCCCTCCTCGCTCATGCCTAACGAGAAGACCTTCACCCGCGGGCTCGCCGCCGCGACCTGCCGGAAGTAGCGGTTGATCTCCGCGACCTTGCTCAGCCGCCCGACCGTCCCGGGCACGTAGCCGACGCCCTTGAGCGGCGTCGGGATCGTCGCCGAGGCCGGCAGGTGGTCGACGAGCTCGGTCGTGAACTTCCAGTGCGGGTCGGTCGGCGTCAGCGCGCGGATCTGCGCGGTGTAGGCCGAGTCGACGGGCTGCGCGGCGGCGGGGGCGGCGACGGCCGCGGCGAGCAGGGCGAGCGCGGCGGGGCGGAGGCGGGCGGGCATTGGCGGGGGATGGAAGGTCTGTTCGGCGTTACGGGCGGGAAGGGCAGGGTGTTGGATGGGGGGCGTGCCGTATTGGTCCGGCGCGCGGGGGCGTGACCGGCCGGGGATGCGACGGCCGGGGATGCGACTACCGGGGATGCTCGGGCCGGGGATGCTCGGACCGCGATGATACAGCCGGGAAGGGCAACGACCACAGCCGACGAGCAGTTCGTGGTGGCTCTTTCCGGCTTCACCATCGCAGTCCGAGCATCCCCGGCCCGAGCATCCCCGGCCCCAGCATCCCCGCGCCGTCGCATCCCCGGCCGGTCACGCCCCCGCGCGCCGCCCCACTCCGCCACACCCCTCCAGCCTAACGCGGCCTTCCAATCCGTGTCACGAGCCCGACGACGAGCCCCGTCGTTCCGGGGTATCGGTACCGGTAGTTGCTCGGCCCGATCGTCCGCACCGGCTCGAACGTCCGGCGCACGCCCGCGTCGAGCCCGACGCGCGCGTTGAGCATCTGCCGGACGCCGAGCGTGCCGCCGTACTGCGAAAGGCCGTCGTCGGGCGTGCCGAAGTGGGTGCCGACGAGGAACCCCTCGGCGAAGGGCTGCGTGCGCGCGCCGAGCGGCAGGTACAGCCGGCCGAACCCGCGCGCCGTGAACGGGCCGCGCGCGTCGTCGTAGGTCGACTGGCTCACCTGCCCCGACGCGCCGAGCTGCGCCCACCGCGTGAGGTAGGGCGCGACGGTGAGCGTGGCGCCCGTGGCCGCGGAAAACCGCGTGCGGTCGTAGTAGAGCAGCCCGGCGACGTCCGCAGCGCCGAACCCCGCGGCCGCCGGCGCCCCCTCGTCCGCGCGGCCGAACAGGTAGGGGTCCAGCGTGATGATCGCGGTCTGCTCGCTGACCAACGGGAAAGGGCCCGACGTGGTCTTGCGGTACCGCACCTCGGCGCGGACCGCGAGCGCGGGGGCGAGGAAGAAGAGCCCCCCGGCCTGCACGCCGCGCACCTGCGGGCCCGTGTAGTACCTGTTGTGGCCGTTGGAGGCGTACACGCCGGCATAGCCGCGCCTGCGCGCGCCGCCGCCGACGACGTAGTTGACGACGCCGGCGACGGTGTAGGCCTGATACGCGGCGTGCCCCGTGATGGTGCTGACAGTGTAGCCCGGGGCCAGGCCCGCCTGCAGGTGCTCGCCGATGAAGGGGAAGGCGGCGGGGCTCAGGCTGTAGGTGGTGGACGGGACGCCGTCGAGGCGCACGGTCGACGCCGCGAGCGCGATGCGCGCGCTACCCGCGAGGCCGCGGGCGCGGAGGACGGAGTCGGGGCGGGCCGCGCCGCGTTGCGCGCGGGCCGGCGCCGCGGAGGCGAGGGCGGCCGCGGCGAGGGTGAGTTGAGTGGTGGGGCGCACGGCGAACGACGCGGGAAGGGCGCGCCTGGCAGTGCGGCGCGGGCAGCCGCACGATAGCCGCCGCGCCCGGTTTTTGACCCCGCTTCCCCGCCGCTAGAGCAACACGCGTTTGTGTCGAGCACCCGTCGATTCCCGGCGCTCGTCGCGAGCACACAACGGGGGAGACGACCATCGCTCGCGGTCACTCCCGCGACGTGCCCGCCAACGGCGGTGGGGATCCAAGGCTGTCAAAGGCCGTCACACGGAAGCGTTGAACGGTTTAGGCCACCCCCGCCCGCCGCTCCACCCCCAGCCGCCGCTCCGCCGCCACCGCCGCCGGCCCCACGCTCGGCCGACCGATCGAGTGGTACTCGAACCCCTGGCGCGCCATGGCCGTTGGGTCGTACAGGTTGCGCCCGTCGACCACCAGCGGCCGCGTCAGCGACTCGCGCATGCGCGCGAGGTTCGGGTGCCGGTACTCGTGCCAGTCCGTCGCGATTGCCAGCGCCTCGGCCCCGGCAAGCGCCTCGTAAGCCGTCCGCGCGAAGCGCAGCTGCTCGTCTTCCTCGCCGCGAGTCGCCGCGTAGCGTCGCCGCGCCGCGCCCATCGCCACCGGGTCGTGCGCCGTCACGTCCGCCCCGGCTTGGAGGAGCGCGTCGATCAAGGCCAGCGCCGGGCTCTCGCGCAGGTCGTCGGTCTGCGGCTTGAACGCGAGCCCCCACACCGCCACACGCGCGCCCTCGCACCGGCCGCCTAACGCCTCGCAGACCTTCTCGAACATCACGCCCTGCTGCCGCCGGTTCGCCCGGTCCACCGCGGCCAGCACCGTGAGCGGCGACCCGTGCGCCTCGCCCGTGCGCACGAGCGCCTGCACGTCCTTCGGGAAGCACGACCCGCCGTACCCCGGGCCCGGGAAGAGGAACGCCGGCCCGATGCGCACGTCGCTCCCCACCGAACGACGCACGTGGTCGACGTCCGCGCCCACGCGCTCACACAGGTTCGCGACCTCGTTCATCACCGTGATCCGCGTCGCGAGCATCGCGTTCGCCGCATACTTCGCCAGCTCGGCCGACGCCACATCCATGAACAGGATCGGCTTTCCCGTCCGCACGAACGGCGCGTACAGCTCGGCCATCACCGAGCGGGCGTGGTCGCTC